>NZ_NSBT01000033.1 GCF_002285435.1 Actibacterium ureilyticum
ATCCGGCGCATGAACTCGGCAAAGAGCGCGTTCTGCATGTGGATGGGAAGGGCAAGCACCCGGTTGAGAAACCGCTGGATCGGGGGAAGCTCTTCGAGCAGCACCCCGTCCTTGTCGATCAGCCGCAGGGCCGTCCAGTCGGTGAAGCTCTCGTAGCTCATCGCCTCGGCGCGCCCGGCGGCAAGATCGGCGAAATACCCACGCAGCGCCGCTCGCGCGATCGGGCTTTCGAGATTGTCCTCCTCGCGGAACATGCCTTGCGAGCCGGTCTCGCGCTGGCCCTTGGTCAGGGCCCCCAGCTGGTCGAGGCGTTTGGCGATCGTCGAGGTGAAACGTTTCTCGCCATGCACATCGGAGGTGCAGACCCGAAAGAACGGTGCGCTGACCTGGGCCGAGCGATGCGTGCGGCCGAGCCCCTGGATGGCTGCATCCGCGCGCCAGCCGGGCTCCAGAAGATAGTGCCGCCGCCGTTTCTGGTTCTTCGCGGTTTGCGCCGCATGGTAGGACCGGCCCGTACCGCCCGCGTCGGAGAAGATCAGGATATCCTTTTCGCCGTCCATGAAGGCTTGGGTCTCGGACGAATTGCTGCTGGCGCTGCGCTTCTCGATGAAGAGATGGCCATCCTCGGCCTTGAGTGGCCGGATGAACCGCCCCGTGACTTCTGCCACGGCCTCATCGCCAAATGCCCAGAGGATCTGATCGAGCGCCGAGGGGATCGGCGCCAGCGTCATCAATTCCATCATGGCCGCGTCACGCAAAGCGAGCGCCTCGCGCGAGACAACGAGCGCCCCGGTCTCATCCCGCAAGGGTTCCGCCACCATATTGCCGTCGATCTCCACGAGCTTTTGCGCATGGATCGGGAAGGCCTGTTCGAGGTAGCCCAGAACATAGTCGCGCGGCGTCAAGGCACCCTCGACGAGTTCATCCTCCGGGTCCATCGCCTCAAGCCGACGCTTCAGCAGGCTCTCGCCTGTCGAGACAACCTGGATGACGCAAGCCTTGCCTGCCGCCAGGTCGTCCTTGATCGCACGGATGATGGTCGGGGCTTTCATGCCCATCAGGAGATGGTTGAAGAAGCGCTGCTTCGTGCTCTCGAAGCGGGACTTGGCCGAGGCGCGTGCGGCCGACGCATTAGTTTCCCCCGAGGCGTCGTTGACGCCGGTCGCAGTCAGCGCCGCTTCGAGATTGTGGTGGATCATCCGAAAAGCACCCGCGTATGCGTCGTAGATCTCGATCTGGGCCGGGGTCAGCGCGTGTTCGAGCACGTCATACTCCACCCCATCAAAACTGAGGGCACGCGCCGTGTAGAGCCCGAGCGTCTTGAGATCGCGCGCGACCACCTCCATGGCAGCCACGCCGCCGGCTTCCATCGCAGAAACGAAGCTCTCGCGGCTTGGGAAGGGGTATTCGGGGCCCTGCCCCCAGAGCCCCAGCCGCGCGGCATAGGCGAGGTTGTGGACGCTCGTCGCACCCGTGGCCGAGATGTAGAAGACGCGAGCGCGGGGTGCTGCCAGTTGCAGCCGGAGGCCAGCAAGGCCCTGCTGGGAGGGTTTGACCCCCCTGCCCTGCTCGGACCCGGCCGCGTTCTGCATGGCATGGGCCTCATCAAAGGCCAGCACGCCTTCAAAGTCTTCGCCCATCCAGGCGAGGATCTGGCTCAGTCGCGTGGTGCCGCATTTGCCCGCGGACCGCAGCGTGGCGTAGGTGACAAAGAGGATGCCGTCGCCCATCGGGACGGGCTGGTCCGGTTTCCATTTGGAGAGCGGCTGGATGTCGGCTGGCGAGCCGCCGAGATCGGTCCAGTCGCGGATGGCGTCCTCGATGAGCGTGGCGGATTTGGAGACCCAGATCGCCTTCCTGCGCCCGGAAAGCCAGTTCACGAGAATGAGCCCTGCGCATTCGCGGCCCTTGCCGCAACCGGTGCCGTCGCCGAGGAAATAGCCAAGGCGATAGGCACGTGCATCCGGGTCATCATCGGCGCGCGTCAGCTTGGTCTGGTCGTCATCGATGGTAAACCGACCGGGCAGGTCGCGCCCATGGGCGTCATGCGCCATGATGATGGTTTCCAGCTGCGCCTCGGAGAGGTGACCCTCCTCGACCAACCGTGCGGGCAGGCGCAAGTCATCACGACCCGTATTTGAGGGCATGGGCGGGGCAACCGAGGCCATGGCGATGCTCTCGACGAGCGGGGTGGGATGTTCCTGCGCACCCGCGATCTCGATCCGTTGCGGACGGTAGCGCGCATAGATGTCCGAGATGGGCGTGTTGTCGCGCGGGATATCAAAGCTCGTGAAAGTTAGCGGGACAACGGCATTGGCCCGAGGCTTGGAGGCGGCGACAGGCGCAGCGGCGGTCTTGCGCGGAGCAGAGGATGGAACGGTCGGCCGAATGTGCGGGATCGCTGCTGCCCGTTGGGCGGGGTGCATCTCAGGCCGGGTTGCGGCCACGGCGTCGACAAAAGGAAGGGCTTCATCCAGATCGCACACAACGGCGCGGATCATCTCGCAATCCTCCTGCACCTTGTCGAAGATCATGAGCTGGGTTTCCACAGTTGTGCCGAGCTTGCGGTAGACCTGCCCCGGCATCGTCAACGCCAGTCGCGGCGTCAGGAGGCTGCAGGCGCGGGACCAATGCGCGGCATCGCGTTCGGGCGTGAACCCCGGCGGCATGATCGCCACCAGGCGCCCACCCGGCGCGAGACGCTTTGCAGCCGCGATGAGATGTTTGGCGGCGATGTGCTTGTCCCGCGACCGATCGACCGAGGCGGCGAAGGGCGGATTCATCACCACGACGTCGGGTAGAACCGGCCTCTGCAGCAGATCATCGATATGCTCGCCGTCATGGCCTGTGACCTCGCCGCCGAAAACCGCGCGCAGGAGGCGCTGGCGAAAGGGGTCGATCTCGTTGAGCAGAAGCGTGGCACCGGCCCGGGCGGCGAAAGCAGCCAGGGCACCGGTGCCAGCCGAGGGCTCCAGCAAAGTCTCGCCCTTGCGAACGGCTGCCGCCCGCACGACCATTGCCGCGAAAGACAACGGCGTGGAAAACTGCTGCAGCCGGATCTGCTGCTCTGACCGGCGGGTTTCCGTCAGCAGCCGCGAGGCAAGCAGCTTTGCAGCGGCGATGTCACCTGCCACGCCGTTCCCACGCAGCAGCACCTGGACAGCCGCGGCCTGCATCAGGTCATATGCCATGCGCCAGTCCCAGGCACCGCCGGCATTGCTGCCAAGAAACGTCTCGCGCATGACGCGCGCGAGCGCTGAGCTGCGCAGGGGTTGGTGGTCGATCTCTGTGCCGATAAGCGCTAGCGCAGAGGCGAGATCGGCTTCGGAGATTGCGAGAGCCGGGTTGGCCGTTCTGGGTTTGGACATGGGGATTTTCCTTTGGATCAGGGTCTGAGTTCCAAAGGACAAAAAGCCAGCTTCCGTAATGGGGCGGGCCTCTGTCAAGGGTTTCGGGCAAGTCAAAAATCCCGGCGAAGATCTCATTCTTCTCCGAGTTTTAAGGCACAAATTCAGAAGCTTACTTTTTCTTTTTCACTGCACCGGCACGTCAGGACTGAAGGACACCCCCCTGTCCGGGCTTCGCTCTTCCGTCCGTAGTCAGCCGCATGGCTGCCACTCTATGCCTGGTCCAAATCTGGTCCTGGGTGCCCATCTTTTACGCGTATTCAGCGTTAGCCGATAACTAGCGGGCTTTCGGCATCTCCAGGAACCTCGTCCCGGCAAGGGACCTCGTCGTACCTGTCGTCAGGTGCAGTGCGTTCCTCCGTCAGATCAAGTTCTGGAATTATTTTACTCAGACCGTTGCCGGGGAGCTCTGCACATGGCGGAATGGTGTGCCGTCTCGCCACATGCGGTGCAATACAACGCCAATACGCCGCGCAAGTGCAATCAAGGCCCGTTTCGATCCACGCCGATGGGCCACTCTGAGCGCCCAGGCCTGGAGCCAGTTTGGTGACCCACGGTGCATCAAGATCATCGCCGCTTGATACAAGGCCGTTCGAAGGGCCCGGTCACCGGCTCGAGTAATTTGCCCGACAATGTCCATCTCTCCGGATTGCGTACGTCTCGGCGTCAGCCCCACCCACGGACCAACATCCTTCGATCGCGCGAACCGGGTCGGATCGTCGATCGCGGATTTGACCGTCAGGGCGACGATCCGACCGACGCCTGGCATCGTCATCATCAGACGGCAAACGTCGTCTTGTTTTGCCAGATCCGCGATTGTCGCATCCAATTCAGCCAACTCGGCGCGCAACTGCGCACGCGCGCGCAAAAGGGCCTCTGTCGACGCCGACAGGATTTCATTCTGCTCAACCAGTTCCCTCACCCGGGCCTCGTACCTGATCCGGGTGACGTGTCCCAGCTTCAGACCGAAGTTCCGCAAAACACCCCGCATGGAAAGCTCAAGGTTGATGATGGCCTGCTGAACTGACTTGCGCGCTGTCAGCAACGCGCGGATTTCCTGGGAGGACACCGATTTGCGGTGCACGGGCCTGTACCATCCCATTTGAAGCAAGCGCGCAATGCCCTGAGCATCGCGCCGATCGGTTTTGATCGGCATGGCTTTCAAAGCGGCTTTCACCAACCGCGTTTCCATCAAGACCACGTCAAGTCCGGCCTCTTCGATGCCCTTACTCAGCCATTGGGACAGTGGTCCGGCTTCAAGACCGATCGCATCGACCGCGTACGGCAATGACGTCATCGCACGCACCAGCGCCTCAGGCTCGCTGGCGGCCTCCAACTCCTCAACAACCTTCCCTTGCGGCCCCAGCACACAAATCGCCGTGCTTGTCAGAGATACATCTAGTCCGATAAATACATTCATGTCGTTGCCCTTCTATTCTTAGGAATTGAGGCGCATGGAAACATACGACCTCGTAGACGCGCTGCAGGCGCATCAAGGGCAACGGCACTTCAGATCATGCTGACAAACAAGCGAAACGTGCTCGATTCGCCGACAGCCCCATTACGGCATCTTT
>NZ_NSBT01000034.1 GCF_002285435.1 Actibacterium ureilyticum
CTGCCCGGTCGGTTTACCATCGATGACGACCAGACCAAGCTGACGCGCGCCGATGATGACCCGGATGCACGTGCCTATCGCCTTGGCTATTTCCTCGGCGACGGCACCGGTTGCGGCAAGGGCCGCGAATGCGCAGGGCTCATTCTCGTGAACTGGCTTTCCGGGCGCAGGAAGGCGATCTGGGTCTCCAAATCCGCCACGCTCATCGAGGACGCCATCCGCGACTGGACCGATCTCGGCGGCTCGCCAGCCGACATCCAGCCGCTCTCCAAATGGAAACCGGACCAGCCCGTCCCGATGGGCGACGGCATCCTCTTTGTCACCTACGCCACGCTGCGGTCCGCGGGCAAATGCGGCACCACGCGACTGAGCCAGATCCTCGCCTGGATGGGCGAAGACTTTGAAGGCGTGCTGGCCTTTGATGAGGCCCATGCCATGCAGAACGCGGCCGGGTCCGAGCAGGGCAGGGGGGTCAAACCCTCCCAGCAGGGCCTTGCTGGCCTCCGGCTGCAACTGGCAGCACCCCGCGCTCGCGTCTTCTACATCTCGGCCACGGGTGCGACGAGCGTCCACAACCTCGCCTATGCCGCGCGGCTGGGGCTCTGGGGGCAGGGCCCCGAATACCCCTTCCCAAGCCGCGAGAGCTTCGTTTCTGCGATGGAAGCCGGCGGCGTGGCTGCCATGGAGGTGGTCGCGCGCGATCTCAAGACGCTCGGGCTCTACACGGCGCGTGCCCTCAGTTTTGATGGGGTGGAGTATGACGTGCTCGAACACGCGCTGACCCCGGCCCAGATCGAGATCTACGACGCATACGCGGGTGCTTTTCGGATGATCCACCACAATCTCGAAGCGGCGCTGACTGCGACCGGCGTCAACGACGCCTCGGGGGAAACTAATGCGTCGGCCGCACGCGCCTCGGCCAAGTCCCGCTTCGAGAGCACGAAGCAGCGCTTCTTCAACCATCTCCTGATGGGCATGAAAGCCCCGACCATCATCCGTGCGATCAAGGACGACCTGGCGGCAGGCAAGGCTTGCGTCATCCAGGTTGTCTCGACAGGCGAGAGCCTGCTGAAGCGTCGGCTTGAGGCGATGGACCCGGAGGATGAACTCGTCGAGGGTGCCTTGACGCCGCGCGACTATGTTCTGGGCTACCTCGAACAGGCCTTCCCGATCCATGCGCAAAAGCTCGTGGAGATCGACGGCAATATGGTGGCGGAACCCTTGCGGGATGAGACCGGGGCGCTCGTTGTCTCGCGCGAGGCGCTCGCTTTGCGTGACGCGGCCATGATGGAATTGATGACGCTGGCGCCGATCCCCTCGGCGCTCGATCAGATCCTCTGGGCATTTGGCGATGAGGCCGTGGCAGAAGTCACGGGGCGGTTCATCCGGCCACTCAAGGCCGAGGATGGCCATCTCTTCATCGAGAAGCGCAGCGCCAGCAGCAATTCGTCCGAGACCCAAGCCTTCATGGACGGCGAAAAGGATATCCTGATCTTCTCCGACGCGGGCGGTACGGGCCGGTCCTACCATGCGGCGCAAACCGCGAAGAACCAGAAACGGCGGCGGCACTATCTTCTGGAGCCCGGCTGGCGCGCGGATGCAGCCATCCAGGGGCTCGGCCGCACGCATCGCTCGGCCCAGGTCAGCGCACCGTTCTTTCGGGTCTGCACCTCCGATGTGCATGGCGAGAAACGTTTCACCTCGACGATCGCCAAACGCCTCGACCAGCTGGGGGCCCTGACCAAGGGCCAGCGCGAGACCGGCTCGCAAGGCATGTTCCGCGAGGAGGACAATCTCGAAAGCCCGATCGCGCGAGCGGCGCTGCGTGGGTATTTCGCCGATCTTGCCGCCGGGCGCGCCGAGGCGATGAGCTACGAGAGCTTCACCGACTGGACGGCCCTGCGGCTGATCGACAAGGACGGGGTGCTGCTCGAAGAGCTTCCCCCGATCCAGCGGTTTCTCAACCGGGTGCTTGCCCTTCCCATCCACATGCAGAACGCGCTCTTTGCCGAGTTCATGCGCCGGATTGCCGATCAGTCTGAGCGGGCGCGCGCGGCGGGCACGCTCGATCTCGGCGTGGAAACCCTACGTGGCGAAAAGATCGAGCAGGTCTCCACCGAGGATCTCTGGACCTGCCCGAAATCCGGCGCCGTGACGCGGATTATCGGACTTGAGGTGACGGACCCAGTGTATGTCCTGGTCGCCGAAGAGGCCATATCGCGCAATCCCGACAAGCTGCCGATGGTGAATCGCGCCTCCGGTCGCGCGGCGCTCATCTCGGCGCGGCCCATGCAGATGTATGACGAGGACATTGTCACGCTGATGCGCAAGGCGGTGCGGCCAAACGGGTCGAGCTATCTCGAAGAGGCACGGTTTGAGTCCTCGGCTTGGGAAGAGATCGACAGGCCCGAATTTGCGCAGATTTGGGAGGCCGAGGCTGCGTCCCTGCCAAAAACCACCACGACCAAGCTCTACCTGCTGACCGGGCTGCTGCTGCCGATCTGGAAGGACATTCCGACCACCAATGAGCGGATCTACCGTGTCACGCCAGACGGGGCGACGGCCATGATCGGGCGGACGCTGAGTGAGGAAGGGGCGGCCTCGCTGCGCGCCCGCTTCCTCGTCTCCAATCCGCAAACGCCACAGGAGATGTTGACCGCCGCCCTCGGCACCACCGCACCTGTCGATCTGGGCCGGGGTCTGACCCTGACCCGTCGCCGGGTCGCAGGCGAGATGCGCCTTGAGTTGGGCGGTGCGGATCGGGGCATGATCGATGGCCTCAAGGCGCTCGGCTGCTTCACCGAGATCATCGCCTTCCAGTTGCGTGTGTTCCTGCCGCATGGGGACGGGATCGACACGGGAAGCATTCTGGCCCGGATCGTGGGGCAGCGAGTCGCCAAGGTGGCAGAACAAGCCGCCTGAAAAGTCAAAGCGAGCTTCCGGTCGGGCGGCGTGGATGGGATTTGGCCGATCTGCGCTTTCCGGGCGCGCGCTGACCAATGCCAGGCCCGGCCCCCCCAAATTCAGATAAGAGGACAGACCCATGACCAATCCCCAGATCGACTATGCCGCAATGGCGGCTCAGTGGCGTGCAGAGCGCGAAACCACCTTGAAGGCATCCAGAGTGGAGCTGCTCGCGCAACTACGTGCGCTTGGCATCAGCGAGGTCGCTGTCGAATACGAAGGCTATGGCGACTCCGGCAATGTCGAGGATGTGACGGTGCAGCCTGCAGAGGTCCAACTGCCGGAGCCGCTTGCCACAGAGGTTGGCGACTTCGCCTGGTCGCTCGCCTATCACCATCACCCGGGGTTCGAAAACAACGAGGGCGGCTACGGCACGCTGACCTGGGACATCACCGCCGACAGTGTCACCTTGGATCATGCCGACCGCTATGTCGAATGCTCGCACAGCTATGACGAGGGGCTGTGAGATGGCCCATCCGCTTCATCATGCCGAAAGCTCTGCCCGGAAATTCGGCGGGGTGCCGTCCGACTATCAAGCCGTCCACGACTGGTTCGACGCTTCCAAAGAGCACCTCGCGCTCTTCACGCACAGAGCCATGCGTCACCATGCGCAAGGCCTTTTTGAGGCCGAACGGGTTTTTGGCCTGACACTGACCAATAGTGCGGGCCGCGACATCCCCGTGCGCTGGATCGGCGAGCAGCATATCCGTGAAGACTGCCAGGGCCGCATCCCGAGCATGGCGGACTGGCTGCGACGGATACAGCCTGAGCCATGGATGGCCAATGGCCACATCGACCGGCATTCCGGCGATGAGCCCTGCGGCGACCCAAGGGTTGCCTGGGCCTCCGAGGTCGCCGCCGGACGAACGGTTCTTGGCCTGAAAGATTGGATGGCGGCGCGCGCGACGCGGGCCACGCAAAGCGCCTGACAGCTCTCGGCCGTTTGCCAAACGAATACTGTATGGAAGCCCGGTTGGAAGATCGGGCTTCTTGCGTCGTTTCCCCACCATTCTTCTTGAGGAGGATCGCATGACACTCAATGATATCAAGGCGGCCGTCGATGCGGGCCAGACCGTGCATTGGGCCAATACCGGCTACGTCGTCCACAAGGACCGGCTCGGTCAGTACCTCATCACCTATGTGCCGAATGGTAGCTGCATCGGTCTGACCGACCGGGGCGGGCACCGGTTGAACGGAAAAGAAACGGAGTTTTTCGTCGCGCAATCGAAGGACGCCGCAGAAAATCCGGGCAACCAATCAAGACCAGACGGGCAGGGGAGGGGCGTAGCACCCGGAGGCGCGGGGGCATTCCCACTCGGACGGCAGCTTTGACCCGTGGGCGGGGCTGAAAGGAAAGCAGGCTTTCTGATTTGTGATCCCTCAAGGGGTCGAGAAAGCAATCCCGGATGCGTTGGCAAAAACGTCAGGCACCGGCCAATCCAAAAGGAACCATCCCATGTTCGCAGGAACCCTCACCCGCAACGTCGAGACCGCAGCCGCTCAGTACACCGGCATGATCCATTCGACACGTTTCGATATCGCCATCCAGCTTGAAAACCGCCCGAAGATGTCCGAACGCAGCCCGGATTTTGACGTAACGGCAGTCAACAAATCAGGCCGCAAGGTGCGCATCGGCACGGCCTGGAACGAGACCGGCAATACCAGCGGAAACCCTTACATCTCGATGCAGATCGATGTCGGCTTGGGCCCGTTCCGGGTCAATGCGGTGCAGACGAAAGAGGCGCGCGCGGCCCAGAGCGGCGAATTCGAGATCATCCCGCTGGTCTCGAACGGCCTGATGAAATCCGGCTCGATCTCGGGCGAGCTCACCGCTATGGACGCCGACAACGCCTTCACCGGCTACATCGCCAACATGATGTTCGATCTGGAATTCATGCTGATCGAGAACAGCTATAAATCCGAGGAGACTCACCCCGATTACCGGATCGAGGTCAGCTCGCCCCGGGGCACACCGATCCGCGTCGGCTCGGCCTGGATGGCGAAAAGCAGCCGCACGGGCAATGACTACCTGTCGCTGCTGATCAACACGCCCGATGGCGACCTGCGCGTGAACGCCGTGCAGAACGAAGAACAGCGCGGTGGGCAGACCTTCTCGATCATCCCGTTCATCGACAGCGGTGAGCAGCCGCAGGATGCAGGCACGGGGCTGTCGTTGGTCGCCTAATCGGCGCGCGAGATAAAACGATACGAACCGAAAGGGGAGCCGTGGGACCACGGTTCCCCTTTTTCCATGTCTGGCGGTACGACGCACACATCTGCTTGCGATCTGCTGAATATGATATACGATAATATATTATTGAGAGGACGAGGGTAGGCACATGGTGGCGAGACTGGGAAAAGCTCCGTGGTTCGAGAGCTTTGATGTAGACGCCGAGGTTGAAGAGCTTCTTGCTCATATCGTGCGTTGCACCGGATTTGCGCTGCCTGAACGACAGCGTGATGTCATCATGACCCATGCAAGGTCGAAGCTCGACAGGACAAGGCAGGCATATCTGGACGCCAAGGCAGGGGTCTGCTCCGGCTCAGTGCTAAATCCTACGTTAAGCAAAACCGGTCGTTCCTTCTCGATACAGCGAACGGCAGTTCAGAGCCCACTTTGACCGATGCTGCGTAAAGGATGTATCGCTGCTTTCGAGGGCGGTAGAAAACCTGCTTGATCGCAGCCGCGATGCGGAGGGAAAGCAGCGCCGAGTTGTCGGAACGCGTGAACCAAAAGGCGATCTAATCGAACGATTCAGCGCTTCACCCCGTCTGCGGCTGCCTCTCAAATACTGCGCGGTGCCCAGAGAATAATACCCGCACCGACAAGGCAAATGACCGCTCCAACTACATCCCATTGATCCGGGCGATGCCCTTCTACGCCCCATAGCCACAGCAGGGACGATACGATGTAAACGCCACCGTAGACTGCATAGGCGCGGCCCGCCTGATCGGCGGGGCTGAGCGCCAGTAGCCAGGCGAAAGCGGCAAGGGACAGCATGCCCGGTGCCAACCAAAACACGCTCTTGTCCAGCCGGAACCAGGCCCAGAAAGCAAAGCATCCGGCAATTTCGGCCAGCGCAGCGGCGAAGTAGATAAGAACCGTCTTCATCGGGCCAGACATACGTTCCGAGGAGGATCGGGTCTATTGCGAAAAATCTTTCAAATTCAGAGAAGCGAGCCCAAATCCGATCCAACACTTGGATAGGCCGCCGTCATCGACTTAAGTTGCTTGGCCGCCAGGCCCAGCTTGATTGCCAGCCCGAAGAAATTGATCAGTTCGCCGTATTCCGGGCCGAACAGGTGCGCGCCGAGGATCTTGCCGTTCGACTTGTCCACGAGGACCTTCGCGGCAGCAGAGGTCTCGCCGATCCGGTAGTTCGAATACCAATCGCCAGTGTCGGTGAACCGAACATCGACATCATACCCGGCGTCCCTTGCCTCACTTTCCAACATGCCGACACGCGCCACTTCCGGGACTGTGAAGACGGCTGTAGGAATACCGGCATAATCCGGTGCGGTCTGAGTGTCTTTGAGCATGTTGGAGGCCGCGACCTTCCCTTCGATCACTGCGACTGGCGTCAGCGGCATGCCATCGGTGTCGGCGGAATCTCCGGCGGCAAAGACCGCGCTGTTTGTCGTGCTTTGCAGATGCGGGGCTACAACGATGCCCTTGTCGCTGTAATCAACACCAGCCGCCTCAAGATTCAGATCGGCCAGGGCTGCCACACGGCCCGCGCCATGCACGACCAGATCGGTTTCGATTGTTCGGGTTTCATCGCCCGACTTCACCTCGACAGTGAATGCTCTACTGGCTTCCGAGACCGACACGATTTCGGTTTCGCGCATCAGGTCCACGCCGATACCGCCGCTGCGGTCGATCAGCATTTCGACCAGATCGGGATCGAAGCCGCGTAAGGGCCGGGCGCCACGATCCACGATGATCGGGTTGGCTCCGGCCCGTGCGGCGATATGCGCAAACTCGAAGGACACGAAGCCGCCACCGATAAAAAGAACCCGATTGGGAAGGGCCTCCAGGTTGAGGAAATCCGTGCTGTCGATCACGAGATCGGCCCCTGTGAAGCTCAGCGGCCTGGGCATGGCACCGGCGGCCACGAGGAACCGTTCCGACTGATATGCCGTTCCATCGACCTCCAGCGTGTTGCTTCCCGTGAACCGCGCGGCTCCATGCAGGGTTTCGACGCCGTTGCCCGACAGGCCCTTTTCCATCTTGTCCGGCACGGGATCGGTGAAGCCACGCTTGTGTGCCATCAGATCGGCCCAGTTGATCGACAGATCACCGGGATCGATCCCCTTGCCCTGCATGAGCCGTGCCGCGTCCATGATTTCCGCACCGCGCCGCAGGATTTTCTTTGGATCGCAGCCGCGCAATGCGCAGGTGCCGCCGTAGGGCAGCGCATCGACAATGGCGACACGCCATCCTGCCGCGCCACATTTGTTGGCCGCGGCCACGCCCGCCATGCCCGCCCCGATGACGATCAGGTCGTAGTCTTCATTCATTCTCCGGTCCTTGTCCTGATCTTCATCCGGCGCAGCAGCTCAACTTTGCCACGTCCATATCGAAGGTTTGCGCCGCCAGCTTCAGCCCTTCCACGGTCGTCAGATAGGGGAAGATCGTCTCCCCGAGCGCCTTTGTGGTCATGCCAAACTTCAGCGCCATAACGAGGGTCTGGATCGTATCGGACCCCTCGGGCGCGATGATCTGGCCGCCAAGCAGCCGGTCGGACTTTCTGTCCGCCACCAGCTTGATCAATCCGCGCGTGTCGCGTGCGGCCAGTGCGCGCGGCACCTGATCGAGCGGTACGATGGACGTCTTGACGTCGAGGCCCGCGTCCCGCGCCTGGGCTTCACCGAGACCGACGCCCGCGACCTGCGGGTCGGAAAACACCACCCAGGGCATCGCGGCGTTGTCGTAGCGATGGTCTTCGCCGAGAACCGCATTTTTGGCCGCGAGCTTTGCACCATAGGCCGCCATATAGACGAACTGGTCGCGGTCGGTCACATCGCCTGCGGCATAGATGCCGCGCACCGATGTCTGCATGTCCTCGCCGACGACGATGGACCCACGCGCGTCGGTTTCCACGCCGATTGCGTCCAGGCCCATATCTTTGGTATTGGCCCGCCTGCCAGCGGTCGAAACGAGGTGATCCGCCGTCACTTCGACAGGCTTTCCGTTCTGGATCACGCGCAGTGTCACGCCCGCGTCGTCGCGGCGCACAGTGTCGTAGCTTAACCCGGTCAGAAGGGTGATGCCTTCGGCCTCGAACGCCGCCGCCAATGCCTCCGAGACCTCTGGTTCCGCGCCGGGCAACAGATGCGAACGGGCGACAAGCGTGACCTTCACGCCCATGCGGCTCATCATCTGGGCCAGCTCCGCGCCGATGTAGCCCGCGCCGATGAAGATCAGGCTTTTCGGCAGTACTTCGAGTTCCAGAAGACTGGTGCTGTTGAGCGCGCCGATTTCCTCGATGCCGTCGATGGTCGGCAGAACGGGACGCCCGCCCGTGGCGATGATGGTCCTCGGTGCTTTCAGGGTTCGCTCACCGACTGTCACGCCACCTTCGATCAGCCGCGCGGGACCGGCGTCGATGTAATCGACATCCTCATATTCCGGCAGAAGGTCCGCGTATTTCTTCTGGCGCAGGGTCGTGACCAGATCGTCCTTGGACTGAACGAGCGTCTGCCAATCATCCACTTGTGCCCGTCCCGACAGGCCGGGGAACCGCTTGGCAGCCCCCGCACAGTGCACGGCCTCTGCCGCACGGATCATCGCCTTGGAGGGCACGCATCCCACGTTGACGCAAGTTCCGCCGATGGTGCCATGTCCTACGAGGGCGACACGCTTTCCGGCATCCGCGCCGGTAATTGCGGCGGAGAACCCCGCCGATCCGGCCCCAAGAACGATCAGGTCATAGCCGCCCTGTTCATCGTCGTTTTTGTTCAGGTCTTTCATCTCAGCGCGCCTCGCCATGTTCGGGGTCTTTTGGTCTGGCGGCGAGCAGATATATGACCGCGCCGATGGCGATCAGCGGTGTCAACATGCCGAGGAGGCCGAAGACCATGCCGGTGGCGGTGCAACATCCCATCATCATAAGAGCGATCCTTTCTTTTGCGCACGGTTCAGGAGAACCGCGTAGAGTGCTGTGGCGGCGAAAACGCCGATTGTGATCCGTATTGCGAACCTGAATTCGAGAAGAATGATCAGGATCGACAGGGCCACCGCGAGGCCGGTGGCCCAAAGTTTCGGGGCCGGTCCCGGTTTGCCAGCGCGCAGCCAAAGGGCCTGTGCCACCACGGCGAGGCTGAAAAACAGCAGCGGGAACAGGGCGTAATCAAGCCAGCCCGTGAGGGCCGACAATCCGACGCCAGCGACGATGACGACCAGAAGCGGTGTAAAGCAGCAGAGCGCGGCGAAGAGCGCACCGCCAAGCCCCCATTTCAGCAGACGGTCGGAATTTTCAGGTGTGTCAGTCAAGGAGCCGTCTTTCTTTGTGATGGGTCGGGGCCGGAGGCGCGTTTCATTTGCGAACGACGCAGTGCGCGGACGATCAGGTAGGTCAGACCCGCCAAAACCAGCACGGCAATGCCACTCATTCCAGAGAGCCAAGCCCCAACGCCGCCGAACAACGCTGCAAGCACGGCAGTTCCGCCGCCGCAGCAGACGACCACGACCGGAGCTGCTATTCCGAAGGCCAGCAGGCCACCCATCAGATTGTCACGCATTGCAGGCGGCTCAGGAGGCTGTGTCGGGCAGCACCTGCGCCGGATAGCCATTGGCCGTCACCGCGCCGATGATGCTTTCGATGGAAGTTTCGGCGTCATCGTAGGTCACGCTGTAAACACCCTGCCCGTATTCGGGGCCGTCCTCGAATGCGGCGATCTCGACCGACGGAACACCGCGCATCGAGCTGGCAACAATGAACGAACAGGACGGGCATGTCAGTTCGCTGACGGCGATCTCGACCTGGCGCTCTTCAGCGAGGGCCGGGGTCGAGAGTGCGACGATGGCCAGGGCGGATAACAGGAGATGCTTCATGGTCATGGTCCTCGTTCAGAATTTCAGGATGAAGGGGGTGATGTAGGGAAAGATCATGGCGACAGCGACAATCGCGGAAGCGGCCCAGAGGGTTGCGCGCATGATGCGGCGGTCGATGGGGCGGGCGCAGGTGCCATCGGCACAGGCCTCGGCATCTACAGGCTTGTAAGCCTTGTAGAAGCCGTATCCCAAAAACGCGGCGCTCAGCGCGAAGGTGTACCATTTGTAGGCATAGAGCGCCCCGAGCTGCGCGATGAACACGCCTGTCACGCCAAAGCTGACCAGCACCAATGGAAGGATGCAGCAAGAAGTCATCGCCAGCGCACCGAGGACGCCGAGGCCGGTCACGCCCCATCCCTTGGTGGTTTCGTCGCCAATTTTCTGCGACTGAGATTGCGGAAGTTCCGCCAAATGTTGTTCCATCGAATCTTCTTTGAACAGATGTTTCCACCGTTCTAGGGTCTGTAGTTGATACAGGCTCAAGGGATTTTTCGGCACAATGAGTAACACAAGCGTGAGATCAATTCGGCGGGGCGATTTGGCCCGCGCAACAGGCTGCAACCTGGAAACCATTCGCTATTACGAGAAAATCGGGATCATGCCGGACCCGCCGCGCAGTACGAAGGGCTACCGAAGCTACGACGATGCCCACGTCAAGCGGCTGAAATTCGTCATGCGGTCCCGCGATCTAGGCTTTTCTCTCGAAGAGGTTCGCGGGCTGCTTGGGCTGGTCGATGACCGATCCCGGACATGCGCCGAGGTGCAGATCATCGCCGAAGATCATCTGACTGACGTTCAGGCCAAGATTGCCGATCTGCAGCGCATCGAGCGCGTCCTGTCGGACACTGTTGCGCGATGCACCGGCGATGCTGCCCCAGAATGCGCGGTGATCGATGCGTTACTCGATGCTTAGTCCACCCTAAAGAAGAGGGGGCAACGGACCTTCGTGAACGGCGCAGCGAAAGCCCGAAAAGTCCCGCACTGTGTGATTTTATGCGCAGCGCAGCGAATGGCGGCTTTCACAAACGCAGGTTTGTAAAACGGATGTAAAATAGGCTCTCAGATAGCGAACTCGTGCATCTCAGCTCGTGTCTCAATGTAAATTCCGCAAAGGGTGCCAGCGTCAGGGAAAAATATTTCTTAACGTAGGATTTTGCACTGAGCCGGAGCAGACCCCAGGCAGCAGGAAAGCCGGTGTCCACCTCGCGGCGTGCGTATCTGACCGACCTGCAGGACACGATCTTCATGGCGATCCCGGAAGAGAACCTCGCGCTGATGCCGCTAAGCCAACAGGTCCTGAACGACCCTTCATTTTACGCGGACGCCATGCACTATGCCGCCGCGATCAGCGAGGATGAGCTCTTCATGGCGCTGTCCTCTTCGCTGAAGGACATGACGGTGCAAGACGCCCGGGCGTTCGTCTCGAAGCTCTGGCACAGCACGATCGATGACAATGCCCGCAAATATGCCGAAGCGTTGAAGCGCCCCGAGCGTGAAATCATGCCGCTGCGGCCTGGGAACACCGTGTAAGATCGGAGCCATTCTCTTGGCTTGAGCCCTACCGAGGTTGGCCGCCGCGAATCCCCTTTCCCGGAGGTGGCACCCTGTGCAGCGCGCGAAAGCCGTTGAAGGCGCTGTGGGGACGACTACTGTCGCCAACATGATGAACTGGGATCACATGCGCGTCTTCTTCCGGCGCACCGCGGCGCTTGCCGCTTTTGTCGCGCTGCTCTGGGCGATCCAAGTCGTCAATTGGATCACCGGCTACGGCCTGAACCCGGCCTTCGGCCTGATCCCCAGGCACGGCAGCGGGTTGGATGGTGTCATCGCTATGCCCCTCCTGCATGGGAGTTTCTCGCACCTGATGGCCAATACGCCGCCGCTCCTGGTGATGGGTGGGCTGCTGGTGGCAACGACCACGCGAGGCTTGCTGTCGGTGAACGCCGTGGTGATCGGCCTAGGGGGCGGTCTCGTGTGGTTGTTCGGCGGCTCGGCGATCCATATCGGTGCGTCGGGGCTGATCTTCGGCTGGTTTGGCTTCCTCATCGCGCGCGGTCTTGTGGATCGCTCTCCGATCACGCTGGGCGCGGCGCTGGTGGTCGGTGTCCTCTATGGCTCTATTCTCTGGGGCGTTCTTCCGGGCCAACCCGGCGTGTCGTGGGAGGCGCATCTCTTCGGCGCTATCGCGGGCGCGGGCGCTGCGTTCCTAATCCGAACGCATGTCCATGCGCCGCGCCTCGGCGGCGTCGATCTGAACTGAAACAGTGCAATCGGGCCTAAGCTGCCGATCGACCTCGTTTGGTGCAGCGTATGCTTCATGATCTTGCCAAGAAAGTGCTCTGAACGGTTGCCGTGACTTCTCGAAAGATGGAAATGGCCCACGTTGTTGTTCTCTCCTCTCGTAAACAGAGAAGAGGTGGAGAGGACCAGAACTTGCTCGGCAAGTGGGCTCGCAGGTCAGGGCCAAGGAAAAGTGTCGGATTGCGCCCTAGCAGCTACGCAGTCATAGTGCCACTGAGGGCAGGCGGGAGCAAATAGCATGGACGTTCGAATTCAAACCGGCTGGGACAACGACCCCGCAGGGCGCATTCGAAACTTATCGCTTGCTCCGAATGCCAAGAACTCACTTTTCCCACTTTTTGAAGCTGTGATGAACTCCATTCACGCCGTCGAAGACAGATTTGGCAAGGATAATCTCAGCAAGGGCGAAGTCACAATCGAACTGCACCGCACTGAATCTGGGGAGATGGAAGGCTTTACTATTTCTGACAATGGAATTGGCTTTAACGAAAGCAATCTCGAGTCTTTTCGCCGAATGGACTCACGTGCCAAAGAAAAGATTGGCGGAAAAGGCGTAGGGCGCCTTGTTTGGCTCAAGGTGCTGGACGAGGTGCGTATTCAAAGTGTTTACGATGACGGGTCCATCGGTCGTTCTATTTCTTTTGATTTCAAGGTTTCCAACCCAACGGACAATCTGACCCTTGCGCCAGCGGATCAAAGCACTCCAGGCTCAATTATTCAGTTGACTCCCTACAAACGTGACTACGCTCTGCACATACCGAAGAAGGCAAGCACGATCACAAATCGGCTTTTGGCTCATTTCATAAGTTACTTCATCAATATCAGTCATCCAAAAATTACGGTCTGTGATGTTGATGCCGAGATAGACCTGTTCGAGGCATTCTCAGAATCAGTTGAGCGCGATGCAGATTATCGGTTCACTTTATCCGCTTCTGGCGGGTCCGAAGATTTTGTCTGCCACTGTTTTCTGCTTCCCAAAGCAATCTCTGACGACGAAAGAAGCACGAACGCACTTTACCTTGGAGCAAACGGACGTGCTGTAAAACGGTTCGACATGGACGGGGTGATTGGCCTTAAGGCTATTGATAGTAAATTCGCATTCCTTGGGTATATTGAAAGTGCGGCCCTCGATGAATCTGTGAATGACACAAGAACGGACTTCTCTTTGTCAGAAGATGAGATTGAGAGCATCGTCGATCAGGCGAAAGAGCGCGTCAAGGAGTTCCTCGCCCCCGAACTCGCTGAGATTCGAGAGAAGCAGACAGGCATTGTCAGCGCCCTCCGCATCGAGCATCCTCGTTTCCTTAGTATTCAAGGTACGGATGCTGAAGTCGCGGAAACGCTCCATTACGGCACGAACCGGAAAGAGGACATATTTGTGGAAATGTCCCGTCAGTCGCTGCGTCAATATGAACGCCGTAAGAATGCTTTCAAACGGTCAATTGAGAAGAAGTTGCCTGACGTGGAGGCGAAGGCCAAAGAGTATGTCGCAGAACTCAAGCAAGAGTCGGTGTCGTCGCTTGCTGAATATGTCATGAAGCGCAAGTTGGTTCTCGATGTGTTCGAAGAGAGCTTGAAATTCAAGCCTAATACAGATCAAGATTCCGAGTATGAGGACGTTCTCCACGACATAATCTGCCCTCTGAAATCCACTTCCTCGGATTTGGATTACGACGATCACAATTTATGCATCGTTGACGACCGACTGGCATTCTACTCATATTTCAACTCTGACACCCGCATGGAAAAGCAAGTGTCAGATCCCACTCACCCAAAAGATAGGCCAGACGTCTCCATTTTCGACCTTGGCCTTGGCTTTGAAAATGAAGACAAGTCTTCCCCAATCACTATTGTAGAATTCAAGCGTCCGAAAATCGACAACTACACTTTGGAGAAAAACCCCATCACGCAAGTCCGAAAATATGTTGAAGACATGCGGAAGTCTGGTGAGGCGATCAAGTATGACGGGACTCCCATACGCTCAATCGAAGAAACTACGCCGTTCATGTGTCACATCATCGCGGATATAACACCCAAGCTACGTGATGTCATGAAGGCTCTCGGGAACTTCCACCGAAAGGCGGGTTCAAACACATACTATTCGTGGGACGCGTCCTATTCGATTTTTATCGAGGTCTCGTCTTTCAAAGACGTTCTCGAGTCCGCTAAGTCACGCAACCGAGCATTCTTCGAACGTATCGGGATCTCAGTATAATCAAGTTTGCTTCCGCGTTTCTCTGCCACTTTAACTAATACGCAGGGAACCACCACTTTCCACCCTTCCTTGCGGAACGTAGCGCCAACCCATTCCTCATAAAGAAGGGCGCACGGGTCGCTGTGACTGACCTGCAACGCAGCTTTTCTGAACCGGCCTTTTGGGACATCGTGCGGCAATGTCGGATAGCAGGAAGTCGGCGGGTCAGTTCCAGATGGCCTCGTACTCCCAGCCCTCCGGGAACCCGGCTGTCTGCGGACGAATTTCGTAAGGGAGGTCTTGGGTCAAGATCTTGTCGCGAAGACGGATGTGCCACCTGGTGCGCGGATAATACTGCCGCAGCATGAAGATCATGATGACGATCGCGCTGTAAATCTTTTTCGTGGGCGCATCGTCCCCCATCCTGGGCTGGCGGAGGTGGTCGAGCTGTCCAAATGTCGTTTTTGGGGGAACCCCAGGGCTGTTAACCAAGGGCTTGTTCCACGTTCGGGCGTGATGTGCGCAGCTGTTGCGGACGTCATTGAGCGCTGTGATCCATGAAGCGAATGTCTTCATGGGGAGGTCCGGGTGAATACGCGCCGCGATTGCCATTTTGTTTTTGTCGGACAGGTGGGCGATAATGTGGGTCAGGTTGCCCCAGGTCCATGTCCCAGCCTCGATCCAAATCGGTGGAGGACCAAAGTACTTTAGTGAGAAGTGCTTCGCGAAGTCCTCTTTAGAGCTTCTGAAGTGCTGATCCAGTCCGGCTATGAAGAGCTCGAGAGGCGTGCTGCCATCTTCGCCCTTTTCGCTGAAGCGATCCTTGTATGAGCGTCTGTCGCGATGCGCATGTGGTCCCAGCTCCCCAAGGACTTCAATCATCGCGGTTCTAACCGCGATCTCGATGCGCTCAATCGCGTCCAGAAGCTCGATGCGCAAGGTTTTGTCGAAGAGATAGAAGTTGATAGCCTGATCGAAGGACGTACCCTCTTTGAACTTGTCGCATCGAACCTTCTGCTCCGTCTCGCCGTCTGGAGTTGGGATCGGGCAGAAGTCACGATAAGGATACCCAAACGCGCTGAGTCGGTAGTATCCGATGCGGTGCAGGGAGCGCTCGGCATGGCCTCGGTCAGGGATTTCCATACCCCTCATCAACATGATGTCGATGCATTCATCGATCGACTTGTGCTGCTTGAGGTACTTCAATGTTGATACGGCGATGTCCAGAAATTAGAAGACCGGGCTGTAACGAGGCGACTGAGGCCAGGTCAGGGAGCACCGGTCATAAGGCAATAATGTATAATAGTGTCCGCGCTGACGATGTCAACATTGTAGACGGGGCACCGAACGGTGAGGCAACGCGGGATGTCAGTTCGGTGCGCCGAGACTTGATCATGGCTGCGCTTTGCGGCCATTGGAGCCAATTACAGCGAACTTCCGCTACCCGCCCATTACATCGAATGCTTGGACAAGTAATCCGTATAGTCGGTAGCGGCGTCGCCAGCACATCAACCCTGGCCAGAGCCTTGCGGCCTCCCCAGCTCGGCTTCGCGTGTCGCAGGGGAGAACGGCCCTTCGGTCCGTCGCGCATTCGGCCATGCGGCCTCACCGCGGCGTCGTACCCGGCATCCCGGTTTGCCCGCCTCGCGAGCACGTTCCTCCCTGGCCGCTCCGCCGGATTGCGCTCTGGTCTGTTTTGCGGGGCAAAACGATCCCGCCGCTCCATCCGTCTCCCGCGTCCGGTCGGGCCGTTTGCCTGCTCGGGTCGGGCAAACCTACCGTCAAAACACACACACATGAGCGCGGAAGCATATCCTCCGGATGGCCCCCAAATCAGCCCGCGTCAAGGATCGCAAAACTTTTCGGCGAGGGCGGGGTCTATGGCGTTGGACGGTCCCGTGCGTGAGCGCGCGCATGTGTCGGGTGCTGCGCGCGGAAAACTTTTGCGCCCGGCAAGCCGGCGGCTGCGCCGTCCCTGACCCAGGCAGATTCGGAAACCAGGCATTCGGCCATGCCCCCACACTCAAGTGGTGGCCTTGGAACCGAACACTGGAGACCAGACATGGCTTACGACACTGCAAACACCTACGAGACCATCGAACTTTTCGGGCTGACCGAGAAGGACGCGCAGCTGCCGATCCCGGAAGATCACATCCTGACCGACCACATCATCCGCGAGAGCTTCGAGGCTCTGCTCGGTCCGCTGCGCGGGACCGGCCTTGAGGCAGAAATCGAACCGCTGGCCCATGGGCTCGCCACGATCCTGCAGCGGCGCAAGGTGGCACTTGGCAAGGAGGTCGACCGCACCGCTGACAAGATCGGCGCGCTGGCAAAATCCCACGATGGATCGGAGATCGCCGAGACCGCGCTCGAAGAGGCGCAGGCGCGCTTTGTGCAGCTGCGCGAGATCGTCAGCGCCATCGAGGTGATGAGCGAGGCGGCGGCAGAATGCTACGAGATCGAGACCGGGCACGCCTACATTCCGGCAGCCGGGTCGCGCGCAAGCGTCCGGGCGAAAGAGACCGGGGCGGTCTTCGAGGCACGGCAGCTCTTGGAGCAGCACGACCGCGAAACCGCCGAGAAGTCGAAAGTCGAGGGGGTGCCCCTGATCGTCTCGGGCGCCACCGACTGGACCGATGTCGATGTGATCTTCAACACGCTCGACAAGGTTCGCGAGCGGATCAAGCAGAACCGCAATCAGGAAATCTTCCTCTGCCACAAGGGTGGCAAGCACGGGGCGGAGATGATCGTGGCTCGGTGGGCCCGGGCACGCGGGGTCGCGCAGGCGCGGTTCGATCCGCGCTGGTCCGCGCACGGGCGGGCGGCACCGTTCAAGTGCAACGACGAAATGCTGGACGACAAGTTCGCGGCGACGGGGGTTGTGCTCTTCGGCGGCAACGGGGTCGCGCTGAACCTCGGGCAGAAGGCGGAAGCAAAAGGCCTGACGGTCATGCGGGTTGCGGACCCGGCGAAGAGGGCGTCGCAGGATTGAAGAGAGAGGGTCGCCTTCGGGCGGCCCTTTCGTCGTTTCTTATGGGTGTGGACGTTCTCCAAATCACTTTGCCTAGCAATTTCCTGTTTTGATAGGTATATGAATGCCAAGCAAAACTTGGAAATGAT
>NZ_NSBT01000035.1 GCF_002285435.1 Actibacterium ureilyticum
CTGCCCGGTCGGTTTACCATCGATGACGACCAGACCAAGCTGACGCGCGCCGATGATGACCCGGATGCACGTGCCTATCGCCTTGGCTATTTCCTCGGCGACGGCACCGGTTGCGGCAAGGGCCGCGAATGCGCAGGGCTCATTCTCGTGAACTGGCTTTCCGGGCGCAGGAAGGCGATCTGGGTCTCCAAATCCGCCACGCTCATCGAGGACGCCATCCGCGACTGGACCGATCTCGGCGGCTCGCCAGCCGACATCCAGCCGCTCTCCAAATGGAAACCGGACCAGCCCGTCCCGATGGGCGACGGCATCCTCTTTGTCACCTACGCCACGCTGCGGTCCGCGGGCAAATGCGGCACCACGCGACTGAGCCAGATCCTCGCCTGGATGGGCGAAGACTTTGAAGGCGTGCTGGCCTTTGATGAGGCCCATGCCATGCAGAACGCGGCCGGGTCCGAGCAGGGCAGGGGGGTCAAACCCTCCCAGCAGGGCCTTGCTGGCCTCCGGCTGCAACTGGCAGCACCCCGCGCTCGCGTCTTCTACATCTCGGCCACGGGTGCGACGAGCGTCCACAACCTCGCCTATGCCGCGCGGCTGGGGCTCTGGGGGCAGGGCCCCGAATACCCCTTCCCAAGCCGCGAGAGCTTCGTTTCTGCGATGGAAGCCGGCGGCGTGGCTGCCATGGAGGTGGTCGCGCGCGATCTCAAGACGCTCGGGCTCTACACGGCGCGTGCCCTCAGTTTTGATGGGGTGGAGTATGACGTGCTCGAACACGCGCTGACCCCGGCCCAGATCGAGATCTACGACGCATACGCGGGTGCTTTTCGGATGATCCACCACAATCTCGAAGCGGCGCTGACTGCGACCGGCGTCAACGACGCCTCGGGGGAAACTAATGCGTCGGCCGCACGCGCCTCGGCCAAGTCCCGCTTCGAGAGCACGAAGCAGCGCTTCTTCAACCATCTCCTGATGGGCATGAAAGCCCCGACCATCATCCGTGCGATCAAGGACGACCTGGCGGCAGGCAAGGCTTGCGTCATCCAGGTTGTCTCGACAGGCGAGAGCCTGCTGAAGCGTCGGCTTGAGGCGATGGACCCGGAGGATGAACTCGTCGAGGGTGCCTTGACGCCGCGCGACTATGTTCTGGGCTACCTCGAACAGGCCTTCCCGATCCATGCGCAAAAGCTCGTGGAGATCGACGGCAATATGGTGGCGGAACCCTTGCGGGATGAGACCGGGGCGCTCGTTGTCTCGCGCGAGGCGCTCGCTTTGCGTGACGCGGCCATGATGGAATTGATGACGCTGGCGCCGATCCCCTCGGCGCTCGATCAGATCCTCTGGGCATTTGGCGATGAGGCCGTGGCAGAAGTCACGGGGCGGTTCATCCGGCCACTCAAGGCCGAGGATGGCCATCTCTTCATCGAGAAGCGCAGCGCCAGCAGCAATTCGTCCGAGACCCAAGCCTTCATGGACGGCGAAAAGGATATCCTGATCTTCTCCGACGCGGGCGGTACGGGCCGGTCCTACCATGCGGCGCAAACCGCGAAGAACCAGAAACGGCGGCGGCACTATCTTCTGGAGCCCGGCTGGCGCGCGGATGCAGCCATCCAGGGGCTCGGCCGCACGCATCGCTCGGCCCAGGTCAGCGCACCGTTCTTTCGGGTCTGCACCTCCGATGTGCATGGCGAGAAACGTTTCACCTCGACGATCGCCAAACGCCTCGACCAGCTGGGGGCCCTGACCAAGGGCCAGCGCGAGACCGGCTCGCAAGGCATGTTCCGCGAGGAGGACAATCTCGAAAGCCCGATCGCGCGAGCGGCGCTGCGTGGGTATTTCGCCGATCTTGCCGCCGGGCGCGCCGAGGCGATGAGCTACGAGAGCTTCACCGACTGGACGGCCCTGCGGCTGATCGACAAGGACGGGGTGCTGCTCGAAGAGCTTCCCCCGATCCAGCGGTTTCTCAACCGGGTGCTTGCCCTTCCCATCCACATGCAGAACGCGCTCTTTGCCGAGTTCATGCGCCGGATCGCTGATCAGACCGAACGGGCGCGCGCGGCAGGCACGCTCGATCTCGGCGTGGAAACCCTGCGTGGCGAAAAGATCGAACAGGTCTCCACAGAGGATCTCTGGACCTGCCCAAAATCCGGCGCAGTGACGCGGATCATCGGGCTCGAGGTGACGGACCCGGTCAATGTCCTCGGCGCCGAAGAGGCCATGTCGCGCAATCCCGACAAGCTGCCGATGGTCAATCGCGCTTCGGGACGCGCGGCGCTCATCTCGGCGCGCCCCATGCAGATGTATGACGAGGACATCGTCACGCTAATGCGCAAGGCGGTGCGGCCAAACGGGTCGAGCTATCTCGAGGAGACGCGGTTCGGGTCCTCGGCCTGGGAAGAGATCGGCAAGCCTGAGTTCGCACGGCTTTGGGATGCCGAGGCTGCGTCCCTGCCGAAAACCACCACGACCAAGCTCTACCTGCTGACCGGGCTTTTGCTGCCGATCTGGAAGGATATTCCGACCACGAATGAGCGCATCTACCGGGTCACGCCCGACAGGGCGACCGCGATGATCGGGCGGACGCTGAGCGAGGAAGGGGCGGCCGCGCTGCGCGCCCGCTTTCTCGTCTCCAATCCCCAAACGCCGCAGGAGATGATGACCGCCGCCCTGGGCACCACAGCGCCTGTCGATCTGGGCCGGGGTTTGACCCTGACCCGTCGACGGGTCGCAGGCGAGATGCGTCTCGAGCTGGGCGGCGCGGACAAGGGCATGATCGACGGCCTCAAAGCAATGGGGTGTTTCACGGAGATCATCGCCTTCCAGTTGCGGGTGTTCCTGCCGCATGGGGATGGGATCGACACATTGGGCATCCTCTCCCGGATTGTTGGAACCGGACCAGACGCCACGCGGGACGTAACTTCAGTGGCAGCAGAATAGGCGAGGGGACGATCATGACACTCGAAGAGATCAAAGCCGCCATCGATGCCGGTCGGACCGTGCATTGGGCCAACACCGGCTACCGCGTGCACAAGGACAGCCTCGGCCAATACCTGATTACGTTTGAGCCGAACGGCAGCACCATCGGGCTGACCGACCGGAGCGGGCAGCGGTTGAACGGGGAGGAAGCAGAGTTCTTTATCGCTGGACCGGAGGGGGGCGACGAGAATACCCAGGACAGCCATCCGAGGCCAGACGGGCAGGGGAGGGGCGTCGTGCCCGGCGGGAAGGTGGCACAGTCTTTCAGGCGTCAGCGCTGAACTGAAGGTTGGGAAAAAAGGAAAGCAAGCTTTCTGATTTGTGATCCCAGGAGGGGTCGAAAAAGCAATCCCGGATGCGCTGGCAAGGACGTCAGGCACCGACCAATCCAAAAAGGAACTCTCCCATGTTCGCAGGAACCCTCACCCGCAATGTCGAGACCGCAGCCGCCGAGTACACCGGCATGATTCACTCGTCACGCTTTGACATCGCCATCCAGCTCGAAACCCGCCCGAAGATGTCCGAGCGCAGCCCGGATTTCGATGTGACCGCGGTCAACAAATCCGGTCGCAAGGTGCGCATCGGTACGGCCTGGAACGAGACCGGCACGACCAGCGGCAACCCCTACATCTCGATGCAGCTCGATGTGGGCCTCGGCCCGTTCCGGGTCAACGCGGTGCAGACGAAAGAGGCGCGCGCCGCCCAGAGCGGCGACTTCGAGATCATTCCGCTGGTCTCGAACGGCCTGATGAAATCCGGCTCGATCTCGGGCGAGCTCACCGCCATGGACGCTGACAACGCCTTCACTGGCTACATCGCCAACATGATGTTCGATCTGGAGTTCATCCTGATCGAGAACAGCTACAAGACCGAGGAGACCCACCCTGACTACCGGATCGAGGTCAGCTCGCCCCGGGGCACGCCGATCCGCGTCGGCTCGGCCTGGATGGCCAAGAGCAGCCGCACGGGCAATGACTACTTGTCGCTGCTGATCAACACGCCTGATGGGGACCTGCGCGTCAACGCCGTGCAGAACGAAGAGCAGCGCGGCGGGCAGACCTTCTCGATCATCCCGTTCATCGACAGCGGTGAGCAGCCGCAGGACCCGAGCGCGGGGCTGTCGCTGGTTGCCTGATCAGCGCGCGAGGTGAGACGATCTGAACCGAAAGGGGAGCCGTGGGATCACGGTTCCCCTTTTGCTGTGCTGGTGTGGTTGAATGAACCCTGCCTTCATTGCAGACGTTCGTATCGCCCGCAGCTAATGCAACCGAAGAGCCCATCCTGTAAATCTGATTTTCTCGCTGAACGCGCTCGCAGCACAAATATCGTCGCGAGCGCTTCGTTCTCAACGCCGCTGCGCATCGTGTAGTGCAGCCATTCATGCCAAGTGTAGCGAAGTATTGATAGGCATTAACCGGGTTGCGGGAAAATGGCGACCTCCATCATTTGATAGCCGGTCCAAAAACCAAAGGCGAACGCGAATAAATTCGGAAACTTAGTCCCTATTATTTCGTAACTCGCGTATCAATTTGTCGGACCAAATGCGAGTGAACAACGACAGTTTCGCGCCAAGGGCTGCAACGCGCGCAAGCTTGCTCGCTGTAGGTCACGGGCTGCTGAAACTACGGGACAAGGACACGATCAAACTTACCAACGGCTGCACCATCTCGGGCGATCAGTTCTATGCGATCGGCGACACCCTTGATCGCTGCCCGCGCCCCAATCACGAAATTGTCGAGGCAACCGGCATGTCTATCCTCTGTTATCCTTAACATAGCTGAGGACCACTTAACTGAAGGAGGAGCAGCGTCATGCGTCAATTTTGGATCGAGTATACTACAAAATCCTAAAGCCTCCAGTTTGTCTTGGGGCCAAGAGACTGTAGGAAGGTGTACCGTGTCTTGTTTCCTCACTCCTCTCGCAGGAATGTTCGCCCTGGTGGAGCAGCGCCAATCACGTTTTCGCGTGGTTCCGGTTCAGCCAGATGCGGGTTCAGACGGTAGATCGCGTAGCTTACGCAGGCCACCACAGCCATGGAGGGGATCAGCACCGCGAACGCGACCAGCGTATCCACAAAAAATGCGCCGATTGTGCCAATCAACAACCCTGCACCCATTTGCAGGAATCCCATCAGCGCTGCTGCCGCCCCGGCGATCCGGGGGAAGGGCGCCAGTGCGGCGGTGGACATTGCAGGCATCACGAAGGCGATACCGAAGGCGTAGATGCCCACCGGGATCATCACCCGGAAGGTTTTCGGGTCATCCGCCCAGAGAAGCAAGAAGATGAACAACGCCCCCAGGGCGATGGCACCCAGTCCGGGCCAGACCAGCCGGTATGCGCTGGTTCGTTTCATGACAGATCGTGCCACCAGTGCGCCTGAGAAGAACAGTCCTGATTGCAACAGCATCGCCAGGCCGAAGCTGCTGGGGCTCAGGCCGATCTGCCCCATCAAGATGAAGGGCAGCAGTGTCGCCTGCGCATAGATTGCCCCGACCGAGCCCGCAACCGTCAGGCTCGCCGTCATGAAATGCCGGTTGCCGAGCAACCGAAGGTAAGACCCGCCCAGGGCCGCGAGCCGCAGCGGTTGTGGTGCAGGCAGGGTTTCGCGCATCGCGACCAGCGCGACCAGCGCAACAGCAAGGCCGAAGAGGATCATCACCGCGAACACCGATTTCCACCCTACATGCAGCACAAGCAATCCGCCTATCGTCGGTGAAACCGCCGGGCCGATCGCAAGAATGATTCCGATCATGTTCATGATGCGGGACGACTCGTCGCCCTGGAAACAATCGCGTACGATAGCGCGCGAGATCGCCACTCCGGCAGACGCGCCAATCCCTTGAGCGAAGCGGGCAATGGTCAGCATCTCGATTGTCGGCGCCATCAGCGCACCTAGCGACGCAACACAGAAAATCGCCGCGAAGATCACCGTAACCGGACGGCGCCCGATCGCATCCGATAACGGCCCTGCGACCAACTGGGAAATGGCGAAACCTGCGAAATAGAGCGTCAGGGTCAGTTTCACGACGCCCTTGGTAGACTCGTACGCTGCAACTACACTGGGCATCGCCGGCGTATAGAGCGCCATGGCAATCGGACCTATCGCGACCATCAACCCGCCGATCAAGCTAACCCGCTGCGCGGTCATTAGCGGCACCGATGCGAATGCGGAGGATCTGTTCATGTGGTCTCCAGTTCTGCGATGCCTCCCGTGCCGGCAGCGACATGCACCGGATCGGGCCAGCGGGCCGCTTAACCCGCCTGTCTCTCCCATTAGCGATGCCTAACCGCGTGGCCGGAGTTGAAAGACTCCCGGGTTCCCAACCAGAGAGAACGGGGATTTCCGTCACCGCCACGCGATTGTCACAGTTTCTTGGTCAGTTCCGGCACCGCCTGGAACAAGTCTGCGACCAGACCGAAATCGGCGACCTGGAAGATGGGTGCCTCTTCGTCCTTGTTGATGGCGACGATGACCTTGCTGTCCTTCATCCCCGCCAGGTGCTGGATCGCGCCCGAGATGCCGATGGCGACATAGAGGTCCGGGGCAACGACCTTACCGGTCTGTCCCACCTGCCAGTCGTTCGGCGCATAGCCCGAATCCACCGCGGCGCGCGAGGCGCCGACGGCGGCGCCCAGCTTGTCCGCCAGGCCCTCGATCAGTTTGAAGTCCTCTTCCGAGCCAACGCCACGGCCGCCCGAGACGACCACGCCAGCCGAGGTCAACTCAGGACGGTCGCTTTCGGCAACCTTGTCCTCGACCCATTCGGAAAGACCCGGGTTGTCGCCGACCGAGATGGCCTCGACCGGTGCAGATCCGCCTTCACCAGCGGCGTCGAAGGTCGACGTGCGGATGGTGACGACTTTCTTGGCGTCGCTCGATTTCACGGTCTGAACCGCGTTGCCCGCATAGATCGGGCGCTCGAAGGTCGAACCGTCCACAACGCCCGACGCATCCGAGATCACCATCACGTCCAGCAGCGCTGCCACGCGCGGCATCACGTTCTTGGCGTCGGTGGTGGCGGGGGCCACGATATGCTCATAGCCATCGGCCAGACCCACGATCAGCGCCGCGGTCGATTCCGCCAGACGGTGACCCAGCGAAGCGTCTTCGGCCACCAGCACTTTGGACACGCCGTCGATCCTGGCAGCGGCCTCACCAGCGGCAACGGCGGAACCGCCTGCGGCCAGAACGGTGATGTCGCCCAGCGACTTGACGGCAGCCACGGTCTTGGCGGTGGCGTCAACGCTCAGTTCGCCGTTGTTGACTTCGGCAAGAAGAAGTACAGCCATTACACAGCCCCCGCTTCTTTGAGTTTCTCGACCAGCTCGTCAACCGAGCCTACGATGATACCGGCGGCACGCGCCGGAGGCTCTTCGGTCTTGACGACCTCCAGACGCGGGGTGACGTCGACGCCGTAATCGGCGGCGGTCTTCTCATCCAGCGGCTTTTTCTTCGCCTTCATGATGTTGGGCAGCGACGCATAGCGCGGCTCGTTCAGGCGCAGATCGACGGTGACGATGGTCGGCATCTTGACGGAGATGGTCTGCAGACCGCCATCCACCTCGCGGGTGATCTTGGCAGCGTCGCCTTCGATGTCCAGCTCGGACGCGAAGGTGCCCTGGGACCAGCCCAGCAGCGCCGACAGCATCTGACCGGTGGCGTTCATGTCATTGTCGATCGCCTGTTTGCCGGCCAGAACGATGCCGGGCTGCTCCTCCTCGACCACTTTGGCCAGGATCTTGGCAACGGCCAGCGGTTCGATGTCCTGATGGACGTCGTCGGCGGCGATCACCAGAATGGCGCGGTCGGCGCCCATGGCCAGTGCAGTCCGCAGGGTTTCCTGCGCCTGCTTCACACCGATCGAAACGGCAACAACTTCGTCAGCCTTGCCTGCTTCTTTCAGGCGGATGGCCTCTTCCACGGCAATCTCGTCGAACGGGTTCATCGACATTTTGACATTGGCGAGATCGACACCGCTCCCGTCCGCTTTCACGCGAACCTTCACGTTGTAGTCAATCACGCGCTTGACAGGCACAAGTACCTTCATGCATGGACCTCCTTGTATTTGGTTGAGTTCAATAAAACGCCTGAAGCCCGGTGATGGCGCGCCCGAGGATCAGCGCGTGTACATCGTGGGTGCCTTCATAGGTGTTCACGGTTTCAAGGTTCAGCATGTGCCGGATGACATGAAATTCCTCGGATATGCCGTTGCCGCCATGCATGTCGCGGGCGTGGCGCGCAATTTCGAGCGCCTTGCCGCAGTTGTTGCGCTTGATTAGCGAGATCGTTTCGGGCGCGGCGCAGCTCTCATCCAACAACCGGCCGACACGCAACGCGGCCTGCAATCCAATCGAAATATCCGTCTGCATATCGGCGAGCTTCTTCTGGAAAAGCTGCGTCTGGGCCAGCGGTTTGTTGAACTGTTTCCGGTCGAGACCGTATTGTCGTGCGGCGTGAAAACAGAACTCTGCCGCCCCCAACACGCCCCAGGCGATGCCGTATCGCGCGCGATTCAGACACCCGAACGGGCCTTTCAGACCCTCGACACCGGGCAGCAGCGCATCTTCGCCGACGGCCACGTCCTTCATCACGATCTCGCCCGTTGTGGACGCACGCAGCGACAGCTTGCCGCTGATTTTCGGTGCGGACAGCCCCGGCATCCCCTTTTCAAGTACGAACCCGCGGATCTTGCCGCCATGCGCCTCGGACTTGGCCCAGACCACAAAAACATCCGCGAAGGGCGAGTTCGAGATCCACATTTTGGAGCCGTTGAGGACATAACCTTCGGCCGTCTTTCTGGCGGTGGTTTTCATCCCCGCCGGGTCCGAACCCGCGTCAGGCTCGGTCAGGCCGAAACAGCCGATATATTCGCCCGATACCAGCTTTGGCAAGTACTTCTTGCGCTGTTCTTCCGACCCGTAGGCGTAGATCGGATACATCACCAGAGACGATTGCACCGACATCATCGAGCGATAGCCGCTGTCCACCCGCTCGATCTCGCGTGCGATCAGGCCATAGGTGACGTATGAGGCACCCAACCCGCCATATTCCTCGGGGATGGTAACGCCGAGCAGGCCGGCCTCGCCCATCTCGCGGAACACACCGGGATCGGCGCTTTCCTCGCTATAGGCTTTCATCACGCGGGGCTGAAGCCGGTCCTGGGCAAAGCCGTGGGCCGCATCGCGCAGCATGCGCTCATCCTGGTCGAGCTGGTCCTCGATGCGGAACGCGTCCGCCCAATCGAAAGGGCCGAGGCCGGGGCCGGAGCCATTCATGTTTTTTGCCATCTGAGTCATTCCTCTGCTGCGGGTTGGGCCAGCTGTTCGGCGAAAACCGAAAGCAGCTTGTGTTTCAGAATCTTGCCTGTCGGCGCGGCCGGAAGCTGGGTTGTCAGGATGATGCGGGACGGTCGCTTGTAGCCGGTGAGCCGCTCGGCGGCAAAGGCGACAAGCGCCTCCCGGTCCAGCGTCGCCGGATCAGCGCATTGAACAAAGGCGAGGATTTCCTCGTCGCCGTTAACGGAATTGCCGATCACCGCGGACTGGATGACGTCAGGGTGGTCGTTCAGCGCGGCTTCGACCTCGGGTGGGTAGACGTTGAAACCGCCGCGAATGATAAGTTCCTTGCACCGCCCAACGACGTGCAGATTGCCTGCCTTGTCGATTTTTCCAAGATCACCGGTGCGCAGCCACCCCTCTGCGTCGATGGCGCGTGCGGTTTCCTCCGGGTTTCGGAAATATCCCTTCATGACCTGCGGGCCGCGGGTCAGGATTTCACCGGCATCGGGATCGCCGTCCGCGCCGACCGAGGTGTCCAGCCGGATCTCGGTCTCCGGCAGCGCAAAGCCCGCGCTGATATCGGGTGAGCCGATGGGATTTCGGGTGCTGCAGACGCCGGCGGTGCTTTCCGTCAGCCCATAGCCGTTTTGCAGGGGCAGGCCATAAAAGGCCTCGGCCTTGCGCTTCCATGCCGGGTCTAGCGGGGCAGCCCCGGAGGAAACATAGCGCAGTTTGCTGCTTTCCAGGCGCGTGAGCCCCTGATCCTTGGCGTATTGCATCAGCAGCGCGTGCATTTGCGGCACCGCGGGCAAAACGGTGGCTTTGTCCATCAGCGCGGCGTACAGCGCATCGGGGCGAAAGCGGGGTTCAAGCTGAATGGTCGCCCCGATGCCGCTGGCAGCCATCAGCATCGATGCAAGGCCGAAAACATGGGTCAGCGGCAGCACGCCATAGATCCTGTCGTCCTGTCTCATGCCGCGCAGCTCGGCCGAGGTCCTGCCGGCATAGCGCAGGTTGGCGTGGGTCAGCATCACCCCCTTGGGGTCGCCGGTGGTGCCGGTCGTATAAAGCAGGACGGCGGTTTCGTTCGCGCCGTCCTCCACCGGTTCCGGCGCGCTGGCGCCCGTGACGGCGATGGCGAGATTTCCGAACGGCGTTTCCTGCGTGTCCGCGTTTGCGGTCGCCGCATGTGCCGCCGCTTCTTTGGACGCTTCAGTCGTGAAAACGGTAACGCGCGGCGTTGCATGGGTCATCACGCGGGCAATTTCGTTTGCGGTCATCCGCGCATTGATTGGCAGAGGGTAGGCCCCGACGGTGCTGGCTGCAAAGATGAAAACGGCAGTGGTGATGCAGTTTTCTGCCACGATGGCCACGCGGTCGCCGGGCTGCACGCCCCGATCAAGTAACAGGCCAGCGGCCTTTGTGATCGCAGCCTTGTATTCGGCATATGTGACCTGATGGCCGCTGCCATCTTTCAGCGCAATCGCATCGGGATAGGCACGCGCACTTTCCTCGACCAGATGATGAATCCGGAAGCTGTCTTCGATCATGACACCAGCGCCTCTGCGCGTTGCGTTGCAAGGGGTTGAGGACGCAGACGCGCCAGGGCAACACCTGCCTCTTGTTCCAGTTGGGCGACAATGTCCGCCAGCGGCGCGATGCCGTCGGTCAGGCCCAGAGCCTGTCCTGCGGACAACATCCCGCGCAACACGTCGCCGGTTTCATAGGCTTTGCGGCCTATCACTCCGGATACGTGGGGCATCAGTTCGGCAATGCCTATTTGCGGGTTGTCGGCTTCAAGCCGCCGCACGATCTCGGTGGTTTCGTTGCTGAGGGTGCGAACCGTGTTGCGTACGCTGCTCATCGTCAATGTCGTGTCACGTTCATTGGCTGAAACCAGGGCCTGCTTGTACTGCGGATGGGCCGAGATTTCTTCGGCCACCAGAAAACGTGTTCCGATCACGACCCCCGAAGCGCCGGAGGCTAAGGCCGAGACGATCTGGCTGCCGGCACCGATGCCACCGCCAATCAGGAAGGGGATGTCGAGACGACGTTCGGCAAGCGCCTGGTTGACCATGCTGCCGATCAGGTCGAGCCCGGGATGACCGCCGCATTCTGCACCGACGATCGACACCATGTCGACCCCGACCTCCTGCGCCTTTACGGCGTAGCGCACGCTGGGAACCTTGTGCAGAACCTTGATGCCCGCGTCCTTGAGGATCGGCAGAAAGGCCTCGGGATTGCGCCCCGAGGTTTCGACAAAGCGCACGCCCTCATCCGCGATCAGGCGGAAGGTGTCCGCGATCCTCTCGCCTTCGACCAGTTTGGGCAGCATGGACACGTTGACACCAAACGGGCGATCACCGCAGAGGTCCCGGCATTTCGCGATCTCGGCGCGCAGGGCGGCCGGTTCGGGAAAGCTGGCTGCTGTGATGAAGGACAAGATGCCCGCATTGGCACCGGCCGCGACATAGGACGCATTTGACAGCCACATCAGGCCACCCGCGACGATGGGCAGGCGGCATCCATATGTGCGAGTAACGGCGGTGTTGAAGGTCGGATCTGTCATGTGGTGCCTCGTGCTTTGGTAAAGTCCGGACGGCGCTTTTCAAGGAATGCGGCGATGCCTTCGGCGGCTTCTGCGTCAGCAATGGCATCCGCCATCGCGTCGCGTTCTGCGTTCATCTGGTCCAACCGGTATGACGTATGTGCGCTGTTGACCAGCGCCTTGATGCGGCCCTGGGCGCCGGACGGCCCGGCGCCAAGCCTGTCTGCAAGCGCAAGTGCAGCCGGGAGCACATTGCCCGCCGGTTCGATCTGCGAGATGGCCCCAAGGCTGAACAGGCGTTCTGCCGTCACCGGCTCCCCCAGCAAGGCCATACGCATCACCAACTCGCGCGGTAAATGGGCGGCCAAGGTGCTGGTCAGGCCACCGTCGGGGACAAGTCCCGCCTTGACATAAGCGACGGTGAAGGTCGCATCCCGGTCGGCCACGATCATGTCACAGGCAAAGGCAAGCGAGACCCCGGCACCGGCCGCGCCCCCTTCGACGGCGGCGATCACCGGTTTCGGGCAGTTCAGCACAGCGCGGATCACGGCATGCAGTTCTTCAATCCGGGCGAGACGCTGATCGCGGGGCAAATCCCGGCGGGTCGCCAGCAGGCCAAGGTCGCCACCGGCGCAGAAATAGCCACCTTCGCCCCGCAGGATGACCGAGGTGATGCGGGGCTCTCTCGCCGCAAGGTCCAGTGAATCGACCAATACGCGATAGAGGTCCGGCGACAACGCATTGCGCTTTGATGGGTTCGAATTGACGACGATCAGACGGTCGCCGTGATCTTCGCAATGGGCAAGCTGTTGCATCAGCGGCCATCTCCTTTCGGTACGTCCAGTTTGTCCGCGGGTACGCGCTTGAATACGCCTTTTGCCGTGGCGATCAGCCGATCCGACCCGTCCCGCAATTCTCCATCCACAAACATCAGCGCGCGGCCACCGCCCACGATTTGACCGGTTGCGATCAACTCCGATTGCCCGGTCGCTGCAGCGATGAACTGGGTGGTGAGCGAGACGGTCAGGAATGGTGCGCGGCCGCTTGGGTCAACCGACAGGCTGGCGGTCGCACCCATCGCGCTGTCCAGCATTGTCGTGGCGATGCCGCCATGCAGAACATTGTGGCGATTGAGGTGATGATCCGTCACCGACAACGCACAACGTGCCCGCTTGTCGGGCTGTCCGACGTCAAGGACATAACCGATCAGCCGCTGCGTGCCGGTTTCGTTTTCTATCACATCGCCCGCCGCCATGGATCAAGCCACGGCCAGGGCAATAAAGCGCTCAAGGTGATAGATCGCGTCGCCAAACCGGTGATCGACCATGATCAGACGTTTGGCGAGATGCCCCAACTCGTACTCGTCCGTCATTCCGATGCCGCCATGCATCTGAATGCTCTCTTCGGTGACGAGTTTCGCGACATTGCCGATCAGGTTCTTGGTTGCGCTTACATGCTTTTCGCGGATTTCCGCAGGGGCATCGATATGCCCGGCCAGGTTGATGACGGCCGAGCGCGCCTGTTCGATCTCGATCAGGACATCGGCCATCCGGTGTTGCAGCGCCTGGAACTTGCCGATCGGTTTTCCGAACTGCTTGCGGGTCTTGAGATAGTCGTTGGTCAGTTCCCGGATGCTCTCCATCAGGCCAAGCGCTTCGGCCGAGATCGCCAACGTGGCGCGCGCCTGAGTGTGGGTGATGGCCTCGAATGCACCGCCTTCCCCGCCCAGCAGGGCGTCACTGCCCAGCCGGACATCTTCCAGCAGAAGTTCTGCGGCTTGACAACCGGACACAAGCGGGTAGCTGCGCAGCGTCATGCCAGGGTTGGACGCGGAAACCAGAAACAGGCTGATCCCGTCCCGATCCGCCGCATCACCCGAGGTGCGGGCGCTGACAACGATATGATCGGCAGCGGGGGCATTGATCACCACGGCCTTGCGCCCGTTCAGGATAAACTCGTCGCCATGGCGGGTGGCCGTGGCTTCGATGCGCGACAGGTCATAACGGCTGGACGGTTCGCCATGGGCAAAGGCAAGCTGGATCGAGCCGTCGATCACCGCTTCGATAATCTGTTTCTGCGCCTCGTTGCCCAAGGCGGCAATCAGACCGCCACCGAGAATGGCAGTATCAATCAGCGGATCAACAGCGCCGACCCGGCCAAGTTCTTCAAACACCACGGCGATGTCGAACCCAGACCCGGCAAAACCACCAATCTCTTCGTCAAACAGCGCACCGATGACGCCCATCTCTGCAAGACCGGACCAGACATTCTGTGCATAACCGTGGTCACTCTCCGCCAGTTCTGCCCGCAGGGTCGGTGTGTAGCTTTCCCGCAGGTAACGGCGCAGGCCGTCCTGCAGCATCTGGCGTTCTTCTGTCAGTTCAAAATTCATGATCTGTCCTTACAGTTCCAGAATGGCTTTGCTGATGATCGCGCGCTGAATCTCATTCGATCCGCCGAAGATCGACAGCTTCCGGTTGTTGAGGTACTGCGCGGTGGCGGTTTCGGCATAGTCAGGGCCAACGGGCCCAAGATTGCTGCCGTCTTCCAGCGCCTCCGAGGCGAAGGGCATTGCGTAAGGTCCCACGGCCGACCGGGTGAGCGCGTTGATTTCCTGACGGATGACGGTGCCCTTGATCTTCAGCATCGAGCTTTCGGCGCCGGGGGCCTGACCCGCCGCAGCTTTGGACACGACGCGCAAGTTGGTCGTCGACATGGCCATGAGGTCGATTTCAACCCGCGCGATCCGCGCCGCAAAATGCGGGTTTTCAATCAACGGACGTCCGTTTGCACGTTCGAGTCGGGCTATGCGTTTGAGGTTTTCCAGACCGGCATTTGCAAAGCCCACACCCGCAATATTGGTGCGTTCATGGGTCAGCAGGTATTTCGCATAGGTCCAGCCCTTGTTTTCTTCGCCCACACGATTCTCGACCGGAACCCGGACGTCATCGAAGAACACCTCGTTCACCTCGGGTTCACCGTCGATCAGGACGATCGGGCGCACCTTGACGCCGGGGCTGTTCATGTCGATCAGCAGGAAAGAGATACCCTCTTGCGGTTTGCCTTCTTTCGACGTGCGCACGAGGCAGAATATCATGTTGGCGTGTTGGCCAAGGGTCGTCCATGTCTTTTGCCCGTTGACGATATAGTCATCGCCATCACGTTCCGCCGTTGTGCGGACCGAGGCGAGGTCCGACCCCGCGCCGGGTTCGGAATAGCCTTGGCACCACCAGTCATCGCCGCTCAGGATCCGCGGCAGATAGTGGTCCTGCTGCGCCTTGGAGCCGAATTTCTGCAACACCGGGCCAAGCATCCCAAGACCGAAGGGAACAATGCGGGGCGCCGCCGCCCGGGTCATTTCATCCTCGAAAATATGGCGCTGAACCGCATCCCAGCCGGCGCCGCCAAACGTTTTGGGCCAGTTTCCGGCAAGCCAGCCCCTTTCGTTCAGGATCGCGTGCCATTCCTCATGATCCTGCTTGGTCAGCGTTTTTCCCAGCCTGACCTTTTCCACGAGCCGGGCCGGGAGCTTTTCGGCCAGATAGCTGCGCACCTCATCCCGGAACGCCTTCTGTTCATCGGTGTAATTCAGGTCCATCGGGTGGCCCCTTTCAATAGATTTCAAACAGGCCGGCAGCACCCTGGCCGCCGCCGATGCACATCGTCACGACGCCAAGCTTCGCGCCGCGACGGTGGCCCTCGGTCATCAGATGCCCGGTCATCCGCGCACCGGTCATGCCGAAGGGGTGACCGACAGCGATCGAACCGCCATTGACGTTGCAGATGTCATTGTCGATGCCGAGCGTATCGCGGCAATAGAGCGCCTGGCTGGCAAAGGCTTCGTTCAGTTCCCAAAGGTCGATATCGTTCACCGTGACGCCCTGACGTTTCAGCAGACGCGGCACCGCAAAGACCGGACCAATGCCCATTTCATCGGGCTCGCAGCCCGCAACGGCAAAGCCGCGGAACGCACCGAGGGGGGTCAGCCCAAGACGCTCGGCCTCTTTGGCGTCCATCATCACCAGCGCTGCGGCACCGTCGCTGAGCTGCGATGCATTGCCTGCGGTGATGAACTGATCGAGCCCGCGCACGGGCTCCAGCATCTGCAACCCTTCCAGCGTTGTCGTGGGCCGGTTGCATTCATCGCGAGAGATGGTTGTCTCAACCTCGGAAACCTCGCCGGTTTCCTTGTCCTTCCGCGCCATCGTGACGGTGATCGGGACAATCTCCTGATCGAAGCGGCCAGCCTCTTGTGCGGCAGCGGTGCGCTGCTGGCTTTGCAGGCCCAGTGCGTCCTGCGCGTCGCGGCTGATGCCATAGCGCTTGGCGACGATGTCGGCGGTTTCGATCATCGTCATGTAGAGATCCGGCTTATGCGCCTCAATCCAGGCTTCGCGTGAATGACGCACCGGGGGTTGCACCATTGAAATGCTCTCAACCCCGCCAACCAGAACCGCCTTGGCGCCCTCATTGTTGATCAGATGCGCGCCCATCGCCACGGCTTGCAGGCCACTGGCGCAAAAACGGTTGACGGTGGTGGCGGCGATGCTGACCGGCAGGCCCGCGCGGATCACCGCCTGCCGCGCGATATTGCCGCCGGTGACATATTCCGGATAGCCGCAGCCCCAGATGCTGTCTTCGATCAGCGCCGGGTCTATCCCTGCGCGCTTGACGGCCTCTGCTGCGACGTGCCCGCCCAGCGTTGCGCCATGGGTGATGTTGAAGCTGCCGCGCCCGGCCTTGCCGATGGGCGTGCGGGCGGTGGAAACGATAACGGCATTTGACATATTGGGTTCCTTTCAGCGCTGATTCAGGCTGTCGAAATTGCGGCCTTCGGCCACCAGTTTCTCCAGCAGCGGCGCGGGTGACCAGAAATGATCGTCGGTTTCGGCGAATGTGCGGATATCGGCGAGAATGCTGTCGAGCCCGCGCATATCGGCATATTTCATCGGCCCGCCGCGCCAGCGCGGAAAGCCGTAGCCATAAAGAAACACGACATCCACATCCAGCGGGCGCTGCGCAATGCCCTCGTCCACGACGCGCGCGCCTTCGTTGACCATCGCGGCCATGTAACGGCGTACAATCTCGTCATCGGAGAAGGTGCGGGGGCTGGTGCCGGCCTCCTTGCGGGCCTGCGCGATGATTTGCTCCACCTCGGGGTCGGGCCGCCCTTTGCGGTCGCCTTTCTCGTAGAGGTAGTAACCGTGGCCGGTTTTCTGGCCCAGCCAGCCCTTGTGATAAAGCGCGTCGGCGAAGGTCGGGTAACGGTCGCGCGGGTGGGCGTCTGCCGCCTTGCGCTGGCGGGTGGCATATCCGATATCCAGCCCTGCAAGGTCCGAGACCTGATAAGGACCCATTGCAAAGCCGAAATCCGTCAGTGCCTTGTCGATCTGGTAGGGGCTTGCGCCGTCCAGCACCATGTGATCGGCCGCCGTGCGGTAGTGCGACAGGATGCGGTTGCCGATAAACCCGTCGCAAACACCGGCGCGCACAGCGGTTTTGCCGAGTGTTTTTGCAAGGGCAAAGGCGGTGGCCACCACATCCGGAGCGGTCTTGTCGGCAACAACCACCTCAAGCAGTTTCATGACTTGCGCGGGCGAAAAGAAATGCAGCCCGATCACGTCCTCGGGTCGCGCGGTGGTGGTGGCGATTTCGTTAACGTCGAGGTAGGAGGTATTTGTCGCCAGGATCGCGCCGCGCGGCAGGATTTCGTCCAGCTTGGCGAAGACTTCCTTTTTCACGTCCATGCTTTCGAAAACGGCTTCGATAATCAGATCGGCCCCCGATAAAGCACCGTAGTCGGTGACAGTCTTGAGAGCATCCGTGAGGATTGCGTCGCGCTGTTCGGCTTTGAGTTTGCCGCGCTTCACGGCGGCGTCGAGATTGCCTGCAATGGTCGCGCGGGCTTTGTCGGTAGCCTCTGAATCACGCTCCACCAATGTCACCGCGAGGCCGTTCAGCACCGCCGAGGTGGCGATGCCCGCCCCCATGGTGCCGCCGCCGATGACGCCGACACGTGCTATGTCGCGGGGCGCGATGTCAGAAATCTCCGGCAGTTTTGCCACAGCGCGTTCGGAGAAGAAAGCGTGGATCAGCCCGGCGCGCTGGGGAGTGTCCATCAGATGCAGGAACAAGCGGCGTTCCTCCTTCAACCCTTCGGCAAAGGACTTCTGGACCGATGCTTCCACCGCATCGACTGCAACCAGCGGGGCCACTTCGCCACGCGACGATTTCTGCAGCTTCGCGCGCCATTGCTGAATGACGCCCTCACTGTCCGTGGCGCGGGGCAAACCGCTGATTGGTCGTGCCGGGGCATTGTCGGACAGCAGCGATTGCGCATAGTCGATTGCGGCTTTACGAATATCAACGCCTTCGCAGATTTGATCGATCAACCCGGACTGGAGTGCTTCAGCTTCGGTCACAGGGGTGCCGCTGGTGATCATTTTCAGCGCTGTGGCAGCACCAACGAGGCGCGGCATACGCTGTGTCCCGCCCGCGCCGGGCATGATGCCCAGCTTGACCTCGGGCAGACCCAGCCGCGTGCCGGGAGCCGCGATGCGGTAATGCGCCCCAAGGGCAACTTCAAGCCCGCCGCCCAATGCCATGCCGTGAATGGCAGCGACGACAGGTTTTGCAGATTGTTCTATCTGGAGGGTCACGTCGGGCAGGCTGGGGCTTTGTGGTGGCTTGCCGAATTCGGAAATGTCAGCGCCACCAATGAGCATCCGACCAGCCCCAATGATGACGGCAATATCGGCCGACTCGTCGGTCTGAAAGCGGCCGAAAGCGTCTGACAGACCGCTGCGGATGACCCGGGACAGCGCGTTGACCGGGGGATTGTCGACGGTCACCACCGCCACCCGGCCAACAGTTTCGTAGGATACCGACGCCATCATTTCACCTTTCGTTGATTCACTGGATTGATAAGGGATCACACTATAAATTTCAACATGCAATAGTGAATTCTACTATGCGGTATTTTCCTAACTTACAGGTCACGATATGCTTGGGACACGCCGAGACCCATCATCCGCTCAAGTTCCTGGACTGTTTCGCGCAGTTTCGGCCCGACATCCGTGCGCATGCGGGGCACCGAGAGGACCTCAGGCAAAGCGCCACAGGTGAAAATCACAGGCTCGCTCAAGTCGCGAGAGTAGAACGGGGTGGCAACCGCGTGAATATTGGCTGTAAAATACTCGCCAGGGTCGGTGACGACGAAGCCTGTTGTCACTAGCTGATTGTGCGCAACGCGCCGAATCTCTTCCGCCCGATCCCGGGTCACCCTGCGATCACCGTCTGCCGCTGTCAAAATCTCATCAAACCCTTCTTCGGAGGTTGAGGCGAGCAGCGCATGGCCGGACGAGGTGCCGTTGAACGGCAAACGATGCCCGACCTCCAGCCAGAGGGAGGCAACCCCACGAGGGCGCCATGTCTTGACGATCAGCAGCTTGCCCCCGTCGCGGACCAACAACAGGGCAAGAGTTCCCGTTTCATCCGCCAGCCGCTGCATCAGCGGTGATGAAAGATCGACAAAAGAGATCGATGCGCTGGCCATATTGCCAAGCGCCAACAGCGCAGGGCCGGGGCGATATCGGTCATGGCGCCGCGCATGGGTGAGATAGCCGAGCTTCTGCAAGGTGAAAGTCAGGCGGGAAACGGTGGATTTCGGTATGCCTGTACGCTCCGAGATTTCCGCATTGCCCAAGCCGTCATCGGATGGCCTGAACGCCCGCAGCACGCTTAAGCCCCGCGCAAGAGTGGTTGCGAACCTTCTGTCTGTCTCAATCTCGTTGGGCATGACGTTCCTCAACATTTTGGGGCCCCTGATCACATCGAATTCGGGATCAGCAGCGAAATGACCGGGAAGGCCATGATCAGGATCAGAACAATCACGTCAACCGTCAAAAACCGCAGGATACCCGAGAAGATCTTGTCGATCGAAACTTCTTTGCCCACCACGTTGGCAATGACAAATACGTTCAGCCCAACCGGTGGTGTGATCAGCCCGATCTCAAGCAGTTTGATGACAACCACCCCGAACCAGATCAAATCGAACCCGTAGGTTTCCACCAGCGGGATCATCAGCGGCAGGGTCAGCACCATGATGCCGATCGGATCAAGAAACATTCCAAGCACCAGATAGATCACCGCGATGGCCGCCAGCAGCAAGACGGCAGAAAGCTGTGCCTCAGTCACGGCACTGACGATGGCGGGCGCGACCCCGGTCAGGGCGACAAAGGCCACAAAGATCTTGGCAGCGGCGGCGATCAGGAAAATACTGGCCGTCTGGACGCAGGTCTCGCGCAAGGAGTCAATCAGCCCGCGCAGATCAAGCTTGCCCTGCGCAAAGCCAATGGCGACAGCGGCCGACACACAGATCGCAGCTGCTTCGGTTGCCGTGAAGAAACCACCATAGATGCCGCCGACAATAATCACGAACAGGCTGATGGCTGGCCAGGATTCGAACGCAGCCCGGCCGCGATCCCGCATCGAGATCTGGCCTTCGAACCTGGGCGCGGCTTCGGGTGTCCGGCGAACCCATACAAAGATGACCAGAACGAAACCAAGCAGTGAGATGATCCCGGGCAGGATGCCCGCAAGGAACAGCGCGCTGATCGAGGTTTCGGTGAAGATACCGTAGATGATGAATAGGACGGAGGGCGGAATGAGGGACCCAAGTGTCCCGCCCGCCGCGACGCTGGCGGTCGCAAGCCGCTTGTCGTAGCCCATGCGCAGCATCTCCGGCGAGCAGATGCGGCCCATGGTCGATGCACAAGCGATGGAGGATCCGGTGATGGCAGAGAACCCGCCGCAGCCCACAACCGAGGCCATCGCGACACCGCCCGGCACGCTCGCCAGCCAGACCCGGGCGGCATGATATATTTTCGTCGTAATCTCAGCCCGATAGGCGATGTGACCAAGTGCGATGAACAACGGGATCATCGACAGATCGTAAGAATGGATCAGGTCGAAAGAGTTGGAGAACACCAGCGAGGTCGTAGGCTTTAGCGCCCGCTCCGGTGCAAAGGCTCCGGTGCGAAACGCAAAGACCACAAAGGTTCCCACCGTGGCGACACCGGCAAGCGCAAATGCAATGGGCACCCGTACCGCAAGCAAACCGATGACTGATGCGAAGGCGACGATGCCAATTAAGGTGCCGTCCATCAGACGCTCTCCTCATGTTCATGTGTCGGTTTGATCACACTGCCGCCGCTGCGGATCGTGCGGATGTCGCCGATCACCATCAGCAGTAGCCGAAGCCAGCAAAATGAAATTCCGATCAGAAAAATCACCCGGCCTGGCCATTTTGGCAGGTTTAGCTGACCGAAGAAAAAAGCACCGCTCTCAATGGTGTGGACGGTCTCTCGCCAGCCAGCAAAGATCAGGGGTGACAGGGCGAAAAGCCCGAATATGCTCCCACCGACGATCAGCCAGTCTTGCACACGGGTTGGCATTTTGTTGCTGAGAAACTCGACTACAATATGTGCCCGCTCCAACGTCGCCACGGCCAGGGGAAGGACGATGGCGACGACCATCAACTCGCGAACGATCACGATTGTGTCGGGGATACCGGAATTGACGGTGATCCGCAGAAGCACGCTTGCCGTGATCAACACACCAAGGCCGATTACGGCAAATACAGCCAAGTCGAGCAGCAGCCTTTCGATGCGACGCAACATCGGTCAACTCCGTTGAGATTGGGGACATTGAAATACCGCGGCGCCGGTCTTGCGCCGCGGGCAGACATGCGACCGATATCAGCTGCGCGCCCAGGGATAGCCCTGGCTGTCACGCTCACCGGCATATTTTTCTAGCAAGGCACGGTATTGCTCCAACAGCGAAACCCCGTCGAGACCTGATGCATTGGCGCGCTCGACCCATTCATCGACATATTGCTGGCCTTTCTGCACAAGCTTGTCGCGCTCTTCCGCGGGCAGGTCGATGACCTCGATACCGGCCTCCTGCATGGTCTGGACCGCGGCATCATTGGCCGCGGTGATCAGTTCACCCAGCTCGTCGGCCATCGCAATGCCGGCCTCGGACAGCGCGGATTGCGTCTCAGCGTCGAGCGCATCATGGGCGTCCTTGTTCATGAAAATGCCCAAGGCGCCAACCTGCCCCCAGTTGAGCAGGGTATAGCTGGTCATGACCTCCTGCTGTTTCAGCGCGGTTACCGCGTAGGAGTAGCCCTGCGAGCAGTCCAGCAACCCGGTATCGAGACCCTGATAGGCATCGTAGATCGGCATTGCGACCATGTTTGCACCAAAGTCCCGGAAAGTGTCGCCATAGGCACCGACACCACGGATCTTCAGGCCCGAGATATCCTCGACCGAGCGGATTGCCGCATCCTTGCAGGCAATGTTTACCGCCGATGTGGTAAAGGTGCCCAGATAGACAAGGTTCTGATCCGCCAGGCTTGCGGTGATCGCGTCAGAAGTTCGCATCAACTCATCCGTGGCGCGCATCCCGACCCAGGCGTCCGCATTGCGCATAGGCAGGTCCGCGAAGCTGTAGCTCAGCATCTCTTGTGGAAAATACACGGCGATCACCGTGCCAAGATCTGCAACGCCGTCAGCAATGGATTGAGCAGCCGCATTGGCCTTGAACAGCGCGCCGCCCCATTGAATGTCGATCTTGACCTCACCATTGGTGCGGGCCGTTACGTCGTCGGCGAAAGATTGTAGCGCCGCTGCGCGGGCGCCGCGATTCGGACCCGCTTCTCCCAGGATCAGTGTGGTTTCGGCGCTTGCGAAAGTCGCGGCCGCCAGACAGAGCGCAGCAGCGGTGGTTGCTAGTAGGGATTTCATTGGGTCTCCTCCCATAATTCTACTATGCGGTTTTTTATTCCAATTATGCGAAGACTAGTGCAAGTCGCTACGAGAAGTCAAGCTGAGTGTTTTTCTGCCGAGAACCGTAGACAGGACACCCGTCGCGAGGGCGATAATGATCAGTGGTAGAGGAGCGCGCTCCAAATTTTGCAAACGTTAGATTACCCCACTCAGCTATTGGCCCGCAGAAATCCCCGTGGCACTCAGCAACCGCACATTGGGTTGAGAACACCCGCTGCAAGGAAGTCCGCCGCGGTGTCAGCGGTCGCGTTTCCAACTAAGTTCAAGATCTCGCGCAGGTCGGGCGGGTTTGCCCACGCCCAGCATACTGGGGTTAGTGGCACTTTCCGATGTGGTCGTGAAAACTCTATTCTGCTGGTGGGTTTAGGTAAACCGAACGCGGCGATGCATCAACATGGCCGCGGCGAGAGACGTATTGCATGCGCAATCGGTTTCTGCAAAAGAGTAAGCTACACGAGTGAACCGCGGCTTGGTCCACACCTCGCGCTGGTGATCTGGCGCAGAGAAAGTGCGGTTTGTAATCCTGTGAGATCAGCACGGGTGAGTGACCAGTCCGGTGAAGTTTGCTGCATTGACAAAATTCCTACCGCTGCGGGCGCGAACCTATACTGCGTTAGCAATAGCTGACCAAGTAAAAGTCCGGTTTGTCCCGCATCCTACCAGTTCGCGCACGGCGCAGCGAAGGTTCAGTCTACAACTTCTTGGCCTCTCCATTGCTCTAAGGCTAGTCAGCGAACACCTGTCTTGCCGACGCGAGCCGCATCCAATCTCGGCCGCCGAACGCGACAAGAGCGAGATAAATCTGCCCGGCGTCTGCATCCGGTTTGAATACGATGGTCAGTCGCTGACCGGCGCCGCCATGGCGGCGCACGAGCCATCCATCCAGTTTTCCGTTCAGCCGGACGCCTGAGTTTGGACTTGAGGCAATCGCTTCTAAGAGCGCGTCTACTTCATCCAGGCGACGGCTCGCGGCTGCAACGTCACCATCGGTCACCTCAACAATATGATCAACGATACCGATAAGGTCCCGTTCGAAGAACGGATGCCTAATAAATCGCATCAGGTCTTTTGGGCCATCGCGGCAAGATGGGCCCGGGCGCCTTTAGTGACGTCGGCGGCATCGCCGACGGGTTCCCATTGATCGAGTGGCAGGGATAGTCGGCGCTCCAGTTCTGCTTCAAGCAAAGTACGCTCACGGTCACGTTCTGCCTTGGCCTTCGCCAATTCACCCGAAACTGCGGCGCTCACATTGGGGTACTCGCCTGCTTCGACCAGTTCCCTTGCGAAGGTGTAGGCGGTGTCGGTGAAACTGACGGATTGCTTTTGAACGCTCATGGCAAACTCCTCGGTGCTCCAATAGACTACCAAGTATTGCTGTACCTGGCAAGCCGGGCAGGCCGACCACGAGAAATGCGTCAGCAGCCTTCCAGCCTCCCCAGCTCGGCTTCGCGTGTCGCAGGGGAGAACGGCCCTTCGGTCCGTCGCGCATTCGGCCATGCGGCCTCACCGCGGCGTCGTACCCGGCATCCCGGTTTGCCCGCCTCGCGAGCACGTTCCTCCCTGGCCGCTCCGCCGGATTGCGCTCTGGTCTGTTTTGCGGGGCAAAACGATCCCGCCGCTCCATCCGTCTCCCGCGTCCGGTCGGGCCGTTTGCCTGCTCGGGTCGGGCAAACCTACCGTCAAAACACACACACATGAGCGCGGAAGCATATCCTCCGGATGGCCCCCAAATCAGCCCGCGTCAAGGATCGCAAAACTTTTCGGCGAGGGCGGGGTCTATGGCGTTGGACGGTCCCGTGCGTGAGCGCGCGCATGTGTCGGGTGCTGCGCGCGGAAAACTTTTGCGCCCGGCAAGCCGGCGGCTGCGCCGTCCCTGACCCAGGCAGATTCGGAAACCAGGCATTCGGCCATGCCCCCACACTCAAGTGGTGGCCTTGGAACCGAACACTGGAGACCAGACATGGCTTACGACACTGCAAACACCTACGAGACCATCGAACTTTTCGGGCTGACCGAGAAGGACGCGCAGCTGCCGATCCCGGAAGATCACATCCTGACCGACCACATCATCCGCGAGAGCTTCGAGGCTCTGCTCGGTCCGCTGCGCGGGACCGGCCTTGAGGCAGAAATCGAACCGCTGGCCCATGGGCTCGCCACGATCCTGCAGCGGCGCAAGGTGGCACTTGGCAAGGAGGTCGACCGCACCGCTGACAAGATCGGCGCGCTGGCAAAATCCCACGATGGATCGGAGATCGCCGAGACCGCGCTCGAAGAGGCGCAGGCGCGCTTTGTGCAGCTGCGCGAGATCGTCAGCGCCATCGAGGTGATGAGCGAGGCGGCGGCAGAATGCTACGAGATCGAGACCGGGCACGCCTACATTCCGGCAGCCGGGTCGCGCGCAAGCGTCCGGGCGAAAGAGACCGGGGCGGTCTTCGAGGCACGGCAGCTCTTGGAGCAGCACGACCGCGAAACCGCCGAGAAGTCGAAAGTCGAGGGGGTGCCCCTGATCGTCTCGGGCGCCACCGACTGGACCGATGTCGATGTGATCTTCAACACGCTCGACAAGGTTCGCGAGCGGATCAAGCAGAACCGCAATCAGGAAATCTTCCTCTGCCACAAGGGTGGCAAGCACGGGGCGGAGATGATCGTGGCTCGGTGGGCCCGGGCACGCGGGGTCGCGCAGGCGCGGTTCGATCCGCGCTGGTCCGCGCACGGGCGGGCGGCACCGTTCAAGTGCAACGACGAAATGCTGGACGACAAGTTCGCGGCGACGGGGGTTGTGCTCTTCGGCGGCAACGGGGTCGCGCTGAACCTCGGGCAGAAGGCGGAAGCAAAAGGCCTGACGGTCATGCGGGTTGCGGACCCGGCGAAGAGGGCGTCGCAGGATTGAAGAGAGAGGGTCGCCTTCGGGCGGCCCTTTCGTCGTTTCTTATGGGTGTGGACGTTCTCCAAATCACTTTGCCTAGCAATTTCCTGTTTTGATAGGTATATGAATGCCAAGCAAAACTTGGAAATGAT
>NZ_NSBT01000036.1 GCF_002285435.1 Actibacterium ureilyticum
CGCCCGTCAGTCCAGAAACGCCTTTTCGACCACGTATTCGGCGGGCTTGGAATTGGCGCCCTCGGTCAGGCCATAGCCTTCGAGCAGCTCCTTGATCTCCAGGTTGAAGGCCAGGTTGCCGCAGACCATCGCGCGGTCGGTTTCCGGGCTCAGTGGCGCGACACCCAGGTCGGCGAACACCTCGCCCGCGCGCATCAGGTCGGTGATGCGGCCCATCTTGGGGCTCTGCTCGCGGGTCGTGGTGGGATAGTACCGCAGCTTGTCGGCGAAGCCCTCGCCGATCAGCTCGGCCAGCATCTCATCGCCGCGGATTTCGTCGATCAGCGCCGCGCCATAGGCCAGCTCGCCGACCTCGCGGCAGGTGTGGGTGATGATCACCTCGTCATAATCGGTAAAGGTCTGCGGGTCGCGCAGCAGGCTCGCGAAGGGCGCAAACCCGGTGCCAGTGGCAAAGAGCCACAGCCGCTTGCCCGGCAGCAGCGCGTCATGGACCAGCGTCCCCACGGGCTTGGGCCGCAGGATGATCTGATCGCCCGGCTGGATATGCTGCAACCGGCTGGTCAGCGGGCCGTCTTGCACCTTGATCGAGTAGAATTCCAGCTCCTCATCCCAGGAAGGCGAGGCGATGGAATAGGCCCTGAGCAGCGGTTTCTGCTTGCCGGTCTTGGGGTCGGGATCGCCCATCAGACCGATCATCACGAACTCGCCCGACCGGAACCGCAAGGAAGCGGGCCGCGTCACGCGGAAGGAAAACAGCCGGTCGGTCCAGTGTGTCACCGCCGTCACGGTTTGCGCATCGGGCAGGGTGGGCAGGGCGCGGGCGGCACCCGCGACGGGTCTTTGATCGGTCATGGTCTCTCTCGGATTTATTTTGCTCAGGCGCTGCCGCGCAGGCGGTTCTGATAGCTGTGGCTTTGCCAGTTGGCGCGGGATTCCCACAAGGGCCAGGGCTGGCGCGCGGCCAGATCGTCCGAGATCTCGACCTCGTCAAAGCCCGACCGGCGCGCCATCGCGTATTGCTCGCACAGCACATGGCCGCGCGCGCGCAGCCGCCCCTGATAGCCCAGCAGCCGCAGCCGCTGCGCCAGGGTGAAACCGCGCCCATCGGCCGAGGACGGGAAATCGATCCGGATCATGTCGATCCCGTCGGTCAGCGCGCCCAGCAGCGCCGGATCGGTGTCGGACGGCAGGTCGAGCCCCACCACCGAACGGTCCTTCACTTCGGCCAGCGCATCCAGCGTGGCAAATGCGCCCGGCCATTCGTCGGGCGCGAACCCGGTATCGGTCACGATGATGCTCATGCCGCGTCTCCTTTCGGCAGCGGGCCGCGCACGACCTTGCCGTTGATGAAATGAATCCCGCATTCTTCCTTGTCTTCGTCGCGCCAGCGGCCCGCGCGCGGGTCCTCGCCCGGGGCGACCTTGCTGGTGCAGGGGGCGCAGCCGATCGACGGATAGCCCTGCGCCACCAGCGGATGCCGGGGAAGGCGGTTGTTGATCATGTAATCCTGCACGTCCTGCGGCGCCCAGTGGGCCAGCGGGTTGATCTTGATCCGCCGGTCGCCCTCGTTCTCGAAGAAATCGAGCGCGGCACGGGTCGAGCCCTGAAACCGTTTGCGTCCGGTGATCCAGGCGTCGAACCCCTCCAGCGCGCGCTCCATCGGTTCGACCTTGCGCAGGTTGCAGCAGGCATCGGTGCTTTGGCGGTGCAGCAGCCCGTCGGGGTCATGGGCGGCCAGCGCGGCGGGGCGCGCGCGGATCACCCGCACATCGGTCAGGCCCAGCTTTTCCGACACCTCGGTCTGGTATTGCAGCGTTTCGGGAAACAGCATCTGGGTGTCGATGAACATCACCGGAGCCGACCGGTCCAGCACCGACAGCATGTGCAGCAGCACCACCGATTCCGCGCCAAAGGACGACACCAGCGCGATGCGCCCGACCTGGGGGTCGGTCAGCGCACGTTCCAGCACCGCCTTCGCCGCGTGGTTGCGATAGCGCTCGTTCAGATGCGCGACGCGTTCCGCGACAGGGGCAAGGGGGGCTTCAAGCGGCATCTTGTTCGGCCACCCTGTCGTAAAGCGCCGATTTGAAGGGCGCCATGCCCAGCCGGCGATAGGTTTCCAGGAAGGTTTCGCCCGCATCCGCGCGGTGTTCCAGATAGGCGTCGACCAGCCGTTCGATAGCGGGCACGATTTCATCGGCTGGGAAACCCGGGCCGGTGCGCGTGCCGATCTCGGCAGTTTCGGTGCCGTCGCCACCCAGGGTGATCTGGTAGTTCTCGACGCCCGCGCGATCCAGACCCAGAATGCCGATATGGCCCACATGGTGGTGGCCGCAGGCATTGATGCAGCCCGAGATCTTGATTTTCAATTCGCCAATCTCGTGTTCCAGCTTCAGCTCGTCGAACCGCGTGGCGATCTGCTGCGCGATCGGGATCGACCGGGCGGTCGCCAGCGCGCAATAATCCATGCCGGGGCAGGCGATGATATCCGACACCAGCCCGACATTCGCCGCGCCCAGCCCGGCGGCCTTGAGCCGGGCAAAGACCTGCGGCAGGTGGGATTTGTGCACATGCGGCAGCACGACATTCTGTTCGTGGCTGATGCGCAACTCGTCATGGCCGAATGCCTCGGCCAGATCGGCCAGCACGCGCATCTGCTCGGCGCTGGCATCGCCCGGCGTGGCGCCATGGGCCTTTATCGACACGGTCACGATGGCATAGCCCGGCTGGGCATGCGCGGACAGGTTGGTATCGGCCCAGGACCGGAACACCGGATCGGCGTCATAGGCGGCCTGATAGGCATCGACGGGCGCGTCGATGAAATCGGGACGGCGGAAGCGGCTGTTGATTTCGGCGAACAGCTGCTGGTCGATCCCGTCGAAGGCCGCGCGGCGCTTGACGAATTCGGCCTCGACCAGATCGCGATAGGTGTCCAGCCCGTTTTCATGCACGGTGATCTTGATCCGCGCCTTGTACTTGTTGTCGCGCCGACCCAACAGGTTATAGACGCTGACGATCGATTCCAGATAGGGCAGCAGATCTTCGGGCGGCAGGTGCTCGCGGATGACCTTGCCGATCATCGGGGTGCGGCCCAGGCCACCGCCCACGATCACCTCGAACCCCGGCGCACCGGCATCGTCGCGCACCATGCGCAGCCCGATGTCGTGCGCCTTGGTCACGGCGCGGTCATTCGGCGCGCCGGTGATGGCGATCTTGAACTTGCGCGGCAGGAACTGGAATTCCGGGTGGTCGGTCGACCATTGCCGGATCAGCTCGGCCCAGGGGCGCGGGTCCTCGATTTCGTCCGCGGCGGCACCGGCGAAATGGTCGCTGGTCACGTTGCGGATCGTGTTGCCGCTGGTCTGGATGGCGTGCATTTCCACATCGGCCAGCGCGGCCAGCATGTCGGGCACATCCTTAAGCTTGGGCCAGTTGTACTGGATGTTCTGGCGCGTGGTGAAATGGCCATAACCCTTGTCCCAGCGTTCGGCGATATAGGCCAGCTGGCGCATCTTGGCCGCGTCGAGCGAGCCATAGGGGATCGCCACCCGCAGCATATAGGCGTGCAGCTGCAGATAGAGCCCGTTCATCAGCCGAAGCGGCTTGAATTCATCCTCGGTCAGGGCGCCGTCGATGCGGCGGTCGACCTGATCGCGGAACTGCGCCACACGTTCGCGCAGAAACGCGTCGTCGAATTCGGTATAGTTATACATTGCCTGCCTCCGCCTGCTTGCCATGGGCATAGTTCGAGGGGCCGCGCGTGCGGAACGCCTCGCGGAAATGGGTGGGTTCGGGGCCGTTATCGCCCGCGCGGGCATCGGCCAGATAGGCGCCCACGACGATATCGGGTTGCTGTTCGGCATGCAGAAGGCGCAGTTGCGCGTGGGCCTCGTCCTCGATCAGCTCGGCCTTGTGCATGTGCGGGGTCCACTGGTCGTCGGCGGTCAGCCAGACGGCGTCGCCCTCCAGCAGGTGGTTGGCGGTCACGACCTTGGGGGTGAACTTGCGGCTCATAGCGCCAGCTCCTTCGATGCGAATGTGTTGGTGATGCTGGCCGCCGCGCGCGGGGCCAGCCCGAAAAGGATCACGGCGGGGCCGTTGATGTCGTCCAGCGCGGCGGGCAGTTCCGCCAGGGTGGTGCCCACCACGCGCGTGTCGGGGCGCGAAACGTTTTCCACCACACTGACCGGGGTTGCCGGGTCGGCGCCATGCATCAGCAGCCGCCCCTGGGCGAAGCGCGCGCTGCGTTTGCCCATATAGATCGCGGCAACCTCGCCCGGACGCGCCAGCGCGCGCCAGTCGTGATCGGCGAACCCCTTCATGTCGTGGCCGGTCATGAACCGGACGGCGGTGTTGCGCCCACGGGCCGTCAGCGGCTGGCCAATCTGGGCGGCCCCGGCGGCCGCAGCCGTGATCCCGGGATGGATGGCCCAGGCGATGCCGACCTCTTCCAGCGCGCCGATCTCCTCGTCCAGGCGCGCGAAAACGCCCGGATCGCCCGCTTTCAGGCGCACGACATGGGCACCATTGCCCGCGTGTTCGGCCATCAGCTGGTGAATACGCTCCTGCGGGGTGGACGGGCCGAAGCCTTCCTTGCCGACATCGACCAGCAGCGCCTCACGCCGGGCCAGTTCCAGGATCTGCGGACTGACCAGACGGTCATGCAGCACCACGTCGGCCTTATCCAGCAGCTTGCGCGCCTTCAGCGTCAGCAGTTCCGGGTCGCCCGGCCCCGCGCCCACGAAATCGACACGGCCCGGGCGAGCGGCGGCGGCGTGGTGGTCGAACAACAGCTCGGCCAGGGTGGCGTTCAACGCGGCCTCGCCCTGCTGTTCCAGCGCGCGCGGACCCGCGTCGAAGTAATAGTCGGCCCAGAAATCCCGCCGCTTGCGCCCCATCGGCAGACGGTCGGCCAGCGGGCGGAACAGCTTGCCGATCCGCGCCAGCACACCCAGCTGCTGCGGCAAGCGCGCTTCCAGATCGGCCTTGATCGCGCGGGCCAGCACCGGCGCCGCGCCCTCGGTCCCGATGGCCACGGTCACCGGATCGCGGTCAACGATGGCGGGGGTGATGAAATCGCTGTCGGCCAGGTTATCGACGATATTGGTCAGCACCCCGGCCTCAGCGCCGATGGCCGCGATGCGGGCGTCCTCGACGGTATCCTCGGCCGCGGCATAGATCAGCCGCGCGCCCGCAGCGTCCGACACCTGCAGCCCGCGCGGCAGCCATTCCAGCCGGCCCTGCGCCGCCCAGTCGCGGATCTGCGCGTCGGCGCTGTCGGCAAAGACCCGCAGCCGCGCCGTCGTCTTCAACAACAGGCGCAGCTTCGCGACGGCGGCATCGCCACCGCCAGCCACAAGGATCGTGTGGCCGTCCATCGACAGGTAGATCGGGAAATGCTTCACGTTGGGCTACTCCGGGCTTCAGACCCAGATATAGAACATTCGTCCGTAATTTTGCTATATGGCGGTTTTCATAAGTCCATATGCGCAGATACCACGCAGATATCGGAATAAATTCCCAATCCATCCCAAAACACGGAAACACAGACCCCGGGCAGCGTCCCCTGATGAAACACGGCCTTCGCCCGCGAAATCCCGCATCCGCTGGAACACAGTCACGTTTATGAGAGAATCCCGCCTTAACAACAGGGAAATGCTGGGGCATTCTGCACCGCAGAGAGGCCCCGACACCCAAAAGAGGCGGCTATGCAATATATCGAGAATCGCACCTTCGACGAGCTGCAACCCGGCGACAGCGCCCAGATCGAGCGGGTGCTGACCGCCCGCGACATCGACCTGTTTGCCATCGTTTCGGGCGATGTGAACCCCGCCCATGTCGATCCCGACTATGCCAAGGACGACATGTTCCACAAGGTCATCGCGCATGGCATGTGGGGCGGCGCGCTGATTTCGGCGGTGCTGGGCACCGAATTGCCGGGGCCGGGGACGATCTATCTCGATCAGTCGCTGAAATTCCACCGCCCCGTCGGGATCGGCGACCGCGTGATCACCCGCGTGACCGTGCGCGAGAAACAGGACAAGAACCACGTCATCCTGGATTGCGAATGCACCAATGGCGGCGGGGCGACCGTGATCAGCGGCGAGGCGACGGTGATCGCCCCCACCGAAAAGGTCCGCCGCCCCCGCGCCGAGATGCCCGAGCTGCACATGCACCGCGCGGGCGAAGGCTATGACCGGCTGATCGCCATGACCCGCGCGCTGGACCCGATCCGCACCGCCATCGTGCATCCTTGTGACGAAACATCGCTGGACGGGGCCTGTGCGGCGATGAAAGAGGATCTGATCGTGCCGATCCTGGTCGGCCCCGAAGCCCGCATCCGCGCTGTGGCACAGGAACACGGGATCGACATCTCGGGGCTCGAGATCGTCGATGCCGCCCACAGCCACGATTCCGCGATCAAGGCGGTCGAACTTGTGCGCGCCGCCAAGGCCGAGGCGCTGATGAAGGGTGCGCTGCACACCGACGAGATCATGTCGGCGGTGGTCGACAAGGCGACCGGCCTGCGCACCGAACGCCGGATGAGCCATGTCTTCGCGCTGGACGTGCCGACCTATCCCAAGACGCTGCTGATCACCGACGCGGCGATCAATATCTTCCCCGATCTCGAAACCAAGGCCGACATCGTGCAGAACGCGATCGAGCTGGCCCATGCCCTGGGCACGCCCGACCCCAAGGTGGCGATCCTGTCGGCGGTCGAGACGATCTATCCCAAGATCCCCTCGACGCTCGAGGCCGCGGCGCTGTGCAAGATGGCCGATCGCGGCCAGATCACCGGCGGGACGCTGGACGGGCCGCTGGCCTTTGACAATGCGATTTCCAAGGCCGCGGCCGAAACGAAGGGAATCGTCTCGCCCGTGGCCGGGGACGCCGATATCCTGATCGCACCGGATCTGGAGGCCGGCAACATGATCGCCAAACAGCTGATGTATCTGGCCGGTGCGGAATCCGCCGGCATCGTGATGGGCGCGCGGGTGCCGATCATGCTGACCAGCCGCGCCGACGGGCGGCTGTCGCGCATCGCCTCGGCGGCGCTGGCGCAACTGGTGGTCCGCCACAAGACGGCCGCCGAATGAGCGACGCGATCCTTGTCCTGAACGCCGGGTCGTCGTCGGTCAAATACGCAATCTTCGGCGCCGCGCCCGGCGCCGATGCCCTCACCCACGGCCAGATCGACCGGATCGGCCAGGGCGCCGTCTGGCACCCCGAGGACCACCCGGCCGAGCCGCTGCCGCTGCCCCATGACGCCGGGCACAAGCCGGTGCTGACCTGGCTGACCGACCGGCTGCGCGCCGATGCCAGCGACCTGAACGTGGTGGCCGCGGGCCACCGCGTGGTGCATGGCGGGCGGGATTTCGGCGAACCCTGTGTCGTGACGCCCGCCGTGCTGGACGGCATCCGCGCATTGTCGCCCCTGGCCCCCGGCCACCAGCCTCACAACATCGCGGGGATCGAGGCGTTGCAGACGGTCTGGCCCGACATCCCGCAAGTGGCCTGTTTCGACACCGCCTTTCACCGCACCCAGCCGCGTCTGGCGCAGCTTTTCGCCCTGCCCCGCGCCCTGACGGACGAGGGCGTGCTGCGATACGGGTTCCACGGGCTCAGCTATGACTATATCGCCAGCCAACTGCCCTCGGTGCTGGGCGCACGGGCCGAGGGCCGCGTGATCGTCATGCATCTGGGCAATGGCGCCAGCGCCTGCGCCATGGTGAACCGTCACAGCGTGGCGACGACCATGGGCTTCACCGCGCTGGACGGGCTGATGATGGGCACGCGCTGCGGCGATATCGACCCCGGCGTGCTGATCCACCTGCAACGCACCCACGGCTATGATGCGGACGGGCTCGAGACACTATTGGGCAAACACTCCGGCCTGAAGGGGGTTTCCGAGCTGAGCAGCGACATGCGCGACCTGCTGGCCAGCAAAACGCCCGAAGCCGCCGAGGCGGTGGCACTTTTTGCCTATCGCGCCAGCCTGTCGGTCGGATCGCTGGCCGCTGCGATGGGGGGCCTCGACGCGCTTGTCTTCACCGCCGGGATCGGCGAGCATTCCGCCGAGGTCCGCGCGCTGGTGGCTGACCGCTGCGGCTGGCTGGGCCTGTCGATCGACGCGGACGCCAACGACCGGCATCAAACACTGTTTCACACCGCCGAAAGCGCCGTTGCCGCCGCCGTCATCCCCACGAACGAGGAACTGGTCATCGCCAATCGCACGCGCACGCTGGTCGCGGCTGGTTGAGCACGCGCGCCGCCCGGTCTAAAACACCCCATGCCGATTGCCCTGCCCGACCTGGCCGCCCTGACGGCGCTGGAATTCGACGAGATCATCGATGCCCGATCCCCGGCGGAATACGCCGAGGATCACATCCCCGGCGCTTTGAGCCTGCCGGTCCTCAGCGACGATGAACGCGCGCGGGTTGGCACGATCTATAAACAGCAAAACCCGTTTGCCGCGCGCAAGCTGGGCGCGGCGCTGGTCGCCCGCAACGTGGCGCATCACCTGGACACCGTGCTGGCCGACCGGCCCAAGGGGTATCGCCCTCTGGTCTATTGCTGGCGCGGCGGGCAGCGGTCGGGGTCGTTTGCGCTGATCCTGCGCCAGATCGGCTGGCAGGCCGAAACCATCGACGGCGGCTATCGCAGCTATCGGCGGCTGGTCAATCAGGCGCTCTATGACACACCGTGGCCCAGCCCGGTGATCGTGCTGGACGGCAATACCGGCACCGCCAAGACCGACCTGCTGGCGCTGTTGGCCGCGCGCGGTCAACAGGTGATCGACCTGGAGGGGATGGCGAACCACCGCGGTTCGCTCTTCGGGGCGATGGCGGGCGGCCAGCCCGCGCAAAAGGCGTTCGAAACCCGGCTGGCCATGGCCGCCACCGCGCTCGATCCCACCCGCCCCGTGTTGGTCGAAGCGGAATCGAGCCGCGTGGGCGAACGCAGCCTGCCACCCAGCCTGTGGCAGGCGATGTGCGCCGCCCCCCGGATTATGGTCGACGCGCCCCTGCCCGCCCGCGCAGCGTATCTGGCGCGGCGCTATACGGATGTCACCAATGACCCCGCGCGGCTGGCCGCGACCCTGCAGGCGCTGGCGCCACGGCATTCGGCCGACCGTATCGACCACTGGCGCGCGCTGGCCGAACAGGGCGCCTTTGCGGATCTGGCGGGCGCGTTGATGGGCCACCACTACGACCCCCTCTATGCCAAGCAGCGCGGACGTTATGCCGACCGGGTAAAGGCCACGGTGACATGCGACGGGCTGGCCCCCGACGATCTGGATCGGCTGGCCGACCGGATCGCCGAACAGGTGGCGCGGCTTAGCGGATCGTGATCGTGCCGGTGCCGGGCTGGCACGCCCCGATCTGCACCGCATCGACACCGGCGGCCTGAAGATCCCGAAGCGTTTGCGCCGCCTGATCCGCCGGCACGGCGGCCAGCAACCCGCCCGCCGTCTGCGGATCGCAAATCAGCGCGGCATCCCCCGCGCCTATCTCGCCGATCACATGTTGCAGCGCCTTTTCGTTTTCCGGGGCAAGCGATGAGCGCACGCCATCTTCGGCCAGCGCCCGCGCGCCCGGCAGGACCGGCAGATCAGCCAAAGACAGCTCTGCCGACAGGTGCGAGGCCCGCAGGATCCCCAGCAGATGCCCGGCCAGACCATAGCCCGTGATATCCGTCATCGCATGGGCCACAGGCGCCAGCACCGCCGCCGCCGGGGATTGCGACTGCCCCAGCCGGTCCAGCGTTTCGGCCACGACGCCACCCGTGGCGCGGCCCTGCATCTCGGCCGCGAAAACGATGCCGCTGCCCACGGGCCGGGTCAGGATCAGCGCATCGCCCGCACGCGCGCCGTTCTGGCCGATGGGGGCCGCATCGCGATGGCCGGTAATGGTGAAGCCCACCATCAGCTCGGCCCCCTGTGCGGTGTGGCCACCGATGATATCCACGCCCTCACCCGTGAAGATCTCCGACGCACCCTGCAACAATTCGCGCAGCATGTGCTGTTGCAGGCGCGGGTGCATCCGGGGCAAGGTGACCTGTGCCAGCGCGACCTGCGCCGTGGCCCCCATCGCCCAGATGTCGCCCAGCGCATGCACCGCCGCGATCCGACCCAGCACAAATGGATCGTCCCAGAAGGCGCGGAAATGATCGGTTGTCATCACCTGAAACCCTTCGCCCGTGCGCAGGATCGCCGCATCGTCGCCGGGGCCGGTCAGAACCTCGGCCCGTTTCGGCGCGGGCAGGCTGGCCAGTGCCCCGCGCAGCGCATCGGCGCCGGGCTTGGCCGCGCAGCCACCGCAGACGGGCTGGCCATCGCCCATCGCCTGTGCCACGCCCAGCGCGGCACCCTCCGGCGCAGGCGGCGGCGCCATCGGGCGCATATCGCGGAACTGGTCCATGAACCGCCGGTCGATCCGGTCCTTCCACTTCCACAGCCAGCGCCCTTCGAGCCTGAGGCCGAACTTGTCGGCCACAGCGCGCTGCCGCCCGGTCGAGATCAGCTTCAGGTAATCGCGCTGCGGGTGATAGTCGCGCCGCGTGCCGCCGGTCAGATCGGCGCGCAGGTTGTGCAGCAGAACGGGCGCCTGCCGCACCGCATAGACCCCTGCCTTGGGGCGCGGGGCATGGGCCATATGCGCGCAATCGCCCACCGCATAGATCGCTGGATCGGTGATGCTGGACAGGTCCGCGCCCACGGTGATGAACCCGTCGGTCAGATCCAGCCCGGTTTCGGCCAGCCAGCCCTGCGGCCGCGCACCGGCGGCACCGATGACCAGATCGGCGCGCAATTCGCGCCCATCCTGCAACCGCACGCCATCGGCCAGCACCGCAGCGATGCGCGCATCGGTGTGCAGCGTCACCGCGTGATGGTCGAGCTGCGCCAGCAGCGCCCGGCGCGCCCCCGCCCCGATATCGCGCAGGGCGGTCGGCCCAGCCTCGACCAGATCCACCTGGCCTTTGACGCCCGCCTTGGCCAGCCGATGGGCGGCGGCCAGCGACAGTTCGACCCCCGCAACACCCGCCCCGATCACCAGAACGCGGGGCGATGCGCCGGCGGTCGCCACGAACCCCTCCCACCGGTCGGCAAAGGCGCCCAGCGGCTTGGCGGGCACGGCGAATTCGGTGAACCCCGGCAGATCGGGCAGGTCCGATGTGATGCCGATATCGACCGCAGCGATGTCATAATGGATATCGGCATGGCCCGGCACGGTGATCAGCCGCGCTTCCCGGTCGATCCCCGTCGCCCGCCCCAGCACCAGCCGCGCGCCCGCAATCCGCGCCAGCCGCACCAGATCGATCTGCAGATCCGGCTGGTCGTAATGCCCCGCGACCATCCCCGGCAACATCCCCGAATAGGGCGCGGTCGGCCCGGGGTTGATCAGCGTCAGCCGCACCCCCGGCACCGGCTTCATCGCCCAGGACCGCAGCACCAAAGCGTGTGTGTGCCCGCCACCGATCAGGACCAGTTCGCGCGTCAGGGGGATGTCGGGTGTCCTCATGCCGTCTGCCTGTCACTCATATCCGGTCATTTCAAGATAGCCGCGCCCGCTATGGCTGCCGCCGATGCGCACCGGCCCCTCCCAATACGGGAAAAGCGTGTCCATCCAGGCGTTTTCGTTGACCGCCCGCAGGGTCAGGTCCAGATCCCGCTCGGGCAGTTCCACCCGCCAGCCCACCGGCATATCCCGCCCCGCAACCTGCGCGCGGTCCAGCGGCGTCATGCGCAGCGCCCCGTCGCCAAACGGCGCCACCGTCCCATCCGCCCCGATCCACGTGCCCGAGGTATAGGCCCCGCCGCCGGTATCGCGCAGCTGAAACCCCATCAGCTTCGCCCCATCGTCCAGGTGGAGCGAGATCCAGTCCCACCCCGCCTGATCCGCCGACAGGGGCTGCGAAGACCACTCGCGATCCAGCCACGCGGTGCCGGTCACGGTCACATCGCCATCGGGCAGGGTCAGGGTGCCCGTCACGGTGTAGTGCGGCTGAGAGTAATAGTACGACGCCTGCCCCTCGGGCGATTTCTGTGAATAGCCGTCGCGGCCCTGCAAAACCAGCGGCGCATCGGCTTTCAGGCGCAGCGCATAGGCGAAATCCTCGCCGGTCGCTTTCAGCGTCAGGTCCTGTAGCCCCTGCCCCGGCGCGCCGCGCATTTCCCAATCGTCGATCCAGGCGGCAAAGGGCGCGGCGCGCACGCCCGCCTGCCCCACCCCGCCCCGGCCCATACGCTCGGCCACATGATGGGTGTCCGGCGTGGTCACGGCTGCATGGGCCAGCCACAGCTGCGGGTCCTGCCAGCCGGGCCGTGTTTCGGGCGCGATGGCGGACCGGAACAGCGTCCATTGCACGCCCAGATCGCGGCCCGAAGCATCGGTCAGATTGGCGGTCAGGTACCACCATTCGATACGGAATGCGGGGTGTGCGCCGTGGTCTTCGGGGAATTGCAGCGCTGTGCCTTCGACCGGCAGGGCAAAGCCCTCCTGCCCCGTGCCCAACCCGGCGAAGCCCTGCGTGTGGCCCCAGGCGGGCCAGAGCGTCAGCAGCAGGATCAGGATGCCCCTAACGCTCATGCGCGAAGACCCCCAGCAATCGGGCCGGTTGCAGCCGTGCCAGCCGCCACGCGGGCCAGGCCGCCGCCGCGCCACCGGCCAGCAACGCGATCCCGCCCAGCAGCAGCCAGTCGCGCGGGAACAGCCCCATCGGCAATTCCCACCCAAAGGCCGCGACATTCACGATCTTCAGCAGCACCCAGGCCAGCAGCAACCCCACGGGCAGGGCAAAGATCATCGTCAGCGCCGTCAGCAACACCGCGCGCAACAGCTCCAGCCCCGCCAGATGCCGCCGCGTGACCCCCACGCCCCAGACCGGCGCGAGCTGCGGCAGGCGCATCGCCGCCAGCGTCAGCTGCGCGGTCAGGATCGCAAAACCCGCAACGCCCAGCGTCAGTACGCCCAGCGCGCCGGTCACGGCAAAGGTCTGTTCGAACACCCCCAGCGAGAACGCCTTGATCGCCGCCTGATCGGTGATCTGATCGGGCGACAGGCCCAGTTCGTCCTGCATCGCGCGGCGCAGATCATCCGCGCGATCGGGCGCAATGCGGATGCCGTGGCGCAACTTCGGCACATCGGGGAAATGGGTGACCAGCGTATCGACCGACACGATCACCTGCCCCAGCGGATTGCCGTAGTCAGAGTAAACCCCCGCGATGGTCAGCGGCGCGGGCAGGCCTGCAACCGACAGCGGATCGCCCACCGACAGCCCCGCCCGCCGGGCCAGCTGCTCGTTGACCAACAGCGCATCGCCCATGGCCAACCGGTCCCACACATCGGACGTGGCATCCAGCAAGGGCCAGTGATCGCGATAGGTCGCGTGATCGGCCACGCCATAGACCGCCACCGGCCGCCCAGCGGCCTGCGCGGTCACGTCCCAGATGGGCAGGACGGCATCAGCGCGGGGCGCCAGCCAATCGCGCAGCGCGGCGCCCTGTGCCTCGTCGGCCGCGGTCACATACAGCTCGGACGCCAGGCGCTGGTCCAGCCAACCGGTAAAGGTCTGGCGAAAGCTGGACACCATCGTGGTCACGCCGACATTCGCCGCCAGCGCCAGCAAAAGCGCCATCAGCGCCAGCGACAGCCCCGGCAATTGTTGCCGCGTATCGGCCCAGAACCAGCGCAGCATCGCGCGGTCGCCCAGACGCTCGGCCAGCGCCAGCAGCGCGGCCAGCAACACCGGCAACAACAGCGCCGCCGCCAGCAGAAGCGCCGCCAGCATCGCAAACCCCGCGATCAGCCCCTCTGCGCGCCATGCCAGCCCGATCCCCGCCAGCGCCAGCAGAATTGCCACCAGCCCCTGCCACCGCAGCGAGCGGACCGAGGCGCGCAGCCAAGCCCGTGGTTGCGCCGGGGCCAGCACCGGCAGCCGCGCCAGCCGCCACAGGCTTTGCCCCGATGCCAGCGCCACCCCGGCAAAGGCCATCGCGAAGCCCGCGCCCCACCATTGCGGACGCAGCGCCAGTTCCCCCGACACCGCCGCGCCATAAAGCCCCGACAGGGTCGCGGCCACATCCGGTAACAGCCAAGCCGCGATCAGGTATCCCAAAACCATGCCCGCGCCCGCCGCGACCAGGGTCAGCAGCACAATCTCGGCCAGCAGCATCGTGATCAGGTCGCGCAGCGGCACGCCCAGCGCGCGCAGTGTGCGAAACAGCGGGCGGCGCTGTTCGAACGCCAATCCGATGGCCCCGTGCACGATGAACAGACCCACGGCAAAGGACAGGAAGCCGAAAGCCGTCAGGTTCAGGTGGAAACTGTCGGTCAGGCGGGCCAGATCGTTGCCCGCATCGGGGGCCTGACGGGTCAGATCGGGGGCAAGATCGCCCAGCGGGGCCTGCACCAGCGGCTGCACCGGATCGACCAGCAGATAGGATATCTGCCCTTCCCGCCCCAACAGGCCCTGCGCGATGCCGATATCGACCATCACCAGCCCCGGCGCCAGATCCGGGACGGGGGTCAACGGCGGCAGGCCCGGTGTGTCTTTCAGCAGGGCAATCGTTTCCGGCGCGGCATAGCCCAGCCCCGGCGGCGTGATGAAATCCTGGATCGGCAGGCCCTGCCCGATCTGCGCCGGGGCGCTGCCCATGGGCAGGGTGGACGGGTCGATCCCCAGCACCCGCACATCGCCCTGCCACATGCCCGACAGAACCGGCGACACGCGCCACCCGCCCCGCCGCAGCACGACATATGTCTGTTCGGAAATCACCGCATCGGGGGGCGGCACCAGACGCTCCAACCGGTTCTGGCCCAGCACCCGCGCGGCATCGTCATAGCTCGCCCGTGCCTGGGCGTTGATCGCCTGCACGCCCGACCACAGCGCGGTCGCAATGGCCAGACCCAGGAACAGGCTCAGCCCCTGCAACTTGTGGCGCCGCCAATGCGACAACAGCGCCTGCAACACCGCCCGGCGCATCAGGCGACCCTGCCGCTGGACAGGTGCAACCGCCGATCCATGCGCGCGGCCAGCTTTTCGGAATGCGTCACCATCAACAGCCCGGCGCCCGCATCGGCCACCAGATCCAGCATCAGGTCCATGACCGCCGCGCCGGTCGCCTCGTCCAGGTTGCCGGTGGGCTCATCCGCCAGGATCAGCGCCGGTGCCCCCGCCAGCGCGCGGCCGATGGCCACCCGCTGCTGCTGCCCGCCCGAAAGCTGGTCGGGATACCGGTGCAACAGGTCCGCCAGCCCCAGCCGGTCTGCCAGAGTGGCGATCCGGGCCGCATCCAGCCGCCCCGCCATCCGCGCCTGAAACGCCAGGTTGGCCGCCACATCCAGCGACGGGATCAGGTTGAATTGCTGGAACACGATGCCGATGGCATTGCGCCGCATCCCGGCACGGCCGCTGTCGGATTGCGCGCCGATATCGGCGCCATCGATCCGGATCTGGCCCTGATCGGGCCGGTCCAGCCCGGCGCAAAGATGTAGAAGCGTGCTTTTGCCGCTGCCGCTTTCCCCGGTCAGCGCGACGGTTTCGCCCGCGGCCAACCTCAGGCTGACACCTTGCAGGACCTGTACCTTGGCCGGATCGGTCCCGAAACTCTTGGCGACCTGATCGACTTCCAGCAACATGCGCACCGCTTCCTTCGGGGGGTTTCGGCCCAATCTAGCGCCTGCGCCGGGCGTGGCAACGGTCAGGGCGCCGCAGCCTATTCGCGACCGCGCAACACCTGTGCCGGGCGCCCCGCCAGCGCGGGCCAGGCAAAGGCCAATCCGGCCAGCAGCGTGGCCGCGATCCCGCCGCCAACGATCAGCGCGGCAGAAAGCGGCTCAAAATGAAAATCGGCCTCCATCACAAAGCGCATCACCGCCCATCCGGCCAGCCCACCGGCCAGAACCGCGACCAGCCCCGCCGCCGCGCCCAGGATCACCGCGCGCAGGGCAAAGGACCGCAGGATCAGCAGCCGCTCGGCGCCCAGCACCTTGAGGACCGAGGCCTCGAACACCCGCGCCTTCAGCCCCGCCGCCGCAGCGCCGATCAGCACGAAGAACCCGGCGACCAGCGACGCCAGCGCGCCATAGGTGATGGCGCTGGCCATGCCGCCCAGGATGCCCGCCACGCGGTCGACGGCATCGCGCACCCGGATCGCGGTCAGGTTGGGATAGGCCCGCGCCAGATCGCGCAGCAACGGCGCCTCGGCCGCCGCATCGGCATAGACGGTGGCGATATGGGTGTGCGGCGCGCCCTGCAACGCGGCGGGGTCCAGCACCATCACGAAACCGATCCCGGCGGTGGAAAAATCGACCTCGCGAAAGGACGTGATCCGCGCGGTGATGTCCCGGCCCAGGATGTTGACGGTGACCCGATCGCCCAGCTTCAGGCCCATTTCCAGCGCCTCTTCCTCGGCAAAGCTCATCAGCGGCTCGCCGGTATAGTCCGCGGGCCACCAATCGCCCTGCGTCACCCGCGTGTTGGGCGGCGGCGCGGCGGCATAGGTCACGCCGCGATCCCCGCGCAGGACCCAGTGATTGCCCGCAACCTCGCGCGCGGGTTTGCCGTTGATGCGGGTGATCACGCCGCGCAGCATCGGCGCGGTATCCACGCGGGAAATGCCCGGGTCCGACCCGGTGCGGTCCAGGAAACCCGCCAACTGGTCGGGCTGGATATCCACCATGAAATAGGATGGCGCGACCTCGGGCAGCTCCCCCGAAATCGCCGCCCGAAGGTTGGTGTCGATCTGGCCCACAGCCGCCAGCACCGACAGGCCCAGCCCCAGCGACAAGACGACCGACGCGGCCTCACCCCCCGGCCCCGCCACCGCGCCCAGCGCAAGGCGCAGCGCAGGGTGGCCGCGCACCGCAGCGGACCGCGCGGCGCGCCGCGCCAGCCGCCGCACCAGAAACGACGCAATCCACAGGATCACCAACGCGCCGACAATCCCCGCCGCCGCCCAATAGGTCAGATAGGCGACACCGGAAAGCTGCGCGGCAATGACGACCAGCGCCAGCGCGGACAGGGCAATCGCGGCCAACGCGCCCAGCCCGGGCCGGCCCCGCACCCCGCCCGCCGCGTCACGATACAGCGCCGCCGCGCGCACCCCTTGCGCTCGCGACAGCGGCCAGAGCGTGAAGATCAGCGCCGTCAACAGGCCGTAAAGCGCGGCCTCGGCCAACGCGCCAGGTTGCAGGGCAAAGTCCACCGGCAGCGGCAGCTTCGCCGCGATCAGCGGCGCCAGCAGCAGCGGCAGCGTCCCGCCCAGCACCACGCCCGCCGCGATGCCCAGCACCGCCAGCGCCCCGATCTGCAGGAAATAGGTCAGGAAGATCACCCGCCGCGTCGCGCCCAGGGTCTTCAACGTGGCGATCACCGCCGTCTTGCCATCCAGATAGCTGCGCACGGCGGCGGACACACCCACACCACCGACGGCCAGCCCCGCCAGCCCGACCAGCACCAGGAACGCGCCCATCCGCTCGACAAACCGCGACAGGCCCGGCGCGGCATTGCGGCTATCGCGCCAACGCAGCCCGGTGTCGCGGAAAAGCGCCTCTGCCTGCGCCTCCAACGCCGCAAGATCGCTGCCTTCGGGCAGTTTCAGGCGATAGCGGCTTTCGTAAAGCGTGCCCGGCGCCAAGAGGCCCGAGCCATCCAGCGCCGCAGTCCGCACGATGGTGCGCGGGCCCAGCGAAAAGCCGCTGCCCGCGCTGTCAGGCTCGACCGCCAGAATGGCGCGCAGCTCATACTCGGCGGTGCCCAGCCGGAACGTGTCACCGGGGCGCAGGCCCAGACGGTCGACCAGCACCCGATCCATCACCGCGCCATTGCCGGCCAGCGCGTCGGCCAGCGACATCGGGGGGTCCAGCACCGGCTGGCCATAAAGCGGCCATGCATCGTCGACGCCCTTCACCTGTGTCAGCGCGCGTTCCTCATCCGGCTGCGCGCCGACAACGGCCATCGACCGAAAATCCACGATCTCGGACACCGCATCTGCGTTGCGGCGCATCCAGTCGCGTTCCTCGTCCGAGGCAAAGCGATAGGTGAAGCGCAGTTCGGCATCGCCGCCCAGCAGCACCGCACCCTGCCCGCGCATCCCCTGTTCGACGCTTTCGCGCACGGTGCCCACGGCGGCAATCGCCGCCACGCCCAATGCCAGACACACCAGAAAGACATAAAACCCGCGCAGCCCGCCGCGCAGCTCGCGCCCGGCCAGGCGCGCGGATTGCCGCAGGCTCATTCCGCGGCGTCCCGTTCGGCGGCATCCGCGTCAATGCGCCCGTCGCGCAGCCGCACCACCCGGTCGCACCGTGCCGCCAGTTCCGGGGCATGGGTCACCATGACCAGCGTCGCTCCATACCGGTCGCGCAAATCGAACAGCAAATCCATAATCGCCGCGCCATTGGCGCCATCGAGGTTGCCGGTGGGTTCATCCGCCAGCAAAAGCTGCGGCTCTGGTGCGGTGGCTCGGGCCAGCGCGACACGCTGCTGCTCGCCACCCGACATCTGCGCCGGGTAATGATCCACCCGCGCGCCCAGGCCAACCGCCTGCAAGGCCGCGCGCGCCTTGTCAAAAGCATCGCGATCCCCCGAAAGCTCCAGCGGGGTTGCCACGTTTTCCAGCGCCGTCATGGTCGGGATCAGATGGAATGACTGGAACACCACGCCCACATGGCCGTTGCGGAACCGCGCCAGCGCATCCTCGTTCATCGCCGACAGGTCGTGCCCCATCGCCTGAACCTGACCGCCGGTCGCGCGCTCCAACCCCCCCATCACCATCAGAAGCGAGGATTTGCCCGACCCCGACGGTCCCACCAGCCCCATGCTTTCGCCCGGCTGCACATCCAGCGATATTCCGTGCAGGATATCGACCGCACCGGCATTGCCCGACAGGGTCAAGTGGACATCGCGCAAGGAAAGCATAGGTGTGGTCATGTCAAATCCGGTAATCAAAGCCGTCTAAAGCGATATGGGGCCATCCTGATGATCCGCAAGTTTCTGATAACACTGTGCCTGTGCATATCCGGTGCAGGCGTTGCGCAAGCAGGGGCGATCACCATCGCCGCGTTGGGCGACAGCCTGACCCAGGGTTACGGCCTGCCGCCCGAGGACGGGTTCGTGCCACAGCTGCAATCCTGGTTGGACGATCAGGGGCGCGACGTGACGCTGATCAACGCGGGCGTGTCGGGCGACACCACGGCGGGTGGGCTGTCCCGCGTGGCCTGGACCCTGACGCCCGAGGTCGACGCGCTGATCGTGGCACTTGGCGGCAATGACCTGCTGCGCGGGATCGCGCCGGAAACCGCGCGCGCCAATCTGGACGGGATATTGTCGGCCGCCGAAGCCCAGGGGGTGCCGGTCCTGCTGGTGGGGGTCGCCGCGCCCACGAATTACGGCCCCGACTACAAACAGGCGTTCGACGCGATCTATCCCGATCTGGCGCAGAAACACGATGCGCTGCTGTTTCCCGCGTTCCTCGACCCGCTGCTGGCCGCTGCCCCCGACCGCGCGACCGCGATCCGCGATTTCATCCAGGGCGACGGCATCCACCCCAACGCGCAGGGCTTTGCGGTGATCGTCGCCGCCATTGGCCCCACGGTGCTGGACCTGATCGAGCGGGCGGAATAGCCCTCAGGCGCCGATAAAGTCGAAGAACCCTTCGCCCGCCTGCGCCCGCAGCGCGGCACCCATTTCCCGGCCCAGTTCCGCGCCATCCTCGATGGGGGCGGTGCGCGCATCGCTCAGCGCCTCGGACCCGTCGGGGCGCAGGATCTCGCCCCGCAGGCGGATCTGCCCGCCCTCGATCTCGGCCAGACCGGCAATCGGGGTCTCGCACGAGCCATCCAGCGCGCCCAGGAACGCGCGTTCCGCCGCCAGCCGCTGCGCGGTCTCAGCATGGTGAATCGCCTCGAGCAGCCCAGCGGTATTGGTGTCGTCGATCCGCCGTTCGATCCCGATGGCCCCCTGCGCCACGGCGGGCAGCATATCCTCGGGCGCAATCGGGGTCTTGGGCACATCGGCCATGTCCAGCCGGTTCAGCCCCGCCATCGCCAGAAAGGTCGCCTTGGCCACGCCCTCTTCCAGCTTGCGCAGGCGGGTCTGCACGTTGCCACGGAACTCCACCACCCGCAGCCCGGGCCGCCGGTGCAGCAACTGCGCCTTGCGCCGCAGGCTGGATGTGCCCACCACATCGCCATCGGCCAGCGCGGTCAGCCCGTCGCCCTGATGCGACACGAACGCATCGCGCACATCCTCGCGCGGCAGGAAACAGCTCAGGCACAATCCATCGGGCTGTACCACCGGCATGTCCTTCATCGAATGCACGCCGATATCGATCTGCCCCTGCAACATCGCTTCTTCGATTTCCTTGGTGAACAGGCCCTTGTTCCCGATCTCTTTCAGCGGGCGGTCGGCCTCGATCATCCGACGATTGTCGCCGGTGGTCTGGATCACGACGATCTCGAACGCCTCTTCAGGCAGGTCGAACGCCCGCGACAGGCGCGCGCGCGTCTCATGGGCCTGCGCCAGCGCCAGCGGCGAGCCGCGCGTGCCGATCCGAAGGGGTGAGGCGGGGGTGGGCAAATTCAGCGTCATGCGCCACCTCTAGCGCCGCTGCGGCGTCCTGACAACTCGGTCAGGGTTGACACCGCGTCGCAACCCGGCGACCAAACCCCGACCAAAGCGAAGCGGGGACAGGACATGGCCGACACGAAAAAGCTGATGCTGCGGGCGCTGGCGGGGGAAACGCTGCCCGTGCCGCCGATCTGGATGATGCGCCAGGCCGGGCGTTACCTGCCCGAATACCGCGCCACACGGGCGCAGGCGGGCGATTTCCTGTCGCTGTGCTATAACCCCGAGCTTGCGGCCGAGGTCACGCTGCAACCGATCCGCCGCTATGGGTTCGACGCGGCGATCCTGTTTGCCGATATCCTGCTGCTGCCGCAGGCCTTGGGGGCCGATCTGTGGTTCGTCACCGGCGAAGGCCCGCGCCTGTCCACGATCACCACGCCGGACGAGTTGGCGAAGCTGAAACCGGTCGAGGCGATCCACGACACGCTGAACCCGATCTATGAAACCGTGCGCATCCTGTCGCGCGAACTGCCCAAGGAAACCACGCTGATCGGCTTTGCCGGCGCGCCCTGGACCGTCGCCACCTATATGATTGCCGGTCGCGGCACCCCAGATCAGGGCCCCGCGCACCAGCTGATCGCCGAGGATCGCGCAACGTTCGAAGGGCTGCTGGACCGCCTGACCGAAGGCACGATCGACTACCTGTCGAAACAGATCGAGGCCGGGGCCGAGGTCGTGAAGCTGTTCGACAGCTGGGCCGGATCGCTGAAGGGCGCCGATTTCGACCGCTATGCCCTGGAACCCGCCAAGCGCATCATCGCCGCGCTGAAATCCCGCCACCCCGACACACCCGTCATCGCCTTCCCGCGCGAGGCTGGCGAGCGCTATGTCGGCTTCGCCAAGGCCACCGGCGCCGATTGCGTTGCGCTGGACAATTCCGTCAGCCCGGAATGGGCCGCCGAACATGTTCAGGTCGATGGCTGCGTGCAGGGCAACCTGGCCTCAAGCCACATGGTCACGGGCGGCCAGGCGCTGGTGGATGAAACCCGCCACATCGTGCAGGCCTTCTCCAAAGGCCCTCATATCTTCAACCTGGGCCACGGGATCACCCCGGATGCCGATCCTGCGAATGTCCAGCTGATGATCGATACGGTGCGGGGCGGGTGACGACCCTACACACCGAATTTCGAAACGTTAAAAAGGGCTCAGTATTGGACCGCGTCGAAGCTTACAAGTTACTGGTCGAGAAAATGCATGCCTTGGCGGAACAGATTGACCGAGAACCCGAAACCCTAAACGAGGACCTCGTCGAACACGTTGCCGAAGGACGCAACCATCAGAGCTATACGATTGAAATCAGAATCGAACGTTCACGTGAAGGCGCGCTTGCCTTGCTTGGAAGCATCCACGACAACAACACGAACAAATTTTCATTGCTGGAAGAACGGTTGGAACTGGACTCTCGCACCTGACGAAACCGGCCGAAAACAGCCTGATCCCGCGCCCCTTCATTGTTCCTGAAAATACTCCGGGGTGAATGCCCCGGACCCGTCCGGGGCAGAGGGGCAGCGCCCCTTCCCCACCGTTTTCACACCCACTTAGCCAGCGGCGGCAGGCTCATCAGAACCGCATTCGCGTCGTGGCCGGTTTCCAGCCCGAACTTGGTCCCTCGGTCATAGACCAGGTTATATTCCGCATAAAGCCCGCGATGGATCAGCTGGGTGTCCTTGTCGCCCTCGGTCCAGGGGGTGTCCCGCCGCTTCTCGGTCACGGGCACGAAGGCGGGCAGGAACGCACGGCCGACATCCTGGATAAAGGCGAAATCGGCTTCCCAGTCACCGCTGTTGTGATCGTCCAGGAAGATGCCACCAACCCCGCGCGCGCGGCCGCGATGCGGGACAAAGAAATACTCGTCCGCCCACTCCTTGAACCGGGGATAGAAGCCCGCATCATGCCGGTCGCAATGCGCTTTCTGCACCGCATGGAAATGCGCGGTATCCTCGTCATATTCGATGCAGGGGTTCAGGTCCGATCCGCCGCCGAACCACCAGGCGCCCGGGGTCCAGAACATGCGCGTGTTCATATGGACCGCCGGTGTATGCGGGTTTTGCATATGCGCCACCAGGCTGATACCGCTGGCCCAGAAGCGCGGATCGCTGTCCATTCCCGGCTTGCCGCGCGCCGCCATTGCCTTTTGCGCCCGCTCGCCCAGCGCGCCATAGACGGTCGAGACATTGACGCCCACCTTTTCGAACACCCGGCCGCCGCGCATCACGCTCATCAAGCCGCCACCGGCGTCGGACCCATCGGGTGATTTGCGTTTGGTTTCCGTCACCTCGAACCGGCCCGCGGGCCGGTCGGCAAAGGGCCCTGCGGCCTGGCTGTCTTCCAGCCCCTCGAACGCGGCGACGATCTGGTCGCGCAGCTCGCGGAACCAGGCGGAGGCGCGGGCCTTGCGGTCTTCAAACGGGTCGGACATCATCGAAACTCCCTGATCTTGCGCCGGGGCTAGCAGCTTTGGCGCGCGCCCACCAGTGGCGGCTTGCCACAGCGTCGGACTTTTCCCCGGGCGCGCAATGCCTATATGATGGGCGTGATCCAGTGAAAGGTAAGCCGATGCGTCATCTCATCCTGCTTGCGCTGCTTCCGCTTGCAGCCTGCGCCACACCGGGGCAACGCTGCGAACGCGCCGCGACCGAGGATCTGCGCGTCATCGACCTGTTGATCGCCGAGACCGAGGCGAATATCGCCCGCGGCTATGCCATCACCCGCGAGGTCGACACCAGCCCGCGCCTGCGGGTCTGCTATGGCCAGGGCTGGGGCCATCACAGCCGCACCGGCGTCGTGTTCTGCAACCGCAACGAAACCGTGGTGCGCGACCGGCCCGTGGCCATCGACCTGAAGGTGGAAGAGGCGAAGCTGAAATCGCTGCGCGCGAAACGCAACGAAACCGCCAGCCGCGCCGCCCGCCGGATCGCCGCCTGCCGCCAGCAATACCCGGTGGAGGGCTGAGCGCCCGGGGATCAGTGCGCGGGCGCGCCCACCGCATCCAGCAGGGTCCGCCCGCCATCGACGGTCACGATCTGACCGGTCATGAACCCTGCGCTGTCGGATGCCAGGAACTGCACCGCCTCGGCCACCTCGTCGGGGGCTGCGATGCGTGACAGCGGCGTGCATTTCTGGATCTCTTCGCGGAATTCGGTGTGTTCCTTCAGCGCGCCCTTCAGGCTGGCGCTCATGACCGAACCGAAGGCCACCGCATTGACCCGGATGCGGTGCGGGGCCAGCGCCACGGCCATGGACCGGGTCATCTGGTCCAGCGCCGCGCTGGCGATGGAATAGCCCAGAAGCTCGGGCTGGGTGCGCCGCGCGGCAATTGACGACAGGTTGACGATGGCCCCCAGGCTGCCATCGCCTTCGGGATCGTCGGCGCCCTGTTTGATCATCCGCTTGGCGATCACCTGGGTCAGCCGCAGGCTGGTCATCAGGTTCTGATCCAGCAGCGGCATGACCTCGTCCGCATCGGGGTCCAGCGGATCGGAGACCATCATCTGCCGGCTGGCATTGATCAGGATATCCACCCGGTCGAACGCATCGATCGTCGCCGACAGCAGGTTGGCGACGGTCAGACGCTCGCGCAGATCACCGGCATAGTAACGGATATTCCCCTCGCCCTCGGCCAGATCGCCGAACTCGGCCTCCAGCCGGGTCTCGTCGATATCGGCGCACATGACATTCGCGTTATGATTGGCAAAATGGCGCGCAATCGCCAGACCGATGCCATTGGCCGCCCCGGTGACGATCGCGGTCTTTCCGGCAATCGAAAAACTCATGCACGACTCCCCTGTTCCAGTTGGCGCAGCCTAGCCCGTTTCATCGGCCCCGGCGAGGGGCGGTTTGCGGCCCGGTCGCGCAGAGCAGCTTGAACCGGTTGTCGCCGCCGATCTCTTCGGTCTTCGCAAAGAATTCGCCCAACGCCCGCTCATAGGGCAATTGCCGGTTGGCCACCAGCCACAGCGCCCCGCCCGGCCGCAGGATCCGCGCCGCATTGCGCAGAAACGCCACGCCCAGCCCCGGATCGGCGGCGCGCCCGGTGTGGAAGGGCGGGTTGGTGATCACCGCGTCATAGCCGCGATCGGCCCCGAACGCGGTGGCATCGGCCCAGTGAAACCGGGCGCGCGGGTCGGTGACGTTCCGGCGCGCGCAGTCCAGCGCGGTGTGATCGGCCTCGACCAGGTCGATCTGCGTGATGCCGGGCCGTTCCAGCGCGCGGGCCGACAGATATCCCCACCCCGCGCCCAGATCGGCCACGCAGCCTTTCAGCGTCGCGGGCAGCGCATCGGCCAACAGGGCCGAGGCCGGATCGACCCCATCGGCGGAAAACACCCCCGGCGCGGTCACGAAGCCGCCCGGCACGGTCACCGCGCCCGCCCGCCAGTCGCCGAAGCCGTCACCGGGCGCGTGAATCGCAAAAATCTTGCCGTGGGACTTCGACACCGCCGCCGAACACTCCGCCCGCGCCCGGCTGGCCTTGAACAGGCTGTCGATCCCGTCGGTCTTTTGCCCGTCGATCAGCAGCACACCGTCCGGCACCAGCTCAGCCGCCTGTGCCACCATCATGCGCGCCAGATCCTTGGCCCGGGGCACGAACACCACCGCCGCGGCATAGTCCCCCACGGGCGCCACGGCACAGTCATAGCCACGCGCGGCCCAGGCATCGTGATCGGGCTTGAACCCCTGGATCACATGCACCCGGTCCTGCGGCAGCGCCGACAGATCGGCGGCGGCGGTGGGCGCGAAAACGGCAATCCGGCCCGCAGGCGGCAACAGCCCGGGATCCGCATCCAGCATCAGGGTCAGTCGAGTGTCGGCCATGGGATCAGGCGCGCGCGCCTATTCCTTTTCCATCGTGCATTGCAGCGGATGCTGGTGCCGGCGGGCGAAATCCATCACCTGCGACACCTTGGTTTCGGCCACCTCATAGGAAAACACGCCCACAACGGCGACACCCTTCTTGTGCACCGTCAGCATCAGCTCGAACGACTGCGCGTGGTTCAGGCCGAAGAACCGTTCCAGGATATGCACCACAAATTCCATCGGCGTATAGTCGTCGTTCAGCAGCAGGACCTTGTAAAGCGGCGGGCGCTTGGTCTTCTGCCGGGTTTCGGTCAGAATACCGGTATCCGACCCGTCATCGTGGTCGGAATCGTCGCTCATCAGGATCACGGCATGTTTGCTCATGCGCGGCTCCACTGGTTGCAATCGTCATGGCTTGAGCACGTTTATATAAGCGCGATAGGGTCGCTGAAAAGGCCCATCCTTGGGCGCATTGTCACGAAGACGGCAAAACATGACCTCTGGACTGACGACAATCGGGTTCGATGCCGATGACACGCTGTGGCATAACGAGCGTTTCTTTCAGCTGACCCAGGCGCGATTTGCCGAATTGCTGGCCGATTTCGCCGCGCCAGAGCACCTGCACGACCGGCTTCTGGCGGCCGAACGGCGCAATCTGGGGCATTACGGTTTCGGGGTGAAGGGCTTTGTGCTGTCGATGATCGAAACCGCGATCGAGGTTACCGAGGATCGCGTGCCCGCCCCGGTGATCCGGCAATTGCTGGAGGCCGGGCAGGACATGCTGCGCCACCCGATCGAGCTTTTGCCCCATGTGCAGGACACCATCGCCGCGCTTGCCGATGACTTCACCCTGCTTCTGATCACCAAGGGCGACCTGCTGGACCAGGAACGCAAGCTGGCGCAATCGGGACTGGGCGATCTGTTCGACGGGGTCGAAATCGTGTCCGACAAGACGGCGCAGACCTATACCACCGTTTTCGCCCGTCATGGCAGCGGTGCTGCCCGCGCGATGATGGTCGGCAACTCGCTGCGATCCGACGTGATCCCGGCGATACGGGCCGGGGCCTGGGGCGTGCATGTGCCCCATGACCTGACCTGGGCGCTGGAACATGCGCAGCCGCCGCAGGACAGTCCGCGGTTCCGCGAAATGTCGCATCTGGGAAAATTACCCGCCCTGATCGCCGAGATCGGCTAACATCTAGTGGCTGGCCACAGCCCACCCACACCATCTTGGTCGCATCTGCGCATCAGCCCGAAACCCGTTGAAAATAAGATGTTTTCGGATTGCCGATGCTGTGTTACGTTTTGCGTAATGAAAAATGTCGACCGGGAAAACCCGGCGGCTTGAGGCAGAAAAAGGCAATCGTCGTGTTTGACACGGGGCAGTGGGTCCGCAACGGGCTGACGTTTCTATTCCTATTGACGCTCGCCATCTGGGTGCCGCGCGACGCTATGTCGGCGCCCTATGCGGCGATGGTGGTCGATGCCCGCTCGGGCGAGGTTCTGCATTCGCGCAATGCCGATACCCGCCTGCATCCGGCATCCCTGACCAAGATGATGACGCTTTACATTGCGTTCGAAGCGGTCGAGCGGGGCGAGATCTCGCTCGACACGATGGTGCGGATTTCCAAGACGGCGGCGGCGGAACCCCCGTCCAAGCTGGGGCTGCGGGCCGGGCAACAGATCAAGCTGCGCTATCTGATCCGGGCGGCGGCGGTGAAATCGGCCAATGACGCGGCCACCGCCATCGGCGAGGCGATCGAGGGCAGCGAGGCCGCCTTTGCCCGCCGCATGAACCGCACCGCCAAGGCCCTGGGGATGAGCCGCACCAGCTTCAAGAACGCGCATGGCCTGACCGAAAACGGCCACCTGTCGACGGCGCGGGACATGACCACGCTGGGCCGGCACCTGTTTTACGACTATCCCGAATATTACAACCTGTTCTCGCGCAAATCGACCAATGCGGGCATCCGCGAGGTCGCCAATACCAACCGCCGCCTTCTGGGCAGCTATCGCGGCGCGGACGGGATCAAAACCGGCTATACCCGCGCGGCAGGCTTCAACCTGGTCGCATCGGCACAGCGCGGGCGGGAACGTATCATCGCCACCGTTTTCGGCGGGCGGTCGTCGGCCTCGCGCAATGCCAAGGTCGCCGAATTGCTGGATCTGGGCTTCAGCCGCGCGCCCAGCCGGGTTGCCGTGCGCAAGCCCGCGCGGCCCAACTATGCCTCGGTCAAGGTGGCGCAAAGCTCTGGCAATGCGGGCAAGACGATCCGGCTGGTCACGGCGATCACCAAATCGCACCGGCCCGCCGCGCGTCCGGGCCAACAGCCGCAGCAGGCCACGCCGATGCCGTCGCCGGAATTGCTGGCCAGCATGCAGGATGACATCCTGGACGCGGTGAAAGAGGCGACCGAGGCCCCCGCGCCCGCCGCCAAGCCAGAGCCGAAACCCGAACCCGAAGCGGAAATCCTGGTGGCCAAGGTCACGACCGTACCGGAACCCGCCGCGATCGCCATCGCCCCCGCCGCCCGTCCGCGGGCGCGCAAGATCGTTCTGGCCTCGCTGGAGCCGACCCGCGCCGCCGATCCGGACAAACCCGAGGTGGTGACCCGGATCTCGACCTCGGGCGGACGGCATTGGGGGATCAATGTCGGACGCTATGGCTCGCGTCATCAGGCAGAAAGCACCCTGCTGCGCACCGCGCTCGAGGAGCTGGGCACGCTGGACAACGCCCTGCGCAAGGTGGTGCAGAACCCACGCGGGTTCGAGGCGAATTTCGTCGGCATGACCCAGGATCAGGCCGCGCTGGCCTGTCGCCGGCTACAGGCGCGCGGCAGCGAATGTTCGACCTTCGGGCCTGGCTGAACGCGGCCACATCCCCAAAACCGAAACGCCCGCCTTGCAGCGGGCGTTTTTCTTTTGCGGCCCGGTCAGGGGCGCGGGTGATCGTCCCAGTCGTCGCTCAGGATGCGGCGGCTGTCGCCTTCGGGATCGTCGAACTGGCGGCTGCGCAGCGCCCAGAAGAACGCGGCCAGCCCCAGCCCGCCCAGAAACAGCGAGATCGGGATCAGATATACCAGCATTTCCATCGGGTCACCTCAGCCGCAGCGCGTTCAGCGAAACGGTAATCGAACTGGCCGACATCGCCAAGGCCGCCGCCAGCGGCGTGGCAAAGCCCAGCAGCGCCACGGGCACGGCAATCGCGTTGTAAAGCGCGGCGATGGAGAAGTTTTCCTTGATCCGGCGCGTGGCCTTTTGCGCCGTCGTGATCGCCGCCGGAAGCGGCGACAGGTCCTTGCCCAGCAGCACGATATCCGATGCCACCCGCGCGGCATCCAGCGCCGAGGCGGGCGAGATCGACACATGCGCCGCTGCCAGCGCGGCGGTGTCGTTCAGACCGTCGCCCACCATCAGCACCCGCGCGCCATCCGCGCTCAGCCCGGTGACATGCGCGGCCTTGTCGACGGGCAACACACCCGCCTGCCAATGGGTGATGCCCAGCCGGTCGGCCAGATCGCGCACCGGTCCTTCGGCATCGCCGGACAACAGGTGGACGGCCATGCCCTGTGCCTGCAACGCGGCGACCGCCGCTGCCGCGCCGGGACGCAGCGCGTCGGCAAAGGTGAACTCCACCGGCGCGCCCTGCCCGATCTGCAACCAGGCCGCTGTTGTGGTGCCAGAGGACGCGCCGACCCATTCGGCCCGGCCCAGACGCACGGTTTCGCCGCCCAACCGCCCCTCGACCCCATAGCCGGGCTTTTCGCGGATATCGGACAGGCGGGCGGGTTTAATCCCGGCTTGATCCGCCGCCCTGGCCAGCGCGCGCGCCAGCGGATGGGCCGATGCCCCCGCCAGCGCCAGCGCGATTTCCAGCACCCGGCGCGGATGATCGCCCAGATTGGTGGGTTCCGGCGCGCCTTCGGTCAAGGTGCCGGTCTTGTCGAAAACCACGGTATCGACCTCGGCCAGGCGTTCCAGCGCGGTGCCGTGCTTGATCAGCAGCCCCCGCCGGAACAGCCGGCCCGAGGCCGCCGTCGTCACCGCAGGCACCGCCAGCCCCAGCGCACAGGGGCAAGTGATAATCAGCACCGCCACCGCGATGTTCAGCGCCAGACGCAGGTCACCGCCCGATACCCAGAGCCAGCCCAAAAAGGCGAAAAGCGCCAGCAGATGCACGCCCGGCGCATAGATCGACGCCGCCCGGTCCGCGAGCGAGGTATAGCGGTTTTTCGAGCTTTCGGCGACCGACACCAGATCGGCCATGCGGTGCAGCGAGCTGTCCTCGCCCGCCGCCGTCACCCGCACCAGAAGCGGGCCGGTCAGGTTGACCTCGCCCGCGCTGAGCACACTGTCGGGCCCGGCGAAAACCGGCAGGCTTTCCCCGGTCAAAAGCGAGCGGTCGGTTTCGCTTTGGCCTTCGACCACCACCCCATCCACGGGCAGCCGCCCGCCGGGCCGCACCCGCACCAGATCGCCCACCGCCAGATCGGCGATGGCCACGACCTCCTCGACCCCGTCCACCACACGGGTGGCGCGCGGCACCTCCAGCGCGGCCAGTTCCTCGGCCGCCGACCGCGCCACGGCGCGGGTCCGGTGATCCAGATACCGCCCTGCAAGCAGGAAGAAGGTCAGCGAAAGCGCCGCATCGAAATAGGCGTGTTGCCCCGACAGGATGGTTTCATAAAGCGACATGCCCGCCGCCAGCAGGATCGCCAGCGAGATCGGTACATCCATGTTCAGCCGCCGCGCCGACAGTGCCGCCCAGGCATTGCGGAAGAACGGCTGGGCGGAAAACGCGATGGTGGGCAGGCTGATCGCGGCGGAGATCCAGTGGAACAGGTCGCGCGTGGCATCCGCCGCCCCCGACCAGACCGCCACCGACAAAAGCATCACGTTCATCATCGCGAACCCGGCGACGGCCAGCCGCATCAGGATCTCGCGCCCCGCCTTGTCCGTCGCGGTCACCGACAACAGGCCCGCATCCAGCTCATGCGCCTCGTATCCCAGACCGTCGAGTTCGGTGATCAGCTGATCGGCTGTGATCTCGGGCGCGGCATCGACGCTGACACGCTTCAGCGTCAGGTTCACCCGCGCCGAATGCACACCCGGCACTCGCGCCAGCCCCTTTTCGACGGTCGAGATACAGCCCGCGCAGTGAATCGTCGGCAAGGACAGCAACAGTCGCGCATCGGGCTGCGCGGCGGCGGCCAGATCCTCGGCGGCGGGGGCCGCGGCACAGGCCGGACAGGCGGAAGGGCGGGCTTGGATTGCGCTGCTCATGGCTTACCCGCGCACGAACAGCTCCAGCCGCTGGCGGAAGGGCGTCCCGTCCTCGGCCCGGGCCTCGACCCGCATCATCCACTTGCCATGGTCCAGATCGATCGGCGTGGAATAGGTGCCGTTATACCCGCTGAAGACCGGCCGGATATCGTCCTGAGCCTCGGTCGTGCGGCCGATCAGAACCTCGATCGTTTCGGGGATGACCGGCTGGCCCTGGCTGTCGGTGAAATAAAGATGCAGCAGCCCCCCCTCGTACCGTGTCGCAATCGACCAGCCCAGCGCCTCTTGCGCGGCGCGGCGCTGGTCGAATTCCTGGCTGGCGACATAGCTGTTCTTGACCTCCAGCCCCGGAAAGGTGCTGACAGCCTTGACCGCCATGAAGATATTCACGCCGATGATCACCGCGAAGGCCGACACGGTGATCAGCAGAACCTTGCGTCCGGTCAGTTCCTTGGCTTCGGTCATTGGGCTCTCCCGTTGAAGACGGTGTCACTGAAGGCACGCTCGTCCGCGATGGTGTCGGTGACCCAGAACCGGAACCCGGTCCGTTCGGTCGTCGCCGGGCCGCTGCCTGCGGGGGCCACCACATAGACGCGCTGCAACTTGGTGGCATCCGCCGGGACCAGCACCGTGTCGCCATCGATCCCCTCCAGCCGGACCTGCAGGTCCTCGGCATCCGTCGCGGTGATCTGGAACGGCCGGTCATCGCCATGCTTGTTGCGCAGCCTGACATCATATGTATTGCGGATTGCGCCGTCGGACAATGTCACGAATGTGGGGTTGCGCACCGGCGACACGGTCAGGTCGATATCGGACCGCATGAACAGCGCCACGACCAGCCCGATCCCAACCGCCGACCAAAGCGCGGTATAGATCATCGTGCGCAGGCGGAAGATGTGCGTCCAGATCGAGCGCGGCTTCTCGCCCGCGCGTTCACGCGGCTCGTCGGTCAGTGCCATATAGTCGATCAGCCCGCGCGGCTTGCCGATCTTGGCCATCACGTCGTCACAGGCGTCGATGCACAGCGCACAGGTGATACATGCCAGTTGCTGGCCATCGCGGATGTCGATCCCCATGGGGCAGACATTCACGCAGGCATTGCAGTCGATGCAATCGCCCAGCTGATCGGCATCGGCGGCCTTGCGATGCTTGCCGCGCGGCTCGCCCCGCCATTCGCGATAGGCCACGGTCAGCGTATCTTCGTCCATCATCGCGGCCTGGATGCGCGGCCAGGGGCACATATAGATACAGACCTGTTCGCGCGCGAACCCGCCGAAAACGAAGGTCGTCGCGGTCAGCACGGCGATCGTGATATAGGCCACCGGATGCGCGTTCAGCGTCAGCAGATCCTTCAACAGGCTGGGCGCGTCGGTGAAATAGAACACCCAGGCTCCGCCGGTCGCCAGCGCGATCAGCAGCCACAGCACCCATTTGGTCATCCGCAGCCGCAGCTTGCGCGCGTCCCATTTGGCGTTCCACAGGCGCACGCGCTTGTTCCGGTCGCCCTCGACCCAGCGTTCCACCAGGATGAACAGGTCGGTCCAGACCGTCTGCGGGCAGGTATAGCCGCACCAGACCCGCCCCAGGGCCGAGGTGAACAGGAACAGCCCCAACCCCGCCATGATCAGCAGCCCCGCGACGAAATAGAACTCGTGCGGCCAGATCTCGATCATGAACATGAAAAACCGGCGGTTCGCCAGATCCACCAGAACCGCCTGATCGGGCAGGTTCGGCCCCCGGTCCCAGCGGATCCACGGGGTGATATAGTAGATCCCCAGCGTCACGGCCATGATCCACCATTTCAGGTTCCGAAATGTCCCGCTGACCCGCCGGGGAAAGATTGGCTCGCGCGCAGCATAGAGTTTTTCGGGGGTGTCGTCGGCTGTACTCACGGAATCGCTCCGATATCCTGGTTCGCTGAGGACGTTTATTGACAGGACAGCGGCCCGGGCACTTTGACCTAGGTCAAAACATGAATTCCCCATTCAGCAATTCCCGGCAGACGCGCGTTTTGCGTCGCGCGCGCTGGCGTGCCAAACTTGGGCACCCGGACCGTCACGGCCCGGACAGGGGAGGACATCGATGGACGAGGAATGCGACCCCGGCGTGCGCCGGTTTTCAGCCGCCGAGATCGGCGCATTGGCACATCTTTACCGCGGCGAGGTCTATCGCAGCACGATCTGGCGCACGCGGCTGGACACCACCACCAACTGGTCGGTGGTGACGCTGGGCGTCGCGCTGTCGATCTCTTTTGCCTCGCCCGGGGCGTCGGCGGTGCCGCTTTTGCTGGTCGGCATCCTGATCTGGCTGTTCGCGGTGCTCGAGGCGCGGCGCTATCGCTATTTCAATGTCTGGCGGGCACGGGCGCGGTGGATGGAAACCCATTTCTATGCGCCGATGCTGGAAGATGGCGATCTGCATGCGGAACGCAACTGGCAGAAAACCCTGGCACAGGATTACATGCGGCCCGATTACCATGTCAGCTTCGTGACCGCGCTGGGGCGGCGCATCCGGCGCAATTATCTCTGGATCCTGACGATCCAGACGCTGGCCTATATCGGCAAGCTGGTGGTGCACCCCACCGCCGTCGGCAGCTTTCAGGAACTGATACGCCGCGCCGATATCGGCCCGGTCCCGGGCGAAGCGGTGATGGGTATGGGGGTTCTTTACCTGGGCACCTGGGCCACGATCGCCTTTCTGACGCAGAAACGCGATGCGATGAAAGCCGCCCGTCGGGGACCGGGGCGGTCGCTGGGCTAGGGATTCTGGACAGAAAGCCGCAGATTGGATAAAAAAGCACCGGCCCCCCGGAAACGCGCGAACAGGATGGGGACCGGTGCCATCAACCGGGGGCCTGAGCCCCCGGAAGCCTTTTCAACTCATTCTCCGCCGCCCAGCTGGTGGACATAGCTGGCAACGGCCCGGATCTCGGCCTCGGACAGGCGTTCGTTCCAGTTCGGCATCACGCCGAAACGGGCGTTTTCGACCGTGTATTTGATCGCATCCGCGCTGCCGCCATAAAGCCAGATCGCATCCGTCAGGTTCGGTGCGCCCTGCGCACGGTCGCCGGTGCCGTCTTCCATGTGGCACGAAATGCAGTTTTCCTCGAACACGACCGCACCTTCGGTGGCCAGCGCCGCGTCGTGGTCTTGCCCCGACAGGCTTTGGACAAAGGCCACGACCTGGTCGATCTGTTCCGGCTCCAGCAGCTCGTCGCGGCCAAAGGCGGGCATTTCCGAATAGCGCGCATCGTCGCTTTCGTTCCGGATGCCGTTGGTGACGGTATAGTGGATCTCGTCGATCGTGCCGCCCCACAGCCAGTCATCGTCCAGCAGGTTGGGATAGCCCGAGGCCTGAACCCCGGCCGCACCCGACCCGTGACATTGCGCACACCAGGTCTTGAACACGGCCGCGCCACCCTGAACCGCATAGTTATGCAGATCGGGATCCTCGGTGATCGCGGCCAGTTCGACCGCCTCCAGCTCCTGCACCAGGCCGGCATTGGCCTCGTCGAACCGCGCGATCTCTTTCTCGACCTCGGCCCGGGTGGAATAGCCCAGGATGCCCGGCGTCGCCTGTTTCACCAGCGGCCAGGCGGGATACAGGACCGAATAGCCCAGCGCCCAGACGATGCAGGCATAGAAGGTATAGAGCCACCAGCGCGGCAGGGGATTGTTGTATTCCTCGATCCCGTCCCAGGAATGGCCCGTTGTTTCGACCTCGTCCGGGGCCTTGTTCTTGTTGTCCGTGCTCATGGCCGCGCCTCCTTGTCCGTGGCGGGTTTGTCTTCATGCCGGAAGGGGATGTTCGCGCTGTCCCGGTGCCCCTTGGTGCTGCCCGGGCGGAACACCCAGACGATCACACCTACGAAGAACAGGGTCAGGAACAGCAGCGCCCAACTGTCGGCGAATGCGCGCGTCAGCGAATAGGTATCCATCACTCCCTCCTCAGCGGCTCGCCACCGGCTCGAAGGTCGAGAAGTCGACCATCGTGCCCAGCACTTGCAGATAGGCGATCAGCGCGTCGGCCTCGGAAATGCCCGGCTGACCGTCGAAATTGCGCACCTGTGCCCCCGGATAACGCTCCAGCAGCCCGTCGGTATCGCCCCAGGGGTCGATCTGAACGGTGAAGTCGGCCTGCGCGTTTTCCAGCATCTCGTCGGTATAGGGCACGCCGACGAAACGATGCGTCTTCATGCTGTCTTCGATGTACTGGCCATCGATCATCCGACGCTCCAGGAACGCGTATTTCGGCATCACCGATTCCGGCACGACCGACTGCGGATCGCGCAGGTGGTCGATATGCCATTCATCCGAATAGCGGCCACCGACGCGGGCCAGGTCCGGCCCGGTACGCTTCGACCCCCATTGGAACGGATGGTCATACATCGATTCCGCCGCCAGGCTGTAATGGCCATAGCGTTCGACCTCGTCCCGCATGGGGCGGATCATCTGGCTGTGGCAGACATAGCAGCCCTCGCGGACATAGACATCGCGCCCCGCCAGTTCGAGCGGCGAGTAGGGACGCACCCCCTCGACCTCTTCGATGGTGTTCTCAAGATAGAACAGCGGGGCGATTTCCACGATGCCGCCAACGGTCACGACCAGAAAGCTGAAGACCAGAAGCAGCGTCGCGTTCTTCTCGAGGATTTTGTGTTTATCGAGGATGGACATCGTTGCCTCCGTTATTCAGCCGGAGCCGCAACCGGTGCCCGGGCTTCGGCCGGGGCAGAGGTGACGGTTTTCCAAAGGTTGTAGCACATGATCAGCGCGCCGGTGATATAGAGCAGGCCGCCTGTGCCACGCACCACATACATCGGGAACTTCGCGGCCACGGTGTCGGCGAACGAGTTCACCAAGAAGCCCTGCGCATCGACCTCGCGCCACATCAGGCCCTCCATGATGCCGGTGACCCACATGGCCGACGCGTAAAGAACGATGCCGATGGTGGCGAGCCAGAAGTGCCAGCTGACCATGCTCAGGCTATAGAGCCGCTCGCGATGCCACAGCTTGGGCACCAGGAAATAGAGCGCACCGAAGGTGATCATGCCGTTCCAGCCCAGCGCGCCGGAATGCACGTGACCGATCGTCCAGTCGGTATAGTGGCTGAGCGAGTTCACCGCCTTGATCGACATCATCGGACCTTCGAAGGTGGACATGCCATAGAAGCCCACGGACACGACCATCATCCGGATCACGGGGTCGGTACGCAGCTTGTCCCAGGCGCCCGACAGCGTCATCAGGCCGTTGATCATGCCACCCCAGCTGGGCATCCACAGCATGATCGAGAACACCATGCCTAGGGTCGACGCCCAATCCGGCAGCGCGGTGTAATGCAAATGGTGCGGACCGGCCCAGATATACAGGAAGATCAGCGCCCAGAAGTGGATGATCGACAGCTTGTAGCTGAAGACCGGGCGTTCGGCCTGTTTCGGCACGAAGTAATACATCATCCCCAGGAAGCCCGCGGTCAGGAAGAAGCCCACCGCGTTGTGGCCGTACCACCATTGCGTCATGGCGTCCTGCACACCGGCAAAGACCTGAACCGATTTGGAACCGAAGATGCTGACCGGGATCGACAGGTTGTTGACCACATGCAGCATCGCGACGGTCACGATGAAGGACAGATAGAACCAGTTGGCCACATAGATATGCGGCTCTTTACGCTTGATGATCGTGCCCAGGAACACCGCCAGATAGACGACCCACACGATGGTCAGCCACCAGTCGACATACCATTCGGGCTCGGCGTATTCCTTGGATTGCGTGGCCCCCAGCAGATAGCCGGTCGCCGCCAGCACGATCATCAGCTGGAAACCCCAGAACACGAACCAGGCGGCGTTGCCGCCCCAAAGCCGTGCCGCGGATGTCCGCTGAACCACGTAGAAGGATGTGGCGATCAGGGCGTTGCCGCCAAAGGCGAAAATCACCGCCGAGGTGTGCAGCGGCCGCAGCCGCCCGAAATTGGCATACCCCTGCGCCCAGTCGAAATTCAGTTCCGGAAAGGCCAGCTGGAACGCGATGAACGTCCCCGCGGCAAAGCCGACGACCCCCCAGAAACAGGTGGCGATCACACCGGCGCGCACAACGCCGTCCATGTATTCGCCCTCTTCGACCGGTTTCGCTTCCCCCGTGCTGCGCACCGTCCAGAAAAACATGCCCGCAGCTACGGCCATGATCGTCAGCGCGTTCACAAGATAGGCTGCGTCCCGGGCATAGTTCGCGGCGATTGCGGCCAATACCGCGATCACCCCGAACAACGCCATCTTAACGTAATCCCACATCATGTGTCCCTTCGTCTTATCCGCCACGAATCGAGGTCCGGCGGTTCGTCTCCGACGTTGGGGGTATCGCTTGGGGCGCGGTCAGGCGCATTGATCCATGTCAAAACCAAACCCCGTCTGGGTTGATCCTGGTCAAAGCGTCGCAGCCGCGATCGGCGTTAGGGTTCGGGCAAGCATCCGTTCCGCCAAGGAGTATTTCGATGGCTTACAAGACGATTCTGACAACCCTGACCAGTCCCGACCTGTCCAAATCCGCTTTGGAACAGGCCATTGCCGTCGCCGCCCGGTGGCAGGCCCATCTGGAGGTGCTGTGCATCGGCGTCGACCAGACCCAGCCCAGCTTCTATTATGCGGGCGCCAACGCCATCATCCAGCAGGAAACCCTGACCCGCGCGCGCGAGGATTCCGAGGCGATCGAGGCCGCGGTACAGGCCCGGCTGCGCCCCGAAAGCATCGCCTGGAGCACCGAGCCCGGCGTCGCCCAGATCGTCGGCCTGTCGCAGATGGTGGCCCAGCACGCCCGGTTCGCGGATCTTGTGGTGTTGCCGCCGCCCTATGGCGAGGGCGCGGATCTGGCCGATGAGACCGTGGTCGAGGCCGCGATGTTCGGCGGCAAGGCCCCGATGATGATGATCCCGGCCGATTTCGCCGTCGACCAGATGGGCCGCAAGATCGTGATCGCCTGGAACCAGAGCGAGGAGTCCCTGACCGCGATCCGGCTGTCCCTGCCGCTGCTGCAACAGGCCGATCTGGTGAATATCTGCATCATCGACCCGCCGCAGCACGGCCCCGACCGGTCGGACCCGGGCGGCGCGCTGTCGCAGATGCTGGCACGGCACGGGGTGCGGGCCGAAATCTCGGTCCTGGCGAAGACCATGCCGCGTGTGTCAGATGTATTGATGCGGCACATTCAGGACATCGATGCCGACATGATCGTGATGGGCGCCTATGGCCATTCGCGCTTCCGCGAAGCGATCCTGGGTGGCGCCACCCGCAGCATGCTGGAAAACTGTCCCTATCCGGTTCTGATGGCCCACTGAACCGGCCCTGGCCGATTAGCCGAAGAACCCGCCATCGGCATCGTCGCCTGTTTCGTTCAGCAGGCGGTCGATGTCGGGCACGACCACGTGGCGCTTGCCTTCAAGCTGGATCACCCCGGACTTTCTGAGCGCCGAGATCTGGCGGCTGACGGTTTCCAGCGTCAGGCCCAGGTAATCGGCCATCGCCTCGCGCGTCAGCGGCAGGTCGAACACCACCTGCCCGGCGGCACCCTGCGGCTTCAGCGACGCATCGCGGCGGGCCATGATCGCCAGCAGGCTGGCGATCTTCTCGCGCGCGGTCTTGCGGCCCAGAAGCAGCATCCATTCCCGTGCCGCATCCAGTTCGTCCAGCGTCATTTCCAACAGGCGCTGGCCGATATGCGGCGTGCGCAGCATCATTTCTTCGAACGCCTTCTTGCGGAAACAGCACATCGTGACCTGCGTGGTGGCGGTCACGTCATAAGGGGCGTGATCGCGCCCCGGGCGTCCGACGAAATCCGACGGCAGCAACAGCCCGACCATCTGGGTCCGGCCATCCTCCATCGTCTGGCTCAGGGTGGCGATCCCCTCGACCACCGAGGCGACGAAATCCATGTGATCGCCCGACCAGATGATGGTCTGCCCCACATCATAGGTGCGGTAATACTTGATCGCGTTCAGTGCATCCAGCTCATCGGACTCGCAGCGCGCACAAACAGCGCGATGCCGGATCGGACAGTTGTCGCAATCCATATGTGCCGTGGAATGTTCGTGAACCGCCATCAGAGGTCGCCCAATTTGATTTCGATCAAGGTCAATCGTAACCGAGAACCTCAACCTAGGCGAATGAAAACGGAATCGCAACTTCAGCGGCTCGGGCTTTTTGACGCGCGTGTGCCGCGCTATACCAGCTATCCCACGGCGCCGCATTTCAACGGCGCCGTCGGCGCGGAACAGATGCGCAGCTGGATCGGGGCGATCCGGCCGGGCGACACGATCTCGCTTTATCTGCATGTGCCCTTCTGCCGCCGGTTGTGCTGGTTCTGCGCCTGCCGCACCCAGGGCACCCGCACCGACAAGCCGCTGCGCGCCTATGTCGACACGCTCAAGGCCGAACTTGCGCTTCTGGCGCGCGACCTGCCCGACGGGGTCCGCCTGTCGCGGCTGCATTGGGGTGGCGGCACGCCGACGCTGCTGCACCCCGAGATGATTTCAGAGCTTTGCGCGGCGGTATTCGACACCGTTCCGCTGGACAAGGATGCCGAATTCTCGGTCGAGATCGACCCGAACGAGGTCGACGCCCCGCGGGTCGAGGCGCTGGCGCAGGCGGGGATGAACCGCGCGTCGATCGGGGTGCAGGATTTCAACGAAGACATCCAGTCGACCATCGGCCGGATCCAGTCCTATGAAACCACCCGCGACGCGGTGGAGCTGGTCCGCGCCCATGGCGTGGGCAGCGTCAATGCCGACATCCTGTTCGGCCTGCCCGGCCAGACCACGGCCCGCATCGCGGATTCGGTTCAAAAGCTGCTGTCGCTGTCGCCCGACCGCGTGGCGCTTTACGGCTATGCCCACGTGCCCTGGATGGCCAAGCGCCAGCAGATGATCCCGTCCGATGCCCTGCCCACACCGCAGGAGCGGCTGAAGCTTTTCGAAACCGCGCGGCGGCTGTTCCTGTGGGATCAGTACAGCGAGATCGGGATCGACCATTTCGCACGCATCGGCGACGGGCTGGAGATTGCCCAGCGGACCGGGCGGCTGCGGCGCAATTTTCAGGGCTATACCGACGACACCTCGCAGGTGCTGATCGGGCTTGGGGCATCGTCGATTTCGAAATTCCCCCAAGGATACGCCCAGAACGCGCCCAGCACGTCGGATTACACCCGCGCGGTCCAGGCCGGCGGATATGCCACCGCGCGCGGCCATGTGTTCAGCGCCGATGACACCCTGCGCGCCCGCCTGATCGAGGCGCTGATGTGCGATTTCCGCATCGACCGGGCCGAGATCCTGTCCCAGCACGATATCGCGCCCGACGCGCTGAACGCGCTGTTCCAATCGGTGGCCGAACCCTTTGGCGACATGGTGAAGGTGACCGATACCGGGTTCCGCATCACGCCCGAGGGGCGCCCGCTGACCCGCATCATCGCCCGTGGCTTCGATGCTTATGACCTGTCCAAGGCCGGGCACAGCTCGGCGATCTAGGGGCTAGCGGCCTTCGGCGAAATCGACCATCTGCGGCAGACAGACGCGGCGCAGGTCATAGGTCTGGCAGATATGCGCGCGGGCGGCCTGGCGCAGGTTTTGATAGCGCGCCGGGTCCTCCAGCGCCGCGATCAGGGCGCGTGACCAGGCCTCGATATCGAAGAAATCGACCAGTTGCCCATTCACCCCGTCGGTGATCACCTCTTCGACCGGCGGCGTGCGCGAGCCGATGACATGGGCGCCCAGGCTCATCGCCTCGAGCATCGACCAGGACAGCACGAAGGGATAGGTCAGATAGGCATGGACGCGGCCCACCCGCACCAGATCGCACAGCTGGCCATAGGGCAGCTTGCCCACGAAATGCACCCGCCCCAGGTCCAGCCGCCCGTCCAGTTCGGCCAGCATCCGGTCCTTCCAGGTCTGCCCCTTCGCGGGCAGCCCGCCATAGCCCGCCTCGGTCCCGCCGACGATGACCACGCGCGCATCGGGGCGCGCGTTCAGCACCTGCGGCAAGGCCCGCATGAAGATGTGAAAGCCGCGATAGGGTTCCAGGTTGCGATTGACGAAGGTGATGACCTCGTCCCCCGCACGTAACAGCGGCCCGCCACCCGGAACCTGAAACGCAGCACTCGGATCGGGCTGCAAAAGGTCGGTGTCGATCCCGTCGTGAATGACCCGCATCTTGGGGGCGTATTCGGCGGGCATCAGACCGGCCTGCCATGCGGTGGGCGCCACGGCGGCATCGCAGGTTCCCATCGCCTGCCGGATCAGCGGCTGCTGCATCAGCGTGCGCATCCGCGCGGACAGGTCATGGGGCCGGAATTCGGTGTCGAACCCCACATCCGCGCCGCTGGGCCGATAGAAATATTCGGCATAGGCCAGATGCCGGGCGTCGGGCCAGATCTCGGGCAGGAACAGGGTTTCGCCCCAGCCGAAATGGCCAAACACCACGTCGGGCGTGAAACCGTGCTGCGTCTGCAGGGTCTGGGCCGCGCGCGCGGCCGCCAGCCCGCGATCCACGTTGCGCACGATATGCCGGGCAGCGCCGCGCGGCTCGGGCGGCTCGAACGCGTATTGCATGGTGACAAACGGGGTGCGTTGCCGGTTGTTCTTCCAGGTCAGCGCCCGAACCTCGTGGCCGCGACGGCGCAGCGCCTCGGCCAGGTGTACGAACTGGCCGGGGAAATTCTGATGCACAAAAAGAAACCGCAATTCGCCCCTCCGTCCGCCTGTTAGAACGCAACAGGCGGGGGCAGGTCAATCCGCAACCACCGGATCGTCGGCGGCTTTCATTTCGAACGCGGCCTCCATCAGGATGCGGGTATAGGGCGTTTCGGGATCCGAGAAGATCCGCGCGGCGGGACCGGCCTCGACGATGTCTCCCTGTTTCATCACGATGACCTTGTGGCTCAGCGCGCGCACCACCTTCAGGTCGTGGCTGATGAACAGATAGGCCAGCCCGTATTTGCGTTGCAGGTTGCGCAGCAGATCGACGATCTGGACCTGCACCGTCATGTCCAGCGCCGATGTGGGCTCGTCCAGCACCACCAGTTTCGGGCGCAGGATCATCGCCCGCGCAATCGCGATGCGCTGCCGCTGGCCGCCGGAAAACTCGTGCGGGTAGCGATCCATCATCTCGGGCTGCAAGCCGACCTCGGTCAGGATCTCGGCCACCATGTCGCGCTTGTTGCGGCCCGGTTCGACCCCGTGCACGCCCAGCCCTTCGGCGATGATCTGTTCCACCGTCATCCGGGGCGAGAGCGACCCATAGGGGTCCTGGAACACGATCTGCATATCCCGCCGAAGCGGGCGCAGCGCGCGGGATTTCCAGCCCTGAATGTCGGTCCCGTCATACAGGATCGGCCCCTGGGACAAGATCAGCCGCATGATCGCCAGCGCCAGCGTGGTCTTGCCCGAGCCGCTTTCGCCGACGATGCCCAGCGTTTCGCCCGGGCGCACGGCGATGGTGGCCGCGTTCACCGCCTTGACGTGGCCGACCGTCTTGCGCATCAGCCCGCGCTGGATCGGGAACCACACCCGCAGATCGCGGGTTTCGACCAGCGGCGCGCCGCCTTCGGGCACGATGTCGGGGCCGCCCTTGGGCTCGGCCGCCAGCAGCTTCTGGGTATAGGGGTGCTGCGGGTTGGCAAAGATCTCGGCCGTGCGGCCGGTCTCGACAATCTCGCCATCCTTCATCACGCAGACCCGGTCGGCAATCTTGCGCACGATGCCCAGGTCATGAGTAATGAACAGCAGGCTCATGCCGGTTTCGCGCTTCAGATCCGCCAGCAGATCCAGGATCTGCGCCTGAATCGTCACGTCCAGCGCGGTGGTCGGCTCGTCCGCGATCAGCAGTTCGGGGTTGTTGGCCAGCGCCATGGCGATCATCACCCGCTGCCGCTGTCCGCCCGACAGCTGATGCGGATAGGCGCCCAGCCGGCTTTCGGGGTCGTGAATGCCGACCTTGTCCAACAGCTCGATCACCCGCGCGCGGGCCGCCGCCCCGGTGACGCCCTGATGCAGGGTCAGGCTTTCGGCCAACTGCTTTTCCAGCGTGTGCAGCGGGTTCAGCGAGGTCATCGGCTCCTGAAAGATGAAGCTGATATCGTTGCCGCGAACCTTCATCAGGTCCTTTTCCGGCGCGCCGACCATCTGGCGGCCCTTGTATGTGATCGACCCCTTCACGCCCGCGCTTTCGGGCAGCAGCGACACGGTCGACAGCGCCGTCACCGACTTGCCCGAGCCGCTTTCGCCCACCAGGGCGACGGTCTCGCCCTTTTCAACGGCAAAGGATACGGCCCTGACGGCCAGCTTGTCCTGACCGTCCTGCCGGAAACCGACCGACAGGTTCTGAACCTCCAGCAGCGTGCTCATTGGAACGTCTTTCTGGGGTCGAACGCGTCGCGGACCCCTTCGAAGATGAACACCAGCAGCGACAGCATGATCGCAAAGGTGAAAAACGCGGTGAAGCCCAGCCAGGGCGCTTGCAGGTTCTGTTTGGCCTGCAGTGTCATCTCGCCCAGGGACGGGGCCGAGGATGGCAGGCCGAAGCCCAGGAAATCCAGCGACGCCAGCGACCCGATCGTGCCGGTGATGATGAAGGGCAGCAGCGTGACCGTCGCCACCATCGCATTGGGCAGCATGTGGCGGAACATGATCTTCCAGTTGCTGACGCCCAGCGCCCGCGCCGCGCGGACATATTCCAGGTTCCGCGCCCGCAGGAACTCGGCCCGGACCACACCCACCAGCGCGGGCCAGCCGAAGAGCGTCATCAGGAACACCAACAGCCAGAAGCTGCGCCCCAGGATCGCGAACAGGATGATGATGATGTAAAGCTGCGGGGTCGAGGTCCAGATCTCGATCACCCGCTGAAAGATCAGGTCGACCCAACCGCCAAAGAACCCCTGCACCGCGCCCGCGATCACCCCGATGATCGACGCGAAGAAGGTCACGATCAGGGTAAAGAAGATCGACAGCCGGAAGCCATAGATCACCCGCGCCAGCACGTCGCGCGCGGTGTCGTCGGTGCCCAGCAGATGTTCGCCATCGGGGGCCGACGGTGCGGGCCCGTCCAGATCGGCGATGGTGTTGAAGCTGTAGCGGATCGGCGGCCAGATGATGCGCCCCTTTTCGATCGCCTCGCCTGCGACCACCCCGTCCTGGGCATCGTCCAGCACCCCCTCGGGGTCGTCCCAGCAATCCTCAAGCCCGCCCGACACGATCAGGCACTGAACCTCGACATCGCGATAGATCGCTTCGGTCCGGAAATCGCCGCCGAAGGCGGTTTCGGGATAGAACTTGTAGACCGGGAAATGGTGTTCGCCGTGATACTGCACATAGATCGGCTTGTCGTTCGCCAGAAGCTCAGCAAAAAGCGACAGGCCGAAAAGCACCGAAAAGACGATCAGCGACCAAAAGGCACGGCGGTTGCGCTTGAAATTGCGCCAACGGCGCTGGTTGAGGGTCGACAGCCGGATCATGCGCTCAGCTCTCCCGGCTTTCGAAGTCGATCCGCGGATCGACCAGCACATACATCAGATCCGACAGGATGCCGATCAGCAGCCCCATCAGGCCAAAGACGAAGAGCGTCCCGAAGATGATCGGATAATCGCGCGCCACCGCAGCCTCGAACCCCAGCCGCCCCAGCCCGTCCAGCGAGAACAGCGTTTCGATCACGATGGACGCGCCGAAGAACACGCTGATGAACAGTCCTGGGAAACCGGCGATCACGATCAGCATCGCGTTGCGGAAGATATGGCCGTAAAGCACGCGCCGCTCGCTCAGCCCCTTGGCCTTGGCGGTCATCACATATTGCTTCTTGATCTCGTCCAGGAAGCTGTTCTTGGTCAGCAGCGTCAGCGTCGCAAAGCTGGAAATCGTCGTGGCGAGAACCGGCAGGGTGATGTGCCAGAAATAGTCGATGACCTTGCCGATCGCCGTCAGATCGTCCCAGTTGTCCGAGGTCAGCCCGCGCAGCGGAAACCATTTGAGATAGGATCCGCCCGCAAACAGCACCAGCAGGAGAACCGCAAACAGAAACCCCGGGATCGCATAGCCCACGATGATCGCGCCGCTGGTCCAGGTGTCAAAAGGCGAGCCATCCTTGACCGCCTTGCGGATGCCCAGCGGGATCGACACGAGATAAGCGATCAGCGTGGACCACAGGCCCAGCGTGATCGACACGGGCAGCTTTTCCTTGACCAGATCGACAACGCTGACGGATCGGAAATAGCTCTCGCCGAAGTCGAACCGCAGGTATTCGCCCATCATGATCAGGAACCGTTGCAGCGGCGGCTTGTCGAAGCCGAATTCCTTTTCCAGCTCGGCGATGAAATCGGCCGGCAATCCGCGCCCGCCGACATAACCGTTTTCAGCCCCGCCCGCAGCGTCCACGCTGATCCCCGCATCGCCGCTTCCGGCGATCCCGGAGAACACGTCGCCCTCGCCCTCGATCCGGGCGATGATCTGTTCGACCGGGCCGCCCGGCACGAACTGGGTCAGGGTGAAATTCACGATCATGATCCCGACCAGGGTCGGAATGATCAGCAGCAACCGCCGCAGGATATAGCTGCCCATGGGCCGTTACCTCAGGACGCCGGCCTGTTTCAGGCGTTCGGCCGCCTCGGCATCGTACCACCAGAAATCGTAATGCCCGATGGCCAGCATCGGCAGTTCATCGGGATGGTCATAGATGTCGTAATAGGCGACGAAGGACTTGTCGTTGTACCAAAGCGGAATGTCGAAGCGCAGGAACCGCAGCGTGCGGTCCAGCGCGTGAACCGATGTGCGCAGCTCGTCCAGCGTCTCGGCCTCCAGGACGGTGCCCAGGATCCGGTCCACCGCCGGTTCGCGCAGACGCATCAGGTTGCGCGAGCTGTTGTCGGCCGTGGACGAGCCATACCACTGGAACAGGCCCAGCGACGGTTCGAAATCCATCTGGATGCCATGATTGGCCAGGTCGAAATCGCCCGACCGGCGACGTTCCACGTATTGCGCCGTGTCGACCTTGTCCATCCGGGCGCGGATGCCAAGGGCTTCCAGATTGCGCAGGAACGGGCTGACGACGCGGAAATATTTCGGAAAGGTCTGCAGGATCACAAGCTCCAACACCTGACCGTCCTTGCGGCGGACGCCATCGTCCCCCGCCACCCAGCCCGCCTCGTCCAGCAGCTGTGCCGCCTGGCGCAGCATCCGGCGCGAGGGCTGGTTGCGGGCGGGATCATGGGCGACCGGCGACACGACCTCTTCGGTCAGGATCGCGGGATCCAGCAGCCCCTCGTCCACCAGCGGCTGCAGGATCGCAACCTCATCCGCGCCGGGAACCCCGGAGGCCGCCAGATCCGTGCCCTGCCAATAGGACACGGGCTGCTTATAAAGGTCATAGTAAAGCGTGCGGTTGGTCCATTCGAAGTTGAACGCCATCGAAACCGCCTGGCGCACGCGCTTGTCCTGCCACTTGTCCTTGTCCAGGTTGAACACCCAAGCCAGCCGCTGGCCGACCGTCTGATCGGGGATTTCCTCTTGCACGACATGGCCGTTGCGGATGTTCGGGAAATTGTACCCCTCGGCCCAGTTCTGCGCCTCGTTCTCGATCCGGAAGGTGTATTCGCCGGATTTGAACCCTTCGAACGCAGCGGCGGTATCGGCAAAATATTCCACGCGGATGGTGTCGAAATTGTCCCGCCCCACATTGAACGGCAGGTCCTTGGCCCAATGGTCGGGATTGCGGCGATAGACAACACGGCGATTGAAATCGAAACTGTCCAGCACATAGGCGCCGGTCGACATGAAGGGCTGCTTGGTGCTTTTGTCCAGCCGCGCGCCGGTTTCCTCGAACCACTTCTTGGAAAAGGCCGGGGTGCCGCCCGCGATGCCGATCCGGTCGCGGACCGAACTGTCGGGCTGGAAGCTGAACTTGATGCGATGGGGGCCCAGAACCTCGACATCGGTAAAGAAATTCTCGACGATGCGGCGGTATTCGATGATGCCCTGTTCCAGGAACAGCTTGTGCGAAAATTCGATATCCTCGGCCGTCATCGGGGTGCCGTCCTGGAATGTCACGTCTTCGCGCAGGTTGAAGATCACCCAGGACAGATCCTCGGGGTATTCCAGCGTGGTGCACAGATAGCAGTACATCCCATAGGGATCGTCGGCGGTCGACGACAGGACGCTTTCGGTGCCGATCGTGTTCAGCGCCGCCGGAACCCCGTCACGCGCATATTGGTTGAAACTGTCGAAATTGCCCTGCGACCAAAGCGAGATCTCGCCCCCCTTGGGCGCGTCGGGGTTCACATAGTCGAGATGCTTGAAATCCGCCGGGTATTTCAATTCGCCGAAATTCGAAAAGCCATGCGCGGTGGTCACGTTTTCCTGGGCGCGGGTGGTGGTGGCCCACAGGGCCGCCAGCGCCAGAACGATCAGGGAAACCGCAAAGCGCGGCGCAAGACCGCGGTGCTGGCTTCGGGGAATTGCAATCGCGTGTGCCTTGGGGCGTTTTCGCATTCGGCGCCTCTCATTCGGTCGGTCTGTCCTGACTCAAGCTAAAGACACCGCACCAACATTCAAGTTGAGATTACGTGAGCAGGGCTTGAGCGCATATAAAAAAGCCGCCCCGGCAGAGCGGAGCGGCCTTTGACATCGTTGCGCGCGACGGCTCAGCCGCCGACGGTCGTCAGATACGCGATCAGGTTTGCGCGGTCTTCGACCTTTTTCAGGCCCGAGAACGACATGGTCGTGCCCGGCGCGGCACCGCGCGGATTTTCCAGGAAGGTGTTCAGATGCTCGGGCGTCCAGGCATCGCCAACCGCTTGCAGCGCGCCGGAATAGCCGAACCCGTCGACCGCGCCGATCGGACGGCCGACCACGCCATACAGATACGGGCCGGTGCCGTTGGCGCCGTCTTCCAGCTTGTGGCAGGCCTTGCACTTGCCGAAGACCTTTTCGCCCTTGCCCGCATCGGCCGCGGCCAGCACATCGGCAAAGGCCACCTCGACTTCGGCCTCGCCGCCGCCGTCACCCTCTTCGACCTCGATCATGTAACCCTGGGCTGCATGATCTTCGCCGTGGCCACCACCGGTGTGATACAGCGCCTCGGCCGCCCAGCCCCCCAGCAGGAAAACGAGCAGTGCGCCGCAGAAGCCACCGATGATCTTCGTGAAAGTCATTGTGTCGAACATGTCGCGGTTCCATCCAGTCGGTATTTGGCGCGTATCTACGCGCTTCCATCCCCAACATGCAAGGTGTAGTTACCGCGACCAAAAGCCATAGTGGCCCATAAGTGACTGGGGAAGGTCCATGACAGCAAGAATTGCCTTTCAGGGAGAGCCGGGCGCCTATTCGCACCAGGCCTGCCACGAAGCCCGCCCGGAATTCGAGGCCCTGCCCTGCCGCACATTCGAGGACGCGATCGAGGCGGTGCGCAGCGGCAAGGCCGAACTGGCGATGCTGCCGGTGGAAAATTCGACCTATGGCCGCGTGGCCGATATCCACCGCCTGCTGCCCGAATCGGGCCTGCATATCATCGACGAGGCCTTCGTCCGGGTGCATATCAACCTGTTGGGCGTGCCGGGCGCCAAGTTGGACGATATCAAGACCGCGCAAAGCCACACCGTCCTTCTGGGGCAGTGCCGGGCATTCTTGCGCGAACACGATATCGATGCCATCGCCGGGGCCGACACCGCGGGTTCGGCCCTGCATATCGCCGAGCTGGGCGATCCGGCGCAGGGCGCGCTGGCATCGGAACTGGCGGGCGAGATCTATGGCCTGAACGTCCTGGCCCGCCATATCGAGGATCACGATCGCAACACCACGCGGTTCCTGATCATGGCGCGCGAGCCGGATCTGAAACGCCGCGGCACGGGCCCGATGATGACCAGCTTCGTCTTTCGGGTGCGCAACATTCCTGCCGCGCTTTACAAGGCGATGGGCGGGTTCGCGACCAATGGCGTCAACATGACCAAGCTGGAAAGCTATATGGTCGACGGATCCTTTACCGCGACGCAATTCTTCGCCGATATCGAAGGCCATCCCGACGACCGCAATGTCCAGCTGGCCATGGAAGAGCTGGAATATTTCACCACGCACCTGAACCTGCTTGGGGTCTATCCGTCGGATTCGCGGCGCCGCTAGGACGGCGCGCGCGCGGCCTGGCTTTCCAGATCGCGCGCGAATTCGGCCACCGCGCGCTTGAACCGCTTGTTCAGCGACGATTTCGCCAGCCGCAGCGATTGCAGGAACACCCGCACCCCCAGCGTCCGGGGGCGCAGTTCCAGCTGTACCATCAGCCGGGTGCGGCGCGGGGACAGCGGGATCAGCTGTACCAGGAAATCGCCGCGCAAACCCCGGCTGCGGATGTCGATGACCATGCGTTCGGGCGCGTCGAACGCGGTCAGTTCGGATGTGATGTCGCGATGCCGCCCGCGATAGGTCAACTGGCTGAGCCATGTGGCCCCGACGCCCGGCTGGTCCAGATTGTCGGTACGGGCCACCTCGGCCCCGCGCCGCAACGCCGCGCGTTCGAACTTGTGAAAATCCGAGACAGCCGAAAACACCGCGTCAGCGGGCAGGTTGATATCTTCGCGGGTCGAAAACTTCATCGGATAGCGTCGTTTCTGGCTGGTTTTGCCTGTTTGAAACTAATCCAGACGATCCGCAAGCCAATGCTGCATCAGGAATTGCGCGATCGCCCCCTGCCGGGCGGGCTTGATCCGGGTATGCTCGCCCGCGAAGATCGACAGCATCTCTTCGCGGCTGACCCACAGCGCGTCTTCCAGCTCGACCGGGTCCAGCGTAATCTCGCGCCCCAAGGCCACGCCCCAGGCCCCGAACATCAGCGACGCCGGAAAGGGCCAGGGCTGGCTGGCCAGATAGCCCACCTGGCCGACGCGGATACCGGCCTCTTCGTGGACCTCGCGCCGCACCGCCGCTTCCAGTGTCTCGCCCGGCTCGACAAACCCCGCCAGCAGGGAATACATCCCCTCGGGCCAGCCGGGCGAGCGCCCCAGCAGGACCGAATTGCCATGGGTGATCAACATGATGACCACCGGATCGGTGCGCGGAAAATGCTGGCCCTGGCATTGCGGACAGCCGCGCTGCCAGCCCGCCATCACCGGCTGGGTCGCGGCACCGCACCGGGCGCAGAACCCATGGGTCTGGTGCCAGCCGATCACCGCCTTGGCCGTCGCGGCCAGCTCGGCATCGGCGGGCGACAGCCGGGCCATCACACGGCGCAGTTCGGCAAAGACGCCGCCCGGCGCCAGATCGGGGTGAACCTGTTCGCTGGCATCCAGGAAACTGTCGGGCTGTTCGGGCGGGGCTTCGGGCACCCAGTCGGACAGGTCACAGGCAAACCGCGGCGCCCCATCGACCAGCCCCAGAAAGATCGCCGCCGCCTGACGATGGTGGATCAGCGTGTGGCTGGCGGGCAACCAATCCAGCCGGTCCAGATCGGGCGCCCGCAACAGCGGCTTGCCGCGCCACAGCAGCAGAACCCGCGCCGACGGGTCGCCCCACATCCGCGCCAGCGCGTCGGAATCCGACCGCAAATGCGCCGCGCGTTCCAGGCCCGCGCCGCCGAATGTGACCGTTTCCGCCAGCTTCATCGTCGTCCGTCCACCTTGCCCTTCGGCCCTTTTCGCCGCTTCTGTGCCAGTTGCGCAAGACGTGAGCAATGCAATTTATTTCGCCTTTAGAGCGATTTTGGCCTCGCCTATTTGTGAACGGGGAATTAGTTTTCTCAACCGGAAGGGTTCTAACCTGCGACCGAAAGCCTGTTGAGCAGCGGGCAGACGGTTCGTGCGTACACTGAAAAGCCAAGCATCATCTGGCGTGGACGGGTCGGGGGATCAATTGTCCGAATTGCTGAGGCCGTTTTCCCGGCTCGATAACAACCAGGCGCATCTCAGGATTCTGGAAACCACAGACCTTCATATGTACCTTTTGCCATATGATTATTTCGCCGATCAGGCGCGCATGGATCTGGGTCTGTCGCTGATTGCCGAACAGGTGGAAAGGGCACGGGCCGAGGCCGACGCGGCGCTGCTTTTCGACAATGGCGATCTGTTGCAGGGCAATCCGATGGGCGATTACCTGGCCAATCGCCATGCGGGGCATCCCGAAATCGAAAACCCGATGATCGATGCGATGAACCTGCTGGGCTATGACGCGGCGACGGTGGGCAATCACGATTTCAACTATGGGTTGAGCTATCTGCAACAGGCGACAGAGCGGGCGGAATTTCCATTCGTGCTGTCCAATGTCATCACCCGGCGCGGGGCGGCGCCCGAACGCGATACGCTGCTTTACGATCCCTTCGTGATCCTGAAGCGCACCCTGCGGACGGGCGATGGCCGCGCGGTGCCAATCAAGATCGGCGTGATCGGCTTCGTGCCCCCGCAGATCACGGTGTGGGACTTCCGCCACCTTGTGGGCCGGATCATCACCCGTGACATTCTGGACAGCGCCCGCACCTGGGTTCCGGTGATGCGACAGGCGGGGGCTGACCTGATCGTGGCGCTCTGCCACAGCGGCATCGGCCCGGCACAGGAAACGACAGGGATGGAAAACGCCGCGGCCGCGCTGGCGGCGGTGCCGGGGATCGACGTGATCCTGGCGGGGCATGCCCATCAGCATTTCCCCGGTCCCGACATTCCCGCAACCGCGCATACCGATCCGGTCGCGGGGCGGCTGGGCGGCAAGCCCGCTGTCATGGCCGGGTTCTGGGGCACGCATCTGGGGGTGATCGACCTGTTGCTGGAACAATCCGACACCAGCTGGTCGGTGCGCGACAGCCGCAGCCGGCTGCAAGCGGCCTCTGAACCCGCCGGCGCAACACCCCGGGGCCGCAAGATCCGCACCCGGATCGAGGCTGCGGCCGACGACATCCACCGCCAGACCCTGGACTATATCCGCCGCCCGGTCGGCCAAACGACGATCGGGCTGGATACCTATTTCGCGCGGGTAGCCGGGTCGGGCGCGGTCGCCTTGGTGGCCGAAGCACAGCGCTGGTACATGGAGGCCCGGCTGTCGGGCACGCGCCACGCCGGTCTGCCGCTGCTGTCGGCCGCTGCACCGTTCAAGGCCGGGGGACGCTCTGGCCCCGCCTTTTACACCGATGTGCCCAAGGGGCAGCTGACCATCCGCGATATCTCGGATCTCTATTTCTATCCCAACACCATCCATGCGCTGCGAGTGACGGGGCGCGAATTGCGCGACTGGCTGGAACGCGCGGCGGCACAGTTCCTGCAGATCATCCCGCAGCAGAGCGACCAGCCGCTGCTGAACAAGACCTTTCCCAGCTATAATTTCGAGATGATGCAGGGCATCGGCTATGTGATCGATCCGACGCAACCCGCCCGCTATGACGCGTCGGGCACCCTGATCAACCCCGAGGCCCGGCGCATTCGCGACATCCACCACTATGGCGCGCCCGTCTCAGACAGCGATGTGTTCGTCGTGGCCACCAACAGCTATCGCGCGACCGGCGGGGGCGGCTTTCCCGGCGCCCGGATCGAGAACATCATCTACGAGGCCCCCGACATGGTGCGCGACGTGATCCTGCAATACATCACCGATACCGGCGGCGTGCGCGACATCACCCCGTTCAACTGGCAGTTTCCGGATCTGCCGGGCACCAGCGCGTTGTTCGAAAGCGCCCCGCAAGCCGCCACGAAAATCCCGGCGCTGCGCCATGGCCGGATCGACCATGTCGGCCCCGGGCAGGACGGGTTCGACCGGTTCCGCCTGTCTTTCTGAACTCGACAAACCGGCCCGCGCGTGGTTGATCGCAGCTCAGACACGGCCATTCGGGAAGGGGTTCAAGATGCGGCGTTTCATTGTTCTGGTGGGGCTTCTGGCGCTGGTTGCCCTGGCGGCGCTGGTCACGAAACCCGGCGCCGATGACGCCGAGGCGCATCTGAGCGCAATCCTGCGCGCCCAGGTCGACCGTCAGGATATCGCCCAGCAGGATGACGTGATCGGCACGGCGGCGCTGATCGGGTGCAAGCTGCGGCCCGGCGATTGCGTCGACCTTTTGCGCCGCGGGATTGACATGACCGTCACCGACCACACGCTTTACACCCGCGTCGACATTGACGGCTTTGACCGCCAGGCGCGATGCTATGGCGCCTTTGGCCGGTTCTGGTGCCCCGGCAGCGGCGACATGACCGGCGCCGAAGGCTAAGCTTGCAAATCCCGCGCGCCGGGATTATCTAACCGGTCGAGAGGTTGGCGCGGGCAGGCACCTCGCCAACCCGGTCAGGTCCGGAAGGAAGCAGCCGTAACGAGCCCCGCTTGGGTCGTTGTCCAGCCTCTCACCCTAATCCCCCGACGCATCCCCGATCGACGTGACCTGCGACAGCAGGGTTTCGGTCGCCGAAAGCCCGCGCGCCGTGGCCATGCAGATCTGCGGCAGCACCAGCCATTCCAGCGTCCAGGCGCTGCCGGAGCGGTCCTGTTCGTGGATCATCGCCTGATGCAGCAGCCCGATCTGCCCCGCGTTGAACCGCGCCAGCGTCACCAGAAGCTCTGCCAGGATCGGGTTCTGCTTGTGCGGCATGGCCGACGAGCCGCCGCCGCCCGCAACCGTCATCGCGTCGATGCCTTGCTGGGTCATCAGCGCGATATCCTGACCGATCTTGCCCAGGCTCCCGCTGATCGCGGCCATCAGCCCGCCATAGGCGACGATGGGCGCGCGGTTCACATGCCAGGCCCGCGCCGGGTCGCCCAGACCCAGTTGCCGCGCCATGTCGGCGGCAATCGCGTCGCCCGCATCGCCGAACCCCGCGCGGTTGCCCACCGCGCCGCCCAGTTGCAGCAACTCGACCCCGGGGCGCAGATCGCGCAGCGCGGCGATGTGGTCTTCGACCGCGATCCGCCAGGGCGCAAGCCGGTCGGCCACCTGCATCGGCAGCGCCGCCTGCATCCGCGTGCGGCCCATCAGCGGGTTCGCGCCAAAGGCCTGCTCCAACGCCTCGACCTGATGGGCGATGGCGGCCAGACGCCCGGCAACCAGATCCGACATGTCGCGCAGGATCAGCACCGTGGCGGTGTCGATCACATCTTGCGAGGTCGCGCCGGTATGCACCAGCTTGGCATCCTGCCCCACGGCACCGCGCAGCTGCCGGATCAGCTCCGGCACCGGCAGGCCATCGCCCCCGGTCGCGGCGCTTAGCGCGCCCATGTCGGGCGAAAAACCGTCGATCTGCCAGGCGACAGCTTCACAGGCGTCGGGCGCAGCCTGCCCCACCGCCCCCATGGCGCGGGTCAGGGCGGCTTCGAACCGCAGCATCGCCTGTATCTGGCGGTCCGGAGACCAGATCGCCGCCGCGTCGTCATCGCCGATCAGGCCCCAGAGCCAGCTTTGTTCCAATGCCGGGATCACATCATGCCCTCGTAAAGCGCCATCAGGATTTCGGCCACTTTCTCAGGTGCTTCAATGGATGGCAAATGCCCCACCCCGGCGATCTCGGAAAATTGTGCGCCGTCGATCAGATCGGCCAGCCCGCCCACCACGTCGGTTGGGGTCGCCTGATCGGCGCTTCCTGCGATACAGGCCACCGGAAGCTGAAGCGCACGGGTGCTTTCGGTCAGGTCCGCGTCGCGTACCGCACGACACGCGGCGACATACCCACCCAGCGGCGTGCGGACCAGCATGTTGCGATAGCCCGCCACCGCCGCTGGCTGTCCCGACAGGAAGCCGGGCGAGAACCAACGCTCCAGCACCGCGTCCGCCATCGGGGCGATGCCGCCCTGCTCCAGCGCCGCGATGCGGGTGTCCCACATCTCGGGCGTGCCGATCCGCGCGGCGGTGTTCGACAGGATCAGACCGGCAATCAGGTCGGGCCGGTGCGCGGCCATGTGCTGGCCGATCTGCCCGCCCATCGACACCCCGCAGAACAGCGCGCCCGAAAGCCCGCAGTGATCCATCACCCCGGCCATGTCGGCGGCGTGATCGGCGATGCTGCTGGCGCCGGTGTCGGACAACCCGTGACCGGATTTGTCCATGCACAGCACCGGCAGCTCGGCAGGCAGACGCGCGATTACCCCGTCCCAGATCCGCAGATCGGTGCCCAGCGAATTGGCAAACACCACCGGACGCGCGCCGGCCCGCCCGGGCCGGAACGCCACATGCAGCACCCGCTGGCCGATCCTTACGAATTCCATGGTTTGCGCTCCTGTCCGGGCGATTTCAGATGTCGAAGAATACCGTCTCGCCCTCGCCCTGAAGCCGGATGTCGAAACGATAGACCTGCACGCCATCGCGCATCCCGGCCTGTTTCGCGATCAGCGTCGGGCGGCGGCTTTCCCATTCGATCAGGTTCAGCACCGGATCGGTGGCGTTCGCCGCGCCCTCGTCTTCGAAATACATCCTTGTGTTCAGCCCGATATTGATGCCACGCGCGACAATCCACAGGTTGATATGCGGGGCCATGTCGTGATGCGCCTCGTCCGCGCGGCCCTGCCAGTCGTCATTGGCATGCGCGGGCGGGTGCAGCGGCCCCGACCCCAGCTTGCGCCGCGCGCGCACGGGCCCGGGCTTCACGGTGTCGAAGCCCCATTCGCCGGTCTCGAAATCGGTGATGACCCGGCCCCAGCCGCGAAAGCCGTCCTCGACTTCGCCGCCGCCTTCGGGATGGGCATAGATGCCGGCGGCATTGGCCTGCCAGGCCTCGATCAGCACGTCCTTGACCGGGTTGCCGGTGCCGTCGATCACCACGCCCTCGACCCGGATGCGTTCGCCCTTGGCATTCGGCCCGGCAATGTCCCAGCCCAGTTCCTGGCGATAGATGTCGAAACCCGCCGCGCCGGGGGCCAGCCCGATATGCACATAAGGACCGGCGGTCTGCGATGGGGTTTCCTTCAGATAATCCAGACGCTGCACCATGATCAGTTCCCCTCCAACCGGTTTTCGAACAGGGTCGACCGGCGCCCGCGCAGCACGATGTCGAACTTATAGGCGATGGAATCCAGCGGCACGGTCGCGTTCATGTCCAGCGCCGCAATCAGGCTGTCGATGGCGTCCTGGCTGGGAATGGTTTTCACAATCGGGCACTGCGCGATCAGCGGGTCGCCCTCGAAATAGCACTGGGTGATCAGCCGCTGCGAAAAGCTGGTGCCAAAGACCGACATGTGGATATGCGCGGGCCGCCAGTTGTTGACCCAGTTCCGCCAAGGGTATGCGCCGGGCTTCACCGTGCGGAAGAAGTAATAGCCATTCTCGTCCGTCAGGGTCCGGCCACAGCCGCCGAAATTCGGATCGATCGGCGCCAGATAGGTGTCCTTCTTGTGCCGATAACGGCCGCCTGCGTTGGCCTGCCACGCCTCGACCAGCGTGTTGGGCACCGGGCGGCCGTTTTCGTCCAGCACCCGGCCATGCACGATGATCCGCTCGCCGATGGGGCTTTCGCCCGGCTTGGCGTAGTTGTGGATCAGATCGTTATCGATCGGGTCGATATCGTTGTGGCCGAAAACCGGCCCGGTGACTTCCGACACCGATTGCTGCAACGAGATCAGCGCCTTGCTGGGCGAGCGCGCGACCGAGGTCTTGTAGTCGCGGGTATAGGCCGGCGGGTGCCTTTCCCTGTCGCGCTGGTAATATTCCGCAGGTCCGCTCATACTTGGGTCTCCTCCAGTTCCGCAAAGGTGGCCTTGGCAAGCTTGATCGCATGGTTGGCCTTGGGCACGCCGGCATAGACCGCGACATGCATGAAGGCCTGCATGATATCCTGCTTACTGGCCCCGGTGTTGAGGCTCGCGCGTATATGCATCGGGATTTCCTCGAAATTCCCGGTCGCCGCCAAAAGCGCGAGCGTCAGCATCGAGCGTTCTCGGCGGGAAATCGTGTCATCGGCCCACAGGGTGCCCCAGGCCGTTTCGGTGATCATCTGCTGAAAGGGCTGGTCGAAATCGGTCATCGCCCCGTTGGCCCGGTTCACATGGGCGTCGCCCAGAACCTGGCGGCGCACCTGCATGCCGGTGTCATATCGATCAGTCATCTTGCAATTCCTTCCCGGGTCCGGGCCGACCCGTCAATAGGGCAAACCCACATAGTTTTCGGCCATCGCCTGTTGCGCCGCGCTGTTGTCGCGCAGGAATTCCAGCTCGGCGATCTGCATCTTCAGGTCGAATGCCGTCTGTTCGGGATACCGATGCAGCAGTGACGAGAACCACCACGAGAACCGCTCGGCCTTCCAGATGCGTTTCAATGCCTTTTCGGAATAGCTGTCGATCCCCTGCGCGGAGCCGTCCTCGTAGAATGCCCGCAACCCGTTATACAGGTAATGGATGTCCGACGCCGCGGTGTTCAGCCCCTTGGCTCCGGTGGGCGGCACGATATGCGCGGCGTCCCCGCACAGGAACAACCGGCCCCAGCGCATCGGCTCGGTCACAAAGGACCGCAGCGGCGCGATGGATTTTTCGATCGACGGGCCGGTGACCAGCTTGTCGGCCATATCGGCGGGGATGCGGCGTTTCAACTCGGCCCAGAAATCATCGTCGCTCCAATCGCCGGGCGCGTCGGTCAGCGGGCACTGGATGTAATAGCGGCTGAGGTTTTCGTTGCGCATCGAACACAGCGCGAAGCCGCGCGGCGAATTGGCATAGATCAGCTCGTGATGCACCGGCGGGGTTTCCGACAGCACACCCAGCCAACCAAAGGGATAGACCTTTTCGTATTCGCGGCGCACGGTCTCGGGGATGGTCTTGCGGCTGACTCCGTGAAACCCGTCGCAGCCCGCCACGAAATCGCATTCGATCCGCCGCGCCGCGCCGTCCACGGTATAGCTCACCGCCGGGGCATCGGTATCGGCGCCGTGGATCGTGACATCCTCGACCTGATATTCGATCTTGCCACCGGCCTTTTCGCGCGCGGCATACAGGTCGCGGGTCAGTTCGGTCTGGCCATAGACGATGACCGGCGTTCCGGTCAGCCCGGCGAAATCGACACGAAACATCGTGTCGCCAAAGGACACCATGGTGCCGTCATGCACGTGACCCTCGGCATGCATCCGGTCGGCGCAGCCGGCTTCCTCCATCAGCGCGACCAGACCACGTTCCAGCACGCCCGCGCGGATCCGGCCCAGGACATAGTCCTTTGTCTTGCGCTCCAGCACGACGCTGTCGATCCCGCGCCGGTGCAGAAGCTGCGACAGCAAAAGCCCGGACGGCCCTGCACCGATGATGGCAACCTGCGTTTTCATCGAACCCCTCCCGATCGTTTGACAAGACCATGAATAATCAATTATGGAAAGTAAAATGACTTCTGATTGGATTTGATTTCCAATATGGCAACAAACAAGGCCAAACAGATCAAGATGCGGCACCTGTCGGCCTTCGTGGAATCCACGCGCGCCGGGTCGCTGAAGCTGGCCGCCGAACGTCTGTTCCTGACCCAACCGGCGATTTCCAAGACCCTGAAGGACCTTGAGGAGATCCTGGGCGTCAGCCTGATGGACCGGGGCCGCGGCGGGCTGAGCCTGACGCGCGAGGGCGAGGTTCTGCTGCCCTTCGCCGAACAAAGCCTGGCCGCGCTGGAACACGGGCTGTCCAGCCTGGAAGCGATCAATGCGGGCGATGCCAGCCCGCTGCGCGTGGGGGCGTTGCCGTCGGTCGCGGCGGACCTGCTGCCGGTCGCGGTGGATGTCTTTGCCCGGCTGTCGCCTGCAACCCCCGTCACCGTGGAAGAGGGGCGCATCAGCTCGATGCTGGAACATCTGCGGATGGGCTATCTGGAATTCGTGATCGGCCGCCTGGGCAAGCCCGAGACCATGATCGGCCTGAGCTTTACCCAGCTTTATGCGGAAAACGTCGTCTTTGCGGTGGCGGCGGATCACCCGCTGGCGCAGGGATGCGAGCTTGAGGATATCGCCAACTGGCTGGTGCTGTACCCGCCCGCGACCGCCGCGATCCGGTCCTTTGTCGACCGGTTCATGATCACCAAGGGGATCGGGCGGCTGCCCGACCGGCTGGACACCGTTTCCGGCGCCTTCGGGCGGTCGATGACCCTGGGTCCGCGCAAGGCGATCTGGATCATCTCCGAAGGCGTGGTGTCGCGCGATATCGCGGCCGGGCGCATGGTGGCGCTGCCGCTCGACACCTCGGCGATGGCCGGGCCGATCGGGATCATGGCCCGCTCCGAGGAAGACCCGACGCCGCCCATGCGCCTGTTCCGACAGGCATTGCTGGCCGCCCGCGATCAGACGCGAGGGCTGGCCGAACCCTCAACCGAAACCCCGTAACCACAGGCTGACCTTAATGTCCCAGACCCCCTGCATCATCTGCGTGGCGATCACCGGATCGCTGCCGCAGAAATCCGACAACCCCGCCGTGCCGATCACGGTCGGCGAACAGGTCGAAAGCACGCATGAAGCGTTCGAGGCTGGCGCCGCCATCGTTCACGCCCATGTCCGCAACGACGATGGCACGCCCAGTTCCGACCCCGAGAAATTCGCCCGCCTGAAAGAGGGGCTGGAAAAGCACTGCCCGGGGATGATCATCCAGTTTTCAACCGGCGGGCGCTCTGGCGCGGGACAGACCCGTGGCGGGATGCTGCCGCTGCAACCGGACATGGCCTCGCTTTCCGTAGGGTCGAACAATTTCCCGACCCGCGTCTACGAGAACCCGCCGGATCTGGTGCAATGGCTGGCCAGCGAGATGGTCGAACACGGCGTAAAGCCCGAGATCGAGGCCTTTGACCTGAGCCATATCCTGCAGGCAAAGGCAATGTGGGAACGCGGCGAGATTGCGGAACGCCCCTATGTGCAATTCGTGATGGGGGTCAAGAACGCCATGACCGTCGATCGCGATGTATTCGAATACTATATCCACACGGTCAAGCGGCTGTTCGGCGCGGATGTGCCCTGGTGCGCCGCCGGGATCGGGCGCGAGCAGATCACACTGAACGACTGGGCCGTCAGCAACGGTGGCCATGCCCGCACCGGGCTTGAGGACAACGTGCGCCTGAACAAGACGACGCTGGCGCCGTCGAATGCCGCGCTGGTGCGCCGCGTGGCCGAGATTTGCGACAAATACGAACGCCCCGTGGCCAGCTGGCAGCAGGCGCGTCAGATCCTGGGCCTTTCGCCCGCGGCTTAATCGCCCGCCCTGGCGTCGCCGGGATCGACCAGCGGCGCCCGGCTCAGGTGGTTGCCCGCATCGGCGGCCTTGGTCGCCAGCCGCAGGAATTCCTGCTGCTCCTGCGGGTCCAACCCGCCCAGGATGTCCTGTTGCAGATCCTGTACCAGCGGCATCACCCGGGCCAACAGCGCGCGGCCCGGCTCGGTCAGGGTCGCAACCCGCGCGCGGCGGTCACGCGCGCTGACCTTGCGCGCGACATAGCCCTTTGATTCCAGCCGATCGACCACCCCGCCGATCGTGGCCCGGTCATAGGCGATCAGCCCCGCCAGGCTGGCCTGATCGATCCCGGGATTGACCCGAATCGCGTTCAGCGCCGCAAATTGCACCGGAGTCAGATCGATTCCGTTGGATTTCATCCGGTCCTGAAAGATCGATACCGAGATCTGGTTGAGCCGCCGGATCAGGTGGCCCGCCATATTGTAGATTTCCAGTTTCATAACTTCACTTTACCAGATTTCATCTGAGCGACACCAATCACGGGTGACACGTGACCGGGAATGAGCAAGCTTAGTATGTTGACTCATGTCAATGCTAAGCATACTTACGATATGCGTACATACTAATTGCGTACGGGAGGAAACGCGATGACTTTCAAATCAGCCCTTTTGGGGACCCTGGCCAGCTGCGCCCTTTTCGCCGGATCGGCCAAGGCCGAGGATGTCACGCTGCTGATGCACCATTTCCTGTCGCCGGCCGCCAATGCGCACAAGCTGATGCTGCAAGGCTGGGCCGATGACGTGACCGAGGCCAGCGATGGCCGCATCAAGGTCGAAATCTTCCCCGCCATGTCGATGGGCGGCAAACCGGGCGAGCTGTACAGCCAGGTGCGCGACGGCACCGCCGATATCGTCTGGACGCTGCTGGGCTATACCCCCGGCGTCTTCCCCCGGACCGAGGTTTTCGAGCTGCCGACCGTGCATCGCGGCTCGGCCGCGGCCACGACCCAGGCGCTGAACGCATCGTTCGACCTGCTGGCTGACGATTTCAAGGACATCAAGGTCCTGTTCCTGCACACCCATGACGGCAACCTGATCCATTCGGCCACCAAGCCGGTCGAAACGCTTGATGACGTTGCGGGCATGAAGCTGCGCACGCCGGGCCGCACCGGCGCCTGGGTGATCGAGGGCATGGGCGCCGAACCCGTGGCCATGCCGGTGCCCGCCCTGCCCGAGGCGATGTCCAAAGGCGTCGTCGATGGCGCGCTGACCACATACGAGATCGTGCCCGCGCTGAAGCTGCAGGAGCTGGACAAATACGTGACCGAGCTGCCCGATGGCGACCGGTTCGGTACCGCCGTCTTCATGCTGGCGATGAACAAAGACACCTATGCCGGGCTTGATGACGAGCTGAAGGCGGTGATCGACGCCCATGCGCTGACCAATGTCTCGGCCGAGATCGGCCAGATGTGGGAAGGGTTCGAACAAAGCGGCCTGGACGCGCTGGCCGGCAAGGGGATCACCCCCACCGTTGTCAGTGCCGAGGAAGGCGCCAAGTTCGAGGCCATGAACCAGGCGGTCGTCGACCGCTGGATCGAGGATGTCACCGCACAGGGCATCGACGGCGCCGCGCTGGTCGACGCCGCCCGTGCAGCCGTGAACGCCGCGCAGTAAGCGCCATCGCCGGGGGGGGGGCGAATGTCCCCCGCATCCGAAACTTCTGCCTGAAAGGGCCCCGCATGACCCGCCTGCTGGAGCGGACCGCCGATCTTTTCGCGCTGATCGGTGGCGCCGTTGTCATCTTTATCGTGCTTGTCACGACGCTTAACGCCGGGGCGTTGATCCTGGACCGGATCGCCGGGCTGTTCGGCTCCGATGTCTCGGCCCTGCCCGGGTACGAGGAACTGGTGCGGCTGTCGATTTCCGTCGCGGCGCTGATGTTCTTTCCCTATTGCCAGATGAAACGCGGGCATGTGGCCGTTGACCTGTTCGTGGCGCGCCTGCCGCAGGTGATCAAGACCGCGCTGGAACGGGTCTGGCTGCTGCTGACCGCCGGGATCGCGCTGTTCCTGGCCTGGTGGATGGTGCACGGGCTGTTCGAAAAGCGCGACGACGGCGTGATCACCGGTGTGCTGGGCCTGCCGGAATGGCCGTTCTATGCCCCGGGTATTGCCGCGCTTATCCTGTGGGCCGCCATCGCCCTGACCCAGATCCCGGGGGCGCGCCATCATGCTTGATCCCGAAATCATCGGCCTGATCGGCCTGGCCGTTCTGTTCGGCCTGCTGGCGCTGCGGATGCCGGTTGGGCTGGCGATGATCTTTGTCGGCATCGGCGGCACCTGGGCGCTGAGCCTTGCGGTGTCTCATGTGCGCTTCGTGCCCTACCTGCGGCAATTCAAGTCGCTGCTGTGGGAAAACGTCGCCAGTTACGAGCTGTCGGTGCTGCCGCTGTTCATCCTGATGGGCTTCATCGCCAGCGAGGCACGGTTGAGCCAGGACCTGTTCAAGGGGCTCGAGGCGCTGTTGGCCAGGCGCCGGGGCGGTGTGGCCATGGCCGCCGTCACCGCCTGTGGCGGTTTCGGTGCCGTCTGCGGCTCCAGCCTGGCGACGGCGGCCACCATGGGGCGCGTCGCGCTGCCGGAACTGCTGCGGCTGGGCTATGCGCCGTCGCTTGCCTCGGGCGCGCTGGCGGCTGGCGGCACGCTGGGCATCCTGATCCCGCCCTCGGTCGCGCTGGTGATCTATGCGGTGATCGTCGAAGGCTCGATCCTGCAGATGTTCCAGGCCGCGCTGATCCCCGGGCTGATGGCGGTGGCAACATTTACCATCGTGATCGCGGTCATGGTCCGCGCGCGCCCCGATCTGGCGCCCGAACCCGGCCCGATGCCCGCCGATGAACGCCGCGCCGCGATCCGGCGGCTGGTGCCGGTGATCGTGATCTTCGGCGCGATCATCCTTGGCCTGGGGCTGGGCCTGTTCACCCCCACCCCCGCCGCCAGCATCGGTGTCTTCCTGATCATGGTCTACGGCTTTGCGCTGAAGTGGATCACCGGCGAGGGGTTGAGCTTTGCCGGGCTGATCGACGCGATCCGCCAGACCGCCGTGACCGCCGGCATGATCTATCTGATCCTGTTCGGGGCCGAGGTGCTGAAGGGCTTCTTCACCCGCTCGGGCCTGCCCGCGACCCTGTCGGACTGGGCCATGGCCAGCGGCTTCGATCCCTTCGTGGTGCTGATCATCATGCTGGCGATCTTCATGCTGCTGGGCTGTTTCATGGAAAGCCTGGCGATGATCCTGGTGGTGGTGCCGTTCTTCTGGCCGACCCTCGTGGCGCTGAACGGGGGCGACTATGTCACCGCCGAAACCGCCGCCTATGGCATGGACAACGAAAGCCTGAAGATCTGGTTCGGGATATTGGCCCTGATCGTGGTCGAACTGGGCCTGATCACCCCGCCCGTGGGGCTGAATGTCTTCATCATCTCGTCGCTCAACCGGGACATCGGCATGGGCACCGTATTCAAGGGCGTCACACCGTTTCTGGGCGCCGAACTCGTCCGTGTGGGCATCCTGTTGGCTTTGCCCGCACTTACACTGACCTTGCCGCGATTGCTTGGCGGCTGAGTATCAAAAGGTAGGGACATGACAACTGAACCCATCATAATCGCCGGTGGTGGCATCGGCGGACTGGCTGCGGCTTGCGGTCTGGCCAGGAAAGGACAGCGCAGCATCGTCGTCGAACAGGCGCCGAAACTGGGCGAGATCGGCGCGGGTATCCAGATCGGGCCGAACGCATTTCACTGTTTCGACTATCTGGGCGTCGGCGATCAGGCACGCGCCGTCGCGGTCTATATCGACAAGCTGCGGCTGATGGATGCCCAGACGGGCGAGGATATCACCGCGATCCCGCTGGACGAGCCCTTTCGCGAACGGTTCAAGAACCCCTATGCGGTGGTCCACCGGGCCGATCTGCATGGCGTTCTGCTGGATTACTGCCAGAAATCGGACCTGATCGACCTGCGCACCGATCACAAGGTCACCGGCTATGAACAGGATGGCAGCTCGGTCACCCTGCTGCTGGACGGGCGCGATCCGATCAAGGGCCGCGCGCTGATCGGGGCCGAGGGGCTGCGTTCGCCCATCCGGGCGCAGATGATCGGCGATGGCGAACCGCGGATTTCGGGCCACACCACCTATCGCTCGGTCATTCCGACCGAACAGATGCCCGAGGATTTGCGCTGGAACGCCGCGACGCTTTGGGCCGGGCCGAAATGCCACATCGTGCATTACCCGCTGAAGGGCTGGAAGGTGTTCAACCTGGTCGTCACCTATCACCGCGACGTGCAGGAGGCGATCGCCGGCAAGCCCGTCCCGGTCGAGGAGGTCGCACAAGGGTTCGAACATATCGCCCCCCGCGCGCGCCAGATCATCGAACATGGCGACAACTGGAAACTGTGGGTGCTGTGCGACCGCGAGCCGATTTCCAACTGGGTCGACGGGCGCGTGGCGCTTCTGGGCGATGCGGCGCATCCGATGCTGCAATATTTCGCCCAAGGCGCCTGCATGGCGATGGAGGATGCGGTCTGCCTGGCCCATATCTTCGAGAATTGCGACGACGTGGAACAGGGGCTTCAGGCCTATCAGTCGCAGCGCCGCGTGCGCACCGCGCGGGTGCAGATGAACAGCCGCCTGATCGGCGAATACATCTATCACCCCGATGACGCCAAGGCCGCCGTCCGAAATCACGTGATGCAGGGGATGACCCCTGACGATTGGTACAACCAGCTGTCCTGGCTTTACGGCAGCAATGGATTGGAGAACTGAAGATGAGCTATGTATTCCCCCCCGCCCCCCAGGCCTCGGTCGCCGTTGCCGGGTCCGAGGACCGCTTCCCGGTGCGCCGGATCTTCTGCGTCGGGCGCAACTATGCCGCCCACGCGCGCGAAATGGGCAAGGACCCGACCCGCGACGCGCCGTTCTTTTTCACCAAGCCCGCCGATGCGGTGGTGATGGATGGCGAAACCGTCGCCTATCCGCCCGAGACCGAGAACCTGCATTACGAGGCCGAACTGGTGCTGGCCATCGGCACCGGCGGCGCGAACATCGCCGAGGGTGACAGCCTGTCGCATATCTGGGGCTATGCCATCGGCAATGACCTGACCCGGCGCGACCTGCAACTGGACGCGCGCGAGAAAGGCCGCCCCTGGGACTGGGGCAAGGCGTTCGACCGGTCGGCGGTGATCGGGCCGGTGCATCCGGTGGCGCAGGTCGGCCATATCGACAAGGGCCAGATCAAGCTGACCGTCAACGGCGAAACCAAACAGGACAGCGATGTGATCAAGCTGATCTGGTCGGTGCCCGAGATCGTGTCGATCCTGTCGCATTCCATCACGCTGGCACCGGGCGACCTGATCATGACCGGCACGCCCGAAGGCGTGGGTCCGCTGGTGCCGGGCGATGTCTGCGTCGTGTCCATCGACGGTCTGGGCGCGGTCACCACCACCATCGGCGAACGCGCGTCATGACCCTGACGCTGCACAACTTCTTTCGCTCGTCGACCTCGACCCGGCTGCGGGCGGCGTTGAACCTCAAGGGGCTGTCTTATGACCAGGTCTCTTACGCGTTGCGCAAAAAGGAACATCAGGCGCCGGCCTATCTGGCCAAGAACCCCGCGGGGCTTGTCCCCGCGCTGGAACTGGATGACAGCACGGTTCTGACCCAGTCGCTGGCGATCATGGAGTGGCTGGAGGAAACCTACCCCGACCCGGCCTTGCTGCCGTCCGCTCCGCTGGCGCGGGCCCGGGTGCGGGCGCTGGCCTATATGATCGCGTGCGAGATCCACCCGCTGAACAACCTGCGGGTTCTGGGGCGGCTGGGCGAGCAATTCGGCGCCGATGAAGCGGCGCAGAAAGCCTGGTTCACCCATTGGGTCACCACCACGTTCGACGCGCTGGAAACCACGCTGGCGCGCGATGCCGCAACGGGCGATTTCTGCCACGGCGACACGCCCGGTTTCGCCGATTGCTGCCTGTACGCCCAGGTCTGGAACAACCGCCGCTTCGGCATCCCGCTGGACGGCTGGCCCACCATCGCGGCGATCTTCGACCGGCTGGACGCGCTGCCCGCCTTCCAGGACGCCGCCCCGCCAAACCAACCGGACGCCATCTGACACCGCATCGGAGGAAGACCAAATGATGAACGACATGGATCACGAAACGGTCGAACACGGCATGCAGCCCGAGGACACGCCCGCGCTGCGCGAGCTGTACAAGGGGTTCGAGGCCGCGAACCTGCTGCCGCTCTGGACCCAACTGGGCGATCTGATGCCCATGACGCCCGCGCCCAAGGCGGTGCCGCATGTCTGGAAATGGTCGACCCTGCTGCCGCTGGCCGAAAAATCGGGCGAGCTGGTGCCGGTGGGCCGGGGCGGCGAGCGCCGCGCCATCGGTCTGGCCAATCCCGGGCTGGGCGGCAATGCCTATGTCAGCCCGACGCTCTGGTGCGCGATCCAGTACCTGTGCCCGGGCGAAAACGCCCCCGAACACCGCCATTCACAGAACGCCTTCCGCTTCGTGGTCGAGGGCGAGGGCGTCTGGACTGTCGTCAATGGCGACCCGGTACGGATGAGCCGGGGCGATCTGTTGCTGACGCCGGGCTGGAATTTCCACGGCCACCACAATGTGGCGACCGAACCCATGGCCTGGATCGATGGGCTGGACATCCCGTTCAGCCAGCAGATGGATGTGGGCTTCTTCGAATTCGGCTCGGAACGGGTGACCGACAACGCCACGCCGAACTATTCCCAGGGTGAGCGGCTGTGGTGCCACCCGGGCCTGCGCCCGCTGTCACAGCTGAACGACACCGTCAGCTCGCCCATCGGTGCCTATCGCTGGGAATTCACCGACCGCGCCCTGACCGAACAGCTGCTGCTGGAGGATGAGGGCCAGCCCGCCACCGTCGAACAGGGCCATGCCGCGATCCGCTATGTTAACCCCACCACCGGCGGCGACGTGATGCCCACGATCCGCGCCGAATTCCACCGCCTGCGCGCGGGCGTCGAAACGCCCACACGGCGCGAGGTCGGCTCGACCGTCTTCCAGGTGTTCGAAGGCACGGGTGCTGTGGTGCTGGACGGCAAGACGACCAAGCTGGAAAAGGGCGACATGTTCGTCGTGCCAAGCTGGGTGCCATGGTCGCTACAGGCCGAAACGCAGTTCGACCTGTTCCGCTTCTCGGACGCGCCGATCATGGAACGGCTGCATTTCATGCGCACACAGGTCGAAAGCGCGGACCGATGATCACCATAGACGACGCAGCGCGCGCCGACCTGCGCGCGCGTCAGGGCGCGGGCGCGCGATATGACGCGCCGGGTGCCCCAGCGGCGCAACTGGCCTGGGCGCGGCGGGGCACGGCCTATTTCGCGCGGCTGCTGAATGACCTGTCGCCCGCCGATCTGGACAGGCCAAGCCGGATGCCCGGCTGGTCGCGGCGGCATCTGGTGGCGCATGTCGCCTATAACGGGCGGGCCTTCGCCAATATGGCGGGTGCTGTCCGTGCCGGGGACCCCGCCCCGCTTTACCCGTCGGTTGACATGCGCACGGCGGAAATCACCCGGGGGGCCACCCTGCCCGACCGCGCCTTGCGCCACCTGTTCCAACATGCCGAGGTGCATTTGAACGTCGAATGGCGCGACCTGACGGATGGTGACTGGCAAAAATCCGGCACCGGGCTGGACGGGGCGCCGCTGCCCATCGCTGACACCCCCCTGCTGCGCGCCCGTGAATTGTGGCTGCATGCGCTGGACCTGGATGCCGGGGCGCGGGCGCGCGACGTCCCCCGCGACCTGCTGGCGGCGCTGGCCGCTGATGCGGACACAACGCCCGATGCCTATCTGGCGACGCACGCCATGGGCCGCCGCCCGCTGGGCCAGCCCAGCCCGTCCGACATGCCCGAAGACTGGCCGTTCTGACCCCCTGAAAATAACAAACCCCCGGGCAGGGCCACGGGGGATCGTCATCGGCCGAAACGGCCGGTCATATGTCAGGGATGCTTAGAGCATACCCTCGCGCTGCGCTTTCTTGCGCGCCAGCTTGCGAGCCCGGCGAATCGCCTCGGCCTTTTCGCGTGCTTTTTTCTCAGACGGCTTCTCGAAGTGTTGACGGAGTTTCATCTCACGGAAAACACCCTCACGCTGAAGCTTTTTCTTCAGAGCACGAAGGGCCTGATCGACATTGTTGTCGCGAACGCTAACCTGCATGTGGTTTTCACCACCTTTCTAGTCTGGAGTTTCGGTCAATCGCAGGAAGTGGCCGTATAGCAAAGCGCGGCTAAGTTGTCTAGCATGCGCCCAAGCGAATGGAGCAGCCCATGACCGACCCGACTTCAGAGCCAAAATCCGCGCTGCTGGATGCGGCGCTGACCCATGTGCCCTTTGATGGCTGGACCGAGGCCAGCTTTCGCGCCGCCATCGACGATACCGGGCTGGCCCCGGATCTGGCGCGCAGCCTGTGCCCGCGCGGGGCGCTGGACCTGGCGATCGCCTATCACCAGCGCGGCGATCAGGCGATGGTGGACCGGCTGGCTGAAACCGACCTGTCGGCGCTGCGCTTTCGCGACCGGGTGGCCGCCGCTGTGCGGTACCGGCTGGAAGCGGTCGGCGACAAGGAGCTGGTGCGGCGCGGCGTCACTCTGTTCTCGTTGCCGCAAAACAGCGCCGAAGGCGCGCGCATGATCTGGGGCACCGCCGACCGGATCTGGACCGCCCTGGGCGACACGTCGCAGGACATCAACTGGTATTCGAAACGCGCGACCCTGTCGGGGGTCTATTCGTCGACGGTGCTGTACTGGCTGGGCGATGACAGCCCGGATCACGAACGCAGCTGGGCCTTTCTGGATCGCCGGATCGACAATGTGATGCAGTTCGAAAAGCTGAAATCCCAGGTGCGCGGCAACCCGCTGCTGAAGCCCTTCGTGGCCGGGGCGGATCGCGTGCTGTCCGGGATCCGTGCGCCGGGCGCCCGGCGTGACGACCTGCCCGGCCATTTCGCAGACCCCCAACAGGAGTAACCATGTCCCTGCCCACCACCATGCGCGCCGTCGAGATTTCGGAACCCGGCGGACCCGAGGTCCTGCGCCTGTGCGAACGGCCCGTGCCGACGCCCCAGGCGGGCGAGATTGTGATCCGCGTGGCCTATGCCGGGGTGAACCGGCCCGACGCGCTGCAACGCGCGGGGTCCTATGCCCCGCCCAAGGGCGCCAGCGACCTGCCCGGGCTGGAAGCCGCGGGAGAGGTCGTGGCGGCGGGCCCGGGCGCGGGCTGGTCGGTGGGCGATCAGGTCTGCGCGCTGCTGCCCGGCGGGGGCTATGCCGAATATGTGGCCACGCCCGGCGCCCATGCGCTGCCCATCCCCGATGGCATGGACCTGAAACAGGCTGCCTGCCTGCCGGAAACCTTCTTCACCGTCTGGTCCAACGTCTTCATGCGCGGCGGGTTGCAGGCGGGCGAGCGGTTTTTGGTCCATGGCGGCTCGTCCGGCATCGGCACCACGGCGATCCAGCTGGCCCATGCGTTCGGCGCGCGGGTCTTTGCCACCGCCGGTTCGGATGACAAATGCGCCGCCTGCACCCGGCTGGGGGCGGAACGGGCGATCAATTACCGCGACGAGGATTTCGTCGATATACTGCGCGCCGAGGGCGGCGCGAACCTGATCCTGGACATGGTGGGCGGCGATTACCTGCCGCGCAACGTCAAGGCGCTGGGCGATGACGGGCGGCTGGTGCAGATCGCCTTTCTGCAGGGGCCGAAGGTCGCGCTGAACTTCGCCCATGTGATGATGCGGCGGCTGACGATCACCGGATCGACCCTGCGCCCGCAATCCGACCAGGCCAAGGCCGCGATTACCGAGGCGCTGCGCGACCGCGTCTGGCCGCTGCTGTCGGCGGGACGGATTGCACCGGTGATGGATTCCGAATTCCCGCTGGAAAACGCGGCTGATGCCCATGCGCGCATGGAAAGCTCGGCCCATATCGGCAAGATCGTTCTGGCGGTCTGATCGCCACATGGAGCGAAACAATCCGGCATAACTCAGGTCACTGATTCCCCTGCAAAATCAATCTTGATGGGCGCGCTGTTTTTCGCTGGCGCCCGCCATGTTTTCGCCTTATTCCCCGTCGCAAGAGACACCGTTTACAAGTGGAAGTTTGAACGATGAAGATCTTGCAAAGCGCCGTGCTGGCCGTGGTTGCGGCATGTGTGACCGGGGCGGCTTCGGCAGCAACCGTGTTGCAGACCCAAGGCAAAACCGCCTTTGGCCACCCCAACTGGTCCAGCACCGTCAGCTATAGCCTGTCCGGCGAAACCATGAAGACCCGCGCGGGCCTGATCCGCCTGCAGGACACCGATGGCGCCGCGTTTCTGGCCTGGGCCATCGACCCGTTCCATGCCGTCAATACCAGCGACGACTACAAGGCCACCGATACGCTCAGCACGGCGGCCAAGGCCAATATCGACCGCCTGTACAGCAGCGCCTTTGCGTCGGTGTCGAACGCGACCGACGCAGCCGGGTTCCAGCTGGCCCTGTGGGAAATCGTGACCGACAGCGACACCGGTCTGGACCTGCAAAGCGGCGATTTCAGCATCCGTGGCAAAGCCGCCAAATACCAGAAGGCCGCGACCTATCTGGACGGTCTGGCCGACGCAGAAACCGGACGCTGGAACATCAGCTATTTCAGCGCCAACAGCAGCGGCGCGAACCTGGTCAGCGCCACACCGGTACCGGTGCCCGCAGCGCTGGGGATGCTGGGTCTGGCCCTGGCGGGGCTTTACGGCGCCAGCCGCCGCAAAAGCTAAACCCCTGCGGTAAATGTGAAAATCCGGGCGCGGCATATGGGCCGCCCCCGGGACGTTCAGCGGATATGCTGCAACAGCGCGTCCGGCATCCGGCAATCCCGCACGGTATCCGCGCCACAGATCCGCGGCTCCAGATCCTTGGTCAGGCACAGGCGGACCTCTTGTATCCGACCGGCCTTGCAGGTGACGGTCAGCATATCGGGCTCCAGCCCCGGATTTTCCTTCAAAAACGCCTCTTCCACCACCTTGGCGGGCAGCTTCACGGGCTTTGACAGCTTTCGGAACACATCGGGCCGCACGACCGCGTCAAAGGCCCGGCGCGCGGTGTCGTAATAGTCCTGCGCGCTCAGCCCGGTACAGCGCCCGTGCTTCTTCCACTGATACCAGGCCAGGCCGGAGCTGCCCATGATATCGGCCATCGCGCGGGTCTGTCCGCGTGACGGATCGCGCGCCGGGGTACGGCAGAAGCTGGGCCAGCCGTCCTCGTATTGCGGCCAAAGCCCGTGCAGCACCCAGCCGAAATCGGCATCGGCATCGCATTGCGGCGAGCCCCGGTCGTCACCTTCCAGCGCGCACCAGGTCGGCGACCAGCTGAGCGCCAGAAGGTAATAATCGAAATCGCCCGCACGCTCGCCCTCGGCCCGGGCCAGCCCGACACTCAGCAACAGAACAACAATCCAGCGCATTTCCTCTTTCCTCTGCTTCGCCGGGCGACTATATACCCTGCAATCCCTTCCTGAAATCGACATATCGGCCAGCTGGGCCAGCCGATTTCCCGGCACGGGGAAGATGTATTCGAAGGAGAAATCCAATGGCCAAACCGATCATGGCAAAGGCGACCGCCGTCTGGCTGGTGGACAACACGACGCTGAGCTTCAAGCAGATCGCCGATTTCTGCGAACTGCACGAGCTGGAGGTGCAGGGCATTGCCGATGGCGACGTCGCCGCCGGCGTGAAAGGCTTCGATCCGATTGCCAACAATCAGCTGACCCAGGACGAGATCGACAAGGCCGAGGCCGATCCCCTGCACAAGCTGAAGCTGAAATTCAACGCCGCCGCCGTGGGCGAGGAAAAGCGCCGTGGCCCGCGTTACACCCCGCTGTCCAAACGCCAGGACCGCCCGAATTCGATCCTGTGGCTGGTCAAGTTCCACCCCGAACTGACCGACGGCCAGATCGCCAAGCTGGTGGGCACCACCAAGCCGACGATCCAGTCGATCCGCGAGCGCACGCATTGGAACATCGCCAACATGCAGCCCATCGACCCCGTCGCCCTGGGCCTGTGCAAACAGTCCGAACTGGACGCCGCCGTGCAGAAGGCTGCCTCGAAAAAGGCGGCCGACGGCGTGGTGATGAGCGATGACGAACGCCGCAAGCTGGTCAGCACCGAACAATCGCTGACCATGGAAACCGAGCCGAAGATCCCGACCGCGATTTCGGGGCTTGAAACCTTCTCGCTCAGCGAGCCCGACGAGGACCCGCGCGACAAGGAAGAAGAGATCGACGCCGACAGCTTCTTCAACCTGCCCGGCGACAGCGGCGACGACGAAGACGAACAGCCCTGATCCAGAAAAACCCGGCCCCGCGCCGGGTTTTTTCTTGGCCTGCGGTCAATAGATCTTGGGCACGTACAGCTCATCCGGCAGCACCTGCCGTTCATAATCGGGGTTATAGACCCGTTCCGGCAGCACGACCTTTTCGCTTTCGATCTCGTGATAGGGGATCTTCGACAGGATGTGCTCGATGCAGTTCAGCCGCTCGCGCTTCTTGTCATTGCCCTCGACGATGTACCACGGCGCCTCGGGGATGTTGGTGCGTTTGAACATCGCCTCCTTGGCCTTGGTGTACTGTTCCCACCGAACGCGCGATTCCAGATCCATCGGCGATAGTTTCCACTGTTTCATCGGGTCGTGAATGCGCATCAGGAACCGCATCTGCTGTTCCTCGTCGGTGATCGAAAACCAGTATTTCAACAAGATGATGCCCGACCGCACCAGCATCCGTTCGAATTCCGGAACGTCCTGCATGAACTGTTCGACCTGATCCTCGGTCGCAAAGCCCATCACCCGTTCGACGCCCGCGCGGTTGTACCAGGACCGGTCGAACAACACGATTTCGCCCCCTGCGGGCAGGTGCGGCACGTAGCGCTGGAAATACCACTGGCTTTGTTCCCGCCGGTTCGGCGCGGGCAGCGCCACCACCCGCGCCACACGCGGGTTCAGCCGCTGGGTGATCCGCTTGATCACCCCCCCCTTGCCCGCGCTGTCGCGGCCTTCGAACAGGATACAGACCTTGGCGCCGGTTTCCTGCACCCAGTCCTGTACCTTGATCAGCTCGGCCTGCAGGCGCAGCAGGTTTCGGAAATAGACCCGCCGATCCAGCATGTCGGGATGTTTCTGGCGATAGATCTTGCGGATCTCCATCGACAGGACCGGATCGCTGATTTCCAGCTCGAAATCCTCGTCCAGCGTGTCCTGCAATTCGGCTTCGAGCCAGTCGAGTTTGTCGTCATCGTCAGACATGCAGGGTCCCTTTCGCCTTGATCCGGATGTGCTTAGCAGGCCGGGTTGAAGGATTTATGTCACCCGCCCCGCGCCTAGAGCGGGATCGCCGTGGTCTTGAACACCGTGCGCAGCGCAAAGGACGATTGCATCTGCGCCACCCCGGGCAGCCGCGCCAGAAAGCGGCGGTGGATGCGGGCGAAATCGTCGCCATCCTGCGCCACCACCTTCAACAGGTAATCCGACTTGCCCGCCATCAGGTGGCATTCCAGCACATCGGGGATCAGCGCGACCTGACGTTCGAACGCATCCAGAACCTCGTCCGCCTGCGCCGACAGGGTGATTTCCACGAAAACGGTCGTGGGGCGGCCCATCTTGCGCGGATCGACCAGCGCGACATAATCCCGGATATACCCTTCGGATTCCAGCCGGTGCACCCGCCGGTGACAGGCCGAGGCCGAAAGGTTCACCCGTTCTGAAAGCTCGGCGTTCGAGATGCGGCCGGTTTTCTGCAAGACCGTCAGGATTCGGCGGTCTGTCTCGTCAAGTTGCATGATCACACACGTTTCTTCGAAGTTGGCGCGGGATCGCGCAAGGTTCTTCCGCAACCTGCCCGAATATCCCCGCAGATTCAAAAGCAATTTCAGCCGGTTCTGTCAAAGCTGGGAAAAACAGGAAGGAAACACGCCATGATCATCGGCTGCCCCAAGGAAATCAAACCACAGGAATACCGCGTGGGCCTGACGCCCAATGCCGCGCCCGAGGCGGTGGCCCATGGCCATCAGGTGCTGGTCGAGGCCGGCGCCGGGCTGGGCGCGGGCTTCACGGATGCCGATTACGTTGCCGCCGGGGCGACGCTGGCCGACACCGCCGATGCGGTCTTTGCCGAAGCCGACATGATCGTGAAGGTCAAAGAGCCGCAGGCCGTGGAACTCAAGAAGCTGCGCGACGGGCAGCTTCTGTTCACCTATCTGCATCTGGCGCCCGATCCCGATCAGACCCGCGATCTGCTGGACAGCGGCTGCACCGCCATCGCCTATGAGACCGTGACCGATGCCCAAGGCGGCCTGCCCCTTCTGGCGCCCATGTCCGAGGTCGCGGGACGGCTAGCCCCGCAGGTCGGCGCCTGGACCTTGCAAAAGGCCAATGGCGGGCGCGGTGTCCTGATGGGCGGCGTGCCCGGCGTGGGCCCGGCCAAGGTGGTGGTGATCGGCGGCGGTGTCGTCGGCACCAATGCCGCGCGGGTCGCGGCGGGGATGGGTGCGGATGTGACCGTGCTGGACCGGTCGCTGCCGCGTCTGCGTTACCTGGACGACGTGTTCGGGCAGCAATTCCGCAACCGCTATTCCTCGGCCGGGGCGATGGCCGAGCTGCTGGCCGAGGCCGACATGGTCGTCGGCGCCGTGCTGATCCCGGGGGCCGAGGCGCCCAAGCTGGTCAGCCGCGCCGATCTGGCGCTGATGAAGCCCGGCGCGGCGATCGTCGATGTGGCCATCGACCAGGGCGGGTGTTTCGAAACCTCGCGCGCGACCACGCATCAGGACCCGATTTATGAGGTCGACGGCATCATGCATTACTGCGTGGCCAACATGCCGGGCGCCGTGGCCCGCACATCGACCATCGCGCTTGGCAATGCGACCATGCCGTTCCTGCTGGCGCTGGCGAACAAGGGATGGCAGCGCGCCTGTCAGGACGATCCGCATCTGTTGAACGGGCTGAACGTCAATGCCGGGCAATTGACCAACGCCGCCGTGGGTGCGGCGCTGGGTCTGGACGCGATCACCCCTCAAAGCGCTGTCGGCTCTGCCTGAGCGGCGCCCATGAACAGCGGCCGCAGCCCGCGCAGCCGGTCCACCGTGAAATCGACAAAGGCCCGGATGCGCGGCACATGCCGCAGGTCGGGATGGGTCAGCACCCAGACCGGCACATAGGGAAAATCCGGCAGGCCCGGCACCCGTTGCAGGGCCGGGTCGGTCTCGCCCAGGAAACAGGCCATGCGCGTGGCCCCGATCCCAGCGCGCGCCGCGCCGATGGCGGCCAGCATGTCATCGACCGACAGCCGCACATTCAGGTTGGGGCGGATCGCCTTGATCTCGGCCGGGGGTCCGGGCCAATGGGCGAACCGGATCCAGTCCAGCGGCGCGGCCCCACCGGGATCGCGCGCGATCAGCCCGGGCGTGGCATAGACGGCGGCGCGCTGTTCCAACACCCGCCGCCCGACCAGCGTCGGCGCCGGGCTGTTCGACAGGCGGATGGCCACGTCGGCCTCGCGCCGGGACAGGTTCAGGATGTCATTCGTGGCGGCGATCTTCAGGTCGATATCGGGATGCGCGGCGGTGAAATCGCGCAGCACCGGCGCCAGGATGCGTTCGATCATCAATTGCGGCACGGTCACGGTCAACGGCCCCTTCAGCCCTGCGTCGCGCGCCCCGATCCGGCGGTCCAGCTGCTGCTGGGCGCGCTCGACCTCTTCGGCGGTGCGCACCGCGTCCTGCCCGGCCTCGGTCGGGATGTACCCCGTCGCCAGCCGGTCGAACAGCCGCGCGCCCAACGCGGCTTCGGCGGCGGTGATGCGCCGCGCCACCGTGGCATGGTTCACGCCCAGCGCCCGGGCCGCGCCGCTGATCCCGCCCTGGCGCGCGGTCTCAAGGATAAATCTCAGATCGTTCCAATCCAGCATGTCCCGATTATTATTGCACAAGCAATGCGAGACAATGCGCAATTTTGATCGGGCGCCGTGCGTGCATAGTACGGGCATCCCAATCACGAAGGACAGATCATGACCGCCTATGCCATCGTTACCCTGACCGTCGACGACGCCGAGGGCTTCGCCGAATATCGCGCCAAAGCCGGCCCCGCCATGGCCAAGCACAAGGTCGAACCGGTGCAAGTGTCGAATGCCCCCACCCTGTTGGAGGGCACCGGCACCACGCCCCAGGTCGCCGTCCTGCTCAGCTTTCCCGACCGCGACGCGGCGCTGGCCTGGTACAACGACCCCGAAATCGCCGAGGTCCACGCCAAGCGACGCGACAGCACAAACTCGCAGATCGTGCTGTTCTAAGGTTTCATCGGACGGGCCGGACGGATGTTCCCCCATGACACGGGCCGACCCGGACAAAAGAAATGCCGCCAACCCGTCAGGTTGGCGGCACCCTTAGACGATTGGCTGATCCGTCGGCGCAAAGCGCCCCGATCAGGCCTTTTTCAGCAGATCGCGGATCTCGACCAGAAGCTCTTCCTGGCTCGGGCCCGCGGGTGCCTCTTCGGCGACTTCTTCCTGCTTCACGGCGGCGTCTTTGACCCGGTTCACCATCTTGACCAGGATAAAGACAACCCACGCGATGATCAGGAAGTTGATCAGCGCCATGATGAAGTTGCCATAGGCGAACACGGCGGCTTCTTCGCCCTCGCCCAGCTTGAAGCCCATCCCGGAAAAATCGATCCCGCCCATGAACAGGCTGATGATCGGGTTGATCAGATCGTCAACCAACGAGGTCACGATCGCGGTGAATGCGGCGCCGATAATGATACCGACAGCCATGTCCATCACATTGCCCTTGGCAATGAAGTCTTTGAATTCGTTCAGCATTTGCCCCTCATACTTTTGGATGCGCTCTGTTCAACTGCGCATATGTGCACATGGTTTAACACGTTTAGCATGTGGCGAAGATGTATATTTTCGTGAATTATTCCCCCCAAATCCGCCAACAGGAGCCTTCATGCCAACCCTCACCGACTTTTCGATCGCGTCCCGATGGGCGCCGCGCGACCCGCAGGCGATCCAGCTTTACTCCTTTCCGACCCCGAACGGCGTCAAGGCGTCGATCATGCTCGAGGAAACCGGCCTGCCCTATGACGCGCACAAGATCTCGATCCTGGACGACGACCAGTTCACGCCCGAGTTCCTGCAGATCAGCCCCAACAACAAGATCCCCGCGATCATCGACCCGGACGGCCCCGGCGGCCAGGCCATCCCGATTTTCGAAAGCGGTGCGATCCTGATCTACCTGGCCGAAAAGACGGGCCAGCTCCTGCCCGCTGATCCCGCGAAACGGATGGAAGTGCTGCAATGGCTGATGTTCCAGATGGGCAGCGTCGGCCCGATGTTCGGCCAGCTCGGCTTTTTCTATAAATTCGCCGGCGCCCAGATCGAGGACCCTCGACCGCGCGACCGCTATATCGCCGAGGCCAAGCGCATCCTGGGCGTCATCGACAAGCAGCTCGATGGCCGCGACTGGATCACCGGCGAATACAGCATCGCCGATATCGCGATCTGGCCGTGGATCCGCACCCTGCGCGATTTCTACGAGGCGGGCGCCGTCACCGATTTCGACAGTTTCGCCAATGTGGGCGCCGCGCTGGATCGGTTCCTGGACCGCCCTGCCGTACAACGCGGGCTCTTGCAGCCGCCGCGCGACTAAGGCCACTCATGGCGCGGGAAAACCTCCCGCGCCAGCCATCGTCGGACCGCGGCACTTGCCCCGCCGCATCACGCGGCGTCGGGCAACAGCCCTCGCCCCTTCAACAGCGCGGCCACCCCCGGCATCCGCCCCCGGAACGCGGTATACAACTCCTCTGCCTCGGCCGAACCGCCGGTGGACAGGATGTGACGTTCCAGCTTTGCCGCCATCTCGGGGTCGAATGCCCCGCCGGCCTCCTCGAACGCGGCGAAGGCGTCGGCATCCATCACTTCGGACCACATATAGCTGTAATAACCGCTGGAATAGCCGTCCCCGGCAAAGACATGGGCGAAATGCGGGGTGGCGTGGCGCATGGTGATCGCCTGCGGCATCCCGATCGCGGCCAGAACCTCGGCCTGTTTCGCCATCGGATCGGCAGGCGCGGTGCCCTGATGGAATTCCAGATCCACAATGGCCGAGGCCACGTATTCCACCGTCTGGAATCCCATGTCATAGGTCGCCGCCGCCAGCAATCGGTCCAGCATGTCGCGCGGCATCGGCGCGCCGGTCTCGGCATGGGTGGCGAATTCGGCCAGCACCTCGGGGACCTCCAGCCAATGCTCGTAAAGCTGGCTGGGCAGTTCGACGAAATCACGTGCCACGCTGGTGCCGGAAATCGAACCATAGGTCACATCGCTGAGCATCTGGTGCAGCGCATGGCCGAATTCGTGAAACAGTGTCCGCGCATCGTCATACGAGAGCAGCGCCGGTTCCCCGGCGGGCGGCTTGGCGAAGTTGCAGACATTGTGAACGACGGGCCGCACATCGCCGCCCAGCTTACGCTGCGACCGGCTGGCCGAACACCACGCGCCCGACCGTTTCGAGCCGCGCGCGAAGTAATCCCCGATGAACACCGCCACGTGTTGGCCATCGCGAGTGACTTCCCACGCGCGGGCATCCGGGTGGTAAAGCGGCGCGTCCAGCGGCGCGAATTGCAGGCCAAAGAGCCGCCCGGCACAGGTAAACGCCGCCTCGATCATCCGGTCGAGCTGCAGGTAGGGTTTCAGCTCGGCCTCGTCCAGGTCATGCTCGGCCTTGCGGCGCTTCTCGGAATAATAGCGCCAGTCCCACGGCTCAAGCTGGCCGTTGATCCCGTCCGCATGCATCATCTCTTCCAGAACCTGCGCATCAGCCTCGGCTGCGGATTTGGCCGGGCTCCAGACCTGCATCAGCAGATCGCGCACATTGGCCGGGGTGCCTGCCATCTCCGTCTCCAGCTTGTAACTGGCGAAATCCTTGTACCCCAGAAGCTGCGCCCGTTCTTCGCGCAGCGCCAGGATCTCGGCCGCGATGGCGCGGTTGTCGGTCGCACCGCCGTTCGCACCGCGCGCGACCCAGGCGTTGAACGCCTTTTCACGCAGATCACGGCGGGACGAGAATTGCAGGAACGGCACGATCAGCGACCGCGACAGCGTGACCACCGGACCGCCTGCCCCCTTTTCCGCCCCTGCCGCGCGCGCCGCATCGACGACGAACCCGGGCAGGCCCTCCAGATCGCCCTCGGCCAGTTCCATGAACCAGTCGCGCTCGTCGGCCAGCAGGTTCTGGGTGAATTCCGTGCCAAGCACGGCCAAGCGCGATTTCACCTGCGTCAGCCGGTCACGCGCATCGCCTTCCAGCTGCGCGCCCGACCGGACAAAGGACCGGCGCGTCAGCATCAGCACCCGTGCCTGTTCATCGGTCAGCCCCAACGTCTCGCGCGCCTGCCACAATGCCTCGATGCGCTGAAACAGCGCGGCGTTCAGGGTGATTTCCGAAGAATAGGCCGACAGTTTCGGCGCAAACTCCCGCTGCAACGCGTCGCGTGCGTCGTTGCTTTCGGTTCCGGCCAGCGAATAGAACACGCCTAGAACCCGGTCGAGCACCGTATCGGCCAGCTCCAGCGCCTCGATCGTGTTGGCGAAAGTGGGCGGCTCGGGATTGTCGGCAATCGCCGCAATCCGCGCCCGCGCCTGGTCCATCGCCGCATCGAACGCAGGCGCGAAATCGTCATCGGCAATCGCGGCATAGGGCGGCAATTCAAACGGCGTGTCCCAGTCGGACAGAAGCGGGTTGGTCATGGGCGATCTCCTTTGCGATCAAAGAGTATCTCGGTTTGAGCAGAGGTCCAGATGCCTCTTCTTCTTGGTACAAATACTCACTGGCGCAACCTTCCCAGCCGCGCGCCGGATGGCAAGTGCGGGACGCCTCCGGCGGGAGTATTTTTGCCCAGAAGAAGGCTCAGGTGTGCTTTGCGCAAACCGGGCAATCATCCCGGCGTTTCAGGGCAACCACCCGGTTTTCAGCGTAAAGCGCATCGTAAAGCAGCATCCGCCCGCGCAGGGATTGCCCCGCGCCCGTGATGTGCTTGATCGCCTCCATCGCCATCATTGCGCCCACCACGCCGGGCAGCGCGCCGACGACGCCCGCCTCGGCACAGCTGGGGGCCAGTTCGGGCGCAGGGGCTTCGGGAAAGATGCATTGATAGCAGGGGCCGCCATTGGCCGGGTCATACAGGCTGATCTGGCCTTCCCATTGGGTGATGGCTGCCGCAATCAGCGGGGTTTTCGTGGCGACCGCGGCCTGGTTGACCAGAAACCGCGTGTCGAAATTGTCGGTGCCGTCCAGCACCAGATCATACTCCGCAAACAGCTCCACCGCCGCGGCCGCATCCAGCCGCCGTTGATAGGGGCGTACGGTCACATGCGGGTTCTGGGCGCGCATGGCTTCCTCGGCCGAGAACACCTTGGGCATGCCCAGCCTTGCGTCGGTATGGATGACCTGGCGTTGCAGGTTCGACAGATCGACCACGTCGTCATCCACAACCCCGATCGTGCCAACCCCGGCCGCCGCCAGATAGAGAAGCGCGGGCGAGCCCAGCCCACCGGCGCCGATCACCAGCACGCTTGCATCCTTGAGCCTCTTCTGGCCCGGGCCGCCGACCTCTCGCAAGACGATGTGGCGGGCGTAACGCTCCAGCTCAACGGGCGCGAAGGCGCCGGTCTGGACCGCCGTTTGCGGCGCGTTGGCTTGCGCCCGCGCGCGCAGCCAGCGCAGCCCGCGGCGATAAGCCACGAAGACCACCGCGGCGATGCCCACCAGCACCCATTCGGGGCGCGAGCCGCCGGTCGCCAGGCGCAGCGGGTTATCGGCGGGCAGCAGGAACTGCACCAGCAGCACCGCCAGATAGAGCACCCCGATCATCGTCCAGCGGACCCGGCGCGGGGCCTGCATCATCGCGCCGATGCCCCAAAGCGCGCCCGCCATGACCAGAAACAGGATCATCAGCGCCGCCCGGTCGAGCCGAACCCGCCGTGACCGCGTGCGGTGTCGGACAGGGTTTCGACCACCTCGAAACCCGCCTGAAGGACGGGGGCGATGATCATCTGGGCGATGCGGTCACCGTGATGGAACAGGAAATCATCCGCGCCATAGTTGATCAGCAGAACACCCAGCGGCCCGCGATAATCGCTGTCGATCGTGCCGGGCGTGTTGGGCAGGCTGATCCCGTGTTTCAGCGCCAGACCAGATCGCGGCCTGATCTGCATCTCGAACCCGTGCGGGATCTCGACCCGCAGCCCGGTGGGCACGATGCGCCGTTCCATCCGGCGCAGCAGGAAGCCGCCTTCGCGGATCTCGGGCGGCAGGTTGGCGCGGATATCGGCACCCGCCGCGCCGTGGGTTTCGTAAGCGGGCAAGGGGATGTCGCGGTCGGCCCAATCCTCCCACAGGACGCGGATGACGGGGCTCATGCCAGCGCCTCGGCGATCAGCTGAGCGATCCGGTTGGCGACCTGGTCCTTGCCCATGCGCGGCCAGCTGTCGGCGCCCGCGTCCGAGATCAGGGTTACCGCGTTTTCCGACCCGCCCATGATGCCGGTTTCGGGCGATACATCATTGGCCACGATCCAGTCGCAGCCCTTGCGGTCACGCTTGGCCGTGGCATGGGCGATCACGTCGTCGGTTTCGGCCGCAAAGCCCACCACCAGCCCCGGACGGCCGGTTTCCATCTGGCTGACCGTGGCCAGGATGTCGGGGTTTTCGGCGAATTCCAGCACCGGCAGGCCGGTTTTGGTCTTCTTCATCTTGCTGTCGGCGGCGTTGGCGACACGCCAATCGGCCACGGCGGCGGCGAAAACGGCGGCATCTGCGGGCAGCGCGCCCTGCACGGCCTCCAGCATCTGCCGGGCGGTCTGCACGCGCACGACCTTTACCCCGGCGGGGGGCGGCATATCGGCGGGACCGGTCACAAAGGTCACATGCGCGCCCAGCCCGGCCAGCGCCCGCGCCAGCGCGGTGCCCTGCGCGCCCGACGAGCGGTTGGCGATATAGCGCACCGGGTCGATCGGTTCATGCGTGGGGCCGGATGTGACGATCACATGCCGCCCCTTCAGCGGGCCATCGGCCAGCGCGGCACCCACGGCATCGATGATTTGCGGCACCTCGGCCATGCGACCGGGGCCGAATTCGCCGCAGGCCATCGCGCCCTCGTCCGGGCCGACGACCAGCACGCCGTCCCCGGTCAGCGTGGCCAGATTGCGCTGTGTCGCGGGATGCTCCCACATGCGCACATTCATCGACGGCGCGATCAGCACGCGCTTGTCGGTCGCCATCAACAGGGTCGAGGCCAGGTCGTTGGCATGCCCGCCCGCCATCTTGGCCATCAGATCGGCGGTCGCCGGGGCCACCACCACCAGATCGGCGGCGCGGGACAGTTCGATATGGCCCATCTCGGCCTCGTCCGTCAGGTCGAACAGATCGCGATAAACCTTCTCCGCCGCCAGTGCCGATACCGATAAAGGGGTCACGAATTCCTCGGCCGCCTTAGTCAGAACGGGCGTCACCGTCGCGCCCTGATCGCGCAGCCGCCGGATCAGGTCCAGCGACTTGAAAGCGGCAATCCCGCCGCCGATGATCAACAAGATACGTTTGCCTGCCAGCATGAGCCTGTTTCCCGAACCCGTCGGAACAGTCCTAAGCGCCCTGAGCCTCTGCCGCAAGCGATGCGGCGACCGGGGCGCCACAGAACGGGTCCAGCGCCAGGCTGTAGCGCGTCCATTGACGGGCCAGGAGCCGCGCGCGGCGGACACAGGCGGGTTGTCCGGGATGCAGGTCGATCAGGACATCGCTGGTTTGCAGCACCCGGTCGCCATCGTCGACCGTCACGACGGCGATGCGGTGATTCCAGTCATATCCCGGTTTGTGGACCACATATCTGGCGTTCGCGCGGACGTAATCGACCGAAACGATCATATCGAACCGCACCAGCGCGACCAGCGCCACAACGGACAGCACGATCAGGGTTTTCCATCGGTGCCGGAAACGCGGCGAAACAAACGGGTTAATATCACTGGAACCATACATGCCGCGCAGTCTAGGCGCGGTTTTCGGCCAAATCAGGGCCGCGGCGCGGCAGGGATGGGTCAGTTCGCGCGGAAGGCGGCGCAGGGATCGTCGCGCGGCGTGGGCGCGGTCAGGATCCACAGATCATAGGGCGGCGTCGCTTCGGGCGCGGCTTCCAATTGACCGATGCTGAGCACCGACAAGTCAGGTGCCGCCACCGAAAGAACCGCCGGGATACCCCAATCATGGCGCGCATGGCCGTTTCCGGTAATCACCGCGACCGGCCCGCCGGTTTCGGCCCAGGCCCTTGTGATGGCGCGGGCCAGACCGGCATCGCGCAGCCGCTGGGCATCGACCATGCCGGGCAGCATTTCCTCGGGCAGGGCGTTGCAATGCGCCTCTTGCTGCATCGACTGGCGGGTGGCCTGCTGATCGTCGGGCAAGGGCGCGTCGAGGCCAAAGGCCGCCGCATCGGCGCCAAAGGCCACAGCCGCGCCATCGCCGATGGCCGCACGCACCTGATCGCGCGGCAGCGCGCCGCCATAGACCGGGGCATCGGTTGCGGTGAAAATGGGATGATAAAGCGCGAAATCGGGCCAGCCGGAATCGGCCCAGCCCAGCGCCTGTGCCAAGGCATCCGCATCGCTGCGCAGCGCGGGTGTGACACGCGCGGCCTGATCGGGGTCCAGCATTTCGAACACCAGCGCCGCCGGTGACAACGCCGAAACCGCAGCCGCCTGATGGGCATGATGGGTGGGGTTGTCATGCACCTCGCCCAAAATCACCACATCGGCGGGGGGCAGGGCGTCAAGCGCGGTCGCGTCGATCTGGGCCGCATGGGCGGCAGCCGCGCCGAGGAGCAGAAAGGTCAGACAGGTTCTCATCACACGAAGAACTGTTGAACCTCGTCGCTTTCGTTTTCAAGGCTTTTCCGCATCTTGACGAAAGCCGCCGCCTCGAGCTGGCGCACGCGTTCCTTCGACAGGCCCAGTTCCTGACCCAGGCTTTCCAGCGTGCGTGGCGCTTCGCGCAGTTTGCGTTCCTGCACGATGAACCGCTCGCGGTCGTTCAGCTTCGACATTGCATCGACCAGCCAGTCCCGCAGCCGCGCGGTGTCGTGCCGGCGGCTGACATGTTCCTCGGCCTGGGTGCTGTCATCTTCCAGCGCGTCGATCCACTCGCGCCCCTCATCCTCGGTCGACTGGGTCGCGTTGAGTGAGAAATCCGAGCCCGAAAGCCGACCCTCCATCATCTCGACATCATGCAGGGGGACACCGATTTCCGACGCGATCTGCTGGCGCAGCTGATAACCGTCCAGCTCTTCGCCGCGCCCGCGCGCCTCGCGCTCCAGCTGGGCCTGAACCCGGCGCATGTTGAAGAACAGCGATTTCTGGGAAGAGGTCGAACCGGTGCGCACCATCGACCAGTTGCGCATCACGTAATCCTGGATGCTGGCCTTGATCCACCACACGGCATAGGTCGAAAAGCGCACGCCGCGATCCGGGTCGAACTTGTCCGCGGCCTTCATCAGGCCCAGGCTCGCCTCCTGGATCAGGTCGTTCATCGGCGCGCCATAGCGTTTGTATTTCGCCGCCATCGAGATCGCCAATCGCATATACGCGGTGATCAGGCGGTGCAGGGCGGCCTCGTCCCGGTTATCGCGCCAGGCATAAGCCAGCGTGCGTTCGGTTTCGGCATCCAACAGCTCGGCGCGCATGGCCTGCCGGGACAGTCGTTTATCGGCCAAGTCGTCAAGCGGCATGTCTGCTCCCTTACTCTTTTGCCAGAAAATACAAGTCCAACTTGTGTGTTCTATAACGTCTACGAAAGGGGTGCGGTTCCGGATCACGAAAACGTGCATAATTGCGCTGACCGGATTGCGCCGGAAAACCACAAGATCGGCCCGCGCATACCCGATCTGGTGGGCACGGGCGTGGGCGCCACCAGTCCTGTAAATGCCGGATCTATCAGCAAAGCGAATAGCTGCGCTCAAAATTCGGAATTATGCAGTTTCGCGCACGGTCCGTAAGCTGCGGCCATGACCTATGATCTCTTTATCGGTGACAAAACCTTTTCCAGCTGGTCGCTGCGCGGCTGGCTGATGTTCGAGAAATTCGGCCTTCCGGTGAACACCACGCTGGTGGGCCTGTATGCTGGCACGATGGCCCAGGATCTGGCCGCGCTGGCACCGGCGCGGTTCGTGCCGGTGATGCGCACGCCCGATGGGATCGTGGTGGGCGACACGCTGGCCATGGCCGAAACCCTGGCCGAACGCCACCCCGATGCCGGTCTGTGGCCCGCCGACCCGGCGGCGCGGGCGCTGGCGCGATGGCTGGTGGCGGAAATGCATTCGGGCTTTGGCGCGCTGCGCGGCGAATGCCCGATGCAGCTGTTGCATCAATACGTGGATTTCCCGGTCAGCGACGCGGTGCAGGCCGATCTGGACCGGCTGCAATCGCTTTGGGCGCTGGCACGCGACCGGCACGGCGCCGGCGGTCCGTGGCTGTTTGGCGACTACAGCTTGGCGGATGTGTTCTTTGCGCCGGTTGCGGCACGGATCGCGGGCTATGGCCTGCCGGTATCGGAGGCGGCACAGGTCTATGTCGCGGCGCATCTGGCCGATCCGGCCTTTTGCGCCTGGCGCGCCGACGGGCTGACCAAAAGCTATGATCCGGTGCCCTATGCGATGGACCTGGCAACGACCGATTGGCCGGGCCCGTCTGCCTAGGCGTTTACCATTCCTAAACCTTTTCTGCCGTAGCCGTTAACCATGGTTACGGCAGAGGTCTGAATGGTTGCGCGCGCCTATACGGTTGCTTTCGAGGGGGTCGATGCCCGTCTGGTCGAGGTGCAATGCGCCGTGGCCGCGGGATTGCCCGCCTTTTCCATCGTAGGCCTGCCCGACAAGGCGGTGAGCGAGGCACGCGACCGCGTCCGCGCCGCCCTGACGGCAATGTCCATCGCCCTGCCCCCCAAGCGCATCACCATCAACCTGTCGCCCGCCGACCTGCCGAAGGAAGGATCGCATTTCGACCTGCCCATCGCGCTGGCGCTGCTGGCGGCGATGGATGTGCTGCCCCGCGATGCGGTCGAACAATGCGTCGCCTTGGGCGAGATGTCGCTGGACGGATCGCTGGTGCCGGTGATCGGCGCCCTGCCCGCCGCGATGGCCGCGGCCGAGGCCGACCGCAGCCTGATCTGCCCCCGCGCCTGCGGGTCCGAGGCCGCCTGGGTCGGCGCGACCCCGGTCTTCGCCCCCGCCTCGCTGGCCGCCGCCATCGGGCATTTCACCGGGCAATCGCCGCTGGCCACCGCCGAACCGGGCGAGGTGACGGGCGCGCAGGGCAGCCGCGACCTGCGCGATGTCAAGGGCCAGGAACGCGCCAAGCGGGCGCTGGAAATCGCGGCCGCCGGGCGCCACCACATGCTGATGGTGGGCAGCCCCGGCGCGGGCAAATCCATGCTGGCCGCGCGGATGCCCGGTATCCTGCCGCCGCTCAGCCCGGTCGAGGCGCTGGAAACATCCATGATCCATTCGCTGGCCGGCCTGCTGGACGAGGGCGGGATTTCCCGCGACCGGCCCTTCCGCGAACCGCATCACACCGCCAGCATGGCCGCCATTGTCGGCGGCGGGCGCGGTGCCAAGCCGGGCGAGATCAGCCTGGCCCATAACGGCGTCCTGTTCATGGACGAATTCCCCGAATTTCCACGCATGGTTCTGGAAACCCTGCGCCAGCCCATCGAGACCGGACAGGTCGTCGTGGCCCGTGCCAACGCGCATATGCGCTATCCCTGTCGGTTCCTGCTGATGGCGGCGGCCAACCCCTGCCGCTGCGGGCATCTGGCCGATCCCGCGCAGGCCTGTGCCCGTGCGCCGATTTGTGGCGACGATTACATGGGCAAGATCTCCGGCCCGCTGATGGATCGGTTCGATCTACGGATCGAGGTGCCGCCGGTCGCCTTCACCGATCTGGACCTGCCCGAAAGCGGCGACAGCAGCGCAACGGTGGCCGAACGCGTGACCCGCGCCCGCGCGGTTCAGGCCGCGCGGTTCGACGGGCTGGGCGATATGCGCGTGAACGCCGATGCCGAAGGTCAGGTGCTGGAACAGATCGCCACCCCCGATGCCGAGGGTCGCGCGCTGCTGGCGCAGGTCGCAGAGCGGTTCGGCCTGTCGGCGCGCGGCTATCACCGGGTGATGCGCGTGGCCCGCACCATTGCCGATCTGGATGGATCACAGGATGTGCGCCGCCCGCATGTGGCCGAGGCGGTCAGTTTCCGCATCACCGCGATGCAGCAAGCGGCCTGATCCACGCCGCCACCGCGTCCAGCGTCGCGCCGGCCTGCGGCAGGATGCCATGAAAGAACGGCCAGACATGGGGCAGATCGGTTTCGATGATTTCGGTGACCGGAACCCCGTGGAAGTTCAGATGCGAGGTCATGCGCGTCGTGTCGTCCAGCAGAACCTCGGTATCTGCCGCAGTCAGCCAGACCGGCGGCCCGCCGGTGAAATCGGCGTAAAGCGGCGACACGCGCGGATCCTCGGCATAGGCGCCGGACAGGTACATCTGCGCCATCTCGCCCGCGCGCTCGGCGGGCAGGACCACATCGCTTTCGGCGTTCAGATAGAAGCTGTCGCCCGAAAAGGTCAGATCTGTCAGGGGCGAAAACGCGAAAACACCCAGGGGCTTGGGCAGGCCAAGCCGCAGGATCTCCGCCAGCAGCACCAGCGCCAGCCCACCGCCCGCGCTGTCCCCGCCGATCACGACACCGCCCGGCTGATCGGCCAGCGCGCGATAGGCGGCCAGCGCATCGTCCACCGCGGCGGGAAAGGGATGATCGGGCGCCAGACGGTAATCGGGCAGAAACGCGGGCAGACCACAACGTTTCGACAGATGCGCCACCATCGCGCTGTGGGTGCGGGCCGACCCGAAGACATAACCGCCCCCATGCAGGTACAGGATGCGCGCCGCGCCCTTGGCCCCCGGCCCCCTTACCGACAGACCCGGCACACCGCCCGCAGCGTCCCGGCGGATCCGGCTGAACAGCGGCGGGTGAAAGAAGAGCCGCGACTTGATCGCCAGATTGCGGCGCAGCTCTTCGGGCGTGCCACGGGCCAGCTGGGGCCGCTCGGTGCGGCGCAGCCAGTTGTTCAATGCCGCCTGACGCCAGCTCATCCGCAGCGGCCTTCGATTGCGGTCCAGACCTTTTCGGCCACGTTGATCCCGTCGAAGCGTTCCAGCTCCTGGATCCCGGTGGGCGAGGTCACGTTGATCTCGGTCAGATAGTTGCCGATGACGTCAATGCCCACGAACACCTGGCCCTTTTCGCGCAGAAGCGGCCCGATGCGGGCGCAGATCTCCAGATCGCGGTCGCTCAGGCCGATCTTCTCGGGCCGCCCGCCCACATGCATGTTGCTGCGGGTTTCGCCCTTGGCCGGCACCCGGTTGATCGCGCCGACCGGTTCGCCATCGACCAGGATCACCCTCTTGTCGCCCGCCGACACATCGGGCAGGAATTGCTGCACGATCAGCGGCTCGCGGCTGAACCCGGTGAACAGCTCGTGCAGGGAATTCAGGTTGCGGTCATTGGCGTCCAGCCGGAACACACCCGCGCCGCCATTGCCGTAAAGCGGCTTCAGGATCACGTCGCCATATTTGTCCTTGAACGCCTTGATCGTCGCCAGATCGCGCGCAATCGTGGTGGGCGGGGTCAGGTCGGGGAAATCCAGCACCAGCAGCTTTTCGGGATAGTTCCGAACCCAGAACGGATCATTCACCACCAGCGTATCGGGCGCCAGACGGTCCAGCAGATGGGTCGAGGTGATATAGTGCATGTCGAAGGGCGGGTCCTGGCGCAGCCAGACGACATCGAAATCGGCCAGGTCCACATGGGTTTCCGGCCCAAGCTGCGCATGATCGCCCTGCACCCGCTGCACCGTGAAATCATGGCCGCGCGCGGTGATGCGGCCTTCTTCATAGGCCAGATGATCGGGCGTATAGAAGAACAGCGAATGACCGCGCGCCTGTGCCTCTTCGGCCAGCCGGAACGTGCTGTCGGCATTGATGTCGACGGATTGGATCGGGTCCATCTGAAAGGCGATCTTCAACGGCATGGGCGGCTCTCCTTCACTGCCTGTCCTACATGGCAAGCGATGGGCGCGCTTGCAATCAAGATCGCGTCACCCGGCAATGGCGTTCTCGATGATGGTGATGTTGCCCTGACCATCGACCAGCGCGACATCGATGCGGGTTTCGGTCAGCAGACCGCCGGGCCGCGTAGCCAGGAATTCCTCGGCCGCGGCATAGATGCGCGCGGCCTGGCGGTCGGTCAGATGCAGCGCGGCGGTGCCCGTGTCGCGGCTTTGCTTGACCTCGACAAACACGACCGTGCCGCCCTGTTCCAGGATCAGGTCGACCTCGCCCGCCGTGCCGCGCCAGCGCCGTTCCAGCACCTGCGCGCCGTTGGTTTCATAAAGCCGGGCGACCGCATCCTCGGCCGCAAGCCCCGCGTGATAGGACCGCGCGCCGCTCATTCCGCGCGGCCCAGTTCCAGCGCGCGCTGGTACACCTGGCGGCGCGGCAGGCCCAGCTGTTCGGCGACCTCGGCCGCGGCATCCTTGACCCTGAGCCGACTAAGCGCCTCGCGCAGGGCATCGTCCAGCGTGGCGGCATCGGCCACCGCCTCGGGCGCGCGGTCGATCAGCACCACGATCTCGCCCTTGACGGTGCGGTCGTCGAATTCCGCCGCCAGCTCGGCCAGGGTGCCACGGCAGACTTCCTCGAATCGCTTGGTCAGCTCGCGGCAGACCACGGCGGCGCGGTCGGGGCCGAAAATCTCGGCCAGCTCGGTCAACAGGCGCTGCACCCGCTTCGGCGATTCGTAGAGGATCACCGTCGCCGTCAGGGTCGACAGATCGCGCAGGAACCCTGCGCGCGCGCCCTTGGCCGGGGGCGGAAAGCCCGCGAACAGGAACCGGTCGGATGGCAGGCCCGACACCGTCAACGCGGTCAGCACAGCCGATGGTCCGGGCGCCGCAATGACCGGCAGGCCCGCCGCGATGGCGGCACGCGCCAACTGGAACCCGGGATCGGCCACCAGCGGCGTTCCCGCCTCGCTGGCATAGGCGACAGAGCGTCCGGCGGCGATCTCGGCCACCAGCTTGTCGCGTTGCGCAGGCCCCGAATGTTCGTGATAGGCCACCACCCGCCGGTCGCCCAGCGCCACGCCGTGGATCTGCATCAGGTGCTTCAGCGTGCGCGTATCCTCGGCCGCCAGGATGTCGGCGCTGGCCAGCACGTCGAGCGCCCTGAGCGTGATGTCGCGCGCAGCCCCGATCGGGGTGGACACGAAATAAAGGCCGGGCGCCAGGGGGGTGGTGTCGATCTGCAAGAAAGCTCCGGCCAGTGGTCTGCGACATTTACTTGCCGGTCGGGAATGCGTACTGTCCGACACAAACCCGACCCGGTGTGAGGAGTGCCCATGTTCGCCGTTTTCCGCAAGCCCCGCAAGTCATTGACCGCCATTGCCGCCGCCGTGATGGGGTTGGCGCTGGCGGCCTGTCAGCCCGTCGCCCTGGGCGGCGGCAGCGGTCCCAGCATCAACACCCGCGCCCCGGTGCCGGTGGCGCTTCTGGTGCCCAGCGGTTCGGGCCAGGCGGGCGATACGCTGGTGGCGCAGGGGCTGGAAAACGCCGCAAGGCTGGCGATTTCCGATCTGGACGGCGTCGATATCGACCTGCGCGTCTACAGCACCGCCGGCAGCGCTGGCGGGGCCAGTTCCGCCGCGAGCCAGGCGGTGAATGACGGCGCCAAGATCATCCTGGGCCCGCTTTATGCCCAAGCGGCCAATGCCGCGGGCGTGGCCGCCGCCAGCCGCAACGTGAACGTGCTGAGCTTTTCCAACAACACCGCGATCGCGGGCGGCAATGTCTTTGTCCTGGGCAACACGTTTCAGAACACCGCAAACCGGCTGGTCAGCTATGCCAAGCGTCAGGGCAAGGACAAGATCATGGTCGTCCATGACCGCACCGTCGCGGGCGAGGTCGGGCGCGACGCGATCGTGCAGGCGATCTCCAACAGCGGATCGTCACCGGCGGCCATCGCATCCTATGAGTTCTCGCAGAATGGCGTGGTTCAGGCCGTGCCGGCCATCGCATCGCAGGCGCGCAGTTCGGGCGCGAACGCGCTGTTCATGACCGCCGACACCGCCGGCGCGCTGCCGCTGCTGGCGCAGCTTCTGCCGGAAAATCGCGTCGATCCGTCGGTGATCAAGTTCATCGGCCTGACCCGCTGGGACATCCCCAACAGCACGCTGGCCCTGCCCGGCGTTCAGGGCGGGTGGTTTGCCCTGCCCGATCCGGGCCTCAGCGCGCAATTCGCCAGCCGCTATCAGGCGGCCTATGGCCAGGCGGCGCATCCGCTGGCGGGGCTGGCCTATGACGGGATCTCGGCCATCGGCGCGCTGGTCAAGCGGGGCAAATCCGACGCCCTGACCACCGCCGCGCTGACACAGAATGCCGGGTTCTCGGGCGTCAATGGCGTCTTCCGGCTGCGCGCCGACGGCACCAACGAACGCGGCTTGGCCGTTGCTGAAATCAAGAATAATCAGGTGGTTGTGATTGACCCTGCCCCAAGAAGCTTCGGCGGTTTCGGGTTCTGACCCCGACGGCCCCGTTTTGACCGTTCCCACCGCGCCGGGCCCGCTGATCTGCCCGGCGCAAGACATCTTCGACACCGACGCCTTCTTCGCCGACCTGGCAAACGCGCTGACCGACGACCGGGATGCGCGCGTGGTCCGGCAAGAGGCGGTGCGGCTGTTGCTGGCCGCGCGCAAGACCGGCAACGACCGGATCGCCGAGGCCTTTACCGCCCAACCGCTGGCCGCGCGCGAGGTGACGCGGTCCTATGCGCATCTGACCGATTGCATCGTGCGTGCGGCGCACCGGATCGCCACCGAATGGTTGCATCCGCTGCCCACCCCGACCGAGGCCGAAAAGATCGCCCTGCTGGCGGTGGGGGGCTATGGCCGCGCGGAAATGGCGCCGCATTCCGATGTCGATCTGCTGTTCCTGACGCCCTACAAGATCACCCCATGGGCCGAAAGCGTGATCGAATCCATGCTGTATATCCTGTGGGATCTGCGGCTGAAGGTCGGCCATTCCAGCCGCACGATCCGCGACTGCCTGCGCCTGGGGCGCGAGGATTACACGATCCGCACCGCGCTGCTGGAACACCGGTTCCTGGATGGCGATGCCGACCTGGCCGAACAGCTGCACATGCGGCTGTGGAAGGACCTGTTCAGCACCACCGCATCCGATTTTGTCGAGGCCAAGCTGGCCGAACGCGCCGAGCGCCACAAGAAACAGGGCGGCCAGCGCTATATGCTGGAGCCCAACGTCAAGGAAGGCAAAGGCGGGCTGCGCGACCTGCAATCGCTGTACTGGATCGCGAAATACGTGCACGGGGTCGAAGATGTCGGCGCGCTGGTAGGTCTGGGTGTCTTTACCCAGGACGAATATGACACCTTCGTCGACGCCGAAAGCTTCCTGTGGGCGGTGCGCTGTCATCTGCACCTGCTGTCGGGCCGGGCGATGGACCAGCTGACCTTCGACATGCAGATCGAGGTCGCCGCGCGGCTGGGCTATACCGATCATGGCGGGCGCCGGGCTGTCGAACATTTCATGCAGGATTATTTCCGGCACGCGACGCGGGTGGGCGAGCTGACGCGGATCTTCCTGACCGCGCTCGAAGCGGCCCATGTCAAGACGGCCCCCAGCCTGACGCGGTTCCTGCGCCGCCGCCGCCGGGTGAAGCCGATCTATCACATCGTGCATAACCGGCTGGCCCTGGCGGACGAGACCGCGTTCTTCGCCGACAAGCTGAACATCCTGCGGCTCTTCGAAGAGGCGCTGCGCACCGGCATGCTGATCCACCCCGACGCGATGCGCGCGGTGTCGGCCAACCTGGACCTGATCGACGACGAGATGCGCGCCAACAAAGAGGCGCAGCGGATTTTCCTGGACCTGCTGCTGAAACACGGCAATCCCGAACGGTCGCTTCGGCGGATGAACGAGCTGGGCGTGCTGGCCGCCTTCATCCCCGATTTCGAACCGATCGTGGCGATGATGCAGTTCAACGTCTATCACCACTATACCGTCGATGAGCATACGATTCAGTGCATCTCGACCCTGGCGCAGATCGAACGCGAAGAGCTGGTCGAGGAATTGCCGGTGGCCAGCCGGATCCTGAAGAAGGGGATCGACCGGCGCGTGCTTTACGTGGCGCTGCTGCTGCATGACATCGGCAAGGGCCGCCCCGAGGATCATTCGATCCTGGGCGCACAGATCGCGCGGCGCGTGGCGCCGATGCTGGGCCTGAAGGCCGAGGCCTGCGAAACCGTCGAATGGCTGGTGCGCTATCACCTGCTGATGTCGGATTTCGCCCAGAAACGCGATCTGTCGGATCCGCGCACGGTCCGCGATTTCGCCAAGCTGGTGCGCAACCGCAAGCGGCTGGACCTGCTGACGGTGCTGACCGTCTGCGACATTCGCGGCGTGGGCCCCGGCACCTGGAACAACTGGAAGGCGCAGCTGTTGCGGACGCTTTACCGCGAGACCGCCGATGCGCTGGAAAACGGGCTGGAAGCCATCAACACCGAAAAGCGCGAGGCCGAGGCCAAGCGCGCCCTGCGCGAGGCGCTGGACGACTGGGACAAAAAGGACCTGCGGGTCGAGGTCGGCCGCCATTACGGCCCCTATTGGCAGGGGTTGCCCACCAGCACCCAGGCGGTCTTTGCCAACCTGCTGCGGGACATCACCGATGACGCAATCCGGATCGACCTGACCCCGGACGAGGATCGCGACGCCACCCGCGCCTGTTTCGCGCTGGCCGATCACCCCGGCATCTTTGCCCGGCTGACCGGCGCGCTGGCCCTATCGGGCGCCAACATCGTCGACGCACGGACCTATACGTCCAAGGATGGCTATGCCACCGCCGTGTTCTGGATCCAGGATGGCGAGGGGCACCCGTTCGAAGCCAGCCGCCTGCCGCGCCTGCGCAAGATGATCGAAAAGACCCTGGCGGGCGAGGTCATGCCGCGCGAGAAACTGGCCGACAAGGACAAGCTGAAGAAACGCGAGATGGGCTTTCAGTTCCCGACCTCGATCAGTTTCGACAACGAAGGCTCCGAAATCTATACCATCATCGAGGTCGACACCCGCGACCGCCCCGGCCTGCTGTTCGACCTGTCGCGCGCGCTGGCCGATGCCAATATTTATATCGCCAGCGCGGTGATCGCGACCTATGGCGCGCAGGTGGTCGATACGTTCTATGTCAAGGACATGTTCGGGCTGAAGCTGCATGCGGCTTCGAAACAGCAATCGCTGGACCAGAAGCTGCGCCGCGCGATCGAACGCGGCGCGGAACGGGCGCGCGGCTGATGAATCCGATCCGGCTGATTTCGGGCTTCGTGACCGTCGGCGCCTGGACATTGATGAGCCGCATCCTAGGGTTCGTCCGTGACATCCTGATCGCGGCGTGGCTGGGCACCGGCCCCGCGCATCAGGCCTTTGTCATCGCGTTTTCTCTGCCCAACCTGTTCCGCCGGTTCTTTGCCGAAGGCGCGTTCAACATGGCCTTTGTGCCGATGTTTTCCAAACGCGCCGAAAGCGGGCAGGACCCGCTGGGCTTTGCCCGCGATGCGATGTCGGCGCTTCTGGGCATTCTGGTGGTGCTGACGCTGCTGGCGCAGGTCGCCATGCCGTGGCTGGTGCTGGCGATGGCGTCGGGGTTTCGCAACAGCGCGACCTTTGACCTGACGGTGTTTTATGGGCGCATCGCCTTTCCCTATGTGATGTTCATCTCGATCGCGGCGCTTCTGTCGGGGGTGCTGAACGCGCTTGGCCGGTTTGCCACCGCCGCCGCCGCGCCGGTGCTGCTGAACGTGATCTTCATCGCCGCGATCACCGCTGCCGCCCTGACCGATAGCGATGTCGCGCTGGCACTGATCTGGGCCGTCCCGGTCGCGGGCGTGGCGCAGATGGCGCTGGTCTGGTGGGCGGCGAAACAGGCAGGCTTCCGCCTGTTGCCGCATTGGCCGCATATGACACCCGAGCTGAAGCGCCTGGCCATTATCGCCGCGCCCGCCGCGCTGGCGGGGGGCGTGGTGCAGGTGAACCTGCTGATCGGGCGGCAGGTCGCATCCTATTTCGACAGCGCGGTGTCCTGGCTTTACAACGCCGACCGGCTGTATCAGCTGCCGCTGGGGGTGGTGGCCATCGCCATCGGCGTGGTGCTGCTGCCCGATCTGTCGCGCCGGTTGCAGGCGGGCGATGCCGATGGCGGGCGGCATTCGTTCAGCCGGGCCGCCGAATTCGCGCTGGCGCTGACACTGCCCGCGGCGGTGGCGCTGGTGGTGATCCCGGTGCCGCTGATCTCGACCCTGTTCGAGCGCGGCGCCTTCACCGCCGCTGACACGATCCCCACCGCGCTGGCGGTGGCGGTCTATGGCGCGGGCCTGCCGGCCTTTGTGCTGCAAAAGGTGCTGCAACCGCTTTACTTCGCGCGCGAAGATACGCGGCGCCCGTTCTATTACGCGCTGGTATCGATGCTGGTGAATGCCGCGCTGGCCCTTGGCCTGGCGCCGGTCATCGGCTTCATCGCGGCGGCCTGGGGCACGACGCTGGCCGCCTGGGCGATGGTGGTCCAGCTGTGGCTGGGCGCGCGCGGGATGGGCGAGGCCGCGCGTTTCGACGACCGGTTCTGGCACCGCCTGCCGCGCATCGCCGCGGCCTCGGCCCTGATGGGGGGCGTGCTGTGGGGCGGCCATATGTTGCTGGCAGAGTGGTTCGTCCACGGGCCGCAACGCTATCTTGCGCTGCTGATCCTGTTGCTGGCGGGGATGGTCAGCTATTTCGGATCGGGGCACGTTCTGGGCGCGTTCCGGCTGGCCGATTTCAAGAACGCGATGCGGCGCGGCTGATCAGCGGTGCCGCAACTGGGCGCGCAGCCGGGCAAACCCGCCGGGGCTGACGCCAAAAGACATCACGAACCCGGTGACGAACCCGGCGATATCGGCCACCCAATCGTTGCTGGACCCGAACAGCAGCCCGAACAACAGCTGGATGCCCAGCAAGAACCCGATCAGTGAAAAGGCGCGCAGTTGGCTTTCGCCGGTCTGCCCCGCCCGCACCCACAGCAGATAGGTGAACGCCCCGATCAGCCCATAGACCGCCGGATAGCCCCCCACCAGCGGGCGCGGGTCGCCCAGCAACCCGCCATAGGCCACGGCCCCCATGATCGCGGCGCCAAAGAACACCGCCAGCACGGCCCAGGTGCGGAACACCTCGCCCACCATCTTGCCCAGCGCCAGGATGAACACGATCACGAAAAGCGCATGGGTGAAATTCACATGCACGAAGGGATAGGTCACGAAGCGGATCAGAAAATCGAACGGGTATTCGCCGGTGGCCATCATCCAGTCGAAGATCTGGCCCGAAAAGCCGTAATCGGTTTCCGCCGACAGCCGCCAGCCCACCGCCGCCGGGCCGCCCACGATGCCGCGCGCCCCCACGTTGAAGGCCAGCTCGATCAGCGCGATCGGCACCACCAGAAACCACACGACCGGCGGCAAGGGGTTCAGCGGCGAGGTATCGTTATGTTGGCGCATTCTGGGAGCTCCGGTTGACGGCTTGCCCCCGCATGGGTAAGCGAGCGGAACACGAATTTCCAGACGGAGAATAGATATGGCCGAGGTGGTCCACACACCGCGCGTCTTTTCCGGGATCCAGCCCTCGGGCGGGCTGACCCTGGGCAATTACCTGGGCGCGATGAAGCGTTTCGTCACCACGCAGGATGCCGGTGACATGGAAACGATCTATTGCATGGTCGACCAGCACGCGATCACCGTCTGGCAGGACCCCGACAAGCTGCGCCATGCCACGCGCGAGCTCTGCGCGGGCTTCATCGCCGCCGGGATCGACCCGGAGAAATCCATCCTGTTCAACCAAAGCCAAGTGCCGGAACACGCGCAGCTTGGCTGGATCTTCAACTGTGTCGCCCGGATGGGCTGGATGCAGCGGATGACGCAGTGGAAGGACAAGGCGGGCAAGAACACGCAGAACGCCTCGCTGGGGCTCTTCGCGTATCCCGCGCTGATGGCCGCCGATATTCTGATTTACCACGCGACCCATGTGCCGGTGGGCGAGGATCAGAAACAGCATGTCGAACTGACCCGCGATATCGCGATCAAGTTCAACAACGACTATGGCGTCGATTTCTTCCCGGTGACCGAGCCGGTGATCGAGGGCGCGGCGACGCGGGTCATGAGCCTGCGCGACGGGTCCAAGAAGATGTCGAAATCCGATCCGTCCGACATGAGCCGGATCAACCTGACCGACAGCGCCGACGACATCGCCAAGAAGATCCGCAAGGCCAAGACCGACCCCGAGCCCCTGCCCGACACGGTCGAGGGTCTGGCCGACCGCCCCGAGGCGCGCAACCTGGTGAACATCTATGCCGGGCTGGCCGACCTGACGCCGGAACAGGTGATCGCCGATCACGCGGGCCAGCAATTCGGCACTTTCAAGCCCTCGCTCGCCGATCTGGCGGTGGCCAAGTTGGAGCCGATCTCGGCCGAGATGTCGCGGCTGATGCAGGACCCGGCCGAGATCGACCGCATCCTGGCACGTGGGGCGGAACGGGCGCGCACCATCGCCACGCCGATCCTGAAACGGACCTATCAGATCGTGGGCATGGTCGGCGCGTAACCGGCCAGCACAGCAAAAACGCACCAAACCCCTGCGCAAGAAGGGGTTTTTTGTTTTTTCCGCACATATATCTTGGCCTCGAGTTTTTCGGAGGTTCCAATGACCACACCTGTTCATCCCAAGGCCCGCATCGGGCATGTCCACCTGAAGGTCGCCGATCTGGATCGCGCCATCGCGTTCTATTCCGGCGTTCTGGGGTTCGAGCTGCAGCAGAAATACGGCACACAGGCCGCGTTTCTGGCCGCTGGCGGCTATCACCACCACATCGGCCTGAACACCTGGGAAAGCAAGGGCGGCACGCCCCCGCCCCCGGGCCATACCGGGCTTTATCACACCGCGTTCCTGTATCCCGACCGGGCCAGCCTGGCGGATGCGCTGCAACGGGTGATCGACGCGGGGATTGCGCTGGACGGTGCCGCCGATCATGGCGTGAGCGAGGCGATCTATCTGCGCGATCCCGATGGCAATGGCGTCGAGCTGTACCGCGACCGGCCGGAACAGGAATGGCCCCGCGATGCGCATGGCCAGCTGGCGATGATGAACGCCCCGCTGGACCTGCAGGCGCTTCTGGCGGAACTGACGGTATCTTCATAAAACCGATTCAGAACCGTCACCCTGTGGATTCGCAGGCTTCCTAGCCTGCACCTGCTTTGCCGGGGTCGTTCCCAACATCCCCAAGAACGATGCGATCCTGCCCGATCCCATCCCGGCACAAAGCGGCGCCGGACGTCCCGCCTGCCCCGCTGCCAGCCCCCAGCACGCCCCGCTGGGGGCTTTTTATGTCTGGACGTCTGACCTAAGCCGGCGTTAGGTTTCGCAGGTCCGAAAAAGGGGCTGCACCATGGCAACCGGCACGAATATCCGCACCTATTTCAACGGCACCTGGCACGATGGCGACATCGCCGTAATGCGGGCCGCCGATCACGGCAGCTGGCTGGGCACCACGGTGTTCGACGGCGCGCGTTACTTCGAAGGTATCGCGCCGGATCTGGATGCCCATTGCGCCCGCGTCAACCGCTCGGCCAGCGCGCTGATGATCACGCCCACCGTTACCGCCGAAGACATGGTCGCCATCGTCCGCGAGGGGCTGTCGCACTATGCCAAGGACAGCGCCGTCTATATCCGCCCGATGTACTGGGCGCTGGAAGGCGGCGATCTGGGCATCGTGCCGAAACAGGGCGCGACCGGCTTCGCGATCAGCCTTGAGGAGATCCCCATGGCCCCTGCGACCAGCGCCACGACGCTGACCACAACGCGGTTCCGCCGCCCGGTGCTGGAAGACGCGGTGGTGAACGCCAAGGCCGGGTGCCTTTACCCCAACAACGCCCGCATGCTGGCCGAGGCCCGCGCCAAGGGTTTCGGCAACGCGCTGGTGGCCGATGCGTTGGGCAATGTGGCCGAAACCGCCACAGCGAATGTATTCATGGTCCGCGACGGGGTGGTCTTCACCCCCGTGGCCAACGGCACCTTCCTGTCGGGAATCACCCGCGCGCGCCACATCGACAACCTGCGCCGCGACGGGGTCGAGGTGCGCGAAACCGTGCTGGGATTTGACGATTTCCATGCCGCGGACGAGGTTTTTCTGTCTGGCAACATGATGAAGGTCACGCCGGTTTCGGAATTCGACGGCACCCATTATCAATCCGGCCCGGTCACAAAGCGCGTGCGCGAGCTGTACTGGGATTGGGCGCATTCGGGCGGCTGATCAGTCCTGCGCCAGGTTGCGCACCAGGAACTGTTCGGCCCGGATCCAGCTTTCATCGGTATCGCCGCGAAAGTTCAGGTCGCGCTGCTGCACGATCTGGCCGGTCTGCACATCCACGATCTGCACATAGATCCGCATGATCAGGCTGGAGGTCTTGATGACCGACGGCAACAGCACCAGATCCGCCCCCGCCCGTTCCGCCAGTTGCAGCAGGCAATCGGCATCCGTCCCCGGACAGTCCCGTTGCAGATCGCCCGGCGCGATTTCGAAGATGGCATCATATCGGCCCGCCAGATCGCGGGTCAGATCCGCCGCCATCTGTGTCATGCGCGCCTGATGGGCGGCGCGCTGGTCCGCAACCTCGCCCGATGTGTCCAGCATCCGCACCGGCAACACCGCCAGATCGCGCGCCGGGGCGGGACCGGCCAACAGCCCCGTCAGGGCGGCGGCAATCATGGGTATGGACCTGCGCATGATTGCCTCTCCCTCTGGCCGCATGCTCGGAAACCTGCCCATATCGTAGCGCAAACCGCCCCAAATTTCGCGCAGAAAACCGCAGGTGCTTGCAAGCCCCCGTCCGCCCCGCCATGATCGCGGCCGGAGGATTGGCCCATGCGTAAGTTCCTGGTCGTGCTCGATGACAGCCGTGAATGCCTGAACGCGATGCGTTTCGCCGCGATGCGCGCGGCCAAGACGCAGGGCGGCGTGCAGATCCTGTCGATCATCCCGCCCGACGAATTCAACCACTGGATCGGGGTCGGCGATATCATGCGCGAAGAAGCCCGCGAGCGCATCGTCGCGCATTTCGAGGTGTTCGCGAAATGGATGCGCGACAAGCAGAATGTCGATCCCGAGCTGATCATACGCGAGGGCGAACCCCTGCCCGAAATCCTGAGCCAGGTGCGCGAGGATGACGAGATCGGCGTCCTGGTGCTGGGCGCTGGCACAGGCAAGGGCGGCCCCGGCCCGCTGGTCACACAGCTAAGCCGGAATGCCGGGACGCTGCCGGTCCCGATCACCATCGTGCCGGGCGAAATGTCCAAGGAACGGCTCGAAGCGATCTGCTGATCAGCCCTTGCCACGGGCGCGATGCGCCGCGACCTTGGCCCGGTTGCCGCAGACCGACATCGAACACCACCGGCGCCGGTTGTTCCGGCTGACATCGCGAAACCACATCGTACAGCTGGGATTGGCGCATTCGCGCACGCGGTCCGCTTCCTGCCGCGCGATCAGATCGGCAATGGCAATGGCAACCGGCACCAGAAGCTGGCCGGGCTGGGTAAAGCGCAACCTTCGCGTCATCCGGTGGGGCGGCGTGGGCTCCAGCACCCAAAAGCCACTTTCACGCTGCAGCACCCAGTTCAGATGTTCGAAAATCCCCGTCGTCCCCGTCTGCAACCAGGCCCGGAACTCGTCCCTCAGATGCCGCGCCTCGGCCGCGGCGATGTCGGTTTCGGCGTCCTGGGGGAAATCGTCGAACTCTGACGGCTGGACCAGACCGGCCTGTAACAGCCACGCCTTCAGGTCGTCGCCGGTCTCGATCCATTCGATCATCTCGCCGTGGGGGGCGCCGATCGTGTTCAGGAAATCCAGTGCCGGATCGTCGGCAATGATCATCGCGGGTGGGCGCATGGGGCCTCTCATTCCAAAGGTGACAACAATGTAACCACTTATTCGTGATTTGAGAAGTTACCAAAACGTGAGTAACCCTCTAACCACATTTTAAACGGTTTACAGAATGGAGAGACCCATGACCGATCTTCTTTACATCGCCGGATCGCCACGCGGTGCGGCCTCGAAATCCGCAGCCTTGGCAGAGGCTTACATTGCCAAGGCCCAGGTCGCCGATGGCAGCATGTCCGTTTCCCGGATCGACCTGTGGGCCGAAGACCTGCCCGCGTTCGACGGTGATTTCGCCGCAGCAAAGATGACCTTTTTCGGCGATGGCGCGATGGATGCCGCGAAACAGCACGCCTGGGATCGCGTGACCGAAATCACCCAGCGCTTCGTCGCCGCCGACCATTATGTCATCAGCGTTCCGATGTGGAATGGCGGCATCCCTTATCGGCTGAAACAATATATCGACATCATCACCCAGCCCGGCCTGCTGTTCGGTTTTGCCCCCGATACCGGCTATTCCGGTCTGCTGTCGGGCAAGAAGGCGACGCTGGTCGTCAGCAGCGGCGTTTGGCAGCCGGGCGCGGATGCGCGCTATGGCCAGGATTTCCACACCAGCTATCTGGAATGGTGGCTGGGCATGATCGGTGTCACCGATATCGACGTGATTCGCTTCCAGCCCTCGCTGCTGACCGCCGACCCGCAGGCCGGGTTCGATGCGGCGCGGGAACGGGCGCTGGAGCTGGCCTGAACGGGCTTGCGACACGGTCCGCTGCCCCGGCGGACCGTGTTTTAGAACAATTCTAAACATTGACAGAACGGCCCGATAAGCGCATATCCCTAGTTCATTGGGAGATGCGCGCATGTTCATTCAGACCGAATCCACACCGAACCCGGCAACGCTGAAATTCCTGCCCGGCCAGACCGTCCTGGAAACCGGCACCGCCGACTTCCCCAGCCCCGATGCGGCGGGGCCGTCGCCGCTGGCGCAACGGATCTTCGCGGTTTCCGGTGTCACGGGCGTGTTCTTCGGCATGGATTTCGTCACCGTCACCAAGGACGAAGCGGTGGAATGGGACCACGTGAAGCCCGCGATCCTGGGCGCGATCATGGAACATTTCCAGTCCGGCCAGCCGGTTATGCAGGGCGCGGCCCAGGCCCCGGCAGGTCACGCCGACCATGACGGACCGGACGCCGAGATCGTGAACCAGATCAAGGATCTGCTGGACACACGCGTGCGGCCCGCCGTGGCGCAGGATGGCGGCGACATCACCTTCCACGGTTTCGATCGCGGCATCGTCTATCTGCACATGCAGGGCGCCTGCGCTGGTTGCCCGTCCTCGACCCTGACGCTGAAGATGGGGATCGAGAACCTGCTGCGCCACTATATCCCCGAGGTTATCGAAGTCCGCCCCGTCGCCGCCTGATGCAGCCCAAGGGCGGGTTCGACCCGAATATCCTGGCCTTTGACACCAGCCTGCCGCAGATCTCGGCGGCGGTGATGTCCGACGTGATCCTTGCCGAACGGGACGAGGCGATGCAGCGCGGACAGGCCGAGCGGCTGATGCCGCTTCTGGATGAATTGCTGAAAGAAGCCGGCGGCAGCCTGCGTGACCTGGACCTGATCGCCGTGGGCATCGGGCCGGGCAACTTCACCGGCATCCGGATTTCGGTTTCCGCCGCGCGCGGGCTGGCATTGGCGCTGGGTATCCCCGCCATCGGCGTGTCGATGTTCGAGGCGCTGCTGGATTGGGACGGCCCGCTGGCGCAACCGGCCCAAGTGTTGAGTATCGAGGCGCCGCGCGGCAACGCCTATGTCCAGCCGTTCCGCTATGGCAAGCCGCAATCGCCCCCGCGGCTGATCGACCCAGCCGATCCCCCCGCCGATCTGGAACGGCCGGTCAACATGACCGTGCGCGGCTTTCGCGCCGACGAGATCGCCAAACCCTTTCACGCCGAACACGCGCTGATCGGTCCGTCCCGCGTGGCCGCCCACATGGCCCGGATCGCCGAAATCCGTTGGCGCGACGCAGGGTTCGATCCCGCCGCGCGGCCCGCGCCGCTTTATGTGCGCCCCGCCGATGCCGCACCGCCCTCTGACCCGCCGCCGGTGATCCTGGATGACGCCTGAGGCGCTGGCCGATCTGCATGTGCTGTGTTTCACCAGCCCCCGCCCCTGGACCGCGACAGAGTTTCGCGACCTGCTGCGCGCGCCCGGTACGTTTCTGGCGACGGTCGCGGACGGGTTCGTCCTAGGCCGGGTCATCGCGGACGAGGCCGAATTGCTGACGATCGCCGTTCATCCCGACGCCCGCCGCGCGGGTCACGGTGCGCGGCTGTTGCGCGCATTCATCGACGGGGCCCGTGCGCGCGGCGCGACCCGCGCGTTCCTTGAGGTCGCCGCCGACAACGCCGCCGCGCGGGGTCTTTATGCCGCGCAGGGCTTCACCGAATGCGGGCAACGTCCCGGCTATTATCGCGGGCCGGATGGCCGGGCGACGGATGCGCTGGTGCTGGAACGCGCGCTGACTGACCCGGCGTCATGGCAAAACCCGGGGACGTGATTGGCGAAAAACCGGTTGACCGCCCCCCATGGCTGCGGCCTTAATTGCGGTTAATCCGTCCCATACGCATCGTTTCGGTCCGTATCGGCGCCACGGACAAAACCAATGGCAACCGGGAGCTTAACCATGACCATCTTTCAGAAATTCTTGGGCGCGACCGCTGCGCTGGCGCTGAGCGCGGGCGCGGCCCTTGCCGATCCGGCCCTGATCTTCGATCTGGGCGGCAAGTTCGACAAGTCTTTCAACGAGGCGGCCTTTAACGGTGCCGAACGCTGGGCCAAGGAAACCGGCGGCACATATCTGGATATCGAGATGCAGTCCGAAGCCCAGCGCGAACAGGCGCTGCGCCGCTTCGCCGAGGCTGGCGCGAACCCGATCATCACCACCGGTTTCGCAATGGCAGACCCGGTGGCCGAGGTCGCCCCGGATTACCCCGAGATCACCTTCGTCAATATCGACGGCTTCCTGGCCGAGATCCCCGACAACGTGCTGATGATCGCGTTCGAGGAACATCAGGGCTCTTACCTTGTCGGCATCCTGGCCGCGATGGCCAGCAAGACCGGCACGGTCGGTTTCGTGGGTGGCATGGATGTGCCGCTGATCCGTCACTTCGCCTGCGGCTATGCCCAGGGCGCGAAATCGGTCAATCCCGACATCAAGATCGTCGCCAACATGACCGGCACGACCCCGGCGGCGTGGAACGACCCGGTGAAGGGCGGCGAGCTGGCCAAGGCGCAATACAGCCAGGGCGCGGATGTGATCTATGCCGCGGCGGGCGGCACCGGCGTGGGCGTGTTGCAGGCCGCGGCGGACGAAGGGATCTATTCCATCGGCGTCGACAGCAACCAGAACCACCTGCATCCCGGTTCGGTCCTGACCTCAATGCTGAAGCGCGTGGATGTCGCGGTCTATGACGTGCTGAAATCCGGCGCAGACACACAGACGGGCCAGATGCGCCTGGGCCTGGCCGAAGAGGGCGTTGGCTATGCCGTCGACGACAACAACGCGGCGCTGATCACCGACGAGATGAAAGCCGCCGCCGAGGACGCGAAAGCCAAGATCATCGCGGGCGAGCTGAATGTCGTCAGCTATTACGAAAACGACAGCTGCCCGGCGCTGAGCTTCTGATCGGCCCGATAACCTGAATACCGGCAGGGGCGGGTTGCCGCCCCTGTCATTTCCAAACGACCGGGCCCCGTCATGACCACCGCTGCCGCCATTGAACTCAAGGGTATTTCCAAGGCCTTTGGCCCCGTTCAGGCCAACAAGGATATCAGCATCCGCGTGATGCCCGGCACGATCCACGGGATCATCGGCGAAAACGGCGCCGGGAAATCCACGCTGATGTCGATCCTCTTCGGGTTCTACAAGGCCGACGCGGGCGAGATCTTCATCAACGGCACCAAGGCCAACATCACCGACAGCCAGACCGCGATCCGCGCGGGCATCGGCATGGTGTTTCAGCATTTCAAGCTGGTGCAGAATTTCAGCGTGCTGGAAAACGTGATCCTGGGGGCCGAGGATGGCGCGCTGCTGCGCCCGTCGCTGGCCAAGGCGCGCGGCGAGCTGAAGCGCCTGGCCGAGGAATACGAATTGCATGTCGACCCCGACGCGCTGATCGAGGATCTGTCCGTGGGCCACCAGCAGCGGGTCGAGATCCTGAAGGCGCTGTACCGGCAGGCCGACATCCTGATCCTGGACGAGCCCACCGGCGTTCTGACCCCGGCCGAGGCCGACCAGCTGTTTCGCATCCTGGAACGGCTGCGCGAAGAGGGGAAGACGATCATCCTGATCACCCACAAGCTGCGCGAGATCATGCATATCACCGACACGGTCAGCGTGATGCGGCGCGGCCAGATGACGGCGACCGTCAAGACATCGGAAACAAGCCCCGAGCAACTGGCCGAGCTGATGGTGGGCCGCAAGGTTCTGCTGCGCGTCGACAAGAAACCCGCCACCCCCGGCGCCCCGGTGCTGGAGGTCGAGAACCTGCGCGTGATCGACGAACACGGGGTGGAACGGCTGAAAGGCGTGTCGCTGAACGTGCGCGCGGGCGAGATCCTGGGCATCGCGGGTGTCGCGGGCAACGGCCAGTCCGCCCTGCTGGAGGTTCTGGGCGGTATGATCCCCGCCACCGGCACCGTGCGTATGAACGGTCAGGAACTTGACCTGACCGGCACCGCATCCGACGGGCAATCGCGGCGCGCGCGTGGCATCGCCCATGTGCCCGAAGACCGCCAGCATGACGGGCTGATCATGGATTTCAGCGCGTGGGAGAACACGGTTTTCGGCTATCACAACGATCCCGCGATCCAGTCCAACGCGCTGCTGATGGACAACGCCGCGATCCGCGCCGACACGGCGGCCAAGATGGAACGCTTCGACGTGCGCCCGCCCGACCCCTTCCTGCCCGCCAAAAGCTTTTCCGGCGGCAACCAGCAGAAGATCGTTCTGGCGCGCGAGATCGAGCGCAACCCCGACCTGTTGCTGATCGGCCAGCCCACGCGCGGCGTCGATATCGGTGCGATCGAGTTTATCCACCAGCGCGTTGTCGAACTGCGCGATGCAGGCAAGGCGATCCTGCTGGTCAGCGTCGAGCTGGACGAGATCATGTCGCTGTCCGACCGGATCGCGGTGATGTTCGACGGCCGGATCATGGGCGAACGCCTGCCGGAACAGACCAACGAAACCGAACTGGGCCTGTTGATGGCCGGCGTCAACGAGGAGGCCGCCTGAGATGGAGATCCTGCCGAAATGGGCCGATGCGGTTCTGGTCCCGATCTTCAGCCTGCTGATCGCCTTTGCCCTGTCGGCGCTGGTCATCATCGCCATCGGCGAAGATCCGGTCGCCGCGGTCAAGATGATGGTGACGGGCGCCGTGGGGTCGACCTATGGCTGGGGCTATACGCTCTATTACGCCACCAACTTCATGTTCACCGGGCTGGCCTTTGCCGTGGCCTTTCACGCCGCGATGTTCAACATCGGAGCCGAGGGGCAGGCGACGCTGGGCGGTCTGGGCGTGGCGCTGGTCTGTCTGGCGGTGCCGTGGCCGCATTGGGCGCTGGCCCTGCCCGCCGCGATGGTGGGCGGCGCGCTGTTCGGGGCGGCCTTTGCGGCGATCCCGGCCTGGCTTCAGGCCAAGCGCGGCAGCCATATCGTGATCACCACGATCATGTTCAATTTCATCAGCGCGTCGATCCTGAACTTCCTGCTGGTGAACATGCTGCGGCCCAAGGGGTCGATGGACCCCGCCACCGCCAAGTTTCCCGCCGGCACCAACCTGCCCACGCTGCATGATATCCTGGGCGTGTTCGGCATTCCGTTTTCCCGTGCCGCACCGGCCAATATCGCGTTCTTCATCGCGCTGCTGGCCTGTGTTCTGGTCTGGCTGCTGATCTGGCGCACGCGGATCGGGTACCAGATCCGCGCCTTCGGCAAATCGGAATCCGCCGCCGTTTATGCCGGGATCTCTCCGGTCAAGATCATCATGGTGGCGATGCTGATTTCCGGCGCGCTGGCCGGGCTGATGGCGATCAACAATGTGATGGGCGAGGCCGAGCGGCTGGTCCTGAATTCGGTCGAGGGGGCGGGCTTCATCGGCATCGCCGTGGCGCTGATGGGCCGCAACCACCCGTTCGGCATCTTCCTGGCAGCGATCCTGTTCGGGTTCTTGTACCAGGGCGGCGCCGAGCTGGCATTGTGGACGAACATCCCGCGCGAGCTGATCGTGGTGATCCAGGCGCTGGTGATCCTGTTCACCGGCGCGCTGGACAACATGGTGCGCATGCCGCTGGAGCGGATCTTCCTGGCATTCCGGCGGGGGAAAGCGTGATGGATTTCGCAACCGTCCTGCAAGTGCTGGATTCCACCGTGCGGCTGGCCACGCCGCTGCTGCTGGCTTGTCTGGCGGGGCTGTTTTCAGAACGCTCGGGCATTTTCGACATCGGGCTCGAGGGCAAGATGCTGGCCGCGGCCTTTTTGTCGGCGGCAGTCGCGGCGGTGACCGGCAGCGTCTGGTGGGGGCTGCTGGCGGGGATCGGCGCGTCGATGTTCCTGTCGGTGATCCACGGGCTGGCCTCGATCACCTTTCGCGGCAACCAGCTGATTTCCGGCGTCGCGATCAACTTTCTGGCCGCCGGGCTGACGGTGGTGATCGCGCAGGACTGGTTCGATCAGGGTGGCCGCACGCCGTCGCTGGGCGGGGATGCGCGGTTCGGGCCGATCACCCTGCCGCTGGCCGATACGCTGCGCGATGTGCCGGTCTTCGGGCCGATCTATCACGACCTGATCTCGGGCCATACGCTTCTGGTCTATTTCGCGCTAGCGATGGTGCCGCTGACATGGTGGCTGCTCTATCGCACGCGCTTTGGCCTGCGGCTGCGTGCGGTGGGCGAAAACCCCGCGGCGGTCGATACCGCCGGCGTTTCGGTCATCGGGCTGCGCTTTGCCGCCGTGGCGATCTGTGGCGTGCTGTGCGGCATCGCGGGCGCCTATCTGGCCACGGCGTTGCAGGCGGGCTTCGTCAAGGACATGACGGCCGGGCGCGGCTATATCGCGCTGGCGGCGCTGATCTTTGCAAAGTGGCGGCCGTGGTACGCGCTGTCGGCCACGTTGCTCTTCGGGTTCCTGCAGGCGGTCGCGCTGCGCTATCAGAATATCGACCTGGGCGGTTTCGTCGTTCCGGTGCAGTTCATGGACGCCCTGCCCTATATCCTGACCGTCATCATCCTGGCCGGTTTCGTGGGCAAGGCCATCCCGCCGCGCGCCGGGGGCGAGCCTTACGTCAAAGAACGCTAGACCCCGGCACGTTGCCGGTGCAGAATTTCCACAGGCCCGATCCGCCCGCCGGATCGTTTCAGACCGACCGTAACCGCCAGGGAGCGTCATGCAGATCTACCTCCCCATTGCCGAAGTGTCCGTGAACGCATTCGTGCTGTTGGGGCTGGGCGGGTTGGTCGGCATCCTGTCGGGGATGTTCGGCGTGGGCGGCGGGTTCCTGATCACGCCGCTGCTGTTCTTCATCGGCATCCCCCCGACCGTCGCGGTGGCCACATCCGCCAATCAGATCGTCGCCTCGTCCTTTTCCGGCGTGCTGGCCCATTTCAGGCGCAAGACCGTCGATTTGCGCATGGGGGTCGTGCTGCTTGTGGGCGGCCTGATCGGGGCGGCGCTTGGGGTGATCCTGTTCAACTATCTGCGGCAGCTGGGGCAGGTCGATCTGCTGGTGCGGCTTTGCTATGTGGTCTTTCTGGGGGTGATCGGCGGGCTGATGTTCATCGAAAGTCTGCGGGCGATGCGCCGCTCCCGGCGGGCGGGTGGCGCACCCAAACGCCGTCAGCACAACTGGATCCACGGGCTGCCGTTCAAGATGAAATTCCGCACCTCGGGGCTTTATATCTCGGTCATTCCGCCGGTGCTGGTGGGGGTTCTGGTCGGGGTTCTGGCCGCCGTGATGGGTGTGGGCGGCGGGTTCATCATGGTGCCCGCGATGATCTATATCCTGGGCATGCCGACCAAGGTCGTGATCGGCACGTCGCTTTTTCAGATCATCTTCGTGACCGCCTTTACCACGCTGCTGCACGCCACCACCAACTATACCGTCGACATGGCGCTGGCGGTGCTGCTGCTGGTGGGTGGGGTGATCGGCGCACAGGTCGGCACCCAGATCGGCCTGAAGCTCAAGGCCGAACAGCTGCGCGTTCTGCTGGCCGGGCTTGTGCTGCTGGTCTGCGGCAAGCTGGCGCTGGATCTGCTGCTGCAACCGTCCGAGCTGTATTCGCTGGGCGATGGGAGCGGTCAGTGATGCTGTGGCGGTTGTGCCTTTGCCTGACCCTGCTGGCGCTGCCGCTGCGCGCGGAAGAGGTCGTCGCCGGCCTCAGCCAGGCGCGGGTGTCGATCACCGCCAATTTTGCCGGATCGGAAATCCTGGTCTTCGGCGCGATCAAGCGCGAGGCGCCCATCGACGAGGTGCCGCTGAACGTGATCATCGCGGTCTCTGGCCCCGCGACGCCGGTGGTCGTGCGCCGCAAGGCCCGCCAGTTCGGCATCTGGGTCAACAGCGACGCGGTCGAGGTCGACGCCGCGCCCAGCTTCTATGCCGTGGCCAGCACCGCCCCCCTGTCCCAGATCCTGTCGAACACCGAGGATCTGCGCCACCGCATTTCGACCCCACGCGCGATCCGGGCAGTGGGCGTGACCGATACCGTCGCCGATACCGAGAATTTCACCCAGGCCCTGATGCGCATCCGCAGCCGGCAGGGCCTGTATCAGACCGACCCCGAAGCGGTCGTGCTGCGCGAACAGACGCTGTTTCGCGGCTCTATCGCCCTGCCCGCGAACCTGACCGAGGGGCTTTACACCACCCGGATCTTCCTGACCCGCGAAGGGCGGGTGATCGACGCCTATCAGACCGCGATCGAGGTGCAGAAGGTCGGGCTGGAACGCTGGATCTTTCGGCTGGCCCATGATCATCCGCTGATCTATGGGCTTTTGTCCTTGGCCATCGCCATCGCGGCGGGCTGGGGGGCCTCGTCCTTCTTCCGGTATGTGCGCAGCTGAGCGATACGCTCTTCCAGCTGCGCATCGACCAGCGCCCCAAGCAGCACCAGAAAAGCCGAAATATAGAGCCACATCAGCAGCGCGATCACCGCCCCGATCGAGCCATAGATCTGGTTGTAATTCCCGAAATTCGCCAGATAGATCGAAAACCCCGCCGAAGCCGCCGCCCACATCACCGTGACCAGCAGCACCCCCGGCGACAGCAGCGGCAAGGGCGATGGCGCCGCCCGGTTGGGGCCAAAGCGATAGACCACGATCAGCGCGCCCGACACCACGCCCACCGCCGCGCACCACCGGATCAACTCGAACAGGATCGATGTCAACTCGCCCAGCGGGAGAAAGGCCAGCAGGATCGGCGCCACCACCACGGTCGCCAGCGCCACCAGCGCCACACCGATCAGCGCCAGGGTCAGCGTCAGGGCAACGACATAGTGGCGCAGCCCGGTGCGGTTGCGCACCCCGTGGATCGTGTTCAGCCCGGTGATCAGCGCCCCCACCCCGGACCGCGCCGACCACAGCGCCAGCAACAGCGACAGCAGCGACGCCCAGCCCAGCGTGGTCGAGGGCGCCGTCACCAGCCCCGACACCTGCGTCTGCAACAGGTCGAACACATCGCCGGGCAGGAACTGGCGCGTCAGCTCCATTTCCTGCTGGACGACATAAGGGTCGGCCACCAGCCCCCACAAGGCGACGACGGCGGCCAGCCCGGGAAAGATCGCCAGCATCGAAAAGAACGCCACACCGGCAGAGACAAGCGGCAATGTCTTGTCGCCGCTGTTGCGCAGCAGGGCGGCCAGAAATGCCCAGGTGACAGTCAGATAGGGCAAGCGCCCCCCATGAATTGCTTGGGGACAGCAAATCGTGCCTGCCCCTTGCGGTCAACACCCAAGACCGGGCGCGGCGGGGATCGCTTGCCAATCGCTGCCGTGCGTGCGACCCTGAGACGCCCCTGAAGCAACAAGGTGCTTTCCGTGAACAGCTCGACCAAAGTCACGCCAGATGCCACCACCGGCACGGGACAGACGACGCTTCCGCAGGTCACGCATACGCGCAACCCCGGCCTGCCGCTGGATATGGACTGGGTGCGCGGCGCACAGGCCAACCGATCGGCCATCGAGCGGCGCACCGCAACCCTGCCCGGACGGCGGTCGGTCAAGAAGGACTATCAGGCGGCCTGGCTGCTGAAGGCGATCACCTGCATCGACCTGACCACGCTGGCGGGCGACGATACCGAAGACCGCGTGCGGCGGCTCTGCGCCAAGGCGCGCCAGCCGGTGCGGCCCGACCTGTTGCAGGCGCTTGGCATGGGGCCGATCCATACCGGCGCGGTCTGCGTTTATCACGACATGGTGGCGACCGCGGTCGATGCGCTGCAGGGCACGGGCATTCCCGTGGCCGCCGTCAGCACCGGTTTTCCCGCCGGGCTGTCGCCCTTTCACCTGCGCGTGGCCGAGATCGGCGAAAGCGTTCAGGCCGGTGCCGAAGAAATCGACATCGTGATCTCGCGCCGGCATGTCCTGACCGGCAACTGGCAGGCGCTGTACGACGAGATGCGCGAGTTTCGCGCCGCCTGTGGCGCCGCCCATGTCAAGGCGATCCTGGCCACGGGCGAGCTGGGCTCCTTGCGCAATGTGGCGCGCGCCAGTCTGGTCTGCATGATGGCGGGGGCGGATTTCATCAAGACCTCGACCGGGAAGGAAAGCGTCAACGCCACCCTGCCCGTCAGCCTGGTGATGATCCGCGCGATCCGCGATTACCACGAACGGACCGGGTTCCGGGTGGGCTATAAGCCCGCGGGCGGGATATCCAAGGCCAAGGATTCGCTGGTCTATCTGAGCCTGATCAAGGACGAGTTGGGCAACCGCTGGCTGCAGCCGGATCTGTTCCGCTTCGGCGCGTCATCCCTGCTGGGCGATATCGAGCGGCAATTGGAACACAATGTGACCGGCGCCTATTCGGCCGCATGGCGCCACCCGGCGGGCTAGGCGCCCCGTGGGCCGGTTCGGCATTTGAGTATTTGGACCAAGAAGAAGCACCATGACGATCAAAGAAGCCTTCGACACCATGGAATACGGCCCCGCCCCCGAAAGCGCGGCCGAGGCGCTGGCCTGGCTGGTCGATGGCGGCGACCGGTTCGGGCATTTCATCGATGGCGCCTTCACCGCGCCGGGTGACGGGTTCGAAAGCCGCAACCCGGCCACGGGCGAGGTTCTGGCGACATTGTCGCAGGCGACGCAATCGGATGTGGATGCCGCCGTTTCGGCCGCACGCAAGGCGCAGGGCAAATGGGCGAAGCTGGGCGGCCATGGGCGGGCGAAATACCTGTATGCGCTGGCGCGGCTGGTGCAGAAACACAGCCGTCTGTTCGCGGTTCTGGAAACGCTGGACAATGGCAAGCCGATCCGCGAAAGCCGCGATATCGACGTGCCGCTGGTGCATCGGCATTTCTATTACCACGCCGGTCTCGCGCAGTTGATGGAGAGCGAGCTTCCGGGGCATGAGCCTTTGGGCGTGTGCGGCCAGATCATCCCGTGGAACTTCCCCTTGCTGATGCTGGCGTGGAAGGTCGCGCCGGCGCTGGCGGCGGGCAATACCGTGGTTCTGAAACCGGCGGAATATACCTCGCTGACCGCGCTTCTCTTTGCCGACATCTGCCGCGAGGCCGGGCTGCCCAAGGGCGTGGTCAATATCGTGACCGGCGACGGCGCGGTGGGCGAGATGATCGTGAGCCACCCCGATATCGACAAGATCGCCTTTACCGGCTCGACCGAGGTGGGGCGGCATATCCGCCGCGCCACCGCCGGGTCGGGCAAGGCGCTGACATTGGAGCTGGGCGGGAAGTCCCCCTATATCGTCTTTGACGACGCCGATATCGACTCCGCGGTCGAGGGGCTGGTCGACGCGATCTGGTTCAACCAGGGCCAGGTCTGTTGCGCAGGCAGCCGGTTGCTGGTGCAGGAGGGGATTGCCGAGCGGTTCCACACCAAACTGCGGGCCCGCATGGACGGGCTGCGCATTGGCGATCCGCTGGACAAATGCATCGACGTGGGCGCGGTTGTCGATCCGGTGCAGTTGCAACGCATCACCGATCTGGTCGATGCGCATGGCAATGAGGGAGAGGTGCATCGCGCCGCCTGCCCGCTGCCGGAGGGGTGTTTCTATCCGCCGACGCTGATCACCGGGCTGTCGCCAGCCTCGCCCCTGATGCAGGAAGAGATCTTTGGCCCCGTGCTGGTCGGCACGACCTTCCGCACCCCGGCCGAGGCGGTGCAGCTGGCCAACAACACGCGATATGGTCTGGCCGCGACGGTCTGGACAGAAAACATCAACTTGGCGCTGGATGTCGCGCCCAAGCTGGTGGCGGGCGTGGTCTGGGTGAATGCCACCAACATGTTCGATGCGGCGGCCGAATTCGGTGGCGTGCGCGAAAGCGGCTTCGGGCGCGAGGGCGGTTGGGACGGTCTGCACGCCTATCTGAAGCCCGCGACCAAGACCAAGCGGTTGAAACAGCTGCTGCCGGTCGACAAACCGGCCGAGCCCGAGGTGACCGATCCGCTGGACCGCACGGCCAAGCTTTATATCGGCGGCAAACAGGCGCGGCCCGACAGCGGTTATTCCCGCGCCGTGCATGGGCCGCGCGGCCAGTTGCTGGGTCATATGGGCCTGGGTAGCCGCAAGGACATCCGCAACGCGGTCGAGGCCGCGCGCGGCGCCAGCGGCTGGGCGGGCGGCACCGGGCATTTGCGGGCGCAAATCCTGTATTACGTGGCCGAGAACCTGTCGGCGCGCCGGACGGAATTTTCCGGGCGCCTGCACGGGCTGACCGGGCAGCACACCCGCACGACCGAGGCCGAGGTCGATGCCGCCATCGCGCGGCTTTTCACCTATGCCGCCTGGGCCGACAAATACGATGGCGCGGCGCATTCGGTGCCGATCCGCGGTGTCGCGCTGGCGATGAAGGAACCTGTGGGGGTGATCGGCGCGCTGTGCCCCGATGAAATGCCGCTGCTGGGGCTGGTTTCGGTCATGGCGCCCGCGATCGCGATGGGCAACCGCTGTGTGCTGGTGCCATCAGAACCCTATCCGCTGGCGGCGACGGATTTCTATCAGGTGCTGGATACCTCGGACGTGCCGGGGGGCGTGGTGAACATCGTCACCGGCAGCCACGCCGAACTGGCGCCCACGCTGGCCAGCCACATGGATGTTGATGCGGTCTGGAGCTTTTCGTCGACCGACCTGTCGGCGGTGATCGAAACCGAGGCCGCCGGGAACCTGAAACGCAGTTGGGTGAACAACCGTCGCAACCGCGACTGGATGGGCCCCGAGGGCGAAGGCCGTGCCTTTTTGCGCGCCGCGACCGAGGTCAAGACGATCTGGGTGCCCTATGGAGAGTGACGCACCCTAACCCGCCAGCAGCCGCAGGCCGTGGGTGACATCCGCACGCACCGCCAGACGCAGCCCCGGCTCGTCGCCCGCTTTCAGCGCGGCAACGATGGATTTGTGAAACTGCGGCGATTCCGTCCGACCCAACCGACCGTACAGCGCCCGCATCGTCGGCCCCAGTTGCAGCCAGACGGTTTCGGTCAGCGCCAGCATCGCGGGCGCCTGTGCGCGCAGGTAAAGCGTGCGGTGAAACTCCAGATTGGCGCGGATATAGCCCACCGCATCGTGGCGGCTGACGACCTCGGCCAGGGTATGGTTGATGTCCTGCAACCGGTCGATCAGCGCGATATGGGCGCGCGGCAGGGCTCGGCTGGCCAGTTCCGGCTCCAGCAACGCGCGCAGGGCGGCCAGTTCCTCGATCCGCTCGTTCGACAGGGCGGGCGTGGCCACCCGCCCGGACGAGGACAGGGTCAGCGCGCCTTCGGCGACCAGCCGCCGCACCGCCTCGCGCGCAGGCGTCATCGACACGCCGAATTGTTGCCCGATCCCGCGCAGGGTCAGCGATGCACCGGGCGTTAGCTCGCCATGCATGATCTTGCCGCGCAAGCTGCGATACAGCCTTTCATGCGCGGCAATGCCGCCTTCGCCGGTTCGGGTGCTCGTGTCCATCCGCAAATGTGATCACAAAAAGCCGCAGCCGGTCAATCGCCAAAGCGCACCGCATGCAGGGATGCGCCGTTTTCGCGCAGCCAGCGGCGCGGCGTCTGGTAATCGGGGCAGAGCCGCGCCACCACGCGCCAGAACGCGGGGCTATGGTTCATCTCGACCAGGTGGGCGACCTCATGCGCCGCGACATAGTCCGAGACCGCATCCGGCGCCATGATCAGCCGCCAGGAATACATCAGCGCCCCCTGGCTGGAACACGACCCCCAGCGCGAGCGTGTGTCGCGCAAGACCAGCCGCTCGTATCCCCGCCCCAGCGTGGCCGCGTGATGATCGGACCGCGCCGCCAGATGCTCGCGCGCGGCCAGCTTCAGGAAAGCCGCGATCGCAGTGCCCGGGTTGGCGGATTTGCGCGACACCATCAGGCGCGCGCCCTCGACCCGGACGCGCCCGGCATCGGCAAGTGCCACCTCGACCGGCTGGCCGCGAAACGGGATCGTGACCCCCGGCCCGATCGTCCGGTCCTGGGGCCTGCGGTCCAGATGGCCGCGAATCCAGGCCTCTTTCTCGCGCAGGAACGACAGCCCCTCATCCTCGGGCGCGTGGTTCGGCAGGGTCAACGTCACCCGCCCATCCAGCTGCGACACACGCAGGCTCAGCCGCCGCGCCCGGCCGGACCGGCGCAACGTCACGGTGATGGGGGGATCTCCGGGAAGCTCGGCGCGTTTCATGTTCTACCTGTTTGCCCCAATCTAACAGGGCCCGCGACACCCGGACAGCCGAAAAACCACTTTGCCCCCGCGAAACCGGAAAAGCCCTTTGACACACACAGGCACTTGTGGCAGTTGGCTCCGACCCTGATACGTTTTCGGACCGAAGAGGACTCCCATGCCCAAGGAAGAATGGGGCGTTAAACGCGTTTGCCCGAACTGCTCGACCCGTTTCTATGACCTGCAGCGCGACCCGATGGTGTGCCCGTCCTGCGGCCACAGCATGTCGCTTGAAAGCCTGACCAGCGGCAAAGGCCGGACTCTGGTGGCCGACAAGTCGGACAAGGCCTCGAAGCAATCCAGCGATGACGAGTCGCTGGCGGATGATGTCGTGCTGGACGATGACGACGATGATTCCGACGTGGATCTGGGCGACGACGTGCTGGAAGACGACGACGAGGATGTGTCGCTGGACGACATCGCGGACGTGTCCACCGACGACGACGAAAGCTAATCGCATCCGGGGGGATTTTTCGCTTGATCTCCCCCCGGTGCTTCCATAAATACGGGCCGTCGGAGAGATCCGACCACACTGGTCCGGGGCCTTAGCTCAGTTGGGAGAGCGCTTGCATGGCATGCAAGAGGTCAGGGGTTCGACTCCCCTAGGCTCCACCAAATCCCCTTTGGTGCATTTAGCATAACCTTTCCTTTTATTCTGCATAGCTCTTCCATTTGTTGGGCTTTAGGTTCAGGGTTCATAACCAATAGATGACGAGAGCAGCGAGAGCGATTGCTGAGAGGAACACCTTGGAGCATCGGTCGTATCTGGTCGCCAGGCGCCGCCAATCCTTGAGCCTGCCGAACATGATCTCGATCCGGTTTCGCCATTTGTAGCGGCGCTTGTCGTATTTAACCGGCGTCTTGCGTTGCTTTCGTCCAGGGATACAGGCGCGTATCCCCTTGTCCTGCAATGCTTCTCGGAACCAGTCGGCGTCGTAGCCGCGATCCCCGAGCAGCCATTTGACGTTTGGCAGGCGACTGAGCAACGCCCGCGCGCCGATGTAGTCGCTCACCTGTCCTGCGGTGACGAACAAGTCGATTGGGCGTCCCTGGCTGTCACAGACGGCATGCAGTTTGGTGTTCATTCCGCCCTTGGTCCGACCGATCAGGCGGCCACGCCCCCCTTTTTCACGGCCATGCTGGTCGCTGTTCGGTGGGCCTTGAGATATGTCTCGTCAATCATCACGGTATTCTCTTCAGCATGCTCCGCAGCCAGGCCGACCATCATCCGGGCGAAGATGCCTTTCTCGCTCCAACGCCCCCACCGGCTGTAGAGCGTTTTGTGGGGGCCATAGGCTGCGGGAGCATCGCGCCACCTTAAGCCATTGCGGTTGATGAAAATAATTCCGCTCAAAACCCGCCTGTCGTCAACACGGGGCTTGCCATGGGACTTCGGAAAGAAGGGTTACAGACGCGCCATCTGCGCGTCGGTCAGCCAGAAAAGATCGCTCATGTTACCGCTCCGTTTTGGAGCCCTGAATCACGCCGCGCGGCGGAAATCAATGCATCCTGACCCTAG
>NZ_NSBT01000037.1 GCF_002285435.1 Actibacterium ureilyticum
CGCCCGTCAGTCCAGAAACGCCTTTTCGACCACGTATTCGGCGGGCTTGGAATTGGCGCCCTCGGTCAGGCCATAGCCTTCGAGCAGCTCCTTGATCTCCAGGTTGAAGGCCAGGTTGCCGCAGACCATCGCGCGGTCGGTTTCCGGGCTCAGTGGCGCGACACCCAGGTCGGCGAACACCTCGCCCGCGCGCATCAGGTCGGTGATGCGGCCCATCTTGGGGCTCTGCTCGCGGGTCGTGGTGGGATAGTACCGCAGCTTGTCGGCGAAGCCCTCGCCGATCAGCTCGGCCAGCATCTCATCGCCGCGGATTTCGTCGATCAGCGCCGCGCCATAGGCCAGCTCGCCGACCTCGCGGCAGGTGTGGGTGATGATCACCTCGTCATAATCGGTAAAGGTCTGCGGGTCGCGCAGCAGGCTCGCGAAGGGCGCAAACCCGGTGCCAGTGGCAAAGAGCCACAGCCGCTTGCCCGGCAGCAGCGCGTCATGGACCAGCGTCCCCACGGGCTTGGGCCGCAGGATGATCTGATCGCCCGGCTGGATATGCTGCAACCGGCTGGTCAGCGGGCCGTCTTGCACCTTGATCGAGTAGAATTCCAGCTCCTCATCCCAGGAAGGCGAGGCGATGGAATAGGCCCTGAGCAGCGGTTTTTGCTTGCCCGTCTTGGGGTCGGGATCGCCCATCAGGCCGATCATCACGAACTCGCCCGACCGAAACCGCAAGCTGGCGGGCCGCGTCACGCGGAAGGAAAACAGCCGGTCGGTCCAGTGCGTCACCGCCGTCACGGTTTGCGCATCGGGCAGGGTGGGCAGTTTGGGTGTGGCGGGGTCGTTCACGTCAAGGCTCATCTTTGATCCGTCGTTACCTGTTCCTAGACCGCCGCCCGGGGCGCGAAAACCCCAAACAGGTGCGGCAGATATCGCTTTTGCCACCCTGATGGCGTGCCCACGCCGCCCGCGCCGTGACAAAGATCAAACCGGCGGCGCAAGATCGGACTGGATTGCGGGAAACCGTTCCTGTATGCCAATATCCGATTGCGCGAAACAGAACAAATTCCCGGATAGGAGCCGCCGATGCGACTGGATGCGACGGATCGCAAGATTCTGGCCGAATTGCAGGTCGATTCCGGCCAGTCGCTGGACGAGATCGCCAAGAAGGTCGGGTCGTCGAAAACCCCGGTCTGGAACCGCATCCGCAAGATGCGCGAGGGCGGGGTGATCCGTGGCCAGGCCGCGATCCTGGACCCCGAGGCGCTGGGGCTGGAGGCCTGTTTCTTCGTCCTGATCCGCACCGCCGAACACGAGGCGGATTGGCAGAAGACGTTCCTGGAGGCGCTACGCGCCCGCCCCGAGGTGATGGAGGCCCACCGCCTGGCCGGCGATATCGACTATATCCTGAAGGTGCGGGTGCCCAATGCGCGGGCCTATGACGCGTTTTATCAGGCGCTGATCGCCGAGGTGCGCATTCACAATGTCACCGCGCTTTTGTCGATGGAAGAGATCAAGGCCACCACCGCGCTGCCGCTCTAGCCGCCCTCAGGTGCCGCCAACGGGCGCGCAGGGCGTGCCCAGCACGAAACGGTCGACCGAGCGGCTTTCGATGGCCGACCAGGTGGGCGGTTCGCCGAACATGTCGAGCCCGGTGCCCGCGGGAAACGGCGCGGGAGAGATCGAGATCCGCTGCTCGACCCGGTTGACGAAGAACTTGCCGCGAAACGACAGGCAGACATCGATCTCCGAGACCGTGCCCGCAACATCCGTCTTGGGCACTGCGCCCCGGATCTGGCTGTCGCGGGCCTGAAGCATATGCGCGCCCTTGAAATGGTCGCGATAAAGCACCCTGTCGCCGTCGCGCAGGGCGAAATGTACCGTGACATCGTCGGCATCGCGTTCCGACGTGTTGGAAATCAGCAGGATATAGGATTTGAAGCGGTCGGGGATCGCGTCGATCTGCATCTGTTCGGTGGCGAATGCGCGGGCGGCGGGCGCGGTCATGCTGCCCGGTTGCAGGCTGGCCTTGAGCGTGTCGGTATAGGCGCGGACCTGTTGTTCGGTCGGTGCCTCGATCGCGGCGACATCCAGTTTCGCGACGGCAAAGCTGTAATCGGTGCCGATGATGCCCGATATGTCGGCCACCAGCCCGACCGCCGCCAGAAGACCGGCGATGATGACGGTCTTTCGGTTGATGAACTTCTCGTAAAGTGACATGCCGCGCCGCCGCTCTTTGTGATCCCTTGCCCAACACCGCCCCGGCCCGGTCCGGCGCCCGGTCGATCCGCTGGTCGTCCCCGCAGATTAACCGCAAAGGGGGGCGGCGCAATTGTTTATCCCGCCGGGCGCGCGGCGCGGATCCAGTTGAAATGCGGCCCCGGGGGGGCTAGGACAGCGACAGGCAGACGAGGGTTGCATGCGCACCGAACTGATCATCTCGACCTATAACAGCCCCTGGGCGCTGACGCTGACGCTGTTGTCGGTCAGCCGCCAGACCCGGTTGCCCGACAGTGTCTGTATCGCCGATGACGGCTCGGGTCCCGAAACCCGCGATACCATCGCGGCGCTGCGCGACCGGCTGCCAGAGCTGACTATCCGCCACGAATGGCACGAGGATCGCGGCTTTGAAAAGAACCGCATCCTGAACCGGGCGATTGCCAGCTCGGATGCCGAGTACCTGATCTTCATCGACGGCGATTGCCTGATCCATCCCGGTTTCATCGCCCGCCACCTGCAAGTGGCGCGGCCCGACCGGTTCTGTTCCGGCAGCCTGATCCGGCTGGACGATCCCACGACCCGATCGGTCACGGAAGAGGACGTGCTGTCGGGCCGGGTGTTCGACCGGGCCTGGCTGCGCGAAACCAACACGCTGCGCCGGTTCACCACATGGCTGAAGACCGCGCCGCTGCCGCTGCCGATGCTGGCGCTGATCGAACATGTCTATCCGGTCGGGCGCAACTGGTGCGGGGGCAATGCCTCGGCCTATCGGTCGGCGATCCTGCGGGTGAACGGCATGGACGAAGAGATGAAATACGGCGGCGGCGACAAGGAATTCGGCATTCGGCTGGCCAATGCCGGGGTCAAGGGGCGGCATCTGCGGTTCAGCGCGCCGCTGGTGCATCTGGATCATCCGCGCGGGTACAAGGACCCTGAAAAGGTCCGCGCGCACCGGCGCAAGATCGACGCGGCCCGGCGCCAGCGCCTGGTCTGGACCACCGATGGCATCGAAAAGGGCAAGGCGGCCCCGGCCTAGGGGCACCTGTCGCACGCGCGGGCCGGGCCCGCACCACAAGGAAAACGCAGGAGGTCGCATGACACGGATCGTCCCCGCCATTGCCGGTTTCCTGATGCTGGTCGCGGCGGTGTTCGCCGGGGTCTGGTGGGTTAGCTATCGCGCGGGTCTGGACCGGCTGGCCGATCGCGGACAACTGGACCTGTCGCTGGCCTCGGCCCGGTTGCTGGGCGCGTTGCAGCAATATCGCGAACTGGCCGTGGTGATGGCCGAACATCCGACGCTGCAGGCGGCGCTGCGGGGCGACCCGGCGGCGATGGCGGCGGCGGAAACGGTGCTGCTGCGCACCGCCGACAAGACCAACACGCTGGATCTGCATGTGGTGGGGCCCGATGGGCGGGTGCGGTTCAGCTCGCAGCGCAAATCGCCGCTGTCGGAAAAGACCCGCGCCGACATGCCGTCCTTTCGCCGGGCGATGCAGGGCGCGCTGGGGGTGCATCACCAGCAGATCGACGGGGTCGAGGGGCGCGCGTTCGTCTTTTCGGCGCCGGTTTTCGCGCCGGGGGGCGGGGTGCTGGGCACGCTCGATGTCGATGTGAACATATGGGAGGTTGAATCCGCCTGGCTGGGCGATCCGCAGGCGATCTATTTCACCGATGCGGCGGGGGTGGTGTTCATCACCAACCGGAACGAGTTGCTGTTTCGCACCCGCGATCTGGAAACCGCGCTGCGGATCGGCCAGCCCCGTTACGGCTATGCGCGCGACATGCTGAGCGCGTTTCCGGCGGCGCGCGAAACCACGCGGTTCGGGCACGAGGTCTGGGCGCTGGACGGGGGGCGGTACCTGCCGCAGCGGGCGCTGCATCTGGTGCAGGATCTGCCGGTGATCGGGATGCGCGGCGAATTGCTGCTCAGCGTCGACAGTGCCGCGCGCATCGCCTGGTTGCAGGCCATCGCGGTCAGCGCGGTGATCCTGATCTTCGGCGGGCTGCTGCTGATCGTGTCCGAACGCCGCCGCGCGCTGAGCGAACGGCTGCGGATCGAGGCCGCCGCCAACGCCCGGCTGGAGGAACGCGTGCGCACCCGGACCCGCGCGCTGTCGGATGCCAACGCCACCCTGCGCCACGAGGTCGCCGAGCGGCTGGAGGCCGAGGCCGCGCTGAAACGCGCGCAGCAGGATCTGGTGCAGGCGGGCAAGCTGTCGGCCCTGGGCAAGATGTCGGCGGGGCTGAGCCACGAGCTGAACCAGCCGCTGATGGCGATCCGGTCCTTTGCCGAAAACGCCAACCTGTATCTGGAACGCGGCGCGCCGGAAAAGGCGGCCGAGAACCTGACGCGGATTTCCGAACTGGGCCGCCGCATGGGGCGGATCATCCGCAACCTGCGCGCCTTTGCCCGGCAGGAAACCGAGCCGATGACCGATGTCGATCTGGTGGCGGTGATCGACACGGTGCTGGAGCTGAGCGCGCCGCGCATCGCCGCCGATCAGGTCACGCTGGTCTGGGCGCGGCCCGATCGCCCGGTGATGGCCCGCGGCGGCGAGGTGCGGCTGCAACAGGTGGTGCTGAACCTGGTGACCAATGCGCTGGATGCGATGGGCGCCAGCGCCGAACGGCGGCTGGACATCACGCTGGACCGCCAGGCGGGGCGCATCGCGCTTTCCGTGGCCGATACCGGCAGCGGCATCGCCGAGCCGGAAAAGATCTTCGATCCGTTCTATTCCACCAAAGAGGTCGGCCAATCCGAAGGCATGGGGCTGGGGCTGTCGATCTCCTATGGCCTGCTGCAAAGCTTCGGCGGGTCGATCAGCGGGCGCAACCGGGACGGGGGCGGAGCGGTCTTCACGATCCTGCTGGACCCCGCCAAACGGCAGGAGGCCGCATGAACACCACGGTGCTTCTGGTCGATGACGACGCCCCCGTGCGCGAGGCGCTGGGGCAGACGCTGGAGCTGGCGGGGCTGTCGCCCATTCTGGCGGGGTCCTATATCGAGGCCAAGGATCACATCTCGCCGGTGTTTCAGGGCGTGGTGGTCAGCGATATCCGCATGCCGGGCAAGGACGGGTTCGCGTTGCTGGAATTCGTCCACCAGATCGACGCCGACCTGCCGGTGATCCTGTTGACGGGCGAGGGCGACGTGCCGACCGCCGTGCGCGGCATTTCGGCGGGCGCGTTCGATTTTCTGGAAAAACCCTGCTCGCCCGGCGATTTTCTGGCCATCGTCGAAAAGGCGCTGCGGACCCGCGCGCTGGTGCTGGAAAACCGGCATCTGAAGCACCAGCTGGAAAACGGTGATGCGGCGGCGCGGCTGCTGTTCGGGCAATCGAAACTGGCCGAGGATCTGCGCGCGCGGGTGCGGGCGGTGGCGCGCGCCTCGGCCGAGGTGCTGATCACCGGCGAGCCGGGCACCGGCACGTCCAAGGTGGCCGAAGTCATTCACATGCTGTCCGGCGCGGCCCAGCACCCGTTCCAGAAACTGTCTGCCGCCACCGCCACGCCCGACATGCTGAACGCCTGTTTCGAACGGGCCGAGGGCGGGTCGCTGTTTCTGGACGAGATCGCCCGGCTGCCCGCGCCGGGGCAGTTCACGCTGCTGGATCTGCTGGACCGCAACGCCGCGCCCCGGGTGCTGGCGGGCACCTATGCCGATCTGTCGGCCGAGGTCGAGGCCGGGCGTTTCAACCCCGACCTTTACTACAAGCTGGACGTGATGCGGGTGCGCATCCCCGCGCTGCGCGAACGGACCGAGGATATCCCGGTGCTGTTTCGCCATTACGTCGCGATTGCCTGCGAACAGGCCGCGCTGCCCATGCCCGAGATCACGCCCGACGTGATCGCCCGGCTGATGGCGCAGGACTGGCCGGGCAATGCGCGGTCGCTGATGAATGCCGCGATGCGCTTTGCCATGGGCCTGTCGGAACTGGACGAGGCGCGCAGCCTGGGCTTGGCCGAACAGATGGCACAGGTCGAACGCTCGTTGCTGATCGACGCGCTGAAACGCGCGCAGGGCCGCGCGACCGAGGCCGCGCAGGCGTTGAAACTGCCGCGCAAGACCTTCTATGACAAGCTGGCCAAGCACGGGCTACGGCCCGAAGATTTTCGCGCCCGCGACTAGGGGCGAATCCCGGATCTGTGCGGAAATCCGCACAAATCCCGGCGTGGCCTGTGCGGATTTCCGCCACAAAGCCGTCTGTCGCCGGCTGGATGGTCAGAAACGGTCGGATCAAGCCTTTGAAAAACAATAATATTGCGGGCGCTTCGGCCGGTCCGGCATTTCCCGGTTGAGCCGCCCGATCAGGCCGGTTCTGTTACTGTCAGGCCGGCCCTCGTGCCGCCAGACCTGTTCAAAGGAAATCTGGGAGGATTCCAAATGAAATTCGTAACCGCTGCGGCTGCTGCCGTTGCCATGTCCCTGTCGGCCGGTGCCGCCACCGCGGCCTGTGAAGATGGCGAGATCGTCATCAAGTTCAGCCACGTGACCAACAGCGACAAGCACCCCAAGGGCATTGCCGCGACCCTGCTGGAGCAACGGGTGAACGAGGAAATGAACGGCAAGGCCTGCATGGAGGTCTATCCGAACTCGACCCTTTACAACGATGACCAGGTGCTCGAGGCGCTGCTGCAGGGCGACGTGCAGATGGCCGCGCCGTCGCTGTCGAAATTCGAGCAGTTCACCAAGAAATTCCGCATCTTCGACCTGCCGTTCATGTTCTCGAGCATGGAAGCGGTCGATGCGTTCCAGGCCTCGGAAACCGGGGTGGCGATGAAGGAATCCATGGTGCGCCGCGGCGTTCTGGGCCTGGCCTTCTGGCACAATGGCATGAAACAGTTTTCGGCCAACAAGCCGCTGCTGGATCCCAGCGACGCCAAGGGCCTGAAATTCCGCGTCCAGACCTCGGATGTGCTGGTCGCGCAGATGGAAGCCCTGGGCGCCAGCCCGCAGCCGATGGCGTTTTCCGAAGTCTATGGCGCGCTGCAGACCGGCGTTGTCGACGGGCAGGAAAACACCTGGTCCAACATCTATGGCAAGAAGTTCTTCGAGGTGCAGGACGGCGTGACCGAAACCAATCACGGCGTGCTGGATTACCTGGTCGTGACCTCGACCGATTTCTGGGACAGCCTGCCTGATGACGTGCGCACGCAGCTGGCCACCATCATGCAAGAGGTGACCGACACCCGCAACGCCGAGGCCTTCGCCGTGAACGAGGCCGCCAAGCAGTCGATCATCGAACAGGGCGGCACCGTGCGCGAACTGACGCCCGAACAGCGTCAGGCCTGGGTCGATGCGATGAAGCCGGTCTGGGATCAGTTCGAAGCCGATGTGGGCGCCGAGAACATCGCCGCCGCACAGGAAATCAACGCGTCGATGTAAGCCGTTTCGGCCAATGCTGTGGCGACCCGATCCGTCGGGTCGCCCTTTTCATATCACCGATCACAGCCAAAGGAGGGGACAGCGATGGCCGGATCAGCCGAACAGCCTGAACTGTCGGGTTTTGCCCGGATCGTGAACGAGATCGAAGAAAACGCCATCGCCCTGATCCTGGGTCTGATGGTCGTGGTCACCTTCGTGAATGTCGTGCTGCGCTATGTGTTCTCAAGCTCGCTGATCTGGGGGCAGGAACTGACGCTGGTGCTGTTTGCCTGGCTGGTGGTGTTTGGCGTCAGCTACGGGTTCAAGGTGACGGCGCATCTGGGGGTCGATGCGATCCTGAACCTGCTGTCGCAGCGCGGCCAGCGGACCCTGGGGCTGATCGCGGCGCTGTGCTGCCTGGCCTATGCGGGGCTTCTGATGAAGGGCGCCTGGGATTACTGGGCCCCCTTTGCCGGGCTGGACGCGACCACCGGGCGCTGGTTCCCGACCGGCTTCGCCGACAGCCGCGACCAGGCCTGGTACGAGACCGAACAGATCCCGATCCCCATCCTGAAGGGCTGGCTGGAGGCCACGTTCAACTTCGGCGAGGAATACGAGAAACTGCCGCGGTTCATCCCCTATGCCATCATGCCGTTCGGCTGTGCCCTGATCCTGTTCCGGATCGTGCAGGCCAGCCTGCGCATCGTGACCGGCAAACAGAAAAGCCTGATCGTCAGCCACGAGGCCGAAGACGCCGTCGAAGACGTCGCGGCCCGGAACGCGGGAGAATAAGAATATGGAAGTCGCCGTTCTTTTTGGCATGATCGTGGGCCTGCTGCTGATCGGGGTGCCGATCGCGGTGTCGCTTGGCCTCAGCTCGATCGTCTTCCTGCTGGTGCTGTCGGACACGTCGCTGGCATCGATCGCGCAATCCTTCTATCAGGCGATGGCGGGGCATTATACGCTCTTGGCGATCCCGTTTTTCATCCTGGCGTCCAGCTTCATGTCGACGGGCGGGGTGGCCAAGCGGATCATCCGGTTTTCCATTGCCTGCGTCGGGCATCTGCGCGGCGGTCTGGCCATCGCGGGCGTCTTTGCCTGCATGCTGTTTGCCGCGCTGTCGGGCTCCAGCCCCGCGACCGTGGTCGCCATCGGCTCCATCGTCATCGCGGCGATGCGGCAGGTGGGCTATACCAAGGATTTCGCCGCCGGTGTGATCTGCAACGCGGGCACGCTGGGCATCCTGATCCCGCCGTCGATCGTGATGGTGGTCTATGCCAGTGCGGTCGAGGTGTCGGTGGGCCGGATGTTCCTGGCCGGTGTCTTCCCGGGCCTGCTGGCGGGTCTGCTGCTGATGGTCACGATCTATGTCATGGCCACGATCCGCAACATGCCCAAGGGCGAATGGGCCGGCTGGTCCGAGATCTGGGCCGCGTTCCGTGACGCGTTCTGGGGGCTGATGCTGATCGTCATCATCATGGTGGGCATCTATGGCGTGCCGGGCGTGACCGGGGCGATCTTCACCCCCACCGAAGCCGCCGCCGTCGCATCGGTCTATGCGTTCTTCGTGGCCTGTTTCATCTATCGCGACATGGGTCCGCTGAAACCGGCCGAAGAGGGCGCGCGCCCGGTGCCGCTGATCGAGAAACCCTATGCGGTGCTGACCGCGCTGTTCCATCGCGACACCCGCGCCACCCTGTTCGAGGCCGGCAAGCTGACCGTCACGCTGATGTTCATCATCGCCAATGCGCTGATCCTGAAACACGTGCTGACCGACGAACAGATCCCGCAGCAGATCGCCGGTGCGATGCTGAACGCGGGCTTCGGCAAGATCATGTTCCTGGTGGTCGTGAACGTCATCCTGCTGATCGGTGGCCAGTTCATGGAGCCTTCGGGCCTGTTGGTGATCGTGGCGCCGCTGGTTTTCCCGATCGCGATCGAGCTGGGCGTCGACCCGATCCATCTGGGCATCATCATGGTGGTGAACATGGAAATCGGCATGATCACCCCGCCCGTGGGCCTGAACCTGTTCGTGACCTCGGGCGTGGCGGGGATGCCGATGATGCGGGTGGTCAAGGCGGCGCTGCCGTTCCTGATGGTGCTGTTCGCGTTCCTGATCCTGGTGACCTATGTGCCCGCGATCTCGACCTATCTGCCGAATGCGGTCATGGGCCCCGAGATCATCACGAAATAGACCAGCAGAATGACTGGGGCAGGGGCCGTCCGGCTGGGCGGCCCTTTTCCGTTCTGTCGGGCCATGCGGGGCGCGCCGGGGGGCAAGCCCCCCGGACCCCCCTGAGTATTTATGGAGCAATGAAATGGCGCGGGGGCCTTCATTTCATTGCTCTGCAAATACTCAAATCCCGAAGGCAGGGCCGGGCGCGTCGTTTGGAGGGGGATCAGGCCTGGGCCAGGGCGTCAATGATGCCCGCGAAATCATCGGCCTTGAGCGAGGCGCCGCCCACCAGCGCGCCATCCACGTTCGAGAGCGCGAAGATCTCGGCCGCGTTGCCGGGCTTGACCGATCCGCCGTAAAGCAGCCGGGTCTCGGCGGCGCTGTCGCCAAAGCGCGCGACCAATTCGGCGCGCATCAGATTGTGTACCTCTTCGATCTGGTCATGGGTCGGCACGCGGCCGGTGCCGATGGCCCAGACCGGCTCATAGGCCACGACGATCTGTGCCCCATCCAGCCCGTCGGGCAGCGAGCCGGCCAGCTGGCTGCGGATCACGTCCAGGGTCTGGCCCGCGTCGCGTTCGGCCTCGGTCTCGCCCACGCAGACGACCGGCGTCAGACCGGTGTTCAGCGCGGACACGGTCTTGACCCGCACCGTGGCGTCGGTTTCGCCATGATCGGTGCGGCGTTCGGAATGGCCCAGGATGACATAGCTGGCCCCGGCATCTTTCAGCATGTCGGGGGCGATGTCGCCGGTATGGGCACCGGAATGAGCGGCATGGCAATCCTGGCCGCCGGTGGCGATGGCGGGACCCGCGGTATCGGATGCGCGGGACAGCAGCGTGGCGGGGGGGCAGATCAGGATATCGACCGGCGCGCTGTCGTAACGCGCGTTCAGCGCCGCGATCTCGGCCAGCGCCGCAGCGGTGCCGTTCATTTTCCAGTTGCCAGCGGCCAGTTTACGCATGTCTCTCCCCCGTTCGCGGTGTTCGGGGGCAGACTAGGTCAGATCGCGCGCGGGGGGAAGCGGGCAGGTTGTCCTACCCGGGCTGGTCCAGTTCGGTCACGTCCTTGAACTTGACCGATTCGCCGCAGCCACAGGCATCGGCGACGTTCGGGTTGCGGAACCTGAAACCCGATTCCAGCAGCGAAACCTCATAGTCGATCTCGGTCCCGAACAGGAACATCTGTGCCATGGGGGCGATCATCACAACCGCGCCGTCCTGTTCGACCCGTTCGTCATTCGGGTCGACCTTATCGACGTAATCCATGGTGTATTCCATGCCCGCGCAGCCGCCTTTCTTGACGCCGATGCGCAGCCCCTTGGACCCGTCGCGTGCCATCAGCTTGGCGATTTGCGTCGCTGCGGCGGGGGTCATGGAGACGGCCTGTTTGCCGGGTATGCCGAACATGTTGGAGTTCCTTCTTCCTGCCCCATAACCTAGGGAAGCGGTCGGGAAATCTCAAGCGCTGGCAGGTGATCCAATGCGGCAAAGGTGGCATAGGCGGCCAGAATCGCCCAGCCGAAGGACGCCAGCGTGCCGATGATCACATATTCGGCGCTGCGCTGGTCGCGGGTCGCGGTGCCGAAGCGCAGCACCGATTTCGCCGCCACAAGGAACCCCACGCCCAGCGGCTGGCCCAACCCGATCAGGGCAAATATCAGCCCGCGTTCCAGCATCCCGATCACCCGGCCGCCGTTCCGCAGCCCCGCATTGTTCACCCGCCCGCGATAGGGGCGCATCAGCAGCGCGATGGCGTATTCGCCCGCGCGCAGGGTGACGATCAGCCCGGTCAGCAGCACCATAAGGTGCAGCAGCGCGGGATAGGGCGCCCAGGCGCCCGCGTCCCACAGACCGGGCCAGATCCACACGAGGACGCAGATCGTGGTAAGATGCGCGGCCTGATCGACCAGAAAGGCCCGCAGGTCCCGAAACCCGCCGAATGTCTTGACCGCGTCGATGGCCATATGCGCCCCGACCAGCGCCGCCAGCGGCAGGGGCGCGGGAAAGCCCAGCGCGATCCAGGCGGTCAGGGCGACCACCACCGCATGGGCCAGAAAGCCCTTGGCCTGCGTCTTGTGCGCGATCATCCAGTTGGTTTGGAACACGAAATCGGCCAGCACATGGGCGAAAAGCAGGGCGGTCAGGGTCGCGATCATCGCCGTGCCCCCTGTTGGTGCAGGTGAAAGGGCTTGCTTTCGGGGAATGCAGGTCGATCAGCTTGCATGAAAATCCCTTTCGAACAGGGCGATGGCCTGGTGCAACGCGGGATAACCGGCCGCGCCCAGGGCCTGATCCACCGCCTGGCGGCTGATGCCCAGCGCCTGCGCGGCCGCGGCATGGGTCATGTCGGTTGGGGGCAGCATCCGGGCCACGGCCCGCGCCTGCGCCGGGGTCCAGCCCGCGCTGATATGGTCGGCCAGCCGGAACACCGCGTCGCGCGCGCCGCCTGCGGCCCAGACCAGTTCGGTGCCGCGCGGCATGGCGTCCAGCGCCCGGCCCGAGGCGACGAAGTTGGGCCCGGTTTCGCCCGACAGGTCCGGCCCGGCGCCCAGCGCCTCGACCCCGGTGGCCAGCGCGATCCGGGTGGCAAAGGGTTTGCCCAGCACCCGCAGGCTGGCGCGCAGGAACAGCGCCGCGCGCAGCGCGCGGGCCGGGTCGCGCAGCACCATCTGCCAGCCATCGCCGCGATAGGGGGTGAAGCGGGCGGGCGCAGCGTCTGGCCAGCCGGAAATCTGCCCGGCCGCGTCGCGCAACGCCGCCATGGCCGCCGCCACCTGTCCGTCGGGCAGGGCGGTCGATCCGATCAGGTCGCCGGTCAGGACGCAGAGTGGCTGTTCCATGGCGCAAGCGTAAGCCGCACACGCGCCTTAAGGCAAGTAAATTCGCTTGCAAATGAAAAAGGCAAGCGATTAAGCTTGCCTTTGGATCACATGAAGCCCAGTTCCAGCCGGGCCTCGTCGGACATCATCTCCATCCCCCAGGGCGGGTCCCAGGTGATGTCGACATCCACCTGCTTGACGCCATCCAGCGGCTCGATCGCCTCGGCCAGCCAGCCCGGCATCTCGCCCGCCACGGGGCAGCCCGGCGCGGTCAAGGTCATCAGGACCGAAACCGCGTTCTCGGCGTCGATCTCGATCGTATAGACCAGACCCAGATCATAGATGTTCACCGGGATCTCGGGGTCATAGACGGTCCGGCAGGCCTCGACCACCTTGTCATAAAGCGGGTGATCGGTGGTTGACGGTTTGATCAGGGGCGCCCCTTCGAGGGGCTGCGAAGCGTCGGTCATCGGCCTGTCCTTATTTCCGACCAATCATATAGGATTTAACGGCCGGGCCGTAAAGTGCCGGGCTTGGCCGATGCGCCACGTTTGCGGGCCGGGGCCGGGCGGACACGCTTTTCGATCTCGTCGAACAGCAGGCCGGCCACGTTCTTGCCGCTGGCCTTTTCGATCCCCTCGAGCCCGGGTGAGGAATTCACCTCGAGCACCTTTGGCCCCTCGGACGAGCGCAGCAGGTCCACACCGGCCATATGCAGCCGAAAGGCGCGGGCGGCGCGCAGGGCGGCCTCGCGTTCGTCCTTGGTGATGCGCACGCGCTCGGCCTTGCCGCCCTGATGCAGGTTCGACCGGAACTCGCCCGGCTCGGCCACCCGGCGCATGGCGGCGACGACCTTGTTGCCGATCACCAGACAACGCACATCCTCGCCCGCGGCTTCCTTGACGAAATGCTGGACCAGGAAGCTGGCCTTCAGCCCGCGAAAGGCGGAAATCACCGATTGCGCGGCCTTCTTGGTTTCGGCCAGCACCACGCCCTTGCCCTGGGTGCTTTCCAGCAGCTTCACGATCAGCGGCGCGCCGCCCACCAGCCCGATCAGGTTGTCGGTATCCTTGGGCGAGGCCGCAAAGGCCGTCTGCGGCATCCCGATCCGGTGCCGCGCCAGGATCTGATGCGCGTGCAGCTTGTCGCGGCTGGCGGTGATCCCGTCCGAGCCGTTGACGCAATAGGTGCCGATGGTTTCGAACTGCCGCACCACGGCGGTGCCATAGGCGGTGACCGACGAGCCGATGCGCGGGATCACCGCGTCATAGCGCGGCAGGCGCTGGCCGTCATAGAACACCTCGGGCGAGAGCGCGTTCATCGCCATGTAGCAGCGCGTGGTGTCGATCACCTCGATCACGTGGCCGCGGCTTGTGCCCTCTTCGACGATGCGGCGGGTCGAGTAATTGGTTTCCTCGCGGCTCAGCACGGCAATGCGCAGGGCCCGGACCGGCTGCGCGGCCAGCGTGGCGGCGGAATGATAGGCGTCGTAATCCAGCACCGGCTGGCAGAAACTGTCGGTGGGCGCAATCAGGATGTCGTCCAGCAGCGCCTGGCGGCCCAGCAACATGCGATAGGCCATGCTGCCCCGGTCGGTCAGCGTGACCTCGATCGGCCAGTCGCGCCCGCCGATATGCAGCTGCGTGCGGATGACATAGCGCAGCTCGGTATCGCCATTGGATGATGTCACCTCGCGCCGGTCCACGATTTCAGCCGAGCAGGGGATCGACAGATCGTCGCGCCCCGGGATGGGGTGCACGGCAAAGCGCACGCGCGGCTGGCTGGCCGGGCCGAAGGGTTCGATCTCGGACGCGTGCAGCGCCGATGTCTTCGCCCCTGTGTCGACCTTGGCGCACAGCGCCGGCAGGCCCAGTTCGGGCAGGGAAACCCATTCCTCCCAGCCCAGACGGAACGGGGCGGGCGTTGTCATTTCATCGTTCATGACGGCGTCCTTCTTGGAATTCGTGCCGAATCGCCTATACCGGCGCATCCGAGGCAGGACTGCAGGTAACGGAATGGGCGCACATTTCAACTTTGAACTTAAGGCCACCGACGGCACCGCCCGCACGGGCGTGATCGAAACGCCGCGCGGCGAAATCCGCACCCCGGCCTTCATGCCGGTGGGCACGGCGGCGACGGTCAAGGCGATGATGCCCGAAAGCGTGGCCGCGACGGGCGCCGATATCCTGCTGGGCAACACCTATCACCTGATGCTGCGGCCTACGGCGGAACGGATCGACCGGCTGGGTGGCTTGCACCGTTTCATGAACTGGCAAAAACCGATCCTGACCGACAGCGGCGGGTTTCAGGTGATGAGCCTGGCGGGGCTGCGCAAGCTGACCGAAAAGGGCGTGACGTTCAAAAGCCATATCGACGGGTCCAAGCACGAGCTGACGCCGGAACGGTCGATGGAAATCCAGCGCCTTTTGGGCAGCGATATCGTGATGTGCTTCGACGAATGCCCCGCGCTGCCCGCCGACCGCGACCGCATCGCCGACAGCATGCACCTGTCGATGCGGTGGGCGGAACGCTCGCGCGCGGCCTTTGGCGACCGGCCGGGGCATGCGCTCTTTGGGATCATGCAGGGCGGGTTGGAGCCCGACCTGCGCGAGGAATCCGCCAGGGCGCTGCAAGAGATCGGGTTCGAAGGCTACGCCATCGGCGGGCTGGCCGTGGGCGAGGGGCAGGAGGCGATGTTCGGCTGCCTGGACTATGCCACCGGCTATCTTCCCGCCGATCGCCCGCGCTACCTGATGGGGGTGGGCAAGCCCGACGATATCGTCGGCGCCGTCGCGCGCGGGGTCGACATGATGGATTGCGTGCTGCCGTCGCGGTCGGGGCGCACGGGGCAGGTGTTCACCCGCCACGGGGTCGTCAACATCAAGAACGCCCGCCACCAGGACGACCCGCGCCCGCTGGACGAGGCTTGCGGCTGCCCGGCCTGCCGCAACTATTCCCGCGCCTATCTGCACCATGTCTTCCGCAGCCAGGAGATCATCAGCTCGATGCTGCTGACCTGGCACAACCTGCATTACTATCAGGAGCTGATGCAGGGCATGCGCGACGCCATCGCCGCGGGCAGCTTTGCCGCGTTCCAGGCCGATTTCCACGCCCAGCGGGCGCGAGGGGATGTCGCGCAGCTCTAGCGTCGTGCATTCAGGCACGTCGCATGTGCATGGGTGCGCTTGTGCGGGGCGTGTGCGCCCATACCTGTGATGTCTGCGGTACGGGTTGGTCCCGTGCCTGAAACCGTTGCAGGAGCTCCCCGATGACCGAAAAGCTGTTTACCCCTTTTACTGCTGGCGATCTGGATCTGAAGAACCGGGTCGTGATGGCCCCGCTGACCCGCAACCGTGCCGATGACGAAACGGGCGAGGTGTCCGATCTGCACGTGACCTATTACACGCAGCGCGCCGGGGCCGGGCTGATTGTCAGCGAAGGCACCCAGATCAGCCCCGAGGGCAAGGGCTATATCCAGACGCCGGGCATTCACACGCCCGCACAGGTGGCCGCCTGGCGCAAGGTGACGGATGCGGTCCACGCCCAAGGCGGCAAGATCGTGGTGCAGCTTTGGCATGTGGGGGCGGTCTCGCATACCTCGATCCAGCCCGATGGCCAGGCGCCGGTTTCGGCGTCGGCCCTGACGATGAGCACCAAGACCTTCACCCATGACGGGTTCGCGGCGCCCTCAGCGGCCCGCGCGCTGGAGTTGTCCGAGATCCCGCGCGTGGTGCAGGATTACGTCCATGCCGCGCAATGTGCCAAGGAGGCCGGATTCGACGGGGTCGAACTGCACGCCGCCAATGGCTATTTGATCGAACAATTCCTGAAGGACGGCACCAACAAACGCACCGATGCCTATGGCGGGTCGGTCGAAAACCGGGCGCGGCTGCTGTTCGACGTGATCGACGGGCTGTTGACGGTCTGGGACGCGGGCCGTGTGGGCGTGCGCCTGTCGCCGTTTTCGCCCGCCAACGGGATTTCGGACAGCGACCCGCTGGCGACCTATACCCCGGTGATCGAGCGGCTGAACGGCTATGGCCTGGCCTTTCTGCATATGGTCGAGGGCGAGACCGGCGGCGCCCGTATCGGCGATTTCGACACGCTGCGCAAGCTGTGGCAGGGGCCCTATATGGCCAATAACGGCTATGACCGGGACAGCGCCATTGCCCGTGTGGCCGCGGACGAGGCGGACATGATCGCCTTTGGCCGTCCGTTCATCGCCAATCCCGATCTGGTGGCGCGGTTGAAGGCCGATGCGCCGCTGAACGATCTGGATGGCGACACGCTTTATGGCGGCGGCGAGAAAGGGTTCACCGACTATCCGGCGCTGACGCCCGCCTGATCGCGGCGCTTTGCGGTTCCGGCACGCGCCGGGGCCGCTCAGGCCTCCTGTCCGTAGCCCATGGCGGCGTTGATCTGGGCCATCTTGGTCTCGGACTTCTCGACCATCTCGTCCAGCTTGCGCCCGGCCCAGTCGTCGATCCAGTGCATCATCGCGCGGCGGGTGGGGAAGTCATAGCGTTCCCAGCGGATATGCACGGCGATATCGGCATCGCGCGGCTCGAACACCAGGGTATAGACCGGCAGCTTGCCCGACTTGCCGCGCGCGCGGCCCAGAACTTCGTACTTCGTGCGAAACGACCAGCCGCGCTTGATCTGGTCGAAATGCACGATCTGCTCCACGAACATGCCGTTGCCACGGCTGTTGACCACATGCAGCGCGCCGGGCTGATCCGTGACCCGCTCCATCTCGATCAGGGTGTCGTCATAGTAATATTCGCGCGTATGCGGGTCGGGAAACAGAGACAGCCACAGGTCTTCCTGCTCCATCCGGGTCAGGGTGGTGGCGCGGTCGATATGGACCGCCTGGTTCAGGTACTTGTCCGACCACGCGCCATAGAACAGGTGATGCAGCAGCTGCGCGCCGCCCATGAACAGGATCACGTTCACGATGGGGATCGCCGCGCTGTCGACGTTCAGCGCCGGGAAATACAGCGCCAGCACCGCATAGACCAGAAGCATCAGGCCCAGCGCCTCTATCACGAAGCGATAGGCGGGCATCAGCACGCAAACGACCAGCCCCAGCAGGCTCAGCCCCAGGGCGAAGCCCAGGCTGGCGATGGTCGATACCGGCAGCCCGTGCAGGCTGCGGTCGTCGCCGATGAAGAACAGGTACCCCGACAGCGCGGCCATGGTGCCGAAAATCGCCATTCGCCTGCGTTCCCGATAGATGCGTCGGATCAGTGACTGCATTCGCGCCTCGATTCTTCCCTTTTTGCTCTCATTTCAGCCAAAAGCGGTGTTTTTGAGGCGCCTGACCCGCAGAAACGCGGAAAAACCGGGCCTGTTGCCAAAACCATGCCTGAATTGTCCGGAAATTTGCGATCCGGGCCGTGAAACGGCGCTTGCCCAGCCCGGGGCTTCCCGGCACACTGTGGGGGAAGAGCAGAACGTATGGTTGAAAGCGGCGGATCGCCGTACCAGATATAGAACCATCAAGCGGGGAAGGCCGAAGGTTGCCGTATGGTCGGGACCGGTGCCTTCTTGCCAAGATCAAGGAAAGTACATGCAAGAGCAACTCAGTCAATCCTATCCCGTCCTGCCGCTGCGCGATATCGTGATGTTCCCGCACATGATCGTGCCGCTTTTTGTGGGACGCGAGAAGTCGGTCCGCGCGCTGGAAGAGGTGATGGCGGATGACAAACAGATCCTGCTGTCCAGCCAGATCGACCCCAGCGTCGACGAGCCGACCGCCGACGGTATTTACGATATCGGTGTGCTGGCCAATGTGCTGCAACTTCTGAAGCTGCCCGATGGCACCGTCAAGGTGCTGGTCGAGGGGCGCGCGCGTGTGCGCATCACCGAATATCTGGAAAACGACGATTTCTTCGAGGCCCATGCCGAGATCCTGGAAGAGGTTCCCGGCGACGATGCTACGCTGGAGGCGCTGGTGCGCTCGGTCAGCGATGAGTTCGAACGCTATGCCAAGGTCAAGAAGAACATCCCCGAAGAGGCGATGTCCGCCGTATCCGAAACCCGCGATCCGGCCAAGCTGGCCGATCTGGTGGCCGGTCATCTGGGCGTCAATGTCGACAAGAAGCAGGAGCTTCTGGAGGTCCTGTCCGTGGCCGAGCGGCTGGAGCAGATCTTTGGCCTGATGCAGGGCGAAATGTCGGTCCTGCAGGTCGAGAAAAAGATCAAGACCCGCGTCAAATCCCAGATGGAGCGGACCCAGCGCGAATACTATCTGAACGAGCAGATGAAGGCCATTCAGAAGGAGCTGGGCGACGGCGACGAGGGTCAGAACGAGATCCACGAGCTGGAAGAGCGGATCGACGCGACCGAGCTCAGCAAGGAAGCCCGCGAAAAGGTCGATGGCGAGCTGAAGAAGCTGAAATCCATGAGCCCGATGAGCGCCGAGGCGACGGTGGTGCGCAATTACCTCGATTGGATCCTGTCGATCCCGTGGGGCACCAAATCCCGCGTGAAAAAGGACCTGGGCCGGGCACAGACCGTTCTGGACACCGACCATTACGGGCTTGAGAAGGTCAAGGAGCGTATCGTCGAATACCTGGCGGTGCAGCAGCGGTCGAAAAAGCTGAAAGGTCCGATCCTGTGCCTTGTCGGCCCGCCGGGCGTGGGTAAGACATCGCTGGGCAAATCGGTCGCCAAGGCCACGGGGCGCGAGTTCATCCGCATCAGCCTTGGTGGTGTGCGTGACGAAAGCGAAATCCGCGGCCACCGCCGGACCTATATTGGATCGATGCCGGGCAAGATCATCCAGGCCCTGAAAAAGGCCAAGACGACGAACCCGCTGATCCTTTTGGATGAGATCGACAAGATGGGCCAGGATTTCCGGGGCGATCCGGCATCGGCGATGCTGGAGGTGCTGGATCCTGAACAGAACGGCACCTTCGTGGACCATTACCTGGAGGTCGAATATGACCTTTCGAACGTGATGTTCCTGACTACGGCGAACTCCTACAACATGCCGGGGCCGCTTCTGGACCGGATGGAGATCATCAGCCTGGCCGGCTATACCGAGGATGAAAAGCGCGAGATCGCGCGTCAGCATCTGGTGCCCAAGCAGATCAAGAACCACGGTCTGCGCAAGGGCGAGCTGGACATCACCGATGGCGCGCTGAACGAGATCATCCGCACCTATACCCGCGAGGCCGGGGTCCGGAACCTGGAGCGCGAGATCGCGCGTCTGGCCCGGAAAGCGGTCACCAAGATTGTCAAGAAAGAGGTCGAAAGCGTTGAAATCACGCCGGAAAACCTGTCCGACTATCTGGGGGTGAAGAAGTTCCGCTATGGTCTGGCCGAGATGCACGATCAGGTGGGTGTGGTGACCGGGCTGGCCTGGACCAGCGTCGGCGGCGACCTGCTGTCGATCGAGGCGCTGCGCCTGCCGGGCAAGGGCCGGATGAAGACCACCGGCAAGCTGGGCGACGTGATGAAGGAAAGCATCGACGCGGCCTCCAGCTTCGTGCGGTCCATCGCGCCGGAAATCGGGGTCAAACCGCCGAAATTCGAAACGATGGATATCCACGTCCACGTCCCCGAAGGCGCCACGCCCAAGGACGGCCCCAGCGCGGGTATCGCCATGGTGACCTCGATCGTGTCGGTGCTGACGCAGATCCCGGTCCGCAAGGACATCGCCATGACGGGCGAGGTCACGCTGCGCGGCAATGTGCTGGCCATCGGCGGGTTGAAAGAGAAACTGCTGGCCGCTTTGCGCGGGGGCATCAAGACGGTCCTGATCCCGGAAGAGAACGAGAAGGACCTGGCCGAGATCCCCGACAACGTCAAAGAGGGGCTGACGATCATCCCCGTCGCCCATGTCCGCGACGTGCTGGCCCAAGCGCTGGTCCACCCGCCCGAACCCATCGAATGGGACGAGGCCGCCGAAGAAGCCGCCGCCCAGGCCGCGATGGCGAAGACGGCCCAAGGCCCGAGTGCCACGACGCATTGAGTGGTGCCCTGAAACGAAATGGATTGACCCCCGGCATATTTGCCGGGGGTTTTTCGTTCTCCGTCGCGCCAAATCAGAGGGGTCGATGCAGGCCGCCGTGAGGATTTGAGGGGCCGACGCGCGTGCAGTGTCCCAACTTGGACGCAAGCCAGCGCGCAGAACATGGAAAAATTCTTGCGAAATCACCGACGCAGGGGTGGGGATCTGTTGGAATTGCCGCATCGTTGCCGGGGTTTGCTTTCCCCAATCCCCGAAGAGCCTTGAAGGCGCGGCATTCCATCCTGCGCAAAAGCCTTGTCGCCGCGTTTTTTCCCAATGGACCGAAATCCCTGGCAACAGCCCCTTGCGCCGCGCCGAAAGGCCCGCTATGTACCCCGCTACCGGGTGATTAGCTCAGTGGTAGAGCGCTTCGTTCACATCGAAGATGTCAGGAGTTCAAATCTCTTATCACCCACCATCACTTCGCCGAATGGCCCTTCGCGGGCCGGGAAACGGGCGCTCCCCTTATCGGGTCGAGCGTTCGTTTTCGTTTCTCAGCCCGCGATGACCTGCGCGCAGCCGGTCAGGGCGGCGTAATCGTCGGTGATCTGGATCAGCGGGAAGCGCGCCATCAGGTCGGAAAACCGGCCCTTGGACAGGAAGGCATCGCGAAAGGCGGGACGGTCGAGATAGGGGCTGATCGCGCGGGACATGCCGCCACACAGATAGATGCCCCCGTGCGGCAGAAAGCACAGCGCCAGATCCGATAGGGTCAGCCCCAGCAGCCGCAGAAACGTGTCGACGCTGGCCTGCGCGGCGGGGTCGGTGCCATCGGCATGGGCGGCCAGGATCGCGGCCGCCGTAAGGGTGGTGCCGGTCCGCGCGTGGTGCAGCGCGGCCAGCCCGGGGCCGGAGATCGCCTGTTCCAGCGCGGTGAAGCCCGTGTCATCGGCCAGCCGGTCGGACAGCGCGCGGTCGGCGGGCGTGGGCGTGGGCAGGGCGGTCTGTCCGGCCTCGGCCGCGAAGACCAGCGTCTGGCCGCCCGCGTCGCGCACGGGCGCGATGTTGAACCCGGTGCCGATCCCCACCACCAGCCGGCTGTCGCCCTGCGGCGCGGGGCCGAAAAGCGGCGCGAATGACGCCGCGGGCAGATGCGGCAGGGCGTGCCCCTGTGCCTGCAGGTCGTTCAGGATGCGCGCGCGCGGGGCGCCGGTGGCGGCGATCAGGTCGCTTTCGGATATGCGCCAGTTCAGATTGGTCATCTGCCCCGCGCCATCCTGCACCGGGCCTGCCAGCGCGACACAGACGGCTTCGGGGGCGGGTGCCTGTGTGACCTGCTGGTGATGCACCAGCACCTGCGCCAGCCCCGGAAAATCGGCGTTGCGATAGCGGCAGAGGCTTTCCGGGTCCACGACCCCCGCAACGGCCCGGGCGACACGGGTGTTGGTGCCACCGATATCGGCGACCAGCGAGGTTGCGGGCGGGTGGGCCATGGCTGGGTCCTGTCCTGTGTCCCCGGGCGGGGTTTGCGCTAACATCCCTGATAGGCCGGATCGCCGCGCAACCGCAAGCATCCGCAGGGCGGCGGTTGTGACATTTCCGCTCATGCCCCCGGCGCGGTTCAGGGTATAGACCCTGTATCACCGCAACCAGTCAGGACCGCCCCGATGGACCCGTTCCCCATCCGCCCGAAATTCGCAACCCGCACCCCGCCCGCGATCTTTCCGCCGGTCTTTGGCCTGTTCGGGCTGGGGCTGGCCTGGCGCCGGGCGGGGGACACGTTCCAGATGCCCGCCGCATTGGGCGAGATGATCCTGGGCGCGGTCACGCTGCTGTTTGTGTTCTGTGCGCTGGCCTATGGGATCAAGGTGGCGCGCCGCCCGGCGGTGATCGCCGAGGATCTGCGCGTGCTGCCCGGACGGGCGGGGTTGGCGGCGGCGGTCTTGTGTACCTATCTGCTGGCGGGGGTGCTGGCGCGGATGGATGCGGGCGCGGCGCGGCTGGTGCTGTGGCTGGGGCTGGGTCTGAATGCCGGGCTGATCGGGCTTTACCTGTGGCAGCTGGTCACCGGGCCGGCGGAACAGCGCGTGGTGACGCCGGTCTGGCATCTGATTTTCGTCGGGCCCATCGTGGGGGCCATGGTGGCGGCACAGCTTGGCGCCGGGGCGTTGGCACAGGGGATCTTCTGGGTCACGCTGCCGGTGGCCTTCGGCATCTGGGCGGCCAGCCTGGTGCAGCTGTGGCGCACCCGCTTTCCCGCGCCGCTGCGGCCGTTCCTGGCCATTCACCTGGCGCCCGCCTGTCTGTTGGGGATCGTGGCGCTGATGCTGGGGCGGGTCGGGCTGGCGGTTCTGCTGGGCTATGGCGCGATTGCGATCCTGGCGGCGCTGGTTCTGGCCGGGCGCTGGCTGACGGCGGGGGGCTTTGGCCCGGCCTGGTCGTCCTTTACCTTTCCACTGGCGGCCTTTGCCACGCTGATGCAGCTTCTGGCCAGCGCCGGGCAGGGCGCGGGGTTCCGGCTCGCGGGCGGACTGGCGCTGGTGGCGGCCACGCTGATCGTGCCGGTCATCGCCTTCAAGGTGATGCAGATCTGGGCCAAGGGCCAACTGGGCGCCAAAACCAACGCGGCATCGGCGTGAAAGGCGATTACGGGCTTTTCTTTTGCCCCGGCCCGTGAAATAGGGAAGCGCCAAACGAAAACTCCCAAGGAGGCCGCTCATGGAGATTCGCGAGGCGCTTACATTCGATGATGTTCTGTTGGTTCCGGGCAAAAGCTCGGTCCTGCCGTCGACCGCGAATACGGCGACGCAGGTGACCAAGTCGATCCGGCTGAACATCCCGCTGCTGAGCTCGGCCATGGACACGGTGACCGAGGCGCGGATGGCCATCGCGATGGCACAGGCGGGCGGCATGGGCGTGATCCACCGCAACCTGACGCTGGAAGAACAGGCGCGCGAGGTGCGCCGGGTGAAGCGGTTCGAAAGCGGCGTGGTCTATAACCCGATCACCCTGCGCCCGGAACAGACCCTGGCCGACGCCAAGGAGCTGATCGAGCGGTACAATTTCACGGGTTTCCCAGTTGTGGACGATCGGGGTCATGTCGTGGGGATTGTCACCAATCGCGACATGCGCTTCGCCTCCTCGGACGACACGCCGGTGCACCGGATGATGACCGCCGACAATCTGGCGGTGCTGCGCGAGCCCGCCGATCTGGACGAGGCGAAAAGCCTGATGAAGGCGCGGCGCATCGAAAAGCTGCTGGTCACCAATGCCGAGGGCAAGCTGACCGGCCTGCTGACGCTGAAGGACACCGAACAGGCGGTTCTGAACCCTCATGCCTGCAAGGACGAGCTGGGCCGGCTGCGCGTGGCGGCGGCGACCACCGTGGGCGATGCCGGGTTCGAAAGGTCCGAGGCGCTGATCGACGCGGGTTGCGACCTGATCGTGATCGACACCGCCCACGGCCATTCCGAAGGGGTTGCGATTGCCGTTGAGCGGGTCAAGAAGCTGTCGAACGCCGTTCAGGTGGTCGCGGGCAACGTCGCCACGGCCGAGGCCACGCGCGCCCTGATCGGCGCGGGCGCCGATGCGGTCAAGGTGGGGATCGGGCCGGGCTCGATCTGTACCACGCGGATGGTGGCGGGCGTGGGCGTGCCGCAGTTGACCGCCATCATGGATTGCGCGGCGGCGGCGGGCGACACCCCGGTGATCGCCGATGGCGGCATCAAGTTCTCGGGCGATTTTGCCAAGGCGATTGCGGCGGGCGCGTCCTGTGCCATGGTCGGCTCGATGATCGCGGGCACCGATGAAAGCCCGGGCGAAGTCATTCTGTATCAAGGGCGTAGCTTCAAAAGCTATCGCGGGATGGGCTCGCTTGGGGCGATGGCGCGCGGGTCGGCCGACCGCTATTTCCAGAAGGATGCCGCCAGCGACAAGCTGGTGCCCGAAGGGATCGAGGGCCAGGTGCCCTATAAGGGGTCGGCCAATGCGGTGGTGCACCAGCTGGTGGGCGGTCTGCGCGCGGCGATGGGGTATACCGGTTGCGCCACGGTGGACGAGATGCGGCGGAACTGCAATTTCGTCAAGATCACCGGCGCGGGGCTGAAGGAAAGCCATGTCCATGACGTGCAGATCACGCGCGAAAGCCCGAACTATAGAATCATGTGATTTCACAATGGGTTCTGGTGTGTTCCTGATGCGGTTTCCGGTATGACGCCCGGGGGCCGTGTGGCGGCAGCGATCGAGATTCTGGATCAGGTTCTGACGGGTGAACCGGCGGAAAAGGTCCTGACCAATTGGGCCCGCCGCAGCCGGTTTGCCGGGTCGGGCGACCGGGCGGCGATCCGTGATCTGGTGTTCGATGCGCTGCGCTGCCGTCGGTCCTTTGCCGCACTTGGCGGCGGCGAGACCGGGCGCGGCCTGATCCTGGGCGGTATCCGCGCGGCGGGTGACGACCCCGCCGCGGTTTTCACCGGCGAGGGGCACGCGCCCGCGCCGCTGGATCCGGTCGAGGCCGCCTTGAGCGTCCAATACGACGATCTGCCCGAACCGGTTGCGCTGGACTGTCCCGATTGGCTGGCCGACGATCTGCGCGCTAGTCTGGGGGCCGATTTCGCCGCGGTGATGCAGGCGCTGCGGCACCGCGCGCCGGTCTGGCTGCGGGTGAACCTGTTGAAGGCCACGCGCGATGCGGCCCGCGACGCCCTGACCGAGGACGGGATCGAGACCGAGGCGCATCCCGATTGCGCCACCGCCCTGCGGGTTCTGACGCACCCGCGCCGGGTCCAGAACAGCGCCGCCTACAGCACCGGTCTGGTGGAGCTTCAGGATCTGTCCTCGCAACGGGTTTCTACATTCATTGCGCCGCGCAAAGATCAGAAAATACTGGATTATTGCGCGGGAGGCGGCGGCAAGTCTCTGGCCCTTGCGGCACAGACCGGCGGGCCGGTCTTCGCCCATGACGCCGCGCCCGAGCGGCTGCGCGATCTGCCCGTGCGGGCCGGGCGTGCCGGCGCGGATATCCGGTGCCTGAGCGGCGCCCAGGCCTCGGCACAGGCGCCGTTTGATCTGGTCCTGTGCGACGTGCCCTGTTCCGGCAGCGGCGCCTGGCGCCGGTCGCCCGATGGCAAATGGCGGTTTTCGGCAGCGGATCTGGACCGGCTGCGCGCCACGCAACGGGCGATCCTGGCCCAAGCCGCGACGCTGGTCGCGCCGGGCGGCTGCCTGGCCTATGCCACCTGTTCCTTCCTGCGGGCCGAAAACGAAGATCAGATCGCCGATTTCACCGCCGCCCATCCCGGCTGGACGATGCAGCGCGACCTGCGGCTGTCACCGTTGCAAGGGGGTGACGGTTTCTATGCGGCGCTTCTTTTGCGGGCGTGAATGGGTTTCGAACAACCTGAAGGTGTTTAGTATCCTCTCTTAATCCGGGCTTAAGGTTTTCGCGCGGAAAGTGGTTCAGATCGAATCGAAGAGGAGAGCCCTGGTGTCAGGCCGCGCCTTACTACCTGCCAGTTTCGAAAAATCCGCGCAGGCGATGGCGGGGCGGGCCATGTGGCTGTTGCTGCTGGCCGGGATCCTTGTTCTTGCCTCCCTGCTGCCGGTGCCGCGGCTTTCGGTGATCATGCTGCTGACGGCGGCGACAACGCTGTTTGCGCTGGTGATCGTGTTGCTGCTGATGGCGGCGGTCGCGGGGCGCGATACGCGCGGGGCGGTGCAGAACGCGCAGGCGTTCCATGCCACCGATATCGCGCCGGGCTTTGCCACCGACCTGGACGGCGCGGTGCTGTTTCGCAATGACGCCGCGGTCGAACGGTTCGGCGGCGACCGCGCGCCCACGCTGGCGCGCGCGCTGGGTGAGCTGTTCGCCGATCCCAGCTCGGTCATCTATCGGCTGCAGAACCGGGCCGAGGCGCGCGGCAACGCGATGGAGGATGTGGTGACCCGGCGCGGGCATGTGCGCATCTCGGTCCATCGTGTGGGGCGCGACGCGTTCTATTGGCGCTTTGACGAAATGGAAGACCGCAGCGCCGCGCGCGGGGCGGAAACGCTGAGCCTGCCGTTGATGACGGTGGGGCGCAACGGCACGGTCCTGTTCATGAACGAAGCCGCGCGCAGCCTGCTGGGCGGGCGGGCGCGCAATGCCGAAACCGTTTTGGGGTCGGGCAAGCTGACCTCGGGCGTGGTGATGACGCTGGACGGGGCCGAGGGGCCGTTCCAGGCGCGGGTGATCGACATCAGCGGCCGCAGCGGCCGGCGCGAGATTTATTTCCTGCCGGTAACCGAGGTCGAACAGACCAACCTGCTGGACGATCAGTTCTTTGATGCGGTGCCGGTGGCGCTGATGAAACTGGCGCCCGATGGGCGGATCCTGTTGGCCAACCGGCTGGCGCGCAACCTGCTGTCGATCCCCGATGGCCTGCGCAATTTCAACCAGCATGTCGACGGGCTGGGCCGGTCGGTGCTGGACTGGCTGGAAGATGTCCTGAAGGGCCGCGCGCCCAACAGCGCCGAGGTGCTGCGCGTGCAGCGCGATGACCGCGAGATCTTCGTGCAGGTGACGCTGGAACGGGTCTATGACGCCGGGCAGCAGGCGATTGTCGCGGTGTTGCAGGACGCCACAGAGCTCAAATCGCTCGAGGCGCAGTTCACTCAAAGCCAGAAGATGCAGGCGATCGGGCAACTGGCCGGTGGCGTTGCGCATGACTTCAACAATCTTTTGACTGCGATTTCAGGGCATTGCGACCTGTTGTTGCTGCGCCACGAGCCCGACGCGCCGGATTATGGCGACCTGATGCAGATCCATCAGAATGCCAATCGCGCGGCCAGCCTGGTGGGGCAGCTTCTGGCATTCTCGCGCAAGCAGACCCTGCGGCCGGAATTGGTCGACCTGACCGATGCGCTGGGGGATCTGACCCATCTGCTGAACCGGCTGGTGGGCGAGACGATCCGGATCGACCTGATCCACGACCCGGACCTGGCGATGATCCGCGCCGACAAGCGGCAGTTGGAGCAGGTGATCATGAACCTGGTGGTCAATGCGCGGGACGCGATGGCTGACGGGGGCGAGATCCGGATCGAAACCGAAACGGTCGAGCTGCGTGACGATCTGCAGCGTGACCGCGCGGTGGTCCCGGCGGGCCGCTACGTGCAGGTGCGCGTCACCGATCAGGGCAGCGGCATCCCCAAGGACAAGATCGACAAGATCTTCGAGCCGTTTTTCACCACCAAGAAACTGGGCGAGGGGACGGGGCTGGGCCTGTCGACCGCCTATGGCATCGTCAAGCAGTCGGGCGGGTTCATCTTCGTCGACAGCCAGATCGGGCAGGGCACGCAGTTCACCCTGTTCTTCCCCGCGCGCGAGGAAGAGGTCACCCAGCCGGCGCAAACACCAGACGCGGCCTTGCCTGCCGAGCCGTCGGAACCGGCACTGGTCCTGTCACCGGCCGCGCGGGTCCCCGAAGACGCGCCGTTGAATACGGCAGAGGATCCGGACACGGCAGAGGATGACGCGCCCAACGCGCCGCTGCTGGAGCCCGACGAGATTCTGTTCCACACCCGGCGGCTGCCCGCGACCGGTCGCGATACAGACCCCGAAGAAGACGGTTTCAATCTGTTTTCCCCGCAGACCGACCTGGACGAACCGCTGCAGAATGTCCGCGCGCTGCTGCGCGACCCCGCGCCCGACGCGCCGCAAGCGCCCGCCGATGCCACATCTGAGGCGCCCGAACCGGCCACGACCCCGGCCCCGGCGACCGAAGCCGACACAGCGGCCGGAAATGGCGTCGTGCTTCTGGTCGAGGACGAGGCGCCGGTGCGCGCCTTTGCCTCGCGCGCGCTGCGGATGCGCGGCTTCACGGTGATCGAGGCCGAGAATGCCGAAGATGCGCTGTCGACCCTGCAGGATCGGGCGCTGTCGGTGGATGTCTTCGTGACCGATGTGGTCATGCCGGGGATGGACGGGCCAAGTTGGGTGCAGCAGGCGTTGCAGGACCGGCCCGATACGCGCGTGGTTTTCGTGTCAGGCTACGCCGAGGACTCGTTTTCCGACACCCAGTCGCGGATCCCGAACTCCGTCTTCTTGCCGAAGCCGTTTTCGCTGACCGAATTGACCAGCACGGTCGACGCCCAGATGCAGTGAGCGTGCGCGGGTCAGGCCGGTTCCGTCATCAGGCGCTGATGCAGCGCGATATCCGGCGCCAGACGGTCGTGCAACCTGTCGCGCAGCCCCGCCGGCAGGCTCAGGTCCCCATCGGGCGAGACGTTCAGCCGGGGCGGGGCGGGAATATCGGCGCCCAGCCTGTCGGACAGGAACCGCCGCAGCCCGTCAGGGCGTTCATAGGCGAACAGGTGCTTGACGATCACCTTGCCCTGGCGGTTCGACACGAAACGGGCCTGTGATCCCAGCGCGGCCCAGGGCGGCGGCGCGTCCGACAGATACCCGGCGACGAAATCCGCAAAGCAGAGCCCGGCGGTCGATTTCGCATCGCCCTCCAGCTGCGCCCGGCTGCGATAGCGGTACCAGCTGCCCAGCCAGTCGACCGGATCGCGGATCACCGCCACCATGGACAGATTTCGATCGCGATCCGGGTCCAGAACCGGCAGTATTTCACGGCGGAACCGGCGGGCGGGCATGTGCTTCATCGCCTGCGGATGGCGCAGCACGATATCGGCATGCTGGTCCAGAACCGCGGCCCAGGCATGGGTGCCGGTCTTGGGCACCGACAGGAACACCAGCCCGGCCTTCCAGAAAATCATCATTGGTTGCTGCCCGCTCAGGTTTTTCTTTGTCGTAAACTACTCTTTAACCAAGCGTGCGCAAAACTGATTTTCAGAAAACTAACTTGAAATGTTCCCCTTTTGTCTGCATAGCTAAAAGAACAAGAGGCGAACAAGAGCAATGATTGCCGCCCGCGCACGGGTGTGAAATAAGGAACCGACAAATGGCAACGGCGAACCTTCTGGACATGGCTGACAAGCGGAATTCTGACAAGGAAAAGGCCCTGGAATCGGCGCTCGCACAGATCGAGCGGCAATTCGGCAAGGGCTCGATCATGAAACTGGGCGCGGACAATCCGGTGGCCGAGATCGAGGCGACCTCGACCGGGTCGTTGGGCTTGGATATCGCGCTGGGGATCGGCGGCCTGCCCAAGGGGCGGATTATCGAGATTTATGGCCCCGAAAGCTCGGGCAAGACCACGCTGACGCTGCATTGCGTGGCCGAGGAACAGAAAAAAGGCGGCGTCTGCGCCTTTGTCGACGCCGAACACGCGCTGGACCCGCAATATGCGAAAAAGCTGGGCGTGAACCTGGACGAACTGCTGATCAGCCAGCCCGACACCGGCGAACAGGCGTTGGAGATCACCGATACGCTGGTGCGTTCGGGCGCGGTCAGCATGGTTGTCGTCGATTCGGTCGCGGCGCTGACGCCGAAATCCGAGCTTGAGGGCGATATGGGCGACAGCAGCGTGGGCGTGCAGGCCCGCCTGATGAGCCAGGCGATGCGCAAGTTGACGGGTTCCATCGCGCGGTCCAACTGCATGGTGATCTTCATCAACCAGATCCGGATGAAGATCGGCGTGATGTTCGGCAGCCCCGAAACCACCACAGGCGGCAACGCGCTGAAATTCTACAGCTCGGTCCGGCTGGACATCCGCCGCATTGGCGCGATCAAGGACCGGGACGAGGTCGTGGGCAACCAGACCCGCGTCAAAGTGGTCAAGAACAAGGTCGCGCCGCCGTTCAAACAGGTGGAATTCGACATCATGTATGGCGAGGGCATCTCGAAAACCGGCGAGCTGCTGGATCTGGGCGTAAAGGCCGGCGTGGTCGAGAAATCCGGCGCCTGGTTCAGCTATGGCGACGAACGGATCGGCCAAGGGCGCGAGAACGCCAAGAATTTCCTGAAGGAAAACAAGGCCATCGCGCTGCAGATCGAGGATAAGATCCGCGCCGCGCACGGGCTGGAATTCGACCTGCCTGAGGATGACCCGGACGTGATCGACGCCTGAAACCGATAAAAGATGCAAAAGACTGGCCGGGGCGACCCGGCCTTTTCTTTTGAACCCGGCCGCGCACGGGCGCAAAGAAATGCGGGCAAGGCCCCCGGTTTGACACCCTAGCGGTGGACACGCTGCCAGCGCGGGACTAAACCCTGTTGAACCAAACGCAAATCGCAGCCGAGACCCGCAGATCATGGCCAGTCTGAACGACATCCGCTCTACTTTTCTGGACTATTTCCACCGCAACGGGCACGAAATCGTCCCAAGCTCGCCGCTTGTGCCGCGCAACGACCCGACGCTGATGTTCGCCAATTCCGGCATGGTGCAGTTCAAGAACCTGTTCACCGGGGTCGAGACGCGCGATTACAAGCGCGCGACCACGGCGCAGAAATGCGTGCGCGCCGGCGGCAAGCACAATGACCTGGACAATGTGGGCTATACCGCGCGGCACCATACGTTCTTTGAAATGCTGGGGAATTTCAGCTTTGGCGATTACTTCAAAAATGAAGCGATCCCCTTCGCCTGGGAGCTGATCACCAAGGATTTCGGCATCGCCAAGGACCGGCTTTACACCACCGTCTATCACACCGATGACGAGGCGTTCGAGATCTGGAAGAAGGTCGGCGTGCCCGAGGATCGGATCATCCGTATCGCCACATCCGACAATTTCTGGCAGATGGGGCCGACCGGGCCCTGCGGGCCCTGCACCGAGATCTTCTATGACCACGGCGATCACATCTGGGGCGGCCCCCCGGGCAGCCCCGAGGAGGATGGCGACCGCTTCATCGAGATCTGGAACATCGTCTTCATGCAGAACGAGCAGTTCGAGGACGGCTCGATGCGCGCGCTGGACATGCAGTCGATCGACACCGGCATGGGGCTGGAGCGGATCGGCGCGCTGTTGCAGGGCAGCCATGACAATTACGACACCGATCTGTTCAAGGCGCTGATCGAGGCCTCGGCCCACGCCACCAGCGTCGACCCCTATGGCGACAAGAACGTGCATCACCGGGTGATCGCGGATCATTTGCGGTCGACCTCTTTCCTGATTGCGGACGGGGTGATGCCCAGCAACGAGGGGCGCGGTTACGTGCTGCGGCGGATCATGCGCCGGGCGATGCGGCACGCGCATCTGCTGGGGTCGCAAGAGCCGCTGATGCACCGCTTGGTGCCCGCGCTGGTCACGCAGATGGGCGCGGCCTATCCCGAACTGGGCCGGGCGCAGGCGTTGATCGAAGAGACCCTGAAGCTGGAGGAAACCCGCTTCATCCAGACGTTGGATCGTGGGCTGAAGCTGCTGGATGACGAGCTGGCCAAGCTGCCCGAGGGCGGCGATCTGCCCGGGGCGGCGGCGTTCAAGCTCTATGACACCTATGGCTTTCCGCTGGACCTGACGCAGGATGCGCTGCGCGAACAGGGCCGGGCGGTGGATGTGGCCGGGTTCGACGCGGCGATGGCCGAGCAAAAGGCCAAGGCGCGCGCCGCCTGGGCGGGCACCGGCGAAAGCAAGGATGCCGCGATCTGGTTCGATCTGGCCGATGGGATCGAACCGACGGATTTCCTGGGCTATGACACCGAACTGGCCGAGGGGCAGGTGCTGGCGCTGGTGGTCGATGGCAAGGCGGTCGATAAGATCGACGCGGGCCAGACCGGCTGGATGGTCGTGAACCAGACGCCGTTCTATGCCGAAAGCGGTGGCCAGGTGGGCGACAGCGGGTCGTACCTGAAACCGCATGGCAATGGGGTGATCGGTGACACGCAGAAGATGCCCGGCGGGTTGTTCGCGCATCAGGTGACGCCCGAAAAGGCCGTGCTTTCCGTGGGCGATGCGCTGGAACTGCGGGTGGATCACGCCCGCCGGACCGCCATTCGCGCCAATCACTCGGCCACGCACCTGCTGCACGAGGCGCTGCGCGAGGCGTTGGGTGATCACGTGGCGCAGCGCGGGTCGCTGAACGCGGCGGACCGTTTGCGCTTCGATTTCAGCCATTCCAAGGCGCTTACGGCGGCCGAGCTCGAATCGGTCGAGCGGCAGGTGAATGAGTTCATCCGCCAGAATTCGGCGGTCGAAACCCGGATCATGACGCCCGACGATGCCCGCGCCATCGGTGCGCAGGCGCTCTTTGGCGAGAAATACGGCGACGAGGTGCGCGTGGTCAGCATGGGCCGCGCGGCGACGGGCAAGGGCAGCGACGGCCAGACCTGGTCGATCGAGCTGTGCGGCGGCACCCATGTGAAGCAGACCGGCGATATCGGTGTCTTCGTCACGCTGGGCGACAGCGCGTCGTCTTCGGGCGTGCGCCGGATCGAGGCGCTGACCGGCGCGGCGGCGTTCGAATACCTGTGCCAGCAGGACCGGCGGCTGGGCGACATCGCGGGCGCGTTGAAGGCGCAGGCCGCCGAGGTGCCCGAGCGCGTGCGCGCGCTGATGGACGAGCGCAAGGCGTTGCAGAACGAGGTTGCGCAGCTGCGCCGCGAGCTGGCCATGGCCGGCGGGGCCGGGCAGGGCTGCGGGGCCGAAGCGAAAGAGGTCGCCGGCGTCCCCTTTGTCGCGCAGGTCCTGTCGGGCGTGTCGGGCAAGGATCTGCCCAGCCTGATCGACGAGCACAAGGCCAAGCTGGGCACCGGCGCGGTGCTGCTGATCGCCGATGCGGGCGGCAAGGCGGCCGTGGCCGCGGGCGTGACCGCCGATCTGACCGACCGTGTGTCGGCGGTCGATCTGGTCAAGGCCGCGGTGGTGGAACTGGGCGGCAAGGGCGGTGGCGGCCGCCCCGACATGGCGCAGGGCGGTGGCCGCGATGCCGCCAATGCCGAGGCCGCGATCAAAGCCGCCGAAGCTGTGTTGGAGGGATGAGATGAGCGCGCTCTGGATTGCCCATGTGCATGTGACCGATGAAGAGGCCTATGGCCGTTACGCGAAGCTTGCCACCGGGGCGATCGCCGCGCATGGCGGTGTGTTCCTGGCCCGTGGCGGGCGGTACAAGCAGCTTGAGGGGAACGACCGCCCGCGCAATGTGGTGGCCCGGTTCCCGTCGCTTGAGGCGGCGGAAACCTGTTATTACTCAGATGCTTACCAAGAGGCCTTGAGCCACGCGCGCGGTGCGTCGGAGCGCGATCTGATGATCGTCGAGGAAATCGGCGACTAGAAGTTCCGCATCTCGGCCTGTGCGGTGCCCGGCGACGTTTTCAACGCGCAGGGGGTCAGCAGGATCAGCAGCGTTTCGGTCAGCCGGACCGGGCCGGGGAAGGGCAGCGGCAGATCCTCGGGGTTGCGGAACGGGATCGCGCGGCAGGCAAAGCTGCTGCCGCGTGCGTCGGTGACGAAGAAGGGCGCCGCGATCGGGGCCATCTCGAGGTCGATATTGTAAAGCGCCCGCGACAGCACCCGGTCGGCGCCGGGATCGGCAAAGCGCACCCGCCCTTGCAGCGACAGGGTCAGCAGATCGCCGCGTTCCAGGATCAGCGCGCCCCGGTCATTGCGGAATTTCAGCCGCCCGGTCCGGTCCAGCGCGATGATGGCGGTTGTGCCGGGCTCCATCCCCTCGCGGTAGATGCGGTTTTCCAGCCCCAGCGTGCCGATCTGGTTGTTGATCCTGAACGCGTTCTGCAGATGCGGCACCAAAAGCTGCGCCAGCGCCAGCCAGTGCGGTTCCAGCCGGTCGATATCCTTTTCGCGGATGCAAGAGCCGAAGGCCACCACCTGGTCGGCATCGTTGATCAGGATCGCGCCGCCGCTGTTTGTGATGTCGCCCTGCGGCCGGATCCAGTCGGCGTAGAATTCGGTCTTTTTCAGCGCGCGCGGATCGACAATCCGGTCCGAGGCGATGACCTGTCCCACGGGCAGTGCGCCAAAGCGCTGCGCCCAGGGGTTCAGCTGCGCGTAATAATCGGAAAAGCTGTTCACGAAGGACGGGTCGAACCCGTGCTGGATCAGGCCCAGACCGCTTGCGGATTTCAGGTCGAAGACATGCGCAAAGACCCGGATGCCGCCCGCAACGCGCGACAATCTGGCCAGAAACCACTCCCACTTTCGGCTGTCCAGCCCGGCAGCATAGGCCATGCTGACGAGCTCGCAGACATCTTTTTCGTCAAGACGCACCGCACCGCTCCTCTTGATCGAAGAGTCTGAAGCGTCTTGCGCCGCGATTCAAGCACTAGCTGCGGCCGGGCCGATCAATTATTGCGCGGCGCGGGCCTGGCGTTTGCGTTCATGCGGGTCCAGGAAGCGCTTGCGCAGCCGGATCACGTTTGGCGTGACCTCGACCAGCTCGTCGTCGTCGATATAGGCGATGGCCTCTTCCAGGCTGAAATTGATGTGCGGCGTCAGGCGCACGGCCTCGTCGCTGCCCGAGGCGCGGACGTTGGTCAGCTTCTTGCCCTTCAGCGGGTTGACCTCAAGGTCGTTGTCGCGGCTGTGCTCGCCGATGATCATGCCCTGATAGACCTTTTCCTGCGGGCCGATGAACATGCGGCCCCGCTCTTCCAGGTTCCACAGCGCATAGGCCACGGCCTCGCCGTCTTCCATGCTGATCAGCACGCCCGCGCGGCGGCCCGGGATCGGGCCCTTGTGCGGCGCCCATTCGTGGAACACGCGGTTCAGCACGCCGGTGCCGCGCGTGTCGGTCAGGAATTCGCCGTGATAGCCAATCAGCCCGCGCGAGGGCACATGGGCCACGATGCGGGTCTTGCCGCCCTGTTGGCGCATATCGACCATCTCGCCCTTGCGGGTGCCGGTCAGCTTTTCGATCACCGCGCCGGAATATTCGTCATCCACGTCGATGGTGACCTCTTCGACCGGTTCCATCGTGGTGCCGTTTTCTTCGCGGAACAGCACCTGCGGGCGGGAGATCGACAGCTCGAACCCCTCGCGGCGCATGTTCTCGATCAGGACGCCCATCTGCAATTCGCCGCGGCCCGCGACCTCGAAGGCTTCGCCGCCGGGGGTGTCGGTGATCTTGATCGCGACATTGCTTTCGGCTTCTTTCATCAGCCGGTCGCGGATGACGCGTGACTGGACCTTCTTGCCGTCGCGGCCCGCCAGCGGGCTGTCATTGATGCCGAAGGTGACGGTGATGGTGGGCGGATCGATGGGCTGGGCGTCCAGCGCCTGGTCCACTGCCAGGGCACAGATCGTGTCGGCGACGGTCGCCTTGGACATGCCAGCCAGGCTGACGATATCGCCGGCCTGCGCCTCTTCGATGTCCTGCTGCGCCAGCCCGCGGAAGGCGCGGATCTTGGTCACGCGGAATTGTTCGATCTTCTGCCCGATGCGCGACAGGGCCTGCACCGTCGCGCCGACCTTCAGCGTGCCGCTTTCGACGCGCCCGGTCAGCAGGCGGCCGACAAACGGGTCGCTGCCCAGCGTGGTGGCCAGCATGCGGAAATCGTCGGACTGGCGCGCGATCTGGCGCGGGGCAGGGACGTGGTTCACGACCAGATCGAACAGCGCGTGCAGATCCTTGCGCGGCCCGTCCAGATCGGCATCGGCCCAGCCGGCCCGGCCCGAGGCATAGAGATGCGGGAAATCGAGCTGGTCGTCATTGGCGTCCAGCGTGGTGAACAGGTCAAAAACCTCGTCCAGCGCGCGGTCGGGTTCGGCATCGGGCTTGTCGACCTTGTTCAGCACCACGATCGGGCGCAGCCCCAGCGCCAGCGCCTTGGAGGTCACGAACTTCGTCTGTGGCATCGGGCCTTCGGCGGCATCGACCAGCAGGACCACGCCATCGACCATGCTCAGGATCCGCTCGACCTCGCCGCCGAAATCGGCGTGGCCGGGGGTGTCGACGATGTTGATCCGCGTGCCCTTCCATTCAACGCTGGTCGCCTTGGCCAGGATGGTGATCCCGCGCTCGCGTTCCAGGTCGTTGCTGTCCATGGCGCGTTCGGCCACGGCCTGATTGTCGCGAAACGCGCCAGATTGTTTCAGAAGCTCGTCCACCAGCGTGGTCTTGCCGTGGTCGACGTGAGCGATGATCGCGATATTGCGCAGGTCCATGGGTTCGCCTTTTTCCGGGTTGCCGGGGCCTTACCGTGCAGGTGCGGAAAAGGCCAGTGGGAAAATCCCCGCGCCCGACGCGTTTTCGGCAATGCCGTTTGCATTATTTCGAAATTCGCGACGATCTGCCGTTTTCTTGCCAATATTCCCCCCCTATGGTGCTGCCAGTTTTTTGCGCAGTTTACCGAGGGTCCAATGCAAAATCCCACCATTCACAAAGTTGAATTTTCCGGCAACGCCCGATCCTATTTCGGGATCTGGATCGTCAACATCCTGTTGTCCATTGTCACATTGGGGATCTATTCCGCCTGGGCCAAGGTGCGCACGCGCCGCTATATGTACCAGCACACCGCCATCGACGGCCGGCGGTTCGATTATCACGCCACGGGGATGCAGATCTTCATCGGGCGGCTGATCGTCGTGGCCGGTTTCATCGTGTTCTCGATTGTCTCGGCCATTCCGATCATCGGCCTTGTGGCGATTTTTGGCCTGTTGTTCCTGGCGCCCTGGCTGATCAATCGCGGGATGCTGTTCAATGCCCGCGTGACCAGCTGGTCGGGGCTGCGGTTCGGGTTCGACGGCAGCTATTGGCGGGCGTTCCGGGTCTATATCCTGTACCCGTTCCTGTCGCTCTTCACGCTCTATCTGGCGATCCCCTTCGCCATCCGGGCGCAGCATTCCTATTCGGTGAACAGCCACCGGTTCGGCACCGCGAAATTCCATTTCGAAAGCAGCGTGAAGCCGTTTTATGTCGCGTTCCTGCTGGCCATCGGATGGATGGCTCTGGCCGGTCTGCTGATGTTCCTGGTGCTGGGCGGCGGCGAGATCTTTGCCGAGATCGCGATGGCCGAACGTACGGGCCGCGCGCCCGATGACGCGCTGATGCTGCGCATGGGGATCTTCTATGTGCTGCTGATCCTGGCGGTGCTGCCGGCGGGCTTCATCTATCAGGCGTTCCTGCGCAATGCGGTCTATGGCGCCACGTCGCTGGCGGGCGGGCATGAATTCCGTTCGGACGTGAAGCCGATGCAGCTGGTCTGGATCGGCGTGTCGAACGCGGTGGCGATCATCTGCAGCCTTGGCATGCTGTTGCCCTGGGCCCATATCCGGATGATGCGGTACCTGTCGGATCACACGTTCATCCTGGCCAACGGGTCGCTGGACGATTTCACCGGCCAGCAAGAGGAATCGGTTGGCGCCATCGGTGACGCCTATGCCGATCTCGAAGGGTTCGATGTCGGGCTTCCCGTCTGATCCCGGCACACCGGTTCCGGGCCATGCCTATGGCCCGGGATCGTCGCGCCGGATCGCCGCCAGCCTGCGGGTTGCGGATGATCAGGCGACGCTGTTCGGCCCCCAGGGCGAGCGGCTGGTGGTGGGGCACGCCCGCCGCCGCGACCGCATCGGGGCGGGGCCGTCGCTGATCGATATCGACGACGGCTGGCGGTTCGAGACCGACGCGCATGAGATGATCGACACGCTTCTGGGCCACGAGCAGAAGGCCGGGTTGATGGAATACGAACGGTTCCATCCCCGTCTGGTGCTGGTGGTGCTGGCCTGTTTCGCGGGCGTGTTCCTGATCTGGCGCTTCGGGTTGGGCGTGCTGGTGGCCATCGGCATCGCGCTGACACCGGCGCCCTTCGTGTCGGCCATCGACCGGGGCAACATCGCCGCGATCGACCGGGTGTTCGCGCAGCCCTCGCGGCTGGATGCCGACCGCCGGGCCGAGGTGCGCGCGATCTTCGACGATCTGGCACAGGCCGCGCCAGAGCCGCCCTATGGCGATTATCAACTGCATTTCCGGCATATCCCCCGGCTGGGCGCCAACGCTTTTGCGCTGCCCGGCGGCAATATCGTGATGACCGACGCCTTTGTCCGGCAGTTCGGGGATGACGACATCATCGCCGCCGTTCTGGGGCACGAGATGGCCCATGTCACCGAAAAGCACAGCCTGCAGCAGCTTTACCGGTCGCTGTCGATCTATCTGCTGATCGCGCTCATCGCCGGGGATGTGGGCCCCGTGGCCGAGGATATCCTGCTGGAGGGCGGCGCGCTGATGTCGCTGGCCTATAGCCGCGAGCATGAGAGCGAGGCCGATGCGATCGGGATCCGCGTTGCAGCCAGGGCGGGCTATGATCCCGCCGCGCTGGCGGTGTTCTTTCGGCGGCTGGACGGGATGACCGGCGGCGGGGACGGCCCGCAATGGTATTCGACCCATCCCGCCAGCCGCGACCGCGCGGCCGAGATCCGCCGCCAGATCGAGGAGCTTGGCCTGAGCGCGGATTAATGCGTGGCGCTGTCGGAAAACAGGTGAATGACGACGATGCCCGCGATGATCAGCCCCATGCCGATCATCGCGGGCAGGTCGATACGCTGGCCAAACGCGAAAAAGGCGATCCCGGCGATCAGCACGATGCCCAGCCCCGACCACACCGCATAGACGATGCCCACCGGCATGAACCGCAGGGCCTGGGCCAGGAAATAGAAGGACACCGCATAGCCCACCACGACGATCACCGACGGCAGCGGCTTGGTGAATTGCTGGCTGGCCTGCAGCGCGGTGGTCCCGATGGTTTCGGTGACGATGGCCAGAACCAGATAGACATAGTGCATGGGCATGAGCCGGTATCCTCAGGTGGCGATATAGCGGTCCTTGCGGTGGTTCATGGCGATCATCACGTTGATGACGACCGCCCCCAGAAGCGACCATGCCACACGGTCCACGGGCAGGACCAGAAAGGCAACCGCAAACAGGATGGCATCGAAAATCAGCTGGGTCCAGCCGGCGCGAAAACCGGTCCTGTCCTGCAGGTAAAGCCCCAGCACCCCGATCCCGCCCAGCGACCCGCCATGACGGAACAGCACCAGCAGCCCGACGCCGGTACAGGCCGCGAAAAGCAACACACCGGGCAGGGGCGACAGCTGCGCGATCACGAATTGCTGCGGCAGGATCGCGGTCATCGCCGACAGCATCGCCACGGCGATGAAGCTTTTGACCGTGAACCGCGCGCCCATGCGCAGCCAGGCCAGCGCATAGAAGGGCAGGTTCACGACAAAGAACACTGCGCTGAAGCCCCATCCGGTCAGGTACGAGATCAGCACCGCCAGCCCCGCGGTCTGGCCGGTGATCAGCCCCAGATGGGTCAACATCAACAGCCCCAGCGCACACAGGCCCGTGCCCAGGGCAAAGGCCATCGCATCCTCGGCCGGGCGGTGATCCAGCGCGGTCTTGTGCGGTTCTTTCCGGTCGGGTGTTTGCTGTGCCATGGCTTCGGGTCTAGGCGGGATCGGCGCAAAAGAAAAGCCGCCCCGAAGGGCGGCCTTGCCGGGGGCGGCGGTCGGGCTTAACCCGCCAGCGCCTTGTTCAGGTTTTCATCGATCTTTTCCAGGAACCCCATCGTGGTCAGCCAGCCCTGATCGGGGCCGACCAGCAGCGCCAGATCCTTGGTCATCGAGCCGCTTTCGACCGTGTCGATGATCACATGTTCCAGCGTTTCGGCAAAGGCGCGCAGGGCGACGTTGTCATCCAGCTTGGCGCGGTGTTTCAGCGCGCCGGTCCAGGCGTAGATCGACGCGATGGAGTTGGTCGAGGTCGCCTCGCCCGCCTGATGCTGGCGGTAATGGCGGGTGACGGTGCCGTGGGCGGCCTCGGCCTCGACGATCTTGCCGTCGGGGGTCATCAGCTGGCTGGCCATCATCCCCAGGGAACCGAAGCCCTGCGCCACGGTGTCGGATTGCACGTCGCCGTCATAGTTCTTGCAGGCCCAGACAAACCCGCCATTCCATTTCAGCGCACAGGCCACCATGTCGTCGATCAGCCGGTGCTGGTATTCGATCCCGGCCTCTTTGAACTGGTCTTCGAATTCGGCCTCGAACACCTCCTGGAACAGGTCCTTGAACCGCCCGTCATAGGCCTTGAGGATCGTGTTCTTGGTCGACAGATAGACCGGCCATTTCAGGTTCAGACCATAGTTGAACGAGGCGCGGGCGAAATCGCGGATGGAATCGTCCAGATTGTACATCGCCATAGTCACCCCGGCGCCGGGGGCGTCGAAGACCTCGCGCTCGATCACCTTGCCATCCTCGCCCTCGAACTTGATGGTGATCTTGCCTTTGCCCGGAAAGCGGAAATCGGTCGCCTTGTACTGATCGCCGAATGCATGGCGGCCCACCACGATGGGGCGGGTCCAGCCCGGCACCAGACGCGGCACGTTGCGGCAGATGATCGGCTGGCGGAAGACGACGCCGCCCAGAATGTTGCGGATCGTGCCATTGGGGCTGCGCCACATCTTTTTCAGGCCGAATTCCTCGACCCGTGCCTCGTCGGGCGTGATGGTCGCGCATTTGACGGCGACGCCGACCTCCTTGGTCTTTTCGGCGGCCTCAACGGTGATCTGATCCTCGGTCCGGTCGCGCTCTTCGATCCCCAGATCGTAATACAGCAGATCGATATCCAGATAGGGCAGGATCAGCTTGTCTTTGATGAACTGCCAGATGATGCGGGTCATTTCATCGCCGTCCATTTCGACGATGGGGTTGTCGACCTTGATCTTCGTCATAGGGGCCTCGCGTTTTCGGGGTGAACCTGAGGACCGCTATAGAGGATCGGGGCGGGCAAGGAAAGATGTATGCAATGGTATGCAGTACAGTGCCGCGAAGTTTCACCTGCGAAACAGGCGGCCGTGCCTCGCCGATTACGTGCGGGGGTGTGTGCTGCCCCAGGCATGCAGGGCGCGGATCACCGGGGCAAGCGCGGCGCCCTTGTCCGTCAGGCTGTATTCCACCCGCGGGGGGACCACTGCGAATACCTTGCGTGACACGATGCCGTCTGCTTCCAACTCGCGCAGCTGTTTGGTCAGGCTGCGCTGTGTCACCGACCCCACGCGCCGGGACAATTCATTGAACCGCAGCGTCTGTGACATCAGGTGATAGATAACCAAGCCTTTCCATTTTCCGGCGATCTGTTCCAACGCGCCCTCCACCGGGCAGCCCGTGTTGCAGTCGATCCGCGTGAAGCGCTTGGTGCGTTTTACAGTATCCATTTGGCCCCTATAGGCAAAAATGTTGCGTACTTGTTCAATATACAGGTTTGCCTGTAGCTCTCAATCCGACGCGCAGTAAGCATGAACAGGGGGCAGACCATGAAAGCCGTTGGGTATTACGACAACCTTCCAAGCCGCGATCCGAAATCGCTTGTGGATATCGATCTGCCCGTGCCCACCGCATCGGGCCGCGACATTCTGGTCGAGGTCAAGGCGATATCCGTGAACCCCGTCGACACGAAAGTGCGCCGCAACCGCGCCAGCGAGGGCGGCCAGCCCGTGGTTCTGGGCTGGGACGCGGCCGGTGTGGTCGTCGCAACCGGGCCGGATGCAACCGCGTATCGGCCCGGCGACCGGGTCTGGTACGCCGGCGATATCTCACGCCCCGGGACCAACAGCGAATTTCACCTTGTCGACGAGCGCATTGTGGGCCGCATGCCGGAAACCCTGGACTTTGCGGCGGCGGCGGCCCTGCCGCTGACCTCGCTCACCGCCTATGAGATGCTGTTCGACCGGCTGGCCGTGCGCCGGGCGGTGACGGGGGGCGCGCATGCGATATTGATCATCGGTGCCGCAGGGGGCGTGGGGTCGATCACGATCCAATTGCTGCGCGCCCTGACCGATCTTACGATCATCGCCACCGCGTCGCGTGATGAAACCAGATCCTGGGTCAGGGAGCTGGGCGCGCATCACGTGATCGACCATTCCCGCCCGCTTGCCGAACAGGTTGCGGATCTGGGTGTGGGCGCACCATCGTTCGTGTTCTCGACCACCCATTCCGAGACCTATGTCGCGGATGTGGCATCGCTGATCGCGCCCCAGGGGCGCTATGGGCTGATCGACGATCCGACCGGGTTCGACATCATGCCGTTCAAGGGCAAGAGCATCTCGATCCACTGGGAACTGATGTACACGCGGTCGCTGTTTCAAACCGCGGATATCCTGCGCCAGCGCGAAATCCTCGATCAGGTCGCCGCGCTGATCGACGAAGGGAAAATCCAATCGACCAAAGCCGCGTCGGTCGGTCTGATCACGGCGGAAAACTTGCGCCTGGCGCATGAGGCGCTGGAAAGCGGAAAGACCAGGGGCAAACTGGTTCTGGCAGGGTTTCCCGACGCGTGATCCAATGGGCCGGGCCGTGACTGGCGTCGTCCGCCCCGGTCAGGACGGGTCTGATTTGGCGGCGGCCGCCGCAAGGCGCCTTTCCAGATAGGCCCGCGCCCGCTTTTCCGACAAGCGGATCCGGACCGAGGTCATATAGGCCTCGTGGCTGGTCGAGGACAGCGCCTTGAGCTGTTCGGCCACATCCTCGATCAGCTTGGGATCGTTCAGCTTTTCCGAGGCCGCGATCGTGTCCTTGGCCAGGTTGTCGGCCAGATCGTCAAAGATGCCCATCAGATCACCGTGTGTTTTCGGTCAGGCGGCGGGTGACGTAATCGGTCACGTTGCCGATCATCGTGTCCATATGCGGCTCTTCGAAGAAGTGATCGGCGCCTTCGATCTCCTGGTGGGTGATCGTGATGCCCTTTTGCTCGTGCAGCTTTGCGACCAGGCTTTGGGTGTCGGCGGGCGGCGCCACGCGGTCGCGGGTGCCGTTGATGATCAGGCCCGAACTGGGGCAGGGCGCCAGGAAGCTGAAATCATACATGTTGGCCGGCGGGCTGACCGACACGAAGCCGGTGATTTCGGGCCGCCGCATCAGCAGCTGCATCCCGATCCACGCGCCGAAGCTGAACCCCGCGACCCAGCAATGCTTGGCGTTCTGGTTCATCGACTGCAGGTAATCCAGCGCCGAGGCGGCATCCGACAGCTCGCCCACGCCCTGGTCGTATTCGCCCTGGCTGCGCCCCACGCCGCGGAAGTTGAACCGCAGCACCGTGAAGCCCATGTTGTAGAAGGCGTAATGCAGGTTGTAGACGACCTTGTTGTTCATCGTGCCGCCGAATTGCGGATGCGGATGCAACACGATGGCGATGGGGGCGTCTTTTTCTTTCTGGGGGTGGTAACGGCCTTCGAGCCGGCCTTCGGGTCCGGGAAAAATGACCTCGGGCATTCGCGCCTCTTTGTGATACGGGGTGACGGCGCATTTCTTGACGAAACGGCTCTGCCAACCTAGAGCATTTGAAAACAGGGCCCTCAAGGCCCTTACGGGTGGATAGTCACGTAATGATAGAGCCGCCCGCAGTCAACCATTTGACCGGGGAGGGGACATGAAACTGAGCACCAAGGGGCGCTATGCCATGGTTGCGCTGACCGATCTGGCGCTGCAACCGGCCGATGCGCTGACCACACTGGCCGATATTTCCAAGCGGCAGAACCTGTCGCTGCCGTATCTGGAGCAGCTGTTCGTGAAGCTGCGCCGCGCGGGCCTGGTCGAATCGGTGCGCGGGCCGGGCGGGGGATACCGGCTGGCGCAGGCGGCGTCCGAGATCCGCGTGGTCGATGTGCTGGCCGCGGTGGACGAGACCGTGAGCGCGCTGCACACCGGGGCGGGCGCGTCGGGGGGCATGTCCGGGTCCAAGGCGCAGTCGCTGAACAACCGCCTGTGGGAGGGGCTGAGCGCGCATGTTTATGTGTTCCTGCACCAGACGCGGCTGTCGGATGTGATCAAGAACGATCTGACCCCGTGTCCCGCTGTGCCCACCCTGTTCGAGGTCGTCGAAGAGGGCTGAGGTCAAGCCCGGTGGCGGCTGTCGGAGCGAGGGGCGCTGCCCCTCGCGCTCCCCGGAGTATTTGGACCAAGAAGAAGGAGGGCTCATGGCCGGACTGGACGGGCTGTCGAAGATTCTGCTGAAAGATGCCAGTGAAGGGGACGGTTCGGTGTCGGCGGCGGGAAAGGCGCTGGCCAGATCTAACCCGATCGTCAGGTTGGCCGGCGGTTTCGCGCAAATCGCCGACAAGGCCTATATGAGCCCGGAGCATTGCTATCTTTATCTGGCGCGGCGCGTGGCCACGGCGGAATTGGCGGCCGCGCGGGCGGGATGGATCGGTGGCCGGCTCTATAACCGGCTCAGTGGCACGCGCGCCGATTACGTTCCGCTGTCCGGTGCTGTTGTGTCGGGGATACTTCGCCTTGCAGGAGAGGCGCCCCCCGAGGCGATGGATCGTGGGGCGCAGTATCTGGTGCGACGCGATGTGGCACGCGATTATTTGGAACGGGCGGGTGATTGGGCACGGCAAACGGGGCTGGTTTCGTGACACGGACATATCTGGATTACAACGCGACCGCGCCGCTCAGGCCCGAGGCGCGTGCGGCGATGTGCGCGGCGATGGATGTGGTGGGCAACCCGTCTTCGGTGCATGCCGAGGGGCGCGCGGCCAAGGCGCTGGTCGAGCGGGCGCGGGGGCAGGTGGCGGCGGCGGTGGGCTGCAAGCCGCAGGAAGTGGTCTTTACCAGCGGTGCGACCGAGGCGGCGCGGGTTCTGGCCACTGTCGCGGGCGATGTGATCGTGGAAGAGACCGCGCATGACGCGCTTTGGTCGCATGCGGGGCCGGGGTCGGGCGCGGCGGGGTCGGTTCTGGCGATGGGGCTGGCCAATAGCGAGACCGGGGTCATCGCGCCAGTGCCCGAGCGGGTCGACGGCCAGTGGCGGCTGGGCGCGCTGCGGGCCGATCTGTTGTGTCTGGACGTGACGCAGGCGATTGGCCGGGTGCCGTTCTCGTTCGACTGGAGCGGCGCGGATCTGGCGATTCTGTCGGCGCACAAGCTGGGCGGGCCCAAGGGCGTGGGGGCGCTGATCGTCCGGCAGGGGCTGGACATTGCCAGCCTGGCCACCGGCGGCGGGCAGGAGATGGGCCGGCGGTCGGGCACGGAAAACCTTGTGGGGATTGCCGGATTCGGTGCCGCAATCGGCGCCGCGCTGCATGATCTGGAGGCAGGGACCTGGGCGCGGATCGAGGAATTTAGAAACATTCTAGAAAATGTGATTGCGCAAACCGCGAATGAGACTATTTTTGTCGGGAAAGACGGAAAACGCTTGCCCAATACCTCGTGTCTTTCGACGCCGGGGTGGAAGGGCGAAACACAGGTGATGCAGATGGACCTGGCCGGGTTCGCGGTTTCCGCGGGATCGGCCTGTTCCAGCGGCAAGGTCAGGGAAAGCCGGGTGCTGCGGGCGATGGGGTATGACCCCGACGTGGCCAGATCGGCAATCCGTGTGTCCCTGGGACCCGCGACGACCGAGGACGAGGTGCGGCGCTTTGCCCAAGCCTGGTGTTCGGCGCATCGCAGGTTCCGCGCACGCAGCGCCTGAGAACAGACAACGGACGGGGCGCAGGCCCCGCAGAGAGGAAGCACGCATGTCCGATCCAGTGACCGAAATCCGCGAAGGTGTGGACCGCGAGACGGTGGAAACCGTCGAGGCGATGGCCGGCAAGTACAAATACGGCTGGGAAACCGAGATCGAGATGGAATACGCCCCCAAGGGGCTGACCGAGGATATCGTGCGGCTGATCTCGGAAAAGAACGAAGAGCCGGAATGGATGACCGACTGGCGGCTGCAGGCCTATCGCCGCTGGGTGCAGCTGGAAGAGCCCGATTGGGCGATGGTCGACTATCCGGACATCAATTTCCAGGACCAGTATTACTATGCCCGTCCGAAATCGATGACCGAGAAGCCGAAATCGCTGGACGAGGTCGACCCGAAACTGCTGGCGACCTATGAAAAGCTGGGCATTCCGCTGAAGGAACAGATGATCCTGGCCGGTGTCGAAGGCGCCGAGGATGCCCCGGCCGAGGGGCGCAAGGTGGCCGTGGATGCGGTGTTCGATTCCGTATCGGTGGGGACCACGTTCCAGGCGGAGCTGAAGAAGGCCGGCGTGATCTTCTGCTCGATCTCCGAGGCGATCCGTGAACACCCCGAGCTGGTGAAGAAATACCTGGGCTCCGTGGTGCCGGTTTCCGACAATTTCTATGCAACGCTGAATTCGGCGGTCTTTTCCGACGGCTCGTTCGTCTATATTCCACCCGGCGTGCGCTGCCCGATGGAACTGTCGACCTATTTCCGGATCAACGCGGAAAATACCGGCCAGTTCGAACGCACGCTGATCATCGCCGACAAGGGGTCCTACGTGTCCTATCTGGAAGGCTGCACCGCGCCGCAGCGCGATACCGCGCAGCTGCATGCCGCTGTGGTCGAGATCGTGATCGAAGAAGATGCCGAGGTCAAATATTCCACCGTCCAGAACTGGTTCCCGGGCGACGAGGAAGGCAAGGGCGGGATCTATAATTTCGTCACCAAGCGCGCCGATTGCCGGGGCGACCGGGCAAAGGTGATGTGGACCCAGGTCGAGACCGGATCGGCCGTCACATGGAAATACCCCAGCTGCATCCTGCGGGGCGACGAAAGCCAGGGCGAATTCTATTCCATCGCCATCACCAACAACATGCAGCAGGCCGATACCGGCACCAAGATGGTGCATCTGGGCAAGAACACCCGGTCGCGCATCGTGTCCAAAGGGATCAGCGCGGGCAAGGCGCAGAACACCTATCGCGGGCTGGTTTCGATGCACCCCAAGGCAAAGGACAGCCGCAACTATACCCAGTGCGACAGCCTGTTGATCGGCTCGGAATGCGGGGCGCACACGGTGCCCTATATCGAGGTGAAGAATAACAGCAGCCGCGTGGAGCACGAGGCCACGACATCCAAGGTCGATGACGACCAGCTGTTCTATTGCCGTCAGCGCGGCATGGACGAGGAAGAGGCCGTGGCGCTGGTGGTAAACGGATTCTGCAAAGAGGTGTTGCAGGCCCTGCCGATGGAGTTTGCCATGGAAGCGCAGCAGCTTGTGGCGATCAGCCTGGAAGGCTCTGTGGGATAAGCGACGGCAAGGGGCAGAAGTGTTTGGAAGCGACGAGAAAGATCACACGCTGCGAAGCCTGCCGCATCCAGGATACTGGGATGGTGGCCGGGAGGGCTTTTATGCATTTGCCACGGTGTGCCTGATTTCTTTGCTGATCTTCGGGACCAGTGACGTCTCTTGGATGCCGACCTATTGGAAAATCGCTTCGACGTTTCTTATCGCTGCTCCGGTGTCCTATTGGATCGGTAGTTCCACGCGTCGCAAGCGTGTCGGTAAACGTGCGGAACACGCGATTGCCTACCGAGACGCGCAGAACGCGGAAACGGAAAAGAAGATCGCTGAAATGCAGGCGAAGAATTCTCGAATTCCCAAGGTGAAGAGATGATCAGACTTCGCGGAAACATGGCAGAGGCAGAGGCCAGATGACCCGCATCGACGATATCCGCAGGGCGTTGGACGACGGTCGTCCGGTTGTCAGCGACAAGCTTGGCGTGTTGCGCGCGCAGGTCAATGCGCTGAAACCGCATTTCCCCGACCCCGAACCAGAGGTCGCCGATCATGCGTAGGGTTCTGATGGGCGCCGTTCTGACCGGGCTGTTCTGTGCGGTCTTTGCCATCGTGGTGCAGATGCTGACCAGCATGCTGGGCCTGGGGCAGGTGGCCGGGGTCAGTTTTGTCAGCGGCTTTCTGGGCAGCCTGTTCGCGCAGACCGTCCTGGGCCAGTGGCGGGGGCAGGCGCGATGAACCCCTGGGGAGGCAAGGCCATGATCGTCACCACCACACCATCCGTCGAAGGCCGCCGGATCACCGCCTATCACGGCGTTGTCGTGGGCGAGGCGATCCTGGGCGCGAATGTGTTCCGTGACCTGTTTGCCGGGATCACCGACATCATCGGCGGGCGCTCGGGCGCCTATGAGAAATCGCTGGGCGAGGCGCGTGACACCGCCCTTCGCGAGCTGCAGGAGCGCGCCGCCGCCCTGGGCGCCGATGCGGTCGTGGGCGTCGATCTGGATTACGAGGTGATCAACAACATGCTGATGGTGTCGGCCTCGGGCACCGCTGTGACGTTGGGTCAGTCCGTAGAATGATCATCGCAATTCCAGAAACTCGCCACAATCGCGCACCAACCTGTCCCCGAGCAGATGCAAGGGGGGAAACCCGTGACGCTGGACGTCAACAAGACGCGCTTCGAGGAGCGTCTGACGCGGATCGACAAGGGCCGGCAATGGGCGCCCGAGGGTGTGGTGACGCGCGACATGTATGCCAAGCGGGCAGCGCGGGCCAAGACGGTCAAGGCGCACAATCCGCTGGCCAATATCCTGTATCCCGTGGGCATCTTGATGGCGCTTCTGGCCGGGCTGATCTCGGTCCTGGCGGCGCGCTATGCGCAGTTTCACCTGCTGTCGGACAGCGTCGCGGACATGTCGTCCGATCTGCTGCTGGCGGGCGAATTCGCGATGGCATCCTGTGTGGGCATGGTCCTGCGCATGGCGATCGCGGTGCAGGGCAAGGACAAGCTGATGGCACAGACCGTCGGCGTCTGGGCCGGGATCGTGGGGCTGCACAACCTGGTGCATCTGGCGCCGGATCTGTTCACCACGCTGTTTTCGCCCGGCTGGGTGGCCTCGGTCATGGCCTCGGCCCCGTTTCAGAGTATACTGTTCCGCGGCGTGGTGTTTGCGATGTAGGGAACGGGTGCGATGAACCGGCAGCAGCAGGATTTCCAGGAGCGGTTGGCACGGCTTGGACATGCAAGCCAGACCCCCGAGCCACAGGTCATCCCGCCGGAACACGAGCCGTTGCCCGACAAATACACGCCGCGCAACGTGGCGCCGCTGGACGGCTGGCGACAGAACGCGCGCTATCCGCTCAAGCTTGCGGGGGCGTTCCTTTTCGGCATGCTGGCGGTCTTTGCCGCGCGCTATGTCCGGTTTCACATGAATGGCGGGGCGTTGACCGGCGAGGATGCCGATCTGATGATGGTTCTGGACGCCGGCATGGCCGCCGCCGTGGGGTTTGCGATGACGCAGGCCTTCCGGCTGGACGGCAAGGAGTTTCAGGCCGCCCAGACCTTTGGCGTGGCCGCCATGGTGGCCACGATGCACAACGCGGTGCACTGGGCGCCGAAACCGTTCGAGGCGATCTTTTCCCCGCAATGGGTGTCGGATGTGCGCGAATTCACCGAACCCAACTCGATCCTGTTCCGGGGCGTGTCCTTCATGCTGACGCCCGATACGGACGCCCGCTCTGGCGCGCCGAAGATCAACCGCCCCGGCTTCTGAATTTCACCCCATTGACGGCAGCCTTGCCCTGGCCCCTGCGGGCCGGGGGCCTTGGTCTGTCGTTCCTGTCATCCACGGCGCCCGCCCCGGTGCGCGCCCAATCAAAAGGTCAGAAAGATGCTTGAAATCAAAAACCTGCACGTCAAGCTCGAGGAAGAGGAAAAGGTCATCCTGAAGGGTCTGGACCTGACGGTCGAGGCCGGCAAGGTCCACGCGATCATGGGGCCGAACGGGTCGGGGAAATCGACCCTGTCCTATGTGCTGTCAGGCCGGGATGGCTATGAGGTCACCGATGGTTCCGCCGAACTGGACGGCGAAGACCTGCTGGAGCTGGAACCCGAAGAGCGCGCGGCGGCGGGCCTGTTCCTGGCGTTCCAGTACCCGGTCGAAATCCCCGGCGTCGGCAACATGACCTTCCTGCGCACCGCGCTGAACGCCCAACGCAAGGCGCGCGGCGAGGAAGAGATCAGCGCCGCCGATTTCCTGAAGCTGATCCGCGCCAAGGCCAAGGATCTGCAGATCGATGCCGAGATGCTGAAGCGCCCCGTCAATGTGGGCTTTTCGGGCGGCGAGAAGAAGCGCAACGAGATCCTGCAGATGGCGATGCTGGAACCCAAGATGTGCATCCTGGACGAGACCGACTCGGGCCTGGACGTGGATGCGATGAAGCTGGTGGCCCAGGGCGTGAACGCGCTGCGTGACGCGGGCCGGTCGTTTCTGGTGATCACCCACTATCAGCGGCTGCTGGATCACATCAAACCCGACGTGGTGCACATCATGGCCGACGGTCGCATCGTCAAGACCGGCGGGCCGGAACTGGCGCTGGAAGTCGAACAGAACGGTTACGCCGACATCCTGGCGGAGGTGGCGTGATGAGCGCGCTTCTGCAAGCCAAGCGTGACGCGGCCGAAAGCCGTCTGGCGGGGCTGCGCCTGCCCGAGGGCGGCTCGGCCTGGGCCAAGGCCGCGCGCGAGGATGCGCTGTCGCGGCTGCGCCTGAGCGGCCTGCCGGGGCGGCGGGACGAATACTGGAAATACACCGATCCCACCACGTTGGTGACCGCCGATGCGCCCGGCGCGGCGGTGTTCGACGGCAGCGACGAAAGCCCGGTCTTTGATGGGATCGACTGGGTCGAGCTGGTCTTTGTCGACGGTGTCTTCGATGCCGATGCCTCGGACGATCCGGCGCTGGCCGGGGTCGAGATCGAGCGTCTGAGCACCGCGATGCAGGCCGATATCCACTGGGCGCGGGATCTTTACGGCGTGCTGGAAGCGCGCGGTCAGGTGCCGGTCGAACGGCCGCTGGCCACGCTGAACACCGCTTGCGCCACCGATGGCGTGGTGATCCGCGCCACCGGCAAGGCCGCCAAGCCCGTCAACCTGATCTATCTGCATCAGGACGACGCCTCGGACGCGATCCTGCATCACGTGATCAAGGTCGAAAGCGGCGCCGAGCTGACGGTGCTGGAAAAGGGCCCGGCGGCGGCGCGGTTCAACAAGGTGATGGAGGTCGACGTGGCCGATGGCGGCACGTTCCATCATGTCCGCACCCAGGGGCGCGATCACGAACGTCGCGCGGTCACGCATGTCTTTGCCCGGCTGGGCACGGAATCGGTGTTCAAAAGCTTTACCCTGACCGCCAATGGCGTGCTGACCCGCAACGAGGTGGTGATCGAGCTGACCGGCGACGATGCGGTGGCCCATGTGGCCGGTGCCGCGCTGGGGGATGGCGATTTTCACCATGACGACACGGTGTTCATCACCCATGACGCCGAACGCTGCGAAAGCCGCCAGGTGTTCAAGAAGGTGCTGCGCAACGGCGCGACCGGCGTGTTCCAAGGCAAGATCCTGGTCAAGCCCGGCGCGCAGAAGACCGACGGTTATCAGATCAGCCAGTCGCTGCTGCTGGACGATGACAGTCAGTTCCTGGCCAAGCCCGAGCTTGAGATCTATGCCGATGATGTGGTCTGCTCGCACGGGTCGACCTCGGGCGCGATCGACGAAGAGGGGCTCTATTACCTGCGTTCGCGCGGCATCCCCGAGGGGCCCGCGACCGATCTGTTGACGCTGGCCTTCCTGGCCGAGGCGATTGACGAGATCGAGGACGAGGCCCTGGCCGAGGATATCCGTGGCCGGCTGGAAAGCTGGTTGAGCCGCAGGCGGGGCTGAATGGCGGTCACGACCGATATCTTCCGCAGCTGGCGGGCGCCGCGCGATGTCCTGCGCCGCCGGTTGCAGGGCGGCGTCCGCGAGGATCGCGCGCTGGCCATCCTGATGGCGGCCTGTGCGCTGGTCTTCGTGGCGCAACTGCCGCGGTTGGCCCGCCTGGCGCATCTGAGCGACGAGATCCCGTTGCAGGCGCTGCTCAGCGGCGCGCTGCTGGGCTGGGTGTTCCTGGCGCCGCTGTTCTTCTATGCGCTGGCGGCGGTCAGCCATCTGATCGCGCGGGCGCTTGGCGGGCGGGGCAGCTGGTTCGGCGCGCGCCTGGCGCTGTTCTGGGCGCTGCTGGCGGCCAGCCCGGTCTGGCTGTTCCAGGGGCTGGTGGCGGGGTTCATCGGCCCGGGCGTCGTGCTGTCGGCGGTGTCCGGCCTATTGGCTGTGCTTTTGCTTTATATCTGGCTATCAGGGTTGCGCGAGGCCGAAGGGTTCGGCCGCACCGCGTCAACCGCATGAGTGAGGCCGGGATGAATTCATATTGGGAAACCTGTGTCGCGCTGGCCCGCGACACCCTGCGCGACCCGCGCCAGGCGGCGCGTCAGGTGCTGGCGCTGGACCTGCCGCGCGAGGTGGTCTGGAGCCTGCTGGGGCTGGTCGCGGTCGGCTCGCTGGCGGCAACGCTGATCGGAGACCGGATGCTGCCGCAGGGCACGATGGCGATGATGCCGTTTCTGACGCGCGCGCCGATCCTGGGGGCGCTGTTCCTGGCGGCGGCGATGGTGATCCTGTCGGCGGTGCTGTCGCGGCTGGGGCAGCTTTTCGGCGGGGCGGGCACGTTCGATCAGGCGCTGCGCCTGATCGTCTGGTCACAGATCCTGATGCTTGCGCTTCAGCTTCTGCAGACCGTTTTCATCCCGATCAGCCCGACGATTTCGGCCCTGATCGGCCTTGTCGGATTCGTGTGGTTCATCTGGCTGGCGGCGGCTTTCACCGCCGAGCTGCACGCGTTCGACGGCGCGGGCAAGGGGCTGGTCGTGGCGGTTCTGTCGGTCTTTGTGACCGCCTTTGCGCTGATGATCCTGATGGTGATGCTGGGCATCAAACCGATGGTGGAGGCTGCCAATGTATGATGTCGCGAAGATCCGCGCCGATTTCCCGATCCTGAGCCGCGAGGTCAACGGCAAGCCGCTGGTCTATCTGGACAATGGCGCCTCGGCCCAGAAGCCCAAGGCGGTGATCGATGCCATCACCCATGCCTATTCGATGGAATACGCCAATGTGCATCGCGGGCTGCACACGCTGTCGAACCTGGCGACCGAGAATTACGAGGCCGTGCGCGGCACCATCGCGCGCTTTCTGGGCGCCGCGGACGAGCGCGAGATCGTCTTTACCAGCGGCACGACCGAGGGGATCAACCTGGTCGCCCATGGCTGGGCCATGCCCCGGTTCGAGCCGGGCGACGAGATCATCCTGAGCGTGATGGAACACCACGCCAATATCGTGCCCTGGCATTTCCTGCGCGAACGGCAGGGCGCGGTGCTGAAATGGGTCGATGTGGATGCCAATGGCGATCTGGACCCGGGCAGGGTGATCGACGCGATCGGCCCGCGCACCAAGCTGATCGCGATCACCCATATGTCGAACGTGCTGGGCACGGTTGTCGACGTGAAAACGATCGTTCAGGCCGCCCATGAACGCGGCGTTGCGGTGCTGGTCGATGGCAGCCAGGGCGCGGTGCACATGCCGGTCAACGTGGACGAGATCGGCGCCGATTTCTATGCCATCACCGGGCACAAGCTTTACGGCCCCTCGGGGTCCGGCGCGATCCATATCCGCGCCGACCGCATGGCCGAGATGCGCCCGTTCCTGGGCGGCGGCGACATGATCCGCGAGGTTCACAAGGACAGCGTCACCTATGCCGATCCGCCCATGAAGTTCGAGGCCGGCACCCCCGGCATCGTCCAGCAGATCGGGTTGGGCGTCGCGCTGAACTATCTGATGGATGTCGGCATGGACAATGTGGCCGCGCATGAACGCGCCCTGACCGACTATGCCCGCGCCCGCCTGGACGGGCTGAACTGGCTGAACGTACAGGGGCGGTCGGCGACCAAGGGCGGGATCTTCTCGTTCACGCTGGATGGGGCGTCGCACCCGCACGATATCTCGACCGTGCTGGACAAGCGCGGCGTGGCGGTGCGGGCCGGCCACCATTGCGCCGGGCCGCTGATGGATCATCTGGGCGTCACCGCGACCTGTCGCGCGTCATTTGGCATGTACAATACGACGCAAGAGGTCGACACGCTGGTTGACGCGCTGGAGCTTTGCCATGAACTCTTTGCCTGAAGGATTCAGCCAAAGGGATATTTCATGCGTTTTCTACTTGCCGGGCTTCTGACGGCCTGGGCCGGGGCGGCCAGTGCCGATATCCAACCCCGCAGCGGCCAATGGGCGGGCGAATATCACTTCGTCAATGCCGTGGGCTGTCCCGCGCAGATGGTCGCACAGATGCAGGCCGCGCCGCCGCAGATGCGCAACTACAGCACCCGGATCGACTTTCCCGATCCGTTCGACCCGGCCGCGTTTCAGAACAACGATGTCAATTTCGTCTGGCACAAGCTGGGCCCGGACCAATGGGCGGCCAGCCACAGCCAGGCGCAGGAAACCGGGATGGGGCAGATCATCACCGTGTCGAACTTCACCCTGCATGTGCTGTCGGAAACCGAAATGCGCCAGGATGCCGAGCTGATCGCCACCTTTCCGCCCGCGCTGTCACAGATGATGGGGATGGCGGGCAGTGGCTGCGTGGCGCGCTCGGTCGTCCAGCATCGCTATCAGGCGCCGTGATGAAAGCGGCACGGGGGCGGGCGAAATCGCTTGAACTCGCCCCGGCGCCCCCATATACGAAACCGCACTGGCACCTGTAGCTCAGCTGGATAGAGCGCTGCCCTCCGAAGGCAGAGGCCAGAGGTTCGAATCCTCTCAGGTGCGCCATTTCACTTTCGGCAGTTGAAATTTCCTCCAACACCTTGAAAGGGAAAGAAAAAGTCGGGGTTCGAACACCCTGATTTCGGCTGTATCGAACAGGCTCCGAAAATGCCAGTCGAAGCACCGTTTTTTGCCACTCAATCCGACCGTTTTTCCAGATATTCCAAGGGCTTGACAGGAAGCGTAGGGCGAGTTCGAACGACTCCTCCAGAGTGTTCGCTGGTTTGCCGCCCGTAGCGATACGTTCTTCCAGCAGGACTTTTTCGGATTCGAGCTTGGCGATGCGCTTCTCATAGGCCGCAATCACGCTGCCTGTGCTCGCTTCCACGATACGATCAAGCAGAGATTCAATTTGTTTCTCAATCTTGTGGATATCTCGTTTCAGCACCTTCGACGTATCAGATGCTTGTGCCAGACGCGCATTCCAGATGTCCTTGAACATTGCCTTAGCGAGATGGAACAATCCCTTGGACGGCTCCAGGCGCTGGAGCAGCTCTTCGAAGTCGCCTTCGATCTGGTCGCGCTTGATCGACTTACGATAGCTGTCGCACCCCTTGGTCTTACACAGATAGTATGGATGTTTTTTGCCCGTCTTGCTGGTTGACCAGCAGGCGGTCAGAGCTTCACCACAGTCATCGCACTGAATGAACCCGCGCAGCGGGAAATCCAAAGAGATATCCTTGCGGGCAGGGGCCTTGGCCGTGCTCGTCAGCCGTTCCTGAATCTTCAGGTGGGTCTCATAAGAGATGAGACCTTCATGCTGGCCCTTGCGCACCGAGATGCCCCAATCGGCATGCTCGACATAGCCCGCATAGAGACATCGCGTCAGCATCTCATAGACACGCTGATTGCGAATCTCCTTGCCGTTCAGGTCTTTCGGGAAGGCGGGCTGGCGCTCAAGAAAGCGCTTCACTTCGACTTGCGTCTGGAAGCGCCCGCAGGCGTAGCCTTCCAGCGCCTCCTGCAAGATCGACGCGTTGGGCTCATCGCGCACCAACATCTTGCCGTGGCCTGCGCTGGAGCGCTCATAGCGATATCCGATTGGTGCCTGAAAAGGCCAATAGCCGTTCTGGAGCCGTGCCCGCATGCGATTCTTGGTTTGCTCGCCATTTTTCTGGCGCTGGTGCTGGGAGACCGAGGCCAGCAGGTTTTCGACCAAAATCGAATCCGAATCCTCGCCAAACTCAATAGACGGGCTTTCAAGAATGCCGCCAGCCGCGCTGATATCGGAACGGAGCTTGAGATGGGCTTCGAGCCCACGCGCAAGGCGGGTGATATCGTCGATAATCAGAACATGCGGCGTCTTGCGGTGCTGGCGCAGAAAGGAAAGCGTTTCCTTCATGCCTGGGCGCATCGAGAACTTGCCCGACATGTCGTCCTTGAAAACGGCAACGACATTATAACCTTTGTATTTCGCAAACTCACGGCAACGGGTCTCTTGCGAGTTCAGCCCGTCACCGCGCGTGGTCTGCTTGGTATCGGACACGCGGCAGTAGATGACTGCCTTCGTGCCGATGCCAACATCCTTTTCTACATGTACTTTCATATCGACTCCTAATTTCTGGCGGGCCGCGATCACGTATCATCGCTGGCGCGCTCAAATGCTTTGTTCAGATCACTAATGGGTTTGATTTCATTAGAATCTTTTACGCGTTTGTCATCAAGTGTTGCCCCGAGTTTTCCACAGGCTTCTTGGTCTAACACCTCTTGCAGAGGATGAACGCCGAAGCCGAGGTCAACGAAGGCCACGATGATGCTCCAAAGTGCTTGGACGATCTCTTCCTTTTGAGCCTCACTCAGTGATGGATCATCCAGATACGCCTGATACTTCGCCGTATCGATCCCCAGACTTGGCTTTGCCGCCTTATCCAGCGCGAAGCAGAAATCCTGACTTAAGTCATCCATGTCCGCACCCTCCTTTCCCACCATAGGCGTGCGTTTTCCCGCACCCGCAAAATGCGGATGTGCAAAAATTCCGTCACGTCCTTGAGGTGCCCCATGCTGAACAGCGGAGGCGGAAAGCAGAGCGCCATTCGTAACGCTTTGTCCTACTTTCATTTTACCACCTTTGGTTGTTTTATGGCAAATTTCATTGATCTTTTGAATTGCGGGTTTGGTCATATGGCTTCTCCGTGGTTTGTTTCAGGTGAAGCTTATGTGGGGCGCGTGGTTGGCCGTGCAGGCATAGGATTGGCCGCTCGCCGCCAAGAAAATTCCTTGGCGAGGCAATCGCTTGGATGGCATCTGGAAACAACTTGGCAAGCGGTACTTGCAAAAACTCTCTCGCCCCATAATCTATGAATCTCATCGCCAGGAGGATACGCATCACATTGGATTAGTTGGTTTCCAAGCCGCATAGCCTCCTATTTTTGTTCGAACCAACAGAAAGGAGCACATGCTCAAGAATGGACATGGAACAACTGACAATGGGATCATCTACGTCTCCCCTGACTGGCAAATCACCAGCAAAACCTACTACCGCGAAAACATCTGGCTTCCGGCGCGGAAGCTGAATGACGACATCGGGAGCGGCGCGAAGTGGCGCACGGCTCTCTACATGGTCGATGAATATCTGGACCGGCTGAAATACCCCGATGGGTCAGCCTACATGTATCCCGATATCTACGACGAACTTTTCCCCGACGTGACAAACAAATGGATGCGCAATTTCCTGCGCTGCGATGGGACGGGCGAAAACCCCAAGAGCTATTCGTCCCACTATGAGCGTTTGCGCGTTGTGGAGCTTTACTGCCGATTGCGAACGGATATCGTTCACTAGCCTGCGAAAGGCATATGCTATGATTGCCATAGACATGCAGCGGGCTGGACGAATACGCATCCTGCCCGCTGCTATCTCTCTCGACCTTCGCCGCGATAGCGTTGCGCCGTCCTGAAATCTTCCCGTCCTTTGCGGCTACGGTTTTCAAACCGTGTGCGGCGGATTTGAGCCCGCGCAGTTTCTTCGTTTCTGGCTTGGTCGGCGGCTTCTTCTCTTAAAGCTGGATCATCCACCACCAGCTCTGGGTTCGGTGTTCTTGGCGAACGTGCTTCCAGCCAGTCCAATGTCTCCTTTGTCGTGATACCTGACCCTGCCACGCGGGCCGGATCGGGCAAAGCTTCGCGCCGGATGGTGGCCTCTTTGGAGGCCATCCGATTGAAGGGCGTCTTGGGATCACCGCTCATGGTCACGGGTCCGCGCGCGGCGCTGGCGGGATTGCGGGCGATCTTCCTTGCGCTGCTCGCTTTGGCGCTCGCGCACCGTGTCATGGGCGCGGCTCACCAGATGCTTGAGCGAGAGCAAGTCACGGTCTCCGAAATTGCTCGTGCGCTGCCAATTGCCCTCCTTGTCCTGATAGGACTTTGAAAAGCTGACGTTGTGGCTCAGCCCATTCTCGTGCTTGTTTTCCCAGATATCCGCGCTCAAGGCATTCTCGCGCAGGCGGGCAACGGGTCGATTGGTTTTTTGGTCTGACATATGTGTTCCTTTCGTGTTTGAGACTTAGGATTTGGGGGCGAAGCCCTCGATGAAACGCAAAGAGCGCATGCCGCCTGCGTATTGCGGAAGATGCGACAGTCGGGCGGGCACGGATTGCTCAACCACCTTACGGCGACGTGTGCCGAAGCGGGTTTTGATGCGCACCGCGCCGAGATCGCGATCCTCATTCGGATTGGGCAGGTAATGCCCTGCAAATCGCCGCTGCAAGAAGTACGGGCGCTTGTCGGCGATGAAGGGGCGAAGGTGATATCCGCGTGCCTGCACCAGCATCTTTGAAGCGTCCAGCCCAAGCAGTTGTTCCGGCTCCATCAGCGCCTTGCGCATCTTCGTGCGGTGTCCGGCTTCATAATCAAGCTGTCGCAGACGCAGCCCTGCCTCGACGGGATCAGTGCCTTCCAGATGCACTTGGCGCATGATCTCGCGGCTTTGCGCATCGGCGCGGGCCTGGATAAGCGGGTCGTCTACTTCGATGGTTTGATGACCCAGCGCCAGCGAACGGTTGCGTGCGGTTTCATAGTCGCGGATGCCGCCGCCAAGATCGATCATCAGCGCGGCGTTGGCCTCAATCGTTGCCTTTCCTGTCGCGCCAAGATTGCGCGTGATCTGTCCATCATCCTGATAGAAGGCATAGGGCGTGATGCCTTGACCGCGCCCGACCGCGAAGAGCTCTTCCAGCTCCTTGAAACGGCCAAGCCGCGCGGCTTCATCAATCATGAAATTGATAGGAGGTGCATCGGGCTTTCGCTGTTTGATCGTGCGAATGGCCGAGAAATATTGGCGCACAACCGGCGCAAGAGGCTCCAGCATGTCTTCGGGGATGATGAGGGAGATGATCGCCTTGCGGTGGCCTGCAATCACATCATCCAGCGCAAAATCCGCCGCCTCGTTGCCGACGAATGTCTTTCGAATAGACGGCGTGGCCATGAAGGAGAGTGCGTTGCTGACCCCGCCCAGAACCGAGTCAAAGGTCTTGGGCGATCCACTATACATGTCCTTCATCTCGCCGAAGGTGGCGACGATATCATGCGGGCTGTGATCCTGCGCCATATCGGCCCAGGCCGACCACGCGTCATAATCTGCCCGCAGCAGCGCGATGAGATCAGAAATGGATTGAAGCGAGGTCGATCCGTTCACATGCACATCGTGGCGGGTGATGGCATCTCCGAAGCGGCGACCCGCCTGCTCGAAGAATGCGTGCTCGCCCTTGCTATCGGGCAAAAGCGCCATCCAGAAGCGCTGGCTATCCGGCACAAGACTGGTAGAGCCCGCCTTGAGATAGGGCAGCAGCGAGACGCGCAGCCGTGGATAGTCGCTGATCCCGAAGGGATCGACTGTATAGAGCGGTATGGCGTGAAGCGCGCAATGCGGTTCAATCACGCGGGTGATCTCGGCGTTCTTCGTATCCAGAAGCACGAAGCTGGCACTGGAGCCAAGAATCATCGGCAAGGCAATCTGCGAGGTCTTGCCGCTGCCTGCGCCGCCGGTGATTTTTACGCCCGCGCGGTTGGAGTGATAGATCGGGCGCCCTTTGATAAGGCCGATTTCGACACCGTGCGGTTTGAACAGTCCGGCGGCGCGCACTTCGCCAAGTGCCGCAAAGCGCGCATCGCCATAGGGGTGATTGGTGTGTGTCGTCATGGATTTACTTTCTTGTGTTGTTCGTCCTGCCTGGCGCAGCGCAGCTTGCGGCATGGCCACGCCAAACAGGGGCCGTGAGTTGAATGGGTAAGAACGAACGGCCTTTCGGCGGGCACGCCCTTATCGCTGTGTGAATTGGTTCTTCGACGGGATCAGCGCTCCGACCCCGAGGAGAACCGCGCCAACGCCGCCGATCTTGAGGGCGGGAAGAATGGCTGCGCTTCCTTCTGCCCAGAGGCTTGCGCCCGCAATGAACAGAATGAAGCCGCCAAGTCCCATCAATGCGGACTTAAAGGGCCCAGCGACTTTGGTATGTTTGTAGGTGTTCTTAGACATTTGATTTCCTTCCATGTTTGGGTGACCCCGAGATTGGGGATTGATGACTGGCTTCGTGCGTCAGAAGCCAAGCAGCGCGGCAGGTGATCCGCCGCGAACCGTGCTGATAGCCGAAGCCGTCAGGATCGCGAGCAGGACGATTTTGAAGAACTTGTAGGCAATCCCCGCCCCGAGCCCGTAAGAGGTGAATGTGGCGAGATAGGCTGCTTCGAAGGGCAAGCGCTCTTGAAAGTAGCGCAAGACCGCGTCGAAATAGCCGTCGATGGCGGCGACCATGATCCAGAGCGTCAGCGCCGCCGAGATCATGCCTGCAAGATGCTCATAGTCCTTTGAGCGGGTGTTCTCTTTCGACATTGGTTTCCTTTCTCGTGTCTGTTTCAGTTCATGCCGCCCGCGCTCGCCGATGGACTTGCATCACGCAGCGACAAAACGGCAGATATTCAGAGGGGAGAAAGGCCGCAGGACAAGGGCGAGCCGTGCTCTGGACACGTATTGGACGTGGAGTGGCAACTTGGTTCCGGCTCGCGGTGTTAGCGCTTACGGCAAGGCATATATTTTCCGGCAATTGGTCGGCGTTCTGGCGAAGTAGCCGACTTAGTTTGCCTCTTCACACGCGCCACGCAGGGCGCGAAAGTGCAAAAGTTGACAAACTTTGCCAATTTATGCCATCCTAATAGAAAGGAGGTATGCCATGGCAACGATGAACGTATCACTGCCCGAGCAGATGAAAACCTGGGTCGAAGCGCAGACCAAGGACGGGCGCTACAGCAATACCAGCGACTATGTGCGCGATCTGATCCGCCGTGACCAGGATCGCAGAACAGCGATTGCCGAAATTCAGGCAATGGTTGATGAAGGGCTCGCCAGTGGCACGGCCTCACCGTTTGATATGGACGCGTTTCTTACGCGTAAGCGGGAGGAGCATGACTCCGGCACCCGCTAAGGAAATCCGGCTTACACCTGCCGCTGAAAAAGACCTTGATGAGATTTGGGACTTTACGGTGCGCACATGGTCGGTGCAACAGGCCGAGACATATCTGCGCGGGATGCAGCAAGCCTTTTTGCGGATTGCAGAACAGCCTGAGCGCGCCCGTGAGATGCGCGATATTTCACCGCCCGTCAGGCTCTACCGTTATCAGTCCCACATCATAATCTACCGCGCCGAGGATAAGATGCTGAACATTGTTCGCATCGCGCATATGCGGCAGAATTGGCAGGCTCTATTTGAATAGTGGCCTGTGAAGCAGCGTCGCTGCCAAGCCAGATCGGCGGCTACTTTTTCTCAATCAGAAAATCATCGAGGGATTTGCCTGCTTCAAGCGCGTCCTTGATCCAGGCGGGTTGGCGGCCACGGCCAGACCAGGTCAGTGACGAGTTTTCTGGATGCGCGTATTTGGGAGGGAGCGGCATTTTGCGCCCCTTGGCGGCGGCACCGCCCACCAATTCGTTCAGTGAAAACCCCATCTCTTTCGCTTTGGCTTCGACCGCCGCAAGCGCTTCGCTCCGTTGCCGCTTTTCAAAGGAATTGATCGCCTTTTCCACATCCTTTTGGAGCGATTTCAACTCGGCAAGGGACATCTTATCAAGGTTGATCTTGGCCATGTCATAAGCTCCTTTTTCATGGGCTGAACTGGTGAGGCAAAAGCACAAAAGGGTTGAATGTTCAAGCCCGTAAAAAGACCTTAACCAAGAGTTAATAGGTTTAAGCGTATAATATCATTGTGAATTTTGGAAATGACGAAGAGATTTTGAGCCTAACCCAGCGCTTTGCCAAGCATGCGCGGGACTTTGACGATCTCCAGCACGAAATCGCGGGGCGCGATGTTGGCCGAATGGGACGCTTCTTGCCAGGCGGCGCACAGAGCGCCGCATCATCTGGCAAGTCCAATGATAAACGCGCCGAGGCGCTGACGCGCCTGCAAGCCGTGCTTATGAATAATCCGGCCTATGCGCAGGCTTTTCAGGAAACCGAACGCGCACTCAACGACGCGCAAAGCCAATTGGACACTCTCTTAGAGCGTGTGCAGCGCGAGATAGAAGCCAATGATCTGGTTTTGGCAGACATTCGGGAACGCGCGGCACGTCTGGAAGACGGCAGCCGCGTCTATAAGGATCAAGACGGGCGTATCCGCTCTGAAAACGGCGATCAAATCAATGATGCCCTCGCCGCAGGCATTCTGTGGAGAGGCGATGAGCCAAGCTTCGAAGACATGAAAGATGCCCGCGAGCGCGGCGAGCGTTTGAAAGATATCGAGCGCGACATTCAGATCGGCCAAGGCCGCATCGGTGAAATGCAAGCAGACATGAAAGATGAAGACGATCCCCCAACCCGCGATGAGTTAGAACTCTTTCAAGACGAAGCCGACAAGATTCTTGGTGATCTGGAATCTGATTTAAATGCTCTGCTCGAACCGAGGATCAGTGATGAGAGCAAGCCGTCGCTCGAAACGTCGCCTGCAAGCATATCCGAGTTCTTGCCTCGATAGCGTCAGAAACGTCGCGCTGTCATGGCCATACCGCTTGAGATCGGTTGTCCGTCTAAATCGAAGAAGTTTCCGTCCTGATCGCGAAAAATTGGGCGTCCATCCGGCAGTTTGGGAGCACGTTCAATCATGTACTGAATCGTCTCGTTTTCCGTATCAATCTGACCTTGCAACGCGACCAAGCGTTCTGCCAAAATCCACTCTGCACGGTTGAGTTTGTCACTCGTTTCGAACCACAGGTCTCTATAGTCTGGCTCAGTCACCAGCTTCTGGCACAGCGCCGAGTCTTCATGGCCTTCACAAACTATTGTCGCTCGTTCTTCTGCGGGCATGCCCATTGATGCGATGACCCGCTCCGAAACCTCGTCGGCAAAAGAAAGCTGTGGATGAAAAACAAAAAGTGCCAGAATTGTGTTTTTTGCCAGTGACTTAATGGTGTTCATAATCGAAGGATTTTGAACACTGACTCTTTTCGGAGGATTATGAAAGAGCTATATTTCACACACGCCGGAATCCGGCGTTTTCAAAAGGCTTACGCGGGCGATTTGTCGTCGCACGGCTCCTGTTCAGAAAGGTTCGTTTTTGAGCAGGGGGCGGTATGAGCATCTGGCCAAGCATAAGCGCGCCTGGGCGGCGGATCGGCTACGCCCGCGTTTCCACCAAAGACCAAAAGCTGCGCATGCAGCGCGATGCGCTTGAGGCCGTAGATTGCGATCTGATCTTCGAAGATCATGGCGTGTCGGGCACCAAAGCCAGCCGCTCTGGACTGGATGATATGCTGACGGAGTTACAAGAAGGCGATACCGTGGTTGTCTTCAAACTCGACCGCCTCGGGCGATCCGTCCTGCATCTGGCCGACCTGCTGGTGCGGTTCCAGCGCGAGGGCATTCATTTCTGCTCAATCAGCGAAGGCATCAACACCGCCACCCCTGGCGGCAAGCTGGTCTATCACCTCTTCAGCGCCTTCGCCGAGTTCCAGCGCGATATCATCGCAGAGAACACGATTGCGGGGCTAGAAGCCGCCCGAAAACGCGGCACTCGACTTGGCAGACCGCCCACGCTCCATATCGAGACAGTCCTCGCTGCCCACCGCGCCATACAACAGGACGGGCTCTCCGTTGCCGAAGCCGCCCGCAGGTTCGAGGCTAACCGAACCACATTGTGGCGAGGACTGAAAGTCATGGAAGACATTACCTGCGAGCCTTGATTTCCTCACTTGCTATCTTCTTGAGTAAGGTGACTTGGGCACCTGTATTCCTCTTGGCGTTCTTCAAGGTGGGTCACGTTGAGATAACCGCGCTCGGATTGTTCCGAGTTTTGAACAACAATCAATGAGGGAGAGTGTGGCGAAAGCAGCCAAGAGCCACGTTCTTCGATGACGATCAGCTTCCTCTCTGATATACAGAGAGGAAGCGAGTTCCGAGATGTTTATGTCATGCATTTGATCAAGAACGTGATTTTTCGACTGCACCTGTTCCTTCTTGTGGCAGCCATCGGCTGGGTCATTCCAAGCACCGCGCCTGCACAGAACAACAGTTGGATGCTTCAGCAGCAGCGCCAACAGATGCAGCTCCAGCAGCAGCGACTACAGATGCAACGGCAGATGGAGCAGCAAAGACTCCGCCAGCAGCAAATGGCGGAACAACAGAGACGCCAGCGAGAGATGATGGCGCAGCAACGTGCGCTACGGGAACAGCAACGCCAACAACGCGAACAGATGCGCCTGCTCAGGGCGCAGCGCGAACAGCAAAAACTCCAAAGGGATCAGCAGCGAACCCAGCGTGAACAGCAGCAAGCCCTTCGCGAGCAGCGGCAAACTCAAGATGCTGCCAGAGTAACGAGGCAACAGCAAGCTGCTCAACGCCAGCAACAGACACAACGGCAGGCAACACAGGCTGCGCAGCGCCAGTCAGCGCTGTCGGCGCAGCAGCAACAGGCCATTCGCACACGCCTTCAACAGACTCAAAAGACGAAGCAGCTTGATGAAGCTCGGCGACGAGCACAGCAGACCTTAGAACGAAAGAGAGCTGAGGACGCACGCAAGAAAGCTGAAACGGCAGCAGTAGTTTCTGGCCGAAATGCAGCGCCAGCTGCCGCCGGAGGTGGATCGGGTGGCCAACCGCCTAAACAACCGCGAGCTGCCGCAGCAAGCGGTGGTGGCGGCTCGGGAAAGCCGCCGAACGGTCAGCCAAAGGCGGCCAACGATAACCGTCGTGTCGCAGTTTCTGCAAAGTTGCCGAACACGCCAAAGTCAACTGCCATCAAGTTTCCTGGCCCAAAACTGCCCGACACCATTGCGGCCACCTTTCAGGATGGCAAGTATTCTAACGTCAAACTCTCGGCAGATAAAATTATGTATAAATATCATGGTGTTGACAACAGAACTGGTCAAAAAGTAACATGGCTAACTGATCGAAAATACTCAAATGAAACTGAATTGAGGAGAGACTTGGCTATTAAGAAGGAATGGGGTGTCAAACTTACAAGTGTTTCGGCATTCAAGGTTCCCAAGGGAACATGGATAAGTGAAGGCAAGGCTGCTGGTCAGGGTCATGCATACCCTGGAGGTGGGTATCAAGCAGTCGTTCAGAATGTCCCAAAGTCTTGGCTCATTCGTACTGATAGAGCATTCCAATGAATGAATTGAACTTAGCCGAATTGTGTCAGTCACTTGGTTCAGAACTTGCGGGATCGAATAAGAGTGACACCGCAGATTACTTTTTCGGACTTGCCAAAAAATTCTCTTCAATGGAAAAACAGGAAAGTATTGATGCTGCACTTGAATTACGCACTAGCGGGGCTATCGTGCAATATGCTGGATTCTCGGATCGTCAAATTCAAATATTTGATCAAATACAAGAAAAAGCCAAGATGATCTTAGAGAGCTAAAATCAAGTGTCATTTCAATAGCAATTCCATCACATTCTGCGAAAATTGCCTTATCTGCACTGAATCACACTCATAGCTGTTTGTAAGCGCGAATGCGCCGTTTCCCGCATTTTCCGCAAGATTAAGCATAGTCATCTCGTCTATGTTTTCTTTTGCGCGTGGTAGAAGGTTTGGAAGATAGCTCTCGTATAAGAAAAGCGTGTGTTCCAAGCGCTCGACATCAGCGCCATCTTCATTCAGCGCTTCGGCGTATCGGTTCAGCTCGGCAGGGTCACCACAACTTGCCGCAATCGTCTCCACCATCACATAGAGATAGGCTAGGTACTTAGGCTCGTAGTAGGTAGCGACTTGGTCGGCAAATTGCGGCATGAGCTGTATCGACATTTCGTATGCAGCTGTGGCGACTTCAGGCCACGTTACGCCTGTCGGATCAAATGAAACCGTTTCAGGAGCGTCGAACGGAAGAAATCCGGCTTCTTCCGCTTGCGTCCAATAGCTGTCGGCCAGATCGAAATCTGCGGTAACGCCTTCTCCATTGGCATACATCTGCCCGAGGTAGTCCAACGCTCCGCCATGACCTTCCGCAGCAGCAATTTCGAAGAACAGCAACGCATCTTCAAAAAGTGCGGCGGCGTGGAGCACCCGTCCAAGGTGGAAGTTGGTCAATGGATCGTCAGGAGAGCGATCAAGCTCGCTAATGCATGCTTCAATCGCTGCTTCTAGATCGTCCGGGGCAATGAACTCAGAGCCGAGAAGTCCGTATCGGCGGTTTGGGTCGGACGGATGTGCGGCGAGGCGGTCGCAGAGCGGTGCATTGTCTTCCGCGATCCTACGGGCATCTCTAACACTGTGTCCCACTGGCAACCCTTGGAGCCCTTCCAAGGTGATGTCCCAACCAGAGTCTTTATAAGTGATACGCGCTGTATGGATTATTGTGTTCACTTTAGTGGAGCGCGCGTCAATCAAAGCGGTCTGGACTTCCGGGCACTGTTCTTTGATCCCTCGCAGCCCTTCACCAAGGACTCCAGACACGTAATCAGTGTAGTTGGATGTTTGGCTAATCTCCAGAGGCTGTGCGTATTCACCTTGAACAGTCTCCGCGCACCACGGCTCGCCGCTGACACTAACGGATTGACCGTACTCGTCCTTAGCGATTAACGTCCAGCCTGGCCTTTGGTCCTGCGCCGCATCGCGTGAATGCTGGCGAAAGTCACCAAGTTCCTCTTGAGCAAAAGCGATGAGTCGCGCCTCATCAATGAATTGTCCATCATCCGAATATGATCGGAGTAGTGTCACCGCGCCATTGTCCCGATGTCGATCCAGCTCCCGGACAAAAGATGCGACATCGCTAACAAGAGACCATCCCATGACTGTGATATAGTCACCGCTCCGATACCCGGCTCGGTAGGCAGGACTATCCTGATCGAGAAGGTCAATCACAGTCCATTTGCGGTCTGAGGGATTCCCGCGCGGGTCAACAGTTACCTCGGCAACAGTCATGCCGAGTAATTCTCGCGAGAGTCCTTGGCGCTTATCATCCAAAGATGACGTTGGCGGCTCGTCGGCGACTGTTACTTCGCTAGACGGAGTGACTTGAGGCGCGGGAGCAGCGGCTGGAAACAGCTCAGGACTCTGCCCCGCAATGTACTCAACCGCTTCGCCCAGTGTCACTGGGCACTCTGGCAGATACGGGCCAATCGCTATCAGCGGGTGCACATTCGTACTTGAGCCTTGGAAAGCCGACAACTTGTCAGGCGCAATTTCCACAGAGATAGGGTTAGCCCAAAATGCTAGTTGGGGTTTCACCCATTGATGAAATGAACTTGCTTGTGGTCCGGGTTTGAAATCCTCTCCTTGCAGTCTGTCGTACTGGCATGTGCGAATTCGGGGAGCCGATTGCACGGCATCTCGAAATTCATCCGGGAAAAGATTCGCGTCAGGGACAGTACAATATTCCGAAGATTTTACGCATCCCAATTCCTCAATCCAAACGTTCCACATGTTCGTTTCGCTGAGTGCAACGCCGGGCTCTGAGTAGAACAGGGGTGTCACATACGCGATAAGACTGGAGAGCGTATCAGCATAGCCTCCCGCAACTTTTCCATTCTTGGCCCATGCGGTATCGTTAAGATCAAGTTCTTTGGTGTCTACCAAGGGCACATAGTAGTCGGACGAGTAGTAGCCTGAGCGCCCGTAGTAGTTTTCATCAATTGGGTCAGGCAAGGTGAGAGTGGCTCGAACCGCTAGCGTCTCATATAAAGTAGTTGCCGCCTGGTTGTCCGTCACAGCGATGTCTTGTGCCGAAGTCGGTGCCGTGGCCGATGGTTTAGAAGCTACCGCAACCTCTTCTTGGGTTTGCAAGTTTTTCTCAGCTGCAACGTCAGTGGCCTTTTCTTGCACAATCCCGAAGCACTGCTCGCGCAGGATATCCCATGCCTCGGAAAGGCCGTCTTGCGACAGATAGACGTAGTCGTTTGTTCGAAGCACGAATTCGCGTGCGCTCTTGCCGAAATCAAACAAACCGTCATTGGCAGAAATGTCTGCAAGGTACGCGCCGTCTTCACCTCGGGTCATCGCAAGGTTGCCGTATCCGAATATTCCTACATCGAACGCGTTTGGGTAGCTGCCATCTCCACTGTAGAGTACGGCTGGGGCAATTGAGACAGTGGCATCACCATTGGACCCAGAATCCCTAGAACAGGAAAGTGCCATTTTCCAGGGGCGTTCCTCGCCCAGATGTACTGCAACGGTGTTGTCGCCAGCGTCCTCTTGAAACACCCATCGCTCTTCATCAGGCTTTGTAAACCAAGTTGGCCTGTCGGGGCGCCGCAGCAATGGACCGAGACCAATTGTTGGGTTGGTACGCACCGAAGGTGCGAGCGGCGGAGGACTGGCGTTCGAATTATTTGTGCTGGAGTTCACGGCCTCTTGGCTAGGTGCTGCACTCGGTAATCCTGCAATCTGTCGTATGCGCTGAGATTGCATATCCATGGATTGTGCGAGGCACTGGACATTTGCACCGCAGCTGTCTCGTTCAGCGAGCCAAGCCCGCTGGAGCGCAAGAAGTGCCTCTTGCATGCTTTGATCGAGCTTCGCACGCGCCTCACCATAGACGGCGCTGACTTCGACATCGCGTTTCGCCAGTTCACTGTTTGAACAGATCGCCTTTTCTGTCGGGGTACCCGCCCGAGAGCAGTCAAAACTTGGCTTGATTGCTACAGCCTGACCGAGTGGGGTTTGGCAGAACGTCTCCAGCTCTCTTATCGCTGCCGATGATCCGCGAAGAGCAATAGGAACCCGAGCGCCCGAGAGAGTTTCGACAATCTCGGCGACATTGCCAGACTTCAGCCTTTCAATGATCGGGTGGGCGATGGGAATGTTCGTGGCGACCTTCAACTCAGGTTGGATGAAGACAGCCTGGGCACGCCCCAAGTCAGCGCCGTCAACCAAGACTTGAAGTTGAAAGTTCCTTTCGGCTGCCTGCGAAGGGTTCAGCCCAAACGCCTCGGGCGAAATCAAGAGATTGAAGAACCCTGGCTCATGAGGTCTGACATATCCGCCTGGGTAGTTCGCTGGCACCGCTCCTGCGCGTGTACAGCCGAGTTGAATAGTCGTGCCGCCCAATGGTTCGAGAATGGCTGAGCCGCGCCATTCATGGACATCGCGCTCAAACCTCCAAGTTTGTGCCTCAGCATTTTGCGCCAACGTAGCGAGCGCTATACCCAACCCAACAAACAAAAACTTCTTGCCCAATCTGCCCGGCATCTCGGCGAACCCCACCAGTGAATACATGCCTACTCAGGTTAGTCACCACAGCTTCCGCCGCGCAAGCCTTCAAAGCTTGTGGATGAGTTTTCGATCCCAAAAGACGGGTTTGCGGCCAGTAGGTCATCACGCTACGCTTGGCTCCAATCGAACTTGGGGTCAAAAACGATGCGCAGACTTGCTTTCCTTGCCGTTTTCCTTACCTCAACTATTTCGGCGCCTTATGCGCACGCCCAAGTAACAAATGAGGAACAGGGCGCTTCAGAGGATCAGGTGCGCGAGCTTTTCGACGCAATTAGAAGCGCTCGGCGTCAAGAGCTATTTTTGATCGATGAAGTGTCCAAAACCTGTAAACGCGTTACGTCAGGATTGAAGCAGCGTAATTCGATGTTCTTCCTTACATCCGAAAACAGCCAGTCAAGCGAACTTCGAACAAACGGTGGCGGAACGATAAGATTTGATCCGAGCAGCAGCGCGACAAAAGAATGCGGGATTTCAAATGAGGTCGATTTCCGAATTACAGACGCATCCGAAGGAGTTTGGAGCGCTTCATTTGCCTCACAATACTGCATTAGCGCGATTGTATACCAAGATTGCACTTACGTCTGCCGTGAAAGCGCTGAAGTCGATGGAAAGAGCTTGAAGTTTGTCCTTGGCCTGTCGAAAGCTGAACTAGCGTTGTCGGAGGTCAGTGCTAAGAAATCCTGCGCGCAATAACCTATGGTGCTGGAAATCCAAACGATGAGCGGTCATGGTCGACTGGACGATTTTGCTCAAACTCACTTAGCTGCTCTTTAATGGTCTGCTCTTGTTCTTTGCTCAGTAGGCGTTCGAACGCCGCTTCAGGCAATAGAAGTGCCTCCGAAATATGTGTGTCTGGTTCGACTCCGGCATCGAGAGCAAGTCTTAGACGGATTGCCAATTCGTGTGCGTTTCCGTCAATGGAAGCTATTTCGCCAGCTTCCATTATCTGAATAGCGCGGATGACGTCAATCTCGGCAACTTGACCTTCGGGGTCTTCATTGGTTGCCACCAACGCTTCATAGGCTTCGTACAGTGAGACATCGTTGCTATCGCCGTCATCGCGGCTTTGGTTGACGAAATTCATTGCGGTTTGAAGCATGCCGATCACAGAAGGATCAGCACCATCTTGCCACGGAGCAACCGTAAGGTGCTCATGCTCAGCGATTTGCGCCCGCGATGCAGCACGTTGACCTGCATGGTATCCAAGCCGATCTGCGTGTTCGGCAAGGGGATGGTCGCCGGAATATAGTTCATTCGCAGTTGAACGAGCTTCAGATTCTGCATGACGCATCGCGTTACGCTCTAGCGACTTTGCAAGGAGTTCAGCGCGATGGATGAGTAGCTCGTCGATCTTCTCTGCTTTCCAACCGCCCTCAAGCGCGTTCACAATATCCTCGCCAATGCCCGGACTTCGATCAAGATATGTGGAAACCAAATTCAACGTCTCCATGTCGCCACTTCGATCTGTGCGCTTGCCGACACCTTCGAGGAATTCTCTGAGGGTAGCTTTATCTTTCTGAAGTGACGCTGCATTGGTCGACAGAGCATTGACCGTGGTTTCGGTCATCGCCGAGAAGTGCTCAAGGCTAGAAGTTGAACGCGTAAATCTGTCTTCATTTTCCATTAATGTATGTTAACAAAATTTGCTTTCGAAAAGGTTAAGAAAGCATAGGAAGACGGTCCTCTCGATAGGTCGTGAGTGCAAGCCCCCCAAGTTTGAAATGCTGCAAAATCCGTGATGTGCAAGATGTGTGCGTGGTAGTACCACTCACATCTTGGCAAGGGGGCCCGCTCTGGAACTTCGTTTCTGCGCGCCCCCGTTGCATCCCCCCGGCCTGTGGCTCAGATCAGGGTATAAAACCCATTCTCAGAGCCAGTAGAACGTTTGGCCGTTCAATCACCACCATGTCATGGAGACCAACCCTGCGCGGTTTGGATGCGCGCCACTTCATGGAGACGATTTCATCGAGACCAGGAAGAGCGCATTTCATAGCTACCCTTTCCTTGGAACCATCCCATCGAGCCATGGGACTATCGCGCCCCCTGACAACCCACTCGTTGGACTTGGAGACGTGCCTCTCCACCAACACCGAACCATGCACAAACGGCTGCCCGTTTGACCTCCAATCAGGGGAGCGTTCCTGCCACCCCCGATACCCCTATGAGGACTTCATCCAGACCACTTCATGGAGACTAGCCCTGGCATAGAAAAGTCGGTTCCGATCTTGTGCAACTGTTTGCATTCATGTGGATGTCAGAGAGGCATTTCAAACAAATGACGAAGAGCCGCGCGTTTTGCTAGTAACGCAACCCCAAGATGTGCTTTAATGATTGAAAACATTTAACAACTAAGAGGCATACTTGGCGGAGCAGCCCAAGAAATTTCTGGAGGTCTTGTATCGAACTGATGATGGCGACGTCGTGGGTCTTGCTGCGTGTGCAGGCTTCGAACTTGGCGAATGGCGTTACAAAAAATTTGCCGATCATCTCATTAACTGGCTCCCGCATTTCGCGCTTAAGAAGGAAGAAATCGAGCGTATTGGTTCAGAGAACCCACTCGATCTCTTGAAAGAGGCTGCCTATCGCATTTTCACTGAGGAGGCAGGGAAGAAGCGCGGCGAAATTGGCGAGTTGTTACTGCATATTCTGTGCGTCACGGAATATCGAGCAGCAGCCTTTGCAACGCGGGTCTTCTACAAGATGCGTTCCAATGACCAAGTCACAGGCTTCGACTCAACGCTTGTAACTGTCGAGGAAGAAACCGGGGATATCGAACTCTGGCTAGGCGAAGCGAAGTTCTACACCGATACCAAAGCAGCAATTTCGGCAGCTTTGACTAGCCTCAAAGGCCATCTTGACGCCGGGTTTCTCGAAGAGAGCAAAATACTGATTGGACCAAAGATTGAACCGTCAGCTCCTGGGTATGAAAAATTGCAATGGCTTTTCGACGGAGGCAGCAAGCTCGATGAGATCGTCAAGCGCATAGTCATCCCTGTTCTAGTTGCCTCTGAAAGCGAAGCGGCAAAGTGCTACGCCGACAACCCGGAGGGTTACTCAGACATCGTCGTAGAGGAATTTGAGTATGTCACTGGAAGATTTGAAGCTGCGCAATCGGAACTCAATGTGCGGATCGTTGTAATCTACGTACCACTGCTATCCAAGACCCTTCTGGAAGATCGATTTATCGAAAAATTGGGAATCCTAAAATGATTGATGAAAGCCTCAAGGGCGATATTATTTCTCCTGATCTTTCTGCGGAGCGTGTAGTAAGCATACTCGACAAAGCCTCACGCTACTGGATGAATGGTGAAAGAAGCGAGAGTGAAGACATCGAGATCGTTGTTAGGCTTCTGGATCGCGCGGACGTATTTGAGCAACATCTTGCTGGAGCAAAAGACGTAATAAATGCGCTTGCGCGGCAGGCGGGCCTATTTCCTTACTATAGGGAATCAAACAGTACGGCAGACAATCTCGCAAGGGCTGCGCACAAGGCTCCGGGATTGATCAATATCTATTTTCATGCCGCTCAAAGGGAGGTTTTTTCTCTACTTCAAAGCGGAACGAACCTTGTATTGTCGGCTCCGACAAGCTTTGGCAAAACTCTTCTGGTTGATGCGCTCATTGCGACTAATCAACCAAAGTCAGCGGTCATCGCTGTTCCCACAATAGCTTTACTTGAAGAGCGTCGGCGAAGGCTTCAGAAGATTTTTCCCGAGTACCAAATCGTGACGCAGGCCTATCAAGAGATCGGTGACGGTCCGTTTATTCTTCTTGGAACGCAAGAGCGGATTCTTGAGCGGGAGGAGTTACCTGAAACAGAACTCTTCGTAATCGATGAATTCTACAAGCTTGATCTTACTCGCGGCGATATGCGCGCAAAGACACTTAATCTTCTCTTGGCTCGCTACATCCATACCGATGCGCAAGTCTACCTGCTTGGTCCATCTCTAGATCGCAACCCAATTGAACAGGAAAGCTCGACGTTCTCTTTCTTTAAGACCGACTATAGTCCTGTCGCGGCCAACATTATCTATGTAGAACCCTCCGGTACTGATCCTGAGACACTAGCGAAGATTTTAAACGACATTTCTGCGGATTCCTCGTTGGTTTATTGCCGCTCGCCTAAATCGGCACGTACCGCTTCCCAAGAAGTAATCTCACGAGGCTACGGCAAAGAGAACGATGAATTGAGCGAGATTGCAAGTTGGCTGCGGGAGAACTATCATCCCGATTGGTATCTAGCTGCCGCACTGGAGCATGGAACAGGCATTCACCATGGCCGTGTTCCTCGCGCAATTGCTTCTCTAATGGTTCAGCTATTCAACGCTCACAAGCTCGAAGTTCTGTTTTGCACATCAACGTTGATCGAGGGCGTGAACACCGCCGCAAAGAATGTGCTTATCTATGACAAGTTCATCGACCGAAGAAAGCTGGACAGATTTACATTCAACAACATAAAGGGTCGTGCGGGCCGTATGTTTCAACACTTTGTCGGAAACATTTTTCTGTTCAACCCTGATGCACCAACTGACCCCGAACAGCTTGATATTCCGCTGCTTAGCGATCCGCATAGTCTGTCAGAGGAAACTCTGCTTCAGCTTTCAGATGAAAATCTTTCCGAAAAGAACCGAGAGCGACGGGACGCAATCATCGAACGGACTCCCGTTCCTGAAGATATACTTGAGCGCTTTGGCCGATACGGCGTTGGTGAAATCGAGGCTGTCCTTGAGGATATTTTTGACTTGGAAGCTGAAGATGATGACCGCTTGCTCTGGAGTGGTTTGGGGAGTTACGAGGGGATACTTGCCACTGCAGAGGTACTGTGGGGCAAGCTGAGTTTTGATAAGCATGATGTACGTTCAGCAAGCCAATTTGCGTTCCTGGCCAATAGGCTCATAAAAAGCAGTTCAATCTTTGAATTCATTACCAACAGTGCATCAGAAGCAGACCAGTATGGTGACGTTGATACCAAGATCGATAAGGCATTTAACTTCTTACGTGGTGCTGAATACTCGTTTGTAGAGCCGTTCCAGCTTCTTCAAGAGCTAACGAATTTGGTGTTCGGCGAAGGATCATGTGATTACTCAAAGTTTCTTGCTGATCTTGCATCCTGGGGGCTCCCAGGTCGCTTGAAGGCGCTTGAAGAGTTCGGTGTCCCAGCTCCAATTCTGCAACGAATTGAAGGCTACTTAAATCCAGAAGACATTGATGAGTCGCTTGCCATAATTCGCAACATGTTGGAATCCGAAAGAATTTTGGAACCAATTGAACGTCTCATTCTTAAGCACACCCTAGAGATTTAGATAGGCGCACCCCTTCGGGTCGGGCTGTCGTGAACCGAGTCCGCCTTTGGCGGTCTCGGCCATTCGGCTTCCATCCCTTACGCTTCTATCGCCAGCCGTGAACGGCTGACACTTCTTTTCTTTGTTTTGGGCCTTGCAGGCCCGTCCTCCGTCAAGACCAAGCCCTTCGCTTTAGCTACGGGCGAAAGCCATGGCCGTGGCTCGCCTACGGCTGCGCCCGCACCTCTCCATGGCTTTCGGTCTGGACGGCCGTCCCCCCGCTCATTGGCGCGGGCCTAGTCCGGTTGCATGCGCAACCGAGCTTTGAAGGAAGGAACAAGCCAATGAGACAGGACATTTATCAGAAAGTGACCAACAAGATTATTACCGATCTGGAACAGGGCGAGCTGTCCTGGCTCAAACCGTGGAGCAGCAGAAACCTTGAGGGAAAGATCACGAAGCCATTGCGGCACAACGGCGTGCCTTACAAAGGCATCAATATCCTGATGCTTTGGGGTGCTGCCGTTGAAGCAGGTTATCTCTCGCCGTTCTGGATGACGTTCAAACAGGCTAAGGAGCTGGGCGCAAACGTCAAGAAAGGCGAGCGCGGCAATCTGGTTGTCTATGCCAACACCATCACCAAGACTGAAGAGCAGGACGATGGATCAGAGGAAGAGCGGAAAGTTCCCTTTATGAAGGGATACAGCGTGTTTAACGTCGAGCAGATCGAAGGCTTACCTGACCACTACTACGCGAAGCCCGAGCCGATCATTGATCCCGCAACCCGCATCGATCACGCCGAGGGCTTTTTCGGAAACACGGACGCAGACATTCGGCACGGCGGAAACCGCGCATACTACAGGGGCGGCAGTGACCATGTGCAGATGCCACATTTCGAGACCTTCCGAAGCCCCGAGAGCTACTACGCGACTTTGGCACACGAGTTGACCCACTGGACGAAGCATAAGAGCCGCCTTGACCGCGAATTCGGGCGCAAGAAGTGGGGCGATGAAGGGTACGCCCGCGAAGAGTTGGTCGCCGAGCTAGGCGCAGCTTTCCTTTGCGCTGATCTGGAACTAACGCCCGAGCCAGGCACAGACCATGCCGCCTATATTCAAAGCTGGCTCAAAGTCCTAAAGGAAGACAAGCGAGCGATCTTCAGCGCCGCCGCCCACGCGCAACGTGCGGCGGACTTCCTTCACGGATGCCAGCCGATGATCGGGGAGGACGGCAACGAGGAAGTCGCCGCATAGGTTCAGTGCCAAATTTTCGGCTGGCCTTCAGGCCAGCCGAATACACTTTTCTATTCGCTTGCCGAAATTGATGCCGCTGCGGTACTCTTCATCAAAAACGAGGACGAGCTGTGACTATAGATTATGAAGAGAATGAAGAATTAATTGAACGAAAAATTTGTGATGATTGTATTGGGGAGAAGTTTCTTTCGGATTTAATCCATAAAGAGGGAGAGGAAGACGAATGCTTCTACTGTCAAGAAGAAGGTATATGTATAACTCTTGAAGAGCTATCAGATAAAATTGAAAGCGCTTTTGATGAACACTATGAAATAACCGCGTCAGAGCCAAATGGCTTCGAGTACGCAATGATGAAGGATAAAGAAATAAGTTACGATTGGGAAAGGGAAGGGCAGGAGACCATTTACGCCATCGCTGATGCAGCTAGCGTGCGCGAAGAAATAGCTCAAGATATCCAATCTATTCTAGAGTATCGACATGAGGATTGGGATAGTGCGCTCGCTGGATTGGAGTGTAAGTTTTCGTCAGATGCTCATTACGAAGAGATCATGCCGGAAGATCATCATTGGCATAGCCAATGGCGAGAATTTGAGAATCTCATCAAAACGGAGGCGCGTTTCTTTAGTAGGACAGCCGCTGCATATCTCGGTGATCTATTTGACGAGATCGACGAGATGCGGACGCATGACGGGAGAACTTTGATCGCAGATGCCGGACCTGAAACCGATATCACTCATCTCTTTCGTGGTCGCGTGTTCCAGTCGGAAAAACCGCTTCTTGAGTCAATGAAGCGCCCTGATCAGGGTCTGTCTGCACCGCCTGCATGGGCTGCTGGAGCTGGGCGCATGAACGCCAGAGGCATTTCGGTGTTCTATGGGGCTACCAGTCCCGAAATAGCGTTGGCCGAAGTTCGTCCTCCAGTCGGGAGTCGAGTTGCCATCGCGAGATTTGAAATCATTCGACCGCTTAGGCTTCTCGATCTTGCAGCCGTAGCAGAGGTACAAGAACGGGGCAGCATTTTTGATTCATCGTATGCGCACCGTCTGGGACGCATGGTGTTTCTTCGAACACTAAGCGCCAGAATGGCTCGACCCGTCATGCCGGATGATCAGGAACTGGAATACCTTCCTACTCAGGCAATCGCAGACTACCTCTCGACCGAAGGTCGAGTGCCACTGGATGGAATTCTGTTTCCGTCGGTTCAGGTTGGAGGCGATGGTGTCAACGCCGTATTGTTTCACAAAGCATCGCGCTGTGAAGACCTGAAGATTCCCGATGGAACAGACCTAAGCGCCAATACATACTCGATGTATGAAGATGGGCCAGAGCCCGACTATTATGTCTGGGAGGAAGTGCCTCCCGACGACGAAGGGCCGGAGAAAACTTCTTCAAGGCGCTCGCCTCTGGATATAGATGAAGAATGGGATGGCTACTTTAACTCCGACACACGCGAAGTCACGCTTCGGGTAGAGACGGACTCAGTTCATGTTCACGAAGTGGCGGCGATCCAGATTAGTACGCACAGCCACACTGTTAGGCGCCATCGTATCGAGAAGCGGGAACCTCCATTTTAGAGCAAGTGCGGCCAGCCTTGACGGCTGACCGCGCGCGTTAGAGCTTGGGCGTTTGAGCCGCCAGTTCATCTTCGATATTGCGCATGCTTTGAAGTGCATTGCGGCGCTCATGGCTTCCACGCGGAGCGACGGCGAAGGCATTGAAGGCTTCTGCCAGAAGTCCATGCAATTCTGCCGTGCTGCGGGATGCCGCTTCAAATCGTGAAACGAGTTTCATCGTATCCTCCTTTGTTTCAAGGAGGCCCCGAACCGCTCAGGGCCTTTCGGCCCGCGCACACACAATCATCGGCCAGTGAAGGCGCTGATGGGTCGGGAGACGGTCTTGCAAGTAATGGAGAGATGCGCATGAAGCGCGGCGTCATCGGTTTGGAGAGGATCACCGCGAAGGTAGTATTGATACGGCTTGAAGGCAGCAGTCTTCGGATGCATTTGCCCGCCCGCGTATGATGCCAGCGTCGCATTGCTCCAGATGCGAATTTCCGAACGTGAGCGTAGATCGGCGCGCTTTGACGAGCGCGGTTAGGTCAGGTCTGGCCGCTAATATCTCGGCTGGTCTAGCCCTTCGCATCGAAGTGGCTTGCACTGATTGCCCTTAAATCCCTGACCGAATGCGGCTCAGCATTCAATGTCCTGCCCGCACCACCTGGCTTCGCCAGCCGTGTTGAACATGAACCCTGATCCTTTGCCTTCGCCTGCACGGGAGGGTGTTAGCAAGCCAACTTAGAAAGCGCAGAATAGAACCATGGCACGCGAAAAAACGAACCAAAACCTGAACCTTAACGCACCCGACTATCTGGCGTGGCACGTCACCCAGAAGGGCGAAAAATCCTACTGGAACAAAGTCGGAGCCGCTTGGCAGCACAAAGACGGACGAGGCTTTACGCTCCAACTCGAAACCTGCCCGATCAATGGCCGCATTGTCCTGCGGCTCCCGCTGGAAGATGCTCCCGAAAACACAAACGACGCGGGGCGCTCATGAGCGCCCCCATCGAACCCCAAGAGCACCGCGTCGATCCTTCGCGCCTTGCTTCTGGAACATGGTGCCACACGCGCAATCGACAAATCGGAGAAGGCGATATCGCGGCGTCCTACAGCGCCGACAAGAACGCCCAAGGAAAGATCAGAAAACCCTTCTCTTGGAAGAACGGCCTATGGGTCTGCACTGGCTCGCACAGCAAATCCGCCGAAGCATATCGCCTCGTGCCTGAGCGCTTCTTTGACGGCGAGCCCACGACCTACAACGAAGTCGCGATGCTGCCCTTCGAACAGCGCATAAAGCCCGAAGGTTTCTACCATGGCATGCGTGTTCGTCATGGCAAACAGGTCTGCATTCTTGTCGGACCGAAAGCCCTCTTTCTGCCGAAGAAAGATAACGAAACGCTCAAACAGGCCGATCTATTCGATGCACTCTAGATAAGAAGCGCCGCTGAAACATGCGGCGCTTTAGATTTTTGATTGAGTCGGCCTTCGTGGTTGATATGGTGAAAGAATTATCTGTCTTGAGGGGGCAACCCAATGATTTATGGCACAAATTGCTCGGAAGACCTTTCAAGAAGAGCGTTCTTGCTGTCTGGAACGGCGGCTATTTTAGCCAACAGCAATGCAGCTTATGCGCAGGATGTAGACTTTTCGGGCGTAGTTGCTGAAACGCTTGATGAAGCCGCCTCGGTCTTAGGGTTTGCCATCAACATAGAGGTCGCCGCCATCGACGCGGAACTGCCAAATTTCGTTGCTGCGGACTATTTCAGTCGGAGAAGTACGTTCCTTCGACTGCGAAATGCTGGCATCAATCTAGAAAACTACGATGCCTATGCCTCCGAGCTTTCAGAGCTTGGCCCTTCGATTGCACAAACAGAATTTGATCAAGAGGCGCTAGGTACTCTCCGGCTAGTCGCAGAGCAATTGGTCGATGAAGGCCTGGAGCTTTTGCCAGAACCTGAATCGGTTGAGCCGATATCCGTTCCATCACTTCCCCCTGAGCCGGAAGACGACGACAATAATCTAAAGGTTATTATCGATATCCTCGCTGAAGGCTTTGGTATTGGTAACTCTAGCCTTCTGGTGTCTTTTGTTGAAGATCGACCGGAATTACGAGATGCATTTACCTCCCTCGCACAGTTGATATCTAACCAAGACTGGCAAGCAGTGGCGGAATTGCTTGAAATTATTTTGAGCGGATCAGTTATCCGAGATTTCGTCAACAGTGTGCTTATTGGTGCCTCGCGAAGAACCAAACGTCGTTTCCTACACGCATTGGCGCTTCGCGCAATTCCATTTGTAGGCTGGCTCTATACAATTGCATCCCTGATCATAGCATTCAAAAGCAATTATCATCGTTTTTCGATTGCGTAAGCATACCTAACTTTGCTAGCTTATCCTTTTGTTTAGAAAGGGTAAAATTATGGATAAAGGATTGGTCAAAATTTGGGGCGCTGCTACAGCAGTTGGATTGGGTCACTATGGACTTACGGGGCTTGAAGATGCCCTTGTTTCAATGCAGATCGGCGCAACAGCAATGTTTGGTGCAATTGCTCTCGAAGGCATTAATGGCGTAGGCGAAGCTTTTCAGATACGCAAGCAAGAGCGCTCAAACAAAGCCGACCATGACGACCTTCCGCCGCCTAGTCCGGGTCAATAGAATTCGGTTGTCTAGCCGGGCTCACTGTCATCATCATACCAATCATCGCGGTGCGCCGATGGCTTGAACTTCGGCACAAGTACATCGGGCTTCTTCAAGCGTGCATGGGCCAGCCTTATCGTGAGGCGGAGGGTATCTTCCGCCTTCAACCTGAAATGCTCGCGCAGATCATTGAGAAGATGAGCGTGTTTCTCATCTAAGTTCAGCATGAAGGTTTGTCGTAGTTCTTGTCGCATGGGCGACCTCCTTATCGTTTGGGTTAAAACTCTCGGCCCCGATCATCGCCGCGCCCTCGGGTGCGTTCGCGTTGCCGTTGGCGCTGGCGATCAGCGCCCTGACGACTACGCTCGCGCATCTTCGTCTTGGCTTGCTCTTCGCTTTGGGTTCGTTTGGCGAGGCTAGGGATGTAGCCACGCTTCATGGCGACGTAAGCCGCAATATCCTTTCGGATTTGCATGATTTCCTGGGCGCGGGTCTCGCGCATTTTTCGAACGGCGTCTTGCAGGCGCTGACGCTCATCGAGCTGGCGCGCCACCAGCTTGTCTTTTTCGGTGCGGTCACGTTGCCATGAGCGCAGGGCTTCCATCTCGTTCTGATCTTTGATCTTTGAAAGCTTGCCCGTAAGGCGGCTCCAGATACCGCTGAATCCCTTCGGCAGACGCGCTGCACGCGCCAGTTGTTCGCGCTTCTCGCGCTCGGCAATGCGGGCATATTCGGCTTTGCGTTCTTCGCCGTGATGCGCCTTCATTTGCTGGCGCTTGTGCTCGATAGCAGGCGAGGCGCGCTTATAGCCGTCATCGACCTCTTGAATGTAGGTCTTGAGCGTCTCGGTCATGCGGCTGGCGATATGGGCTTTGGTGTCTTGAACACTCGGCAGGAAGTCGGCATCTGGGATGCGCTCGCGCACATCCTTGGCCTTCACGCCAGACCAGCGCGAGAGCGAGAACGTCTCGCCGCGTATATCGACCGCAACCACACCGCGACGATCTCCTTGCGCGAGGAAGAAGCCTTTTTCTTCCAGCGCGGCTTTCAGGGCATCGGTGCCGTCAGAGTTCTTCCAGCATTCTTGAATAGCCGCCTTGATGAGCTTTGGGTCTTGCTTGGAGCGCTGCGCTTGTTGCCATTCGCTCCGCGAATAGTTCAGCGGATTGCGCATGGAGCGGTCGATCATGCCCTTCGGCATCTCCCAACCATGCTCAAGGTAGAGGTCGCGCGACACGTCCATGAGCTTTTGCTTGTAAAAGCTCATGTTCTTCGCCCGCATCTCATCGGTATCGATGCGGCTCCAGACGGCATGGGCATGTCGCCGTCCGTCCTTTTCATGAAAAACCAGGGCACGGGCATGTTCTTCCAGTTCGAGCTTGCGCTCGATCTGAGAGACAGCTCGCTCGAAATCTTCGCGGCTGACTTGCGCCCCTTCGGGCGGGTTCAGGCTCATGGAGAACAGGTGCTTCTTGCACTTGGTCTGACCCGCAATGGCATCCAGCTCTTCGAAGGCCTCGTTCAGATCATCGCTGACGAAGCCGCGCATATCGTGAAGCTCGACATGCTCGTTATCTCGCATTGAGAGCAGGTAGTTTGCGAGTTGGCGGGCGTTCCCTCGTTCTTTGGCCTTCAGGATCATGGCTGCCCTCCTTCTTTGAGGGCACGTATCAGCGCATCGCGCATGTCCTTCACAGCGCGGCAGGCATCTTGAATCTCGGATTCAGTTTCAGGTGTCACGGGCAGAGCGCCCATGTTCACCGCTTTGGCAAGCTGGTTCAGGTTCTGCGACAGGCGGCTTTTACCGAGATCGCCCAAAGCGCGGCCCACGGCCTGCCCGTTGGCGGAACCATTCGACTTGCGTGGGACTCCAGTGCGCGCCTCATCGAACAATACGGCCTTGATGTACGCGCCAAGAGGTTCGCCCGCCGCCATCTTTGTAAGCGTGGACTTTTCCTCGAAGCTCAGACGCAGCGAGAAGGGGGCATCCCGTTTCTTGGGGGAGGCAGCTGCTACCGCATTGAAATCACGTTCCGAAATGCTCATCACCGCACCCCGGATCGTTGTCTTGGGTTATGGTGTTGGAGTTTTCAATTGCGCGGAGATGGCGCTCCCACTCTTCAAGAACGTCGAACAGAGAGTTCGAACATTCTCCTACAGAGCGCGCCAAATTCCCTCGATCTCTCTTTGGTTGGCCTTGGATCGCGGCGCGTTTACCCGGTGCTTTGCCGCTGTGCGTCCTTGATCATGCCGTCCAGCGTCTTGATCATCTTGTTGTAGAGTTCCAGCCGTTTGATCGCGGGTTTGTTCAGCTTTTCAAACCCCTTGAGCGTACTTTCCAACGAGGTCTGTATCTGCCGGCCCAGCGGCATCACGCTCAGCTTCAGGTCAAGCCAGACCGGCTCGACCTTGGTCTTGATCAGCGGAAGCCGCATCAATGCGTTCAGACCCTTGTCCAGCGTGACAAGCTGCGCATTCATCTTCTTCGCGGCGGCCATTTGAGGGATGACCCTGTACCAGGTCTCCATCATCTTGGCGTGCCGCTGCAGAAGAATGTCGCGCGCGCCGACCATGTTGCCGCGCAATCGCTCCAGATCCTCCAGCGTCGGTTGCGTCCGTATAAGGTTCTTCAGGTCGTTCCAGCTGAAGCCGGGCAGATCGACGATCAGGCTGCCGTTTCGGGTGGCCGAGGCGAATTGGGCCACATTCGTCGAAATCGTCTTCATCTTGGCGATTTCTTTCTTCAGCGGGCTGCCCAGTATTGCCGCGCGCAACTCGTCCGCATCGGGTTCCCCCTTGGCCTGGCCCGAAAGGGCCCGGGATGCTTTCGAGATCTTTGAGATCGATTTATCAATTTTCTTGTAATAGCTACGATACTTCTTGATCTGAACAAGTATTTTCAATCCGGACATATCAACGCGGCCCCACGCCGGGCCGCCCTTATCTAAAGAAAAGAATATTGTCCCAGCCTACGCGATAACCGGCGTGATCGCCATGTCTGTCTGAACGCGAATGGGCGCGGCGTTCAGGGTTCTGTCAGGTGGTCTTGTGGGCCGGTTTCAGTCGATCTGAAACGCCGCGGCCAGATGGTCGGGCATGTCGAATTCGGCCAGCGCGCGGGTGCGGGCCTGGGTTGACATCTTGCGGGCGGTTTTCTGGACGATGTCCAGCACCTTGTCGTCGGGGTGCTTGGCGGCGAAGGGGGCGAAATACCAGGTCAGGAAGGTGAAGCAGATCACATCCTCCAGCGCCTGTACGTCGGCGTCGCGCTTGATGCCTTCCTTGCGGATCATCCGGCCGACTGTTTCTGCATCGTCAACAGTGTACCCGGCTGTTTCCATGATCTGGCCCACGCGGGTGGCGTGATGCCGGGCCAGGTCGCGCCGCCAGGTCAGATAGCCGGTGCGCCCCTCGGGGTAGTCGGCGCGTTTCAGCGTCCAGCGCTCGATATGCTGGCCGCGCGCGGCGATTTTCAACACGTCCGAGGCATCGGGGAAGAGGTGGTCGACCTGCTGGCTCATCCGCTGGCCGTAAAGCTGCGCCTCGGGCTGGCCATCGTCCAGGTTCGGATCGGCGGCATTGGCGGCGTCGATGGCGGCAATGGCGGCGGCAAGATCACCCATGGTCGTATCCCCTTGATTTTCCCCGATCATGGGGCAGGAACGGCGCCGGGTCCAGTCATCAGCGCGGGCAAACTGGACCGCAGGCGCGCCATGCCGCCGGGGCGCCAGCCCAGCGCGTGCATCCGGGTGCAGTCCATGGCGCTGACGGGGGCGTCGGACCGTGCGGGCAGGGGGTGTGTACACCCGGTCTCCCGCGCCACCAGCGCCAGCAGGTCGTGCCGGTCCAGCGTGATATCCGACAGGTTATAGGCGCCTGTGGGCGCGTCCCGGGCGATGCGCACCGCCCGGGCCAGGTCATCCCCGTGCAGCTCGGTCCCCCGGCGGGGGGCGATGGGCTGGCCGGACAGGTAATCCGCGAACAGCCCCGTCCATTTATGCGCCTGACCCGGGCCCGCGGGGCCATAGACCCCGGTGGCGCGCAGGCTGATGGGGGTGAAATCGTGGGCGGCGGCATCGGCAAGCCATTGTTCCGCCTGCCATTTCACTTGGCCATAAAGCGTATCGGGTTTCGGCGGCAGATCCTCGGTCAGGGTCGTGCCGGGCGCATACGCGCCATAGACCGCGCGCGAGGACAGGAAGATCACGCGCGGCACAGCGGCGTCGCGGGCGGCCTGAAACAGCGCGATGCTGCCGTCCAGATTGGCGCGGGTGAACCCTGCCGGGTCGTCGCCCTCGCCTCCGCGATAGCGGCCCGGGACATGGGCAAAGGCGCAATGGATCAGAACGTCATGGCCTTTCAGGTCGGGTGTCTCGCCCAAGCCATAGGGCAGATGCGCCGCGGGACCGGCAAAGGCATCGGGTGTGGTGCGCGACAGAAGCGTGACCCGGTCACCCGCCGCCAGCGCGTCCTGCACAAGAAACCGGCCGACCAGCCCGGTGCCGCCGGTGATGGCGACCCTCATGCCGGGTCGGGCAGGGTGGCCAGCGCCGGCACCGGCCCATCCCCGGCATAGGCGCGCCACAGCTCGATCAGCGGGCGCAGTTGGTCGGCCTTGGCGTGGTCCTGCCACGGTTTTTCATACTGGAAATGCAGCACGTGGATATCGTTCCAGGACCACAGCTCGGGCAGGTTGATCCAGACATATTGCAGCATGTTCATGAACACAGGCAGCCCGTGCCAGTCGGGGAAGAAATCCTGCAGGAAGGTCTGATCGGTGCGCCGCCAGAACGCGCCGGGCGTGTCGAGCCGCGCCAGCATCGCCTCGAACGTGTCGAGCGACGGCCGGGCGGTGAAGACGCCGGAATTCATCCGGTGGAAGTCACCCAGCCCCTCGTACACATTCGGTGCGGCGCAGAACTCGGGGTAATCGAACAGCCGGTCGATATTGCGCAGGACCAGCGTGTCGGCGTCCAGAAACACCACCCGGTCATGCGGCAAAAGCCACAACCGCAGCTTGGCGAAATTGTCGAGCGGCGTGTGAAAGGCGGGTTTTTCGCCCTTGGTGAAGGGGGCCTCGGCATGCAGCTTGTCGCGCGCGTGGGCGGCGTTGAAAGCGTCCGACGTGGGCAGCAGGTCCACGGGGTGCAGCGTGGCGCCAAGCGCCTTCAGCGGGGCAAGGGCGGCGGTGCTGACCCCGCCGGTATGCATCACCACGATCTCGGCTGCGGTGCCGCTCATCAACAGCGACCGCACCAGCGCCCGCGCGCCCAGCGCGAAATCGTCATTGGTGACGAGCGTTACATAGGCATTTGACGACGTCATCATGCGCAGCCCCATCGGAAAGAAGTGAACAGGATCGCGCCCGGCACCGAGGGTGGGCGTATCGCGCCCGCCCTGGGGGGCGGGGCCGGGCGCGATCCGGGGCTGAAGCCCCGGATGGATTGGGTGCCTGCGGAAAGCAACGCCATGATGCAGGCTATGACACGGATTTCAGGCGCTTGCCCTCGGGGTCGGTTTCCACGCGGCCCGCGATATCCTTGGTCCAGGCGCTGACCGCCGGGACGCGCTTGCGGTCGATCCGGTGGGCGAATTTGCGGGCGACCTCGACCACCTCGTCCAGCAGACCCTCTTCCAATGTGATCGGGTTCAGGCCCAGCGCCAGGAAATTGTCATTCTTCACGATCAAATCGTTTTCAGCGGCCTCTTTCCGCGGGTTGGGCAGGAACGCGATTTCCGCCCCGGTCATCTTGGCCACCATCTCGGCCAGGTCGCGCACGCGGTGGGTTTCGGTCATCTGGTTGAAGATCTTCACGCGCGCGCCCGCCGCAGGGGCGTCCGACAGCGCCAGTTCGACACAGCGCACCGTGTCCTGCAGGTGGATGAAGGCGCGGGTCTGGCCGCCGGTGCCATGCACGGTCAGCGGATATCCGATGGCCGCCTGGATCAGGAACCGGTTCAGCACCGTGCCGTAATCGCCGTCATAATCGAAGCGGTTGATCAGCTGCGGATGGCGGCGGGTCTGGTCGGTATGGGTGCCCCAGACGATGCCCTGATGCAGGTCGGTGATCCGCAGCCCGTCATTCTGGGCATAGAACTGGAACAGGATCTGATCCAGCGACTTGGTCATGTGATAGACCGAGCCGGGCCGCGTGGGATACAGGATCTCTTGCCCCTTCTTGCCGGTGGGCGTGTCGATCTCGACATCCAGATACCCCTCGGGGATCGGCGCGCCCACGCTGGAATAGCCGTAAACCCCCATCGTGCCCAGATGCACCAGATGCGCGTCGATGCCGGTTTCGACCATCGCCGTCAGCAGGTTATGCGTCGCGTTGACGTTGTTGTTGACGGTATAGACCTTGTGCCGGTCCGATTTCATCGAATATGGCGCGGCGCGCTGTTCGGCGAAATGCACGATGGCGTCGGGCGCTTCCTCGGCCAGCCACTGGCGCAGGCGTTCGTATTCCTTGGCCAGATCCAGCAGGTGGAAGCCGATCACCTTGCCGGTTTCCTGTTTCCAGATCCGGCAGCGTTCCTGGATGCTGTCCATCGGCGTCAGCGACTGCACGCCCAGTTCGGTGTCGATCCAGCGGCGGCTGAGATTGTCGATGATGTGAACCTCGTGCCCCTGATCGGACAGGTGCAACGCGGTGGGCCATCCACAGAACCCGTCGCCACCCAGGATTGCAATTTTCATTTCTGCTCCTCCAGTCGTGCTGTTGTCCGGTCCGGCGTTTGCCCCTCCGGCCTAAGGGTGGGGCATATGAAAGTCATTTGAAAGTTTTATGTCACCATTCAACCACCGGGGGCGCCAGGTGCGACGCGATGCCCGCCGCAGCGCGCCGATCCGGGCTTGGCAGGGGCGCTCACATTCAATATAGCTTATATTTGGAAGCGCGCTCTTTCCCGGGGGGAGGAGGGCCGGAATGCACTGGAAAACAACGGTCGGCGCCTGTGTGGCGGCGGGCTTTGTCCTGTTGATATCGGGGGCGGCGATGGCCGACACGACCCCCGAAAGCCATCCCACGGCCGATCACAGCAAGTTCGAAGCGCTTAAGCGGGAATTCGCCTCGGGGCCCGAGGTGACGGCGGCCTGCCTGGCCTGTCACACCGAAGCGTCGGACCAGGTCAAGCACTCGATCCACTGGAAATGGGATTACGAACATCCCGATACCGGCCAGAAGCTTGGCAAAAGCTCTGTCATCAACGCGTTTTGCGGCAATGTCGCGTCGAACGAGGCGCGATGCACCTCGTGCCACACCGGCTACGGGTGGGAGGATATGAGCCAGCCCCCGCCGCAAGAGGCCAACGCGGTCGATTGCCTGGTCTGCCATGACACGTCGGGCGAATACACCAAGCTCTCCACCGGCGCGGGCCATCCCCCGATGGAGGCCAAGGGCCAGACGATCACCGGTGCCGATGCCTGGCCCGTCAACCTGTCCAAGGCCGCGCAAAGTGTCGGCGCTCCGGGGCGGGAAAACTGCGGCGGCTGCCATTTCTATGGTGGCGGCGGCGACAATGTGAAACACGGCGATCTGTCCTCGGCGCTGTATGAACCGGCGCGCGACGTGGATGTCCACATGTCCGCCGATGGGCAGAATTTCACCTGCTCCACCTGTCACGTCAGCGAGGATCACGTCTTTGCCGGCAGCCGCTATAACGTGGAAACCCACGACACGCTGGGCACCGGCCTGCCGGGGCACCGGCGGCATGTCGCGACCTGTGAAAGCTGTCACGGCGACACGCCGCACCCGGTGAACCTGAAGGGTGTGAAGCTGAACGATCACACCGACAAGGTGGCGTGCCAGACCTGTCATATCCCGGAATTCGCCCGGGGCGGGGTGGCGACCAAGACGGTCTGGGACTGGTCCACCGCCGGGCGGCTGGATGCCGATGGCAAGCCGATCCACGAAGACGATTTCGTGCAATCCGATGGCAAGCATCTGCACACATACCTGTCGACCAAGGGCGATTTCGAATGGGGCGAGAATGTCGAACCCTATTACGCGTGGTTCGACGGCCAGGTCCGCTATACCCTGCAAAGCGACGAGATCGACCCGACCCAGGTGGTCGAGGTCAACAAGATCACCGGCAGCGCCGAGGATGGTGTCTCGAAGATCTGGCCCTTCAAGCGGATGGTCGGGCGACAGGCTTATGACAGTCAGCTGAACCGGCTGGTCTTCAACCATGTCTGGGGGCCGACGACCGACACCGCCTTCTGGACGAATTTCGACTATGCCAAGTCGATCGAGGCCGGGATGAAAGCCGCGGGCGCCGAATATTCGGGCGAGTTCGGCTTTGTCGACACGTACATGTACTGGCCGATCACCCACATGGTGGCGCCGGCCGAAAACGCCATGGATTGCGCCGAATGCCATGCCGAGGACGGCCGGATGGTGAACCTGGCGGGGATCTATATGCCCGGCACCGACAGCCTGTCCCCGGCGGGGATGCTGGGCCGGGCGCTGGTCGTTCTGACCGCGTTGGGCGTGCTGGGGCATCTGGTGCTGCGGCTCTTTGCCGGGAAATCGAAAGGGGACGATCATGTCTAGGCGCATCGTCAAGGTCTATCCGTTCTTCGAACGTTTCTGGCACTGGGCGCAGGTGGTGCTGATCACCACGCTTCTGGTGACCGGCATGGGGCTGAACGGCTTGCACGGGCTGATCCCCTTTGGCCCGGCGGTGATGCTGCACACGGTGGCCGCACTTGCGCTGCTGGCGCTGTGGATCTTTGCCACGTTCTGGCTGTTCACCACCGGCACCTGGCGGCAGTTCATCCCAAAGATCGACGGCATGCTCAGCGTCGCGCGGTTCTATGCCTGGGGTGTCTTCAAGGGCGAGGAGCACCCCTATCACAAGATCCTGTGGCGCAAGCACAACCCGCTACAGGCCGCGACCTATTTCTTCCTGAAATGGGCGATCTTTCCGGCGATCTGGATCACCGGGCTGATCTATCTGTTCTATGGCGTCTGGGACTGCGGCGCGGGCAGCAGTGGCGTCCTGACGGTGGTGGCCAACCTGCACCTGCTGGCGGCTTACGTGATTGCGGCCTTCATCATCGTGCATGTCTATCTGCTGACCGTCGGCCACGGCTTCCGCGCCCATGTGCGGCCCATGGTGACCGGCTATGACGAGATCGACCTGACGCCGGAACAGGAGGCCTATCTGGAAACCAACGAGCCGGGGCGGATCAAGGCGGGGTAGGGTGCCTGTCGGACACCGCTCATGCGCCCTTATGCGCGGGATCACGGGGCGTCAGCCCCGCCGCGCGGCGCCCGACCGCCCCCCGGGCGGGCGCCTTTCACCGGCGCGCTGATCTTTGCGGAACGATGTGTCTGGCACCATAAAGCGCGCCACTCCGCCGGATCGACGCCCACCCGCGGTCGGGCACCGAGCGGCTATACGCCGATGTCGGCTTTCCCATAAAGCTGTCAGTCACACCAACCTTCGGCACGAACACCGGCCGCCAAGTCCCGGAACGCCTCACGCCCTTCGACCAAAGTCGTAGATGATCGGCCCGCCGCGCTTGATCTGTCTCAAGTGGGGGCCGTCGGCGCAGGCATATCATCGGACCACCATTTCGGAGGTTGCAATGAAACAGATTTCCCACGCCCTTGGCCTTGCCTGCCTGCTGGGCGCCCTGTCACCCGCCCAGGCGGACAGCACGTTCGACAAGATCAAGGTCGAGGCCGGCGAAAAGCTCTATAATTCCGAGTGTCGCAAATGCCATGCGCCCGATGCCGCCGATCCCAGCTATGGCCCGCCGCTGGAAAATGTCGTGGGGCGCGGGGCCGGGACGGTCGAGGGGTATGATTATTCCATCGCGCTCGAGGCGTCGGGCATCGTCTGGACCCCCGCCGCGCTGCGCGCCTGGATGGAGGATAATGATGGCTTCATGCCCGGCACCAAGATGCGCCATATCGGGATCGAAGACCGCACGGTTCAGGATTTCATCCTGGCCTATCTCGAAGCCATCACGTCGCAGGACAACGCCCAAGCGTCGGAGTGACGGGTCTAGTACCCGCGCCAGATCCAGCCGCCGCCCAGGATGCGGCTGCCGCCGGTCTCATAGAACACACAGGCCTGGCCGGGGCTGATCCCCTCTTCGGGGGTCAGCAGCTCGACTTCGGCCTCGGTGTCCGAGAGGGGCCGGATGACCGCCCCGCGCGGGGGGCGGGTCGAGCGTACCTTGACCGACACATGCCATTCGGGCTGGCTGGTCAGGGGCGCATCGCCCAGCCAGTTGATCTCGCGCACCGGGACGGTGCGGGTCGACAGCATCTCTTTCGGGCCGACGACGACCTGTTTGGCATCGACATCCAGCTTGACCACGTAAAGCGGCTCGGCCAGCCCGCCGATGCCCAGCCCCCGGCGCTGGCCGATGGTATAGTGGATCACGCCCTCATGCTCGCCCAGCACGCGGCCATCGGCATGGACGATCTGGCCCGGTTCGGCGGCGCCGGGGCGCAGCTTTTCGATAACGCTGGCATAGTTGCCGTTCGGGACGAAACAGATGTCCTGGCTGTCGGGCTTGTCGGCCACTGCCAGCCCGTATTTCGCCGCCAGCTCCCGCGTCGCGTCCTTTGACGGCAGGTGCCCCAGCGGAAAGCGCAGGAAATCCAGCTGTTCCGGCGTGGTCGAGAACAGGAAATAGCTCTGGTCGCGGTTCGCGTCGGTGGCGCAATGCAGCTCGGGCCCGTTGGTGCCCAGCTTGCGCTGGATGTAATGGCCCGTGGCCATGCAATCGGCATCCAGGTCCTGCGCGGTTTGCAGCAGATCCTTGAACTTCACCCGCTCGTTGCAGCGGATGCAGGGCACCGGCGTGGCGCCCGCCAGATAGCTGTCGGCAAATTCGTCGATCACCGCATCCTTGAAGATGTTCTCGTAATCCAGAACGTAATGGGGAAAGCCCATCTCCTCGGCCACGCGGCGGGCGTCGTGGATGTCGATCCCGGCACAGCACGCGCCCTTTTTCGCCAGCGCCGCGCCGTGATCGTAAAGCTGCAGCGTCACGCCCACCACGTCATAGCCTTCCTCGGCCAGTTGCGCGGCCACCACGGAACTGTCGACGCCACCCGACATGGCGACGACCACACGGGTGTCGGCGGGGGCTTTGGCAAAGCCCAGCGAATTCAGCGCAGGCGCGGTCGGGGTGGTCATCATCGGCTCCTGATGGGAATTGGGTGGGAATATAGGAAAAGTTGAAACACTCTCAAGCCCCGGTTTCATTCCCCGTTAAACATGGGGGCGCAGGCTGATCCTTGCGAGATGTGAGGGGAAAACCGATGTATCTGAAACGAATCGACGGCCCGCGGGCCGTCACGCTGCCCGATGGCAGCACCATGACCCGTGCCGATCTGCCACCCGTAGACACCCGCCGCTGGGTCGCCAGCCGCAAGGCCGCGGTGGTCAAGGGTGTGGTGGCCGGCCTGATCACCGAAGCCGATGCGCTGGCCCGCTACGAGCTGAGCCAGGAGGAGTTCGACAGCTGGAAGCAGGCGATTTTGCAACATGGCCCACAGGCGCTGAAGACCACCACCATTCAAAAATATAGACAACCTTAAATTGTGCCAATACTCTTTCTCACGCAGGTAACGTGTAATTAACCATTATTGCCGAGTGTCGGAATTGACCACGTGTTTAGGAGCGGAGATTGAGTATGCGCATTCTGTTGATCGAGGACGATCCAACCACCTCGAAAAGCATCGAGCTGATGCTGACACACGCCAATCTGAACGTCTATGCGACGGATCTGGGCGAGGATGGCGTCGATCTGGCCAAGATCTATGATTACGACCTGATCCTTCTGGATCTGAACCTGCCCGACATGAGCGGGCACGAGGTTCTGCGCCAATTGCGCCTGGCGCGGGTCGAAACCCCGATCCTGATCCTGTCGGGCGCCGATGATACTGAAAACAAGATCAAGGGGTTCGGCTTCGGCGCCGACGACTATCTGACCAAGCCCTTCCACCGCGAGGAGCTGGTGGCGCGCATCCACGCGATCATCCGCCGGTCCAAGGGCCACGCGCAATCGGTGATCCGCACCGGCGATATCTGTGTCAATCTGGACGCCAAGACCGTGGATGTGGATGGCAAGACCGTGCATCTGACCGGCAAGGAATACCAGATGCTGGAGCTTTTGAGCCTGCGCAAGGGCACGACGCTGACCAAGGAAATGTTCCTGAACCACCTTTATGGCGGCATGGACGAGCCCGAGCTGAAGATCATCGATGTCTTCATCTGCAAGCTGCGCAAGAAGCTCAGCCAGGCCACGGGCGGTGAAAATCACATCGAAACCGTGTGGGGGCGGGGCTATGTGCTGCGCGATCCCGAGCCGGTCGAGATGCCGAACCAGATCGCGCTTGGCGCCTGAGCGCGACATCCTCTGGACCTGATCCGTTCGCCCCAATAGACAGGGGGCGAATGGCCGGGTCTTTGGGGGACAACATGACGCGAGAGATTGCCGTCGCGGATCTGACCGCGGAACAGGCGCAGGCCGAGCTGGCCGAACTGGCCAAGGCGCTGGCGGCGGCGAACACCGCCTATCACACCGACGACGCGCCCGAGATCTCGGATGCCGATTACGACGCGCTGAAACAGCGCAACGCGGCGATCGAGGCACGCTTTCCCGACCTGAAACGCCCCGACAGCCCCAGCGACCAGGTGGGCGCCGCCCCGGCCGAGGGGTTCGGCAAGGTGACCCACGCGGTGCGGATGCTGTCACTGTCGAACGCGTTCGACGCCGAGGATGTGGCCGAATTCGACCGCTCGATCCGCAAATACCTTGGTCTTGGTGCGGATGACCCGCTGACCTATACCGCCGAGCCCAAGATCGATGGGCTGAGCCTGAGCCTGCGCTACGAAGGTGGCCAACTGGTCCAGGCCGCGACACGGGGCGACGGCGAAACCGGCGAGAACGTCACCGCCAACGCCCGCACCATCGACGACATCCCGACCGTGATCGACGGCGCGCCCGAGGTGCTGGAGGTGCGCGGCGAGGTTTATATGAGCCACGCGGATTTCGCCGCGCTGAACGAACGTCAGGCCGAACGCGGCGGCAAACCCTTCGCCAACCCGCGCAATGCCGCCGCCGGATCGCTGCGGCAGCTGGACGCCGAGATTACCCGCGCCCGCCCGCTGAAATTCTTCGCCTATGGCTGGGGACAACTCAGCGCGCCCATCGCCGACACGCAAAAGGGCGCGCTGGATCAGCTGGGCCGCTGGGGGTTTTCGATCAATCCGCTGACCCGGCTGTGCACCGATATCGACGCGATCCTGACCCATTACGCGGGGATCGAGGAACAGCGCGCGACGCTGGGCTATGACATCGACGGCGTGGTCTACAAGGTCGACGATTTGGCGCTGCAACGGCGGCTTGGCTTCCGGTCGACCACGCCGCGTTGGGCCATTGCGCATAAATTCCCCGCCGAACTGGCCTGGACCCGGCTGGAAGCCATCGACATTCAGGTGGGCCGCACCGGCGCGCTGTCGCCCGTCGCACGGCTGACGCCGGTGACCGTGGGCGGCGTGGTGGTCAGCAACGCCACCCTGCATAACGAGGATTACATCGCCGGGCGCGATTCAGCGGGCAACGCGATCCGCGAGGGCAAGGATATCCGCGTGGGCGACTGGGTGCAGGTCTATCGCGCGGGCGACGTGATCCCCAAGGTGGCCGATATCGACCTGTCGAAACGGCCCGCGGACGCGCAGCCATACCCGTTCCCGACCACATGCCCCGAATGCGGATCCGATGCGATCCGGGAAGAAGGCGACGCGGTGCGCCGCTGCACCGGCGGGCTGATCTGCCCCGCGCAGGCCGTTGAAAAGCTGAAACATTTCGTTAGCCGCGCGGCCTTTGACATCGAAGGGCTGGGCGCGAAACAGGTCGAGATGTTCTATGCCGACGACCAGCTGCCGATCCGGGAGCCCGCCGACATCTTCACCCTGGCCACGCGCGACGCGGCCAACATGACCAAGCTGCGCAACCGCGACGGCTGGGGCGCGAAATCGGCCGAGAACCTGTTCGCCGCCATCGACGAACGCCGCCGCATCCCGCTGAACCGGCTTATCTTCGCGCTTGGCATCCGGCATGTGGGCGAAAGCAGCGCCCAGCTGCTGGCCAACCATTATGGCAGCTGGGCCGCGTTCGAGGGCGCGATGACAAGGGCCGAGGTCGGGCAGGGCGCCGATTGGGAAGAACTGCTGGCCATCGACGGGGTGGGGGCCGTCATGGCGGCCTCGGTTGTGACCGCGCTGCATCAGGGGCCGGAACGGGCGTCGATCGACCGGCTGGTAGCGCAGCTGGATGTTCAGGACGTGGCCGCACCCGACACCGGCGACAGCCCCGTGGCGGGCAAGATCGTCGTCTTCACCGGCGCGCTGGAAAAGATGACACGGGCCGAGGCCAAGGCCCGGGCCGAGGCGCTTGGCGCCAAGGTCTCGGGCAGCGTGTCGTCCAAGACCGACCTGCTGGTGGCGGGTCCGGGCGCGGGGTCCAAGGCGAAGAAAGCCGCCGATCTGGGCGTCGAAACCATTGACGAGGACGCCTGGCTGGCGCTGATCGCGGACGCATGAGCGGACGGCCCGACATCCTGTTTCCGCTTTTCGCGGAGTTGACCGGGCTGGACGGGGTAGGGCCGAAATCCGCCAAGAATTTCGCGCAGATGGGGGTCGAGACCCCGCGCGATCTGTTGTTCACCCTGCCGCATTCGGGCATCGACCGGCGGCGGCAGGCGACGATCCGCGATGTGACACCCGGCGATGTGGCCACGGTCGAGGTCGTGGTGGGCCAGCACCGCCCGGCATCCGGGCGCGGGCGCCCCTATCGCGTGACGGTGCAAGATGCGGAAACCGGGTTTCAGCTGGTCTTTTTCCACGCGCGCGGCGACTATCTGCAAAAGCAGTTGCCGACGGGGCAGCGCCGCGTGGTCTCGGGTAAGATCGAGCTGTTCGACGGCATCGCCCAGATGGTTCATCCCGACCACATCCTGCCCCCCGATCAGGCCGCGGCGATCCCGGAATTCGAGCCAGTCTATCCCCTGACCGCGGGCATCACCCTGCGCACGATCACCCGCGCGGCCACCGACGCCGTGTCCCGCGCGCCCGATCTGGCGGAATGGGCCGATCCCGCGCTGGTCCTGCGCGAGGGGTGGCCCGACTGGCGCGCCGCGCTGCATCAGGCCCATGCGCCCACCAGCCTTGCCGATCTGACGCCCACTGCGCCCGCGCGGCAGCGTCTGGCCTATGACGAGCTGTTTGCGCATCAGCTGACACTGGCGCTGGCTCGGGCGGCGGCCCGGCGCGGGGCGGCCATCGTGACCGAAGGCGATGGAAGGTTGCGGCGCAAGGTGTTGGAATCGCTGCCCTATAAACCCACCGGCGCACAGGTCCGCGCGGTGGAAGAGATCGCCGCCGACATGGCCCAGCCGCGCCGGATGAACCGGCTGTTGCAGGGCGATGTGGGCGCGGGCAAGACGCTGGTCGCGTTTCAGGCGCTGCTGATCGCGGTGGAATCCGGCGGGCAGGGCGTGATGATGGCGCCGACCGAGATCCTGGCGCGGCAGCATCTGGAAAGCCTGCAACCGCTGGCCGAGGAGGCCGGCGTGGTGCTGGAGCTTTTGACCGGCCGCGACAAGGGCAAGGAACGGCAGGCGAAGCTGGCCGCGCTGGCTGCGGGCGACATCCAGATCCTGGTCGGCACCCATGCGGTCTTTCAAAAGGACGTGGTGTTCCGCGACCTGCGACTGGCGATCATCGACGAACAGCACCGCTTCGGTGTGGCCCAACGGCTGGAGCTGTCGGCCAAGGGCCACGGCGCGCATGTGCTGGTGATGACGGCCACGCCGATCCCGCGCTCGCTGAGCCTGGCGCAATATGGCGACATGGATGTGTCGGTGCTGGACGAAAAGCCGCCCGGGCGCAAACCGATCCAGACCGCGCTGGTGTCGACCGGCCGCATGGACGAGGTGGTCGATCACCTTCGCAAGGCCATTGCCGAGGGGCGCCAGGCCTATTGGGTCTGTCCGCTGGTCGAGGAATCCGAGGTTCTGGACATGACCGCCGCCGAGGAACGCTTCAAACGCCTGCGCGCGGCTTTGGGTGACGACGCGGTGGGGCTGGTCCATGGCCAGATGCCGCCCGCCGACAAGGACGCCGCGATGGCGCGGTTCGTGGCCGGTGGGACCAAGGTGCTGGTCGCCACCACGGTGATCGAGGTTGGCGTGAACGTGCCCAATGCCACGATCATGGTGATCGAACGGGCCGAGACATTCGGACTGGCGCAGCTGCACCAGCTGCGCGGGCGCGTGGGGCGGGGCGAGGCGGCCTCGACCTGTTTGCTGATGTACCAATCCCCCCTGACCGAGGGCGGGCGGCGGCGGCTTGAGGTGCTGCGCGAGACCGAGGATGGCTTCCGCATCGCCGAGGTCGATCTGGAAATGCGCGGCGCGGGCGATGTGATCGGCACCGCGCAATCGGGTCTGCCGCGCTTTCGCATCGCCGATCTGGAACGACAGGCGGCGCTGATGGCGGTGGCGCAGAAAGACGCGCGGCGGCTGTTGCTGGATGACCCCGACCTGAGCGGCCCGCGGGGCAAGGCGGCGCGGGTCCTGCTGTGGCTGATGGAACAGGACAAGGCGATCCGTTTGATTTCAGTGGGTTAACGCGCCTGTTCCGATTTGTTCGCGAATGTTCTTAAAAAGTTCTTTACAGAACGTTTCCGATATGAGAACAAAGTAGCAACAGAAATCAAGCAAGGACCGCCCCCCATGCTGACCGACCTGAAAACCGCCCTGTGCCGCAACCCCATGACCGTCGTGAAAGACGCCGCTGGTGCCGTGTCGCTGGTTGTCATCCTGGTGATGGGGCTGCATCTGCCCGGACTTTACTGAACTGCCTGCGGTCTGTTCCGGGCCCGGCGCATCCCTGTCCCCAAACCGATGCGCCCCAACCGGCTTTGCCTGTCCCGCAGCCAAGGGTGACCTCTTTCCCTATTGGCCCGGTTCCCAAACAGACACGCCACTTGCCGCCGCCGTCGCCCCACGACGCGCGGCGGTTTTTTCGCAGGGGCAGTCGCTTATCGGATCAATTCGTAAAAACGCCTGCCGCCTGTAACAGGAACGTCAGTGGCCGCTTTTGCACAGGGGGTGCAAGATGACGCGATGACAATAGGCAGGAGACCATTTGCGTGATCATCAGGACGTTCGTCAAAGATGACATTCCGGAAATGATCGACCTTAGCCGACAACTGGCGAAACATGTCGATGATCCGGAACCAAACCTGACGGCAGAGGCGATTGTCGAACTGGCGTTCGGCAATACCCGTTGGTTCGACGCGCTTGTCGCGGAAGAGAGGCACGGCATCATCGGATTTGCCGCCTTCACCCAGAATTTTGAGTTTCATACGAATTCCAGAACGCTTTTCGTCACGGATCTAGTGGTCAGTGATCAGGTTCGGCGCGCTGGCGTTGGTCAATCCCTTCTGGAAGCGCTGCATCGTATCGCGATCAAGCGAAACTGCAGCGCCATCAAATTCGAAATATGGAAATGTAACGCGCAAGCACATGTGTTCTATGGAAAGCATGGTGCAGAGTGCATTCAAGATGTGGCGCTGATGCGGATAGCCCTCTGATCCACGTTTTATTGCGCCCTTGGAGCCCGCCGCAACCTGCGCAAGAGGGCTCCGTATGCATAAAAGGGATATATTCAGTAGCGTCAGGCGCAAGCCGTCTTATGGGCCGCGTCAAAAGCCGCCAGCGTCGCCTCGAGCGTCAGCATGATCGACGCGTGCCGGTTGGCGTAGTCGCGCGCGGGCAGCAGTACCTCGAACCCGTCAAAGGGCGCATCGGGCACCGGGCCGTTCTCTTTCAGCATGGCTTTCAGCTGGTCGCGGGCGGTTTCGACCTGTGCGCGGGTGCAGCCGATCACATGCGCGCCGACGATGCCCGCCGCCGCCTGGCCCAGCGCGCAGGCTTTCACATCCTGCGCGTAATCGGCGATACGCCCGTCCTGCACCGTGATCGCGACGCTGACGGTCGAGCCGCAAAGCGGCGCGCGTTTCTTGGCCTGGCCATCGGGCGCGGGCAGGGTGCCCAGATGCGGGATATCTGCCGCCAGCGCCAGGATGCGCTGTGAATAGAGCTTAATCAGATCGGCATCGGCGGACATGGCTTTTCCTTGGCGCGTGTTTTCCCTAGATAGCGTTGCAGCGGTCAATTGCAAAGGAATGCGATCATGGGCTTCGATCCAGACATACTTAAGTATGATGCCAACGGGCTGATCCCCGCGATTGCGCAGGATCGGGATGGCGCGGTGCTGATGATGGCGTGGATGAATGCCGAGGCCGTGCGCAAGACGCTGGAGACACGGCGCGTCACCTATTGGTCGCGCTCGCGGCAGGCGTTCTGGATCAAGGGCGAGACCAGCGGGCATGTGCAGGAGCTGGTGGATTTTCGCGTCGATTGCGACCGCGATTGTCTGTTGCTGATCGTGGATCAGACCGGGCCGGCCTGTCACACCAACCGGCGCAGTTGTTTTTATACCGCCGTGCGCGACGGGGACGAGGTCGAGCTGATGGCGCCGATGGCGGATTGATTTTCATGCCTCCGGCGGGAGTATTTTCGCCAAGAAGAAGGGGTCAGAGCCCCACCATGCGGCGGATATCGTCCGGCGTCGCGCCCTCGGCCCGGTACTTGGCGATGGCGCGAGCGTCGTCGCGCTTGGCCAGCCGCTTGCCGTTTTCGTCGCGGATCAGCCGGTGGTGGTGAAAGCGCGGGATCGGATAACCCAGCAGGTGGAACAGCAGGGTGTGGATGCGCGTGGCGTCGAACAGGTCGAGCCCGCGCACCACATCGGTGATGTTCTGTCCGTGATCGTCGACCACGACCGACAGGTGATAGGCGATGCCGCCGCCTTTGCGCGCCACGACCACATCGCCCACCGTTTGGATCATGTCGTCCGCGTCCAGCCGGTGGGTGCCGGCATGGGCGGGGCCGGTTTCGGTGAAGGCGGGCAGGGGCTGCGCGGCCTCTAGCGCGCGGGCCATGTTCAGCCGGATCGCGTCATCGGGGCGGCGGTCTTGCATCGGGCGGTGGCGGCAGGTGCCGGGATAGATCCGCCCATCGGGGCCGTGAGTGGGGGCGCCCTCCTGCGGGGCGCCGGCGGCGGTTTCGATATCGCGGCGGCTGCAGGAACAGGGATAGGTCAGGCCCATGTCCGACAGCCGGTCCAGCGCGGCGCGAAACCGCGGCTCGGAACGGGATTGCCGCAGGATCGGTTCGGGCCAGTCGAGCCCCAGCCAGCGCAGGTCGTCGATGGCCTGTTGTTCGAATTCGGGTTTCGAGCGGACCCGGTCGATATCGTCCATCCGCAGCAGGAACGTGCCGCCCGCCGCGCGGGCCATGTCATGGGCCAGCAGCGCCGAATAGGCGTGGCCCAGATGCAGCGGGCCGGTCGGGGATGGGGCGAAGCGTGTGATCAAAGCCGTTTCAGAACAATGACATCTGATCCCATGTTCATCCCATCCAGATGCGGGCCATGGGCGCGGGACAGGACCGTGACCATGCCCGCATCGACCTGCGCCTGAAGCGCTGTGTCATAGCGGCCATCGGCCAGCGTGGGGTCGTTGAAGGACAGCGCGATCAGCCCGCCGCGCGCCAATGCGTCGATCAGCAGGTTCAGCGTTTCGGGGGGCGCGGCGCCCAGGCTGATGACGCCGGTGGCCACGATGGCGGCATAGGTGCCGGGTTGGGCGGGGACCGTGCCGGGCTGGCTGAGCCGCAGATCGTCATAGATCGCCTTGGGCCGGGCCCGATCCAGCATTTCGGGCGTGATATCGACCCCGTGCAGCCGGGTGAAGCCCACCGCGCGCAGGGCGGCGCCCGAGATGCCCGTGCCGCAGCCGAAATCGAGGATCAGCGCATCCGATGGCAGGTGCGGTTGCAGGGCCTGCGCCAGGCGCAGCGGGGTGTGATAGCCGCCACCGCCCAAATCCGCGTCATAGCTCGCCGCCCAGTCGCGATAGACCGCAATCGTGTCATCGACGCTGCGGTCGGTCCAAAGCTGGGGCGTCATCGGCTTGTCGGTCATGCGCCGCAGCCTAGCGCGGGCTCAGGCGGCAAGCCAGCCCTTCCAATCGGCCTTGGCGCGGTCGGTATAGGCCTTGTAGCGGTCCTTGCGCCCGCGGCGGCCGCCCTTGAGCCCCTCGACCGGGGGGAAGAGGCCGAAATTCACGTTCATCGGCTGAAATGTCTTGGCATCCGCCCCGCCAGTGATGTGGGTCACGAGCGCGCCGGTGGCGGTTGTGGGGGGCACGGGCGGCAGGCTGCGCCCCTGCAATTCGGCCACGGCCAGACGCGCGGCCAGCAGACCCATCGCGGCGCTTTCGACGTAACCTTCGACCCCGGTGATCTGACCGGCAAAGCGGATATGGGGTTTCGATTTCAGCCGCATCTGGTCGTCGAGCAGTGTGGGCGAATTCAGGAAGGTGTTGCGGTGGATGCCGCCCAGCCGGGCGAATTTTGCATCCTGAAGGCCAGGAATGGTCCGGAAAACATCCGTTTGCGCGCCGTACTTCATCTTGGTCTGGAAGCCCACGATATTATAGAGCGTGCCGAGCTTGTTGTCGCGGCGCAGCTGGACGATGGCGTGGGCTTTCACATCGGGTTGATGCGGGTTGGTCAGGCCCACCGGTTTCATCGGCCCGTGGCGCAGGGTCTCGCGGCCGCGTTCGGCCATGACCTCGATCGGGAGGCAGCCGTCGAAATATTTCGCGGTTTCGCCCTCATGGAACTCGGTCCTGTCGGCGGCGAGCAGCGCGTCGATAAAGGCCTCGTACTGGTCGCGGTCCATCGGGCAGTTGAGATAGGCGGTGCGCTCTTCCTCGGTCTCGCCCTTGTCATAGCGTGACTGCATCCAGGCCTGGGACATGTCGATGCTGTCGGCATAGACGATGGGGGCGATGGCGTCGAAAAAGGCCAGCGCGTCGGCGCCGGTCTCGGCCGCGATGGCCGCGCCCAGGGCGCCGGAGGTGAGCGGGCCGGTGGCGATGATCCAGTGGCCGGTCTCGGGCAGGGCTGTGATCTCGCCCGGTTCGACCGTCACCAGCGGATGGGCGCGCAGCCGGTCGGTCACGGCCTGGGAAAACCCGTCGCGGTCCACGGCCAGGGCGCCGCCTGCGGGCAGGCGGGCGTGGTCGGCCATTTCCATGATCAGGCCACCGGCGGCGCGCATTTCCCAATGCAGCAGGCCCACGGCGTTCTGTTCGTCATCGTCGGACCGGAAGGAATTCGAGCAGACCATTTCCGCCAGGTTGCCGGTTTGGTGCGCAAAGGTGCCGACCTTGGGCCGCATCTCGTGGATGATGACGGGGATGCCCGCCTGCGCGGCCTGCCAGGCGGCTTCGGACCCGGCCATGCCGCCGCCGATGATGTGAAGGGGTTCGCTCATACCCGTCCTTTAGGGATATTGGCCCGGAAAGGGAAGTGGGGGGCTGTCTGCCCCCCACGCCCCCCGAGAATAGTTACACCAAGAAGAAGATCAGGCGTCGTCGCCGTTTTCGACATCGTCGCCCTGATCGGCGATCCAGGCGACGCTCACGACCTCTTCGCCCTTGGAGGTGTCGAAGACCTTGACCCCGCCGGCGCTGCGCGAGCGGAACGAGATGCCGTCGACAGGGCAGCGGATCGATTGGCCGGTCGAGGTGGCCAGCATGATCTGGTCGTCGATCTCGACCGGGAAGCTGGCGACGACGCGGCCGCCGCGCATGGCTTTGTCGATGGCCTGTACGCCTTGGCCGCCACGTCCGCGGATGGGATAATCGTGGCTGGAGCTGAGCTTGCCCGAGCCGCCGGCGGTGATGGTCAGGATCAGATCCTCGGCCGCCGACATTTCGGCGTAGCGTTCGGGGCTGAGCTGGCCGCCTTCGACCGCGTCTTCGTCATCCTGCGGCTCGTCATCGGTCAGACCCGCCATCAGGCGGCGCTGTTTCAGATAGGCGGTGCGTTCCTCGGGCGTGGCTTCGAAGTGGCGGATCACCGCCATCGACACCATGCTGTCATCGCCCGACAGGCGGATGCCGCGCACGCCCGTGGAATCGCGGCCCTTGAAGACGCGCACATCCGTGGTGGGGAAGCGGATCGCCCGCCCGCCCGATGTGACCAGCATCACATCGTCATTTTCCGTACAGATCCGGGCGTTTACCAGCAGAACCTCATCTGGCAGCTTCATTGCGATCTTGCCGTTGGATTTCACATTGGTGAAATCGCTCAGCGCATTGCGGCGCACATCGCCGGCGCTGGTGGCAAAGACGATCTGCAGGTCGGACCATTCGTCCTCGGGCCGGTCGACAGGCATGATCGCGGCGATGCTGACGCCCGACGGGATCGGCAGGATATTGACGATCGCCTTGCCCTTGGACGTGCGGCCACCCTGCGGCAGACGCCAGGTCTTCAGCTTGTAGACCATGCCATCGGTTGTGAAGAACAGCAGCTGCGTATGGGTGTTGGCGACGAAGAGGGTGGTGACCACGTCCTCTTCCTTGGTCTGCATGCCGCTGAGGCCCTTGCCGCCGCGACGTTGGGCGCGGAAATCGACCAGCGGGGTGCGCTTGATATAGCCGCCCGAGGTGACGGTGACGACCATATCCTCGCGCTCGATCAGGTCCTCGTCTTCCATGTCGCCCGACCAGTCGATGATCTCGGTCCGGCGGGGGACGGCGAACTGGTCGCGCACCTCGCGCAGCTCATCCGCGATGATGCCCATGATCCGTTCGCGCGAGCGCAGAATATCCAGGTATTCCTTGATCTTACCGGCCAGTTCTTCAAGTTCGTCGGTGACTTCCTTCACGCCGATCTGGGTCAGGCGTTGCAGGCGCAGATCCAGGATCGCGCGGGCCTGGATTTCCGACAGGTTATAGGTGCCGTCATCGTTCATCGTGTGGGTCGGGTCGTCGATCAGACGGATGTAATCGGCAATGTCATGCGCGGGCCAGCGGCGTTCCATCAGCTTGACGCGCGCCTCGGCCGCGTCGGCGCTCGACCGGATCGTGGCAACGACCTCGTCCACGTTCGATACCGCAACCGCCAGACCGCACAGAATATGGCTGCGCTCGCGCGCCTTGCGCAGGTCGAACGCGGTGCGGCGCGCCACAACTTCCTCGCGGAAGCTGATGAAATAGCTGAGGAATTTCTTCAGCGTCAGCTGCTCGGGCCGACCGCCGTTCAGGGCCAGCATATTGGCCCCGAAGGATGTCTGCATCGGCGTAAACCGGAACAGCTGGTTCAGCACGACCTCGGCCGTGGCATCGCGTTTCAGCTCGATCACCACGCGGACGCCGACGCGGTCGGATTCGTCCTGAACATGGCTGATGCCTTCGATCTTCTTGTCGCGGACCATCTCGGCGATCTTTTCGATCATCGAGGCCTTGTTCACCTGATACGGGATCTCGTCGATGATGATCGCATAGCGGTCCTTGCGGATTTCCTCGATCCGGGTCTTGGCGCGGATGATAACGCTGCCGCGCCCCTCCAGATACGCTTTGCGCGCGCCGGAGCGGCCCAGGATGATGCCGCCCGTGGGAAAATCGGGGGCGGGGACGTATTGGATCAGATCTTCGTTTTCCAGGTCGGGGTCGTCGATCAGCGCCAGGGTGGCGTCCACGACCTCGCCCAGGTTGTGGGGCGGGATGCGGGTGGCCATGCCGACAGCGATGCCCTCGGCGCCATTGACCAGCATGTTGGGATAGCGCGCGGGCAGGACGGTGGGCTCGCGGTCCTTGCCGTCATAGTTGTCCTGAAAATCGACGGTCTCTTTTTCGATATCCGCCAGCAGGGATGCGGCGGGCTTGTCCATCCGCACCTCGGTATAGCGCATGGCCGCCGGGTTATCGCCATCCATCGAGCCGAAATTGCCCTGACCGTCCAGCAGCGGCAACGACATCGAGAAATCCTGCGCCATCCGCACCAGCGCGTCATAGATCGCTGAATCCCCGTGCGGGTGGTATTTCCCCATCACGTCGCCCACGGGCCGCGCGGATTTGCGATAGGGCTTGTCATGGGTGTTGCCGGTTTCGTGCATGGCGAACAGGATGCGCCGATGCACCGGTTTCAGCCCGTCGCGCAGGTCGGGAATGGCCCGGCTGACGATCACGCTCATCGCGTAATCGAGGTACGAGGATTTCATCTCCTCCTCGATGGCGATCGAGGGGCCGTCGTAAATCGGGCGCTCGGGGCCGTTTTCGTCTTCGTTTTCAGGGGTTTCCGGCGTGTCGTTCACGTGTTTTTCCGCTCGTTGCCAAGAACTCTATATCTTGTTGCCGCCACTATATCCGATCCCGGATATTGGGTGCAATGGTCTGGCGGCCGATTGTGTCCCGAAATACACGATCCGGCGATAAGCCTCTGTTTTTCTTGCCCCGTGGCGGGGATGTGGCAAGATCGGATGTGGGGAGAAACGGTTGAAGGAGACCCCATGGACAGATCCGAGACAGAGTTGATGCTGAACGGATACGGGCTGACGACAGCGGAATTTTTCTATCACATGCCCGATTACACCCATGTCCTGAACACGTTCATCTGGCAGGACTATGACCTGGCGCCCGACCATCCGCGCCTGTTCAAGTTCATCGAATTCTGGCAGGCCGAGATCGAAGGCCCCCTGCATTCGGTGCGTTTCACCCACCGCAAGATGATCGGCCCCGGCGAATGGCGCAGCGTGGTCGGCGAATTCACGCTGCATTAGGCGGGCGCGCCAAGGGGTGCGGCGACGGGTGACTGGTCAGACGCGCCGCGCTGTGTTTTGCTGAAGGGGCAAGGTGGCGATCCATCGGGGGGCGTGATGGGCATCGGACGGGTATCGGCTGTGACGGCGGCGGGGCTGCTGGTGGCGCAGATGGCGGGCGCGGCGCAGGTCACGCTGACCTATGACATCGATCAGCAACCCTATTACGCCTTCGACCCCTGCGCCGGTGTGGCCCAGGCGGGGCCGGTCACCGGCAACATGCCCAATCAATGCCTTTACGGGATCGAACCCGAATATGTCCTGCTGGGCGATGACGGGTTCAACGAGACCGCGCGGATCACGGCCGATCCCGGCTATGTGTTCGATCTGTTGTCGGCGGATCTGTTTGCCATTGCCACGGGCGAGCGGATTTCGGTCGCCGCGGTCGATGCCTATTCCATGATCTACGAAAACCTGACCGAGGATGAGCGCGAGGGGCCGGTCCACGGCGTCTATTACCCCGGCGAATGGCCGTTGGCGTTTCTGGCCGAACAGACCGGTTATGCGGTCGAGGGCGACCCCGAAAGCGGGTTGCGGGTGGATGGCTATCGCAATGGGACCCTGGTGGCGCAGCAGATCTTTCAGGCGGGCGGCAGCGCCGTTGCCTTTGACCCTGCGTTTGCCGGGCTGGACCGGGTGACCTTCACGGCGACGAATGGCGGTGGGCTTTACGGCTTTCCGGGCTTCATCTCGTCCGCCATCGTGGACGACTATTACTATGCCTGTCAGGACAGCTGCCTGTCGGCGGCGTTTGACAATGTGGTGCTGCGGGTGTCACCGGTGCCGCTGCCAGCCGCCGGGCTTCTTCTGCTCGGCGGGCTGGCTGGATTGGCGGCCGGGGTCAGGCGCCGGCGCGCATCACCATGCCGAACAGGTCGCGCGGATCGTCGGGATCGGCCAGCAGGTCAAGCTGGTCGTAAAGCCCGGTGTCGCGCAGGTGGTCGCGCACGAAGCGCAGGGCGCTGAAATCCTCGATCGCGAAGCCCACACTGTCGAACAGGGTGATCTGGCGCGCGTCGCGGCGGCCCGGCGCGGTGCCGGTCAGCACCTGCCAGAACTCGGTCACGGCGTGATCCTCGGGCAGTTGCTGCAACTCGCCTTCGATCCGTGTCTGGGGCGGGTATTCCACGAAGATGTCCGAGCGCAGCAGGATATCCTGATGCAGTTCCGTCTTGCCCGGGCAGTCGCCGCCGATGGCGTTGATATGCACGCCGCTGCCGACCATGTTGTCGGTCAGGATCGTGGCATATTGCTTGTCGGCAGTGCAGGTGGTGATGATCTGCGCGCCCTCGATCGCGGCCTCGGCGCTGGTGCAGGGCACCAGGGTCAGACCGCTGCCCGCCAGGTTGCGCGCGGCCTTTTCGGTGGCCGCCGGGTCGATGTCGTAAAGCCGCACCGTGTCGATGCCGCAGATCGCCCGAAAGGCCAGCGACTGGAATTCCGACTGCGCGCCATTGCCGATCATCGCCATGGTCGTCGCCCCCTTGGGCGCCAGGTGCCGCGCCACCAGGGCCGAGGTCGCGGCGGTGCGCAGGGCGGTCAGGATCGTCATTTCCGACAACAGCACCGGATAGCCCGTCGCCACATCGGCCAAAAGCCCAAAGGCGGTAACGGTTTGGCGGCCTTTCTTCATGTTCTTGGGGTGGCCGTTCACGTATTTGAAACCATAGACCTCGCCGTCCGAGGTCGGCATCAGCTCGATCACCCCTTCGGCGGAATGGCTGGCGACGCGCGGGGTCTTGTCGAACAGCTCCCACCGGCGGAAATCGGCCTCGATATAATTGGCCAGCCCGGTCAGAAAGGCATCGATGCCGATCCGATGGACCAGCCGCATCATGTTGTCGACGCTGACGAACGGGACGAGCGCCAGGTCAGAGGCTTCGGTTTGGGTCATATCACAATCCTCAGGCGGGTCGGGTGGGTCGGTCAAAGACGGACCGACCAAAGAGCGAAGCGCACAGATCCACCATCAGGCGGGCGGTGCCGCCGCGCACATCCAGAAACGGGTTGAGTTCGACCAGGTCGAGCGACGTGACAAGCCCGCTGTCGTGCAACAGCTCCATCACCAGATGGGCTTCGCGGAAGGTGGTGCCGCCGGGCACGGTCGTGCCAACGGCTGGCGCAATGTCCGGTTCCAGAAAATCCACGTCGAAAGAGACATGTAGCAGCCCGCCTTCATCCGCGACACGTTGCAGGAACGCCTTTAGCGGGGCGGCGATCCCCTGTTCGTCGATCCCGCGCATGTCGTGGGCGGCGACGGGCAGGCTTTGCAATATCTGGCGTTCCGCCGGATCGACAGAGCGCAGCCCCAGCAGACAGATCCGCTCTGCCGGAACAGTGGCGGGCAGTTTCAGAAACGCATCGAACCCCGGTTGCCCGGTGACATAGGCCAGTGGCGTGCCGTGCAAGTTGCCCGATGTGGTCGTCAGTGGCGTGTGAAAATCGCTGTGGGCGTCCAGCCACAGCACAAAAAGCGGTCGGCCTGCATCCTTGGCATGGGCCGCCACGCCCGCCACGGTGCCAAGCGACAGCGCGTGATCGCCGCCCATGAAGATCGGAAAGCCCTGCGCCATGGCGCGTTCGGCCACCGGCATCAGCGCGCGGGTCCAGGCGACGGTCTCACGCAGCCGGTAAAGCGGCGGCGTATCGGGGATGTCGGGCGTGTCGGGGTCGGGGGCGACATCGCCCTGATCGGTGACGGTCAGCCCAAGGTCGCACAGCGCCTGTGCCAGCCCCGACACGCGCAGCGCATCGGGCCCCATTCGGCAGCCCGGCTGGCGCGCACCGCTTTCGACCGGCGCCCCGATCAACACACATTCCTGTCCCATGTCCCGCTCGTCTGTTCGCCTCGTTCCGCACAACATGACAGAGGCGATTGCGCATCATGAAGGGGGCAATCTGCGCAAAATGTCGGGAATATTTATCAAAATGGCGGGGCGCTGCGCCGTTTTGGTCAGGCGCGCCGCGCCGCCAGCAGCCACAGCCCCACCAGCATCGCCGACCACAGCGCGTTCCAGCTGGCCATCGACAGGCCCAGCATCTCCCACGCGACCTGATCGCACAGGACCAGCTGCGGCGCGGTGTCGACGCTCAGCAGATCGCTGCCCGACAAACCGCTCAGCCCCGGCCCGGACGAGGTGCAGGACGACGGCCCCTCCCACCAGTCGCGCTCGACCCCGGTGTGATAGATGCCCAGCCCGCTGGTCACCGCCGCCGCCAGCGCGCCCAGCAGCGGCAGCGCGGGGCCGCGCAGCATCAGCGCGACGATCCCGATCAGCACGGCGGCCGCATGGGGCCAGCGTTGCCACAGGCACATCGCACAGGGCGCCAGACCGCCCAGATGCTGGAATGCAAAGGCCCCGGCCAGCAGCAGCGCCGATCCGCCAAAAGCCAACACGATCAGGGTGTTGCGCGTCATAGATACTTCACCAGATAGAACCCGCCCAGCAGAATCACGACAAACAGCGTGAACATAAGACCCAGCCGTCTTTCGATGAAATCACGAATGGGTGTGCCGAATTTCCACAACAGCGCCGCCACCACGAAGAACCGCAAGCCACGGGCGATGATGCTGGCGATCAGGAAGATGCCCAGGTTCAGCCCGGTCGAGCCCGACAGGATCGTGATGACCTTGAACGGGAAGGGCGTGACGCCCGCGATCAGCACCGCCCAGGCGCCCCATTCATTGTAGCGGGCCGAGAAATCGTCGAAATAGGCGTCCTTGCCATAGAACTCCAACACCGGGCGTCCCACGCTTTCGAACAGGCCCCAGCCGATGTAATAGCCCAGCAGCCCGCCCAGCACCGACGCGACCGTGGCCACACCCGCGATGACGAACGCGCGCGAGGGGCGGGCGATGATCATCGGGATCATCAGGATGTCGGGGGGGATCGGAAAGACCGAGCTTTCGACGAAGGCCACGAAGGCCAGCGCCCACAGGGCATGACGGCTGTCGGCCAGCGACAGGGTCCAATCGTAAAGTTTGCGAAGCATCAATGTTGGCGCCTTGAACTATATACTGTCCCTGCTTGAGCATGGCGCAGGGGGTAAGGTCAAGCCGCTCTTCCCCTTGAAAAGGGCGCGGGCCCCGTATCAGATGGGAAACCGACAGACATGGGGGACAATCGGCATGAGATGGCAGGGACGGCGCGGCAGCCGCAATATCGAGGATCGGCGCCGCAGCGGCGGTGTGGCGCGCACGGGCGGGATCGGTGGTATCGGGCTTATCGCGGTGCTGGCGATCGGCTATTTCCTGGGGGTCGATGTGCGCCCGCTGTTGCAGGGCACCGGGACCGGCCAGGTGCAGACGACCGGTGGCGGCCAGATCACCGCCGCCGACGAAAAGGCCGGGCAGTTCGTATCGGTCGTGCTGGCCGATACCGAAGCGGTCTGGGACGAGATCTTTCGCCAGCAGCTGGGGCGCCAGTATGATCAGCCCACGCTGGTGCTGTTCAAGGGCGCGACCGCGTCGCCCTGCGGCGGGGCCAATGGCGCCTCGGGGCCGTTTTACTGTCCGGGCGACCGCAAGGCCTATCTGGACACCGATTTCTTCGCGACAATGGAACGGCGCATGGGCGCGGGGGGCGATTTCGCCGCGGCCTATGTGGTGGCGCATGAGGTTGCCCATCACGTTCAGAACGAGCTGGGCATCCTGTCCAAGGCCAACCAGATCCGCGCGCAGGTGGGACAGGCCGATTCCAACCGGATCTCGGTCATGATCGAGCTTCAGGCCGATTGCTATTCCGGGATCTGGGCCCGCCATGTCGAGGAACGCTTCGGCGCGCTGGAACGCGGCGACCTGAAAGAAGCGCTGAACGCTGCACGCCAGATCGGCGACGACACGCTGCAACGCAATGCCGGGCGCCGTCCGATGCCGCATACCTTTACCCATGGCACGTCGGAACAGCGGCAGCGCTGGTTCGCCACGGGCTATGAAACCGGCCGGCTGGAGGCCTGCGATACGTTCGGCGCCGAGCGGCTGTGACGGGCCGCACGTTCTGCAATTGACCACACGGGCCGGGCGGGCTAAACCGCAGATCGCTGGCCCGAGTGGCGGAATGGTAGACGCAGGGGATTCAAAATCCCCCGATGGCAACATCGTGAGAGTTCGAGTCTCTCCTCGGGCACCAGCATAACCCGATCTCCCGATCTTAAGGTTTCGTTTAGCGCGATTCGCGGATTTCCGCCGTCTGTCCGTTTTTTGACGCCATCAATGGCGGGAATCGGTCAAGACTGATGCGAAAGTAAAAACACTGAAATACTGCGCTTCATCTTGTGGTTGTGCGGACGTAAAAAATCCAACTTGACTGCGGATTGTTCACGCTGAATCGACAAAAAGCCCGAAAACGCCGGTAAATGGCAGGTCAACACATCCCTGGCGTGCAGAACTGTTTCGAAAATGCGGTTTATCAAACTGAACAGTTTGAAAAGAGCGGGGCTGTGTGCGCGATCCGGAAACAATGCCGATTTTCAAACCTGTCCTTTCGGGCAGGTATGTGGCCAAATTTGGGCAACACCCCGGTCTGGATTGCCTTACCCCCCTGATTTTGGCCTTTGTGCGCTGCGGGCGGCGGGCTAGAAATGACCTGCCCGACACGAGACGAAGATCGATGTTCTCGCGGCGGCCACACGTGGAAGACGCATCAGAAGATGCGCAAAGGTACGGGTGCGCGGACGGGGTGACAAACCCATCGAACGTGCGTTTCCGACGCGAAATCTGCCAACCGCCATTCTGCGGTTTTCGCTTCGGAAAATCGGAATAGGACACCTTTGCAGCGCTTCTGAACCATGTGTGCCCCCAGGAACGTCCGCGTTTCGTCGGCGGGTCAGGAGGTGTGAGACAGCCAGATGCAAGAAATGCGTCTTGGGTAGCGTAGGCGATGCTTTGAGTTTTTTTGACCAGTGGGAATAGGGGAAGATCCGTTTCTCTGGCGTCTCACACACTCCTGTGTTTTCGGCCCCTGGCGGGGCAGTGTTCAAGTCGGCCCCGGGGGCGGGGTTTTGGTAACGGTGTCCGGGGGTGAGTGCCGGACAGGGGGTGGGGAAAGATGACGCAGAACCTGCAATCCGTTGCGGGGGCGGCGGAAGGATCCGGCAGGATCCGCGACGCATTTCACGACAATTCGACCATGGCCGGGGCGGTGACGCCCTGTTTCACGCCGGGAACCGCCATCGCGACGCCGGTGGGCGAGCGCCCGGTCGAGGATCTGCGCCCCGGCGATCAGGTGATCACCCGCGACAATGGCATCCAGACGATCCGCTGGACCGGGCGCCGCGATCTGGCCGCCGAACAGCTGGCGCGGGCAGCCGATCTGCAACCGGTGCTGTTGCGGCGCGGGGCCCTGGGCGACGGTCTGCCCGAGCGCGACATGATGCTGAGCCCCAATCACCGGGTGCTGGTCGCCAACGACCGCACCGCGCTTTATTTCGCCGAGCAGGAGGTCTTTGCCGCGGCGAAATATCTGATCAATCACAAGGGGATCGAGGGGGCGGGGCCGCGCCCCGTGCGCTATGTCCATTTCATGTGCGACCGGCACGAGGCGGTGCTGAGCAACGGCTGCTGGACCGAAAGCTTTCAGCCCTCGGGCGCGGCGTTGCAGGGGATGGGCAACGCGCAGCGGACCGAGATCCTGGATCTGTTTCCCGAGTTGCGCAAGGCGTCGGATGACGCGGCCTTTCCGACCGCCCGGCGCGCCCTGTCCGAGGCCGAGGCGCGCGCGCTTCAGCGCTGACGCGCCTCCCACGCCTGCCAATCCTCTGGCGTGTCCAGATCGCGCAGCGCGCGGTCGTCCGGCAGCGCGATCAGGTCTGCGTCCTCGGCCGTCAGGATCGCCTTGGCGCCGGTGTCCCCGGTCAGCGCCGCAATCGCGGGGCAAAGCCGCCGGGGCAGGATCACCGGATGGCCCGCGCGCCCATCGGGCGTGGCCGCGCGGCAGACCCGGTCGGGCGCCCCCACGAAGCACGCAATCAGCCGGTTCATATCCGCCGTGGTGATATCGGGCATGTCGGGCAGGGCGATCAGCAGCCCCGCAAGGGCCGGCTCGCCCAGACAGGCCGCGGCACCGGCGCGGAGCGATGCGCTCATCCCCTGGGTCCCGTCGATATCCGTCAGGGTCACGCGCGGCGCGGCGGCCAGCGTCCTGCGCCGCGCGGGCCGGTCGTGGGGCAGGGTGACCAGCACCTTTTGCCCCGTACCGCGCGCCCGCGCCACTTGGCGGGTCAGCAGCGGTTGCCCGTCCACCATGCGCAGCAATTTATCGTCGCCGCGCATGCGCGACGATTGCCCCGCGGCGGGGATCAGGATCAGCAGCCGTGTCATGGGCGCAGTCTAGCCCGCCCGACCGGTGGCGCAAGGCAAGGGGCGCTGCCCCTCTGTCCCGGAGCAGGCTCCGGGCCATTCACCCCGGAGTATTTCGCGGAGCAATGAAGGGGGCCGGGATCAGCCACGCATCCGGGTGCCATCGGGGTCGAAAAGCGGGGTCGTGACCAGCGTGGCGTCGCGCATCTGGCCGAGGAGTTCGATCTGCACCTTCAGCCCGTCGCGCGCCATCGCGGTCGGGATCAACCCCAGCGCCACGGATGTGCCGGTGTGGTGGGCATAGCCGCCCGAGGTGCAGAAGCCCTGAACCGTGCCGTCGATCCAGATCGGCTCATGGGCGATCACGTCGGCATCGTCGGCATCGACCACAAAGGCGCAGAGTTTCCGCGCCGCGCCGCTGTCGCGTTCAGCCAGCGCCGGGCTGCGGCCGATGAAATCCACGGGTTTGTCGAAGGCGATGAACCGGTCCAGCCCGGTTTCGGCGGCGGTGTAATCGGGGCTGTATTCGCGCAGCCAGGCGCCGAAGAACTTGTCCAGACGCAGGCTCATCATCGCGCGCATGCCGAAGGGCCGCAGGCCCAGGTCCTGGCCCCGGTCCCACAGGATCTGCCACAGCGCGCGTTGCTGCATCGGGTCGCAATAGATCTCGTACCCCAGATCGCCGGTATAGCTGACGCGCTGCACGATGCAGTCGGCCATGCCCACGGTCATGCGCCGCACATCCAGGAATGCCATCGACGCCACGTCGGCGCGGGTGCAGCGCGCCAGCAGTTCGCGCGCGTTCGGCCCCGCGATCTGGAACCCCGTGCGCCGGTCCGAGATGTTTTCGACCCGCGCGCCATCGGCGGCGTTCTGCTGAAACCAGCGGTGATGCCAGGCCTGGCTGCCATAGCTGGCGGTCAGCTGGAATTCGGTATCGCTGAGGCAGGACACGGTGAAATCCCCGATCAGCCGGCCCTTGGGCGAGAGCATGGGTGTCAGGCTCAGCCGCCCCGGCGCGGGGATGCGGCCCGCCATGATCCGGTCGAGCCAGGCGCGGGCATGGGGGCCGGTCACGCGGAACTTGCCGAAATTCTGCAGCTCATTGATGCCGACGGCAGCGCGGACGGCGCGGACCTCGCGCGCGGTGGCCTCCCACGCGTTCGACCGGCGGAAGGTCGGGGTTTCATAGCGGGGTTCGTCCCCTTGGGCGAAGTAATTCACCACCTCCAGCCCGAATTGCTGGCCCCAGACCGCGCCCAGGCGATCGAAGATGTCATACATCGGCGTGGTCTTGTTGGGGCGCGCGGCGGGCAGTTCCTCGTTCGGGTAGCTGACCGAAAAGCGGTTCTGGTAATTCTCGATGATCTTGGGGTGCGAGTAGCCCGGCGTGATCCAGTCGCCGAAGCGCGCGCAATCCAGCGCGAAACTGTTCTGCGCCGGTTCGCCCTCGATCATCCATTGCGCCAGGGTCAGGCCGACGCCGCCGCCCTGGCTGAACCCCGCCATCACCGCACAGGCGGACCAATAATTCCGCACCCCCGGCACCGGGCCCACCAGCGGGTTGCCATCGGGGGCAAAGGTGAAGGGCCCGTGGATCACCCGTTTGACGCCTGCGCGTTCCAGCACCGGGAAGCGGCGATAGGCGAATTCGATGCTGGCCTCGACCTTGTCGAGATTGTCGGGCAGCAGTTCATGCCCGAAATCCCAGGGCGTGCCGTCCAGCGCCCAGGCCTCGCACGGTTTTTCATAGAACCCGATGCAGAGGCCCCGGCCTTCCTGCCGCAGGTAGCTTTCGCCGCCGGGGTCGATCACATGCGGGAATTCCGCGCCACGCTCGTAAATCTCGGGGATGTCGTCGGTCACGATATACTGGTGCGCCATCGGCAGCAGGGGGAAATAGATGCCCGCCATCGCGCCCACCTCGCGCGCCCAGAGGCCACCGGCATTGACCACATGTTCGGCATGGATCCTGCCCTTGTCGGTCACCACATCCCAGGTGCCATCGGCGCGCTGGTTGGTTTCCGTGACGCGGCAATGGGTTTCGATGCTGGCCCCGGCCAGCTTGGCGGCGCGGGCATAGGCATGGGTGGTGCCCGACGGGTCCAGATGCCCGTCCAGCGGGTCGTAAAGCCCGCCCACGACACCGTCGATATTCACCAGCTCGGCGCGCTGTTTGATCTCGGCCGGGCCCAGGATTTCGGTGTGCAGACCCATATAGCGATGCTTGGCACGCTCGGCCTTCAGCATGTCGAACCGCTCCTGGGTATCGGCCAGCGTAATGCCGCCCACATGGTGCAGGCCGCAGGACATACCGGTGATCTCTTCCAGCTCTTTATAAAGCCCGATCGTATAGCCCTGAAGCGCGGCCATATTAGTATCGCCATTCAGCGTATGAAACCCGCCCGCCGCATGCCAGGTCGAGCCGCTGGTCAGCTCCGACCGTTCCAGCAGCATCACATCCGACCAGCCCAGTTTGGTCAGGTGATAAAGCACCGAACACCCGACGACCCCGCCGCCGATGACACAGACCTGGGTGGTGGTTTTCATGGGATCGCTCCGCTGTTCTAGGGCCGCTTCCCTGCCAGCGTGGCCTTGCGGGGCGGGGCGGTCATGTCGAGTTGCGACAAATCATGTCGCTCACAAACCACCTCGCAGACACCAATAGGTGGCGCCAAAATTAATTGCATGTTAAGGTTTGTTAATTTCAGGCTTCGGGAAATTCATAATCCTCATGGCGCGCTTAGCTGTGTTAACACTTCTAATGATTGTGAATTGCGATCCGCTGTTTGCCCAACAGAGTGGTAAGGCGAGTCTCAGAACGCTTTCTGATATGATCGGTTCAACCCAACCGAGACAGATTTATCCTGCCGCGTGTTGCAAAGTCTGCCGGAAAGGCAAGGCGTGCGGCAATAGCTGCATAAGTCGAGACAAGTCGTGCCGTGTAGGTGCGGGTTGCGCTTGCGACGGCTGAATCCCTCACCGCTCCGGGATCAACCCCCTTGGGCTGAACCGCAGCACCAGCAGCAGGATCACCCCCATCGTCAGCAGCCGCATATGCGCCACGCTGTCCAGCAGGTGCGCCTTGAGCGCCGAGCCATCGGCCATGCCTGCGGTGATCAGCTGCATCAGGCCCGCGCCCAGCGGTTCGACCTGCACCCACAGGAACCAGATCAGGAACCCGCCCAGCACCGCGCCCCAGTTGTTGCCCGACCCGCCCACGATCACCATCACCCAAATGAGGAAGGTGAAGCGCAGCGGCTGATAGGTGCCGGGCGTCAGCTGACCGTCCAGCGTGGTCATCATCGCGCCCGCGATGCCGCAGACCGCGCTGCCCAGGATGAAGATCTGCAGATGCCGCTTGGTCACGTCCTTGCCCATCGCGCGGGCGGCGGTCTCGTTGTCGCGGATCGCGCGCATCATCCGGCCCCAGGGGCTGTTGAGCGCCTTTTGGCTCAGCCAGATCAGCCCCAGCAGGACGGCCGCGAACAGCCCCGCATAGCAAAGCTTCACGAACAGGGTCGAGGCCGTGACCGGGTCCAGCCCGATCTCCGTGGCCCTGTCGACAAAATCCGCGCTGTTTTGCAGATCGACCTCGTACGGGACAGGCCGGGGCAGGCCGATCACGTTCTTCACGCCGCGCGCCAGCCAATCTTCGTTCTTCAGGATGGTGATGATGATCTCGGCAATGCCCAGCGTCGCAATGGCCAGATAGTCCGACCGCAGCCCCAGCGCGGTCTTGCCGATGACCCAGGCCGCGCCCGCCGCCAGCAGCCCCCCCACGGGCCAGGCCAGCAGGATGGGCAGGTTCAGACCGCCCAGATAGCCGGTGACGGCGGGGTTCACGGCCTCGACCGCCTGCACGCCGGGGGTGAAGACGCTGCGATAGATCACGAACCCCAGCGCCAGAAACACCGGCAGGCCCAGGTTGCGCAGCCGCCCCTTGGGCAGGCGTTTCCACAACACCACCGCCGCCGCGATCCAGGCTGCGCCGATCGCCAGCCCGGCCATCACGCGCGCGCCGCCCGCCGACCAGGCCTCGGGCACCGGGGGCGTGGCGACCAGCACCGTGGCCAGCCCGCCAAGCGCCACGAAGCCCATCACGCCCACGTTGAACAGGCCCGCATAGCCCCATTGCATGTTCACCCCCAGCGCCATGATCGCTGAGATCAGCCCCATGTTCAGGATCGTCAGGGCCGCGTTCCAGCTTTGCAGAAACCCGGTGCCGATGATCAGCAGGGCGACGAGGGCAAACAGCAGCGCGTCACGGCGGGTCATACGGATTTCCCCTTGAAAAGCCCCGTGGGCCGGAACAGCAACACGATCACCAGAATGACGAAGGACACCGCGAATTTGTAATCGGTCGCCATCAGCTGGACCAATCCTTGCGGCTCCAGCCCCTCGGGCATCAGATACCCCAGCACCTTCTTGAAGGCATAGGTCACCGTCACCTCGGAATAGGCGATCAGGAACCCGCCCGCGATGGCGCCCAGCGGATTGCCAAGCCCGCCCACGATGGCGCTGGCAAAGACCGGCAGCAGAAGCTGGAAATAGGTGAAGGGCTTGAAGGTCTTGTCGAGGCCGTAAAGCGTGCCCGCAACCGTCGCCAGCGCCGCCACCAGCAGCCAAGTATACATCACCACCCGGTCGGGGTTGATGCCCGACAGCAGCGCCAGATCCTCGTTATCCGAAAACGCGCGCATGGACTTGCCCGTGCGGGTGCGGTTCAAAAACCAGAAGAGCGCCGCCACCACCAGCACCGCCGTCACCACGGTGATCAGCTGCGTGCTGCGCAGGGCCAGCCCCTCATCCAGGCCGGTCATCTCCTTGAACTCGCGCGCCCGGATCACGAAGCGCGCGCCATCGGCAAAGCGCTGGTCATCGGGGCCGATGATGAACCGCACCAGCCCGTTCATGATGAACATCACGCCCATGGACACGATCACCAGAATGACCGGCGCCGCCTTTTGCCGGCGATAGAACTGGTACACCACCTTGTCGGTCGCCAGCAGCAGCGCGCCCGTCACCGCAATCCCCACCGGCAGCGCCAGCAGGGCGGTGGGCAGCGGGTCGATGCTGACCCCCAGCGCCTGCAACCCCCAGGTCGCCAGCACCACCACCATCGTGCCAAAGGCCATCGTGTCGCCATGGGCGAAGTTCGAAAACCGCAGGATGCCATAGATCAGCGTGACCCCCAGCGCCCCCAGCGCCAACTGGCTGCCATAGGCAGTCGCGGGGATCAGGACGAAATTCGCCAGCACCACAAGGGCGTTCAACAGGTCGGTCATTCGGCGGCCTCGCATTGGCCCAGATAGGTCACGACCATGGGCGATCCGGTCATCTGTGTGCTCAGCCGCGCGCCCTCGGGCAGGTCGGTCAGCAGATAGGTCGCATTGGCATCCTGCGCGACCAGCACCGGGCCATCGGCAAAGACCACCGCCAGATCGCCGAAATCCGTGACCAGCGTGGTTCCGTCGTCCGAAATCGTCACGCTGAACTGCGTGTCGGCACAGGCCTCGGCCTCGAAGCACTCGGTGGCAAAGGTACAGTCGCGCGCCGCGGCGGGCAGGGCGGCCAGCGCCGCCAGAACGGTCAGAACAGGTTTCATCTCATCCCCCCTCCGTCGGGGCCGGGGCGTCCGATCCCCCGATGCAATGCCCGGCAAACCGCTTGCCGCGATTGCCGTAATAGGTAAAGCCGCCATCCGCGGCCAGATCCAGCCAGTGCCCGTCAAAGGCCAGCAGGCGCCAGCGGCGGCCACCTTCGACGGCCTCGCGCCGGGCGGCATAAGGCCCCTGACGGTCGATCCACAACTGCGCCCGTGCGCCTTCGGCCCGAACCTCAATCTGCAAAGTCGAGGGCGCGCACATCCGCTCGGCATCGCCCCGGCACTGGGTCTCGGCCACGCAGGTCAGCGGCGCGGCCCAGGCACCACAGGGCAGGACGGCCAGCAGCAGGATATGGCGCAACAGACGCATCCTCAGCCCCCCAGGAATGTCCGGCGAACCTCGGGGTCGGCCAACAGCGCCTGCCCGGTATCGGTATAGGCATTGCGCCCCTGCACCAGCACGTAACCGCGATCGGCGATCTCCAGCGCCTGGCGCGCGTTCTGTTCCACCATCAGGATGGAAATGCCGGTCCGCGCGACCTCGATGATGCGGTCGAACAGCTCGTCCATCACGATGGGGCTGACCCCGGCGGTGGGCTCGTCCAGCATCAGAAGCTTCGGCTGCGTCATCAGCGCCCGGCCCACGGCCACCTGCTGGCGCTGCCCGCCCGACAGCTCTCCGGCCGCCTGATTGCGCTTGTCGCGCAGGATCGGAAACAGGGTATAGACCTGCTCGATCGTGCCGCTGATATCGTCGCGGCGCAGGAAGGCGCCCATCTCCAGGTTCTCCTCGACCGTCATCGAGGTGAAGATGTTGTTCACCTGGGGCACGAACCCCATGCCCTTGGCCACGCGCGCCTGCGGGGACAGCGCGGTGATATCCTCGCCCTCCAGCCGCACCGCGCCGGTATGGATGTTCAGCATCCCGAACACCGCCTTCATCGCCGTCGACTTGCCCGCCCCATTGGGCCCCACGATCACCGCGATCTGCCCGCGTTCAACAGTCAGCGTGCAGCCATGCAGGATATCGGCGCCGCCATAACCGCCGGTCATGTTCTCGGCCGTCAGAAAGGGTTCCGTCATGGGCGCGCCCCCTTCTTCTTGGTGCAAATACTCCCGCCGGAGGCGTCCCGCCCCATCGGCCCGTGCAACATTTCGGTCATGTCGCACCCCCGGCAACCTTGTTCTTCAGCCCCGTGCCAAGATAGGCCTCGATCACCGCTTCGTTGCTCATGATCTCGTCGGCCTTGCCCTGCGCCAGCACCTTGCCCTCGGCCATCACGATCACCGGGTCGCAAAGGCGGGCGATGAAATCCATGTCGTGCTCGATCAGGCAGAAGGTATAGCCGCGCTCCTGGTTCAACCGGACAATGGCATCGCCGATGGTGTTCAGAAGCGTGCGGTTCACGCCTGCACCAACCTCGTCCAGGAACACGATCTTGGCGTCGACCATCATCGTGCGGCCCAGCTCCAGCAGCTTCTTCTGCCCGCCCGACAGGTTGCCCGCGCGTTCGTCGGCCAGATGGTCGATGGTCAGAAATTCCAGCACCTCGTCGGCCTTCGCCGCCAGCGCGCGTTCCTCGGCCGCGATCCGTCCGCGCCCGAACCAGGCGTTCCACAGCGTTTCGCCCGATTGCCCGCCCGGGACCATCATCAGGTTCTCGCGCACGGTCATGGATGAGAACTCATGCGCGATCTGGAACGTGCGCAGCAGCCCCTTGTGAAACAGCGCGTGCGGCGGCAGGCCGGTGATATCTTCGCCATCCATCGTCACCCGCCCCGAGGTCGGCGGCAACACGCCCGCGATCACGTTGAACAGAGTGGATTTGCCCGCGCCATTGGGGCCGATCAGCCCGGTGATCGAGCCCGTGGCAATCTCGATCGAGGCCCCATCAACAGCACGGAAACCGCCGAAATGGCGGTGCAGATCCTCGACTTTGATCATGTCTATCCCCTGGGTGGGCGGGCGCGGTTGGTCCGCGCCTCGCCGGTCTTCATCCCGCAAAGGCGATCAGCGATAGCCGACCGTCTTCATTTCGCCGCCCTCGATGGCGATCTCGCGATAGCTGCCGGCGGCCTCGCCCGGGCCGACCAGTTCCACCGCCGTCGCGCCGACATAGTCGATATCACCGCCATCGGCCAGGATCTGCAGCGCCTTGGCCAGCTCGCCGGGATAGATCGGCTCGCCCGGGGCGTTGGCGACATCCATGATCTTGTCCTTGTAATCGCCCGGCTCGGCGGACCCGGCCGCCTGCATCGCCAGCATGATCAGCGCCGCCGCGTCATAGCTTTCGCCGGTATAGGGCGAGCCGATGGTGATTTCCGACCCTTCGGCCAGCTTGGCGAAAGTATCGCCACCGGGGCTGTCGCTGCCCGGCAATTGCCCGAACGAGCCGTCGATATCGGCGCCGAATTTCTCGGTCAGCGCGTCGCCGATCATCCCGTCGGGCAGGACGAACGTGTCGAAGGCGCCGGTATCCAGCGCGCCCTGGATGACGCCCGGGCCGCCCTGGTCGACATAGCCCGCAACCACCAGCGCATCGCCCCCGGCCGAGGCCAGCGCGCCCACTTCGGCGGCGTAATCAGCCTTGCCATCCTCGTGCGAGGCGGTGATCGTCACCGCGCCGCCAAGCGCCTCGAACGCGGCGACGAAGCTGTCGGCCAGACCCTTGCCATAGTCGTTGTTGGTATAGGTCACGGCGACCGACTCGATGCCCTTTTCCTTGATGATCCCGGCCATCACCTCGCCCTGACGGGCATCCGACGGCGCGGTGCGGAAGAACAGGCCGTTATCCTCGGCCGCGGTCAGGCCGGGCGACGTGGACGAGGGCGAGATCATGACCATGCCGTTGGGCACCGCTACATTGGCCAGGATCGCACCGGTCACGCCGGAACAATCGGCGCCCATGATGCCCTTGACCCCATCGGCGGTGATCAGGCGTTCGGCGGCGGCCGTCGCGGCGGCGGCGTCGACACAGGTGGAATCGGCGCGCACCGGCGACACCATCGCGCCGCCCAACAGGGCGCCGGATTCCGTGACCTCGGCCATGGCCAGCTCGGCGCTGCCCGCCATCGACGGGGTCAGCGATTCAATCGGCCCGGTAAAGCCCAGGATGACGCCGATCTTGATTTCATTGGAATGGGATTCCGCCCAGGCACCTTGCGTTGCAAGCGCACCGATCGCGGTGGCCATCAGCAGCTTTTTCATCTTCGACTCCCATGGTTGTGATCTGTTTTGATCGAAGCCTAGATTGACCGATTGGAAAAGAAAAGCGGATTGCGGACGCCGTGGCGTCAGACCGACAGGCGGTTGGCCATGCTGCCCCGTTCGCGATAGGGCGTCGTGTCGTAATGCGCGCGATAGCATTTCGAAAAATGGCTGGGCGAGGCAAAGCCACAGGCCAGCGCCACGTTGATCACGCTCATATCCGTCTGCATCAGCAGGTTGCGCGCCTTTTGCAGCCGCAATTCCATGTAATAGCGTTTGGGCGAGCGGTTCAGGTACCGCCGGAACAGGCGCTCCAGCTGCCGCGTCGACAGGCCCACATCGGTGGCCAGGACCGAGGGGCTGATCGGTTCTTCCAGGTGCTGCTCCATCATCTGCACCACCTGCGCCAGTTTCGGATGGCGCACCCCGATGCGGGTGGGGATCGACAGGCGTTGCTGGTCCTGATCGGTGCGGATCGTGGAATAGATCAGCTGATCGGCCACCGCATTGGCCAGAAGCTCGCCATGTTGCGAGGCGATGAGCGACAGCATCAGGTCGATGGACGAGGTGCCGCCCGCGGTGCTGTAGCGGTTGCCGTCGACCACGAAGACCGATTTGGTCAGCTGCACCTCTTCGAAGTTTTCACGGAAACTGTCCTGATTTTCCCAGTGGATCGTGGCGCGGCGCATGTCCAGCAGCCCGGCCTCGGCCAGGGAATGGGTCGCGGTGCACAGCCCGCCCATGGTCAGCCCGCGCCGGGCCTCGCGCCGCAGCCAGTTCAGCAGCTTTTTGTCGGTGTTTTGCTGGATGTTCATGCCGCCGCACAGCAGGATCACGTCATCGCGCCCGCATTCGTCCAGCCCGCCATCCACGGCGATGGTGGTCCCGGCCGAGCTTTCGACCGGCGCGCCATCCTCGCTGACCACCCGCCAGCGGTACAGCGGGCGCCCCGACATCCGGTTGGCCAGCCGCAGCGGTTCGATCGCACAGGTGAAGCTGAGCAGGGTAAACTCGCGCAACAGGACGAAAACAAAGGTCTGGGTCTTTGCATTCGGGTCGTCGATATCGACCAGAAGTTCAGTGTCCAGTTTGCTTTTCACGACTTTCTCCGCGCCGATACCCCCACCAGCGAAATCAGGTTTAGCGGACCGGTTCAAGGGAACAGTCCCATTATCGACGGTTTTCATCCGTTCGCGACGGTTTTTTCCGGTGGCCTATTGGCCGCCGCGCCCCTATAAAGCCTAACTCTAAACACATGCAGACCGGAGTGAGAGAGATGAGCACCTGGCAAAAATCCGACTGGCGCCAGAAGCCCCGGGTTCAGATGCCCGACTATACCGACACCGCAGCGCTGAACGCGGTCGAGGCGCAGCTTTCGAAATATCCGCCTCTGGTCTTTGCCGGCGAGGCGCGCAGCCTGAAGCAGAAACTGGCCGCCGTTTCGCGCGGCGAGGCGTTCCTGTTGCAGGGGGGCGATTGCGCCGAAAGCTTTTCCGAGTTTTCCGCCGACACGATCCGCGACACGTTCAAGGTGCTGTTGCAGATGGCGGTGGTGCTGACCTATGGCGCCAAGCTGCCGGTGGTCAAGGTGGGGCGCATGGCCGGGCAATTCGCCAAGCCGCGTTCGGCGCCGACGGAAACCGTGAATGGTGTGGAACTGCCCAGCTATCGCGGCGATATCATCAACGGGTTCGATTTCACCGAAGAGGCCCGCGTGCCCGATCCGCAGCGCATGTTGCAGGCCTATACCCAGGCGGCGGCGTCGCTGAACCTGTTGCGCGCGTTTTCCAAGGGCGGGTTCGCCGACATCCACCGCGTGCATTCCTGGACGCTGGGCTTCACCGACCGGGATGAAGCACGGAAGTACCGGGAAATGGCCGAACGGATCAGCGACACGCTGGCCTTCATGTCGGCGGCGGGTGTCGATGGCGGCAATTCCAACAAGCTGTCGACGGTCGATTTCTATACCAGCCACGAGGCGCTGCTGCTGGAATACGAAGAGGCGCTGTGCCGCGTCGATTCCACCACCGGCCAGAATGTCGCCGGTTCCGGCCACATGATCTGGATCGGCGACCGCACCCGCCAGCCCGACGGCGCGCATGTGGAATTCGCCCGCGGGGTGATCAACCCGATCGGGCTGAAATGCGGGCCCAGCACGACCGAAGAGGATCTGAAGGTTCTGATCGAGAAGCTGAACCCCGAGAACGAGGCCGGTCGCCTGACCCTGATCGCGCGGTTCGGTGCGGGCAAGGTGGGCGATCACCTGCCGCGTCTGATCAAGACGGTGCGCGAGCTGGGCGCCAATGTGGTCTGGTCCTGTGACCCGATGCACGGCAACACGATCAAATCGGCCACCGGCTACAAGACGCGGCCCTTCGACAATGTGCTGGGCGAGGTGCAGGAATTCTTTGCCATCCACCGGGCCGAGGGCACCGTGGCCGGCGGCGTGCATTTCGAGATGACCGGCAAGGACGTGACCGAATGCACCGGCGGCGTGCGGGCCGTGACGGACGAGGATCTGTCGGACCGGTATCACACCGCCTGCGATCCGCGGCTGAACGCCAGCCAGGCGCTGGAACTGGCGTTTCTGGTGGCCGAAGAGCTGGCCGGTCAGGGCGACAGCGGTCAGGCCGCCGCGGTCTGAAAGTCACCACATGATTTGTGAAAGGCCGGGCGCTGTCCCGGCCTTTGGCATTTCAGGGGCAGGCGGGAGGGGCGCTGCCCCTCTGGGCCGATGGCCCATTCACCCCGGAGTATTTCGGCCAAGAAGAAGGCAATGCGTCAGCTGGGATGGGGCGCGTCGGTCCGGTCCGAGACCAGGCGCAGTTTCGGGCGCCGGGCGGGCGGGGCCGGGCGGGGCGCGAAGGGCGCGGGGTCCTCGACGAAGGCCGGGATCTGCTGCACCGGCTGGATCAAGCCACGGGTCCGAATGTCGGTGATCGTGAACCGACGCGGCGCGGTGCCCAGCTGCCCGTCGCTGACCAGGCAGCCCAGGGCGCGGTCGATCCCGGTGGCCGGGTCGTTCAGCGGCAGCAGGATCATTTCCGCCCCCAGCGCGGGCCGGCCAAGGCCGCCCTTGGCGTGCAGGGCGATGCGCAGCGTGGTCTTGCCATCGAACAGATCCTTGAGGTGCAGGGCGAATTCCGGCCGGCTTTCTGCGCCCAGCAGCGCGCTGACCGGCATGCCGCGCACATCCATCCCCATCAGGCGGTTCAGATGTTGCCCGGCCAAGCGGAAGCGGGCCATGCCCGGCGCGACCTTTTCCAGGATGAACGTATGGCCCAGGGCGCGGTCGATGCCGCGGGGGTCGATCTCGGACCTGGCGGGCATCGGGCGGCCGTCGCGCAGACCTTCCCAATAGGCTTCGACCTCGTTGTTCAGTGCAAATCGCATGCCGCCCCCATGAAACCGTGAAAACGCGATACTCGTTACATTATCCTTGCCGGACATACCCTTATCCGTATTGCCAGAAACCACATACGGGGCGGGTCGTTGTCGCACAGCCTCGGCTCTGCTAACGCTATGACAACGATCCTTGCCGTGCGGTTAATATGGCATGGTTGCGGAAAAATGGGGGGAAATGCTTCATCAATGGTTAACTCTATGACCGGATATGCCACGCAGCAGGGCGGGGCGGCGGAATTCAGCTGGACGTGGGAGCTGCGCAGCGTCAATGCCAAGGGGCTGGATCTGCGGCTGCGGCTGCCCGATTGGCTGCCGGGGCTGGAACAGGCGGTGCGGGCAGAGCTGTCGCGCACGATCGCCCGGGGCAATGTCAGCCTGTCGCTGAAGCTGACGCGCGAGGCATCGGGCGGTGCGGCGCGGATCGACCCCGCGCTGTTGCAGGCCACGCTGCGCGCACTGAAGGAGATCGAGGCCGCCGCGCGGGCGCAGGACCTGACCCTGGCCCCGGCCAGCGCGATGGACATCCACGCCGTGCGCGGGATGATGGAGGGCGGCGCCAGCGACGATGACGCGGCGGCGCTGGCCCAGACGTTGCTGGGCGAATTGCCAGGGCTGATCGACGGATTCAATCAGATGCGCGCGGGCGAGGGCGCGGCGCTGAACGCGGTGCTGGCCGACCAGCTGGGCCAGGTCGACCGCTGCGTGACCGCCGCCCGGACCGAGGCCGAGGCGCGCAAGGCCGATTGGGCGCGCACCCTGCGCGACAACCTGCAGCGGGTGTTGCAGAACAGCGATGGCGCCGATTCCGCGCGGGTCGAGCAGGAATTGGCGCTGATCGCCGTCAAGGCCGACGTGACCGAGGAGCTGGACCGTCTGGGCGCCCATGTCGGCGCGGCGCGCGATTTGCTGGCGGCAAAGGGCCCCGTGGGCCGAAAACTGGACTTCCTGATGCAGGAATTCAACCGCGAGGCCAATACCTTGTGCGCCAAAGCTCAATCAAACGCGCTGACCCGGATCGGGCTTGACCTGAAGGCGGTGATCGATCAGATGCGCGAACAGGTTCAGAATGTGGAGTAAGACATGGCCGACCGTCGCGGGCTGCTGATCATCCTGTCATCGCCATCGGGGGCGGGTAAATCGACCCTGTCGAAGCGCCTGCGGGACTGGGACCCCAGCATCCGGTTTTCGGTCTCGGCCACGACCCGCGCGCCGCGCGCGGGCGAGGTCGATGGGCAGGATTACCATTTCATGGACGAAACCGCGTTTAAGGCGCTGGTCGAAGATGCCGGAATGCTGGAGCACGCCCATGTCTTTGGCCATTACTACGGCTCGCCCCGCGCACCGGTGCAGGCGGCCATCGACGAGGGCTGCGATGTGCTGTTCGATGTCGATTGGCAGGGCGCGCAGCAGATCAGCCGCTCGCCGCTTCAGGATCATGTCTTGTCCATCTTCATCCTGCCGCCGTCGATTGCCGAGCTGCGCCGGCGTCTGGTCACGCGCGGACAGGACGCGCCCGAGGTGATCGCCAAGCGGATGAAGAAAAGCTGGGACGAGATCAGCCATTGGGACGGCTATGATTATGTGCTGATCAATGACGATCTGGATGTGACCTTTGAGCGGCTGCAAGCCATTGTCAGCGCCGAGCGGCTGAAACTGGCGCAGCAGCCGGGGATGATGGAGTTCATTCGCGGCCTGCAATCGGAATTCGAGGAGGAGGAGCAATGACCCTTTATACCCTGGACAACCACGCGCCGGTGCTGCCCGAAAGCGGAGATTTCTGGATCGCGCCGGATGCGAATGTAATCGGGCAGGTGATCGTTGGGGACGCGGCCTCGATCTGGTTCGGCTGCACGTTGCGCGGCGATAACGAGCCCATTGTGATCGGCAACGGCAGCAATGTGCAGGAAAACGTGGTCATGCACACCGATATGGGCTTTCCGCTGACCATCGGGGCCAATTGCACCATCGGGCACAAGGCGATGCTGCATGGCTGTACCATCGGCGAACAATCCCTGATCGGGATGGGGGCCACGGTGCTGAACGGCGCGAAGATCGGCAAGCATTGCCTGATCGGGGCGGGGGCGCTGATAACCGAAGGCAAAGAGATCCCCGATGGCAGCCTGGTGATGGGGGCGCCGGGCAAGGTGGTGCGGCAGCTGGACGACAAGGCGATCGCGGGGCTTCTGGCCTCGGCCCGGCATTACCAGGAAAACATGCGCCGGTATCGCGGTGGCCTGACCGCCATCGGTTGAGCGACGGAAAGCGCGGGCGGGGACGTGACAGGCCCGGATAAGAACGGAGCCGTGCCATGATCCGCCAACTGATCCTGATCTGGATGCTTGTCCTGCCCGGGGCGCTTTGTGCCGGGCCGGATCGGGTGTTGCGCGATGTGGCCTATGGCCCCAACCCGGCGCAGCGGATGGATGTCTATCTGCCGCCCGCGCCGACGAAAGCGCCCATTCTGGTGATGCTGCATGGCGGCGGCTGGCGGTTCGGCGACAAGGGCGCGCCGGCGGTCTGGCAGGGCAAACAGGCGCACTGGGGCGCGCGCGGCTATATCGTGGTGTCGGTCAACACCCGGCTGCTGCCAGAGGCCGATCCGCTGGCACAGGCCCGGGATCTGGCGCGTGCCGTGGCCCATGTTCAGGCGCGGGCGGCGCGCTGGGGCGGGGATGCGGGGCGGCTGGTGCTGATGGGCCATTCGGCGGGGGCGCATCTGGCGATGCTGATCAGCGCCGATCCCAAGGATTTCGCGGAAACCGGGCTGCGGCCCTGGCGGGCGACGGTTGCGCTGGACAGTGCGGCGGTGGATGTGGCGGCGCTGATGGCGGACCGGCCCCGGCGGCTGCACCGCGCGGCCTTTGGTGACGATCCGGCCTTTTGGCGGGCGACCTCACCCGTGGCGCAGCTGTCGCGGCGGGCGGTGCCGGCGCTGGTGGTCTGTTCGACGAAACGGCGCCTGTCCTGTCCCGCCGCACAAAGCTATGCGCGCGCCGCCGGGGCGGTGGGCGCGCGGGCGACGGTGTTGCCCGTGGCGCTGCGCCATGGCCCGATCAACAGCGAGATGGGCCGCGCGGCGGACTATACCGGCGCGGTCGACCGGTTCCTGCGCGCACAGGGGCTGCCCTGAGCCCTTGCGTCCGGGGGCGGGATGCGCTCAGGTGCGGATCTGCCCGACAGAAAGGACCGCGCATGACCCGAACCAATCGCCCCGACTGGCCCGCCAGCATCTCCAGCCCGCTGGTCAATCCGATCCAGCCCTCGGTCGTTTATCGCGCGGGCTCGCCCGACGATCTGGACGCGCAATATGCCGGTGAGACCCAGGGCTACACCTATGCGCGCGAGGGGCACCCCAATGCCAGCGCCCTGGCGGGGATGATCGACCGGATGGAAGGGGCCGAGGGCGGGATCGTCACCGGCTCGGGCATGGCGGCGGTCAGTGCGGTGTTGCTGGGCTGTCTGCAGGCGGGCGATCACGTCATCGGGGGCGACCAGCTTTACGGCCGCACGCTGCGGCTGATGCAGCAGGACCTGCCGCGGCTGGGCATCGCGACCACGCTGGCCGACAGCACCGATGTGGGGGCGGTGCGCGCGGCGCTCCGGCCCGAAACCCGGATGATCGTGATCGAGATCGTGTCGAACCCCACGCTGCGCCTGGCGGATCTGGCCGGGCTGGCCGCGCTGGCGCAAGATGCGGGCGTGCTGCTGGTGGTCGACAATACCTTTACCACCCCGCGTGCGATCCAGCCGCTGGCGCATGGGGCCGATATCGTGCTGCATTCGGTCACCAAGCTGCTGGCGGGCCATTCCGATGCGACGCTGGGCTATGTCGCCGCGCGCGATCCCGAGCTGCGGCAGAAGATCACCGATCTGGCGGTGACCATGGGCCTGACCGCCAGCCCGTTCGATTGCTGGCTGGCCGAGCGCGGCTTGCTGAGCTTCGAGCTGCGCCATGACCGGGCCCAGGCGAATGCCGCGGCGCTGGCGGCGTTTCTGGCCGATCAGCCGGGGGTGAAGCGGGTGCTGTACCCCGCGCGGCCCGACCATCCCGACCACAACCGCGCGGCGCAATTGCTGGGCGAGCACCCCGGCAACATGGTCAGTTTCGAGGTCGCGGGCGGGCGCGATGCGGCCAATGCGCTGGTGCGTGCCTGTCCCGAAATCGCCTTTGCCCCCACGCTGGGCGACGTTTCAACCACACTGTCGCACCCCGCGTCCAGCTCGCACCGGGCGCTCAGCCCCGAGGCACGGGAAGCCATCGGCATCAGCGAGGGGTTCTTTCGGATTTCGGTGGGGATCGAACCGGCCGAGCAGTTGGTCGACCGGTTCGGACGCGCCGTCGCCGCCGCCGCGCAGGGTTAATGCGGGGCGCGGCGAATCAATTCGACCTGCAGATCGGGGCTGATCGTCCTGATCTCGCGCTCGACGATCTCGGGCCGGGGCAGGGCAGGCGCCACCACCAGCAGCTTGCCCATGTATCCGGCCCGGTCCAGCTCGTATGCCAGATCCAGCGCGTCGAACTGTTCGCTGACCAGCGGCGCGATCACGCATTCCGCCCAAGGCGCCAGCGCCAGCGCGGCGTGGATCAGCGCAAAAGGCAGCGATTCCAGTCGGATATCGGCATCGATGCGGCCCTGTCGGGACAGTTCGGCCTCGCTCATGCCGACCAATAGCCCGATGGATTGCAGGGCGGTCTGGCCAGGCAGTTCATTCAGGCATGTGGGCGATTTCATCATGGTCGGACGGCTCTTCACTGATCTCTGGGACGTAACGATGGGTACGGTTCAAAACTGACACAAAAGACAACTCCAACCTAACCAAAAGGACAGGTTTTTTTCAACATATCCAGAAAGTCGTTAACATTCGTTCAAAATGCGGCCGAAATTATGTCGCCAGCCCGGGACTGTCCCGCGTTTACAATCAATCGTCGCTGTCCCTAAGTTGCGCGCGATTCCAACAAAGGTGCCGCGACAGCCATGACCCCGGACGATCTGAAAGCCCTGTTGACCGCCCTGCCGATGCCGATCGTGGTGATCGACAGTACCGAACGCGTGGTGGCGATGAACACCGCCGCGGGCGAGATGTTCGGCACCGCGGGCGAGGGGCGCCATTATGTGACCGTGCTGCGCCAGCCCGAAATCCTGGATTGCGTCGAGGAATGTCTGCGCCTGCGCCAAAGCCGCAACCTGCGTTATCTGACCAGCGCGATGACCCGCGAGCTAACCTTTGACGTGACCGCGCGGCCCTGCACGCTGTCGGATTGGGACGGTGTGGTGCTGAGCTTTGACGATATCTCGGACCGGCAGCAGGCGGGGCAGATCCGGCGCGATTTCGTGGCCAATGTCAGTCACGAACTGAAAACCCCGCTGACCGCGCTTCTGGGGTTCATCGAAACGCTGAAGGGCCCGGCGCGCAACGATGCGGGCGCGCGCGACCGGTTCCTGTCGATCATGGAGCGCGAGGCCTTTCGCATGGACCGGCTGGTGCGCGATCTGTTGTCGCTCAGCCGGGTGGAAAGCGAAGAGCGCATCCGCCCCGACCAGCGGATCGACGTGGTGGGGCTGGTGCAATCATCGATCCAGCCGCTGCTGCCGCTGGCACGGGAATCCGGCATTTCGGTCGATGTGACCGGCGATCTGGCCCCGTGCGAGGTGCGTGGCGATGCCGATCAGCTGACCCAGATCTTCACCAACCTGGTTGAAAACGCGATCAAATACGGCCCCCGTGGCACCAGCGTCACGATCCGCATCACCCGGTCCGAGCGCGAGCTGGCCTTTCGCGGGCCGGGCATCACCATCGACGTGATCGACGATGGCGACGGGATCGACCCGGTGCATATCCCGCGCCTGACGGAACGGTTCTATCGCGTTGACAGCCACCGCTCGCGCGAGATGGGCGGCACCGGTCTGGGGCTGGCGATCGTCAAGCATATCGTCAACCGCCACCGGGGCCGGTTCCGAATCGAAAGCGCCAAAGGGCAGGGGAGCCGCTTTTCCGTGATGCTCCCCGTCGCCTAGACAAATATTTCTTTTGTTTATTTCCCCAACGTTAATTCAGGTAAACGGCGTGTGTCATATTTCTGTTACGTAAGTGTCACAAAAGCATAGTGCGACAAAGCTAGGACCCGCCCCGTGGCCCCCGTTCCGAGGGGCCGACGAAAAGACATCAGGAGCTTTATATGTCCTTTGTGAAACTGACCGCCTCGGCACTGGCGATCGCTGCCGTTTCCGCAACCGCTGCCGCCGCGCGTGACAACGTGCAGGTCGCCGGTTCGTCGACCGTTCTGCCCTATGCGTCGATCGTCGCCGAAGCCTTTGGCGAAAACACCGATTTCCCGACGCCGGTCGTTGAATCGGGTGGCTCGTCGGCCGGTCTGAAACGGTTCTGCGAAGGCGTCGGCGAAAACACCATCGACGTGGCCAATGCCTCGCGCAAGATCCGCGACAAGGAAATCAAGGCCTGTGCCGATGCCGGCGTGACCGACATCATCGAAGTGCGCATCGGCTATGACGGGATCGTCTTCGCCTCGCAGAAGACCGGCCCGGCCTTCACCGCGTTCGAACCCGCCGACATCTTCAACGCCCTGGGCGCGAAGGTTCTGAAAGACGGCGCCATCGTCGAGAACCCCTATAGCACCTGGGCCGAGTTCAACGCCGAACTGCCCGACGTGGAAATCGCGGGCTTCATCCCCGGCACCAAGCACGGCACCCGTGAAGTGTTCGAGGAAAAGGTCCTGCTGATCGGCTGTGAAGCCACCGGCGCGATGAAGGCCATGATCGACGGCGGCATGTCCGAAGACGACGCCGAAGACGCCTGCCTGGACGTGCGCCAGGACGGCAAATCGGTCGATATCGACGGCGACTATACCGAGACCCTGGCGCGGATCGACGCCAACCCGAACGGCATCGGTGTCTTTGGCCTGGCGTTCTATGAGAACAACCAGGACAAGCTGAAGGTTGCCACCATGTCGGGCGTCCAGCCGGAAACCGCGACCATCGCATCGGGCGAATACCCGGTCTCGCGCCCGCTGTACTTCTATATCAAGAAGGCGCATATCGGCGTGATCCCCGGCCTGAAGGAATACGCACAGTTCTTCATCTCGGACGAGCTGGCCGGCCCCAGCGGCCCGCTGGCCAACTATGGCCTGGTGTCGGACCCCGAGCTGGCCGCGACCCAGCAGATGGTCAATGACGAAGTGCCCATGGGCCAAGGCATGTAATCCGGACCACGGATTTTACCGGGGGCGGCCTATTTCGCCGCCCCCGTCACGCTTTTAGGCCATTTTCAACTTTCGGACGGGGGGCAAATGCCTGTTTTCTGGCTAATCGTCATCGTGCTTGCCATCGCGGCGGCGGGATATTTTCTGGGGCGCGCCCGCGCGCTGTCCAGTGCGGGCGGGGATATCCGCAAGCTGCATTCGCTGCCGTCCTATTACGCGTGGAACGTCGCGATGAAGGTGGTGGTTCCGGCGGTCGGGCTGCTGATCGTGTGGCTGCTGGTGCAGCCGCTTTACGTCAACAACGCCGCGTCGCGGATGATCCCCGACACCCAGATCACCCAGGGGTCGTCGCGCAACCTGATGATGGCCGAGGTCCGCCGCGCGGCCGAGGGGCTGGACAATGCCGTCGCCGCCGGGGCGATCGACGAACGCTTTGCCCGCAACGCCCGGGCCGATTTCAACGACGTGACCCAGCGGCTGAAGGATGCGGGCCAGATCGTGACCGCGACCATCACCCAGCCGGTGCTGCGCGCGGCGCAACGTTATCGTGTGCTCAGCGCCACGGGCCGGATGATCATGGCCGGGGCGGTAATCGCGCTGGCGCTGGCCGGGCTGCTGCTGGGGCTGAAGGAAAGCCATGCCGATTTCCGCGCCCGCAACGTGGTGGAAAAGGGCATCCGCTGGCTGCTGATCGCGGCGGCCTCGATCGCGGTGCTGACGACCATCGGCATCCTACTGTCGCTGATCTTCAACACGGTGGAATTCTTCCGGCTGTACCCGGCGCGCGACTTCTTCTTTGGCACGTCCTGGGCGCCCAGCTTCTCGGGCCGGGGGGGCAGTTCGGACCTGGGGGTGATCCCGCTTCTGTGGGGCACGTTCTATATCTCGATCGTGGCGCTGGCCGTGGCGGTGCCGATCGGGCTCTTTGCCGCTGTCTATCTGTCGGAATATGCCAGCCCGCGCATCCGCGCCGTCGCCAAGCCGATGATCGAGGTTCTGGCCGGCATTCCCACCATCGTCTATGGCCTGTTTGCGCTGCTGACGGTCGGGCCGCTGTTGCTGAGTGTTTTCGGCGATGACGGGCTGGGCTGGATGAAGGCGGGCACCGCCGTGATGACCGCCGGTCTGGTGATGGGCATCATGCTGATCCCGTTTGTCAGCTCGCTGTCGGACGACATCATCAACGCGGTGCCGCAGGCGATGCGCGACGGGTCCTATGGGCTGGGCGCGACGAAATCGGAAACCATCAAGCAGGTGGTGCTGCCCGCCGCGCTGCCGGGGATCGTGGGCGCGATCCTGCTGGCGGCCAGCCGCGCCATCGGCGAGACCATGATCGTGGTGCTGGGGGCAGGGGCCGCGGCCCGGCTGAGCCTGAACCCGTTCGAGGCGATGACCACCGTGACCGCCAAGATCGTCAGCCAGCTGACCGGCGACGCCGATTTCGCCTCGCCCGAGGCGCTGGTGGCCTTTGCCCTTGGCATGACGCTGTTCGTCCTGACGCTGGGGCTGAACATCTTCGCGCTTTACATCGTGCGCAAATACCGGGAGCAGTACGAATGACCGACGCAAGCCTCAATTCGCCGGCGGCGTCCGGCCCGTCGCAATCCCTGCACAAGCTGGACGCGCGCACCAAGAAGCGCAACGCGGCCGAGGCGCGGTTCGAGGCCTATGGCCTGGTCGCGATCCTGATCGGGTTGTTCTTCCTGGCGGTGCTGGCCTTTGCCATCGTCCGTTCGGGGCTGCCGGCCTTTACCAAGACGGTGCTGGATGTCGAGATGAATGTCTCGCAACAGGATTTCGACGCCGCCGAAAGCCAGTTGTTCAAGACCAAGGCCTATGCCGGGCTGTTCAGCAAATCGCTGCAGGCGCAGTTGACCGAACAGGGCGTCACCGCGCCCTTCGACGATGCCGCCATCGAACGGATCGCGGGCAAGGTCGGCGGCACGATCCGCGAGTTCTATCGCGAGAACCCGGGCCAGCTGGGCCAGCCGGTATCGTTCGAACTGGCCGCCGCCAGCCGCGTGGATGGCTATTTCAATGGCCGCGTGACCCGCGACACCCTGACCGAAAGCCGGTTCCTGATGCTCAGCGATCTGGATCTGGCCGACGCGCTGAAAGAGGCGGGGATCGTGCGCAACGCGTTCGACTGGAACTTCATCACCGGCGCGGATTCGGGCGTGGACAATCCCGGCGGGGCAGGGATCGGCGCATCGGTCGTCGGCTCGTTCTTCATGATGCTGGTGGTGCTGGTGCTGTCGCTGCCCATCGGGGTCGCGGCGTCGATCTATCTTGAGGAATTCGCGCCGCAGAACCGCATCACCGACCTGATCGAGGTGAATATCTCGAACCTGGCCGCCGTGCCGTCCATCGTGTTCGGCATCCTGGGTCTGGCCGTGTTCATCCAGTTCATGCACCTGCCGCAATCGGCGCCGCTGGTGGGTGGTCTGGTGCTGACGCTGATGACGCTGCCCACGATCATCATCTCGACCCGTGCGGCACTCAAGGCCGTGCCGCCCAGCATCCGCGACGCGGCGCTGGGGGTCGGGGCCAGCAAGATGCAGGCGGTCTTTCACCATGTGCTGCCGCTGGCCATGCCCGGCATCCTGACCGGCACCATCATCGGGCTGGCACAGGCGCTTGGCGAAACCGCGCCGCTTTTGCTGATCGGGATGGTGGGCTTTGTCGCCCGCGGCTATCCCGACGGGTTCCTGCAAGGCTTTGTCGAGCCGAACTCTGCCATGCCCGCGCAGATCTATACCTGGGCCGCCCGTGCCGATGTGTCCTTTTACGACAAGGCCTGGGGGGGCATTATCATCCTGTTGCTGTTCCTGCTGACCATGAACATCATCGCAATCATCCTGCGCCGCCGGTTCGAGCGCCGCTGGTAAGGAGCCGACCATGAACGACATGCGAAAATTGGAGAGGGAAGTGGACACCAAGGCCCTGAAAATCTCGGCGCGCCAGTGCCAGGTCTATTACGGTAACAACCACGCGATCAAAGACGTCGACATCGATATCGAGGACAAGACCGTCACCGCCTTCATCGGGCCGTCGGGCTGTGGCAAGTCGACCTTCCTGCGCTGTCTGAACCGGATGAACGACACGATCGACATCTGCCGGGTCGAAGGCGATATCCGCCTGGACGGCGAGGATATCTATGACCCCAAGGTCGACCCGGTGCAGCTGCGCGCCAAGGTGGGCATGGTGTTCCAGAAGCCCAACCCGTTCCCTAAGTCGATCTATGACAACATCGCTTATGGTCCGCGCATTCACGGGCTGGCCAAGAACAAGGCCGAGCTGGACGAGATCGTCGAGAAATCCCTGCGCCGCGGCGCCATCTGGGACGAGGTCAAGGACCGCCTGCATGCGCCGGGCACCGGCCTGTCGGGCGGCCAGCAGCAGCGCCTGTGCATCGCCCGCGCCATCGCGACAGAGCCCGAGGTCCTGTTGATGGACGAGCCGTGCTCGGCCCTGGACCCGATCGCCACCAGCCAGGTCGAGGAGCTGATCGACGAGCTGCGCACCAATTTCTCGGTCGTGATCGTCACACACTCGATGCAGCAGGCCGCGCGCGTCAGCCAGAAAACCGCGTTCTTCCACCTGGGCAACCTGGTCGAATACGGTGAAACCGGCCAGATTTTCACCAATCCCAGCGATCCGCGCACGGAAAGCTATATCACGGGCCGTATCGGCTGATGGAGGTCAACATGCCCGATCAAAAGCACATCGTGTCGTCCTATGACAACGATCTGGAAGCCATCCAGGCGATGATCATGAAAATGGGCGGCCTGGTCGAAGCGGCGATCCTGTCGGCGGCCAATTCGCTGGAAGCACGCGACGAGGAGCTGGCCGAACAGGTCCGCGAGAACGACCGCGCCATCGACGCGCTGGAAGAACAGGTGAACGAGGAATGCGCGCTGCTGCTGGCCCGCCGCCAGCCCATCGCATCCGACCTGCGCACCGTTCTGACGGTGATGAAGATCAGTGCCAATCTGGAACGCATCGGCGATTATGCCAAGAACATGGGCAAACGCACCAGCGTGCTGGTCCAGATGCAGCCCATCGAAGGCGCCGCCGGGGCGATCCGGCGGATGGCCAAGACGGTCGAGGGGATGCTGAAGGACGCGCTGGACAGCTATATCCAGCGCGACCCCGAGCTGGCGATGGATGTGCGCCTGCGCGACCACGAGGTCGACCAGATGTACAACGCGCTGTTCCGCGAATTCCTGACCTTCATGATGGAAGACCCGCGCAACATCACCGCCTGCATGCACCTGCATTTCATCGCCAAGAACATCGAACGCATGGGCGACCATGTTACCTCGATTTCCGAACAGGTGATCTATCTGGTGACCGGCGAAGTGCCGGGCGAGGGGCGTCCGAAGGTCGAAGGCGCCATGTTTACCGAGGCTGACGACTGACCATGAGCGCCGCAGAACAACCCACCGTGCTGGTGGTCGAAGACGAACCCGCACAGCGCGAGGTTCTGGCCTATAACCTCGAAGCCGAAGGGTTTCGCGTCAATCGCAGCGAAAACGGCGATGACGCGCTGCTGCTGGTGGACGAGGACAAGCCCGACATCATCGTGCTGGACTGGATGCTGCCCGGCGTGTCGGGGATCGAGATCTGCCGCCGTCTGAAAAGCCGGTCGGAAACCCGCAACATCCCGATCATCATCCTGTCGGCCCGGTCCGAGGAGGTCGACCGCGTGCGCGGCCTGGAAACCGGCGCCGACGATTACGTGGTGAAACCGTATTCCGTGGTCGAGCTGATGGCGCGTGTCCGGGCCCAGCTGCGGCGCACGCGGCCAGCATCGGTCGGTGAACGGCTGGAGTTCGAGGACATCCTGCTAGATGCCGAAACCCACAAGGTGTTCCGCAACGGCAAGCTGCTGAAGCTGGGACCGACGGAATTCCGGCTGCTGAGCACCTTCATGGAAAAACCCGGCCGCGTCTGGAGCCGCGAGCAATTGCTGGACCGGGTTTGGGGGCGTGACATCTATGTCGACACGCGCACGGTCGATGTCCATATCGGACGGCTGCGCAAGGCGCTGTGCACCCATAACGGCAGCGATCCGGTCCGCACGGTCAGGGGGGCTGGCTACGCTCTGGGCTGATTCCGATAATCAGTATTATGTTGTTTATCCACATAGGCGGATATATCCGGCCAGCCCCTTGATTTCCCTGCAGTCTCGTCGACATTGGGGCCGACAGAACTATTGGCCCCAAACGACAGGCAGCACAGATGCAGGCAGATCCCCACAGCACTACCCATGACGCAGCGCCCGATAGCCGCAACGACCACATCAAGATCTATCTGAACGGCCAGATCGTCGACAAGGCCGATGCGGTCGTATCGGTCTATGACAGCGGCTTCATGCTGGGCGACGGCATGTGGGAAGGTCTGCGGCTTTATGACGGTGAATGGGCGTTTTTCGACGACCATATGGACCGGCTGTTCACGTCGCTGCGCGCGGTGTCGATCGACAGCGGGCTGAACGCGAGCGATATCCGCGACATCCTGAACCGGACCGCGGCGGCCAACGGGATGACCACCGACGCGCATTGCCGGCTGATGATCACGCGCGGGCGCAAGGAAAAGCCGTTTCAGCACCCTGCCCTGTCAAAATCCGGCCCCACGGTCGTGGCGATTGTCGAACATTCCAAACCGGCCGAGGCGCTGATGGATCGCGGCATCCGGCTGGCCACGGTGCCACAGGTGCGCGGGCTGCCGATGAGCCAGGACGCGAAATACAACAGCCATTCCAAGCTGAACTGCGTGATTGCCTGCCTTCAGGCCGAACAGGCCGGTGCCGACGAAGGCCTGATGCTGGATCCGCATGGCTTCGTAAACACCACGAATGCCTGCAATTTCTTCATCGTGCGCCGGGGCGCGGTTTGGACCTCGACCGGGGATTACTGCATGAATGGCGTCACGCGCGCCAAGGTGATCGAGCTGTGCCGCGCCAACGACATTCCGGTGTTCGAACGCAACTATTCGCTGGTCGATGCCTATGGCGCCGACGAGGCGTTTCTGACCGGCACATTCGGCGCCCAGACGCCGGTGTCACAGATCGATGGCAAGCCCATCGGAACCACGCCCGGCGCGGGTCCGGTAACGCGGCGCATTCGCGGGCTTTATGCCGATCTGGTGGCCCGCGACGTGGCCGCGCAAAAGGCCGCGCGCGGGGCGTGATCGGCATGGAAAAACCGGGCGCATGGGGTTCTCGACAAAAAAACCGCGACCGTTTACAACAGCCCGAATTTCAGAGGCGACCATGACATCCATTCTCATTCTCAACGGTCCGAACCTGAACCTTCTGGGCACCCGCCAGCCCGAGGTTTACGGTCACACCACCCTGGCCGATATCGAGGCCGCCTGCCACGCCCATGCCAAGGGCGCCGGGATCACCGTGTCCTGTGCCCAGTCCAATCACGAGGGTGTTCTGGTGGATGAGATTCACGCCGCAAAAGGTTGTCATGACGGCATAATCCTGAATGCGGGTGCCTATACCCATACCTCGGTCGCGCTGCGCGATGCCATCGCCTCGGTCGAGGTGCCGACGATCGAACTGCACCTGTCGAACATCCACGCGCGCGAGGCGTTCCGCCATGTGTCGCATATCGCGCCGGTCGCAATCGGCCAGATCTGCGGGTTCGGCGCACAGGGCTATCTGCTGGCGCTGGACGCGATGGTCGCGCATCTGCAAGGCGCAAGATGAACGCGGCGCTGCTGGAAACCCTGCTTTCAGCGCGCCAGGTCGAGGATATCTGGCCCCCGTTCCTGTCCCAGATGCAAAGCTTCGGCTTTGACCGCGTGCTTTACGGCTTCACCCGGCAGCGCAGTGGCACGCATTTGGGCAATCGCGACGATTTTGTCGTGCTCAGCAATCTGGGGTCGGACTATCTGACGCCCTATCTCGAGGGCGGGTTGTATTTCGACGGCCCGATGCTGCGCTGGAGCAAGGAAAACGTCGGCCCCTGTTCGTGGTCCTGGTTGCAAGACAATATCGACCAGCTGACCAAGGCCGAACGCCGCGTCCTGGACTTCAACCGCTCGCACGGGGTCACCAACGGGTACACGATCAGCTTCGACGATATCTCGGCCCGTCAGAAAGGCGGTGTCGCGCTGATCGCGCCCGCCGACATTCCCCAGGCCGAGATCGACCGCGACTGGGACCGTCAGGGCCGCGAGATCTGCATCATCTGCAACGTCTTCCACCTGAAGATCACCACCCTGCCCTTCGCCCCGCCGGGCCGGGAATTGACCGAAAGGCAGCGCCAGGTGCTGGAATGGGTGGGCGATGGCAAGACGATGCAGGACATCGCCGCCATTCTGGGCCTGACCCAGGCCACCATCGAAAAGCACCTGCGCCGCGCGCGCGAGGCGCTGGATGTGGAAACCACCGCCCAGGCGGTGCTGCGGGCGGCGTCACAGAACCAGATCTATGTTCTGCAACCCTGAGCCGGCAGGAAATCGCCGGTTTTCCCGGGTAAGGTTTACCATACCTTCATACGCACCTTGAATCCGGTAATACTCCGCCCGTTCCGTGAGTGGTGGCCTTTGGCCTTGGGACAACAGAGACGTGGGTTCGTGCATTTGACGGATCCGCGGATCACACCGGGCGACCGGTATTGTATGTCGGCGTTGAAGCGAATTTCCTTTCGGCAACCCGGCGACAGATTGCGGGCCGTTTGCATCCCCTATCGCGCGGCCTGCAAACAGAAACGGTGCAGCCTAGGCTGCACCGTTTTTTTTCGTTCCGACGATGTCGGGCCGCGGGATCAGCCCTGTGCGGCCTTGGCGACCTCGGCGGCGAAGTCTTCTTCTTTCTTCTCGATGCCTTCGCCCACTTCCATGCGGATATAGCCGGTGATTTCGGCGCCCGCTTCCTTGGCGGCGGCTTCGACGGTCAGATCGGGGTTGATGACAAAGGACTGACCCAGAAGGGTCACTTCGGACATGAATTTCTTCATGCGACCGACGATCATCTTTTCGATCACCGCTTCGGGCTTGCCCGACTCGCGCGCGATGTCGATCTGGATCTGACGCTCTTTTTCCACCACGGCAGGGTCCAGCTCGGCCTCGTTCAGGGCGGCGGGGTTGGTCGCCGCGATGTGCATCGCAACCTGCTTGCCGAACGCCTCGTCGCCGCCTTTCAGCCCGACCAGAACGCCGATCTTGCCCATGTCGGCCGCAGCCGCGTTGTGGACATAGGACACGACGGTGTCGGCCTCGACCGTCGCGATGCGGCGCAGGCTCATGTTTTCACCGATGGTGGCGATCTTGTCGGTCAGAACGTCCTGAACGGTCTTGCCGCCCATGTCAGCCGCCAGCAGCGCGTCGACATCCGCCGCGTTCAGCGCCAGCTTGGCGATGCCGCCAACCATTTCCTGGAACTCGGCGTTCTTGCCGACGAAATCGGTTTCCGAGTTCACCTCGACCGCGACACCCTTGCCACCGTCGACGACAACGGCCACCAGGCCCTCGGCGGCGGTACGGCCGGATTTCTTGGCCGCTTTCGCCAGACCCTTGGTGCGCAGCCAGTCGATGGCCGCTTCCATGTCGCCATCGGTTTCGGTCAGCGCTTTTTTCGCATCCATCATGCCTGCGCCGGTGGTGTCGCGCAGTTCTTTCACCAATGCTGCGGTGATTGCCATCTTGGCTCTCCTCGATTCTAGTCTCAGCCCAGGCGCGGCCATACCCGCGCCCGGTATCAGGGATGTGACAAAGGCCGTGCCTTATCAGGCTTCGGCCGGGGCCTCGGCGGCTTCTTCCACGGCCTCTTCGACCGGGTTTTCGTCCAGCGCGCCGATATCCACGCCTGCGCCTTCCAGCTGGGCGCTCACGCCGTCCAGGGCCGCGCGGCTGACCAGGTCGCAGTAAAGCGAGATGGCGCGTGCCGCGTCATCGTTGCCGGGGATGATGAAATCCACGCCATCGGGCGAGCAGTTGGTGTCGACGATGGCGACAACCGGGATGCCCAGCTTGCGCGCTTCGGCGATGGCCAGGTCTTCCTTGTTGACGTCGATGACGAACAGCAGATCCGGCACACCGCCCATTTCGCGGATACCGCCCAGCGAGGCTTGCAGTTTGGCCTGCTCGCGTTCCATGCCCAGACGTTCTTTCTTGGTCAGGCCCTCGGCGCCCGATTCCAGCTTTTCGTCCAGCGCTTTCAGCCGGTTGATCGACTGCGAAACGGTTTTCCAGTTGGTCAGCGTGCCGCCCAGCCAACGGTGGTTCATGTAATACTGCGCGCATTTCTCGGCGGCTTCCGCGACCGGGCGCTGTGCCTGACGCTTGGTGCCAACGAACAGGATGCGGCCGCCACGGGCGACGGTTTCACGCACCACTTGCAGCGCCTGGTCCAGCATCGGGACGGTCTGCGTCAGGTCGAGGATGTGAATGCCGTTACGCGACCCATAGATGAACTCCTGCATACGCGGGTTCCAACGTTGGGTCTGGTGACCAAAGTGAACGCCAGCTTCCAGCAGCTGACGCATGGTGAATTCAGGGAGCGCCATGTCCAAATTCCTTTCCGGTTTGCGCCTTGGCGCGGGTATCAAGGGCATCTGCCCAACCGGCGGACCTTTCGGGATGTCTCCCCCAACGGCCCAACCCACGCCTGTGAAGTGAGCGCGCGTTTAGGCCATGGGCGCGCATTTGGCAACCCCTTCGCCGCGATTCCTGCTAGACAAGGGAAAAAGACGGAGGGTTTTCGATGCAATTTCCGGATTTCATCATGGGTTTGCCCGCGCTCGACATCCCGTTCCCCGAGGATGTCGTGTCCGCGCGCGCGATCCGATCCGACGCCGGGCTGATGGTTTTCTTTACCTTTCATCAGGACATCACCCTGCCGCCGCACAGCCACGGGGCGCAATGGGGTTCGGTGATCGAGGGGCGGGTCGACCTGACCATGGGCGGCAAGACGCGCAGCTATCGCCCGGGCGAAAGCTATGACATCCCGGCGGGCACGGAACATGCCGCACGGGTGGCGGCGGGCAGCAAGGTGATCGACGTGTTCGAGGAACCCGACCGATACCCGCTGCGCGCCTGACCGCCCTGCCCGCTCAGCGCATCAGCAACAGCCAATCGCCGGTCAGCAGCTTGCCATCCCGGTCCACGATCGGACGGCGGGCGGCCTCGATGAAGCCCACTGTCTTATACAGGGCACAGGCCGGGGCATTGCCGCTGTCGACCAGGATCGATTGCGGGCGCCCGGCGGCCTGGCGCGCGGCATGGGCCAGCAGCCGGGTGCCCACGCCTGCACGGCGGTGCCGCAGGCTCGTCGCCAGCACATGCACGTGCCAGGTCCCGCGCGCCAGATATTCCAGCGCGGCCAGCGGGCGAAACCGCAGCGGCACGTCGTCTCCCGGGCGTTCCATGTCGGACGGGATCTGGTATGTACAAAGCCCACCCGCCGCCGCGCCATTGCGCTCGGCAATGGTCCAGTTGCGCCAGGAATTGTCGCCGCTGTTGACCGCCATGCGCTGGCGCCCGATCTCCCACGGGTCCTGCCCCGGGGCGGCCAGTTCGGTCCAGTATTCCAGCGGCATGCCGTGCCCCGCGGCGTTGATGAACCACGCCAGACTGTCGGCATCCTGCCGCTCCGCCGGGCGCAGTAATGTCTGCTTTGTCATCATATTCATTGCCATAATCCTTGTTCGAAATCCGGGCCGGTCTTTGCGGACCAGCCCGGGCTTGTGCATGACGCCTCAGGCGGCGTTGGTATTCGGCGTATTGGGCAGAAGATGCCGCGCGGCACAGCCGACATGGCGGTGATCGGTGCCGCAACAGCCGCCAATCACCCGCAGGTTCGGCAACAGCGCCGCCAGAGCCCCATAGAGGTAGCCGAACTCCTCGGGGTTGCCTTCGTCCAGCACTTCAGAGGCATCCAGCTCGGCATGGCTCAGCCGTGAGGCATTGGCGCGGATGCCGCCGATCCGGCTCACCCAATCCCCTGCAATCCGGTCCGCGAAGTGATCGGGATGGGCGCAGTTGATCATGTAATAGGCCGGTGCGCCGCCGGTTGCGGCATCGGTTTCGCGGATCGCTTCGCCAAGGGTTTGGCCCGTGGGCAGGTGACCGTCGGTTTCCACCGTATAGGACACCACGACAGGCAGGCCGGTGGCGGCGGCGGCGCGGGTAATCCCGATCCCTTCGCCGGTATGCGTGATCGTGACGGCCGAGATCATATCCGCCCCCGCATCGGCCAGGACCTGCGCCTGGCGTTCATGCAGGCGCTGCGCCTCGTCCGGCGTCAGCAGCGCTTCGGGGGCATAGCCATCCCCGGCGGGCCCGATGACGCCATTGACCAGGATCGGCGTCTGCCCGGTTTCGTGACGGTCCCGCACGCCTCGGGCATAAGCGACCGCATCCCGGCTGACCTGATCCATCGCAGCGGGCGACCGGCCCAGCTGCGCGCCCCAATGTGCGCCCGATCGCCAGGTTGCGGTGTCCAGAACCAACCCGGTCCGGCCCGCGCGCGCCATGTCGATGAACCGCTGGAAATAAGCGGACAGGGCATCGCGCCCCGCCGCGCTCTCCAACAGATGAAAAGACGCAAACAGCGGCAGGTCGAACCCACCGTGGAAGATCAAATCGGTTTCCAGCCCGGCATCGGTCAGCCAAAGACGGTCTGCGTGCATAAGTTTGTCAAAGCGTGTCGTGTTAAAGGTCATATCAAAGTCTCCGTTGAATGGGCGTTTTTTGCCCCAACGCATCGACTTTGCGCTAGTTGACTCGTGGGTCAGTAAAAAGTACTGAAAATAATCATTTTATATCATAGGTATAGCCAGTTTCCCGGAAACGACGATTTGTCGCAGACCGGTCTGACTATACCATTGGTACAGCGCATTTTCGGGGGCCGGCCCATGAACAGACCGATCGACACACGCACGCGGATCATGGACGTGGCCGAGGCTGCCGTTCTGGCCAAGGGATTCGAAGCCACCTCGATCGAGGAGATCGTGGCCGCGACCGGGATCACCAAAGGCGGGTTCTTCTATCACTTCCCCGACAAGAACGCCCTCGGCCAGGCGCTGCTGGAGCGCTATATCGTGGCCGAGGATGCGCTTTTGGCCGATATCGGCGACAAGGCCCGCGCGCTGACCGATGATCCGCTGCAGATGATGCTGGTCTATATGAAGCTGTTGGCCGATCTGATTGCCGACATGCCCAATGGCCATCCCGGCTGCCTGATCGCGGCGGCGGTCTATCAGGAACGGCTGTTCTCGCCCGAGGTACGCGCGCTGAACCGCGATGCGCTGCTGCGCTGGCGGGGGCTGTTTCTGGACATGCTGCAGGCAATCGAGGCCGAATACCCCAAACGCGATGACGTGCCGCTGGAACATGTGGCCGATATGGTCAGCGCGGTTGTCGATGGCGGCATCATCCTGTCCAAGGCGCTGAGCGAGCCCAAGGCCACGTCGCAGCAGGTGTTGCTGTATCGGTCCTATGTCAAGCTGCTGTTCACACCGCCACGGGCCTGACGCTTTCCGCTTGCCAGTGCGCGGCTGGATTGCCACAAGGCCCGCATGACGCAATCGCCAGACATCCTGTGCATCGGATCTGTCCTGTGGGACGTGATCGGCCGGGCGCCTGTTCACATGAAGTTCGGCGCCGATGTGCCGGGGCGGATCACGCGCGAGCCCGGCGGCGTGGCGATGAACATCGCGATGACGCTGATGCGGTTCGGGATGCGGCCTGCCCTGCTGTCCGCCGTGGGGACGGATGAACAGGGGCACGAGCTGATCGGGGTCTGCCGGCGGCTGGGGCTGATCACCGATCATATCTATCGCTCGCCCGATCTGCCCACCGACCGCTACATGGCGGTCGAGGGGGCCAATGGCCTGATCGCGGCGATTGCCGATGCCCATTCGCTGGAAGCCGCGGGCGACAAGATCCTGACGCCGCTGTCGGATGGCACGCTGGGCGCGGATGACGCACCCTATGGCGGGGTGATCGCGCTGGATGGCAACCTGACGCAGCTTTTGCTGGCCGACATCGCCCAAAGCCCGCTGTTTGCCGCCGCCGATCTGCGCATCGCGCCCGCCAGCCCGGGCAAGGCCGAACGTCTGGCGCCGCTGCTGGCCCACCCGCGCGCGACGCTTTATGTGAACCTGGAAGAGGCCGGATTGCTGTGCCACACGCCCTTTGCCAGCTCGGCCGAGGCTGCGGCGGGCCTGCTGGCGCGTGGCGCGACCCGCGTGCTGGTGACCAATGGCGGCAATTCGGCGACCGATGGCGCGCCGGACGGGCTGCTGACCCGCCAGCCACCGCAGGTGATGGTGACCCGCGTGACCGGCGCGGGCGACACGTTCATGGCCGCCCATATCGCGGCCGAAACCGTCGGCAAGGATCGCGGGGCCGCGCTGGCCGCCGCGCTGGATGCCGCTGCCGCCCATGTCTGTGGAGAAAGCGCATGACCCCTCCCCTGATCCTGTCCGACGACGTGGCCGCCGCGCAAGCGAACGGCGCCCCGGTTGTCGCCCTGGAAAGCACAATCATCACACATGGCATGCCATACCCCCAGAATCTGGAAACAGCGCAGCGGGTCGAGGCACAGGTTCGCGCCCATGGCGCCACGCCCGCGACCATCGCGCTGATGGGCGGGCAGATCCGGGTGGGGCTGGATGCCGACAGCCTGACCGCGCTGGCCAAGACGCCCGATGCGCAAAAGGTCAGCCGCGCCGATCTGGCGGCCTGCCTGACCTCGGGGCGCACCGGCGCCACCACGGTCGCGGCGACGATGATCTGCGCGCGGCTGGCGGGGATCGACGTGTTCGCCACCGGCGGGATCGGCGGCGTGCATCGCGGCGCCGAAACCAGCTTCGACATCTCGGCCGACCTGACGGAGCTGTCGCAAACCGCCGTCACGGTCGTGGCCGCCGGGGCCAAGGCGATCCTGGACCTGCCCAAGACGCTAGAGGTGCTGGAAACCCTGGGCGTGCCGGTCATCGGCTACCAAACCGACGATTTCCCGGCCTTCTGGTCACGCAGCTCAGGCCTGCCGGCGCCGCTGCGAATGGACGCGCCCGATCAGATCGCGGCTGCGCATCTGATGCGTGAAACGCTGGGCCTGCCCGGCGGGCAGCTGGTCGCCAACCCGATCCCGGCCGAGGCCGAAATCCCACGCGACCGGATCGACCCGATCATCGCCGCCGCGCTGAAGGACGCCGCCGATGCCAGCGCCAAGGATGTGACCCCTGCCCTGTTGTCGCGCATCCTGAAGCTGACGGTTGGGCAATCGCTGGACTCAAACATCGCGCTGGTGCTGAACAACGCCCGGCTGGGCGCCGAAATCGCCCGCGAAATCGCCACAGCCCGCGCCAGGCCCCACAAATAGCACGGCTTTCATTGTCCTTGCCCCCGGCAATCCCTAGATTGGCCCGAGGGATACAGGGAACGCCATGTTTGAACAGGACGATCACCAGAACAACGAACCCCCACGCCGTCGCCGGACCGGGTTGCTGGCGGGGCTGCGCAACAGCTTTCTGACGGGGCTGGTGGTGATTGCGCCCATCGGGCTGACCGTCTGGCTGATCTGGACGGTGGTCGGCTGGGTGGATGGCTTTGTCCTGCCTTTCGTGCCCGATGCCTATCAGCCCGAAACCTATCTGAAACGGATCTTCGGCGAGGATACGACGATCAACATCCGCGGCGTGGGTGTGGTGTTTTTCCTGGTCTTCACCGTGTTCGTGGGCTGGCTGGCCAAGGGGATCATCGGGCGGTCGTTCCTGGACTGGGCCGAGGGGCTGGTGGACCGGATGCCGGTCGTGCGCTCGGTCTATGCGGGGTTGAAACAGATCGCCGAAACGGTGTTTTCGTCGGCCGATACGTCCTTTGACCAAGCCTGTCTGGTGGAATACCCGCGCAAGGGGATCTGGGCGGTGGCGTTCGTGTCGACCTCGGCCAAGGGCGAGATCAACCGCCGCATCCCCCGGGACGAGGCGCTGATCAGCGTCTTTCTGCCCACCACGCCCAACCCGACCTCGGGCTTCTTGCTGTTCGTTCCCAAGAGCGAGGTGATCATGCTGGACATGAGCGTCGAGGATGCCGCGAAGCTGGTGATCTCGGCCGGGCTGGTCTATCCCAATGGCAAGGACCCGACCCTGCCGCCCGATGTGGTGCCCCTGCGCGAAAAGATCGACGCCTAAGCGGGTGATGGCGGAAGCCACCGGCACATGCGGTGGCTTCACATCCCGATTTGCTAGTGGAACTTGCGGATCTCGCCCGATTTCAGGCGCGACTGATAGCTGTGCAGCTCGCGCTTGACGATGGGCATCAGCAGGTACAGCGCGATGATGTTGACCACCGCCATCGCAAAGATCGCCGCGTCCGAGAAATCGATCACCGGACCCAGGCTGGCCGAGGCGCCGATCACCACGAAGATGCAGAAGATCACCTTGAACACCAGCTCTTTCGACTTGCCCTCGCCGAACAGGAAGGTCCACGCCTTGAGCCCGTAATAGGACCAGCTGATCATGGTCGAAAAGGCGAACAGGATCACAGCGATGGCCAGCACGTACTGGAACCAGCCAAAGGCCGACGAGAACGCGGCCGAGGTCAGCGCGACCCCCTTGTTGCCGTCGATGGTCTGGATGGTGCTTGCGCCCTCGTCCAGCAGATAGATGCCAGTGTTGGGGTCCGACACGAGCTGTCCGGTGATGATGATCACCAGCGCGGTCATGGTGCAGATCACGACCGTGTCGATAAAGGGCTCCAGCAGCGATACGAAGCCTTCGGTGATCGGCTCCTTGGTGCGCACGGCCGAGTGTGCGATCGCCGCCGACCCGACGCCCGCCTCGTTCGAGAACGCCGCCCGCTTGAACCCCTGGATCAGCGCGCCGACCATGCCGCCGGCCACGCCCAGCCCGGTAAAGGCCCCCTCGAAGATCTGGCCAAAGGCCCAGCCGACCTGATCGGCATTCATCAAGATGATGACCAGCGCGGTCAGCACATACATCACCCCCATGAAGGGCACGACCTTCTCGGTCACCTTGGCGATGGATTGCAGGCCACCGACGATCACCGCAAAGACGATCACGGCAAAGATGATGCCGGTGATCCAGCCGGGATAGTCGCCCACCACATTGGCGATCTGCGCATGGGCCTGATTGGCCTGGAACATGTTCCCGCCCCCCAGCGCACCCAGGATACAAAAGACCGAAAACAGGATCGCAAGGAACTTGCCCGCGGGCAGGTTGCGTTCGGCGAAACCCTTGGTCATGTAATACATCGGCCCGCCTGAAACGGTGCCATCAGGGTATTCGTTGCGGTATTTCACACCCAGCGTGCATTCGGTGAATTTCGACGCCATGCCCATCAGACCCGCCAGGATCATCCAGAACGTGGCCCCCGGCCCGCCGATGCCCACGGCCACCGCGACGCCCGCGATATTGCCCAGACCCACGGTGCCCGACAGCGCTGTTGCCAGCGCCTGGAAATGGCTGACCTCGCCCGCGTCATTGGGGTCGGAATAGTCGCCCTTGACCAGCGCGATGGAATGCGGAAACGCGCGGAACTGTATGAAAACGAAGTAAAAGGTGAAGACCGTCGCGGCAATCACCAGCCAGGCCACAATCCACGGGAAGGACGTGCCGGGAAAGGCGCTGAAGATGAAATTGACAAACCAGCCGGTCGCGGCGGCAAAACCGTCGTTGATCTGCTGGTCCAGCGATTGAGCCCCCGCCGGGGCGGCGCTGGCAAGAAGGGCGGCCGCCAGGATCGGCGCCGAATTGGAAAACTGTTTCATGATCTATCCCTGTTCTTCTTATGGCACGATGGTCACGGGCACGGGCGCGGCCTGAGCCAGGCTACCGGCAACCGACCCGAACAAGCGCGATGACAGCGACGAATGACCGGTGCGCCCGATCACGATCTGATCGGCACCGGCATCCTTGGCGATGGCGCAGAGCGTGTCGGCGATATGGCCGTATTTCAGCGCCGACGTGACCGGCACGCCGCTGTCGGCGACCGCGTCCAGCACCGGTTTCAGAACCGCGTTCTCGGCGCGCTCCAGCTCTTCCTTGCGGCGTTTGTGCCGTTCTTCCAGCTCGGTCGGGGTCAGAAAGGAATAGGGCGACCATTCCAGCACATGGGCCACAACGATGCTGCCCCCGTTGGTCTTGGCCAGGCCAAGCGCGAATGCCAGGGCCGAATTGGCGCTGGTGCTGCCGTCAAAGCCGACGACGATCTTGTGTGTCATGTTTACCTCCGTCTGATGGTTGTTGATTGTTTCGAGACAATCACTGTTGAAGTGCCCCCACGTTACCCATCTTGGCCCAAAAAAGATTCTCAAAGATCTTGTTCTTTCGGAAATTTTCCGGAAATATTCCGGTTCGTGCCCACAGATTAATAAGTTATTCCGATGGACAGGCTGGATATAAAGATTCTTTCCACGCTTCAGCGTGACGGCCAGATTTCCATGGCGCGGCTGTCGGAACAGGTGGGGCTTTCGCTGTCGGCCTGTCACCGGCGGGTCAAGATGCTGGAGGCGGACGGCAAGATCTCGCATTACGCGGCGCGGCTGAACCGCAAGCGCGTGGGGCTGGAAATCCAGGTATTCATCGAGGCCAAGCTGCTGAGCCAGCGGCGCGAGGATATCGAGGCGTTCGAAGACGCCATCCGCGAGATGCCCGAGGTGCTGGAATGCCACCTGATCTCGGGCGAGTTCGACTATCTGATGCGGGTGGCGGCGCGGAATACCGAAGATTACGAAAAGCTGTACCGTGACCGGCTGACGCTGATCCCGTCAGTGGCGCAGATGAAGACGCTTCTGTGCCTGTCCACGGTCAAGGAATTCCGTGGCTTTCACCTGCAGGACTAGCCGCCCGGTGCTTCAGGAAAACATCTCGACCAGATCGACGCTGTCGGTCTTGCCCAGCTTGTCGAAATCCTGTTCCAGGAACTGCGCCGCGGCGCGCTGACCGGCGGCCTTCAGCTCGGCCAGCACCGACGGGGTCGGCACCAGCTTGGTCGCCACGCTGAGCGTGTTCATCAGCACATCGTCGGAAATCATGTGCACCAGCACGCGTTTCATCGAATTGCTTTGCAGCGTGCCCTGATCCAGCAGCCGCCGCACGAAGGCAATCGCGCGCAGCTCGCGCAGCAATGACGAGTTGAAGCTGATCTCGTTGATGCGGTTCTGGATCTGTTGCGGGGTGATCGGGATGTCGGCGCGGTAAAGCGGGTTGATGTTCACCACCAGAATGTCGTCGGGCAGGGTTTCGGAAAACAGCGGAAACAGCGCCGGGTTGCCGGTATAGCCGCCATCCCAATAGGCCTCGGTCTCGCCGCTGCGGGGGTCCGTGACCTCGACCGCCTGAAACAGCGTCGGCAAACAGGCCGAGGCCAGGATCGAGTCGACCGAGATCTCCTCGTGGTCGAACACCTTGATCTTGCCGGTGCGCACATTGGTCGCGCATATCCAGAAGGCCGGCCCCTGATCGGTGCAAAGCGTCGGGCAGAACAGCTCGGCCACGATGGGCGCCAGCGGGTTGTGATAGAACGCCCCCTGCGCATAGGGGCTGTTCAGCCGCGACAGGAAATCGGCGGTGATGAACGCGGCCGAGGTTTCGATCAGATGCGAGATCGCGGCCGAGGGCAGCGACCACATGCTGATCAGCCGCGACAGGTCGGGATCGCCCACCGCGCCCACGCGATGCCACAGCCAGTCCAGCTTTTCGCGCGCGCCCGCGCGCCCGCCGGTGGCCAGCCCCGATTTCACCGCCGCCCCGTTCAGCGCCCCGGCCGAGGTCCCGGAAATCCCCGCGATTTCGATCCGGTCGTCCTGCAACAGCGTGTCCAGCACCCCCCAGGTAAAGGCGCCATGTGCGCCGCCACCCTGCAGCGCCAGGTTGATCCGCTTCGGTTTGGCCTTAGCCATTGCGGCGCTTCTCGTCATAGGCGGCGATCATGTCGCTCAGCTTGATGCCGTCGATGGTCAGACCGGTGATGTTGGCATTGGTGATCGCCAGCCCCGACAGGTTGGCGTTGTCGATGGTCACCTCGGACAGGTTCACATTGCGAAAGGCCGAGCGTGTCAGGTTGACGTTTTCCACCTGCAACCCGCTGGCATCGACATCGTCCAGACGCGCCCCGATCAGGTGCGAGTCCCGAAACTCTGCCTCTTTCAGGCTGACACGGGTGAAGCGCGACCCGCACAGGAACATGTTGTCGATTTCCAGCGTGTCGCGCCCGGCCTCGTCCGCGCCGGTCATAGCGCGGTCCAGCCGCCATCGACGCTGATCGTGGTGCCGGTGATCTGCGCCGCCGCGTCCGAACACAGGAACACCGCCGTGCCGCCCAGCTGTTCGACGGTGGCGAATTCCTTGGACGGCTGCCGCGTCAGCATGACGTTCTTGATCACGTCCTCGCGGCTCATGTCGTATTCCTTCATCGTGTCGGGGATCTGCGCCTCGACCAGCGGGGTCAGCACGTAACCGGGGCAGATCGCATTGGCGGTGATCGGCTCCTCGGCGGTTTCCAGCGCCGTCACCTTGGTCAGCCCCACGACCCCGTGCTTGGCTGCGACATAGGCCGATTTATAGGGCGAGGCCGTCAGCCCGTGGGCCGAGGCGATATTGACCACCCTGCCCCAGCCCGCCTTGCGCATCATCGGCAGCGCCGCCGCCGTGGTGTGAAAGGCCGAGCTAAGGTTGATGGCGATGATCGCATCGTATTTCTCGACCGGGAATTCGTCGATCGGGGCCACGTGCTGGATACCGGCATTGTTCACCAGGATGTCACAGGCGCCCGCCTTTTCGATCAGCGCGCGGCACTGGTCGCCCTTGGACATGTCGGCCTGAATATACCGCACGTTGACGCCATGCTCTTTGGCCAGATCCGCGGCCAGTTTGTGGTCTTCATCATTGTCGGTGAACGAATTCAGAACCACATCGGCCCCGGCCTTGGCCAGTTCGGTGGCCACACCCAGCCCGATCCCCGAATTCGACCCGGTCACGATGGCGGTTTTTCCGTTGAGCTGCATCTTCACAATTCCTTTTCACCCATGTTCCCATCAACATATGCGCCTTCCGCGACAGGTCGAGGTCAAAGGCAGGCTTTCGTTTCATTTAATGCCGAATTCAGCGCCATGAAACCTGTGGTTGTTTCGGTCCCGCGCCGCTCTGCCAACTTGTCGCCGCATTTTGCCGGTTGAACCTGTGACAATGTGTTTGGATTCGTGATGAACGGGACAGTGTGATGGACAGTTTTCTTTATGCCGATGCCACCGGGTTCTTCTGGGGCGGGCCCGATACGGTATATGGCATCGACAGCGGCGTGCGGGTCACCGGCCAGGATCTGGTCTATGGGCCCGATGGCGTGCCCGTGTCGGGCACCGTGACCGAGATTTTCTATACCGTGGTCGTCGGCACCGTTTACGATGATTTCGCGAGTTATCCGCAGGTGCGCGAGAAAGCGTACCGGGACCTGGATCTGAGCGTGGCAGAGCTGTCGGCCTTCGACCCCGACTGGTACATGCCCGGCCGTTTCGACGGGCTGCTGGGGATCTCCGAGACCATCGTGCTCGATCTGCTCACCCTGCCTGCGGCGCTGAACGAGTTTGGCCATAACGGGGCGATCGGCAGCGAGATCGCGGATATCGTCCACGGATCCGACAATTCCGACCATGTCCTGGGCAATGGCGGCGATGATCTGCTGACCGGGCATGGCGGCCATGACGAGATCGACGGCGGCGCGGGCGACGATTCCATTTCCGGCGGCGCCGGTGACGACTGGGTGGCTGGCGGGGACGGGAACGACACGCTTTCTGGCGGCGCGGGCTTTGATGTGGTCATGGGCGGGGATGGCGACGACCGTATTTCGGGCGGCGGCGAGAACGACACGCTTGTGGGCGAAGGCGGGAACGACACGCTTCGCGGCGGCGCGGGCGATGATCAGATCTTCGACGAAGACGGCCAAAATTTCGTCCACGCTGACAGCGGCAACGACAATATCCAGACCGGGAATGGCGACGATCTGATCGATGGCGGCGACGGCAACGACATCATCCTGTCCCGCGCCGGGGCCGATACGATCCGGGGTGGCGACGGGGATGATTACATCGTCGTCACATCGGGGCAGAACGTGGTTTCCGGCCAGGATGGTCAGGACAGGCTCTATGGCGGGTCGGATGACGATTTCCTGAAGGGCGGCGCGGACGACGATTTTCTGTCGGGCGGGGACGGTCAGGATTCCCTGTCCGGTGGCACCGGGGGCGACATGATATGGGGCGGCGCGGGCGATGACACGCTGAATGGCGGGGATGGCGACGACCACCTGATGGGCGACGCCCCCGGCCTGTCGACACTGATCGGCAATGACCGTCTGAATGGCGGCAACGGAAACGACTATTTGTTCGGCGGGCTTGGAAATGATACGCTCATTGGCGGCGCGGGGGCGGATTTCCTGATCGGCGAACATGGCGATGATCGCCTGTATGGCGGCGCGGGCGACGATTTCCTGCTGGCGGCCTCGGGCAATGACGTGCTGCGGGGCGATGCGGGGGCCGATACATTCGTGTTCTCGTTCACCGACGGGCCGGACGGCACCTATGCAGGTACTGCGAGAGTGCAGGATTTCGAACTGACCGAGGATCTGATCGCGATCCAATACACCCAATCCACCACCGCGCAGGAACAGTTCGACCTGTTTCTGGCCACTGCCGAACAGGTCGGCTCATCCGTGGTCTGGACGAATGAAAGCGGCGCTTACACCGCCACGTTCCGCAACCTGGAGATGGACGATCTGACCCTCAGCAACTTCATCGAGATCGAGGGCACGCTGATCTCGACCGCCTGAACGCCATTGCGGCACCGGATGCAAGGGCCCCGTTGGCGCGGCGTGGCTCTTGCCCCGCAGGCGTCCTGAAACTGCCCAAAAAAAACGCCGGCGCGAAGCCGGCGTTAAGTTATTGAGGCAGGTTTCATACAGGCAAGAAACCTATCGAGCAGTGACCTCTTTATACGCAATCCACCGCCTGCGTCCAAGCTAAAAGTTTGAAAAGCCTGACAAGCCGCCATAGTGTCTGCGTCAAAGAATAAAGGGGTTTGAGGAGTCGGGTCGTGATGTGCCTGAAAACCAACGCGCGGCGTGCCGCGCGAATCGTCGCCATTTGGGTGATTCTCTTTCAGGGATTCGCGGCCGCCGAACCGATGCACGGAATAGCAATGTACGGGAAACCCGCATTGCCCCCCGATTTCACCGCCCTGCCCTATGCCAATCCCGATGCGCCGACGGGTGGGCGGATCGTCACGGGCGAGGTCGGCAGTTTCGACAGCCTGAACCCGCATATCCTTAAGGGGCGGGTGCCGTGGCAGCTGCGGTTTCTGGCCTATGAAAGCCTGATGGGCCGCAGCTATGACGAGCCGTTCACGCTTTATGGCCTGCTGGCGGAAACGATCGAAACCGGCCCGAACCGGGAATGGGTGGAATTCACCCTGCGCCCCGAGGCGCGGTTTTCCGATGGCACGCCGGTCACGGTCGAAGATGTGCTGTGGTCCTATGAAACGCTCGGCACGGTCGGGCATCCGCGCTATCACGGCGCGTGGAAACGGGTGACCCGGGCCGAACAGACCGGCGAACGGTCGGTGCGTTTCACCTTTGCCGAGCCCGACCGCGAGCTGGCGCTGATCATCGGCATGCGGCCCATCCTGAAAAAGGCGCAATGGGAAGGGACCGATTTCGCGCAAAGCGGGCTGAACCAGATCCCCATCACCACCGCGCCCTATGTCATCGACGGGTTCGAGGCCGGGCGCCATGTCACCCTGCGCCGCAATCCCGATTACTGGGGCAAGGACCTGCCCTTCCGGCGCGGGACGAACAACCTGGACGAAATCCGGATGGAGTTCTTTGGCGACGCCAATGTGATGTTCGAGGCGTTCAAGGCCGGCGAGATCACTACAAACCGCGAAACCAGCAGCGCCGCGTGGAATGACAATTACAACTTTCCGGCGGTGCGGTCCGGGGCGGTGGTCAAATCCGAAATCCCGCATCAGCGCCCGTCGGGCATCTGGGGCTTCGTGATGAACACCCGACGGGCGCCGTTCGGTGACTGGCGGGTGCGGTCGGCGCTGATCCATCTGTTCAATTTCGAATTCATCAACGACACGCTGAACGACGGCGCGCTGCCGCGTGTCACGTCATATTACGCCAATTCGGTGCTTGCGATGCGCCCCGGCCCGGCCGAGGGGCGGGTGCGGGAGCTTCTGGCGCCCTTTGCCGACACCCTGCCCCCCGGCGCGCTGGATGGCTATGCCCTGCCGGTCAGCGATGGCAGCCTGCGCAACCGCCGCAACGTGCGCAAGGCGCTGGACCTGTTCCAGCAGGCCGGGTTCACCATCAACGACCGGGGCCAGTTGCAGACGCCCGCGGGCAAGCCGCTGCGGTTCGAGATCCTGTTGAAACAGTCGCAGACCGAATATGGCCGGATCGTCGACATCTATATCGACGCGCTGACACGCGCGGGCATCACGCCGGTCTTCACCACCGTCGACAGTGCGCAGTACAAGGAACGCACCGACGCCTATGATTTCGACATGACCTTCTATGAACGCGGCCTGTCGCTGAGCCCCGGCAACGAGCAGAAGCTTTACTGGGGCCGCGAAGGCGTCACCGAACCCGGCACGCTGAACTGGATGGGCATGGACAGCCCCGCCGCCGAGGCGATGATCGACGCCATCCTGCAGGCGCAGACCAACGCGGATTTCGTCGCCGCCGCCCGCGCGCTGGACCGGGTGCTGACCACGGGCCGCTATGTGATCCCGATCTGGTATCAGCCCGTGGCGCGCATTGCCCATGTCAAACAGCTGCGCTATCCCGAACGCATCCCGATTTACGGCGACTTTATCGGCTTTCAGCCCGATGTCTGGTGGTATGAAGAATGAAGAAACTGCTGATCACATGCGCATTGCTGGCCCTGGCGGGCTGTTCGACCGTTGAAGGTATCGGCAAGGATATCTCGGCCGGGGCGCGCACCGTGCGCGACACGTTCTAGCGCAACAGAGCCAGGGAGTCGGGCGCATGGGTGTTTTCGAGCGCTATCTGTCTGTCTGGGTGGGTCTGTGCATACTGGCCGGGATGGCCTTGGGCAATCTGGCGCCGGGGCTGTTCGCGGCCATCGCGGGGCTGGAGGTCGCGCATGTGAACCTGGTGGTCGCGGTGCTGATCTGGGTCATGATCTATCCGATGATGGTTCAGGTCGATTTCAACGCGATCAAGGATGTGGGCAAATCGCCCAAGGGGCTGGTGCTGACGCTGGTGGTGAACTGGCTGATCAAGCCCTTTACCATGGCCGCTTTGGGCTGGCTGTTCTTTCGGGTGCTGTTTGCCGGGATGGTCGATCCGCAGACTGCGGGTGAATATATCGCGGGCATGATCCTGCTGGGTGTGGCGCCCTGCACCGCGATGGTCTTCGTCTGGAGCCAGCTGACCAAGGGCGATCCGAACTATACGCTGGTGCAGGTGTCGGTGAACGATCTGATCATGATCTTCGCCTTTGCGCCCATCGCCGCGTTCCTGCTGGGGATATCCGATGTCACCGTGCCGTGGCAGACCCTGCTGCTGTCGGTGCTGCTTTATGTGGTGCTGCCGCTGGTGGCGGGCGCGCTGACCCGCGCACGGCTTCAGGCACGCAACAGCGGCGCGCTCGATGGGTTGCTGGCGCGGTTGAAGCCCTGGTCGGCCATCGGGCTGCTGGCAACGGTGGTGCTGCTCTTCGGGTTTCAGGCCGAAACGATCCTGCGCAATCCCGGCGCCATCGTGTTGATTGCGATCCCGTTGATCCTGCAAAGCTATGGCATCTTTGCCGTGGCCTATGTCGCCGCGCGGCGCATGGCGCTGCCGCACCGGATCGCGGCGCCGGCCTGTCTGATCGGCACGTCGAACTTCTTTGAACTGGCGGTCGCGGTGGCGATATCGCTGTTCGGGCTGCATTCGGGCGCGGCGCTGGCCACGGTCGTGGGCGTTCTGGTCGAGGTGCCGGTCATGCTGTCGCTGGTGTGGTTTGCCAACCGCACCCGACACTGGTTCCCCGCCGCGTGATCAGTGCAGCGGCCGCTGGCGGCGCGACACGATCCGGTCCAGCATGAACGGCCCGATCATCGCGCCCGCCGCGGTCACGTCCCAGCGGTCCTCGTCGACCTGGCGGACCGCGCCCACCTTGGCATAGCGTTGCAGGATCGCGGCAAACGCCTGATTGCCCGCCGCCTGCAACCCCTGCTCGTTGCGAAACAGCATGTCGCGCAGCAGGTTCAGATTTTCCATACGGATCCCCTGATGCAGCTTGTCCAGCCGCAGGAACGCGTCGGCAAAACGGGTGACGCGGCCCGGTTCGCCGCCCAGATCGTTCATCAGCGCCTGTGCGCCCGCCATGAACCAGCGCCCGCGATCGGCGCCAAAGGCGGTCAGCACATGCGCCGCCGGGGTGATCGGCAGGTTCTGCATGTTGTCGGGGATCGGCGCGGGATCGAAATAGCCCAGCAGCGTCAGCCGGGTCCAAAGCTCGTTCGTGACCGTGTCGGGCACCGTCAGCAGGGTGGCGCTGTCGCCCCGCTCGCTGGCCTTCAGCGCGGCGGCAAAGGTCGACCTGTCACCATCGCTGAGCCCGTGCACCAATGCGTAAAGATCGCCCCACCAAGCGGCATCGGTCACGGTATCGGTGGCGCAATGCACGAACACCTCGTCCTGCGCCCCGTTCTTCAGCACCCGCGCACGCGGTTTGCGGCGGAAAAAGCCCATCTCTGTCACCCCTCAGGCATGTCAGGACAGGTTAATGCCGGAATGTGGCCGGGCTGGCGCCGCATCGGGGCATTCCCGTGGCATCACCCCAGCGACGTCACCCACAGGATCGTCGCATCCTCGGGCGAGACCGACACCACGTTATGCCCCATCGCCGCGTCGTAATAGGCGCTGTCGCCCCGGCGCATCTCGATCGGTTCATAGAATTCGGTGTAAAGCCGGATGACCCCGGTCAGCACATACAGGAATTCCTCGCCGTCATGGCGGACCCAGCCGTCGAACTCCTCCATGCTGCGGGCCCGAATGCGCGCGCGATAGGGCAGCATCGCCTTCTTGGTCAGCGCCCCGGCCAGCATTTCATGCTCATAGGTGGCGGTTGGGTGTGCGCCCCCCTCGCCCGACCGCGTGACCGCCATCCGACCGTTCACCTGACCCTTTTTCGGCGGAGTGAACAGCTGCGGCACCGAAATCTCCAGCCCCGTCGCCAGCTTCTTCAGCGCCTCATAGGTGGGCGACATCTGGCCGTTTTCGATCTTCGACAGGGTCGAACGCGCCAACCCCGCCTGACCGGCAGCCTGTTCCAGCGTCCAGCCCCGCGACATGCGCAAATCGCGCACGCGTTTGCCCAGGTCCAGCGGCTCGACCCGGGTGTCGGTATCCGATTCCAGCGCCAACCGGATCAGGCTGGGTTGTTCGCGTTCGTTCATGCCCTTGCTGATACTGCCCGCGCGCGGCTCTTGCAACTGGCGGGGACGTTGCCTAGCACTGGGCCATGCTGTCTCAGACCGACCCAACCCCGCAACCGCCCTGCCCCGCAGCGTTCAATCTGGCCGCCTATGTGCTGGCCCAGGCCGATGTGACCCCCGACAAGATCGCGCTGGCCATTGTCGGCCCCGCCAAGTCAGAACGGTGGAGCTATGGCCGCCTGCGCGGGGCGGTGATGGGCGTGGCCGGCGCGATGCAGGCGATGGATCTGCAGCCCGGCGCGCGGGTGCTGCTGCGGCTGGCCAACACGGTGGATTTCCCCATCGCGTTTCTGGGCGCCATCGCCGCCGGTCTGGTGCCCGTGCCCACCGCCGCGCAGCTGACCACGCCGGAAATCACCAAACTGGCGAATGAGTTGCAGCCCGCGCTGGTCATCGCGGGCGACGGTGTGCCCCTGCCCGATGCGCCGGGGGCACAGGTGATCGACAGCCCCACGTTCGAGGGGTGGTTCGACCATCCCCCCGCCACGCCGGTCATGGGCGATCCCGACCGGCTGGCCTATATCGTCTATACCTCGGGCACGTCGGGCCAGCCGCGCGGCGTGATGCACGCCCATCGCGCCGTCTGGGCGCGGCGGATGATGTGGCAGGGCTGGTACGGGCTGACACCGGATGACCGGCTGCTGCATGCGGGCGCGTTCAACTGGACCTATACGCTGGGCACCGGCCTGCTGGACCCCTGGGCCATCGGCGCCACCGCGCTGATCCCGGCAAATGGGGTCGACGCGGCGACCCTGCCGCTGCTGCTGAAACGCTATGACGCGACGATTTTTGCTGCTGCACCCGGCGTTTACCGGCAGATGTTGAAGTCGAACCCGGCGTTGTCGCTGCCCAAACTGCGCCACGGGCTGTCGGCGGGTGAAAAGCTGCCCGATGCCGTGCGCCAGGGCTGGAACGACGCCAGCGGCACCATGGTTTTCGAGGCGCTGGGGATGTCGGAGTGTTCCACCTTCATCTCGGGCAGCCCCGACCGCCCCGCGCCGCCCCATGCCTCGGGCTATCCGCAGCCGGGCCGCCGGATCGCGGTGCTGGGACCCGATTTCGCGCCTGTCCCGCGCGGCGAACCCGGTCAACTGGCGATCCATGCCAGCGATCCGGGGCTGATGCTGGGCTATTGGCAGGCGGAAGCGGAAACAAAGGCGCGCTTTCACGGCGATTGGTTCCTGACCGGCGACATGGTCGAGATGAGCGCCGACGGCGCCATCGCCTATCTGGGCCGCAGCGACGACATGATGAACGCCGGCGGCTTCCGTGTCTCACCGGTCGAGGTCGAACAGGCGCTGTGCAAACACCCGCAGATCCACGAGGTCGCGGCGACCGAAATCACGGTCAAGGCCGACACGACCGTCATCGCGGCCTTCTATACTGGCGAAAAGTTGACCGATGCGGCCCTGTCGGAATTTGCCGCAAGCTGCCTGGCGCGCTACAAACAACCCCGATTGTTCGTGCATCTGGACAGCCTGCCCAAGGGCGCGAACAACAAACTGAACCGGCGGCGCATCCGCCAGGAGTATGAGGGCCAGCATGGTCAAGCTTGATATCCTGTCCGACCCGATCTGCCCCTGGTGCTATATCGGCAAGACGCGGCTGGATCGCGCGCTGGCGCAGCGGCCCGATCACCCGTTCACCATCGAATGGCACCCCTTTCAGCTGAACCCCGACATGCCGCCCGAAGGCATGGACCGCCGCGCGTATCTCGAGGGAAAGTTCGGCGGCAAGGAGGGCGCGGTGCGGGTCTATGGCCAGATCGCCGATGCGGCCGAGGAAGACGGGCTGATGCTGAACCTGGGCGCCATCGAACGCACGCCCAACACGCTGAACGCGCACCGGCTGATCCACTGGGCGGGGATCGAGGGGCGCCAAACCCCGGTGGTTTCGGCCCTCTTCGCCGCATATTTCGAAAAAGGGCTGGATATCAGCGATCTGGAGGTTCTTCTTCAGATTGCGACTGACGCGGAAATGGATGTCGACGCCACGCGCCGCCTGTTGCAGGGCGACGCCGACAGCGCCGATATCCGCGCCCGTGACGCCCATGCCCGCCAGCGCGGCGTGGGCGGCGTGCCGATGTTCATCGTCGCCAACCAGCACGCCCTGTCGGGTGCCCAGCCCACCGATCTGTGGCTGCAGGCCATCGACGAGATCACCGAGCAGATCCGCACCAAGACACCCACAGATTCCACCGTGCATTGACGCACAGAAAAACCGTCTGATACGGGGTGGTAGTCCGCCTGCGCGCATGTTAGGGCGGATGGATCGCCCCTAGCGGATCCTCACCATGCCCGACCGTCTTTCCAAGCCAGAGTTCATCGCTCTGATGGCGATGCTGTTCGCCACCATCGCCCTGTCCATCGACGCGATGCTGCCCGCCCTGCCCGAGATCACGCAGGCGCTGACGCCCGACGCGCCGAACAAGGCGCAGCTGATCCTGACGCTGTTCGTGCTGGGCATGGGCTTGGGCACCTTCGTCACCGGTCCGCTGTCGGACACGTTCGGGCGCAAGCGCGTGCTGCTGTCCGGGGCTGCGCTTTATACCGTTGCGGCGCTGGCGGCGACGCTCGCCAATTCGCTGGAGCTGCTTCTTTTTGCCCGCTTCGTGCAGGGCATCGGCGCTGCCGGGCCCCGGGTGGTGGCGATGGCGATCATCCGCGATCTGTATTCCGGGCGGCAGATGGCGCAGCTGATCTCTCTGGTCATGCTGATCTTTGCCATCGTGCCCGCCTTTGCCCCCAGTGTCGGCGCCGCGATCCTGCTGGTGACCGGCTGGCGCGGAATATTCGCGGTCTTCATCCTGTTTTCGGCGCTTACCTCGCTGTGGCTGGCGCTGCGCCAGGCCGAGACCTTGCCGCCCGAACGCCGCCGCCCGCTGCGGCTGGGCCAGCTGACCCGCGCCATCGCCGAGGTCTTCGGCCTGCCCATGGTGCGGCTGTCGATCCTGGTGCAGGGCCTGTGCATGGGCATCCTGTTTTCGACCATCAGCACCATCCAACAGGTCTATGACATCACCTTCGGGCGCGCCGACAGCTTCCCGCTGTGGTTCGGCTTCGTTGCGCTGATCGCGTCCAGCGCCAGCATCATCAACGCCCGGCTGGTGGTGCGTCTGGGGATGCGCTACCTGATCACGCTGGCGCTGGGGGCACAGATCGTGCTGTCGGGGCTGGCGCTGGCGGTCTATGGGCTGGACCTGTTGCCGGGGGATGCGGGGTTTGCCCTGTGGGTGGTGTGGAACATCTCGCTTTTCTTCATGGTCGGGCTGACGCTGGGCAATCTGAACGCCCTGGCGATGGAGCCCCTGGGCCATATCGCGGGCATGGCGGCGTCGGTCATCAGCTCGGTCGCCACGGTGATGGCGGTGGTCATCGCGATCCCGATCGGGCTGGCCTTTGACGGCACGCCGGTGCCGCTGGCTGCCGGGATCCTGGCCTGTGCGGTGCTGGGCTTCGTGCTGATCCGGCGCATGGCGCGGCTGGAGCGTGTGAGCGGCCCCGCCATCTGACATCTGACCCGGAACCTGCGCCTTTGCCCCCCGCGCGGCATATTCAGCGCAGGAAACGGGTCGCGCGGCGCGGGCCATCACGTCTTTGGTCGGGTCATGCAACGCAGAAAGGCATGACCATGACCCTGACCGACAAGACCATCCTGATCACCGGCGCCAGCAGCGGCATCGGCGCCGCCGCCGCGCGGCTTTTCGCCCGACAGGGCGCCAACCTGGTGCTGGGCGCCCGGCGCAAACCCCTGTTGGACGAGATCGCCCAGCAGATCCACCATGATGGCGGCCGCGCCGTCGTGCTGGCGGGCGATGTGTGCGACGCCGATTACGCCGCCGCACTGGTCGATCTGGCGCAGCAGACGTTTGGGCAGCTGGACGGTGCGTTCAACAATGCCGGAACGGTGGGCGACATGTCGCCCCTGCCCGCGATGACGGCCGAGACCTGGCACCGGGTGCTGGACACCAACCTGACCAGCGCGTTTTTCGCGGCCAAGGCGCAGATCCCGGCGCTAAGCCGCAATGGCGCCATCGTCTTCACCAGTTCCTTCGTCGGCAATGACAATGGCGGGATGCCCGGCATGGGCGCCTATGCCGCGGCCAAGGCCGGGCTGGTGGGGCTGATGCGGTCGCTGGCGGTGGATCACGCGGGCGACGGGCTGCGCATCAACGCGATCCTGCCCGGCGGCACGCTGACCGCGACGGCGGGCGACGACCCCGAAACCCATGCCTTCATCGCCGGTCTGCACCCGGTGAAACGGCTGGCCCAACCGGACGAGATCGCACAGGCGGCGGCCTTTTTGCTATCGGATGCCGCGTCCTTCGTCACCGGCGCGGCGCTGTCGGTCGATGGCGGCGTGTCCGTGCGGTTCCTGTAGGGATCAGGAGGCGCCGGCTTTTTGTTTCTTCTCGGCCACGACCTTTTCGGCCAGATCGCGCGCGATGGCAAAGGCGCCCTTGATCTTGTCGCTGTCCTTGGCCCAGTCGCGGCGGACGACGATCTTGTTGTCCTTGACCTTGGCCAGCCCGTTCTGCGCCTGGATGAATTCGACCAGCCCGGCGGGCGAGGCGAATTTGTCGTTGTGAAACTGGATCGTGGCCCCCTTGGGGCCGCCATCCAACTTGGCGATCCCGGCGCGTTTGCACATCGCCTTGATCCGCACGATCAGCAGCAGCGTGTTGACCTCTTTCGGCAGTTTTCCGAAGCGGTCGATCAGCTCGGCGGCGAAACCTTCCAGCTCAACTTTGCTCTGCAACCCGCTGAGGCGGCGGTACAATCCCAGACGCACGTCCAGATCGGGCACGTAGTCCTCGGGGATCAGGACGGGGACGCCCAGGTTGATCTGCGGCGCCCATTGGTCGTCGGTGTCCGACAGCCCCTCCAGCTCGCCCGCCTTGATCTTGGCAATCGCCTCTTCCAGCATCGACTGGTACAGCTCGAAGCCCACCTCGCGCACATGGCCCGACTGCTCCTCGCCCACCAGGTTGCCCGCGCCGCGAATGTCCAGATCCTGCGAAGCCAGCGTGAAACCCGCGCCCAAGGTGTCGAGCGAGCCGAGCACCCGCAACCGCTTTTCTGCCTGCGGTGTCAGTGGCTTGCGCGGCTTTGTTGTCAGATAGGCATAGGCGCGCGTCTTGGACCGCCCCACGCGACCCCGGATCTGGTAAAGCTGCGACAGGCCGAACATATCCGCGCGATGCACCACCATCGTGTTGGCGGTCGGGATGTCCAGCCCACTTTCGACGATGGTCGTGGCCAGCAGCACGTCGTACTTGCCGTCGTAAAACGCGTTCATCCGGTCATCCAGCTCGCCCGCCGCCAATTGGCCATGGGCGGTGATGAACGTGACCTCGGGGACGTGATCGCGAAGGAAGGCCTCGATCTCGGGCAGATCGCTGATGCGCGGGACGACGAAAAAGCTCTGCCCGCCGCGATAATGTTCGCGCAGCAGCGCCTCGCGGATGGTGACGGTGTCAAACTCGCTGACAAAGGTGCGGATCGACAGACGGTCAACCGGGGGCGTGCCGATGATCGACAGATCCCGGACCCCGGTCAGCGACATCTGCAGCGTGCGCGGGATCGGCGTGGCGGTCAGGGTCAGCACATGGATGTCCGAGCGCAGCTGTTTCAGCCGTTCCTTGTGGGACACACCGAAATGCTGTTCCTCATCCACGATCAACAGGCCCAGATTGGCGAACTTGATGTTCTTGGCCAACAGCGCATGGGTCCCGATACAGATATCGACCGTCCCATCGGCCAGGCCCGCGCGGGTCTCTGTCGCCTCTTTCGCGCTAACGAAGCGCGACAACTGCCTGACCTTCAACGGAAAACCCCGAAACCGGTCAGCAAAGCTTTTGGCATGTTGCCGTGCCAGCAGCGTGGTGGGCGCGATGACCGCGACCTGCACACCCGACATGGCGGCCACGAACGCCGCGCGCATCGCGACCTCGGTCTTGCCGAAGCCCACATCGCCGCAGACCAGCCGGTCCATCGGCGAGCCCTGCGCCAGATCGCCCAGCACATCGGCAATCGCCTGAAGCTGATCCTCGGTCTCTTCATAGGGGAAGCGGGCGGCGAATTCTTCCCACATGTGATGGTTCGGCTCCAGGATCGGCGCCTTGCGCAGCGCGCGTTCGGCGGCCACCCGGATCAGCTTGTCCGCGATCTGGCGGATGCGCTCCTTCAGCTTGGCCTTCTTGGCCTGCCACGCGCCACCGCCCAGCTTGTCCAGCAGCCCCTCGTCCTGGCCATAGCGGCTGAGCAGCTCGATATTTTCCACCGGCAGGAACAGCCGGTCGCCGCCCGCATATTCCAGCGCGATGCATTCATGCGGGGCGTTCATGGCGGTGACGGTTTCCAGCCCCGTGAACCGCCCGACCCCGTGTTCCACATGCACGACCAGATCGCCCGGCGACAGCGTTTGGGTTTCGGTCAGGAAATTCTCGGCCCGGCGCTTCTTGCGCGGCGCGCGGATCAGCCGGTCGCCCAGCACATCCTGTTCCGAGATCACAGTCAGTTGCGGGCCCTCGAACCCGTGTTCCAGCGACCAGACGGCCAGATGCACGCCGGATGGGCCCACATCGCGGATATCGCGGATCGGGGTGACGCCGGCCAGCCCCTCATCCTCCATCAGCCCCGTCAGACGTTCGCGCGCCCCGTCGGAGTATGAGGCGACAATCACCGGCCCCTCGGCCCGGCGTGCTTCAATATGATCTTTCAGAACGCTGAAAAGGCTCAGGCTTTCCAGCTTTCGCTCGGGCGCGAAATTGCGGCCGATCCGCCCGCCCGCGTCGATCACGCCGGGGCCGGTCGCCTGTTTCAGCGGGTTCAGGTGCAGCACGCGGTGGCCCGCCACGGCGGCCTCCCACGCGGCATCGTCCAGGTACAATTGCCCCGGCGCGCAGGGTTTATAGACCGTGTCGACGCGGTTCTTCTGTTCCAGCGCATGCAGGCGGGTCTGATACTGATCCTCGATCCCCTCCCACCGGGTCAGGCGGCTTGGGGTGATCTGATCGTCCAGAAAGACCGACGCGCCCGGCAGGTAATCGAACAGCGTTTCCAGCCGGTCGTGAAAGAACGGCAACCAGTGCTCCATCCCCTGATGCTTACGGCCCGCGCTGACGGCCTCGTACAGCGGATCGTCGGTGCCCGCCGCGCCAAACGCGATGCGATAGTTCTGGCGGAACCGCGTGATCGCGGCCTCGTCCAGGATCACCTCGGATACCGGGGCCAGATCGATGGTCTGCAACGTCTCGGTCGTGCGCTGGGTTACCGGATCGAACCGGCGCAGCCCGTCCAGCTCATCGCCGAACAGGTCCAGCCGGACGGGACCGTCACCGCCGGGGGGATAGATGTCGATGATGCCGCCGCGCACGGCATAATCACCGGGCTCCATCACCGTGGGCGATTGCGAAAAGCCCATGCGCACCAGGAAGTTGCGCAGCGTTTCTTCGTTGATCTGCCCGCCCACGCGCGCGCTGAAGGCCGCGTCGCGCAGCAGGTCCCGCGCCGGGATCTTCTGGGTCGCCGCCGACAGCGTGGTCAACAGGATGAACGGCCCCGGCACCCCATGGACCAGCGCCGCCAGCGTGGCCATCCGCGCGGCCGACACGGCCGGGTTGGGCGACACGCGGTCATAGGGCAGACAATCCCAGCCGGGAAATTCCAGCACCACCGCGTCGGGGGCGAAAAACGCCAGCGCCGCGCGCATCGCGGCCCGCCGCTTGTCATCGCGCGCGATATGACAGACCGGCCCGCCGGATTTGGCCAGTTCCTGCGCCAGCAGGCGGGCATCGAACCCCTCGGGCGCGCCGCCGATGGTGATATGCTGTGTTCCGGTCATGCGCGGTCAACTGGCCCGGCAACCGGCAGAAGTCAACCGCCCAACGCCCCGACCGACATGTTCTGCCACATCCCCCAGACGGCGGTGGAAAAGATCGCCAGCATGCCGATCACCTGGGTGATGAACCGGTGCCGGTTCATGATCCGTGTCATCCCGCTCAGGTCGGGCGCGCGATGGCGCAGGATATGCGCGGTGCGCACGCTGAGCAGGCCCACCATGCTCATCGGAAAGGCCAGCAGAAACACCGCCTGGCAGAATTCGACGCCATAGAAGAACCCGACCCCGAACAGCACCGTCAGCAGGCAGCACACCACGCCCAGGATCCACAGCCCCGAGATGCTGTTGATGTAAAGGATGCGGTTCACGTTCACGCGGGTCAGGTCCATCAAGTCGATCTCGGCCTGGCCGCCCTGGCGCTTGGCGCGCTGGACCATGTCGAACGGCACCCCCAGAACCCAGTGCGAGGCCGAAGACCAGACCACCGCAAGCGCGATCCAATACCACAGATTGGAAAAAGACCGCATGTCAATCAGCTCAAATACGGTGTCGTACCAGTCCACGCGCTGTCCCTGTCTTCGTCGTTTTGCGGCAGCCTATACCGCGGTGCGGCGAAATCCCACCCTTGTTCCGCACACCCCTCCCCGTGTACCCAAATGCAAACGGATCACAAGGACAAACCGATGCGACCCACTGTTGCCGCCTTTCCCGCCGCGCGTTTCCGGCGTGTGCGCAAATCCGATGCCATGCGGCGCCTGACCTGCGAGATCACGTTGACCACCAACGACCTGATCTGGCCGATCTTCCTGCGCGAGGGGACGGGTGTGGTCGAACCGGTGCCGTCGATGCCCGATGTGAACCGGCTGAGCGTCGACAAGGCGGTCGAGGCCGCGCGCGCGGCCGCCGATCTGGGCATCCCGGCGATCTGCCTCTTTCCCTATACCGAGCCGAGCCTGAAGACCGAGGCCTGCGAAGAGGCCTGGAACCCCGACAACCTGTCGAACCGGGCCACCCGCGCGATCAAGGCCGCGGTGCCGGACATCGCGGTGATGACCGATATCGCGCTCGACCCCTATAACGCCAATGGCCATGACGGCATCGTCCGCAATGGCGAGGTGATCAACGACGAAAGCGTCGAGGCGCTGGTCAAGATGGCGCTGGCCCAGGCCGAGGCCGGAGCCGATATCCTGGGCCCCAGCGACATGATGGATGGCCGTATCGGCGCCATGCGCACCGCGCTGGAGGCCGCAGGCCACCCCAATGTCGCGATCCTGAGCTATGCGGCGAAATATGCCAGCGCCTTTTACGGCCCGTTCCGCGACGCGGTGGGCGCCAGCGGCGCGCTGAAGGGCGACAAGGCCACCTATCAGATGAACGCCGCCAATTCGAACGAGGCGCTGCGCCTGATCGAACGCGACCTGCTGGAGGGCGCCGATATGGTCATGGTCAAGCCCGGCCTGCCCTATCTGGACATCTGCCACCGGGTGAAATCGACCTTTGGCGTCCCGACCTATGCCTATCAGGTGTCGGGCGAATACGCGATGCAGATGGCGGCGGCGCAGAATGGCTGGGTCGATGGCGACAAGGTGATGCTGGAAAGCCTGCTGGCGTTCAAACGCGCGGGCTGTGACGGCATCCTGACCTACTACGCGCCCCGCGTGGCGCGGATGCTGGCCGGGGGCTAGGGCCGCGCAATGCGCCGCGCAGGGACACAACACCTGATGACATAGCGGGGATAAGACACTATACATGGACAAAACGGCCACCAAGGCCGAATCCAGAGGCATAGTCAGAGGGCATATCCATGAGCACGTTTTCACGGCGGTCTTTTCTTATGGCAGCAGGCGCAACCACCGCGCTGACCGCGGCCTGCGGCAACGGTGTCGGCAGCCAGGGCGGCGCGCGGATCGACGCGCGGGTCGACAGCACCCGCGATTTCCTGTTCAGCCGCTATCCCGGCACGGTCGATCTGTCGAACAAGGCGCAGGGCATCCTGTGGATGCCGCTGATCACCGAGGCCGGATTTGGCGTCGGCGGGTCCTATGGCCGCGGCGCGCTGCGGATCAATGATGTGACGGTCGATTACTATTCCGCGACCCAGGCGAGCTTTGGCCTGCAGATCGGCGCGCAGCAATACGCGCACGCGCTGTTCTTCATGACGGCCGAGGCGCTGAGCACCTTCCGCCGCTCGCCCGGCTGGTCGGCGGGTGCCGATCTGGAATACGCGCTGAACGACGAGGGCGGCAATGTCAGCGCCGAGACCCTGACCGCGCTGGACCCGGTTGTGGCCGTGGTCTTCGGTCAGGCGGGGCTGCTGGCCGGTGCCTCGGTCGAGGGCACGAAATACAGCCGGATCATCCCGTAAGGCGATCTATTCCTAAAGAACGCATAACGCCGCGCAACCTGCGCGGCGTTTTCGTTTTCAGACCGGGGCAACGATCACGCGGCCAAAGCGGCCCGCGTCTTGCCCACCATCAGCGCGGCATCGGCGGCCTCGCGGCCCTTCAGCACGAAATGCTCGCGATAGATGGCCAGGTGGTGCGAGGTTTCCTGGAACTGATGCGGCGTCAGCGACACCGACAGCACCGGCACGCCGGTTTCCAGCCCCGCCTGCATCAGGCCGCTGACCACCGCCTGGGCGACGAAATCGTGGCGATAGATCCCCCCATCGACCACCAGCGCCGCCGCCGCGACCGCGCCATAGCGGCCCGTCGCCGCCAGTTCGCGCGCCATCAGCGGCAGTTCGAACGCGCCCGGCACATCGAACACGTCCACCTGTTCGGCCGGGATGATCTGTTGAAAGCCGACCAGCGCCTGGTCGACGATTTCGGAATGCCAGTTGGCTTTGACAAAGGCATATCGGGTGGGTGTCATGGTGATCTCCTTTCGTAACGACACGTCACCCAAGGCGATCACATGCAAAAAGCCCGCAGGACGCGGACCGGTTGCACGTTCTCTTTCATCCGGACTGTAACCGTCGGCTCAGGAATTGCACCTGATCTGCTGGACCCTTCACGATGAAGGCGCTCGCGGGCTTGCAGAACACGCTGCTTACCGCCGGTGGGGAATTCCGCCCCGCCCTGAGAACAGCGTGACCATGCCCCGGCGGGCGGGCGGATGCAACCGCGTTCGCGCGGGGCTGACGCCAACGTGTTTCGAATTATTCCGCCCGTTGGCGCGTTGAACCGGCAAGGGGGTCCGCCCCCCATGTCATTTCAACCCGAACGGAGATTTCAGATGAAGACCTTTGCCATCCTGTCGACCCTGCTTGTGCTGGCCCTGCCGGCGGTGGCGGCCCCGCAACCCTATGCGCTCCAGAAAGAGGACAGCAGCGTCGGTTTCAGCTGGTCGCTGGGCCAGGACGAGGTGCGCGGCAGCATGCCCATTGCCGATGCCGATATCGTGCTGGACCTGGACCGGCTGCAAAACAGCACTGCCACCGTGGTGGTCGATGTGCGCGGCGCGCGGGCGGGCTTTCCGTTTGCCAGCCAGGGCATGAAAAGCAAGAAAGTGCTCTGGGCGCAGAAATACCCCACGATCACCTTTCAAAGCACCCGCTTTCAACGGGATGGCGACCGCGCGATCGTGGATGGCACCCTGACCGTGCGCGGGGTCAGCCGCCCGGCCCGGTTCACGGCCGAGCTCTTCCGCCCCAAGGGGACGGCGGCGGATGATGTCAGCCGGCTTCTGGTGCAGCTGACCGGCAGCCTGTCGCGCGCCGAATTCGAGGCCGATGGCTGGTCGGACCTGGCCGGGGACGAGGTGCGGCTGTCGATCAAGGCCAAGATGCGGATCGGGGGCTGATCATGCGCCTGGGCAATACCCCCGACCGGTTCGGCCCCGTGACCCGCGCCCTGCATTGGGCCACCGCGCTGATCGTGCTGGCGGCAATCGGGGTCGGCTATTGGCTGGCCTATTCGGAATTTTCGCTGGCGCTGCTGAAATACTATGGGCTGCACAAGACGCTGGGGATCACGGTGCTGGCTCTGACCGGGCTGCGGCTGGTCTGGCACCGGATCACCGCCCCGCCCCGCCCGCTGCCCACGGGCACGGCGTGGAAGGACCGGCTGGCCGCGCTGGTGCACAAGGGGTTCTATGTGCTGCTGATCGCCATGCCCCTGTCGGGCTGGGTCGCCGGTTCGGCCACGGGCATCGACACCGTGATCTTCAACCGCTGGACCCTGCCCGCCATCGCGCCCGTGGATGAGGGGTGGGAGAAGGCCGGTTTCATCATCCACGGCCTGACCGCGAAGCTGCTGGTTGCGGCCATCGCGCTGCATCTGGGCGGCGTGCTGGTCCGCGCCTTGCTTCAACGCGACGGGACGCTCAAGCGGATGTGGGCGGGGTGACCTAGCCCAACGCCCTGAGCCGCTTGATCAGGCTGGAGGTATCCCAGCGGCCGCCGCCCATCGCCTGTACGTCCTTATAGAACTGATCGACCAGCGCGGTGACGGGCAGCGCGGCGCCGACCTCGTCGCCCGTGGACAGGCAGATGCCCAGATCCTTGCGCATCCAGTCGACGGCGAAGCCATGGTCGAACTTGTCGTCGATCATGGTCTCGTAGCGGTTGGCCATCTGCCAGCTGCCCGCGGCCCCGCCCGAGATCACCTCGACCACCGCCTTGCCGTCAAGCCCGGCCTTGTCGGCGAAATTCAGCGCCTCGGACAGGCCCTGAACCAGCCCGGCGATGCAGATCTGGTTGACCATCTTGGTCAGTTGCCCCGCGCCGCTGTCACCCAGCCGTTTGACCGTGCGGCCATAGGCCTCCATCACCGGCAGGGCGGCGTCGAAATGGGCCGCGTCACCACCGCACATGATCGACAGGACCCCGTTTTCGGCCCCCGCCTGCCCGCCCGAAACCGGCCCATCGACAAAGCCGATGCCCTTTTCGGCCGCCGCCTGGTGCAATTCGCGCGTGACCGCCGACGACACCGTGGTGTGATCGACAAAGATCGCGCCGGGCGACATGCCCGCAAAGGCCCCGTCCGGCCCCAGACAGACGCCGCGCAGATCGTCGTCGTTGCCCACACAGGACAGCACGAATTCCGCCCCCTCGGCCGCCTTGGCCGGGGTGGCGGCGTGATCGCCCTTGTGGCTGTCGCACCAGGCCTGTGCCTTGGCCGCCGTGCGGTTATAGACCGTCACCTGGTGGCCCGCCGCCGCCAGATGTCCCGCCATCGGGTATCCCATTACCCCCAGGCCCAGAAACGCCGTTCTTGCCATCACAACCTCCCATGTGTTTGCATCGCCTTGCGCTAGGTTTTAATGAACGGCTCTGATGAAGCCGTCAATAACGGGGCTGGAATGCAGACTGTCTTTCGCTGGCTGGTGCGGATCTTTACCGGTTTGGTCGTGCTGGGGGCGATTGCGGTGTTCGGGGTCTATTACCTGGCCTCGCGCTCCCTGCCCGATTATGGCCAGACCCATCGCGTGGCGGGGATCACCGCGCCCGTCGAGATCGTGCGCGACAATGCCAGCGTGCCGCATATCTTTGGCGAAACCGACGCGGACGTGTTCTTTGCGCTGGGGTTTGCCCATGCGCAGGACCGGCTGTGGCAGATGACCATGATGCGGCGCACCGCGCAGGGGCGCCTGTCGGAGCTGTTCGGGCGCCGGACGGTCAAGATCGACGAGCTGCTGCGGCGGCTGGATCTGTACAACCTGTCGATTCAGGCGGTCGAGGCGCAGGATGCCCCGACCCGCGCAGCACTGGAGGCCTATTCCAAGGGCGTGAACGCCTGGATCACCCGCGTGAACGAGGGCGCGATGGGCCGTGGCGCGCCGGAATTCTTCATCTTTCCGCCCGAGATTGCTCATTGGCAGCCCGCCGACAGCATCGCCATCGTCAAGCTGATGGGGCTTCAGCTGTCTTCGCACCTGGAAGAGGAAGTGCTGCGCGCGCGGCTGTCGCTGGCCCTGCCCGAGGCGCGGCTGGCCGATATCCTGCCCGATGTGCCGGGGGCGGGCGTGGCCGCCCTGCCCGACTATGCCAGCCTTGTGCCCGGGGTGAAGCGCAGCTTTGCCGCGCTGCAGATCGACGACGACCCGCTGTCGCCCTTCAAGCGGCGCGCCTTTGCGGGCGCCTCGAACGGCTGGGCGGCGGCGCCGTCACGCTCGGCCGCCGGTGGCACGCTTCTGGCCAATGACCCGCATCTGGGGCTGACCGCGCCGTCGATCTGGTATCTGGCGCGGCTGGAGCTGGAATCGGGCGGCGTGATCGGCGGCACGATCCCCGGCCTGCCGCTGGTGCTGGTGGGGCGCAGCGCGCGGCTGGGATGGGGGATCACATCGTCCTATGCCGACGATCAGGACCTGTTCATCGAACAGCTGAACCCCGACAACGGCCAGGAATACCTGACGCCCGAAGGCTACAAGCCCTTTCGCAGCCGTCAGAGCATCATCAACGTGGCCGATAGCGAGCCGCTGACCCTGACCCTGCGCTGGACCGAAAACGGCCCGGTGCTGCCCGGCAGCCATTACGACATCGGCTCGATCACGCCCAAGGGGCATGTGGCCGCGCTGTCCTGGACCGTGCTCAGCGCGCAGGACACCGCCGTCACCGCCGGGATGCGGCTGATGCGGGCGGGCGATGTGGACGCCGCACTGGAAGCCGGGGAACTGTTCACCGCGCCGTCACAGAACCTGACGGTGATCGACGCCGAACGGATCGCGATGCAGACCGTGGGCGCGCTGCCGCGCCGGGCCGCGCGGCACCAGAGCCAGGGCCGCCTGCCCAGCCCCGGCTGGTTGGCGCAGAACCGCTGGCAGGGCATCCAGAATTACAGCGCCAATCCGCGGTTCCTGGACCCCGAAGGCGGGATCGTGGGCAATACCAACAACAAGGTGATCGACCGGCCCTTTCCGCTGCATGTCAGCTTCGAATGGGGCGATACGCAGCGCATCCAGCGCTGGCAGCGGCTGATGCAGAACCGCGAGGTGCACACCCGCGACAGTTTCATCGAGGCGCAGCTGGACACCGTCAGCTTCACCGCGCGGTCGCTTCTGCCGCTGGTGGCGCGGGACCTGTGGTATTCCGACACGCCCGCCGCCGACGGCACGCCCGAACAGCACCGCCAGGACGCGCTGGAGCTGCTGGCGAACTGGAACGGCGAGATGAACGAGCATATGCCCGAGCCGCTGATCTATGCCGCCTGGATGCGCCATCTGCAGCAGCGCCTGATCCGCGACGATCTGGGCCCGCTGGCAGATGAATTCTCGCATCTGCAGCCGGTCTTTATCGAGCGGGTCTTCCGCGACATCGATGGTGCGGCGGCCTGGTGCGATATCGTGCAATCGACCGAGGTCGAGACCTGTGCCGATGCCGCGCGCATTTCGCTGGACGAGGCACTTTTGTGGATCGACCGGACCTATGGCGGGGATCTGACCGCGCTGCGTTGGGGGGATGCGCATCAGGCGCTGCATGACCATCCGGTGCTGGGCGAGATCCCGTTGCTGCGCTGGGTGGTGAATATCCGCCAGTCGACCAGCGGCGGGGACAATACGCTGATGCGCGGTGTGACCAGCGGCGTGGATCCCACGCCCTTTGCCAATGTGCATGGGGCGGGTTATCGCGGGGTCTATGATTTCGCCGATCCCGACAGTTCGGTCTTCATCACATCGACCGGGCAATCGGGCCATCCGCTGAGCCGGCATTATGATGATCTGGGCGAGCTGTGGCGGCGGGGCGAGTATATCCCGATGTCGCTGGATCCCGCGCTGGCGCGGGCGGCGGCGGTGGGGGTCACCAGATTGCAGCCGCGCGGCGGCTGAGGGCGCAGGCCGGGGGCCAGCCCCCGGACCCCCGGAGTATTTCGACCAAGAAGAAGGGATCAGGCGGTCAGGCCGTCCAGCACTGCCCGGGCGGCGCGCAGGCCGGGGGGCGGGCCGCCCGCGCCCAGCAGCGTCATGGCTTGGGCCGCGGCATCCAGTTGCGCCTGGCGCGCGGCGGGGTCGTCGAGCAGCGACAGGAGCGCATCGGCGATGGGCTCTGGCTGGCACGCCTCGCCCAGGAATTCGGGCACGGCGCGGGTGTTGGTGACGATATTGACCAGCGTCACGGTGTCGATTTTCAGCAGGCGGCGGATCAGGTGGCGGCTGATCCAGTTCATGTCATAGGCGATGACCATGGGTGTGGCCGCATGGGCCAGCTCCAGTGAGACCGTGCCGGACGCCGCAAGCGCCTGATGCGCGCTGTGGAAGGCCGCAGCTTTGTACGCGGGGTCCGGTTGGTTGCGCGGGTCCAGCACGATGGGCTGACCGGGCCAGGATGTCGTGAGCGCAAGGACCTGATCCGCGACGGGTGCGGCGGCGGGGACCACCACGCGCAGGCCGGGGTGGCGGGCCAGCACCGGGCGCAGCGCCGCGCCGAAGATCGGGGCCAGGCGCGCGACCTCGCCCTGGCGCGATCCGGGCAGCACCAGCAGGGTCCGTTCATCGGCGCGCAGGCTGTGCTTTGCGCGGAAGGCCGCGATCCGGGCCGCGTCGGGATGCGGCTGGGCCACGACCGGGTGGCCCACGAAATCGCAGCGCATGCCCTCGGCCTCCATATAGGGGGGCTCGAACGGGAAAAGCGCCAGCACCTGGTCGATCACCTGCGCCATCTTGGCGGCACGGCCCGGGCGCCAGGCCCAGACCGTCGGGGCCACGTAATGCACGGTGCGGAAATCGCTGGCGGCCTTGACCCGGCGGGCGACACGCAGGCCGAAATCGGGGCTGTCGATGGTGATGAGTGCATCGGGTTTCAGGTCCAGCACCGTATCGGCGCATTGGCGGATGCGGCGTGTGAGCTGGCGATAGCGCGGCAGCACCTCGACCAGGCCCATCACGCTGAGCTCGTCCATCGGGAACAGGCTGTCGAGGCCTTGCGCCTGCATCAGCGGGCCGCCGACGCCGTGGAAATCCGCCCCCGGGGCCAGTTCGTTCAGCCCCGCCATCAGTGCCCCGCCGAGCGCATCGCCCGACGGTTCGCCCGCGATCAGGAATAGGCGCGTCATGGGCGGCGCACCCACAGGAAGACGCCCGCGTCATCGGCGTCGGCGATGGTTTGGGCGGGGTCGAGCAGCATGACGCCGCGCTCTTCGATCACGATGCCCGCCAGCCCCGCGGCCTTGACCGCCGCCACGGTGCCCGGCCCGATGGCGGGCAGGTCGACGCGGCGGTCCTGTCCCGGTTTCGGCGCCTTGTAGAACACCCCGCCCACCGGGCGTTCGGGCAGGCCAGCCACCCAGGCCAGCATGGCGTCCGTTCCCGGCAGGGTTTCCACCGCCAGACACAGGCCACCGGCCACCACCGCGCCCTGCCCCACATCGGCCGCGCCCAGGGCGGCGACGATATCGGCGGCGCGGGCCGCGTCCGAGCGAGCGCGGTCATCGGGTTGCGCCCTGGTCAGAACGCCCGCATCGGGCAGCAGGTCCGGCGCGATGGCGTCGGCGCCGGTGACGGTGAAGCCCTCATCCTCGAACAGCCCGATGACCGCGCGCAGGGTGGCATCGTCGCCCTGTTGCAGCGCGGGCAGGATCGCGGGCAGCAGCATCGCGGTCTTGGGGTCGATGAGCTCGGGGTTCAGGCGCGGGCGCGCCACGGCACCGGCAAAGACCACGCGTGCGACGCCCAGATCGTGCAGCCGGTCGAAGAGCAGCGCCAGCCGTTCGATGGCGAACCGTTCCACTGGCAGACCGGCGGGGTTGTCCATCGCAAACCCCTCGACCTCGGCAATGACGAAATCGGTGCCGTCGGCCTGCAGCCGCGCGGCCAGATATGCGGGCAGCGCGCCCTTGCCGGCGATGATGGCGGTCTTGGGCGCGGGCATCGGTTACTCCGGCGTCAGGAAAGAGCGGTCGCTTTCGCCGGTCACGAAGGCCACGATCTGGCGGACATAGGCGCTTTCGGTTTCCTCGCCCAACCGGCGGGCGCGGTCCTGAAACGCGCCCTCGCCCTGGGCCAGCATCTGGAACGCGGCGCGCAACGCGGTGATGTCGGCGCGCGGCACGCCACGGCGCTTCAGCCCCACCAGGTTCAGACCATCGAGCTTGCCGCGCGGGGCCTGTACCAGACCGAAGGGGATCACGTCATTGGTCACCATGGTCAGCGCGCCGATGATCGCGCCCTGCCCGATGCGCACCCATTGATGCACGCCCGACAGCCCGCCGACGATCACATCGTCTTCGATGATGCAATGCCCGGCCAGCGCGGCGTTGTTGACGATGATGACCCGGTCGCCGACCTGGGCGTCATGGGCCACGTGGCAACCGGCCATGAACAGCCCGTCATCGCCCACGCGGGTCACGCCGCCGCCACCTTCGGTGCCTGGGTTCATGGTGACATGTTCGCGGATGCGGTTGCGGGCGCCGATCACCAGGCGGGTATCCTCGCCCTTGAATTTCAGGTCCTGCGGGATCTCGCCGATGACGGCGAAGGGAAAGATCATCGTCTCTTCGCCGATCTCGGTCTGGCCGGTCAGGACGACATGGCTTTTCACCTCGACCCCGCGGGCCAGTTTCACCTGCGGTCCGATCACACAGAACGGCCCCACGGTCACGTCGGGCCCGATGGCGGCGCCATCCTCGACCACGGCCGAGGGGTGGATCCGCGCGGAAGGGTCAATCGCCATCAGATCACTCCGCCGGAATATCCATCATCGCGGCAAATTCGGCCTGGGCAGCCATTTCGCCGCCGACCGTGGCCGTGCCTTCGAATTTCCAGATCTTCGAACCCCCGCGCAGCGCCTTGACGTGCAGCTCCAGCACATCGCCCGGCACCACCTTGCGGCGGAACTTGCACTTGTCGATTGACATGAAATAGACCAGCAGATCGCGGTCGGCCATGTCCAGCGACACGCCCACCATGACGGCGGCGGTCTGGGCCATCGCCTCGATGATGGTGACGCCCGGCATGATCGGCGCGCCGGGGAAATGGCCCTGGAAATGCGGCTCGTTGAAGGTCACGTTCTTGATGCCCACCGCGCTTTCATTGGCGACGATGTCCTGCACCCGGTCGATCAGCAGAAACGGATACCGGTGCGGGATGATCCGCTGGATCAGGTCGATATCGGCTGTGGTGACAGGCTGGTCGCTCATCTGGGCAATCCTTTTGCAGTGCTCGCGGGGTTCCGAGTATCAACTCGGCCGGACAAGAACAAGATAGGGCTAGTCCTGCGGCCCGTCGGGTTCAGGGGCAGGTTCGGGCGCGGGTTCGGCGGGCGGGTCGGTGTCGTCGCGCGCGTCGATGCGCGCGATGGCGTCGGCGGTGATGTCGACCTGTTGCGCCGACAGAAACACCACCCGGTTTTCCAGCACCATCACCGCGCCGCGTTCGCGCACGATATCGGTCAGGATCGGCAGGACATCCTGATAGAATTGCTGCTGCGCCTGTTCGCGCTTGCGCGTCAGTTCGCGCAGCTTTTCGGATTGGGCGTCGCGGATCTCGCCGACCTTGGTGTCGAACGCGCCGGCCAGGTCGCGGAACGCCGCGGGGTCCATCGCGGCGCGCTTCTGGGTCAGATCCTGTTCTTCCTCTTCCAGCTGCGCCTCGATCCGGCGGTTTTCAGCCGCCAGATCCTGCGATTCCGCCTCGAGCGCGGCCAGGATAGCCTGCCCCCGGGCCGACCGGGTGAACAGGCGGTCGCGATCCACCGTCAGGATGGGCGAGCGCAGCTCTGCCTCGCCCCCCTGTCCCAGCCCCGCCGACGGAAGCAGGCACGACACCGCCAGACAGGCGGCGGCAAGGGCCCGCCCGACCATCAGAACCGGGTCGAGATGGTCAGGTCGAAGGTGCGTTCCTTGTCGAATTCCTCTTTCTGCAGGGCATTCGCGAAGTTGAACCGCAGCGGGCCGACCGGCGTATCCCAGAAGAACGACACACCGACCGCCGAGCGCAGTTTGAAACTGTCGTCGATCCGGCCGCCATCGGTGTTGTCCAGCCCCCAGACCGAGCCGAAATCGGCAAAAAGGCCACCGGTGATACCGTATTCCTCGGGCAGGCCGATGGGGAATTCCGCCTCGAGCCGCAGCACCGCAAACAGGTTGCCGCCCAATGCCTCGCCATTGCCGCGCTCGGGATCGCGCGGACCGATGCCGTTATTGTCGAAGCCGCGGATCTTGCCGTTCAGGAAATAGCGGTCAGTGACGCGGCTGTTGCCGTTCAGCATGTGGATCGCGCCGCCCTCAAGCTCGGCGCGCAGGGTCACGTCCTCGTTCAGGACCAGCGTCTGGGCCGATACCAGCGCGGTGGTCTCGATCGATTCCACGTCGCCGCCCAGCCCCGAGAAATCCTGACCGAAGCGCAGCAGGACACCGGCATTCGGGTTCAGCCCCGTCAGGCGGGAATCATAGCTCAGGCTGTAACCGAGCGAGGATTTGATCAGGTCTTCTTCCTCGACCTCGGCGGCGATGATGTTGGAATCGCCCTCGTAGTCGTAAAGGCTTTCCTCGGCCAGGCGATAGCGCAGCTCCAGCCGGCTTCTTTCCCCGATCGGGAATTGCAGCGACGGGCTGATGCCGATCACACGGGTCCGGTATTCGGCCGAGTTCTGGTTGTCCGATTCCTCGTAGAACGCGGTGAAACCGAACCGGACATCGCGCCCCAAAAAGGCGGGTTCGGCAAAGGTGATCGAGCTGCGCGCGTTGTCGGTGCCGGTCGCGATGGTAAAGCTCAGGAACTGGCCACGGCCCAGGAAGTTCCGCTCGGAAAAGGTGATGGCCGCGCCGATGCCGTCTTCGATATTGTAGCTCAGACCGAAGGACAGCGAGCCGGTGGGCTGTTCCTCGACATTCACGTCGACGACCACCTGGCCGGGGCCCGACCCTTCGCGCGCTTCGACCTCGGCATTGCTGAAGAAGCCCAGGGCGCGAATGCGTTCGGCCGCCTCGCGGATTTCGCGCGGGTTGAACGGATCGCCCTCGACCGCGCGGAACTGGCGCCGGATCACACGGTCCAGCGTGGTGGCGTTGCCCTCGATATCGATGCGTTCGACAAAGACGCGCGGGCCGCGGTTGATGTTGAATTCCACGTCCAGCGTCAGGTCGCGGTCATTGCGCGAAATCCGCGGCTCGACCCGGATGAAGTTCAGCCCCTTCTGCAGCGCCAGACGCTCCATCCGGGCGATGGTGTTTTCGACCAGGCTGGGCGAATAGACGACGCCGGGGCGCACGCGGATGATCGACTGAAACTCTTCGGGGTCGACCTCGGCCACATCGCTGTTGGTGGTGATTTCGCCGAATTTGAACTGCTGCCCCTCGCGCAGGTTGAAGGTCAGCAGGAATCCGTCGCGGCGCCGGGTCAGCTCGGGGCTGACCGACAGCACCTGCATGTCGATATAGCCGCGCGACTGATAGAAATCGCGCAGGACCTGCTTGTCGAATTCGATCCGGTCGGCCACGAACGTGTCGCTGGAGACAAAACGGCGCAGCAGCCCCGCCTGTTTGGTGCCCAGCACACGGCGCAGGCGGCGTTCCGAGAAATTGCGGTTGCCCACGAACGAGATGCGCTCGATCTCGACCACCTGCCCCTCGATGATCTCGAAGACCAGATCGACCCGGTTGTCCGACCGCTGGATGATCCGCGGCTCGACCGTGGCGGCCAGACGGCCCTGTTGCTCATAGGCCAGCACGATCTGCGCGGCGTCGGCTTCGGCCTGGCGGGGGCTATAAACGCGGCGCGATTGCGACTGCACGACCGTGGCCAGATCGTCGTCCTTCAGCCGCGCGTTGCCTTCGAAGGCCACGACGTTGATGGTGGGATATTCCACCACGTCGATCTGCAGGGTGTTGCCGCGCGGTGTCAGTTCGACGGTTTCGAACAGGCCGCTGTCGACGATGCGCTGATAGGCGCTGTTCAGCTCGGTCGCGGAGACCGTGTCGCCCGAAGCGATTCCGGCATAGCTGAGGATGGTGGCGGCGTCGACGCGCTGGTTGCCGTTGATATCGACATTGGTGAACCGGTAATTCTGCGCCGAGGCAACATCAGGAACCGCAAGCAAGCCAATGAAAACAAGCGAAACAATCGCTGCCAATCGTCTGAGAAGCGGGATCCCTGCATACTGCTGGATTCCGCTGGCCCCGGTCCGGAAACTGCTCATATCAATGCCCCACGCCGCCAACTGTTTTTGTTCCCCTCTGACTACCGGGAAAGCAGCGTTTTGTCAAAGCGCAGAAACAGATCCCGGCCTGATGTACAGACCGGGAAACACGCGCACCGTTATTGGAGGGATTACAGAAGCGAACCGATGAAGCCGCCCAGCATCAGGGCGCCGAAAATCGTCGCAAGATAGAACAGCCGGTCCCAGTTCAGGTTCACCAGCAGCGACAGGCCGTGATAGCCTTGTGCGATCATTTGCATGTCGGTGCTCCTTCCCATACCAGTTACCAACGTTGCCATATAATTAATGCCCCAATGTGGCAGGATTTGGGCAGTTTGCGGCGCCTCAGGGGCAGAACACATCGTTGGTCAGCGAAAACACCATCAGCGACAGCAGCAGCATCAGCCCTGCCCCCATCAGCACCCGCAGCGCGCCATCGCTGGGCGGGCGGCCGGTCAGCGCCTCGTAGGCATGAAAGACCAGGTGCCCGCCATCCAGCACCGGGATCGGGAACAGGTTCAGCATCCCCACCGCCGTCGACAGCACCGCGATGAACCAGATGAAGCTGCTCAGCCCCTGGCTGGCCGCCGCGCCGGTGGTCTGGGCGATGCCCAGCGGGCCGCTCAGGTTACAGGTGCTGATCGCGCCGGTAACGATGTGATACAGGCCCGAAAGGCTTGATTTCACGATGAAAACCATCTGTTCCGCGCCACCCGAAACCGCATCGACAAAGGACGGCATGTGGCGTTCGGGGGTAAAGAACAGCGCCCCCGTCAGGCCGATCAGCCAGCGGGTTTCGAACCCACCATCGGCGGTGGGCAGATCGACGCGCTTGGGCGCCAGCGTCACGGCCATCTCGGTCCCGTCGCGCCAGACGGTCAGGTCCAGCTCGCGCCCTTCGGACGCGCCGACGATTTCCTGCAGCTGGCTGAAGGCGATGATCGGCTCACCATCCACATGGGTGATCACATCGCCCACCTTCAGCCCTGCGCGGATTGCCGCCGATCGCGCCTGAAGCGAGTCGATCAGGACCGGGAACGGATAGGGTCCGGTGATGTCCTGCTGGGTGCCGTCACGGTCGATCCGATAGGCGATCTGACGTTCCAGCGGCAGCGTCGCGAATGCCTCGTAGAGCGAACCGTAATCGGTGACGGTCTGGCCGCCGATGCCCAGGATCGTGTCGCCGGGTTGCAGCCCCTCGCCCGCCTGCGCGGCGGGCAGATCGGCCAGCGCGCCAATGGTGGGCGGCTCGACCTCTTGGCCGCGCCACATCAGCATGGCGCTGAAAATCAGGATCGACAGCACGAAGTTGAACACCGGCCCCGCCGCCACGGTCGCCGCCCGCGCCCAAAGCGGGGCGCCGTGCATCGTGTGGCGCTTGGTTTCCTCGTCCAGTTGGTCGAACGTGTCCGACGCCTTGTCGCTGGCCGCGCTGGCATCGCCCAGGAATTTCACATAGCCGCCCAGCGGCAGCGCGGCGATCTGCCATTTGGTGCCGCGGCTGTCCTCGCGCGAGAACAGGACCGGGCCGAAGCCGATGGAAAACACCTCGGAATAGATGCCGCACCAGCGGGCGACGATGTAATGGCCGAATTCGTGGATCGCCACGATCACGCTGAGCGCGACGATGAAGGCAACGACGGTGAATCCGATATTGCCGAAATTCGGAAGCTGGCTGATCACATCCACGGGGCGTATCCTTTTATGCCTGTTCTTCTACGGACCGGGCGATGGCCTCGTGCGCGTAACACGACGCCAGATGGTCTGCTCGCGCCAAGGTATCAAGGTCAATACCGGCAGAAATAGGGCCATTGTTGCCAGAAAAACGGTCAATTACGCGCGAGACCACATCCGCCATCTGCAAGAAGCCGATCCGCCCGTCGATGAACGCATCCAGCGCGCAATCCTTGGCCGCGATCAGCGCCGCCCCCGCCAGACCGCCCAGCTCCATCACGCGATAGGCCAGTTCCAGCGCCGGATAACGCTGCGGGTCGGGGGCGCGGAATTCCAGCTGGCCGATCTTGGCCAGGTCCAGCCGCGCCACCGGCAGATCGGCCCGTTCGGGCCAGTTCAGCGCATAGCCGATGGCGTGGCGCATGTCATGCGCGCCCAGATGCGCCATCAGCGCCCCGTCGCGGAACCCCACCAGCGCGTGCACCAGCGACTGCGGATGCACCAGGACCTCGATCCGGTCGGGCGCGATGCCGAAATATTCCTTGGTTTCAATGACCTCCAGTGCCTTGTTGAACATCGACGCGCTGTCGATCGTGATCCGCTGGCCCATATCCCAGTTCGGGTGGGTCGACGCCTGGGCGACCGTGGCGCGGGCCAGCCGGTCCAGCGGCCAGTCGCGAAACGCGCCGCCCGATGCGGTGATGATCACCCGTTCGACGGCGGCGATATCCTCGCCAACCAGCGCCTGAAACACCGCCGAATGTTCGCTGTCGACCGGCAGGACAGTCGCACCGTGATCGCGCGCGGTCTGCATCAGCAGCGGCCCGGCGGTCACCAGGCTTTCCTTGTTGGCCAGCGCCAGCGTCGCGCCGGTTTCCAGCGCCGCCAGCCCCGGCGCCAGCCCGTCCGCACCCACGATGGCCGACATGACCCAATCGGCGGGGCGGCGCGCGGCCTCGATCAGCGCGGCGCGGCCCGCGGCGACGGCCACCCCCGACCCCGCCAGCGCATCGCGCAGCGGTTCAAGGCAATCGTCATGGCAGGTGACGGCGATATCGGCCCGAAGCGCCCGCGCCTGTTCTGCCAGAAGCGCGATGTTGCGCCCGCCCGTCACCGCCACCACGTCATAGGCGCCGGGATTGCGCGCGATCAGGTCGACCGTGTTGCGCCCGATGGAACCGGTCGCGCCGAATATGCTGACACGGCGCATGGATCAGAACCTGACTTCGGGGACGTATACCAGCTGCGCCACCAGCAGCATGAACAAAGCCGCGCCCAGAAGCCCGTCGAACCGGTCGAAGAGCCCGCCATGGCCGGGCAACAGGTTCGAGCTGTCCTTGACCCCCATCCGGCGTTTCAGCGCGCTTTCGGCGATATCGCCCATTTGGCTGGCCAGCGACAGCGCCATGGAAATCCACGGCAGATCGGGGCCCGCATTGGTGAACTGGCGAAAGATCACACCGATCAGCGCCGCCGCGATCCAACCCGCCACGGTGCCCGACCAGGTTTTCTTGGGGCTGACACGGGGCCAGAATTTCGGCCCGCCGATGAAGCGGCCCGCGAAATAGCCGAAGACATCGGTCGCGATCACCACCAGCACCAGCCAAAAGAGCCACACCACGCCATAGGTGTCGCGGAACCCCGACAGGCCATGGCCCGCCACCAGTATGGCCAGCGCAAAGGGCGCAAACAGCAGCGGATGGCGTTTCAGCAGCCCGATGCCCACAATCGCGGGCGCGGCCAGGATCGGAAAGGTATAAAGCCCCGGCAAGGCCCGCGCCAACAGCACGGCCAGCCCGCCAATGACGGCGATCTGCAATGCCTCGGCCGTCTTTTCGGGGGCCAGCATGCGCGACAGTTCCCACAGCATCAGCCCCGAGACCAGCGCGGTCAGCGCGGCAAACCAGATGCCCCCGGCCCAGATCAGCGCAACGCCAGCACCCGCCATCGCAGCGCCCGACAGCAGCCGCTGCCGCAGGTCGTCCCATTGTCCCGCAGATGCCATCAGCCCACCACGGCCCCGAAACGGCGATCCCGCGCGCTGAACTTCGCGACGATCTCGGCGAAGGTGTCGGCGGTGAAATCGGGCCACAGGACCGGCGTGAATTCATATTCGGCATAGGCCGACTGCCACAGCAGGAAATTCGAGATCCGCGCCTCGCCGCTGGTGCGGATCACCAGATCGGGGTCGGGCAGCACGCAGGTGTCCAGGAACCGCGCCAGCGTGGTCTCGTCCACACTGTCGGGGTCCAGCCGCCCGGCGGCGACCTCTTGCGCCAGCCGCTTGGTGGCGCGGGCAACCTCGTCACGGCCGCCATAGTTCAGCGCGATGGTCAGATGCACCAGATCGTTCTGATCGGTCAGCTTTTCCAGCGCATCCATCATCTCGACCAGCTTGGGGTCCAGCTTGTCGCGGTCGCCGATGAACCGCACACAGACGCCCTGTTCCAGCAGCGCCTGCGCCTCTTTCTGGATATAGCGCTTGAACAGCATCATCAGGCCCGAAACCTCGGCCTGGGTGCGTTTCCAGTTCTCGGTCGAAAAGGCAAAGATCGTCAGGTAGCGGATGCCCAGCTCGGGACAGGCGCGCACGATCTCGCGCACGCGCTTGCCCCCCGCCTGGTGGCCGAACAGCCGCGGCCGACCGCGGCTTTGCGCCCAGCGGCCATTGCCGTCCATGATGATCGCCACATGGTCCGGGCCGTCCGTCTGTTTGGTGGTCTCGCGCAAGGGCGGCCCTTTCCGAACCAGCAGGTCAGACCTGCATGATTTCCTGTTGCTTGGTCTCGAGCGCGGTGTCGACCTTGGCGATCGAGGCATCGGTCAGGTCCTGCACCTCGGTCTCCCAGAATTTCTGGTCGTCCTCGGACATGCCTGCGCCCTTGGCCTTCTTGATCTGGTCCATCCCGTCGCGGCGCACGTTGCGAATGGCCACGCGGGCGCGTTCGGCGTAATCGCCCGCGACCTTGGTCAGCTCGCGGCGGCGTTCCTCGTTCAGTTCGGGGATCGGCAGCATGATGATGGTGCCGTTCAGCTGCGGGTTGATGCCCAGCCCGCTTTCGCGGATCGCCTTTTCCACGGCGCCCACCATGGATTTGTCCCAGACATTGACGGTGACCATGCGCGGCTCGGGGACGTTCACGGTGCCCACCTGGTTGATCGGGGTCTTCTGGCCATAGGCGTCGACCATAATCGGCTCCAGCATCGAGGCCGAGGCCCGTCCGGTCCGCAGCGACGCGAATTCCGTCTTCAGCGCCGCCATCGCGCCGTCCATCCGGCGTTGCAGATCATCAAGATCGATTTCCAGCTCGTCTGACATGTTCTTATCTATCTTTATTATGCATTTCGGGTGGCCCAAGCGGGCCGCTGCCCTGCTATAGCCTTAACCGTGCACGATTGTATAGGTGCCTTGCCCCGCCAGGATGCCCCGGAACCCGCCCGGTTCGTCCAGCGAAAACACGATGATCGGCAGGTTGTTGTCGCGCGCCAGGGCGATTGCGCTGGCATCCATCACCTTCAGGTTCTTCTGCAAAACCTCGTCGAAACTGATGTCATCATAGCGTTTGGCGTCGTCATGCTTGACCGGGTCCTTGTCATAGACGCCGTCAACCTTGGTGCCCTTGAAAATCGCCTCGCACGCCATTTCGTTGGCGCGCAGCGTGGCCGCTGTGTCGGTCGTGAAATAGGGGTTCCCGGTGCCCGCGGCAAAGATGCAGACCCGACCCTTTTCCAGATGCCGCACCGCGCGGCGGCGGATATAGGGCTCGGCCACCTCGTCCATGCGGATGGCGCTGATCACCCGGCAAAAGACGCCCAGTTCCTCAAGCGCGGACTGCATCGCCAGCGCGTTCATCACCGTGGCCAGCATCCCCATATAGTCGGCGGTCGTGCGCTCCATCCCCTGCGCGCTGCCCTGAAGCCCGCGAAAGATGTTGCCGCCGCCAATCACCATGCAGATCTCGACCCCCAGGTCGCGGACCGATTTGACCTCTTGCGCGATGCGCTGGACGGTGGGGGGATGCAGGCCGAAGCCCTGATCGCCCATCAGCGCCTCGCCGGAGATTTTCAGCAGAACACGCTTATAGGCGGGCGCTGGTTGATTGGCCGTGCCGTCACTCATATGGTCGATCCCCGATCCGATGTTGTGATTTGCGGGCAAAATGTCGGAAAACCCCGCGATGTTCAACGCATAAGACGTGGAATTTGTCGTGAAACTGCCCGCAGATCTTGACCATGAACGCCCGATCCTGATCGCTGGCCCGACCGCGTCGGGCAAGTCCGAGCTGGCCCTGCTCATTGCCGAGGCACAGGGTGGCGTCATCGTGAATGCCGATGCTTTGCAGGTGTTTGATGGCTGGCGGGTGCTGACCGCGCGGCCCCCCGCGGCGGATGAGGCGCGCGCGCCGCACCGGCTTTACGGGCATGTGCCCTTCGATGGCGACTATTCCGTGGGGCATTGGCTGCGCGATGTGGCGCCGTTGCTGAAGGGCCCCGAACGGCCGATCATCGTGGGCGGCACCGGGCTTTATTTCACCGCCCTGACCGAAGGGCTGGCCGACATCCCCCCGACCCCGCCCGCGATTCGCGCGCAGGCCGATGCGCTGCGGTCGGCGGGCGATCTGGGCGCGCTGCTGGCCGATCTGGATGCAGAGACCCGTGCGCGGATCGACACGCAGAACCCGATGCGCGTCCAGCGCGCGTGGGAGGTTCTGAAAACCACCGGGCGCGGGCTGGCCGACTGGCAGGACGCCACCCCTGCCCCGCTGCTGCCGCTGGCGGCGGCCCAGCCCCTGGTCCTGATGCCCGACCGCGACTGGCTGAACGACCGGATCGCGCGGCGCTTCGGGATGATGATCGACGCCGGTGCCCTGGACGAGGCGCGCGCCAACCTGCCCCGCTGGGACCCCGCGCTGCTGTCGGCCAAGGCCATCGGCGCGCCCGAGCTGATCGCCCATCTGCGGGGGCAGATGACGCTGGACGCGGCGATCGAGGCCGCCGTGATCGCCACCCGCCAATATGCCAAACGCCAGCGCAGCTGGTTTCGCGCGCGGATGCGCGATTGGCGGGCATTGTCGCCCACATGACACATCCCCGCCCCGTTTGCGCCGCAACTTCGCCAGATTTTCATTGCCCGGGCGCCATGCCCCCCCTAGGTTTAGGCCAACCGCCGCAACCGAGCCGCCCCGTGATGACACATCCGACCCTGCGCGTGATGCCGATCCAGAAGCTGACCCAAGGCGGCGGCTGGCGCACCGAGGCGATGCGCAGCTATGGCCAGCACCAGCTTTTGTGGTTCACCCGCGGCCAGGGGCGCATCACCGTTTCGGGCATCACCCGCGGCTATGGCGCGCATAACGCGGTCTTCGTGCCCGCGGGCGCGATGCATAATTTCCAGATCACGTCCCAGGTCTATGGCACCGCGCTGTTCCTGTCGCCCGAGCTGGATCTGGGCCTGCCCGCGCGGCCCTGTCACCTGCGGATCCGCGATGCGCAATCGCAGGCGGAACTGACGCAGACGCTGGATTACATCCAACGCGAATTCGAAGGCGACGCGGTGGGCCGCGACCGGGCGATGCTGCATCATGCGGGGCTGTTGTCGGTCTGGCTGGAACGTCAGGCGCATGTGAATGACGACGCGCTGGTCCCGCGGGATGCCGCGAGCCGGCTGGCGCTGCGCTATGCCGATCTGGTCGAACGCGACTTTCGCACGGCAAAATCGGTGTCGCATTACGCGACCGAACTGGGCGTGACGGCCACCCATCTGAACCGGACCTGCAAGGATATCAGCGGCCAGACGGCATCGACCTTTCTGGCCAACCGCAAGATCGCCGAGGCGCGGCGCCTGCTGGCCGATACGCGCACGCCGATCAAGGACATCGCGGCCACGCTGGGCTTTGCCTCGGCCGCCTATTTCACCCGCGCCTTTCACAGCCGCACCGGCATGGCGCCGGGTGCGTTTCGGCGCGGTGCCTGAGCACGGATCGCCGGAAAACGGGTTGAATCCTGCGCCAGTGTCGTTTTTGATGCTTGAGAATGTCGGTTTTGAACTACTCTTACAGGGATAGGCGCGATGATCTGAGGATCGAAGCCAGTACCGAAGAAGGGACGCTGATCCGTGGCCAGACCAGACAGGTTGCGACGCCACGCACATAAGGGCGCGAAGTCCCGACAGGCAACCGAAAATCATGAACAGCTTACAGGGAGTAAAGCATTCCATGACGGATCGTAATCACCACCGCAGCCGGCTGCACCCCGCCGCCCGGATGTATGCAGCCGAGGTCAAGACCGGCGACCTGAGCCGGCGCGAGTTCCTGACCCGCAGCACCGCGCTGGGTGTGTCGGCGGCGGCGGCCTATGGGCTGATCGGCGCGACCGCCCCGGTTCACGCGGCGGCCCATGGCCAGGAAGGCGGGACCCTGCGCGTGCAGATGAACGTGCGCGGGCTGAAGGACACCCGCACCGCCGACTGGTCCGAGATCGCCAACCAGACCCGTGGCACGCTGGAATACCTGACCGAATACAACAACGACGGCACCATTCGCGGCATGTTGCTGGAAAGCTGGGAGGTCAATGACGACGCCACCCAATACACGCTGAAGGTCCGCCCGGGCGTCAAATGGTCCAATGGCGACGACTTCACCGCCGAGGACGTGGCCCGCAACGTCGCCCGCTGGTGCGACAAGTCGGTCGAGGCCAATTCGATGGCCGCGCGCATGGGCTCGCTTGTCGATGCCGACACCCAGCAGGCGCGCGAGGGCGGGATCGTGGTCGTGGACCCGATGACCGTGCAGCTGAACCTGCCGCAATCGGATATCTCGCTGATCGCGGGCATGGCGGATTACCCCGCCGCCGTGGTGCACAGCAGCTATGACCCCGAACAGCCGCGCAACATGATCGGCACCGGCCCCTATGAGCTGACCGAGCTTGAGGTCGGCGTGAAATGCGTGCTGACCCGTCTGGCCGATCACGAATGGTGGGGCACGGCGGTCTATGGCGGGCCGTATCTCGATACGATCGAATATATCGACTATGGCACCGATCCGGCGGCCTGGATGGCAGCGCTGGAATCCGAAGAGGTCGACATGCTGCATGAAAGCGTGGGCGAGTTCATCGACATCATGGACGATCTGGGCCTGGTGAAATCCGAGGTCGTGACCGCCGCCACCCTGGTGATCCGGCCCAACCAGCTGGCCGAGGTCGACGGGATGCAGCCCTATGCCGACAAGCGGGTGCGCAAGGCCATCGCGATGGCCGTCAACAACGCCGTCTGCCTGGAGCTGGGCTATGGCAACCGGGGCGAGGTCGCGCAGAACCACCATGTGGCGCCGGTGCATCCCGAATATGCCGAGATCGAGCCGATCCCCTATGACCCCGCAGCGGCCAAGGCGCTGATGGAGGAAGCGGGCATGATGGATTTCGAACACGAGATCCATTCCATCGACGACGACTGGCGCAAGAACACCACCGACGCGGTGGCCGAACAGCTGCGAGATGCCGGGTTCAAGGTGAAGCGCACGATCCTGCCCGGCTCGACCTTCTGGAACGACTGGACGAAATACCCGTTCAGCTCCACCAACTGGAACCACCGTCCGCTGGGCGTGCAGATCCACGCGCTGGCCTATCGCTCGGGCGAGGCGTGGAACGAATTCGGCTGGTCGAACCCGGAATTCGACGCGCTGCTGGACGAAGCCCTGGCCATTGCGGATGCCGACAAGCGGCGCGAGGTGATGGCCAAGATGGAGGCGCTGATCCAGGAGGAAGGCGTGACGATCCAGCCCTATTGGCGGTCGCTCTATCGCCACATGCGCGAGGGGCTGGTGGGCACCGACATGCACATCACCTTCGAGCATCACCACTATAAATGGGCTCTGGCGGCCTAGGAACCATTGCACAGGGCCATGCCGCAACCGGTGTGGCCCTGTTCTGCGCCGGTCCGTCGCGGGGCTGGACAAACGCCTGCCTGAGATGCGGACCAACCGCACGCGCGGCGCCTGAAAACGGGGAGATCCATGCTGAGTTTCATCCTGCGCCGGCTGGGCGTGATGGTGCTGACGATTCTGTGCCTGACGCTGATCGTCTTCATCCTGACCAACCTGTATCCGAACCTGGAAAAGCTGGCCAAGACCCAGGGCAACATGCGGATGAGCGATACCGAGGTCACCGCCTGGCTGGGCGATCGCGGCTATGACCGCCCCACCCTGACGAAATACGGCGAATGGCTGGGCGTGGTGCCGGGCTGGACCCGCACCGATGCCGATGGCCGGGTCCGGGGCCGCTGCATCGACCCGGGCATGGACCCCGACGATGCGCCGCGCCGTTGCGGCGTGTTACAGGGCGACTGGGGCTATTCGACCGTCTTCAAGGAAGACGCCGCCACGATCATCGGCAAGCGGCTTCTGCTGACCGGCAAGCTGATGCTGTGGGTGCTGATCGTGATGGTGCCCGCATCGCTGATCGTGGGCGTGCTGGCGGGCATGCGCGAGGGGTCGAAGCTGGACCGCACCCTGTCGACCGGGTCGATCATCACCACCGCGACGCCGGAATATGTCTCGGGCGTGATCTTCATCGCGCTGTTTGCGTCGTCGGCCGTCGGGCTGCGCTGGTTCAAGGGCACGGCCACATCGGCGATGGATGACGCGAATTTTGCCAATTTCACCCTGCCCGTCCTGACCATCGCGCTTTACGGCATGGGCTATATCGCGCGGATGACCCGTGCCTCGATGGCCGAGGTCATGACCTCGCAATATATCCGCACCGCGCGGCTCAAGGGCGTGAGCTTTCGCAACATCGTGATGAAACACGCCCTGCGCAATGCGCTGATCGCGCCCTTTACCGTCATCATGCTGCAGATCCCGTGGCTGCTGAACGGCGTGGTGATCGTGGAAACCCTGTTCAATTACAAGGGCTTCGGCTGGACGCTGGTCCAGGCCGCCGGCAACAACGATATCGAGCTGCTGCTGGGCGTGTCGGTCGTGTCCGTTATCGTGGTGCTGATCACGCAGCTGATTTCCGATGTGGGTTACGTGTTCCTGAACCCGCGCATCCGCATCTCCTGACGCCGAAGGATCTGACCCATGGACACACTCACCTGGACCGGAACACTCGGCACCGTGCTGGACCCGATCACCTTTTTCGTCGCCATTGCCTTTGCCGTCGCCGTGGTGGCGCAGATCGTGGTGTCGTTCGTCACGCTGGACGACCGGATCGCGATCAATGCCGATGGCACCGCCACACGCGGGGCCGGGCTGGCCCATCTGGCGGGCCGCGCGGTGCTGATCCTGCTGCTGGCGCTGATCGGCTGTGTCGCGGCCTATGTCGTGGGCGGGATCGTGATGCCGCATGGGCAGGCGGGCATCGTCGGCGCCATCGGCAAGCGGTTCCTGCCGGTCTGGATCGCGCTGATCGTGACCTTTGGCCTGTCGATCGCCTTCAAGCGCAAGCTGGGGCTTTACGGCAAGCTGATGGACAGCACCGTGGGCATGATCGGTTTCGGCATGGTGATGTTCTGGGTCTATACCGCGCTGTTCACCGCCGGGTTCGACTGGATCGCGACCCATGATGCGCTGAACCAGATCTCGGGGTTGAAGAACAAGGTGCCCGGCACGCCCGTCCCGGAAGAGGGGCTTTATCCGCATTACCTGCTGGGGGGTGACAACCTGGCGCGCGATGTCTTCAGCCGCATGATCAAGGGAAGCTGGATCGTGGTGCAGATCGCGCCGCTGGCCACGGCGTTCGCGTTCATGGTGGGGATCACGCTGGGCCTGCCTGCGGGGTATTACGGCGGGCGGCTGGACACGTTCCTGAGCTTTCTGGCCAACCTGATCCTGGCCTTTCCGGTGATCCTGCTGTTCTATCTGCTGGTCACACCGGAAATCGTGAACAGCGGGCTGCCGAAATACATGGCCGGTGTGCTGTTCCTGTTCCCGATCGTCTTTCTGGTGATCCTGTACCAGTCGCGGTTTTTCACCCAACCGGCCAAGCGGAACCTTTATGTCGCGCTGGTGGTGCTGATCGGCGGCTGGATCTATCTGGGCGTGGCGTGGGACGCGGACCCCACCGGGCTGATCGCGGTGCCGCCGGGGGTGCTGGTGGTGTTCGTATCGGTCGTCTTCGTCAACGCGCCCACCGTGTTCCGGATCGTGCGCGGCCTGGCGCTGGACATCAAGACACGCGACTATGTCGCCGCCGCCCAGACCCGTGGCGAGGGGCCGTGGTACATCATGCTGTGGGAGATTCTGCCCAATGCGCGCGGGCCGCTGATCGTCGATTTCTGCCTGCGCATCGGCTATACCACCATCCTTTTGGGCACCTTGGGCTTTTTCGGCCTGGGCCTGCCGCCGGAAAGCCCCGACTGGGGGTCGACCATCAATGACGGGAGGCGGTTGCTGTCGGCCTACCCCCACCCGGCCCTGCCGCCCGCGCTGGCGCTGATGAGCCTGGTGCTGGGGCTGAACCTGCTGGCCGATGGCCTGCGTGAAGAATCGCTGAGGGATTGAGGAGAGCGCCGATGGCAAAATGGGATTACGACGGCCCGATCCTGGAAATCGACAAGCTGTCGATCAGCTTTTTCACCCGCCTGCGGGAAATCCCGGCGGTGATGGATTTTTCCGTCACCGTGCAACCGGGCGAGGCGATGGGGCTGGTGGGCGAATCCGGCTGCGGCAAATCCACCGTCGCCCTGGGGGTGATGCAGGATCTGGGCCGCAATGGCCGGATCGTCGGCGGCAGCATCAAGTTCAAGGGCCGCGACCTGGCGCAGATGTCGATGGACGAGCTGCGCGATCTGCGCGGCAACGAGATCGCCATGATCTATCAGGAGCCGATGGCCAGCCTGAACCCGGCGATGAAGATCGGCAAGCAGCTGATGGAAGTGCCGATGATCCACGAAAACATCAGCGCGACCGAGGCTTACGTCCGCGCGCTGGAGGTCGTCACCGATGTCCGCCTGCCCGACCCCAAGCGGATCCTGAACAGCTATCCGCACCAGCTGTCGGGCGGCCAGCAGCAGCGGATCGTCATCGCCATGGCGCTGATGTCGAAGCCCAGCCTGCTGATCCTCGATGAACCCACAACCGCGCTGGATGTCACGGTCGAGGCCGCGGTGGTCGAGCTCGTCAAGGATCTGGGCAAGAAATACGGCACCTCGATGCTGTTCATCAGCCACAATCTGGGGCTGGTGCTGGAAACCTGCGACCGGCTCTGTGTAATGTATTCCGGCGAGGCGGTCGAGACCGGCTCGATCGAGGATGTGTTCGACCAGATGCAGCATCCCTATACACAGGCGCTCTTCCGGTCGATCCCCCTGCCCGGCGCGGACAAGAACGCGCGCCCGCTGGTGGCGATCCCCGGTAACTTTCCCCTGCCGCACGAACGGCCGCCGGGATGCAATTTCGGCCCCCGCTGCGATTATTTCGAGGCCGGGCGCTGCGACGCGCAGGACATCAAGATGGCCCCCGTCGCGGGCGATGACCGGCACAGCACCCGCTGCGTGAAGTTCCGGGAAATCGACTGGTCCGCCCCGCCCGCCGTCACCGCCAGCACCGAAAAAGCCCCCGTGGGCGATGTGGTGCTGAAGATGGACCACCTGAAGAAATATTACGAGGTCGCGGCAAACGCCCTGTTCGGCGGCGGCAGCAAGAAGGTGGTCAAGGCGAACGAGGATCTGAGCTTCGAGGCGCGCGAAAGCGAAACGCTGGCCATCGTGGGCGAATCCGGTTGCGGCAAGTCGACCTTTGCCAAGGTGCTGATGGGGCTGGAAACCGCGACGGACGGCACCATCACCCTGCACAACACCCAGATTCAGGATGTCCCGATCCAGCGGCGCGACACCGAAACCGTGGCCAATGTGCAGATGGTGTTCCAGAACCCGTTCGACACGCTGAACCCGTCGATGACCGTGGGGCGTCAGATCATCCGCGCGCTGGAAATCTTCGGCGTGGGCCGGACCGAGGCCGAGCGCAAGAAGCGGATGTTGGAGCTGCTGGATCTGGTGAAGCTGCCGCGCGCCTTTGCAAACCGGATGCCGCGCCAGCTTTCGGGCGGCCAGAAACAGCGCGTCGGCATCGCCCGCGCCTTTGCCGGGGACGCGCGCATCGTGGTGGCGGACGAGCCCGTCTCGGCGCTCGATGTGTCGGTGCAGGCCGCCGTCACCGACCTGTTGATGGAGATCCAGCGGCAGAACAAGACCACGCTTTTGTTCATCAGCCATGACCTCAGCATCGTGCGCTATCTGAGCGACCGGGTGATGGTGATGTATCTGGGCCATGTGGTGGAGCTGGGCACAACCGATCAGGTCTTTGCGCCGCCCTATCACCCCTATACCGAGGCGCTGCTGTCCGCCGTGCCCATCGCCGACACCTCGGTCCAGAAGGAAAGCATCGTGCTGGAGGGCGACATTCCATCGGCCATGAACCCGCCGCCCGGCTGCCCGTTCCAGACCCGCTGCCGCTGGAAATCCGACGTGCCGGGGGGCCTGTGCGAGACCGAGGTGCCGCCGCTGCGCACCATGGCCGATGGCCACCAGATCAAGTGTCACCTGGCCGACGATGTGCTGTCGCGCATGCAGCCGGTGATCAAGATCGCGGCGGAATAAGCCCGGCCCGGCCCACCGGTTTGCGCGGCGGACCGCTCAACCCCGGCAGTCTTTCGCGCAGCGCATGGGCGTTTTCCGCCGATGGGCGGCAGCGATACGCCCGTTTCCGCCGTCCGCGTGAATGCCTGTTTCGTCTGCCCCCGCCACGCGCCATGACGGCCCACAGGGAAACTCTCTGCATGAAGGGCGCGCGATGACACAAGCCTCTGACCTGGAACGAGCGATGCTGGATCTGATCAACGCCGAGCGGCTGGCCGCCGGGCGCGATCCGCTGGCGCTGGAACTGGTGCTGAACACTTCGGCCGAAACCCATAGCGACTGGATGCTGGACACCGATCTGTTTTCCCATACCGGCGCGGGCGGCTCGACGGGCGGCGACCGTATCGTCGCGGCGGGGTTCGATCTGGACGGCGCCTGGGCCTGGGGCGAAAACATCGCCTATCGCAGCACCGGCGGTGATCCGGGCTATCTGGACGAGGTCGCGGCGCTGCATGACGCGCTGATGGACAGCCCCGGCCACCGCGCCAACATCCTGTCGGAGAATTTCGACTATGTCGGCATCGGGATCGAGATCGGCGAGTTCAACGGGTTCGAGGCGGTGATGATCACCCAGAACTTCGCCCGGACCGATGCCGCGGTGCAGCCCGATACCGGCGCCATTGCCGGGGATGGCGATACCGCCAATACCGCCCCGGATCTGGTCGCGCAGGATGTCACCCTGTCCCGCGCCCCGGGCGACGGTCTGGTCAATCTGGCCGACCTGATCGCGGCAACCGATGCCGATGGCGATGCGATCACCCATTACGAATTGCTGGATACCGACGGGCGCAAGAATTTCCTGTGGGCCGATGGCACCCGGATCGACGCCCGCAAGCCGGTGCAGGTCGCGGCCGACGCGCTGGATCAGGTGCTGGTGCGCCACGACCGCCCCGGCACCCAGACCGAGCTGCAGGTCCGCGCCTTTGACGGCAGCGATTACAGCGGCTGGGAAACCATCACGCTTACCACCGCGCCCACTGAAGCCCAGACGGCCAATGACGCCCCGGTCGTGACCACCCGCGATGTCACCCTGTCCAAGCTGCGCGGCGACCGCTATGCCGATGTGGCCGATCTGGTCGAGCTGTCGGACCCCAATGGCGACACGATCGTGTTCCTGGAACTGCGCGACACCGAAGGGCGCGACAATTTCCTGCTGCGGGACGGCACGAAGCTGGACGCCGAAACGCCCTATCGGCTGGACCCCGAGATGCTGGACGATCTGATGGTCCGCTTCGATATCGAGGGCAGCGTGACCCAGGTCGACATCCGCGCCTTTGACGGCACGGATTACAGCGACTGGGCCCAGATCGCGATCACCACGCTGGCCAACAGCGATCTGATTGGCTGATCCTGTCCACGGGGTCTGGCGCAGGCCGTTGCCTGTCCCGAAAACCCTGACGACACGCAATCTACCGCGGCGCGGTGACCGAAACGGCAATTCGTGATATGATTTGATCGAGCAATTTTGGCTCGACGATAACGTCTGGCAAGGCGCCCGGTATGCGTGGGCGGACCGGCCGGGCCTCGATTTTTCAGCTCGTTATTTCATATCAAGGATAGTCAAATGTCATTCGATCCATTCCGTCATTTCGGCCGCACCCTCATCGTCGGATTTACGTTCATCAGCGTTGCGGGGCTGCCTGCGAAAGCTGCTCCGGTTCGTAAAGCGGCGCCCAAGGTTGTCTTTGAGCCCGCTCTTTTGCCCGTGCATTGTCACGATGAAGACGACAGGGACCGGCAGCGGCGGAGCCCCGCTCCGGCGCCCGAGCCCGAGCCGGAGTCCGGCCCAATCACCGATCCCGATCTGATCCTGCAGAATGGTGACGTTTCTGGTCCGGTGGTTGTCGACTTTGATGGCAATGCGAATGCGATGGTTGAACGTCAGCCCTTTCGCGGCTCTGCCGTGCGGTTTCTGCATCAGGTCGACTGTCACACCAGCTCAAGCAAATTGGACAAGCGTGTTACCGAACAGGTTTTGAAACGCCATGCGGACACTGGCAGACATTGCCCCGCCGTTCCGGATCCCTACCTCATCGACTGTATCGCGGCACATTATGAAGAAATCGCAAAAAGCCTGCCCAGGACCGGCGAAGCGGGCAAGGCGCGGAAAGCATTTGCGACGGCGGCATCAAAGCTTCGGAGCGTCGTTCGCCAGACCCGCGACGAAACGCTGGAGCCAAAGCGTTATGCGGTCAATTCAGCTTCTGGAACAACGCGTTCTCCGCGCATGCTTCAACCGGTCGCGCCGTCACGCCAAAGGGCCGCGATTGCCGCCGCCGTCAACATCGTGACCGAGCTTCAGACCACACTTCTAAGATCCGTTGACAGTTCGGCGCAGCGCCATCTTCATTTTCAACAAATCGCAAGTGCGATCGACAGCGACAAGGTGCTGCTCCGATCCTGAAACGCCGTTGCGCTCGGCGGATGTGCCGTTTTTTGCGGTCCGCGCCTAGCTGCCCCAGATCTTCTTGACGTAGTTCTTGGTCTCGCGATAGGGCGGCACGCCGTTGTATTTCTGGACCGCGCCCGGACCCGCGTTATAGGCCGCCAGCGCCAGCCGCCAGCTGCGGAACGTGTCGTATTGCTGGCGCAGATAGCGCGCGCCGCCTTCCAGGTTCTGGTGCGGGTCATGCGGGTTCACGCCCAGCTTGCGCGCGGTGGCGGGCATCAGCTGTGCCAACCCGATGGCGCCCTTGTGGCTGCGCGCACGGGCGTTCCAGCCGCTTTCCTGCTGCACCAGGCGCAGGAACAGATCCTCGGGCACCCCGTGGCGCCGGGCCACATCGCGCGCCACATGCAGGTATTCGCCGCGATACTTGCCCGCATAGGCGGGGCTGGCGAATTTCGACGGCGTCACCACCGACGGCGGCTGCAACCGGATCGAGTTGTTGTATTGGCTGGTCGCGCGGGTATCCAGAACCCGTGTCTGCGACTTGAACAGATGTGCCCGCGATTTCGAGCTGAGCGCACTTTCCGCAAGTGCCGAACTGGCCAGCCCCATCGCACCGGCCGCAATCACCATCGTCAGATACCGCATCCCCGACCGAACCCCTCGTAACCTCGACGCCGGGACTATACTGTAAAATCCGCTTTTCGCCACCCTTGCGATGCGGCTGGGCAAAATTGACCTTTCATTAACGCTGTTGGGGTGGTGTAACGATGCAACTGCGACAGATCAGATTCGATGGGAGCAAGGCATGGCTGGATCGGTGAACAAGGTAATCCTGGTGGGCAATCTGGGGCGCGATCCGGAAGTGCGCAGCTTTCAGAACGGCGGCAAGGTGTGCAACCTGCGCATCGCCACGTCCGAGAACTGGAAGGACCGCAACACCGGCGAACGGCGCGAGCGGACCGAATGGCATTCGGTCGCGATCTTTTCCGAGCCGCTGGCCCGCATCGCCGAACAATACCTGCGCAAGGGCTCCAAGGTCTATATCGAGGGTCAGCTGGAAACCCGCAAATGGCAGGACCAGTCCGGCCAGGACCGCTATTCGACCGAGGTCGTGCTGCGCCCCTATCGCGGTGAACTGACCCTGCTGGACAGCCGGAACGAAGGCGGCGGCGGCGGTGGGTATGGCGGCGGCAGCGGTGGCGGCGGCTATGTCGACGACCGCTCGGGCGGCTATGGCGGCGGCCCCTCCTCGGGCGGCCCAGGACCGGCCCCGGCCAACGATCTGGACGACGAGATCCCGTTCTAGGAACCGCGAACGGATCGGCAACGGCACAGGCGCCGGGCATGTCACTGCCCGGCGTTTTCATATGTGCATTATCGAACCAACCATGCGCCAACTGTTGGAATATCCATCGCAAGCGCACAGGTCTATTCCGTGGTCAAACGCAAACGACCCATCGGAGAGACCCATGTCCACCACCCTGAAACCCCACGCGCCCAAAGCGCTTGCCGCCCTGCGCATCATCACCGCGCTGCTTTTCATTGCCCATGGCACGCAAAAGCTCTTTGGCTTTCCGGCGGCCGAGTTCCAGCCCCAGGCCTTTACCCTGCTGTGGTTCGGCGCGGTGATCGAGCTGGTCGGCGGCACGCTATTGCTGCTGGGCCTGTTCACCCGGCCTACCGCCTTTTTGCTGTCCGGTGAAATGGCCGTGGCCTATTTCATGTTCCACGCGCCCAACAGCTTCTTTCCGGCCCTGAACGGCGGGGACGCGGCGATCCTGTTCAGCTTCATCTTTCTGTATCTGCTGTTCGAAGGCCCCGGCGCGCTGGCGCTGGACAATGCCCGCGCGGACAAACGCGCTGCCGCCTGATCGAACGGCGCCGCCGATGCGTCCGTCACCCGGCGGCGGATGGGCGGGCGTCCGTTCGGCGCGCCCTGAGTACCCGAAGGCCCGCACGCTGATCGCGCGCGGGCCTTCGTATCATTCGCCGGGCTTCGGCGGCATCTCGCCCCCGGGGAAGCCACCGGCGGGCGGCGCCATGCCCGCCGACCGCTCGGCGTCGAAATCGACCGGGATGGTCAGGGTGCCGCGATAGCCGGTATCCGGCGCGCCGGTCAGCGCCACGGTCTGCTGCGTCAGCTGCGCGGCGGTGTTGTCGGCAAAGACATTGTCGCTGGACAGTGTGATCCGGCCCAGGTTGCGGGTCCCGTTGGGATAGCGCGCATCGGCGGCATAGACCGCGGCGCAGTCGGCCTCGGGGAACGCCATCTGCGCGGTCAGCACCGACGCCGCGCCCGAGACCGCCGCCTCGGCGCTTTCGAACACCTCGAAATGGATATGCGGCCAGCGCCCGTCATAGCAGCCGGGGAAGATCGTGGTGAACGACACCCGGCCATCGGCATCGGCAACGCCCACACCGCGCAGGAAATTCGCGTCCTCGATATCGTAAAGCGAATAATCCCCAACCGTGTCGCAATGCCAGACATAGATCGCGTGCCCGTCGAGCGGCGCGCCGTCGGCGGCATTGGCCAGCCTCAGGTCCAGATCCAGCTGCACGCCCTCGGCCACCGGGGTCAGCGCGCCGAAGGACGGGCGCAGGTCGCGGCGGATGACGCCCGCCTCGGTCAGGACGTTCTGCGCGGTGCCGCCACGGGTCACGGTGCCATCGGCGGGATAGGGTCCCTGGGTTTCCCAGGGCAGCGCGGTCAGCACATTGGCCATCGCCTGTGCCCCGCCCGCCGCGCCCAGGCCCAGACCGCCCAGCACGGTCAGAAACCGCCGGCGCCCCAGCATACGGGGCAGATCATGGGCAAAGCCAAGGTCGTGTGAATGGGGATCGTCGGTCATCTTGCCTGCTCTCCTCTGAGTGGGTTGCGTCATCGCATCAGAGCTTCAACGGATGCGGGCCGCGCATCTGTCGCAGGCTTCAAGATATTTCGGCCTGACCCTGCGTCAACCGGGCGCGCGGACCCCGTCCCGCGCCGCCAGCGCATCGCGCATCACCGCGCGCACAAGATCGGGGTTCACGTCGCTGGTGACAAAGGCCTGACCGATCCCGCGCGCCAGGATAAAGCGCAGCTTGCCATCCAGCACCTTCTTGTCCTGCGCCATCAGCGCCAGCAACCCGTCCGCATCGGGCAGATCGCCGGGAATGTCCGCCAGATCGCGTTTCATCCCCATCGCCGCCAGATGCGCGCGCACGCGGCTCGGCTCTTCCTGGCTGCATAGGCCCATCCGCGCCGACAGCTCGAACGCCAGTGCGCAGCCGATCGCCACCCCCTCGCCATGCAGCAGCCGGTCGGAATAGCCCGTCGCGGCCTCAAGCGCGTGGCCGAACGTGTGGCCCAGGTTCAAAAGCGCGCGGTCGCCCTGTTCGGTCTCGTCCCGCACGACGATATCGGCCTTCATCTGGACGGACCGGCGCACCGCCTCGATCCGGGCGGCCATGTCACCGGCGGCCAGCGCGGGGCCGTTGGCCTCCAGCCATTCGAAGAAATCGGCGTCGCCCAGCAGCCCGTATTTCGCCACCTCGCCATAGCCCGACAGGAAATCGCGCGGGTCCAGCGTGCCCAGAACGGCCGTGTCGGCCAGCACCAGGCTGGGCTGGTGAAACGCGCCGATCAGGTTCTTGCCCAGGGGCGAGTTGATGCCGGTCTTGCCGCCCACGGAACTGTCGACCTGCGCCAGCAGGGTCGTGGGGATCTGCACGAAACGCACGCCGCGCCGCAGGATCGCGGCGGCAAAGCCCACCAGATCGCCGATCACCCCGCCACCCAGGGCCACGACCACATCTCGGCGCTCGACCTTTTGTTCCAGCAGCCATTCGACGGCTTGCGTCAGGTGGGGCCAGCTTTTGGTCCCCTCGCCCGCCGGCAGGGTCAGCGCAATCATGTCGATCCCGGCGTCCGAAAGCCCGGCGCGCAACCCCTCGAGATGCAGCGCGGCGACATTGGCATCGGTGATGACCGCCACGCGTGGCCGCGACAAAAATGGCGCGATCAGCGCCCCGGACCGGTCCAGCAGCCCCGCGCCGATCAGAACGTCATAGGCGCGGTCATCCAACGGGACATGCACGGTGGTTTGGGTCACGGGTTCAGACCTCCTCGACAACATCTGGGCGGGTTTTCAGGGCGCTCAGCACGGCTTGCGCGGTATCGGCGACCGAATAATCGGGCTGCACCGCGACCGTCAGGTCGGCCTGGGCATAGACCGGCACGCGCTGGTCATAAAGCGCGGAAAGCGTGGCATGAGGGTCCTCGGTCCGCAGCAGCGGGCGCGTGTCCTTGTGCCGGACCCGGTTCCACAACAGCTCCAGATCGGCGTTCAGCCAGACCGACACCCCCAGATCGTGGATCAACGCGCGGTTTCCCGCCGACATAAAGGCACCGCCGCCGGTCGACAGGACGCCCTGCCCGGCCTCCATCAAACGGCGGATCACTTGCGTTTCCTTCTGGCGAAAGAACGCCTCGCCATCGCGGGCGAAGATCTCGGCGATCGACATGTTCGAGGCTTTGACGATCTCTTCGTCGCTGTCCAGGAACGGCACGTCCAGCAGCCGGGCCAGGGCGGTGCCGACGGCGGTTTTCCCCGCCCCCATCATGCCCACCATCACGATCGTCTTGTTGACCCGAAAGCCCATTATGGGCAGCCTCTCGCTAAGTTTTGCGTTTCGGCCCCTGAATGACGTGAACTTGCCGGGAATGCCATATATAATCGTCACAAAGCATACGAGGCAGAAGACAAAGGCAGGTAAAATGGGGCGTCTGATCAAGTTGCTTCTCTTTCTGATTGTTCTGGCCGGCACAGCGCTGGTCGTGTTCGCGTTTCTGGGCGATCTCAGCCCGCAGCGCGAAGAGGTACAGGTGCCGGTAACACTGGATGCGAATTGAGCTTTCTCTTGTCCTGACAGTGACATTGGCCCTTGCGGGCACCGCGCGCGCCCAGAGCGAGGATCCGCTTTCGGCGATCGACTGGTTGTCGGAATCGGTGCGCGAGGACATCCAGGTGCCACGCGGCCATGACGGGGCCGTGGTCCAAAGCGCAGCACCCCCGGCGGTCAGCGTGACGCCGCTGGACACGCCGCGGCTGGATTCGGTCGGGCTGTTGCCCGGGTCGACCACCGGGCTGCCCGCCGATCTGTGGGGCGATACCGGCGCGGTCGAGATCGCGCGCCTGATCCGCGCCACCCCAAGCGAGACCCTGCCCGCGGTGCAGGATCTGTTCTATATGCTGCTGCTGGCCGAGCTGGACCCGCCCGAAAAGGGGGCCGCCGATGACGGCGTGATCCTGTTGGCGCGGCTGGACAAGCTGCTGGAGATGGGCGCGCTGGAACAGGCGCGCGCGTTGCTGGAACGCACCGATCCGGCGCAGCCCGCGCTGTTCCGGCGGTGGTTCGACATCTCGCTTCTGACCGGGCACGAGGACCGCGCCTGTCGGGCGATGCGGGCCACGCCCGATCTGGCGCCGACCTTTCCGGCGCGGATCTTCTGCCTGGCGCGCGGCAATGACTGGAACGCCGCCGCGCTCAGCCTGGAAACCGGCCGCGCGCTGAACCACATCACCGAATATCAGGACGCGCTGCTGGCGCGGTTCCTGCACCCCGAACTGGCCGAGGATCAACCGCCCCTGCCCGCGCCGTCGCGGCCCAGCCCGCTGGTCTTTCGCCTGCTCGAGGCAATCGGCGAGCCGCTGCCGACCAACAGCCTGCCGGTGGCCTTTGCCCAGGCCGACCTGCGGCACAATGGCGGCTGGAAGGCGCGGATCGATGCCGCCGAACGCCTGGCGCGGCGCGGCGCGATCAGCCCCAACCAGTTGCTTGGCATTTATACCGAGGCGCTGCCGGCGGCCTCGGGCGGGGTCTGGGACCGGGTGGCGGCGGTGCAGAAGCTGGATGTCGCGCTGATCTCGGGCGATACCGATGCGGTGCAGCGCGCCCTGCCCGCGGCCTGGTCGGAAATGCGCGCCGCGGGGCTGGTGGTGCCGCTGTCGCGGCTTTACGGCCCGCGTCTGGCGCGGCTGGCGCTGGGGGGTACGGCCAAGAGCATGGCGTTCCGCGCCGGGCTGCTCAGCGACGATTACGAGGCGATTGCCAGCACCCATGGCCCGCTCAGCCGCGACGAGACCCTGCTGCGGATGATCGCAACCGGCCAGCCCGGCCCCGACCCGATGCGCCAGCCCCTGCCGGCGGCGGTGCAACAGGCCTTTGCCGACGCCACGCTGGGCGAGAACATGCGCTATCGGCTGGAACATCGCGAGATCGGCGAGGCGATCCTGATGGCGCTGCAACTGATCGCCGACGGGGCCGAGGGCGACCCCACCGACGTGACCGAGGGGCTGGTGCTGCTGCGGCAGGTCGGGTTGGAGGACGCGGCGCGGCGGATCGCGCTGCAACTGCTGATCCTGGGGCGCGACACATGACCCCCGACGCCGCGCGCTGGATCGCCACCTTTCTGGACGCGCAGGCCGCCGAGATGGACGCGGCGCGCAACACCGTGCTGGCCTATGCCCGCGACCTGAAGGATTTTCAGGGCTGGCTGGACCGCCGCGGCCTGGCCTTTGCCGCTGTCAGCCGCGCCGATATCGAAGCCTATCTGATCGCCTGCGACGCCCAGGGTCTGGCCCGCAGCACCCGCGCCCGGCGGCTGTCGTCGATCAAGCAGTTGTTCCGTTTCGCGTTCGAGGAAGGCTGGCGCGCCGATAATCCGGCGATCCAGATCAAGGGGCCGGGCAAGGAAAAGCGCCTGCCCAAGACGCTGGATATTGCCGAGGTCGACCGCCTGCTTGCGGCGGCCGCCACGCCTGGGCGCGACGCGGTCCGCAACCAGTGCCTCATGCAGTTGCTTTACGCCACCGGCATGCGCGTCAGCGAACTGGTCTCGCTGCCCGTGGCGGCGGTGCGGGGCGATCCGCGCATGGTGCTGGTGCGCGGCAAGGGCGGCAAGGAACGGCTGGTGCCGCTGTCGCCGCCCGCGCGCGCGGCGGTGGCGGGCTGGCTGGCCGAACGCGATACGGCCGAGGACGCGGCCCGCGCCAAGGGCATTCCGGCCAGCCGGTTCCTGTTCCCCTCGCGCGCGAAAGAGGGCCACCTGACACGGCACCGGTTCTATATCCTGATCAAGTCGCTGGCGGTGCAGGCGGGCGTCGATCCGGGCAAGGTCACGCCGCACACCCTGCGCCATGCCTTTGCCACCCACCTGCTGGCGGGCGGCGCCGATCTGCGCACGATCCAGACGCTGCTGGGACATGCCGATATCTCGACCACCGAAATCTATACCCATGTGCTGGACGAGCGGCTGAAAAACCTGGTGCTGGAACACCACCCGCTGGCGAAACCGGACAAGGGCTGACTTGATCCCGCCGCGCCGCTGCGCATATCTGGCGGGACAACAACACCGGACCACCGATGACCGATCCTGACCCTTCGCTTCTGGACATGACCTTTTGGCTGACCGCTGGCGGCATCTTTCTGCTGCTGCTGCTGTCGGCTTTCTTTTCGGGCTCGGAAACCGCGCTGACCGCGGCCTCGCGCGGGAAGCTGCGCAGCCAGGCCGACAAGGGCAGCAAGGGCGCAGAAACCGCGTTGAAGATCACCGAGGATAACGAGCGCCTGATCGGCTCTGTGCTGTTGGGCAACAACCTGGTGAACATTCTGGCAACCTCGCTGGCGACGGCGCTGTTCACGCGGCTTTTCGGCGAAAGCGGCGTGGCGCTGGCCACGCTGGTGATGACCTTTCTGGTGCTGATCTTCGCCGAGGTGCTGCCCAAGACCTATGCCATCACCAATGCCGAGACCGCTGCGGCGGGCGTGTCGCCGGTGATCCGCGTTGTGATCCTGGTCTTTTCGCCCGTGGTCAGCGCCGTGCGCGCGCTGGTGCGGCAGGTGCTGGCGCTGTTCGGGGTTCAGACCGACCCCGACAGCCATATCCTGGCCGTGCGCGAGGAAATCGCCGGCGCCCTGCATCTGGGCCATTCCGAGGGCGTGGTCGAAAAAGAGGACCGCGACCGGATCCTGGGCGCGCTGGACCTGAGCGACCGTTTCGTCGAAGAGATCATGCTCCACCGCAGCCAGATCGAGATGATCGACGCGGGCGGCACCCCGAGCGAGATCCTGACCCAATGTCTGGAAAGCCCGCATACCCGCCTGCCCGTGTTCCGGGACGAGCCGGAGAATATCGTCGGCGTGATCCACGCCAAGGACCTGCTGCGGGCCATCCACGCGCTGGAACGCACCGCCCCCGATCATGGCGACGCGCTGGCGGGTTTCCACATCATGAACGTGGTCAAAAAGCCCTATTTCGTGCCCGAAACCACGACGCTGGACGACCAGATGCGCGAATTCCTGCGCCGTCACACGCATTTCGCGCTGGTGGTCGATGAATATGGCGCGCTGCAGGGGCTGATCACGCTGGAAGACATCCTGGAAGAGATCGTGGGCGAGATCACCGACGAATTCGACGTGGACGAGGAACACCCCCTGAAGACCTCCGAGGACGGGCATTTCCTGGTCGACGGAGCGATGACGATCCGCGACCTGAACCGCGCGATGGACTGGAACCTGCCCGATGACGAGGCCAACACCATCGCGGGCCTTGTTATTCACGAAGCGCAGATGATCCCGCAACAGGGCCAGGTGTTCAGCTTTCATGGCTTCCGGTTCGAGATCTGCGCGCGGGAATCGAACCGCATCACCCTGCTGAAGGTCCGGCCGCTATAGCCCGACGCGCTTGCGCGCGGGACCACAATTTCGCCACATTTTCTCCTTAGTCGTGAAAACCGGTGGGGTGCAAGCGGGAGTTCTCGGCATGCAACCACTCGACCTACGCGTCGCAATCTATCGTCTTTATCGGCTGCGCAAGCAGGTGGCGGTTGCCGCCCTTCTGCCCCTGCCCGCCTTTGTCCTGGCGCTGTTTGCCGGGCTGCCTGTCCATATCTGGATGGTGCCGGTCTGGTATCTGCTGGTGCTGGCCCATGTGGTGCGGTTTCCGCAGGCTTGGGTCGACCTTCTGGCCATGGCGCTCGCGCTGGCGCTGGTGCTGTTCATGGCGCCGCTGGGCGTGCTGGCGGGGATCGGCGCGCCGCTGGGTTATGGGCTGGCGGCGGTCACGGGCTTCGGGCTGTGGCTTTATCTGTGCAACCGCATTCACGCGCTGGAAAAATTCGCCTGGCCCCAGCAGGAGCTGCGCCTGCACCGCAAGACGCGCCTGCCCGCGGCCACGCTGCGCGACGCGCTGTTCCTGCGCCCTAACGCGCAGGTGGGGCTGAACCGCTGTGGCCCGGCCAATGAACACGGGGTGTTCCAGATCGTGTCGACCGGCGCGGCGGGGATGCCGTCGCTGAACACCATCGACGGGCTGTCCGAGGACGCGCGCGGGATGGATATCGACGCCGATCTGCAAAACGGCCTGTTCCGGTTCTGGGCCACGGTGATCCGGTCCGAGCCCGATTACCAGGAAACCATGTACATCACCGAACCCGATGGCGAAGAGGCCTCTGTCGAAACCACGATCCAGACCCTGACCGAAACCGCATCGGGCACGATTTACCAGAAACAGGAAACCGCCACCGGCATGGGGCTGGTCAGCGGCTTCGGCTTCTGGCTGAACGATGTGGATCGCGATCATTTCACCGCCACGATCGACCATGTGACCGGCGCGCGGTCCCGGGCGGTGCGCGCCGCGCCGCATGACACGCCGCTGATCCTGTTGGCGCAGCGCCTGACGCGCAAGCGGCTGGCCCGCCTGCACGAGGCCTGATCGCCCGCGCACCCTGCATCGACGGGGGCGCGCGGCGGCCTCAGCGCCCCTTGAACAGCCCGCCCAGAATGCCCCGCACGATGCGGCGCCCGGTGGTGCCCTTCAGCTCTTTGATCACCAGCGTGCCGATGGCCCCGGCGATGCTGTCGTCGGATTTCCGGCTGCGGGTGCTGCGCGATGTCGACCGGCCCACGCGGGTCCCGCTGTAACGCCGCCCGGCGTTGAAATCCTGGAACATGGCGTCCATGTCCTCTTCCTTCTTCTCGGCCTCTTCGGCGGCGGCGGCGGCCTCTTCGGCGCGTTTGGCCAGCATCTCGAACGCGGAATAGCGATCCTGTACGGCCTCGTATTTCCCCGCGATATGCGACGCTGCGATGACCCCCTGACGCTCGGAATCGGTGATCGGGCCCAGCTGCGACGATGGCGGCCGGATCAGCGTGCGTTCCACGATGCCCGGCACGCCCTTCTTGATCAGGAACGAGGTCACGGCCTCGCCCACGCCAACCTCGCGGATGGCTTCCTCGGTGTCGAAACGCGGGTTCTCGCGATAGGTCTCGGCCGCCATGCGCAATTGCTTGCGGTCCTTGGCGGTAAAGGCGCGCAGGGCGTGCTGCACCCGGTTGCCCAGCTGGCCCAGGATATCCTCGGGCACATCCGCCGGGTTCTGGGTGATGAAATAGACGCCCACACCCTTGGACCGGATCAGGCGCGCGACCTGCTCCACCTTGTCGACCAGCGCCTTGGGCGCGTCCTCGAACAGCAGATGCGCCTCGTCAAAGAAGAAGACCAGCTTGGGCTTGTCCGGATCGCCCACCTCGGGCAGTTCCTCGAACAGTTCCGACAGCAGCCACAGCAGGAAGGTCGCGTAAAGCCGCGGGCTGGCCATCAGCTGATCCGCGGCCAGCAGGTTCACACGGCCCTGCCCGTTCGCATCGGTCTGGATCATGTCGAACAGATCCAGCGCCGGCTCGCCGAACAGCTTTTGCCCGCCCTGGTTTTCCAGCACCAGCAGGCGGCGCTGAATGGCCCCGATCGACGCGGTCGACACATTGCCATAGCGCAGCGACAGCTCGGCCCGGTTTTCACCGACCCAGACCAGCAGCGATTGCAGGTCTTTCAGGTCCAGCAGCGGCAGCCCCTGTTCGTCGGCCACGCGGAAGGCGATATTCAGGATGCCTTCCTGCGCCTCGGACAGCTCCAACAGGCGCGAGATCAGCAGCGGCCCCATCTCGGCCACGGTGGTGCGGATCGGGTGGCCCTGTTCGCCGAACAGATCCCAGAACGTGACCGGCACCGTGTCATATTGCAGGTCCAGCCCGATGGTCGCGGCGCGTTTCATGAACGCGTCATGCAGCTTGAAATCCGCCGAGCCGGGCTTGGCCAGCCCCGACAGGTCGCCCTTCACATCCGACAGGAACACCGGCACGCCCGCGCGCGAGAACCCCTCGGCCAGGATCTGCAGCGTCACCGTCTTGCCGGTGCCCGTCGCCCCGGCGATCAGCCCGTGGCGGTTGCCGTATTTCAGCAAAAGCTCCTGCGGATCGGCGTAGCCTTCGCCCCCACCCCCGACAAAAATCGTCTCGGACACCGGAAATCCCCCTGCTCGTCACTTTATTTCGGCTTTCACCATACATTCTTAACCATCTGCTGCCAGTCTAGATATGCCCCATCGCGGCATCTGTTGCGCAGGGGCTTGTACTTCCTCCCTGTCTGACTGGCCGCGCAGCTTCTGCGCGGTCTTTTTCCCTTGGAATATCAGCCCGATGCCGCGCGTATTTCCCTGTTGACGGAGCCTGCCAAAGCGCATAGCGTTCCCGACTATAAAAAGTCGGCCAGTCCGACGGGGAGTGCGAAATTGGAAAAAGGGCCCTTTCGGCCCTTTTTTCTTTTTCGGCGGTTGCATCGGCGGCGATCCGACCCGACCTTGCATTTCAGCCTGACACCGGTGGCGCACCATGCTAGATGCGCGGCACTGGATTTCTGAAAAAGCGAAGGACGCTATGAAAACCTATCTGACCACCCTGGCCCTGATCTCCGGGATCGCGATTGGCACCTCTGCACTGGCACAGGACGCCGCGGAAACCGTCGAAGAACCGGCTGCGACCACCGAAGCCGAAACCGGCGAAGCCGCGCCCCAGCCCGCCGAGCCCGCCCTGAACCTGGGCGAGGCGGATGCCGAAGACGCGGTCGGATCCAGCTATAACGCGGCCAAGCATGGCGATTGGGACCTGCGCTGCGTGCGCGCGCCCGAGGGGCAGAAAGACCCCTGTCAGCTGTACCAGCTGCTGACCGACGAGGCCGGGAATTCCGTGGCCGAAATCAGCATGTTCCCCCTGGGCAAGGAACAGAACGGCGCCCGCGCCGGGGCCACCGTGATCACGCCGCTGGAAACGCTGCTGACCGAACAGCTGCGCCTGTCGGTCGATGGCAGCCAGGCCAAGCGCTATCCGTTCACCTGGTGCAGCCAGGTCGGCTGCTTCGCGCGGCTGGGCTTCACCGGCGACGACATCGCCACCTTCAAGCGCGGCAATGCCGCCACGCTGACCATCGTGCCCGTCGCCGCGCCCGACCAGCGCGTGACGCTCAAGGTCTCGCTGACCGGGTTCACCGCCGGGTTCGACGCGCTGGAGGCGCAGCTGGCCGAATAAGCCACGGGGCTTTGCAGGATTTGAAGCCGTCCCTGCGGGGGCGGCTTTTTTTATGGAATATCCGCAATGTGGGAGGAAGCGCAGATCGACTTGAAGCCGCGCGGCGCCCGACCGCGGGTGGGCGTCAATCCGGTTGAGCGATGCGCTTTATGGTGCCAGACACATCGCCCCGCAAATGTCAGCGGACCGGTGAAAGGCGCCCGCCCGGGGGGCGGTCGGGCGCCGCGCGGCGGGGCTGACGCCCCTTGATCCCGCGCATGGGGGCGCATGATTTGTGTTCAAAGCCGACGGCAATCGCCGCCATGGACAGGATCACACCCGCCGCAGCGCCAGCACCGCATTCAGCCCGCCAAAGGCGAAGGCGTTGGACAGAACCACATCCACATCGGCCTCGCGCGCCTCGTTCGGGACGACGTCCAGCGTGCATTCGGGATCGGGTTCCTCGTATCCGATGGTGGGCGCGATGACGCCGTCGCGCAGCGCCATGATACAGGCCAGAAGCTCGACCGCGCCGGTGCCGCCGATCAGATGGCCATGCATGGATTTTGTAGAGGAAATCATCAGCCGGTCGGCATGCGCCCCGAACACATCCGCCACGGCGGCGCATTCGGTCTTGTCATTGGCCGCCGTCCCGGTCCCGTGGGCGTTGATATAGCCCACCTGGTTGGGCGACAGCCCCGCATCGCGCAGTGCGCCCGAGATGGCCCGCGCGGCGCCATGGCGCGAGGGCATGACGATGTCGGAGGCGTCCGAGCTCATGGCGAAACCGTTCACCTCGGCCAGGATCTGGGCACCGCGGGCTTTCGCGTGCTCGTATTCCTCGAACACGAAGACGGCCGCGCCTTCGCCCTGGACCATGCCGTTGCGGTTGGCCGAAAACGGACGGCAGGCGTCCTTGGACATGACCCGCAGCCCTTCCCAGGCCTTGACCCCGCCGAAGCACAGCATGGATTCCGAGCCGCCCGTGACCATCGCCGGGGCAAGGCCGGATCGGATCAGCTGGAACGCCTGCCCCATCGCGTGGTTCGAACTGGCACAGGCCGTCGCCACGGTAAAGCTGGGCCCCATCAAGTTGTATTCCATCGACACGTGGCTGGCGGCGGCATTGTTCATCAGCTTGGGCACGACGAAGGGGTGCACGCGGTTCTTGCCGTCCTCGTAGACGGAGCGGTAATTTTCATCCAGCGTGTTCATCCCGCCGCCGGAGGTGCCCAGCACCACGCCCGATTTCACCGCCAGCTCGCCGTCGAAGGTCAGGCCGGATTGCGCGATGGCTTCCTTGGCGGCCAGCATGGTGAATTGCGTGAACCGGTCGAACAGCGCGATCTGCTGGCGGTTGAAGTGATCCTCGGGGGTATAGCCCTTGACCTGTCCGCCGATCTTGATCGACAGCCGGTCGACATCGCGAATATCCAGATCGCCGATACCGCACCGTCCCTCGCGCATGGCTTCGGTGGTGGCGGCAACGTCATGCCCAAGGGCGTTGATGGTGCCCTGCCCGGTAATGACAACCCGCTTCATCAGGCTTTTTCGGCGACCAGCTTTTCGATCGCGTCGATGATCGAGGCGACAGAGGAGATGTCGAAATCGCTTTGTTCGGGTTCATTGGCGTTGAACGGGACCTGAATATCAAAGGCCTCCTCGATGGCGAAGATCGATTCCACCAGCCCCAGACTGTCGATGCCCAGATCTTCAAGCGTGCTGTCGGGCGTCACGTCCGATACATCCATGACGGCCTGTTCGGCGATGATCGCGATGACCTTATCCTTGACACTGTCCGACATCTTCACCCCCTGACTTTCGCGGTTGCCGCTGATTTAGTCATTCTTGCCGGTCTTTGAAACCGCTTTTTGCAGTGCGGCCACCTTGTCGATCAGCCGTGGCAGGCGGCGCAGGTTCTTGTACAGCTCGACATGGGTCTCCATCTTCATCGCCGGATATCCCAGCAAAACCCGGCCCTTGGGCGCGTTGGTGAAGATCTTGGTGGCGCCCCCGGCGATCACGTCATCGCCCACGAAGATATTGTCGTTCACACCGCATTGCCCGGCCAGAACGACCCGATCGCCGATTTTCGACGAGCCGGCGATTCCCACCTGACCGCACAGAAGGCAGTCGCGCCCGACCTGCACGTTGTGGCCGATATGGACCAGGTTATCCAGCTTGGTGCCCGACCCGATCCGGGTGTTGCGGATGGTGCCCCGGTCGATGGCGGTGTTGGCGCCGATTTCCACGTCGTCGCCGATCTCGACCGCGCCCAGCGAATGGATGCGGGTCCAGCTTTGGGCGCCCGCGTCGCCCGCGTCGCCCAGGCTTTGGCGGACGTTTTCCACCGCCGATTTCTCGGGCGTGACAAAGGAAAAACCGTCGCTGCCCACCACCGCGCCGGGCTGAGCGATGAAGCGGTCGCCAATCGTGACCCGCGCGCCGATCCTGACCCCCTGCAACAGCAGCGCGTCGTCGCCGATCACCGCCTGTTCCGCGACCGAGGCATGGGCCGCGATCCGCGCCCGTGCGCCGATCCGGGCGCCCGATCCGATGACGACAAAGGGGCCGATGGCCGCGCCGTCGCCGATGAGCGCATCCTCGGCCACGACCGCGCTGGGGTGGATGCCCGGCGCGATATCGGGACCGGGATCCATCAGCTGCGTCAGGCCCGACATGGCATAGCGTGGGCGGGGGACGAAAATCGCCGCCTCCAGCCCCAGCGCGCGCCAATCCGCCCCATCCCACAGGATCGCGGCGCGGGCCTGTCCCTGGGCCAGGCCGTCGGCATATTTGGGGTCCATCGCCAAGGCCAGCGCATCCGGCCCCGCCATACCGGGTTCCGACGCGGCCGCGATCACCAGATCGGCGTTGCCTTCGGCCCGCGCGCCAAGCGCGTCGGCGATGTGCTGAATGGTGTATCCCATAAAGACCCTCTTTCGCAGCGGCGCGGCGGTTGCCCCGCCGCTGCCAGAGGATTTAGCCCCGAACCGAGCGCAGCACCACCCCGGCTTTCGACAGGGCGTTGAAAATCCGTGCGTCACGCCCGTAAACATCGCGGCGGAACTGGGTGCGGCCCTTGGCCTGGGTGAAGGCGGTGCGATAGATGATATGCACCGGCAGCGGCTGGGCCAGGTTGACCTGGGTTTCCTTGCCCGTCTTCAGCCGCGCCTGAAAGAACCCCTGCGGGTCGCTTTCCTGCTTCGACAGCAGCGCATAGGCAAAGTCGAACGGATCGTTCAGCCGCACGCAGCCATGGCTGAAGGCCCGCACCTCGCGCCCGAACAGCGACTTGGACGGCGTGTCGTGCAGATAGATGTTATAGGGGTTGGGGAACATGAATTTCACCAGACCCAGCGCGTTGCCCTGGCTCGGCGGTTCCTTCAGGTTGAAGGGGAATGTCCGCTCTGTGTACTGGTTGAAATTCACCGCGCTGCGGCTGACCGTGCGGCCCCGCGCATCGACCAGACGCAGATGGCGCACCGCGTTCGGGTTGCGCTTCAGCAGCGGCAGGTATTCCTTGGTCGCGATGGACCGCGGCACGTTCCAGGTCGGGTTGATGATCATATGCTCCATCACGTCGGAAAATTCCGGCGTGCGCTGCTCGTCGGCATTCTTGCCCACGACCGAACGGGTGCGGAAGGTGACCTTGCCATTGTCGACGATCTGGGCGTGGAAATCGGTGATGTTGACCAGCACGTGGCGCTTGCCCCGGTCGGTGTTCATCCAGCGCTCCCGCTCCATCGCGACGATGACCTGCCCCAGGCGCTTGTCCACGGGCTGGTTGATCTCGGCCATGGTGCCGGCCCCGGCCACGCCATCGGGCGACAGGCCATGCGCCAGCTGGAACTGCTGGACCGCCTTTTGCAGGTTCCCGTCATAGGTCTGGGTGGCCGAGCGTTTCATGTAACCCATGGCGATCAGACGGTCGCGCAGCTGCACCACCGCGCCGCCGGATTGGCCCGGCTTCAGCGACTTGGCCTGCACCGGTGCGCCCCAGCCGCCACGGCCCAGCTGCTTTTCCAGGTTCAGCTTTTCGGCCATCAGGCGGTTGTATTCCGGGGTTTTCGGCGCCAGCTGCCGGAAATAGGCGCGCGGCGAGCTTTTCGAGAATGCCACCAGCTGCTTCAGCCGGTCGCGGCGCGGCGGCTTGCGCTTGATGTCGCGTGTGATCTGCGCGGGATCCAGAACGCCCGATTGCAGGTCCTGCGCGAATTGCAGGAAGACGCGGCTCGCCTCGACCTCGACCCGGCCACGGTCACGCGGGGATTTCGCCGCGCGGAACATCTCCTCCAGCGCGTCGCGCTTGTAGCGGGTCTCGGGCAGGCCGTGATCGCCCGCGGTATCCAGCGCCTTGATCAGCGCCTGGCGCCGGCCCCGGTCCCGCCCCGAGGTCCAGAGCGGCTCGTAATTCCGGGTGCGATAGAATTCGGACAAGACAGTGTCACGCGCCGCGGCCTCGGCCACGGCCTGTTTGAAAGCCATCACCTCGGCCCGCGCGCCCCCCGCAAGGGCCACCAGCGCGGCAACAGTCAGGACCAGCACCCGCAGCGCAGCGGATGGTCCAGAGAAAAAACGGAAAGCCGCAACCATGGCTTCACCTCACCAATTTAAATTCTGTTCACGTTCAGCGTCCGAGCATTGGGCAGTCATGCGCCAGTGTCCATTCACAAAGTCGGGGGGCGGCCATGCAATCCGCAGGTGTTGCAGGTAATCCGCGCCCGGCGGCTCCCGATCCGTTGCCCTGAGGCCACACTGGGAATCTGGTGGAAATTTGAGCAAAATCCCGCCTATTCATCAAGTTTAGCTCGCATTGTTGACATTCTTACCTTGGCCCCTAGCGCCATCTGTGCGATACCAAATCTGCACTTGGGGATAACTTGCACAACAGCCGCAGAATGCGGCCGAGCAGCACTGGGACAGGCGCTCTGAATGACCACTTCTAGAACAGAAATGACCCGGCGCGGGCTTCTGAAAGCTTTTGCCGCAACCACAGTTATCGCAGCACCGAGTTACGCCAATGCCTTTGCCTTCAACCGGGGCGCTGGCGACATCCGCAGGATCACGATGTATTCCGGCCGGACCGGCGAAAACATCGACATGATCTATTGGATCGAGGGCGAGTACATCCGCGAAGCTGTCAAGGAAATCAACAACTTCATGCGTGACTGGCGCACGGGTCAGGTGATCGGGATCGATACTCGCACCATCGACATCATGGCCGCCGCGCATAACCTGATGGACACGCGCGAACCCTATATGCTGCTGTCGGGCTACCGCTCGCCGCAGACCAACGCGATGCTGCGCTCCCGCTCCAGCGGTGTGGCCAAGAACTCGTTGCACATGAAGGGCCAGGCGGCCGACCTGCGGCTGAAGTCGCGCTCGGTCAACCAGATGTTCTCGGCCGCACAATCCTGCCGCGCCGGTGGCGTCGGCAAGTATTCCGGCTCGAACTTCGTCCACATGGATTGCGGCGTGGTCCGCACCTGGGGCCGGTAAGGCCCCCTAGCCCGCTGCGAAGCGTTTACCGAAATACATGAAAATCCTCGCGGATTGTTGCGAGGGTTTTGTTCTTTCGCATGTCTGTTTTGTAGACATTGCTGCCACTGCTCGGATGTGGTCTACCTTGCGCGACCTATGGACAAGATTTTTTTATGCTTCCCATGATTGACCTGTTAGTATTTCTTCCCGCTTGCTTTGTTCTGAACCTTGCGTTCGGGCCGAACAATCTGCTCGCGCTGACACATGGAGCACAGCATGGCGTCGCCTTTGCTGTCAGTGCCAGCGCGGCGCGATTGGCTGTCTTCGTTCCCATGATTGCTGCCAGCGCCCTGGGGTTGGGGGTACTTCTTTCCGCGTCCGCATTCCTCTTTGGCGCGATCAAGATCGTTGGGGCGGTCTATCTGATCTGGATGGGCATCAAACTCTTGCGGACCCGCCCGGCGCGGGCCGGTGTGGGAACTGAATATCTCAAACCGTCATTTCGTCAGGCATTCCGGCGAGAGGCGCTAATTGCGGTCAGCAATCCGAAAGCCATCTTGATTTTCGCTGCCTTCTTTCCGCAATTCGTAGATACCACTGCCTACTGGCAAAGCTATGCCTCTCTGGGGGCGATTTTCATTGCCCTCGAAACATGCGCGATCACGGTGTATGCTTTGGCCGGGCGGTTCGCGGCAGCATTTGCTTCGACGCGCTTGCACTGGTTCCAGCGTATCTCGGGCGGTGGTATGATCGCGTTCGGCGTCCTGCTCCTGTTTAGTCGGCAACCCGGACGTGCATAGGCTCGCTGCAAGTATGGGCTCAAACCGGCCAATAAAATTGCCGCCGAAACGCATTCCGGCACCAGCGCCGCCTATCGCCGGGCACCAAGGCGGCAGAGCTTTGCTTGCTACATCCCCCGGAACCGTTTTTCCTGCCGTGCGGTCCAGTTGACGGTGATGCGATAGCCGGTTTCGGTCTGGACCTCGGCCTCGACCACGCCTTGTTCGAACAGCCAGGCGCGTTTGCGGCCCTCGGCGAAGTCCAGTTCCAGTTCGCGGCGGGTGCGGGCGTCGTCCAGCAGGTCGTTGGCGCTGTCCAGAAACGCGTCCATCCCCTGCCCCGTCAGCGCCGACATGGTCAGCACATCCGCCCGGCGGTCGGCCTGGACCTGAAGCGCCGCGCGCTGGTCGGCGTCCAGCTGGTCGATCTTGTTCCACAGCTCCAGCCGGGGCGTGTCCTCGGCAATGCCCAGATCGGCCAGGATCGCATCGACATCCGCCGCCTGCGCCATGTGATCGGGGTGCGAGATGTCGCGCACGTGGCAGATCAGGTCGGCCTCGCGGACCTCTTCCAATGTGGCGCGGAACGCGGCGACCAGTTGGGTCGGCAGGTCGGAAATGAACCCCACCGTATCCGACAGGATCACCTGGCGCCCCGATGGCAGGGTGACCGCGCGCATCGTGGGGTCCAGCGTGGCAAAGAGCATGTCCTTGGCCAGAACCTCGGCCCCGGTCAGGCGATTGAACAGCGTCGATTTGCCTGCGTTGGTATAGCCCACCAGCGCCACCACCGGGAACGGCACCTTCTTGCGCGCGGCGCGGTGCAGGTCGCGGGTCTTGACCACCTTGGACAATTGCCGGCGCAGGCGGGTGATCGCCTCGTCAATGGCGCGGCGGTCAGCCTCGATCTGGGTTTCGCCGGGTCCACCGACGAAGCCCAGGCCGCCACGCTGCCGTTCCAGGTGGGTCCAGGCGCGGACCAGACGCGTGCGCTGATAGCTGAGCGCGGCCAGCTCGACCTGCAACACCCCCTCGCGCGTGCGGGCGCGGTCGGCGAAGATTTCCAGGATCAGACCGGTGCGATCCAGGATCTTCAGCCCCCATTGCTTTTCCAGATTGCGCTGCTGGACCGGGGTCACCGGGCCGTCGATCAGAACCAGCTCGATCTCGGCGGATTTCAGCCGCTCGCCCAGCTCGTCGATCTTGCCCGACCCGAACAGGTAACCGGGCCGGACCTTGGGCAGCGGCACGATTTCGGCGCCGATGACCTCAATCTCGGGCAAGGCGGCGGCCAGCGACACGGCCTCGTCCAGCGCGGGGCCTGCCGCCCGGCGCTGTCGGTCCGTCGTGATATCGGGATGCAGGACCCAGGCGCGCGTGCTTTCGGGGCCCTGTCGGTCAGGGTGCGGGCTCAATCCTCACCGTCATACAGGTTGATCGGCGAAGACGGCATGATCGTGGAAATCGCATGTTTATAAACCAGTTGCGACTGACCATCCCGGCGCAGCAGGACACAGAAATTGTCAAACCAGGTGATCACACCCTGCAGCTTGACCCCGTTGATCAGGAAGATCGTGACCGGAACTTTGGTTTTGCGAACGTGGTTCAGAAATGCGTCTTGCAAATTCTGCTTATCGGCAGCCATCGATTTTTTTACCTTTTTTGTTCGTTCTGCCCCAACGGTGGACAGCCGTTACACATACGGCAACAAGTATGAAACGGTGCGGCCCGAGATTCCAGCCCTAAAAACAGCCCGTTATCCGGCTATGGCGCAAATGCAGCATCAGTTGCGCCAAAATTCGGGATTGAACAGCGCGATAATGGCCAAAGTCTCCAGCCGGCCCAGCACCATCGCCGCCGCCAGGATGAGTTTTTCCGGGGTTTCCAGCGCGCCATAGCTGACCGCGCCATTGGTGGCGACCCCGGCCAGCGGGCCGGTTGTCGACAGCGCCGAAACGGTCAGCGCGGTGGCTTCCTCGAAGCCCAGGCCGGTCAGCGACAGGGCCAGCATCACCACCGCGATGCTGAGCGCGAACAGCATGAAGAACACCCAGGCGATCATCGCCCCCTTGCGCCGGATATGGCGGGCATGCGGCCCCGACCCGCCGACCGAGGATGGGTGGACCAGCCGGTCCATCTCGCGCATGCCGTGCTTGTAAAGCGCATAGACCCGCAACAGCTTGACCCCGCCCGCCGTGGTCGCCACGCCGCCGCCCACCACGGCCAGCCCCATCAGGATCAGCCCCGGCGTCGGCAGGCCCGACCAGCTGCGCGCGGCGGCCCAGTCGGCCGACACGAAACCGGTGGTGGTCAGATAGGACAGGACGGTGAACGCGCTGCCCCACAGCGCCTGCAGCGCGGCGATGAAATTCTGTTCCTCGTCAACCTCATAAGCGCCCAGCCAGTGGCGCGCGAACAGCATCAACGGCACCACCGCGACACAGGCCACCCCCATCAGGAATTCCGGATCGTGCCGCAGCCGCGCCCAAAGCGGCTGGCGGCTCTGGATCGAATAGATCCGGTGCGAAATCGCCAGGAACAGAAAGCCGAACATCACCAGCTCGCCCACCCGGCCCGACAGGCCGTATTGCACCCCGCCCACGGGTGAAATGCCGCTGGTGGCGACGATCGACATCGCGTGACAGGCCGCGACCAGCGGGTTTTCCTGACAGATCACCAGCAACAGCCACAGCGCCCCGGTCGCCCCGGCATAGATCGGCAACAGCCGCGTGCCGAAGCGCAACAGCCGTTCGCGCGGGTCGACCACATGAGTTTCGCCGCCCGCGGGATCCATCCGCGAGCCGCGCCCGATCTGGGTCGGGGCCGTCACCTCGAACCCGCCCAGACGCATCGGCGCCAGGATCGCCACCGCCGTCACCCAGACCAGATAGCCGCCCAGCCAGCCGACGATGGCCCGCCACAGATGCACCGACCGCTCCAGCCTGCCGGGATCGTCGAACAGCGTGGCGCCGGTGGTGGTGATGGCCGACAGCATTTCGAAATAGGCGTTCAGAAACGTGGTGTTGCGCACCGATTCCAGGAACGGCACCGCCAGCATCAGCGGCAGCACCGCAAACGCCCCCAGCAATGTCAGCAGGTGGCTGCGCGCCAGGTTCTGTGCCTTGCGGTTGTGGGTGGCCAGCCCCAGAAGCACCGTCAGGGTCGAAAACAGCAGCCCGGAATAGAAGAACGCCCGCGCCGTCTGCCAGTCGCGCACGATCACCGCATGCACAAAGGGCAGGAACATCGCCAGCGCGCCGATCCCCATCAGGATGATAAAGAAATGGACCTGAAGGATACGGCGCATCGGATCAGAAGAAGTCGATCGAGACCTGCAACAGGCGCTCGACCTCGGGGACATCGGATGACAGCGCAAAGACCGCGATCACGTCGCCCTCGTCGATCCGCGTGCCGCCGGTCGGTTTGACGACCTTGTCGTCCTTCATGATCCCGCCGACCATCGCGCCCTCGGGGAAGTCGATGTCGCGGATCAGCTGGCCGGAAATGGGCGAGGTCGACAGGACCTGTGCCTCGATCACCTCGGCCTCGGCATCGCCGATGGAATAGACCCCGCGCACGCGCCCGTGCCGGATATGACGCAGGATCGAGCTGACGGTGGTGGCGCGCGGGTTGATATAGGCGTCGATGCCCAACGGCTCCATCAGCGGGACCAGCGTGGGATCGTTCACCAGACAGATCGCCATCGGGCAGCCCGCCGCCTTGGCCCGCACGGCAGTCAGCATGTTGGTCTTGTCGTCATCGGTGACCGACAGGATCGCATCGGCGCGGCGGATACTGGCCTCTTCCAGCAGGGCGACATCCAGCCCGTCGCCATGCAGGACGATGGTGCGTTCCAGCTGGTCGGCGGCATGTTCGGCGCGGGTGCGGCTTTTCTCGATCACCTTGGCGCGGATACGTTCGGCGCGGTTTTCCAGCGTGCTGGCCACCGACAGGCCGACATTGCCGCCGCCCACGATCACCACGCGTTCCTGTTTCTTGGTCGTCTTGCCGAAGATTTCCAGCGTGCGCTCGACATCGTCGGTATGGCTGAAGACATAGACCTGATCGTCGGGGAAAAGCTGGTCGTTCGGCGCGGGCGAAAAGAGCGACCCCTTGCGGCGGATGCCGACGACCAGCGCGCGCAGGGTCGAAAACAGGTCGGTCAGCTGCCGCAGCGGCGTGTTGATGACCGGGCAATCCTCGCCAATGGCGACGCCCAGAAGCTGCGCGCGCCCCTCCATGAAGCTTTCGGTGTCGAACGCCGCCGGCGCCTGCAGACGTTGCAGCGCGGCCTCGGCCACCTCGCGCTCGGGGCTGATCACCACGTCGATGGGCATGTGGTCGCGGCGGTAAAGGTCGGAATAGATCGCGGTCAGATACGATTGGCTGCGCAGGCGCGCGATCTTGCGCGGGATCGCAAAGACCGAATGCGCCACCTGACAGGTCACCATGTTGACCTCGTCCGAATAGGTGGCCGCGATCACCATGTCGGCATCGCGCGCGCCCGCCCGGTCCAGCACATCGGGATACGAGGCAAAGCCCGCAACCCCCTGAACATCCAGCGTATCCATCGCCCGACGCACCAGTTCGGCATTGTTGTCGACGACGGTGACGTCGTTTCTTTCATTGGCCAGATGGCGCGCGATCTGCCATCCGACCTGGCCCGCCCCACAAATGATGATCTTCATCCAAGCGTCCCGGTTGCGAAACTGGCCTCATCCATTGCAGATGCGCCCGGCGGGGTCAATCGGCGGCTGTGCCTTCGTCCACATGCGCCACCCGCGCCCCCGCCTTGGTCGAGGTCACGACCCCCAGCGATTTCAGCTTGCGGTGCAGGGCCGAGCGTTCCATGCCGACAAAGGTGGCGGTGCGGCTGATATTGCCGCCAAAGCGGTTGATCTGGGTCAGCAGGTATTCGCGTTCGAACAGCTCGCGCGCCTCGCGCAGGGGCAGCGTGGCCAGCGCGCCCGACAGGACCACCCGCCCCTCGCCCGCCGATTCCTCGGACGCCACGGGAAGTTCCTTGGCCGTGATGGCGCCGCTGTCTTCGCCCAGGATCAGCACCCGTTCGATCACGTTTTTCAGCTGCCGCACATTGCCGGGCCACAGCATGGTCTGCAAAAGCGCGCGCGCCTCGTCGCTGACATCGCGCAGCGGCAGGCCTTGGGCGCGGTTGAATTCGGCAATGAAATGCGCGGCCAGTTCGGGAATATCCTCGCGCCGTTCTTCCAGCGACGGGACGGAGATCGGCACCACGTTCAGCCGGTGATACAGCTCTTCGCGGAAGCGCCCGGCGGCGATTTCCGTGGGCAGGTCGCGGTTGGTGCTTGAAATCACCCGCAGGTCGACCCGCACCTTGTCGCCCCCGCCGACGCGCTGGAACTGCTGTTCGACCAGCACGCGCAGGATCTTGGACTGGGTGCCCAGCGGCATATCCGCGATCTCGTCGAAATAGAGCACCCCGCCATGGGCCTGTTCCAGCAAGCCGGGTTCGACGCCACGATCGGGGCTTTCGCGGCCGAACAGGACCTCTTCCATCCGCTCCGGCTCGATCGAGGCGCTGTTGACCGTCACGAAGGGCGCGGCCGAACGGTTGGAATTGGCGTGGATATGGCGCGCGGCCACTTCCTTGCCCGCGCCCGCGGGCCCGGTCAGCATCACCCGGCCATTGGATTTGGTGACCTTTTCCAGCTGCGCCTTCAGTGTCTTGAAGGCCGAGCAAGACCCGATCATCTCATACGACACCACATCGCGGCGGCGCAGGTCGATATTTTCGCGCCGCAGCTTCGATGCCTCCATCGCGCGGCGGATCACCACCATCAGCTGGTCGATGTTGAAGGGCTTTTCGATGAAGTCATAAGCACCCTGCTTGATCGCGGCGACAGCGATTTCGATGTTGCCGTGGCCCGAGATGATGACGATGGGGATATCGGGATTGTCGCGCTTGACGGTCGACAGGATATCGATCCCGTCCATCCGGCTGTCCTTCAGCCAGATATCCAGGATCAACAGCGCGGGCGGCTCGGCGTTGATCTCGTTCATGCATTCGTCGGAATTCGCCGCCAGCCGCGTCGTGTACCCCTCGTCCTGCAGGATATCCGCAATCAGTTCCCGGATATCGCGCTCGTCATCGACAATAAGAATATCGCCCATCTGTTCCCTGCCTCATCTGTGTTCTATTCGGCGACCGCCGCGATCCCGCCCTGCTCTGGCGACACCGCCAGCGGCAGACGGATCACCGCCATCGCCCCGTAATGCGTGGTTCCATCGAAGGGCGCGGCATCTAGCAGCGCCAGCGTGCCGCCGTGTTCCTCGATGATCTTCTTGACGATGGGCAGGCCCAGGCCCGTGCCCTTGTCGCGTGTGGTCACATATGGCTCGAACAGCCGCGCCCGATCCTCGGGCAGCCCGATGCCATTGTCGGAAATCCGGATCTCGGCCCAGTCGTCGGCGGTGGTCATGGCAACGCGGATCTCGGGCGCGAACCCGTCTTCGGCGCCGGCCTCGACATGGGTTTCTATCGCCTCGCCCGCGTTCTTGATCAGGTTGGTCAGCGCCTGCGACAGCATCGTGCCGTCGAATTCCGCCGTCACCGGCAGGTCGGGCAGATCGCGCCGGAACTGCACCTGTGGCTGGCCGTTTTCCTGCAATATCACCGCATCGCGCAGCACCGCCGCCAGATCGCCGATCCGGCGTTCGGGTTCGGGCATGCGGGCGAATTTGGAAAACTCGTCGACGATCCGGCGCAGATCGTTGGTCTGGCGCACGATCACATCGGTATATTGTTCCAGATCGGCGGCATCGTCCCCCAAACGAGGGGCGAATTTGCGTTTCACCCGTTCCGCCGACAGCTGGATCGGGGTCAGCGGGTTCTTGATCTCGTGCGCGATGCGGCGGGCCACATCGCCCCAGGCCGCCATCCGCTGGGCCGAGACCAGGTCGGTCACATCGTCGAAGGCCACCACATAACCTTCGGGCGCGCCATCGGCATTGCGCCGCGTGGCCATCCGCACCAGCAGGTTTTCCAGCTTGCCCCGGCGCGACAGCTTGACCTCTTCCTGTTCGGTGCCGCCTGCCCCGTCGCGCAGCCGCGCAAACAGCGGGCCGAATTCCGGCACCGCCACATCCAGCGGCAATTCGTGGTCGCGCTCGGCGCTCAGGTCCAGCAGCTTCAGCGCGGAGCGGTTCATGAAATCGATCCGCCCCTTGTCGTCCAGCCCGACCACACCCGACGTGACCGAACCCAGAACGGAGTCGAACAGGCGGCGGCGTGCCTCGATCTGGCGATTGTTGTCCAGAAGCGCATCGCGCTGCGCCTTGAGCTGGCGGGTCATCTGGTTGAACAGCCGCCCCAGCATGGCGATTTCGTCGTCGCCCTTTTCCTCGATCACACGCACGTCCAGATCGCCCGCGCCCACACGCTGCGCCGCCCCCGCCAGACGGCCCACGGGGCGCGACAGCCGTTCGGCGAACCACATGCCCAGCCACACCGCCGCCAGGATCAGGATCAGCGCAAAGCCCAGATACAAAAGGCCGAATTCGAACAGCACCCGGCCCCGGTCGTTTTCCAGCTGCTGATACAGCACCACGGTTTCCTGCGTGTCATCCAGCAGGCTCAGGATCCCGCCATCCACCGTGCGCGAGATGAACAGGTACCGGTCGGCAAAGGCGTCCAGCTTGATCAGCGCGCGGAATTCATTGTTGTCCCAATCCTCGATGATCACGGTCTCGCCCCGGTCCGCGCGGGTGATCTCGCCTGCACTGGGCGGCTCGTAATCGAACAGATAGGACCGGTCGCCGCGGGCCTGAATCTCGGCCGCGCCATCGATGACATAGGCCTCTTTCAGCCCGCGCTGCACCTGCCCCTGCGCCTGGGTCAGCAATTGCCGGATCTCGCCATCGTCCAGAAAGAACGTCGCCTGCCGCGCCACGTTCAGATAGCCCGCCAGCGCGCGCGCGTCTTCGGCCAGGTCCTGACGGTGTTCGTTCTCATAGGCTTGCGCGGCCGACAGCGAATTGCCGACCACCTGTTGCACGCGGTCGGAAAACCAGCCCTCGAGCCCGATATTCACCGTCAGCCCGGCAAAGACCGCCACCAGCACCGCCGGCAACAGCGCCAGCAGCGCGAACACGCCGGTCAGCCGCAGGTGCAGCCGCGAGCCGGCGGATTTGCGGCGCCGGGCGGCAATCATGCGGGCGACGCGCTGGAACACCAGCGCCGCCACCACCAGAATATAGACAAGGTCGATCAGCAGGATCAGCCGCAACCCGAAGGTCGAGGCGCCCAGATCCAGCGGCCCCAGCAGACCGAAGGTGACGGCCGCCAGCACTGGCCCCAGGATCACAAGACCCAGGGTTGCCGTGTTCTGAACCCGTTTATGCCGGCTGAAAAGCGCCAGCCGCTCCCAGGTCGCGCTCGGCACTCGGCGTCGCACACCCACCCCTCAATCTGTGGCGCTTTTGCGCCTTACCGCCATATCTTGCGCCGCGATTCCCGGCCTGAGACCGAAGCGACACATATTGTTGCTGTTTTACATCAACTTTCGGCGGCGTGTCACGCGAATATCAAGGTCGGTGATCTTCTTGCGCAAAGTATTGCGGTTGATGCCCAGCAGGTCGGCGCATTTCGCCTGATTTCCGCCGGTGGCATCCAGCGCGATCTCGATCAGGGGCAGCTCGACCTCGCGCAGGATCCGGGCATAAAGCCCCGGCGGCGGCAACACCCCGCCATGCAGGTCGAAGTAACGCCGCAGGTGTTTCGCGACCGAGGCCGACAGCTTCTCGCCCTCGCCCCCGCCGACCAGCGGCTCGATCTCGGGCTGGCTGCCCAGAACGGCCTCGACCTCGGTCCTTGTGATGACCTCTTCGGCGCTGGTGACGATCAGGCGGCGGATGGTGTTTTCCAACTGCCGCACATTGCCCGGCCAGCTATAGGCGCGGATCAGGTCCATCGCCTCGTCCGCGAAGCGGCGCGGGGCCATGCCATCGCGTTCGGCACGGGCCAGGAAATGTTCGGCCAGCAGCGGGATGTCGTCCACCCGTTCGCGCAGCGACGGCACCGCCACGGTCACGCCGCTCAGGCGATAGAACAGGTCCTGCCGGAACGCGCCGTTTTCCATCCGGTTCATCAGGTCGGTCTGGCTGGTGGCCATGACGCGCGGGGCGCTCTGGCCCAGATTGTCCAGCATCCGCACGATTCGGGCCTGGGTTTCCAGATCCAGATCGCTGACCTCGTCAAACAGGATCGAGCCGCCGCGCGCCTTGGCGATCAGCGTGGCGGGGCCTTCCATCCCCTCCATGTCGCTGGCCACGGCGGTGACGAATGGCAGGTTGCGGCGGTCGGAAAAATCGTGGATCGCGCGCGCGATCAGCGATTTGCCGGTGCCGCTTTCGCCGGTGATCAGCACCGCCAGTTCGGTGTTCATCACCCGCGCGACCAGGCGATACAGCGCCTGCATCTGCGGGGTGCGCCCCACCAGCGGCAGGTCGTCGCCGCCCTCGGACGGGATGACCGGCTCGGGCCGGGCAATCGGCGCACGGCGCTTGGTTTCCAGCGCCCGCGCGGCGCGTTTCATCAGATCGGGCAGGTCAAAGGGCTTGGGCAGGTAATCATAGGCCTCGGCCTCGGCGGCCTGAATGGCGGTCATGATGGTGTTCTGCGCCGAGATCACGATCACCGGCAGGCCGGGCCGCTCGTCCGAGATCTTGGGCAGCGCGTCCAGCCCGTTGCCATCGGGCATAACCACGTCGGAAATCACCAGGTCGCCCTTGCCCTCTTCGACCCAGCGCATCAGCGTGGTCAGCGACGAGGTCGCGTGTACCTTGCAGCCCGCGCGCGTCAACGCCTGGGTCAGCACCGTGCGGATTGTGCGATCATCGTCTGCGACCAGTACGGTTCCATCCATCAGTTCTCATCCTCAGTGCTTTTGGGGGCGACGGGCAGGGAAATCCGGAACACGGTGCGCCCGGGCACCGAAACCACCGCGATCCAGCCGTCATGTTCGGAAATGATCTTGCTGACCAGCGCCAGGCCCAGCCCGGTGCCGTTTTCGCGCCCTGAAACGAACGGATCGAACACGTCGCCCGCGATATCGGGCGGCAGGCCGGGGCCGTCGTCGATGATCTCGATCTGCAGCGGCACCGGCAGGCCCGATCCATCGGGATGCCGGCGGCGCAGCGAATGATCGTAGAAGGTGTGAATGCGGATCGTCCCGCCGCCCTCGTCCGCCGCCTCGGAGGCGTTGCGCAGCAGGTTCAGAAACACCTGCAACAGCTGGTCGCCATCGGCCCATGTGGCGGGCAGCGAGGGGTCGTAATCCTCGACGATCTTCATATGCGCGCCATAGCCCACCAGCGCCGAGCGCCGCGCCCGGTCCAGCAGGTCATGGATATTGACCGCCTTGCGCAGCGGCGGGCGCAGGTTGCCGAATTGCTCGACCTGTTCCAGCAGCTTCACGATCCGGCGGCTTTCGGCGACGATCAGGTCGGTCAGTTCCTGGTCTTCCTTGTCCAGGTTCATCGACAGAAGCTGCGCCGCGCCGGTAATGCCCGCCAGCGGGTTCTTGATCTCGTGCGCCAGCATTTCCGCCATGCCGATGGCGGATTTCGCGGCGGCCTTGGAATTGTGGGTCCGGCCCAGCCGCCCGGCGATCTCGCGCGGGGTGATCAGCAGCAGAAGCTTGCCGGAATCGTCGCTCAGCGGGGCGATCTGCACGCTGCAATGCTGGGGCGGGCGCTCGCCGCTGCTGACATCGACATCGTTGATGAACAGCTCGGCGCTGTTCTGGCGCACGCGGGCAAAGGCCTCTTCCAGCGGCGCATCGACCGCCAGCTTGTCCCAGACCGGCTCGCCGCGCAGGCTGCGGATGGATTTGTTGGCGAAAAGCTCGGCCGCGGGGTTGATCTCGACGATCCGGTCGGCGGTGTCCAGGATGAAGGCCGGGATCGGCAACGAGGTCCAGATCGTGTCTTTCTGATAGCTCATGCCGCGGCCCTCGGGGCATCGCGCAGCAGCGCCGGGATCAGGCGCAGCACCTGGCGCGGATCGGTGGCGGTCAGCACGGCGCGGCGGTCGGATGCCGCCACCCCGGCGTCCTCAAGATACCAGCCCAGATGCTTGCGCGCGACGCGCAGCCCCAGTTGCGGTCCATAGAATGTCAACATTGCCTCGTAATGTGTTGAAATCACGTCGATCAGCGCCTCGCCCACCGGGGCGGCGGGGATCGGGTCCCCGGCCAGTTCCGCCGCGATCTGCGCCAGCGCCCAGGGCCGCCCCTGCGCGCCGCGCCCGACCATCACGCCCGCGGCGCCCGACTGTTGCAGCGCCCGCCGCGCGGTGGTCCCGTCGACGATATCGCCATTGGCAATGACCGGCACAGCCACCGCATCGCGCACCGCGCGGATCGCCGACCAGTCGGCCCGTCCCTTGTAGAACTGGCAGCGGGTCCGCCCGTGGATGGTGATCATCCGCACGCCCGCCGCCTCGGCGCGCCGCGCCAGTTCCGGCGCGTTGCGGCAATCGTCGTCCCAGCCCAGCCGCGTCTTCAGCGTGACCGGCACCGAAACCGCGCCCACCACCGCCTCGATCAGGGTCAGCGCGTGGTCCAGATCCCGCATCAGCGCCGAGCCCGAGGCACCGACCCCGCTGCTGCTGGTGACTTTCTTGGCCGGGCAGCCCATGTTGATGTCGATGATCCGCGCCCCGCGATCGGCGACCACGCGCGCGGCTTCGGCCATCCAGTGCGGGTCGCACCCGGCCAGCTGCACCGCCGTGTTGTCGCGGCCAAAGCCCAGTTCGGCCTTTTCGCGGGTGCCCGGGCGGGCCTGAACCATTTCCTGGCTGGCGATCATCTCGGACACGACCAGACCTGCGCCAAAGCCGCCGACCAAGTTGCGGAAGGGCAAATCGGTAATGCCCGCCAGCGGCGCCAAAAGCACCGGTGACGCCAGCGTTCGATCTGCCACCTTTAGGGTCACTTGCCTAATCCTTAAGCATTTCTGCAATTGCCTACGCGTGGGACGGTCGAAAGGCAATCACAACGGCAGACATAACAGGCGCGCAAACATTTTATGATGAATATTTAGGCACATCTGCGTGAAAAACTGCCCTATTGCCCTGCGCGCTGGCAATTCGTACATCGACACAAAACGGATCAGGGCGCATGACAACAGCAGCCATCATCGTTGCAGCGGGGCGCGGAACCCGTGCCGGGGGCGCGATTCCCAAGCAATTCCAGCCACTTCTGGGCACCAGCGTGTTGCAGCGCAGCGCCGATGCGATGCTGTCGCATCCGCGGATCGATACGGTCGTGGTCGTGATTCATCCCCAGGACGCCGCTCTTTTCGCCAGCGCCTGCCCGGATCTGGACCGGCGCGTCACCCTGACCACCGGCGCCGACAGCCGCGACGGGTCGGTCCGGGCCGGTCTGGCCGCCCTGCCCGAAGGCTGTGACCGGGTGCTGATCCATGACGGCGCGCGCCCGCTGGTCAGTGCCGCGCTGATCGACGCGGTGCTGGCGGGGCTGGCGGACCATGACGGTGCCGCCCCGGCCCTGGCCGTGACCGATGCGCTGTGGCGCGGCGCCGGGGGCCGGGTCACCGGCATGCAGCCGCGCGACGGGCTTTATCGCGCGCAAACGCCGCAGGGATTTCACCTGAACGCGATCCGCGCCGCCCATGAAGCCCATCCCGGTGGCGCCGCCGATGATGTCGAGGTCGCGCTGGCCGCCGGGCTTGACGTGGCGGTGGTCGAGGGCGAAGAGCAGAACATCAAGCTGACGCATCCGCAGGATTTCGACCGCGCGGCGCGGCTTTTGCAAAAGAACGGGGACAACGTGGATATTCGCACCGGAAACGGGTTTGACGTGCACGCGTTCGGGGATGGCGACCATGTCACCCTGTGCGGCGTGCAAATCCCGCATGCGCGCGGGCTCAAGGGACATTCGGACGCCGATGTGGGCATGCACGCGCTGACCGACGCGCTTTATGGCGCGCTGGCGCTGGGGGATATCGGGCGGCATTTCCCGCCCAGCGACCCGCAATGGAAAGGCGCCGACAGCCGGATCTTTCTGGATCACGCCGCGGCTTGCGCGCGCGACCGGGGCTATGCCATTTCGAACGCCGATGTCACGCTGATCTGCGAACAGCCCAAGATCGGCCCGCATGCGGTCGAAATGGCCGCCGTGCTGGCCGGGATCTGCGGCATCGACGCGGACCGGGTCAGCGTCAAGGCCACCACGTCCGAGCGGCTGGGCTTCACCGGCCGCGAGGAAGGCATCGCCGCCATCGCAACCGTCACATTGGTATCCGCATGACTCTGACACGCCTGATCGCAACCTTCATCGGCTCTGGCTATCTGAAACCGGCCTCGGGCACCTGGGGCACCCTGGCCGCCCTGCCCGTCGCCTGGGCGCTGGCCACGCTGGGCGGCGCGGGGCTGTTCACGCTGGCCACGGCGGCGGTCTTTGCGCTGGGCTGGTGGGCCACGGCGGCCGAAACCGCCGGCAAAGCCGATCACGACCCGTCCGAGATCGTGATTGACGAGGTCGCGGGCGTCTGGATCGCGCTGATGCCGGTGATCTGGGGCGCGACGATGCGGGGTGTCGATCTGATGGCGCTTTATCCCGGCTGGATCGCGGCCTTCCTGCTGTTCCGGCTGTTCGACATCTGGAAACCCGGCCCCATCGGCTGGGCCGACCGGCGCGGCGATGCGCTGGGGGTGATGCTGGACGATGTGATCGCGGGGGTGTTTGCCGCCATCGGCACCATCGCGCTGGCCGCGCTGGCCCACGGGGTGCTGATGTGACCGACGCGGCGCATGTCCTGGACCTGGCACGCCGGGCGGGCGTGATGATCACCACCGCCGAATCCTGCACCGGCGGGCTGATCGCGGGCGCATTGACCGAGGTTGCGGGATCGTCCGATGTGGTGGATCGCGGCTTCGTCACCTATTCCAACGCCGCCAAACAGGACATGCTGGGCGTGTCGCCCGCCACGCTGGACGCCCACGGCGCGGTCTCTGAACAGGTCGCGGCCGAAATGGCCACGGGCGCGCTCAGCCGGTCGCAAGCCGGGCTGGCGGTGTCCGTCACCGGTATCGCGGGCCCCGGCGGGTCCGCGCTGAAGCCCGAGGGGCGCGTGTGTTTCGGGCTGGCGCAAGCGGGGCAGCCGGTGCGGACCGAGACCGTGGATTTCGGCGCTTTGGGCCGGGCACAGGTGCGCCAGGCGACGGTGGCCCACGCGCTGGGGCTGTTGGCGGCGGCCCTGTCGGATTGAATCGCATTTTGATTACTTTTTGAACATACAGGCGCAATATGCGCGCATTTACTATGCAGATTGCACTATGCATAGGTTTTAATCGACTTGAATCCACTTTGCCTCTTTATTTTGCGCAAACCCACCGCTTGAAGCCCTTCCACAAAATCAAGAACCGGAAGGATGTGGGACAATGAATGGCGCAGATACCGCCTGGATCATCGTGGCAACGGCCCTTGTGCTGTTTATGACGCTGCCGGGGCTGGCCCTGTTTTACGGCGGGCTTGTCCGGGCGCGCAACGTGCTGAGCGTGTTTATGCAATGCTATGCCATTGCCTGTCTGATGAGCGTGCTGTGGCTGGTCGCGGGCTATTCCATCGCCTTTGGCGACGGCAACACGCTCTGGGGCGGGTTGGGCAAGATGTTCCTGTTGGACATCACCGCCGACAGCCTGTCGGGCACCTTGCCCGAGGTTCTGTTCTTCGCCTTTCAGATGACATTCGCCATCATCACGCCCGCGCTGATCGTCGGCGCCTATGTCGAACGCATCGGCTTTGGCTTCGTGCTGCTGTTTTCGGGGCTTTGGATGCTGCTGTGTTATGCCCCGGTGGTGCACTGGATCTGGGGCGGCGGGATGCTGGCCGATGGCGGCATCTTCGGCGAGACCGGCGTGCGCGATTTCGCGGGCGGCATCGTGGTGCATGAAACCGCCGGGATCGCGGCGCTGCTGATTGCCGTCTTCCTGGGCCCGCGCCAGCACCGCACCACGCCGCCGCACAACCCCGGCTACGTGATGATCGGCGCGGCAATGCTGTGGGTCGGCTGGTTCGGCTTCAACGGCGGCTCGCAACTGGCCGCCGATGGCGGGGCCGCGATGGCGCTGACCGTCACGCATATCTCGGCCGCGACGGCCTCGCTGACCTGGGCACTGTGGGAGAAGCTGAAATACGGCAAAGCCTCACTTGTGGGGATCGTCACCGGCACGATTGCGGGCCTGGCCTCGATCACCCCGGCCTCGGGCTTTGTCGGCCCGGTCGAGGCGCTGGTGATCGGCGCGATTGCCGGTGTGCTGTGCCAGGAGGCGGTGAATGTCATCCGCAACATGCTGAAGATCGACGATACGCTGGATGTCTTTGCCGTGCACGGTGTCGGCGGCATCTTCGGCACGATCATGATCGCCGTCTTCGGCGCCGGCACCTGGGCCGCGCAGCTGGGCGGGCTGGCTGTCGTGGGCGCTTATACCGTCGTCGTCACGCTGGTGCTGATCTTCGTGACCCGCGCCATCACCCCCCTGCGGGTATCGCCCGAGACCGAGGTCAACGGCCTGGACCTGGAGGTGCATGGCGAACGGGCTTACGACATCGTGTCGTAAGGCTGAAACAACGCGGGCCGTGCCACAAGGTGCGGCCCTTTTTCTATGCCTGATCGCCGCGCAGCAACGCCCCCAGCGCGGCCAGATCCGGCCCCGTCGCATCCGTGGTCACATCCCACAGCCGGGTCGCAATATCGTCGCCCAGCAACGCCCCGGCCTTGTGCCGCAGCTTGGCCGCGCGCACGTCCAGCGCCATGGGGGCGTTCAGGTCGTGGCGCGCCGTCAACACGCGGCCATCGACCAGGGTCAGGTCCACCTGCGCGGCGGTTTCGGCCAGACTGTCATCGGCCACCACCGTCACCTTGTCGCGCAAGGCGACAACGGTGGGATCAGCGCAAAGCGCGTCGGTGAAATTGGCGATCGCCCCGGTGTCATGGCCCAAGAGCGCCATTGCGGCGGTCATGCGATAGCTGAACTTGGCCTCCAACCCCGTTTCGGGGGCGGGGATGTTGCAGACGCTCAGCCAGCGCGGATGGGTGGTGACGGTCAGGCCGGTGATCGTCGCGGGATCGCAATCGAACTCCGCCAGAGCCTCGAGCATCGCGTGCGTGCCGTGGCAACAGGCGTGGAACTTGTGGCTGATGGTCTGGAACAGCCAGGCCGTGCCCAACCCGTCCAGCGCGCCCGCATCGGCCGCGCCCGCATGGGTGGGGCCAAAGCCCTGTGGCCCATCGATCCCGGCGGGGTTCGACACGAAACCGCGCGCGGCCAGCAAAGCGGCCTCGACCCCATTCGCGGCGGCGATCCCGGCGTTATAGGGTTTGCCCATGGTGCCGAATTGCGATTTCAGCCCCGCCGCGCGGGTCGACACCAGCCCAAGCGCCTGTGTCATCTGCCGCGCGTCACAGCCCAAGAGCCGCGCCGCCGCGATGGTGGCGCCAAAGGCACCCGCCGTGGCGGTCTGGTGAAACCCGGTCTGGTAATGCGCCCGGCCCAGCCAGACGCCCACACGGATCGATGCCTCGACCCCCAGCAGCGCGGCGGTCAGGAAATCGGTGCCGCTGGCGCGCGTGCCCTCGGCCACGGCCACGGCCAATGCCGCGGGGATCACCGCGACGGACGGGTGGCCGATATGGGCGAAATGCGTGTCGTCGTAATCCAGCGCATGGCTGGCCGCGCCGTTGACCAGCGCCGCGGCGCGGGCTGGCAGGCGGGTTGGGCTGCCGATCACGCTGGCCTCGGCCGTGCCGCCGTCTTCCAGCGCCAGACCGCGCGTGATCCGCGCCACCGGCTCGTCGCGCCCCGCGATGCCGCAGGCCGCCCAATCCAGCAGCGACAGGCGCATCATGTCAAAGGGGGCATCCCCGGCAACGGCCCCGATGCCGAACGCCGCCAGCTTTTGTGCCAATGCCGTCATGTGCCCCCCTTCCCGGCGCTCAGCCGTATAATGCCGCCGCGCGATCCTCGAACGCCTTGACGACACGCTGCATCGCCTCGCCAAAGACCACACCGATCACGCCCTGCAGGATGCGGTTCTTGAATTCGAAATCGACGAAGAAATCGACGGAACAGCCGCCCTCGGGCAGGTCGGCGAAGGTCCAGTGCGATTTGAGGTATTTGAACGGCCCGTCCAGATATTCGGTGTCGATCCGCCGGTCGGCGGGCCACAGCGTCACCCGGCTGCCGAACCGTTCGCGGAACACCTTGAACGAGATCACCAGGTCGGCCTCCATCACCTCGGCCCCGTCGGGGCGGGGTGTGCGGCTGCGGATGCGCGCGGCCGCCGTCCAGGGCAGGAAATCGGGATAAGACGCCACATCCGCCACAAGGTCATACATCTGCTGTGCCGTATAGGGCAGCGTTCGGCTTTCGGAATGGGTCGGCATGGCCCGTTTTTCTTGTTAAAGCTGGCCCCGAGGTTTCCGATATGGACGGCAAAATTTCAAGGGGGTCATATGCCGCAAATGCCTTATGTCATCGACGAGATGATCTCGGCCAAGACCATCGCCGCCCGGGTCGAGGCGCTGGCGCATGAGATACGCGCCGAATTTGCCGATACCGACAAGCTGGTCGTGGTGGGGCTGCTGCGCGGGTCTTTCGTGTTCATCGCCGATCTGGTGCGCGAGCTGGATTTGCCGGTCGAGGTCGATTTCCTGGAGGCATCGTCTTACGGCGACGGGATGGAAAGCACGCGCGAGGTGCGCATCCTGAAGGACCTGCGCGGCGCGATCGAGGGGCGCGATGTGCTGGTGGTCGAGGATATCGTCGACACCGGCTTCACCCTTGGCCATGTGATCCACATGCTTCAGGGGCGCAATCCCGCGCGGCTGCGGGTCTGTGCGCTGCTGGACAAGCCGTCGCGCCGCGAGGTGCCGGTCAAGGCCGACTGGACCGGGTTCGAGATACCGGATGAATTCGTCGTGGGCTATGGCATCGACTATGCCCAACGCAACCGCAACCTGCCCTTTATCGGCAAGGTGCGGTTTGTGGATGTGTCCGAAAAACCCCAGTGATCTCAAGGTGATCACAAGCCGGGGCTTGGCCTTTTCGCAGTTGCGGCATATGCTGGGCGGGAACAAAGGATCAACCATGACGCGTGCCGCCCCCCTGACACTGGCCCTTGGCCTGATTGCCCTGCCGTTGCGGGCCGAGCCGTTGCAGGGCGAGCTGCGGCTGGGCGCGGTCGATACCGATACCGGGACCGAGGCAACGGTGTTTGCCGATTTCGACTGGCAGTACCGGCTGGGATCGGGCGGGCTGGCCTTCGGCTCGTACGGTGTCTGGACCGAGGATACGCATCCCCACGAAACCTATGCCACGCTGTTTGTCGATCTGGGCGGCGGGCAGCTGTCTGCGGGCGTGCCGCGCCCGGCCTATGACCAATTCGCGGTGGCCGCGGTCGATCACGCCTTTCCCAGCCTGGGCATCAGCTTTGTCGGTTCCACCCGCAGCCACGCCACCGCCGTCGCCGCCGATGGCGCGGGCGTGCCGCTGGGGCTGATGTATCGCGCGGGCGCGGACGATCTGGGCTGGGCGGTATCGGCCCACGATATCGACCGGACCGACACGCAATTGCTGAGCTTCGGCGCCGGGTTCGCGGTTCAGGACTGGCAGTTTTCGGTCGCGACCGAATGGGTCGATGGCCCCGGCGACAGCGATCTGAACGCCAAGATCCAGGGCGGCACCGCCCTGGGATCAGCCTGGTTGAGCGCCAGCTATTTCACCGCCGGCGCACAGGACGCGCCGGATCTGGCCGAGCTGGCCGCGACCCTGCCGGTGAATGACCGGCTGTCAGCGACGCTGTTTTCCGTCCTGCCGACCGAGGATCTGGACGACAGCTATCTGGGCGCGGCGGCGCGCTACACCCTGGGCCGCCACGTCGTGCTGGACGCGGCCGCCGCCCATGGCGATGGCGACACCTGGCTTGGCGCCTCTGTCGGGTTGCAGTTCTGATCCCCTGACCCCGCGCCAGATGCCGCCGCACCGGATCAGCCGGGGACGATCGGCTGCACCGGTTCCTCTTGCGCCTGCATCAGGGCCTCGAACTCGGGCAGGCCCAGCGTGCCCAGCGTTTCGCCATTGGGGCCCAGGATTTCATAGATCAGACCGTTGGTGACCTTGTTGCTGAACCAGGCGATGCAATCCACGTCGCCGCCGCCTTCGGTATGGGGCGCGCCCCCGCCGGGTTTCTGCACGAAGCTGGCGGTCGGGCGAATCTCGGTCAGCGTGCCGTCGGCATCGTAAAGCCGCAGCTCGCCCTGAATGATGAAGGTGCTGTAATCGGCATGGTGCCTGTGCAGCGCGATGCGCTCATTGGCAGCGAACTTGAACAGCACGTCCACCACGTTCAGCGTCTTGTCCACGTTCAGGATGTGATACCACAGGTGATCGATCCCCTCGACCGTGTTCCATTTGACATTCGACTGGTCGAATGCAGCAGCGGCCTGGGAAGCGGCCCGGCTGGCATTGGCGCCCATGGCAACGGCGGCCACGGTGGTTCCGATGGTCGCCAACCCCTCGCGGCGTGTCAGTTTTGTCATCTTGTCCTCCTGTCAGGCTTGAATCGTTCGACGAAACGTCAAGCCGTGAAAAAGGAGCATACCCGCCCGGCGGATGTGCCAGTTTGTTGCAAGGAAAATGCAAGAAAACTGCAAAAAGCGCCGGATTTGGCACGCAGCCAACGGCGCGCGCGACAGATGCGTTGGGCGCGGCCCCTAGCCCAGCTTGGCCAGCCGCGCCTCGCGCAGCCGCGCGAAATCGTCGCCCGCGTGATAGGACGAGCGTGTCAGCGGCGTGGCCGAGACCATCAGGAAGCCCTTGCCGAACGCCGCTTTCTCATAGCTGGCGAATTCCTCGGGCGTGACGAACCGGTCGACCGCGTGGTGTTTCGGCGTCGGCTGCAGGTACTGGCCGATGGTCAGGAAATCGATATTGGCGGCGCGCATGTCGTCCATGACCTGCAGCACCGATTGCCGATCCTCGCCCAGCCCCACCATGATGCCCGATTTGGTGAACATCGTGGGGTCCAGCTCTTTGACCCGCTGCAACAGGCGCAGGCTGTGGAAATAGCGCGCGCCCGGGCGCACCTCGGGGTACAGGCCCGGGACGGTTTCCAGATTGTGGTTGAACACGTCAGGTTTCGCCGCGACCACGGTTTCCAGCGCGCTGTCGGCGCATTTCAGGAAATCAGGCGTCAGGATCTCGATCGTGGTGGTGGGGCTGCGGTGGCGCACGGCGCGGATGGTCTGGGCGAAATGCTCGGCCCCGCCATCGTCGACATCGTCGCGGTCAACGGATGTGATCACCACATGGTTCAGCCCCAGCTTCTGCACCGCATCGGCCACACGGCCCGGTTCGAACACGTCCAGCGCATCGGGGCGTCCGGTGGCGACGTTGCAGAAGGTACAGCCCCGGGTACAGATCTCGCCCATGATCATCATGGTGGCGTGGCCCTGGCTCCAGCATTCGCCGACATTGGGGCAGCCAGCTTCCTCGCAGACGGTGGTCAGCTTGTGCTCGCGCATGATCCGGTGGGTGTCGGCATAGCCCTGACCGCCCGGCGCCTTGACCCGGATCCAGGCCGGTTTCTTCGGCTGGACATTGTCGGGGCGATGCGCCTTTTCGGGGTGGCGCTGTCCGGGGATCTTCAGGTCGCGCGTGCTCATGCTGGGCCTCCTCCGCCTATGGGCTGGTTCTAGCGCGTTTGTGCGCCCGTTCCAAGCCGCCCCGCCGCAACCCGGCCCTGCGCCGGGTGCAGGACGGTGTCGCCGGCGCTCAGGCGGCCACAGATACCGGCGCGCGGACGGGCATTGCGGGCACGGGACGGGGTTCGGGATCCTGGGCATAGATGCCCCAGCGCGCGTCCCAGGCCCCGGCCGCCGGGCAATGCAGCAGCACGCCGGTATTGGCCCACAGGATCTCTTCCTCGGCAAAGCCCAGCTCGGTCAGTGCCAGCGCCGCGCGAGCCGGGCGCTGAGCCACGCCCGCACGGTCGCGCAGGTCGCGGGCGGCGATCAGCCGGTGTTCCTGTCCGCCATGGCGCGCGGCCTCGACCGGGCACAGAACGCCCTGCCCCGGCATCAGCACCAGGTCGCTACAGGCGCCCAGCGTGCCGCCAGCGATCCGCACCGGCAGGATCCCCGCCGTGATCAGCGCGTCGCGGGTGACGAAATGGCGGCGCACCGCCTGTACCTGGCGCAGACCGCCGTCGAAGCTGTGGATGCGGTCGCCCACGGTGATCGCATCGACCGGGCGCCAGCCGCTTTCGGTTTCCAGCAGCGTGCCGCCGGTCAGGCCGCGAAACGCGGTGGGCCGGTGCGGGGCGACGATGCGGGCGGCGTCGGTCTGAGCGGGGTCGAACTGAGCGGGATCTTGGTGGAACATCGGGTCTCTCCTCGGGTATGGGGTCATGTCGTCCTGTCCAATTGGGGCCCCTCAATTCTGCCCGATTTTTGTCATATCCGCGGCTCATAAATGGCACCTTTTCGCCACGAGAACCAATGCCGTGCACAACCTTTGATTTAGCCGTGCGCCGACAACTCAATTAAGATTCCATTTACCGAGATCGCCCGTTTCGGCACGATTTCAGGGGGATAGCCGCTCTTCGCGCCGGTCCGATTCGATTCGTCCGCGCCCGATTCGGCGCTTGAGCCGCCCCCGCCACGGTGGATGCGCCGTTAGCGATTGTGGCGCGCCGACGCGGGGCGGCCACAAAGATGAACGCCGCCGGGCGCCGCCCCCGGCCACGGGCGTGCCGAAACCTGTGGCCCCCTGCCCTGAATTTACGCAACGGCATGGCTTTTTGCCGCCGATCCGCGCCCGGGCGGATATTGGCGTTGAAGCGCTGTCTGGAATCGTTCTAAGCACGGATCAGATCATGCTGCCCCGCAGCAATCTCATTTCAGATCGACAGGAGAGTCCGATGAAAACAGGTCACAAGCTGCCCCAGGTCACGTTCCGCACCCGTGTCCGCGACGAAAGCATCGACGGCCCGAACCCCTTTCGCTGGCAGGACATGACGACCGACGATTATTTCGCCGGCAAGCGCGTGGTGCTGTTTTCGCTGCCGGGCGCGTTCACGCCGACCTGCTCGACCTATCAGCTGCCCGGGTTTGAAAACGGGTTTGCCGATTTCGCGGCCCAGGGCGTCGACGCGATCTATTGCATGTCGGTCAATGACAGCTTCGTCATGAACAAATGGGCCGAGGCGCAGGCGCTGGAAAACGTCAAGGTGATCCCCGATGGCGCGGGCGAATTCACCCGCCGCATGGGGATGCTGGTGCACAAGGACAATCTGGGCTTCGGGCTGCGCTCGTGGCGCTATGCCGCCGTGGTCAAGGATGGCGTGATCGAGGCGTGGTTCGAAGAGCCGGGCCTGGCCGACAACCACGCCGAAGACCCCTATGGCGTGTCCTCGCCCGAGACCGTGCTGAACTGGCTGGTCGAGGACGCACAGGGCGCCGCGGCCTGATATCGGGCGGCCACAGATCGGATTTCAGACGGGCGTCCGGGGATCGGGCGCCCGTTTTTTGATGCGCTTTCGCGGCGCGCGGGGCATAGTCGGGGCGCACACCGATCCGAAAGTCAGCCATGGCGCACAGCACGTTGAGCGGCCGCCTCGCCAGAACGCAACAATTCCTGAAACAGATCGTCTATGGCGGCAATGACGGCATCGTCACGACCTTTGCCGTCGTGTCGGGCTTTGCCGGGGCGTCGGCCGACGGGACCGCCCAGATCGGGGCGCTGGCGGTGCTGGTCTTCGGGCTGGCGAACCTGTTTGCCGATGGCGTGTCGATGGGGCTGGGCGAGTTTCTGTCGGCGCGATCGCAGCGCAAGCTTTATCAGGCGCGGCGCGGCGATCTTCAGGCGCGGGTCCGGCTGGACCCGGCCGAGGCCGCGCGCGATCTTGCCGCGCAGTTCGAACGGCGCGGCATGGCCCCCGCCGATGCCGCCCGGATCACCGCCTGCCTGCAAGGGGACGAAGGCGTGACCACCGAGCTGCTGATGCGATGGAGCGCCGACCAACCCGCCCCGGCGGACGGGCCTGCGGGAATGAACGGGCTGGTGACATTCCTGGCGTTCCTGCTGTTCGGGTCGATCCCGCTGGCACCCTATTTCATCCATGCCGACGGCTCGCATAATTTCGCGCTGTCGGTCGGGGCCACATTCGTCGCACTGACCGCGCTGGGCCTGTTGCGGTCGAACGCGACGGGCGAACCCGTCGCGCGCTCGGTCGGGGAAACCGTGGTGATCGGCGGGCTTTGCGCCGCGATCGCCTTCGGTGTCGGTCATCTGGTGGGGGGCTGAGGGGGGGGCACCCTAGCCGATCAGATCGCCCCCCATCCCGGCCTGGGCGTCGTAATGCGCCCGCAGCCGTTGCAGCGCGATCCGCAGCACGATCTTGCCCGACCGGGCCGACCAGCCCATGCGCTTTTCGGCGGTTTCCAGACCTTCGAGGAAGCAGCAGCAGCGCAGCACCACATCGCCCAGCCCCGGTCCCAGCTCGCGCAGCGCGCCGGCCACCCGGTCACGCGCAGCGCGCGGCCCCTCGGCCGGGCCGCTGCCGCCGAAGCTGCCCCGGTCGCCCGCCGTCAGGAACCGGTCCCAGTTCTGGGTCACGCGCGGCCCCATCTGGGCCAGCTCGAAATCCTCGCGCAGGCGCTCGCCCGCCGCGACCAGCTCCGGCGACAGGAAGGGGCGGCCATCCTTGTCCTTGCGCCGCGCCAGCAGCGCCAGCGGGCTTTCGGCCAGGTTATAGCGGATCTTCTGCGCCTTTTCGCCCGCGGCATCGGGGATTTCACGCGTCGCCCAGACACGGTGCTGATCGGCAAAGGGCATCGGCGCCTCGGCAAAGCCGGGCTGGCGGCCGGTGTCCTCGGCCAACAGACGTTTCAGCGCGCTGCGCCCCACCCCGGTGATGCGATAGGTGGCGATGCGCCCTGGCCGGTCGCACAGGATCCAGTCGTTCAACGCAAACGCCTCGGCCACCACCCGCTCGATTACCGCGATCCGCGTGGGCTGCGCGTCGCCGCTGTCCTTCAGCACCGCCGCCTTTTCCAGTTCGGGCGAGATCACAAGATAGGCGTTGGTTTCGCACAGGCGCCGCAGGATACGGCGGGCTTCACGGTTGACGGTGGCGTCATCGACCGGGGTGCGCAGCGGGCGCAGGGGAGCTGTCATGTCTTGGCTGTCCTCTTGTTGATTGATTGGCAGAAAAGCCGCCCCAAGCCGGGTCAGGGCGCTGTCGACCAGCGGATCGTCGCGGCGCTGTTCGCATCGCCGGATCTGCCGCAGGATGGTCGAGGGATGCAGGCCGCAGGCGCGCGCCAGGCTTCGGATCGTCTGGCCCGTTTCGGTATGGGCCAGATAGAATCTGACTGTATCGGGCACCCAGAGCGGCATCATCGCCGCCGTTGCAGATTGAGCCATCATGCCTTCCCTGGACACGAGATCCCCCGGTTGGTTGTCGCGCAGCGCCATCCCTTCCCTTGGATGAAGCGAATTCTACCTATGCGTGTATTTCTTACCGAGCCGTTAAAGGAACGGCCTTTGCGAAGAATTGAATCTTTTCGATAAACCCTTCTTAAACCGACGTTCGCCGGATCGCCGCCATCCGCAACACCCGCTCAGGTTGTTCAATATGGTCCCGACACATCAACCGGAGGCTGACCGATGACCGATACCCTGACCCTTGTGAAAGCACTGCGCCGTCCCCGGCTTCTGATCCGTGCCGCGCGGTACGGCATGACGGATTACCGCCGCGACCGCGATCTGCGGCGGCTTCTGCGGGGGGCGCGCCTGCCCAGCCCGTCCCAGGCGCTGGGCGCGTTGATCGAACAGGAGGCACGGCTGGAGGAAACCCGGCAATCGGGCGATGCGGCCTATTCGATCAGCCGCCATATCGAGCTGCTAATCGCCATGATGGCCGAGGCGCGGCTGATCCCGGTCAACCGCGACGGTCCGGCGGGCGCCTGAGCCCGCCGCCCAGGCCCCCGAACGCTGTCAGACCATCGTGTCCGGCAGCGTTTCCTTTTTGCGCGCGACATAGTCGGTCAGCGCCTCGTGCACGCCCGGATCCAGCGCGGGCTGCTGATAGTCGGCCATCATCCTGTCGACCCGGGCCGCGGCCAGCGTCACGGTATCGCGCGCGCCCTCTTCCTCCCAGGTCTCGAACGGTTTGTAGTCCAGAAGCTGGGTCCGCCAGAACGCATCCTTGAAATGCGCCTGGGTGTGGGCACAGCCCAGATAGTGACCGCCCGGCCCGACCTCGCGGATGGCATCCATCGCCTGGGCGTCGGTATCGACCGCGACCCCGCCCGCCATCTTGTGCAGCGTGCCCAGCTGGTCGGCATCCATCACGAATTTCTCGAAACTGGCGACCAGACCGCCCTCCAGCCAGCCACAGGCGTGCAGCATGAAGTTGACCCCGCCCAGAAGCGCCGCGTTCAGCGTGTTTGCGCTTTCATAGGCCGCCTGGGCATCGGGCAGTTTCGACCCGCACAGCCCCCCACCCGACCGGAACGGCAGCCCCATGCGCCGGGCCAGTTGCCCCGCACCATAAAGGATCTGGCTGGCCTCGGGCGTGCCGAAGGTGGGGGCGCCGGAATTCATGTCGATCGAGGCGACGAAGGCGCCAAAGATCACCGGCGCGCCGGGGCGGACCAGCTGGCTGTATGCGACACCGGCCAGCACCTCGGCCAGGACCTGCGTCAGCGTGCCCGCGACCGACACCGGCGCCATCGCCCCACCGACGATGAAGGGCGACACGATACAGGCCTGATTGGCGGCGGCATAGGCCTCGAGCGCGCCCATCATCACCGAATCGAAGGTGAGCGGCGAGTTGATGTTGACGAGCGAGGTCATGACCGTCCGGTCGTCCAGCCCGCCAAACAGGATCTCGGCCATCTCGATGGAATCGCGTGCGCGACTGGGTTCGGTGACCGACCCCATGAACGGTTTGTCGCTGAGCGTCATATGCGCCATCAGCATGTCCAGGTGCCGCTTGCTGACCGGCACATCGGTGGGTTCGCACACGGTGCCGCCGGAATGGTGCAGCCATTTCGACATGTAGCCCAGCTTCACGAATTTGCGGAAATCCTCCATCGTGGCATAGCGGCGGCCGCCAGCGGCATCGCGCACGAAGGGCGGGCCATAGACCGGCGCCAGCACCAGCGACTTGCCCCCGATCTCGACATTGCGGGCGGGATTGCGGGCGTGTTGGGTGAAACGGCCCGGCGTCGTGGCACACAGCTTTCGCGCCAGCCCGCGCGGGATATGCACCCGCTCGCCGCGCACATCGGCCCCGGCCGCGCGCCAGCGGTCCAGCGCGGCGGGGTTTTCGACAAAGGCCACGCCGATCTCTTCCAGGACGGTTTCGGCATTGGCCTCGATGATCTCGAGCGCCTCGTCGTTCAACAGCTCCAGGTTCGGGATCTGACGCTCGATGAAACGGGCGCTGTCGAACGACACCGCCCCACGCTCGGCCCGGCGGGCGCTGCCCCCGCCACCGCGTGCGCGACGTTTGCTGCGAACTTCTTCCATTTGCGGACCTCCGGGCTGCGGGGGCCTTGCCCCTCGATGCATCGGATATATCCCAGATCGCCGCGCCCGGCGGCTAAAAACCGGCCATCTTGGGGGGAAAGCGACATGCGCGGCACGCGGGGCGGCATCCAGAAATTTATTTATCAAATATCTGAATATGTAAATATGAAGGTCGGGACCGATCAAAAAACGGCCACGACCGCCGTCCCGAACACGAAAAAAGGTCAGGCCAACGGTGCCGGGAGGAAACGGGGCACCACCAAGGGAGAGAGATTCATGAAGATCGACAATCTGCGCCGCCGGGTTCCGGTGCGCGCCTGTGTGACGCTGTGCCTGGCGGTGGAGCTGGCCACCCCGGCGGCGGCCACGAACGGCTATATCGCCAACGGCTATGGCGGCGGATCCAAGGGCATGGCGGGCGCCGGTGTGGCGGTGCCCACGGGCGTTCTGGGCCTGGCGCAAAACCCCGCGATGGGCAACAAGATCGGCAATTCGGCGGGGTTCTGTCTGACCACATTCGCGCCCGACCGGGGCTTTACCGTCGATGGCGCGGGCGGGTTGCAGACCGGCACGCAGAAAAGCAAGAACGACATCTTCTTCATCCCCTGCGGCGGCGCGAATTTCCGGTTGAGCGACCGGGCGGCGCTGGGCCTGTTCATGTTCGGCAATGGCGGTATGAACACCGAATACGACACCAATGTCTTTGTCCCCGGCTATGGCCCCGCGGGCACCGCGCCCCTGGGCGTGAACCTGGAACAGGCGTTCTTTTCGGCCAATCTGAGCTATCAGGTGAACGACAAGCTGGCGGTCGGGTTTTCGCCCATCTATGCGCTGCAACGGTTCAGCGCCACGGGGTTCGAGAACTTCACCGGCTTTTCCGCCGATCCCGCCAACATGACCAACAATGGCGATGACTGGTCGAGCGGCTTCGGCTTCAACCTGGGGGTCCTTTACGAGCCCAATGCACAATGGAGCTTCGGCGCCGCCTATCGCTCCCGCATGCAGATGGAGGAGTTCGACAAATATTCCGGCCTCTTCGCCGAACAGGGCGGGTTCGACGTGCCCGCCGTGGCCACGATCGGCGCCGCCTATCGCCCGCCCAATACCCCGCGCCTGACCCTGACGGCAGGGGCGCAGCGCATTTTCTATGGCGATATCAAGGCGTTGGCCAACAGCTCGACATCGCTGGCAGCCCCCTTCGGCGCCGATGACGGGCCGGGATTCGGCTGGAAGGATGTGGATGTCCTTCGCGTCGCCGCGATCTATCAGGCCAACCCGCGCCTGACCCTGCGCGGCGGGCTGTCCTATGCGACCGAATTCACCGATGGCGAAAATGCGCTTTTGAACATCGTCGCGCCGGCCACGCCGCAATGGCATGCCTCGGTCGGGGCCAGTTACAAGCTGGACGACCATTGGGGGATCACCGCGTCCTATACCCATGCGTTCGAAAACAGCGTGAGGGGGACCAATCCAGCGCTGGCGCCGACGCAACCGGTCAAGATCCGCATGCGGCAGGACGAGCTTGCCATCGGCATGACCTATCGCTGGTGACCGCTGCCCCTCGCGCCCCTTGCGCGCGGGGGGATCGATGCTTGCCTTTGGCGGCCCAAGGGGTATCGCTGGTCGCGCAACAATGACGGACCCACACCATGCGCCAGACGCCCAAAACCCCTGTCACCCTCGGCGCCTGGCTGGCCTTTGCCGTGGCGACCGTGTTCTTCCTGTTCGAATTCGTCGCCCGCATCCTTCCCAGCCTGGCCACGGATGGCATCGGCACCTGGTACGGGCTGGGCAGCGCCGGGACCGGGACGCTCTCCAGCCTGTTTTTCTGGGTCTATGCGCCGATGCAGATCGCGGTGGGCGTGCTGCTGGACCGGTATGGCGCGCGGCGGCTGGTTCTGCCCGCGATTGCGGTCTGTGCGACGGGTGTCGCGCTGTTTGCGGCCAGCGATGCGGCGGTGATCGGCGGGCTGGCCCGGGCGCTGACGGGGTTGGGCGCGTCATTCGCCTTTGTCGGTGCGCTTTACGTGGTCAACCACCGCTTTGCGCCCACGCGCTTTGCGCTGCTGTCGGGGCTGGTCAATGCGGTTGGGATGCTGGGCACGGCCATCGGCGCGGTCTGGCTTTCGGGGCTGATCCAGGCCGAGGGCTGGCGCATGGTCTGTTTCCAGCTTGCGGGCGTCGGCGCGCTGATCTTCGGGCTGGCGGTGCTGTTCCTGCACGATGGCGATGACGCGCCCGAAACCGCGCCGGGCAGCCACCCGCTGCACACGCTGAAACCGCTGCTGCGCGATGGACGGGTCTGGCGCATCGCGCTGATGGGGGCGCTGTTTTACGTACCGGTCAATGTCTATGGCGGGCTCTGGGGCAAGGCGCAGCTGATGCATGACCGCGCGCTGGGCGACACCCAGGCCGAGCTGGCGGTGTCGATGCTGTTCTGGGGCATGGCATTGGGCAGCGTGGCGGCGGGCTGGCTGTCGGACCGGCTGGGCCACCGCAAATACATCGTGCTGGCCTGCACCCTGCTGACGGCGGCCACCTATGGCGCGGCGCTGTTCCTGCCGGGGCTGGGGCTGGTGCCGCTGGCGGGGCTGCTCTTTGCCGCCGGCACCTTCAACGGGGCGCAGATGCTGAGCTTTGCGATGGCGAAAGAGGGGCACCCGCCCACCGTTTCCGGCACGATCATCGCTTTCGTCAACATGATCGGCATCGCGGGCGCGCTGGTGTTCCAGCCGCTGCTGGGCGCGCTGATCGACGCGGCGGGCGGCGCGTTCGGCCCGGCGATGCTGACGATCCCGGCCTCGGGCCTGCTGGCGGCGCTGCTGACACTGACGATCCGCGAATACCGTCACCCCGATCATGTCGATTAGACCCTTGCGCCGCATCGCGTGCTTGCCTATTGGCTGGTTATGAACAGCCAGACCCATGACCGCCTTCTGATCATCGACTTCGGTTCCCAGGTGACGCAGCTGATCGCGCGCCGCCTGCGCGAGTTGAATGTCTATTGCGAAATTCACCCCTATCAGAACGTCACCGACGCCTTTCTGACCGACTTCGCGCCCCGCGCGATCATCTTCTCGGGCGGGCCGGATTCGGTGATGCGCGCGGGCTCGCCCCGCCCGCCGAAAGCGGCCTATGAACTGGGGGTGCCGATCCTGGGCATCTGCTATGGCCAGCAGGTGATGATGCACGATCTGGGCGGCAAGGTCGAAGCGGGCGAACACGCCACCGCGGAATTCGGCCGCGCCTATGTCACCGCGACCGAAACCCGGCCCGACCTGCTGACCGGCTGGTTCCTGGAAGGGCGCGAGCAGGTCTGGATGAGCCACGGCGACCATGTCTCTGAAATCGCACCGGGGTTTCAGGTTTACGGCACCTCGCCCGGCGCCCCCTTCGCGATCACAGGCGATCCGGCGCGGAACTTCTGGGCGGTGCAATTCCACCCCGAGGTGCACCACACCCCCAACGGCGCCACGCTTTATGAGAACTTCGTCCGCATGGCCGGGTTCAAGGGCGACTGGACCATGGGCGCCTATCGCGACGAGATGGTCGCCAAGATCAGGGAACAGGTCGGCGACAAGAAGGTGATCTGCGCCCTGTCCGGCGGCGTCGACAGCTCGGTCGCGGCGGCGCTGATCCACGAGGCGATCGGCGACCAGCTGACTTGCGTCTTCGTCGACCACGGCCTGCTGCGCAAGAACGAGGCGGACGAGGTCGTGGGCATGTTCCGCGACCACATGAACCTGTCGGTCATCCATGCCGACGAGGCCGATCTGTTCCTGGGCGAATTGGACGGCCAATCCGACCCCGAGACCAAGCGCAAGATCATCGGCCGGCTCTTCATCGACGTGTTCCAGAAATACGCCGACCAGATCGACGGCGCCGAATTCCTGGCCCAGGGCACGCTTTATCCCGATGTGATCGAAAGCGTGTCGTTCAGCGGCGGGCCGTCGGTCACGATCAAGTCGCACCACAATGTGGGCGGGTTGCCCGAGAAGATGGGCCTGAAACTGGTCGAGCCGCTGCGCGAACTGTTCAAGGACGAGGTGCGCGCGCTGGGCCACGAACTGGGCCTGCCCGACAGCTTCATCGGCCGCCACCCCTTCCCCGGCCCCGGCCTGGCGATCCGCTGCCCGGGCGAGATCACCCGCGAGAAGCTGGAGATCCTGCGCGAGGCCGACGCCGTCTATATCGACCAGATCCGCAAGCACGGGCTTTATGACGAGATCTGGCAGGCCTTCGTCGCGATCCTGCCCGTGCGCACCGTGGGCGTGATGGGCGACGGGCGGACCTATGACTATGCCTGCGCGCTGCGGGCGGTGACCTCGGTCGACGGGATGACGGCGGATTACTATCCGTTCAGCCACGAATTCCTGGGCGAAACCGCGACCCGCATCATCAACGAGGTCAAGGGCATCAACCGCGTGACCTATGACGTGACCAGCAAGCCGCCCGGCACCATCGAATGGGAATGACCGGCCCGCGCATCCGCCTGACCGGCCATATCGACGTGCCCGCCGACCGGCGCGCGGCGGTGATGGCAGCCCTGCCCGACCATATCCGCCTGACCCGCGCCGAACCCGGCTGTCTGGCCTTCGACGTGACGCCCGATCCGTCGGTGCCGGGGCGTCTGCTGGTGTCGGAGCTGTTCACCGACCAGACCGCGTTCGACGCGCATCAGGCCCGCGCCGGTGCCTCGGACTGGGCGCAGGTCACGGCCGGTATCCCGCGCCATTACAGCATCGATCATGTCACCTAGGGTGCTGGCACTGAGCGCGGCGCTGGTCGCGGGCATCGTGACCGGGGCCCAGGCGGCCTATATGTGCGTGGGTGCCTCGCCCCGGTTCCTGCTGTTCATCGACCACGGCGCGGCCCAGTTCGATTTCTATCCCGGCACCGCCTTTCGGGTCGATCCGCCCGCCGCGCGCATCCCCGCCGATACCGCCAGCGCCCACACCCTGACCTCGGGGCCGCACCGCATCCCGGTGATCCTGGCCCCGCGCGCCTGTCCGGTGCTGGGCGCGACCCTGCCGGTGACGGCGGAACTGGCCCTGCCGGGCATCGAAGGCCCCGAGATGATCGTCGGCTGCTGTTCGGTGATGGCACAGTAATGCGGCCCGACCGGCAGATGTTGCAGGCCATGGCCTGGATGATCGGCACGATCACCGCGTTTTCGGCCATGGCCGTCGCGGGCCGCGCCGTTCAGGTCGAGCTCGATACGTTCGAGCTGATGCTCTATCGCTCGCTGATCGGGCTGGGCATCGTGCTGGCGGCGGCCACGCTGCTGGGCCGGTTTCACCAGATCAGCCGCCGCCACCTGGGCACGCATCTGCTGCGCAATATCAGCCATTTCACCGGCCAGAATCTGTGGTTTTATGCGCTGACCGTGCTGCCGCTGGCGCAGGTCTTTGCGCTGGAATTCACCGCGCCGCTTTGGGTGACGCTGCTGGCGCCGCTGTTCCTGGCCGAGCGTTTGACCCCGCGCAAGCTGCTGGTGGTCGTGCTGGGCTTTGCGGGCATCCTGATCGTCACGCGTCCCGACCCCGGCCAGCTCAGCCCCGGCCTGTTTGCGGCGGCGGCGGCGGCGATCGGCTTTGCGGGCTCGGCGATCTTCACCAAGCGCCTGACGCGCAGCGAATCCGTTCTGTGCATTCTGTTCTGGCTGACCCTGATGCAGGCCACGCTGGGGCTGATTTGCGCCGGGTTCGACGGCCGGATCGGCTGGCCCACGATCCAGACCTGGCCCTGGCTTGCGGTGATCGGCGCGGCGGGGCTGACGGCGCATTTCTGCCTGACCAAGGCGCTGTCGCTGGCGCCCGCATCGGTGGTCATGCCGGTGGATTTCCTGCGCCTGCCGGTGATATCGGTTGTGGGTGCAATGGTTTACACCGAATCGCTGGACCTGTGGGTGCTGGTGGGCGGCGGCGTTATCCTTGGGGCCAATTTACTCAATCTTAAGGGAAAATAGGTCAAAAACGACACGCCACGGGCGAAAGGTTCCGCTACGACCTCTGACGTGGCGTCAATGATTGACGTAATAAAATGTCGGGCTGTAGCGTGCTTGAACAACATAAAACGTGATGGGACGAGAAATGACACGTGTTTTGGGAGGAGTGGCCGTTGCGGTGATCGCTGCAACGCCAGGATTGGCCGGTGGGATCGAAAGAACCACGCAATCCGCGCAGGTTCTGTTCGAAAAGGGCAACTATGCTGAGTTCAGCGTTGCCAGCGTGAAGCCCACGCTGGATGGCGAGGACGTGCTGGACAACGAGATCAGCAATGTGACCGACAGATACGGTCTGGCGTCGGCGGCGCTGAAGTTCAACATCAATGAAACGCTGGACGCGGCGATCATCTTCGACAAGCCCTTCGGTGCCGATGTCAAATACCGCTATGACGGTGTTCTGCCGTTTCAGCCGGCCCTGCTGGACGGGACCTCGGCCTATGCCAATACCAGCGCGATCACGGGTTTGTTGAAGTACAAGTTCAACGAGAATTTCAGCGCCTATGGCGGTATCCGCGCACAGCAGGCTTACGGCGAAATCACCCTTGGCGGTGCGGCCTATGGCCCGTTCAGCGGCTATAATGTCGAGCTGGATCGCGATCAGGCCTTTGGCTATGTCGCCGGTGTGGCCTATGAACGGCCCGATATCGCGATGCGGATCGCCTTCACCTACAATTCGGAAATCGAGCACAACATGGACACGACCGAGTCCGGTGCCTTGCCGTTCCTGAACGGGACATCGAAGACGAAGGTCAAGACACCGGAATCCTTCAACCTGGAATTCCAGAGCGGCATCGCCGCCGACACGCTGCTGTTCGGCTCGATCCGGCATGTGAAACACTCGCAATTCCGGTTGGACCCCGAACTCTTCGTCGCACAGGTCCCCGGTGGACTGATCGATCTGAACGACACCACGACCTATCGCCTGGGCATCGGACGCAAGTTCAACGAAAAATGGTCGGGTGCGATCACTTTGGCTTACGAGGACGCGGACGACAAGCTGGTCTCGCCGCTGGCGCCCTCGACCGGGTTCAAGCAGATCTCGATCGGCGCCACCTACAAGGCCACGCCGATGCTCGAACTGTCGGGCGGGATCAGCTATACCATGGTCGGTGACGCGAACCCCGAAACCGGCACCCCCGACACCGCACGGGCCGAGTTCGACAACAACGACGTGGTGGGCATCGGCTTCAAGGTCGCCTATCGGTTCTGAGCCACCTGCAACGCGATGAAAACGCCCGCCCCCCCTGGCGGGCGTTTTTCGTTGCGCCCCGTCGATTGCATTTGACCGGCTCAGCGGGGCTGGCTACCACACGGGTCGATACGGATCGAGGGCCCCACATGATTTACCAATCCGCCGCGGACTGGCAGGCCGCCACGCGCAAACGCATCCTGTTCTTCGGCATGTCCGGCCTGGGCAAGACGCATCTGTCGACCATGCTGCGCGCCAGCGGCGGGTGGTTCCACTATTCCATCGATTACCGCATCGGCACCCGCTACATGGGGGAATACATCGCCGATAATGCCAAGGCCGAGGCGATGAAGGTGCCGTTCCTGCGCGAGCTGCTGATGTCGGATTCGATCCATATCGGCTCGAATACCAGCTTTCACAACCTCACGCCGGTCTCCAGCTATCTGGGCAAGCCGGGCGATCCCACGCGCGGCGGGCTGCCATATGTCGAATATTGCCGCCGCCAGGACCAGTTCCGCCGGGCCGAGATCGCGGCGCTGATGGACACCGGCTATTTCATCGACCGGGCCGAGCGGCTCTATCACTATCCACATTTCATCTGCGACACCGGCGGGTCGATCTGCGAATGGGTCAACCCCGATGACGCCCAGGATCCCGTCCTGTCGGAATTGTCGCAACACACGCTGATGGTCTGGATCCAAGGGTCCGACGCGCACACGGCCGAGCTGATCCGGCGTTTCGACAAGGCGCCGAAGCCCATGGCCTATGACCCGGCCTTCCTGGATCAGGTCTGGCAGGCTTATCTGAAGGAATTCAACACGGTCGAGACCGAAGTTGATCCGGATGACTTCATCCGCTGGACCTATGCCCAGGCGCTGGCCCACCGCCAGCCGCGCTACGAAGCCATGGCGCGCAACTGGGGCGTGACCGTCACCGCCGAGGACGTGGCCCAGGTCCGCGACGCGGCGGATTTCGATGCGCTGATCGCCCGCGCCCTTGAGACCCGCTGAGTTTCCGCCTATCTGACGGGCCTGCCGCAACAGGAACCTGACCCATGCCGATCAAACTGCCCTCGACCCTGCCCGCCTTCGACGTTCTGACGCGCGAAGGGGTGATGGTCATGGGCGAAGGCCGGGCCGCGCGGCAGGATATCCGCCCCCTGCGCATCGGACTGTTGAACCTGATGCCCAAGAAGATCCAGACCGAGACCCAGTTCGCCCGGTTGATCGGCGCCACGCCGCTGCAGATCGAGCTGAGCCTGATCCGCATGAGCGGGCACGAGACCAAGAACACCGCCGCCGAGCACATGGAAGAGTTCTATCGCCCGTTTTCGGATGTCCGCGCCACGGGCGAGAAATTCGACGGGCTGATCGTGACCGGCGCGCCGATCGAACATTTGCCTTTCGATCAGGTGACTTACTGGGACGAGTTGAAAGACGTTTTCAACTGGACCCAGACCCATGTGCAGTCGACATTTGGCGTCTGCTGGGGCGGCATGGCGATGATCAACCATTTCCACGGCGTGCAGAAACACATGCTGGATCACAAGGCGTTCGGCTGTTTCCGGCATCAGAATCTGGCGCCGGCCTCGCCCTATTTGCGCGGGTTTTCCGACGATTGCGTGATCCCCGTCAGCCGCTGGACCGAAATGCGCCAGAGCGAGATCGACGCCGCCCCCGGCCTGCGCACCCTGCTGGGCAGCGCCGAGGTCGGCCCCTGCCTGGTCGAGGATCCGGGCCATCGCGCGCTCTATATCTTCAACCATTTCGAATATGACAGCGGCACGCTCAAGGAAGAATACGACCGGGATGTCGAAAACGGCACGTCGATCAACGTGCCGCAGAACTATTACCCCGGCGACGATCCCAGCAAAAATCCGATGAACCGCTGGCGAAGCCACGCGCATCTTCTATATGGCAACTGGATCAACGAAATTTACCAGAGCACGCCGTTTGAGATTGCGCAGATTGGGACTTAGCCTTGGCATGATGGCCCTCGCCCTGGGGGCGGTGGCCGGTGGCGTGCATCTGCGCGCCAATGCGCGAGAACGCGCGGCCGAACAGGAATTTCCGCCGCTGGGGCAGTTCGTGACCGTGGACGGGGTGCGGATCCACGCCGTCGTCACCGGCAGCGGCCCCGATCTGGTGCTGATCCACGGCGCCTCGGGCAACCTGCGCGATTTCACCTTCGATCTGGTGCCGCAACTGGCCCGGGATTTCCGCGTCATCGCCTTCGACCGCCCCGGCCTGGGGTGGAGCGACCCGGCCCCCGACGGTCACCTGCTGGCGCGCCAGGCCGACCTGTTGCACCGGGCCGCCGTGGCGCTCGGGGCCGACCGGCCGCTGGTGCTGGGCCAAAGCTATGGCGGGGCGGTGGCGCTGAACTGGGCGCTGACCCATCCCGACGCGGTTGCCGGGTTGATCACCGTTTCCGCGCCCAGCCACCCCTGGCCCACGGGGCTGCCGACGCTTTATCGCGTGACCAGCCACCCGCTGGGACAGGCGCTGGCGGTGCCGCTGATCACCGCGCTGGTGCCCGACAGTTACCTGCAGAACGCCGTCGATGGCGCGTTCGACCCCCAGGACCCGCCACAGGGCTATGCCAGCCATTTCGGCCCCGCCCTGTCCGCCCGCCGCCAGACCCTGCGCAGCAATGCCGACCAGCGCGCCGCGCTCAAGGATGAGATCCGCGCCATGAGCACCGATTACGGCCGCATCACGGTCCCGGTCGAAATGCTGCACGGCACCGCCGACGATGTGGTCGATTTCAACCTGCATGCGCTGCAATTGCTGCGTGATCTGCCCGATGCCCATCTGACCCGCCTGCCCGGCATCGGCCACATGCCGCATCACGCCGCCCAAGGTGCGGTGCTGGCGGCGATCCACCGCGCGGCCACCCGCGCCGGATTGCGCTGACCCGCCACTTCGCCCTACAGTCGGGACAAGCAAGGAGACGCAGATGAACCTGCCATTCGATGGGGCGATCAGTCAGTTTTTCGAAACCGAAGCACCCGAGGCCGTGCGCCAGGCGATCCGCGACGGCGGCAAGAAGGACATCCTGTCCGACAGCTATCCCTATGACCGGGCGATGGATACCGACGACTATGACGAGCAGATCGCCGCGTTGCAGGTCGAACTGGTCAAGATGCAGGCCGACATCAAGGAAACCGGCCGCCGCATGGCCGTGGTGTTCGAAGGCCGCGATGCGGCGGGAAAAGGCGGCACGATCAAACGCTTGCGCGAGAACCTTAATCCCCGGGTCGCGCGGGTTGTGGCGTTGTCGAAACCCTCGGACCGCGAGGCCAGCCAGTGGTATTTCCAGCGCTATGTCCAGCAGCTCCCCGCCGGCGGCGAATTGGCGATCTTCGACCGCTCCTGGTACAATCGCGGCGTGGTCGAGCATGTGTTCGGCTTCTGCACCCCCGATCAGCGCAAGCATTTCTTCCACCAGCTGCCCGAGTTCGAGGAGATGCTGGTCGACGAGGGGATCGAGCTGGTCAAGATCTGGCTGAATGTGGGCCGCGCCGAACAGCTGCGCCGCTTCCTGAAACGCGAAAAAGACCCGCTCAAGCAATGGAAACTCAGCTGGATCGATGTCGAGGGGCTGAAGAAGTGGGACGCCTATTCCGACGCGATCGCCGAAACCTTCGCCAAAAGCCACACCGAACACGCCCCCTGGACCGTGATCCGCTCCGATGACAAGAAACGCGCGCGCCTTGCCGCGCTGCGCACCGTGCTGGGCCGGATCGACTATGCCGGCAAATCGGCCAAGGCCGTGGGCACCCCCGACGCCAAGATCTGCGGAGGCCCCGAAATCTGGGATGCCTAAACGCGGTTATCATCATGGCAATCTGCGGCAGGCGCTGGTCGATGCCGCGCTGAAGCTGATCACGGAAAAGGGCCCCCAGGGCTTCACCATTTCCGAGGCCGCCAAGGCCGCGGGCGTGACCCCGGCGGCGGTTTACCGGCATTTCCAGGGGCGCGAGGATCTGCTGGCCGAAATCGCCCGCCAGGGATTCGAGATCTTCGCCGACCTGATGGAGCACGCCTATGACAAGGGCCAGCCATCAGCGCTGGCATCGTTCGAGGCGACAGGCCGCGCCTATCTGGCCTTTGCGCGCAAGTTCCCCGGTCACTATATGGCGATGTTCGAAGCGGGCCTGTCGATGAATGCCAACCCGGATCTGGCCCGCGCCGCCTCCCGCGCCACGGCGATCCTGGAAAAGGCCGCGGCCGAGCTCAGCCAACACATCCCGCCCGAACGGCGCCCGCCCCCGGCGATGTTTTCGGCCCATATCTGGGCGCTCAGCCATGGCGTGGTCGAACTCTACACCCGGGGCACCCCCGGCGCGCGCACCCCCTTCCCGCCCGAGGATCTGCTGGAATCGGGGATCGGCATCTATCTGCGCGGGCTGGGGCTGATCCCGCCCGATGGCTAGGGACGAGTCTTTGGCCTTCTTCTTGGTCCAAATACTCACGCGCGCAGCGCAAAATCCGCCGCGCGCAGCGCGGCGCCCTAGCGAAACAGCATGACCGAACCGGGGTTCCACACCACCCGCGCGGTGTCCCCCACGGCCAGCACGTCACGACCAAAGAGGTTCCGCATCGACAGCTGCACCGGCGTGTCGATCCCCGGCAGCGCGACGAAGTAATAGGTCATGTCGCCGTAATAGACGACCTCCTCGATCCGGCCCTCGACCACCTCGCCCTGCGCGCTCTGCCCCTCGTAAAGCAGCGTCATGGTCTCGGGGCGCAGGCCGGCCTCGGCCCCGTTACCGGACCCGCGGGTGATCTGGCCCGCGTCCAGCACCGCCCGGCCCAGCCCGGCGATGTCGACCGTCACGCCCGCGCCGCTTTCCTCCAGCACCTGCGCGGGCAGGAAGTTCATGATCCCGATGAAATCGGCGACCTTGCGGCTTGCGGGGCGTTTATAGATCACCTCGGGGTCGTCCAGCTGGGCGATCTCGCCCTCGAACATCACGGCGATCCGGTCGGACATGACCAGCGCCTCTTCCTGGTCATGGGTCACCAGGATGAAGGTGATGCCCACATGCCGTTGCAGCTTGATCAGCTCGACCTGCATCTGCTCGCGCATCTTGCGGTCCAGCGCGGAAAGCGGCTCGTCCAGCAACAGCACCTTGGGCTTCAGGATCAGCGCACGCGCCAGCGCCACCCGCTGCCGTTGCCCGCCCGACAGCGCATGCGCCGCGCGTTTGCCGTAACCGCCCAGCCCCACCATATCCAGCGCGTCCTCGACCAGCGTGCGCTTGGCCTGGGCGTTCAGATCGCCGCGCTTGCGCAGGCCAAAGCCCACGTTTTCGGCCACGCTCAGATGCGGAAAGATCGCATAGGACTGGAACACCATATTGGTCGGGCGCTTGTTGGCGGGCACGCGGTCCATGTCCTGGCCATCCAGCAGCACCGCGCCGGAACTGATCCCCTCGAACCCCGCGATGGTCCGCAACAGCGTGGTCTTGCCACAGCCCGATGGCCCCAGCAGGGAAAAGAACTCCCCCTGCCCGATCTGCGCCGTGATCCCGCGCAGCGCGTGATAGTCGCCATAGTATTTGTGTACATCGCGCAGCTCGATCAGGGGTCGGGTCACAGGAAACCTCCGGTGTCGTCGGCGCCGGTCCGGGCGATGCCCCGGCGGCGGAAATATTCGGCCGTTGTCAGCAGCAGGATCGACAGCGCCACAAGGATCGTCCCCAGCGCCATCACCACCGGGATCCTTTGCGGGAAGCGCAGCTGCGACCACAGGTATACCGGCAATGTGGGTTCGTTCCCGGTCAGGAAAAACGCGATGATGAATTCGTCCAGCGAGATCGTGAAGGCGATCAGCAGCGACGAGATGATGCCCGGCATGATCAGCGGCAGGGTGATCAACCGAAAGGTGGAAAACCGGGTCTCGCCCAGATCAAACGCGGCCTCTTCCAGCGACCGGTCCAGGTTCTGGAAGGACGAATTCAGGATCGCGATGGAAAACGGCGTGCAGATCAGCACATGGCCCAGGATCACCGTCATCGCGCTGAGGCCCAGCCCCAGTTGCAGCATCACCACCAGCAGCGACACCGCGACGATGATCTCGGGCAGCACCAGCGGCACCATGATCAGCCCCATGATCCCGCGCTTGGCCGGAAACTCGTACCGGGTCGCGGCGCGCGCGGCACACAGGCCCAGGGCGGTCGACACGATGGCGGTGGTCACGGCAATCATCAGGCTGTTCAGCACCGCGGTGTGCAGCGCGGGGATCGTCGTCAGCTCGACAAACCAGCGGGTCGTGAACCCCTGCAGCGGAAAGGCGATGATCGAGCCGTTGTTGAACGCAAAAAGCGGCAGCAGGATGATCGGCGCGTACAGGAACACCAGATAGAGCAGCGCATAGATCCGCAGCCAGCCCCCCCTCATTTCGGCCCCCGCAGGTAACGCCGGTTCAGCCCGACAAAGATCAGCGCGATGGTCGACACCATCACCATGGCAATCACCGCCAGCGCGGCACCCAGCGGCGCGTTGTTCAGTTTCAGGAACTGCGTCTGGATCATGTTGGCGATCATCAGCCCGTTCGGCCCGCCCACAAGGCGCGGCGTCACATAATCACCGATGGTCGGGATGAACACGATCAGCACGGCCGCCACCACGCCCGGCATCGCCAGCGGCAGCGTCACCCGCAGGAATGTGGTCACGCGGTTTTCGCCCAGATCCTGGCTCGCCTCCAGCAGCGAGCGGTCGATCTTTTCCAGCGCCACGAAAATCGGCAGGATCGCAAAGGGCGCATAGGCATGGGCCAGCGTGATCACCACCGCATTGGCGTTATACAGGATAAAGGTCAGCGGCTCGTCGATGAATCCCAGCCCCTGAAGCGAGGTGTTGAGCACCCCGTTGAAGCCCAGGATCACCTTCCACAGGAATACCCGGATCAGGTACGAGGTCCAGAACGGAATGGTGATCAGGAAAATCCAAAGCGATTTCCGCGACGGGCTGACATGGAAGGACACGAAATAGGCGATGGGAAAGGCCAGCACCACCGTCGTCAGCGTCACCGCGCCCGAGATCGTCAGCGACCGCAGCATCAGCTGGCGATACAGCGGCTCGCTCAGCGCCTCGGCATAGTTTTTCAGGGTAAAGGTCCGGTCGATTTCCAGATAGTTCTGGGTCCAGAAGCTGATCGCCAGCACCATCGCCACCGGCACCGCCAAAAGCAGGATGGCATAAAGCGCGGTGGGGCTGACCAGGATCAACCCGCTGGCCGCATCCGAGCGCCAAAACCGGCCCGTCCGATCCTGTCCTGCCATGCCCACCCCTGCTGTTCGCCGTTCCAGCATTAATGGAAATCCCGCCGCAGACAAGGGGGTCCGTTCCGGTGGACCACGGTCCGGGGCCAGATGCCTGAAATTTGCACAACCCCATATGCGGCAAAGAAAAAGGGGTGTCCGAAGACACCCCAGTTTCGCTGATAAGGCTCACTCTTTGTTTACCGCCCGGTTTGTTGCCTGCGGCCTTATCCGCGTCAGGGGCGAGCGCACCCGCCCCGTTGACTGTTCAGGAGCACCCAGAGGTCGCCCCGCATGTGTTGCACTTCATGCAGGTGCCGTTGCGCACCAGCGTGTAGTTGCCGCAATCGCCGCACGGGTCGCCCTCGTAGCCCTGCATCTTGGCCTTGGCGCGGGCGTCCATGGTGACGGTGCCGGTGGCCACGGCCGTGGTGACCTGCACCGTTTCGGCGGCGGTTTCGGGCACCAGCGTTTGCAGCGCGGCGGTGGCGTCGGTCCCGGTGGACAAGGCCGTGGCCCCCACGCCGCCGTTCAGCACCACCAGCTCCTGCGGCACGCGTTTGCGCAGATACCCGGTCGACGACACCTGTTTCAGCCACTCCAGCGACTGGCTCGCCGCGGCCTCGGACACGTCCGACACGTTGGGCTTGCCCTCTTCCTCGCCCCGGCCCAGCTCGTCGAACGATTGTCCGTCGGGCTTCACATGGGCCAGATCGGTGCGGTCCAGGTACGAAATCGCCAGCTCGCGGAAGATATAATCCAGGATCGAGGTCGCGTTCTTGATGCTGTCATTGCCCTGCACCATGCCCGCCGGTTCGAACCGGGTGAAGGTGAAGGCCTCGACAAACTCCTCCAGTGGCACACCGTATTGCAGACCGACCGACACCGCGATGGCGAAGTTGTTCATCATCGCCCGGAAGCCCGCGCCTTCCTTGTGCATGTCGATGAAGATCTCGCCCAGCGAGCCGTCCTTGTATTCGCCGGTGCGCAGGTACACCTTGTGCCCGCCGACGATGGCCTTCTGGGTATAGCCCTTGCGGCGCTCGGGCAGCTTCTCGCGGTGGCTGCGGACGATTTCCTTGACGATCACCTTCTCGACGATCTTCTCGGCCAGCACGGCGGCCTTTTCCTGCATCGAGCCGTTTTCGAGGATCTCTTCGGCCTCTTCATCGTCCTCGACCAGGGCGGTGGCCAGCGGCTGGCTCAGTTTTGATCCGTCGCGGTACAGCGCATTGGCCTTGATGCCCAGCTGCCAGGACAGCTCGTATGCGCTTTGGCAATCCTCGATCGTCGCGTCATTGGGCATGTTCACGGTTTTCGAGATCGCGCCCGAGATGAAGCTTTGCGCCGCGCCCATCATCTTGATGTGGCTGTCGACCGACAGGAAGCGCTTGCCCTTCTTGCCGCAGGGGTTGGCGCAATCGAAGACGTGGTAATGCTTGGGGTCCAGATGCGGCGCCCCTTCCAGCGTCATCGTCCCGCAGACATGGTCGTTCGCGGCTTCGATATCGGCCTTGCTGTAGCCCAGGTGCCGCAGCATGTCGAAGGTGGGGTCGTTCAGCTTTTCGGCCGGGATGCCCAGCACGTTCTGGCAAAACTCTTCGCCCAAGGTCCACTGGTTGAACACGAACCGGATGTCAAAGGCCGACGGCAGCGCCGCTTCGATCTTGTCCAGCTCGTTCTGGCCGAACCCATGCCCGACGAGCGAGGTGTGGTTGATCCCCGGCGCGTTGCCCAGCGTGCCGTGACCCACGGCATAGCCCACGATTTCCTCGATCTGCGCGCTGCCATAGCCCAGTTTTTCCAGGGCCGCGGGGACCGAGCGGTTGATGATCTTGAAATAGCCGCCCCCGGCCAGTTTCTTGAATTTCACCAGCGCGAAATCGGGTTCGATCCCGGTGGTGTCGCAATCCATCACCAGACCGATCGTGCCGGTCGGCGCGATCACGGTGGCCTGCGCGTTGCGATAGCCATGCTGTTCGCCCAGGCTCAGCGCCTCGTCCCAAGCGCCCATGGCAAGGTCGATCAGGCGGCTGTCGGGGCAATTGTCATGGTCCAGCGCCACCGGCTTCACGGCCAGTTTCTCGTACCCGTCGGTGTTGCCATAGGCCGCGTTGCGGTGGTTGCGGATCACGCGCAGCATGTGCTGGGCGTTCCGGTCATAGCTGGGGAAAGCGCCCAGTTCGCCCGCGATCTCGGCCGAGGTCGCATAGCTGACACCGGTCATCAGCGCGGTCAGCGCGCCGCCCATCGCCCGGCCCTGGTCGCTGTCATAGCCCAGGCCCATGTTCATCAGCAGACCGCCGATATTGGCATAGCCCAGACCAAGCGTGCGGAAGTCATAGGAAAGCTGCGCGATTTCCTTGGACGGGAATTGCGCCATCATCACGCTGATTTCCAGCGTCAGCGTCCACAGCCGGGTGGCGTGCATGTAATCGTCGGCCTGGAACTGCCCGTCCTTCCAGAAGGTCAGCAGGTTCATCGACGCCAGGTTACAGGCGGTGTCGTCCAGGAACATGTATTCCGAGCACGGGTTCGAGCCGCGGATCGGCCCGTCTTCGGGGCAGGTGTGCCAGGCGTTGACCGTGTCGTGATACTGGATGCCCGGATCGGCACAGGCCCAGGCGGCATGGCCGATCTGTTCCCACAGCTCGCGCGCCTTGATGGTCTTGGCGACCTTGCCGTCGATGCGGCGGATCAGCTCCCAATCGGCGTCGTCCTTGACCGCCTGCAGGAAGGCATCCGTCACCCGGACCGAGTTGTTCGAGTTCTGGCCCGACACGGTGCTATAGGCTTCACTGTCCCAGTCGGTGTCATAGGTCGGGAATTCGATGCTGGCATAGCCCTGCTTGGCGTAATCCAGCACGCGCTTCACGTAAGCCTCGGGGATCGAAAGCTTTTTCGCCGCACGGATCGCGGATTTCAGGCTGGGGTTCTTGGCCGGATCGACCGCATCCTCGCCCGAGCCGTCCCATTCGCGGATCGCCGCAAAGATCTGGTTCAGCTGCGCCTCGTGCATCTTGGACCCGGCGACAAGGCTGGCAACCTTCTGCTCTTCCTTGACCTTCCAGTTGATGAATTCCTCGATATCGGGGTGGTCGGCGTCGCAGATCACCATCTTGGCCGCGCGGCGCGTGGTGCCGCCCGACTTGATCGCGCCCGCCGCGCGGTCGCCGATCTTCAGAAAGCCCATCAGGCCGCTGGATTTGCCGCCACCCGACAGCGCCTCGCCCTCGGCGCGCAGCGACGAGAAGTTGGTGCCGGTGCCCGAGCCGTATTTGAACAGCCGCGCCTCGCGGACCCACAGGTCCATGATGCCGCCCTCGTTCACCAGATCATCGCTGACCGACTGGATGAAGCAGGCATGGGGCTGCGGATGTTCGTAAGCCGATTTCGATTTGACCAGCTTGCCGGTCTTGTAATCGACATAGAAGTGGCCCTGGCTGGGACCGTCGATGCCATAGGCCCAGTGCAGGCCGGTGTTGAACCATTGCGGGCTGTTCGGCGCCGCGCGCTGCGTCGCAAGCATATAGCGCATCTCGTCGAAATAGGCGCGCGCGTCTTCCTCGGCGGTGAAATAGCCACCTTTCCAGCCCCAATAGGCCCAGGCGCCGGCCAGACGGTCAAAGACCTGCTTGGCCGAGGTCTCGCCGCCAAAACGTTCGGCCTCGGGCAGCTTGGCCAGCGCCGCCTCGTCCGGCACCGACCGCCACAGGAATTCCGGGACGTCCTTTTCCTTGACCTTCTTCAGGCGGGCGGGAACGCCGGCCTTGCGGAAATATTTCTGGGCGATCACATCGGATGCGACCTGGCTCCAGCTGACCGGCACCTCGACATTGTCGAGCCCAAAGACCAGCGAGCCATCGGGATTGCGAATCTCCGACGCGGTCAGGGTGAATTCCAGCGCACCGTAAGCGCCGGTTTTTGCCTTGGTGAAATTACGTTCGATCTTCATTTTTTCTGCCCCGTCGCAAGACTTTTCTAATCCCGCGGGCCCCGACGACGTTACGCCTGACCCTAGTGTGTCGTGCCGGCGTGGAACGGACAGTCGACATTCGGCCGCGCTGCAAAGCAGCCCGTGGCCGGGTAATCCCGGTACCATTCGCGATGTCGTTGCCTTCCGCCCCAGCGGCGCCACTAGATATTGTGTCACGCCCACCGGCCAACACAAATTGGCGTAGAACGCGGGCTCAGGTCAACGGAAAAAGTTCACGGAAAGTGAAGTTTTTTTTCTTGACCGGATGGGGGCCATCTGTCGTCCGCGACACCCGCCCGATTCATCCACAGGGCTGTTGCAGATCCCACACAATGTGTGCCGGACGAGCCTGACCACTATATACAGCGGTTGGACCATGTTCATCCATCGAACGTGACTGGGCGCTGGCGAAGGTTGTCTATTCATTGCGTTCGACCCCCGAAGCCGTGGGACCGACAATCGGCAAGCCAATCAGACGGGCCACATCTGCTTGCGAACCACGCCATGAAATACCCTGGGCCGACCGTGATCCGACACGACGGATGTATTCGTTCAAACTGTTCGTTGGTCGGGACGGCAAGATTCGAACTTGCGACCTACGGTACCCAAAACCGTCGCGCTACCAGGCTGCGCTACGCCCCGTCGGGATGTTCCTAGCCGCAGGGCGCGGGAATGGAAAGAGCAAACACCGCGAATATGCCGCGCCGGTCAGTCGGCGCAGGGCCAGGCGGCGTCGGGGGCGGCAAAGGCCGGGTGGCGCATCACGCTGCCTTCGGCGATGCCCACCCGTTCGGCCAGACCGCCATTGATTTCCAGCACCGCGAACACGCCGTCCCCGCCGTCGATCGGGGTTTCGTCCAGCGGTACGGCGCGGTGATGTACCCTGCGCACGGTGCCGGTCGCGTCCAGAAAGATCATGTCCAGGGGGATCAGCGTGTTGCGCATCCAGAACGCCACGCGCTGCGGCCGGTCATAGACGAACAACATGCCGCTGCCGGATGGCATATGGGTGCGGTCCATCAGCCCGCGGGCGCGTTCGGTGGCGTCATCGGCGACCTCGACCGCAAACCGGGCCTGCCCCCAATCGCCCTTAAGTTGCGCAACGGCGGGATCGCAGGCTTGCGCCGCGCCCACACCGGCCGCGGCCAGCCACAACGCGGCCGCCGCGGCGCCATGCCTCAGCTTTCGGAAATCGCGGTTTCCCATGAACACACCATCGTCGCCATGCGCCCGCGCTTGCCATCGACCACACGCAGGCCCACGGCCTCGCCCGGTTGCAGATCGGCCAGCCCGGAGCGGCGCAGAACCTCGATATGGACAAAGACATCCTCGGAGCTGCCGAAGACATTGGCAAAGCCGAACCCCTTGGCCTTGTCGAACCATTTCACCCGCGCAGGTTCCAGCGGCGCGGCCGCCAGTTCGGCGGAATCGGCAGTGGCCAGATCGGCCAGCGGCGCCGACTCGTCGCTTTCGGGCGGGTCGATCCGCAGCACATGGGTCGCCTGAATACCGCGATCCGTCTGCTGGATACGCACTTCGATCCCTGCGGAATCCGCAACCGAGCTCTGACCGAAATTCCTCAGAACGTTTGCGTGCAAAAGAATGTCCGGTCCGCCCTCCTCGGCGACGACGAATCCAAATCCCTTTGCAGGATCGAACCACTTCACGCGCCCCGAAATCGTGCGCGTGCCTGTTTCTTCCTTCTCGCTCATCTTGTCGTCACACGTTTTTTGTTCTCTTTGCATCCCCAGCCCCACTTGTGACAGACGCCGCCGAGACTTCAAGCTTAATTTCGGCGTTTTTTATGCGTGTTTTCAATTCACGAAGCGCGAATATCACGGGTATAGGCGCTCGATGCTCCAATCGGTTTCAATATTTTCGCGCTGCCAGCGGAACCGGTCATGCAACCGGAACGCGCCATCAGCCCAGAACTCAATTTCCAGCGGCCTGAGGCGATAGCCCCCCCAAAACGGGGGGCGGGGCGGATGTGTGCCGTGCTGCGCCGTCACCGCCGCAACCTCGGCCATCAGGGCCCCGCGCGAGGACAGGGGCTGCGATTGCCGCGATGCCCAGGCCCCCAGACGGCTTTTCAGGGACCGGGATGCAAAATATGCGTCCGCCTGTGGTCCCTCTTCGCGTTCGGTCACCCCCCGCACGCGGATCTGCCGCCGCAGAGATTTCCAGTGTAGCACAAACGCCGCCTTGCCCGCGAACGCAATTTCCTGCGCCTTGCGGCTTTCGTAATTGGTATAGAAAACGAAGGCGTCGTCCTCGATTTCCTTCAGCAGGACCATGCGCACATTGGGCAGACCATCGGCATCGACCGTCGACAGCGCGATGGCGTTGGGGTCGTTGGGCTCTGTCGCCACGGCCTCGTCCAGCCACGACCGGGCCAACACAAAGGGGTCGTCCCCCGAAAACGGTGCATTCCTTGCGGACATGCGGGCTCTCCCACCAATTCAGCGCCTGCTTTTTGACCGGGCGGTCAAAACAATATGGGCCACCATAGGTCAAATGGAACGTAACGTCATCTGCTTCGGTGTCGATACCCTTGAAGCAACAAATCAATTGGCCTAAAGATCGACCACATTTTACCAGCGATCACGGGGCATCGGATGTCGGATAAATTCATGGATGGAAAACGCGGCCTGATCATGGGGCTTGCCAACGATAAATCCATCGCCTGGGGCATTGCGCAAGCCTGTGCCGCACAAGGGGCCGAGCTGGCTTTTTCCTATCAGGGGAAACAGCTTAAGAAGCGCGTGGTGCCGCTGGCCGAGCAGCTTGGCTCGGACATGGTCCTGCCCTGCGACGTGTCGGACATGGCGTCGGTCGATGCGCTGTTTGCCGAGCTGGAGGCCCGCTGGGGCAAGCTGGATTTCATCGTTCATGCCATCGGATTTTCCGACAAGGAAGAGCTGCGCGGCCGCTATGTCGACACCACGCGCGACAATTTCCTGATGACGATGGATATTTCGGTCTATTCCTTCACCGCCGTGGTGAACCGGGCCGAAAAGCTGATGGCCGAGGGCGGATCCTGCCTGACGCTGACCTATTACGGGGCCGAGCGCGTGATGCCGCATTACAACGTGATGGGCGTGGCCAAGGCAGGGCTTGAGGCGAGCGTGCGTTACCTGGCCGAGGATCTGGGCAAGAGCGGCATCCGTGTGAACGCGATCAGCGCCGGGCCGATCAAGACGCTGGCGGCATCGGGTATCGGCGATTTCCGCTACATCATGAAGTGGAACGAATACAACTCGCCCCTGCGGCGCAACGTGACCATCGACGATGTGGGCAAATCGGCGCTTTATCTGCTGTCGGACCTGGGCTCGGGCGTGACGGGCGAGGTGCTGCATGTGGATGCGGGGTATCACGTGGTGGGCATGAAGGCGGTGGATGCGCCCGACATCACCAAGGGCTGAGCCGTCCGGCAGAGAGGACAAGACCATGAGCGACACGCGCCTGCCCCATGAAAAGGGCTTTCACATCAGCTGGGACCAGATCCACCGCGACAGCCGCGCGCTGGCCTGGCGGCTGGACGGCCATGGCCCCGATGACGGCGCCTGGCGCGCGATTGTTGCCATCACCCGGGGCGGGATGGCGCCCGCGATGATCATCGCGCGCGAGCTGGATGTGCGGGTGATCGATACGATCAGCGTGAAATCCTATAATCATCAGGCGCAGATGGATGCCAAGGTGCTGAAGGCGCCGGATGCCGACATGATGGGCGACGGGACCGGCATTCTGGTGATCGACGATCTGGTGGACAGCGGCAAGACGCTGGAGCTGGTGCGCGAGCTGTACCCCAACGCCCATTTCGCCACCGTTTATGCCAAGCCCAAGGGGCGGCCGATGGTCGACACGTTCATCACCGAGGTCAGCCAGGACACCTGGATCTTTTTCCCGTGGGATATGGCGTTGCAATATGTCGAGCCCTATCGCGGTACCGACTGAGTGAGATCCGCGGGGGCCAGCCCCCGCACCCCCGGGATATTTGCACCAAGAAGAAAGCCCATGCAGCGTTTCAATCCCAATGTCCGTGACACGTTTGCGCCGCCCGTGATGGAAGCGCGGCGCTGGCTGGAGGGGGTGGATTTCCCCTCTGACCGGCCGCTGATCAATGTGAGTCAGGCCGCGCCGGTGGCGCCGCCGCCCGAGGGGTTGCGCGCCGAGCTGGCGCGGGTGGTGATGGAAGAGCCGCAGGCACATCTTTACGGGCCGGTGCTGGGTCTGCCCGCGTTGCGGGCGCAGCTGGCCGCGGATTGGAGCCGGATCTATGGCGGCGCGATCGCCGAGGCGCAGGTGGCGATCACCGCCGGCTGCAACCAGGCGTTCTGTGCCACGATGGCCACGCTGGCGGGGCCCGGCGATCAGGTGATCCTGCCGACGCCATGGTATTTCAACCACAAGATGTGGCTGGACATGACCGGGGTCCATGCGGTCCCCCTGCCCTGTGGCGCGGGCATGTTGCCCGACCCCGATGCGGCGGCGGCGCTGATCGGGCCGCGCACGCGGGCCATCGTGCTGGTCACGCCCAACAACCCCTGTGGCAGCGAATATCCCGCCGATCTGCTGGCGGCGTTCCGCGATCTGGCGCGGGCGCGCGGGATTGCGTTGATCGTGGACGAGACCTATCGCGATTTCCTGAGCCGCGATGGCGCGCCGCACGGGCTGTTTGCCGATCCCGACTGGGACGACACGCTGATCCATCTGTATTCCTTTTCCAAGGCCTATCGCCTGACCGGGCACCGGGTGGGCGCGATCGTGGCCAGCCCCGCGCGGCTGGCGCAGGTCGAGAAATTCCAGGACACGGTGCAGATCTGCACCGCGCAGACCGGGCAATATGCGGCGCTTTGGGGGATGCGGAACCTGGGCGACTGGCTGGCGGGCGAGCGGGGCGAGATCCTGGCGCGCCGGGCGGCGGTCGAACAGAACGCGGCGCGGCTGCCGGGCTGGACGCTGTTGGGTGTGGGGGCCTATTTCGCCTATTTCCAGCATCCGTTCGACATGGGATCGGACGCGCTGGCGCCCTGGCTGGTGCGGCAGGCCGGTGTTCTGCTGCTGCCGGGCACCATGTTCATGCCGGCGGGCGCGGCCGGTGGGGCGGGCCAATTGCGCGTGGCCTTTGCCAATATCGACCGCGACGGGATCGCGACCCTGATCGACCGGCTGGCCGCGGTCGCGCCATGACGCTTGCGGCCCCGCCGCCAAGCCACTACACATCCGCCCAATCAGAGGTTTGAGACAGGGCAACAGCATGGCGCGCTCGCTTGGCAAGAAAACCAGTGACATGGCGGTTTGGATCATCCTGATCCTGCTGATCATCGGGCTGGGGGGCTTCGGCATCAGCAATTTCGGCGGATCGGTGCGCAGCATCGGATCGGTGGGCGACGAGCCGATCAGCGTGGACGATTACGCCCGCGCCCTGCAATCGGAAATCGCGGCGCAGCAGCAGCGCTCCGGCGCGCCGTTTTCCTTTGCCCAGGCCCAGCAAAGCGGGCTGACCGGCGCGATCCAGCGCACCGTCATCGACCGCGCGACGCTGGACAATGAAACCGGCGATCTGGGCCTGTCGGTGGGCGATGAAGAGGTCCGGCGCGAGGTGTTGCAGGTCTCCGCCTTTCAAGGCATCGACGGCCAGTTCGACCGCGAGGCCTATCGCGCGACGCTGCAGCGCGCGGGCCAGACCGAGGCACAGTTCGAAGCCCAGCTGCGCAAGGATGTGGCGCGCAACCTGTTGCAGGGCGCGGTCCTGACCGGGGTGGCGACGCCCGATGCCTATACCGGGGCGCTTTACAGCTATTTCGCCGAACGCCGCAGCTATACCCTGATCGAGGTGACCGAGGACACGCTGGAGGCCCCCGTGGGCACGCCCGACGATGCCGCGCTGCAGGCGTTCTACGAGGCGAACCCGGCTGCGTTCACCACGCCCGAGACGCTGGACATCACCTATGCCTGGCTGACGCCCGACATGATCGTCGACACGGTCGAGGTCGAGGAGGACGCCCTGCGCGCGCTTTATGACGAGCGGATCGCCGATTACCAGCAGCCCGAGCGGCGCCTGGTCGAACGGCTGGTCTTTGCCACCACCGAGGACGCCGCCGCCGCCAAGGCGCGGCTGGATGCCGACGAGATCACGTTCGAGGATCTGGTGGCCGAACGCGGCCTGGCGCTGTCGGATATCGACCTGGGCGATGTGGCGGCCACGGATCTGGGCGCCGCGGGGGCGGCTGTCTTTGCGCTGGACGGTCCGGGCGTGACCGAACCGCAGGACACCGATCTGGGCCCGGCGCTGTTTCGGATGAACGCCATTCTGGCCGCCCGCGACGTTCCCTTTGACGAGGCGCGCGGCGAGTTGCAGGCCGAGGCCGCGCTGGACAAGGCGCGCCGGGTCATTTCCGACATGATGGGCGATGTGGATGACCGGCTGGCCGCGGGCGCCACGCTGGAAGAGCTGACCGACGAGACCGAACTGCGGCTGGACCAGATCGCCTGGCATCCGGATCTGGGCGACGGGATCGCGGGGTACGAGGCGTTCCGCGACGCCGCGGCCGCCGCCCAGCCGGGCGATTTCCCCGAACTGGTCGAGCTGGACGATGGCGGCATCTTCGCGATGCGGCTGAACGAAATCGTGGCCCCTGCCCTGCAGGCGCTGGCCGACATGCGCGACACCGCGATCGAGGGCTGGCAGCAACAGGAGCTGACACGCGCCCTGACCGAACGGGCCGAGGCGCTGAAGGCGCAACTGGACGGCGGCGCCGACCTGGCCACGCTGGAGGTCGACCACGAAACCATGACCGACCTGACCCGTGGCGCGGTGACCCCGCAGGCCCTGTCCGATCCGCTGTTTGCGCTGGACCCCGGCGACAGCACCATCGTGACCGACAGCGGGCGGATCTATCTGGCGCGTCTGGACGCGGTATCGCCGCCCGATGACGACGACCCGATCTCGCAATTCCTGCAACAGCAGATCGAACAGCAGACGGCGCAGGCGCTGAGCCAGGATGTGCTGGATTACTATGTCCAGTACCTGCGCCAGAACGCAGGCCTGACGCTGGATCAGGCGGCGATCAACGCCGTGCACGCGCAATTCCAATAGGCCCCGAATGGCACGTATCATCCCCTCTTTCGACGCCTTTGCCGACGGGTACAACGCGGGGCGCAACCAGCTGATCTATGCCCGGCTGGCGGCCGATCTGGACACGCCGGTCAGCCTGATGCTGAAGCTGGCGGCGGCGCGCAAGGACAGCTTCATCCTGGAATCGGTGACCGGGGGCGAGGTGCGCGGGCGCTATTCCATGGTGGGGATGAACCCCGACCTGATCTGGGAATGTCGCGGCACCACCAGCCGCCTGAACCGCCAGGCACAGATCGACCCGGACGCGTTCGAGGCGCTGGACGGCGCGCCGCTGGACACGCTGCGGGCGCTGCTGGCCGAATGCCATATCGACACGATGCCCGACGATCTGCCCGCCAGCGCGGCAGGGCTGTTCGGCTATCTGGGCTATGACATGATCCGGCTGGTCGAACACCTGCCAGATGTGAACCCCGATCCGCTGGGCCTGCCCGATGCGGTGCTGATGCGGCCCACGGTCGTGGCGGTGCTGGACGGGGTGAAGGGCGAGGTCACGCTGGTCTCGCCGGCCTGGGTGCGCGATGGCGTGTCGGCCAAGGCGGCCTATAACCAGGCGGCCGAGCGGGTGATGAACGCGCTGCGCGATCTGGACCGTGTGCCCCCCGATGCCAGCCGCGATCTGGGCGATCTGGCGCCGGTGGGCGAACCGGTGTCGAATTTCACCAAGGCGGGCTATATGGCCGCGGTCGAAAAGGCCAAGGAATATATCCGCGCGGGCGATATCTTTCAGGTGGTTCCGGCGCAGCGCTGGAAACAGGATTTCAAGCTGCCGCCGTTTTCGCTTTATCGCAGCCTGCGGCGCACCAACCCCTCGCCCTTCATGTTCTATTTCAATTTCGGCGGGTTTCAGGTGGTGGGCGCCAGCCCCGAGATTCTGGTCCGCCTGCGCGAGGGCGAGGTCACGATCCGCCCCATCGCCGGGACCCGCCCGCGCGGCAAGACACCGGAAGAGGACCGCGCGCTGGAGGCCGACCTGCTGGCCGACAAGAAGGAACTGGCCGAGCATCTGATGCTGCTGGATCTGGGCCGCAACGATGTGGGCCGCGTGGCCAAGATCGGCACCGTCCACCCGACCGAGAAATTCATCATCGAACGCTACAGCCACGTGATGCATATCGTCAGCAACGTGGTGGGCGAAATCGCGGATGGTCAGGATGCCCTGTCGGCGCTGCTGGCGGGTCTGCCCGCGGGCACCGTGTCGGGCGCGCCCAAGGTCCGCGCGATGGAGATCATCGACGAGTTGGAACCCGAGAAGCGCGGCGTCTATGGCGGCGGCGTGGGCTATTTCGCCGCCAATGGCGAGATGGACATGTGCATCGCCCTGCGCACCGCCGTCCTGAAGGACGAGGCGCTTTATATCCAGGCCGGCGGCGGCGTCGTCTATGACAGCGACCCCGAGGCCGAATATCAGGAAACCGTCAACAAATCCAAAGCCTTGCGCCGCGCGGCCGAGGATGCAGGCCTGTTCGGCGGCACCGGCAACGGCTAGCCCACCGCGGCGCGTGTCGCGCGCGCGGCGAAACAGCCCTGTTTGGCGTTGTGTATATCGACAAAGGCCACGCCGGGACCGGCCAGCATCGCCTCCAGCCTGTGACGCAGCCCGGCGCCGTCGGTGATATCGGCCTCTGCCATGAACCCTGCCATGTCGAAAGCGCGCAGCGACAGCACCCGCCGCGTCAGCACCTGCGGCAGCGCGCCGGGGCGCGGCGTGGCCCGGATCGCGCCCTTGCGGACAAAGATCGCATGCGTCGCGGCATAGGGCGAGGCGACATCCAGATGCCGGTAATTCGTCAGGATCAGCTCCTCGCCCACCGCCGCGTCCCGCAGGCTGACCCGACAGGGATAGCCGGGATCGGCATCGGCCCGAACCCGGCGCGCACCGCGTTCGGCCAGCGCCGCATCGGACAGATCGAAAAGCGCCGCAAAGGGCGCATAGTCAAGGGCGTGGATCTGGAATGTCATGGTCTGGCGGTCCTGTCTTGTGGGCCGTGACAGGATGCGCCGGGGCGCGCGGGCGGGCGACCCGGATCCTGCGGGATTGCCCGCGGGGCGGACAGGTTGTATCCGGCGGTGGGCCGCCCCGGCGCGGCCTGCCACAATCGCCCGCACCCGACACAGACATCACCGCACAGGCCCCGACCATGACCCCAGCCCCGCTTTCCGATGCCGATTGGCCCACCGAAATCGACGACCTGCGCGACGGGTTCGCGGGGGCGCTGAACGTCTATCGGACCATGGCGCATCACCCTGACCTGCTGCGCGCCTGGGCGCCGCTGCGCCAGCATCTGGTCCGCGACAGCGCGCTGGGGCCCGAACGGTCCGAGGTCGTGATCCTGCGCACCGGTCTGCGGCTGGGCTCGTCCTATGAATGGGCGCATCACGTGTCGCGCGCCCGTGCGCTGGGAATGTCCGATGACCGGATCGCCGCGCTGAAAACCATGCCCGAGGGCGAGGATGCCCTGCTGGCCCAGGCCGTCGACGCGATCCTGGACCACCACCGCCTGCCGCCGGATCTGGAACGCGCGCTGACCGCGGCCATCGGCACCCGGGCGGTGTTCGACCTGATCGCGACGGTGGGGTTCTATTCGGTGCTGGGCACGATCCTGATGACCTATGACGTGCCGATCGACCCCGCCATCGCGCGCGAGCTGGCGGAAAACCCGCTTTAGGGCGCGCCGAAGCCGGGATCCTCTGGCACCGCCAACAGGGTGTTCAGCGCGTTGATCGCGGCGGGCAGCCCGCCATAAAGCGCCATCTGCCAGATCGTCTCGGCGATCTCGCGGCGGGACAGACCGGCCTTCAGCGCGGCCTCGATATTGATGCGCAGCTGCGGCTCGGTCTGCCCGCCCAGAGCCGTCAGCGCGGCAATCGTCGCGACATAGCGCTGGCGCATGTCCAGCCCCGGACGCCCGTAGAACCGGCCATAGGCCATGTCGACCACCGTATCGGCCATGCCCGGCAACAGATGGTCATAGCGCGCTTGCAGCACCGCATGGACACCGGGGTTCAGCGCCTCGGCCAGATCGTGGCCGTCGGTTTCGTTGGGCCCGCTCATCGCAGCACCCCGCCCAGCGTAAAGCCGCCATCGACCACGATGTTCTGACCGGTGACAAAGCCCGCATCGTCCGACAAGAGCCACGCGGCGGTGCCCGCCACATCGCCGGGCTGGCCATTGCGGCGCAGCGGCGTGTGATCGGACAGCCGCCGCGACAGGTCGGTGTCCAGCACCTGCGCCGCCATCGGCGTCAGGATAACGCCGGGGCTGATCGCGTTCACCCGCTGGCCGCGCGGCCCGGCCTCGACCGCGAAGACCCGCGTTATGGCCGCAAGCCCCGCCTTGGTCGCGGCATAGGCGCCGGTGCCGGGCATCACCGCCCCGGCGGTCCAGGACGCATTGATCAGCGCCGCGCCCGCGCCCATCCGCGCCAGGCATTGCGCGACCGTCTGCTGGGTGCCGATCAGGTTCACCCGCACCAGTTCGTCGAACGCCTCAGGCGCGACTTCCGACAGCGGCGTGAACGCGCCCAGATGGCCCGCATTGGCAAAGACGCCGTGCAGCGCGCCGAATTCGGCCATCAACACGTCCAGCCCACGGGCAATCGCGGCTGGATCGGCGATATCGCAGGGATGCACCAGCGCCCGGCCGCCGGTGGCGGCAATCTCGTCTGCGACCTGCTGCAACGGTGCGGCCCGGCGGCCCCAAAGCGCCAGCGCCGCGCCCTCGCGCGCCAGACGCAGCGCCACCGCGCGCCCCATACCGCTGCCTGCGCCGGTCACCAGCACCACGCGGTCCTCAAATCGGTTGTTCATGCCATGCTCTCGTTTTGCTTGCGATGGCTGGCAGGGTAATGTCATAGATTTCGGGTGATAATCCGGTTATCCATTGGCTCTTTACAAAGGAATACTTTTGAATGGACCTGTTCACCGCCATGCGCACCTTTGTCACCGTCGCCCAGGACGGGTCGATGGCGGCGGCGGCGCGGCGGCTGAACGTGACCAGCGCGCTGGTGGGCCAACGGATCGCCGCGCTGGAGGATCACCTGCAATCGCGGCTGCTGAACCGCACCACGCGCCAGCACAGCCTGACCGAATTCGGCGCGAATTACCTGGAGCATTGCCGCGACATCCTGGAGCTGGTCGCCCGCTCGGAAGGCAGCGCCAGCGACCAGCTTGAGCGCCCGCAGGGGCTGTTGCGCATCGCCGCGCCGGTCAGCTTCGGGACCGAGGCGCTGATGCCCGCGCTGGGGGCGTTCACCCAACAGGCGCCCGAGGTCACGTTCGATCTGGTGCTGTCGGACAGCAACGAGGATCTGATCGCGGGCGGGTTCGACGCGGCCTTTCGGATCGGCGCGTTGCAGGACAGCACGCTGTTGCAGACCCGGCTGGCGCCCTATCGGATGGTGCTGTGCGCGGCGCCCGCGTATCTGGCGGCACAGGGGGCGCCCGGCCATCCCGCCGATCTGGACCGGCACCGGGCGATCCTGTTTTCCCGCACCGGGCGCCGTCCCTGGCGGTTCAGCCGGGGCACGGAACGCCACAGCTGGGCGCCCCGCGCGGCGATCACCGTGAACGCCGGGCACGCGGTGCGGCGCGCGGTGCTGGCGGGGATGGGGATCGCGATGCTGCCACAGGTGCTGGCGCGCGACGGCCTGCGGGACGGCGCGTTGGTACCGCTCTTGCCGGAGTGGGATCTGCCGGAACAGCCGATGTCGCTGATCTATCACCGGGACCGGTACCGCCCGCAGCGTCTGGTCCGGTTCATCGCCTTCGCCAGATCGGCCTTTGGCGTGCCCCGGCCCTGATCGCCCGGGGGCTATCGCGTCAGCAGGGCCGAGATCGGGGCCAGGTTCATCTCGCCCCCCTTGCCCGCCAGCGCCCAGGTCAGCAGCGCCGACAGCGTGTCGGGCCGAGTGTGGCCCAGCACCGCCACCTGTCCCTGCTGACCGGCCTTGAACGCCGCGCGGTCCAGATAGCGGTGGATCGTGCCCGCATCCTCGCCCTTGGCATCCAGCACCCGGAACACCATCGCGTTTGGCACCCCTTGCGAGGTCGCGACCTGTTGCGCCGCGTTCAGCCCGCGTTCGAACGACACCAGCCCATGACCGGATTCGCCCGCGATCGCCACCATCTGACGCAGCATGGCGCGGTTGGTCTGGCCGCCCGCGATGCCGGGATCCATCACCGCCACGGCGTTCGGCACCCGGTTCAGATAGGTGGTCAGCGAGACCTCGACATCCTGCGCGGTGGCCCCATCGGGCAGACCGCCGGCCATCATGATCACCTCGTGCCCCGCCTGGCGATAGTCGCGCGCGGCGATGCTGGCGTCCTTTTGCGCGGCATCGACCACGAAGGTCACCGGAAAGGCCAGTTCGCGCAGCGCCTCGGGCGACAGGCGGGTGCCCGGCGCATCGATCAGGATGACCGAAAACAGCGGCTTGCCGTCGACCGGATCGAAGGGCACGGCGTTACGTGTCAGTGCCCGGCCGTCATCGGGCGCCGTATCGGCCCCGGTGCCACCCGGCAGGCTGCCCGGCGCGGCAGGCGCCGGCCCCTCGCCCCCGATGGTCGGCAGGCGGTTGACCCGCACCTTGGGCACGCTGATCTGGCGTCCCGGCACGGCCACGCGCAGCGCCCCGGTGGCGCGGTCTTCGCCCTCGGCCTCGGCCACGGGGGCTTCGGGCGCGGGCTCAGGCTCTGGCGTGGGGTCGGTGCCCGGGCGCACGACACGCGGCAGCGGCGCGGGCTCAGCCTCGGGCGCGGGTTGCGGATCGGTGCCGGGGCGCAGGACGCGCGGCTGCGGCGCCGGGTCGGTGGCAATCTCGGGGGCCGGCTGCGGTTCGGGGGCCGGCACCGGATCGGTCACGCGCGGCGTGGCGGGCGACGGATCGACCCCATCGCCAATCGGGGACGGTTCGCTGCCGGGACGGGCCAGCCGGGGCAGCGGCGTCGCGGGCTGCGCCGGATCGGGCAGCGGCTCGACCACCGGAACCGAGGGCGCGGCGGGCGCGGGCACGGCAGGCGCCGCGGGCAGGTCGGGCGCCGGAACCGGCAGCGGCGTGGCGGTGGGCGGCACCTCGGGCAGGGTTTCGGCGCGCGGGCGGTCGACACCGGCAGGCGGCGGCCCGGCGGGGCCGTCGGGCGCGGGCGGCAATCCGGCGATCACCATATCCTGCGCCGGTGGCTGTTCGGGCGCGCGCGGCGCTTCGGGCTGCAACACCGGCTGCGGCAGGGCGGCGGGCGCGGTCTCGGCCATTTCGGGATCGGCGGGCGCGGTGGGCTGTTCCGGCGGGCTGGCCTCGGGCGCGACGACGATGCGGGCGTGATCCTCGGGCAGTTGCGCGGCGTCGCCGCCTTCTGGCGCGGTGGTCTGCGGCAGCTCGACCGTTTCAACCACCGGCGGCGCGGCGGGATCGGGCGCGACGGTTTCGGGCGCGGCGGGTTCCGCCACGACCGGCGCGGGGTCGGTGGGCGCGGTCACTTCGGGCGCGGGTGCGGCCGGTTCCGGCGCGGGGATCTCGGCGGTGATCGCGGGTTCGGGCGGCAACATCGCGCGTTTGGGGGGCGGCGCCAATAACGACAGGATCCCTGCCCCAAACAGCGCCACGACCAGACCCAGAACGGCTCCACCCAATATGCCTCTGCCCATACTCGCCTCCGTCGGTTCGGCTTTTGCCGTTCTTATCCAACCGATAACCGTGCCCTTGGCCCTTGACCGCGGCACGCTGCTCTGAACATGTATACCCCGACCGTGGCTGCGGTTCACCCCCTATTCACGAAAGCGCCCAAAATGCTGTTGATGATCGATAACTATGACAGTTTTACCTATAATCTCGTCCACTACCTGGGCGAATTGGGCGCGCAAACCGAAGTCTGGCGCAATGACGCGCTGGATGTGCAGCAGGCGATGGCCCTGCGCCCCGAGGCGATCATCCTGTCCCCCGGCCCCGGCACGCCCGACGATTCCGGCATCTGCCCCGCGCTGGTCGAAGCCGCGGCCGAAACCGAAACCCCGCTTCTGGGCGTCTGCCTGGGCCACCAGACGATCGGCCAGGTCTTCGGCGGCAAGGTCAGCCGCGCGGGCGAGATCGTGCATGGCAAGATGGGCACGATGCACCATGACGGCACCGGGGTTTTCACCGGCCTGCCCTCGCCATTCGCGGCGACGCGCTATCATTCGCTGGTGGTGGAACGCGACAGCATTCCCGACGATCTGGTGGTCAACGCCTGGCTGGATAACGGGCTGGTGATGGGCATGCGGCACAAGACGCTGCCGATCCATGGGGTGCAGTTTCACCCTGAATCCATCGCCTCGGAACACGGGCACAAACTGTTGAAGAACTTTCTGGATCTGATGGCGGTCCCGGCATGAGCGACGCGCTGAAACCGCTGATCGCGGCCGCTGCCGACCGCCCCCTGACCCGGGACGAGGCCGAGGCCGCGTTCGACATCCTGTTCGAAGGCACCGCGACGCCCGCCCAGATCGGCGGGTTGCTGATGGCGCTGCGCACGCGGGGCGAAACGGTGGATGAGTTCGCCGCCGCGGCCAGCGTGATGCGCGCCCATTGCCACAAGGTCACAGCGCCCGAGGGCGCGATGGATATCGTCGGCACCGGCGGGTCGGGCAAGCCCACGCTGCAGATCTCGACCGCGACCGCCTTTACCGTGGCGGGCGCGGGTGTGCCGGTGGCCAAGCATGGCAATCGCAAGCTTTCCTCGAACTCGGGCGCGGCGGATGCGCTGGGGGTCAACGGCATTCAGGTGATGGTCGGCTCGGAAGTGGTTGAAAAGGCACTGAAAGAGGTCGGCATCGCCTTTATGATGGCGCCGATGCACCACCCGGCGATCAAACATGTGATGCCCGCGCGCCAAGAACTGGGCACGCGGACGATTTTCAACATTCTGGGGCCGCTCACGAACCCCGCGGGCGTCAAACGGCAACTGACCGGCGCGTTTTCGCGCAGCCTGATCCGGCCGATGGCCGAAACGCTGCGCACGCTGGGGTCCGAGGCCGCGTGGCTGGTCCACGGCTCGGACGGCACGGACGAGCTGACCATCACCGGCATCAGCTGGGTCGCCGCGCTGGAGGATGGCAAGATCCGAGAGTTCGAGCTGCACCCCGAGGAGGCCGGCCTGCCCGTCCACCCGTTCGAGGCGATCACCGGTGGCACGCCAGAGGAGAACGGCAAGGCGCTGGCCGCCGTTCTGGGCGGCGCAAAAGGCGCCTATCGCGATGCGGTGCTGCTGAACGCGGCGGGCGCGCTGATGGTGGCGGGCACCGTGGGCAACCTGAAAGACGGGGTTGCCGTGGCCGCTGACAGCATCGACAGCGGCGACGCGCTGGCCAAGCTCAAGGCGCTGGCCGCGCTGACCTCGGCCGCTGCGGCGGCCTGATGGCCGCGCCTGCGGATCTGGGCGGCTGGGCCGATCTGCCGTTCTTCACGCAGGATCTGCCGCGCATTCAGCGGGCTTTGGCCAACGATCCGCGTGACATCCTGCCGCCCAAGGATCAGATTTTCGCCGCGCTGCGCCTGACCCCGCCGGAGCAGACCCGCGTCGTGATCCTGGGCCAGGACCCGTACCCGACGCCCGGCCACGCCCATGGGCTGGCCTTTTCCGTGGAACCGGACGTGCGCCCCCTGCCCCGGTCATTGTCCAACATTTACAAAGAGATGCAGGATGATCTTGGCGCGACACCGCCCACTGGCGACCTGCGCGGCTGGGCGCGCCAGGGGGTGTTGCTGCTGAACACTGTGCTGACCGTGCCCGCGGGCGATGCCAACGGGCACAAGGCCCTGGGCTGGCAAGAGCTGGCCCATCAGGTGCTGGCGCGTGCCTCGCAGCACCCCACGGCGTTCATTCTGTGGGGCAAACAGGCGCAAGCGCTTGAAATCCACATCGAAACAGGCGATCACCTGATCCTGAAAACCGCCCATCCCTCGCCCCTGTCGGCGCGGCGCGGCTTTTTCGGCTCGCGCCCGTTTTCGACGGTGAACACCTGGCTGCGGGCGCGCGGCGCGCCGGGGATCGACTGGACGGTCACAGCAAAGGAGCCGGCATGAGCGCCACCATTCTGGACAAGATCAAGACCTATAAGCTGGAAGAGGTCGCCGCCGCCAAGGCCGCGCTGCCCCTTGACGCGCTGGAGGCCGAAGCGGCCGAGGCCAGCCCCGTGCGCGGCTTTGCCGAGGCGCTGTTTACCGCCGCCCGCACTGGTTATGGCCTGATCGCCGAGATCAAGAAGGCCAGCCCGTCCAAGGGGCTGATCCGCCCCGATTTCGACCCGCCCGCGCTGGCCAAAGCCTATGAAGAGGGCGGCGCCACCTGTCTGAGCGTGCTGACCGACACACCGTCGTTCCAGGGCGCGCCCGAGTTCCTGACCCAGGCCCGCGCGGCGGTCGACCTGCCCGCGCTGCGCAAGGATTTCCTCTATGACACCTATCAGGTGGCCGAGGCCCGCGCCTGGGGCGCCGATTGCATCCTGATCATCATGGCCAGTGTCTCGGACGCCCAGGCGGTCGAATTGGAAGACGCCGCGCTCCGCTGGGGCATGGATGTGCTGATCGAGGTGCACAACGCCGAAGAGCTGGAACGCGCCCTGCTTCTGAAATCCCCCCTGATCGGCATAAACAACCGTGATCTCAATACGTTCGAGACCTCTCTTGACGTGACCAAGACGCTGGCCCGGCAGATCCCCGAGGATCGGTTGATCGTGTCGGAAAGTGGGCTTTTCACGCCCGAGGATCTGGCGCAAATGGCGATGTATGGGGCGCGCTGTTTCCTGATCGGCGAAAGCCTGATGCGGCAGGACGATGTGGCGGGGGCGACGCGGGCGCTGCTGTCCAATCCGCCGGTTGGTGGGGGGATGTGATGGCAGAGCTTACGCATTTCGACGATCAGGGCCATGCGCATATGGTCGATGTGTCGGGCAAGCCCGTGACCGACCGGATCGCCACCGCCGAAGGCTGCGTGAGGATGACGCCGGAAACACTTGATCTGATTGTGGAAAACCGCGCCAAGAAAGGCGACGTTCTGGGCGTGGCCCGGCTGGCGGGGATCATGGGCGCCAAGAAGACCGCCGAGCTGATCCCGCTGTGTCACCCGCTGCCGATCACCAAGGTGACGGTCGACCTGACCCCCGATGCGGCCCTGCCCGGCATCCGCATCACCGCGACGGTCAAGACCAGCGGCCAGACCGGGGTCGAGATGGAGGCGCTGACCGCCGTCACCACCGCCGCGCTGACCGTCTATGACATGGTCAAGGCCGCCGACAAGGCGATGGAGATCACCGATATCCGCCTGATGCTGAAGGATGGTGGCAAGTCGGGCCGGTACGAGGCGCGCACATGATCTCGGTTGCCGAGGCGCTGGAACAGGTTCTGGCGCTGGCAACCCCGCTGGGGTCCGAAACCGTGCCGCTGACTGACGCCGCCGGCCGCGTACTGGCCGCCCCGGTCAGCGCCGCACGCGACCAGCCACCCTTCGATGCGTCGGCTATGGATGGCTATGCCGTGAACGGGGTCGAGGCCGAACCGCATGCCCAGTTTCAGGTCATCGGCACCTCGGCCGCCGGTCACGGGTTCGACGGCACGGTCGGCCCCGGTCAGGCGGTGCGCATCTTCACCGGCGCGCCGCTGCCTGCGGGCACCGACCGGGTGGTGATCCAAGAGGATGTGAGCCGCAGCGGCGCGTTGATCACCCTGTCGCCCCAGCTGGATGCCGGGCCGCATGTGCGGCCAGCGGGCAATGATTTCCGCGCGGGCTTCACCATGGACCCGCCGCGTTTGCTGAACGCTTTCGACGTGACGCTGCTGGCGGCGATGAACATCGCGCAGGTGCCGGTGGTGCGCAAGCCGCAGGTCGCGCTGATCGCCACCGGCGACGAGCTGGTGATGCCGGGCGAGGACCCCGCGCGCGATCAGATCATCGCCTCGAACTCCTTCGGACTGAAGGCGCTGTTCGAACAGGCGGGCGCGCATGTGCGGCTGTTGCCGATTGCGGCGGACCGTCCGGCGGCGCTGAAAACCGCGTTCGATCTGGCGGCGGGCGCCGATCTGGTGGTGACCACCGGCGGCGCGTCGGTCGGGGATCACGACATCGTGGCCGAGGTCGCCGCCGAGCTGGGGATGGAGCCCGCTTTCTATAAGGTCGCGATGCGCCCCGGCAAGCCGCTGATGGCGGGGCGGCTGGGCGATGCGGCCATGGTGGGACTTCCGGGAAACCCCGTCTCCTCAATGGTTTGTGGGATTGTTTTCATCTTGCCGATGCTGCGCAAGATGCGGCATCTGGGCACGGCCCGCGCCCCGCGCGCGCAGGCCCCGCTGGCGGTCGACATGCCCGCCAACGGCCCGCGCGAACATTACATGCGGGCGCAGCTGCGCGACGATGGCCTGCACCCGATGACCAGCCAAGACAGCGCGTTGCTGTCGGTGCTGGCACAGGCCGATGTCCTGCTGATCCGCCCGCCCCAGGACTGGGCGCGCCGGGCCGGGGAAATCGTGGAATACCTGCCACTTGCGGGCTGGCTTGACACAAAACAGGAACATGCGTAGAACATAAAAGAACATGCCCCCAGTGCAATCGGGGCGGACCCGAGCGAGGGAGAGCAGAATGTTAACACGCAAGCAACTGGATTTGCTGAAATTTATCGACAAGCGGCTGCAAGCCGACGGCGTCCCCCCGTCTTTTGACGAGATGAAAGAGGCGCTGGATCTGCGGTCGAAATCCGGCATTCACCGCCTGATCACCGCCTTGGAAGAGCGCGGCTTCATCCGCCGCCTGCCGCATCGCGCGCGGGCGATTGAAATCCTGAAGATGCCCGATGGCAGCGACCGTGGCGGGTTCACCCCCCGCGTGATCGACGGCGACGCGCCGCCCCCGCCGCCGGGCAACGCGCTGCCGGTCGAGGCCGTGCACGCGATGGAGCTGCCCGTCATGGGCCGCATCGCCGCGGGCACCCCGATCGAGGCGATCTCGCAAGTGTCGCACAATGTCGCGGTGCCGGGCTCGATGCTGGCCGGGCGCGGGCATCACTATGCGCTTGAGGTCAAGGGCGATTCGATGATCGACGCGGGCATCAACGATGGCGATGTGGTGGTGATCCGCGAACAGACCACGGCCGAGAATGGCGAGATCGTCGTCGCCCTGGTCGAGGGGCACGAGGCGACGCTGAAACGGTTCCGGCGCAAGGGCGAGATGATCGCACTGGAGGCGGCAAACCCCGCCTATGAAACCCGCGTGCTGCCGAGCGACAAGGTCAAGGTGCAGGGCCGGCTGGTCGGTCTGATCCGCAATTACTGAGACCAGAGCCGCCCGCCACCGGCGGGTTTGGCATGCACGAATTCGGGGCCATCGGGCGTGTCATAGACCGCGATGGCCCCGGTCTTTTCCAGCGCCTTGCGGTCCAGAATGGCGCAGCCTGCGGGCGCCGGGTCCTCCAGCACGCGGGGCAGAATCACCCAGCCCTCGGCGCAGGCTTGCGGCAATTTCTCGGCCCAGCCGCGCCCGGAAACCAGCGTGAACGCCGCGCCCGAAACCATTGTTTTCAAGCTACCTTTGCTGCCCGAAAGGCCCGGGCGCTGAAACGCCGCGTCCTGCATCGCGCGGTCGCCGTCATTTTCCAGCCAGCTGCGGGCGGTGAACCCCTCGCCCTTGGGTTTGGTCATCACCCGGCCCGCATCGGTCAAAACGCCCATCAACCCGCCGCTCTCGGCGATCAGCAGCGCCGGGCGTTCGGTCATGGCCCAAAGCACAAAGGCCAAAGCCGCCGGGATCAGCCCCGCGAACCGCGCGCGCCCCTGCCACAGGATCACGAACAGCGCCCCCAGCGCCAGCAGCGGCACCACCGGCGCCATCGGCTGCATCACCGGCCAGACCGAGCCGTCCAGCCCCGCCACCACATGCGCCACCTTCAGGATCCAGGCGATGCCCCAGCGCATCACCTCGAGCGGCATCCAGGCCAGCCCGAAGGGCGCCAGCAGCACCGCCACCAGCGCCGCGGGGATCACCATCAGCCCCATCAGTGGCACGGTCAGCAGGTTCGCCATCAGCCCGTATTGCGCGACCTGGTTGAAATGCGCCGCCGCAAAGGGCGCGGTCGCCGCCCCGGCCACCGCTGACGAGGCCAGCACCGCCACAACCGGTTGCAACACGCGCGGGGCGCGCCAGCGGTCGGGCCATCGCCGCAGCGCCCCGAAGACCGCCACCAGCGCCGTGGTCGCGGCGAATGACATCTGGAACCCCGGCTGGGTCAGGCTTTCGGGCGCGATCACCAGGATCAGCGTCGCCGCCAGCGCCACCGCGCGCAGCGTGATCGCCCGGCGGTCCAGCAGCACGGCGCAGAACATGACCGCCACCATGATGAACGCCCGTTCCGTCGCCACGCTGGCACCCGACAGCACCAGATAGACGGCGCCGCCCGCCAAAGCGCCGACAGCGGCCAGCTTCTTGCCCGACACCCGCAGCGCCAGCCACGGGATCAGCGCCACCAGAAACCGCAGCGCGGCAAAGACCGTGCCGGTCAACAGGCCCATATGCAGCCCCGAGATCGCCAGCAGATGCGCCAGGTTGGAATCGCGCAGATCCTGTAGCGGTGCGCGGGCGATGGCCGACCGGTCCCCGGTCAGGATCGCGGCGGCAAAGGCGCCCTCGTCCCCCGGCATCGCGTCCCGGATCGCGCGCGACAGTGACAGGCGCGCCCGATAGACCCACAGCGCCGCGCTGCCCGGTTCGGGCGGCGCCCAGACCACCATCGGCACGCGGGTATAGCCCACGCCGCCGATGCGGTCGAACCAGGCGCGGCGGCGAAAATCGAAGCCCCCCGGCTCGGACGGGGCGGGCGGCGGCGACAGATGGGTGGTCAGCAGCACGACCGTGCCCGGCACGGGCTCTGCCGGTTCGCCATGCAGCGACACCCGGATGCGCGCGGGCGTGCGATCAGCCGCCATCCCCTCGATCCAGACCCGGTCGAGCGTCAGGCGCGGCGCGTCCGAGATCGAGCGATCCAGCGCCACCACACGCCCCTGCACGGCGCCATAAAAGCGATAATCCAGCACCGGCGCGCCCACCAGATGCGCCCGCCCCGCCGCCAGCAGCGTGCCAAGCGCGATCAGGGCCAGCGCGCCCGCGATCGGGCCGGTCTCCTCTGGTCCCCAGCGGACCAGCGCCAGGCACAGCGCCGCAACGGCCCCCAGGCCGCCCAGCAACAGCCCGCCCGGTTCGGCCGGCCACGCGAAATAGGCGCCGATCCCGATGGCCAGCGCCACCGGCACCCAGCAGAACAGATGCCCCCGCTGCGCCTGGACCGCGTTCAGCACCTGCATCCCTTGTCCTTATCCGCCCGATTGCTTAATCAGGCCCTAACGCTATCTCTCACATGGTTTCCAGAAGGTTAACGCGCATGTCCGACGCACCGGTTGTCACACGCTTTGCCCCCTCGCCCACGGGGTTCCTGCATATCGGAGGGGCGCGCACGGCGCTGTTCAACTGGCTTTATGCGCGCGGGCGCGGCGGCAAGTTCCTGTTGCGGATCGAGGATACGGACCGCGAACGCTCCACCCCCGAAGCGACGGCGGCGATCCTGAAGGGGCTGGACTGGCTGGGGCTGGACTACGACGGCGAGGCGATCAGCCAGTTCGACCGCGCCGACCGCCATGCCGCCGTTGCGCATCAGCTTCTGGCCGAGGGCAAGGCGTATAAGTGTTTCTCGACCCAGGAGGAAATCGCCGCCTTCCGCGAGGCCGCGCGGGCGGAGGGCAAGTCGACCCTGTTCCGCAGCCCCTGGCGCGATGCCGATCCCGCGACCCATCCCGACGCGCCCTTCGTAGTTCGGATCAAGGCGCCCCAGGACGGCGCGACGGTGATCGCCGACCAGGTGCAGGGCGACGTGACGATCCGCAACGATCAGCTGGATGACATGATCCTGTTACGTTCCGATGGCACGCCCGTCTACATGCTGGCCGTTGTTGTCGATGACCATGACATGGGTGTGACCCATGTGATCCGCGGGGATGATCACCTGAACAATGCCGCGCGGCAGATGATGATCTATGGTGCGATGGGATGGGACGTGCCGGTCTGGGCGCATATCCCGCTGATCCACGGCCCCGATGGCAAGAAACTGTCCAAGCGCCACGGCGCGCTGGGGGTCGAGGAATATCAGGCGATGGGCTATCCCGCGCCCGGCATGCGCAATTACCTGGCCCGTCTGGGCTGGAGCCATGGCGATGACGAGTTCTTTACCGACGAACAGGCGCAGGCGTGGTTCGATTTCAACGGGATCGGCAAATCGCCCGCCCGGTTCGACTTCAAGAAGCTGGAAAACCTGTCGGGCCAGCACATCGCCGTGATGGACGATGCTGCGCTGCTGCAAGAGGTCACGGGCTATCTTCAGGCCCGCGGCGACACGCCGCTGTCGCCGGAACAGAATGACGGGTTGCTGAAGGCGATGTCGGTGCTGAAACAGGGCAGCCGGACCTATGGCCAACTGCTTGACAAGGCTTGGTTTATCCTGGGTTCGCGCCCCTTTGCCCCGGACGAGAAAGCGGCCAAGGCGCTGGATACAGTATCCCTTGGTATACTGAAGCAATTGACGCCGCAGTTGCAAAATGCTAGCTGGTCTCGCGAAGTGCTGGAGACGGTGGTTTCGGACGTGGCAGAGGCCAACGACCTGAAGCTGGGCAAGCTGGCCCAACCCCTGCGCGCCGCACTGGCCGGGCGGATGGTATCGCCCAGCGTTTTCGACATGATGCTGATCCTGGGGCGGGAGGAGACGCTTGCCCGGATCGCAGATACACAGGGCTGAGGGGCCCGGTTTCGGTCCCTTTTTTGCCGCCACGATACCGACCGGCGCCCGTCCGCGTGCCGGTCTTTCAAACAGAGAGGGATCTATATGGCTGACAGCAATAAGACTGCCACGCTGAGCTTTGGCGACAAAACACTGGAACTTCCGATCCTCAGCCCGACGGCCGGTCCTGACGTGATCGACATCTCGAAACTCTATGGCCAGGGCGGCGTCTTCACCCACGATCCGGGCTTCACCTCGACCTCGGCCTGTGAATCGACCATCACCTATATCGACGGCGACAAGGGCGAGCTGCTGCATCGCGGCTATCCGATCGACCAGCTGGCCGCGAAATCCCATTACCTGGAGGTCTGCTTCCTGCTGCTTTACGGTCATCTGCCGACCGCGGCCGAGCTGGAGAAGTTCGAGACCACCATCACCCACCACACCATGCTGCACGAGCAGATGGTGAATTTCTTCCGCGGGTTCCGCCGTGACGCGCCGCCGATGGCGATCATGGTGGGTGTCGTGGGGGCGATGTCGGCCTTCTATCACGACAGCACCGATATTTCCGATCCGCGCCAGCGCGAGATCGCCAGCCACCGCCTGATCGCCAAGATGCCGACCATCGCGGCCTGGGCGTTCAAGTATTCGGTGGGCCAGCCCTTCGTCTATCCGCGCAACGATCTGGATTACGCGTCGAACTTCCTGCGGATGTGCTTTGCCGTCCCGGCCGAGGAATATCAGGTCGACCCGATCCTGGCCCGCGCGATGGACCGGATCTTTACCCTGCATGCGGATCACGAACAAAACGCGTCGACTTCGACCGTGCGGCTGGCCTCAAGCTCGGGGGCAAACCCGTTTGCCTGTATCGCCGCCGGCATCGCCTGCCTGTGGGGGCCGTCGCATGGTGGCGCCAACCAGGCCTGTCTGGAGATGCTGCGCGAGATCGGCACCGTCGACCGGATCCCCGAATTCATCGCCCGTGCCAAGGACAAGAACGATCCGTTCCGCCTGATGGGCTTCGGCCACCGGGTCTACAAGAATTTCGACCCGCGCGCGACCGTGATGAAGCAATCCGCGGACGAGGTTCTGGATCTGCTGGGCGTGGAAGACAACCCCACCCTGCAGGTCGCGAAAGAGCTGGAAGCCGCCGCGCTGGCCGATCCCTATTTCGCCGAGAAGAAGCTGTTCCCGAACGTGGATTTCTATTCGGGCATCATCCTCGAGGCGATGGGCTTCCCGACCTCGATGTTCACGCCGATCTTCGCGCTTTCGCGCACCGTGGGCTGGGTCAGCCAGTGGAAAGAGCAGCTGGCCGATCCGGCGCTGAAAATCGGCCGCCCGCGCCAGCTTTATACCGGCGCGACGCTGCGCGATTATGTGGATGTCGAAGACCGGTAAACCCGGGCTTACAAAACCGAATACAGGCCGCCCCCACCGGGCGGCCTTTGTCGTTTCGCGCCTGACATCGTAATTTTTCCCTTGGCGCCAGCGAAACCCGCTATGATGGCGCGACCTGATATCCTGTTCACGCGCCCGGTCGGCCATGACGGCCCCGGGGCGGCAGTTTGGGGGATCCGCGTTTGGCTGGGGAAACCTTCCTTCTGTCCGGCGACCAGATCGCGACCTATACCTCGTCGACCGTCACCTTTCCCGGCGGGTTGTCGACGATACAGTTGAACGGCCTGTCGCCGCTGGGCGACGCCGACAGCCGGTTTTTCCTGATCCGCGTGACCGGCGACACGCCCGAGGCCGCCAATGGCCAGTTCTTCGCGGTCTATCCGGCGGTCGATGACGGCAGCGGCAATCTGGTGCCCGGGGCAGCACCCGTGGTGTCGGCCAATTTCGCGACGCCGGATGCCTATACCGATACCGGCGCGGGGGATGATTACATCATCTTCGGCCTGTTCGGCGGCACGCAATTCGCCGTCAACCTGAACGGCTTCGACGGGGCGACGGAATTCGTCGCGGTGCAGGGCCAGGATCTTGGCGGCAGCGATGCCGATGGCGAGCTGGACATGACCGAGGTCGCCGCCGCCAATCCCGATCTGGTGGTCTGCTTCGTGCGCGGCACCCTGATCGACACGCCCGCCGGGCCGCGCCGGGTCGAGGATCTGTCGGTGGGCACGCTGGTCGACACGCTGGATCACGGGCCGCGCCCGATCTGCTGGATCGCGGGGCGGCAGATCCCGCTGGGCGGCGCCAACCCCGCGCTGCGCCCGGTCCGGATCGGCGCGGACGCCATGGGGCCGGGCGTGCCCGACCGGGACGTTCTGCTGTCACCGGCCCATCGCGTGATGGTCCGCAGCGGGCTGTGCGATCTTTATTTCGGACAGTGCGAGGTCTTTGTGCCCGCGCGCTTTTTGCTGGGCCGCGCCGGGATCACGGTCGCGGACGGGCTGGCGCAGGTGGAATACTGGCACTTCATGTTCGACCGGCACGAGATCGTGCGCGCCTCGGGCCTGCCGGTGGAAAGCTTCTTTCCCGGGACGGTCGGCGCATCGCACCTGTCGCGGGCCGCGCGGGCCGAGCTTTACGCGATCTTCCCCGAACTGCGCCACCGCGACTGGCAGCGGTTCGGCACCACCGCGCGCAAGACCCTGAAACGGTTCGAAGCCGCGCTGCTGCCGCGCCGCTAGCGCCCCTCGTAACGGGCCTTGCGCTTTTCCTGGAACGCCACCACGCCCTCGCGGAAATCGCGGGTGTCGCCGCATTTGCCCTGCATCCGGGCCTCGAGCGCGAGCTGCGCGTCGTAGCTGTTGTCGTGGCTGGCGCGCAGGGCCTCTTTCAGGTGGCGATAGGCCACGGTGGGGCCTTGCGCCAGATGCGCGGCCCGGGCGCGCCAGTGGCTATCGAAATCGGCGTCCGGCACGGCCTCCCAGATCATGCCCCATTGCGCGGCCTGCGTCGCGCTGACCGGCTCGGCGAACAGCGACGCGGCCATGGCGCGGGCCATGCCCACCTGGCGCGGCAGCCAGTATGTGCCGCCCGCATCGGGGATCAGGCCGATCCGCGTGAACGCCTGCAGAAAGATCGCGCTTTCCGCCGCGATCACCACATCCGCCGCCAGCGCCAGGTTCGCCCCCGCCCCCGCCGCCGCGCCATTCACAGCGGCCACGGTCGGGATCGCACAATCGTTCAGCTTGCGCAGCATGGGCGTGTATTCGTCGCGCAGGGTGCGTTCCAGATCCAGGCTGGCGGCCGAACTGTCCGAACCCAGATCCTGACCCGAGCAGAACGCCCGCCCTGCCCCGGTCAGCACCAGCGCGCGGGCGTGCCCCTCGGCCGTCTTGAAGCCGTGCAGGATCTCGGCTCGCATCTGGGCGTTCAGCGCGTTCATCACATCGGGCCGGTTCAGGGTCAGAACCGCCAGATCGTCCGTGATCTCAAGGGTGATCGTCTGATAGTCCATGCCCGCTCCTCGACCTTGCTGAACTGTTCGGTATGTTATGGGATCGGCGGGCGCGGAAAAGCAAGACGCGGGGTCACTGCCCCATGATTTCTTTCAGCCGCGCCTGTTCTTCCTCGGACAGGGCCTGGGGCGTGGTCTGGGGCGCGTTGCGACGGCCCCGGATAAAGGCGATGCCGATCCCCAGCCCGATCACCAGAAACGCCGGCCCCGCCAGCCACAGCAAAAGGTTGGCGCCATCCGCACGCGGGTTCAGCAGTACATATTCCCCATAGCGGTCGACGATATAGTCGATGGCGGCATCGTCGCTGTCGCCCGCCACCAGCCGTTCGCGCAGCAAAAGCCGCAGGTCACGCGCCAGCTCGGCATTGGATTCGTCGATGCTTTCGTTGCGGCAGACCAGACAGCGCAGGCCCTTGGACAGCTCGCGCGCGCGGGCTTCCAGCGCGGGGTCGTCCAGCACCTCGTTCGGCTCGACCGCCAGCGCGGGCGGCGCCAGCAGAAGGGTCAGGATCAGCAACAATCGTTTCATGGTCTACTCCGCCGGGACCGCATCTGCCTTGGGCTGGCGCGCCGCCCCCGCGGCCATACGATAGCGCCGGTCCGACAGGCTGAGCAAGCCACCAAGCGCCATGATGATCGTGCCCGCCCAGATCCAGTTGGCAAAGGGCTTGATATAGGTCCGCACGGCCCAGCCGCCGTTTTCCTGCGGATCGCCGATGACAAGATAGATGTCGCGCAGAAAGCCGTTATCGATCCCGGCTTCGGTCGTGGGCATGCCCGCCACGGGATAGATCCGCTTTTCGGGGTGCAGCTGCGCCACTTGCCGATCACCGCGCCAGACGGTCATGGTGGCCATGGTCGACAGGTAATTCGGCCCGTTGACGCGATCGACCGCGTCCAGCTGGATGCCGTAGCCCGCGACCTCGAACCGTTCGCCGATATCGGCCACGCGAATATCCTCGACCTCCCACGCCAGCAGGCCCGCGATGCCGAAGATCGCGACGCCCAGCCCGGCATGGGCCACGGCCTTGCCCCAGTCGGCGCGCGGCAGGCGCATCAACCGGCCCAGGCGCGCCCCGATGGCACCCCGGCCCGACCGGATCCACAGATCCGTCGCCGCGCCCGCGACCAGCCAAGTGCCTAGGAACAGCCCCACCGGACCAAGCGCCGAGCGCCCGGTCTGCATCGCCCAGACCAGCGCCGCCAGCGACAGCGCCAGCGCGAACGGCACCCGCAGCTGTTTCAGCGCCCGGCCCAGCCGCGCGCGTTTCCACGGCAGGATCGCCCCCACCGGCAGGATCAGCGCCAGCACCACCATGAAGGGCGTGAAGGCCATGTTGAAAAAGGGCGGCCCCACCGACAATTTGCGACCCAGAGCCAATTCAGCAACAAGCGGCCAGATTGTCCCGAAAAAGACGACAATCGCCGCCACCGCCAGCAGGATGTTGTTGAACACCAGCGCGGATTCGCGGCTGACCATGCCAAAGACGCCCTTGGCCTGCATCACGCCCGCGCGGGCGGCAAAGAGCGTCAGCGCCCCCCCCATGAAGACCGCCAGAATCGCCAGGATAAACACCCCGCGTTCGGGATCGTTGGCAAAGGCATGCACCGATGTGATGACGCCCGAGCGCACGATAAACGTCCCGATCAGCGAAAAGCCGAAGGCCATGATCGCCAGCAGGATGGTCCAGCTTTTCAAGGATTCGCGTTTTTCCACCACGATGGCCGAGTGCAGCAGCGCGGCGGCGATCAGCCAGGGCATGAAGGACGCGTTTTCCACCGGATCCCAGAACCAGAAGCCGCCCCAGCCCAGCTCGTAATAGGCCCACCAGGACCCCAGCCCGATGCCTATGGACAAGAACAGCCAGGCCGCCAGCGTCCAGGGCCGCACCCAGCGGCCCCAGGCGGCGTCGACCCGCCCTTCGAGCAGCGCCGCGACGGCGAAGGAGAAACAGATCGAAAGCCCGACATAGCCCAGATACAGGAACGGCGGGTGAAAGGCCAAACCGGGATCCTGCAGCAGCGGGTTCAGGTCGCGCCCGTCAAAGGGCGGGATCTGCAACCGCTCGAACGGGTTCGAGGTGAACAGGATGAACGCCAGAAAGGCCACGGAAATCGACGCCTGCACCCCCAGGACCCGCGCCCGCAGGCTGGGCGGCAGGTTGCCCCCGAACCACGCGGCCATCGCACCGAAAAGCGCCAGGATCAGCACCCACAGTAGCATCGAGCCTTCGTGATTCCCCCACACGCCCGAGATTTTATACAGCATCGGCTTGGCGGTATGCGAATTGGCCACCACCAGCCCGACCGAGAAATCCGAGGTCACGAACGCATAGGTCAGCGCAACGAAACTGTAGCACAGCAACAGAAATTGCAGCGACGCGGCGGGTTCGGCCACCGACATCCAGCCCGGCCAGCCCTTGTGGGCGCCAATCAGGGGAATCACCGTCTGCGCGATGGCAACGGCGAAGGCGAGGATCAGGGCAAAGTGGCCAAGTTCGACTATCATGGCGCCGATATTAGGGCGATTGCAGGCCAAGGCCAATGGCCAAAGCCTGCGCCACGGCGCCACGGGGGGGCACATTCGCGCGCGGCTCAGGTGCCCAGCCCCAGCATGGTAAAGGCCGCGCCGGAACTCAGCACCGCCAGCGCCAGCCAATCGGCCTGGCGCCGGGTCAGCCGGCGCGCCCCGGCCAGTTCGAACTGGTGCAGCGACGTGGCCATGCCCAGCAGCGCCGCCAACGCCGCCAGATGGGCCAGAACGGCGGGGCTCATTTCGCGGCCCTCCAATCGTCCAGCGCGGGGTTGGGGCCGGACAAAAGCCGGTCCTGCGCGCCGGTTTCCAGCGCCTGAAGCGCGCGGATATTGCCCGTCACCTGCGGCGCGCGCGCCATGGTATCGGCGATGGATTGCTGAAACGCCTGGCCCTTGGCCTGATGCCGCGCGCCGAAATAGAAGCTGATGATCGCGCCCAGCAGCCACCAGAGCGGTTCGGGCACCAGCGCGATGCCCTGCATCCGGGCGGCAAACCAGATCGGATCGACCATCGCCGCGATGAACAGCCCCAGCGTTCCCAGCGCCAGCATCGGGCGCGGCAGCCGGTTCAGCCCGTCGATCATCCGGTCGAACAGCCCCGGCCGGGGGCCAGCGAATTCGGCCGCGAACTGGTCCAGCACCGCGCCGCGCAGCGCCGCATCGCGGTCGGCCCCGGCCTCGGCGTTTTCGCGAAAGACCTCGGCCGTTTCGCGCACCACGTTCCGCCCGGTGCCGAACAGCAGCGTGGCAAGCCCCCCGATCAGCCCCATGACGCCACCCGTGCCGCATGTTCCGCCGCGCTGAGGTGAAAGCGGGCCGAAATGAACTCCTCGGCCCGAGTGATCCAGCCGCCCTTGCCGCCATCGCGTTTGCGGGCGTATTTGCGGCTGGCCGGGCGGCGGTCCGCCAGGGCGTAATAGTAATTGCGCCGCGCAATGCCATAGGCATCGGCGATATGGTCGCGCGCCAGATCGGTCGCGGCCTGTGTCGCGGCGATGGTCTGCGGGCCGATCACCCCGTCGACCGTCACCCCCTGCCCCATATCGACCAGCAGCCGTTGCAGGATGCGCACCGCATTGGCGCCCGCATTCACATACATGTCGAACACGCTGGCCTGCAGCACCTGCGGCAGCGCGTCGATGCGCGGCTTGCGGAAATAGTGATCGATGAAGATCTCGACCGCCTGCGCCCGGCTCAGGCGGCGCACATCGGCGGTCGTCACCCGGCCATCCCCGGTCAGGTCCAGCCCCAGCCGTTTCATGGTGTGGATGGTAACACCGTATTTCGTCGCCCCGCCCGGATCGTCGGGGTCGTTTACAAAGCCACCCTCGCGGGTGACGATCTGTGTGGCAATGTCGTGTATATCTGGCATGGTTTTCCCCAGCCGCCCATCAGTGGGCGCAGGGGGAATTCCACGCAGATTTGGTTAAGAACGGGCTTAGCTACCGCTCGGTTCCTGATAGATGCCCTGCTCCTTCAGCGCGTCCACGACCTCTTTCGGCATATAGCTTTCGTCATGTTTGGCCAGGATTTCCGAGGCTTCGAACGTGCCGTTCACATAGCGCCCGGTGCCGATCATGCCCTGGTTTTCCTCGAACAGGTCGGGCAGCACGCCGGTAAAGGCCACGGGAATGCTGGCCCCGCCATCGGTCACGCGAAAGGTCACGGTTTCGCCCTGTCCGCGCAGCAGCGTGCCTTCCTCGACCAGACCGCCGATGCGAAACACCTCGTTCGGGGCGGGCGGTTCCTCGGCCACCTGGCTGGGCGAGCGGAAGAAGTTGATGCCGTCGCGCATAGCATAGCCGATCAGCGCGGTCGACACCGCCAGCGCGACAAAAGCCACGATGATGATCTGGATCCGACGTTGTTTCTTCAGGCCCCGCATGGCTGCCTCCTCCTGGGTCGCTTGGCGGACTTTAGCGCATTCCGGAACGCGGTGCCATCGGCCCGGCGCAAATGCCGCAGGGTCATGGATAGACCGGCGCCAGCATCAGCCCCGCGCCCTCGTCCAGCCCCAGCATCAGGTTGGCGTTCTGCACCGCCTGGCCGGACGAGCCCTTGGTCAGGTTGTCCAGCGCCGCCACCACGATGGCCCGCCCCGCGATCCGGTCGCCCGTGACGCCGACATGACAGAAATTCGAGCCGCGCACATGTTTCGACGCGGGCAGCTCGCCAAACGGCAGCACCTGCAGGAACGGCTCGGCCGCATAGGCGTTTTTCAGCGTTTCGTGAATGGTTTGTGCGTCGCCCCTGACATAGACCGTCGCCAGGATGCCGCGGTTTGCGGGCAGCAGATGCGGCGTGAACTGTACCTGCACGGGCCGCCCGGCATGGGCCGAAAACTCCTGGTCGAACTCGCCCAGATGCCGGTGCGTGCCGCCCGCGGCATAGGCATGATACCCCTCGCTCAGCTCCGCATGCAGCAGGTTTTCCCGCAACGCCCGGCCCGAACCCGACACGGCGGCCTTCAGGTCGATCACGATCTCGTCAAGGTCGATCACCCCCGCCCGCACCAGCGGCACCAGCGCATATTGCCCCGTGGCCGCGTTGCAGCCGGTTCCGGCGACGAAATGCGCGGCGCGGATGTCGTCGCGGTAGAACTCGGTCAGGCCATAGACGAATTCGCGCTGCAGATCGGGCGCGTCATGCGGCTTGCCATACCATTTTCCGTATGCCGCCGGATCGCGCAGCCGGAAATCGGCGGACAGATCGACCACCTTGGTGTTGCGCGGCAGATGCGGGATGACCTGTTGGCTGGTGACATGCGGCAGGGCGCAAAAGGTCAGGTCGATCCCCGAAAAATCCACCGCGTCGATCTTTTGCAGCACCGGCAGGTCCAGGTGCCGCAGATGCGGAAAGACCTGCGCCATAGCCTGACCGGCCTTGCGGTCGGCCGACAGGGCGGCGATTTCCATGCCGGGATGGGTGGCGATCAGGCGGACAAGCTCGGCCCCGGTATAGCCCGACGCCCCCAGAATCGCGATGCGATGTGCCATACGGCCCCCAATCCATGCTGCGGGCCCGGGATTGCCCGGGCCACGGTCACAAATATCGGGCCGATGCGATCAGCGCTTGCGGCGCGCGGCGAACAGGCCCGCTGCGGCAAGGACGCTGCCCAGAAGCAGCCCACCGGCCGGCAAGGGAACCGGCGACGGCGGGTTGGTGCCAGAGCTGACGCTAGCAGGCAGGCCGATGCCATACGAGATATCGCTGCCATAGGTGAAATAGAGACCCAGGTAAAGATCGCCGACAAAGCTGTCGGGCAGCGACAGGTCGACGCTGGCGGTTTCGGCGCCATAGCCCAGGTGGAACGTGCCCGCGGTCAGACCGTCCCAGGCATAATCGAACGGCGTCAGGCTATAAAGGATCGAGCCCCCCGCCGAATAGGAATAGCCGATGCCCGCAGGCGCGGCGAAATTGAAGCTGAGCGTCTGCGCGCCGGTGTCCAGCCCGCTGAAGGCGAACAGGTCGAACGCCCCGCTGGCGCCGGTGCCGGTCACGGTGCTGACGCCGCTGTCGATGACGGTGGGCGTCATGAAATTGCTGCTGAATTCGCCACCGGCGATATCGGCCTCGCTGACCGTTGCGGCCTGAACCGCCCCCGCCAGGGCCATGCCGGCAACCAGACCGGCGAACACCTTCCCAAAACCAAACATGCGTTCACTCTCCACACAGGAACCCTCTTGCCGCGTTATATGGCGATCAAACGGGGCGGAAACAGGGCCGCAATTGTGACGCGACGCCGCGTCACTTGCCTTAATTGGCCCTCAGGCGGCGTGAAAGTCGATCCGGCGCTTCAGGAATTGGGTGGCCTTGTTCGACACGGTCGACGGATCGCCCGTGGTCAGGTTCATCGACACCTTGCCCGGCCCCACCATTTCGGGGTGGCGGTCCAGGTAATCGGCCAGGCTGTCGGCGACCAGATCGGCCTGGGAATAGACCGTCACATCCGCCCCCAGCGCATCCTGAAAGATGTTTTGCATCAACGGGTAATGGGTGCAGCCCAGGATCGCGGCCTCGGGGTGCGGCATCCGGCGTTTCAGCGCCTCGACATGGGACCGGACCAGCGCCTCGGCCAGGATCTCGTCGCCCTGCTCGATCGCGTCGACGACCCCGCCGCAGGGCTGTGCCTCGACATCCACCCCGACCGCACGGAACGCCAGTTCGCGCTGGAACGCGCGGCTGGAGACCGTGGCGGGCGTGGCGAACAGCGCCACATGCTTGACCGCAACCTCGCGCGGGGGGGAATTGTCGCCCCAGTTGCGTTCGGTCAGCGCCTCGATCAGCGGGACGAAGACGCCCAGCACGCGCTTGTCCTCGGGCAGCCAGCTTTCCTGCATCCGCCGCAGCGCCGCCGCGCTGGCCGTGTTGCAGGCCAGGATCACCAGATCGCAGCCCGCCGCCCACAGCCGTTCGACCCCCGCCGTGGTCAGGTCGAAAATGTCATCGGCATCGCGCACGCCATAGGGCGTATGCGCGTTGTCACCGAAATAGACGAACGGAACATCGGGCAACCGCTTGGTCACCGCATCCCAGACGGTCAAGCCGCCCAGACCGGAATCGAATATGCCAACGGCCATTATGCTTTGTGCTTCTCTTCGAATTCGAAGCCGTAATCATACGACTTCATCGGGGTTGGGGACAGGTCATAAGTCGACCGGCGCAGGAAATCCATCATTGCTTTGGGGTTGCCCGCATGGGCGTCCAGCCGCTCCTGCGGGATCGGGTCGCCCACGACCACGCGGACGGGTTCGTCCACGCGGGCCTTGAATTCCTTGATCAGCAGCGCCAGCCGCAGGGTCGAATGCACATGGCTGACCAGCTGGAACAGCCGCGAATTGTGCCCGTCGAAATAAAGCGGCACCACGGTGGCTTGCGATTTCGCGACCATCCGCGCGGTGAAGCTGCGCCAGCCGGGGTCCATCGGCGGCGCGAACGGCGTCAGCGCGGTCGACACGGTGCCGCCGGGAAAGATCCCCACCGCCCCGCCCCGGCCCAGATAGTCCAGCGCCGTCTTGCGGGTTTCGATATTCACCCGCTGCGCCTCGCGCGTTTCATCGAAACTGATCGGCAGGATGATGCGGTCCAGTTCCTCGGCCTTGCGGAAAACCTGATGCGCCATGATGCGGAAATCGCCGCGCACGCAGCTCAGGATATGACCCATCATCAACCCGTCGAGGATGCCATAGGGGTGGTTCGCGATCAGGATCAGCGGCCCGTTGGCGGGGATGTTCGACAGGTTGCCGCCAACGATGTCCAGGCTCAGCCCATAGCGTTCGACCATCACCTGCCAGAAATCGCGGCCCGCGGCCACCTCGTCCTCATAGCCCGCCGCGCGGCGGATCAGCCGCAGCCGCCCGGTGGCGTTTTCCAGCACCCGGATCAGCGCGCGCCCGCCCTTGGTCTGTGCCGAATGCGCATAGCTGATCTCTCTGGTGGCGTGATGCGATCCCATCCGCTTTGCCCTTGCTGACCTTTCGGTTCTGCGGTGTCGCATAGCCTGTCCGCACCGCATTGCACAGAAAATATGACACGCCAATCACAGGAACGTAACACCCCGCCCCCTATTGCGCCGCCTGTTTCTGCGCCGGACCGGCGGTGTCGAACGCGGTCAGGATCTGCGCGCGCGTCTTCTCGGCCCGGGCGGCATTGGCGGCCTTGACCGGGCCGAAGCCGCGGATCTGCAACGGCAGCTCGGCCAAGGCAACGGCGGGGTCCAGCCGGTCGGGGGTCAGGTCGCGCAGGATGCGGGTCATGTCCCCCTCGTACTGCGTGATCAGGGCGCGTTCCATCCGCCGCTCTTCGGTGCGCCCGAACGGGTCGAACGGGGTGCCGCGCAGGAATTTGAGGCGCGCCAGCACGCCAAAGAGCCGCCGCGTGCCGGGGCCGAAGGCGCGTTTGGCGGGGCGGCCATTCGGGCCGGTCTTCGACAGAAGCGGCGGCGCCAGATGATAGCGCAGGGTGACATCGCCATCGAATTCGGCGCGCGCCTTGACCTCGGTCTCCAGGTGCAGGCGCGCGACCTCGTATTCATCCTTATACGCCAGCAGCTTGTGATAGCCCCTGGCCACCGCCTCTTTCAGGCGCGGGTCGTCGCACCGGTCGACCAGCTTGCGATACCGCTTGGCCACCCGCCCGGATTGATAGCGTTTCAGGTGATCGGCGCGGAACGCAACTTTCTGCTCCAGCGTCTTGGGAATATTGGTGATTTTCGGCGTGGCGATCCGCGCAGCCTCGTCCGCGTTCAGCACCGCCCAGCGGCCGATTTCAAAGGCTTGCGTGTTGCGGTTCGTGGCGGTGCCGTTCAGTTCGATGGCACGCAAAAGCGCCGCCTCGCTCAGCGGGATCAGCCCCATCTGCCACGCCGCGCCCAGCATCAGCATGTTGGAGAAAATCGTGTCGCCCAACACCGCCTTGGCCAGGTTCGAGGCATCGAAAAGCTGCAGCTTTTCCTGCAGACGCGCGTGCAGGGCCAATTCCAGCCGGTCGCCGGGGATGCGAAAGGCGGTGTTGCGGGTGAAGTCGCCGGTGATGATCTCGTGGTTGTTGACCACCGCCCCAGTGCGCCCCGTGGTCATCAGGCCCAGTGTCTTGGCCCCCGCCGTCACCACCAGATCGCCGCCGATCACCGCGTCGGCCTCGCCCGTCGCCACGCGGATCGCGCTGATGTCTTCGGGCTTCTCGGCGATCCGGCAGTGGATATGCACCGCGCCGCCCTTCTGGGCCAAGCCCGCCATCTCCATCAGGCCCGCGCCCTTGCCGTCCAGATGGGCGGCCATGGCCAGCACAGCGCCCACGGTCACCACGCCCGTGCCGCCCACGCCGGTGATCACGACATTGTGCGTGCCGGTGATCGCGGGCAGCTTCGGCGCGGGCAAGGGGCCAGTGTCGATCTGCACCGTCGCCTCCTTGCGAATCTGGCCGCCCTGGACCGTCACGAAAGACGGGCAGAACCCGTTCAGGCAGCTGTAATCCTTGTTGCAGCTGGATTGATCAATCGCGCGCTTGCGGCCCAGTTCGGTTTCCAGCGGCACGATCGACACACAGTTCGACTGCACCCCGCAATCGCCGCAGCCCTCGCAGATATCGGTGTTGATAAAAACGCGGGTGTCAGGGTCGGGAAACGCCCCGCGCTTGCGCCGGCGGCGTTTTTCGGCCGCGCAGGTTTGCACATAAACAATGGCGCTGACACCGCTGATCTGACTGAATTTTTCCTGAACCTGGGGCAGTTCGGCGCGCTCATGCCGCGTGACCTCGGACGGGAACAGCGACAGGTCTGGCTTTTCCTTGTCGTCATAGACCAGCGCCACATGTTTCACGCCCATGGCCAGCAACTCGCGGCAGATCTGTTGCGGCGACAGGTCCCCCTCGTTCGGTTGGCCGCCGGTCATCGCCACGGCGTCGTTATAAAGGATCTTGTAGGTGATGTTGGTGCCCGCGGCCAAGGCGAAGCGGATCGCCAGTACACCCGAATGGTTATAGGTCCCGTCGCCCAGGTTCTGGAACACATGCGGGCGTGTCGAAAACGGCGCCTCGCCCACCCAATTCGCGCCTTCGCCACCCATCTGGGTGAAGCCCACGGTTTCGCGGTCCATCCACTGCACCATGTAGTGACAGCCGATCCCGGCATAGGCGCGCGAGCCGTCGGGCACGCGGGTGCTGGTATTATGCGGACAGCCCGAACAGAAATAGGGCAGCCGCGCCGCGATATCCGGTGCGTTATCGGCTTTCTGAGCGTAATCAATACGTTCCAGCCCGGCCTTCACAGCATCGGTGCCGCGGCCCTCCTCGATCAGGATCGCGCCCAGCTTCTGCGCGATCATCATCGGGTCCAGCGCCATCCGCGTCGGGAACAGCTCTTCGCCATTCTTGCGCCAGCCATAGACGCGGCGGCCCCGGCGGTCGTCAAAGATCGCCTCTTTGACCTGCACCTCGATCAGCTTGCGCTTCTCCTCGACCACCACGATCAGATCCAGACCCTCGGCCCAGTCGTGGAAGCTGGTCATGTCCAGCGGCCAGACCTGCCCGATCTTATAGGTGGTGAGGCCCAGCCGTTTGGCCTCGTCGGCATCGATGCCCAGCAATTGCAGCGCATGCACCAGATCCAGCCAGTTCTTGCCCGCCGCGACAAAGCCGATCTTGGCCCCTGCCTCGCCCCAGACCCGCTTGTCGATTTTGTTCGCGCGCGCAAAGGCTTCGGCGGCGAACCTTTTGTAATCGATCATCCGCGCCTCCTGCGCCACGGGCGTATCGGCCAGACGGATGTTCAATCCGCCCTCGGGCATCTGGAACGGCGGCGCGACAAAGCGCATCCGGTCGGGGCGGCCATCGACGACGGCCGTCGCCTCGACCGTGTCCTTCATCGTCTTCAGCCCGACCCAGACCCCGGCAAAGCGCGACAGGGCATAGCCGTAATGGCCGTAATCCAGAATCTCCTGCACGCCGGCGGGCGACAGGATCGGCATATAGGCATCGACCATCGCCCAGTCGGACTGGTGCAGCGTGGTCGAGCTTTCGCCCGTGTGGTCGTCGCCCATCGCCATCAGCACCCCGCCATGGGGTGAGGTCCCGGCCATGTTGGCGTGGCGCATCACGTCGCCCGACCGGTCCACCCCCGGCCCCTTGCCGTACCACAGGCCGAAAACGCCGTCATGGCGCCCCTCGCCCCGCAGTTCGGCCTGTTGCGTGCCCCAATGGGCGGTGGCGGCCAGATCCTCGTTCAGCCCGGGCTGGAACCGCACCTGCGCCGCGCTCAACAGGCTCTCAGTTCGCACCATCTGCTGGTCGACCGCCCCCAGCGGCGAACCGCGATAGCCGCAGACGAACCCGGCGGTGTTCAACCCCACCTGTCGGTCGCGCCAGGCCTGCGCCAGCATCAGCCGCACAAGCGCCTGTGTGCCATTCAGAAGAACCGGTGATTTCGACAGATCGAAACGGTCTGCGAGACTGACATCCTGCCTGCTCATTGTGCACCTCCCGTCGCGGAATAAGCATAGCATGATTTTAGGTCACGATTGCTGACCCACAAACAGAAAAATGCAGCGGAACGAATTGATTTTCCCCGCGACGCGCGGCTACTTAAGCGTTTCAAAATATGGCTTTGTAGGCTACGAGTATTTCACCATGGACTGGGACAAGCTCAGAATATTTCACGCGGTTGCCGATGCGGGCAGCCTGACACATGCGGGCGATACCCTGCATCTGTCGCAATCGGCCGTGTCGCGGCAGATACGGGCGCTTGAGGAATCACTTAACACCACCCTGTTCCACCGCCATGCGCGCGGACTGATTCTGACCGAACAGGGCGAATTGCTGTTCGATGCCACCCTGGCGATGAACAAGCGCTTGGACGCCGCCGCCGCCCGCATCCGCGACAGCAAAGAGGAGGTGTTCGGCGAGCTGCGCGTGACCACCACCATCGCCTTCGGCCTGCTGTGGCTGGTGCCGCGCCTGCCCAAGCTTTACGAGCAGTACCCGGACCTGAAAATCGACCTGATGCTGGAAGAGCGGGTGCTGGACCTGCCGATGCGCGAGGCCGACGTGGCCATCCGCATGAAGGAACCCAGCCAGGCCGACCTGATCCGCAAGCGGCTGATGTCGGTCACGATGGGGCTTTATGCGGCGCCCGAATACCTGGCCGAACACGGCACGCCCCAAACCTTGGACGATTTGCAGAACCACCGCCTGATCTGTCAGAACACCACCTCGGCCCAGGTCAGCGCGGGCGCGGCGCTGGTCGAACAGATCCTGGCCAACGACATCCCGTCGACCCTGATGGTGAACAATTACTTCGGCGTGTTGCAGGCGGTGCTGCACAAGCTGGGCGTCGGCGTGCTGCCCGATTACCTGCAGCTCGACTTCCCCGATATCGTGCGAATCCTGCCAGATATCGAAAGCTCGGATGTGCCGGTCTTCCTCGCCTATCCCGAAGAGCTGCGTCATTCGAAGCGGATTGCAGCGTTCCGGGACTTTGTCGTGGAAGAGTTGTTTGAGCAACGAAAACGCCAGAAAGATCAGCCGGATTCCTGAGCTTTGCCCATTCAAATGGCGCATTTTGAATGTGAGATATGCGCAACACACATAGCGGCCATGCTGCACGCGCGGCATTTTTTTCTTGAACCAACGCCACACGCACCATAAGTGGGCTTTGAAGGCAGCGGTTCAGACACCGTTGTTCTTTACCTCCCTGTTGGACTTGGCCGAGCTTTGCTCGGCCTTTTTTTTGGCCCTTTCCCCGTCTGCGGCCCTTCCCCCCGGCACGTCCATCGCATATGACCACCTTGGATTTTTGGGTCAGGGAAAGACGCGATGACGGAGCCGCAGATCACCGAGGATATCATCGAGGCACACGGGCTGAAGCCCGAGGAATACGCCGAAATTCTGCGGCTGCTGAATCGCGACCCCACCTTTACCGAGCTTGGCATCTTTTCGGCCATGTGGAACGAACACTGTTCCTATAAGTCGTCAAAGAAGTGGCTGCGCACCCTGCCCACCGACGGCCCTCAGGTGATCTGTGGCCCGGGCGAAAACGCGGGCATCGTCGATATCGGCGACGGTCAGGCGGTGGTCTTCAAGATGGAGAGCCACAACCACCCCAGCTATATCGAGCCCTATCAGGGCGCGGCGACCGGTGTGGGCGGCATCCTGCGCGACGTGTTCACCATGGGCGCGCGCCCGATTGCGGCGATGAACGCTCTGTCCTTCGGCGAGACCGCCCACCCCAAAACAAGGCAGCTTGTGCATGGCGTGGTCGAAGGCATCGGCGGCTATGGCAACTGTTTCGGCGTCCCCACCGTGGGGGGCGAGGTGCGGTTCCACCCCGCCTATAACGGCAACTGTCTTGTGAACGCCTTTGCCGCCGGGTTGGCCGATACCGACAAGATCTTTTACTCCGCCGCGTCGGGAGTCGGCATGCCGGTGGTTTACCTCGGCGCAAAAACCGGCCGCGACGGTGTGGGCGGGGCCACCATGGCCAGCGCCGAGTTCGATGACACGATCGAGGAAAAGCGCCCCACCGTGCAGGTGGGCGACCCCTTCACTGAAAAGCGCCTGATGGAGGCGACGCTGGAGCTGATGGCCACCGGCGCCGTGATCTCGATCCAGGACATGGGCGCGGCGGGCCTGACCTGTTCGGCCGTGGAAATGGGCGACAAGGGGGGCCTGGGCATCCGGCTGAACCTGGATGCGGTGCCCCAGCGCGAAACCCACATGACCGCCTATGAAATGATGCTGTCGGAATCCCAGGAACGGATGCTGATGGTGCTTAAGCCGGAAAAAGAGGCCGAGGCGCGCGCGGTCTTCGACAAATGGGACCTGGATTTCGCCATCGTGGGCGAAACCATCCCCGAGGACCGCTTTGTCATCATGCATCAGGGCGAATGCTGGGCCGACCTGCCGCTGTCGAAGCTGAGCTCGTCCGCGCCGGAATACGACCGCCCCTGGGTCCCGACCGCCGAGGCCCCGGCGATGGAGGACGTGCCGGGCATCGACCCCATCGACGGGCTCAAGGCGCTGCTGGCTGCGCCCAACTATGCCTCCAAGCACTGGGTCTATGAACAATATGACACGCAAGTCATGGCCGACACGATCCGCACGCCGGGTCTGGGCGCGGGCGTGGTGCGGGTGCATGGCACCGACAAGGCGCTGGCCTTCACCAGCGACGTGACGCCGCGCTATGTGCGTGCCAACCCTGTCGAGGGCGGCAAGCAGGCCGTCGCCGAAGCCTATCGCAACCTGACGGCCGTCGGCGCCCTGCCCCTGGCCACGACCGACAACCTGAATTTCGGCAACCCCGAAAAGCCCGAGATCATGGGCCAGTTCGTCGGCGCGATCCAGGGCATCGGCGCCGCCGTGGCCGCGCTGGACATGCCCATCGTGTCGGGCAACGTGTCGCTTTACAACGAAACCGATGGTCAGGCGATCCTGCCCACCCCCACCATCGGGGCCGTGGGGCTGATCGACCATCTGGACCACCTGATCGCGGGCACCGCGCGCGACGGGCATGTGGCGCTGGTCATCGGGGAAACCGCCGGGCATCTGGGCCAATCGGCCCTGCTGGCCGAGGTGTTCAACCGCGAAGACGGCGACGCGCCGCATGTCGATCTGGACGCCGAAAAGCGCAATGGCGATTTCATCCGCGCCAACCGCGACACGATCAAGGCCTGCACCGACCTGTCCGATGGCGGGCTGGCGATGGCCGCGTTCGAAATGGCCCAGGCCGCCGGTGTCGGCGTCACGCTGGATGCGGGCGACACGCCCACGCTCTTTGGCGAGGATCAGGCGCGCTATCTGGTGGCCTGCAACTTCGACCAGGCCGAGGCGCTGATGGTCGCCGCCGGTCAGGCCGGGGTGCCCATCGCCAGCGTCGGCCGGTTCGGCGGCGACACGGTGCGCATGGGCGAAACTGAGGCCCCGCTGGACGAGCTGACGGCAATCTATCGCAGCGGCTTCATCACCGCCGTGGACGGCCCCGCCTGAGCGCGCGCCACGCTTGAAGCGCCCAAGGCGGCGTATTACGTTGGGACAAAGACAAAGGACCATCGCCCATGCCCATGCAAGCCCATGAAATCGAGGCCCTGATCCGCGAAAGCTTCCCCGACGCCCAGATCACGGTGGCGGGCGACGATGGCGTGCACATGTCCGCCATGGTCGTCGACGAAAGCTTTCGCGGCATGAACCGGGTGCAGCAGCAACGCGCCGTCTATGCCGCGCTCAAAGGCAAGATGGACGGCGCGAATGGCGAGTTGCACGCGCTGGCCCTGACCACCAAGGCGCCGGAATAAGGAAATGGACGGGGTGTTTCTTACCCTTCTCCTTTTTTTGCCCGCAATTCTCGTCGCACTGCTCGCGCGAAGTCGTGCCAAGCACGAAAACAAGGGACAGCGCGGCACGGAACCGGGTCAGGGCGACCAACTTATTGACACCGGATATCATTCCGGCGGTTTCGGTGGCGGTCACGGAAGCGTCACGCGCGTCACTCGGGATCCGCATGAATACACCAGGGCGATGTCTCCAAAGGGCAAGAGATGAACTTTTGGGTCGTTCCTCTGGTCCTTGTCGGTTTGCTCGTCACCGGCGCCATCGCCTTAGAGGCGTGGCTGAAACGCGGGCGGCACCGGCCATTCTCCGGTCAGCAGCCGGACCGCAGCGACGCACAGAAAGCCTTGGGGCTTGAAGCCACCGACACCGACGGGTTCAACCGCGCCATGCGCAAGAACGCCGGTCTGGCCACGGTGACCGGCGCGCAAAAGGGCAGTTGGCTGCGCTTTCACGAGGCCAGCGACCCCGACCCGTTCGACGATGCGGGCTATGCCGAAACCTATCACCGGAAATTCGGCCCCAAGCGGGACGGAAATCGGGATTGAAAAACAGCCCACCGATATCAGATAAAGGACAAAAGCCGTGCGGGGGCGCAGTCGGCACGGGGATTGCTTCGACAACCCCATGAGAACACGCGCGGCCAGGGGCAACCGCCCGACGCCGCAACAGACCGAAACCGGCGGCCACCGCCAGCCAGAGGAAAAGACAGATGACCGACACAGCCACCCAGATCCAGGACATGATCGACGCCAATGACGTGGTGCTTTACATGAAGGGCACCAAGGAAATGCCGCAATGCGGGTTCTCCAGCCGCGTGGCGGGGGTTCTGAACTTCATGGGCGTGGATTTCACCGATATCAACGTGCTGGCCGATGACGCGATCCGCCAGGGCATCAAGGATTTCAGCGACTGGCCGACCGTCCCGCAGCTTTACGTCAAGGGCGAGTTCGTCGGCGGTTGCGACATCATCACCGAAATGACCCTGTCGGGCGAGCTGGACCAGCTGTTCGACGACAAGGGCGTCGGCTATTCCAAGGAAGCCGCCGACAAGATCCGCGAAGCCAACGCCTGAGCCGCCTTGCCGCGCACCGTGATACAGACGCCGCCCCTGTCCGACAGGGGCGGCTTTTTCATGGCACCTCGCGCCCTTTCGGCGCCAAGCGGGCCGGGCCGATGACGGCCCCCGGCCCCGGTTTCGACATCCGGCAATCGGTGCGGCGCCGCAATGCGACGCGTCTGGCGATCGTGCCGCTGATCGCCGGGGCGCAGATCTGGCTGGGCCTGTGGCTGATCCCGGCGGGCACGCGCCTGTCGCTTGAGCCTGCGGATATCGGCACCTGGACCGTCTGGTCGGTGGCCGGCGCGCTTCTGGTGCTGGCCGGTTTCTGGGCGCTGCTGGGGCTGTTGGTCTTTGCCATCCGCGCGCGATCCTCGGGCGGGGCATGGCATTTCCGCCTGACCGACACCGATCTGCTGTGGCAGGTCCCACGCCACGCCCATGGCCCCGAGGAGGGCTTTGCCGCCCGTCTGGACCAGATCGCGGCGCTGGAGCTTCGGATCATCCGCCGCGACGAAGCGCCCGACCGCCGCGAATACTGGATCCGCTTTCACGACCGCGCGCCGATCCGGCTGCGGGACCATTCGGGCGTCAGCCTGTCCTGGCTGGCCGACCGGATCCACCAGGCGGGCGTGCCCGTTCACGAAACGGTGCAAGACGGCTGAGCACGCGCCCGGATTTACGCCTTGACTTAGAGCATGCTCGAACCCCTAGGGTCGGAAGCGTCCTGACAAGAAACGGGCTGTCATGAAAATCGGCGAACTTGCAAAACGCAGCGGGCTGTCGGCCCACACGATCCGGTATTACGAACGGATCGGGCTGTTGCCGGTGGCCGATCGCGATGCGGGCGGGCGGCGGGATTACGACGCGGATATCCTTGTGTGGATCGCGTTCCTGCACCGGCTGAAGACCACCGGCATGCCGATCCGCGACATGCGCCGCTATGCCGATCTGCGGGCAAAGGGGGACCATACCGCCCCTGCCCGCCAGCAGCTGCTGCGGGCGCATCGCGAGAATGTACGCGCGCATATCGCCGACCTGCAGGCCGCGCTTCTTGTCCTGGATACCAAGATCGACACCTATGTCGCAGCGGAAAAAAGGACGCAAAACCATGACGATAGAGACGCAAGAAACCCGGCTGGAGCGCGGACAGCGCGCCTTGGCCGCGATTGACGGACAGGCCGGGCAGGATGTGATCGACGCGCTGGCCGGGATCGCGCCGGATTTCGCCACCTATCTGTTCGAATTTCCCTTTGGCGATATCTATTCGCGGCCCGGATTGTCCCTGCGCGATCGTGAAATCGCGACCATTGCCGCGCTGGCAGCCATGGGCACGGCGCAGCCCCAGCTCAAGGTGCATGTCACCGCCGGGCTGAACGTGGGCCTTACCCAAGCCGAAATCACCGAGATCCTGATGCAGATGGCTGTCTATGCCGGGTTTCCCGCCGCGCTGAACGGCCTGTTCGCCGCCAAGGAGGTCTTTGCCGAACGGGCCGCGGCAACCGCGCAAGACGGGGCATAGGAACCCGTCCGCGCCCGCAGCAGCAGCCCAATTTTCGTCGCTTTCGCCCTGCACTGTCCAATCACGCAGCAGCAGGAGGCGCGCGTGAGCGACAAAACGATCGAGATCTATTACGACATCGCCGATATCCCCGGCCTTTCGGACCGCAGCGATTTCAGCGCGCAAGCGCTCGATTTCCGCAACGCCGCGATGGACCATATCGAAGCGGCCCTTATAGCGGCCGATGCCGGTGACTGGCAAGGCGCCGAAATCGGCGCGGGCGAGGTCAATTTCGGCTTTTCGGTCGACGATTTCGATCAGGCCGAAGCGGTGGTGCGCCAGGCGGTTGCCGGCACACGGTTCGAAAACATCCGCGAGATTGTCCGCCACGCGTTTACCGAGGAAGAGCTGGCCAGCCTGGAAGCCGCGACCGCCGATATCAAACCCCTGGGGTTTTTCGGCCTGATCGGGCTTTTGCTGTTCAAACGCATGCCGAAACGGTTTCGGAACGGCTAGGCGCTTAACCGGCGGCTTTCTCTTCCATCTCGGCGGCCATGGATTCGGCGCGGGCGGCGATTTCGGCCAGGCTGTCGCTGACCGATGCGGGGATGACCGGCACCTCGACCCGTTGCGGGTTGGCGCGGGCCTGTTCCAGCTCGGCGGTGGCCTGTTTCAGCGCGGTCTCGGTCGCCTGAAGGCGCTCTTCCAGACCGGCGGTCTTGTCGGCCAGCATCAGCCCGGCCATCAGCAGCATCCGCGCCTCGGGCAGGCGCCCGATCTGCCCCTGAAGGGCGGTCGCCTCGATATCCAGCAGGCCCGCGGCGGAGCTCAGAAAGCTTTCCTCGCCGGGCTGGCACGAGACTTCGAAATTGCGGCCCCCGATCGAGATCCGGACATCAGGCACTGGCGCTCTCCTCTTGTGTCAGGGTGGTCAATTCACCGATGATCGCGTCCAGCTCGGCCCGGTCGCCGTCGCGCAGGGCGCGCATCGCCTCAAGCTCGGCCGCAACGCCGTCATTGATCAGCCCCGCATCGCCCAGCCCCTCGGCATTGGCGGCACGCAGGGCGGCGTTGTTCTCGCGCAGCCGGGCGTTGACGATGCGCAGCCGGGCCAGCTCCTGATCGGCGCTGTCGGCCCGCGCGGTCAGCTTCGACACCCGCAGTTCCAGTTGCGTCACCTGATTTTCCTGACGCTCACGGATGGCGCGCACGCGATCCTCGAGCTGGGCATTGGCGCTGCGTTCGGTGTCCAGCGCCTCGCGCAGGGTTGCCAGTTCGTCGGGGTCGATCTGGGCGCCCGATGGCACCCCCGCGCCAAGGGTTTCCGCCGCCTGCCGGATCCGTTCCAGCGCGGCGTTGATCCGCTGCTCGAAATCCTGGATATCACTCATGTGCCCGCACCCAATCTTCACTTTATCGCATCTTCGTGACGTCCGCCGCGGAGGCGTGCCCGAATCGAGCCGACGTCATTGGACTGTCATCTTACCCAATGGATTTCGGAAATGCGCCCCCAATTGGTGGTTGCGCTAACGCAGGCGGCGGAATCAGACCGTTCGCGCCCTTGCACTTGTCTGAGACATCGTTATCACAGCGCACGAAATCACCCTCTGCGAAAAGGACGTGACAATCGTGGACATTTCAGCCCTGCGCGACGCTTACCCCGACCATTGGCAGAAGGCCTGCGCGATCCGTGCGCTGACGCTGGATGCCATCGCCGCGGCGAATTCCGGCCATTCCGGGATGCCGATGGGCATGGCCGATGTGGCGACCGTCCTGTTCGAAAAGCACCTGAAATTCGATGCCGCCAACCCCGCGTGGCCCGACCGTGACCGGTTCATCCTGTCGGCGGGTCACGGCTCGATGCTGCTGTATTCGCTGCTGTACCTGACCGGCAACCCCGACATTACACTGGAAGAGATCAAGCGCTTCCGCCAGAAGGGCGCGAAAACCGCCGGCCACCCGGAGAACTTCCTGGCCGCAGGCATCGAAACCACGACCGGCCCGCTGGGTCAGGGCATTGCCAATGCCGTGGGTTTCGCCATGGCCGAAGAAATCCTGCGCGCACAATACGGCAAGAAGGTCGTCGATCACCACACCTATGTCATCGCCGGGGACGGCTGCCTGATGGAGGGCGTCAGCCAGGAAGCCATCGGCCTGGCCGGGCGGCACGAGCTGAGCAAGCTGATCGTGCTGTGGGACAACAACAACATCACCATCGACGGCACCGTCGACATTGCCGACCGCACCGATCAGGTGGAACGGTTCAAGGCCTCGGGCTGGTTCGTGCTGGAATGCGACGGCCATGACCCGGAAGATATCGACCGTGCGCTCACCGCGGCCAAAGAGTCGAAACACCCCACCATGATCGCCTGCAAGACGCATATCGCGCTGGGGTCGGCGGCACAGGACACGCCAAAGGGCCACGGCGCCCTGACCGATCCGCAGGTCGTGGCCGATGCCAAGACCGCCTATGGCTGGGACCACGCGGCGTTCGACATCCCCGCCGCGCTGAAATCCGAATGGGAAGCCATCGGCAGCCGGGGCGCCACCGCGCGCACCGAATGGGAAACCCGCTTTGCCGCGCTGTCGGCCAACAAGCAGGCCGAGTTCAACCGCGCCCTGGCGCGCGAGGTGCCCAAGAAGCTGTCGGCCCGCATCAAGGCGCTGAAGAAACAGATCAGCGACGAGGCGCCCAAGGTCGCCACCCGCAAATCCAGCGAAATGGTGCTGGAGGTCGTGAACCCGATCATGAGCGAAACCGTCGGCGGCTCGGCCGACCTGACGGGGTCGAACAACACCAAGACCGGCGATCTGGGCGTGTTCCTGCCCGAAAACCGCAAGGGCCGGTACATCCACTATGGCATCCGCGAACACGGCATGGCGGCGGCGATGAACGGTATGGCGCTGCATGGTGGCATCCGCCCCTATGGCGGGACGTTCATGGCGTTTACCGATTATGCCCGCCCGTCGATGCGGCTGGCCGCACTGATGAAGATCCCGACCGTGTTCGTCATGACCCATGACAGCATCGGGTTGGGCGAGGATGGCCCGACCCACCAGCCGGTAGAACATGTCGCCATCAGCCGCGCCACACCGAACACCATGGTCTTCCGCCCCGCCGACACCGTGGAAACCGCCGAGGCGTGGGAGATCGCCCTGACCGCCACATCCACCCCGTCGGTGCTGGCCCTGTCGCGCCAGAACCTGCCGACCGTCCGGACCGAGCACAAGACCAAGAACCTGACCGCCCAGGGCGGTTATGTTCTGGCCGAGGCCGAGGGCAAGCGTCAGGCGATCCTGATGGCCACCGGGTCCGAGGTCGAGATCGCGCTGAAAGCCCGCGAGTTGTTGCAGGCCGAAGGGATCGGCACCCGCGTCGTGTCCATGCCCTGTTTCGAGCTTTTCGCCGAACAGGATGCGTCCTATCGCAAGCGCGTCCTGCCCGCGGGTCCCGTCCGCGTCGCGGTCGAGGCCGGCATCCGCATGGGCTGGGACCAGTGGCTGCTGGGCGAGCGCGGGCGCGAGGCCAAGGCAGGCTTTGTCGGCATGGACAGCTTCGGCGCCTCGGCCCCGGCAGAGGTCCTGTACGAGCATTTCGGCATCACCGCCGAAGCGGTCGCCGAAAAGGTCAAATCGCTGCTCTGATACGATATCGCAGGGGCCGATGGCCCCTGCCCCTTCGGTCTGGCCGATCAGCCGGGCAAGCGCACCGTCACCTCAAACTCGACCCTGTATTCGGGGGCGGCCAGCGCGGCCACGCCGATACCGGTGATACAGGGCATGGCGCCATCCAGAACCTCGATCAGCGGCGGCATCGCCTGTTGCAGGCTCTCGTCGTTCAGATCGGTCATGTAGCAGCGCATGATGGCGATGTCGTTCGGCGTGGCCCCCAGCGCCGCCAGCGCGGCCCGGATATTGCGCCCGGCCACACGCACCTGCGCCGCGACACCCTCGGGCACCGTACCGCTTTCGGGATCAAGCCCCACCTGCCCCGACACGAAAGCCATCCGTCCCGGTTCAACAACCGATATCTGAGAATAGCCCATCTGGGTCGAGTCCGGCATCGTGGCGGGGTTCAAACGTGTGACGTAAGATGACATGACCTTTCCTTTGAAATAGCCGAAACACAGATCTTATGTAGAACACATCTCTACATATGTATAGGGTCCGAAACCATGACAGCAAATGACCGCCGCACCGCCATCCTGAACGCGATCCTCCAGCTTCTGGCCGATGCGGGGCTTGATGGCGTGACCCACCGCGCCGTCGACAAGGCGGCGGGCCTGCCACAGGGGTCGACGACCTATTACTTTCCCAAAAAGGCCGACCTGCTGGTTGCGGCGGCCGATCACCTTGCCACGCTGCTGGCAAAGGATTGCGACGAGCTGCAGATCGGCTTTGCCGACCGGGTCGCGAAACAGGATATCGACGCGGCCATCGACTATGTCGGGGAGGAACTGACGATCTATGCGGCAACCGCCCGGCACCTGTTCCTGGCCCGGATGGAGCTGACGCTGGCCGCCGCCCGCCGCCCCGAGCTGACCGGTGCGGGCGAGCGCCTGAACGCGGCGGCCCGCAAGCCCATCGCGTTCTTTCTGACGCTGATCGCCGCCGACCGCTCGGCCGATCAGATCGACACCTGTGCGGGGCTGATCGACGGCATCACGCTGATGCATGTGACGGGTCAGGGCCCGAAACCGACGCTTGCACAGGTGCGGGCCGTGTTCGACGCCGTGCTTTGACCGGGATGGTGAAAGTACAGCTTTAAAAGCACGACCGGCGCGTTTCGGCGCGGGCCGGGATGCGAACGATCATCGGGGTGGAGCGCCGGATGCCGCTGACCCCCAGCATCCGGGGCGCCTCGATCAGTTCGATATCGGGCGCCGCATCCATCAGGGCCGCCAACCCTTCTTCCAGCTCGATCCGGGCCAGCATCTCGCCCAGACAGCGATGCGCGCCACCGCCAAAAACCAGATGCGGTCTGGCGCGGTCTTTGCGGTGCAGATCGAACCGCTTGGGGTTGGCCACGCGGCCCTCGTCGCGCATCGCGGACAGGGTCGACAAGGCAACCACCTGCCCGGCCCCGACCTTGTGCCCGTCCACCTTTATCGCAGCGGGTGCGAAACGCGGCAGCGACCCCACCGGCGGCTCGATCCGAAGCGCCTCGTCAATCGCGGCGGGGATCAGGCTGCGGTCGGCCAGCACGTCGTCCCACAATGGCCGGTCCTGCAACAGGCGCCCCACGGTCATGTTCAGCGCCGACCGGGTCGTATCGCTGCCCGCCAGTATGATGCCCATAACCTGGTAAATCAGCACCTCGGGCGGCAATGCCCGCGCGCTTTCGTCGGTGGCCAGCATCGACAGGAAATCATCGCGCGGATCGGCCCGGCGCCGGTCCAGCGCATCGGCAACAAAGGCGAAAAGCGCCCCGGCGGCGGCGTCGATCTCGTCATGCTGGTCGATGGCATAGGGCACCATCAGCGACCGGCTCAGGGAATAGACCTGGCCGGCGAACCAGGCGCTTTGATCGACCGGCAGGCCCAGGACGGTGGCGATCACCTCGGCCGGCAAGCGCGCGGCCCCTGTCGCCAGAAAATCGAAAGCCACGCCGCGCGGCAGATCGGCCATGATGGCATCCGCGACTTCGCGGACCAAGGCCCGTTTGGATTTTACGACGGGATGGGCAAATGTCCGGGCAAAAGCGCCGCGCAGATGCTGGTGGTCCGCCCCGTTGGTCATCAGCATGAAGCTTTCCAGAAAAGCGCGACAACGCCCCGGCGGGATGCCCATTGCGGTGGCATATTGCGCGCCGGGCAGCTGAAGCAGCCCGGGATCCGTCGACAGGCGCTGGACCGCTGCGGCGCGCAGCACCATCACCCGCGCGGGATCGGTGCGCAGAACCGGTGTCTGGCGGCGCGCGTCGTCCAACGCTGCAAGCGGCGCGGTGGCAAGCTCTTCAGCAGAAAGAAGGGGCAGCCCGTCAGGGCCGATGGGCAATGTCATGTCTGTCTCCAAATCAATTGCGCTGAAATCCAACATGCTGACGCTTGAGGCACCGGATTTATTCGCGCCCATCGCAACGGAATCAGCCCACCGCCGCGCCGACCGGCCACGGAAACAATTCGCATACGTTAGCGCTCACCTGTCGCGATGACGCCACGGCATTGTGCATCCGCAGCATGTGTTTGCGTTAACATATTGGGAAATCACTGCTTTTGCCTTCCCCTTTCCGGTGGGGACCCTGTATAGAACCCCCATATTGCAGCGCGATCAGCAGGCCCGCCCGCGTGCCTGAGTGGAGATGGAGTAGGTGACGATGACCATTACAGTTGGCATTAACGGATTTGGCCGGATCGGCCGGTGTACCTTGGCCCATATCGCGGAAAGCGCGCGCAACGACGTGCAGGTGGTCAAGGTCAACGCGACCGGCCCGCTGGAAACCTCGGCCCACCTGCTGCGCTATGACAGCGTGCATGGCCGCTTTGCCGGGGACGTCAAGATCGACGGCAACACCATGGATCTGGGCCGTGGCCCGATGGAGATGTTTTCGACCTACGATCCGCAGGAGCTGGACTGGGACGGCTGCGACGTCGTGCTGGAATGCACCGGCCAGTTCAACGATGGCGAAAAGGCCAATGTCCACCTGGAACGCGGCGCGAAAAAGGTCCTGATCTCGGCGCCCGCCAAGAACGTGCAGAAAACCATCGTCTATGGCGTGAACCACCGCGAACTGAACGAAGCGCATAACATGGTGTCGAACGGGTCCTGCACCACCAATGGCCTGGCGCCGCTGGCCAAGGTGCTGAACGACGCGATCGGGATCGAGCGCGGCGTGATGACCACCATCCACAGCTATACCGGCGACCAGCCGACGCTGGACCGCCGCCACAAGGATCTGTACCGCGCCCGCGCCGCCGCCATGGCGATGATCCCCACCAGCACCGGCGCGGCCAAGGCATTGGGCGAGGTTCTGCCGGAACTGAGCGGCAAGCTCGATGGCACCGCCCTGCGCGTGCCGACGCCGAACGTGTCGGCCGTGGACCTGACTTTCGAGGCCAGCAAGGACGTGACCGTGGCCGATGTGAACGAGATCGTGCGCGAGGCCGCAAACGGCCATATGGGCGCGGTTCTGGCCTATGACCCGGAACCCAAGGTCTCGATCGACTTCAACCACACCACCCATTCGTCGATCTTCGCCCCCGACCAGACCAAGGTCGTCGGCGGTCGCACCGTGCGCGTGCTGGCCTGGTACGACAACGAATGGGGCTTCTCGTGCCGGATGGCCGATGTGGCCGCCGCGATGGGGCGTCTGCTGCGCTGATTAACGCCCCATTGGCAATTCGATGCTAAAACGCCCGCCACATCCGGCGGGCGTTTCGCGTTCGCCCTTGCCCCGCCCTGCCCGGACAGACTAAGCCCGGAACACGTCAATTGGGATCGGCCCCATGAGCAACCGCCTTGCCTTCCTCATCGTGCTTCTGATCGCTGCGGCGATCACCGCCGACGTGATCCTGCACGATGGGGAATACACCCTGTACCTGGCCCGCAAGCTGGCCGACCTGATCGAGTATCTCGCCTTTTGGCGCTAGCTGCGGGTTGACCTTTGCGCCGAAATGGTGATGTTAGCGATAACATTCCTTAATCAGGTGGGAGGACGCCATGTCCGTCAAAGTCGCGATCAACGGGTTCGGCCGGATCGGCCGCAACGTGCTGCGGGCCATCGTCGAATCCGGGCGCACCGATATCGAGGTCGTCGCGATCAACGACCTGGGGCCGGTCGAGACAAATGCGCATCTGCTGCGGTTCGACAGCGTGCATGGCCGCTTCCCGGCTGAGGTCACCACGACCGACAAAACCATCGATGTGGGCCGCGGCCCGATCGACGTGACCGCGATCCGCAACCCCGCCGACCTGCCGTGGAAACATGTCGATGTGGTGATGGAATGCACCGGCATCTTCACCTCGAAAGAGGCGTGCCAGGCGCATCTGGACAACGGCTCTAGCCGGGTGCTGATCTCGGCCCCCGGCAAGGACGCGGACAAGACCATCGTCTATGGCGTCAATCACGACACGCTAACGGGCGATGACATCGTGGTATCGAACGCGTCCTGCACCACCAATTGCCTGGCCCCGGTGGCCAAGGTGCTGAACGACGCGGTGGGGATCACCCGCGGCTTCATGACCACGATCCACAGCTATACCGGCGACCAGCCGACGCTGGACACGATGCACAAGGATCTTTACCGCGCGCGTGCCGCCGCGATGAGCATGATCCCCACCTCGACCGGGGCGGCCCGCGCCGTGGGGCTGGTCCTGCCCGAGATGAACGGGAAACTGGACGGCGTGGCGATCCGGGTGCCCACGCCCAACGTGTCGGTTGTCGACCTGACATTCGAGGCCGGCCGCGACACCACGCCCGAGGAAATCAACGCCGCCATCCACGCCGCCGCCAGCGGCCCGCTGAACGGCATCCTGGGCGTGACCGACGACAAGCTTGTCAGCATGGATTTCAACCACGACCCGCACAGTTCGATCTTTGCCACCGACCAGACCAAGGTGATCGACGGCAACATGGTCCGCGTCCTGAGCTGGTACGACAACGAATGGGGCTTTTCCAACCGCATGTCCGACACGGCGGTGGAAATGGCCAAATATCTCTAATCCGCTGGTCCACAACCCCGACAGGTCACGCACCGCCGCACGCCCCCTAGGGCTGCGGCGGTTTTCTTTTGCAACGCCATGCCGCGCCTGTTATCCGGCGGCAACTTCTGGGCAGAGGGGCAGAGCAAAACATGCACGCGGAAGCGGCCTACCGGAACGATATCGACGGTCTGCGAGCGATTGCGGTATCCATCATCGTGCTGTTTCACATGGGCGTCACCGCTTTGGGCGGCGGCTATGTCGGGGTCGATGTATTCTTTGTCATCAGCGGCTATCTGATCACCGGTCAGATCCTGCGCGATCTGCAACGGGGCGGGTTTTCCTTCGGCACATTCTACATGCGGCGGCTGCGGCGGCTGGCGCCCAGCCTGCTGGTGGTGCTGTTCGCCACGCTTCTGGCCGGGTTCTTCCTGCTGGGGCCGGATCATTACGAGCGGCTGGGCCGATCGACCGTCGCGGCGCTGTTTTCGGTGTCGAACATCTTCTTCTGGACCGAGGCCGGCTATTTCGACGAGGCCGCGATCAACAAGCCGCTGCTGCACCTGTGGTCACTGGCGGTCGAGGAGCAGTTCTATCTGGTCTGGCCTGTCCTGCTGGTGATCCTGGCGCGTCTGGGCCGGCTGACGGCGGTGCCGGCGGTTCTGTTCGGGCTGGGCGCGATCAGCCTTGTGGCGTCTGAACTGTTGCTGGATGACGATCCCAGCGCGGTCTTTTTCCTGACACCGTTCCGGCTGGCGGAATTCGCCCTGGGGGCGGCGCTGGCGGCCCGGACCAAACCGGTTTTCCAGACCGCCAAAGCGGGCAACGTCGCCTCGGTCGCGGGGCTGGGGCTGATCGTACTCAGCGCTCTGGTCCTGAACGACGACACCCGCTTTCCGGGCATCCATTCGATGTTCCCCTGTCTCGGCTCGGCGCTTTTGATTGCCAGCGGTCCGGCGGGGGTCGTCAATCGCACGCTGCTCAGCCTGGGCGCCATGCGATATGTCGGCAAGACCAGCTATTCGGTCTATCTGGCACATTGGCCGTTGCTGGTCTTCTATGCCTATTATCACAATGCCCCCGATACCCTGGTCGAGGTCGCGGGGCTGAGCCTGGCCGCCCTGGCTGCGGGCGCGTTTCTGTATCACGTCGTCGAGACGCCGTTTCGCCGCCGTGGGGCCGCGGGTTTCCGGATCTCGGGACCGTGGCTGCGCCGGGCGGTCCTCGCGGTATTCCTGCCAACGCTGGTGATCGGGATCCATGTGGCCCAGAACAAGGGCTATCGCTGGCGCCTGACTGAAGATATCCAGAAGATCAATCGCATGCTTGAAATAGCAGAAGACGAGCGTGAAATCGCGATCCGCCGTCCAAGATGCCACTTCGGTGGAAACGAGATCGCGATCTATTTGGAATCCTTTGAAGACTGTCTTCCCAAGGATCGCAGCCACATGGTGGTTGTTATGGGCGACAGCCATGCGGCGGATATCTATACTGGTCTGGTGCGACTGTCACCAGGCACCCGTTTCGTACAACTGACTGGTGCGGGGTGCAGTGTCGGGCGCAGGGAAAGCTTTCAGAATCGTTGTGTGCCGCTGATGGAAAAATCAATGGCCTGGATCCGCGAGAACGCCGGCAATATCGACGCGATCCTCTATACCCACCGCGCCGCTCGCCTGTTTCGGGGAGACGCGGGCGACTGGGTCGGCATGGGGCTGAATCCGGATGTACCCGACAGGGTTCGCAGGTTCTTCGACACACTGACATCCATCGGACCGCAGGTGATCTATCTGGCGCCGCGCCCCGAAATCTTTCCCAAGATCCAGGTGATGGTGGCCCGCAGCATGACCGTCGATCAGTTGCACGAACAGTTGCGCGGGTTCGACCGGCACCTGTTCGCCGAACTGGACCGGTCGCTGAGCGCCGCGATGCAGGGCAGCAAGGCACGCTACATCTCGTCCCATGACGCGATGTGCGCGGGCAATGATTGCATGGTCCTGGATGACCGGGGCTTGCCGATCTTCGTGGACAGTTCACATCTGAGCCCGTACGGCGCGGCCTATTTCCTGCGGCACCTGTTCGAACGCCATCCCGACCTGCCCGCCCTTCTGAACCTGTCGCTGGAGGATCAGGCCGCGCTGTAACGCGCCAGCAGCGCCGCCTTGACATCCGGGGTGACGAAATGGGTCACGTCGCCGCCAAGCCGGGCGATTTCCTTGACCAGTTTCGACGCGATGGCCTGGCGGCGGGCGTCGGCCATCAGGAAGACGGTCTCGACGCTGGAATCCAGCGCGCGGTTCATGCCGACCATCTGGAATTCGTATTCGAAATCGGCCACCGCGCGCAGGCCGCGCACGATCAGCTGGGCGCCCACGTCATGGGCGCAGTCGATCAGCAGGTTCTCGAACGGGTGCACGACGATCTCGGCATCCACCTTCAGCCGCGCGCATTCGGCCTCGAGCATGGCGACGCGTTCCTCGAGCGAGAACAACGGCCCCTTGTCGCGGTTGATCGCCACCCCGATCACCAGCCGGTCGACCAGCGCCGCCGCGCGTTCGATGATGTCGATATGTCCCAAGGTCACCGGATCGAAGGTGCCGGGATAAAGCGCTATTCGCATGGATGTCCCTCGTGCCTGCAAGCAATCGCGCTATCGCTAGCGCGCCGCGCGCCGTTGCGCAACATTATTGCGCAGCCGATTCGCTTTGCCGCCTGCGGCTCAATGGCCCATGATCATGCCTTCCAGCGCGTCCTTTTCCATCGCCAGTTGCGCCAGCCGGGCCTTCACGACATCCCCGATTGAAATCAGGCCGACCATCTTGCCGTCCTCGACGACGGGCATGTGGCGGAAGCGGCCATCGCTCATCTTCTGCAGGACATCGACGGTGTCGTCGCTGGGCGAACAGGACACGATCGCCTTTGTCATAAGGGCATCGACGCTGTCGGACATGCAGCCCGGCCCCCGCCGGCCCAGCTCGCGCACGATGTCACGCTCGGACAGGATACCGTCCAGCGCGGTCCCATCCGAGGACACCACGATCGAGCCGATCCGCTTTTCCGACAGCAGCGTCGCGGCCTCGGCAACCGACGCGGTGGCGGGAATGGTGATCACGCCCTGTTCTGCCTTGTCTTTCAAAATCTGATGCACACGCATGAAATCCTCCTCGTTCTGAAACCAGCGTCACTCAGGCTGCGACATTCTGTCAAGACAACCCTTCGAGGCGGTGGATTTCCGTGCGGAAACGCTCTCCTAGGGCAGTTGCGAACCGGTCGAGCCGCGTGACCTTGCGGTCGTCGCGGTGGCGGATCAGATAGAAACAGCGTTTCAGCGAAAACCGGTCGGGCAGGATGCGGCGCACATTGGGCGCCGATGGCAGGGTGAAATCGTGGATGATCCCCACCCCGCCCCCCTGCCGGACCCAGTTGAACTGGACCGAGACCGAGTTCGAGGCCAGCGCGACCTGCCGGCTTCCCGTCTCGGCCAGATAGTCCAGCTCCTTGTCGAAGATCATGTCGGGGATATAACCCACCATGCGGTGCTGGCTCAGGTCGTCCAGCGACCGGATCGGCGGGTGACGGTCCAGATAATCGGCAGAGGCCGCCAGATGCAGGCGGTAATCGCTGAGCTTCTGCACGGTCAGCCGGTCGCCGGTTTCGGGGCGGCTGACGCTGATGGCCAGGTCGGCCTCGCGCTTCGACAGGTTGAAGACGCGCGGCAGGGCGACCAGCTGGATCTCCAGCCCCGGGTTTTCGTCGCAGATCGCGGCGCAGACCTGCGGCAGCACGTAATTGGCCGCCCCGTCCGGCGCGCCGATCCGCACCGTCCCGGTCAGGCGCCCCGCCTGGCCCTGCACCTCTTCCAGACCCAGGGAAAAGGCCTGTTCGGCCTGTTCGGCCCGCGCCTGCAACCGCTCGCCATCCGGCGTGGGCACGTAACCTTGCGGCGATTTCACGAACAAGCGCGCGCCCAGCTGCTCCTCCAGCCGGGTGACACGACGCCCCACGGTGGCCGGGTCCATCTTCAACACCCGCCCCGCCCCGGTCAGGCTTTCGGCGCGCGCAACCTCAAGCAAGATGCGCAGATCGTCCCAATGCATGGCTTACCTTTGCGTTTTTGCAAAATGACATTGGCAAATTGTCTGTTTTACCCAGAATATTGCAAGACTATTCTGCCGCCGAAAACTTCGAGGAGGATCCGATGGAAGACCTGTCCCATTTCGTGAACGGCACGCATGTCAAAGGCGCGTCGGGGCGTTACGCCGATGTGTTCAACCCCGCCACGGGCGAGGTTCAGGCCCGCGTGCCGCTGGCCAGCAAGGACGAGGTCGACGCGATCATCGCCAAGGCCGCCGAAGCGCAACCCGCCTGGGCCGCGACCAACCCGCAGCGCCGCGCGCGGGTGCTGATGGAATTCGTCCGCCTGCTGAACCGCGACATGGACAAGCTGGCCGAGGCGCTGAGCCGCGAGCATGGCAAGACCCTTCCCGACGCGAAGGGCGACGTGCAGCGCGGGCTTGAGGTCGTGGAATTCTGCATCGGCGCGCCGCATCTGCTGAAGGGGGAATTCACCGACAGCGCGGGCCCCGGCATCGACATGTATTCCATGCGCCAGGCGCTGGGTGTGGTGGCGGGCATCACGCCCTTCAACTTCCCGGCGATGATCCCGATGTGGAAATTCGCCCCCGCCATCGCCTGTGGCAACGCCTTTATCCTGAAGCCCAGCGAGCGCGACCCGTCTGTGCCGCTGATGCTGGCCGAGCTGATGAAGGAAGCCGGCCTGCCCGATGGTATCCTGCAAGTCGTCAATGGCGACAAGGAAGCGGTCGACGCGATCCTGGACAACGACACGGTTCAGGCGGTGGGCTTTGTCGGCTCGACCCCGATCGCCAGCTATATCTATTCGCGCGCCACGGCCAACGGCAAACGCTGCCAGTGCTTCGGCGGCGCCAAGAACCACATGATCATCATGCCCGATGCCGATATGGATCAGGCCGCCGATGCGCTGATCGGGGCCGGTTACGGTGCGGCGGGCGAACGCTGCATGGCGATCTCGGTTGCCGTTCCGGTGGGCGATGCCACCGCCGACGCGCTGGTCGAAAAGCTGGTCCCGCGGATCGAAAAGCTGAAGGTCGGCCCCTATACCGCCGGTGACGATGTGGATTACGGCCCCGTTGTGACCGCAGCGGCCAAGGAGAACATCCTGCGGCTGGTGCAGTCGGGTGTCGATCAGGGCGCCGAGCTGGTCGTCGATGGCCGCAACTTCAACCTGCAAGGCTACGAAGACGGCTTTTTCGTCGGCCCGCACCTCTTTGACCGCGTGACCCGCGACATGGACATCTACAAGACCGAGATCTTCGGCCCTGTCCTGTCTCAAGTGCGCGCGCAAACCTATGAAGAGGCGCTGTCCTACGCCATGGACCACGAATACGGCAACGGCACCGCGATCTTCACCCGCGACGGCGACACCGCCCGCGATTTCGCCAGCCGGATCAATATCGGCATGGTGGGCATCAACGTGCCGATCCCGGTGCCGCTGGCCTATCACACCTTTGGCGGGTGGAAGAAATCGGGCTTTGGCGACCTGAACCAGCACGGGCCGGACGCCTTCCGGTTCTATACCCGGACCAAGACCGTCACCTCTCGCTGGCCCTCGGGCCTGAAAGAGGGCGGCGAGTTCCACTTCAAACAGATGGACTGATCAGCCGTCGACGTGAAAAGCCTCGGCTTCCGGCGCGTAGTGGCGATTGCCCTCTCCGCGCCGGGCCTTCCACAGCCCGTGCATCGCACCGGCCTTCATCGCCAGCCGCATCAGCGCGCGCGGCCCCTGCACCAACAGCCCGAAGGGCAAGGTCAGCACCCGCATCAGCACATTGGGCAGTTTCTTAATCGGCCGTTTCGACGGCAGCGGGTTGCGGCGGTAATTCTGCGCGGTCTGCGCGCTGACCCGGCTGAACAGGTATTTCGCCGTCAGGCGGCGGTTGGGCCAGCGATCTTCGACAAAGGCATCCGACGCCCAACCCTTTGACAGCCCGGCCCGCGTGGCCATGATGGAAAACATCGTGTCCGATCCGCCGGAATAGCGCAGCCCTTCGTCGAACCACAGATCGCGCGCCTCGGCCGCGCGCAGATCCAGCATCCAGTTATGGGTGTAAAGATCGACCGCCTCGAGATCGCCCTGCGCCGCCAGCCGCGCCCGCTCGCAGGCGCGCTTGTCCGCGCGTTGCTGCAACAGGGTCAGCGCGGATTGGTTCCAGCGGTTCAACCGGTCCTCGGCCGCGGCGATCCGCTGCGGCCCGCCGGTCAGGTCGTGATCGCGCGCCACCGCCCACATCTTGACCAGCCAGTCGGGCGGGCAATATTCGTCATCATCGACAAAGCCCAGATGGGTGCCGCCCATCGCACGCGCCGCGCGCATCGCCCGGTTGCGGGCAAAGGGAATGCCCAGCGACGGCTCCAGGATATATTCGGCCTGTTCGCCCAGGATCGATTGCACCAGATCGGCGCTGCGCGGTTCGGAATCGTTTTCGACCACCAGAAACCGCAGCTGCACGTCTTCGGGCACATCCAGCGCGCGCCAGCTGCGCAGCAGATGCCCCAGCATCTCGCGTCTGCGCCGCGTACACACCGCCATAACTATTACGTGACTTTCCATATCCCGCGCTTACTTTGAAGTTGTGACCAAGGTCAAACAACCTGTGCGATCGGGATCAAAGAAAAGCAGATTGTTGCGCGCATCCCAGATCACCCTGCAGGCATCTTCGACCACGGCCGTCCCTCCTCCGACAGTGTGATCAGCCTAGCAAATTCCCCCGTCGGTTTCCAGATCCCGCAACGCACCCGCCCCGCCCGGCACAGGTTTGACTTGCGCAAAGGACGCCTATGCCGGTATCTGGCCCGAACGCATTTTCAGGAGTTCCCAGGCCATGGCGCTGACCTTTCAGATCATGCCACAGCGCGGGTTGGTCTATGTCCGTTATACCGGGCATCTGCTGTTCAAGGACACGGTCGCCGCCGTGGCCCAATACGCCGCCCATCCCGATGCCCATCCCGGCCAGAAACAGCTGGTGGATCTGGCGGCTGTCACCGGCTATCAGCGCGATTTCACCAAGCTGATGCAGATCCAGGCCAGCAAGGCCGAGATCTTTACCGGCGGGCGCAGCGAAACCCTGATCGTCTATTACGCGCCGACCGATCTGTCGCTGGAACTGGCACGCATCGTCGAACGCTCCTGGACCGATGCGCCGGGGGTGGTCGTGTCGATCCAGACGACGCAGGAGGCCGCCCTGTCGATCCTGGGACAGCCCGAGACCAGCTTTGCCGCGCTGCTGAAACAACAGGTCTGACAGGCCCCGCGCCCCAAACCCCTTGCCGCGATTGCCCGGTTCGGTCGAATATGGGCGCGACAGGCACTGGCAGGGATGGGCAGGCATGGTGACAACGGAACCGGATTTCACCCTGGGCGTGGAAGAGGAATATCTTCTGGTCGACCCCGAAACCTGTGCCCTGGCCCATGCGCCCGATGCGCTGATGTCGGCCTGCACGACAGAGCTTGAGGGGCAGTTCAGCCCCGAATTCCTGCAATGCCAGGTCGAAATCGGCACCCGCGTCTGCGCCGATATTTCCCAAGCCCGGCAGGATCTGACCAACCTGCGCCGCACCGTGGCCCGGATCGCGGGCGAATACGGTCTGGCCCCCATCGCCGCGTCCTGCCACCCGTTCGGCGACTGGAAGAAACAGCACCACACCGACCGCGACCGCTATAACGCGCTGCACAAGGATCTGGCCGGCGTGGCGCGGCGGATGCTGATCTGTGGCATGCATGTGCATGTGGGCATCCCCGATCCCGAACAGCGGATCGACCTGATGAACCAGATGACCTATTTCCTGCCGCATCTGCTGGCGCTCAGCACCTCCTCGCCCTTCTGGCAGGGCGAGGATACGGGGCTGGCCTCGTACCGGCTGACGGTTTTCGACAACCTGCCGCGCACCGGGTTGCCGCCCCGCCCCACCGGCTGGGACGATTACCAAAGCATGGTCAACGTGCTGACCGGCATGAAGCTGATCGAGGACAGCTCGAAAATCTGGTGGGACCTGCGCCCCTCGGCCCGGTTCCCGACGCTGGAAACCCGGATCTGCGATGTCTCGCCCCGGCTGGAACACACCCTGTCGCTGGCCGCCGCGATCCAGTGCATCACCCGGATGCTGTGGCGCCTGTCGCGGCAGAATCAGCGCTGGCGGATCTATGACCGGTTCCTGCTGTCGGAAAACCGCTGGCGCGCGCAACGCTATGGGCTGGGCGAAGGGCTGATCGATTTCGGCGCCGGACAGATCGTGCCGATGACCGATCTGATCGAAGAGTTGATCGCGCTTGTCAGCCAGGATGCCGATGCGCTGAATTGCCAGCCCGAACTGGCAGGCCTGCGCGATATCCTGGCCCAGGGCACCAGTTCCGACCGCCAGCGTCAGGTGCACGGTGCCGCGCTCAAGGCCGGCGCAACCGGGCGCGAGGCGCTGAATGCCGTCGTGCATCACCTGATATCGGAATTTACGCGGGATCTGTGATCTTTCCCGCTTGCAAAACTCTCGCAACAATCGAAAATTAAACACACGTTCAATTGTCGCCGCGAATGGGAGGCCCTGATGGATTTCGCACCGACCGAGGAACAAACCGCCATCTTCGACATGGCACGGGATTTCGGCACGGCCGAGATCGCCCCGCATGCCCGCGCCTGGGAACAGGCGGGCGATATCCCCAAGGACCTGTGGCCCAAACTGGCCGAGCTGGGCTTTGGCGGGCTTTACGTGCGCGAGGAATCGGGCGGCGCGGGCCTGTCGCGTCTGGACGCCACCATGGTGTTCGAGGCGCTGTCGATGGCCTGTCCGTCGGTCGCGGCGTTCCTGTCGATCCACAACATGTGCGCGGCGATGCTGGACAAGTTCGGCGATGACGCGATCAAGGACCGCTTCCTGGGCCCCGCCATCGCCATGGAACAGGTCTTTGCCTATTGCCTGACCGAACCGGGCTCGGGCTCGGACGCCGCGGCGCTGAAGACCAAGGCCCTGCGCAGCAATGACGGCTATGCCCTGACGGGCACCAAAGCCTTCATCTCGGGCGGGGGCTATGCGGATGCCTATATCGTCATGTGCCGCACGGGCGAGGACGGCCCGCGCGGCGTGTCGGCGCTGGTGGTCGAGGATGGCGCGCCGGGGCTGTCCTTTGGCGGGCTCGAGGACAAGATGGGCTGGCGCTCCCAACCCACGCGGCAGGTCCAGATGGACGCGTGCAAGGTGCCCGCCGGGAACCTGCTGGGCGAGGAAGGATCGGGCTTCAAATACGCGATGATGGGTCTGGATGGCGGGCGGCTGAACATCAGCGCCTGCTCCCTTGGGGCTGCACAGGCCGCGCTGAACGCCACGCTGGATTACATGGGCGAGCGCAAGGCCTTCGGCAAACCCATCGACCAGTTCCAGGCGCTGCAATTCCGCCTGGCGGATATGGAGATCGAGCTTCAGGCCGCCCGCACCTTCCTGCGTCAGGCCGCTTGGAAGCTGGACACCCGCGCGCCCGATGCCACCAAATACTGCGCGATGGCCAAGAAATTCGTGACCGAGGCCGGCAGCCGCATTGTCGATCAATGCCTGCAACTGCATGGTGGCTATGGCTATCTGGCCGATTACGGGATCGAGAAACTGGTCCGCGATCTGCGGGTGCACCAGATCCTGGAAGGCACGAACGAGATCATGCGGCTGATTGTGGCCCGGCAGATGCTGGCGGAGCGGGGGTAATGAGCGACATCGACATCCGCATCACCGGCCGCGCGGGGCGGATCACGCTGAACCGGCCCAAGGCGCTGAATGCGCTGACCTATGACATGAGCCTGGCGATCGAGGGTGCGCTGGACGCCTGGGCCAGCGATGACCGGGTGGCGTTGATCGTGATCGACGCGGTGGGGGATCGGGCGTTCTGTGCCGGGGGCGACATTCAGGAAATGTACGACACCGGCATCGCGGGCGATTTCGACTATGGCCGGAAATTCTGGCGCGACGAATACCGCATGAACGCCAAAATGTTCAATTTTCCCAAGCCGGTGGCGAGCTTTCTTCAGGGCTTCACCATGGGCGGCGGCGTGGGCGTGGGCTGTCACGGCTCGCACCGGGTCGTGGGCGAGAGCAGCCAGATTTCCATGCCCGAATGCGGCATCGGGCTGGTGCCGGATGTGGGCGGCTCGTTGATCCTGGCGCGGGCGCCGGGGCGGCTGGGCGAATACCTGGGCACCACCGCCGCGCGGCTTGGCGCGGCGGATGCGATCCATGCGGGCTTTGCCGATTACTTCGTGCCGCAGGCCGACTGGCCCGCCCTGATCGCCCGGCTGGAACAGACCGGCGATTGGCAGGAGATTGACCCCGCCGCAAAACCCGCCCCCGATGGCACGCTGGCATCAGCACAGGCCGATATCGACCGTCATTTCGCGGGCGAGACCCTGGGCGATATCGTCCGGTCCCTGCGCCATGACGACAGCGAATTCGCGCAAGGCGCGCTGAAGGCGCTGGGGCGGTCTGCGCCGCTGTCGGCGGCCTGTACGGTCGAGATGATCCACCGCCTGCGGGGTCGCGACCGGATCGAACCGGCGCTGGAGCTGGAATACCGCTTTACCCATCGCGCGATGGAACATGGCGATTTCCTCGAAGGGATCCGCGCCGCGATCATCGACAAGGACCGCAACCCGCGCTGGCAGCATACCGATATCGAACAGGTGCCCGGCGCAGATGTGACCAGGATGCTAATGCCGCTGGGGGAAGCGGCCTTGAAATTGGAGGAACAGGCATGAAAATCGGATTTATCGGGCTGGGCAACATGGGCGGGCCGATGGCGGCCAATCTGGTCGCGGCGGGGCATGATGTGACGGGCTTCGACCTGTCCGCCCCCTGCCCCGACGGCGTTGCGAAAGCTGACAGCGCAGCCGCCGCAGCCACGGGCGCCGATGTGGTCATCACCATGCTGCCCAATGGCGCGATCCTGCGCGCGGTCGCGGACGAGGTCATCCCCGCCATGACCAAGGGCGCGGTGCTGTGCGATTGTTCGACCGTCGATGTGGACAGCGCCCGCGCCGTCGCGGATCAGGCCGACGCCGCGGGCCTGGGCGCGCTGGATGCGCCAGTGTCGGGCGGCGTCGGCGGGGCGACCGCCGGGACGCTGACCTTCATGGTGGGCGGCGGCGCGGATGCCTTTGCCACCGTCCAGCCGCTCTTTAACATCATGGGGCAAAAGGCTGTGCATTGCGGCGCTGCGGGCGCGGGCCAGTCGGCCAAGATCTGCAACAACATGATCCTGGGCGTCACCATGATCGCCACATGCGAGGCTTTCGCGCTGGCCGACAAGCTGGGCCTGGCCCGCGACAAGATGTTTGATGTGGTCAGCACCTCTTCGGGCTATAGCTGGACCATGAACGCCTATTGCCCCGCCCCCGGCGTCGGCCCGACCTCGCCCGCCGACAATGGCTATCAGCCCGGTTTTGCGGCCGAGTTGATGCTGAAGGACCTGCGCCTGAGCCAACAGGCCGCGGAATCGGTCGATGCCGACACGCCCATGGGACAGGCCGCCGCCGCGCTTTACGCGGCCTTTGTCGAGGCCGAGGACGGCAAGGGCCGCGATTTCAGCGCCATGCTGCCCCGGTTCGAAAAGCGCGGGCGTGGCGGATGACGGACAAGGGCGGGCTTCAGGCGCGGTGGAAGATCATCGACGGCGCGCAGCTGGATGCGTTGCGCGACCGCTTCGACGCCGCTGCCGAACGCTATCGCCAGTGCGGCCACGCCGACCCGCAGCGCCCCCCGTGGATGCAGTTTCCCGATCTTGAACCCGACTCGCTGGGATGGCGGATGGGCACGGGCGAAACCTATCTGATTGCGTTCCGGCGCTGGTACGCGGCCCTGGACGCGGGCGCACAGCAGGATTACAGCGCCCAGTTCCCCGCCCCGCCGGAATGGAGCGGGCTTTACGAGAGCATCGTGAAATGGGGCGGCTGAGGCGCCCCGCAACCCCGGGCGGGCGCGGCTGATGGGGTGGGCCCGGACCGCCTTGCCCGGGCTTGATCCCGGCACCCTGTCGCGGCTGGACGCCCTGCCGCCGATGCACCTGCCCAAGGGTCAGATCCTGTTCAACCCCGGCGAGGCCGCGCGCGGTTTCGCCATCGTCCTGAACGGCCGGGTCGAGGTGTTCCTGACCGGCCCCACCGGGCGCGACATCCTGCTGTACGCGGTCGAACCCGGCCAGTCCTGTGTGCAATCGACGCTGGGCCTGCTGGGGGGCGAGGATTATACGGGCGAGGCGATCACCGCCACCGAATGCGATCTGGTGCTGGTGCCCAAGGATACCTTTCTGGCGCTGATGGATGGCTCGGCCCCGTTCCGGCATTTCGTCTTCGGCGCCTTCGCGGGCCGGATGCAGGGGATGATGGCGCTGCTGGAACGCGTGGCCTTTCAAAAGGTCGAAAGCCGGCTGGCGCGCGCCCTGCTGGACCGCGCCATTGGCGACCGGGTCGAAGCCACACATCAGGAGCTGGCCACCATCATCGGCAGCGCGCGCGAGGTGATCTCGCGCCGGTTGGAGGCCTTGTCGAAACGCGGGCTGGTGCGCTTGGATCGCGGGGTCGTCACCCTGACCGACCGGCCCGGGCTGGCGCGGCTTGCGGAAATCGACGCGCCTTCGGTGACCTAGTCACAGACCGCCGCCGCCTGGTGCGCGATACTGCACCCGAACCGCCCGATTCCGGGCGGGGTGCACTATCGGAGAACGCATATGCTCAAGAAAAACGTTGGCGGCATCGACCGCGCCCTGCGCATCATCGTCGGTCTGGCCCTGATCGCGGCCTTTTTCATCGTCGATGGCCCCTATAAGTGGCTGTATCTGATCGGCATCGTGCCGCTGGTCACCGGGCTGATGTCGACCTGCCCGCTTTATTCGATCTTCGGGCTGAACACCTGTCCGATGAAGAAATCCTGATCGGCGGATCGCCGCCGCCCACCGGGCGCGGCACTGGACGCAGGCGCGCGGCGCCCCCACCTGTTCCCTGAAGGAACAGGAAGGAGGGTCGCATGATCCGTCTGAAACATCTGACCGCCGCCGCGCTGCTGACCCTGGCGCCCGCCGCCGCAATGGCGGGGGCCGGGAAATCCGCGGGCCACTGCCCGCCCGGCCTGGCCAAGAAAAGCCCGCATTGCGTGCCGCCCGGTCAGGCAAAAAAACATGATGGCCGGCACGGTTATATCGACGACCGCTATACCCGCGTGCGCTATCCCGGCCGTCACGGGCTGGACCCCGATCAAACCTATTACCGGCTGGGCGATAATGTGGTGCGGATCGACCGTGACACGGGCGAGATCCTGGATGTGATCGGCGCCATCGCCCAGGTGCTGGACTGACCCCTAACGGCGCAGGTCCAGCCCAAGCGCATCTGAAAGCTTGCCGCAATACTGTGCCCAGTCGCGGAAATCGCGGCTGAGCACGAAAAGCCGCCCCTTGGCATCCCAATGGCCGACCTTTTCCTGCGCAAGGGTCAGGATATGCCCCTCGGGCGCGGGGATCCCGTCGCGGCGCGCCAGCAGGATCGCCGCCGCCGTCATCTGTTCGGCGGCGTGACCCAAGGCCCGGGCTTTCGGGCCATCGCCCCCCGACCCCATCCGCGCGCCCATTGTGTAAAGCGCGGCGCAATCCATCAGGCTTTCATGGATCGGCTGCCCCGCCACCGCAGGCCGCCCCGCGCCAAGGGCCATCGCCACGATCAGAATCGCTGCAAGCTTTCGCATAGTGCCTGTCATCCGCCAATCACGGCGGACAGCATGGCGGCACATTCAGGCAGAAATAGGGTCGCCTATTCCGCCGCCACGCGCTTGGCGTTCAGGATCTCGGCCAGATAGCGGCCGGTATGGCTGCGCGGTTCCTTGGCCACGTCCTCGGGTGTGCCGATCGCCACGATCTCGCCCCCGCCATCGCCACCTTCGGGGCCGATATCGATGATCCAGTCGGCGGTCTTGATCACATCAAGATTGTGTTCGATCACCACCACCGAATTGCCCTGCTCGACCAGCTCGTGCAGCACTTCGAGCAGCTTGCGCACATCCTCGAAATGCAGGCCCGTCGTGGGTTCGTCGAGGATATAGAGCGTGCGGCCCGTGGCGCGTTTCGACAGCTCTTTCGACAGCTTCACGCGCTGTGCCTCACCGCCCGACAGGGTCGTGGCCTGTTGGCCGACCTTGATATAGCCCAGCCCCACGCGCATCAGCGCATCCATCTTGTCGCGGATCGACGGGACGGCCTTGAAGAACTCCTGCGCGTCCTCGACCGTCATATCAAGAACATCGGCGATACTCTTGCCTTTCCAGCGAATTTCCAGCGTTTCGCGGTTATAGCGCGCGCCTTTGCAGGTCTCGCAGGTGACATAGACATCGGGCAGGAAATGCATCTCGATCTTGATGACCCCGTCGCCCTGACAGGCCTCGCACCGGCCGCCCTTGACGTTGAAGGAAAACCGCCCCGGCTTGTAGCCACGCGCCTTGGCCTCGGGCAGGCCCGCGAACCAGTCGCGGATGGGCGTGAAGGCCCCGGTATAGGTCGCGGGGTTCGAGCGCGGGGTACGCCCGATGGGGCGCTGGTCGATATCGATGACCTTGTCCAGATGCTCCAGCCCCTTGATGGTTTCGCATGGCGCGGGCGTCTGGCGCGCGCCATTGAGCCGCATGCTGGCGGTCTTGAACAGGGTTTCGATGGTCAGCGTGGATTTGCCCCCGCCCGACACGCCGGTCACACAGACGAACTTGCCCAGCGGGAATTCGGCGGTCACGTTCTTCAAGTTGTTGCCCGTGGCTTTCTTGACCACGACCGACTTGCCCTTGCCCTTGCGCCGGGTGGCGGGCACCGCGATTTCGCGCGTGCCGCTCAGGTATTGCCCGGTCAGCGAGGCGGGATCGCCGGTGATCTGTTCCGGCGTGCCATGCGCCACGACCTGTCCGCCATGCACACCGGCGCCGGGGCCGATGTCGAAAACATAATCGGCCTCGCGGATCGCTTCCTCGTCATGTTCCACCACGATCACGGTGTTGCCCTGATCGCGCAGGTTCTTCAGCGTGGTCAGAAGCCGGCCGTTGTCGCGCTGGTGCAAGCCGATGGACGGTTCGTCCAGCACGTAAAGCACCCCGGTCAGTCCGCTGCCGATCTGGCTGGCCAGACGGATACGCTGGCTTTCGCCGCCGCTTAATGTGCCGGATGAACGTGACAGCGTAAGATATTCCAATCCCACGTTATTCAGGAATCCAAGGCGTTCCCGGATTTCCTTCAGGATGGCGCGGGCGATCTCGTTCTTCTGGGCGCTCAGGCTCTCGGGCGCGGCCTCGATCCAGGCCAGCGCCTCGCGGATGGATTTCTGCACCACATCGCCCACATGCAGCCCGCCGATCTTGACCGCCAGCGCCTCGGGGCGCAGGCGATAGCCGTGGCAGGTGCCGCAAGGGCGGTTGTTCTGGTATTTCTCGAACTTCTCGCGGATCCAGCTTGAATCGGTTTCGCGGAAGCGGCGTTCCATATTGGGGATCACGCCCTCGAACGTGCGTTCGATGTCGAAGACACGGCCGCCCTCGTCAAAGCGGAACAGGATCTCTTCCTCGCCCGAGCCATACAGCAACACCTGACGCGCAAAGGCCGGCAGGTCCTTCCACCGCGCTTTCAGGTCGAATTCGTAATGCTTGGCCATCGCCGCAAGCGCTTGCTTGAAATAGGGCGTGCCGCCTTCGGGCCAATGCGCGGCGGCCAGATCGGTCAGTTTCAGCGTCTGGTCGGGCACCACCAGCCGTTCGTCAAAGAACAGCTCGACCCCCAGCCCGTCGCAATCCGGGCAGGCCCCGAAGGGCGCGTTGAACGAAAACAGGCGCGGTTCGATCTCGGGGATGGTGAAGCCGCTGACGGGACAGGCGAAGTTTTCCGAAAACGTGATGCGCTCAGGCTCGCCCTCGCGCGGGGCGGTTTCCAGAATGGCGATCCCGTCGGCCAGATCCAGTGCGGTGCGGAAACTGTCGGCCAGCCGGGTTTCCAGCCCCTCCTTGATCACGATCCGGTCGACCACAACGTCGATATCGTGGCGGAATTTCTTGTCCAGCGTCGGCGGGGTGTCCAGATCGTGGAATTCGCCGTCGACCTTGACCCGCTGGAACCCCTGCTTGCGCAGTTCCAGCATTTCCTTGCGGTATTCGCCCTTGCGGTCGCGCACGATGGGCGCCAGCAGATAGGCGCGCGTGCCCTCCTCCATCGCCATCACGCGGTCGACCATATCCTGCACCTGCTGCGCCTCAATCGGCTTGCCGGTGGCGGGGCTATAGGGCGTGCCAGCGCGGGCGAAGAGCAGCCGCAGGTAATCATAGATCTCGGTCACCGTGCCGACGGTCGAACGCGGGTTCTTGCTGGTCGTCTTCTGTTCGATGGAAATCGCAGGGCTCAGGCCGCTGATGTGGTCGACATCGGGCTTTTCCATCATGTCCAGAAATTGCCGGGCATAGGCCGACAGGCTTTCGACATAGCGCCGCTGCCCTTCGGCATAGATCGTATCGAACGCCAGGCTGGATTTGCCCGACCCCGACAGGCCGGTGATCACCACCAGCTGATCGCGCGGAATATCCACATCGATGCCCTTGAGGTTATGCTCGCGCGCGCCGCGCACCTCGATATTCTTCAGCTCGGCCATGACCCACCTTTGAACGAATTCCTAACAAATAGTGGACAGCGGGCGAGTCTCCAACCGAAAAAGCGGAACAAAACGGGAATATGCAATTTATCCCGTGGCCGCTTGCGCGCGCAGCCGCGCCAGCCACAGTTGCACGGCAATCGCGCAGCCATAGATCGCCAGAATGGCCAGCAACACCGCGTTCAGCCCGCCCGCCAGCAGCAGCGCCGCCAGAACCGGCGTGCCCAGCAGGTTGCCCAGATTGCCCATCTGCGCCATCGCCCCGTTGGCGCGGGCGCGGGTTTCGACCGTATCGTTCAGCTGGGGCACCATGGCAAAGCCCGCCCCCTGGATCAGGCCCCAGACCATCGCCAGCACCAGAAACGGCCAGGCCGCGCCGGGCATCAGCCCGATCAGCCCCAGCACGATCAGCGCGGCGGCGAAGCCCGCAATCAGAACGCGTTCGGCCGGAATGCGCTGCAACAGCGCGACGCCCAGCGTCAGCGAGGTGCCGATGCTGACAAGCGGCATCGCCCCGATCAGGCCTGCAGCCCGCCCTTCGCCCACGATCTGCGACAGCAGGGTCAGGATCGCCACGAAGGTGAAGGTATAGCAAAGCCACCCCAGCGCGGCGGCATTGGTCCGGGGGGAGCGATAGATCGCCGCCAGATCGGTCAGAACTCGCGACAGGCGCGGCGGCACCGCCGCCCCGGCCCGGTCGCGCGGCAGCATAAGCCACAGCGCCGCCGCCACGGCCAGACACCCCCCGGCATGGATCGCATAAAGCGGCGCGGGACCGGCGGCGCGGATCAGCGGGATACCGGCCCAGGCAAAGACGGCATAGGCGACGCCGAAAAAGCAGCTCCAGAGTGTCATCGCGGCGGCTTGGTGGCGGGGCGCGGTGACTTGGGCGATCAGCGTGGGTGCGGCCACGACAATGGCCAGGTGAGAGACCCCTTCGACCACCCGCGACAGCAGGAAAAGGCCGAAACCGGGCAAGGCGGCCTGTATCAGCGACACCGCAGCCCCCAGCAACAGCGCGGCCAGCAGCACCAGGCGAAAGCCCAGCCACCCCACCAGCGCCCCGGCGGTCGCGCCAAGTACGACCCCCAGCAAAGAGATCAGCGACAAAGCATAGCCCAACGCCGCCCCCGCCTGCGGATAGATATCCGCCAGCGCGCCGTAACTGACGCTGATCTTGGCGAACTGCCCGGCGGCGCACAGCCCCGCCGCCCAAAGCGTCAGGACCAGCAACAGCGCTGTTTCGGAACGATCAGACATGGGTGCAGGATCCTTTGGCGCGAAGGCCGCGCGCGGCCCCTTACATATGGATCACGCGGCCATAGGCGTCCAGCACGGATTCGTGCATCATCTCGGACAGGGTGGGATGCGGGAAGACGGTGTTCATCAGGTCCTCTTCCGTCGTTTCCAGCTGCCGACCGACGACATAGCCCTGGATCAGCTCCGTCACCTCGGCGCCCACCATATGCGCGCCCAGAAGCTCGCCGGTTTTGGCGTCGAAGACGGTCTTGATCATCCCCTCAGGCTCGCCCAGGGCAATCGCCTTGCCATTGCCGATAAAGGGGAAGCGGCCGACCTTGATGTCGTACCCCGCCTCTTTCGCCTTGGCCTCGGTCAGGCCGACACTGGCGACCTGCGGGTGGCAATAGGTGCAGCCGGCGATGCTTTCGGGCTTCACCGGGTGCGGATGGCCGCCGGCGATCAGCTCGGCCACCATCACGCCCTCGTGGCTGGCCTTGTGCGCAAGCCAGGGCGCGCCCGCGATGTCGCCGATGGCATAAAGCCCGTCGACCCCGGTCCGGCAAAATTCGTCCGTCACCACATGGGTGCGGTCGATCTTGACGCCCAGTTCCTCCAGCCCCAGCCCTTCGACATTGCCGACAATGCCAACGGCGGAAATCACGGTGTCGAACTCGTGCTTTTCAACCTTGCCGCCGATTTCGATATGGGCGGTGACCTTGCCCTTGGCACGGTCGAGCTGCTTGACCATCGCCTGTTCCATGATCGTCATGCCCTGCTTGACGAATTGTTTCTTGGCAAAGGCGCTGATCTCGGCGTCTTCCACGGGCAGGACGCGGTCCATCACCTCGACCACGGTCGTGTCGGCGCCCAGCGTGTTGAAGAAGCTGGCGAATTCGATGCCGATGGCGCCCGAGCCGATGACCAGCAGCTTTTTCGGCATCCGGGGCGGTTGCAGCGCGTGCTTGTATGTCCAGACCAGATCGCCATCGGCCTCCAGCCCCGGCAGCTCGCGTGCCCGCGCGCCGGTGGCCAGAACGATGTGCTTGGCGGTCAGATCCTCGGTGCCCTTGTCGGTCTTTACGCTGACCTTGCCCTTGGCGGGGATCGTGGCCGCGCCCATCACCACGGTGATCTTGTTCTTCTTCATCAGGTGGCCGATCCCGCCCGACAGCTGCCCCGCCACCCCGCGCGAGCGTTTGACGACCGCGTCCAGATCAAAGCCGATCTTGTCGGCGCTCAGGCCGAAATCCTTGGCCCGCTCCATCAGGTGGAACACCTCGGCCGAGCGCAGCAGCGCCTTGGTCGGGATACAGCCCCAGTTCAGACAGATGCCGCCCAGATGTTCGCGCTCCACCACCGCGACGGACAGGCCCAGCTGCGCCGCCCGGATCGCCGCGACATAGCCGCCGGGACCGGCCCCGATCACGATCACGTCGAATGATTTGCCCGCCATGCGCTGTCCTCCATCTGTCGCTGATGGCAGGCTAGACCGCCGGGCGGGCTTCTTCAATGACCGACCTTCAGCAGGACGCCATCAGGCGGCGGCGCGCAGTTCCTCGACCACGCGGCCATAGCCGCCATTGTCGATGAAATCGGTTTCTGCCGCGCTGTTGCTGCGGTCCAGGGCGGCGTTGCGATAGGGGAAGCGGCCGAACTGGCGGATGACCTCGCGATGCGCCTTGGCATGCAGCAGGTTATCGGCGCCGGTTTCGGGCATCCGGGTCAGCATCAGCCGCACGCAGCGTTCCTGATCCATCAGACATTCCGAATGCATCAGCGGCAGATAGAAGAACTGGCGTTCGGGTTCGGCAACGCGCATGTCATGCCCGGCATCGATGGCCTGTTTGGCAAAGGCCCGCGCCTGTTTGTCGGTGTCGAACGCCTGACCGCTGCCGCGATACATGTTGCGCGGGAACTGGTCGGTCAGGATCAGATAGGCCAGCGCGGTGTCGGGCAGCGTGAGCCATTCGTGAAAGCCGCCATCGCGGGCGATCTGCCACGGGGCGTCGAAACGGTCGCGAATGCGCGCGTCCAGCTTCGGATCGGTGGCATACCAGCCCTTCGGGCCGACCTCGTCGATCCAGAATGCGGTGATTTCCTCGGGGTTACACAAATGACCTTCTCCCTCACTCATAACCAGCTCCCCAGCCTGCCCAAGTGTCTCTGGACCCCAGCTAACCCGCAAGAAGTTACACCTGCAACCCGCTGAATCCGTGTCTAATGCTCAATATTTGTTTCATCCTGGGCATCAATGAAATATTCCTGTGCGGCTTCGACCGCCACGGGCGAGGCCGACGGCATGACCGGCGCATAGGAACCGGTTTCATGCGACGACGGCGCCGGGCGCTGGGTCGTGCGATAGGCCGCATAGGCCGCCAGCGCCAGCATCAGCAACCCGATGAACAGCCAATAGCCCCCCGGCCCCATGGTCGACATCAGCCAGCCGGTGACGATGGGACCGGCAATCGCACCCAGCCCGTTGATGAAGATCAGCCCGCCCGAGGCCGCGGCCATGTCCTCGACCTCGAGGAAATCATTGGTGTGGGCAATCAGCAGCGCATAAAGCGGGTTGGCCGCCCCGCCCATCAGGAACGCCACGCCCAGCAGGACCGTAAAGGCCGACCCCGACCAGATCCCCACCAGCGACGCCACGCCCCCCATCGCGGCCACCGCCATGACCAGCGCGCGGCGGTCCATCCGGTCCGAGAGCCAGCCGATGGGATATTGCAGCACCAGCGCGCCGACATAGATCATCGCGATGAAGATCGAGATCTGCGCCAGCTCCATCCCCGCCTGTGTGGCGTAAACGGCGGCCATGCCGAACTGGGCCGAAAAGACGCCCCCCAACAGGAAAGAGCCCACGCATCCCAGCGGCGAGTTGTGAAACAGCTCGCGCAGGCTCATCGGCTTGGTCATGTCAAACGCGGGCGTGGGCGAGACCGACAGCAGGATCGGCGCGAACGACACCGAAACCAGCACCGAGGGCACGATGAACAGGATGAAGCCCGACGGATCGCCCAGCACCAGCAGGCCTTGCGCCGCGATGATGCCGACCATCTGCACGATCATGTAAAGCGACAGGGTCTGGCCACGGGTTTCATTGGTGGCCGAATTGTTCAGCCAGCTTTCGGTGGTGACATAAACGCCCGAGAAGCAGAACCCGATCAGCACCCGCAGCACCGCCCAGGCCCAGGGGTTGGCAATCGACGGATAGAGGATCAGCACCGCCGAGATCAGCGATCCCAGCGCCGCAAAGACCCGCACATGCCCCACCCGCCGGATCAGTTCCGGCGTCGCGCGCGAACCGCCCAGAAAGCCCAGGAAATACGCCGCCATGATCAGCGACATCTGGAATGTCGAGAACCCCTCGATCGGGCCGCGCACACCCAGCAGCGTGCCCTGCAGGCCGTTGCCCACCATCAACAACATCAGGCCCAGCAACAGGGGCCAGGAATGCAAGAATACACGCAGCATATCAGATCGCTTCTTTCTTTACCCGGGCAGGCTACCCGATCACGGACCGCCTGTAGATCATGAAAGCGACGTCTTCATGTCGCTCGTGTCCGGCGCATCGGGCAGCAAAAGCGACGCGTCGCCATAGCTGAAGAACCGGTACCCCGCCGCGATGGCATGGGCATAGATCGCCCGGATCGCCCCCACCCCCATCAGCGCCGAGACCAGCATCATCAGTGTCGATTTCGGCAGGTGGAAATTGGTCATCAGCCCATCCGCCACGCGGAACCGGTAGCCGGGGGTGATGAAGATATCGGTCTCGCCGCGCCAGGGATGCATGGTGCCATCGGGGGTGGCGGCGCTTTCGATCAGCCGCAGCGCGGTGGTGCCCACCGGGATCACGCGGCCCCCGGCGGCGCGGGTGGCGTTGATCTGGGCGGCGGCGTCCTCGGTCACCTCGCCCCATTCGGCGTGCATCTTGTGCTGGCTCACATCGTCGACCTTGACCGGCAGAAAGGTGCCCGCGCCCACATGCAGCGTGACCTCGGTGAACGCCACGCCCCGGTCGCGCAGCGCCTGCAACAGCGCATCGTCGAAATGAAGCGAGGCCGTGGGCGCCGCAACAGCGCCGGAATGGCGGGCAAAGACGGTCTGGTAATCGGTCTTGTCGCGGGCATCCGCCGCGCGCCGCCCGGCGATATAGGGCGGCAGCGGCATCGCGCCCGCCTGCGCCAGCGCGGCATCGAAATCGTCGCCCGTCAGGTTGAAGGCCAGCGTCACATCGGTTTCGGATTTCGCCACGACCCGCGCCGAAAGCCCCGCGTCGAACGTGACCTCTTCGCCCTCTTTCAGCTTGCGCAGCGGCTTGGCCAGCGCCTGCCACTGGCCGCCGGGGCGCGGCTCCAGCAGGGTCAGCTCGATCCCGGCCTCGACCACGCCCTGCGCGGTCTCGCGCCGGCGTTTGCCCGCCAGCCGCGCCGGGATCACCTTGGTGTTGTTCAGCACCAGCCGGTCGCCCGGCCCCAGCAGGTCGGGCAGGTCATGCACATGCAGGTCGCGGATCGCGCCCCCTTCGGCCACCAGCATCCGCGCGGAACTGCGCGGGCTGACGGGCCGGGTGGCGATCAGATCCTCGGGCAGGTCGAAATCGAAATCGGACAGCTTCAATTGGCCAGCTCCGGCGGCGGGCGGCGAAAGATCTCGCGGAACATGCCGGGCGTCAGGATCGACAGCGGATTGACCCGCACGCGCGGTGTCTTGGCCGGGCCGGACAGGGAATAGTTGAAGCCGAACAGCCCCTCGCCCTTGCGGGTGAAGATGCTGCCGATGCCGTTCAGCAAATAGATCGGAGAGATCACGCCCTGCATGTCCAGCCGGTTGCCCCGCATATCATAGATCCCGGCCAACGAGATCCCCAACGAGGGGCCGACCGCGCTGCCCCTCTTGATCTGCAACGCGCCCGGGGTCAAGCGGAAGTCGCTTTCCACATCGCTGAAGACCAGCCCCTCGCCATCCAGCAGCTCCAGAATGCCCACCACGCTGATCGCGGTCAGCAATTCGGCCAGCACCGGCGTGCCCTTGACCCGCGTGCGCTTGATCGACAGCGTGCCATCGTAATCGCCCTTTGGCCCGCGCGGCTGCAACACCATGTCCAGCGTGCCGCCATTGGCCTTGGCAAAGACCCCGGCGGCGCGCAGCGCCTCGCCCGCGTCATTCGACAGAACCCGGATCGCGGTGCCGTTGCGCGCGGGCGCCAGCGTCGCCTGGATCGGCGCGCGGCCGTTCAGCCGGCCGGTGAAGCGCCCGCCCGGACCGCCTGTGCGCGACAGCTGCCCCCGCACCCGGGTCAGCGACATGGTGTCGGAAATCACTAGCCGGTCCAGCGCCACGTCGATGGGCGGGCCGCCGGTGCCGCCGCCCGTGCCGGTACCCTGCGGCTGGCGGCGCAGATCGACCAGCCCGCCGCGCAGCGCGATGGCGGGCGCGTTGCCCGCCCCGCGCCCGGTCAGGGTGACCGGCGCATCCAGCCAGCCGTTCAGGCGCACCCGGTCGAATTCCGCGCTTTGCAACTGGCCGCCCTGCCCCAGCGTCACCCGGCCCGAGGTCTCCAGCCCGCCCGCATCGATGGTGAGCGCGTCGATCCGGGGCGGCGACGACAGCGCGCCGGTCACGCGCAGATCGCCCGTGGACTGGCGCGATTTGGACCAGCCCAGCCCCGGCATCGACAGGCCCAGGCCCGCCAGATCGGAATTCAGGCTGAATTCCGGCGGCGCGTCGCGCGCCAGGTCGATGGTCACAGCCCCGCGCCCCGCGCCCGACAGGGTCCCGCTGGGCAGGCCGATATTGAACGCATCGGCAAACCGCTGCGACAGCTCGATGGTCCCGGCCACGCGCGATTTTCCCTGCGCCTCGGGACCCAGCGCTTGGGTCCAGCGCCCGGTGAAGGGCACCCCGTCCAGGCTGGCCGCGCCGCCGATCTCGACCCTATCGTTATCGGCCACCAGGCTCAGCTCTTCGGCGCGCAGCACCCGGCCCGGCACCAGCACCGTGCTGTGCACATCGTTCATCGTGCCCTGAACGTCGAACGTGACCTCTTCGGTCTTCAGCTCTTTCTTCAGGACCAGCGCCAGCCGGGTTTCGGTCTGGGCCCGGGCGCTGGCCAGGTCGATTGGCTGGCCCGCGCGGCTCATGATGCTGAGCGGGGCCAGATCCAGCACCGACAGGATGTCCTTCAGCGTGCTGTCGGTGCGCAGGGTGAATTCCGCCGGGGGCCGCTTGATCCCCAGATCGGGCACATGCATCACCGACCCGGCCATCTGCACCCGCCCCCCGGCGGGCGCCGTCACATGGCCGCTTTCGACCACCAGGGTAAAGGCGTTGTCGCTGATCGTGGCATAGCCGAAGCCGTTTTCGATGGGCGGCATGGTCTTCAGGAACCGCACCCGCGCGTCGCGAAACTCGTGGCTGAGCGAGGCGACGGGCGGCTGGTCGGGCCGCAGCCGGACGGCGGCACGCACATCGAAGAACTTGCCCGACAGCACGTTGTTGGCGATCCAGCGCCGCGTCCCCGGCACCAGATCGACGGGCCAGAGCGCCAGCAGCCGGTCATCGGTGATCTCGTCCAGCGACAGGTCGGCATCGACCTGCCAGCCCTTGGCATCGGCGGTGACCCGGCCCGACCCGCGATAATCCACGCCCGCCGCATCGGTCAGCACCACCTGCCCGATCTGCGCGGTGAACGGGTCCAGCGCGACCTTGAAATCCACCGCGCCGCCGACAAAGCGGGCGGGTTCGGCAAACAGCCCCTCGGGGTCCAGCAGCACCTCGCCGAAGCGGAACTGGGTGACCAGGCTGCTGGGCCAGCCCGCCACGTGATCGCGCAGATATGCATGGCCATCGGCCCTGAGCCGCAGACCGGCGGTGTCGACCTCGATCTCGTCGAAGGTGATCTTGTCGCCGCCCGGATCGTAGGAGAAATAGCTTTTGCCGCGATTGAAGCGGATCGGCGCGACGCCCTCGACCGGCCGCAGCGAGCCGCCGCCGACCTCGAGCGCGGCGGAAAGCGGCGCCAGACCGCCATCGGCGGTGGTGCCGCTGCGCACGGCGCCGGAAATCGGCGCGTCGATCACCGCCAGAAAGGCAAGACCGGGCGATTGCGTGGCGATGTCGGCGGCGGGCATGTCGCTGAAATTGGCCGAGAAGCGCGCGCTGTTCGATCCCTTGTCCGAGACGAAATTCACCGCCACCTCGGACGGGACGCCCTGATCGTTCTGCAGCGAGAAGAACACCCGCAGCTCGATCTGTTCGTCGGTCTGGTCCAGTGTCATCAGCCCATCGCTGACCTGCCATTTGCGGCCCGAACGGGCATCTTCATAGCTGAGCGCCAGCCGCTCGACCGAGATCCCCTCGACCGCTTCCAGCACGGGCGCGGTAAAGGCGTCGTCGAACTGCTCCAGCGCCTCGACCATGGTGGTGGCGCCGGTACCGTTCACCGGCACATCCCCCAGCGCCATGTCCAGCGAGCCGTCAGCGGCGCGGCGCAGGAACAGATGCGCATCCGTCAGCTCCAGCCGCCGCAGCATCACCTGGCGCTGTTGCAGCAGCGGGCGGGCGGCGATGGTGGCGTTCAGCTCGGGCAGTTGCGCCACCGTGCGGCCGCGCGCATCCGACAGGGCGACCTGGCGCAGGTGGATCTGTGGCACGCCCTGGCGCGACACGAACAGATCCGCCCCGGCGATGTCGACCGCCGCGGGCGCGATCATTGCGTTCAGCCGGGTTTCCAGCCGCTCGGTGACCCAATCGGGCAGCTGCACCATTCGCCCGGTAAAGGCCAGCGCCGCCACCCCCGCGGCCAGCACCAGCAGGAAGATCGCTATCCCCAGAAAGATCGCCGCGCGCCGGACATGACGGCGCCGGGGTTTGGAAACGGTTTCGCTCATCTCTCGCCTTTGCGGCGGCCTCTTGCCTCTTACGGCGGCGGCTTTATTTTCCGTCGCATCATTTATGACATGCACTCTAGCGCGAACGAAGGATCACAACCAGATGCCAGATATCGGTGACACCGCCCCGGATTTCACCCTGCCCCGCGATGGCGGCGACACGGTCACGCTGTCGGCGCTGCGCCCCGCGCCGGTGGTGCTGTATTTCTATCCCAAGGACGACACGCCGGGCTGCACCAAGGAGGCGATCGCCTTTACCGAACAGCTGGCCGAGTTCGAGGCCGCGGGCGCGCGGGTCTTCGGCATTTCCAAGGACCCCGTGGCAAAGCACGAGAAGTTCCGCGCCAAGCACGATTTGGCGGTGCCGCTTCTGTCGGATGCCGAGGGCGATGTGTGCGAGCAGTTCGGCGTCTGGGGGGAAAAGAACATGTATGGCAAGAAATACATGGGGATCGAGCGGGCGACCTTTCTGATCGGCGGTGACGGGCGGATCGCGCAGGTCTGGCGCAAGGTCAAGGTGCCGGGCCATGCCGACGCGGTCCTGGAGGCGGTGCGCGGGCTGTAAGCGCGCGCCGGAGTATTTTTGGAGCAATGAAGGGGGCGCGGGTTTACCTGCCCCCTGCTGTCGGGCCATATCCGTGGCGATGACGATAGCAGGATATGCCCCATGCCCCAGACCCTGACAGAAATGGCCGTTGCGGTTCTGACCACCGCCGATGGCCGCGCCAAGACCGCCCTGTCGCGGACCCATGCGGCGGCGTGGTTTGCCGCGCGTGACGCGGGCGATCCGATCCCGGTGGGGGTGGCCGCACCCCCGCTGCGGCCAGCGCGGCCCGAAAAGCCCGACCTTCTGGATCCGCGCGACGTGCCCAAGCGCAAGCCGGGCAGCCCGGCGGGGCGCATCGCGCTGCTGCATGCGGTGGCGCATATCGAGCTGAACGCCGTCGATCTGCACTGGGATCTGATCGCGCGGTTCGGGGAGGTGCCGATGCCGATGGGGTTTTACGACGACTGGGTGCGGGCGGCGGACGAGGAATCCAAGCATTTCAACCTGGTATCCGATTGCCTGGAGGCGTCGGGCAGCCATTACGGCGCCCTGCCCGCCCATGCCGGAATGTGGCGCGCGGCCGAGGATACGGTGGACGATCTGATGGGGCGGCTGGCGGTGGTGCCGATGGTGCTGGAGGCGCGCGGCCTGGATGTGACGCCGGGCATGATCGAGATCTTTCGCAAGGCCGGTGATGACGCCGCAGTTGCCGCGCTGGAGGTGATCTATGGCGAGGAGGTGGGCCATGTCGCCTATGGCTCCAAATGGTTCCACTTCCTGTGCGGGCGGCATGACCTGGACCCCAAGGAGGTGTTCCACGATCTGGTGCGCCGCTATTTCCACGGCGCGCTGAAGCCCCCCTTCAACGAGGAAAAGCGGGCCGAGGCCGGTCTGCCGCCGGATTTCTATTGGCCGCTGGCCGAGGGCAGCAACCTGCGGTGATCGGCCGCGGATCGGGGACCAGGGCGCCGTTCGGGGGGTGAAAGTCGGCGAAAATCCGCCACTTACCCGCCCCGACCGGCGGGGCGGCGCTGTTGGGTGCTCAAAAATGTTGCAGCGTTTTTGCCGACTGGCTAAGCAGCTTAGGACCCCGCGGCCGGACACCGCGCGGGTGCGGTGGAGATAAAAAAGGCTTGGGGCACAGGATGCAATCGCAGAACCGATTGAACGCCAGACTTGAACGCATGCTGCCCGAGCAGCGGCTTTACCTGCGCAGCGATACCGCGACCCGATTTATCCGCCTGAAACCCCACACCCAACTGATTGCCCTGGCCGGATCGGCCGTCGTGGTGGCCTGGGCCATCGTTGCGGCGGCGATCGTGCTGATGGACAGTATCGGGTCGGGCAACCTGCGCGAGCAGGCCGCGCGCGAACAGCTTTTGTACGAAACCCGGCTGAACGCGATGGCCGAGGAGCGCGATCTGCGGTCGCACGAGGCCGCCGCCGCGCAGGACCGGTTCAACGACGCGCTGGCCGAGGTTTCGGCGATGCAGTCGAAGCTTCTGGCCTCGGAAGAGCGCCGCAAGGAGCTGGAAACCGGCATCCGCGTGATCCAGTCCACCCTGCGCGACACGATGAAGGATCGCGATGTGGCCCGCGCCGGGGAAAGCCGCGCGCGCACCGAGCTGGCCGAGGTGACGGGCACGACCCGCACCCGGAACGGACAGGTCGACGACCTGACCGAGACCGTGACCTTCCTGTCGGATGCGCTGAACCTGACCGCGACCGAACGCGACACCGTGGCCGCCGATGCCGCCGCCGCGATCGAGCTGGTCGAGACCATGGATTACGAGCGGCGCCTGATGCAGGACCGCAACGACAAGATCTTCGAGAAGCTGGAAGAGGCGCTGACCGTGTCGGTCGAGCCGCTGGACAAGATGTTCCGCGCCGCCGGCCTGCCGCCTGACAGCCTGATCGCGCAGGTGCGCAACGGCTATTCCGGCCAGGGCGGCCCGCTGACGCCGCTGTCGTTTTCCACCAAGGGCGAGGATCCGACCGCCGACGAGCTGCGCGCCAACGACATCCTGAAGGGTCTGGACCGGATGAACCTGTACCGGATCGCCGCCCAGAAGGCGCCGTTCGACGTGCCGGTGAAATCGGCCTTTCGCTTTACCAGCGGATTCGGGCCGCGCTGGGGCCGGATGCATAACGGCACCGATTTCGCCGCCAGCCACGGCACCCCGATCTATTCGACCGCCGATGGCGTGGTGGTGCATGCGGACTGGTCGTCGGGCTATGGCCGGCTGATCAAGATCAAGCATGATTTCGGCATCGAAACGCGTTATGCGCACCTGTCGCAAATCCGGGTCAAGGTGGGGCAAAGGGTCTCGCGCGGGGAACGGATTGGTGATATGGGAAACTCTGGCCGTTCCACCGGAACGCATCTACACTACGAAGTGCGGGTGGGGGGAAAGCCCGTCAATCCGATGACCTATATCAAGGCAGCAAGAGATGTTTTCTAAAAGCAGGATCAACGAACCCGGACCCAAGCAGGCAGGCGACGCCGAACAAACCGGCGCCCCGGAGAGCAGCCTGCCGCCCGTGGCCCCCAAAAGCGACCTGGGCATGAGCACCCCGCCCAAGGCAAAGCCGCCGGCATCGGTGCTGTCGTCCGACCTGACCATCACCGGCAATCTCAAGACATCCGGCGACATTCAGGTCGAAGGCGTGATCGAAGGCGACATCCGCGCCCATCTTCTGACCGTGGGCGAAGGCGCCACGATCAAGGGCGAGGTTGTGGCAGACGATGTCGTCATCAATGGCCGCATCATCGGCCGCGTGCGCGGGCTGAAGGTGCGCCTGACATCGACCGCGCGGGTCGAAGGCGACATCATCCACAAGACCATCGCGATTGAATCCGGCGCCCATTTCGAAGGCTCGGTTCAGCGCCAGGACGACCCGCTGAGCACCGGCGGCGCCCGCCCTGCCGCGCCCAAGCCTGCGGCGCCCGCGCCCTCGGCCGCGCCGAAGGCCTGATCGCAAGACCGACCTCAATCGGGTCGAACGCTTCGGGGCATCGCATCTGCGGTGCCCTTTCGTTTCAGCATTGCCGACCCGTTTACAGCATCGAAAACAAGGCCGCTTCGGCTTGAAACGGCGGCACAACACATAAACCGGATGGTTCAAACGTGGATCCAAGCAGCCTGCTGCGTGAGCTGATCACGCTTCTTGTCGTCATTGACCCGGTTGGTTCGATCCCCGTTTTCCTTTTCGCGGTCAGCAGCGTTCCAAAACATCTGCATCGCCGTTTCGCCATTCGCGCCGTCGCGATCGCCGCGCTTGTTCTGATGGCCTTTTTGCTGGGCGGGCAGTTTCTGCTGGAGACGCTGGGCCTGCGTCTGGGATCGTTCCAGATCGCGGGCGGCATCGTCCTGTTCCTGTTTGCGATGACGATGATCTTCGGCAATTCCAAACCCGCCACCGAGATCGAAGAGGCCGAACGCGATCACCTTGCGGGGGCGGTTTTTCCCATGGCGATCCCGTCCATCGCCTCGCCCGGTGCCATGCTGGCCATCGTCGTCCTGACCGACAATCATCGCCAATCCATCGCCGAACAGGCGATGACCGCCGCGCTTCTGGGGGTCGTGCTGGTGCTGACACTGGTCCTTCTGTTGGCCGCGACGCTGATCCACAGGTGGATCGGAAACACCGGCGCCAGCGTGATCAGCCGCGTCATGGGGATCATCCTGGCGACAATCGCGGTCGATTCCGTCCTGGGTGGGTTCGAGGCATTGGGGGTCTTCGACCTGTCCGCCGGAATGCCCGACCCCTGAGGGCAAGACGGCGCCGCCCACCTTGGGCCGCGCCATCAACGCTTTTCAATTGCGCAGGTTCCGGATCGCGTGGCGCGGTGATCCGGCGCAGGATCGGGCATCTTCACACCCCGAGGTCCCGATGCCCGAGCTGATCCTGTTCCTGTTCCCGCTGGCCTATAGCCCCGGTCCCGGCAACCTGTTCTTTGCCGCCACCGGCGCGCGGTTCGGGCTGCGGGCGGCGGTGCCGGCATTGGCGGGGTATCATGTGGCGACATTTGCGGTCACGCTGGCCATCGGGCTGGGTTTTGACGGGTTGCTGCGGCTGATGCCGGTGTTGGCGCCGGTGCTGCGGGTGGCGGGGGCGGCCTATTTGCTGTGGCTGGCATTGGGCATGTTGCGGGCGGGGTTTTCGGCCACGACGCGACAGGGCAACCCGGCGGGCTGGTCGGCAGGGGCGTTGCTGTTGCTGCTGAACCCCAAGGCCTACGTCATCATGACGCTGATGTTCGCGCGCTTCCTGCCCCAGGCGACGGGCCCGGCGCCGGTTTTGTGGATCAGCGCGCTGTTCACCCTGAACAACCTTGTGGCTTTCGTGCTGTGGGCGGCGGCGGGGGATGTGCTGTTGCGGCCGTTGCAGACGGCGCGCAACGCCCGGCGGATGAACCTGGTGTTCGGCGCGCTGCTGGCCGGTGTCGCACTGTGGCTGCTGATCCCGGGCTAGGCGCCCTGCCCCGGCGCGACCAGCGCGCGGCGATACATGTGCCAGGTGGCATGGCCCAGCACCGGCAGCACCACCAGCAGGCCCAGAAACAGCGGCACCATCGCCCAGAAGACCAGCGTGGCGATCACGACGGCCCAGATCAGCATGACGGCCAGGTTGCGCTTCACCGTTTCGAAACTCAGCAGCATGGCGGTGACGAAGTCGATTTCCTTGTCCAGCAACAGCGGCAGGCTGACCACCGTCAGGCAGAACAGCACAAAGGCAAAGACCGCCCCCACCACCAGTTCGACCGCGATCATGGTCAGCCCGTTGGCGGTCAGGAACGCATCGAACGAGGACGAGATATTGGTCAGCACGCTGAGCCCCATGAAAAGCGCAAAGATCATATGCGCCAGAAAGGTCCAGAACAGGAAATAGATCACGATGATCGCGCCCATCCACGGGATCTGGCGGTCCTTTTCGGCGATGACGACGCCCAGAACCTCGCGCCAGATCAGCGGCGTGCCGGTTTCCAGCCGATGGCTGACCTCATAGAGGCCCACGGCGGCAAAGGGCGCAAACAGCGGAAAGCCCAGCGACATGACCAGCGTCCAGGTCACTGTCCCCGCGCCAAAGGCCACCATGCCGATCCCGAGCAGCACGTAAAAGGCGCTGAAGAACAGCCCGAAGGCCGGGGCGCGGCGGAAATCGCGCCAGCCGGCGGCCAGGGCCGCCCGGATGTCGCGAAGCTTCAGCGTTGCGATGTCGGGACGTGGCGAGGGCGCCAGGGCGGTCATGGTGTCGGTCATCGGGGTCCTCCTGCGTGCGCCTCCTCAAACGCAGGGGAATTAGAGTACAGGCGACGCGCGCGGGGCAAGGAAAATCTTGACCCCTAGACCGCGTGCGGGTCGGCCCAGGACAGGATGCCCGCCACGTCCAGACCGTCGACCGCGCCCGTGACGGCGCCCCGCTGGCCCGCCAGCCGGGTCCGCAGATAGCCCTGCGCCACCGCGTCGGGCGCGCTGCGCAACAGCACCGCGCCGGTCAGAAGCTGTGCCAGCTCGGCCACGTACCAGCGCGCCAGGTCCGGGTCGGGCGGCGCGGGCCAGCGGGCGCGGTGATCGGCCAGCGCCCGGTCAAAGAACGCGTCGCCGCCGCGCGCGGCCTCCAGTTCCGCGTTCAGGCTGTGCGCGGCATCGGCATCGCGATCCAGGCTGCGCAGGATGTCCAGGCAGATGACATTGCCCGACCCCTCCCAGATGGAATTCAGCGGCGCCTCGCGATAGAGCATCGGCAGCGGCGTATCCTCGACATAGCCCATGCCCCCCAGCGCCTCCATGCATTCATAGATGACATTGGGGGCGCGCTTGTTCGACAGGAACTTGGCCAGTGCCACAGCCACGCGGGCAAAGCCGCGCTCTGGCGGCGTGGTGCCATCGAAGGCCGCCGCCACCCGCAGACCCAGCGCCAGCGCACCGGCCCAGTCCAGCACCAGATCGGCCAGCACCGCACGCATCAGCGGCTGGTCGATCAGCGCGCGCTGGAACACCCGGCGGCCCCGGCACCACCACAGCGCCTCGTCCAGCGCGGCCTTCATCAGCCCCGCGGGCGCCAGCGCGGTGTCCAGCCGGGTGTGATGCACCATCTCGATGATCGTGCGGATGCCCGCGCCCTCGTCCCCCAGCCTGTGGGCCAGCGCGCCGTGATATTCGATCTCGGCCGAGGCATTGGCGTGGTTGCCCAGCTTGTCCTTCAGCCGCATCAGATGGATGGGGTTGCGCGTGTCCCCCGGCAACCAGCGCGGCACCAGGAAACAGGTCAGACCGCCCGGCGCCTGGGCCAGTGTCAGGAACCCGTCCGACATCGGGGCCGAGCAGAACCATTTGTGCCCCTCCAGCCGGTATGTATCCCCGGTGGGCCGGGCCAGCGTCATGTTGCTGCGCACGTCCGAGCCGCCCTGTTTTTCGGTCATCGCCATGCCCAGCGTCGCGGCGCGCTTGTCGGCCAGCGGCGCGATTGCGGGATCGTGCGCCAGCGCGGTCAGCTTCGGGCGCCATTCGGCCCTCAGCCCCGCATCCGCCGCAAGCGCGGGCACGGCGGCATAGGTCATGGTCATCGGACAGCAAACACCCGGTTCGACCTGGCTGAACAGATAGACCTGCGCGGCATGGGTCACATGGCTGCCCCCGGTCCAAGGCCCGGCGGCATAGCCCGCGCCCAGCCCCAGCGCCAGCAGATCGTGATAGGCGGGGTGAAACCGCACCTCGTCCAGCCGCCGCCCGCCCCGGTCGAACAGGTGCAGCTCGGGGCGGTTGCGGGCGGCCTGGCGCGCCATGTCGCGGGTCGCCGCCTGCCCCAGCCGGGCCGCCAGCGGGCGCAGCGCCCCGGGGTCACCGCCGAACCGCAGGCACAGCGCCCGAAGCCCCGGATCGCCCTGCCACAGGTCCCGGTCGCCCGGCGGTTCGGGCTGGTTCAGGACCTGACCGTTTCCGTTCGGAATATCCGCCATCGCCGCTGCCCCTCCACCCGGCAAAGATCCGCGATTTGCAGCGATAATATGCGGTTTTCACCATTTTGGGGATTCCCTTTGCGAATCACCTGTGGCAAGGTCCTTTCACCGCCCGTCAGAGGCGGACAAAGAGGCAGACCATGAGCAAACCCCGTACCCGTCCCGCCCTGGGTTCCGTGCTGTTTTTCGCACTGTCCCTGTGCCTGGGCACCTATTTCACCTTTGCCGCCGTGCAGGGAGATTACGGGCTGTTCCGCCGCGTCCAGATCGAGGCCGAGAAGAAGGCGCTGCTGGCCGAACATGCCGCGCTTCGGGCGCAGCTCGATGACATGCGCAACCGCACCCGGCGGCTGTCGGACGATTACCTGGACCTGGACCTGCTGGACGAACAGGCGCGCAGCGTGCTGGGTCTGATCCGCGCGGACGAAATCGTCATTCGCTGACCCGCTTTCGCGAATTCCGGGCCGGATTCCGCGAAACCTGCCCGGCTTGTGTTTGACTGTCTTAGTTTAATGCTAAACTATGGGGGGACAGTCAGGGAGGACCGCATGGCCGCGCGCAAGACCACACCCAAACCCAACACATCGAAGGAAGAGCTTCTGGCGTTCTATCGCGAGATGCTGCTGATCCGCCGGTTCGAGGAAAAGGCCGGCCAGCTTTACGGCATGGGCCTGATCGGCGGGTTCTGTCACCTTTATATCGGGCAAGAGGCCGTGGTCGTCGGCCTTGAGGCCGCGGCCGAGGATGGCGACAAGCGCGTCACCTCCTATCGCGATCACGGGCACATGCTGGCCTGCGGGATGGACCCCAAGGGCGTGATGGCCGAGCTGACCGGGCGCGAGGGCGGCTATTCCAAGGGTAAGGGCGGCTCGATGCACATGTTTTCCAAGGAAAAGCATTTCTATGGCGGGCATGGCATCGTCGGCGCGCAGGTGCCCATCGGGGCGGGGCTGGCCTTTGCCGACAAGTACAAGGGCAACGGCCGCGTGACCTTCACCTATTTCGGCGACGGCGCGGCGAACCAGGGCCAGGTCTATGAGACATTCAACATGGCCGCGCTTTGGGATCTGCCGGTGATCTTCGTGATCGAGAACAACCAATATGCCATGGGCACGTCGATGCAGCGCTCGACCTCGACCCCCGATATCCACACCCGGGGCGAGGCGTTCGGCATCCCCGGCGAAGAGGTCGACGGGATGGACGTGCTGGCGGTCAAGGAAGCCGGCGAAAAGGCGGTGAAACACTGCCGCGCGGGCAAGGGCCCCTATATTCTGGAAGTGAAGACATACCGGTATCGCGGCCATTCGATGTCGGACCCGGCCAAGTACCGCACCCGCGAAGAGGTCCAGAAGGTGCGCGAGGAACGCGACGCCATCGAACATGTCCGCGAGATGCTGCTGACCGGCAAACACGCGACCGAGGACGAGCTGAAAGCCATCGACAAGGACATCAAGGCCGTCGTGAACGAGGCGGCCGAGTTCTCGAAGGACAGCCCCGAGCCGTCGGTCGACGAGCTTTACACCGATATCTACGCCGAGGCCTGAGGGAGGAACGACCATGGCAACCGAAATACTGATGCCCGCCCTCTCGCCCACGATGGAGGAAGGCACGCTGGCCAAATGGCTGGTGGCCGAGGGCGACACTGTATCGTCCGGCGATATCCTGGCCGAGATCGAGACCGACAAGGCCACGATGGAATTCGAAGCGGTGGATGAGGGGATCGTCGGCAAGCTCCTGGTGGCCGAGGGCACCGCGGGCGTGAAGGTCAACACCCCCATCGCCATGCTGGTCGAGGAAGGCGAGGATGCCGATGCGGCCCCCGCCAGCGCCCCGGCCGCGCCGGACCCCGCCCCGGTTCAGGCCCAGGCCCCTGCCCCCAGCGCACCGGCCGCGCCCGTCACGTCGACCCCGGCAGCGCCCGATTACCCCGAGGGGACCGAGATGAAATCGACCACCGTGCGCGAGGCGTTGCGCGATGCGATGGCCGAGGAAATGCGCCGCGACGAGGCGGTCTATCTGATGGGGGAAGAGGTCGCCGAATACCAGGGCGCCTATAAGGTCAGCCAGGGGTTGCTGGACGAATTCGGCGCCAAACGCGTGATCGACACGCCGATCACCGAACATGGCTTCACCGGCATCGCGGTCGGCGCGGCCTTTGGCGGGCTGCGGCCCATCGTCGAATTCATGACCTTCAACTTCGCGATGCAGGCGATCGACCAGATCATCAACTCGGCCGCCAAGACGCTTTACATGTCCGGCGGTCAGATGGGCGCGCCGATGGTGTTCCGCGGGCCCAACGGTGCCGCCGCCCGCGTCGGCGCCCAGCACAGCCAGGACTATGCCGCCTGGTATGCGCACATTCCGGGGCTGAAGGTGGTGCAGCCCTATTCGGCCGCCGACGCCAAGGGGCTGCTGAAATCGGCGATCCGCGACCCCAACCCGGTGATTTTCCTGGAGAACGAGATCCTCTATGGCCGCAGCTTCGACGTGCCGGTGCTCGACGATTTCACCATCCCCTTCGGCAAGGCCCGGATCTGGCGCGAGGGCACGGATGTGACCATCGTCAGCTTCGGCATCGGGATGCAATATGCGCTCGAAGCCGCTGACAAGCTGGCCGAGGACGGCATCAGCGCCGAGGTGATCGACCTCCGCACCCTGCGCCCGATCGACTATGACACGGTGGTGAATTCGGTGATGAAGACCAACCGCTGCGTGACGGTCGAGGAAGGCTTCCCGGTCTGTTCCATCGGCAACCACCTGAGTGCCGAAATCATGACCCGCGCCTTCGATTGCCTCGACGCGCCGGTCCTGAACTGCGCGGGCAAGGACGTGCCGATGCCCTATGCCGCGAACCTGGAAAAGCTGGCGCTGGTGACCACGAAAGAGGTCATCGATGCCGTCAAAGCCGTGACCTATCGGTAAGGGAGAAACGCGATGCCCACGGAAATCCTGATGCCCGCGCTGTCCCCCACGATGGAGGAAGGCACGCTCGCGAAATGGCTGGTCAAGGAAGGGGACGAGGTCTCCTCTGGCGACCTGCTGGCCGAGATCGAGACCGACAAGGCCACGATGGAATTCGAAGCCGTCGATGAAGGCGTGATCGGCAAACTGCTGGTCGCCGAGGGCACGCCATCGGTCAAGGTCAACACGCCGATTGCGGTGCTGCTGGACGATGGCGAAAGCGCCGACGATATCGCTGCGAGCCCGTCCGAGGCGCCCAAGGCCGCCCCTGCGGCCGCCGCGGTTGCCGAGGCGTCCCCCCAAGGGGCCGCCGAGAAAACCGCCCCCCCGGCCCCGAAATCGGATGGAAGCCGCATCTTCGCCAGCCCCCTCGCCCGCCGGATCGCGGCGGACAAGGGGCTGGATCTGTCGCAGATCACCGGATCCGGCCCGCGCGGCCGGATCGTCAAGGCCGATGTCGAGGGCGCGACCGCCGCGCCCAAACCGGCAGCGGCCCCCACCCCAGCCGCGGCGGCACCTGCCGCCCCCACGGGCCCGGCAACCGACACGATCCTGAAGATATACGAGGGGCGCGACTATCAGGACGTCGCGCTCGACGGGATGCGCAAGACCATCGCCGCCCGCCTGACCGAAGCCAAGCAGACCATCCCGCATTTCTATCTGCGCCGCGACATTCGGCTGGATGCGTTGCTGGCTTTCCGCAGCCAGCTGAACAAGCAACTGGAATCGCGCGGTGTGAAACTGTCGGTCAACGACTTCATCATCAAGGCCTGCGCGCTGGCGCTGCAACGGGTACCCGACGCCAATGCCGTCTGGGCCGGGGACCGGATCCTGAAACTGAAACCCTCTGACGTGGCCGTCGCCGTCGCCATCGAGGGCGGGCTTTTCACCCCGGTGCTGCAGGACGCGGAAAACAAATCTCTGTCGGCGCTCTCGGCCGAGATGAAAGACCTCGCCGCCCGCGCCCGCGACCGCAAGCTTGCCCCGCATGAATACCAGGGCGGCAGCTTCGCGATCTCGAACCTGGGCATGTTCGGCATCGACAATTTCGACGCGGTCATCAACCCGCCTCACGGCGCGATCCTGGCGGTCGGCGCGGGGGTGAAGAAACCGGTGGTCAACGAAGATGGCGCGGTGGCGGTGGCGACCGTGATGTCGGTCACGCTAAGCGTGGATCACCGGGTGATCGACGGCGCGCTGGGGGCAAAGCTGTTGCAGGCCATCGTCGACAATCTGGAAAACCCGATGGCGATGCTGGCCTGACCGAAAGCGCTGGCCCGGTCAACCGGGCCAGCCGCCGGGATCACTTCCCGGAAATCACGTGGTCCATCATGACCGACGGCTGATCGCACCCGGCCTCGCCCACGATCTTGGCCGGAACGCCCGCCACGGTCGAACAGGGCGGCACATCGCGCAGCACGACCGAGCCTGCGGCCACGCGGCTGCAATGGCCCACCTTGATATTGCCCAGAACCTTGGCCCCGGCGCCGATCAGGACACCGTCGCCGATCTTGGGGTGGCGGTCTTCCTCTTCCTTGCCGGTCCCGCCCAGCGTGACCGAATGCAGCATCGACACATTGTCGCCCACCACGGCGGTTTCGCCCACCACGATGGAATGCGCGTGGTCGATCATCAGCCCCTTGCCGATACGCGCGGCGGGATGGATATCGACCCCGAACTGCTCGGAAATCCGCATCTGCACGAAATAGGCCATGTCGAACCGGCCTTGACCAAACAGCCAATGCCCGATGCGATAGGCCTGCACCGCCTGAAATCCCTTGAAATACATCAGCGGCTGTACATAGCGGTGGCAGGCCGGGTCGCGCTCGAACACCGCCGTCAGGTCGGCGCGGGCCGCCTCGCCCAGACCGGGGTCGTTGACATAGGCCTCGTCCGCGATCTCGCGCAGGATCTGCTCGGACATCTCGCCCGATGCCAGCTTCAGCGCAAACCGATGCGCCAGCGCCCGCTCAAGGGTCGGGTGATGCAGGATGCTGGAATGCACCAGGCCGCCCAAAAGCGGCTCCTGCTTCACGATATACTCCGCCTCGGCACAGATCCGGTTCCAGACCGGATCGATTTCCGCCAGCTTCGCACGCGTTTCGGCCATGGTGTATCCCTCCATTTGGCGCCTTCGTTATACCAGATAGAGAGGCCGGGCCAAATACAACCCTTTGATGGGGATGTTCAGGAAATGGAATGAGTCCGAAATATCGCAGCCGGGATCCTTCTTTTTCAGGGCCTTCGCCCCGGACATGCGCCGATGGCACCGCAAATCGCACCCGTCAAAAAGCCGTGAACCGGCCCCCGGGCCCCGCCAGCCGTCAGGCCCGCACGCCTTTGTGCCAGTCGATCAGCGCCTCGAACACATCGGCCAGACAGGCGCAATATTCCGTATCGCCCAGCGCCGGTTCCGGCGGCAGCGGCTGCATCCGGGCCACGGCCATCAGCGATCCGTTGCCCCAAAGCGGGTGCGCGACCCCGTGGCGCAACCGGTACCGGTCGGCGGCCTCGGCCCGGGCGAACAGGCGTCGGATCGCGGCCCGGCGCGCGCCGGTTGGCAGGGTCAGCACCGCCCGCGCGGCGCTGACCACATCCCCGTGCATGACTGGCCGCATGCGGATCAGGCCAGTGTCAGGGCGGTGAACGGCCCCGCACCGAACTGATCGGACAGCTGCGCCACCTCGACCGTCACGCCCGGCCCGTCCAGCGCCCGCTGCGCGGCGCCATAAGTCCAGTTGGGTGCGCTGAGAAAGGTCTCGAACAACACCGCCCCGCCCGGCGCCCGGACACGCAGCTGATAGAGCTCGCTGCCCTCGCCCAACGGCACCTCGACCCCCGACCAGCTGTCACCGTCGATCCGCGTGCGCCGGATCCAGGTGACCAGCGCGTCGCCATTGGCCTGCTCCCGCGCCCGCAGATGCACCGGCGACAGCGGTCTGAGGCCGATACCCTTGAACGCCTCGACCCGGTGGACAAAAGACGGATCGTCATAACCCCGCCCCTCGGTCCCGATCCGGTAGTGCCGCGCCAGATCGCGGGTGGCGATGTTCAGATCCAGCTGTTCTGGCACCCCGTCCATCAGCACGAAAAGGCTGCCTTCGGGCCACTCCGCCGGGATCGACACGTCGCTGCCCGCCTGCCCCCGCAGCCGAAACCTCAGCTCATAGGTATCGGGATCGACCAGCTGCGCCTCGGCGAACTGGAACAGTTCCCAATTGTCGCTACTGCCATCGCCGATGGCGGCCACATTGGCCCCGTTCAGGACCTGCGCCATATCCGCCGACGACAAGGCGCCGGAAAACAGCCGCACCCGCAACGCTGGCCCACGATCCCAAAGAGCGGGCCGCGCGGCGGGCAGAACGCTCTCGGTCACCCCGATGGTCGCCTCGTCATAAAGCGTGGTGTTCACGGCATAGCCCGCATCCTCGGGCGCGGAATAGACCGCCACCGCCCCCGGCCAGGGGTTCGCCGTCACCGCCAGATGAGGCGCATGCGGGCTCTCTTCCCCGGTCAGCAGCGGCAGGTCCATGAACACCGGATAGACCGGCACCGGCGGCACAAACGCCTGCAGGCTGGCCGGCGTCGATGTCGCGTCCGAGGGGACATAGACACCCGGCTCGACCCGCACCGCCTCGACCCGGCGGGATTCGCCCTGATCGATCCGGTCGATGCGGTACTGCCCATCGGGCAGCGTCACCACATCCCCCGCCCCGATATCCAGCCGCGACAATGGCAGCGCAAAATTCGCCCGGTCCCGCGCGACCCGCGATTCCGCCAGCCAGCGCTCGGTCGTGGCCCGCCCCTCGGCCTGGGTCATCACCAGTGGGAATTCCGAGGCTGCGACGGATTGGCTTTCCTCATCGGGAAAGATCGACTCCGCCGCCCGCGCCTCGTAATCGCCCTCGGCCTCGACGAATGTCAGCCGTACGCGCCCCGCGGTTTCCGCCTCGGGCGCGCGGACATGTTCGATCCGCCCGTCCTGATCGGCCTCCAGCACCAGGGCCTCGGGGTCGATCGCACCCAGCTCGCGCCCGTCGCGATTGCGGAACACGATCTTGCCGTCCCGCTCGATCGCGTCAAAGCCAAAGGCCAGCATCAGCGGCTGCAAGGCCGCGCGCGCGCCGTCCAGATCCTCGACCGTATAGCCGCGCACCGCACCATAAAGCTGGGTGACATCCACATCCGTCACCCCGCTGCGCGCACAGATCTCGGCCACCACAGCCGCCAGCGCCTGGCTGCCCACACGCCCGTTCAGCCAATGCCCCCGGTCATAGTTCTCGCCATCCGACCACAGGCCGGTATTGGCCGGGAAATGCGGGAAAGGCCGCGTGTCCCAGGCCCAGGCATGGGCGCGCGACATATCCAGCATCGGCCCGCCGTAAACGTCCGAAACCGGGTTGCGCGCCGGGTCCTCCCAATAGTCGATCATCGCGCGCAGATACTGCGCCTGGATCAGATCGTCCCGCACGCCGCTGGAAAAATGCGGCACGCTGGATTCCGAACTTTTGGGATCCAGGAACTTGTTGGGCTGGTTGGTGCCCTTGTCGACGGCGGCACAGCCGAATTCGGTGAACCAGAACGGCTTGGATTGCGGCTGCCAGACGGTGGATGCGGGCTGCCGGACACCGCCGATCCGCTCGTGATGCGGGTTCTGCCACCAGCTGCGCAGATCCTTATAGCGATAAATCCAGTCCTCGCCATGCGCGCCGTCGGTGATGGGGGCGCGGCGCTGGCTCTCGCGCGCCTCGGGCGTGGGATAGTACCAGTCATACCCCTCGCCGCCCTCGATATTGGATTGCAGGTAATCCTGGGCATAGATCGCACCCCAATGGGCATCCGCATGATCGGCCCCATCCCGCCAGTCGGATGCGGGCATGTAATTGTCGATGCCGATGAAATCGATCTCGGGATGCGCCCAAAGCGGGTCCAGGTGGAAATAGACATCCCCCGACCCGTCCTGCGGGTGATAGCCGAAATATTCCGACCAGTCAGCGGCATAGCCGATCTTGACCCCCGGCCCCAGAATGGTGCGCACATCGACGGCCAGCTGCTTCAGCGCCTCGACCGCCGGAAACCCCGCCGCGCCGCGCAGCTGCGTCAACCCACGCATTTCCGACCCGATACAGAACGCATCCACGCCACCCGCCAGCGCACACAGATGCGCGTAATGCAGGATGAACCGGCGATAGGACCATTCATGCGGCCCGCTATACGCCACCGACACCGCGTCAAAGGACCCCGCCCACGGAATTTTCACGCCGGTTTCCGTGACCGGGCTGAAATCCGACACCGACGCCAGACCAAAGAAATCGGCCACCTCGATCTCGGCCTGCAAGCTTTGATCCGGCGATCCGGCCACGCCCGGCGCCAGCGATCCGGTGATCCGCCCCCGCCAAGGCAAGGCGGGCTGCTCGGCCGCCCCGGTATAGGGGTTGGTCAGCCCGTTGCCCGCCACCTGATCCATCAGGATGAAGGGATAGAACACGACCTCCTTGCCGGCGTCCCGCAGCGCGGCAATGGCCTCGATCACGGCGGCATCGGCGGGCGTGCCGCCATATTGCTTGACCCCGTTGACCGTCGCCACCTGATCGGCGCTGTCGCGGTCCAACCCCGACACACGCCAGGGCATCGGCGCCCCGTCCAGCAGTTTCTGCTCGACCTTGGGTTTCAACTGGCACGTCCCGCAACGCAGATCGTCGCCGAACCAGCTGGCCACCAGCAGCGTGGATTGCGCATTGGGCAATTCCTGGCCCAGCACCTCCAGCGAGGTCGCGAAATCGGTCTTGCCGCTGGGCGAATTCACATTGGCGCTCTGGTTGTGGCCCGCGCCATTGGCGTAATGCACCCGCGTCGTGGCCAGCGCATATTCGCCGCTGCCCGGGATCAGCGCCACGCCCTTGACCAGACCTTGCAGACTTTGTCCCCCCGGCACATCGGCCTGAGCAGGGCGCACCACCTCGAACGACAACTGCGGCACCCGGTTGCCGAACCGGCGCAGTTGCAGGTTCTCGATCACCACATAGGCCAGCCCGCGATAGGCCGGCACATTGCCCGCCCCCTCGATCGCCTCGATCTTGGCGTCGGGCAGCTGGTCCTGGGCGCCGGTATAGACCCGCATGGTCAGGGTGTCGGGTTCGATCTCGATCCCGTCGGCCCAGATCCGGCCGATCCGCGCGATCTCGCCCTCGCACAAGGCAATCGCCAGGCTGACCGAATAGGAAAACGTGGTGGTCTTGGTCTTGGGCGCGCTGCCCTTGCCGCCGGCGGAACTGGTCGTCGTCCTGCGCCGCTCGCGAAAGCGCGAGGCCCAGATCACCTGACCGCCGACCCGCGTCCGGCCATAGATCTGGCCAACCGTGCTGCCCTCGCTGGCGCCCACGATCCGGAACCGCTCGACCTTGCCGGTTTCAACCGCCTGCGAGCCGCCCCCCAGCAGGCTCTGATCGATCACCCGGCCCAGCGTCGCACCGACCGCGCGCCCGATCACGACGCTCGACAGGCCCAGCGCGGTCCCGCCAATGGCCGACCCCGCCGCCGCGCCCACCGCGGAAAGAACAATCGTTGCCATGTCTCAGCCCCTTTCCGGAAATTCAAACCGCGCCACGATCCGGCGCGCCCAAGGGGCGCTCAGCGGGCTTTCCAGCACCGCATGCTCGGAATAGGCATGGATAAAGCTTGCCTCGGCGCCCACGCGCCCCTGAATGCCCAGATGCTTGGCCACCGCCCCGCTGCGCATCCGGAACAGCAACACATCACCCGGCGCGGCCCGATCCAGCGGCTTGGCGCGCAGATGCCGCGCGGCGGCTTGCCACAGGGTTTCCTCGCCCTGCGGTTCGGACCAATCGTCGGTATAGGGCGGCACCAGTTCCGGCTCGGCCCCATGCACCGCGCGCCACACGCCCCGGATCAGGCCCAGACAATCGGTGCCCGCCCCGCGCACCGCCCCCTGATGGCGATAGGGCGTGCCGATCCAGCGCCGCGCCTCGGCCACCACGGCCAGTGACACCGCTCTCATCCCTGCAGGCTCCCGCCATTGTTGCGCCGTCCGCGCACCGGATAGCTGACCAGCCAATCCTCGCCGGGGATGTGCGGAAAGCCCTGAAAATTCAGAAAGTTGTTGAACTTCACCTTGCAGGTCTCCGACCGCTTGTCGCAGCCCGCGACCAGCTTGATCCGGTCCCCCGGCGCGACCTCTGCGCGCAGCGAATGCCACAGCTCGATCATCCGGGCCCCACCGCCTTCGCGGTCGTTCTTGACCAGCCCGGCCAGCCCGGCAGCAGCGCCGTCCAGAACCTCCAGCCGGCCGTTCTCGAACCAGCGCGCATCGAACCCCCCGATCTGCGCGAAGCGGAACACCCGCGCCTCCTCGACCGTTTCCACGCTCAGCTCGGTGCTATAGCCGGGCGTATCCAGATCGAACCGGCAACCGCCATCGCCCAGGATCGCCGAACAGGGCTTTTGATAGACCCGCCCCTGTGCCTGGTTCAGCGCCTCGGCCAACCCGCGCAGCTCGGCCTGAAACGCGCCGCCGCTGCGGGTGATCTCGCCGATGGTGCCCTGAAACTGCAACGCGCGCTGTTCCGGCGCGGTCCAGTTCACCAGCCAGGCCCGCACCTGCGCCCCGTCATAGCGGCCCGCCTGGATGTCCTCCTCGGTCACCGCCACGGCGCTCAGCGCGCCCAGCGCCTCGGTATTGTCCACCGACAGGCCCGTGCTCTGGCTCAGCACCTTGGCCGTCATGCCGGTATCCGCGCGATAGGTCAGCCCGTCAAAGCGCAGATCCAGATCGTGATCGGTGAACCCCATGACCCAGCCGTCCTTGCGCGTCAGGTCCCAGGCCCGGCACAGCGTCGTGACCCCCTGCAACAGATGCGCCTGCAATTCCTGTGTCACCGCCATCAGACCCGCACCTCCACCACCGGCACACGTGGCACATCGCCTGCCTTGAAGCTCGAGACCGAGGTCTGGATCAGGTCGGTGTCGAACCGCACCGGAACGTCGAACTCGTACCCGGCGCTGACCACCGCATCGATATCGGGGATATCGGTCAGGGTGACGATGCCGGTCGCCAGGTCGATCTGGTAATGGACACCGTCCTGCAATTCGTCGCCATCGACCCCGATCCGCACCGATCCCGCGACCGGCTTCTTGATCGGCCGGACGTAATGTTCCCCACCCGAGGCATAGGTCTTGATCAACTGGAACGCCCGCGCCTGACCGTCCCCGATGGCGATCAGCTGATCGTCAAAGGCCACATCGCGCGATGGCAGGCCGGATTTGTAATCCGACCAGTCCTTCCACCGGAACCCGTTCAACTGGCCCCGGCGGGCCTCGAAAAACGCGATCAGCGCCTCGACATCGTCCAGCGACCGCAGACCGACACCCGCGTCATAGCGGCGGCGCGCGTGTTCCCAGGGCGTGTTGCGTTCCTCGAACCCGTTGGCCAGCGTCACGATCTCGGTGCGGCGCTCTGGGCCGCCCACCGATCCGAAACTCAGGCTGGCCGGAAATCTGACCTCGTGAAATCCCATGGCTCCCTCCTTACCTTGTTCAGCTGTTGCGCTGGCCACGGCTCAGCAGGCGGTTCATATCCGCCGCGATCTGGCTCTGGCTGCGCTGGAACCCCCGCACATCCGGGGTCGAAATATTCATGGTCAGGTTGACCGGCTGGCGCCCGCCCTCGGCGCGCACCCCCAACCGGCCGTCGCTGCCCCGGCTCAGGGGCATGATCGCCTCTGGCCCTGCCTCACCCATCAGGCCGGTGCCGCCCCGCATCGGGAAATAGGTGGCCTGGCTGACGATCCCGCCATTGGCGAAGGGCATCACGCGGCCTTGGGTGAAACTGCCGCCCTTGGCAAAAGGCACGGCGGCCTGCACCAGCCCCTCGATCCCGCTGGCGAACAGCCCGCCCAACTGGTTCTGCACCGGCTTGATCGCGGCGTTATAGGCCGCGTCCGAAATCGACTGCGCCACCTGCCGCATCGCATCCGACAGGCGCATGCCGTCGAACACCAGCCCGTCGAACGCGCCCCGCAGCCCGCTGCCAATGGCGCGCGACAGGCTGCCCACCTGCCCGCTGGTCAGCGTCAGGCTTTCCCGCATCCGGACCAGTTCCACGTCAAAGGCCGCCGCCATGCTGCGCGTGTCGCCCAGGCTTTGCTGCAGCGCGTCGATATCGTCGGACAGCCCGTCCAGCTCCAACCGTTCCGTCATGTCTCAGACCTTTCTTGCAAATCGGGGAAAGCGCGCGCCAGCTCTTCCAACCGCGCGCGCGACAGCGGGGCGGCATCGCCCCCCGCCCCCAGCATCATCGCCAGCTCGGCCGGGGTCAGCGCCCAGAACTGCGCCGGGGTCAGCCGCAGGCCCGACAGACCCGCCCGCATCAGGGCGGGCCAGTCAAACCGCGCCATCGCCCGGCACCGTGAACGCGCGTGCCAGCAGCGTCGCGGCCACCCGCGCGGCCTCGACCGGGCCGCCGGCGATCTCGGCCCGCGCCAGATCGCCCGCGCTGCCCTGCCAGCCACCACCGCGCAGCCCCGCCAGCAACAGCGCCAGCATGTCGCGCGTGGCGTAGTGCCCGGTCTCGAACCGCTCGATCAGCGCCACCAGGCTGTCGGCCTGCAACTCGGCCTCCAGCTCGGCCAGCGCGCCCAGCGTCAGCTTCAGCACATGGCGCGTGCCATCCAGCACCAGCGCCACCTCGCCCGCATAGGGGTTCACCATCAAAGCGCCGTGAACGCCAGCGCCCCGGCCGAGGCCAGGCTCAGCTCATACGTGGCCTCGCCGTTATAGCTGCCCGCATATTCGATGCCGGTGATCTGGAACGGCCCCTCGACAATGCCGAAATCGGGGATCACCACCTGGAAATCCGGCGTTTCGCCGTCGAAAAAGATCTGCCGCGCGCGCTCGTCGGTATTGGCGTCCTTGAACACGCCCGATCCCGAAAGCCCGGCGGATTTCACGCCCGCGCCGCCCAGCAGCTCGCGCCAGCCACCGGCGCTTTCCAGGCTGGTCACATCCACCGTTTCGGCGTTGAAATTGATCCGCGTGGCGCGCAGCCCCGCGATGGTCTCGAATTGCCCGCCACCAGTCAGGTCGAGCTTGATCAGAAGGTCCTTGCCGTTTTGGGCCGTCATTTGGGTCACTCCGAAGGAAATTGTCAGGAATCGCAGACGCGGGCGCGGAAGCTCAGATCGATGCGCCGGATATCGGCATTCTCGATCCGGCGGGCCCGCGCCCGGTCAAAGTTCAGGCTGACCAGCTGGCCCCGCGTCAGGCTCAGATCGGCATCGACCAGCGCGTCCGATACCGCGCCCGCCACCGCCTTGGCCTGCTGGAACCCCGCCGCGTCGGTCACCACGCTGACGGTAAAGACATGCTCGGCCCCGCCGCCGGTCACATCCGACCGGTCGCGCGCATCCTCGGGGCCAAGGCTGACGTAAAGCGACGGCACCGCGCCCGGCGGCACCGTGTCATAGATCGCGCCATCCACCAGCGCGTCCAGCGGCGCGTCGGCCACCAGGCGCTGGAACACCGCCGCCTGCAAAGCGGCAGAAACCGCATAGCTCATGCGCTCACCTCCTCTTCGGCGAAACAGGTCAGATAGTGTCCACGCGCGTCGCGCTCGGTCACCGCCAGGATGCGAAACAGCCGGTCCCCCTCGCGGAAGCGTTGCTCGGGGCGCGGGCGCGATGCGGCCCCCGCCGGGGCGCCACGCACCACGATGCGATAGGGCACCCGGCTCAGCGTCAGCTGGTTGCCGCTGCGCTCGCGCCCCGATCCGGGCGTGACAGCCGCCCAAAGCGTGCCGACCAGCGCCCAGGTCTCGGTGAAACCGCCCGCGCCATCGGGGGTGCGCTGCGGCGCCTCAAGCTGCAACCGCCGGTTCAGGACGGGCGCGCCGCTCATGCCAGCCCCCCGCCCAGGATCCGCACCGTGCGCCAGCGTTCGACCAGCGCGCTCACGCCAAAGGGCATCGCGCGCTCGCCATGGGCGGCCTCATGGCGGTATTCGTGATAATGCGCCGCCAACAGGAACACCGCCTGCGCCAGATCGGCGGGCACGGTCGACCAATCGGCGCCGAAGCCCGCGGTAAAGCCGGCCACGGCATGACCACCCAGCGGGATCGTCGGCAGAACACCACCGCCCGCCACAAGATGCGGGCGATGCGTGTCGGGCTCCAGCCGATAGGCGCCGGGATCGATCACCGTGGCATTGCCGTCGCGATCCGTCACCGTCAGCGCCCCGATCAGGCTGACCGGCGCCACCGGCAGCGCCTGCCGGTCGCCACCGCGCCACGCGGTCAGGCGCCAGGTGAAATCGCGCTCCAGCAACACCTTGCCGGTGCGCGCCTCGACCGCCGCCATCGCCGCCCGCAGCAGCGCCTCCAGCAACGCATCCTCGGCCCCGTCATCGGCAAACCCCGTGCCCAGCCGCAAATGCTCCTTGAATTGGCTCACCGGCAGCGCCGCCGCGGGCACTGTGGTCTGCTCGATCAACATCATCTGAAAACTCCGATTATCGCCCTCCCCAAGGGAAAGTCAGGCGCGCGCCACCCGCATTGCTCGGACGGAGGGAGCAGCTAGACAACGCAAGGATGAAACCCGGCGCGCGCCCGTGGGCCGGTCCACCGGACCGACCCTTCGCAAAGCCCCTTACGAGACCGCGAATTTCAACAGCTTGATCGCGGCAAAGTCGCTGACGTCACCGCCCACGCGCTTGGTGGCATAGAACAGGACATGCGGCTTGGCGCTGAACGGATCGCGCAGCACGCGCAGGTCCGGGCGCTCGGCCACGGTGTAACCGGCGGCAAAGTCACCAAAGGCAATCGCATCCGCACCGCTGGCGATATCGGGCATGTCCTCGGCGATCAGCACCGGATAGCCCAGCAGACGCGCGGGCTCACCGGCGGCCAGACCGTCCGACCACAGGAAGCGGCCATCGGCATCCTTCATCTTGCGCACCGCACCGGCGGTTTTACTGTTCATGACAAAGGTCGCGTTGGCGCGGTACTGCGCCCCCAGCGCATAGACCAGGTCCAAGATCGCGTCCGACGGGTTCACCGCGTCGAAATCACCGTCCGTGCCGGTGGCGATGTAACCGATATTGCCCCAGGCCCAGCTGGCCTCCGCGATCTGGGCGTGGGTCAGGATACCCGTGGGCTTGTCGATCCCGTCGCCATTGACAAAGGCCGACGCCTCGGCGCGCAGGAACTTGTCCGAAATCCGCTCGGCCAGCCAGCCCTCGACATCGAATGCGCTGTCATCCAGCAGACGCTGGCTTGCCTTGGGCATCGCGCTCAGCTCGTGCAGCGGGATCGACACACGGTCGATCGACGGCGTGCCGGTCTCGACGGTGTTGCTGGCCTCGTTGGCCCAGCCCGAGCCGATATCGGTGTGGTCGATCAGCACGTCATAGGACGTGGCCTCGACCGTGACGACCTGCGCGATCGAGCGGATCGAGGCGGTCGATTTCAGCACGCTCTTGATCGCTTCCGAGGTCTGCGGATCGACCAGGAAACCGCCATCGGTGTTGACGGCGGTGCTCAGCGCCTTGCCTTCCAGCTCCAGCCCGCGCAGCGCGTCATCGTCGCCGGTGCGCAGATAGGCGGCAAACGCCTTCTGATGCGGCGCCTCGACCTCGGCTGCGGTGGAAAGGGCGGGACGCCCGGTGATAAGAGATTTGCGATCCAGCATGGTCAGTCGCTCTTCCTGTTTTTTGAGTTTCGAATGCATGTTGTCCTGAAAGCCCTTGAATTCGTTCACAAAGGCCCGCAGGGCAGCGGTCACCTCCACCGCGGGCGTGCCTGCCGCCCCGGCGCCGGTCTCGGTCTTGCTCATGTACTGATCCTGTTTCAGTTGGCTCTTGTGGCAGCGCGTCAGGTGTCGCCCGCCAGTTCACGGGCAGCGCCTGCAAAGGCCTCTGCCAACTCACGCAAAAGCAGGGCATCCCCGGCGTCATCCGCCTTGGCCCCCACCCGCGCCTCGGGCAGCATCGGAAAGGTCACAAGCGACACTTCCCAAAGCTCCAGCTCCGACAACAGGCGGCGGCCGCCCGTGTCCTTTTCGGCCCGCTTCGTGCGGTAACCGATCGACAACCCGTCAATCGCACCCGCCGCGATCAGCGCCGCCGCCTCGCGGCCCCGGGCGACGTCGCACAGGATGCGGCCCTTCACGTACAGGCCCCGGTCATCCTCGCGCACCTCGTCCCAGATCCCGATGGGCTGGGCCGGATCGTGCTGCCACAGCATCTTCACGCTGCGCCCCGCCGCCGCCAGCCGCGCCAGCGACCGGCCATAGGCCCCGGGCTGCACCACATCGCCGCCCTGGTCGGTCTTGCCGAACAGCGACGCATAGCCCTCGATCTGGGTCCCGTCGGTGACGGTCAGCACCGCCTCGGCCTGGCAGAACTTGCGCTCCAGCCCCGGCCCCGGAAATTCACTCATCCCACAATCCCTTTCATTGTGCATTGCTCAGGACCGACGCCACGCCCTGCGCCAGCACCACGGCGACCACGCCGTAAACCGCCAGCCACAGCCGCTTCTCGACCCGCTCCATCACCAGCTCGATCTTGCCCAGCCGGTATTCCAGCGCGCTCCACCGCTCCTCGGCGACGCGCTCATTGGCGTCGATCCGGGCGTTGGCCACCTCGAACGGCGCATACAGGTACCGCGACCCGCTGCGTTCAGGCTCTGCGTTCATGCGTCATCCGCCAGCTTGGGCAGCCCCAGCAGCGCGCGCTTTTCCGCATCGGTCAGGAACCCCGCCTCGCTGATGCGCCGCCACTGCGTCTCACGCTCGGCCGCCAGCGCCGGCAGCTGGTCCAGATCGGGCTTCAGCCCCACGACTTCGCCGCCATAGGCCGCCAGCCAGTCCGACAGCGCCGCCGCCACCCGCGTGGCCAGCGGCAACACCGTCAGGCGATAGAACGCCCGATGCGCCTCCTGGTAATTGGCATAGGTCGCGTCACCCGGGATCCCCAACAGCATCGGCGGCACCCCGAATGCCAGCGCGATCTCGCGCGCGGCGGCCTCCTTGGTCTTCTGGAACTCCATGTCGCTGGGCGAAAAGCCCATGGGTTTCCAATCCAGACCCCCTTCCAGCAACATCGGCCGCCCCGCATTGGCCGCCCCCTGGTGGTACGACAGCATCTCGTCCTGAAGCCGGGCATATTGCTCCTCGCTCATCGCGCCCTGCCCGTCGGCCCCGCGATAGACGATCGCCCCCGATGGCCGCGCCGCGTTGTCCAGCAACGATTTCGACCACCGGCTGGCCGCGTTATGCACATCCACCGCCGTGGCGGCGGCCTGCATCGGGCTCAGCCCGTAATGGTCGTCCTGCGGATGAAACGTCTTGATATGCAGCACCGGCGCCACCAGCCCGGTCATGTCGAACCGGTGCTTGCGCCCGCCCACACTGTACTCATAGGCCACCGGCCACCCGTCGGCGCCGGGGATCAGGCTCATCCGGTCGGCCCGCAACACATGCAGCTCCACCGGCAGACCCGCCTCACCCGGCACCGCCTCGACATACCCGTTGCCCGACAGCAGGATCTGCCCGAAAAGCGCCTCCAGCAACTCCGCCTGCCCCTGCGCCGGGTTCGGCCGCCGCATCAGATCGACCAGCGGATGAATCTCGTAACGCCGCTCGACATCCTGACAGATCAGCGGCACCGCCGCCGCCGCCTCGGCAATCATCTTGACACAGCGAAACCCCACCGGATTGCGCGCAAACCCCGCCTTGGTCAGCGACGGCACATCGCGCGGGCTCCAGGCCACGCGCCCACCCCCGTGATAGGCGATCACCGGTCCGGTCGCGCTGGCCTTGGTTTCGGGCACCGCCGCCTCTGCGCGCCGGAACATGTTGAATACCATCGTGAAAGCTCCTCAATCGCCCCATTCGACCCGGCACGCCAACAGCCCCCGCCCCGATGCCCGGAGCAGGCCCCGGCCCGCCGCATTTCCCCAAGAAACGCCCCCTTCTTCTTGGCGGAAATATCCCCGCCGGAGGCATGAAATCCGCGCAGGCTACAGCCTGCGCACCCGCGGCCGCATCCATTGCGTCGCCGGTTCGATCATCAGCGCATGCAGCGCCCAGACCAGCGCATCCACCCGGTCCGGGCTGCCGCGCCCCTCGAACCCCTGCGCCGTCATCCGGCACATCTGGTCCTCCAGCGCCGACAGCCCGCGTATGTGGCGCACCCGGCCCTGTTCATAAAGCGCCGCGATCGGCTCGGCCCGCGCCGCCTTGCCACGTGTGGCCCGCACCGCGCGATAGGGCACCAGCGGATCGACCTGCCGCAGCACGGTCTCCACCAGATCGCCGCCCTGGTTGACCTCGGCCACCAGCCGCTCGGCCCCGTGGCGGGCCATCGCCGCCAGCGCCGCCTCGGCCCACCCTTGGGGCGAGGCTCCGGCCACGCTCGCATCCTCCAGAACGAAGGCGCGCCAATCCTGCGGCGGGCCCTGCATCTGTGCGCCGACTACAACAATGCCGCATTCATCCGATGTATTGTTTCCGGTGACCGGCGGATCCACCGCCACCACCACCCGATCCAACTCGGGCACATCCGCGACCCGCGCGGCCTCCAGCCCCGCCAGCGTCCACAACGCGCCCTCGGCATCCTCCAGCAACACCCCGTCCAGCTCCTGCCGGCCTAGCCGGGTGCCCGCATAGCGGCTGCGTACCTCGTCCAGGAACGACGCCGCCAGATAAGCCCGGTTCGCCTCGGTCGGGGCATGGGTCACGACCGTCGACGGGTTGCCCAGGATCGTCTTCAGAACCGGCACGTTGCGCGGCGTCGTGGTCACGCATTGCCGCGGCGCGGGTCCCAGCCGCAGCCCGAATTGCAACATGTCCCAGGCCTCTTCGGCCTTTTTCCACTTGGCCAGCTCATCGACCCAGGCCGCATCGAATTGCGGCCCCCGCAGGCTTTCGGGCTCATGCGCCGAAAACACCTGCGCCACCGCGCCATTGGGCCAGACCAGCCGTTTGCGTGTCGCTTCCCATTTCGGGCGGCGGTCGGGTGGCGAACAGGCCATGATCCCGCTGTCGCCGAACACCATCACCTCGCGCACTTGGTCAATGGTCTCGCCCACCAGCGCCACCCGCCGCGACCGCCCCACATCCAGCGGGCGCGCGCCCTCAACCTCGGCGCGCACCCATTCGGCCCCGGCGCGGGTCTTGCCCGCGCCGCGCCCGCCCATGATCACCCAGGTCCGCCACTCCGCGCCCTCGGGCGGCAACTGATGCGGCAGCGCCCAGAACTCGAACAGGTAAGGCAACGCCAGCAGCGCGCTCTCACTCAGCCCCGCCAGGAACGCGTCCTGCTCCTCCGGCGCCGCGCAGGCAAGCCAGTCTGCGCCGGATCTCATCTCGTGCCGCGTCCAGGTCGAGCGCATAGTCATTGATGATTCCGGCATCCGCTCTGATACGTTTTTCAACACGTGCCCTTTCATCGAATGCGGTCTGGGCGGCTTTGTTGAGGTCACTCAACGCCCCCTTCAGATCCCGTGCCCGGGCCGACCGGCCCGTTTCGACATCGGCGATGATCTCGGTCAATGCCCGGATCGTGCGCCGATAATGCTCTTCGGCCTCCGCAAGAACCTCTTGCGCGGCCAGTTCACCCCCCAGGGGAGAAATCATTGTCATATGGTGTCTTGCCCGCCTCTCATGCACCCGCACGAGCAGAAACAGAAAAGCGACCTCGGGGGATGTCCCCTTGGCCGCTTGCCCACTTCTTCTAGCTTGCCCAAAGGTATACCCCGGACCGTTCGGAAGGTCAAGAAGTTTATTATTAACAAATGGTTACGTGGTGCGCGCGCAAGGTTTTGTTAAGATCTGCAAAACGCCCATTCAGACCAACCAGATGGATCAAAGCCCGAATAGAAGTCGGCTTTGCGGGACTTTACGCCGTTCGCAGCAACCGCACCAATGGCGGCTGTACGGTTCACGGATCGTTTCGTTGTGCCCCACGACCTTGTCCGTAGACCGTATCGACGTATAGTGCCGATATGGAAGACGAAGCTCCAAAGAAACAAAAAGCGTCAGTCCGGAAGCGCGCGAATGCAATCAAAGATTTTCGCTGCAAGAACCTGATTGCAGTAATCGAAGACCCTGTTGACGTCAAAAACATTGGAACCGTAATTCGAAACGTAAACGCGCTTGGAGTCGAAAAGGCCTACGTCGTTGATCCACGCAAAGCACTGCCAGAAGACTGGCAGGATATGCGTGAGCGAAAATCGTTGTCGTCTACTTCCGTTTCGGCGGTGAAATGGACTTTCGTGAAACGCTTCGACAGCACCGAAGACTGTATGGATCACCTTGAAAGAAACGGTTTTGTGTCTGTGGTGACCTCTCCCCATGTAAAAGGAAAAACCAACGTCTTCCTTCATGAAGGTGACTTCACCAAGCACACGAAGCTTGCTGTCTGGTTTGGCAACGAAAAGCGCGGAATCAGTGAAGCTGCAGTCAACCGCAGTGAAATGTGCGTGGCGGTGCCGATGTTCGGCATGATCGAAAGCCTGAACCTCGGCACAAGCTCAGGCATAGTTCTTTATGAAGTCGCAAAGCAACGACGCGAGTATCAAAGCCGGTACAGACGGGCCAGGCACAAGGGTAAGCGAGCAAATCCTCTCCCAACTGTAATGCCACGCGACGTAGACTAACGGTTGTGCATTAGACGGGGCGCATTAGAGAAAGAGCAGACGTTCGTACGATCTACAGCATCGGTCAGAATGGGCTCAAACCCTCCCTTCCCGCCATTCCCCCGTCTTGATCCCCTCGATCGTCCAGGCCCCTACACCGTAACGGATCAGCCGCAACGTCGGGTGCCCCACCGCCGCCGTCATGCGGCGCACCTGGCGGTTGCGGCCTTCGGTGATGCGGATCTCCAGCCAGCTGTCGGGGATGTTTTTGCGCACGCGGATGGGCGGGTTGCGCGCCCACAGGCCCGCGGGTTCGGCCATCTGCCGCACCTTGGCGGGGCGGGTCATGCCGTCTTTCAGCTCGACGCCCTGCCGCAACCGCTCCAACGTGGCGTCATTCGGCACGCCCTCGACCTGCACCCAATAGGTTTTTTCCATTTTGAAACGGGGACTTGCGATGCGATTTTGAAGCTTTCCATCGTCGGTCAGCACCAACAGCCCCTCGCTGTCGCGATCCAGCCGCCCGGCGGCATAGACGCCGGGCACGTCGATGAATTCCGACAGGGTCCGCGCTTTGCTGCCCTGCGTCCCCTTGTCGGTGAATTGCGACAACACGTCGAAGGGCTTGTTGAACAGGATCACGCGGGCCATGTCAGGTCCCTATTGATTGGCGCGCTCGGCCTCGATCTCGCGCCATTTCGCGACATTGGCGTTGTGCTCTTCCAGCGTCACGGCAAAGGCATGGCCACCGGTCCCGTCCGCCACGAAATAGATGAAGGGCGTGTCATCGGGGTTCAGCGCGGCCTCGATCGCGGCGCGGCCCGGATTGGCGATGGGCGCGGGCGGCAAACCGTCAATAACATAAGTATTATAAGGGGTTTCACGGCGAAGTTCACTTTGACGCAGTCCGCGCCCAAGCGCGCCCTGACCATTGGTGATGCCATAGATCACCGTCGGGTCTGTTTGCAGCCGGATCCCCTGGTTCAACCGGTTCACGAAGACGCTGGCGACCTGGCGCCGTTCCTCTGGGACGCCGGTTTCCTTTTCGACGATGGATGCCAGCACCATCGCCTCTTCGGGGTTCTCCAGCGGCAGGCCATCGGCGCGTTCGGCCCACAGCTCGGCCAGCCAGGCTGTGCGTTTTTCCTGCATCTGGGCGATCAATTCGGCCCGGTCGGCGCCCTTGGGCACCTCATAGCTGTCGGGCGCCAGGCTGCCCTCGGTCGGGACCTCGGCGATCTCGCCGGTCAGGAAATCGGCCTGTTTCAGCTCCTCGACCACCTGCCAGCTCGTGACCCCCTCGGCCAGGGTCACGCGGAACCGCACATCGGCCTCGTCGGCATAGGTGGCGTATTCCGCCGGCACCGCGTCGACACCGGGCGCATAGGCCAGCTTTTCGACATAGCGGTTGGTGTCGGGGTCCAGCTCGCGCACTTGAACTTCGGCCGTCAAGATACCGATTCTAAAGTTGATTTCCGTGCCACAGGTCGACCGCCCACCACGGGTGATAGCATCGGTGATCTGCTCCATCGACGCACCCGGCGGGATCAGGAAACTGCCCGCCTTCAGCGCCTGTGTGCGGTCGGTGTAATCGGCGCCCGCGCGGAAGATCGCGGCGCTGCTGATCGCGCCCTGACCCGACAGGTCATCGGCCACGCGCCGCATGTTACTGCCGGGCTTGACCCGCAGGCAGATCGCCTGTTCCAGCGGCCCTTCGGCGGTGTATTGCGACTTGCCCCAGATGACCGCGCCGCCCGCGACCAGCATCAGCACGATCAGGATCGTCAGCGCGTTCGAGGCGATGTTCCGCCACATCAGCTGTCCACCCGTCCCAGCACCAACGAAGCATTGGTGCCCCCGAACCCGAACGAGTTCGACAGCGCCACGTTGATGTCGCGTTTCACCGCCTTGTTCGGCGCCAGGTCCAGCTTGGAAGCGACCGCCGGGTCGTCCAGGTTGATCGTCGGCGGCGCCACCTGGTCGCGCAGCGCCAGGATGGAAAAGATCGCCTCGACCGCGCCCGCGGCCCCCAGCAGGTGCCCGATGGACGATTTGGTCGACGACATGGTGGCCTTGCCCGCCGCATCGCCCATCATCCGTTCCACCGCGGCCAGCTCGATCACATCGGCCATGGTCGATGTGCCATGCGCGTTGATGTAGTCTACCGCCGCCGGTTCGATGCCCGCCCGCCCCAGCGCCATGCGCATGGACCGTTCGGCGCCGTCGCCATCCTCGGACGGGGCGGTGATGTGATAGGCATCGCCCGACAGGCCATAGCCCAGAACCTCGGCATAGATCTTGGCGCCGCGCGCCTTGGCGTGCTCGTATTCCTCCAGCACGACAACGCCCGCGCCCTCGCCCATCACGAACCCGTCGCGGTCGGCGTCATAGGGGCGGCTGGCGCGTTCAGGCTCGTTCCCGCGCTTGGTGGAAAGCGCCTTGCAGGCGTTGAACCCCGCGATCCCGATTTCCGAGATCGGGCTTTCGGCACCACCGGCCAGCATCACATCGGCATCGCCCCACTGGATCAGCCGCGCGGCATCGCCGATGGCATGGGCGCCGGTCGAACAGGCGGTCACCACCGCGTGGTTCGGCCCCTTGAACCCGTATTTGATGCTGACCTGGCCCGAGACCAGGTTGATCAGCGCCCCGGGAATGAAGAAGGGAGAGACACGGCGCGGCCCGCGTTCCTTGATCAGAACGGCGGTATCGGCGATCGAGTTCAGCCCGCCGATGCCCGACCCGATCATCACGCCGGTGCGGATCTGCCCCTCGCGGTCCTCGGGCATCCAGCCCGAATCCTTCACCGCCTGATCGGCGGCGGCAACACCATAAAGGATGAAATCGTCGACCTTGCGGCGCTCTTTCGGGGCCATCCAGCCATCGGGGTTGAACGTCCCGTCGCTGCCATCGCCCATCGGCACTTCGCAGGCATAGGTGGTGGTGACATTGGCGGTATCGAACCGGGTGATCGCGCCCGCGCCCGATTGCCCGTCCAGCAGCCGGCGCCAGGTTTCCTCGACCCCGCAAGCCAACGGAGACACCATCCCCAATCCGGTGACGACGACACGACGCATGTTTGTTCCTCACTGCTCGATCATGTTCCGCCCCTGATACCTTGGTTTTGCGCATAGGGGCAAGAGCACCCGACCCACGCCCTGCGCGGGGGCTTGCCGATCCCTGCGCACCGAAATGTGAGGGCGCGTGCACTGGCCGCCCCCGGCCATCGCGGTTAGGGTCGCGCGTCCCGCAACCCCCAGACGGTCCCCATGTCCCAGATCACCTTTGCCCGCCTTGGCGATATCGCCCCGCAAACCCTGTGCGATCACATGAACGACCCGCGCGTGGCAGCGCATCTGCCGCTGCTGACGCGGCGCTGGGATCTGGGTGACGCCCGCGCCTTTGTCGCCGCGAAAGAGGCCTGCTGGCAGCGCGACGGGCTGGGCCATTGGGCGTTTCTGTGCGGCCCGACCTATCTGGGCTGGGGCGGGTTCCAGAAGGAAGGGCCGGATTGGGATTTCGGGCTGGTGCTGCATCCTGATCGGTTCGGGATGGGGCCGCGCATCCTGCGGCAGGCGCTGGCCTTTGCGCGGGACGATGCGCGAATTGCGCAGGTCATGTTCCTGTTGCCGCCCAGCCGCCGCCATCTGGGCGCGTTGGACCGACTGGGCGCGCAGCCCCGCGGCCGCGTCACCCATGACGGCGCCGAGTTTCTGAAATTCACCCTGGAAACCGGCTGAGCCCGCTCAGACAAAGGGCGCGACGGGTTCGGGTTCGGCGCGCGCCGCGCTCAATGCGGCGTCCAGCGTCAGCGTCCGGTTGACCAACGCCCGCCCGACCACCGCCCCGGCGATGTTGGGGATGTATTTCAGCCGCGCGATATCGTCGATGCCGCGCACCACGCCGCTGGCGATAACCGGCGTCCGCGTGCGCGCCGCCAGCCCAGAAATCGCACCCAGCGTGCCGTCGGATTCCCCCATATCGGCGTCGATATCGGTGATCTTGATCGCGGCCAGCGGCACACCGTCGAAGGCGGCGATCAGATCCTCGGCCCGGATCGCCGATGGCGTGCGCCAGCCCTCGCTCATCACCCGGCCCGCGCGGATATCGACCGACACCACGATCTGGTCGGGAAAGCGCCGTGCCAGCGCGGCCACCAGGTCGGGTTCGTGCAGCGCCAGCGTGCCGACCACGACGCGCCCCGCCCCCATGTCCAGCCAATGGGCGATCTTCTCGCGCCCGCGCATCCCGCCGGCCAGCTGCACCGGAATGCCGGCCGAGCGGATGATCGCGATGATCAGGTCGTAATTGTCCCGCCCGCCCTGCAGCCCGTCGAAATCCGTCAGCTGCATCCATTCCGCGCCGTGCTGGGCAAATTCGCGCGCCGTCAGCACCGGATCGACATCCCACACGACCGGCGTGTCCAGCCGCCCCTTGTGCAGGCTGACACATTGCCCGCCCAGCATTTCGATTGTCGGATACAGGATCATCGGCCCCTCCTGCCCGGGGTGCGCGCGCTGTGTGGTGTCGTTGGCGGCGCATGCGGGCGAAACTGCGATTCCCCTGACAGTTTACCCTAGGTCAGCGGATTGCGCAGGTCCAAAGCCCGCACCGGCAAGGATCCGCCCCCCGGAATGCGAAACGGCGCCCGTCGGGGCGCCGTCCGCTGATCTTGATGGCCGTCCCGGATCAGGACGCTTCAGAGATGAACTTCACCGCGTCGCCAAAGGTCTGGATAGTCTCGGCGGCGTCATCGGGGATCTCGATGCCGAATTCTTCTTCGAAAGCCATGACCAGTTCGACGGTGTCCAGGCTGTCTGCACCCAGGTCGTCAATGAAAGATGCGTTTTCGACAACCTTGTCTTCTTCAACACCCAGGTGCTCGACAACGATCTTCTTCACGCGATCTGCGACGTCGCTCATATCTTTTCCTCATTCCGTCTCGGGCCCTGTGACCCGGTTCTTTCTTTTGATCCTGAAGGACCGCTCAATCAGCAGATCACGCAAGCGTGGCTGCACAAACTGCGCCGCCTATAGCACATCGTTTACGCTAGGCAAACGCTTTCCGGGGCCTGCCCCGGCTCAGAACATGGACATCCCGCCATTCACATGCAAGGTCGCGCCGGTGACATAGGCGGCTTCCTGACTGGCCAGGTACACGACCGCGGCGCCGATCTCGTCGGCATCGCCCATCCGGCCCGCGGGCACCTTGACCAACAGCTTGTCCTTCTGGTCATCGGTCAGCTTGTCGGTCATGGCCGTGGTGATGAAGCCGGGCGCGACGCAGTTCACGGTGATCCCGCGGCTGGCGATTTCCTGGGCCAGCGATTTCGACATCGCCACCATGCCCGCCTTGGACGCGGCGTAATTCGCCTGGCCCGGGTTGCCCGTGGCCCCCACGATCGAGCTGATATTCACGATCCGGCCCCAGCGCGCCTTGGCCATACCGCGCAGCACGCCCCGGCACAGCCGCATCGTGGCGGTCAGGTTCACGTCCAGCACGCTTTGCCAGTCGTCATCGCTCATGCGCATGAACAGCCCGTCGCGGGTGATGCCCGCGTTGTTCACCAGGATATCGACCGATCCCATCGCCTCGGCCGCCTGTTTCGGCAGCGCCTCGACCGCGTCTGGATCGGACAGGTTGCAGGGCAGCACATGCACCCGTTCGCCCAGGTCGTCGGCCAGCGCCTGAAGCGGTTCGGTCCGCGTGCCCGACAGGGCCACGGTCGCGCCCTGCCCGTGCAGCGCGCGTGCAATCGCCCCGCCAATACCGCCCGAGGCGCCGGTCAACAGCACCGTCTTTCCGGTCAGATCAAACATGAAAACTCCTTTTTCACTGGGTTCCCCCGTCCGGCCGTCTTCGGCCGGCCCCCTTCCAGTTTCGTGTCGTGTCGTGTCAGCCCGCCAGCGACGCCGCGGCCGCGGCCACGTCATCGGGGGTGCCGACGGTCCGGCAGGTGGCGGACCGGTCGATGCGCCGGATCATGCCCGACAGCGCCTTGCCCGCGCCGATCTCCCAGAACTCGGTCACACCCTTATCCAGCATCCATTGCACGGATTCGCGCCAGCGGACCGAATGGGTCACCTGTTCGACCAGCAAAGAGCGGATGGTTTCGGGATTGCTGACATCATGGGCCAGCACATTCGCCACCAGCCGCACGCTGGGATTTTCGATATCCACATCGTCCAGCGCCTCGGCCATCACCCGCGCGGCGGGGGCCATCAGCTTGCAGTGGAACGGCGCCGACACCGGCAGCATCACCGCGCGTTTCGCGCCCGCTTCCTGTGCCAGTTCGATCGCGTGCTGCACCGCCCCGGTCGCGCCCGACACCACGACCTGTCCCGGGTCGTTGTCATTGGCCGCCTGACAGACCGCGCCCGTGGCCTTGGCCGCGCGCTGCGCCAGATCGTTCACCGTCTTGAAATCCAGACCCAGCAGCGCCGCCATGGCGCCCTGGCCCACCGGCACGGCGTCCTGCATGGCCTTGCCACGAATGCGCAGCAGCCGCGCGGTATCGGCGACCGAAATCGCCCCCGCCGCCGCCAGCGCGGAATATTCCCCCAGCGAATGCCCCGCCACATAGGTCGCCGCCGTCACCGGCACGCCCTCGGCCTCCAAAGCGCGCATCGCGGCAAGCGAGGTCGCCATCAGCGCCGGTTGGGCGTTCTGCGTCAGGGTCAGGGTTTCGATATCGCCATCCCAGATCAGCGCGCTCAGCCGTTCGCCCAGGGCGTCGTCCACCTCGTCGAACACCGCTTGCGCGGCGGGATAGGCCTCGGCCAGGGCCTTGCCCATCCCGATGGTCTGCGCCCCCTGTCCCGGAAATACGAATGCCCGTGTCATGCTGCCCCCTCCTGGCGCTCTATTCGATGTGGCGCAGGTCTAGACGCTCTGACCGCACATCACAAGGGCGTGCCGGTGGTCCGCATCGCTGCACCGATCCTGTGCGGGTCCACCCTGTTCATATCGCGGCGGCCTGATTACTGTCTCGCGAAATCGAACGGAGAGAGCGCAATGGCCCTTGGGAACAGCTTCACAAGTTACGGCAGCCTGACCAAAACCCTGCACTGGTTGACCGCGCTGCTGATCCTGACGGCATTTCCGCTGGGGCTGATCGCCGACAACCTCGCCTATGACACCTCCGATCAGCTTCGGCAGAAGGCGCTTGTGTTCTCACTGCACAAGACCGTCGGGATCACCGCGTTCTTCGTGGCGCTGGTGCGGATCCTCTGGGCGCTGGGTCAGAAGAAGCCGGGGCTGCTGAACGCCGAGCACAGGCTGGAATCCTTCGCCGCCGAGCTGATGCACTGGATGCTCTACGTCTCGATGCTGATCGTGCCGCTGTCGGGCTGGCTGCACCATGCCGCGACCGAAGGCTATGCGCCGGTTTTTCTGCCCTTTGGCGACACCCTTCCCTTTGTGCCGAAATCGCCGGCGGTGGCCGAATTCTTCGCGGGCTGGCATTTCGTCTTTACCAAGGTGCTGGCCGTGTCGGTGCTGCTGCACATCGCGGGCGCGGTGAAACATGCGGTGATCGACCGCGACGGCACGCTGCGGCGGATGTGGTTCGGTGCGCCGGTTGGCGCCGTCCCGCCCGCACAAAGCCACAGCCGCAGCCCGCTTTGGGTGGCCGCCGCGCTTTATGCGGTGGCAATCAGCGCGGGTTCGGCCATCGGGCTGTCCCATGACGACACCCGCCCGACCGGCGCGCTGGCTGCGGTCGAGACCGACTGGCAGGTGGTGACCGGAGATCTGGCGATCACCGTCCTGCAGAATGACGCGCCCATCACGGGCCGGTTCGCCAACTGGACCGCCGCCATCCGGTTTGACGAAACCCCGGTCGACGGCGTGCATGGCGATGTCACGGTGACCATCGACATCGGGTCGCTGTCGCTGGGCACCATCACCAATCAGGCGCTGGCGGCGGATTTCTTCGATGCCGCCACCTTTCCCACCGCGACATTCACCGCGACCCTGCGCAGCGCCCAGACCGGCTATCTGGCCGATGGCGTGCTGTCCCTGCGCGGGTTCGAGGTGCCGGTGCAGATGCCCTTCGACCTGCAGATCGACGGCGACACGGCCGATATGACCGGCCAGATCACGCTGGACCGGCGGGACTATGAGATGGGCAAAGGCTATGCGGATGAAAGCACCGTGGGCTTCGGCGTTGACGTGACCGTGGCGCTGACCGCCCGGCGGGCCGAGGGCTGATCAGCCCGCCGCGATGCGCGCCAGAAAATCGGTGGCGGTGTGGTCTTCGACCTCTGCCGCCTCGATATTGGCGACGTTGCGGCGCACGCGGGCGGCATGGCGGGCGGCATCGACCGACTGGTTCGACCCGCGCGCGATCTTGGCCGCCAGCTCCTGTTCCGACCGGGTATAATAGTGGTTCAGCTGAATCGCGTCGGCGGCATAGAACGCCGCGCTGGCCCGGGCCGAGATGTTGAACATCTGCCCCCGGTCGTTCCAGGTGACGCGCTGGTGGTCGGTTTCCATCTGATGCACCTTGATGCCCGTCACCCGGGCCGGATCGACGATCACCTTGAAATTCGTCACCCCGCGCGCCCCGCTCATCGGATCGGCCGCCCGGCGGGTATAGTTCGCCAGCACCCCGCCCTGGGGCGGCACGTCATGGCCGTTGCGGCCGAAATTGTGCCAGGGCAATGAGATATTGTGGCATTTTTCAAGCCCCGCCAGCGCCTTGGGCAGGCTGTCGGCGGCTTTCGGCACCAGGAACTCGTCGGCGTCGATACAGGCCATCCAGCGATAGCGCGGCCCGAAATTGCGGATCGCATGGGCATAGGCCAGCACCTGATTGTGGATCTCGCGCCCCGTGCGGGCATCGCGCAGCTTCTGGTTCCAGGGCAGCACGGTCAGCCCGTCGGGCGGCAGCGCCCCTTCGAGCATGCCGATCGTGGCGTCGGTGCTGCCATTATCATAGGCGATGACATGCGCCACGCCCGCCCGGTGGTGGAAACGCGCCCATTCGGCGATGTGGCGTTCCTCGTCCCGGACGATCAGAACGATGGCCAGCCCCGCCCGGTCGCTTGCGGGTTTGGGCGGGTCGATCGCCAGCTTGGTGATCGGTTTTTGCGAAAACAGCCTGATCATGGGGCCCATCCTGTTGCCGGGCCCCAGACTTAGCGGGTTGTGACCGGCCAGATCAAGCGTGCCGGTCACCAGAAGGGATCAGTCGGCCTTCATCGCCTCGATCGAGATCGTCACCGCGACCTCGTCCGACACATAGGGGGCGAATTTGCCCAGCCCGTAATCGCTGCGCAGCAACGTGGTGGTGGCGTTGAACCCGGCCCAGGGCTTGCCCTCCATCGGGTGGTCGCCCGTCTGGTTCAGAACCGCGTCCAGCACGACCGGCTTGGTCACGCCGTTCAGCGTCAGATCGCCGGTGATCAGCGCGGTGGTGTCGCCCGTCACCTCGATCCCGGTCGAGGTGAAGGTCACCATCTCGTCCTCGGTCGCGTCGAAGAAATCGGCCGACATGAAATGGGTGAACCGCTCTTCCCAGCCGGTCAGCATCGACATGGCGGGCATCGCGACCGTCACGCTCGAGGCCGCGGGATCGGCGGCGTCGAACATGATTTCGCCCTCGAAGCCCGAGAACATGCCCCAGGTGGTCGAAAAGCCCAGGTGCTGATAGGAAAACAGGATCTGGCTGTGGCTGGAATCCAGCACGTATTTCTCGGCCTCGGCAAAGGCGGGCATGGCGGCCAGCGCGACGGCGGCGGCAAGAAGGGTCGATTTCATGTTGGACTCCGGTTGATTGCGTTGCCCCTTGATGTCTGTCGAACCGGCCCCGCGGCAATCCGAAGCTTCTCAACAGAATGTGTTCGGGAACGAACAGCGCCGACGGCCAAGGGCGCGCTGGTGCTTGCATCACCGGCCCGGACATGTATAAGGCCCCATCCTTCCGCATCGAAACGCAACCGGTGCAGCCTCTCGTGAGCGGGGCGCGGAGGGTGGATTGCCCGCTCTATGAAGTGCACTTGTACATGAACGGAGATCACATGCCGCTTTACGAGCATGTCTTTATCGCGCGTCAGGACCTTTCCAACGCGCAGGCCGAGGGCCTTGTCGAACATTTTGGCGCCGTACTGGCTGACAACGGCGGCAAAGTCGTCGACAGCGAATACTGGGGCGTCAAGACGATGGCCTACAAGATCAACAAGAACCGCAAGGGCCACTATGCCTTCCTGAAGACCGATGCCCCCTCGGGCGCGGTGCAGGAAATGGAACGCCTGATGCGGCTGCATGACGACGTGATGCGCGTTCTGACCATCAAGGTCGACGATCACGCCGAGGGCCCGTCGGTTCAGATGCAGAAGCGCGACGAACGCGGCGACCGCCGCGAGCGCCGTTGATCGCCCGCTTTAGGAAAGGATTGTAAACCATGGCTGCAAAACCATTTTTCCGCCGTCGCAAGACTTGCCCCTTCTCGGGCGACAACGCGCCGAAGATCGACTACAAGGACACCCGCCTGCTGCAGCGCTATATCAGCGAGCGCGGCAAGATCGTCCCCAGCCGCATCACCGCCGTTTCGGCCAAGAAACAGCGTGAGCTGGCCCGTGCAATCAAGCGCGCCCGCTTCCTGGCGCTGCTGCCCTACGCCGTGAAGTAAGGAGAAAGCACAATGCAAGTTATCCTTCTGGAACGTGTGGCCAAGCTGGGCCAGATGGGCGACGTGGTTGCCGTCAAAGACGGCTACGCCCGCAACTTCCTGCTGCCGCAAGGCAAGGCGCTGCGCGCCTCGGAAGCCAATATCGCCCAGTTCGAGGACCAGAAAGCGCAGCTGGAAGCGCGCAACCTGGAAACCAAGAAAGAGGCCGAGGATCTGGCCGCCAAGCTGGACGGTCAGCAGTTCATCGTGATTCGCTCGGCCTCTGAGGCCGGCGCGCTTTACGGCTCGGTCACCCCGCGTGACGCCGCCGATGCCGCGACCGAAGCGGGCTTCACCGTTGATCGCAAGCAGGTCATCCTGACCGCCCCGATCAAGGAGCTGGGCCTGCACGACATGACCGTGCGCCTGCACCCCGAGGTTGACGCCACCATCCAGGTGAACGTCGCCCGCTCGGCTGAAGAGGCCGAGCTGCAGGCATCGGGCAAGTCGATCCAGGAACTGGCCGCCGAAGCCGAAGCCGAAGCGGAATTCGAGATCGCCGAGCTGTTCGACGATATCGGCGCCGCGACCTCGGAAGACGATGATCTGGCAGAGGCCGTCGAAGAGGCCGAGGCCGAAGACGAGGATTGATCCCCGTCACAGACGCATTGAAAAGCCGCGCAGGGTCACCCGCGCGGCTTTTTCTTTGCCCTGCCCCCGCTGTCAGCGCAAGATCGGCACCTGCGGCGCGGCATCGTCCGGCAGCGTCCCGCCAAGCCGCGGATCGGGCGCGATCTCGATCTGGCGGCGGGTGGGCGTAAAGCCGCTGCGGATATAAAATCCCAGCGCGGCGGGGTGATCCAGCGTGCAGGTATGGACGTGAAACCGGCGGATCGGGCGGGCCCAGGCGCGGGCGATGGCGTGGGTCATCAGCCCCCGCCCTGCCCCGGTGCCGATCAACTCGGGCGCGACGCCGAAAAACGCCAGCTCGCATTCCCCTGGCACGCGAAAGTCCAGTTCCAGAAGCGCCAGATCTTGGCCGTCCCGCCGAAGGGTATAGACCTCTACATCCGGGTCCTTCAGGATCACCGCCAGCGCCGCCTCGGCCATTGCCAGGCGCGAGAACCATAGCCAGTCCTGCGCCCCCACCCGGGCATAAAGCGCGCGGTACCAATCGGTGCCGGGCGCCTGTATCCGGTGAAACGACAGTCCCGGCAGGTCGGGCGCCGGGCGCGGCGCGGGGGGCGCGCGCATCTCCAGATGCGTCACCACGGCGGCCACACAGCCCGCCGGTACATCGTGAAACCCCTCGCTCAGCATCCCTGCCCCCATCTTGTCGCCCGGCCACTTGACCCGCACACGCGGCCGGGCGCAACCGCCCGCGCAAAAGAAAACCGCCCCGGACAGACCGGGGCGGTTTCCCTTGAACGGTAAAGACGGGTGAAACGTCTTATTCTTCTTCCAGCGCCTCGACGGCCTTTTGCAGGTCGTCCTTGCTGACCTCTTTCTCGGTCACTTCGGCCAGTTCGAAGACATAGTCGATGACCTTGTCCTCGAAGATCGGCGCGCGCAGCTGCTGTTGCATCTGCGGGTTCTGCTGGACGAATTCGAAGAACTGGCGTTCCTGGCCCGGATACTGACGCGCCTGGCCCATAATGGCTTGGGTCATCTCGGCATCGGTCACTTCGATCTCGTTCTTCTGACCCAGCTCGGCCAGCAGCAGGCCCAGACGCACGCGGCGTTCGGCCAGCTTGGTGTGCTCGTCGGTGGTCTCGATCTCGGGGTGGTTATGATCGTGGACCTCGGGGTTTTCCTCGTGCCACAGCTGATGCGCGATCTGCTTGGCCTCGGCGTCCACCAGGCTGGGGGGCAGATCGAAACTGACCTTCTGATCCAGAACGTCCAGCAGGGCGCGTTTCATCACCGCGCGCGAGGCACCGGCATATTCCGCTTCCAGACGCTCGGCGACCTGCGCCTTCAGCGCGGCCAGATCGTCGGCGCCGAATTTCTTGGCCAGCTCGTCGTCGATCTCGGCGGGTTTGGGTTCCTTGACCTCTTTCACGGTGCATTCGAACACCGCGTCCTTGCCGGCCAGGTTGGCCGCGCCGTATTCGGCGGGGAAGGACACCTTGACCTCGACCTCTTCACCGGCTTTCGCGCCGACCAGCTGCTCCTCGAACCCGGGGATGAAGCTGCCCGAGCCCAGCACCAGCGGGTAATCCTCGGCCGCGCCGCCCTCGAAGGCTTCGCCATCGACCTTGCCCAGGAAGTCGATCACGACCTGGTCGCCGTCCTTGGCTTTCGTGCCCTTCTTGCGGTCGACGAAATTCTGCGCGGTCTCGGCCAGGCTGGACAGCGCCTCGTCGATATCGGCATCGGCGGCCTTCACGACCAGCTTCTCCAGCGTGACGCCCTTCATGTCCAGCTCGGGGATCGCGGGCAGCGCCTCATAGGTCATGTCGACGACCACATCGTCGCCCTCTTTCCAGTCTTCGCCGGCCTGCATCTTCACATCGGGCTGCAGCGCGGGGCGGTCGCCGCTGTCCTCGAAATGCTTGCTCATGGCGCCGTCGACGGCTTCCTGCATCGCCTCGCCCAACAGGCGCTGGCCGTACTGCTTCTTCAGCAGCGCCATCGGCACCTTGCCCTTGCGGAAACCCTTCATTTCGATCTCGGGCTGGGCCTCGGTCAGTTTCTCGTTGACCTTCTCTTCCAGCTCGGCGGCGGTGACGGTGATCTGATAGCCCCGCTTCAGGCCTTCGTTCAGGGTCTCGGTGACCTGCATGTGATCGTCCTTCTCACGTCTCTGTCGGGCCGCCCCCGGCAGCCTGATCCCAAATCAAGCGCCCTTCTATTGACGCGCGCGCGCATGCGCAAGGCGAATCCGCAAGCGCGAATGCCGGTTGATCAGAAGAGTTTCTTGAAGAAGGCCGATGCGTCCTCCATCAGCAAACGCAGTTTCCGGTCGCCCGCCACCTTCAGCGCCGATTTCGCGCGCTTGTGCTGGACCCGGATTTCCTTCTGATGCGCGGCGGCGGCGGTTTTCAACCGGCCAAAGGCGATCGCGATCCCCTGGGGGTGTTTTTCGATCCCCGCCTCCATGATCTTCAGGATCTCGCCGCCGACCTCACTCCGCGCCTCGGGGATCGCGGCAAAGGCGGCTTTCAGCGCCTTCATCGTGCTGCTGATCACGCCCTGCATCTGCATGTAGTTCTTCTGGTTCAGCTCGCATTTCGCGATCACCATCTGCATATAGCTGTCGCGCTCGCGCAGGTCGCGTTCGTAACGGGTCAGCGTCTTGATATAGGCATCCAGCTCTTTCTCGAACCCGGGCGTATTGGGGCCGCTGGACCGGGCGATCTTCTCCATCCTCTTGCGCGTTTCCAGCGACGGGTCGGGGATTTCGGGGAAGCCCGCCTTGATGGTCTCGTTCACCTCCTTGTGGACGCCCGACAGGAATTTCTTCAGCGGCGCATAGACCTTGGAGCTGACACCCGCCACCTTGCGCAGCGCGTCGATATCGCGCGGGTCGGACTCTGCCAGTTTCTTGACCTTCAGCGTGTTGTCCAACACGTCCTTCGCGCCGGACAGGTATTTATAGCTCTTGTTCAATGTCTCAAGCCTGCTCAGCGCATCCGCCATGGCCATCTCCGTTCCTGAAATTGATCGATCGAAATATGACCCAGACCTAGCAAGGCGGGGCAAACCGGCCAACGGTCGCGCACCCGCTGCGCCAGAATTACACATCAAGGAAAAGTGGTGCGGGTGGAGGGACTTGAACCCCCACGCCTTGCGGCGCCAGAACCTAAATCTGGTGCGTCTACCAATTTCGCCACACCCGCATCAGCGGCGCTTCTAGCAAAGCCCGCGCCGGGATGCGAGAGCGAAAGCGCCGTCAATTCAGCAATTCCTCAACCAAATTCCGCCACATTCCCCGCCCTTACTGTCCCGCGTGACGAAGAAGGAGGATCGGGATGCGTCCGACCCCGCAACATGACACGGGCACCCTGGCGATCGGCACGATGGTGATGACGCTGGACGGTGCGCTGCCGGTCGAATACCTGACCCCGGGCGACCGGATCGTCACCCGTGCGGGCCTGCGCATCCTGCGGCAGATCGACACCCCCGCCCCGCACCGGTTCGCCCTGTTCTTCGACCAGCCCCAGGTCATCTATGCCGATGGCCGCCAGATCCACAGCGACACCGGCGCGCCCTATCTGGCCTGAAGCCCCAGCCCCCTGAAAACCGCTGGCAGCTGTTCCGGCAAATCCTCGGCGATCAGGCCGGGGCCAAAGGTCAACGCGCATTCCACATGCAGCCAGGCGGCGGTCTCGGCGGCCTGCGTCGGGCCAAAGCCCCGCGCCAGCAGCCCGGTGATGAACCCCGCCAGCACATCGCCCGACCCGGCAGTGGCCAGCCACGGCGCGGAGCGTTCGTAAAGCGCGGCATTGACCGAGCAGCGCCCATCGGGCTGGGCAATCACCGTATCGGCGCCCTTGAACAGCACCACGCAGCCCGCGCGTTTCGCGGCTTCGCGCGTCGCATCGACCTTCGAGAACGCCGGCCCCTTGGTCGCGGGCGCGTTCAGCTTTTCGGCGATATCGGGGAAAAACCGCGCGAATTCGCCCGCATGCGGGGTCAGGACGCAATGTTCATGCAACATGGCAAACAGCGCGGCGGGGGCGTCCGAGAAAGCGGTCAGCGCATCCGCATCCAGCACAACCGCCCGCCCCTCGCCCGCCAAGGCCACCGGCACCAATCCCCGCGCCCGGTCCAGCCCCAGCCCCGGCCCCAGACAAAGCGCATTGATCCGGTCATCCTTCAATGTCTCGGCCAGCGCCGTCGCATCCTCCACCCCGCGCAGCATGATCGCCGTCAACTGCGCGGCACTCTCGGCCAAAGCCTCACCCGGGCTGCCCACCGTCACCAGCCCCGCCCCGATCCGAAGCGCTGCCCGCGCGGCGAGCCGGGCGGCACCGGTTTTGCCAAGCCCGCCGGACAGGATCAGGGCATGGCCGTGGGTGTATTTGTGCGAACCACCCTCAGCGTATCCCTTATCTAGATCGCTTTTGGGACCCGAAACTCCGGGTTCGTGCCACCACCTTTGTGTGAGCTTGGTCAACACGGTTCCGTCAAACTTACTGATATTGTTCTGCGGGCCTGGCCAGACGCCCAAGACACGCAACGCGGACTTACTTGGCAACCCTATGTCGCGAACCAATAGTTTTCCGCACAACTGCGCCCCTTCCGCAGAAAAGTGGCCGCATTTTGCGAACTGAAAGGTAACTGTAAGACGCGCTTCGATCTGTGGATGATCGCCCGATGTCGTCTCAGGAAGCAGCGCGCGTCCACTATCAGCACAACATCCGGATGGAATGTCGATGCTTACTGTTCTCTCGACAAGGTCCAGCTCATTTGTCTTCTGCGCAATCTCAACATCAATTGCGCGTGACAGTCCGGTACCGAAAACAGCGTCGATACCGAGATCATAACGGTTCTTCCATGGATTAAATTCGGCAAGACCCCGAACCTCCCCCATCTCCCCCCACCGCTCATAATTCACGCGCGCATCGGGCGGCAGCTTCCTGGGGTCGCCATAAAGGAACACCTTCACGTCCCAGCCCCGCTCACGCAACAACCGCGCGACGACGAACCCGTCGCCGCCATTATTGCCCGGCCCGCACAACACCACGGCCCGCCGCACCCAATCCTTTTCATTGCTCGACAAATACTCCGGGGGGTGCGGGGGGCTGGCCCCCCGCTCGGCCTGAGGCGCCTGCGCAAGCTCTGGCCATTCCTCGAAAATCGCGTCGACCACGCCCCGCCCGGCGCGTTCCATCAGCTCCAGCCCGGTCACGTCACCTGACTCGATTGCCGCCTTTTCAATGGCGCGCATTTGGGCAGATGTCAGAAGTTCGGTCACAGGCGCGCCCTCAAAATTCTCAAATCGCCCCTATTGACGGCATGTTGCACATTTTTTAATCACGATAACGGGAATCCCGCGGGCCGTTTCAACAGCGTTACCCTAGCCAATTGTTCCCGCCCGGGGAAAGTGTTCTCACACCGTCGAAACGCCAAATTTGGGGGAGTCTAATTCCGTGAAAAAAATCGAGGCGATCATCAAGCCGTTCAAGCTGGACGAGGTGAAGGAAGCGCTGCAGGATGTCGGCGTTCAGGGCCTGAGCGTGATCGAGGTGAAGGGCTATGGTCGGCAAAAGGGACATACGGAACTCTATCGTGGCGCGGAATATGTCGTGGACTTTCTTCCGAAAGTGAAAATCGAGGTCGTCCTGCCCGACGACCAGCTCGATGCCGCGATCGAGGCGATCGTCAATGCCGCCAAGACCGACAAGATCGGCGACGGCAAGATCTTCGTCAGCACCATTGAACAGGCGATCCGGATCCGAACCGGTGAATCGGGCGAAGACGCCCTGTAAGAACCTGAACCCCGCGGAGGGCCGGGACAGCTCCGGCGGGCCGCACCACGTTTTCTGAAAGAAGGGAAGACCAAGAGATGAGCAAAGACGCCGTTCTCAAGACCATCAAGGACGAAGAGATCGACTATGTCGACATCCGCTTCACCGATCCGCGCGGCAAGCTGCAGCACGTGACCGTGATGGCGGACCAGGTGGACGAAGATTTCCTGGAAGAAGGCTTCATGTTCGACGGCTCGTCGATCGCCGGCTGGAAATCGATCGATGAATCCGACATGAAACTGATGCCGGACACCAACAGCACCTATATCGACCCGTTCTATGCGGAAAAAACGCTGTGCATCCACTGCTCGGTCGTCGAACCCGACACCGGCGAGGCCTATGCCCGCGACCCGCGCGGCACCGCAGAAAAGGCCGAGGCCTATCTGAAATCCTCGGGCATCGGCGATGCGGCCTATTTCGGCCCCGAAGCCGAATTCTTCCTGTTCGATGACGTGCGCTTCTCGGTCGAGATGAACAAGGTCTCGTTCCAGGTGGACGCGCAGGACGCGGCGTGGAACTCGGACACCGAATATGAAATGGGCAACATGGGCCACCGCCCCGGCATCAAGGGCGGCTATTTCCCGGTGAACCCGATCGACGACGCACAGGACCTGCGGTCTGAAATGCTGTCGACGATGAAGCGCATCGGCATGAAGGTCGACAAGCACCACCACGAGGTGGCGTCGTGCCAGCACGAGCTGGGCCTGATCTTCGGCACGCTGACCACGCAGGCCGACGAGCTGCAGAAATACAAATACGTGATCCACAACGTGGCGCACGCCTATGGCAAATCGGCGACCTTCATGCCGAAGCCGATCTCGGGCGACAACGGCACCGGCATGCATGTGAACATGTCGATCTGGAAAGACGGCAAGCCGCTGTTTGCGGGCGACAAATATGCCGATCTGAGCGATGAGGCCCTGTGGTTCATCGGCGGCATCCTGAAGCACGCGAAAACGCTGAACGCCTTCACCAACCCGTCGACCAACAGCTACAAGCGTCTGATCCCGGGCTTCGAGGCCCCCGTCCTGCGCGCCTATTCGGCCCGCAACCGGTCGGGCTGCGTGCGGATCCCGTGGGCTGAATCGCCGAAAGCCAAACGTGTCGAGGCCCGCTTCCCCGACCCGTCGTCGAACCCCTATCTGTGCTTCTCCGCCCTGCTGATGGCCGGCCTGGACGGCATCAAGAACAAGATCGACCCGGGTGAAGCGTCGGACAAGGACCTGTACGACCTGCCGCCCGAAGAGCTGGCCGGCATCCCGACCGTCTGCGCATCGCTGCGCGAGGCGCTGGAAAGCCTGGAAGCCGATCACGAGTTCCTGCTGGCCGGTGACGTGTTCACCAAGGACCAGATCGAGGGCTACCTGGAGCTGAAGTGGGAAGAGGTCTATGCCTTCGAACACACGCCGCACCCGGTCGAATACAAGATGTACTATAGCTGCTGATCACCCGATCACGGTTTACAGACGATCTCAGGGGCGCCTTTTGGGCGCCCCTGTTTCATTCCCCTGGCGCGTCTGGCGCCATCAGGCGGAGCCACGCACAGGCATCGATTGTTTCCCATGCGGCACCCAAATCAGCCCCGGCCGCCGCGCCGCAACCGTTGAATCACCGCGACCACAGTGTTTCCATTTCGGAACCTCTGCCTGTTGATAAGCGGATTTCCGCTCAAAATTCGTGGACAATACGCGCAATTTTGCCAAACTGGGCCGATCTTGGCCGTTTGTTGTTTCTCAACCCCGGTCCAAAGGGTGAAAAACTTCTTGGTTGCCCAACTGTGTCCTTAATTGATTGCGATTGTCACTGTGTCGGAAATGATCCGTTATGGAGACGGCAATGACACTAACACATTCCTGCAGTGCGACGATCCTGTTCGACGCCATGCCGGTGATCGACTATGTCGAGCTGGTCAAACAGCTTCAGCGGCCGTTCAGGAATATCGCCCTTGAGTTCGACGAGATCGAGGTCGAGCGCCAGAGCCATGCCCGCTTTATCGGCAAGCGGATGTCGATGCAGATCCGCCATGACGAGACCACGGTCGAGCGGTTCCAGCTGATCGCCGCGAACCGCCCCGAGGGTGCGACCGCCAGCGCCGAGGCGCTGCATGACCGGCTGCACGATTACAAGGGATCACTGTGCATCCGGTTCACCGAAGGCACCGAAGGCGCCGCGGCCGACCGGATCCAGTTGCAGGCGCTCTATCATGTGGTGCGCCACCTGCTGCGTCATTACGATGCCACGCTGGTGCATTGGCACAAGACCAACATGCTGTTCACCAAGACCGAGTTCGAGAACCCCACCGGCACGCCCCAGACCGCGGCCCGGCGGGACCCGGTCAAACCGCGCCGTCCCCAGGCCGCGGCCACCCGCCGCAGCGCCCGCCCCGAGCTGACAACCGGCGCCTTCGCCGAAGGCCACATGCAGGTGGCGCAGACCATGAACCGGCTGGACGAAAGCTTTGTCCAGGCCCAGGCGACCGGCACCGACACGCCCCTGCCCGGCAATGCGACCAGCGCCCAGCAGGCCGCCAAAAGCTGGCGCGAGGTGTTTCCGCGGCTGGAGCCCAGCGAGGATACGCTGCGCAGCTCGCGTCAGGATATCTTTGCCAATGACCTGATCGTTGCCGGTGACGACCATGTCGAAGACGATTCCCAACCGGCCGATGTGATGGAACAGATGGTCGTCTATGTCATGAGCCTGACATTGATGGTGCTGATGTTCCCGGTCGGCTTCGCGGTGATGTTCTATAACATCGTCGCGGGTGAAAACATTCGCATGACCGCCCGCGCCATGGCCCTGACCGGGGTTGCCATGGGCCTGAACATGGCCGGTCTGATGCCTGCGCTATCCTCCCTCGTCTGAAAAGACGATCTCGTCGCGAGAGGAACCCCGGTCCGCATGGGCCGGGGTTTTCGCATGTCAGCCCGCCCCTTGCGCGTAAAGCAGCAGGCCCCAGTCGCCCAGCACATGCTCCAGCGGCGCCCAGGCGGCTTGGAACCCGACCGGGTCCAGCCCGGCCCCGGCGGCGATCCGCGACAGGCTGCGCCGCCCGTCGATGGCGGCGATCAGCGGCGCGGCGGATTTGGCCAGCGGCTCGTGGATTTGCAGGCTGCCCTGACGCATGCGGATCTGCCCCTTGGCCGCCACCGCCTGCGCCAGCTTGGCCGGTGCCGCGCCGCGCAGATGCGGCACCAGCGACAGGTCGCGGGGCCGCGCCCGCGCCTGGCCCGCCCGCGCCTGTGGCACGGCATAGGCGACATGGGTCTTGATCGTGCCGCGCAGCTTTTCGGCCACGGCCATCCGGGCGGGCGCGTCCAGCGTGTCGGGCACTTGCGCGCCCTTGGGCAGCAGCCGGTCCAGATCGTAAAGCGCGGGCTGCGTCAGCCCCGACAGCGCCAGCCCGGCGCGGTCCAGCGTGGCGATCAGCTCGTCGATGGCAAAGGGCCGGTCCTGACTGTGCAGCAGCAGGTCATAAAAGCCCGCGTCGCTTTGTTCATGGTCGACCAGATGCGGGTTGGTGCGGAACGGATGCCCCTGCGGCAGGCGCGACAGGATCGCCCTGGCCGCGCGCAACCGCTCGGGCGGTGCCTGATCCGCCAGCAGCGCGCCGAACGCCTGCTGCAGCGGATAGACCCCGCTGCGCCCCAGCGGCGCATAGACCATCAGCCCGATGCCGCCACCCGGCGCCAGCGCGGCGGCCAGCGCGTCGAACCCCGCCTGCGGATCGGGCAAATGGTGCAGCACCCCGCAGCAGTCGATATAGTCGAACGGGCCGTGATCGGCGGCGTCCAGCAGGCTGCCGGTGACAAAACTGATGCCGCTCAGACCCCGGACCCTTGCCCGTTCCTCGGCAATCCTGCGCGCGGCCTGCGACAGGTCGATATAGGTGATGTCATAGGGCCGGTTCAGCCGCGTCATGACCTGCGCCAGCTGGATCAGCCCATCGCCCGTGCCGCCCCCCGCCACCAGTGCGCGCAGCGGCCGCGACCAGTCGCGTTTGCCCGCAAAGACGAAATGGTCGATCTCCAGCGGGTGCGAGGGCGAGCCGCCAATCAGGCGCTTGCGCTCGTCCGCCGGATCGCGTTCGGGATAGGGATAGGCTTCGTACTGATCCTTGACCTGGGTCACGCTGGCGGAAATTCCTTGCTGGCAACGTGGGTGTTATACCCCGCCTGCCCGCCGCGGGCACCCCGAAACATGCCGCAGTGCAGCGCCCGCGCGGGTTACAGGCCGATTTCGGCCCAAAGCCCGGCGTGATCGGACCCCAGCCGGTCCAGCCGCTTGACCCGCCCGCCGCCGGGGGCCAGCACATGGTCGATCGGCAGCGGCAGACCGCCCAGCCAGCGCGTCGCGCGCACCGGTCCCGCCAGCTGCGTGCCGGATGCCCGGCGCAGCTCGGCCAAGGTGCGCGACCAGGGCACCATGTTGAAATCCCCCGCGATCACAAAGGGCCCGTCCTGCGCCGCCAGATCCGCCATCAGCCGGTCGCGCTGTGGCACCTGCCCATGCGGCCACGGCCAGTAGAGATGCACCGAATAGAGCCGGAACACCCCCTGCGGCGCCACCACCCGCGCCGAGGCGAACGACCGCCGTTCAGAGCAGCTGTCCGACCCCGGCCGAAACGGATAGCGCGACAGGATGGCAATGCCGTTCCAGCCCGAAAACGGGCACAAGACCTGATGCGGGTAATCGCGCGCCAGCATCTGCAACAGCGCGGCGTTCCGGTCCGACACCTCTTGAAGGGTCACGACATCGGGGCGGCGGGTGCGGATATCCTCGGCCAGTTGCTCGGCCGCGGTATTGGTGTGCAGCAGGTTGCGCTGATAGAGCCGCAGCGGCCCCGCCCCGACACGCGGGACCGAGGCCACGATCACCCCCACCATCGCCGCCGCCGCGAACAGCGCAGGCAGCGCGCCCCAGGGACCGCGCGGCCGCCAGATCAGCCACACCAGCAGCATCGCCGCCGCCACCGGCACGCGGAACACCGCCAGGCTGTCGCCCGCCGGGTGCAGCCCACCGCCGAACCCCGCCGCCAGAATGACGGCCAGCACGCCCAGCAACAGGTTGGCGATCACGGTCATCCACCGCTCCGATCAAAGGGGGGCACGGCTGTCACACTCTCTCACCTTAATGTGACGCGCCGGCTTCAGGGGTTGCCGCACAGTGAACACATCGCCACCCTTATCGCAATGCAGTTCCACGAAAGGGCGTCCCATGCCGATGGAAAAAGTCGAATTCGACGGGCATGCCGGCGACCTTTTGTCCGCGCGGCTGGACATGCCGTCCGGCCCGCATCTGGGCACGGCGCTGTTCGCGCATTGCTTCACCTGCGGCAAGGATATCCATGCCGCGCGGCGCATCGCGCAGCGGCTGGCGTCGATGGGCATCGCGGTGCTGCGGTTCGATTTCACCGGGCTGGGCCATTCGGCGGGCGAGTTCGGGAACACCACCTTTTCCACCAATGTGGACGATCTGCTGGCGGCGGCGGAATACCTGCGGCGCCGCGACATGGCGCCGGGGCTGCTGATCGGCCATTCGCTGGGCGGGGCGGCGGTGCTGAAGGCCGCGCCGCAGATCCCGTCGGCCCGCGCGGTGGTCACGCTGAACGCGCCATTCGATCCCGGCCATGTCACCCATAACTTCGCCGAGGCCCTGCCCGAGATCCGCGAGAAAGGCGCCGCCGACGTGGATCTGGGCGGGCGCCCGGTCCGGATCGGCGCGGCGTTCCTGGACGATATCTCGGCCGAGAATCTGGCCCCCGCCATCGCCCATCTGAAACCCGCGCTGCTGGTCATGCACGCGCCGCGCGACACGGTTGTGGGGATCGAAAACGCGACCCAGATCTTCGTCGCCGCCAGGCACCCCAAAAGCTTCGTCACGCTGGACAGCGCCGATCACCTGATTTCCGACCCGGCGGATGCGGAATACACCGCCGAGGTGATCGTGGCCTGGGCGCGGCGCTATCTGAAACTGACCCCGCCCGCGCCGCCCCCCGGCGCGCCCGAAGGCATCCTGCGCGTGTCCGAGGCCGACCCCGACGGGTTCCTGCAGGACATCCAGAACGGCCCGCATCACCACGTCCTAGCGGACGAGCCGCTGGCCTATGGCGGGACGAACCGGGGCCTGTCGCCCTATGGGTTCGTGGCCGCGGGGCTGGGGGCCTGCACGTCGATGACGATCCGCATGTATGCCCGGCGCAAGGGCTGGCCGCTGGCCCATGTCAGCGTCGATGTCAGCCACAACAAGGTCCACGCCCAGGATGCCGATGCCGGGGCCGCGCAGACGCGGATCGACCTGTTTCGGCGGGTCATCCACCTGAAGGGGGATCTGGACGCCGAGCAGCGCCAGCGCCTGCTGGAGATCGCCGATAAATGCCCCGTGCACCGCACGCTGGAGATGAGTTCGCAGGTCGAGACCGTGCTGGCCGATCAGGACCCCGCCGATGCGGTGGCCGTCACGACGGACGACTGACCGGGGACAAACCGCTCAGGCCCGTTTGCGCCGCACGAAAGCCAGGCCCGCCAATGCGCCGCACAGCAACGCGCCGCCCGCGGGAAGGGGTACCGGGGACAGCTCCACGCCGCGAAACACGCCAAGGTCATAGGATGAGATATTGGCGCCGCTGATGTTCAACGCCTGATCCACCGCCGTGATCCGCAGGAACACCGACGCCTGCCCTGCTGCCACGGCGGCGCCACCGGCGACGGGTGCGGAGAACGCGTCGACATCCGAAAACCGCCCCGTGAAGGTCAGGTTGAACAGATCGCTGCCGCCGCGAATGGTGCCCCCGGCAACCGACAGGCTGTTGCCCTGATCAAGCAGCGTTCCGCCCGGATCCGATCCCAGACCGCAAAGCGCCGGATCGGTGCAGGACATGCCGTATCTGTTGATGGTGAACGCGCCCAGGGCGCTGGTATCGACCTCGAAATCGACCGACTCGCCGATGGCAAGCGTTGCGGCCTGTGCGGACAGACCGCCGAAGATCATTCCGGCGGCGAGCGCCAATGCAGCGAAACCCTTGCGCATCTCTGTTCCTTTACAACATGTGACCGGCCCCCTAAGGCGCCGGAAAACTGGCAAAACCGGGCTAGGTCGACAGACGGCTGATCACGGTGATGACCTCGGGCTTGCGGCCGATTTCCTCCAGCGCGGTCTGGCGGGCGATGCGGCGCAACCCTTGTTCCAGCGCATCGTCATCGGCCAGCGTCTTGTCATCGGCGCGAGCCAGGAACTGGCCCAGATCGGCCTCGATCACATCGGCCAGCGCGGCCTTGGAACTGCCGGTTTCCGGCAGGCCCGAAAGCTCGACCCACGGCTCGCCCAGTGGCTCGTCTTCCTCGTCGATGATGGCGGTGATCACGATCAGCCCGTTCAGCGCCATGCGGATGCGGTCGCGCACCACCCCGTCCAGCGCGCCGATCTGCACCGACCCATCCAGATAGGTGCGCCCGGTCTCGATATATTCGGCCACGCGCGGGCGGTCGCCGGTCACGTCGACCATGGTGCCGTTGGGCGCGATGAGCGAGGGCGTGCCGGCCTCCTCGGCCAGGGCGGCATGGGCGCGCAGGTGGCGGTGTTCGCCATGCATCGGGATGATCATCTGTGGCTTGATCAGGCGGTGTACCTCGAGCAGATCGGGCCGGTTGGCATGGCCCGACACGTGGTACAGGTCCGCGCCGTCATCGACCACGTTCACGCCCTTTTCGGACAGCGCGTTCACGATCCGCAGTACGCCGCGTTCATTGCCCGGGATGGTTTTCGAGGAAAAGAGGAACATGTCCCCCTCTTTCAGCTCCAGCCCCATGTATTTGCCGCGCGCCAACTGCGCGCTGGCGGCGCGGCGTTCGCCCTGGCTGCCAGTGACGATCAGCATCAGGTTTTCGCGCGGGATGGCGCCCGCATCCTCGGGCGGGATCACGGTGGGGAAATCGGTCAGCACGCCGCTTTCGACGCCCGCCTCGATCATCCGGCGCATGGCACGGCCCATCAGGACGATGGAGCGCCCGGCGGCCTGTCCAGCCTCGGCCAGGGTTTTCAGCCGCGCGATGTTGGACGCGAATGTGGTGGCCACGACCATCGCCGGGGCGCTTTTGACAAGCTGCTGGATCGCGGGGCCAACGCTGGCCTCGGACCGGCCGGGCTGGGGCGAGAACACATTGGTGGAATCGCAGGTCAGCAGCTTGACGCCGGGTGCGGCGATCTCGGCCCACAGGTCGGGGTCGAACGGCTCGCCCACCACGGGCGTGCGGTCCAGCTTGAAATCGCCCGAATGCACGATCCGGCCCGCGGGCGTGTCGATCACCAGGCCAGAGCTCTCGGGCACCGAATGCGACACCGGCAGGAAGGATACCGAAAACGGACCCGCCTGCACCTTTTGCGGATAGCGGTCGACGATCTGCACCTGTGCGGGGTCCAGACCGCGCTCTTCCATCTTGCGGGCGGCGTGGTTGCCGGTGAAGGCGCGGGTATAGACCGGCGCCTTGAGCCGGGGCCAGCCGAGCGACAGCGCGCCGATGTGATCCTCGTGCGCGTGGGTGATGAAAATCGCCTCGAGCCGGTCGGCGCGTTCGGCCAGCCATGCGATATCGGCATAGATCAGATCGACCCCCGGCGTGCCATCCATATCGGGAAAGGTCACGCCCAGATCGACCAGGATCAGCCGCTCGTCCCCCTCGGGGCCATAGCCATAGACATAGGCGTTCATGCCAATTTCGCCCGCCCCGCCCAAAGGCAGGTAAATCAGCCGGTTCTTGCTGCTCATATCGCGCCGTTTTCCTTGTTATAGGCATGGATCACGGTCAGGCCATGCATGGTCAGGTCATCTTCGATCGTGTCGAACAACACATCGCCCGTCGCGAAGAGCGGCGCAAGGCCGCCGGTGCCGATCACCTTCATCGGCGCGTCATATTCGGCACGAATCCGGTCGGTGATGCCCTGGATCAGCCCGACATAGCCCCAGAAGACGCCGGATTGAATGCAATTGACGGTGTTGGTGCCGATCACCTGATCGGGTTTCGTCACATCGACATGCGGCAGCGCCGCCGCGCCCTGGTGCAGCGCCTCGAGGCTGAGGTTCACGCCCGGCGCGATCACCCCGCCGACATAGGCACCATCGGCGGCCACCACGTCGAAATTCGTGGCCGTGCCGAAATCGACCACGACCACATCGCCGCCATGCCGGTCAAAGGCGCCCGCCGCATTGGCCAGCCGGTCCGGCCCCACGCCGGTGCCCGGGTCCACGCGCGGCGGCACCGGCAACAGGCAATCGGGCCGCCCCACCACAAGCGGGCGGCAATCGAAGAACCGGTCGGTGAAGACGCGTAGGTTGAACACCACGCGCGGCACGGTGGATGAGATGATGACCTCGGTGATGTCGGCCTCGATCCCGTAATGCTTCACCAGCGTCGAATACCAGGTGAAATAGGCATCCGCCGTGCGCGCATGGTGGGTCGATGTGCGCAGCGTGCACAGAAAGCGCGTGCCGTCCCAGATCGAGAAGACCGTATTGGTGTTGCCGCAGTCGATACACAGAAGCATGGGCCGCTCCGTCAGAAGAACACATCGGCCGCGGCGATCCGGCGCGGCCCCTTGGGGGTTGATAGGACGAGCTGGCCGGTGGCGTCCACCGTTTCGAAGGTGCCCGTGGTCTCGTCCGTGCCGGTGCGGGCGGTGATGACCTCGCCCAGGCGGGCGGCGCGGGCCAGCCAGGCCTCGCGGATCGGGGCGAAACCGAAGGTGGTCAATTGCCGCTCGTATGCGGCAAAGGCGGGTGCCAGCAGGGCGATGAATTCGCCCGGGGTCACGCTGGCGCCGGTTTCATCCATCAGGCTGACCGGGGTCAGCGCATGAGGTTCGACCTGATCGGGGCGCGGCGCGTGCATCAGGTTGACGCCGATCCCGATCGCCAGGTGATCGGGTACGCCCCCTGCCCCCACGGATTCCAGCAAGATGCCCGCGACCTTGCCGCCGTTCAGCAGCACGTCATTGGGCCATTTCAGGGCAAAGGCCTCGGGCCGTCCGCTGGCCGCGACGAAGGCGTCATACAGCGCCAGCGACGCGACAAAGGACCGAAGCGCTACCTGATCGGCCCCGGCCTGGGGCCGCATCACCAGCGTGGCGTTGAAATTGCCCGCGGGCGTTGCCCAGGGCCGCCCGCGCCGTCCGCGCGCGGCGGTCTGGGCGTCGGCCACGATCCAGGTGGGCCCGGCCAGCGTGGGCGCGCGGCGCGCGGCCTCGGAACTGGTGCTGTCGACCGTTTCCAGATGGATCAGGTCATAGCCCGTGGGCCAGGGTTCAGTTGACAAGGGTATCGGCCGCTGCCGCCGCCAGGCCTTCGACGCCGAACAGGTTCACCACACCGGCGACCATGACAAAGGCCGACAGCATCAGAAAGCCCCACAGGACCACATTGCTGCTGCGGTCCAGCGTGGCATCGGTTTCCTCGCCGAAATACATGAAGAAGACGACGCGCAGGTAATAGAACGCGCCGATCACCGACGCGACCACACCCGCAACCGCCAGCCAGGACATGCCCGCATCCACAGCGGCCTTCAGCACATAGAACTTGCCGAAGAAGCCCACCAGCGGCGGCACGCCCGCCAGGCTGAACAGCAGCACCAGCATCGCCAGCGCCTTGAGCGGTTCGGATTTCGAATACATGTTCAGCGCGTCGATATCGGTCACGGGGCGACCGTCACGCTCCATGCTCAGGATGAAGGCGAAGACGCCGATATTCATCGCCACATAGATGGTCATGTATATCAGCATCGCCTGCACGCCGCCGGCGGTGCCCGCCGCCAGCCCCATCAGGGCAAAGCCCATATGCGCGATCGACGAATAGGCCATCAGGCGTTTGATATTGCGCTGGCCGATCGCGGCGACCGAGCCCAGGAACATCGACAGCACCGACAGAAGCGCGATCACCTGCCCCCAATCGGCGGTGGCGGCGCCAAAGGCGTCATGCACCAGCCGGGCGAACAGACCCATCGCGGCCATTTTCGGCGCGGTGGCGAAGAACGCGGTGACGGGCGTGGGCGAGCCTTCATAGACATCGGGCGTCCACATGTGGAACGGCACGGCTGAGACCTTGAACGCCAGCCCGGTGATCATGAAGACCAGACCGAACAGCAGCCCGATGGACAGGCCATGTTCGCCGGTCGCCGCCTCGATAATGCCGGAAAACAGCGTTGTGCCCGCATAGCCATAGGTCAGCGAAGCGCCATAGAGCAGCAGGCCCGAGGACAGCGCGCCCAGCACGAAGTATTTCAGGCCGGCCTCGGTCGATTTGGCGCTGTCGCGGCGCAGGCTGGCCACGACGTAAAGCGCCAGCGATTGCAGTTCCAGCCCCATGTAAAGCGCCATCAGGTCGCCCGCGCTGACCATCATCATCATGCCCACGGCGGCCAGCGTCACCAGGATCGGGTATTCGAACCGCAGCAGATCGCGCTTGGCCATGAACTCCTGCCCCATGACCAGCACGGCGGCGGCCGACAGCAGGATCACCACCTTGGCAAACCGCGCGAAGGCGTCTTCGACAAACGCCCCGCCAAAGGCGGTTTGCGTGCCATTGCCGGACGTTCCGACCCACAGGCCCACGATCACGAAGACCGCCGCGGTCACCCAGACCAGCAGCCCGGCGGTCTTGTCCTTGCCGGTATAGACCGCCGCGATCAGCGCGATCATCGCATAGACCGCCAGGACGATCTCGGGCAGGACGGTGGAGATATCGGCAGAGATCATCGTGGTCCCCTTAGTGTTGGGCGATCTGGACGGCCGCACCGCTGTCCAGCAGCGCCGTCTGATAGTTGGAAACAAGGGCCTCGACCGATGGGCCGATGACATCGGTCACCAGCGACGGGTAAACGCCCAGAAGCAGGGTCATGACGATCAGCGGCGCAAAGATCGCGCGCTCGCGCCCGGTCATGTCGGTGATCGTCTTCAGGCTTTCCTTGATCAGCTGGCCAAAGACCACCCGGCGATACAGCCACAGCGCATAGCCCGCGCTGAGGATCACACCCGTGGTGGCCACGGCGGCGACCCAGGTATTGACCTGGAAGACACCCATCAGCGTCAGGAATTCACCCACGAACCCGGATGTGCCCGGCAGGCCCACATTGGCCATGGTGAACAGCATGAAGACCAGCGCATAGGCGGGCATCCGGTTCACAAGCCCGCCATAGGCGTCGATCTCGCGCGTGTGCATGCGGTCATAGATGACGCCGACGCACAGGAACAGCGCGCCCGACACGAAGCCGTGGCTGATCATCTGAAAGATCGCGCCATCGATCCCCTGCTGGTTGGCGGCAAAGATGCCCATGGTCACGTAGCCCATGTGGGCGACCGAGCTATAGGCGATCAGCTTCTTCATATCCTCCTGCGCCAGCGCGACGAGCGAGGTATAGACGATGGCAATCGCCGACATCCACAGCACCAGCGGCGCCAGCAGGTCGGACGCCACCGGGAACATCGGCAGCGAAAACCGCAGGAAGCCGTAACCGCCCATCTTCAGCAGGATCGCGGCCAGCACGACCGAACCGGCGGTCGGCGCCTGAACGTGCGCGTCGGGCAGCCAGGTGTGGACCGGCCACATCGGCATCTTGACCGCGAAGCTGGCAAAAAACGCCAGCCACAGCAGCGTCTGCAACCCGCCTGCGATCTGCCAGCCCATCAGGGTGATCGGCCCGGTCGAAAACTCATGCGTCAGCAGAACGGCGATATCGGTGGTGCCCGCATCGCGATACATCGCGATCATCGCCACCAGCATCAGCACCGAGCCCAGGAAGGTGTACAGGAAGAACTTGAACGCGGCATAGATCCGGTTCTGCCCGCCCCAGATGCCGATGATCAGGAACATCGGGATCAGGCCCGCTTCGAAGAACAGATAGAACAGCACCAGATCCAGCGCACAGAAGACGCCCAGCATCAGGGTTTCCAGCACCAGGAACGCGATCATGTATTCCTTGACCCGGTGTTCCACATGCCAGCAGGACGCGATGGTAATGGGCATCAGGAAGGTCGTGAGCATCACGAACAGGATCGAGATCCCGTCGACACCCATCTTGTATTTCATCCCCATCAGCCAGTCGCGTTCCTCGACGAACTGGAAGCCGGTATCGGCGGGGTCGAACTGTGCCAGCAGCAGCAGCGACACCAGGAAGGTGACCGTCGTGCTGATCAGCGCCACCCATTTCGCATTGCGCTGCGCCGCCGCGTCTTCGCCCCGCAGGAAGAAGGCCAGCACCAGCGCCGCGATCAGCGGAATGAAGGTGATGAGGGACAGGAGGTTCTCCATGTTATTCAGCTCCTCCGCTGATCGTCATCCAGGTGACCAGAACGGCAATGCCGATCACCATGGCAAAGGCATAGTGGAACAGATAGCCCGACTGGGCGCGCCCCGCGAGGCGTGTGAAGAACGGGATGATCCCCATGGCGATCCCGTTGATCGAGCCGTCGATGACATTGCCGTCGCCGCGCTTCCACAGGAAGGCGCCCAGGAATTTCGCGGGCCGCACGAACAGGAACTCGTACGCCTCGTCGAAATACCATTTGTTCAGCAGGAACAGGTACAGCGGGCGCTGGTTCTCGGCCAGCTTCTTGGGCAGCGCCGGGTTCACGATATAGAACCAATAGGCGAAGACCAGACCGATCACCATGGCGATGAAGGGGCTGACCTTGACCCATTTCGGGGCGTGGTGGGCCTCGTCCATCACGTGGTTGTCGGGATGCATGAAGATCGCGCCAACCGGGGCCGTGCCGTGTTGCATCTCGGCCTCGGCGCCGTGATCGGCCTCGGCCATCGTCGCGGCGTGGTCGCCCTCGGCGCCATGGGTGTCGGCGGCGGCCGCTTCGGTGGCATGACCCTCCTCGGCCGCGTGATCGGTGGCCTCGGCGTGATGCGTCGGAATGCCGAAGAATCTGTTCACCTGGTTATGGTCGCCAAAGAACGAGCCGTACCAGATCATGCCCGAGAACACCGCCCCCAGCGCCAGAACGCCCAGCGGGATCAGCATGACCTTGGGGCTTTCATGGGCGTGGTCATGGGTGTGCTTGTCGCCCCGCGCCTTGCCATAGAAGGTCAGGAACATCAGCCGCCAGGAATAGAAGCTGGTGAACAGCGCCGCGATGACCAGCGCCCAGAAGGCGAAGCCGCCCGCGGTCCCGGCATAGGCGCTTTCGATGATCGCATCCTTCGACAGGAAGCCCGCAAAGCCGATGGTGGTCAGCGGAATGCCGACACCGGTGATTGCCAGCGTGCCGATCATCATCGCCCAGAAGGTATAGGGGATCTTCTTGCGCAGCGCGCCATAGTTGCGCATGTCCTGCTCGTGATGCATCGCGTGGATGACCGAGCCCGCGCCCAGAAACAGCATCGCCTTGAAGAAGGCGTGGGTGAACAGGTGGAACATCGCCGCCGAATAGACGCCGACGCCCGCCGCCACGAACATATAGCCCAGCTGCGAACAGGTCGAATAGGCGATGACGCGCTTGATATCGTTCTGCACCAGACCCACGGTCGCGGCAAAGAACGCGGTCGCGGCCCCCAGGAAGGTGATAAAGGCCGTCGCCTCGGGCGCGTATTCGTAAAGCGGCGACATGCGGCAGACCAGGAAGACACCCGCCGTCACCATGGTCGCGGCGTGGATCAGCGCCGATACCGGCGTCGGGCCTTCCATCGCGTCGGGCAGCCAGGTGTGCAGGAACAGCTGCGCCGATTTGCCCATCGCACCGACGAACAGCAGGAACCCGAGCAGGTTCGCGGCGTTCCAGTCGGTCCACAGGAACCGCAGCTGCGTTTCCGCCAGCGCCGGAGCGGCGGCGAACACGTCGTCCATCACCACGCTGTCGGTCAGGTAAAACAGGCCGAAGATGCCCAGGGCAAAGCCGAAATCGCCGACACGGTTGACGATGAACGCCTTCATCGCGGCGGCATTGGCGCTGGGTTTCTTCCAGTAGAAGCCGATCAGCAGGTACGAGGCGACGCCCACGCCCTCCCATCCGAAGAACATCTGTACCAGGTTGTCGGAGGTGACCAGCGCCAGCATGGCGAAGGTGAAGAAGGACAGATAAGCGAAGAAGCGCGGCTTGTATATCTCGCCCTCTTCCCATTGCGGGTCATGGGCCATGTAGCCAAAGGAATACAGGTGCACCAGCGCCGACACGGTGGTCACCACGATCAGCATGATCGCGGTCAGCCGGTCCAGCCGGATCGCCCAGTCGACCGACAGGCTGCCGGACTGGATGAATTCCAGGATCGGGATGTGCTGCGTCTGGCCGTCAAAGGACAGGAACACGATCCAGGACAGGAAACAGGCCAGGAACAACAGACCCGTGGCCACCCATTGGGCCGCGGTCTCGCCGATCAGCTTCCAGCCGAAACCGCACAGGATGGCGCCGATCAGCGGGGCAAAGAGGATGATGCTGGTCATGGAAACTTAGCCCTTCATCACGTTGACGTCTTCCACGGCGATGGTGCCGCGGGTGCGGAAGAAACAGACCAGGATCGCCAGGCCGATCGCGGCCTCGGCCGCGGCGACGGTCAGGACGAACATGGTGAACACCTGTCCGACCAGATCGCCCAGAAAGCTGGAGAAGGCCACAAGGTTGATATTGACCGCCAGCAGCATCAGCTCGATGGACATCAGGATGACGATCACGTTCTTCCGGTTCAGGAAGATGCCGAAGATCCCGATCACGAACAGCGCCGCCGCCACTGTCAGGTAATGTTCAAGTCCAACCATCTTGTCCCTCCGGCCTTGGTTCAAGCCTGTCTTCGTTCATTTCGCCCGCCGCACCCGGGCCACCGCCAGGCGGGGCTGTGCCGCAAGCGCCTCGATCCGGCGCCGCAACCCGGCGGGCAGCAGCGGCAGCAACCGCCCCAGCAGCCAGGCGCCGAACACGATCTTCAGCGCCCAGAACCCGGCATAGGCAGCCACGCCCCAGGGCGAGAGCAGAAAGGCGAGAACCTCGTTCACAACCCCTGTCCCGGTTTCATGCGTTTCACGTCCATCAGCTCAACTTCGTTTCCTACGGAATCCATGCCCTGACAAAAACTCCGCACCGCTTCCGCGCGAAAATCATTACCGTGGCCCTGATCCACACCGTTCCACGTCGCATAGATCGCCGAAGCCAGACCCGGAAGCATCGGCCCTTGCAGCTCTTGCGGCCAATTCGGCATTCCGGGCAAATTCGGCCCCGAAAGCAGAACCCCCGCCAATGCGAACATGAGAACGAAGCGTCGCATTACAGCCCCTGCCCCGGTTTCACGTCTTTCAGTTCCATCGCCTTCGCCGGATCGCGGTAAATCTGTGCCAGCACGTCCTGACGCTTGATGTCAGTGCGGTGGCGCAGGGTCAGGACGATCGCGCCGATCATCGCCACCAGCAGGATCAGGCCCGCGGCCTGGAACAGATAGATGTAATCGTCATAGATCAGCGCACCCAGCGCCTGGGTGTTGTGGGTCTGCTCCAGCGCCGGGGCAACGGCGGCGCGCGCGCCCTCGGCCCCGTCGGCGAAATGCCAGTTGCCGAACACCATGCCCAGCTGCATCAGCAGGATCACCCCGATCAGCCCCGCGATGGGGATGTATTTGGCCATCTCGGCCTTCAGCTCGGCGAAATCGACATCCAGCATCATGACCACGAACAGGAACAGCACCGCGACCGCGCCCACATAGACGATGACCAGCAGCATGGCGACGAATTCCGCCCCCAGCAGCACGAACAGCCCGGCCGAGGACAAAAAGGCCAGGATCAGCCATAGCACCGAATGGACCGGGTTGCGCGAGACCACAACGAAAAGCCCCGCCGTCACCACGACGATGGCAAAGCAGTAGAATGTGATATCGGCCACGCTCATGCGTCGTCTCCTTCGGTCATTTCCTGAAAGACGCTTTGCGCCAGGTTCAGGGCCTTGGTCATTGCCGGGATCCCGCCCAGCATCGACATCTGATAGATCACTTCGGCGATCTCCTGCTGGGTCGCGCCGGCTTCGAGCGCGTGGCGCACGGTCAGCTTGAATTGCGGTTCGGCCTGGGCGCCCAGAACGGTCAGCCCCGCCAGCACCACCAGCAACCGCGTCTTGGCATCCAGTCCGTCCTTGTTGAAGGTCGTCCCCCACATCATGTCCATGAAATCCTTGGGCATGGTGGGCATCAGCTTGTCGAAGCCGCTGACCTGAAAGCTTTCCAGCGCAGGATTGAACGCCCGCGCCATGCGGTGGCTTTGTTCCATCATCTGCTCGAAAAGTTTGGCGAGGTCGTTCATCGGATCGATCTTGGCTGAGGGGGCTTAGCGATAGGGCGCGTCGAGCTCCAGGTTGCGGGCGATCTCGGCCTCCCAGCGTTCGCCATTGGCAAGGAGTTTTTCCTTGTCATAGAACAGCTCTTCGCGGGTTTCGGTCGAGAATTCGAAATTCGGGCCTTCGACGATGGCATCCACCGGGCAGGCTTCCTGGCAGAAGCCGCAATAGATGCATTTGGTCATGTCGATGTCATAGCGCGTGGTGCGGCGGCTGCCATCCTCGCGCGGTTCGGCGTCGATGGTGATGGCCTGGGCGGGGCAGATCGCCTCGCACAGTTTGCAGGCGATGCAGCGTTCCTCGCCGTTCGGATACCGGCGCAGGGCATGTTCGCCCCGGAAGCGCGGGGAAAGCGGGCCCTTTTCATGCGGATAGTTCAGCGTGGCCTTGGGCGCGAAGAAATACTTCAGCCCCAGCTTCAGCCCGCCGAAGAAATCGGCCAGCAGGAAGTATTTTCCGGCGCGGGTCCAGTCGATTTGAGTCATGGATCAGCCTCCAATCATCCAGCGGGCATAGGCGCCGCCGAAAAGTTCGAATTTCGCGAAGAAGGCCACCACGACCACCCAGATCAGCGACATCGGCAGGAAGACCTTCCAGCCCAGGCGCATCAGCTGGTCATAGCGGTAGCGCGGCGTGATCGCCTTGACCATCGCGAAGAGGAAGAAGAAGAACGCCATCTTGCCGACCATCCACAGCACACCGTCGGGGATGCCCGGGATCGGCGACAGCCAGCCACCGAAGAACAGCAGCGTGGTCAGCGCGCACATCAGGAAGATCGCGATATATTCACCCGCCATGAACAGCAGGAAGGGCGTGGCGGAATATTCCACCTGATAGCCCGCCACCAGCTCCGATTCCGCTTCCGGAAGGTCGAAGGGCGGGCGATTGGTTTCGGCAAGTGCCGAGATGAAGAACAGGAAGACCATCGGGAAATGCGGCAGCCAGTACCAGTTGAACAGGCCATAGCTGCCATCCTGCGCCGCCACGATGGCGCTGAAATTCATCGAACCCGTGGACAGGATCACGCCGATGATGATCAGGCCGATGGAAACCTCATAGGAGATCATCTGCGCCGCCGACCGCAGCGAGCCCAAGAACGGGTATTTCGAGTTCGAGGCCCAGCCGCCCATGATGACGCCGTAAACCTCGAGCGAGCCGATGGCCATCACATACAGGATCGCGACGTTCAGATCGGCCAGAACCCAGCCGTCGTTGAACGGGATCACCGCCCAGGCGATCATCGCCAGGGTAAAGGACAAAAGCGGCGCCAGCAGGAACACGAACTTGTCGGAACCGGCGGGAATGACGACCTCTTTCACCACGTATTTCAGCGCGTCGGCCACCGATTGCAGCAGTCCGAAGGCGCCCACGATATTGGGGCCGCGCCGCATCTGGACCGCGGCCCAGATCTTGCGGTCGCCATAGACCAGGAACAGCAGCGAGATCATCACAAAGGCAATGACCAGAAGGCTTTGCGCCGCGATCAAGACAAAGGTTCCAAAGCCCGTATTCAGAAAATCAGCCATATCTTCCCTATGCCCTTAGACCGTCGGTATGCCCTCTGCGGCGCAGGTCGCCACCTGTGCGCGTGCGTCGATTGTCCTGATGCCGCGCGGCAGCGTCCGCGAGATGGTGTAAACAGCATCTGCACGCCAAACGCCAGAGTCTTCCGTCACATTCGTGCGAATATGGCGTGCAAAACCGTATCCGCGCTGCAAACTGTGCCCGGCCACCGCGCAATCGGCATAACGCCCCGCCGCTTCGCGTGCGGCGATGCCTTTCAGATGCGCGCCGTCCAGCGACACGAAGATGTTGATAAGATCATCGTCCAGCACCTTTGCCGCGGACCCCAGATAGGTCAGGGTCGGCTGTTCGGCATCGGCCGGGGCGGTGGCCTGGGCACAGCCCGACAGCCCCGTTCCCAGTGCCAGCGCGACGACGATATGGCCCCCCCGGCCCGACATCGGCCTTACTCGGCGGCCATCGGTGCGGTTTCGCGCGCCTTGGCGGCGGCGCTGAGCTCAGCCATCAGGGCCGAGGCCCGGGCGATGGGGTTGGTCAGATAGAAATCCCGGACCGCGTTGCGGAAATCGGCCTTGGGCAGCGGCCGCAGCGGCAGCGGGTTCCAGGCGTTTTCCGGCACGCTGTCGATCTGCAGCAGATGCGGCACCGCGTCGGCCAGCGCCTGGCGCAGCTGGGCGATGCTGTCGAACGGCAGCGTCGCACCCAGTTCGGCGCTGAGCGCCCGCAGGATGGCCCAGTTTTCCTTGGCCTCGCCCGGCGGGAATGCCGCGCGCAGCGCCAGCTGGGGCCGGCCCTCGGTGTTCACGAACAGGCCCTGTTCCTCGGTATAGGCGGCAGCGGGCAGGATCAGGTCGGCGCGATGCGCGCCCCGGTCGCCATGGCTGCCCTGATAGATCACGAAGGGACCGTCGGCGATCTCGACCTCGTCCGCGCCCAGGTTATAGATCACCTCGGCCCCGTCGATGGCGGCATCCATCCCGCCCTCGGTCACCGCGCCCACATCCAGCGCGCCCACGCGCGACGCGGCGGTGTGCAGGACAAGAAGCTTGCTGTTGGTTTTCTCGGCGATCGACATCGCGGCGGCCAGAACGGCGGCGCCATCGGCCTCGCGCAGGGCGCCCTGCCCCACGATCACCACCGACGGCGTCTCGCGGACCTCGTTGAACTTGCGGTTGGCCAGCTCGGCCAGCGCGTTCCGGTCGGTGCCCATATGGACATAATCATAGGTCAGATCGGCCTTTTCACCGATCAGCGCAACATTGGCTCCGCCGGCCCAAGCCTTGCGGATGCGCGCGTTCAGCACCGGCGCCTCGTCGCGCGGGTTGGTGCCGATCAGCATGATGTATTCGGCGGTGTCGATATCCTCGACCGTCGCGGTCCCGGCATAGGCCGAGCGGTTGTCGGCCGGCAGCTTGACGCCATCGGTGCGGCATTCGACCGAACCGCCCTGTCCCTCAACCAGTTGTTTCAGCGCGTAAACCGCCTCTACCGGGGCCAGATCGCCCACCAGACCGGCGATTTTCTTGCCCTTGATCGCGGTGGCGGCGGCGGCCAGCGCCTCGGGCCAGGTGGCCGGGCGCAGCTTGCCATTTTCGCGGATATAGGGCCGGTCCAGACGCTGACGCCGCAGCCCGTCCCAGACGAAGCGCGTCTTGTCGGAGATCCATTCCTCGTTCACGCCGTCATGGTTGCGCGGCAGGATGCGTTTGACCTCACGCCCTTTGGTGTCGACGCGGATGTTCGACCCCAGCGCGTCCATCACGTCGATGGTTTCGGTCTTTGTCAGCTCCCACGGACGGGCGGTAAAGGCATAGGGCTTGCTGGTCAGCGCGCCCACCGGGCACAGGTCGATGATGTTGCCCTGCAGGTTGCTGTCCAGCGTGCTGCCCAGATAGCTGGTGATCTCGGCATCCTCGCCCCGGCCGGTCTGGCCCATCACGGTCAGGCCCGCGACCTCGGTCGTGAAGCGCACGCAGCGGGTGCAGGAAATGCAGCGGGTCATCGTGGTGGCCACCAGCGGCCCCAGGTCCAGATCCTCGGACGCGCGCTTGGGTTCGCGATAGCGGCTGAAATCGACGCCATAGGCCATCGCCTGGTCCTGCAGGTCGCATTCGCCGCCCTGGTCGCAGATCGGGCAATCCAGCGGGTGGTTGATCAGCAGGAATTCCATCACCCCTTCGCGGGCCTTCTTGACCATCGGGCTGTTGGTCTTGACCACCGGCGGCTGGCCTTCGGGGCCCGGGCGCAGGTCCCGCACCTGCATCGCGCAGGATGCGGCGGGTTTCGGCGGGCCGCCCACGACCTCGACAAGACACATCCGGCAGTTGCCGGCAATCGACAGACGTTCGTGATAGCAGAAGCGCGGCACCTCGATCCCGGCCTGCTCGCAGGCCTGCAGAAGGGTCATCGCCGGATCGACCTCTACTTCCGTGTCGTCGATAATGATCTTGCGAAGGTCGGACATGGGCTATTTGCTCCTCAGCAGCACTCCGATTTGGCTGTTCCGGTCTATTTCGCTGCGGCCCGCAACGCAATAGCTATCGGGCCGGGAAAGCGTAACTCCTTGCGATTGCAGCCACTCGCGCGCCGCCCCCTCGACCCGCGCCTTTTCACGCTTGTCGGTCACAAAGGCCTCGATCTCGGCGTCGGAATAGCCCGCATCGTTGGCGATCTTCTTCAGGCTGCGCATATAGCCATAGGCCGTGATCATCCGGGCCGAGATCGTCGGGCATTTCTTGCGGATCATGTCGGCGATGGCGATCGTGGTCAGCCCGTCATTGATCTGCTTGTGGTCGCGCAGCCCGTCGGCCCGGGCCAGTCCCGGCCCGGCGCCCAGCACCAAGATCAGGGCAAGTGTCATCGAAAACAGCGGTCGCATCACGCAGCACTCCATCGGTTGAACATACCGGACGGACCCGCACAGATGCGGATCCCTCCACGGCGCCAATCAAGGGATGCGGCCGCTGCTATGCAATAACACAACGCGCAGCCACCTGAAATCAGGCGGCTTTTTCCCTGTGCTTGGCGGCTTTCTGCGCCTGATAGGCGGCAAAGAGCTGTGCCACCGACACGCCGTTGATCGTCATGCCCGACAGTTGCGCGCCTTCGATCCGGGCATTGGACAGGTTCACGCCCTTGAACACCGCATCCGACATGTTACCGCCCATGACGCTGCATTGCGACAGGTTGCAGTTTTCGATGATCGACGCGGACAGGTTCACATCCTCCATCACCGAGCCGGACAGATTCGCGCTGCTGATCTGCGCCCCGGCCAGCAGCGCATTCTCGATCGTGAGCGCGTCGCGCTTTTCACGTATCTCCATAAAAGCCCCCTTCCCAAAGGACGTCTGAGTGCCGGGCACGCCCGAACCGGACCCGCAACCGGCGATGTCAGCCCCCCAAGTCTTGCGGCATCGCCTTTCGGTCGGGGCTTCCCCACCCCGCCGCCATGCCGTGACCCCGGGGCCGCGCGGCTGACGCCACGACCCCGGCCCGACAAGCCTAGCCAGTTCGCCCCGGCCTGCGCCAGTCCGGAGTGTCGGTTCGCTGAATTTTTCCGCAGGATTTGCGCGGGTTACGCGGCGGCACCCTGACCGCAATTGCGGGTTTTCCACATCTGGGCCTGGGGCAGATGCGCCCAGCCAAAGGCATGATCGCTGTCGCCATGGGCGCGCAGATGCTCAAGCCGCGCCAACGCCTCGTCCAGTGTGGGTTCGTGGCCCGCAGGCACCCACCACATGACGAAATGCATGTCGCCAAGGATTTCGAACCACTCCTGCCGCCGGTCATAGAATTGCCGGTGCACCGTCTGCCAGACGAATTTCTCCAAGGACGCCACGTCTTCCCAGACGGTCAGGTTGGCCACGAATTGCGGGTCATCGCCGATGCTGTTTTCGGTGTTACCAGTGCCCGGCTCACCCGAGCCTTCCATCATCCAGACAAAGCCCGGCATCCGCTTGCCCATGCCATTGATCCGGTCCAGCGCCCCCATGAACTCCGCCACACGCGGATCGTCCGTGGGCGCGATCAGACGACCGACATTGAGTTCTGCGAGGTGGTACTGTGTCATTCCTCTACCCTCTTCAGCATGCGACCAATCCCGGTCTGGCTGTCGATTTCGTCGCGGCCCGCCGCACACAAAACCGCACGATCCAAGAAAACGCGGTCACCATGACGCTCCGCGAATTCGGCATTCAATGGCTCATAGTCCTGCATTGAAAAGCGAACCCCCAGCCAATCGGTCACGCTTTTGCCCATACGGTAGAACGCACCGTCCAGTTTCAGAAAATAGATCCGACGGCCGTTCTCATCAAACGCCAGATCGTCGCAGTTCTGGGCCAGCTTGCGCGCCATTGAGTGATCGAAATCAGAACGCAGCGCAAGTTCCAGCGCCTTGGTGTCCATATCCTCTGCGGTCGCTGAGGGCGCCATAAGGCATAGGGCGATGAACATGCTCTTCATCTTTGACGCCTCTCCAATCGCGAAGCGCGTCAGCCCCGCTTGCGCAGATAGCGACCCACGCGCGTCCCCTGCCGGATCTCCGCATAACCTGCCCCGCAATAGGTCGCCGGTTCATCAACGATGATGCCCATTTTCTGGATATAGGCAAAAACCTCTGACTGCATGCGCTTCTTGGGCAGGTTCGCCTGCATGGCATCGAAATCGCGATCTTCGTAACCCTGCGCATCCAGCTTCCGGAACAATGCGACGCGATCCTTGTTGACCACCGGGTTTGCGGTCGACAGGTTGCTACAGTTCCTTGCGATGACATTCGCGGTCGCCGCATCAAAGGCCAATCGATACATTTCTTCGGGCATCTCACGATAGGGGGCCCGCGATGTTTCGACCGGTCGATCCGCCGTGCTGGTCTGACAGGCGGCCAAGGCAGCCAACAAGACGCAGCCGGTCATCACACGCGCAAACATACTCATTCCACACGTCCCTTGCGGCTTATTCCGCCGCGATCGCACTCATCTTGCCGGTCTTCTGCGCCTTGATGCGGTCCTCGATCTCCTCGCGGAAGTTCTTGATCAGGCCCTGGATCGGCCAGGCCGCCGCGTCGCCCAGGGCGCAGATCGTGTGGCCCTCGACCTGTTTGGTCACATCGAACAGCATGTCGATTTCCTCGACCTCGGCCTCGCCGCGCACCAGGCGGTCCATGACGCGCATCATCCAGCCGGTGCCTTCGCGGCAGGGCGTGCACTGGCCGCAGCTTTCGTGCTTGTAGAATTTCGAAAGCCGCCAGATCGCCTTGATGATGTCGGTCTGCTTGTCCATCACGATCACCGCCGCCGTGCCCAGGCCCGAGCCCAGATCGTTGCGCAGGTAATCGAAATCCATCACCGCGTCGCGCATGTTCTCGCCCCGCACGCAAGGCACGGACGACCCGCCCGGGATCACCGCCAGCAAGTTGTCCCAGCCGCCGCGAATGCCGCCGCAATGCTTTTCGATCAACTCCTCGAAGCTGATCGACATCGCCTCTTCGACCACACAGGGGTTGTTCACATGCCCCGAGATCCCGAAGAGCTTGGTGCCCGAGTTGTTGGGGCGGCCAAAGCTGGTGAACCAGTCCGGGCCACGGCGCAGGATCGTGGGCACGACGGCGATGGATTCCACGTTGTTCACCGTGGTCGGGCAGCCATAAAGCCCCGCCCCCGCCGGGAAGGGCGGCTTCATGCGCGGCATGCCCTTCTTCCCCTCGAGGCTTTCCAGCAGCGCGGTTTCCTCGCCGCAGATATAGGCGCCCGCGCCGTGATGCAGGAACAGTTCGAAATCCCAGCCCGAACCGGCGGCGTTCTTGCCCAGAAGACCGGCGTCATAGGCCTCGTCAATCGCGGCTTGCAGCGCCTCGCGCTCGCGGATGAACTCGCCCCGGATATAGATATAGCAGGCATGCGCGCCCATGGCGAAGCTGGCGATCAGCGCCCCTTCGATCAGGGTGTGCGGATCGTGGCGCATGATCTCGCGGTCCTTGCAGGTGCCCGGCTCGGATTCGTCGGCATTGATCACCAGATAGGACGGGCGCCCATCGCTTTCCTTGGGCATGAACGACCATTTCAGCCCCGTGGGGAAGCCCGCCCCGCCGCGCCCGCGCAGGCCGCTGGCCTTCATCTGGTCGACGATCCAGTCACGCCCCTTGGCGATGATGCCGGCGGTGCCGTCCCAATGGCCACGGGCCTTGGCACCGGCCAGCGTGCGCTCGTGCATCCCGTAGAGATTGGTAAAGATCCGATCCTGATCTTTCAGCATGTGACGTTCCTCAGTTTGTCCGGCTCTTGCGCCAGATTTGATAGCTTACCGCCAGCGCCCACACAAAGGCCGCCAGCGCAATCAGATAAAACAGCATCTCGAACCGGATCGGCAGACCCAGGATATTGGTCAGCCACGGCGCGATGATGGCGATCAGGCCACCGGCCATGATGACCACCGCCACCAGCCGCCCCTGCCGCGCGATCGCCGCGTCGCGTTGATGCCGCCCGGGTCCCGTCACCTTAGTACACGCCGCCCTTGTCGACCTTTTTCGAGAATTCGGTCTCGCCGCCGGTGGCCAGCAGCTTGGCCTGTTCGACCCAGTTGTCGCGGCTCACCCGGCCCTTGAACCCCTTGAGGTTGGCATCGACCCAGGCGACCTCGTCCCCGGTCCATCCGGCGATCTGGTCGAAATGATAGAAGCCCAACGAGAACAGAAGCTGTTCCAGTTTCGGACCGACACCCTTGATCTTTTTCAGATCGTCGGCGGTGCCGCCGCGCGGGCCGTCCAGCGCCGCGGGGCGCGTGCCCTCGCCCGTGCCCTCGACCACGCCGTCGCCGTCATAATCCTCGCCCTGCGGGGCGGCTTTGGTCGCGGCGTTCTCTGCCGCGATGGGGGCTGCGGGCTTGGGCGGTGCGGCGGGTTCGGGGGCGGCCGTTTCGGTGGTGGGTTGTTCGGCCGTGATCGGCTTGGCCGATTTCGGTTCGGCCGGTTCTGCGGCGGGCTTTGCCGCCGGCGCGGGTGTCGCGGGTGCCGCTGCGGGTGCAGGCGCCGGTGCCGGGGCAGCTGCGGGCCGGCCCGCCGCGACGGTCGCCCCGCACAGCAGCCAGACCAGGAAGAAACCGATCAGAATGGCGGCGATGATGCCCACGAAAGCCGAGGCGAGGAAGGAATACCCGCCGATCAGCATGACCAAGAACACGACCGCACCAGAAATCGCGGCCCAGATCCAGCATTTGCTGCGACAGGCAGATCCGTTCGACGTTGCACTCATAGTCACTTATCCCTCTGATGGTGATCTGTTGAACCCTAGTATACGTCACCCTTCTTAACGCGTTCGGCGAATTCTGTCTTGCCGCCTTTTGCCAGCACCTTGGCCTGATCGACCCAGTTGTCGCGGCTGACACGCCCCTTGAACCCTTTCAGGTTCTGATCGACCCAGGCCACCTCGTCCCCGGTCCAGGCGGCGATCTGGTCGAAATGATAGAACCCCAACGAGAACAGAAGCTGTTCCAGCTTCGGCCCCACCCCCTTGATCAGCTTCAGATCGTCGGCCTGGCCGTCGCGGGCGGCGTCCAGCGTGGCGGGCTTGGTGCCGGGGCCCTCGGCCGGTTCGTCTTTGGCTTTGGGCTTCGGCTTGGGCTTGGCGGCCTTTTTCTCGGCCTCGGCCTTGGGGTCGGATTTGGGCTTGGCCACCGATTTCGGCGCGGGCTCCTGCGCGACCTTCTTGGCGGGCGCGGAACTGACCGACGGGGCTGCGGGCGCTTCGGCCAGCGCGCCGCTTTGCGGGGTCCAGGGCGCGCGCAGTGGCACCTCGGTCCCGTCGATGCGCTTGACGGTCTCGCCGATATCCACCGCCATCTGGGCCGAGGCGTTGTATTGCGTGCGCCCGCTGTCATATTCGGTCAGGCTGGTCAGCCCGGATTTCGGCTCGGCGGCATAACGTCCGTTCTGCGGGCCGGGCACGGGCACCGACCCTGCGGCCAGCGCGTCCAGGATCTCGGCCAGCTTCTCGGCGGTCAGATCCTCGTAATAATCCTTGCCGATCTGCGCCATCGGGGCGTTGGTGCAGGCGCCCAGACATTCGACCTCTTCCCAGCTGAACTTGCCATCCGCCGACAGCGCGTGCGGCTGATCTGCGATCTTCTCGCGGCAGACACCGATCAGGTCCTCGGCCCCGCAGATCATGCAGGACGTGGTACCGCAGATCTGAATATGTGCAACCGAACCAACCGGTTGCAGCTGGAACATGAAGTAGAATGTCGCAACCTCGAGCGCCCGGATATAGGCCATGCCCAGCATGTCCGCGACGGTTTCGATGGCGGCGCGGGACAGCCAGCCCTCCTGCTCCTGCGCGCGCCACAACAGCGGAATGATCGCGCTGGCCTGGCGGCCCTCGGGGTATTTGGTGATCTGCGCCTTGGCCCAGGCCAGGTTGTCCGGCGTGAAGGCAAAGCTTTCAGGTTGTTCGGGGTGCAGACGGCGCAGCATTAGTGGAAGTCCCTTGTCGGAGTGGTCTCACGCAACCGATCAAAGCAGCAGGCGCGGATCGTGAAGTTTCGGACATGTCGCGGAAAGATCACCGGTCGATCTCCCCGAACACCACGTCCATCGTGCCGATGATCGCCGCGACGTCGGCCAGTTGGTGCCCGCCCGCGACGTGATCCATCGCCTGCAGGTGCAGGAAGCCCGGCGCGCGCAGCTTGGCGCGATAGGGTTTGTTCGACCCATCCGACACCATATAGACGCCAAATTCGCCCTTGGGCGCTTCGACGGCGGCATAGACCTCGCCCGCGGGCACGTGGAAGCCCTCTGTATAGAGTTTGAAGTGATGGATCAGCGCCTCCATCGAGGTTTTCATCTCCCCTCGTTTCGGCGGTGTCAGCTTGCCGCGCGCCAGAACGTCGCCCGGCTCGGCCCGCAGCTTGGCGCAGGCCTGCTGGATGATCTTCACCGACTCGCGCATCTCGGCCATCCGGCACAGATAGCGGTCATAACAATCGCCATTCTTGCCTACCGGGATCTGGAAGTCGAATTCGTCATAGCATTCATAGGGTTGCGCGCGCCGCAGGTCCCAGGCCAGGCCCGAACCGCGCACCATCACGCCGGAAAAGCCCCATTGCTGGATGTCCTCTTCGGTCACCACGCCGATATCGCAGTTGCGCTGTTTGAAGATGCGGTTTTCCGTCAGCAGGTCGTCGATATCGTTCAGGTAACGCGGGAATTCCTCGGCCCATTGGTCGATATCGTCGATCAGCTGCGGCGGCAGGTCCTGATGCACCCCGCCCGGGCGGAAATAGGCCGCGTGCAGACGCGCGCCACAGGCCCGCTCATAGAACACCATCAGCTTTTCGCGTTCCTCGAACCCCCAAAGCGGCGGGGTCAGCGCGCCCACATCCATCGCCTGGGTGGTGACGTTCAGCAGGTGGTTCAGTACCCGGCCGATCTCGGAATACAGCACCCGGATCAGGCTGGCACGGCGCGGCACCCGGGTGCCGGTCAGCTTTTCAATGGCCAGGCACCAGGCATGTTCCTGGTTCATCGGCGCCACGTAATCCAGCCGGTCCAGATAAGGCAGGTTCTGCAGATAGGTACGGCTTTCCATCAGCTTCTCGGTCCCGCGATGCAGCAGGCCGATATGCGGGTCGCAACGCTCGACGATTTCGCCGTCCAGCTCAAGCACCAGGCGCAAAACGCCATGTGCCGCAGGGTGTTGCGGGCCGAAGTTGATGTTGAAATTGCGAATCTTCTGTTCGCCGGTCTGTGCGTCGTTAAAGCCGCCGTCCATCAGGTCACACTCCTACAGTGTTTGCTTCCCAGGCCGCGGGAAGGCGACCCATCCGGGCCGCGACAAAATCATATTGCGGCTTCAGCCAAGCCGCCGCCTCGGCGCGTTGCACCGCATTCATCTCGACCGGGACACCCACATGGGCGGCCCGTGTCAGGTCCGCGCTCCGGGCGCCGATGCCCAGGAACGCGCACAGCTTGTCCAGCACCGCGCCCGAGAACAGATCCTCGGAAAACGCCAGGAACACTTGCCTGGGGTCCAGCGCGCGGTCGATCCGGCCCAGCACGGCGCGATAGTCGCCCCGCGCGGCGATGTGATCCTCGGCCCCCGACAGCACCCGCCCCAGCAGCGCCCCGGCCAGACCCGCGATGTCGCGGGCCGACGGGCTGCGCCGCCGCGCGATCATGCGCACATGGCTCCAGAGCCGCTCCACCGGGTCGCGCATCAGGTAAATGAACCGCACCTGTGCCGCCATCCCGGCCATCTGCCGCAACCGCCCCTCGGACAGCAGGGCATAGGCGGGCGTCATGTCCCCGACCAAGCGCTCCTGTTTCCGGCCCGCGTTCAAATAGGCCAGATAGGCGTCATCGTTTCCACTTTCGACCAGATCCGCCAGCGCCGCCAGATCCGCCATGCGGGCCGCGCGTGTCGCGCCATCCCCGCCCCGGCGCCCGGCCAGTTCCGCGTGCCGCGACCGCAGCGCCTTGGCGCGTCCGGCACGATTGCCGAAATCCAGCGTGTCGAAGTAGTGCAATTCCTTGACGCTGCGCAGATGGCAATCGGGATGGCCCGCCAGATAGCGGTAGAGCCAGCTGGTCCCCGCCTTGGTCGCCCCCATACCGAACATCAGCACCGCGTCCCCCATACCGCCTCAGCCCTTGGCCTCGTCGGCCTTGTCATCGCCGGGCAGGATATATTCGGCCCCTTCCCAGGGCGACATGAAGTCGAACTGGCGGTATTCCTGAACCAGGCTGACGGGCTCATAGACAACGCGCTTCTGCGCCTCGTCGTACCGCACCTCGGTATAGCCGGTGGTCGGGAAATCCTTGCGCAGCGGGAAGCCGCGAAAGCCATAGTCGGTCAGGATCCGGCGCAGGTCCGGGTGACCGACGAACAGGATGCCGAACATGTCGAACACTTCCCGCTCGAACCAGTTGGCGCTGGGATGCACCGCCACGATGGACGGGATCGCCTCGTCCTCGCGCACGGCGCATTTCACGCGGATGCGCTGGTTCTGGTACATCGACAGGTAATGATAGACCACATCGAACCGCGCATCCCGCGCCGGGTGATCCACGGCGGTGATGTCGACCAGCGTCGAAAACTTGCAGGTCGCGTCGGATTTCAGAAATTCGGTGAACGCCAGAAGCGAGGACGGCGCGATCTCCACCGTCAGCTCGTCCAGCGCAATCGACCAGGACAGCACGCAATCGGGGCGTTTCAGCTCGATATGGGTGCCGAGTTCTTGCAGGGCTTCGGTCATCGTACAATCGTCCCCGTGCGGCGGATCTTGCGTTGCAGCTGCAGGATGCCATAGACCAGCGCCTCGGCCGTGGGCGGGCAGCCCGGCACATAGACATCGACCGGCACAATGCGGTCGCAGCCACGCACCACCGAATAGCTGTAATGATAATAACCCCCGCCATTGGCGCAGGACCCCATCGAGATCACATAGCGCGGCTCGGGCATCTGGTCATAGACCTTGCGCAGCGCCGGCGCCATCTTGTTCGTCAGCGTACCGGCCACGATCATCAGGTCCGACTGGCGCGGCGAGGCGCGCGGCGCGGTGCCGAACCGTTCCAGGTCATAGCGCGGCATCGAGGTGTGCATCATCTCGACCGCGCAGCAGGCCAGGCCGAAGGTCATCCAGTGCAGCGACCCGGTGCGGGCCCAGTTGATGATGTCCTCGGTCGAGGTCAGCAGGAACCCCTTGTCCTGCAATTCCTTGTTCAGCGCCTGGGTCGCAACCTCGCGGTCGCCCTGGGCGGTGTTGGCCCCTGTCATCACTCCCATTCCAGGGCCCCTTTCTTCCACTCATAGGCAAAGCCGATGGTCAGCACGCCCAGGAAAACCATCATCGACCAGAAGCCCACCGTGCCCAGTGTCCCGAACGACACAGCCCAGGGGAACAGGAAGGCGATTTCAAGGTCGAAGATGATGAACAGGATCGACACCAGATAGAACCGGACATCGAATTTCATCCGCGCGTCGTCGAAGGCGTTGAACCCGCATTCATAGGCCGACACTTTTTCCGGATCGGGATTGCGGACGGCCAGGACAACGGCGGCGAGGATCAGGACAAGGCCCAGCGCGACGGCAAGGCCGAGAAATACGAGGATCGGGAGATACTCTCTCAGCAGTTCTTCCACGGGAACGGCTCTCCTTCAGATGGCTGAAACGGGTTTACTCCCGCCACCGGGGCGGGTCAACCAATGCAAGACGCGAAACCGCCCCCGGGCGGACGTTTTCGACCCTGCACCGAAGATAGCGCACGGATCGGCCCCGACAATGCGCTCTGCCCGGGCATTTTCCCATTGATTGCAGGGCGTTTTGTGAAACCATGTCCCGCATTGATAGATCACATTCTGGAGAAGATTATGGGAAAAGATCCCGACCGGCGTATCGACGAATTGGAAAAGCGCATGACGCGCAATGTGGCTGAACTGAACAAGATTAATCAGCGCACACATGATGAAATCATGAAACTGGACAAACGCGTGAAAACCCAGGAAAGCCGTGAATCAAAAAACGTCGGAGATCTGAACAAGGTCAACCAGCGCACACATGACGAGATCCGGCAGACGCAAAAGCAGCTGAAGGCGCTGAATGATCGGGTCACAAAGGCGGTTCAAGAGCTGAACAAAATCAACCAGCGCGCCCATGACGAGATCATCGCCTTGGGCAAAACGGTACGCGATCTGGAAAAACGCATCTCAACCAAGTGAACAGCGCCCACGGGCCGGTCTTACTCCCGTTCGGGCATTGGCCAAGGCGCGTAGAAATCGCGTGAAAACAGCTTGTCATCGCGCGGCCCAGGCAGCGACGCCTGAAGCCCCGGGCGCGCGGTGATCTGGCCATACCATGCCTGCAAGGCCGGGAACGCATCCGCCCGCGCGAAATGCAGCGCCATGTACATCGCCTGCCCCACCGCCACGTCGGCGGCCGAAAACCGGTCATCGGCCAGATGGGCGCTGTCCTGCAACCGGGCCTCCAGCGCGGCATAGCATTTTTCCAGCCGCTTCACTTCGATCTTCATGATGACGGGGCTGCGCATGTGATCCTCGTACAGCACCTCGTGCTGCTGGTTCAGGGCGGCGCTGTGCTGGCTCAGGGTTTCGGCGAAGTGCAGCCAAGACAGCCAGGCCCTGCGCGCCGGGTCGCCGGGCGCCCGACCCAGCCCGGCCTGCGGGAACCGCTCGCACAGATATTCGATCATCGCGCCGCTTTCGAACATCACATCGCCGTCGATTTCCAGCGCCGGCACCCGCCCCGCCGGGCTGAGTGCCAGGAAATCCGGCTGCCGCAGTGTCGCGTCAAACGGATAGACCTTCAGCTCGAACGGCACGCCCAGCTCGTGCAGCAACCACAGCACCCGCATCGAGCGGCTTTCGTGACAATGGTGCAGTCTGATCATGTGCTCCTCCCTCTCTCACCTGGCGCCCACGGCCGCCCGCCCGGCGGGCGGCGCAAAAGGCGTGCGCCGCAGGCGCTCAATCTGACAGCGCGGCGGCCTGCCACAGGCTTGACACCTCGGCCCGGATGATCCGCGCGATCAGCGCCACGTCGTCCTCGCTGAAACTCAGCGGCAGGCGCAGATCCATCAGCCCCGCCATCACCGCATCGGTGCGCGGCAGCGTCGGGGGGGCGGCGTAATGCCAGCTGGCATAGGTCGAGGTATAGCCGCGCGGCACCGGCGCGCCGAACCATTTCAGCTCGACCCCGCGCGCGGCGCAGCGCTCGACCAGCGCGCCGATCCGCTCGGCATCCCAATCGGGCAGCAGGAACTGATAGGACGAGCCGACGAACCGTTCGCCGCCCGGGCGCGTCACCTGCCGCAGGCCGGGGCAATCGGCCAACCCATCTTCCATCCCCCGGTACAGCCGGTTCCAGCGCGCCACCTGCCCGTCCAGATCGCGCAGCTGCGGGCGCAGGATCGCGGCGCGCAAATTGTCCATCCTGCCCGAGATATTGGGCACCTCCAGCCGCAACTCCTCGAACGCCTCGGGCCGCGGCGCGGCGTCGTGCCGGTCATAGAGCATATAGGACCCCGAAAGCAGCACCGCCCGCGCCATCAGGTTCGCATCGTCGGTGATCAGCAAGCCGCCCTCGCCCGAGTTCACATGTTTATAGGTCTGGGTCGAATAGCAGCCAATCAGCCCATGCCGCCCCGAGGGCACGCCGTTCCAGCTGGCCCCCATCGTATGCGCGCAATCCTCGATCACCTGCACGCCGGCGGCATCGCAGATCGCCATCAGCGCATCCATGTCGCAGATATGCCCGCGCATATGGCTCAGCAGCAGGACACGCGCACCGCTGGCGGCGATCTGTTCGGCCAGATGATCCAGGTCGATCACCAGATCCGGCGTCACCTCGACAAAGACCGGCACGGCGCCGATGCTGGCAATCGCGCCCGGCACCGGGGCCAGCGTAAAGGCATTGGTCAGCACCTTGTCGCCCGGCCCCACACCCGCCGCGCGCATCGCACAGCCCAACGCATAACCGCCAGAAGCCACCGCCAGGCAATAGCGCGCGCCGGTCAGGGCGGCGAATTCGACCTCCAACGCGGCGGTTTCCGATTGCTCGCCCGGCGCGGTGTTGTACCGATGCAGCCGCCCGTGCTGCATCACGGCCAAGGCCGCGTCGATGCTGGCCTGCGGCAGGGGCTCCTGCTGGGTGAAATTGCCTGTGAACCGCTCTGACATCGGACCTCCGTTTGGCACAAAGTGCGCCGGTCACCGGACGCGGGTCAAGCCAGCAGGCGCGCCGCCAGCCCCGGCAGCGCGTCGAAATGATCCAGCAACGCCTCGGGCGCCAGATCGGCCACCCCGCGCCCGTCGGGGCCGAAGGTCACCAGCGCACAGGGCACCCCGGCGGCACGCGCGGTTTCGCGGTCGGTCACCGTGTCGCCCACCAGCATGGAGCGGTTGGCCTGCCCCCCCGCCCCCTCGACCGCGGCTAGATAGGGGCGCGGGTCGGGCTTGCGCACCGGCAGCGTATCGGCCCCGATCAGGGCTGCGAACAGGTCGCGCACGCCCAGCCGCTGCAACAGGGTTTCGGCCAGCCCCTCGGGCTTGTTGGTGCAGATGCCGACCGCCATGCCATCGGCGCGCAGCGCCTCGACCGCCGCGACGGCGCCGGGGTAAAGCGTGGTATAGCGGTCGATATGCACGCCATAGTGATCCAGCAGCAGCGGGTATTGCGCATCCACATCCGTTTCCGACCAGTCCGGCTGCACACGTTCAAACCCCAGCCGCAGCATCGCCCGCCCGCCCCGGAACGCGGTCGCCTGATCGGCGGCGGGGTCCAGCGGCGCGTCCAGCCCCAGCCCCTCGAAACAGGCATTGGCCGCCGCGATCAGATCGCCGCTGGTATCGGCCAAGGTTCCATCCAGATCGAAGATCACCGTGCGCATACCGTCACCTTTTGGCAAGTTTCCGCCACACGATGTAACGTAGCGAAACGCCTTTTGAATTGCCCTGCTCTTGCGATGACGGTTTAGCCGGGTAAAAGGTGCAGCAACAGATAAAAAGGGGCAGAGCGCATGGAAACCGCGCTGATTGTGCTGGCAGCCGGGCAAGGCACCCGCATGAATTCCGACTTGCCGAAGGTGCTGCATCCGATTGCCGGTGCGCCGTTGCTGGTGCATGCGCTGGATGCGGGCGCCGTGCTGGATCCCACGCGCACCGTTGTGGTCGCGGGGCACGGCGCGGATGCCGTGACACGCGCGGCACAGGATCACGATGCCGAAATCACCGTGGTGCGCCAGGACGAACAGCTGGGCACCGCCCATGCGGTGGCCCAGGCGCGCGACGCTTTGGCGGGGTTCACCGGCGATGCGATCGTGCTTTACGGCGACACCCCCTTCATCAGCGCCGACACGCTGACCGCCCTGGCCGAGGCGCGGCGCAGCCATGATGTGGTCGTGCTGGGGTTTCAGGCCGCCGATCCCGGGCGCTATGGCCGGCTGGTGACGGCGGGCGATACGCTGGAACGGATTGTCGAATTCAAGGACGCGACCGAGGATGAACGCGCCATCACCCTGTGCAACAGCGGGGTCGTGGCCGCCGATTGCGCCACGCTGTTTTCGCTGATCGACGCGGTGGGCAACGACAACGCATCGGGCGAATACTATCTGACCGATATCGTCGGTCTGGCCCGCGACCGGGGGCTGACGGCGGGCTTCGTCACCTGCCCCGAGGCCGAGACGCTGGGCATCAACACCCGCGCCGAACTGGCCGCGGCCGAGGCCGCGTTTCAGGCCCGCGCCCGGGCTGAGGCGCTGGAAAACGGCGTCACGCTGGCCGCGCCCGACACGGTGCATTTCGCCCATGACACGGTGGTGGGCCGCGATACGGTGATCGAACCGAACGTGGTCTTTGGCCCCGGCGTGACGGTGGAATCGGGTGCCCATATCCGCGCCTTCTCGCATCTCGAAGGGTGCCATGTGTCGCGCGGCGCCATCGTGGGCCCCTATGCCCGGCTGCGCCCCGGCGTCGAACTGGCCGAGGATGTGCGCATCGGCAATTTCGTCGAGATCAAGAACGCCACGCTGGATGCGGGCGCCAAGGTGAACCACCTGTCCTATATCGGCGATGCGACGGTGGGCGAGGCCGCGAATATCGGCGCGGGCACGGTCACCTGCAATTATGACGGTGTGTTCAAGCACCGGACGGAAATCGGCGCGCGGGCCTTCATCGGCTCGGACACGATGCTGGTCGCGCCGGTGAAGATCGGCGCCGAGGCGATGACCGCCAGCGGGTCGGTCATCACCATGGATGTGCCCGATGGCGCGTTGGCCGTGGGCCGCGCCCGGCAAGAGGTCAAACCCGGCCTGGCCCGGCGGCTTTTCGACAAGCTGCGCGCGCAAAAGGCCAAGCAACAACAGAAAGCGGCAGAGTAATGTGTGGTATCGTCGGGGTTCTGGGCACGCATGAAGTGTCGCCCATCATTGTCGAGGCGCTGAAGCGGCTGGAATATCGCGGCTATGACAGCGCGGGCATCGCCACCATCAACGACGGTCATCTGGACCGCCGCCGCGCGGTGGGCAAGCTGATCAACCTGTCCGACCTGCTGGTGCATGACCCCCTGCCCGGCAAATCTGGCATCGGCCACACCCGCTGGGCCACCCATGGTGCGCCCTCGGTCACCAATGCGCACCCGCATCGCGCGGGGTCCGTGGCCATGGTGCATAACGGCATCATCGAGAACTTCCGCGAGCTGCGCGACGATCTGATCGCCAAGGGCGTCGTGTTCGAGACCGAAACCGACAGCGAAATCGTTCCCAAGCTGACCCAGCACCTGATGGATGGCGGCATGGGCCCGATCGAGGCCGCGACCAAGACACTGAGCTATCTGGAGGGCGCGTTTGCCCTGTGTTTCCTGTTCGATGGCGAGGATGACCTGATCTTTGCCGCGCGCAAGGGCTCGCCGCTGGCCATCGGCCATGGCGAGGGCGAGATGTTCGTGGGCTCGGACGCCATCGCGCTGGCGCCGATGACGGACAAGATCACCTATCTTGAGGAAGGCGACAGCGCCGTCGTGACCCGCGCGGGCGTACAGATCTTCGACAGCAGCGGACGGCTGGCCAACCGCCCGGTCAAGGCCATCAAGATGGACAATGCCCGCGTCGAGAAAGCCGGGCACAAGCATTTCATGGCCAAGGAAATCGCCGAGCAGCCCGTGGTGATGGGCGATGCGATCACGCATTACCTGAAAGGCGCGCCGCCGCAGATCGCCCTGCCCGATGCGGGGCTGGACCTGACGGCGTTCGACCGGGTGACGATGGTGGCCTGCGGCACCGCGCATCTGGCCTGTCTGACCGCGAAATACTGGCTGGAGCGGCTTTCGGGCCTGCCGGTCGAGGTCGATGTCGCCAGCGAGTTCCGCTATCGCGAGCCGCCGATCCCGGCGCGCACGCTGGCGATCTTTGTCAGCCAGTCGGGCGAAACCGCCGACACGCTGGCCGCGCTGCGGTTCTGTCAGGGCAAGGCTGACAAGATCGTGGCGGTGGTCAATGTCCCCGAAAGCTCGATCGCGCGGGAAAGCGACCTGGTGCTGCCGATCCATGCGGGCATCGAGATTGGCGTGGCATCAACCAAGGCGTTCACCTGTCAGCTGAGCGTGCTGGTCATGCTGGCGCTGAAGGCGGCGCTGGAACGCGGCCACATGCCGGTCGAGGCCGTGCAGACCCACCTGACCACCCTGCGCAGCCTGCCGGGGATGATGAACGCCGCGCTGACCCTGAGCGACGATATCCAGGCCATCGCCACCAAACTGGCCGAGGCGCGCGATGTGCTGTTCCTGGGCCGGGGGCCGATGTATCCCCTGGCGCTGGAAGGGGCACTGAAACTCAAGGAAATCAGCTATATACACGCCGAAGGTTACGCATCGGGCGAACTGAAGCACGGCCCCATCGCGCTGGTCGACAAACAGGTGCCGGTGATCGTGATGGCCCCGCGTGACGCGCTGTTCGACAAGACCGTGTCGAACATGCAGGAGGTCATGGCCCGCGGCGGCAAGGTGGTGCTGATCACCGATTCCGACGGCGCGCGGCTGGCCGGGGACGGCACCTGGAAGACGCTGATCATGCCGATGGTGCCGGACCTGTTCGCGCCTATCCTCTATGCGGTTCCGGCGCAGCTTCTGGCCTATCACACCGCCGTGGCCAAGGGCACGGATGTGGACCAGCCCCGCAACCTGGCGAAATCGGTGACGGTGGAATAGATGGCCAAGCAATTCGACGCATTCGACGACGCGCATCGGGATTTCATCGCCGAACAGCCGGTCTTCTTCGTCGGCACCGCCGCGCCCGATGGCCGGGTGAACGTGTCGCCCAAGGGGATGGACAGCCTGCGCGTGCTGGGGCCGAACCGGCTGATCTGGCTGAATGTGACCGGCAGCGGGAACGAGACCGCCGGGCATCTGAAGGCGCTGAACCGGATGACGCTCATGTGGTGTTCGTTCGGCACACGCCCGCTGATCCTGCGCGCCTATGGCACCGCGCGGACGGTTCACCCGCGCGATGCGGATTTCGATGCGCTGGCGGCCGAGCTGCCCGCCCTGCCCGGCACGCGCCAGATTTTCGATATGAATGTCGAGATGGTGCAGACCTCCTGCGGCTATGCGGTGCCGTTCATGACCCATGACAAGGAACGCCCCGTCCTGCGCCAATGGGCCGAGGGCAAGGGGCCCGAGGGGCTGCAAACCCATTGGCGGGACAAGAACCAGACCACCATCGACGGCCTGCCCACGGGCATCGTGTCGGACGATGGCTGAGACCCCGGAAAGCGCCGCGGCGGCGCTGGAGATCCTGCGCGGGCGGGCCGATGCCGAGACAGCCGAGAGCAAGGCCGCCTATCACAAGCAGACGCGGCCGGTTCTGGGCGTGCCGAACCCGGTGCTGAACGATCTGACGACATCCTGGCGGCAGGCGCTGAGCGTCGACCAGCGCGTCGCCCTGGCGGGCGCGTTGTGGGACAGCGACGTGTTCGAGGCACGGATCGCGGCGGCGAAGCTGTTGACCCAGGCGCGGATGCGGCCCGATGCGGCGGCGTGGGAACTGATCCAGAGCTGGGTGTCCGATTTCGACAGCTGGGCGATTGCCGATCATGTCTGTGCCGCCGCGCAGAAACGGCTGGTGGCCGATCCCGCGCGGCTGGATGCGGTCGCGGACTGGACGCAATCGGATCACATGTGGACCCGCCGCGCGGCGCTGGTCATCACGCTGCCCTGGACGAAACAGAACCATCCCAAGCGCGCCGATCTGGCGATCCGCGACCGGGTGCTGGGCTGGGCCGCCGGGTATGTGGACGATCCCGACTGGTTCATCCAGAAGGCCGTCGCCTGGTGGCTGCGCGATCTGTCGAAACACGATCCCGACCGGGTGCGGGCCTTTCTGGCCGCGCACGGCGACCGGATGAAGCCCTTTGCGGTGAAAGAGGCGGGCAAGTATCTGGGCTGATCCGGGTTGGCCCTGCGCCTGCGGGACCGGCGGGAGCGAGGGGCCAGCCCCTCGCGCTCCCCGGAGTATTTGTGGAACAATGAAGGGGGGCTGGAGGTCGTGTCAGGTGGGTGTATCGCGTAGGGCGCGGCGCAGGATCTTGCCCGTGGCGGTCAGCGGCAGGCTGTCATGGGCGTGAAACCGGCGCGGGGCGACATGGGGGCTGACCCGTTCCGACACGCGGGCGCGCAGGCGCTCGGTCAGGGCGTCGTCGAGCGGCACACCGTCGCGCAGCACCAGATGCGCCACCACAATCTCGGTCCGGACCGGGTCGGGCGCGCCCACCACGGCGGCCATGACCACATCCGGGTCGGCGGTCAGGCAATCCTCGATCTCCGTCGGGCCGATGCGGTAGCCGGCCGAGGTGATGATATCATCGTCGCGCGCCACGAAGCGATAGCGCCCCGCCGCGTCCTGCACTGCCAGATCGCCGGTGCGCAGCCAGCCGCCGCGCATTTTCTCTGCGGTCTTGTCGGGCTGGTTCCAATAGCGCAGGAACATCACCGGGTGGCCCGCGCGGACGCAGACCTCGCCCACCGCACCGGTCGCAACCGGCGTGTCATTGCCCCCCATCAGCGTGACATCGGCTCCCGGGATCGGCAGGCCCATGAAGCCGGGTTCGGCATCCATCAGGCCGGGGACCGAGCAGATGAAGATATTGCATTCGGTCTGGCCATAAATCTCGCTGATCTCCACCCCCAGCGTTTCGCGGCCCCATTGCAGCAGGTCCGCGCCCAAAGCCTCGCCGCCCGAGCTGAGGCTGCGGATATCGACGCCCGCAGGCACCGGCACCTGGCGCATCAGTTTCAGCGCGGTGGGCGGCAGGAACAGGTTGCGGATCTTCAGCCGCGCGATCAGGTCCCAGGCGGCGGCGGGGTCGAATTTGCGCATCCGCTGCGCCACCAGCGGCACGCCGTAATAGAGGCAGGGCATGGCCAGATCCATCAGCCCACCGATCCAGGCCCAGTCGGCGGGGGTCCAGCCCCGGTCGCCGCGTTGCGGGAAATGGCGGTGGTGCAGCTCGATCGACGGCAGGTGGCCCAGCAGGAAGCGATGGGCGTGCAGCGCGCCCTTGGGGTTGCCGGTGGTGCCCGAGGTATAGATCATCACCGCCGGATCGTCGGCGGCGGTGTCCACGGGCTGTTCCAACGGCGGGGCGGCGGCGATCTGTGCCCAGAAGTCGCCATCGATGGACTGGACGCCGCGCAGATCCGGCAGATCGGCGCGCAGGGCGGAGAGCTTTTCCGCGCCATCGGTATCCGTCACCGCCAGCACCGCGCCGCTGTCGGCCAGACGAAAGCGCAGCGCATCGGCGCCAAAGAGCGAAAAGAGCGGCAGCACAATCGCCCCCAGCTTCAGCGCCGCGAAATGCGCGATCAGCACCGCTGGCCCCTGCGGCAGCAGAACCGCCACCCGGTCGCCCCGCCCTACGCCCGCGCGGGCAAAGACGGTGGCCAGCCGGTCAGAGGCGTCTTTCAGCGCGCCATAGGTCCAGTCCCGGTCGCCCGCGCCCGCGTCGATCAGGGCCACGCGGTCGGGATCAATCGCGGCCCAGCCGTCGCAACAGGCACGGGCGATGTTGAAACGCGCGGGGATATCCCAGTCAAAGCCGTCGCGCGTGGCCTGCCAATTGCCGCGCCATGTCACCAGCCGCTGGCCCGGCGTGTCAGAGGCCATAGACCCGCAGTTCCGGCAGCCCGGTCAGCGACACGCCCAGCGTGCGCAGCGCGGCGAGCGAGGTCTGGCCATCGGTGTCGGACGCCGCATCCAGCGGGCGCAGCTCGACCCGGACGGTGGCGCCGGTGGCGGGATCCTCCAACCGGCCGGGGCGCGGGGCGCTGACCAGCCCGGTCTTGACCCAGAAGCCGGGATCGGTCGGGTTGCCCAGCGTGGCGACAACGGTGCCCAGCCGCGCCTCGGCCGCGGCAACGGGAGCGGCGGCGGCTTCGCGTTCGGCGGCGGTGGTGGTGTCGAACTGTTCCACGGTCACGGCGCTGGCGGGGGGCGGCGGGGCCTGTGGCAGCGGGGCGGCCGCCGGGGTGTCGGGCGGGGCCTGTTCCCCCGGGGTCGGGGCCACGCAGCCCGACAGCAACGCCAGGCAACAGGCCGCGATGCCGGTTTGCGCCATGTTCATGCGGTGTCCTCCTTGGGGCCCGACCGGGGCCGCGCCGGGCAAGCCTAGCCCTGCGTCCGCGCGCATTCAACGCGATTGATGCCCCTTGCCGCCCCGCTGCGCGGGTTCTAGGTTAGTCGCATGACACCGCAACTGATCGACCCTTTCGCCCGCGCCATCACCTATCTGCGCGTTTCGGTCACCGACCGCTGCGATTTCCGCTGTGTGTATTGCATGGCCGAAAACATGACCTTTCTGCCCAAGAAGGATCTGCTGACGCTGGAGGAGCTGGACCGGATGTGTTCGACCTTTGTCGGGCTGGGGGTGGAAAAGCTGCGCATCACCGGGGGCGAGCCGCTGGTGCGCAAGGGGATCATGACGTTTTTCCAGTCGATGACGCGGCATCTGGACAGTGGCGCGCTGAAAGAGCTGACGCTGACCACCAACGGCTCGCAGCTGGCGCGGTTTGCCGACGATCTGTACGCTGCGGGGGTGCGGCGGGTGAACGTGTCGCTGGACACGCTGGACGACGAGAAATTCGCCCGCGTGACCCGCTGGGGCCGTCTGCCGCAGGTGATGAAGGGCATCGATGCCGCGCAGCGGGCCGGGCTGCGGATCAAGATCAACGCCGTCGCGCTGAAGGGCTTCAACGAGGACGAGCTGTTCACCCTGACCGAATGGTGCGCCAGCCGCGACATGGACCTGACCTGGATCGAGGTCATGCCGATGGGCGATCTGGGCAACGAGGACCGGGTGGGCCAGTACTGGTCGCTGAAGGATGTGCGCGCGCAGCTGGCGCAGAACTATACCCTGACGGATCTGGCGGAACGCACGGGCGGGCCCGCGCGTTATGTGCAGCTGAACGAAACCGGGCAGAAGGTCGGCTTCATCACGCCGCTTTCGCATAATTTCTGCGAAAGCTGCAACCGCGTGCGCATGACCTGCACCGGCGAGCTGTACATGTGCCTGGGGCAAGAGGACATGGCCGACCTGCGCCCTGCCCTGCGGAACTATCCCAAGGACGACAAGCCTCTGGTCGAGGCGATCCACAACGCCATCGGGCTGAAGCCCAAGGGGCATGATTTCGACTATTCCCGCCAGCGCGCCGATGGTCAGGTCAGCCGCCACATGAGCCACACGGGCGGCTGAGCCGGATCAGAACCGCCGCGGGCGATTGTCGTAGTCGACACGGAATTCGTCGAACTTACGGGGATAGTCGGCGCCGGTGGCCACGCAATTGGCCTGTGCCCCGATCAGCGGCTCATTCTTCTTGATCCGGTTCATGAAACTGAAATTCTTGACCACGACCCGCCCGTTCACCGTCAACGTCGCCCCGCGCAGGACGCTGCGGGTCTGGCGGTAATTGCCGGTGTCCAGATACTGGACCGCCCCGCAGATCAGCATCTTGCCATTCTCGTGGAACGGGGCAAGACGGTAAAGCGCGCCTTTGGAGCCGCTGCCACCACGCCAGTTGAGTTCGAATTCCGGCCAGTTATCGGCCACCTTGCGCTGCGCGACCACATCCGCCGCCTGCGCCGCACCGGCCGACACGGCCAGCGCCAGAACCATGACCCAAGTCTTGCGCATGATCCCCTCCTTCACAATTACATTACCCAAACACTGACCTTGCTGGGGGAGCAACCGCCGATTGTCAAAACCGCCCCGACGTCACGCGGCGGGCATGCGCATCTCTGCGATTTCGGCCCACCACGAGCTGCCCGCGGGAATGGCGTCGTCGTTGAAATTGTATTCCGGGTGATGGACCATCGCGGTGTCGCCATTGCCCATGAAGATATAGGCGCCGGGGCGTTCGTTCAGCATGAAGCTGAAATCCTCGGCCCCCATCATCGGGGCGGTGTCGGTTTCCACGTTGCCCGACACCTTGCGCGCCACATCGGCCACGAAATCGGTCTGTTCCGGGGCGTTCACGGTCACCGGATAGCCGCGCAGATATTCGAATTCGACCGTCGCGCCAAAGGCCGCCGCGGTGCCGGTCACCAGCTGTTCCAGCCGCGCGATCACCTGTTCCTGCACATCGGTGTCCATCGTGCGCACGGTGCCGCGCAGAAAGACCTTTTGCGGGATCACGTTATGGGCGGTGGTATCGGTCTGGAAGCTGCAGACCGATACCACGACCTCTTTCAGCGGGTCGATATTGCGCGACGCGATGGTCTGCAACGCCAGCACCACGTGGCTGGCCACCACGGTGGTGTCGATGCAATCATGCGGCTTGGCGGCATGGCCGCCCTTGCCGGTGATCGTCACCTCGAATTCATCCGCCGCCGCCATAATGGGGCCGGGACGGATCGCGAACTGGCCCACCGGGATGCCGGGCATGTTGTGCAGCCCGTACACCTCCTGAATGCCGAAGCGGTCCATCAGCCCGTCATCGCACATTTCCTTGCCGCCGGCGCCGCCCTCTTCGGCGGGCTGAAAGATCACCACCACGGTGCCGTCGAAATTGCGGGTCTCGGCCAGGTATTTCGCGCCCCCCAGCAGCATCGCGGTATGCCCGTCATGGCCGCAGGCGTGCATCTTGCCCGGGTTGGTCGAGGCATAGTCGACCCCCGTCGCCTCGGTGATGGGCAGCGCATCCATATCGGCGCGCAGCCCGATCACCTTGCCCGAGGCGGTGGACTTGCCCCGGATCACCCCCACGACGCCGGTGCGGCCGACCCCCTCGACCACCTCGTCACATCCGAATTCCCTGAGCAGCTCCGCCACCCGCCCCGAGGTCCGGTGCGTGTCATACTGCAATTCGGGATGGGCATGGAAATCCTGTCGCCAGGCGGCGATTTCGGGCTGCATTTCGGCAATGCGGTTCTTAACGGGCATGGGGGGCCTCCTTCAGGTGGGTCAGCAGGCGGGCCATGAAATCCTGTCCGGCCTGAAACTGTTCGGTGGTGATGAATTCATTGGGTTTATGCGCCTGGGCGATGTCGCCCGGGCCGCAGACGACGGCGGAATAGCCGCGTTCCTGAAACTGTCCGGCCTCGGTCGCATAGCTGACGACATGGGTCTCATTGTCGCCGGTCAGCGCCCGCGCCAGCGGTCCGGCGGTGCCGTCACCCTCGGGCACAAGGGGCGGAACCGCGATATAGCGCGTGTTGTCGATGCCCGCGTCGGGGTGGCGCGCGCGCATCCGCTCGGCGACCGCATCGACCTGCGCCTGATAGGCGGCCTGCCAGTCGGCGGGATCCTCGCCCGGGACGACCCGGAAATCCAGCCCGAAGGTGCAGTCGGTCGCGGTGATGTTATGGGCGGTGCCGCCCTGGATCTGACCCACATGGACCGTGGTCCAGGGCGGATCGAAAAGCGCCGCGTCGCCCTGTGGCGCCCGCGCGCTGTTTTCGGCGTTCATCCGGTTGGCCCAGCCGATCAGGTCGGCCGATTCCATCACCGCGCTGACCCCGGTGTGGAGGATCGAAGAATGCACCGCGACCCCGTGCAGATGGGTGCGAAAGCCCAGCATGCCCTTGTGGCCGGTCACGACCTTCATCATCGACGGCTCGCCCACGATCACGGTATCGGCACGCGGCAGATCGCCCGCACGCATGTGGTCGATCATCATCGGCGCGCCCAGGCAGCCGATCTCCTCGTCATGCGACAGGGCCAGCTGCAAGGGGCGTTCGACGCCCGCCAGATGCGCCTCGACCAAAGCCCAGATCGCCAGCGCGTCGAAGCCCTTCATGTCGCAGGTGCCGCGCCCGTAAAGCCGCCCGTCACGTTCGGTCACGGTGAAGGGATCGCTGTCCCAGCGCTGTCCGTCGACGGGCACGACATCGGTGTGCCCCGACAGAACGACGCCGCCATCGCGGCCCGGTCCGACGTGTGCATAGAGGCTGGCCTTGCCCCCCGCGGGATCGGTCACCCGCACGACATCGATCCCGAAACCGTCCAGATAATCGGCCACCCAATCGACCAGATCCAGGTTGCCATCCTGGCTGACCGTTGGGAAAGACACAAGCTTTTCAATAAGTTGTCGCGCAGATCGTCGGGCGGGCATCCGCAAATTCTCCTGTACGCCGGGCACAGGTTGGGCGGCTTTGCAGGCAGCGTCAAGCGCGATCACCCACAATTTAATTCCTGAGAGGAAAAAACTTTGATGAAGACCCGTAATCGCCGAAGACGGCCTTGCCCCAGCGGTCAATCGTGCTAACAATTTCCGAAACGGGCGGATCGCGGAAGGAAATTCCGCCGATCACGTACCGCAAAGAACAATATAAAAGCGGGGAGCTTTCATGCCCGACGGGGCTGCGCCTGTCCTTGATGTCAGGGACCTGAAGACCGTGTTTCACACTCGGTCCGGAGAGGTCCATGCCGTGAACGCCGTCAGTTTCGCCCTGAAGCCGGGCGAGCTGCTGGGGGTGGTCGGCGAAAGCGGCTCGGGCAAATCGGTGACGATGATGTCGCTGATCGGCCTGCTGCCCACACCCCCGGCCGAGCTGCGCGGCGGTCAGGTCCTGTTCGATGGCGAAGATCTGTTGAAAGTGCCCGACAAGCGGCTGCGCGCCTTGCGGGGCAAGCGGATCGGCTTCGTGTTTCAGGATCCCATGACCTCGCTCAACCCCGTGTTCACGGTGGGGTTCCAGATCATGGAGCCGCTGCGCAAGCATATGGGCATGACCAAGGACCAGGCCCGCAAGCGGGCGCAGGAATTGCTGGAGCTGGTGGGCATTCCCGATGCCGCGCGGCGGTTGAAGGATTTCCCGCACCAGTTTTCCGGCGGGATGCGCCAGCGGGTGATGATTGCCATCGCGCTGGCCTGTGACCCCGATGTACTGATCGCCGACGAGCCCACCACCGCGCTGGACGTGACGATCCAGGCGCAGATCCTGGAGCTGATGAAAGAACTGCGCGAACGGCTGGGCATGGCGGTGATCTGGATCACCCATGATCTGGGCGTCATTGCCGAGATCGCCGACCGCGTGCTGGTGATGTATGGCGGTCAGGTGGTCGAACAGGCCCCGGTGGCCGAGCTGTTCGGCAACCCCCAGCACCCCTATACCCGCGCGCTGTTGCAGACCGTACCCAGCCTGACCGGCGCGCGCGAGGAGCGGCTGCACGTTATCGAGGGGCAGCCGCCGATCCTGCGCGCGGCGCCGCAATCCTGCCCGTTCCGCGACCGTTGCACCCATGCCTTCGACCGCTGCGCCCGCGAAAACCCGGCGCGACGACCGGTCGGCCCGGGCCATGACGCGGCCTGTTTCTGGGACGCCCCCGCCAACCGCCCCCATCACGAACCAAAGGCCGCGATCCCCTGATGCTGGATATGTCCGACGCCCGCAAACTGGTCGAAATACGTGGATTGAAGATGCATTTCCCGATCTTCTCGGGGCTGCTCAGACGCCAGAGCGGTGCGGTCAAGGCGGTCGACGATGTGAGCTTCACGATCTACGAGGGCGAGACACTGGGCCTGGTGGGTGAAAGCGGCTGTGGCAAGTCGACCTGCGGGCGGGCGGTGCTGCGGCTTTACGATGTGACCGAAGGCTCGATCCGCATCGACGGGGTCGAGATCGCGCAGGCCGATCCGGCCCAACTGCGCGGCCTGCGCCCGACCATGCAGATGGTGTTCCAGGACCCGCAGGCCAGCCTGAACCCGCGCATGACCCTGGCCAGCATCATCGGCGAGCCGCTGGACGAACACACCAAGCTGGGCAAGGCCGAGAAGCTGAACCGCGTCTATGAGCTGATGGATGCGGTCGGGCTGAACCGGGCTTTCGCGCATCGCTATCCGCACGAGTTTTCCGGCGGCCAGCGGCAGCGGATCGGGATCGCCCGGGCGCTGGCGCTGCAGCCCAAGTTCATCGTCTGCGACGAACCCATCGCGGCGCTGGACGTGTCGATCCAGGCGCAGGTGGTGAACCTGCTTGAGAAACTGCAGGACGAATTCGGCCTGACATATCTGTTCATCAGCCACGATCTGAGCATGGTGCGCCATATCGCCGACCGGGTGGCGGTGATGTATCTGGGCAAGATCGTGGAAACCGCCCCGCGCGAGGCGCTTTATGCGGCCCCTGCCCATCCCTATACCCGTGCGCTTTTGTCGGCGGTGCCCGAACCCGACCCGCGGCGCGAGGCGCGCAAGGACCGGATCATCCTGAAGGGCGATGTCCCCTCGCCCGCGAACCCGCCCAAGGGCTGCAATTTCTGCACCCGCTGCCCCGAAGTGATGGAGATCTGCCGCGAAGCAGAGCCCGACACGTTCGAGGTCACACCGGGCCAATTCGTGGCCTGTCACCTTTATGCCCAGACGAATTCCGAACAGACCGCCGGTCAAGCGGCGGCGACCGAGGCACATAAGAGCATCCAACAAGGAGATTGACATGCGATTCAGAACTGCCCTTTTGGGGGCTGTGGCGTTGACCGCGCTGACCGGGGCCGCTTCTGCGGAACGCGGCTCGGACGGCCAGGTGAACATCATCTATTGGCAAGCCCCATCGATCCTGAACCCGTTCCTGTCGGGCGGCACGAAAGAGGTCGAAAGCGCCTCGCTCGTGATCGAGCCGCTGGTGCGTTTCGACGAGACCGGCGAGATGGTGCCGTGGCTGGCCGAAAGCATCCCCACCGTGGAAAACGGCGGCGTGGCCGAGGACCTGACCAAGATCACCTGGACCCTGAAGGAAGGCGTTCTGTGGTCGGACGGCACGCCGCTGACGGCCGAGGACGCGGTCTTTACCTGGGAATACTGCACCCACCCCGAAGGCGGCTGCGCGCAGTCGTCCTATTTCGACGGGGTGTCGTCGGTAGTGGCCGTGGATGACCGCACGATCGAGGTGAATTTCGCCGCGCCGAAGCCCTTCCCCTATACCGCGTTCGTGGGCTCGGAAAGCCCGATCATCCAGAAGGCGCAATTCGCCGACTGTCTGGGCGCCAAGGCCCCCGAATGCACCGAAGCGAATTTCGCCCCCATCGGCACCGGCCCCTTCGTGGTGACCGATTTCCGGCCCAATGACGTGGTCCAGTTTGCCGCCAACGAAAACTTCCGCGAGGCCGGCAAGCCCGCCTTTGCCACCGTGCTGTTCAAGGGCGGCGGCGATGCCACCGCAGCGGCGCGGTCGGTGATGGAAACCGGCGAGTTCGACTATGCCTGGAACCTGCAGATCGACCCCAATGTGCTGTCGTCGATGGAGGCCAAGGGCCTGGGCAAGGTGGTGACGGCGTTCGCGACCTCGGTCGAGCGGATCCATGTGAACCAGACCGATCCGAACCCGTCGCTGGGCGCCGAGCGCGCGACGTTGGCGCATCCGCACCCGTTCCTGACCGACCCGACGATCGGCCAGGCGCTGTCGATGGCGATCGACCGGTCGCTGATCGCGGATGTGGGCTATGGCGCGGGCGGTCAGCCGACCTGTAACGTGCTGCCGGCCCCGGCGGCCTATGCCTCGACCGCGAATGACGGCTGTCTGGTGCAGGATATCGAGGGCGCCAAGAAGCTTCTGGACGATGCAGGCTGGGTCCCCGGCCCCGATGGCGTGCGGGTCAAGGATGGCGTGCGGCTGTCGCTAACCTATCAGACATCGACCAACGCGGTGCGTCAGGACACGCAGGCGCTGGTGAAACAGTGGTGGTCGGAAATCGGCGTGGAAACCGAGCTGCGCAATATCGACGCCTCGGTCTTCTTCGGCGGCGATCCGGGCAGCCCGGACACGTTCCAGAAGTTCTATGCCGATGTCGAGATGTACACCAACAACTTCGCCGGTGTGGATCCCGAGGCCTATATGGCCAACTGGCGCTGTTCGGAAATCCCCAGCCCCGAAACCCAGTGGCAGGGATCGAACATGCAGCGTTTCTGTTCCGAGGAATATGACGCGCTGGTCGACAAGATGTCGCAAACCGCCAATCTGGAAGAGCGCGGCGCGCTGGCCAAGCAGATGAACGATATGCTGATGCAGTCCTATTCGATCATCCCGCTGATCCACCGCGGCAACCCGTCGGCCCATGCCGTCACGCTGGAAGGCGTGCGCATGAACGACTGGGACAGCGAGATCTGGAACATCAAGGACTGGTCGCGCGCCAAGTGACCGAACACCCGGGCGGCCTGTTGCGGGCCGCCCGAGCCTTCGGCCCAACCGGGGAATTCGTGCATGTTCACCTATACCGTGCGGCGGTTGCTACTGGCGATACCGACCCTGCTGTTCATATCGCTGATCATCTTCCTGCTGCTGGATCTGGCGCCGGGCGATCCGACGGCGCAATTGCCGCTGACGATCCCGCCCGAGGTGCGCGAGAAGATCCGCGAAAGCCTGGGCCTGGGCCAGCCGGTCTATGTGCGCTACCTGCTGTGGCTGAAACAGTTTCTGGTGGCCGAGCCGTTGCATGTGTTCGACACGATGTTCGGCACCGGCTTTGCCGACGGGATGCAGCGCGTGATCTCGTGGCAGACGCGCAGCCCGGTGGCCGATATCATCGCCCAGCGGATGCCGCAGACGCTGTGGGTTGTGGGCCTGTCCTATGTCATCGGGACGCTCATCGCGCTGCCCATCGGCATCATCTCGGCCTATCGCCAATACAGCTGGTTCGATCAGATCGGCGCGCTGGTGTCGATGATCGGCTATTCGGTGCCGACCTTTTTCACCGGTGTGCTGCTGATCGTGGTCTTTGCGGTGAACCTGGGGTGGTTCCCGTCGATCTATGACACGACCCATGTGGTCGACAGCTGGGACGCTTTCGTGTTTCAAGTGCGCCAGATGGCGATGCCGGTCTTCGTGCTGGCGCTGTACAATGCCGCGCAGATCAGCCGGTTCATGCGTGCGTCCATGCTGGACAACCTGGCGCAGGATTACGTCCGCACCGCCCGCGCCAAGGGTATGAGCGAGAAGGTCGTCGTGCTGCTGCATGTGCTGCGCAATTCGATGATCCCGGTCGTGACCGTGATCGCGCTGGGGGTGCCCACGATCTTTGGCGGGGCGATCATCACCGAACAGGTGTTCAAGGTGAACGGGCTGGGCCAGCTTCTGATCACCGCGATCTATGCCAATGACATCCCGATGGTGCAGACGCTGACCTTCATCTTTGCGGTGCTGATCGTGCTGTTCAACCTGATTGCCGACGTCCTGTACGGGATGCTGGACCCGAGGATCCGCTATGACTGAGCCGACCGCCGCCGCCCCCCTGTCCGACCCGGCCAACCGCCCGCCCCGCAACCAGTGGTGGGATGTGCTGGACCAGTTCCGCACCCATCGCGGCGCGCTGATCGGGGCCATCGTGTTCATCGTAATGGTCGCCACCGTGCTGCTGGGGCCGTGGGTCTGGTCCATCGACCCCACCTATATCGATATTCGCGCCCGCAATCAGGGGCCGACATTCGCCCATCCGCTGGGCACCGACCAGCTGGGTCGCGACATGCTGGCGCGCATGATGGCGGGCGGCAAGGTGTCCATCGCCGTGGGCTTCACCGCGATGCTGCTCAGCCTGTTTCTGGGCACGCTGATCGGGTTGCTGGCGGGGTATTTCAAGAACCTCGACGGGCCGCTGATGCGGTTTACCGACCTGTTCCTGGCCCTGCCCCTGCTGCCGCTGCTGCTGGTCATGGTCATGCTGTTCCGCGAGGCGCTGTCGGCACGGTTCGGCCCCGAAACCGGGGTGTTCATCCTGATCGTGGTGGCCATCGGCATCACCAGCTGGATGCAGACCGCGCGGATCGTGCGGGGCGACGTTCTGGCGCTGAAGGAACGTGAGTTTGTGCTGGCGGCGCGGTCCATCGGCACGCCTTCGCGCCGGATGATCCTGCGCCATATCCTGCCCAATGTGATGTCGCCGGTCATGGTGTCTGCCACGCTGGGCATCGCCAATGCGATCATCACCGAAAGCGCGCTGTCCTTTCTGGGCCTGGGCTTTCCGCCCGATTTCCCGACCTGGGGGCGGCTGCTGTTCGACGCGGTCGATTACCTGCAGCAATATCCCAGCCGGGTGATCTGGCCGGGGCTGGCGATCTCGCTGACGGTGCTGAGTGTCAATTACATGGGCGACGGGTTGCGCGATGCGCTGGATCCGCGCATTCGGGGGCGCTGAGCTTTCTTGGCCCGGCGGCGGCAAACCGCGCCGGTTCGGACCGCCACAGGGCGGCCAAGGCAAATAAAACCGAATATACGCCCGCCCCCCGCCCCGGCAGACCGTGACGCCGGGAATCCGGCCCCGGCCATATGGTTTTTCCGCAACCCGCCGGGCTGGCGGAATTATATTCCGCTTATCAAATTATATTCGGCCATTCACATGCTTGATTTCCTGAATAACAGCGGTATTTCGGACGAAATTCCCGCTGCCGGAGAAATCCCATGTTCGAGAGCCTTGGTTTCGAAACCCTGACCGCCCCGCAAGCCGCCATCTGGTTCGGCCTGATGCTGGGCGTGGCCTTTGGTGCATTGGCCGAGGTGACGCGGTTCTGTTTCCGCCGGGGCATCGTGGGCCCCGCGGCCGAACGCCGCCCTGCTTTGGGCGTGTGGCTGACCGCGCTGGCCGCCGCCGTTCTGGGCACCCAAGGGGCCGTCGCCATGGGCTGGATCGGGTTTGACGATCACCGCTTCATGGCCGCCGATCTGCCCTGGCTGGCCCTGATCGTGGGCGGGCTGCTGTTCGGGGCGGGCATGGTCCTGACACGCGGCTGTGCCTCGCGCCTGACCGTGCTGGCAGGGTCGGGCAACCTGCGCGCGCTGTTGGTGCTGGTGGTCTTTGCCGTCACGGCGCACGCGATGCTGAAGGGCGTTCTGGCCCCCATCCGCACCACGCTGGGCGCGGTAACGCTGGCGCTGGAAACCGTCGCCCTGCCCGCGCTGGCCGCGCCGGTGATCGCTCTGGCGGCGCTGATCTATGCCGCGCGCTCCGGTGCGCGGCCCCTGCTGTTGGGCGCGGCCGCTCTGCTGGGCTTGCTGGTGCCGCTGGGCTGGGTCGGGACGGGCTTTGTCCTCTATGACGATTTCGACCCGATTGCGCAGGAATCGCTGTCCTTCACCCTGCCCGCCGCCGAGACCCTGTTCTGGGCCGTGGCCGCAACATCCATCCCCGCGAAGTTCGGCGTGGGCCTGCTGGGCGGTGTGATCGCCGGGGCGGCGGCGCTGTCGCTGATCAGCGGGCGCTTTCGCTGGCAAAGCTTCGAAAGCCCGCGCCAGACCGGCCGCTACCTGAGCGGCGCGGTGCTGATGGGGATCGGCGGCGTGCTGGCCGGTGGCTGCACCGTGGGCGCGGGCCTGTCGGGTGTGCCGACGCTGGCGGTGTCGACCATCCTGGCGCTGGTGGCCATTGCGGCGGGTGGCATCGCCACCGACCGGCTGCTGCGGATCAGTGAAACGAATTCCGGATCCGCCGCACCATCAGCCAAACCAGCAGCACAACCGGCAGCGTGATCAGCGCGGTCAGCTCGCCCTTGCTGACGCCCAGGATCTTGGTCAGCGGATAGAACAGGTACGACGCCAGCGACACGGCGTAATAGCTGATCGCGACGACCGACAGACCCTCGACCGTGTGTTGCAGGCGCAATTGCAGATCGGCGCGCCGGTCCATGCTTTCCAGCAGCTTCTGGTTCTGGGCCGAGCGTGCCACATCGACCTGCGTCCGAAGCAGCTCGCCCGCGCGGGTGGCGCGTTCGATCATGCTGTTCAGCCGCGAGGTGGTGGATTTCACCACCCGCATCGACGGGTCAAACCGGCGCATCATGAACTCGCGGAAAGTCTGGCGCCCGCCAAAGCGTTCCTCGCGCAGGACCTCGATCCGCTGATGCACCAGCGCCTCATAGGCGCCGGTGGAGCTGAACCGGAACGCCGATTGCGCCAGCATGTCCTCCAGCTCGCCCGAGATTTGCAGCAGCTCGTGCAGGGTCTCGTCCGCCGGGCGCTTTTCGGTGCCCATTTCGCCCACCAGCGACAGAAGCTTGCCGTCGATATCGCCCATCCGGCCCGACATGTTGCGCGCCCGTTCGAAGCCCAGCATCGACATCGCCTTGTAGATCTCGATCTCGCAGATCCGCTGGACCACCCGGCCGATCCGACGCCGCCCGGTGGTGGGCGCTACGAACAGGGCAAAGCGCATGTGGCCCGCGCTGTCGATCCGGAAATCCGAAGCCATGATCGCGCTGCGGTCCAGAACCCAGGAACAGGCCAGGCTTTCGGGCACAAACCAGTCCTGAAGGTGCTGCACGATTGCCTCGTCGCTTTCGCGCTGCTGTTCGATCCGGATCAGCGCCGATGTGATGCGCTGCCCCGGCAGCTCGGCCAGCCAGTCATCCGGGAAGACCTCGAACGCGCTGGGGTCAAAGGGCCGGTCGGCCACCCCATCGGCAAAGATCGTATAGGTCACGAATTCGGTGTGGCATTCCCATTTCAGGTGATACCGCCCCAGCGCGCCGAAATAATGCGTGGCGTCGGGCTGGGGGTGCTGCGCGCCGAACCGATCCAGCAGGTCGATCAGATGCGCACGGTCCAGCGCCCGGTCCCGGCTGGCCGCATCATGGGGCTGCTTGATCGCCAGATAGGCGGCATGGCACGGCGCGCTGAGCGCCGCAAACGGGCGCGCGTGCAGCTCGTTGGCCAGCGCATAGCGCAGCGGATGATCGGTGATGGGCACCATGATCGCGTCTCCAGTTTATCCACATCCACCCTGTAGCGCCCAGCATGTAACGAAGAAAATCCATCCATACCAGACATTTATCGGCATACATCCGTGCACCGTTTGCCATGCCCCACATGCCGCCCGAAATTTTTTCCGCCGCCGCGCGTAGGGACTGCCCGCCGCCTGCGTATCCCTGATATCGACAACAGATTGGAGCACATGATGCGACCGATACCAAGCCTGGCCCTGATCGCCCTGCTGAGCGCAGGCGCCGCCCAGGCCATGACCGAGGACACGTTTCACCGCCTGGATGCCGATGGCGATGGCGTGATCAGCCGCGAGGAATTCCTGGACCTGCGCCGGATGATGTTCGCCATGATCGACACCGACAGCAGCGGCACCCTGACCGATGCCGAAATCGCCGCCGCCCGCGAAAGCGCCAGCCGGAACATCCAGATGCGCGCCGACAAGCGGATCTGGGATCAGGATGCCAATGGCGATGGCGAACTCAGCCTAGCGGAATACACCGCCCAGACGCGCGGGTTCGACTTTGCCGACCGCAACGATGACGGCGCGCTGTCGCAGGACGAATTCAACCGCATCGCGCGGTTCCTGAAAAGCTTTCGTCCCTGATCGCCTGAACGACCCCAACCACTCCGGACCCTACTCTCCAACCCTTTGAAAGGACTTATCATGACCATGCTGAAATATATCGCCCTGACCCTGCCGCTGGCCTTGGCACAGCCCGTGATGGCGCAAAGCGTCACGATCACCAATGGCAATGGCGGCACCGTCCAGAAGGATCGCAGCTGTGACCGCAGCAGCGGCGTGGCCAACTGTTCCACCACCACGACCGGCACCAGTGCCAGCGGCCAGACCTATTCCAAAGAGCGGCTGCGCACGACCCAGGCCGGCAGCTCGACCACCACGGTGAACCGCACGGGCGCCGGCGGTCAGACCAACTCCCGCACCCGTTCGGTTCTGATCTCGCGCTGACGTCCTGGTGCCGCCTGCCGCTTCTCTTTGGCGGGCGGCACCATTAGGTTTCACGACAATGGCTGGATGCAAGGCGCGCGGGGAAACGTGACGGCGCAGGAACGGGCAGAGACGGCGCAGCGGCTGATGACGGCCCTGGCCCGGGGCGACCGGACGGCGCTGGCGCGTCTGATCGCGCTTTTTGGCGCGGGCGTGCGGGCCTATGCCGCCCAGGCGCTGGACAGCCCCGCCGATGCCGAGGATGTCGCGCAAGAGGTGTTTTTGCGGGTCTGGGCGCGGGCCGACCGCTATGATCCCACGCGCGGGGCGGTGTCGACCTGGATCTGGCGGATCGCGCTGAACCTGTGCATCGACCGCAACCGCCGTGGCGGGGTGCGCCGGTTCCTGGGGCTGGAGGCCGCGCCGGAGCTGGCCGATGACGACCCCCGCCCCGAGGCCCGGGTCGACAGCCGGCAGCGCCTGGACCGTGTGCGCGGCCAGATCGCCCGCCTGCCCGCGCGGCAACGCCAGGCGATCCTGCTGCGGGCCAGCGCCGAGATGAGCACCGCGCAGATCGCCGAGACCATGGGCATCGCCTCGGGCGCGGCGGAACAGCTTCTGGTACGGGCGCGCAAGACCCTGCGCCAGGCCATGGACCCCGGGGAGGAGACCGCATGACACGCAAGGATCGCAAGATGGAAGACGACGACGCCTTTGACCGCGCATTGACCGCGCTGCTGACGCCCGAGAGGGACACGGACACCGCCGAGATGTCGCGCGCCGTGCTCAGCCGGATCGCCGCGCGCACAACGCCGCGCCGCGCGCCCCTGGCCGAGGTGCTGACCGCCCCCGCCCCGCTGGGCGCGGGGTTTGCCGTGCTGCTGCTGGCGGCGGCGGGTGTGGGCTATGCGCTGGTGCCGGGGTGGGACGACCCGATGGGGCTGTTGATGATCGGCGATCTGCTGGTGACGGGGGGACTGTGATGGACACGCCGAAGAAACGCGACCGCGGGCGGATGGTGCTGATCGGGGTTCTGGCGCTGTCGCTGATGGGCAATGCGCTGACCCTGGGCGCGGTGCTGAAGCTGCGCGCGGTCCGGACCGAGCTGATCGGCCCCACCGCCGCCGCACCGGTCTTTCCCCGGGCCGAACGCCGGGCGCTGCGGGCGGCGCTGTCGGCGCGGGCCGACGATCTGCGGCCCCGGCTGCGGGCGCTGGTCGACGCGCGGGCCGATGTGGTGCGCGCGGGGCTTGCCCGGCCCTTTGACCGGGCTGCGGTCGACACCGCGATGGACGGGTTCCGCACCGAACTGGATGCCACGGTCGTGCTGTTGCAGACGGTCATCGGCGACAGCCTGCAGGCGCAGGCCGGACAGGATGTGCCGCCCGGCGACTAGCCGTCAGCCGCGCCGCCGGGCAAGCTCGCGGTAAAGCGCCTCGCGCGTGACGCCCAGGCTGTGTGCCAGATCCTGTATCTGCCCCCTGGGCGGCAGCGCCTCATTGTCGCTGAGCCAGGCATCCAGACGCTCGGCCACGGTGTTTAGCGACCGGATCTCGGACTGCATCCGGGCCGCCTGTAACGCGCGCGCCAATTGCGCGGCCCAGGCGCGCGCCGGACCGGTCGCGCCATGCACATGGTCCAGAAAGCGCGCCACCGGCAGCATCCGCAGCTGTGACCGGCCCCTGGCGGTGCCATCGCAATGATAGACGGCGGAATAGGCCGATGCCTCGGCCAGCACACCACCGGGACCGACGCGGGCCAGCATCAGGGGCGTTCCAGCCCGGGTGTGGCGGACCAGCGCGATCTGGCCGCCCGTGACCAGATACATCATCCGCACCGGATCGCCCGACCGGAAAACCGATTGCCCGGGCTCGAATGACTGCACCCGTCCGGTCCGGAATATCTGCGCGATCGCGTTCGGCATGATCGCAATCATATGCCCGGCGCCCCCGCCCTGCTAGGTCCGTTTCCAGCGATCAGGACAGGAGGACGGGATCATGCCCCCGAAACGCGCCGCGACCATTGCCGTGATCTGCGCCGTCATGCCAGCGCCCGCCCCGGCGCAAGAGCACCGCCACGGCCCCTATGCCGGGCTTGAGCAGCGCCAGATCAAAAGCCTGTCTGAACAGGACATCGCCGAGCTGCGCCGTGGCGGCGGTTGGGGTCTGGCCCTGCCGGCCGAGCTGAACGGCCTGCCGGGGCCAGCGCATCTGCTGGAACTGCGCGACGCGCTGGATCTGTCGACCGAACAGGTGCAAAGGATCACCGCCCTTCACGACGACATGCGCAAATCGGCCATTGTGGCGGGCGAACGGTTTATCGCCGCCGAGGCCGCGCTGAGCGCCGCGTTTACCGGTGACGCACCAGACGACGAGCAGCTGCGCGCCCTGATCGACGAGGCCGCCACGGCCCGCGCCGAGCTACGGTTCATCCACCTGTCGCGGCATCTGATCACCCCCGACATCCTCAGCCCGGACCAGATCAGCCGATACAACCAGCTGCGCGGCTATACCGACGCCCCCTGTGCCGAAGTGCCCCAAGGGCACGATCCCGATATGTGGCGGCGCCAAAACGGGTGCGACTGACGGCGGTATCTGCAGAAACGAAATGGCCCCGCACGAAGGCGGGGCCAGATCGGTGTTTCGGGTGACGGCGATCAGTCGATCATCGTCAGCAGCTTGTCCAGGCTGGCCTTTGCGTCGCCATAGAACATCCGCGTGTTTTCCTTGTAGAACAGCGGGTTTTCGATGCCCGAATACCCGGTGCCCTGCCCGCGTTTGGAGACGAAGACCTGCTTGGCCTTCCAGCATTCCAGCACCGGCATGCCGGCGATGGGGCTGTTGGGGTCTTCCTGGGCGGCGGGGTTCACGATGTCGTTCGAGCCGATGACGATCGCCACGTCGGTATCCGGGAAGTCCTCGTTGATCTCGTCCATCTCCAGCACGATGTCGTAAGGCACCTTGGCCTCGGCCAGCAGCACGTTCATGTGCCCGGGCAGACGGCCCGCAACCGGGTGGATGGCGAAACGCACGTTCTTGCCCTTGGCCCGCAGACGGCGGGTCAGCTCGGCCACGTTCTGCTGCGCCTGTGCCACCGCCATGCCGTAGCCGGGGATGATGATGACGCTGTCGGCCTCGTCCAGCGCCGCGGCCACGCCGTCGGCCTCGATCGCGATCTGCTCGCCCTCGACCTCCATCGCGGGGCCCGCGGTGCCGCCGAAGCCGCCCAGGATCACGCTGACGAAGCTGCGGTTCATCGCCTTGCACATGATGTAGGACAGGATCGCACCCGAGGAGCCCACAAGCGCGCCCACCACGATCAGCAGGTCATTGCCCAGGCTGAAACCGATGGCCGCCGCCGCCCAGCCGGAATAGCTGTTCAGCATCGACACCACCACCGGCATGTCGGCGCCGCCGATGCCCATGATCAGGTGATAGCCGATGAACAAAGCGGCCAGCGTCATCAGGAACAGAGGGAAGAACCCGCCCGAGTTGAAGTACCAGATCAGGCAGACCAGCGACAGGATCGCAGCACCTGCATTCAGCGCGTGGCCGCCCGGCAGCTTGGTCGCGGCCGAGGTCACCTTGCCCGACAGCTTGCCATAGGCAATGACCGACCCGGTAAAGGTGATGGCCCCGATGAAGATGCCCAGGAACAGCTCGACCCGCAGGATGTTGATCTCGACCGGGGCCTTCTTGGCGATCAGCTGGCCGAAGCTGCCCAGCTCCTTGACCGCATCGGCGCCAGCGGCGACCGCCGCGGCGGCATTGCCGATCTCGAAATGGGCGTTGAAGCCGACGAAGACCGCCGCCAGACCCACAAGCGCGTGCATGCCCGCGACCAGTTCCGGCATCTGGGTCATCTCGACCTTGGATGCCAGCTGATAGCCGATGACGCCGCCGCCCGCGATCAGCACGATCGACAGCAGCCACAGGCCCGAACCGGGGCCGATCAGCGTGGCGAAGACCGCCAGCGCCATGCCGACAATGCCGTACCACACGGCGCGCTTGGCGCTTTCCTGGCCCGACAGGCCCCCCAGCGACAGGATGAACAGAACAGCCGCGACAACATAGGCGGCAGTGGTGAAACCGAATTCCATTTGCCCGGCCTCCTTAGGATTTCTGGAACATGGCGAGCATGCGCCGGGTGACGAGGAAGCCGCCGAAGATGTTGATCCCGGCCATGAAGACGCTGAGCGCCGCCAGCAGGATCACCAGGAACGAGCCCGACCCGATCTGCATCAACGCGCCCAGGATGATGATCGACGAGATCGCGTTGGTCACGGCCATCAGCGGGGTGTGCAGGCTGTGGCTGACATTCCAGATCACCTGGAAGCCCACGAAGACCGCCAGCACGAAGACGATGAAATGCTGCATGAAGCTGGCCGGGGCCACCAGGCCCACGCCCAGCAGCAGCGCCGCGCCCACCGCCAGCAGGGTGACCTGCTGTTTGGTCTGCGCCTTGAACGCGGCCACCTCGGCGGCGCGTTTTTCTTCGGGCGTCAGCTCCTTGACCTCGGCCTTGGGCTTGGCCGCGATGGCCTGCACCTTGGGCGGCGGCGGCGGGAAGGTGATCTCGTGATCATAGGTCACGGTCGCGCCGCGGATCACGTCGTCTTCCATGTCGTGATTGATCTGGCCGTCCTTCTCGGGCGTCAGATCGGTCATCATGTGACGGATGTTGGTCGCATAAAGCGTCGAGGACTGCGCCGCCATCCGGCTGGGGAAGTCGGTATAGCCGATGATCGTGACGCCGTTGTCGGTCACGATCTTCTCGTCCTTGACCGTCAGCTTGCAGTTGCCGCCCTTTTCAGCGGCCAGGTCGACGATGACAGAGCCGGGCTTCATGGCCTTGACCATGTCCTCGGTCCACAGCTCCGGCGCCTCGCGGTTGGGGATCAGCGCGGTGGTGATCACGATGTCCATCTCGGGCGCCAGTTCGCGGAACTTGGCCAGCTGCGCCTCGCGGAATTCGGGGCTGGAGACAGAGGCATAGCCGCCGGTGGCCGCGCCGTCCTGCTGTTCTTCCTCGAAATCCAGATAGACGAATTCGGCGCCCATGCTCTCGACCTGTTCGGCCACTTCGGGCCGCACGTCGAAGGCATAGGTGACCGCGCCCAGGCTGGTCGAGGTGCCGATCGCGGCAAGCCCGGCCACACCGGCGCCCACCACCAGAACCTTGGCCGGGGGCACCTTGCCCGCGGCCGTGATCTGGCCGGTGAAGAAGCGGCCGAAATTGTTGCCCGCCTCGATCACCGCGCGGTAGCCCGCGATATTGGCCATGGACGAAAGCGCGTCCATCTTCTGGGCGCGGGAGATACGCGGCACCATTTCCATGGCGATCACATTGGCGCCCTTGGACTTGGCCAGCTCCATCCCCTCTTCGTTCCCGCCGGGATTGAAGAACGAGATCAGCGTCTGCCCCTCGCGCAGGCGCTTCATCTCGGTCGCGTCGGGCTGACGGACCTTGGTGACGATGTCACACTCTTTCCACAGCGCGGCGGCGGTCTTGATGACCTCGACCCCGGCTTTTTCGTAATCCGCGTCAGAGAACCCGGCAAGCTGCCCGGCCTTTGTCTCGATCGCGCATTCATAGCCAAGCTTCTGAAGCTGCAGCGCAGAATCAGGGGTCATCGCAACGCGCGCTTCCCCCTCGAATGTTTCTTTCGGTGCCCCGATTTTCACGTGTCGTTCCCTCTTTTTGCCCACAGGCCAAGTCGGCGGACGGCTTAGTTCCCGGATCTCATAGCATTGAGTAATAATGTTACTCAAGCAAGTTGGCAGATTTCACTTTGTGTCAATTGGTCGTATTAAAGCCAGCGCCGGACGCGGGCGCGATAGCGGTCGAATGCGGGACCAAAAGCGGCCTGAAGGCGCTGTTCCTCGGGACGGATAAACCGGTTTTGAATCAACCAGATAAAGCCCGGCACCAAAAGCAGCCCCGAAATCGCGCCCAGCCACAGGCACGCCCCCGTCAGGATCAGCGCATCGGCCAGATAGATGGGATTGCGCGTCAGCCGGTACAGCCCGGCGGTGATCATCGCGTCGGGTTGCCGCCCCGGAATGATGCTGGTGCGGTGGCGCGCGAACTGGATCGCGGCCAGAGCGGTCATCCAAAGCCCCACCGCGATCAGCCCCAGACCGGTAATGCGCATCCAGGGTCCGGCCCCGCCCAATGGCAGCCAGCGGACCTGTGCCCAGGCCAGAGCGATGAAAAGCGCCAGCCAGACAGGCGGCAGATCCAGTCGGCGCATGATTGCCCCCTTCTTCGCGGTCATTGCCACGGCGACTGCGGGCCCTTTCGCCCGCCCGGCGGACAAGCTAGCCTGCGCGCGCCATCAGAACACCCCGGGCCGCGCAATGACCCCAGCTTGGATTTCGACCCTTCGTCCGCCGACGCTGCGGCTGGCCCGTCCCGGTGACGGGGCGCCATGTTACGACGTGATGTATCGCGCTGTCCATCAGGGGGCGGTTGCGGCCTATTCCCCGGTCGAGCGTCAGGCCTGGATGCCCCACCCCACCGCGCCCAAGGGGTTTCAGGACCGCATCCTGGCGCAACATACGGTGGTGGCCTGCAAGCGTGGTGTGATCGGGTTCATGACGCTGGGCCATGACGGGCATCTGGACCTGGCCTATGTCGCGCCGGACTGGATGGGGCGCGGGGTCGGCGACCGGCTTTACACCGCGTTGCTGGATCACGCCGTTGCTCACGGCCTGTCGCCGCTCAGCACCGAGGCGAGCCTGCTGTTCCGCCCGTTCCTGGCGCGGCGGGGATGGACGACCCAGGCGCGGCAATCGGTGATCCGCAACGGTGTGGCGATCACGAATTTCCGGATGCAACTGACGGGCCATGTTTGAACCACATTCACCTGTCCTTTCGGGCAGGAACTGGCGGGTGCGATTTACCCGGTGTCAAAAAAACATCACAATGCGCGCGCGCAAGGAACGAAATCTCAACAAAAGCTGGCCCGTTTGATAACTTAGGGTTAAGGACGTCAAAGGTATATCTGTGCCTAATCAAAGTGAAGAATCGGGGCCCTGATGCGGGCTCCGGTGCATGCTGACCAACGTCGGGACCGGTCCTGTCTTCGGACAAGACCGCACGCGGTTACGGGCACGGGCGCCGGGGTACTATCTTGGTCTAATGTAAAAGCCAGGCGGGCAAGTGTATGTGTGCCACGCGGGCGAATGTTGGTGTGACGCGAAATGGCAACGATGGTATCGGGTCTTGGGGGCCCCGCAGGTTACGGTGAGAACGTTTTTTCTTCCTCCCCGAAAGCGGCAGGGGGGAATGACGACGGGTCCGTTGCGATCGACACAACATCCGTCTTCGGTCCGTCCGGCATCAATTTCTTCGGCACCGATTATACGACGATCTACCTGAACTCGAACGGGGTGATCTCGTTCGGCGCGCCCGAGACCAGCTTTCAGACCCCCGACTATACCGCCGAGACCACCCCGAACATCGCGGTGTTCTGGGCCGATGTGAACATCAACTCGGGCGGCGAGATCTATTGGGACATCGACCCGGCGGCGGGTACGATCACCATGACCTGGTTGGACGTGGCGCCCTATTCGGGGTCGGGCACGAACTCGTTCCAGGTCATCCTGACCGATACCGGCGGCGGCGGCTTTTCGGTCCAGTATATCTATGAGGATATTCAGTGGACCAATGGCGGCGGCAATTCGGCGGCGGCCGGGGTCACCGATGGCGGGTCCTATGACTATACGCTCGAAGGGTCGGGCGACCCCGCGCAGCTGATCAACTATGACACCAACGATTTCGACGGCGGCGACCCGGCGGGCAGCTTCGTGCTGGATTTCGCGGCCGGCGAACCGGTGATTCCCGATGGCACGGTCGAGGGGACATCGGGCGCCGATGTGATCGACGCCAGCTATGCCGGCGACCCCCAGGGCGAGGTCGTCGATGGCGGCGACGGCACAGGCGCCGCCGGGAACGAGGACGTGATCGACGCCGGCGCGGGCGATGACACGGTCCTCTCCGGGGACGAGGCCGACACCGTCTATGGCGGCGCGGGCAATGACAGCATTGACGGCGGCGCGGGCAACGACCTGCTTTATGGCGAGGGTGACAGCGACATCATCACCGGCGGCGACGGCAACGACACGATCTATGGCGATTTCGAAACGCCGCCGCCCGCCGCCACGAACGAGAATCTGCACTGGGCCGATCAGGGCGCGGACGAATCCAGCCTGACCGCCGGGTTCACACAAAACACCGGCTCGATCGATGTCACCGTCGATTTCACCGATGACGGCAATGCCGGTTCGGGCACCAACCCGGGGATCAGCGTCGAAAGCACGACGACGAACTATGTCGCCGGCGGCGAACCCTATGACCCGCAATCCTCGGCCCAGCTTTGGGGCGAAGGAACGGGCGACACCTCCACCACCAATGTCAGCTTCGCCGCCGCGAACGGTGTCGCGGTCGACGATCAGGTCGCGGACGTGTCGTTCCGGATCAACGACATCGATGCCGGGAACAATTCCTGGCTGGATGTTATTACCGTCAATGCCTTTGACATCGATGGCAACCCGGTGGCGGTGACGATCACACCCGCTGGCGACGACACCGTATCAGGCAACACGATCACAGCCGGACCCAGCCCCAACAACTACAATCAAGCCGAAGGTTCTGCGCTGGTCGAGATTGCCGGGCCCGTCGCGTATTTCGAGGTGATCTATCAAAACGCCGGCACCTCGGGCCAGGCGATCACCGTAACGGATGTCCATTTCACCACGATCCCATTGATTGAGGGGGACGATGTCATCGATGGCGGCATCGGCGCGGACGAGATCTTCGCCGGTGCCGGCGACGACACGATCACCGTGGCCGAAGGCGACACGGTCAGCGGCGGCGATGGCGACGATACGTTCCTGATCACCGACCTGGGCGAGGCCGGATCGGCCGCGATCAACATTGTCGGCGGCGAAGGCGACGAAACCGCCGGCGACACGCTGGATTTCCAGGGCCTGATCAACCAGGACGCCGTGACGATCACAAATGCCGATGACAACGCGGGCGGGCTGAGTGGCTTTGCGACGCTGTCGGACGGAACGGTCGTCAACTTCTCGGAAATCGAGACGCTGCTGATCTGCTTCACCGCGGGCACCGGCATTCTGACCCCGCAGGGACAGCGCCCGATCGAGGATCTGCGCCCCGGCGATCTGGTCCTGACCGCCGATCACGGGTTGCAGCCGATCCGCTGGATCGGACAGCGCACGGTTCCGGCGCAGGGCAACATGGCGCCCGTCCTGATCCGCGAGGGCGTGTTCAACAATGCGCGGGATCTGCTGGTTTCGCCCCAGCACCGGATGCTGATCCAGGGCTATCAGGCGCAGCTGATCACCGGCCAGTCCGAGGTGTTTGCCACCGCCAAGCACCTGATCGACGGCACCAATGTGCTGCGCCACGCGGGCGGCACGGTCACCTATGTCCACCTGATGTTCGACCGGCACGAGGTCATCTTTGCCGAAGGCGCCGCAACCGAAAGCTTCCATCCCGGTCAGGTCGGTCTGGACGCGGTTCTGGCCCCTGCGCGCGAGGAACTGTTCCGGATCTTTCCCGAATTGCGGTCGAATCCCAACGCCTATGGGCCGACCTCGCGCACCTGCCTGCGCCGGCCCGAGGCCCGCGCGCTGCTTGCGGCCTGAGCCGAGCCGTCAGGCCGATCGGCGGATCTGCGGCCGGTCGCCCGCCGCCCAATCTCGCACCGCCTGTCCGAACGCCTCGAACAGCGGGCGCGACACCGGATCGTTCGCGGCGCGGTATTCGGGGTGCCATTGCACCGACAGGGTGAAGCCCGGCGCATCCTGGATATAGATCGCCTCGGGCGTGTCATCGGGGGCCACCCCGTCGACCACCACCCGCGCGCCGGGCTTCTTGATCCCCTGCCCGTGCAGCGTGTTGGTCATCACCTCGCGCGCGCCGAACAGCCGGTGGAACGGGCCGCCTTCGGTAAAGCAGACCTTGTGGCGCAGCGCGAATTTCTCGGCCAGGGTGCCATCGGGGGGCATCCGGTGGTTCATCCGCCCCGGCAGATCGCGGATCTCGGGATAAAGCGTGCCGCCCATGGCGACGTTGACTTCCTGAAAGCCGCGGCAGATGCCCATGAACGGCTGGCCGCGTTCGACCAGCGCCCGGATCAGCGGCAGGGTGATCGCGTCGCGCGCCCGGTCGAAGGCGCCATGCGCCTCGGTCGCCTCTTCGCCGTATTCCTCGGGATGAACGTTCGGGCGCCCGCCGGTAAAGACGAAGCCCGCGCACAGATCCAGAAGCTCGGGCACGGTGACGAAACGCGGATCCGACGGGATCAGGATGGGCATCGCGCCCACCACCTCGGCCACGGCTTCGGAATTCATCGTGCCGCCGGCATGGGCCGGGTATTCGTCATTGATCAGGTATTGGTTGCCGATGATACCGACTACTGGGCGCGTCATCTTCCGCTCTCTGTTCTGTCCTATTGCAAGAATATAGACTTTCAGACCCGCGGGTAAGAGGTCACCGCGCGCACATCGCCTGTGCACGCGGTTCTGGCGGCAAATTGTGCAAAGCGGTCACGCCTCGCCGGTGAAACCGGCCGCTTCGATGCCCGCCAGCGCGGCGGCGGCGTCATTGTCGGACGTGTCGCCCGTGACCCCGACCGCGCCGATCACGACGCCCTTCTTGTCGCGCACCAGAACGCCGCCCGGCACCGGCACCACGCGCCCGCCGTAAACGCCATTCACCGCGGCCATGAAATAGGCCTGTCCCTCGGCCCGTGCCATCTGGGCCGCGCCGCCCATGCCCAGCATCACCGCGCCATAGGCCTTGGCCTCGGCGATCTTGAACCGGCCGGGGCTGGCGCCATCCTCGCGCTCGAACGCCAGCGGGTGGCCACCGGCATCCAGCACGATGGCCGACAGCGGTTTCAACTGCATTTCGTGGCCCTTTTCCAGCGCCTTGCGGATGATGGTGCGCGCCTTGCGCAGGGTGATTTCTGCCATGTCCGGAACCTTTCCTATCGGGTCGCCTTGGCCTGTTGACGCCGGGCATGCAGCACCGGCTCGGTATAGCCCGAGGGTTGTTCTGCCCCGCGAAAGACCAGATCGCAAGCGGCCTGGAACGCCACCCCGTCGAAATCGGGCGCCATCGGGCGATAGGCCGGGTCGCCCGCGTTCTGGCGGTCCACCACCTGGGCCATGTCGCGCATCGCGGCCATCACCTGCCGCTCGCTCACCACCCCGTGATGCAGCCAGTTGGCCAGCGCCTGCGAGCTGATCCGGCAGGTCGCGCGATCCTCCATCAGGCCCACGTCATGGATATCGGGCACCTTGGAGCACCCCACCCCCTGATCGACCCAGCGCACCACATAGCCCAGAATGCCCTGCGCGTTGTTGCGCAGCTCGGCCGTGACCTCGTCCGCAGACAGGTTGCGGCCATGGGGCAGCAGCGGCACGGTCAGCAGATCGGCCAGCGTACCGCGCGCGCCACCGGCGGCAATCGCGTCCTGGCGCGCCAGCACATCGACCGTGTGATAATGCGTGGCGTGCAGCGTCGCGGCGGTGGGCGACGGCACCCAGGCACAGGTGGCGCCCGATTGCGGATGGCCGATCTTGGCCTTCAGCATATCGGCCATCAGGTCGGGCATGGCCCACATGCCCTTGCCGATCTGCGCCTTGCCCTTCAGCCCACAGGCCAGCCCGATATCGACATTGCGATCCTCATACGCCGCGATCCAGGGGGCCGATTTCATCTCGCCCTTGGGGATCATCGGGCCGGCTTCCATCGCGGTGTGGATCTCGTCGCCCGTACGGTCCAGGAAGCCGGTATTGATAAAGGCCACGCGATGCTTCGCCACGCGGATACATTCACGCAGGTTGGCGCTGGTGCGGCGTTCCTCGTCCATGATGCCCAGCTTGACGGTGTATTGCGGCAGGCCAAGCGCATCCTCGACAAAGCTGAAGATGCGGTTGGCAAAGGCGACCTCGTCCGGCCCGTGCATCTTGGGCTTGACCACATAGACCGACCCGGTGGCCGAGTTGCGCGCGCCGGTGGTCTTTTTCAGGTCATGCATGGCGATCAGGGTGGTGATCATGGCGTCCATCAGCCCCTCGAACGCCTCATGCCCGTCGCGGTCCAGGATTGCGGGGTTGGTCATCAGGTGGCCGACATTCCGCACCAGCATCAGCGCCCTGCCCTTCACGTCGAAGGCGCTGCCGTCGGGCGCGGTAAAGCGGCGGTCGGGGTTCAGCGCGCGGGTGAAGGTGCGGTCGCCCTTGGTGACCTCTTCGGCCAGATCGCCTTTCATCAGGCCCAGCCAATTGCCATAGGCCAGCACCTTGTCCGAGCCATCGACACAGGCCACGGAATCCTCGCAATCCATGATCGCCGACAGGGCCGATTCCAGCCGGATATCGGAAATCCCCGCCGGGTCCTGTGCGCCCACATCGGTCGTGGGATCGATCACGATCTCGATCTTCAGATTGTTCTTTTGCAGCAGGACCGATTGCAATGTGGCGCCCGTGTCATGGCCCGCGAATTGCGACGGATCGGCCAGCCCGGTCTGCCCCATCGGCCCGTCGACCAGCAGCATCCCGTCCTGCACGCTCAGCGCTTTCACATCGGCCCAGCTGCCGCCAGCCAGCGGCGCCACGGCGTCCAGATGCGCCTTGGCCCAGGCGATCACGCGCCCGCCGCGTTCGGGGTCATAGCCGCCGCCCGCGGGCAGATCGCCCAAGGCATCGGTGCCGTAAAGTGCGTCGTAAAGCGAGCCCCAGCGCGCGTTCGCGGCGTTCAGCGCATAGCGTGCATTGGTGATCGGCACGACCAATTGGGGCCCCGGTTGCGCGGCAATCTCGGGGTCGGTCGCGGCGGTCTCAATCGTGAAATCCGGACCTTCAGGCACCAGATAGCCGATCTCGCGCAGGAACGCCTCGGTCTCTGCCGGGCTGGGGGCCGTGCCCTTGCGCGCGGCGTACCAGGCATTGATCTGCTCTTGCAGCCCCTCGCGCCGGTCCAGCAGCGCCCGGTTTTCCGGCCCGAAATCGTGGATCAGCTCCGACAGCGCCTGCCAGAACCGCCCGGCGTCGATCCTCGTTCCGGGCAAGGCGCGGTCTTCGATGAACGCGACCAGCACCGGGTCAATCTGCAAACCAAACTTTTCGATACGGTCAGTCATCGCGCGCGTCCCTTTCCAGCAAGCCTGAGCGTGATCCCTAGCGAAGAAATCCGCATTGGTAAACTTTTTTTACCGGTTCACCCATTCCGCCACCCCCTATGCCAGACCGCTTGCAGTCGCCGGGATTGCGGTTACTTCTTTTTATGGGAACTCAAAAGGAACATCCGATGCAAGCGGCGCCCGAAACCATCTTCCTCAAGGATTACACGCAAGCGGCCTATCTGGTCGAGGATGTGCACCTGACCTTTCGGCTGGACCCATCGGCCACGCGGGTGCTGGCGCGCATCCGGTTTGCGCCGAACCCTGCGGTCGCGGATCGACGCTTCTTCCTGCACGGCGAACAATTGAAGCTGATCTCGGCCCGCATCGACGGCGCGCCCGTCGCCCCCGATGTGACCCAGACCGGCCTGACCTGCGACGTACCCGACGCGCCCTTTACGTGGGAGGCCGAGGTTCAGATCGACCCCGCCGCCAACACCGCGCTGGAGGGGCTTTACATGTCGAACGGCATGTATTGCACCCAGTGCGAGGCCGAGGGCTTCCGCAAGATCACCTTCTACCCCGACCGGCCCGATGTGATGGCCCCCTTCACCGTCCGGGTCGCGGGGGACCTGCCCGTCCTGCTTTCGAACGGCAACCCCACAGGCAGCGGCGACGGCTGGGCCGAATGGCACGATCCGTGGCCCAAACCGGCCTATCTGTTCGCGCTGGTGGCGGGCGATCTGCGCGCCACATCGGACAGCTTCACCACCATGTCGGGCAAAAAGGTTGATCTGAACATCTGGGTCCGTCCCGGCGACGAGGGCAAGACCGCATTCGCCATGGACGCGCTGAAACGGTCGATGAAATGGGACGAGGATGTCTATGGCCGCGAATACGATCTGGACGTGTTCAACATCGTCGCGGTCGACGATTTCAACATGGGCGCGATGGAAAACAAGGGGCTGAACATCTTCAACAGCTCGGCCGTTCTGTGTTCGCCCGAGACCAGCACCGACGCCAATTTCGCCCGGATCGAGGCGATCATTGCGCATGAGTATTTCCACAATTGGACAGGAAACAGAATAACTTGCCGGGATTGGTTCCAGCTTTGCCTGAAGGAGGGGCTGACCGTGTTCCGCGATCAGCAATTCTCGGGCGACATGCGCGATCCGGCAGTCCAGCGGATCGAGGATGTGCTGGCCCTGCGCGCGCGGCAGTTCCGCGAGGATAACGGCCCGCTGGCCCATCCCGTGCGCCCCGACCGCTATGCCGAGATCAACAATTTCTATACCGCCACGGTCTATGAAAAGGGCGCCGAGCTGATCGGGATGTTGAAACGGCTGGTGGGGGATGACGGCTATGCCAAGGCGCTGGACCTATATTTCGACCGCCATGACGGCCAGGCCGCCACGATCGAGGATTGGCTGAAGGTGTTCGAGGATGCCACCGGCCGCGATCTGACCCAGTTCAAGCGCTGGTACGAACAGGCGGGCACGCCACGCGTCACGGTCGCGGACGAGTTTAAGGACGGCACCTATACCCTTCATTTCAAACAGATAACCAACCCCACGCCGAACCAGGACGTGAAGGCGCCGCAGGTGATCCCGATTGCCGTGGGCCTGCTGGGCCGGAATGGCGACGAGGTGCTGCCAACCCAGGTGCTGGAGATGACCGAGGGCGCCCAGAGCTTCCATTTCGAGGGGCTGGCCACCAAGCCCGTCCCGTCGATCCTGCGCGGGTTTTCCGCCCCGGTGATCCTGGAACGCGACCTCAGCGCCAGCGAGCGCGCCTTTCTGCTGGCCCATGACACGGACGCCTTCAACAAGTGGGAGGCCGGGCGCAGCCTGGCCAAGGATGTGCTGCTGCGGATGGTGACCGATGGCGTCGCGCCCGATCCCGATTATCTGGACGCGATCCGCACGGCGCTGCGCGATGATGGTCTGAACCCGGCCTTTCGCGCGCTGGTGCTGTCCCTGCCGGGCGAGGATGATCTGGCGCAGACCCTGTTCGATCACGGGCTGACCCCGGACCCGGCGGCGATTCACGCCGCGCGGGAGGGGCTGCGCGACGCGCTGGCCGCGCATTTGGCCGCCGATCTGGCCCCGCTTTACGACGCGATGGCCTGCCCCGGCCCGTTCCGCCCCGATGCGGTCGATGCGGGCAAGCGCAGCCTGCGGCTGGCGGCGCTGTCGCTGCTGACGCGGGTCGATGGCCCGGCCCGCGCACAGGCGCTGTACGACGCGGCCGACAACATGACCGAACAGCTGGGCGCGCTGTCCTGCCTGCTGGATGCGGGTGCAGGCGATGCCGCGTCACAGGCGTTCCGCGCGCAATGGCAGGGCGACCGGCTGGTGATGGACAAGTGGTTCGCGATGCAGGTCGTGCATGCCGCGCCCGAGACCGCCGCCGCGACCGCCGAGCGCCTGACGACAGACGACGCCTTCGATTGGAAAAACCCCAATCGTTTCAGGTCGGTATTCGGCGCCCTTACCATGAACGCGGCGGGGTTCCATCATGCCGATGGCGCGGGCTATGCCCTGTTGGCGGACTGGCTGATCCGGCTGGACGGCGCCAATCCGCAAACGGCGGCGCGCATGTCCACCGCGTTCGAAACTTGGCGCCGCTATGACGCCGACCGTCAGGAAATGATCCGCGCCGCCCTGCGCCGGATCGCCGATACCAAGGGGCTGAGCCGCGACATGTCGGAAATGGTGGGGCGCATGTTGGGCGGGGGCTGAGGGACGCTCGGCCAAGGCCCGCCGATCCCGGGGCGGATGCTGTCACGCCCCTGTCATTGATGTATGGTGACAAGAGCCATGAAAGACCGAATCGACCCTCTGATCGAAGAGCGTGCGCCCTGGCTTTTCGAGGATCACGCCTGGAGCGCGCCGTCGCGCCATGTGTTGGACAATCTGCTTGGCTACAAGCGCACCCTGGCCCTGGGCCAGGTGATCCGGGACCACCCCGCGCATGTGATCATGGATGAAATGGCGCGCCTTCTGGCGCAGGATGTGGAACTGTCGGGGCTGGAGAACATCCCGCGATCCGGTCCCGCGCTGGTGGTGGCCAACCACCCCACCGGGATCGCCGACGGCATCATGCTGTGGAATGGCCTGCGCGAGATCCGGCCCGACATGTTCTTTTACGCCAATCACGACATCCTGCGCGTCCTGCCGCAGATGGAGGCGATGATTGCCCCGGTCGAATGGCGCAAGGAAAAGCGCAGCCACGGCAAGACGCGCGAAACCATGGCCTATACCCGCAAGGCGATGGAGGCCGGGCGGCTGGGGGTCATCTTCCCCTCGGGCCGGCTGGCGAAACGGCGGGGACTGAAGCTGCACGAGCGGCCCTGGATGGCCTCGGCCGCGATGATCGCGCGGAAATTCGACCTGCCGGTGGTGCCGATCAACATCCGGGCGCGCAATTCGGTGCTGTTCTATCTGTTCGACCTGATCCACCCCACCCTGCGCGACATCACGCTGTTCTATGAAACGCTGAACAAGGATCGCCAGCCCTATCGGATGACAGTGGGCCAGCCGATTTCCGCCTCGGCCCTGCCCGCGAAATCCGAGGACGGGATCGAGATGCTGCGCGCCGCGACACTGGCGCTTGGCGGGCGCTATGCGCCCACGGTGTCGCTGGTCGACAACAGCCGCAAGCCCAGCTGGGTGCGGTCGATGCAGACCGGGTGATTTACTGACAATAAGGTTGCTTGCGGGTCCAGCCGGCCATTTCCTTGCGCTTGGACGCCACGGCAAACGGCCCCCAATCGGCGGCCACACCGCCGCCGCCGCGCGCCACCACGCCGTCGCGGGTGACGGTGCGCGACCAGATGCGGATCGCGCAGGACAGGTTCGCCGGTCCCTTTTGCAGATCCTCGCCGGTGCGCGCCTGACAGCCATAGCCGCGCGCCGTCGCGGGCGAGATCTGTACCAGCCCGAACCAGCGCCCGCCGCCGCCCACGGCCTGAGGGTTCCAGGTGCTTTCGTGCTTGGCCAGCGCCGACAGCAGCCCGGTCCAGAACGCGCGCCGGTCCGCCGGTTCGGCATTGGCATAGCCCGGGCACCAGGCGTTGATATCGGCGGGCACGGTCTGGGCCAGAACGGCGCCATGGGTCGACAGGGCGCGCATGCTGGCGCGGGTCCAAAGCTCGGCCTGGGGTTTGTGGTCCCAGCGCATGACGGGCTGTTCGCGGCGGGATTCCAGCGCGACGGCCTGTTCCTGGCCACAAGCGCTGAGCAAAAGCCCCCCGATCAGGCACAGGGCAAGGCGATGGGAACGGGCGGATCGCATGTCAAAGCTCCGACTGGCGTGTCGATTCACCCTGCTGTGCGCGCGGGGTTTGCGCAAGCGCCCCGATGCCACCCCTGCCCCGATGGGCGGCGCACCGCGCATCGGCCCGCGCCGTTTGTGCCCCGCGCGGCCCAAATTCTGCCCGATTGCGCGGATAGCGACGGGTCAGATACGACTTCACAAAAAGGAAGCAGCGCTGATGCCTATTCTCGCCGCCGTGATCGCCATTCCGGGGGCTGCCTATTTCTGGATGCACCGCGCCCGCAACGCGGCGGAAATGACCCAAGAGCTGGGCGGCATGGCCTCGGACGTGATGTCCGCCGCACGGCGGTTCGGGTTCCGCCGCCGCCACGACCAGCACCCGGTCGACAGCCTGGAGGACAGCCATGTCGCCATCGCGGGCGCGGCGCTGGCCTTTCTGGAAATCGGCGGCCTGCCCACGCGCGAACAGCACGACGCGCTGAACCGGTCGCTGCAATCGCATCTGGGCATTCCGATGAAATCGGCGGAAGAGGCGCTGATCCTGGGCCGCTGGCTGATAAACGAATGCGGCGGGGCCAGCGCCGCGCTGACCCGTCTGTCCAAACGGCTGAGCAAGCTGGACCGCAATAGTTTCGAACCCCTGATGGCGGTGATGAAGGACGTGGCCGCCCATGCGGGGGGCGATCTGACCGATCTTCAACGCGACGCGCTGGCCGAAATCGCGCGGGTGTTCCGGATCGGATAACTGGAACACTTTCGATTTGATGAAGAAGCTCTTCATCACTTCGAAATTGGCGATAACTTGCGTTGCGAGCTTTGTCTATTTGGCAATGTTCGGCGACGTGCTTGAACCGGAACCGAGCGTCGCTTCAGCTATTGCGCTGGGAATTTGCGGGCTGTCATTCGGGTTGCTTCTTCACCTGCGACTTTACAGCTTCCTGCGGTGGGTTCTGGGCGAGCTGAAAGACGAATAGCCCCCTTATTTGACCTTTGGTGGCAAATCCGGCGTCTGCGCCATCCCCCAATCGTAAAGCGCATCCATGACCGGTGCCAGCGCACGGCCCTTGTCGGTCAGCGCGTATTCGGCCCGGGGCGGGTGGGTGGAATACATCGAGCGGACTAGGATGCCCGCCTCTTCCAGCTTTTTCAGGCGCGCCGACAGGGTGTTGGGCGAAAGTCCCAACTGATCTTGCAAATCACTGAACCGGCGGCTGCCCTCCAGAAAGAACTCGCGCACGATCAGGAAAGACCACTGGTCGCCCATTTCGTTTGTAGCCCGCATGATCGGGCAATTCGCGCGTGTGATCGACCTCATACCCTGAATATAGCCAAAAAATCCGGAATGTGAACTTGCTATAATAAATATAGCTACTACTCTAAGTGTATCTTTAACATCCGGAGGATCCCATGTTCCACAATTTCATCCATGCCTATGTCCTGTTCTTCGCGGTGCTTTTGCCCGGGATTACCATTGGACTGGTGGCACTGAACGCCCAGGCTGCGGGGCTTGGCCCGTCGCGCGCGATCCGCGCTGTGATCGTCACGGCAGGGGTCTTTGGCCTGTGGTATGCGGTGGCCAGCATGGTCACCCGGTCTGGCCTGATGATGCCGCCGCCCACCATCACCGATCCGCCCTATGTCATGATGTTCATGCTTGGCGGCGCGGGTACGTTGTGGGCGCTGGCGCGGCTGACGGCCACAGGCCGGGCAATCAGCGATGAGGCCAGCCACGCGCAACTGATCGGCTTCCAGATCCCGCGCATCATGGGGGGTGTGTTCCTGATCGGTTGGGCGCTGGGAGAGATCCCATGGCAATTCGCCCTGCCCGCAGGCCTGGGCGATATCTGGGCCGGGATCGCGGGATACACCGCGATGCGGGCCGCCGCGCGGGGCGACGCGGATGCCGAAGCGAAGATCCAGCGGGCCAACGTTATCGGGCTGGCCGATTTCGTGGTGGCGGTGCTGACCGGGCTGATGACGTCCGAGGGGTTCCTGCACCTGATGTCGCACGATGCGCCCAACATCATCAACGCCGATCCGTTGGGTCTGTTTCCGGGCTTTTTCGTGGCGATTTTCCTGGCCTTTCACGCGGTGTCGCTATCGCGGCTGCGGCGGGGAAGCATTGCCGCGCAGCGGGCCTAGGATCGGGGGCAAGGGGCCTGTCGGTACCGGCCTTGTGGTCCAGGGAACAGGTCAAAGAAAAGCCGTCACAGGCCCCTTGCCCGCCGCGATCCCCTGCGGCTCGTGTGGCGGGGCGGCAAGGTCGTCGGTGTTGCGCGCAGGGCGTGCCCGGCGGGCCAGCAGGTCATCAATCACCCCCTGCCAGGCGCGGGCGAAGTCGGCCTCGACCAGGCTCAGGGTGCCGCGTGGCGCGGGCGGTGGCGGGGCGTTCATCAGCTGCCGCAGCGCCCGGGCCCAATCCGCCACCGATCCCCCCGGCACCATGGCCACCCCCGGCCCGGCGTGATCGCTCAGGCCATCCACCGCCGCCAGCGCCAACGGGCGCCGCGCCGCCCGCGCCTCGAGCGCGACAAGGCCATAGGCCTCCCACCGCGAGGGCATGGCGACCGCATCGACCGAGGCCATGGCGCTGGCCGGTGTCTTGACCAGCCCGTGAAAGCCGATCCGGGCGTCCCCGGCGGCCATGGCGTGCAGCCGCGCGGCCTCGGGGCCCGCGCCGAACAGGGTCAACCGCGCCTGCGGGTCGGTGATCAGCCGAAAGGCCGGGATCAGGATGTCGAAGCCCTTTTGCCGGTCGAGCCGCCCGATGGCGCCGATATGCCTGCCCCCGCCCGACGGGGGCCGCATGGCGCGAAAGGCCGACAGGTCGACGGCGGACCGGATCATCCGCAGCGCGCCGGGTGGCACCAGCCCCTGCGCCCGCAGCCAATCGGCCTGGGCGGGGCTGACGGCGACCACGGCGTCGAACTGGGCATAACCGGTGCGCAGCATGGTCAGGAAGCGCCGCCGCGCGGGCACGTTCTGTGTCGCGAAAGCGGGGGTATAGCTGTGTTCGACATGCACCATCGGCATCCCCGCATGACGGTGCCGAAAAGCCACCAGCCGGAGCAGCCCGCGCCAGCCCAGCGCCAGGTGCGACACGGCGATATCGGCCTGAACCCGCGGCAGCGCCCCGCCGCGCGAGACCGAGCGGACAACATGGCATCCCCCGACGGCCAGGCGCGGGCAGCTGGCCAGATGGCCAAGCACCCGCATCACCCCGCCGGGCGTGGTGTCGTCGATCAGGTGCAGGATCGTGGGCAGGCGGGTCATGGCGTTCTTTCCGGCATGTGGCGGGCAGCCAGACGGCGCAGCGCCGCCGCCCAATCCAGCGGCGCGCGGCCGAACCGCTGCAACGCGCGGGCGGCCAGCCAGGTGGTCAGGGTCTTGAGCGGCTCCTCGACCAACGGCGCGCGCGAGGCCGCCAGCGCCTGCGCGGCCAGACGACAGGCCGCCGCCGCATCGCCATTGCGTACCGACCGACGCGCCAGATAGCGCAGCTGATAGGCCCGCGCGGCATCGGTATGGGTGGCAAAGAAGGCCGGCGCAAGCGGGCGCAGCTTGACCACCATCCGTTCCCAGGACTGCATCTGGCGGTCGGTATCGGCCGACAGCGCGTCACGGTGGATCCGGTAACAGGTCAACAGCCCCGGCACGCCCTCGATCCGCCAGTCGGTGCACAGCGCGAAACGCAGCCAGCATTCGATATCCTCGGACTGGCGAAAGGTCTCGTCGAAGATCCAGTCGCGCTGGAATTCGATCCGGGGCCGCCAGGCGATCGCGTCCAGCGCGGCGCGGCGGAACACAGGGGCCGAGCCGTTGCCGACCGGGTTGCGCTTGAACACATGGCGCGGGGTGATCCCCGCCAAGCGGGGCCGTTGCGCGTGGCCCGTGGCGCGGCCCTGTGCGTCGATCAGAAGCGACCCCGAAAAGCTGAGCCCGACGGCGGGCGCGGTGGCGAAATGGGCGATATGGGTCTGCAGCTTGGCCGGGTGCCACAGGTCGTCTGCGTCGCAGAACCCGATATAGGCGCCGGTCGCCTGGGCGATGCCGCTGTTGCGCGCCCCCGCCAGGCCGCGATTGGGCTGCTTGACCAGCCGGATGCGCGGGTCGGCATCGGCGGCGTGGGCGACGATCGCGGCGGTCTCGTCGGTCGAGCCGTCATCGACCACCACCACCTCGAGATCGCGGCAGGTCTGGCCCTGCAGCGACCGCAGCGTGTCCGGCAGGGTTGCGGCGGCGTTGAAGGCGGGAACGACGATGGAGGCAAGGGGCATTCCGGACCTCCTCAGTGGGAAAACAGGCTTCGCCGGACCGCCGCGGGCAACACCTGCGCCAACAGCGCGCCCAGCGCCGTCGCCGCCCCGCGCCGCGGCGGACAGAGAAACGACCGCGCATCGCGCGACAGGCCGCGACGGGTCATGTCCCAGGCGATCCGGGGCGCCAGGTTCAGTCGCAGCGCCCGCCGCGCGAGATAGCGGTAATGCAGCGCCTCTTCCGCCGGGCGGACGGTCACGCCAAAGCTCTGGGCGGTCAGCAGCGCGCGATCACGGGCCGCGATCATCGCCGTCAGGTCCGAGGACAGCCCGCTGCCCGAGGTGCGATAGCAGACATGCAGATGGTTCACGCCGCACAGCCGATAGCCCTGTCCGATCAGCCGGATCTGCCAATCCAGATCCTCGTTATGCAGCAGATCGGCGTCGAACCCGCCTGTCGCCTCGAACACCGCGCGCGCCACGGTCAGGTTCGACAACGTGCAGACCGGGTTTTCGCCCAGCAGCATGCGGATGCTGATTTCGCCCTCGGGCACGGTCGACCTGGTGCGGATCTTGTGCGGCTGGTTCTGGAAAAAGCCGATCTGGCCGAACACGGCCTCGACCTCGCCCTCGGCGAACCGCTGGGCGACGCTGGTCAGCTTGCCGGGCGCCCAGACATCATCGGCATCGCAAAACGCCACATAGGTGCCGCTGGCACAATCGATGGCGCCGAAATTCCGCGCCGCGCTGGGACCCTTGCCGGGGTTGGGCACCACACGGATGCGGTGATCGGCCCGCGCAAAGCGCCGGGCCAGCGCCACCGTGCCGTCGGTCGAACCGTCGTCGACGACAATCGCCTCCCAGTCGCGGCAGGTCTGGACCTGCACCCCGCGCAGGGTCTGGGTCAGGGTCTTTTCGGCGTTCAGGGCCGGGATGACGACGGAAAACTTGGTCATGGGCGCGCTCTGTGCTGGTCGTGGGGAAAGATCGCGTCCACCGACCGGCCCGCGCGCCCGTTGCGGGCTGTCAGGGGGGCAAAAAGGATAGCTGGGGTGCGGGTCACTGTGGGTCTCCAATCTCTGACCCAGAGCTAGCCTGTCGGCCCCTGCCCTGTCGCCCGCGCGGCGGGACGGGCGAGGCACACATTGGGGGTGGGACCTATCCTGTCGACTAGGATCTCTATGCGCGCAGGCCCGGTGCCCTATCCCGCGCGGATGGCGGGACGTGCCGGTCAGGCGATCCGCGGCGCCGGGGCCTCGTGCCAGGCGACGCGGGCGTCGGCAATGGCGCGGGCCAGACGGTCGTGGTCGCCCGCCTCGGCCGCGGCCTCGACATGCAGCAGCGCGGTGCGCAGATCGGGCTGTCCGAAGGCGGCGGCGCTGCCCGCGATCTGGTGGCAGCGGTCGGCAATCGCCGCCATGTCGCCGGGCGCCCCGGCCAACCAGTCGAAAAGCGCGGCCGCCTCGGCCAGATAGCGGTCCTTGAGCGCGGCGATCGGGTCGGCGGGGGCCCGTGGCGGTGGCGGGGCTTTGGCGGCGGGGGCCGAAACCGGGGGCGTTGCCGGGGCGGCCGCATCCGGGCCGCAGAGCCGGTTCAGCAGCATCACCAGCTCGTCAGGGTCCAGCGGCTTGCCCAGAAAGGCCGACATCCCCCCCGACAGGAAGCGGTCCTTGGCCTCGGGCAGGACATTGGCGGAAAACGCCACGATGGGGATATCGGCGTTCGGTCCGCCCCCTTCGCGGATGGCGCGGGTCGCGGCCAGACCGTCCATGACCGGCATGCGGATATCCATCAGCACCAGGTCGAACCGCTGGTGCTGGGCGATATCCACCGCCTGCAACCCGTTTTGCGCGGCGGTCACCTTGTGGCCCATGCCGCCCAGCAGATCCTGCGCCAGATGCAGGTTGATCTCGTTATCCTCGGCCACCAGGATCCGCAGCCCGCGCAGCGCAGCCGTGTCCGGCGCGTGGCTGTCGGTCGCGTCGGTGGCGCTGGCGGGCACGACCGGAATGCGGAACCAGAACACGCTGCCCTCGTCCAGGGTGCTTTCGACGCCGATCTCGCCGCCCATGGCGGTCACGAAACGCTTGGCGATGCCCAGACCCAGCCCGGTGCCGCCCAGATCCGATTTGAGCGGCTTGGCGAGGGATTCGAAATCGTCGAAGACCCGCGAAAGATCGGCCTCGGCAATGCCGATCCCGGTGTCGATGATGCGGAACTCGACCGCCGCCGCGCCATCGGCGCCGACCTGTTCCAGCTCGATCGCGATCCGACCGTCGGTGGTGAACTTGATGGCGTTGCCCAGCAGGTTCAGGATCACCTGTTGCAGGCGCGAGGAATCCACCTCGACCCAGGTGGCGGGGGGGCCGGTCCAGCTCCATTCCACGATATTGCCATGCGCTTCGGCCGCGCCCAGCTGGGAATCCACGATATCCTGCACAAGCCGCCCCAGATGCACCGCCTGGCCTTGGGTTTCGGTCATCCCGCTTTCGAACCGCGCGATATCCAGAACCGCATCCACGTGCGACATCAGCAACTTGCCGGAGATCCCCATATGGCGCACGAAGCGTTCCTGTTCGCTGTCCAGCCGGGTCTTGCGCAGCAGCGACAGGTTGCCCAGAACCCCGTTCAGCGGCGTGCGGATCTCGTGCGTCATCATCGCCAGGAACTCGGCCTTGGCCTTTTCACCGGCCAACGCGCTGTCGCGTGCCTCGACCAGTTCGGCCTCGTCCTTTACCCGCTGCGAGATGTCGCGGAGGAAGCCGATGATGATCTGCCCGCTTTCGGTATCGGCCATTTCCAGCGCCAGCTCGACCGGGAAGACCTCGCCGTTCTTGCGCTGCGCTTCCAGTTCGACCCGGCCCATGCCCACCACATGACGCTCGCCCGTCAGGGCAAAGCGGCGCATGCCCGCCTCGTGCGCATCGCGCAGATGGTCGGGGATCAGGATATCGCCGAGGGTCCTGCCGATCACATCCTCGCGCCGATAGCCGAAGATCCGTTCCGACACGCTGTTGAAATCCAGGATCCGCCCCTGCAGGTCCGACACAACCAGCGCATCCAGCGACGCTTCCAGGATCGTATCCATCCGCGACAGGGCCGAGGTGAGCTCTCGCCCGCGGCGCTTGGCGACCCGGCCCGCGATCTGGGCGTGGCGCATCAGGATGACCAGCGCGACGACCAGCGTGGTGGTCAGAAAGGCCATGCGCAGCAGCGTGACCGCAATCGACCGGCGGCGCGCATCGGATTGCTCGGCAAAGACCAGCAGGCCGGAATTGGCGATCCGCCGCACATCGCCGCGCGATGCATCGGCCCCCTCGGCAAGCGTTTCCAGCCCCGCCCGCAGCGCGGCGGGGTCGCCATCGATCAGCGGGATCATCGCATCCAGGCGGGATTTCACCAGGTTCAGCGCGCTGCCGAATTCCGGCAGATCGCGCAGCGGCGCGTAAAGGGCGCCGGTCGAAAGGGTCGACATCCGGCTGTAGAAGATATCGAATTCGCGCCGCACCGCCTCGAGGTCGGGAACGTGATTTTCCCGCGCCAGGTCCAGCGCGTGCTGGAATTCCAGGAATTCGACCTCGGCCTGGGACAGGGTCCATTGCACATTGTCGGAATTGGCCGAGCTGAGCAGCCGCAGGTCGCGCACGATCTCGACCGCCAGAAACGCGATTGTGGCCACGCAAAGCGCGGCCACCAGCACAAGGATGACAGATCCCCGGCGCCTGAGATTTCGCAATCCGGACATGTCACGGTCTTCGGTTTCGGGCGACATCTGGGGCTTACTGCTTCACGTCGATCCTGTCGAGTTGCCAGATGCTGCGCGAATAGATCACCTCGGACCGGAACTTGTTGGACGCGGCATAGGGATAGATCACCCAAAGCGGCCCCTTTTCGCGGCGGTGCATGGCGTTGCCGTTCAGCGCATAGGCCACGATCGGCCCGTCATCGGTCGCGTCCGAGACCGGGATTTCCACCGCGTAATCGTTGATCGCCACGGCAGCCAGCGTTTCGCCCTGGGCGCCCACATGCTCCAGCAGCGTGTTCAGGCGCACACCGACGAAGACCTGCTCGCCCTCGGTCCAGATCGTGTCGGTGACGATCTCGCTGGCATCCAGCGCCTGCAGCATCTCAAGGTCGAACTGCGCGGCGTCGGGGGCGTTGGTCTGGGTGATGTTTCCGGTAACAGTCAGAATGACCTCGCCCGTGGGGGCCGGCAGGCCTTCGGCCCGGGCCGCGTGTCCGGTCAGGGTCATCAGTGTCGCCATAACGGCAACACACAGGGTTTTCAGTCGGTACATGATCGTCTCCTCGATACGCAGGCACATCATAGGCCAAACCGGCGATCTTGGGCACGGGGTTTCGGGATGGGCACCCTATCCGTTCGGATAGGGTCGCGCGGCGCGGGTGTTCGGGGCCGGGCTGGCACCGCGCCCCTGACGCCGCGCATGCAGGGCCGCGCGCACCATGAAGGCCACATTGCCCAGCAGATACCGGCGCGCCAGGCGGCGCGGCTCCATCGCCAGGCGCCAGACCCATTCCATCCGCGCCTTGCGCACCCAAAGCGGCGCGCGCCGGACCGTACCGGCCAGGAAATCGAACAGCCCGCCCACGCCCAGGATCAGCCCCGCCGACAGGTGACGGGCATTGCGGTCGATCCACAGCTCTTGCAGCGGCGCACCCATGGCCACCAGGACGATGTCGGCGCCCGAGCCGTTGATCGCCCGCAGCACAGCACCGGTATCGCGCGCACCGTCATAGCCGTCGCGGGTCCCGCAATCCGCAGGCCGGGGATCTTCCGCGCCAAAGCGCGCCCCGCCGCCGCCGCCGTGCCCGGCCGCGCCCCGAACAGATAGACCGATTTGCCCTGCGCCGCCGCTGCGCGCAGCAGCGCGGGGGTGAAATCGGTGCCGTTCAGGTTCTGCGTCAGCCCGCCCCCGGTCATCCGCGCCGCAAGCTCGATCCCGATCCCGTCGGGCAGCACCGCATCGGCCCGCTCCAGCGCCGCGGCGTAACCGGCATTGCCCGCGCACAGGTTGGCGCAATGGGCGTTCAGGAAAAAGACCGTCCGCGCGCCACCGGCCAGCAGCCAGTCCGCCGTGCGCCGGGTGGATGCATCGACCACCGGCACCCCCATCACGCGGCGGGTGGGAATGGGCGGCGGGATGGCAAAGCGCTGTGCGAATGCGGTTGCGGGGTCGTGTTTCATGTCGGGGCCTTTCGGGGTCGATCCTGTACCCCTATGGGTGCCCCGCCCCGCCGCCGCGGCGCAATTCCGCCAACGGACAGCCCCGCGCCCATATCGCGCCATCCACGCCCCGCTGAGCACCCGGCGCGCCCGCCGGTCCCCTGCCGCTATACGGGCGTATAGGCCGCCATGTCCGTTCGCGCGGCGCGATCGGGCCCACAGGCGCTTAACAAGTCAGGGATTAGCTGCTTAGATGGGACAACCGGATATGGTGAGTAGTGATGAGAATTTTGATTGCCGACGATCACGATCTGTTGCGCGATACGCTTGTGGCGTTCCTGGGGGCGGACGGGTCCATCGAAACGGCGGCCGCCGCCAGTTTCCCCGAAGCCTGTGACCAGATCCGCAGCGACGGTCCCTTCAACCTGGTGCTGCTGGATTTCAAGATGCCCGGCATGAACGGGCTGGACAGCCTGCGCGAGGCCATCGCGATGGAGGGCGGCCAGCGGGTCGCGCTGATCTCGGGCGAGGCCACGCGCGAGATCGCCGAACAGGCGCTGGAAATGGGCGCGGCGGGCTTCATCCCCAAGACGCTGCCGGCGAAATCGCTGGTCAACGCGGTGAAATTCATGGCTATGGGCGAACAATACGCGCCCATCGACTTCATGACCGCCCCAGAAGAGGCCGACGAGCACCCGCTGGCCAAGCGCCTGACCCCGCGCGAGATGGACGTGCTGCGCGGGTTGTCGACGGGCAAGTCGAACAAGGAAATCGCCCGCGACCTGGATCTGACCGAACCGACGATCAAGCTGCACATGAAAACGCTCTATCGCAAGCTGGGGGTCAACAACCGCACCCAGGCCGCGATCACGGCGCGGGATTCGGGCCTGTTCTGACGCGGGCGCAGGTGCTCGTTGGCGCGAAGCGGCTCTTGCCCCCTTCGCGCCCCTGCCCTAGAACACGGATCAATCCCGTGAAGGACAGACACGATGCTTGACCACCTTGCCTATGAAGCCCCCAAACCCAAAGTGATCGCAGGCGCCACCGGCGACTGGGAACTGGTCATCGGGTTGGAGGTGCACGCCCAGGTGGCCAGCAAGGCCAAGCTGTTTTCCGGCGCCTCGACCACCTTCGGGGCCGAGCCCAATTCCAACGTCGCCTTTGTGGACGCCGCCATGCCCGGCATGCTGCCCGTCATCAACGAGGGCTGCGTCGCGCTGGCGGTGAAAACCGGGCTAGGGCTGAAGGCGGAAATCAACCTGTTTTCGGCCTTTGACCGCAAGAACTATTTCTATCCCGACCTGCCGCAGGGCTATCAGATTTCGCAGCTTTACCACCCGATTGTTGGCGAAGGCGAAGTGATCGTCGATATGGGCCCCGGCGTGGCCCGGCGGGTGCGGATCGAACGCATCCACCTGGAACAGGACGCGGGCAAGTCGATCCACGACATGGACCCGCATATGTCCTTTGTCGACCTGAACCGCACCGGCGTCGCGCTCATGGAAATCGTCAGCCGCCCCGACATCCGTGGCCCGGAAGAGGCCGCGGCCTATGTCGGCAAGCTGCGCCAGATCCTGCGTTACTTGGGCACCTGCGATGGCAACATGCAGAACGGCAACCTGCGCGCCGACGTGAACGTCAGCGTCTGCCGCCCGGGGGATTACGAGAAATACCAGGAGACCCAGGATTTCAGCCATCTGGGCACGCGGTGCGAGATCAAGAACATGAACTCCATGCGGTTCATTCAGCAGGCCATCGAATACGAGGCCCGTCGCCAGATCGCGATCCTGGAAGACGGCGGTTCGGTCGATCAGGAAACCCGCCTGTTCGACCCCGACAAGGGCGAAACCCGCACCATGCGCAGCAAGGAAGAGGCGCATGATTACCGCTATTTCCCCTGCCCCGACCTGCTGCCGCTGGAAATCGAACAGGGCTGGGTCGACGACATCGCCGCCACCCTGCCCGAGCTGCCGGACGAGAAAAAAGCGCGGTTCGTCAATGATTTCGGCATGACCGAATACGATGCCGACGTGCTGACCGCCGAGGCCGAAAACGCCGCCTATTTCGAAGCCGTGGCCGAAGGCCGCGACGGCAAGCTGGCCGCCAACTGGGTTATCAACGAGCTGTTCGGCCGCCTGAAACGGGAAGACCACGGCATCACCGAAAGCCCGGTCAACCCCGCGCAGTTGGGCGGCATCCTGGACCTGATCGCCAAGGGCGACATCTCGGGCAAGATCGCCAAGGATTTGTTCGAGATCGTCTATACCGAAGGCGGCGACCCGGCCGAGATCGTGGAAGCGCGTGGCATGAAGCAGGTCACCGATACCGGCGCGATCGAGACCGCCGTCGAACAGGTGATCGCCGACAACCCCGCCCAGGTCGAAAAGGCCAAGCAGAACCCGAAACTGGCGGGCTGGTTCGTGGGTCAGGTGATGAAAGCCACCGGCGGCAAGGCCAACCCCAAGGCCGTCAACGAAATCGTGGCGGCGAAGCTGGGCCTTTAGGGTCACCCACTTTCTGAATGGATCAAGGCGCGCAGGCCAACCCTGCGCGCCTTTGCTTTTGCTCGGGCGGGCGGGATGTGCTGTATTTTCGAGCCCGTCAGCGCTAGGATGCGGCATTTCATTGACGTTCGGGATTTTTCCAATGGCCCATTCGGAACACACGCCGCTACAGGCGCTCAGCCTTAACCTGCAGGACATGATAGATGCCGTTGGCAGCGCGGACAGCGACATCAAAAGCCTGCAGCAACTGCTTGGGGATCTTAAGAAAACACTTGGGTACCCGGCCAAGATGGAGGGCGATCTGACCAAGATCCACGGCCCCCTGACCACCGTTCAGAAACTGGCGAATGATATTTCGTTCCTGCCCGAGATCGGCCCGCCCGCAGGTGCGATGGCCAGGGCCATTCACCCGTTCGTGCTGCCCAGCCCGCCCGGCGGTCTGATCGGCGAAGCGCGCAGTTTCCTGTCGCAGATCGACAAGGCGCTTGGCGACCTCAAGGCCGGGCTGGATAGGATCAAGGCCCCTGTCGACACAGTTCAGGGCCAGTTCGACGCGGTTCTGGACAAGCTGCACGCGTTCAAGGCCGGGGTCGATGACCTGATACGCAGACACGGGCACGGGCGGCAGGTGAACAACTGCGCCCAGGCGCTGAACGCTATCATCGACACGGTGAAAATCGACCTGTCCAAGGCCATGGGCGCCATCGAAAGCCACCTGTCGGCGTTTTTCAAGGTCAGTTCGGCGATCGACGGGGCGCTGCAGGGCATCGGCAGTTTTCTCGGCGCCATCAATGCCGTCGTGCAAGAGGTCACGACCTCCGCCGCCTTTCGCCAGATGAACACGGCGCTGCACAAGATCGACGCCCGGATCGACGAACTGCGGCACAAGTGGGATGTGATCGTCAAAGGCATCCTGCACAGCATGGGGCTGGACCTGAACGCGCTCGAAAACGGGATGGTGCGGTTCGAACATCGGATCGAACATTTCGTGATGAAAAGCGTGAACGACACACTGCACCGGGCCGAAAGCGCCATCGCCAACGAATTGGAACACATCCCCGGCGTGGATCAGTTTGTATCCGGTCTGGAAACGCTGCGTGATAGGGCCGATGAATTACGCCGGAAACTGGAAACCGGCCTGGGCGCGGAATGCACCCAGGTTCTGACCGCGGGCGGCTAAGGGGCATTATGGCCCCGGCTTCTCTGCGCTGCGGCGATCTCTCTTGAAAATCACCCGCCCCGTTGCTAGCATCGCCAAGGTTTTGAAAAGTATGTTGGATTAACGGATGGCGCGCTCTTTTTATCGTGCGGATATCGACGGTCTGCGCACCGTCGCGGTGTTGCCCGTTCTGTTCCACCATGCCGAGTTCTCCTGGATCAGCGGCGGCTATATCGGGGTCGATATCTTCTTTGTGATCAGCGGGTTTCTGATCACCTCGATCCTGATGACTGAAATCCGCGAGGGGCGGTTTTCGATCCTGAATTTCTACGAACGCCGCGCCCGTCGCATCCTGCCGGCCCTGTCGGCGGTTCTGGTATTCTGCATCCCCTTCGCGCTGGCGCTGATGACGCCCGAAGAGTTCAAGGATTTCTCGCAAAGCCTGATCGCGACGCTTCTGTTCGTGTCGAACGTCCTGTTCTGGCTGGAAACCGGCTATTTCCACCCCGATGCCGAGGAAAAGCCGCTGCTGCACACCTGGAGCCTGGCGATCGAGGAGCAGTATTACATTTTCCTGCCGGTCTTCCTGTTCCTGATGTGGCGATACCAGCGGCGCTATCTGCTGCTCAGCATCGTGGCGATTGCGCTGGCCAGCCTGGCTTTCAGCGAATGGGCCTGGCGCAATATCCCGACCGCGAATTTCTATCTGATCTTCTCGCGCGCGTGGGAGCTGTTCGCAGGGTCGATCTGCGCGCTGATCGCGGCGAAGGTCGGTGCGGGCGGGCAGAATACCGGGCGGGCCAACCTGTTATCGCTGGCCGGTCTGGGGATGATCGCCGTGGCGCTCTTCGGCTTTGAAGACGCGACGCCCTTTCCGTCGATTTTCGCGGTGCTGCCGGTGCTGGGCGTGGCGCTGATCCTGCTCTATTCCCGGCAAGGCTCGATCACCTTTGCACTGCTGTCGCTGGCGCCCATCGTGTTCATCGGCAAGATCAGCTACAGCCTGTATCTGTGGCACCAACCGCTTTTCGCCTTTGCCCGCATCCAATCGACCGGCGAGCTGACCGACACGATCTATCTGGTGCTGATCGGCGCGACCTTCGTGCTGGCGGTGCTGAGCTATTATTTCATCGAAACGCCCTTCCGCACGCCCAACCCGCGTCTGCTGGTGACGCGCCGGTCGGTGTTCCTTGGATCGGCGCTGGTCACGCTGGCCATCGGGGCCTTCGGTGCCTGGGGGCAGTTGACCAAGGGGCGCGAGACACTGTGGCTCGCCTATTCCGACCCGACCACGGTCAGGGTCTATCAGATGGTGAGATCGATCAAACAGGACAAATACAACCTGATCGACGATGGCGATTGCCGGGTCATCGCGGGCGAGTTGGACGCGGCCTTGCAACAGCGCATCCGGGCGTGTCACGCAAAATACGGCCCCGGCATCCTGTTGATCGGCGACAGCATCGCGGGCGACCTGTTCGGCGCCGCCGTCACCAACAGCAACGCGCCCTTCCTGATCGGTCTGGGCAAGGGCGGCTGCACCTTCCACACCGAAGCGGACCGCCCCGAATGCCGCATCCAGGACTATCTTTCGTTCCTCGAAGCCGAACCGGGGCTGTTCCGCCTGGCGGTCTATAACCAGCTGGGCACCTTCCTGCTGCTGAACGAGGACGGCGAGAGCGAGGGCGAGTATTTCGTCATCGACACCGACCCCGCCGTGGTCGGTCAATACACGATCAACCAGCCCGCCCTGGCCAAGACCATCGCCGGCCTGACCCGGCTGGCCGATCTGGTCGACACCGTTTGGCTGGGCCCCCGGATCGAGCCGCAGATCGACATGGGTTTCGTCCTGAAAAAGGGCTGCAATTTCGACTATACGCTGAAACAGGATCAAACGGCCCCGTTCCGGATGCTGGATGATGCGCTGTCACAGGCGGTGGCCAAGGCCGCCCATCCCCGCCTGTCCTATATGCCCGCCGAAGAGATGCTGCAGTTCGACGTGGGCCGGGATTTCATCACCTGCGATGCGTTCTATTGGGCCGATGGCGTCCATTGGAGCGCGGCGGGCGAACGCCATTTCGGCGCCCGGCTGGGCCCGCTGTTCAACGATGCCTTTGCCCGCGCCCCGGCCCGCTAACCCAAGGCAAGCGACCTGTTGCGCCGCTGCCCCGCTGGCGCAAATTGCGCAAGGGCGTACAGCTTTTTGGACATGTCCACCGCGAATCGGATAATGTGCAACTTCGCCAACCAGGGGGAAGCGATGCCGCGTTTCGAGTACAAAGTCATTCCCGCGCCCGTCAAGGCCGCGCGGACCAAGGGCGTCAAGGGCACCGACAACCGGTTCGCCCATGTCCTGATGGAACTGATGAACGAACAGGGCGCCGAGGGCTGGGAATATCAGCGCACCGACACCCTGCCCTGCGAGGAACGCAGCGGCCTGACCGGCAAGACCACGACTTTCCGCAACATGCTGGTCTTCCGCCGCAGCCTGGCCGATCCCGCCCCTGAAACCGCCGCTGTTCCGGCGACAGAGGCCCCGGCGGTCGACCCGAAACCCGAACCGGTCGTCGCACAGCGCACGCCCGAGGACATGGCCGCCGCGGCCGTCGCCTCGCTGACCGCCGACGCGCCCGAGGGCAAGGCCCCCGCCGTCGCCCGCCCCGCCGAAGGCAGCGCGCCCGATCTCGGACCCGCCAAGCGCCCCGGCGAAGACGTCGCCGCCGAATAGCCGCTAGGCGTCCAGATCCAGCGCCAGCGCATGGATCCGCCCGATCAGATCGGCCCCCAGCGCCACATGCACGGCCCGATGCCGCGCGATCCGGCTTTGCCCCGCCAGCGCCGCGCTGCGCATCCGCACGCGGAAATGGCTCTCGCCGCCCTCCTGATAGCCCGCATGCCCGATGTGCATTTCGCTTTCATCCACGACCTCCAGCAGATCGGGCGCAAAGGCCTGCTCAAGTTTTTGGCGTATTTCGTCCACAACGGCCATTTTTCGTATCTCACCCCTTCAATCCTGATCCCAAAGGTCTAAACTCTCATGTCCGAGTCGGATAGGTGACGAATTATGACGAAGAACGATCCCTTCGGATTCGACATTTCGGTGTCGGCTGACAAAAAGAAACGCACGCGTGGAAAACGCGGCATGTCGGGGGCGTTCGAGACCTCGAAACGTGTGTGCGAACATCCCGGCTGTCAGGAGGCGGGCCAATACCGCGCGCCGAAATCGCCGGACCACCTGGATGAGTTTCTGTGGTTCTGCAAGGACCACGTGCGCGAATACAATCTGAAATGGAATTTCTTCAACGGCAGCACGCCCGAGGAAATGGAAGAGCAGATGGACAAGGACCGCGTCTGGGGACGCGAGACCAAGCCATTCGGCAAGCAATCCGAGGAACAGCGCGCCTGGGCCCGGCTGGGCGTCGACGACCCGCATCAGGTGCTGGGCGAAAACGCCACGCGCAACCCGGGAAAGTCGATCACCGGCACCCGCCGGCTGCCCCCCACCGAACGCAAGGCGCTGGATATCCTGGAAGCCAAGGATCACTGGACCAAGGCCGAGATCCGCAAACAGTACAAATCCCTGGTCAAGGACCTGCACCCCGACATGAATGGCGGCAATCGCCAGGACGAGGACCGCTTGCAGGAGGTCGTCTGGGCCTGGGATCAGATCAAGGACAGCCGCAGCTTCCAGAATTGAGCCGGGCGCCCCGTTCCGGGGCGCGATCTTTCATGCCTCCGGCGGGAGTATTTGACGAGCAATGAAAGGGGTCCCTTTCATCTTGCTCCAAATATCTCGGGGTTTGGGGCAGCGCCCCAATCACACCCATGTCTTGCGCCGCAGGCGCGCCTTTGATCAGGCGGCCACGAATTTCAGGCTGACGCCGTTGATGCAATGCCGCTTGCCGGTGGGTTCGGGCCCGTCGTCGAAGACATGGCCCAGATGCGATCCGCAGCGGCGGCAATGCAGCTCGGTGCGTACCACCAGCAACTTGCGGTCGGGTTTTGTGGCGACCGCGTTCGGCAGCGCCTGCCAGAAGCTGGGCCAGCCGGTACCGCTGTCATATTTGTGCCGCGAGGCATAGAGCGGCAGGTCGCAGCCCCGGCAAAGATACGTGCCCGCGTCATAAAGCTTGTCCAGCGGCGATGTCCCGGCGCGTTCGGTGCCCTCTTGCCGCATCACCTTGTATTCCAGCGGCGTCAGCATCGCGCGCCACTCTGCCTCGGTCCGGGTGATTTCGAACCCGGCGCCCGTGGCGCGGGTCAGGCCGGCGGCGGCGGCCCCGGCCAGGGCGGTTCCGGCGAACAGAAAGCTGCGGCGGTTCATGGCGGACCTCACATCGATGTCAGATCATCGGTACTGCCCGCAAGGCGCCAAGTACAGGCAACGCACGGCAATGTGATGGCGCCGTGACCGGGCGCGGCGTCGTGGGGACCTATCCGGCCCGACCTTGGTCGTAGGGCCGCAGTTTCTGGGATTGTCCCCTTGCAGCCCCGGGCGGAATGCTGCACCACTGACAAGGATAGGACAGACCCGAGTTGAAGGACGGCCAAGATGGCGGATGGCAAGATCGAATTGCAGGCAAAACCCACCGAAGAGATCTCGGTTCGCGAGGTTTTCGGGATCGACAGCGACATGGTGGTCAAGGGCTTTGCCGAGCGGACCGATCGCGTGCCCGATCTGGACAGCACCTATAAATTCGATCCCGACACCACGCTGGCCATTCTGGCGGGTTTTTCCCACAACCGCCGCGTGATGATCCAGGGCTATCACGGCACCGGCAAATCGACCCATATCGAACAGGTCGCCAGCCGGTTGAACTGGCCCTGCGTGCGGGTGAACCTGGACAGCCATATCAGCCGGATCGACCTGATCGGCAAGGACGCGATCAAGCTGCGCGACGGCAAGCAGGTGACCGAGTTCCAGGAAGGCATCCTGCCCTGGGCGCTGCGCAACCCCACCGCGATCGTCTTCGACGAATACGATGCGGGCCGCGCCGATGTCATGTTCGTGATCCAGCGCGTGCTGGAGGTTGACGGCAAGCTGACCCTGCTGGACCAGAATGAGGTGATCACCCCCCACCCGTATTTCCGGCTGTTCGCCACCGCAAACACCGTGGGTCTGGGCGACACCACCGGCCTTTATCACGGTACGCAACAGATCAACCAGGGCCAGATGGACCGCTGGTCGCTGGTGGCCACGCTGAACTACCTCAGCCACGACGCCGAAACCAATATCGTGCTGGCCAAGAACCCGACCTATAACACCGAAAAGGGCCGCAAGATCATCAGCCAGATGGTCACCGTGGCCGATCTGAGCCGCACCGCGTTCATGAATGGCGATCTGTCCACGGTGATGAGCCCCCGGACCGTGATTGCCTGGGCGCAGAATGCCGGGATCTTCCGCGATGTGGGCTATGCGTTCCGCCTGACCTTCCTCAACAAATGCGACGAGTTGGAGCGCCAGACGGTGGCCGAGTTCTATCAGCGCTGCTTTGACGAGGAACTGCCGGAAAGCGCTGCCAGCATGAGCCTGGGGTAAACGGGCCGTGCCGATCCGTCATCCGCAGGAATGAGCGGCAGGCCGCTTCATATCGGCCTGATCGGCGGCATCGGCGTGGCCGCGACCGTTGTCTATTACCAGCGCCTGACCCGGGCGGTTGCGGCGTTGGGTGGGCGGCTGGAGCTGACCATCGTGCATGCCGATGTGCAGGAACTGATCCGCAAAAATCTGGCCGATGACCGGGCGGCGCAGGCCGCCGTTTATGCACCGCTGATCGACCGGCTGCGCGCGGCGGGCTGCGATTGCGCGGCGATCACCTCGCTGGGCGGGCATTTCTGTTTCGATGAAACCGTTGCGCTGTCGTCGCTGCCGCTTGTGTCGGCGGTCACGCCGCTGGATGCCTATTTCGCGGCGCAAGGGCTTGATTGCGTGGGCCTTCTGGGCACGCGCGTGGTGATGCGCACCCGGCTTTATGGCCAATTGACCCGCACCCGCGCCGTGGCGCTGGACGACCGGATCGAAACGCTGGGCCAGACCTATCAGGACATGGCGGTGACCGGGACCTGTACGCCCGAACAGCGGGCGCTGTTTCTGGATGCGGGCGCGCGGATGGTCACGGACCACGGCGCGCAGGCCATTGTGCTGGCGGGGACCGATCTGAACCTGGCCTTCGACAGTCAAACCCCGGGATACAGGGTGATCGACGCGCTGGATGTGCATGTGGATATCCTGGCGCGATTGGCGGCGGGGCGGATCGGTCTGACGGATATCGAGTAAAGCAAATGCCTGTGCATTGGGTATTTAATCAATATCTAATGTATATACATTTATCTTGACTTAACCACAGCCTGTCATAACCTTGTGACATGACACACACAGTGACCCGCACCCTTTGCGGCATGGTCCTGTTGATTGTGACGACGCATGCCGCATCTGCCCTGCCCGGCTCGCCCCAGCAACGGGCCGAGATGTTCGCCACCTGCGCCGGGCGGCTACAGGCGATGGCGACCCGCCAGCGGGCCGACCGGGACCCGGACGCCAACCAGACCGAACGCTTCAGCGCCGATTTCCTGATGCTGCTAGAGGCGACCCTGCCCGCCGCGATTGCCGATGGCCTGACGCCGCAACAGGCGGTGACCTGGCGGTCCAGCGGCTGGGTCGAGGTCGCCTATCTGCTGGCCGACCGGTATTACAGCCACGATCCAACACGCATCGACCGCGCGACGCAGCGCCTGTCAGAGCGGCTGTCGCATTGCCGGGACCTGATCCTGCCGGGGTGAGGGTTTTTTTATTTCGGCGTATTATTAATCCTATTTTTGCCATTATCGCCCTTATAATGGGCGATATGAAAACTTTGATCCTGTGCATCCTGCTTCTGATGCCGCTTGGCGGACATGCGGGGGGCCTGCCGGCCTCGGCCGCAGAGCGTTTGCGGGTCTTTGCCGATTGCGCCGGGCGGCTGTCGGCACTGGAGGAACAGCAGCGCCTGTTCGATGGCGCCGCGTCGGAACGGACGGCCCGGCTGAAAACCGTTTTCGACGATCTGATCACCGCGACCCTGCCCGATGCGCGACAGACCGGCATTTCGGGGCGTACCGCCCTGCATTGGCAGGTCAGCGCCAAGCTGGCACAGGCGGCGCTGCTGCAATCGGCGGTGTTCGGCGACCGGCCCGCCCGCTCGGCGCGGGACCGCGCGCTGGCCGACCGGTATCTGGCCAGCTGTCACCGCCTGATCCTGGGCGTGTGATTTCAGACCTTCGGCCTATGGCCAAGCGGAGCCGGACCCTCTAGGTTGCGGGTCAGGGTAATCGCAGGTCCGCAGGCGCATGAAACAATCCGACAATCCGGCAGATCCGTTCAAGAAGGCATTGGCCGAGGCCACCAAGGTCATGGCCGACGATCCGGAGCTGAGCGTCAACTATTCCGTCGATCCGCCGGGCATGAATGACGACACCGTCCGCCTGCCGCAGGTCAGCCGCCGGATGACCCGGGACGAGGTGCTGCTGGCGCGCGGCACGGCGGATGCCTTTGCCCTGCGGCGCCGGTTTCACGATGCCAAGCTGCACCAGCGCTATGCCCCTGCGGGCGACATGGCGCGGGACCTGTACGAGGCGATGGAATCGGCCCGGTGCGAGGCCGTGGGCGCCCGCCACATGCCCGGCACCGCAGGCAATATCGACACGATGATCGCCGCCGATGCCGAACGGCGCGGCTTTGCCCAGATCACCGCTGCCTCGGACGCGCCCTTGGCGACGGCTGCGGGGTATCTGATCCGGCATCTGGCCACGGGCCGCGACCTGCCCGGGGGCGCGCAGAACGTGATGGAGCTGTGGCGCGGGTTCATCGAGGAACAGGCCGGCGGCACGCTGGAGGGGCTGGAAGACACGCTGAACGATCAGGCGGCCTTTGCCAGGTTCGCTCGCCAGGTGATCGACGATCTGGGCTATGGCGACCAGCTGGGCGAGGATCCCGACAGCGAGGAAGACGACAGCACCGAGGAAAGCCAGGAAGAGCAGGACGACGATCAGCCCGACAGCACCGGCAGCGATGACGAGGACAGCTCGGACGATGCCGATGCCAGCCCCGAGCAGGACCAGGAGCAATCCCAGGACATGGCCGAGGCGCAGGTCAGCATGGATGATCTGGCCGATCAGGAAATGTCCGAGGAAACCGAGCTGCCCGAGGGCGACGCGCCGCTGGAGCCGCCCCCGCCCCCGCCGCATTCCGATGCCGATCCGAATTACGTGGTTTTCGCGACCGAGTTCGACGAAGAGGTCCGGGCCGAGGATCTGGCCGAACCGGCGGAGCTGGAGCGGCTGCGGGCCTATCTCGATCAGCAGCTCGAGCCGCTGAAGGGCGCGGTAAGCCGTCTGGCCAACAAGCTGCAGCGCCGGTTGCAGGCACAGCAGAACCGCAGCTGGGAATTCGACCTTGAGGAAGGCATCTTGGATGCGGGCCGTCTGGCGCGGGTCGTGGCCAACCCCACCACGCCCCTGAGCTTCAAGGTCGAGAAGGATACCGAGTTTCGCGACACGGTGGTGACGCTGTTGCTGGACAATTCCGGCTCGATGCGCGGGCGGCCGATTTCGATCGCGGCGATCTGCGCCGATGTTCTGGCCCGCACGCTGGAGCGCTGCAGCGTCAAGGTCGAAATCCTGGGCTTTACCACCCGCGCCTGGAAGGGCGGGCAGAGCCGCGAGAAATGGCTGGCCGAGGGGCGCGCGCAGCAGCCCGGGCGCCTGAACGACCTGCGCCATATCATCTATAAGCCCGCCGATGCGCCGATGCGGCGGACGCGCAGCAATCTGGGCCTGATGATGAAAGAGGGGCTTTTGAAGGAAAACATCGATGGCGAGGCTCTGGAATGGGCGCATCGCCGCATGGTCGGCCGCCCCGAGGCGCGCAAGATCCTGATGGTGATTTCCGATGGTGCGCCGGTGGATGACAGCACCCTGTCGGTGAATCCCGCGAATTACCTGGAAAAGCACCTGCGCGACGTAATCGCCATGGTCGAGAAGAAGAAGGCGGTCGAGCTGATCGCCATCGGTATCGGCCATGACGTGACCCGCTATTACGACCGGGCGGTGACGATCACGGATGTGGAGCAGCTGGCGGGCGCGATGACCGAACAACTGGCCAGCCTGTTCGACAGCGATCCGCGCGCACGGGCGCGGGTGATGGGGATCAAGAAGGCCTCGTGATCCATGCGCCTTCGGGCGACGTTTGCGCATGGACTTTCTTGCCTTCGGCGAGGATATTTTCGCCAAGAAGAATGGAGGCCCGCCCATGTTCCAGACATTCGACAGCCCGACCTCGCCCACGACCGGGGCGCCGCGCGTTGCGGAGTTGCGCGCGCAGATGGCAGCGGCGGGGCTGGATGGGTTCCTGGTGCCGCGTGCGGACATGTTCCAGGGCGAATATGTGGCCGATTGCGATGCGCGGCTGGCCTGGCTGACGGGGTTTACCGGCTCGGCCGGGTTTGCTGCCGTGTTGGCGGGGCGCGCGGGTGTGTTCATCGATGGCCGCTATCGCGTGCAGGTCAAGGCGCAGGTCGATCTGCAGGAGTTCACGCCGGTCGACTGGCCCGAGACCAAGCTGGCCGATTGGCTGAAAGAGGCGCTGCCCGATGGCGGTGTGGTGGGGTTCGATCCCTGGCTGCATACGGTACGCGAGGTCGAGGCGCTGGAACAGGCGCTGGCGGGCAGCGGGATCACCTTGCAGCGCAGCGCCAACCTGGTCGATGCGATCTGGGCGGACCGGCCCGCGCGCCCGCGCAACCCGGTGCGGGTTCAGCCCGACGATCTGGCCGGGGAAGCGCATGCCGCGAAACGCCGCCGGCTGGCCGCCGGGCTGGCGGCGGCGGGCCGCCGGAGGGCGATCCTGACCCAGCCGGATTCGATCTGTTGGCTGCTGAACATCCGTGGCGCCGATATCCCGCGCAACCCGGTTGTACAGGCGATGGCGGTTCTGGACTGGACCGATCAGGTGCAGCTTTTCACCGATGCGCCGCTGGAGGACGATCTGCGGGCGCATCTGGGCCCCGAGGTGTCGACCCATCCGCTGGACCGGCTGCTGGATCACCTGTCCGAGGCCGAGCAGCGTACGTTCCAGATCGACCCGGCCACCTGTCCGGTGGCGATTCTGGACCATCTGGCGGCGCTGGGATCGGATGACGGCAAGGGCATCGGTGTCACCCGGGGTGACGATCCCTGCGCGTTGCCCAAAGCCTGCAAGAACGCGGTCGAGATCGCGGGGGCCCGCGCGGCGCATCTGCGTGACGGGGCGGCGATGTGCGAATTCCTGGCCTGGCTGGACCTGACGGCACCGGGTGGCGATCTGACCGAGATCGACGTGGTGACCGAGCTGGAGGTCTGTCGCCGCGCCACCAATGCGTTGCAGGAGATCAGCTTCGACACCATCGCGGGCGCCGGTCCCAATGGCGCCATCGTGCATTACCGGGTGACGCAGGACACCAACCGCCGCGTGACCCCCGGCACGCTGCTGCTGGTGGACAGCGGCGGGCAGTATCTGGACGGCACCACCGACATTACCCGCACCATCGCCGTCGGCGCCCCCCCGCCCGAGGCGGCCGAGTGTTTCACCCGCGTGCTGAAGGGAATGATCAAGATCTCGATGGCGCGGTTCCCCAAGGGGATCGCGGGGCGCGATCTGGATGCGCTGGCGCGCTATAACCTGTGGCTGGCGGGGCAGGATTACGATCATGGCACGGGCCACGGCGTGGGGTCCTATCTGTCGGTGCATGAGGGGCCGCAGCGCCTTTCGCGGGTGTCGGATGTGCCGCTGCAACCGGGCATGATCCTGTCGAACGAGCCGGGCTATTACCGCGAAGGGGCCTTTGGCATCCGGATCGAGAACCTGATCGTGGTCGAACCGGCGCCGGATCTGCCGGGGGGCGACACGGGCCGCGCGATGCTGCAATTCGAAACGCTGACCTTTGTGCCCATCGACCAGCGGCTGATCCTGCCAGAGCTGCTGAATGTCGACGAACTGGCCTGGCTGAACGCCTATCACGCCGAGGTGGCCGAGAAGATCGGGCCGCGCCTGTCGGCGGGGGCGCGCGACTGGCTGCGGGCGGCGACCGCGCCCTTGTGACCCTTGGGCGCAGGGGACGAACCGACATGGTAATGTCACATCAGGAACGCTAGTATCCGCCGGCAACGGAAGGGGAGACGACAAATGACAGGCAACATCACCATGCGCAAGGCGGACGGTGTCTGGGTTGTGCGCGCCGGTGGCGCGGTTCTGGGCGAAAGCCGGGACGCGATCGAATTGAGCGAAGGCGACCTGCCGCCGGTGATCTATTTCCCCCGTGACGACATCGCGATGGCGTTTCTGGATGAAAGCGCCACCCGCACCACATGCCCGCACAAGGGCGAGGCCTCGTATTTCTCGATCCAGACCAAGAGCGAGACGCTGAACGACGCGGCGTGGTCCTATGAGGATCCGATCGCGGGGGCCGAGCGGATCAAGGGGCATCTGGCCTTTTACACCAGCGGCAAGGTGGCGGTCGAACAGCTGTAACCAACGGGGATCAGGAATGTTCCTCGGCCGCGGTTTCGGCCAGCGCGCGTGAAAACGCGCGCAGCGCATCCACATGGAACAGCGCGCCCACCAGAACCGGATCGCCGCCCTCGGCGGTCCGGCTGATCACCGGAATGAACCGGTGGCCCCATTCGTCGAATGTCGGCATCACATCTTCCAGCGTGGCGGACTGGCGCACCATGATGCCCTGATCCATCATCGACCGACAGGCCTCTTCCGAGGCCGCGCGGGGATGTTGCAGGTTGCGCATCAGCCCACCGGCCGAATATTGCGCCAGCAGGTAAACCTGTGGCCCCTTGGCCATGTGGATGCCGCGCTTTTCCAGCTGTGTCAGGAAGAACGAGCGGTCGACCAGCCGGCTGGCAATCGCGGTCGACAGCGACACCGCCACCATCACCGCCAGCCCGGTCTGCCAGTCGCCGGTCAGTTCGAAAACGATCAGCGTGGTCGAGATCGGCGCGCCCAGCACGGCGGCGGCCACCGCCCCCATTCCCGCCAGCGCATAGATGGTTTCCGACCCAGACACATGCGGGAAGATCGCGGTGGCCACGATGCCAAAGGCCAGCCCCAGCAGCGCCCCCATCATCAACGAGGGCGAGAAGATGCCGCCGCCCATGCGGCCCGCCATGGTGATCGCCACCGCCACGGCCTTGAGCACCGCGAAGACCACCAGCTCGTGCAGCCCCAGCGCCCCGGTCAGCGCCGCAGATGTGGTTTCATAACCCACGCCGATGATGTGCGGAAACCCGATGGCCAGCGCGCCCAGCATCAGCCCCGAGATGCCCGGGCGCAGCCAGCGGGGCATGCCGGTCGCGGCCTCGACCCGGTTGCCGACCCCTTCGGCCAGGAAAACCGCGCGCATCAGGGCAACCGCGACAAAGCCCGACAGTATGCCCAGCAACAGAAAGGCCGGCAATTCGACATAGAAGACCAGCGAGCCCTCGGCCGGCAGGGTGAATTCCGTTACATTGCCGAACTCCAGCCGGTTGATCACCGTGCCCGCCACGCTGGCGATCACGATGGGGGCAAAGGCATGGACGGCAAAGTGGCGCAGCACGACTTCCAGCGCGAAGAGCGCCCCGGCAATCGGCGCGTTGAACGAGGCCGAAACCGCCGCCGCCACCGCGCAACCCAACAGGTCGCGCCCGGTCAGCCCGTCGGCATGGATGCGGTCCGACACCCAGGTCGACACCACGGCGGCCAGGTGCACCACCGGCCCCTCGCGCCCGGTCGAGCCGCCGGAGGACAGCGTGATCAGCGAAGCCAGCGCCGAGGCCAGCCCGGCCTTGGTTTCCACCCGCCCGTTGTTCAGCGCCGATCCCTCGATCACATCGGCCACCGACCGCACCCGGGCGTCCGGCGTGAACCGGTGCAGGATCTGCCCCACCACCAGCCCGCCGATCACCGGCGTGATCAGCACCAGATACCAGGGCAGCGTTTCGGCGAAACTGTGCAACAGGCGCGGGTCGGCCACGCCATAGATCGTGCTTTCCAGCGCCTCGATCGCCTTGCGGAACCCCAGCGCGACAAAGCCCGCGACAACCCCGATCAACAGGGCGATGAACCAGAATTGCAGCTGTGACGGACCGGCCTCTTTCAACAGGGCCCAGTTGTCAGCGATCCGCGTGCGGGCGTCGTTCATCCCGTTGCGCATCAGATCTGAAAACTGCTGGTTCACGCCGGTTTCGTTCCCTGCATCCGGGGTGCCACGATCCCGGGAACGCACCCCAATTTCCCTTATATCTTTTGTTCTTAGGGCAATTCGCCCAACGCTCCAACCCCTGTGGCGGCTTAACCCGCCAAGAGCGCGCGCGCGGCCTCGCGGGCGGCGTCGGTGACCGTGTCGCCCGCCAGCATGCGCGCAATTTCATCGATCCGCGCATCGGCGTCCAGCGCGGTGACCTGCGACAGGGTCACACCGCCCTTGACCCGTTTGGCCACGCGCCAGTGATGCGCGCCGCGTGCTGCGACCTGTGGCGCGTGGGTCACCACCAGCACCTGCGCGCCATCGGCCAGGGCGGCCAGGCGGCGGCCCACCGCATCGGCGGTCGCGCCCCCCACCCCGCGGTCTATCTCGTCGAAGATCATCGTCAGCCCGGTATCGCCGCCGGTCAAACAGACCTTGAGCGCCAGCAGGAACCGGCTGAGCTCCCCGCCCGAGGCGATCTTGTTCAGCGGTCCCGCCGGGGCGCCGGGATTGGTGGCCACGGTGAAGGTGACGGCATCCTGCCCCTCGGGGCCCGGCTCGGCCTCGGTGATCCGGGTGGTAAAGACCGCGCGTTCCATCTTCAGCGGGGCCAGTTCGCCGGCCATGGACTTGTCCAGCTTGCGGGCGGATTTGCGCCGCGCCTCGGTCAGGGCGTCGGCCGCCGTGGCATAGGCCGCTTCGGCCCCCGACAGCGCCTTTTGCAGCCCCGCAATATCACCCGCCCCGGCATCCAGCGCCGCCAGCTTGTCGCGCAGCCCATCGGCAAACCCGCCCAGATCGTCGGGCAGAACCCCGTGTTTGCGCGACAGGCCGCGAATGGCGAAAAGCCGTTCCTCGACCAGTTCCAGCTCGGCGGGATCGAAGCTCAGCGCGTCCAGGAACCGTTCGACGCCCTGCTGCGCCTCGCCCAGTTCGGCCAGGGTGCGGCCCAGGGCCTCTATCGGGGCTTCCAGCGCGCCATCCGCGCTTTCGGCAGCGTCCTCCAGCCAGCGCTGCGCGTCGCCGATCATCCCCTCGGCCCCATCCGACCCCAGCGCGGCAAAGGCACGGGTGATATCCTCGCGGATGCGGTCGGCGCCCTGCATCATGCGGCGCTTTGTGTCCAGCTCGGCCTCTTCGCCCGGCTGCGGGTCCAGCTTGTCCAGCTCGCCCACCGCATGGCGCAGGAATTCCTCTTCGTCGCGTATCTCGGCCAGGCGCGCCTCGGCCCCCGCCAGTGCCGCACGCGCATCGGCCACCGCGCGCCAGGCGGTGCGGGTCGCGGTGACCTTGGCGGCAAGCCCGCCGAAATCGTCCAGCAACAACCGGTGGCCGCGCGGGTTCAAAAGACCGCGATCATCCTGCTGGCCCTGCAATTCCACCAGCGTGTCGGACAGGGCGCGCAGCACCTCGCCGCTGACCCGGCGGTCGTTGACCCAGGCCGTCTTGCGCCCGTCGGCGGTGTTCACCCGGCGCAGGATCAGCTCGTCCTCGACCGGCAGCCCGGCCTCGTCCAGAACAGCGCGGGCCGGGTGGCCTTGGGGCAGGTCGAACACCGCCTGAACCTCGCCCTGTTCGGCGCCCGCGCGCACCAGTTCGGCGCGGCCCCGCCAGCCCAGCACGAACCCCAGCGAGTCCAACAGAATGGATTTGCCCGCCCCGGTTTCCCCGGTCAGCACGTTCAGACCCGGCTGGAAGTCCAAAACCAGCCGGTCGATGATCAGCATGTCCCGAATATCCAGCGCGCGCAGCATGGACCGCCCCCGGTTCTACCCCGCGGCCCGCATCACAGCCATTCGCCCTTGACCATCTGGCGATAGACCGTCCGCAGCCAGCTTGTGCCCTTGGCCTCGGGCGCCAGCCCCTGCCCGGTCAGCAGTTCGAAGGCATCCTGATACCAATCGGTCGACTGGAAATTGTGCCCCAGAATCGCCCCGGCGGTCTGTGCCTCGTCGGTCAGGCCCAGCGACAGGTACCCCTCGATCAGACGATACAGCGCCTCGGCGGTGTGGGTCGTGGTCTGGAAATCCTCGACCACCACGCGGAACCGGTTGATCGCCGCCGCGTAATGCCCGCGTTTCAGGTAATAGCGCCCGATCTCCATCTCTTTCGCGGCCAGGTGGTTGAAGGCCAGGTCGAATTTCAGGATCGAGCTTTGGGTGTATTCGCTGTCGGGATAGCGTTCGATGACCGTCCGCAGCGCCTGCAACGCCTGGAACGTCAGGCCCTGGTCGCGCCCCACCAGATCGATCTGGTCGTAATAGCTGAGCGCCAGCAGATACTGCGCATAGGCCGCATCCTCGTCCGCCGGGTAAAAGTCGATATAGCGCTGCGCGCTGGTGCGGCTGTTTTCGTAATCCCGCGCGCGGTGATAGGAATAGGCCTGCATGATCAGCGCCCGCTTGGCCCATTCCGAATAGGGGTACAGCCGCTCGACCTCGCCAAACAGCTCGGCCGCGTCCTCGGCGTTGCGCTTGCGGCCGCCTTCCAGCTCGGCCTCGGCCTGGGCATAGATCTCTTCCGGGCCGAAACTTTCCAGCGGACGCTCGCGCGAGCCGCCACCACAGCCGGTCAAGGCCACAACCAAAAGCGCCGTTCCCAGAAGCTGAGTACGCGAACCGATCTTGCTCATAAAGCGCCCTACCCCACGATTTCTTCCGCACGATCATTCGTCATGCCGCACAGTGCTGCGCTTGTCCTAGCACAGAAAAATCCGGTGCAAAACGCCTTTGAAAGGATTTCCGACGCTTACGCCGTCAGGGCCAGATCGGCATGGCGCAGGCCCGCACCGGGCAGCAAACGCGCCACATCCGCGTCGCAGGTGACGACGCGATAAGCCTCGGGGTTGGCAAAGAGCGCCCGCAGCAGTTTGTTGGTCAGCGCGTGGCCCGCGCGGTGGCCTTCGTACCGGCCCAGGATCGGCGCACCGGCCAGCGCCAGATCGCCCAGGGCGTCCAGCATCTTGTGGCGCACGGGTTCGTCCGCGTGGCGCAGCCCGCCACCGGATTCGACCAGATCGCCATCGAAGACAACCGCGTTCTCACCGGGCACACCGCCCAGAGCGAGGCCGTTTGCCTGCATCGTGTCGACATCGGCGCGACGGCAGAAGGTGCGGCTGTCGCTGAGTTCGCGCACGAAGGCACCGTTGGCCATGTTCAGGGTTTTCTGCTGGCGGCCGATCGCGGCCTCTTCGAAATCGATCTGGAAATCGATTTCCAGCGTGTCACCGGGGCTGAGCCGGGCCCAGGCCGCGCCTTCGCGCACCTCGACCGGTTTCAGGATGCGGATCGCCCGCGACGGTGCGTCCAGCATCTGAATGCCCGCGGCCAGAAAGGCGTCGACGAATTGCGCGGAACTGCCGTCCAGGATCGGAACCTCGGGGCCGTCGATCTCGATCAGCGCGTTCTGCAGGCCACAGCCCGCCAGCGCCGCCATAAGATGTTCGACAGTCGACACCGAAATTCCGGCCTCGTTCACCAGCTTGGTGCACAGCGGCGAGCGTTCGACACAATCCCACCGGGCGGGGATCAGGACATCGCCATCCGCCAGATCGGTCCGGCGGAACCAGATGCCGTATTCGGCCGACGCGGGGTGCACGGTTGCGCAAACACGGGCGCCGGAATGCAATCCGACCCCCTTGAACGAGACTTTGTTTTTCAGCGTTGTCTGCAATCGACCACCTGTTCGGCAACTTCCGGTTTACCCCGGCAGATCTGACCTAATCGGCGGGCGAAAAGACCTCAACTCAATCTTTGCAACGTCCTGAAACAATGCAACAAACGGGTCGGCGGGATATCGCCGCCCCATGAAGACACCCACCCTAACCCGCTGTTTCCAAACGCAAAAAAGGCCGGAAAAACCGGCCTTTTCGCGTATTGCTGCTGTGCAGAATTTAGTTCGCCTGACGCCGCAGGAAGGCCGGGATCTCGATCCGTTCCTGTTCGGGATCACTCTCCAGATCCTCGTCATAGGACTGCACCGGGGGCTGACGGCGCGCCGGTGCGGCGGGCTGTTCGGCCTGTTCGGGATGCGGGCTGCCGGCCATCCGGTTGATCAGCGAACCGATGCCGAACCGTGCCTTGTCGCCACCCGCAGCGGCGGCCGGGCGGGCACCCAGACCCGGGGCCTGGGGTGCGCCTGCGGCGGGGGCCTGCGGACGCGGTGCCTTGGACACGGCGGCCTGCAGACGCGCCATCGCCTCGGGCGAGGGCGTGCCGGGCGCCGGGGCGCGGGGCGCGACAAATCCTGCCTCGGCCTGCGTGTCGAAGCCGGGTTCGGGGCGCTGTGCCTCTTGCGGGCGATAGGCCGGCGGCGGCAGGTCGTCGTCCTGCTGGGCCGTCGGGGCCTGGAACCGGCGCTCGGCGGGTTGTTCGGTCTCCATCCGGCCGAACAGGCCCGGTTCGGGCTGCGGCTCGGGCGTGGTGGCGGCTGCCACGGCGGGCTGCTCGGGGTGCAGATCCTCGGCCACATGCTCGACCGCCTCTTCCGGCGATTGCAGCGGCTCGGCCAGCGACCGGCGCGGCACCGGGATGTCGGCGGCGCCAATGGCGGCGTCGATGCCGGTGGCCACGACGCTGACGCGCATCGTGCCTTCCATCGCGGTGTCCAGCGTGCTGCCGACGATGATGTTGGCATCGGCGTCCACTTCCTCGCGGATGCGGTTGGCGGCCTCGTCCAGTTCGAACAGGGTCAGGTCGTGGCTGCCGGTGATGTTGATCAGCACGCCCTTGGCGCCTTTCAGGCTGATCTCGTCCAGCAGCGGGTTGGCGATGGCCTTTTCGGCGGCCTGGATCGCGCGATCCTCGCCCGAGGCCTCGCCCGTGCCCATCATCGCCTTGCCCATCTCGTCCATCACGGCGCGCACATCGGCGAAGTCCAGGTTGATCAGGCCCGGCCGCACCATCAGGTCGGTCACGCCCTTCACACCCTGGTACAGCACATCGTCTGCCATGCTGAACGCTTCGGTAAAGGTGGTCTTTTCATTCGCCAGCCGGAACAGGTTCTGGTTGGGGATGATGATCAGCGTATCGACGACCTTTTGCAGCGCGTCCACGCCATCCTCGGCCTGGCGCATCCGCTTGGCGCCCTCGAACTGAAAGGGCTTGGTCACCACGCCCACGGTCAGCACGCCCAGTTCGCGCGCCGCCTGTGCGATGATCGGGGCCGCGCCGGTGCCGGTGCCGCCGCCCATGCCGGCGGTGATGAAGCACATGTGCGAGCCCGCCAGGTGATCCACGATCTGCTCGATGGTTTCTTCCGCCGCCGCGGCACCGACCGACGGGCGCGCACCCGCGCCCAGCCCTTCGGTGACCTTGATGCCCATCTGGATCTTGGCCGGGGCATTGGATTGCTGCAGCGCCTGGGCATCGGTGTTCGCGGCCACGAACTCCACCCCTTCCAGCTGCTTTTCAATCATGTTGTTGACGGCATTACCGCCAGCGCCACCCACCCCGAATACGGTGATCCGCGGTTTGAGCTCAGTATGCTCGGGCATCATAAGGTTCAATGTCATCGATCTGTCCGCCTGCTTGATCTTTATATCGGTCATTCCACGCCGCTCCGCGGGCAATTTCGCCCGATTCTATCACCGAGGGCCAGCCCCGGACACCAAAAAAACGCCAAATGACCACAAAATATTGGACTGCTGCTGTGGTTATAAGCGGTATGTCGCCTAAAACACATCATCTTGCGGTCACCAGTTGTCCTTGAACCAACGCACCGCCCGTTTCAGCGACCGCGCCGGATACCGTTCCGCGGGAATATCGAAGTCCCACCATTCGTCTTGCGGGTGCGCCGCAAACAGGCACATCCCCACGACCGAGGCGAACCCCGCCCCCGTCGCCGCCTGCGGCAGCCCCTGCACGCGCAGCGGACGGCCCAGGCGCACCTGCTGTCCCAGGATGCGGCTGGCCAGCCCGTCCAGGCCGGGGATCTGGCTGCCGCCGCCGGTCAGAACGATCTTCTGGCTGGGCAGATGGTCGAACCCCGCCGCGTCCAGACGGGCGCGCACGTCTTCCAGAATCTCTTCGACCCGGGGGCGCATGATCCCGATCAGCTCTGCCCGGCTGATCTGGCGCCGGTCGTGATCGTAATCGCCGGTGTCGCCGCCGATCTCGATCATCTCGCGGTCATCCATGCCCGTGGCCACGACCCCGCCATAGAATGTCTTGATGCGTTCGGCGGTGGCCTGCGACACGCCCAGCCCCTTGGAAATGTCCTGGGTCACGTGATCGCCGCCCATGCGGAGGCTGTCGGCATAGATCATGTGTTTCTTGATGAAGATCGACATGCCGGTCGCCCCGCCGCCCAGGTCGATACAGGCCGCGCCCAGCTCCTGTTCGTCCTCGACCAGCGCCGACAGCGCCGACACATAGGCCGAGCTGGCCACACCGGCCAGTTCCAGGTCGCAACGCTTGATGCAGTAAAGCAGGTTCTGCAGCGCCGTCGCCTCGACCGTCAGCAGGTGCATGTCGACCGCCAGCCGGTTGCCGATCTGGCCGCGCGGGTCAATCAGACCGGTGCGGTGGTCCAGCGCGAAATTGACCGGCTGGGCGTGCAGCACCTCGCGCCCTGCCCCGATATCGGGCATGTCGCAGGCGGCCATCACGCGCGCCACATCATGTTCGCTGACGGTGCTGTCCTCAAGCTCGACCGCGCCGTCCAGCCCATAGGACCGGGGCGCCGCGCCGCTGAGGCAGGCGATGACGTGATCGACCCGCACATTGGCCATCTTCTGTGCCGCCTGCACGGCGGTGCGGATGGCGCGCTCGGTCTCGTTCATCGCGCCGATCTCGCCGAAGCTGACCCCGCGCGAGCGTGTGGTTGCCGCCCCGATCACCCGGAACATCGACTGCCCGGCCAGGGAACCGATGCCCTCGGCCTCGGCAAAGCCATCGGGGCCGTCGAATTTCAGCACCAGACAGGCCACTTTCGACGTGCCGATATCCAGCACCGCCACAACCCCGCGATCCATCGCCTGTTTGCGGATGCGCCGCATGGCGCGTTGCGACTGGTAAAGGTCGGTCATCCGTCACTATCCCTTGTTTCCAATTCCCTGATGCGCCGCAGCTCTTCCAGCGCGTCCGGCGCCATGCGCAGCGTCGGGCGGGCGCTGTTGCGCATGTCGATCGCGACCAGATCGCGGTCCAGCATTTCCTCGGCCTGGTCCAGCGCGATCACCCGGCGCAATGCCGCCACCGGGTCGCGCTCGGGCAGCAGAATGCGCTGATCGCGGTCCAGCACCACGTCCCAGCGCCGCTCGCCCATGCGCACAACGGCCAACAGCCGGTGCTTCAGCGGGCGCGCGACCTCGAACAGCTGCAATGCCTCGACCACTTGCGTTTCGGCCCCGTCGCCGATGATCAGCGGCAGATCGGGCCGCGCCGCGCGTGCCTCAAGCGGGGCCACCCGGTTGCCGCGTTCGTCCAGCAATTCCAGCCCCTGCCGCCCGCGCCAGACCACAGCCGGCATCCGCTCCCGGACCGAGATCTGAAGGATCCCGCCGGGGCGCACATGCACATCGGCCTTGGCCACCGCATCCAGCCCCGCAACCGTTTCGTGCAGCGCCGGCAGGTCCAGATCGAAGGAGCTGATCGGGAAATCCAGCGGCACGACCTCGCGGATATCCTCGGCCAGATCGTCCGAGGCCCCATCGATCGCCATCAGCTTGACCATGAATTCCGGCCGCGCCTCGATCGAGCTGCGCATGTCGGCAATCGCCAGCCCCAGCGCATCGCGCCGGTCGGTATCGCCCAGGTACCACATCACCGTGAAGATCAGCACAAAGGCCGGCAGCCCGGTGCGCAGCAGCTTGCGGAACAGCGGCGTCAGCCACAGCCGGTTCAGCCGATAGCTCAGGCGGCTGGGCGCGGGATCGCGGCGCGGCGGGGTCACCTGTTGCATGACGCGTCCTCTACCATCCAGGCGCAGAGCGCGGGGAAATCGTGCCCACAGATCGCGGCCTGTTCAGGCGCCAGCGATGTGGGGGTCATGCCGGGCTGGGTGTTGGTTTCCAGCAGGATCAGGCCATCCAGCCCCCGCGCCGCATCCCAGCGGAAATCGGTCCGCGACACGCCCCGGCAGCCCAGCGCCCGATGCGCCCGCAGGGCATAGTCCAGACAGGCCGCGAAAATCTCGTCGGGGATATCGGCGGGCACCACGTGGCGCGAGCCGCCCTCTTTGTACTTGGCGTCGTAATCGTACCAGCCATCGGTCAGGATATCGGTCACGGTCAGCGCCCGGTCGCCCATCACGGTCGTCGTCAGCTCGCGCCCCGGCACGAACTGTTCGACCATCACCACTTCGGGCATGTCCTCGGACAGCTGCGGCGGGCCATTCGCGGCCTCGTTCACCAGATAGACCCCGACGCTGGACCCCTCGTTATACGGCTTGACCACATAGGGCGGCGTCATCACATGCGCCGCGCGCACCGCATCGCGCCCGGCCAGCACGCTGTCGGCCACCGGCAGCCCGGCGGCGCGAAAGGCGGTCTTGGTCCGCTCCTTGTCCATCGCCAGGGCCGAGGCCAGAACGCCGGAATGGGTATAGGGGATCCGCAGCCATTCCAGCATCCCCTGCACGCAGCCATCCTCGCCCCAGCGGCCATGCAGGGCGTTGAACACGACATCGGGTTGGATTTCGATCAGGCGCGCGCACAGGTCCGGCCCCGCATCCACGGAAACCACGTCATACCCTGCCTGTCCCAACGCGGCGGCACATTCACGTCCCGAAGACAGCGACACCTCGCGCTCGGCCGAGGGTCCGCCCATCAGTACCACCACTTTGGGGGTTGCCCTGCTCGACATACCCGCCACTCATGTGCTTGCGGGACCTTTTGCGGCCCCATTTTTGATTATTTCGACGCGTCTGCCTCTCCGACGCGCATGATCTCCCATTCTAGACGTATTCCGCTGTTTTGGAAGACCTTATTTCGCACCTCTTCGCCCAAACCTTCCAGGTCGGCGGCGGTTGCAGTCCCGGTGTTGATCAGGAAGTTCGAATGTTTCTCGGACATCTGCGCGCCGCCCAGCGTGGCACCACGCATGCCCGCGTCGTCGATGACCTTCCACGCCTTCAGATCATGCACGTCATCGGCGCGGCCGGTCGAGCTGAACCCGGCGGGATTGCGAAAGGTCGATCCGGCGCTGCGGTCCTTGGTGGGTTGGGTCGCGTCGCGCTTGGCCAGCTGGTCGGCCATGCGCGCCTCCAGCACCTCCGGGTCGCCCGGCTCGCCTTGGAATGTCGCGCTGACTAGGACCCAGCCTTCGGGCAGGTCGGTCTGGCGATAGCGGAACTTCAGGTCGTCCGCGGTCAGCGTTACAACGCGCCCGTCCCGCGTGATCGCGCGGGCCGAGACGAAATGATCGGCGGTATAGCTGCCGTAACAGCCTGCGTTCATGCGCACCGCCCCGCCGATTGCGCCGGGGATGGTCCGCAGAAAGGTCAGGTCAACGCCCGCCGCCGCCGCCTTGCGCGCCACATGCGCATCCAGCGCCGCCGCACCGGCGGTCACACGGGTGCCGTCGATCTCGATCCCGTTGAAGCCCCGCCCCAGCCGGATCACCACCGCCCGCAAGCCCCCGTCCCGCACGATCAGGTTGCTGCCCACGCCCATGGGAAAGACCGGCACGCCGGGATCGAGCGCGGCCAAGAAATCGGCCAGATCCCCCTCATCCGCGGGCTGAAAGAGCCAATCGGCCGGCCCACCCACACGCAGCCAGGTCAGGTCGTTCAACGGACGATCCGGGGTCAGAACCCCACGGGGATTGGGCATATCTTTCATAGGAGCTTGCTAGCGCGCGGGCGGCGGCGGGGCAATAGCCCAAGGCAAAGGGCAGCGCCCGAACCGAGGGGTGGGCGAAAAGCGCCCGCCCCGTGGGGGCGGTTCGGGCGCTGCCCGGCGATGCCGCCGGGCGAAGCGAGCCTTAGACTCGATCAACGATGGAAACATCACTTCAGGTTCGGAAGCACCTCGCGCGCGAACTGTATCAACTCCTGCCCCAAGGGCGTGGCCGACCCCGCTATGGCAATGGCTGCGGGCACGGCCCACTTGCCGACCCCTTTGCCCAGTTCCTTGCTGGCTTCCGATACCATTAAATCAGCCTTGTGCGCACAATAACGCAGAATGGCTTCGGCTGCGGCGATCAACGCGCGCCCGGCACGCTCCAATCGGCCTGGTGAAGGTTTCGCCTCATCCAATGCCTCAATCGCTTCACGGGTCGCTGCGCCCAGCTCCTCGATGTCGCGGCCCAACGCAATGTCGTCCGCAATCATCTCCGGGGGCTGATTGTGTCCGCGCGCTATGAACTGATCGTGCCCTGCTCTGGCTTCCTCCAACTGACTTTCAAGCGCGACAAGCGCGGAACGGAGGCGGTGTTTTTCTTCAATGGCGTGGATTCGCTCTGCAACGACCTCTGGGCCGGCGTCCCAAATCGCAGCGTTCACTAACGCGATTTCTTCCAACACACGCCAATCCGGTTCTCGTCCAGCCAGCGCGTCATCATACCACTTGATCCAGAAGGACCAATCTTGGGGCACGCCCCCAGGTGCGGCTTCGTCTATACCCCCGTTTGGAAGGACGTTCTTTAGGTCAGCCCACAAAGTCTCAAAAGGATTTTTCTGATTTTGCCACAGCGGCTCTTGGGCCAGATTTCCAGATGCCGCCAAAACGACGGCGTCGGCAGCGGGGCTGACGGAGGAGCGGATCGCGGAGTTGAAGCGGGCGGCGTCGAGCGCGCTGGCACTGGCAGCGTGGGAGGTGTGGCGGACAGCGTCAGCGGCGGAGCGGACGGGGGCGTTGCCGGGATGGACAGCGGCGTGGGCGGCAACGGCAGCATGGGCGGAAGCATCTGAGCGGGCGGCGGCGAGAGCCTTGGAAGTGGCGAGGGTGGCGGCGGCGGCAGCGTGGGCGGAAGCGCTACTATCAGTGGTCAGCCTCTTAGCCGCTACCCCGGATATCAAAAGCGCACGCAATATCGGCAGCGCTGTCAAATCACGTTTGCGCAGCCGTGCATCACGCACGACCGGATCCCAGAAAACCGGCAAAACACGCATCGCTGAGCGCCACGCGATCCAAGCTGCCGCTTGCTGACGACTCAATCCTCCGGGGCCGTTTTTCTCCGGCCAGTCGTCCAAAAACGCCGTAAGATCCTCTGGCGACTTGATATTCGACGCATCCATCATATCCGCAACAGTTGCGCAGGCGCGCATCCATGACAAGCCCCGCGATCAACAGGCGTAGGGTGGGTTTTCCAACCCACCGCCCCCTCGGCTCAGGCGGGCACCCCCGCCCCCACCCGGCGCCGCGAGACGAAGACCGGCATCTCCGGCCGTACGGGCATTGGACAGGCGGCCATCGCGCATTTGGCGGCCAGCGCGGGGCGGCAGTCCTCTCCCACAAGCGCGCGCAGGGCGGGGATCAGGTCGAACAGCTCGTCCGTTTCCGCCCCTGCCCGGTCGGACAGGATCACGCAGGCCACGTCGGGGCGATAGAACTCGGCCGCCAGCGCCGCCGACAGGCTGCCGCGCCCGTCGATGCGGTCGCGCAGGATCAGCAGGCGTGTCTGGCCCAGCCGCAGATGGGCCAGCGCCTCGTCCACCGCAAAGGCGCAGGTCACGTCATAACCCGCCGCCCGCAGCTGATTGGCCAAAGCCGATTGAAAGACCGGATAATCGTCGAGGATCAGAACCTGCATGCGCCGCTTTCGTCCTTTCTGGCTGAATGTTCGCATTCCGTTCCCACCCTTACCGCGTGATTTCTTAAAATTTGCTGAAACAGCACAGGGTTTCGGCCCGCGCGCCGCGCCCCCTTGGCGGGACGCGGGCGGTGGCCTATAGCTGCGGCGGAACAAAGGAACAGCGATCATGCGCACAGCCAGCATCAGCCGCAACACCGCCGAGACGCAGATCTCGGTCACCGTCAACCTGGACGGGACGGGCCAGTACGACAACCAGACCGGCGTGGGGTTCTTCGACCACATGCTGGACCAGCTGGCGCGGCATTCGCTGATCGACATGGAAATCCGCGCCAAGGGCGATCTGCATATCGACGATCACCACACGGTCGAGGATACCGGCATCGCCCTGGGTCAGGCATTGGCGCAGGCTCTGGGCGACAAGACGGGCATCCGGCGCTATGGCGCGTGCCTGTTGCCGATGGACGATGCGCTGGTGCGTGCCGCGCTGGATCTGTCGGCGCGGCCCTTCCTGGTGTGGAATGTCGAGCTGCCGACGCCCAAGATCGGCAGCTTCGATACCGAACTGGTGCGCGAGTTCTTTCAGGCGCTCAGCACCCATGGCGGCATCACCTTGCATGTGGACCAGATCCACGGGTTCAACAGCCACCACATTGCCGAGGCCGCGTTCAAGGCCGTGGCGCGCGCGCTGCGCGAGGCGGTCGAGACCGACCCGCGCAAGGCCGACGCGATCCCGTCGACCAAGGGCGCGCTGTAACGCTTGCGCCTGTGCGCGGGCGGTGAAATGCGCTAGAACGGTCCCCATGCGTTAAAGGGGGCCGTCATGCCCGATATTCGCCCGGCCGCACCGCCCGACATCCCCGCCATGTCCGACCTGCTGTTGCGGGCTGCGCACGCGCGCGCCGAACGCCAGCCCGGCCTGTGGCGGGTCGTTCCGGATGCCGATACGACGATTACCGCGACGCTCCTGGCGGCGTTGCAGGACAAGGCGCCATCCTTTCGTCAGCAATGGCTGGTGGCCGAAACCGGGGGCCGGATCGTCGGGCTGACGCACAGCATCCTGCTGCCAGTGCCGCCGATCTATGCCGGGCGCTGGGGCGCGCCGGGGTTGATCATGGAAAACAGCACCATAGCGCCCGACGCACCGCGCGGGCTGGCGCAACAGCTGCTGAAAGCGGCCGAGGACGACCTGCGGGCAGCAGGCGCGCAGCTGCTGATCGGCGCTGCGGCCACGGGCTGGCCATGGGCGGCGGAATATGCGGCGCGGGGCTATGCGCCGCTGACGCTCTATTACGCCAGGGAAGGCCTGGCCGCAGAGCCGACCGATGCAACGGTGCGCCAGGCGGCAGAGGGCGACCTGCCCGGCATCGTCGCATCCAGCGCGCAGAACCGGAAGATCCTGTTCGATCTGGACCCATTCTGGGAGCCGCACATCGAGGCGGACCCAAGGTTCGAAAGCTGGATGCGGCGCAGCCTGACCCTGACGGATCGAGACATGTTCGTGTCCGCCCCGGGCGGGCGAATCTCGGGCTATGCCATCGCGCAACCGGCCACCGCGCTGCATGTGCCGGCGGGCCATGCGGCGGGCGGGCTCGGCTTCATCGATGATTACTTTCACACCGATTTCGCCGTACAGGACGGGCTGGAAAACGGCGCCGCCGGTGCGACCGCCCTTCTGCGCGCCGCCGAAGCCGCCCTGGCTGCCCGCGACAACAGCGCGGCGCTGGTCGTGTGCCCCGCAGCCTGGACCGCAAAACGCGCGCATCTGCAACAGGCCGGGTACAGCGCCGCGCTGAGCTGGCACATCAAGCGCCCGACACCCCCGCCACAGGCTTGACCCCGCAGCCAATTCGGGCCAAGTCCGGACCGAACCACCAAAGGACGCAACCGATGCTGACGGCGATCGTCGATTATGAATCCGGCAACCTGCATTCGGCCGAAAAGGCGTTTCAGCGGGTGGCGGCGGAAACCGGTGCGGGCACGGTCACCGTGACCTCGGACCCCGATGTGGTGCGCCGGGCCGACCGGATCGTGCTGCCGGGCGACGGGGCCTTTCCCGCCTGCCGGCGCGAGCTCTTCGATCACCGTGGCCTGTTCGAGGCGATAGAAGAGGCCGTCATCACCGGCGGGCGCCCCTTTCTGGGCATCTGTATCGGGATGCAGATGATGGCCACGCGCGGGCTGGAATATTCCGAAACGCCCGGCTTCGACTGGATCGGCGGCACGGTGGACCGCATCCACCCCGCCGACCCGGCGCTGAAAGTGCCGCATATGGGCTGGAACGATCTGGTCATCGACACACCGCACCCTGTCCTGTCAGGGCTGGATACGGGCGAGCATGCCTATTTCGTCCACTCCTATCACTTCCTGGTCGACGATCCTGCGCATCTGCTGGCCCATTGCGACTATGGCACCAAGATCACCGCCATCGTGGGGCGCGACACGATCGTCGGCACCCAGTTCCACCCGGAAAAGAGCCAGGCCGCGGGGCTGCGGCTGATCGGCAATTTCCTGACCTGGACGCCCTGAAGTTTTCTTGCGAGGCGCTGCCTCGCGCTCCGGAGTATTTATCGAACAATGAACGGCAAATTCATTGCTCTTCAAATACTCCGGGGGAGTCGCCCGAACGGGCGACGGGGGCAGCGCCCCCCTGGCAGAGGTTACTTCACCCGGCTCCAGGTCTGTTTCTTGCACAGCGGCCCGACACAGCCTGACACGTTCAGCGTGTCGCCCGACAGCGCCATCTTCGATTTATAGACCTTGCCGGTCGAGGGCTGCCAGATCTTGCCGCCCGCGTATTTGCCGCCGCCTGCGGCCTGCATGTCCCAGACCAGCGGCTTGCCGATATTGGGCGATTTGTATTCGCCCTGCCCGTTGAAGGTACGCGCGATCTTGCCACAGATCGCCGGGCCGCAATTGGCAAATGTGATGTGGGCATAGGATCCGTCGTCGACCTGCGTCTTCCAGGTGCCCAGAACCGGATCGGCCATGGCCGGACCGGCCAGCGCCAGCGCGATGACCGCGCCTGCAATCGAAGCTTTCATGACGTCCTCCCTTTCGCGTCGGGTAAAGGGTGGCCCGCTGACCGCACGTCTGGCAAGCCTGACGTGGGGTCGCGGGGCCGTTGCATTCCCCGCCCATTGGTGCAACACAGCGCCGAACCAGCAGTCCGGAGGCCCCCATGATCCTGTACCCCGCCATCGACCTGAAAGACGGCCAATGCGTGCGCCTTTACAAGGGCGAGATGGATCAGGCGACCGTGTTCAACGACGATCCCGCCGCGCAGGCGCGCGCGTTCCAGGATGCGGGCTGCGAATGGCTGCATCTTGTCGATCTGAACGGCGCCTTTGCGGGCGCGCCGGTCAATGCCGCCGCGGTCGAGGGGATCCTGGCCGCCACATCCGTACCCGCGCAATTGGGCGGCGGTATCCGCGACATGGCGACCATCGAGGCCTGGCTGTCCAAGGGGTTGCAGCGCGTTATCCTGGGCACCGTGGCGGTGGAAAACCCCGATCTGGTGCGTGAAGCGGCGCGCGCCTTTCCCGGCCATGTGGCTGTGGGCATCGACGCCCGCGACGGGCGCGTGGCGACCAAGGGCTGGGCCGAGGAAACCGATGTACTGGTCACCGACCTGGCGCGCAGCTTCGAGGACGCGGGCGTGGCCGCCATCATCTATACCGACATCAACCGCGACGGCGCGATGCAGGGCCCCAATGTGCGCGCGACCGCCGATCTGGCCAATGCGGTCGCGATCCCGGTGATCGCCTCGGGCGGGGTCAGCTCGCTGGACGATCTGCGCGCGCTGAAAGCCTGTGGCGCGCCGCTGGACGGGGCGATCTCGGGCCGGGCGCTTTACGACGGGGCGATCGACCTGGCCGAGGCGTTGCAGGTCCTGAAGGCCTGATCCCCCCGCAAATTCTCATGAAAAAACCGCAGGTCCCTGCTGGAAGGGGACCTGCGGCTGCGTATCGCGGTCACGCAAAGCGCGTGTGTGCGATCAAGGGCCGGGCCGCACCAGTTCCAACTTGGGGGTCCGGGGAATTGGCACGGCCCGGTGGGTGGTTGACCTGAAGTGTGAGTGGATAGGAACGGATCAGGTCAACGGCGGTCTCAGAAAAGACAGAAGATCAACAGCGTCCAAAGAGCGGCCCCAGTGAGCAGGGAGGGCCCGATCCAGGAAGCATTCTGCTGGTCCTGCATCCACCGATCCGGGAGGGACGGATCGGCTCTGGATGCAGAACCCGATACGTCGCGATACTGAGCTGCGCTGCCTTCCATGTCTTTTCGCCTCTAGCCGTTTTGTGGTCTTCATGCATTTGTTCTAGCATGTGTTTTCAGACCGCGCCGCAGCGTCGAGGGATAGGGAAAGGGCCTGCTCGGACAGGCCCCTATCCGTTCGGATAGGGGCGCGCCTAGCCCCCGGCCGCCGCCGCCGTCAGCTTGCCCAGCGCACCGGTCATCATCTTCACCACCTCGGCATCGGCGGGCACGTCAAGATCCGCGAACATGTCGCCGGGATCCTCATAGGCCAGCCAGACCTGACCGTCGCCATCGGCATAGACCAGCACCTTGAGCGGCAGGAAAAGCCCCGCCAGCGGATCGGCCTGCATCGCGGGCGTGCCGAGCTTGGGGTTGCCGAAGATCAGAAGCTGGCTGTCGGCCAGATCCATCCCCACACCCCGCGCCCCACCGGCATGATCAACGCGGGCAAACACCGTCGCCCCCGCACCCGTCACGGCGGCTTGCAACGCGTCCATGGTCGATGCGACATCTTGAGCAGAGGGCACCTGCATCAGATCGGGTTCTGCGGATGAAGGCGACGCCGCCAGTCCCAGCAAGGCCGCCACAAACAGAGCTTTCATATCTTCCTCCTGTTGACAGATACGTGACCAACCAACTGGCATCCGCAGATATTTGTCGATAAACAATGCCGTGAAATGCAAGAACGGGCGCAATCCCGAGCGGACAAAGGACTCCCGGAAAGTGACAACCAAGCGACTGATCATGCATATCGGGCATCCGAAAACAGGATCCACGACGCTGCAGGACGCGCTGAAAGCGGCCTCCAAGACGCTCAGGAAGAACGGCGTTTTCTATCCGCTGATCGGCGCGGACAACAATCACAAGCGATTGCAACCCTATCTTAACGCGCTGTCGGGTACCGAAACCAAATCGGCTGACAGCGCCAGAAACTTGGGTACGCCGGAAGAATCCCAATCCCATTGGGAACGCATTTTCACCGATATGTGCGCCGAAGATATCGAGACCGTGATCCTCAGCTACGAAGGGTTCTATAGCGCTCTGAATTCCAAACGAGTTCAGTTTTCCGCCCCGTTTTTGAATGAGCATTTCGGCGAAATAGATGTCTGCGGGTATGTGCGCGATCCATCCGGCCACTTTCTGTCTGCCGCGCAACAAGGCACCAAGCACGGGCGCAATTTTCCAGTCTTCCCGTGCAGTTTTCGGCGCAATACGCTTGAAGCAGCGGCAGGGGCCGGTTTCCATCGGCTCGTCGTCCGGCCGTTCGACAGGCGCGAACTGATCGGTGAGAGCATCGTTACAGACTTTGCCCACCATTGCCTTCCCAAAGAGCTTCAAACTGTCGTTCAGGACCCTCCGCCATCGAACACCTCCATTTCGGCCGAGGCGATGATGCTGTTGCAAAAGCTCCATCGCGGCGATGACAGCCTTCCGTTCGATATCGCCGCGCTCGCACCTTTGGCCCCTCTGCCCTATCGCGTGATCGAGGCGGTGGATCGCCACACCCCGGGTCAGAACCGGCCCGTGCTCCTGCCCCAGGCGCGGCAGCTTGCCTTCGACATGGCCGATGACCTCGACTGGCTGGCCGATACCCACGCGATCCGTTTTCCCAATCGCCCCGATCGCGTCCATGAACCGGCCGCCGCGCAAGAGCGGCTGTCGCGCCTGACAGACGTGGCCCAGATCTGCCCCGTCGATCAGGACCGCTACCAGCTGCTTTGTCAGAATGTGCACCAGGTGGTGCGCCCCCGCCGCAACTTTTTCGGGCGCCCGAAGAACCCGAGCCTGAAGGCGCGCATTGCAAAATACCTGCCCGCGCGCAACTCCTGACCCTGCCTTCTTCTTGGTCCAAATACTTAATCTTTGTCCGGGGGCCCGCCCCCGGACAGTCGCTTGCCACTTGCGCATGGCCCGCCGGACAGGATAACTGGCGCCCATGTTGAAAACCCGCATCATCCCGTGTCTGGACGTGGCCGATGGCCGTGTGGTCAAGGGCGTGAATTTCGTCGATCTGGTGGATGCCGGCGACCCGGTCGAGGCGGCCAAGGCCTATGACGCCGCGGGCGCGGACGAGCTGTGTTTCCTCGATATCCACGCCACCCATGAAAACCGCGGCACCATGTTCGATCTGGTCCGGCGCACGGCCGAGCAGTGCTTCATGCCGCTCACCGTCGGCGGCGGCGTGCGCACGGTCGAAGACGTGCGCGCCCTCCTGCTGGCGGGCGCCGACAAGGTCAGCTTCAATTCCGCCGCCGTGGCCAATCCCGATGTGGTGCGCGCGGCCGCCGATCAGTTCGGCAGCCAATGCATCGTGGTGGCCATCGACGCCAAGACCGTCTCCCCCGGCAAGTGGGAGATCTTTACCCATGGCGGGCGCAAACCCACCGGGATCGACGCGGTCGAATTCGCCAGGCTGGTGGTCGAAAAAGGCGCGGGCGAGATCCTGTTGACCAGCATGGACCGCGACGGCACCCGCGCGGGGTTCAACCTGCCGCTGACCCGCGCCATTTCCGATGCGGTCGACGTGCCGGTGATCGCCAGCGGTGGCGTCGGCAACCTCGATCACCTGGTCGAAGGCGTGACCAAGGGCGGCGCCAGCGCGGTGCTGGCGGCCTCGATCTTTCATTTCGGCGAATACACGATCGGCGAGGCCAAGGCGCATATGGCGGAGGCGGGCATTCCCGTAAGGCTGTGACCCCCCCCGTCAGCGATACCTATCGCCGCACGATCCGCGACCAGTTGACCGCCATCGCCCGCGAAGAAAACGCGACGATCCTGTTTGCGATTGAATCGGGCAGCCGCGCCTGGGGATTTCATTCCCCCGACAGCGATTACGACGTGCGTTTCATCTATACCCGGCCCATCGACTGGCATCTGAGTGTGGTACCGGGGCGCGATGTGATCGAACGCCCGATCTCGGACGAACTGGATCTGTCGGGCTGGGACCTGCGCAAGACGCTGGCGCTGATCCTGGGGTCGAACGCGGTGGCGCTGGAATGGCTGCAATCGCCGATCACCTATATCGAAGCACCCGGCTTTCGTGATGCGATGACGGCCTTCGCCCGGCAGAGCCTGCGCCGCGTCCCGGTGATGTGGCATTATCGGCGCCTGGCCGAGCGCCAGATGGAACGACAGACCAACCCCGATGGCAGCCTGCGGCTCAAACGGTATTTCTATACGATCCGCCCGATCCTTGCCCTGCGTTGGCTGCGGCTTCGTCCCGATGCTGCAACGCCGCCGATGGATATGGCCCGGCTTATGGCAGAATGCGACCTGCCGGAGGATGTGCACGCCGCCATCCTGAACCTGATCGAACAGAAAAAGGCGCTGAGCGAGGCCGGCATTCTGATGCAGCCACCCGCGCTTACCGACCAGTTGATCGCGGATGAATTGCAGCAGGCGGTGAACGAGCTTGCCACCGCGACCGAAGATCACCGCCCGGATACACGCGACCAGGCCGACGCGCTGTTGGCCGAATGGACGCGCAAATACGACCCGACCGCAAAGGAGTTCGCCCCATGACAGCGCTGGACCGCCTGGCCGCCACCATCGCGGCCCGCAAGGGGGCCGATCCCGAAAGCTCGTGGACGGCCAAGCTGCTGGCCAAGGGCCCCGAGAAATGCGCCGAGAAATTCGGGGAAGAGGCCATCGAGGCGATCATCGAGGCCGTCAAGGGCGACCGCGACCGCCTGACATCCGAGGCCGCCGATGTGCTCTATCACCTGCTGGTCATGCTGGCGGCGCGCGACGTGACGCTGGACGATGTGCTGGCCGAGCTGGAACGCCGCGAGGGGACCAGCGGCATCGCCGAGAAACAGGCGCGCGGCTCATAGTTCGCAATACATCACGTCGGACCGGCGAAACCCATAGATCCAGTGCAGCGGCCAGATATCCTCGACCCGCGCGACCTGGAACCCCTGCCGCAGGTAAAGCGCCCGCGCCTTTGGGTTGGTGTCGACCACGTTCAGCTGGATACGCAGACAATTCAGACCCCGCGCGCGGATCTTGACCGCGTCCAGCAGGGCGCTGCCGATCCCGTGACCCCGCCAGGACGCATCAACGCAGATCCCGTCCATCATCATCACGCCCGGTTCCAGCTCGCGCTCGAAAACCGACAGAAGCGCCCCCCGCCAGACCCCGCCGAACCGGCCATAGACCTTGTGCAAATCGTGCAACCCGCCCGACACGAACGCGCCTTGCCGGGTCTTGTACCCCGCCAGGCCGATCACCTGCCCCGTCCGGTCCAGCGCGACGATGGCATGTTCCGGCGAGATCTGCATTTTCAGGAAGACAAGCGCCCGGTGCCGCGGCCACATCGGCAGGTGCAGCTTGCGGCGAAAGGCCTGCCAGAACAACGCGGCGGCAGCGTCCCGCTGGGCCGCGGTCAGGCCTTCGCGGATCACAAAGGGCTTTGTTTCCGAAACATCCATAAGAAATCAGGTCTTGCAATATGTCGCAGGATACCCAATTTCGGCCGTTTCAACAAGCTTACGACAATCTCGACGAGATCACGCCGGTGGCGAAACCGCCCATGCGCAACTCGCCGAAAAGCCGCTGATATTCGATTTTCGGGCAACGGTTCTGGATCACGGTGATGCCCCGCCCTTCGGCCAGGCTGGCGGCCTGGGGATGTTCCACGCCAATCTGCATCCAGATGGTTTTCAGCTCTGGCAGCTCGGCCAGCGCCTGTTCGACGATCGGGGGCACGTGTTCGGACCGGCGAAAGATGTCCACCATGTCGACCCGCGCGTCCTTCGGGATCGCGGCCAGATCGGGATAGACCGTTTCCCCCAACAGGGTCTGGCCCGCATGGCCGGGGTTGACCCGGATCACGCGATACCCCTTTAGCCCCAGATAGCGCGCCACGTAATAGCTGGGCCGCACCGGGTTGGTCGATACGCCCACCACGGCGATCACCTTGGTCGACCGCAACAGTTTGCGCAGCATGTCATCGGAATGATCTGTCATGTCCCGGACCTAGCCACAAAAAAGCGCCCGGGCCAAGAGGTCCGGGCGCAAGTCACGGAACGAGGGACAGTGAATGGAAGCGCGGCAGTTCCGGTGCCGCCTTCCTGTTAAACAGATAGGAAGCCCGACCCGGCATTTCCAGTGATGGTAAAATACCTGTGATCGGATTTCCGCCGCTCATTCGCCCAGAACGGTGGGCCAGTTGGCGTCGGCCTTGGAAATATTGCCCGGAACATCCTCGGACCAGATGCCCTGCACGGTCTTGTTCAGGTTCAGGTACAGCTTGCCGTCGACCACCCGCCAGGCGTCGGGCGATGTGGTGGCGGTGCCGCCCAGCGACACGGCATAGGCGCAATAGCCGCCATATTGTGGGGCATAGGCGGTCGGGTCAGCCTCGAACGCGGATTTGTTCTCGGCGCTGGAAAACCGCCAGGTGGCGCCGTTCCAGTCGACCGTGTGATCGGCGCTGCCCTCGACCGGGGCGGATTGGGTGAAATAGGCGACGGGGTCATAGCCGTTGATGGCAACGCCATCGGTGGCAAAGATCTCCGGCTCCGCCGCGCGGGCGGGCAGGCTCAGCGCCAGGACGATCGGGGTGGCGGCGACGGCGGCAATCAGGGTGCGACGGTTCAGCATGGACGTTCCTTTCTGCATGCAGGTCCGCAGAAGATGCGTCTTCGCAGGCGGTCTGAACATCCCGTGTCGCGCAGGCGTGATCGCCCGTGAAAGCGTTCAGTCGAACAGGTCCTCCAGATCGTCGAAAAACTCGGCAATCTCGTGCATCACATGGCGCAGCCCGCGCCGTTTCCGGGGGCGGCGCACCGGGCGGTCGGGGCGTGCGGGCCGGATGGGGCGCGCGGGCACCGGGTCGGGGCGCGGCTCGGCCAGCTTGAGCATCTTCAGCCTGTGCAGCGGCGCGCCGCAGCTGGCACAGGCCAGCTCATGCCGGTCCTTGCCGCGCAGCACCAGCGCGGCCCGGGTCCCGCAATAGCAGCAGGTGGCGATCTTGGTGACCGGCCCGCCCATCAGCCGCCCTGCCCCGCGCGCCCCGCCGCATAAAGCGATACCGCCGCCGCGTTCGACACGTTGAGCGATCCGAAATCGCTGGCAAAGGGGATCTTCACCAGCCGGTCACAGGTCTCGCGCGTGCGCTCGCGCAGGCCCGGCCCCTCGGCCCCCAGCACCAGGCCCAGCGGCTGATCGCCCGCCTCGGCCAGCGCGGTGGCCAGATCGATCTCCGCTTCGCCGTCCAGCCCCAGCAGGACATAGCCCATCTTGCGCAGCTCCAGCATCGCGTCGCCCAGATTGCCCACCCGCAGATAGGGCTGGCGTTCCAGCGCGCCCGATGCGGTCTTGGCCAGCGCCCCGGTTTCGGGCGCCGAATGACGGCGCGGGGCGATGACCGCGCGGGCGCCGAACACCTCGGCCGAGCGCAGAATCGCGCCCACGTTATGCGGATCGCTGACCCGGTCCAGCAGCACCACGACCGGCGCCGGGGCGCCGGGCTCTGCCGCGCACCGCTCGCGCAGCCCGCCCCAGTTCAGCGGCTTGACCTCCAATGCCGCGCCCTGGTGCACCGATCCGGGATCGAGCGGAACCGGGAAGCGGCGCGGATCGGCGACCTCGGGCTCGATGCCCGAGTCGGCGATTGCCCCCGCCAGCTTGTCGGCGGCGTTTTTCGTCACCACCAGCCGCAGCTTTTCGCGCGCGGGATTCATCAGCGCATCGCGCACCGCGTGCAGCCCGAAAAGCCACACGGTTTCAACCGCCGCCGCGCGTTTCGCGCGCTCTTTCTCGACGATCCATGTGGGTTTTTTCATCGGTCGGACCCCTTGCGCCAGTTCGGCGCGGACCATGCGCGCAAGACCGTCCGGGCGCAAGGGATTTTCCTGTTGACGCCCCCCCACACGACCGATAGACACCGCGCTACGTTGGGCGACAGGCCGCAAGGTGTGGCAGGGGACTGTAACTCCCTCGCGGAGACGCACGCCTGGTTCGATTCCAGGGTCGCCCACCAACTCCCCCCCCCCCTTTCCGCAGGCATCTTGCAAGCATCTGTCGCCGCGCCGCGCGGCGGGCTATAGTGCGGCGAAAATCAACCAACGGGCAGCAGCGCATGGCCACCGGCGCGGGGCAGAGTTTCAATATCGTCATCATCGGCCAGGCCGGCCGGCTGCAATACGAAGCCGCGCTGTTCGCGGCCTCGCTCAGGCAATCCGATCCGGGATTCGCAGGCCGTCTGCTGGTGGCCGAGCCGCAGCCGGGGCCGAAATGGCCGAAAGATCCGCGCATGGACAACCCCGACATCCGGGCGCTGCTGGGCGATCTGGGGGCCGAGATCGTCCCGTTCGAGAACCGCCATTTCGGCGCGGATTACCCGCAAGGCAACAAGATCGAGGCGCTGGCCGCCCTGCCCGAAGGCGCGCCATTCGTCTTTTTCGACAGCGACACGCTGATCACCGGGCCGCTGAGTGAAATCCCGTTCGATTTCAACCGCCCCAGCGCGTCGATGCGGCGCGAGGGGACCTGGCCGCAGATCGAGCTCTATGGTCCCGGCTACGCGGAAATCTGGCGGTCGCTCTACGACAAGTTCGGGCTGGCGTTTGACCCCAGCCTGGATCTGTCGCAGCCCGACGAATATTGGCAGCGCTACCTTTATTTCAACGCGGGCTGGTTTTTTGGCCCCTGCCCCGTGGCCTTTGGCGCCCGGTTCACCGAATACGCCACCGCGATCCGCGACGACCCGCCCGAGGCGCTGGTCTGTCAGGAGCTTTTCCCCTGGCTCGACCAGATCGCGCTGCCGCTGGTGATCAGCGCCTTTGGTGGTGGACGGCCCGGGCCGGAGCTGTCGGGGCTGGATGGCGATGTCAGCTGTCACTGGCGCATCCTGCCGCTGATGTATGCGCGCGAATCCGACCGGGTGATCGAGGTTCTGGAAACCGTCACCGCGCCCAACCGGATCAAGAAGGTGCTGAAGCAATACGACCCCTTCAAGCGGATGATCTATCAAAAACGCGGCCAGAAGGTGCGCGCGCTGTTTGATCGCGATGCCTTGCCCCGCCGCGAGCAGGCGATCCGCAACCGCATCAAATCCGAAGGGTTCTGGATGCGCTAGGCGCCGGGGGCTGCGCGCCCCCGGACCCCCGCGAGGTATTTTCGCCAAGATGAAGGGGCGTTGTGGGGGCGTGGGCTTTGCCCTAGGCTCTGGCCAGTTATTTCAAAGGGAGGGTGCCATGAGCGATGGCCCAGGCTATGGTTTCGACACGTTGCAGGTGCATGCGGGCGCGCGGCCCGATCCAACCACCGGTGCGCGGCAGACGCCGATTTACCAATCAACCGCTTTCGTCTTTCGCGATGCCGATCATGCGGCCGCATTGTTCAATCTGCAGGAGGTCGGCTTCATCTATTCCCGGCTGACCAACCCCACGGTGGCGGTCTTGCAGGAGCGCATTGCGACGCTGGAGGGCGGGGTTGGCGCGGTGTGCTGTTCGTCGGGCCATGCGGCGCAGATCATGGCGCTGTTTCCGCTGATGGGTCCGGGGCGGAACGTCGTCGCCTCGAGCCGGCTTTATGGCGGGACGATCACCCAGTTCAGCCAGACGATCAAACGCTTCGGCTGGTCGGCGAAATTTGTCGATTTCGACGATCTGGACGCGGTCAAGGCGGCCATCGACGACGATACGCGCGCGGTTTTCTGCGAATCCATCGCCAATCCGGGCGGCTATATCACCGACATTCCGGCGGTGGCTGCGGTTGCCGACGCGGCGGGCGTGCCCCTGATTGCCGACAACACATCGGCCACGCCCTACCTGTGCCGCCCGATCGAGCTGGGCGCGACTCTGGTGGTGCATTCCACGACCAAATACCTGACCGGCAATGGCACGGTCACGGGCGGTGCGGTGGTGGATTCGGGGCGTTTCGACTGGCGGGCCAGCGACAAGTTCCCGTCGCTGAGCGCGCCCGAGCCCGCCTATCACGGGATGACCTTTGCCGAGACTTTCGGCCCGCTGGCCTTTACCTTTCACAGCATTGCGGTGGGGCTGCGCGATCTGGGCATGACGATGAACCCGCAGGGCGCGCATTATACGCTGATGGGGATCGAAACGCTGTCCTTGCGGATGCAGCGCCATGTGGAAAACGCGGTCAAGGTGGCAAGCTGGCTGGAGAACGACCCGCGCGTGGATTTCGTGACCTATGCCGGGCTGCCCTCGTCGCCCTATCACGACCGGATCGCCAGCGTGTGTCCCAAGGGCGCGGGCGGGCTGTTCACCTTTGCGCTGAAGGGCGGGTACGAGGCCTGCGTGCGCTTCGTCGACGCGGTGGAGCTGTTCAGCCATGTCGCGAACCTGGGCGATGCGCGGTCGCTGGTGATCCATTCGGCCTCGACCACGCACCGGCAGCTGACGCCCGAGCAGCAGAAGGCCGCGGGCGCCGCGCCGAATGTGGTGCGGGTGTCGATCGGGATCGAGGACGCCGATGACCTGATCGCCGATCTGGATCAGGCGCTGGCCAAGGCCACGGCCTGAGGGATTGCGGGGCGCCCTTGTCGGGGGCGCCCCATCGCGTCAGTCGGCGATGGCATAGACCAGCGTGACCTGGGCGTTCAGACCGACCTCTCCCTGGGCCACGGGGACCGAGGCGCGGGCCATTTCCATCACCTCGAGCTGGACGGGCTGTACCGCGCCGCCGTTTTCGCGGATCTGTTGCAGCGGCCCCAGCGTGACGCCCGCGGCTTCGGCGTAAAGCGCGGCCTTGTGGCGGGCATTCGCGACCGCATTGCGCCGGGCCTCGTCCGTCAGCGGATCGGGGTCCTGCAGGCCGAATTGCAGGCCGCGAAAGCTGTTGGCGCCGGCCTGAAGCACCGCGTCCAGCACGCTGCCCAGGCTGTCCAGATCGCGCACCCGAACGCTGACCGTGTTGCGGGCCACAAAACCCACCACGGCGGGCGGCTGTCCGGTCTGGGCGCGGTTGTGGTCCCATTGCGGATCCAGCGCCAGATCGCTGGTCTGCATGTCGCGGCTGGCAACGCCCGCCTCGGCCAGGGTGTTCAGCATCGCCGCCGTCGCGTCCGAGGTCGCCGCCATCGCCGCCTGGGCGGTGCGGGCCTGATGCACGACGCCCAGCGTGATCGTCGCCATGTCGGGCGCGGCCTGAACCTGTCCCTGGCCGGTCACCGTGATGGTGCGCGGCGGTGTCGTTTCGGCCAGCCCCGCCAGGGCCGAGCTCAGCAGCAGCGCAAGCGCCAGAATAAGGGGTCGCATCGGAATCCTTCCTGTGTTCGTTTCAACCGGACCTTAAACTTTGACGTGACAGAAAGGGAAATCCTTGGCAGGTGTTCTCTTGCCCGGCGAAATCCTGCTATAATTGCGGCAAAACTTGTCAGGCACCTGCGCCGGCCCGTCCGGCCCGTTAAGAAGTAGGTCATGAAACCGCGTTTTGCCCTGAATCTGTCTCTCGATGGTATCGGACTGCTGCATCGCGCCAAACGGGGGTGGAACCTCGTGGGCGAAGCATCGCTGGACGATGCCGACCTGTCCCAGACCCTGCATATGCTGCGGGAAACCGCCAGCGCGCTGGAAGCCGGCGGGGTGCGCAGCAAGCTGATCATTCCCGACAGTCAGATCCTGTACACCACCCTGCCCCCCGCGCCCGCGGGCGTTCCGGTCGACGACCACATCCGCAAGGGGCTGGAGGGGCTGACGCCCTATGATGTCAGCGATCTGGTCTATGACTGGACCGACGGGGCGGACGGGATTCGCCTGGCGGTGGTCGCGCGCGAGACGTTGGGCGAGGCCGAGGGCTTTGCCGCCGAACACCGGTTCAACCCGGTCAGTTTCGTGGCCCGCCCGCAAGAGGGCCAGTTCCCGGGCGAGCCGTTCTTTGGTCCGACCGCGCTGGCCGAAACCCTGATCGACAGCGCCGAGACATTGGAGCCCGACACCGAGGCGGTGGCGATCCATGGCCGCAGCACCCTGCCCAAGACGATGCCGGAACCGGACGCGCCCGTGGTGGCACCGGCGCTGGCGCTGGCCGCCACGGATCTGGTCGACCCGGAACCGCAGGATGAAGCGGCGCCCGCAGAGGTGGACACGCCCGAGCCGGCGCACACCCCCGATCTGGCGCCCCCGCCCGATCTGGCGGCCGCACCAGAACCGGCAGATGCGCCGGATCCGGCCCCGGTTGTCGCGCCCGTCCTTGCCGCCCCGCCTGTCCCGCCGACACCCCCCGCCCCGACCGAGACTTCGGCGCTGGCCCTGGCGGTGCAGGACGACCCGATCGTGTCCGACCCCGAGGCCGAGGCCGCCTTGCGCGCCGCACTGTCCGATCCCGAAGACACCGACGAAACCGTCGCGGCCGATCCCGTCGACATTCCCGCCGAACTGGCCCACCTGCCGCTGCCCACCGATCCGGGCGGCGCCAGCGCGCCGGGGATGCTGGATGTTCTGGCCAGCAAATCCGAACGGCTTCAGGCGCTGGAAACCGGGCGCGAGATGACCCCGCCGCAGCCGCTGCTGGTGTCCCCGGCCGCACCAGAAACCGGCGCCCCGCGCGCGCCCCATGTGCCGCCCGCCCCCGCCGCCATCGCCGAACCGTCGGTCTTTGGCGGATCCGCGACACCGGTCACGACCGGGGGCAAGGGTGGCGTGCTGGGCTGGGTTCTGGCGATGATCGTCCTGCTGATGATCGCGGCGGCGGCGCTGTGGGCGGTGCTGGGCCTGGGCGGCGACACGGTCGAGGCGCCCGATGGCGACATCACCCAGATCCAGACCACCGCCCTGTCGCCGCAGGGCCCCGAGACACCGGTCCTGCCCGGCGATCCGGCAGGCGCCGCGCCGCAAGCCCCGCGCCCGGCCGAGATCCGCGCGCCCGACCCGGTGGCCGAGACACCGGCGCCGGAACCGCAAGCCCCTGTCGAGCAGTCAGAGACGCCCGCGCCCGCCGCCGAACCGGCCGCGCCGCCCGCCAATGACGCTCTGGACACCGCAGAACCCGCCCAGCCGGGGGCCGAGGATTTCCCGCAGGTCGAGCTTTCGGCGCTGGACAGCGGCCGCATCACCGGCGATCTGGCCGCCCCGCCGCAGCGCCCCGACACAGAGCGTGCCTTTGTCCCGCCCCTGCCCGATCCGGTGGAACCCACGGCCGAGGGCGCGCTGTCCTATCGCGGCGTGCTGGTCTATGCCGGGCGCCCGCCGGGGGTGGTCGCGCCGCGCCCGCAAACCGCCGCACCGGCCACCGCGCCCGAAGCGCCGCAGGATGCCGCGCCGGTGGAACAGCCCAACCCGCAACTGGCGCGGTTCCGTCCGGTTGCGCGCCCCGCCGGGACCGCCCCCGCCGATGCCGCGCCGGACGATGCCCCCGAAACCGCACCGGTAACCGAGGCCGCGCCGCAGCCCGACACCGCGCCCGAGGATGCGACCCGGAACGGGAATATCGGCGGCATCAACTGGGCCGCGCTGCAACAGTTCCGCCCCCAAAGCCGCCCCGCCGCAACCCCGGCGGCGCTGGCGCTGGTGGCGCCCGACGCGCCCACGACCGAAACCGTCCAGGAAGACCCCGCCGCCCCGGTCTCGCGCCTGGCGCTGGCGGCCTCGCCCATGCCCGTGGCACGGCCGCGCAACTTCTCTCAGGCGGTGCAGCGCGCCCTGAAACAGGTCCAGCCCGAGGTCCCGCTGGCCAAACCCGTGCCCGCCGCCGCCGCGCTGACGCCGCGCAATCCCACGGTCAAATCCGTGGCCAACCAAGCGACCGAGGCGAACGCGATCCGGCTGAACCGGCTGAACCTGATCGGGGTCTATGGCTCGACCAGCGACCGCCGCGCGCTAGTGCGGCTGCCATCGGGCCGATACGTCAAGCTGAAGATCGGCGACCGGCTGGATGGCGGCAAGGTGGCGGCGATCGACGAGCGCGAGCTGCACTATATCAAGGGCGGCCGCAGCATCGTGCTGAGCATGCCCAAGGGCTGACAACCCCGCGCCTGAACAGGTTTTGCGCAAACCACCGCAGCACCGCCGGTTTTTCGCAAATTCCCGCGAAAAACTTGCGCCCGGCGCCGGTGGGCAACTGTTCAGCGCCCCCCGCGATGCACTAGATTGAAGATCAGGGAGGGCGGCTGGAACCGCTCTGACAAGACCAGAGGGCGACCCGCATGGCGGAATTCTTGTTACAGGCGACCATCTATCTGACCGCGGCGGTGATCGCGGTGCCGTTAGCGGCGCGCCTGGGGCTTGGGTCGGTGCTGGGCTATCTGCTGGCGGGCATCGCCATCGGACCGGTTTTGAACCTGGTGGGCGGCGGCGAAGAGATGGCCGACCTGCAGCATTTCGCCGAATTCGGCGTGGTGATGATGCTGTTCCTGATCGGGCTGGAGCTGGACCCGCGGGCGCTTTGGAACATGCGCAACCGGCTGCTGGGGCTGGGGGGCATGCAGATCGTCGCCACCACCGGGCTGGTGATGTTCGGGGCGATGCAGCTGGGGCTGCAAACGCCGACCGCGCTGGCCGTGGGGCTGGTGCTGGCGCTTTCGTCGACCGCGATCGTGTTGCAAACGCTGAGCGAAAAGAACCTGATGCGCACCCCCGGCGGGCGGTCCAGCTTTTCGGTGCTGCTGACACAGGATATCGCGGTGATCCCGATGCTGGCGCTGCTGCCGCTTCTGGCGGTGGGGGCCAGCCCGTCACTGGGTCCGGACGGGTCCGTGCAGCGCCCCGCCACCCTGGCCGAGGGGGCCGAACATGACGCGCTGTCGCTGGTGCAGGGGCTGCCGGGCTGGGCGGTCACGCTGATCACGCTGGGCGCTGTCGCGGCGATCATCGTGGGCGGTCATTACCTGTTCCGGCCGCTCTTTCGGTTCATCCACGCCTCGCGCCTGCGCGAGATGTTCACCGCCGTTGCCCTGTTGATCGTGGTGGGGATCGCGATCCTGATGATCATGGTCGGCGTGTCGCCCGCGCTGGGGACATTCCTGGCCGGTGTGGTGCTGGCCAATTCCGAATTCCGGCATGAGCTGGAGGCCAGTATCGAGCCGTTCAAGGGCCTGTTGCTGGGCCTGTTTTTCATGACGGTCGGCGCCAGCATGAATTTCGCGCTGCTGTTTGCCAACCCGATGCCGATCATCGGCCTGACCCTGGCGCTGATGCTGATCAAGGGGCTGGTGCTGCTGGCGCTGACATTCGCGTTCCGGCTGCGGGGGCGCGACCGCTGGCTGTTCACGCTGGGGCTGGCGCAGGCCGGGGAGTTCGGTTTCGTGCTGATCAGCTTTGCCTTGCAGACCCACGTCTTCGATGCCGGGCTGGGACAGCGACTGTTGCTGATCGTGGCGCTGTCGATGCTGCTGACGCCGCTGGCGTTCATCTTCTACGAGATCATGTCGAAACGGCTGAAGGAAAGCCAGGCCAGCGGCGACACCCCCGATGCCGATGAGATCGACGAGCAGCATTCGATCATCATCGCCGGGATCGGGCGCTTCGGGCAGGTCACGAACCGGATGCTGCAAATGTCGGGCTATCGCGCAACGGTGCTGGATCACGACCTGAAAACCGTGCAGCTGATGCGGACCTTCGGGATCAAGAGCTTCTACGGCGACCCCACCCGCCCCGAGCTGTTGCATGCCGCCGGGTTGAAAGAGGCCAAGGTGCTGGTGGCCACGCTGGACGACAAGGATGCCAATACCCGGCTGGTGCGCTTTGCCCGGCTGGAACGGCCCGACCTGCATATCGTGGCGCGGGCGCGCGACCGGATCCATGTCTATGAGCTGTACCGCGCCGGGGCGGACGATATCGTGCGCGAGATGTTCGACAGCTCGTTGCGGGCGGCGCGCTATGTGCTGGAGAATGTGGGCCTGTCGGATTTCGAGGCCAACGAGATGGAGGTCGCCTTTTACAAGCACGACCGGAAATCCCTGCGCGAACTGGCCGAGCTGTGGGACCCCGACATTCCGCTGGACCAGAACGAGCCCTATATGGAACGGGCCCGGGCGATGAACAAGGAACTGGAAACCGCGCTGGCCTCGCAGGATGCCAAGACCGAGGCCGAGCCGCCCGCGCCCGAGGCGACCGCCCCCGACCTGCCGATCCCCAAGGCCGCAAACGAATGAAAACCGCGGCCCAGGTGGGCCGCGGCTTTGCGTTTCAGGTTTTCAGGTTGGATCAGGCCGCGCGCGAAACCAGCACGTCATCGACATGCTGCTGCGCCTTGACCTCGTCCAGGCCGCTGACGGCGGCCACTTCGCGCGTCAGGCGTTCCAGCGCCGCTTCGTACAGCTGACGTTCGGAATAGCTCTGCTCGCGCTGATCATCCGTGCGGTGCAGGTCGCGCACCACTTCGGCGATCGAGATCAGGTCGCCGGAATTGATCTTCTGTTCGTATTCCTGGGCCCGGCGCGACCACATCGCGCGCTTGACCTTCGCCTTGCCCTTCAGCGTGGTCATCGCCTTGTCGACGATATCGGGCGAGGACAGGGACCGCATTCCAACCTCTTCGGCCTTGTTCGTCGGCACGCGCAAGGTCATCTTGTCCTTCTCGAACGAGATCACGAACAGTTCCAGCGCGATGCCGGCGATTTCCTGTTCTTCGATCGAGACGATCTGCCCCACACCATGGGCCGGGTACACAACATAGTCGTTCGGACGGAATTCGGTTTTCTTCGTCTTGCTCATGCAGTCGCTTCCTCTAGAGGCACGCTAGCGGCACAGATATCCTGTCGATCGGAGTAGCACTCTCGGCCCCACACGGAAATCTGGCGCTAAAAAGCCACACCGCAGGCGTTCAACCATGCGCGTGACCGTCAGTTTCACATTTGTTTATCACCATAACATAGCAAAAAACGGCACCATTTTAAAGCACCGCGCCACGGAACGGTGCGTTCTCCCTTAATTATCAGGGAAAATTTGCCGTTTCTGCGGGATCGAACCGGTCGGTTCAGCCCGTTCGGGGCACCGAATCGCTCAGCCGCCCTCGCCCGGCGCTTCCGAGAAGTACTTGTCCAGCTTGCCGGTCTCGCCATCGCGGTCCTCGGCCTCGGGGAGCGGATCCTTCTTGGACACGATCACCGGCCACAGCTCGGAATACTTGCGGTTGAATTCGACCCATTTTTCCATGTCCGGTTCGGTATCGGGCCGGATCGCATCGGCGGGGCATTCGGGTTCGCAGACGCCGCAATCGATGCATTCGTCCGGGTGAATGACCAGCATGTTCTCGCCCTCGTAGAAACAATCGACGGGGCAGACCTCGACACAATCGGTGTATTTGCAGGCGATGCAGTTATCGAGAACGACATAAGTCATTTGCAGATCTCTCTTCTTCGGACTTCTGGCTTGCTAGACCAGCCGTCTGGATCATTCAAGCATGGCGATGGCGAAAAGGGTAATCTGACGCAGCGCGTGGTCCACAGGCCAGCCCCCGACCACGGATCAGCCGCCAGCCGGAACGCTGTCCTGCGCGGGCGCCAGATCCTCGTACAGCGTTTGCGCCTCGGTCGCGGGGCCACGGCGGGTGCCGGGCGCCAGGATGCGGATCACGCGAATCCCGCCGCCCTGCGGAAAGGTCAGCGTGTCGCCGGGGCCGACCCGGTGGGCGGTCTTGCGCACCTTGTCGGCATTCACCCGGACATGCCCGCCCGCGACCAGCCGCGCCGCCACCGCGCGCGATTTGCAGAAACGCGCCTGCCACAGCCATTTGTCCAGCCGGATCTGCGGGCGCGTCTGCTGGGTCATGTCAGCTTTTGTCTTTCAGCCCCATCAGCGCCGCCGCAAAGGGATTGTCGGGGTCGATCGGCTTGTCCTTTTTCGGCGGGCGCGCCTCGAAGGACTTGGACCGCCCCCCGCCCTGCTGGCCCTGCGGGCGCTTGCCCTTGGGCTTGCCACGCCCCTTGTTGCCCTGCGGCCGGTCCTGTTGCGGACGGCCACCGCCGCGCCGCTTGGGCGCCCAGGTAAAGGTATAGAAGACCTCGACCTCGGGGCCGGTTTCGGCGGGGGCTTCGGCATCTGTGGCCTCGGCGGTGTCCGGTTCCGCAGCCGGAGCTTCGGCCGCGGTATCTGCCACGGCCGCTTCGGGACCGGCGGCGACCGTTTCAGCGGCCTCTGCCGGGGGTGTGTCCGTGGCGGGTGCCTCGGCCGCGGGCGCAGGCGCGGGCTGGCGGACCTTTTCGCGCTCGCCCTTTTCGGCGTTATAGCCCAGCCCCTGCATCAGGTCGGCAAACTGTTCCAGCGTCATGCCGGTGATCGACAGCATGTCGGCGGTCGCCTCGAACCCGGCGCGGCTGTCCTTGCCGCGCAGCAGGTCGGCCAGCCGTTCCAGCATGTCGATGCGGATCGCGCGGGTGCCGGCGGCGCGATAGCCCGACAGGCGGTGGTAGTCCTGGGGGCCGTCCTTGGTCGCGGGGATCGTCACCAGACCCGGCGGCGGGCTTTCGGGGAATTCGTCCAGCCCGTTGGCCAGCGACCACAGCACCAGCCGCAGCCGCGTCGGCGCGGGTTTCAGCAGCAGCGGCATGAAGATCGTGAACTGACCGAAGCGGATACCGTGCTTGCGCAGCAGCCCGCGCGCGTCCTGGTCCAGATCCTTGACCTCTTGCGTGACCTGATCGCGGGGCAGCACGCCCAGCGCCTCGATCATCCGGAAGCCGAAGCCACGGGCCAGCCCGGTCAGGGTCTCGTCCTTTTGCAGCGCCAGCAGCGGCTCGAACAGCGCGGCGATCTTGCGGTCGATGAAATGCTGCAACCGGCGGGCCACCTTGTCGGCCACGTCGGCGCCGGCCTCTTCGTCGACAAAGGCCTCGACCTGCGGCTTCAGGATATCGCCCCCGGCCACCAGCTTGCCCACGGCCATGTCGCCCCACATCAACCCGCCCTGTTCGGTAAAGTCGATCTCGGTATCCGGCGCGTTATAGAACCGGTCGGCGCGCAGGTGGAATTCCGGCGCCAGCGCAGCCAGGCTGGCCTGGCGCAGCGTCTTCGCCTCTTCGGGTGTGGCGCTGTTGTCCTGGCGGAAACGAAACCCTTCAAGCCGACCGACGAATTCGCCCTCGACCATCACTTCACCTTTGTCGTTCACGTCGGCCACCAGGCCCTCCTTCTGCTTCAACCGGCGCAACAGGACACTGGTGCGCCGGTCTACAAATCGTTTGGTCAGCGCCGCGTGCAGCGCATCCGATAAGCGATCTTCTACCGCGCGGGTCGCCCCACGCCAATGGGATTCGTCCGCAACCCAGCCTTTGCGTTGCGCGACATAGGTCCATGTGCGGATAAACGCCAATCGTTTCGACAATGTGTCGATTTCGCCATCGGTTCGATCAATCCGCCGCACCTGACGCGCCAGCCAGTCGTCGGGCACCCGGCCATCGGATTGCAAAAACTCGAAGATCCGCCCCAGAAGCGCGCTGTGTTCGGCATGGCTGATGCCGCGGAAATCGGGGATCCGGCACACATCCCAAAGCAGGCGCACATCGGCGGGCGCGTTCAGCCGGTCGCGGATTTCCGGCAGGTCGGCCAGCGCCTTCAGCGCCAGCAGATCGTCAGCCTCTCGCGCGCGGGAGAGCCACGGATCGCCGGTCAGCTCCTGCAAAGACCGGATCAGATGATCGGCGCTGGCGAATTCCAGCGCGGCGTTGCGCCATTGCAGCTTCTTGATCGGGGTGAAGCGGTGATTGACGATGGCGTCGACCACGCCCTCGTCCAGCTTGGGCGCTTCGCCCGTTACGCCGAAACTGCCGGGCTGGGTGTGGCGCCCGGCGCGGCCCGCGATCTGGGCCAGCTCGTTCGGGGCCAGCTGCCGCATCCGCCGCCCGTCGAATTTCCGCAGCCCAGAAAACGCGACATGCCGGATATCCAGGTTCAGCCCCATGCCGATGGCGTCCGTGGCCACCAGGTATTCGACATCGCCGTTCTGGTACATGTCGACCTGGGCGTTGCGCGTGCGCGGCGACAGCGCCCCCATCACCACCGCACAGCCGCCCTTCTGGCGGCGGATCAGCTCGGCCATGGCATAGACGTTTTCGACCGAGAACCCGACAATCGCGCTGCGGGGGGGCATGCGGCTGATCTTTTTCGACCCGGCATAAGTCAGGTCCGAGAATCGCTCGCGCCGCAGGAACTGCGCGCCGGGCACCAGCTCGGCAATTGCGCTGCGCATGGTGTCGGCACCCAGAAACAGGGTTTCGTGCAGCCCGCGCGCCTGCAACAGGCGGTCGGTGAACACATGGCCGCGTTCGGGATCGGCGCATAGCTGGATTTCATCCACGGCCAGGAAATCGGCGCCGATCTCGGTCGGCATCGCCTCGACCGTGCAGACCCAGTATTGCACCCGGTCGGGCACGATCCGTTCCTCGCCCGTGACCAGCGCCACCACCGACGGGCCGCGCTGCGCGACGATGCGGTCATAGACCTCGCGCGCGAGCAGCCGCAGCGGCAGGCCGATCACCCCGGTGCGGTGGGCCAGCATGCGTTCGATTGCGTAATGGGTCTTGCCGGTATTGGTCGGGCCCAGAACGGCCGTGACCCGGGCCTGCGCGCGCATGTCGGTGAACTTTCCGCTTGGTGTCAGATCTGATCGCCAGACACGGCCCGTTCGAGCCGCTTCACCGCATCTTGTAATTCCGGTTTGTGGGGATGTACAGCCGCGGCCGCCTGATACGCGCCCAGCGCGCGGTCCTCCTCGCCGATCTCTTCCAGGATCGTGCCCAGCCCCGAAAGCGCGCCGAAATGGCGCGGGTTCAGCGTCAGGACGGTGCGGATATCGGCCAGCGAGGGGCCATAGAATCCCATCCGGTAATAGGCGGTGGCGCGGGCGTTGAACCCTTCGGCGAAATCGGGCGCGTGATCGGTCAGCGCGGTCAGGTGTTCGACCGCGCGCGGGAAATCGCCCGATTCCATCGCCGCGCGTCCGCGTTCCAGCAACAGGTCCATCGCCGCCGAGCCCGATTTCGACCATTCCAGCCAGATCTCGTCCTCGATCACCTGCCAGTTCGGCAGATTGTCCTGCGCCAGCAGGTCGAACAGGTCGTCGACGCGTTTCTCGTCGGCCTGCACGGCGCCGGAAAGACAGCATATGGCGAAAATTGCCGCCACGATACGATTGTGAATGTTGGCCACTGCGCTCATAACACCTAGAAGTGTAATCCATTGGCGGGAAAAAGCGATACACCGCCTTTCACATTTTGGAGGATGTCTCATGAGTGACGTGATCGATGCCGCTGTGGCCGCGCTGAGCGAGAAACTGGATGGCGGGCTGGACGGCGGCACCGCGAAATTCCAGATCGAGGGCGAAGGCGGGATCATCATCGACGGCGACGGCGTGCGCGCGGGCGAGGACGAGGCCGATGTCACCCTGACCGCCGATGCCGAGACGTTCAAATCCATGCTGGACGGCTCGCTGAACCCCACCGCCGCCTTCATGACCGGTAAGCTCAGCGTCGATGGCGACATGGGGCTGGCGATGAAACTGGGCGCCGCCCTGGGCTGAGCCCCGATGGAAACCGCACCGCTTTACAGCGACCTTGCCGACGGCCCCGATGACGGGGCCGCCTTCTGGCTGCGCGCACAGGACGGGGTGCGGATCCGCATCGGCGTCTGGGGTACGGGCGACCGGGGCACGGTTCTGCTGTTTCCCGGACGCACCGAATATATCGAGAAATACGGCCGCGCGGCGCGCGATCTGCGCCAGCGCGGCTTTGCGACCGTGGCCATCGATTGGCGCGGTCAGGGGCTGGCCGACCGGCTGTTGCCCGACCCGGCGGTGGGCCATGTAGGCGCCTTTGCCGATTACCAGCTGGACGTGGCCGCCGTGATGGCCGCCCGGCCCGGTTTGGCCCTGCCGCAGCCGCTGTTCCTGATCGGTCATTCGATGGGCGGCTGCATCGGGCTGCGCGCGGCGATGAACGGGCTACCGGTGCGGGCGGTCAGCTTCAGCGGGCCGATGTGGGGCATACGCATGCATCCCGCGACCCGGCCCGCCGCCTGGGCGCTGACCTGTGCCGCGCGGGTGCTGGGGATGGGCGCGCGCTATGTGCCCGGGACCACGGGCCAGGACAGCTATGTCGCCACAGCGCCCTTCGATGGCAACGAACTGACCACCGACCCCGAGATGTTCGCCTATATGCGCGGGCATCTGGCGGCGCGGCCCGAACTGGCCCTGGGCGGGCCCAGCCTGCATTGGGTGAACGAGGCGCTGCGCGAAATGAAGGCGCTGGAGCGTCTGCGATCGCCCGCGCTGCCCTGCCTGACCGCGCTTGGCACCGACGAGACCATCGTGTCGCCCGCCGCCATTCACCGTCGCATGGCGCGTTGGCCCGGCGGCACGCTGGATCTGATCGACACCGCCCGGCACGAGGTGATGATGGAGGCCCCGGCGATCCGCGCCCGTTACTTCGACGCGGTGGCCGCGCTGTTCGGCGACGCCCCGGCGATCCCGCACCAAGCCGTCAGCGCCTGATCAATCCGCCACCACAAGCTGGCGCTGGGTGCCCAGGCCCGCCACGCGCAATTCCATCACGTCGCCATCGGTCAGATAGCGCGGCGGCGACAGGCCCATACCCACGCCCGGCGGCGTGCCGGTGGCGATGATATCGCCGGGATGCAGCGACATCATCTGGCTGAGATAGCTGATCACATGCGCCACGCCAAAGATCATGCGCCCGGTATTGCCGGCCTGCATCAGCGTGCCGTTCAGCGTCAGCGACAGGTCCAGATCCTGCGGATCGGCGATCTCGTCCGGCGTCACCAGCCACGGCCCCACCGGCGCGAAACTGTCGCAGCTTTTGCCCTTGGTCCACTGCCCGCCCCGGTCCAGCTGAAACCCGCGTTCGGACACGTCGTTCACGATGGTATAGCCCGCGACATGGTCCAGCGCCTCGGCCTCGGACAGGTATTTTCCGGGCTTGCCGATCACCACGCCCAGTTCGACCTCCCAATCCCCGCGCACCGATCCGCGCGGCAGATGCACCCGGTCATTGGGTCCGGTCAGCGCGGATGTGGCCTTCATGAACACGATGGGCTCTTCGGGGATCGGCATCCCGGTCTCGGCCGCGTGATCGGAATAGTTCAGCCCGATACAGACGATCTTGCCCACCCCCGCCACCGGCACACCCAATCGCGGCGTGCCATCGACCCGCGGCAGGGTTTCGGGATCGACCCGCGGCAGATCGGCCAGCACCGCACCGGCCAGATCCGGCACCACCCCCGACAGATCGCGGATATGGCCCGCCGCATCCAGAACCCCGGGCCGTTCCTGCCCGGCCTTGCCGAAACGTATGAATTTCATGCGCTTGCCTTCCCTTTGTCGCGTCACAGATCATCATCCACGGCGCGGGGCGTCAACTGACACCTTGAAGCCCCGCCCCCGGGACGCTTAAGTCAGGTCAAACAGACAAAGAGGATGCTCATGCGTTTTTCCGCCCCCCGCCCCGTTTTCGATGCCGCCGCGACCGGCGCAGGATCGTTGGGCGATCTGCCCGACTGGGACCTGAGCGACCTGTACCCGGCCGAAGACGCGCCGGAACTGGCACGCGACATGGACTGGCTGGAAAGCGCCTGCGCCGATTTCGCCGACGATTATCAGGGGCGGCTGGCGGATCTGGATGCCGCCGGCCTTCTGGATTGCGTCAAACGCTATGAGAAGATCGAGAATGTCGCCGGCCGCGTCATGTCCTTCGCGGGCCTGCGCTATTACCAGAACACCACCGATGGCGGGCGGGCCAAGTTCTTCAGCGACTGTCAGGACAAGATCACCGGCTTCACCACGCCGCTGGTTTTCTATGCGCTGGAAATCAACCGTATCCCCGATGACCGGATCGACGACCATTTCGCCGCGAACGCCGATCTGGCGCGCTACAAGCCCGTCTTCGACCGGCTGCGCGCCATGCGCCCCTATCAGCTTTCGGACGAGCTGGAACAGTTCCTGCACGATCAGTCCGTCGTGGGCGCCGCCGCCTGGAACAAGCTGTTCGACGAGACCATGGCAGGCCTGGAATTCACCATCGATGGCGAGGTTCTGGGGATCGAGGCGACACTGAACTTCCTGACCGACACCGACCGCGACAAGCGCGAAGCGGCAGCGCGCGAGCTGGCCCGTGTCCTGACCGAGAACGTCAAGCTCTTCGCCCGCGTCCACAACACGCTGGCCAAGGAAAAACAGGTCGAGGACAAGTGGCGCAAGATGCCCACGCCGCAGACCGGGCGGCACCTGTCGAACCATGTCGAACCCGACGTGGTCGAGGCGCTGCGCAACGCGGTGGTGGCGGCCTATCCCAAGCTGTCGCACCGGTATTACGCGCTGAAAGCGAAATGGCTGGGGCTGGACAAGCTGCAAAGCTGGGACCGCAACGCCCCCCTGCCCGAAAGCGATGATGCGGTCGTCGACTGGGCCCAGGCGCGCGACACCGTGCTGTCGGCCTATGCCGATTTCGACCCGGAAATGGCCAAGCTGGCCGAGCCCTTCTTCGACAAGGGCTGGATCGACGCGGGCGTGAAACCCGGCAAGGCGCCTGGCGCCTTCGCTCATCCGACCGTCACCAACGTCCACCCCTATGTGATGCTGAACTATCTGGGCAAGCCGCGCGACGTGATGACCCTAGCGCACGAGCTGGGCCATGGCGTGCACCAGGTTCTGGCCGCGGGTCAGGGCGAGCTTCTGGCATCGACCCCGCTGACGCTGGCCGAAACCGCGTCGGTCTTTGGCGAGATGCTGACCTTCCGCAAGCTTCTGGACGCGACCGAGACACAGGCCCAGCGCAAAGCGATGCTGGCGCAGAAGGTCGAGGATATGATCAACACCGTCGTGCGGCAGATCGCGTTTTACGATTTCGAATGCAAGCTGCACGCGGCCCGCGCGGCGGGCGAGCTGACACCCGAACAGATCGGCGAAATCTGGATGGAGGTCACGACCGAAAGCCTGGGCCCGGCCTTTGAATACGGCATTGAGGGGTTCGAGAATTTCTGGGCCTATATCCCGCATTTCGTGCATTCGCCCTTCTATGTCTATGCCTATGCCTTCGGCGACGGGTTGGTGAACGCGCTCTATGCGGTCTACGAAGAGGGCGATCCGGGCTTCCAGCAGAAGTATTTCGAGATGCTGAAAGCCGGCGGCTCGAAACATCACAAAGAGCTTCTGGCGCCCTTCGGGCTGGATGCCAGCGACCCAAAATTCTGGGACAAGGGGCTTGGCATGATCTCGGGTATGATCGACGAGCTGGAGGCGATGGAGGGCTGAGGACCCGATGGCTCGCCGCCGCCCGCTGCTGCCCTATAAGCTGCGCAAGCGGTTGGTCCGGTTCCGCGAAAAGGTCCGCCGTCACGTGCCCCCCGGCCTGCGCTTCATCCTGGGTCTGACGCTGATCTTTGGCGGTATCCTGGGTTTTCTGCCGATACTGGGGTTCTGGATGATCCCACTGGGCCTGATGATCGCCGCGCTGGATCTGAAATGGATCCGGCGCTGGTGGCGACGCGGCTAGACTATTTCAGCTGACTGTCCTTCGAGCCGCGCCGGTGAATGCCGGGGCGCGGCGCCCAGCCAACTGAGGCAGCGGAGTTCCTGGCCCTCTACTTGTGGGGCGAATGGCCGGAGTGCGGACAAATCGGTCATTGGCTTGCAGCCGCGTGGTGCCCGACCGCGGGGGGGCGTCGATCCGGTTGAGCGGTGCACTTTATGGTGCCAAACACGTCTTCACTCAAAGGTCAGCGCGCCGGTGAAAGGCGCCCGCCCGGGGGGCGGTCGGGCGCCGCGCGGCGGGGCTGACGCCCCTTGATTCCGCGCAAAAGCGCGTATGACCTTTGTCCGGTAAAGGCTCTAACCAGCCATTCTCTGCACCCCAAGTTGGCCCTTCCCCGGTCTAACCAGCCGCTGCGAAGGCCCGGTCGATCACCGCCTGCGTGCCTCGGGCATCCTCCAGCCGCCAGGGATAGGGATCGCCCGTGCGCAGGCTGTGGCAGAAGGCTTCGACCTGGTTCACATAGTGATTGGCCGCCGGAAAGCGTTCCTCGCGGATGGCCAGCCCCGGCTGGTGCAGTTCGATCCGCGCCTGACCGAAGACCTGCGGGTTGAACGGCGCAGTCAGACGCAACAGCCCCGCATCGCCGTGAAAGTTCATCTCTTGCCGGGGGTGCATCCGCATCGACACCATGCAGTTATAGCTGAACCCCGGAAACCGCGCGATCACGCGCGAGGTCACATCGACCCCGTTTTCCCAAGCGATGTCGGCCTCGACCGTTTCAGGCTCCTGCCCGGTGGCAAAACGCGCCGAACCCAGCGTATAGACCCCGATATCGGGCAGAGCCCCGCCCCCGGTTTCCGGCTTGTTGCGGATATTGCCGGTATCGGCCCGGTTGTCATAGCTGAACGTGCCATCCACATGGATCAGGTTGCCGATCGCCCCGTCGGCGATCAGGTGCTTCGCGCGCTGCCATTGCGGGTGATGCACGATCATATACGCCTCGGCCGCCAGCAGCCCGGTTTCATCGCGCAGCGCGATCAGCGCGTCGATCTGATCGGCCTGCATCGCAATCGGCTTTTCACACAGCACATGTTTGCCCGCCCGCAGCGCTTTTTGCGTCCATTCCACATGCAGATGGTTCGGCAAGGGGATGTACAGCGCGTCAATTTCGGGTGCCGCCAACAGATCGTCATAGCTGGAATAGACTTGAATATCGGGGCAGAACGCGCTGAACCCATTGGCTTTTTCCGCGCTGGACGTGGCCAGCGCCGCCAGCCGCGCCCCCCGGGCCATATTGATCGCCGGCGCCATATGCTCGCGCGCGAATTTCGCCGCCCCCAGGATCCCCCAATTCACCACATCCATCGCCATCCTCCTGCCGTTGCCCATAGCCTAGCGGCAAAGGCCGGCGGGCAAAACGCCAAAAGAAAACCCCGGCAGGAAACTCCCTGCCGGGGCATTTTCACGTGTGACGGGGGCTGGCGGATCAGACCGTGCTCAGCACACCCTGGGACCGCGCCAGTTCCTTCATCCGCTTTTGCAGCTTCTCGAACGCCCGCACCTCGATCTGGCGGATGCGCTCGCGGCTGACATCGTATTGGCCGGACAGTTCCTCCAGCGTGACGGCCTGCTCTTGCAGACGGCGCTGGATCAGGATGTCCTTCTCGCGCTCGTTCAGCACGTCCATCGCCTCCATCAGCATCTCGCGGCGGTTTTCCAGCTCGTCCTTCTCGGCATAGGCCTCGGCCTGGTTGGCGTCCTCGTCTTCCAGCCAGTCCTGCCATTGCGCGCTGCCGTCATCATCGCTGCCGACCGTGGCGTTCAGCGACGCATCGCCGCCCGACAGCCGCCGGTTCATCGAGATCACCTCATCCTCGGTCACGTTCAGATCATGCGCGATCTTTTCCACGTGCTCGGGGCGCAGGTCACCCTCTTCCAGCGCGCCGATGCGCGCCTTGGCCTTGCGCAGGTTGAAAAACAGCTTCTTCTGCGCGCTGGTTGTGCCCAGTTTCACCAGGCTCCACGACCGCAGGATGTATTCCTGAATGCTGGCGCGGATCCACCACATGGCATAGGTCGCCAGACGGAACCCCTTTTCCGGGTCGAACCGCTTCACGGCCTGCATCAGGCCCACATTGGCTTCCGAGATCACCTCGGCCTGCGGCAGGCCATAGCCGCGATAGCCCATGGCGATCTTGGCGGCCAGGCGCAGGTGGCTGGTGACCATCTTGTGGGCCGCTTCGCTGTCTTCGCGTTCGACCCAGGCCTTGGCCAGCATGTATTCCTCTTCGGGTTCCAGCAGGGGAAACTTGCGGATCTCCTGCAGATAGCGGTTCAACCCCTGTTCGGGGCTGGGCGCCGGCAGATTTGCATAATTGCTCATTTATGTCCTCGTGGTCCCTGTGACTTACATCAAAGATAGGGATCTGAACCGCTCGGTTCAAGTTTTCGCCCTACCTCCGTTATGCACGGGACATGTGCAGAAATCTGTCACTTTTCCATGAATCTGTCAGCATTTCACGCCCTTGTGCACAGTGTTTCAACCCCGCAAAGCCGCGATCAGTTCCGCCATATCTGCCGGTAAATCGGCCTGAAACGCCATTTTTTCACCGGAAACCGGGTGAATGAAGCCCAAAGTCGCCGCATGCAGCGCCTGGCGCGGGAAATCGGCGGCGGCCTGCGCGCCTGTCGCCCCCAGCGCCTTTTCCGACAGTTTGCGCCGCCCGCCATAGACCGGATCGCCCACCAGCCCGAACCCGGCATAGGCCATGTGCACCCGGATCTGATGCGTGCGCCCGGTTTCCAGCCAGCAATCGACCAGCGCCGCCACCCCAGGTGTGCCAAAGGCTTCGACGACACGCGCCCGCGTCACCGCATGACGCCCGCCCGCCCAGACCACCGCCTGTTTCTGCCGATCCGTGCGATGGCGCGCCAGCTGCGTGGTGATCTTCAGGATATTGCCGCCCTCGAACCCAACCCCGCGCAACCCCACCAGACGCGGATCGCCCGCATCGGGCACACCATGCACCACGGCGCGGTAATGACGCTCGACGCTGTGCGCCTCGAACTGCGCCGCCAGGCCGGTATGCGCCTGGTCGGTCTTGGCCGCGACCAGCAGCCCGCTTGTGTCCTTGTCGATCCGGTGCACGATGCCCGGCCGCTTCTCGCCCCCGATGCCCGACAGGCTGTCGCCGCAATGGTGCAGCAACGCATTGACCAGCGTGCCGCCCGGACTGCCCGGCGCGGGGTGCACCACCATGCCCACCGGCTTGTTGATGACGATCAGCGCGTCATCCTCGTAAACCACATCCAGCGGGATCGCCTCGGGCCGGGTTTCGACCTCCTCGGCCTCCGCAAAGCTCAGCTCCAGCACATCGCCCTCGGCCACGGCGGCGCGCGGATTGTCCAGCACAACGCCCGCCCGCGACACGCCCCCCGCCGCGATCAGCTTGACCAGGCGCGAGCGTGACAGCCCCGCCCCCTCTGGCACGTCGCGCGAAAGCGCCTTATCAAGACGGCCGGGGGGATTGGCCCCGATAACCACCGAAAGGCGGCGGATGATGGACATGGACGATGCCTCTGCTGATGTGGCCGAACCGGCGAACCTGCGCTTTCTGCGCCGGCTGGTGACGGTCCTGACCGCGGTGATGATCCTGGGCGTTGTAATTCTGATCGGCCTGCTTGTCATCCGCCTGAACACACCGCGCAGCCTGCCCCTGCCCGCGGAAATCGCCCTGCCCGACGGCGCCACGGCCACGGCGTTTACCCGCGGCCCGGACTGGCTGGCCGTGGTGACCGCCGATGACCGTATCCTGATCCTGGATGCCGCCACCGGCGCCCTGCGGCAAGAGGTGCAGATCACCCGCCCCGACTAGGGCGCCCGGCCCTTTCATTGCTCCATAAATACTCACGGCGCAACCGCGCCACAAAGCACCGCGTCAGCCGGGAAACACCCGCCGCGCCAACAGCACCCGCGATCCGGCGGTCAGGAAACATACCCCCCCAAACCCCCAGGCCAGCGGCGCAAACCACGCGGGCCACAGGCAGAGCGCCACGAAAAACGCGATGGTCTCGGTCCCCTCCAGCAAGCCGCCGGTGAAATAAAGCGATTTCACACCGCGCGCATCGGTCGACATCTGTTTCTTTTCCGCCAGGATCGCAAAGCCTAGGAAGCTGGCCCCATTGGCATAGAAACTGGCCAGCAGGAACGCGCCCGCCGCCCCGTTTGCGGATGGGGCGAGCCAGACAAAGCCCAGCGGGATCGCGCCGTAAAAGACGAAATCGCAGGTGATATCCAGATAGCCGCCGAAATCGGTCTTGTGGCTGGCGCGTGCCACGGCGCCGTCCAGCCCGTCGGCCAACCGGCTGGCCAGCAGCGGCAGCAAAGCCCAGCCCGGCGCCCCCAGCGCGATCGCGCCAGCGGCCATCAAACCCAGAACCAGCCCCGCCAGGGTCACCGCATCGGCACCGATTCCCGCCGCGGCGACATGGCGCCCCAGCCGGTCCAGCGGCGGATCGATCAGTTTCCGGGCGACCCCGTCCAGCATGCGCACCTCACTTGTAAGCCGGATGATTTGCGCCCGGTCCGGGGGCAAAGGCAAGCCGCCTCACGCCGATGTGTTGGTGTTGTGTCGGATGATGGTACCACCTCCCCGGCTCGAACGGGGGACCTCCTGATCCACAATCAGGCGCTCTAACCAACTGAGCTAAGGCGGCACTGGCAGGGGATTTAGCGCCGCGCGCCGGTGAATGCAAGGGCCAGATCGCCGGTTAAAGGTCGATCTGCCAATTCTGTTCGACCAGCGGCTGGCCGAAATTATGGACCGCGCGGGAATCGGTCAGCCGAAACCCGTGCCCGCGATAAAGCGCACAGGCCGCGCGGTGGCTTTCATGGGTCCACAACACCAACCGGTCATAGCCGCGCGCCCAGGCATAGTCGGTACACAGGGTCAACAGACGGTGGCCCAGCCCCAGCCCGCGCGCCGCCGGCACCAGCAGAAACAGCCGCAGCTTCGCCTCGCCCGGGGTCGCGCCCCGGACGCAGAAGATCGAGCCAAGCCGCTCTGCCCCGCGATGCGCGATCCAGGCGCGCTCGCAGTCCGGATCGCGGTTGCGGATGAAATCGGCCAGGATCTCGGCCACCAGCGCCTCGAAACTGGCGTCGAACCCGTCATTTGCGGCATAAAGCTCGGCATGCTGCTGGATCAGCCAGCCCGCATCGCCACATCCGTTGTCATGGCGCCATCAAATGCGCCCCGCCCGGCGTCGTCAAGGATGCTTGCCTTGCGCAGGCCAAAGCCCTATGTCGATTGCTCGAACGACAAGGGGCCAGCACCATGGGCATCGACAAGGAAAGCGACATCTCCGCCAATCTGCAGATCGGGCCGACCAGCATCGGCATGGTGCGGATCTATATCGAGGCCGACGGCGTCGAGCTGCCGATGGATTTCGACCCCGAAGAGGCCGAGGAAATCGCCGAGGAAATCCGCGCCGCCGCTGCCCGCGCCCGCGCGATGACCACCAAGAAGGGCTAAGCGCGGCCCCGTTACCCCGCCGACCTGCCCCGGATCATATCCGCCGCCTTTTCCGCGATCATGATAGTCGGTGCATTGGTGTTGCCCGATGTGATGCGCGGCATGACCGAGGCATCGACAACCCGCAGCCCCCCGATCCCATTGACCCTCAACGCCCCGTCGACCACCGCGCCGGGATCTGTGCCCATGCGCGCCGTACCGACGGGGTGAAAGATCGTCGACGCGATCTGGCCCGCCCCTTCGATCAGTTCTGGCTCGGTCCGGTATTGCGGGCCGGGCTTGAATTCCTGCGGGTTGAATGGCGCCAGCGCGGGCTGCGCCATGATCCGCCGCGTCAGCCGAATGGCATGGGCCGCGACCGCACGGTCGCGCGCGGCCGACAGGTAATTGGGTTGGATTTGCGGCGGGCGCATCGGATCGGCCGAGGTGATGCGCACATGCCCCCGGCTGTCGGGGCGCAGGTCGCAGACGCTGGCGGTGATGGCCGGGAAATCATGCGGCGGCTCGCCAAAGGCATCCAGCGTGACCGGCTGCACGTGGTATTCCAGATCCGGCGTCGCGACATCGGGGGTCGACCGGGCAAAGGCCCCAAGCTGGCTGGGCGCCATCGACATCGGGCCGGACCGGGTCAGCAGGTATTCCAGCCCGATCCGCGCCTTGCCCATCAGCGAATTGGCCATCGTGTTCAGGGTGCGGGCGTTTTCCACCCGATAGGCACAGCGGATCTGCAGGTGATCCTGCAGGTTGCCGCCGACCTCGGGCTGGTCCAGCACCACGTCCAGCCCCAGCCCGCGCAGATGCGCCGCCGGGCCGATCCCGGACAGTTGCAGGAGTTGCGGCGACCCGACCGCGCCGGAGGACAGAATGACCTCGGCCCTGGCCGTCGCCTGTGCCGGCAAGTCGTGACGACGAAACCGGATGCCGGTGGCGCGGCGGCCATCGAACAGGATCCGCTCGGCCTGGGCATGGGTCAGGACCGTCAGGTTCGACCGCCGCCGGGCCGGGCGCAGAAAGCCCTTGGCCGTGCTCCACCGCCAGCCATTGCGCTGGTTGACCTTGAAATAGCCGACACCGGAATTGTCGCCGCGATTGAAATCGGGGGTTTCGGGGATGCCCGCCTCGACCGCCGCGGCCTTCCAGGCGTCCAGAATGTCCCAATGCAGGCGCTGCCCCTCGACCCGCCATTCGCCGCCCGCGCCATGAGCGTCATCCGCACCGGCATAGTAATCCTCGGACTTGCGGAAATAGGGCAGCACATCCGCCCAGCCCCAGCCGTCCAGCCCCATCTGGCGCCAGCCATCGTAATCCGCCGCCTGCCCGCGCAGGTAAAGCATGCCGTTGATCGACGAACAACCGCCCAGCACCCGGCCCCGGGGATAAAGCAGCGACCGCCCGCCCAACCCGTCGCAGGCCTGTGTCCGGTAGCCCCAATCGGTGCGCGGATTGCCGATGCAGTACAGATAACCCACCGGGATGTGGATCCAGTGATAGGCATCGCTGCCGCCCGCCTCCAGCAGCAGAACGCGCGTGCCGGGGTCCTCGCTCAGCCGGTTGGCCAGCACACATCCCGCGCTGCCGGCGCCGACGATGATGTAGTCGAATTGCCCGTGATCATGCATGCCGCGCCGCCTCCTCCGGTTTGTGGCAGGGCCATATAACGCGGGCCGCGCACCCGGCGGGGGTAACGAATTTGCACACCCCTTGCCCGTTTTCGTGCATAACGGCCCCGACAAAGGGGGCGCCCGTGACCGAATCTTCGCTGGACTGGAACGATGTCCGCTTCTTTCTGGAAACCGCGCGCGCCGGGCGGATAAGCCGCGCGGGCAAGCGGCTGGGCGTCAGCCACACCACCGTGGCCCGCCACATCGCCCGGATCGAGTCCGCGCTGCGCAACCGCCTGTTCGAGCCGGGAAGCGACGGGCTGACCCCGACCGAGGCCGGGCGCGCCCTGATCCCCCTGGCCGAAGAGATGGAGGCGCGCGCCGTCGCGATCCGCGACCTGCTGCAACGGCCCGGCGGGCTGCGCGGGCGGGTCCGGGTCGGCGCGCCCGACGGGTTCGGCAATGCGGTTCTGTCGCGCATGTTGCCGGAGCTCTGCGCGCAAGAACCCGATCTGACGCTGGAACTGGTGCCGGTGCCTGCGATGCACAAGCTGTGGAACCGCGAGGTCGACATCGCCGTCAGCCTGGAACGCCCCGAGACCGGGCGGGTGGTCATGCAGCGCCTGACCGACTACGACCTGCGCCTTTATGCGGCGCCCGGGTTCATCGACCGGCACGGGCGGCCCGACGCCCGCGCGGATCTGGCCGCCCTGCCCTTTGTCGGCTATGTCGATGCGCTGCTTTACACGCGCGAGCTGGATTTCAACCGCCTGATCCACCCCGATATCGTGACCCGGTACAAGGCCGCGACCGTTCAGGCGCAGCTGGATGCGGTGCGCGCCGGTGCGGGCCTGGGGGTGCTGCCCTGTTTCATGGCCGCGCAAAGCGGGCTGGTGCCGGTTCTGCCGGATACGGTCGCGTTTCGCCGCGCCTATTGGCTGCTTTACAGCGAGGACGAGCGCGACAACCCGCGCATTCGCCGCGTGGCCGGGTTCATCCGCGCCGCGACACAGGATCGCGCGGCGCTGTTCCGTTTCACCCCTGACGCAACAGGCCGCCCGGCTCGGGATCCCGCAGCGCCTGAAGGCGCAGCGCGGCGTGGCGGGCGAATTTCCGGGTCATGACCTTGCGCCGCGCGGCGGGCAGCTTGTCCTCGGGGCCCATGCGCAGGATCTCGGCGTCATAGGCATCGGCAATGATCAGACCGGTTTCCATCGGCAACAGCTCGGACGGGAAATCGGCATCCACTGCCCAGAAGAACCGGTCGCACCAGTCCAGATAGCCCTGCCATTTGCTGTCGGACATATAGTCGGCCCGGCTGGATTTGCATTCCACCACCCAGATTTCGCCCCTGGGACCCAGCGCCATGACATCGACACGCAGCCCGGTCGCAGGCACCAGTTCCTCGACCGTCACGAAGTCGTGGCTGCGCAGATGGCGGCAGACGCCACGGGCCAGAAGCTGTCCGGGTTGAAGCAGATCGTCCATGGGGCGAATATGAACAATAGGTGAACATCTGGCAAGGTGGGATTGCGGGTGCCTTGGTCCAAAGTGCCGCGGCCGACCCTGGGTGGGCGCGCCACACCGGTTGTGGTCTGCGGTTTATCCCAAAGCCCCGAACGCGGTTTGAACGGCAAAAGAGGTCGCCAATGCGCCCTCCCGGGGGGAGGGTCGGGCGCGGCACGGGTTGGCCACCCGTGCCGGGTACTGGCGGCGGGCGCGACGCATAAAACCGACCCCATTGCGAATCCACTTGACATGATACCTTTGGGTATCACACAAAAGAGATACCAAAAGGTATCCAATAAGGCCCGCACATGACCGCCCTGACCCAGGATTGCTTCCGCGCCCTTGCCGATCCGACCCGCCGCGAAATCCTGTCGCTGCTGTCGCGACAGGACATGACCATCGCCCAGGTGGCCGGGCATTTCGACATGACCCGCGCGGCGGTGAAAAAGCACCTGACCGTGCTGGAACAGGCCGGCCTGATCCAAACCCATGCCGAAGGGCGCGAACGGATCAACAGCTTTGCGCCACAGGGCCTGCGCCCGGCGGTCGACTGGCTGGGGCATTTCGATGCCTTCTGGGATGACCGCCTGACTGCCCTCAAATCCGCCATTGAACAGGACCAGACCGATGCATGACACCGCGACACGGACCGACACGACCATCCGCAAATCCATCTTTCTGCCCGCCGACAAGCCCACTGTCTGGCGCTATCTGACCGATGCCGAATGGCTTGCCCGCTGGTTCCACCCCGCCGACAGGGATCTGGCACCGGGGCAGGATTACCTGCTGACAAACCAGGCGGATGGCGACCGCATGTGCTGGGGCACGGTCGACGAGATGCGCCCGCATGACTATATGCGCTGGTCCTTCACCGTGGGGCCGCTGGACGGGCGGATGAGCTGCGTGGAATGGCGGCTGGAGGACGCCCCCGGCGGCACAAGGCTCAGCCTGGAACATAGCGGCCTGCCCGAGGATTCCGAAGGCTTCGGCCTGGTGCTGGCGCTGGACAAGGGCTGGCACGGGTTTCTGGGCAATCTGCGCCAGATCACGGGCTGAACCGCAAATCGAAGAAATGCGGTCAGCCGCCCCCTTGCAACACCGCCCGGCGCGCCCTAGTTAAGCCCTTGGCGGGTACTGCCCTTCGCGTCACTTATGGCAAAATTCCGGTGGCCTTAAACACTTCCGAGGGAGCTGGCTCTGTTCGGATCCTGGTCCGGTTACCCGGCGCCCACCTGTACACACAGGTCCTCGGGAATGCTTTGCCCCGACGGTCGCGGTGGTCCCGCCACATTTCCCTGATCTGCGGGTGTCAGCCCCGGTCGCTCCGCACCGGGATCAGTGCAGGTTCGACCACGGGCTCGGCCACAAGCCGCTGCGACTTGCCGCCCGAGCCATCGCTGTCCTCGCCCATCCGCATGATCGAAATCCCGAACTGCACGCCGGAAAAGACGATCCCGTTGAACATGAACAGCATGAAAAGCGCCAGATAGCCCATCGGCGACGACGTCACCAGATGCGCCAAGTTGGCCACATTGGTCCACAGCAGCAACGCAACGAACCCCGCCGACAGGGCGAAGCCGATCAATGTCTGACGAATGTAAAGCGATACGAGTTTGGGCATGGCAAATATCCTTGTATGCTTGCGCATAACCTAGGCCGCATCCCCGCGCATTTCCAATGCCCGATTGTCGCAGCCCCGTCAGCGGAAGCGGCGGAAAAGGCGGCGGTTGGCGGCCACGAAATCCGCCAGAAGCGCCGATGGGCCGCCCAGTTCGCGCCCCTTGAGATAGAAAAACCCAACGACCGCCCCCGCGCAGGCCCCGATCATGTCGACGATCAGATCCCACATCGTGTCGATCAACCCGCTTTTCTGCATGTTCAGGCCAAAGCTCTGGTCCATCGCGAACTCGAACACCTCCCACACCGCGCCGATGCTGACAGCAAAGGCGAATGCGATCAGCGACAGCGCCCAGGCGGGGGCGGCGTAACGGTCGCCCTCGAACAGGAACAGTGCGAACAGCACCCCGATCAGGCCGAACCCCATCGCGGACCCGCCATGCAGAACGACATCCCACCACCAGTATCGCTCATAGAAATCAAAGACTTCACCCAGAAAGATCGTGGAGAACACGAAGACCGTGATCAGCGCGAAAAAGCTCAGCGGCAGATGCACGCCGAACCGCCGCACCAGCACGCCGGGCGCCAGCGACAAAAACAGCGTGGCGACCGACACAAAGGCCAGCGACCAGCGGCCGGTGACCAACGCCACAAGCATCGCAACGGCCAGCACCGCCCAGATCAGTTTCACCACGATGGGCTGCTCTCGCAGGATCATGGGGCCAATATGGACCCCGCGCGGCCCCGCGACAATGGCAGCGTTGGCATCCGTGCCGCCCGCCCCCATATCTGGGGGATGACAGATCAACCGCTGCGCGTGGCCAGCTATAACATCCGCAAATGTATCGGGCTGGACCGGCGCCGCCGCCCGGACCGGATCGCTGAAGTGATCGCCGGGCTGGGCGCCGATATCGTCGCCTTGCAAGAGGCCGACCGCCGCCTGGGCGCGCGGCCCGCCGCGCTGACGCCTGCGCATCTGGATGGCAGCGGGCTGCAGGCGCTGCCGATTGCCCGCAACGGTGTCAGCCTGGGCTGGCACGGCAATGCCATTCTGGTGCGGCGGGGGATTGCGATGACGGATCTGCACCGGCTGGATCTGCCGGGGCTGGAGCCGCGCGGCGCGGTGATTGCCGATCTGGCCGGGCCCGGCGGGCCGTTGCGCGTGGTGGCGACCCATCTGGGCCTGACCCGGCGGCACCGTCGCCAGCAACTGGATCGGATCACGGGCGTGGTGAACGGCCTGTCGCCGCTGCCGACGATCATCCTGGGGGATTTCAACGAATGGGCGTCCCTGCGCGGGCTGGAGCCGCTATCGGCGGGCTATACCGTGCTGGCGCCGGGCCACAGCTTTCACGCCGCGCGGCCCATCGCCCCGCTGGACCGGATCGCGCATTGCGCGCAGCTAACCCTGACCGATGCGGGGGTGGTGGAAACCCCGCTCAGCGCGCGGGCGTCGGACCACCTGCCGATCTGGGCGGAGATCCGGCTGACGGATCAGAACGCCTCGGGCTTGGCCTCGCGCGCCATGTGATCCAGCACGGCGTTGACGAATTTCGGCTCGCGCCCCTCGGGGAAGAACGCCTTGGCCACGTCGACATATTCGGTGATCACCACCTTGGGCGGCGCCTTGTCGTCCAGCAGCTCGGCCCCCGCCGCACGAAACAGCGCCCGCAGCGTGGGGTCGATCCGGTCGATGGGCCATTTCGCCACCAGCGCGCGGTCGGTCATCTGGTCGATCCTGGCTTGCAGGTTGACGGCCGTGTCCAGCACCCGGCGGAACAGGTTCACATCGCCCTCGGCCATCTCGTCGCCGTCGTAATCGGCGCCGAAACGATGGGTCTCGAACTCGTCACGGACCGCATCGACGGTCTGGCCGGAATGCTCCATCTGAAACAGCGCCTGCACCGCATAAAGCCGCGAGGCCGATTTCATCTGGCGTTTGTCTTTGGTGTTGGCGCTCATGCCGTGGCCGGTCCTTCGTTGTCGCCCGCAATGCGGAAACTTTCCGAGGCGGGTTTGAACCCCACCCCCTTGGTTGCGCCGCCCCATTTACGCGCCAGCGCGATCAGGTGCAATGCCGCCTCGGCCGCGCCGCCGCCCTTGTTCTGGCCCTGTGCATCGGCGCGCACCACGGCCTGATCGCGGTTTTCCACGGTCAGGATGCCATTGCCCAGGCATGCGCCCTGCAATCCCAACAGGGTCAGCCCGCGCGAGCTGTCGTTGCAGACGGTCTCGTAATGGGTGGTTTCCCCCCGGATCACGCAGCCCAGCGCGACATAGCCGTCATAGTTCGACATCCGGTGCGCCAGCGCGATGGCCGACGGGATTTCCAGCGCGCCCGGCACCTCGACCGTTTCATGGGTGCCGCCGGCGGCCTCGATCGCCGCACGGGCGCCCGCCAGCAGGTTGTCGGCGATGTCCTTGTAATAGGGCGCCACGACGATCAGCAGCTTGACCGGCTTGTCGAAGCGCGGCGTGGGCAGGGTGTGATGGGTTTCCGATCCGGCCATGTTACTTTCCTGGAATGGGTTTGGTGCCGACGATGCTCAGGCCATAGCCGTCCAGCCCGACAATCTTGGGTTGGGGCGAGTTCGTCAGCAAGATCAGTTCATGCAGGCCCAGCGACGACAGGATCTGCGCGCCCAGCCCGTATTGCCGCAGCTTGGTGGGCGACACGCCATCCTCGGGCTGCAGCTTCATCTCGACATCGCGCAACAACACGACCACGCCGCGCCCCTCGGCCTCGACCAGGCGCATCGCGTCGCGGAATTCATCCGCGCGGCCCGGCCCGCCGGTGCCGATCACGTCCAGCATCGGGTTCAGCGCATGCATCCGCACCAGCACCGGCTCGGGCGTGGTGACATCGCCCTTGGTCAGGACGATATGTTCCGACCCTTGGGTTTCGTCGGTATAGATGCGCATCATCCAGTCGCCGCCGAACTCTGAAGTAATGGCCGTAACCGATTGTTCTCGAACCAAATTATCGTGACGACGACGATAGGCGATCAGGTCGCTGATCGTGCCGATCTTCAGCCCGTGTTTCTGAGAGAACGCCACCAGATCGGGCAGCCGCGCCATGCTGCCATCTTCGTTCATGATCTCGCAAATCACGCCCGACGGGTTCAGACCGGCCAGGCGCGACACGTCCACCGCTGCCTCGGTATGGCCCGCGCGGACCAGCACGCCGCCATCGCGGGCGCGCAGCGGAAAGATATGGCCCGGCGTGGCGATATCGGCCGCGCCCTTGCCCCGGTCGATGGCCACCGCCACGGTGCGTGCGCGGTCATGGGCGGAAATGCCGGTGGTCACACCCTCGCGCGCCTCGATCGACACGGTAAAGGCGGTTTCGTGGCGCGACGAGTTATAGGACGCCATCAGCGGCAGGCCCAGCGCGTCGATCCGCTCGCCCGGCAGGCTCAGGCAGATCAGCCCGCGCCCGTGGGTGGCCATGAAGTTGATCGCCTCGGGCGTGGCCATCTGCGCGGGGATCACCAGATCGCCCTCGTTCTCGCGGTCCTCGTGGTCGATCAGGATGAACATCCGCCCGTTGCGGGCATCGTTGATGATCTCCTCGACCGACGAGATCGCGTCGCGCCAGTTTTCCTCGACCGGGCCGGGTTTTTCAAAGCTCATCTGGCCGCTCCTGCAAAGAAGGTTTCAGCGGGCACGTAACCCGCCAGCCGGCCCGCCTGGGCCCATGTGCGTTCCAATGCGGTGTCGCCCACCAGCAGCACCGCGCTGGCCGGGGCCTGTGCCAGCCGTGTGGCATGGGCGATGCGGGTGCGGGTGGCGTCCCAGCCGTGGATAAAGAGCGGCGCGGGGCTTGCGCCCTCCAGCACCGCATCATGCGCTTGGGCCACCAGATCCGCGTCCAGCGGCGGCTGCACCACCGCGATGCGGGCGCAATTGCGCATGACCGAAAGCTGTTCCCGGCGGTCTTCGGGCATATGCAGGTTGCGGTTCAGCATCCTGAGCGCATTGGTGGAAAACAGGAACCCGATCACGTCGCGGCCCGTCCCGGCGCGGATCCCGGCATAGGTCTTGTAGTCCAGCCCCAGTTCACGCGCGCGGTTGATCCGCAGGCGCACAACCTCGATCGGCAGTTTCGGCATCAGCTCGGCCCGCGCCTTGCCCCAGGCGTGGCGGCGCCAGCCGAAGCCCGGCTCCATCGTGGGTCCCTGATTGTGGCCGATACCGCTCATGCGTTCCAATCCTGCAGGCGCGCGACATAGCGCGCCAGCGTGTCGATCTCAAGGTTCACGGCATCCCCCACCGCAACGTCACCCCAGGTGGTGACCTGCTTGGTATGGGGGATGAAATTGACCCCGAAATCGCGGCCATTCACTTCGTTCACGGTCAGCGAGGTGCCATTGAGCGCCACCGAGCCCTTGGGCGCCACGAACCGCGCCAGATCCTCGGGCGCGCGGAAGGTGACGCGCGTGCTGTCGCCCTCGTCCGCCATCGCCACGACCTGGGCCACGCCATCGACATGGCCCGACACGATATGCCCGCCCAGCTCGTCGCCCACTTTCAGCGCGCGTTCCAGGTTGATCCGCTTGCCGACCGACCAGCCGTTGCGGCCGATATTGGTCTTGGACACGGTCTCGGCCGAGATATCGACATCGAACCATGTCCCCTGCCCGTCTGCCCCGAAATCCGTGACAGTCAGGCAGACGCCGTTGCACGCGATCGACGCGCCCAGCGCGATGCTGTCCGCGTCATAGCCCGTGCCGATCCGCGCGGTCAGATCGCCGCGCTGATCCAGTTTCCGAACGGTCCCGATATCGGTGATGATCCCAGTGAACATGGCAATGATCCTTTCGATTTCTGACCTAGCCCGTGGCGCGACCAAGGGCAACCCGCAGCACCCCTGCACAAGGCCGCAGGGCGGCGCCCCAAAATTGCCCTGTTGGCCTGCGACGGTACATGGATGTAAACCGGCCCCAGAATGACACAGACCACCGACCGACGTTTTTTGTTCCTGCAAGGCCCGCATGGGCCGTTCTTCGACCGCGCGGGCGCCATGCTGCGCCGGGCGGGGGCGCGGACCCTGCGGGTGGGGTTCAACCGGGGCGATGCGGCGTTCTGGTCCGACCGGGACAGCTATCGCGCCTATACCGGCACGCCAGAGGATTGGCCGGGCTGGTGCGACGCGCTGATGGCCGATGCCGGGGTGACCGATCTGGTGGTCTATGGCGACACGCGCCCGATCCACGCTGCCGCCATAGCCCTGGCCCGGGCGCGCGGGCTGACCGTGCATGTGTTCGAGGAAGGCTATCTGCGCCCCTATTGGGTGAGCTACGAGCGTGACGGGGCAAATGGCCATTCCCGGCTGATGGATCTGAGCGTCGCGCAGATGCGCGCCGCCCTGCCCGCCAGCGACCACACCCACACTGCCGCCCCCGCGACCTGGGGCGCGCTGCGCCAGCATGTGTTTTACGGCGCGCTTTACCATTTCCACGTTCTGGCGCGGAACGGTCCCTATGCGCATTTCCGTCCGCACCGGGCGCTTAGCGTGCGGCAGGAGTTCCGCCTGCATCTGCGCCGGCTGCTGTGGATGCCGGCGCGACGGGTGGGCCGGTTCGTGGCAACGCGCCGGATCCGGCGGGGCGGCTATCCCTATCATCTGGTGCTGTTGCAACTGGCCCATGACACCAGCTTTCTGGACCATAGCCCCTTTGGCGACATGTCGGAATTCATCGACCTGTGCATCAGCGCCTTTGCCCGTGGCGCGCCCGCCCATCACCATCTGGTGTTCAAATCCCACCCGCTGGAGGACGACCGCTTTCCGCTAAGCCGCGCGATTCGCCACGCCGCACGGCGCCACGGGATCGCCACGCGGGTGCATCTGGTTTCGGGCGGGAAACTGGCGCGGCTGCTGGACGAGGCGCAAAGCGCGGTGACCGTGAATTCCACCGCCGGGCAACAGGTGCTGTGGCGCGGGCTGCCGCTCAAGGCCTTCGGGCGCGCGGTCTATGACAAGCCGGAATTCGTCTCGGCCCAACCGCTGGAGGCCTTTTTCGCCGACCCCCAGCCGCCGGACCGCCAGGCCTATGTCGACTATCGTCGCTTTCTGGTCGAAACCTCGCAGGTGCCCGGCAGCTTCTATTCCCGGCGCGGGCGGCAGCAGCTGCTGCGCCGGATCGCCGATCTGATGCTGGCCGCGCGCGATCCTTATGACGCGGTGCTGAACCCCGACGCGGCACAGAGGCAACAGTCCGTCAGGTTGCGAATTGCACCGGATCGGTGAAACTTTCCTTTCAACACCACCCCCGATAGATTATCCCGACATGATCGGCATCAATGCAGGTCAGGGAGCTGGACAGTGAACCTTATCTTATCTCGTGTCGTCCGGGCGGTATCGCTCTGTGTGGTTGCCGGATCGCTGGCCGCCTGCGGATTGCCGCGCTCGGGCCCCAACAAATCCGAGATCTATTCCGGTTCGGTCCAGAAACAGGGCAATGCCTTTGTCGTCGGTGTGAATGACCGCGTGACCCGCGCGACCGCCGTTGCGCCGGGCCTGGGCTTTTCAGCCGGGTTCCGCAACGCCAGCGTGCTGGGGTCCGACACGATCAATCCCGGCGACACGCTGGGCCTGACGATCTATGAAAACGTCGATGACGGGCTGCTGTCGAACCAAGGCGTGAATGCCAGCGTTCTGGAGGAGGTTCAGGTCGACGGCGCGGGCTATATCTTTATCCCCTATGCCGGTCGCATCCGCGCGGCGGGCAATTCGCCCGAACGGCTGCGCCAGATCATCACCGAGAAACTGGACACCCAGACCCCCGATCCGCAGGTGATCGTGCGCCGTCTGGCCGGGGACGGGGCCACCGTTTCGGTCGCGGGCACCATCGCCCAACAGGGTGTCTTCCCGATCGAACGCCCCACCCGCACGCTCAGCTCGATGCTGGCGGCGGCGGGCGGCATCACGATCTCGCCCGAGATCGCCCAGGTCACCGTGATCCGCGGTGGCCATCGCGGCAAGATCTGGTTCCAGGATCTTTACGTCAATCCCGGTGCCGATATCGCCCTGCGCGGCGGCGACCGCATCCTGGTCGAGGAAGACAGCCGCGCCTTTACCGCGCTTGGCGCCACCGGCGCGCAAAGCCGGGTTCAGTTCGAAACCCAGACCCTGTCGGCGCTGGAAGCCATCGCCCAGGTCGGCGGGCTGAGCACCAATCTGGCCGATCCCAAGGGTGTGTTCATCCTGCGCGATGAACCCTCGGCCGTTGCCAACAGCGTGCTGGGCCGCAGCGACCTGCAGGGCGATCAGCGCATGGTCTATGTGCTGGACCTGACCGAGCCCAACGGCATGTTCATGGCCCGCGATTTCGTGATCCGCGACGGCGACACCGTTTATGTGACCGAAGCGCCGTTCGTCCAATGGTCGAAGACTCTGGGCGCAATCACCGGCTCGCTGACCGCCGCGAATTCTGTGGAACAGCTGTCCACTGGGAACTGAGGCCGGCATGACCGGCCCCGGCGCCCCGGCGCAGCGGCTTTTCGTCTATAATGGCGGTTTTCTGACCCAGACGCGTATCCGGCGCATTCTGGAACTGGCGGGCTATCAGATCCGGCTGGGCGCGCCGGGGCCGGATGACCTTGTGGGCGTCTGGGGGCAATCCGCCACAGCGCCCAGGGGCGAGGCCGTGGCCGATTGGCGCGACACCCCGGTTCTGCGGGTCGAGGATGCGTTCCTGCGCTCGGTCCTGCCGGGGCGCGACGGTGCGCCGCCGCTGGGGCTGCTGCTGGACCGGTCGGGCGTGCATTTCGATCCCGCCCGCCCGTCCGATCTGGAAACCCTGCTGGCCACCCATCCGCTGGACGATCACGCGCTGCTGGAACGCGCGCGCGTGGCCGCCACCCGGCTGCGCGATCTGCACCTGTCGAAATACTGCAATTTCGACCCGGCCCTGCCGGTGCCCGATCCGGGCTATGTGCTGGTGATCGACCAGACGCAGGGCGATGCCTCGGTCACCGCCAGCGGCGCGACGCTGGCCACGTTCCGCGAGATGCTGGCCTTTGCCGAGATCGAAAACCCCGGCGCGCGCATCCTGATCAAGACCCATCCCGAAACCCGTGGCGGCCACCGCCCGGGCTATTTCACCGCCGAACAGGTGGCCGGGCGCGCCACGCTGATCGACGATCCGGTCTCGCCCTGGGCGCTGATGGAAGGCGCGGTCGCGGTCTATACCGTGTCCTCGCAGCTGGGATTCGAGGCGATCATGGCGGGCCACAAGCCGCGCGTCTTTGGCCAGCCGTTCTATGGCGGCTGGGGTCTGACGCAGGACGAAAACCCGGTGCCGCGCCGCGAACGCACCCTGACCCGCGCCCAGCTTTTCGCCGCCGCGATGATCCTGGCGCCCACCTGGTACGACCCCTGCCGCGACCGGCTGTGTACCTTGGAACAGGTGATCGACCAGCTTGCGGCCCAGACCCGCGCCTGGCGCGAAGATCGCACCGGCTGGCAGGCCAGCGGTATGCGCCTGTGGAAGCGCCCGCATATCCAGAAATTCTTCGGCGCGGTCGCGCCCGTGCGCTTTGCCGATACACCGCCACAGGACAACCGCCGCCAGATGGTCTGGGCCAGCCGGGCCGAGGTGGCTCACGATGCCGTGCGGGTCGAGGATGGCTTCCTGCGCTCGCGCGGGTTGGGCGCGGCGCTCACCCCGCCGCTGTCGCTCGTGTGTGACGATCTGGGGATTTATTACGACCCGACCCGCGAAAGCCGGTTGGAGCAGCTGATCACCGCCGCCGCCAACCTGCGCCCCGATCAGATCCGCCGGGCCGAGCGGCTGATCGCGCGGGTCACGGATGCAGGCCTGTCGAAATACAATCAGGGCACCCCGCCGCCCGAGCTACCCGAAGGGCGGCGGATATTGGTACCGGGACAGGTCGAGGACGATGCCTCGATCCGCCTTGGCTGTGGCGATATCCGCACCAATCTGGCCCTGCTGGAGCGGGTCCGCGCGGAAAACCCCGATGCGCTGGTGATCTATAAACCCCATCCGGATGTCGTGGCGGGCCTGCGCCCCGGGGCGGTGGCCCCCGACGCGGCATTGGCCCATGCCGATCTGATCGTGACCGGCACCGATCCCGCCGCCCTGCTGCCCCAGGTCGATGCGATCTGGACCCTGACCTCGCTTCTGGGGTTCGAGGCGCTGTTGCGCGGTCGGACCGTCACCTGTCTGGGGATGCCGTTCTATGCCGGCTGGGGGCTGACCCGCGATCTTATGCCCGCGCCCGACCGGCGACAGGCCCGGCCCGGCCTGGCCGGTCTGGTCCATGCCACGCTGATCGGCTATCCGCGCTATTTCGACCCGATCAGCGGCCAGCCCTGCCCGGTCGAGGTCGTGGTCGACCGTCTGGCCAGCGGCACCGACCTGCCCCGCGCGCCGGGGTTGCGGGTATTGTCGAAGCTACAGGGGCTTTTCGCCGGGGCCGCGCCTTTCTGGCGGGGATAGCGTGCAGAGAAGGGCTGGTTTGAGCGCATTATTCATGATTTCTGCACCGCGGCCAAAGTCGGCTTTGTCGATACTGGCTTCGATCTCAGCGCGTATTGACCAACGAACACGCTCAGGAGGACGACAATCACTCCAATGCTTTGCGGAACACTCAGTGTTTCATTGAGAAAGAACCAACCGAGCAAAGCCGCACTCATTGGACTTAAAAGGCCCAGTATCGAAGCCGCAGTTGGTTGGATGATACGGATGCCGCGCAACCAAATAATGTATGTCAGGGCCGCGCCGATAAAGCCCAGATAGGCTAGTCCCAAGACGTTCGTTCCGCTGATGGTCGACCAATTTGTTGGCGCAAAAAGTGCGAAGGGCACTAAGAGCAAACCGCCAGCCGTCAATTGCCAACTCGTAAAGGTCAGAGCGCTGACTGGCGGCTGCCATTTTCGGCTCAGCACGCTGCCGAAGGCCATGGACGCAGACCCAGCAATACCGGCAACAACCCCCCACATATCCAGCTTTGCTGCGGGTGTAAGGACGAGGAGTGCGACCCCGACAACGCCCGCAGCGACTGCAAACAGTGAAAGCACTTTGACTGGTGATCCAAGCAAGAAACGAGATGCGAAGATAACCACAAACGGCTGCAATGCCCCCATCACGGCTGCGACGCCCCCGGGCAAACGATAAGCGGCAAAGAAAAGCAGCGACCAAAATATCGCGAAATTTAACGCACCCAAAACGAACATCTTCCAGACCCAGTGACCATGAGGGACTTGGCGAACCAGACACAGTAATAGCAGGCCTGCTGGCAGAGCGCGCAGGACGGACACGGTCAGCGGATCAAGGTTGGGCAAGAACTGTGTGGTGACGATGTAACTGCTCCCCCACACAAGCGGGGCCAGTGCCGTGAGGGCGAGGTCATAGGGGCGGGACATGGGGGTCTCCAATTTATCTTGATGTAGAGATAAATGCATTTAACTTGACGTCAAGATAAAAACCTATTCTGTGTTTCAGCATGTTCGATATTGAAGACATCAGAGCGCAATGGGCCAAACAGCGGCCAGATATAGACACAGGGCCAATGGGCTTGATTGGCAGGGTGGTCAGATTGTCGACGCTTTACAGCGAACAGATGGGCAAGACCTTTGCAAAACACGGGCTGACCGCAGCGAGTTTTGATGTGTTGGCCACGCTCCTAAGGTCGGGACCGCCCCATGCGTTGTCGCCGAACCAACTACTGGCGACGATGATGGTAACGTCAGGCACAATGACTAACCGCATTGACCAACTTGAAAAGGATGGTTTCGTGGCGCGTGTGCCGAACCCTCAGGACAAGCGCAGTGTCCATGTGAAGCTCACAGCGAGCGGGATCAGGAAGATTGATGCCGCCGTGTCAGATCACGTCGTTGTTCAGAAACGACTGGTCGAAGGGCTGTCCGAATTGGATCAGTCTGAGCTGAACACCATACTGGACAAATGCCTTTCGTCCTTCGCGGATAGGTAAAAAGCAGACATTACTAGCTCTTCATCGAACGGCAACAAAGTCCCGCGAAGCGGCCTTTTGGCCACATCACTTCCAAGCCTAGCCGCGTAGGGTGGGTTTTCAACCCACCGCCCCGGACCGCTCCCACCGGTGCAACACGTCATTGCCGATGGCGCGCGCCTCGACCAGGTGGAACCGGTGCGCATCCGCCAGCCGTTCCAGCCCCATCACCCCCAGCGCGGGCGTGCCTTCGGCGCCGATGGCCAGCCCGGCGGTAAAGCCCACCAGCTCGTCCACCAGCCCCGCGTTCAGAAGCGAGGCCGCGAACGCCCCGCCCCCCTCGCAGAAGACCCGGGTCAGGCCGGTTTCGCCCAACGCGCGCAGCATCGCGGCGGGCTCGATCTGGCGCGTGGTGCCGGTGTCCACCGGGATCAGCCGCGCGCCCAGCTCGGCCCAGGCCGCGCAACGCTCTGCCGGGGCATCCGGCCCGTGCAACAGCCAGACCGGCACATCGCGCGCGGTGCGGGCCAGCTTGCCATCAAGCGGCAGGTCCAGCCGACGGCTGCAAACGATCCGCACCGGTTGCCGCGCCACGCCGATATCGCGCACGGTCAGCGACGGATCATCGGCCCGCGCCGTTCCCGCGCCAACCATCACCGCATCGTGCCGCGCACGCAGCGCATGCACGTATCGCCGTGCCTCGGGGCCCGTGATCCACTGACTTTCGCCGGTGGCCAGCGCAATGCGCCCGTCAAAGGATCCCGCCAGTTTCAGGGTGACCATCGGGCGCCCGGCACGGCGGGCCAACAGAAAGCCGCGATGGGCGCGCTCGGCCCGGTCGGCCAGAACACCGGTCTCGACCGCAATGCCCGCCGCGCGCAACATCGCGTGTCCGCCGCCATCGACACGCGGATCGGGGTCCTGCAATGCGGTGACCACCCGCGCCACACCCGCTGCGATCAGCGCCGAGGCACAAGGCGGCGTCTGGCCGGTATGGGCGCAAGGCTCCAGCGTGACATAGGCGGTGGCGCCGCGCGCGGCCTCAGCGGCCTTGGCCAGCGCGACGACCTCGGCATGAGGACGCCCGCCGGGCTGGGTCCAGCCGCGCCCGACGATCCGGCCATCCCGCACGATCACGCAGCCCACCGCCGGGTTGGGCCAGCATTGCCCCATCCCGCGCGCGCCCAGCGACAGCGCAAGCGCCATGAACCGGGCATCCTGGCCTTTCTGGCTCACTCTTCCGGCGGGGTGGGCGGACGCAGCTCGTGGACGAAATCCTCGAAATCGTCTGCGGCCTGGAAGTTCTTGTAAACGCTGGCAAACCGCACATAGGCCACGGTGTCGATCCGCGCCAGCGCCTCCATCACGATCTCGCCGATGGTCTTCGACGGGATGTCGGTTTCGCCCATGCTTTCCAGCCGCCGCACGATGCCCGAAATCATCTGGTCCATCCGTTCGGGGTCGACGGGGCGTTTCTGCAACGCGATGCGGATCGAGCGTTCAAGCTTGTCGCGGTCGAAATCCTCGCGCCGGCCATTGGATTTGACCACCACCAGATCGCGCAGCTGCACCCGTTCATAGGTGGTGAACCGTCCGCCGCAGGCCGGGCAGAACCGCCGCCGCCGGATTGCGACGTGATCCTCGGCCGGGCGCGAATCCTTCACCTGTGTGTCGATATTTCCGCAAAACGGACAGCGCATGACCTCTCCCTCGGCCTCTTACCCCAGTTATCCACAGCCACTATATGGCGCCCGCGAGGGATTGGGTAGACGGAAATTGACACCACCAGATGCAGATTGCGGCCCTCCGTTGCGCCGGTCACCGCAGAAGATGCGCCGCCACCTGACGCTGATGCGGGGCATCGCGATGTTCGAACAGATAGATCCCCTGCCACGTGCCCAGCACGGGCCGCCCGTCCGCCACGGGCACCTGCAGGCTGACCGGCAGCAGCGCGGCCTTGATATGGGCGGGCATGTCGTCCGGCCCCTCGTAGGTGTGGGTCAGATAGGACATGGATGGATCGGTCGTGGGCGGCACCAGCCGTTGAAAGAAATTGCGCAGATCCGTCCGCACCTCGGGGTCGGCGTTTTCCTGGATCAGCAGGCTGCACGAGGTATGGCGCACGAAGAGCGTCAACAGCCCATCGCCGCCCTGCCCGGCCACCCAGGCCGTCACCTCGCGGGTGAATTCATAAAGACCCTGCCCCCGGGTCGCGATGGTGAAACTGCGCTGCACCGGTCCCGTCAAAGCCCCTCGGGATCCCAGAAATAGGGCAGGATCCGCATGCAGGCCGACGCGCCGTCTGCCGCGCGGAAACTGTCGCCCGGGCGCGCCACGCTGCGCTGATAATCCCCGCGCAACCCCTCGGCGGCATCCAGCGTTTCGGCGCCGGGGCGGATGGTGAACAGCACGCCGCGTTCTCCCGCCCCCCTGGGCCGCACGACATAGATGCGCGTGGCCGGGTCCTGGCCCAGCGTCGTCTTCACATAGTCGCCCGCCGAACACATGAATTCTTCGGTCCAGTCACCGGGCCGCGCGATCACCTCGAACGTGCCGGGGCTTTCGGAATGGCCGACGATCCGGTTGCCGATCGGGCTGCGGTCATCGGGCAGGATATCGGGCAAGGGGCGCGGGGCGGTCACGCAGGCGCCCAGCGTCAGCGCCACGCCCAACAGGCCAAGTCCGGAATGCGTTTTGTGTTTCATGAGCCATCCTTGCATAGGGGACCGCAAAAGTGTCTGTGACACATCGATGCTGCGCTGTACCAGCGCGCGGCCGGGTTTTCGGCCACCAGCACGGAACGTCGCGCATGCAAGCATACAGGCCCCAACCCCGGATCGCGATGGCGAAACGTCGGTGCAGCTACCCTTTACACCCATGCCGCTATCCACCCCGGATCCACCGCCGTGGTCGACAACGCAATGAACAACATGTGTGCTGCACAGACCTTGTCGAATTCCACAGGTGCGTTAATGAATATCGGGCCACCCTGCCGGAACATCACTGGAAGTCAAGAAATTGGAGATCGCATTGCCTGCCTTGAACGGGATTGTCGGGATCGCGACGATCAAGAACGAGGCCGACATCATCGAACCGATGATCCGACATAACCTGCGCTTTCTCGACAGCCTTGTGGTTGTCGACAATTGCAGCAGCGACCAAAGCCTGGCCACCGTTCTTGCCATGCGCGAAGAGTTTCCAGGGCGGCTGATCGTGCGGCGGGACGCCCGCATGGGGCATGTGCAGCGGCAGATCTTGAATGATCTGGCCATCGAACTGGCGGCGCAGGGTGACATCGCTTGCCTTGTTCCGCTGGATGCGGACGAGCTGATCCGCGCCGACCGTTCACTGTTCCGGCAAACGCTGCTGCAGGAAATCCGACCGGTGCGCATGCCATGGGTGACCTATGTGCCGACCCCCTTGGATGAGCAGGACGAGAAGAACCCCATCTGCAGGATCACGCGCCGGCGTCAGCAAGAGCCGAAGCAATGGTTCAAAACGACCTTTCCGATCCATCTTGTCGGCCAGGCAGAGCTGAGCCCCGGCAATCACCGACTGATTGGGAAAGGCCATACGCCAATGCGTCTGCGCGGATTTCGGCCCAGACCGCCGAAACCGGATCTGGCAGCGCGCACGGTCGCGGGGCTAAGCCTTGCGCATTATCCCGTGCGCAGCAGGGAACAGCTTTTCACAAAGGTCGTGATCGGTGCGTTGAACATGCGCCTGCGCACAGGTGGAAAGACGCGTGAAGGTTTCCATTGGCACGAGGCGGCAAGGACGTTCATTGAAAATCGCGGCATGAGCGATGCGGAATTCTATGACACCGCCCGGCGCTATGCGGTCACTTACCCTGTTGCCCTGGTCGAGGACCCGCTGGATTTGCACGATGCGGATCGACCCCTGCGCTTCCCGGTCGAGGATCAGGCGCAGCTCGTGCTCAAGCTGCTGGGGTTCGCGCAGGAATGTGTCGATGCCTTTGGCACGCCCCCTCGCGGCGTCCGTCAAAGATGGACCAAGGGGCGGCGGCACCCGGCAGCTTGAGGTTCAGGGCTGCAAGGCGCGCCATACAAACGAAAACGGCGCCCGCAGGCGCCGTCCCATCACTGATCCAGGAAGCTGCGCAGCTTGCGCGAGCGGCTGGGGTGTTTGAGTTTCCGCAGCGCCTTGGCTTCGATCTGGCGGATACGTTCGCGGGTCACGCTGAACTGCTGGCCGACTTCCTCCAGCGTATGGTCGGTGTTCATGCCGATGCCGAAGCGCATCCTCAGTACCCGTTCCTCGCGCGGGGTCAGGCTGGCCAGAACGCGGGTCGTGGTGTCCTTCAGGTTCTCCTGAATGGCCGAATCCAGCGGCAGGACGGCGTTCTTGTCCTCGATGAAATCGCCGAGCTGGCTGTCTTCTTCGTCGCCGATCGGGGTTTCCAGCGAAATCGGTTCCTTGGCGATCTTCATCACCTTGCGGACCTTTTCCAGCGGCATCTGCAGCTTTTCGGCCAGTTCCTCGGGCGTGGGTTCGCGGCCGATCTCGTGCAGCATCTGGCGGCCGGTGCGGACCAGCTTGTTGATCGTCTCGATCATGTGGACCGGGATACGGATCGTGCGGGCCTGGTCGGCAATCGACCGGGTGATGGCCTGACGAATCCACCAGGTCGCATAGGTCGAGAATTTATAGCCGCGGCGGTATTCGAATTTATCGACCGCCTTCATCAGGCCAATGTTGCCTTCCTGGATCAGGTCCAGGAATTGCAGGCCGCGATTGGTGTATTTCTTGGCGATCGAGATCACCAGGCGCAGGTTGGCCTCGACCATTTCCTTCTTGGCCTGGCGCGCCTCTTTCTCGCCCTTCTGGACCTGCTGGACGATGCGGCGGAATTCGCTGATGTCGACGCCGACATATTGGCCGACGCGGGCCATCTCGCCGCGCAGTTCCTCGACCTTGCTGCCCGAGCGTTCGCAGAACGCCTGCCAGCCGCGACCGGCTTTCTCGTTCATCCGCTCCATCCAGGCGGGGTCCAGTTCGGACCCGCGATAGGCGTCGATGAATTCGCGGCGGTTGATGCGGGCTTGGTCGGCCAGTTTCACCATCGACCCGTCGATCTGCATGATCTTGCGGTTGATGCCGTAAAGCTGGTCGATCAGCGCCTCGATCCGGTTGTTGTGCAGGTGCAGCTCGTTCACCAGCAGCACGATCTCGGACCGCAGCTTCTGATACGCGGCCTCTTCCTTGACCGAGAAACTGTTATCCTCGTTCAGGGTGGCCGACATGCGCATGTCCTGCATGTCCGACAGCTTGGCATAGTCGCGCGCGATCAGGTCGAGCGTTTCCAGAACCTGCGGCTTCAGCGCGGCTTCCATCGCCGCAAGCGACATGTTGGCCTGTTCGTCGTCATCCTCGTCGTCATCGTCGCTGGCAATCGGGTTGCCGTCGGCGTCCAGCTCGGGCTGGTCGTCCTTTTTCTGCGCGGTGGCAGAGGCATCGACATTCAGATTGCCGACAACGGGTTCGCTTTCTTCGCCATCGTCGTCCATCGACTGGCCGAACGTGGTTTCCAGGTCGATCACGTCGCGCAGCAGGATGTCTTCGTTCAGAAGCTCGTCGCGCCAGATCGTGATCGCCTGAAAGGTCAGCGGGCTTTCGCAGAGCCCCAGGATCATGGTGTTGCGCCCGGCCTCGATCCGCTTGGCGATGGCGATCTCGCCCTCGCGGCTCAGCAGTTCGACCGATCCCATCTCGCGCAGGTACATGCGCACCGGGTCATCGGTGCGGTCCAGCTTCTCGGTCTCGGTTTGGGCGACGGCCACCTCGCGCGAGGTCGAGGTTTCGACAACCTCGGTCGAGCCCTTGGAATCGTCGTCCTCGGCCTCTTCCTCCTCGATGATGTTGATGCCCATCTCGGACAGCATCGACATCACATCCTCGATCTGCTCGGACGACACCTGATCGGGCGGCAGAACCTGGTTCAGCTGATCATAGGTGATATAGCCACGCTCGCGCGCCTCGGCGATCATCTTCTTGACCGCCGCCTGGCTCATATCAAGCGAATGCTCCTGGTCCTGGTCGTCCTGTTTGCGATCATCGGTGTCTTTTGCAGCCATGCCATGCTCCTTGCAGGGGCGCTGATTCGCTTTGTGATGTGATTCGAATCAATAACCCGAATCAGCGCGATGCACACCCGTTTAGCCTTAACTTTGTTATTACCCCGTCACCGGAACGTCACGATGCATCCGGTTCCTTTGTTCCATACCCGATCTGGGCCAGCAGGCTTTCGAACGCCCCACGTTCGTCGCGGCTGATCCGCGCGCCATTCGGCCCGATATCGTATTCACCCCGATCCTCGTTGTCGGATTTGCCCGCCCGGTTGCGTGCCTCGGCCGCCTGGCCCAGCCGCCAGGTCAGGCCTTCGTCGGCCAGCCCGTCCATATCCTGAAGCGCGTCTTCGATTTCCTGTGCCGCGCCGCGCGTCGCTGTCAGCTTGGCCACTTCCTCGGCCAGACACAGCGCGGCTTTCTCGGCATCCTGCGGGTTGGCGACGGATGGACAAATCTGGACATGGCGCAGTGCGAACAGGTTTTCAAGGGGCGCGGGCCCGATGGTGCCGGAAATCGCGGCCCGCAGCGCGGCGGGGTCGGTTTCATCGGCATGGGTCAGCAGCGCGCCCTGCAACCGGCGATGATCGTCGCTGGTGCAATCCAGCCGTTCCAGCGCATCCAGCGCCCCGTGCAACAGGCCGGGATGGGTGATCAGCGTGGCCAGGATCACCGCCTCGTGCAGGTAATCCTCGAACCCCTGCCCGGCCGATACCAGCGCCGAGGATTTGGTGGCCGACAGCGCAGGCTGCGGCGCTTTGCGGCCGCGCCAGGGTTTGCGCGCGCCCCCTTCGCGCCGGGGATTGAAGAGCTGCCAGCGCAGGTTCTTGATCTCGTCCCCGTAATGCCGCTTGATCGACGGGTCCTTGATCCGGCCGATGACCGCGCGCAGGTCCTTGTCCAGCGCGGCCTTGCGTTCGGGGCTGTCGAAGGATTTGCCCTCGGTCTCGCGCTGCCACAGCAGCTGAACCATCGGCTGGGCCTGCTCCAGCAGCTTGTCCATCGCGCCGGCGCCGCCGGTGCGGATCACATCGTCCGGGTCCTGCCCCTGCGGCATCAGCGCAAAGCGCAGGCTGTGCCCGGCTTCCAAAAGCGGCAGCGCCAGGTCGATCACCCGCAGCGCGGCGCGTATCCCCGCCGCATCGCCATCCAGCGCAATGACCGGCTCGGGGTCGATCCGCCAGGCCAGCCGCAGCTGATCCTCGGTGATCGCGGTGCCCAGCGGCGCGACCGCCGCGCCGAACCCCGCATCAGACAGCGCGATCACGTCCATATACCCCTCGGCCAGGATCAGCGTCTTGCCCTTGCCCGCGGCCTCGCGCGCGGGACCGTGGTTGTAAAGCGTATGGCCCTTGTCGAACAAAAGCGTCTCGGGCGAGTTCAGGTATTTCGCCTTGTCCTCGGGGTCCATCGCGCGGCCGCCAAAAGCGATCGCCCGGCCCCGCGCATCACGGATCGGGAACATGATCCGGTCGCGGAACGTGTCATAGGGCTTGCCGCCCTTGCTGCTGGGCTTGGCCAGCCCCGCGTCCAGGATCATGTCCTCGGCCACGCCCTTGCCGCGCAGATGGTCCCAAAGCCCCTGCCAGCCATCGGGGGCAAAGCCGATTTCCCAGCGGTCCAGCCGCGCGCCGGTCATGCCCCGCCCGGCCAGATAGTCGCGCGCCGCCGCGCCCCCGGCGGTCTTCAGTTGCAGGCGGAAGAACTGCACCGCCTGTTCCATCACCGCGATCAGCTCGCTGCGGCGGTCGGCGCGTTCCTGGGCCTTGGGGTCGCGGGCGGGCATCTGCATGCCAGCCTCGGTCGCCAGGATCTCGACCGCCTCCATGAAGCTCACATTCTCGGTCTCGCGCACAAAGGAAATCGCGTCACCCTTGGCGTGGCACCCGAAGCAATAGTAATAGCCCTTGCGGTCGTCGACGTGGAAACTGGCGGTCTTTTCCTGATGGAACGGGCACGGCGCCCACATGTCGCCCTTGCCCTGGTTCGATTTGCGCGGATCCCACATGACCTTGCGCCCGACAACCTGGCTCAGGCTCAGGCGGGTGCGCAGTTCATCCAAGAATCCGGGGGGCAGGCTCATGTCTCTTCATATCGGTCGCGGGCCAAGCCTGTCCAGAACCCCACCGCCAAAGCCGCGCGAATTTCGTCAATTCACGCCACCGGCATCACCACAGGCGCAACCGCGCGGGCCGCATGGCCCGCGCCCGGCCCAACCGAAAGCCGTGCATGCACATGCACCGCTTTCGGGCGGGAGCCCCCGGCACATGGGGCAAAACGGTTCCGGGCGGGCGGTTGGCCGACGCCCCGAACGCGGCGCGCGGGCGTCTAGAGCCCCTTCGCGCGATAGCTGTCGGCCACCCGGCCGATCGCCACGATATAGGCCGCCGTCCGCAGATCCTCGACATCGTCGCGCCGGTGCCAGGTTTCGCTCATCGACTGATAGGCGATCCGCATCGTGTCATCGAGGCCCGAGCGCACCAGTTCCAGCTCGTCCGCCCCGCGCAGGTATTTTTCCTTGAAGTTCGGGGTCATCGACCAGGCATCGCCCAGATGCTCGTCCAGCCGCTGCAACTCGTCCACGATCAGTTGGTGGCGCGCCTCTTCCTGGCGGCGCTGCATCCGGCCGAACCGGATATGACTCAGGTTCTTGACCCATTCGAAATAGGACACCGTGACGCCGCCCGCGTTGGCATACATGTCGGGGATGATCACGACGCCCATCTTGCGCAGAACCTCGTCGGCGCCTGCCGTGACGGGGCCATTGGCGGCCTCGATGATCAGGGGCGCCTTGATCCGCGCGGCGTTTTCCAGGTTGATCACCCCTTCGATGGCGGCCGGGATCAGGATATCGCAATCCTCCTCCAGCAGCTTGGCGCCATCGGGGACGAAACTGCCTTCGGGGCAACCCTGCACGCCGCCATTCTGCGCCACCCAGTCGCGTACCGCGTCGACATCCATGCCCTTGGGGTTCACCAACCCGCCATCGCGCTCGACGATTCCGGTGATCTTCGCGCCGTCCTCGGTGCTCAGGAAATGCGCGGCGTGATAGCCCACATTGCCCAGCCCCTGCACGATCACGCGCTTGCCGTCCAACTTGCCCGACAGCCCCGTCCTGGCCACATCGTCGGGATGGCGAAAGAACTCGCGCAGCGCGTATTGCACGCCGCGGCCCGTCGCCTCGACCCGGCCCTGGATACCGCCCGCATGGGCCGGTTTGCCGGTGACACAGGCATTGGCGTTGATATCGGTGGTATTCATCCGCCGGTACTGATCGGCAATCCAGGCCATCTCGCGCTCGCCCGTGCCCATGTCGGGGGCGGGCACGTTCTGGCTGGGGTGTATCAGGTCGCGCTTGGCCAGCTCGTATGCAAAGCGGCGCGTGATCTGTTCCAGCTCGTGCTCTTCATATTCGCGCGGGTCGATCCGCAATCCGCCCTTGGACCCGCCAAAAGGCGTTTCCACCAACGCGCATTTATAGGTCATCAGCGCGGCCAGCGCCTCGACCTCGTCTTGGTTCACGCCCATCGCAAAGCGGATGCCGCCCTTGACCGGTTCCATATGTTCCGAATGCACGCTGCGATAGCCGGTGAAGGTCTGGATGCTGCCGCGCAATCGGACCCCGAACCGCACCGTATAGGTCGCGTTGCAGACCTTGATCTTTTCCTCCAGCCCCGGCGGCAGGTCCATCAGACGGACCGCCCTGTCGAACATCAGATCGACGGACTCGCGAAAACTCGGCTCAATGACACCAGTCATGGCTTTCTCCCTCCTGAAGACGAGTCGGTTGACATTGTTCTTGACGACTCGATCCTAACAAAAGCTTGGCGCGGTTGGCTGTCGCCGTCCATGACATTCGCGCCCTGCCCACGCAGGGCCCAAAACGCGGCGATTGTTTCTGAGCAGTAACCAATCCGGAAATAAGCGCAATTCTGACGCGACTTACCATTATTTCCCCCCGTCTTCTGCCCTAATACTGCCTAAATTACCGATCAGTTTAAGCTCCAGTTAATTCTATCGCGCGGAATCTGCTTGCGCGTGCAGCGTCTGTTTGGGGACGGCGCGGGGACAAAGGGTTGGTACTATGCGGCGTATGACTGGGCGTGAGCCCCGGAAGATTTCTTTTGCCATGGCGCGGGATCGTGCGCGGGCCTCGGTTGCGGGTTTTCATAGCGACGAACGCGGTGCGCTGATCGTGTTTGGCCTGGTGCTGCTGATCATGATGTTCATGATCGCGGGTCTCGCCATCGACGTCATCCGGCTGGAGGTGACCCGCACCCGCATCCAGAACACGCTGGACCGCGCCGTTCTGGCCGCCGCCGACCTTCAGAACGCCGAAGACGCCAAGGAAGTGGTAAACGACTATTTCAAGAAGGCTGATCTGGGCCAGTACATGAGCGACGACCAGATCGACGTCGATTACTCGCAGAACGGCTCGCAGCTGACCTATCGGATGGTCGAGGCGACATCACAGGCCAATGTGAAAACGATGTTCATGCACATGATGGGCATCGAAACCCTGGTCGCGGCAGGCAAATCCGTGGCGGAAGAAGGCATCTCGGAAACCGAAGTATCGCTTGTGGTGGACGTGTCCGGCTCGATGGATTGGGACGCGCATGACGAAGATGACAGAGTGATCGGAACAAAGATCGAGATCCTGCAGGAAGCCGCAAAGGATTTCGTCTACTTCCTGCAATGCGACAGCGCCTCGGAACGTCCCGATCTGCTGGAAAACTACAGCTCCGAAGACTGCACGGTCACGCCGGACAAGGTGTCGATTTCGCTGATCCCCTATTCGGAACAGGTGGTCGCCGGGTCGCGCATGTTCGAGGAAATGGTGACGACCGCCGATCACAACTATGCCCATTGCCTGGAATTCACGCCCGAAGAGTTCGAAACGGCCACGATCATCGCGACCGATCCGAACAACCCCGCCAGACAGGCCGGTTATTTCCGCGACTATCCCAGCGGCTGGAATTATGGCGAGAACTGGAACTGCCGCCCGGAAAACTGGCGCCAGATCCGGCCCTTCATGGATGATTACGGCGTCGCGGCCACGCGGATCGACCAGCTCGAGGCCGGCGGCAGTACCTCGATCGACTATGGCGTGAAATGGGGTGCGGCGATGCTGCATGAAAGCTTCCGCCCCGTGATCGCGGGCCTGGCAGAGACCAGCGACAACGGCAGCGCGGCGATCGTGAACCCTGCCTTTGCGTCGCGCCCCTATGGCGCACAGCCGATGAACGCGATCAAGGCGCTGGTTCTGATGACCGACGGTGTGAACGACGTGCAGCGCATGCTGAAAGACGGCTATCGCTCTGGCCCCTCGGCCTTCTGGCGGAATGTCGACAACCCGAACGATGCCAGCGACACGGTCCAGACCGAGCGGCTGTCCGTCTATCATCAGCAGCGCGACGACAACGGTCAGGATCCCTATTACTACCCGCATGACGGCAGCTGGAATGCCGTGCCCTATGGCGATGCCGCAGGCTATGAGACCACGCGCGTGCGCAGATGTAACCGTTACGGCTGCTGGTACGAGAACCAGACCGAATGGGTCGAGCAGCCGGGCGTTGCCGAAAACATCCCCTTCCCGGTGCTGTGGAAGGACTATGACATCGACAGCACCTATAACAACAGCAACTATTCCTGGCTGGGCGACCCGCTGGTGGCCTATGCGAATGCCGAAAAGGTAGAGCACACCAAGGACGTCTGCGAAGCCGCGAAAAACAACGGCATCGTGGTCTATACCATCGGGCTGGAGGTCGAAGACGGCCTGGATGTGCTGAAGGAATGCGCCACCACCGAAGGGCATTTCTTCAAGGCAACTGGCGAAAACCTGAGCGACGTGTTCTTCGCGATCGCAAGCTCGATCGACAAGCTAAGGCTGACCCAATGATCCCTGTGCTGACCCCGGCAGCCCGCAGATTGCGGCGCCTGCACCGTGACGAGGGCGGGATCGCGGCGCTGGAATTTGCGATCCTGCTGCCGATCTTCATCACGCTGTTCGTGTCGGCTTTCGAGCTGGCGATGTGGATGAACCGCCAGGTGATGCTGGATCGCGCCGTCGACCTGACCGTGCGGGATCTGCGTCTGGGCACATGGCCGAACCTGAGCGGGGAGAACGGCGTCGGTATCCTGAAGGAATCGATCTGCAGCCGGGTGGGCGATTTCGTGCCCGATTGCGAGAACCAGATCCTGCTGGAACTGTACCCGATGCCGAAACCCGACTGGCCCCTGCCCGATCCGGCCGCGCGCTGCGTCGACCGGGGCAGCGCCGAGAAACCGATCGTGAATTTCAACGACGGGCCGGAAAACGAAATGATGCTGGTACGCGCCTGTGTGATGATCGACCCGTTCTTCCCGGGCACCGGTCTGGCGCTTTATCTGCAGGACAATATCGGTGACGGGTTCGCGATGGTGTCGACATCGGCCTATGTGAACGAACCGCGGCCGGGGAGCTGATCCATGACCAATGTCTTTACCCGCATCCTGCGCCGTTTCGCCAAAGAGGAAAAGGGAACCCTGACCGTCGAGGCGGTGATGATCCTGCCGATCCTGGTCTGGTGGTGGGTGGCCAGCCTGGTGTTCTTCGACGCCTATCAGGCGCTGAACGTCAACCAGAAGGCGGCCTATACTGTCAGCGACATGATCAGCCGGGAAATGGGCGACGAGCCGGTGAACGCCACCTATATGGACGGAATGGGCGCCGTGTTCGGGTATCTGACCGCCGGGCATGGCACCAATTCCGCGATCCGCGTGACCGAGATCTATTGCGAGGACGATTGCGATCTGGACAACCCCAACCGCGTGATCCGCACCGACTGGTCCTATTCGACCGACAGCCGCCCTGCCCTGGATGACGATACGATCGTGAATTTCGAGGATCAGATTCCGATCATGACCAAGCAGGACCGCGCGATCATGGTCGAGACCTTCATGGACTATACCTCGGCCTTCAATGTGGGCCTGGATGACGGGAACTATCAGAACCTGGTGGTCACGCGCCTGCGCTTTGCGCCAAAGCTGTGCTGGAACGCCTGCGACGAGAACAGCTGATCCGGCTCAGGACCCGTCGCGTTCGGCCAGCCGCGCGATCAGAATCTCTGACATGAACTTGGTCTGGGCGGCCACCGTAACGCCGCCCACGCCCACCCGCCGGCCCAGCCGCCACCACAGCCCCGGCGCCCAGGCCGATTTGCCCCCGGATTTCAGCCGCACCACGAAGCCGTTCGACGGCTTCATCGCGAACACACCCCGATCCACGCCCGTGATCTGATCCATCGGCGCCAGAACCGTACCGTCGCTGCTGACCAGCCCCGCCTCGGTCAGGATGACCGAGGCCAGCGTCGCGCGGCGGAACGTTTCGGCCTGCCACAGCACCACGCCCCCGAAGCCCAGCAGGAACAGCTGCCAGAGCCGTTCGGCCGGCGGCTGGGCCAGCGCGATATAGATCACCCCGCCCCCCAGCAACAACAGCACCGACAGCCCGAACAGGCGGCGGATCTTCGACGGGGACACGGTGGCAAGCGGTTCGGTCATTGTGGCTCCATGATGGTGGCGCATCCTTACAGCGCTTGCCGCGAAAGTGCGAGGGGGGCTTTGCATCTGTGTGTTTGCGCGCCATCCCTGCGCGTTGCCCTGCCCCACGGGCGACCCTAGATAAGGTCGGAACCAAGGGAGATCGCGCATGTCCATCCGACCGATCCGCGAGCAATCGCACGCCATTCCGACGCTTGAAGGCGCCGGTGTCAAACTGCACCGCGCCTTCGGCTTTCAGGATCCGACCGATCTGGATCCGTTCCTGCTGTTCGACGATTTCCGCAATGAACGCCCCGAGGATTTCCTGCGCGGATTTCCCTGGCATCCCCATCGCGGGATCGAAACCATCACCTATGTCCTGAGCGGCACGGTGGAACACGGGGATTCGCTGGGCAACCAGGGCGTTCTGGGCGCGGGCGATGTGCAATGGATGACCGCCGGGTCGGGCATCCTGCATCAGGAGATGCCGCAGGGCAACGCCCAGGGGCAGATGCACGGCTTCCAGCTGTGGGCGAACCTGCCCGCGGCACAGAAGATGACCGCGCCGCGTTACCAGGACGTGACCGGCAACGACATCCCCGAAATCATCGACGATGACGGCACGCGGGTGAAAGTGATCGTCGGCACGTTCTGGGGCCAGACCGGCCCGGTGGACGGCATTGCCGCCGATCCGCAATATCTGGACATCTATGTCCCGCCGGGGGTAAAAAAGTCATTTCCCGTCGACACTTACAAGCGCGCCTTCGCCTATGTCTTCGACGGTGCGGGGCAGTTTGCCGATGCCTCGAACCCCACTGGCGTGCTGCTGGAGAAAGAGGTCATGGGCCAGGAGGTCAACATCCGCGACATGTCGGGCAACCGCACCCTGATCCGGTTCGGCACCGGCGATACGGTCACGGTTCAGGCCGGGCCCGAAGGCATCCGGTTCCTGCTGATCTCGGGCGCGCCGATCCAGGAACCCGTGGCTTGGCACGGCCCCATCGTGATGAACACCCAGGCCGAGCTGCGCCAGGCCATGGCCGAACTGCGCAACGGCACCTTCATCCGTCCCGCGCACTGAAAACCGACGCGTCAGGCGCCCGCCGCCTGACGCACCATATCCCAATAGATATCCGCGACCTGCCCCCGGCCCAGCCGCCCGTCGTCGCGGTACCAGGTCGACACCCCATTCAGCATCGCCAGAATCGCCATCGTCGCCAGCCGCAGATCGGGCAGCCGGAACACCCCCGCCTGCTGTCCGTCGCGCAGGATCGCACCCAGAGCGGCCTCGTATTCCGTGCGCAGCCCCTCGACCCGGTCATAGTTTTCGGGGCTGAGGTTCCGCAGCTCCATATTGGCGATGAACATGGTTTCGGGCCGGTCGAAATGGAACCGCACGTGAAACCGCGCGAACGCCTCCAGCGCGTCCAGCGGCCCGGTGCCTTTGGGGGTCGCGCGCCAGCCCGCCAAAGCCTCCTCCAGATGCGTGCTCAGGATCTGAAACAGCAGATCCTGCTTGTTGGGGGTATAGGAATAAAGCGCGCCCGCCTGCACGCCGACCTCGGTCGCGATCTGGCGCATCGACACGGCCGCATAGCCGTGGCGCGCGAACAGCCGCTGGGCCGCCGCGCGGACCAGCGGGCCGGTGACCTCGGACGATGATCCCGCTTTGCGCGCCATGACGGCCAGCCTAGCCCAATCGCCCCCCCGTGCAAGCGGTGACTTGCGGATGACCGGACCGACGCCCTATGGTGCGCACAGGTTGCGGAAAGGGTGACATGGCGATGCGGCATTGGGCGATGATCCTGGCGTTGGGGCTTTTGCCCGGCTGCGCCGACTTCCCCGAGGTGGAGGCCGCATTGGCGGCCGAGGGCACGCCCAGCGCGTTCCCGGCGCTGTTGCCCATGGACACGCTTCTGGACCGCGCCGACAGCGTGACCATATCCGCCGATATCGGCGCGGGCGTGTCGGACCGGGTGGCCGCATTGCGCCGCAAGGCCGACCGGCTGCGCGGCCCGGTGCTCAGCCGCAGCGAACGCCGCCGCCTGCAACAGGCCGCCGCCCGCCACGCGCAATAGCGCCCCCCGCGCGTTGCATGCCCCGGCACAACGCGCTAACAGTCCCGCGATCAAGGCTCTCAAACAGGTTCGGAGACCCCCTATGAGCACCCCTTTGCGCCTGGGCATCGCCGGGCTTGGCACCGTCGGTGCCGGCGTTGTGAAAATCATCCAACAGCGGGCCAACCTGCTGGCACAGCGCACCGGGCGGCCGGTGGTGATCAGCGCGGTATCGGCGCGCAGCCGGGACAAGGACCGTGGCGTCGACCTGAGCGGCTTTGCGTGGGAGGACGACCCCGTCGCGCTGGCCACCCGTGACGATGTGGACGTGTTCGTCGAACTGATGGGCGGCAGCGACGGCCCCGCCAAGGCCGCCACCGAAGCCGCGCTGGCCGCGGGCAAGGATGTGGTCACCGCCAACAAGGCGATGCTGGCCCATCACGGCCAGGCCATCGCCGAACAGGCCGAAGCCGCAGGTTGCGTCGTCCGGTTCGAAGCCGCCGTCGCGGGCGGCATCCCGGTGGTCAAGGCCCTGACCGAGGGGCTGGCCGGCAACCAGATCACCCGTGTCATGGGGGTGATGAACGGCACCTGCAACTATATCCTGACGCGGATGGAAAACGCGGGCCTGCCCTATGACGAGGTGTTCGAGGAAGCCCGCGCCTTGGGCTACCTCGAGGCCGACCCGAATCTCGATGTGGGCGGGATCGACGCCGGGCACAAGCTGTCGCTGCTGTCGGCCATCGCCTTTGGCGCCCAGGTCGATTTCGACGGGGTCGAGCTGGAGGGGATCGGTCAGATCACCATCGAAGACATCCGTCAGGCCGCCGATATGGGCTTTCGCATCAAGCTGCTGGGCGTGGCGCAGCTGACCGGCCGGGGGCTGGAACAGCGCATGACGCCCTGCCTTGTGCCCGCGCTCAGTCCGCTGGGCCAGCTTGAAGGCGGCACCAACATGGTCGTGCTGGAAGGCGACAGCGTGGGCCAGATCGTCCTGCGCGGCGCCGGTGCGGGCGAAGGTCCGACCGCCAGCGCGGTGATGTCGGATGTGCTGGACATCGCGCGCGGCATCCGCGTGACGACCTTTGGCCAGCCCGCCGCGACGCTGGACCGGATCAAACCCGCCCGGGCCACCGCCGCCGCGCCCTATTACCTGCGCATGGCGCTGGTCGACAAACCCGGCGCCATGGCCAAGGTGGCCAAGGTTCTGGGCGACAGCGGCATCTCGATCGACCGGATGCGCCAATACGGCCATGACGAACCCACAGCCCCCGTGCTGTTCGTCACCCACAAGACCACGCGCGACGCGCTGGATCACGCCATCACGGGCCTGGCCGAGACCGGCGTGGTGGTCGGCGATCCCGTCGCGCTGCGGATCGAAGCGCTCTAGGATCGTCTTCCCTTGTCCTGACACCTGTTAAAAGGCTAGGAAGGCAGGGACGGCTCCGGCCGCTTGGTTTGCCCTCAGATACAGGAATTTAACATGTCTCACCCTGTCGATTTCAACGACCGCATGCTGTCGCTGGGCCTGGCCCGCGTGTCCGAGGCCGCCGCGATGGCCTCGGCCAAGCTGGTCGGCCGCGGCGATGAAAAGGCCGCCGATCAGGCCGCCGTCAACGCCATGCGCGACCAGCTGAACATGCTGGACATTCAGGGTGTTGTCGTCATCGGCGAGGGCGAGCGCGACGAGGCGCCGATGCTGTATATCGGCGAAGAAGTCGGCGCCGGCGGCGGTCCCGCCGTCGATATCGCGCTGGACCCGCTTGAAGGCACGACGCTGACGGCCAAGGACATGCCGAACGCGCTGACCGTGATCGCCATGGCCCCGCGCGGCACACTGCTGCATGCACCGGATGTTTACATGGACAAGCTGGCCATCGGGCCGGGCTATCCCACCGATGTCGTGTCGCTGGACATGACGCCCAAGGAACGCGTGGCGGCACTGGCCAAGGCGCGCGGCTGCAAGGACAGCGACATCACCATCTGCGTGCTGGAACGCCCCCGGCACGAGGACATGATCGCCGAGCTGCGCAGCACCGGCGCCGCGATCCGCCTGATCACCGATGGCGACGTGGCCGGGGTGATCCACTGTGCCGAGGCCGACATCACCGGCATCGACATGTATATGGGCTCGGGCGGCGCGCCCGAGGGGGTTCTGGCCGCCGCGGCCCTGAAATGCATGGGCGGCCAGATGTGGGGCCGTCTGCTGTTCCGCAACGATGACGAACGCGGCCGCGCGGCCAAGGCCGGCATCACCGATCTGGACCGCGTCTATTCCCGCGACGAGCTGGTGACCGCTGACGTGATCTTTGCCGCCACCGGCGTGACCGATGGTTCGATCGTGTCGGGGATCAAGCGCGAACCCACGCATCTGACCACCGAAACGATCCTGATGCGGTCGAAAACCGGATCGGTGCGGCGGATGATCTATCGCAACCCGATCAAGTGACGGGCGGGCACACAGAACACAGCCGGATCGGGGCGCGCGCATGACGACCGCCCTGATCCTGATCGACATCCAGACCGGGTTCGACAGCCCCGCCCTGGGCCCCCGCAACAACCCGTGGGCCGAGGATAACGCCGCGCGGCTTCTGGCCCATGGGCGCAAGACGGGGTGGGAGATCTGCCATGTCTTTCACAATTCCACCGATCCGGACTCGCCCCTGCGCGGCGACGGGACCGCGTTCAAGCCGCAGGTGACCCCGAAACCGGGCGAGCAGGTGTTCGAGAAATCGGTCAACGCCGCCTTCATCGGCACGCCGCTTCTGCCGCATCTGCGCGCCATCGGCGCAAGCCAGCTGGTGATCTGTGGCCTGACCACGCCGCATTGCGTGTCCACGACCACGCGGATGGCGGGCAACCTGGGCTTTCTGTCCTTCGTGATCCACGACGCCTGTGCCGCCTTTGCCGCGAATGCCGATACCGGCTGGGCCGGGCCGGATGCCCCCGCCCTGTCGCCCGAGGTGATGCATTACGTCGCGCTGTCGCATCTGCATGGCGAATTCGCCGCCGTGCGCAGCACTGCCGACATGATCGCCCGTGGCTGACTTCCTGAATGTCGCCTGCTCGCTGACCGGGCGGCGCTGGGTCGGCCCCGCGCCCGAGGTCGAGCGCCAGGCCGAACATATCGCCCAGACAACCACCCTGCCCCTGCCGCTGTGCCGGGTGTTGGCGCGACGCGGCGTACCGCCCGAGGGCGCCGAGGCGTTCCTGGCCCCCACCCTGCGCGACCTGCTGCCCGACCCGCGGTCGCTGCGCGATATGGAAGCCGCCGCCGCGCGCTTCCTGGCGGCCCTTGACCGGCGCGAGCGGATCGCGGTCTTTGCCGATTACGATGTCGATGGCGGCGCCTCGGCCGCGCAATTGCTGGTGTGGCTGCGCAGCATGGGCCATGACGCCACGCTTTATATCCCCGACCGGATTGACGAGGGGTACGGCCCCAACGTGCCCGCCATGCAGGCGCTGGCCCGCGATCACGGCCTGATCGTCTGCGTCGATTGCGGCACGCTCAGCCACGAGCCCATCGCCGCCGCGACCGGTGCGGATGTGATCGTGCTGGACCACCACCTGGGCGCCGAAACCCTGCCGCCCGCGCTGGCCGTGGTGAACCCCAACCGCCAGGACGAGAGCGGCGACCTGGCGCATCTGTGCGCCGCTGCCGTCGTCTTCCTGATGCTGGTCGAGGTCGGGCGCCAGATACGCGAGGCCGGGCGCAAGGGGCCCGACCTGATGGCGCTGCTGGATCTGGTGGCGCTGGCCACGGTGGCCGATGTTGCGCCGCTGATCGGTGTGAACCGCGCGCTGGTCCGCCAGGGGCTGGCGGTGATGGCCAAGCGCGCCCGCCCGGGGCTTGTGGCGCTGTCGGATCAGGCACGGGTCAACACTGCGCCCACGCCCTATCACCTGGGCTTCGTTCTGGGGCCGCGCGTGAATGCCGGGGGCCGGATCGGCGCGGCCGATCTGGGCGCGCGCCTGCTGGCCACCGCCGATGCGTCCGAGGCCGCCGCGCTGGCCGAGCGGCTGGATCACCTGAACACCGAACGGCGCGAGATCGAAAACGCCGTGCGCATCGCCGCGCTGGAACAGGCCGAGGCGCGGGGCCTGGACGCCCCGCTGGTCTGGGCCGCAGGCGAAGGCTGGCACCCCGGTGTCGTGGGCATCGTCGCTGCCCGCCTGAAAGAGGCCACCAACCGCCCCGCCGTGGTGATCGGGCTGGAGGGCGACGAGGGCAAGGGCTCGGGCCGCTCGGTCTCGGGCGTGGATCTGGGCGCGTCGATCCAGCGGCTGGCGGCCGAGGGGCTGCTGCTGAAAGGCGGCGGGCACAAGATGGCCGCCGGGCTGACCGTGGCCCGCGACGGGCTGGAACCCGCGATGGCGCGGCTGAGCGCGCTGCTGGCAAAACAGGGCGCGGGCGATGCCGGGCCTGCCGACCTGCGGCTGGACGGGATCCTGATGGCCGCCGCCGCGACCCCCGAACTGATCGACCGGATCGAGGCGGCGGGCCCCTTCGGCGCGGGCGCCCCTGCCCCGCGCTTCGCCTTTCCAGACCAGCGCATCCTGTTCGCCAAACGCGTGGGCGAGACGCATCTGAAAATCACCTTCGGCGACGGCATCGGCCCGCGGCTCGAGGCGATCGCCTTCGGCGCCTTCGATTCCCCGCTGGGCCCGGCGCTTTCGGACCATGGCGGCGCACGGTTCCATCTGGCTGGCCGGCTGGAGCTGAATCACTGGGGCGGACGCCAGACCCCGCAACTGCGTCTGGAAGACGCCGCGCCCTGTTGAACAAGGGCCTTTTCGCGCGTTCGAAAAACATTTCGAAGGAATGTCGTTTTTTCGAAATTTCCCTCTTGCGCAGGGTCGGCAATTTCCCTAGTTAACGCGTCACGCAAAGCGCGCTGGCCCGTTCGTCTATCGGTTAGGACGCCAGGTTTTCAACCTGGAAAGAGGGGTTCGATTCCCCTACGGGCTGCCACGCGGCGTGATCTTCACCAACACTCCAGAACGACCAGTCACGGTGCAACAGCGCCGATCATCGGCACGCGTCACAGCCCGACGGATCATGACGCGCCCCAACACGCACGCGTCGAAGGACGCTCTTGTCAAACGGCATATCTGGATTGGGAATGGTGCCCCCACACGGACTCGAACCGCGGACCTACTGATTACAAATCAGTTGCTCTACCAGCTGAGCTATAGGGGCAACGCGCCTGATTTAGCCGCAGCTTTGGGCGCGCGCAAGGGGCGAAATCACCCTCAGGCGCGGTTTGCGCGGGCCAGGAACAGGACCGACACCAGACCCACGCCGCAGATCAACAGCGCCGAGGGCGCGGCGTTGGCGATATCCTCGAGCGATGCCGCCTCGTAGGTGCGGGTGGCCAGCGTGTTGAAGTTGAAGGGCCGCAAGAGCAGCGTGGCGGGCAGTTCCTTGACGCAATCGACGAAGACCAGCAGCAGCGCCGTGCCGGTCGAGGCGCGGATCAGCGGCAGATAGACGCTGGTCAGCGTGCCGCGCGCGCTTTGGCCCAGCGACCGCGCCGCCATCGGCAGGCTGGGCGCAATCCGGCCCATGGCGGCATCGACCGCGCCCTGGCTGATGGCAAAGAAGCGCACGATATAGGCATAGACGATCGCGATGGCCGAGCCGGTCAGGATCAGCCCCGGATCGTGGCCGGTGACGCGTTCGATCAGGTCGGCCACCGCGTGATCGGCGGCGGCCAGCGGGATCAGCATGCCGATCCCCAGCACCGCGCCCGGCGCGGCGTATCCCAGCGTGGTCACGGGCAACAGCTGCTTGGGCAGCGCCCGCCCGGTCAGCCGCACCGCATAGACCAGGAACAGCGCGCCGATCACCGTCAGCACCGCCGCCGCCCCGCCCACGGCCAGCGTATTGCCCAGCGCGCGCAACAGATCGGGGTTCAGCCAGCCCTCGCGCGCGTCCAGCGCGTGGCTCAGGATCACGCCAACCGGCAGGACGAAACCGATGGCAAACGGGATCAGGCACAGCACCGTCGCGGCCAGCGCCCCCACCCCGTTCAGCGGCGTCGGCGCGACGCTGCGCATCTGGCGGCCGGTGGCGTGGAACCGCAGCTTGCGTCGGCTGACCTTTTCCAGCGCCATCAGCACCAGGATCAGGATCAGCACGACCGAGGCGATCTGTGCCGCCCCGCCCGCGTTGCGGCTTTCCAGCCAGACCGAAAAGATGCCGGTGGTCAGCGTCTGCACGGCGAAATAGTCGACCACGCCGAAATCGTTCACCGTTTCCATCATCGCAATGGCCGCGCCCGCGGCGATGGCCGGTCGCGCCAGCGGCAGACCCACGGCAAAGAACCGGCGCGCATGGCCCGCGCCCAAGGCGCGCGCGACCTCGATCATGCTGCCCGATTGTTCGCGGAAAGCCGCACGCGACAGCAGATAGACATAGGGGTAAAGCGCCGCCGTCAGCACCAGCACCGCCGCGCCGCGCGACCGGATCTCGGGGAACCAATAGTCGCGCGCGCTCTGCCAGCCGAAAAGCCCGCGCAACCCGGTCTGAACCGGACCCGCATATTCCAGGAAATCCACCAGCGCATAAGCGCCCACATAGGCCGGGATCGCCAGCGGCAGCAGCAGCAGCCATTCCAGCCAGCGCGACAGCGGAAACCGATACATCGTGATCAGCCAGGCCGCCCCGGCGCCCACCGCCGCCGACAGCACCCCCACCGACACCATCAGCACCAGCGAATTGGTGAAATAACGCGGTAGCGTCGTGGCCAGCAGATGCGGCCAGATATTCGCAACCGGGTTCAGCGCCATCCAGATCACCGCCACCACCGGCAGGATCACCAGCGCCGCGATCAGCGCCGCGCCCATCGACCAGGGGTCGATCGAGGCGCCGGACAGGGGCCGCCATCTATTCTGAGTCATTCTCTCGGCCATGCAGATCAGCTAGCGGAAAGCCGTTTCCCTGTCCAGATTTACGCGTATAAAAGCCCACAGGCAGACAGATACAGGGGAGGAGCTTCGGCAGATGCATGTCGTCTATCACATCGGGGCGCATTGCACGGACGAGGACCGGCTGCTGAAATGCCTGTTGAAGAACAAGGGCGACCTGGCCCAGGCCGGCATCGCGGTGCCCGGGCCCAGCCGCTATCGCACGCTGATCCGCGAGGCGCTGCTGGAGCTGCGGGGCAAGCCCGCCGCGCCCGAGATGCAGCGCGACATCCTGGCCGAGATCCTGGACGAGGACAGCGCCGACCGGCTGGTGCTGTCGAACCGGTCGTTCCTGTCGGCGCCGACGCGGGTTCTGGCGCAGCACATGCTGTACCCGCAGGCGGGCGAGAAGACCGCCTGGCTGGCCAATGTCCTGCCCGATCACAGCTGTGAATTCCACCTGGCGCTGCGAAATCCCGCGACCTTCGTTCCGGCGCTGTTCAAACGCACGCGCGAAACCGATTTCAACAGCTTCATCGCCGGGGCCGATCCGGCGGCGCTGCGCTGGTCGGACATGGTGCGGCGGATCCGGGGGGCCTGTCCGCAGGCGCGGCTGACCGTCTGGTGCAACGAGGATACGCCGCTGATCTGGACCGAGATCCTGGCCGGGCTGACGGGGTTGTCCACCCAGCATCCGTTGCAGGGCAGCGACGATTTCCTGGCCACGCTGATGTCGGCATCGGGCATGACGCGCATGCGGCGCTATCTGGACACGCACCCGCCGAAATCGGATCTTCAGCGGCGGCGCATCCTGGCGGCCTTTCTGGACAAGTTCGCCCTGAGCGACGCGCTGGAAGAGGAACTGGACGTGCCCGGCTGGACGGTCGCGCTGGTGGATGAGCTGAGCGACCGCTATGACGAGGATTGTTACCGGATCGAGGCGATGGAGGACGTGACCTTCATCGCGCCCTGATCCGCGCGGTCACATGCCCAGCGCTTCCTTGTACATCTCCAGCACCGCTTCTTCCTCGGCGATGTCGTCCTTGTCGCGCTTGCGCAGCGCGATGACCTTGCGCATCACCTTGGTGTCATAGCCACGCCCCTTGGCCTCGGCCATCACCTCTTTCTGCTGCTCGGCGATGTCCTTCTTCTCGGCCTCCAGCCGCTCGAGCCGTTCAATGAACTGGCGCAATTCGTTGGCGGTGACGCGATAGCTGCTTTCGGTAACGGAATCGTCCATGACTGCCTCTTGTGAACCGGTAGGAGCGCTTCGGATACAAGGCCCCCCGCCCCGCCGCAAGCCCCTGCCCTTGCGCAGCGGGCCACAATCGACTAGGCGCGGGGAAACCTGCCGATGGAGGAACCGATGGATGGGCTGATCTGGACCGGTGCGGCGGTGTCCCTGTTGGGGATGGCCGGGCTGATCTATTGCATCGTGAGTGCCGCGCGCGCCAAGCGCGCAGGCCTGGATGACGACGCGATGCGCGCCCGGCTGAAGAAGCTGGTGGCGCTGAACATGGCGGCGCTGCTGGTGTCGGCGCTGGGGCTGATGCTGGTGATCGTGGGCATCATGCTGGGCTGAGCGCACGCACCGGCCACTGCGCGTCGGTGAAGTGGCGGCCATTCTTGACCATCTCGGCCAGAAGCGGCGCGGGCGCCCAGAATTCGGGATCCTCGTCCGTCCATCCGCCGAGCGCGCGTTGCAGCGTCATCAGCCCGGTCTGGTCGGCCTGAAACAGCGGCCCCCCGCGCCAGCGTGCCAGACCCAGACCATCGGTCGCGGCCAGATCCACATCGCCCGGAACGGTGGCCAGACCGCGTTCCAGCAGCCTGGCGCCGGTATTGGCCATCGCGGCCATGACGCGGCGGACGATCTCGGCATCCGGGAAATTGCGCCGCGGGATCGCCAGATCGGCCGACAGCGCGGTCAACCGATCCAGCACCAGCTGGTCCGGCAGCGGCGCGTCGCCCTCGTACCGGTAATATCCCTGTCCGGCATTGCGGCCCAGCCGGCCGTCGTCCATCAGCGCCTGTCCGATCAGCCCCGGACCGCCGCCCGCACGGTCCAGCCCCTGGGCATCGATCCGTTCATAGGGACCTTCGGCAAACCCGTAGCCGCGCAGCGCCTTATCCACCTGATAGGGCGAGGCACCCTGCACTAGCAGCTGATCGGCAGCGTTCAACGCCGCGCCGGCCAGCCGGTCGCACAGGCTGCGCCGGTCGTCGGGACGGCGCAGCACGCTGATGCCCAACCGGCGGCCAAGCTGGTGCAACCTGTCCAGCAGCGCGGGGTCCGAGCCCGGCCCGGCATAGAGTTCCATCAGACGCGCGACCAGCGGGTCGTCGGCAAAGCTGACCCGCATCAGCCGCCCCGCCGCCGGACAGGTCGCCGCCAGCGTCGCCACCTGATGCCCCTGCCCCAGCACCACCAGCGGCGCGTCCTTTGCCGCGGCCTCGGCCACCGGATGCAGCGCCTTTTGCGCCGCGTCGGCCCCGCTGGGCAGCGGCACGAAAACCGCATCCGCCGATGCCAGCGCCGACAGGCCCGTCGTCAGTTCCAGCCGTGCGATCCGCTTGGCCAGCGCCTGTTCGGACACGCGCCCCTCGGCCTCGGCCAGATGATAGAGCCGCACGATCATTTCCTGCGCCCCGGCGCGCCCGGCCTCGGTCGGGGCGGCCAGTGTCACCGGCAGACCCGCATCCAGCAGCCGCACCGCCAGCTTGGCCGCGACCTCGCCGCTGCCCGCAATCGCCGCACGGCGCACCGGATCAGCGGGCTGCGGCCGGGTGTCCTGTTCCGCGCGGCGCAGATGCCCCAGCGCCCGCGCCGATGCGCTGCTGGCCACATCCTCGGCAGTGGCCCGTTCGAACCGCAAGCCGATCTCGAACGGCATCATGAAGGCCGCCTCGACGCAATCGACCATGCGCGGCCCGGCCTCGATCGGGTTGGCGGCCTGGCGGGTGCGAAAGCGGCGGATCACATCGGCATTGGCGGCATAGTCGCGGAACCGGTCGGTCATCGCCGCGACCGGGCGCGGGTCGGCCTGATCCGACGCGATCAGGTCGCGCAGGAATTCCAGCGCCGCGGTTTCCACCGTCTGGCTGACCGCCGCGTCGATCAGGCCGATCCGGTCGGCCTCGACCGCGATCAGGGGCTTGCCCGCCAGCAGGATTTCCAGCGCCGCCTGCACGCCCACAAGGCGCGGCAGCCGCTGGGTCGCCCCGGCAACGGGCAAGAGCCCCGACAGGATCCCGGGAAACAGCAGATGCGCGTGATGATCGGCAATCCGGTAATGGGCCGCCAGCGCCAGTTCCAGCCCCGCGCCCGAGGCCAGACCGGAAATGGCCGCGATCACCGGAACCGGCGCGGCTTCGATCCGGGCGCACAGATCGCCCAGCGCCGCCGCATCAGCCACCGGATAGGGGGTTTCGCTCAGCAGACCCAGCGCAAAGCTGTGGCTGTCCGACCGCAGGATCACCCCGGCCAGATCGGTGCGCCCGGCCAGATCATCCCACGCTGCGGCCAGATCCCCGCGGAGCGCCCCCGCCGCCGTCCCCTTGCGCGGGGGATCGAGCGTCACAAGCGCAATGCCATCATCCGTCACCGTGACCTGGACCGTTGCTGTCATTCCCCCATGCCTCCTGGTGCCGGGCGCGGCTGCCTGTCCCTGCCGCCGCCCTGTCATCTGCCGCTAGATATATCAATGGATACTACTATTAGTGGCGGCAACGGGAAAGACATCAAATCATGGGAATCGCTTCGGTCAGTGGCCAAATAACAGGCACCCGGCGCCACAGGCACCGGGTGCGGCCGACATATGCGGCGTCGTCAGATCGGCATGTTGTCGAACATGTCGTCCGCGTCGTTCTGATCAAGCTGCTCTTCCAGCCGCAGCAGGTCATCCGGCACCGGCAGGCCCAGCCCGCGCATCTCGGCGATCTTCTCGCGCAGTTCTTCCTGCAGGACATGCCGGTCCTCGGGCCGTTTCTCGATCTCTTGCAGCAACAGTGCGATGCCGGCTTTCAGGTCTTCAAATGCCATTCATACCTCCCAGGTGTGGCGCCCCGAAACCGATCGGGGCTTGTGATGAATTCAACCGCTGGCTTCCCTGTCGGATCCCGTTCATTTGGCGCAATTGCGGCAGAACGGCGTTGCGGGCAACAGATCCAGACGCTCCTGCGAGATCTCGGCCCCGCAGGTCACACAATATCCATAGCTGTTTTCGGCGATCCTGGCCAGCGCGGCGCGAATCCCCTCGATCTCGGCCAGGCCAGAGGTTCCCATGCCTTCCAGCACCTCGTCCTCTTCGCGTTCGACCGCCAGCTCTTCCCAGTCCTTCGACTGATGCGCGTCCAGCTCGGCCTCGATCCCATGCAGGCGCCGGTCCAGCTCGGCCAGGCGCTTTTTCAGCGTCGCTTCCCGCTCGGCTATCGAAATCATGGCGCTGCCTCCTCTTTTCCTGTTCATACCGGTGATATGCTACTGTTTGCGCGCAGGCCCGCCTTGACACACGTCAATATGATGCAGCAGACCTTGAAACACATGCAGCAAACCGCATATGTTGTCTTGACAGAAAAAAGGGAGACACCCCCATGTCGCCAGAAGTACAGGCTTTCTTCGACGAAGCCACCAACACCGTGTCATATGTGGTGCGCGATCCCAGCAGCCAGAAATGCGCCGTCATCGACAGCGTGCTGGATTTCGATTACGCCTCGGGGCACACCGACACGCGCTCGGCCGATGCCATCATCGCCTGGGTGCGCGAAAAGGGCTACCAGGTGGAATGGATCCTGGAAACCCATGTCCATGCCGACCACCTGTCCGCCGCGCCCTATATCCAGGAACATCTGGGCGGCAAGATCGGCATCGGCGAGAAGATCACCGTGGTGCAGAACACCTTTGGCAAGGTTTTCAACGAAGGCACCCGTTTCCAGCGCGATGGCAGCCAGTTCGACAAGCTGTTCAGCGAAGGCGACAGCTTCCACATCGGGCAATTGCGCGGTGACGTGCTGCACACGCCGGGCCATACGCCCGCCTGCCTGACCTATGTGATCGACGACGCGGCCTTTGTGGGCGACACGCTGTTCATGCCCGATTTCGGCACCGCGCGCTGCGACTTCCCCGGCGGCTCGGCCGATACGATGTTCGCCTCGGTCCAGAAGATCCTGGCGCTGCCGGACGAGACCCGGATCTTTGTCGGCCACGACTACAAGGCGCCGGGCCGCGACGAATATGCCTGGGAAACCACCGTGGGCGCGCAAAAGGCGCTGAACATCCATGTGGGCGCCGGCAAATCGCGCGAGGATTTCGTCAAGATGCGGACCGAACGCGACGCCACGCTGGGCATGCCCCGGCTGATCATCCCGTCCCTGCAGGTGAACATGCGGGCCGGACAGATGCCCGAACCCGAGGATGACGGCGACGTCTATCTGAAAGTGCCGGTAAACAAGCTGGGCTGACCGCCCTTGAAACACAAGACCGGGGCCGCGAACGCCCCGAACCAGGGAAACGCGCATAAATGATTGAACAGGATTGGATCTGGGGCTTCGCCGGGGGCCTTGTCATCGGGCTTGCCGGGGCGGTCTATCTGCTGGTGAATGGCCGCATCATGGGGGCCAGCGGCATTCTGGGCGGGCTGATTGACGGCTCGGGCCGCAACAGCCTGATGGAGCGGCTGGCCTTCGTCGCCGGTGTGGTGCTGGCCCCCATCCCGCTGGTGCCGCTTTATCAAACGGTCGACACCCATGTCACCGGCAACCTGGCCGCCATCGTCGCCGCCGGGCTGATGGTGGGCCTGGGCACGCGGCTGGCCAATGGCTGCACCTCGGGGCACGGGGTTTGCGGCATCTCGCGCCTGTCGCCGCGCGGCATTGTCGCGACGATCATCTATATCATGGCCGGCGGCTTGTCGGTCATCTTGTTCAAACATCTGCTGGGGGTGGTGTGATGCGTAACCTGACCGCTTTGATTTCCGGGTCCCTGTTCGGGATCGGCTTGTTGATCTCGGGGATGACGGACACCACCAAGGTGCAGGGCTGGCTGGACATCTTCGGCCAGTGGGACCCGACGCTGGCCTTTGTCATGGGCGGCGCGATCATTCCGATGGCCATCGCCTGGGCGCTGACGCGCAATCGCCAGCCGGTGCTGGGCGGCAGTTTTCCCGCCGCGGTGAAGCCGCGCGTGGGGCATGACCTGATCGTGGGGTCGGTGCTGTTCGGTGTGGGCTGGGGCCTTGTGGGGCTTTGCCCTGGCCCGGCGCTGGCCTCGCTCAGCTATGGCGGGATCGGCGGGATTGTCTTCCTTCTGGCGATGATTGCGGGTATGTGGGCCGCAGTGCCCGTGCGGGCGCGCCTGTTGCCGGCCAGTTGAAGGGAACCGCATCCGATGGATATCCGCTATTTGTCCGACCGTTTCGCGGTCTCGCCCCAGGTTCTGCCGGAACATATGGCCACGCTTGCCGACAAGGGCTTTACCGCCGTGATCTGCAACCGTCCCGATGACGAGGTCGAGCCGGACCTGCAATGCGACGCGATGGCCAAGGCGGCCGAAGCCGCGGGCCTGAGCTTTCACCGCATTCCGGTCGGCCGCGACGGGCTGAACCCCGAGATGTTCGCGCAAACCGCCAAGATCATCGAGGACAGCACCGGTCCTGTCTTTGCCTATTGCCGGTCGGGCACGCGGTCCAGCTATGTCTGGGCGCTGACCATGGCGCCCGACATGGCCCCCGATGCGATCATCGCGGCGGCGGCGCAGGCGGGCTATGACCTGCGCGAGCTGCGCCCGCAGTTGCAGATGATGCAGGGCTGAGCGCCCCCAAACACGCGGCGGCCACCCCGATCCGGTGGCCCCGCACCCGGGCAAAAGCCGCCAGTTGACCGGCGGCTGTGATCCCGCCAGAAACCTCCACTTTTTTATGCCCTCTGTACTGACGGAGAAAGCCTGCCGCCATGGGGCGATAGGCCTCGCAAGTCGCGAGCGCCACCGGGTCGCAAGGGCCTGTGACGGTCGCCCTGCCCCATCCCATTGCCGGCCTTACGCCACCCTCAGCTCGCGCCGGGGTCGGCGGCGGTCGGCACCGTCTCATCGGGCGGTGTGGTCAGGGCCGGTGTGGGCGGCGGGCTCAGACCGTCGGCCTGTACCGCGCTGTGCAGCTTCAGCGCGCGCTGTCCGTTCGATTGCCCCAAGCGGCCCACCGCCAGAACCTTGCCGCCCCCGGCGCGCAGCTGCACCGCGTTCAGCGCGGATCCCGCGACCGGCACAAGATCGCCGGGCTTCCACCGGGCGACGGCGGCCAGCGGCAGACGCTGCCGATCCAGAACCGCCTGCACCTTCAGGCCCGATCCCAACAGCCCCTGTTTCAGGCGCAGCGACCATTCGGCGCCGTCGTCGCGCGCCGCCCCGTCCGTCCGCCCCGCGCCGGGCGCAGGCAGCAGCAGACGGAAATCGCCGGGACGCGCGCCATCGGCAAAGGCCAGCTTGACCTCGATCCCCGGCATGTCGCCGTCGGGCAGTGCGAATTGAAACAGCCGGGGATCGGCGATCCGGCGCGACACGCGATAGCCATCGGCCCAACCGGCCTGGGCCACGCCCGACAGTCGCTGCGCGATCTGCACCAGCAGGGCATTCACGAAATCGCCCAAAAGCGCGCTATCGATATCGGTCACGTCGCGCGGTTCGGGCGCACGCGCGCCAATATCGCCGGTCAGGCGCATCTCCAACAGCGCCGCCCACAGCCCGGGGTCCAGGAGTGCCGCGCCAGTGCGGCCGCCCGGACCATCCAGCACCAGCATCAGCGCCCCCTGCGGCACCCGGCCCGCCCAATCGGCCACCGGCTCGCGCCCCTCGATCACGTCATCGACGCGGGTGGGCTGGCCGAACTGATCCTGCACGCAGCGCAGCACGGCGGTTTCCACCGCACGGCCCACGGTCATCGCCAGTTGCGCGGCAGGTGGCGCCACAAGCCGCCGGATCACGGAGTGTTTGCTGTCGCCCAAAACGTGGCTGGTCCCTTTGCCGAGTCGTCCTGATGCCAATCTGCGCCAGCAGGGTTTACAAAAGGTTGCCGCCCGCGTGTTCAGGCGGCCTGTGCTTCGGCGACCGGCAATGTCACCCGGAACGCCGCGCCGCCCTGGCCGGGCAGATAGTCGATGGAACCGCCCAGATTGGCCATGATCTCGCGGCAGATGGCCAGACCCAGACCTGCCCCGCCGGCCGAGCTTTGATCGCTGAGGCGCGAGAATTTCTCGAAGATGATGGTCTGGCTTTTCTTGGGAATGCCGCTGCCATTGTCGACGAAATCCAGCACCACCTCGCCCGTCTGCCGCCGGGCACGGATGGTCAGCACCGGCTCGTCCGCGTCACAGTATTTATAGGCGTTGGCGATCAGGTTGATGAACACCTGGCTCAGCCGGTCGGTATCGGTGTGCAGCATCACGTTTTCGGCCAGCCGGTCGCGTTCGATGCGCATCCGCCCGGCCTCGCCCAAGGACGCGGTCGCCGCAATCGCCCGGTCGACCAGATCGCGCAGATTGCCGGTCTGTTCGTTCAGCGTGACCTGCCCGCGTTCCAGCACGCTCAGGTCCAGCAGATCGTCCAGCAGCCGGGTCAGGCGGATCGCCTCGTCATGGATGATCGAGGAATATTTCGCCTGTTCCTCGGTCGACAGGCCGTCGACATCCATCAGGATTTCCGAAAACGCCCGGATCGAGGTCATGGGCGTGCGCAGCTCGTGGCTGATCTGGCTGAGAAACGCGTCCTTTTGTACCGACAGTTCGGTCAGCTTCTCGTTCGCCTCCTGCAACTGGCGGGCGGTGCGCGACAGCTCTTCGGACTGGCTTTCCAGCTTTTGCTGGTATTCCAGCATCTGCGCGGTCTCGTCCGCGACGGCCATCAGATCCTCGACCGACACGGACGACCGCCCGACGATCTGGCTGACCATCGCATGGGCCGTGGCGCCGCCGACGGAACCGGACAGCTCGCGCTCCAGATGCTCCAGGAATTCGGGGGTCGTGTCGGGCAGATAGCCCATCTTGCCCTGGCGTTCCGCCGCTTTCTGGAACAGCGCCTGCGCCTCTTCGGGGCCGATGATGCGTTGGGCCATCATCAGCAGATCCTCGGCCTCGGCCGCGCCATGGGCCCAGCTGTGCGCGGCGCGCGAGTGTTCGAAGACGTTGACGAATTGCGCCCCCTGCAGCCGTTCCAGCGGCGAAGGAAACCCGAAGAGCGACACCCCGAAAAACGCCGCACTGTTCAGCACCATGCTCCAGAACACCGCATGCACCACCGGGTCCATGCCCGTCACGCCGAACAGCGCCTGTGGCCGCAGGATCGAGATCCCCCAGGGGCCGTTCGCCAGCAGATCGGCGCTGAACACCGCGCCGGGGCCGAAGCTGGGCAAAAACAGCGTATAGGCCCAGACCGCGAAGCCGATGATCAGCCCCGACGCCGCCCCGCGCAGGTTCGCGCCGCGCCAGAAGATCCCGCCCAGCAGCGCCGGCAGCACCTGCGCAACCCCGGTGAAGGAAATCAGGCCGATTGCCGCCAGCGCCTCGGTCCCGCCGGTCAGGCGATAGTACAGATAGCCCAGCACCAGCACGCCCGCGATCGACAGCCGCCGCGCGGTCAGCACGACCTTGCGCACATCGCCCGACATTGTCGCCGTTTTACCGTCGCCGAAATACAGCCACAGCGGCATCACGATATGGTTCGACACCATGGTGCTGAGCGCGATGGCCGCCACGATGACCATCGACGTGGCCGAGGAAAACCCGCCCAGGAAAGACAGCGCCGCCAGCCCCTCGCGCCCCTGGCTGAGCGGGATGGTCAGCACGAACAGGTCGGGGTTCGACCCGTCCGGCAGGGTCGTCAGACCGATCACCGCGATGGGCAGCACAAACAGGCTCATCAGGCACAGATACAGCGGAAAAGCCCAGGAGGCCGTGGCCAGATGATCCTCGTCGGCGTTTTCCACCACCAGAACCTGGAACATCCGCGGCAGCGTCATGATTGCGGCTGCCGACAGGAAGGTCAGCCCGACCCAGCGCCCGGCGCGGAACTGCGTCTCGCCCAGCTCACTTTCGGCGATGCGGGTCAGCATCTCGCCCACGCCACCCGCGACCCCCCAGACGACGAAGATGCCCACCGCCAGCAGCGCCACCAGCTTGACGATGGCCTCCAGCGCAATCGCGGTGACCACGCCGTGATGGCGTTCATTGGCGTCCAGGTTGCGGGTGCCGAACAGCACGGTGAACAGCGCCAGCCCCGCCGCGATCCAGAGCGCGGTGGCGTTCAGATCCGGCAACGCCCAGCCCGATGTCCCTTCGCGCGCGAAGACGGCAAAGGACAGCGTGACCGATTGCAGTTGCAGCGCGATATAGGGCGTGGTGCCCACCACCGCCATCAGCGTCACGATCACGCCCAGCGCGTTCGACTTGCCATAGCGGGACGAGATCAGGTCCGCGATCGACGTGATGCGCTGCGTCCGGCCGATCCGCACCAGCTTGCGCAGCGCCCACCACCAGCCGATGAAGACGATGGTCGGCCCGGTATAGATCGCCATGTATTCCAGCCCCGACCGCGCCGCGTAGCCCACCGCGCCGTAAAACGTCCAGGCGGTGCAATAGACCGACAGCGACAAGGTATAGACCAGCGGCGAGCGCAGCCAGCTGACCTTGCCCGCGCTGGCCCGGCGTTCGGCGACAAAGGCCACGATGAACAACCCGGCCACATAGACCAGGCAGATCATCACCAGTATGTTGAACGGGATCACGTCGGGTCCCCGTTGGCATCCCCATCCGCCCCGTCACGCGCGCGGTAGCGCAACAGGCGCGCCAGGATGCCCGCGGCCAGGATCAGCCCGAACCAGCTGACAAACAGATAGACCAGCTGCACCGCGGTCCGGGTTTCCCCCTGCGGGCCGCCCAGAAGCGGCAGCAGGAACAGGAACATGCCCAGCACGGGCAACAACCGTGCGGAATCGCGCACCCGCCGCCGGCGATAGCTTTGCCGCGCCAGAAAGGTCGGGTTGCGCGGCGGCTTCACCCGCCCGTCAGTTCCCGCACCGAGGCGAGAACATCCGTGTTCGAAAACGGCTTGGTCATGAACCGGTTGACGCCGATCTGTTCGGCCAGCTCGCGGTCGCGCACCTGTCCCTTGGCCGTCAGCATCAGCACCGGCAGATGCGCGGTCGTGTCGGTGGTGCGGATCTCGCGCAGGATATCGAAGCCCGAACGGCCCGGCAGCATCACATCCAGGATTACCACATCCGGCATCGTGTCGCGGACCGCGTCATAGGCGGTCTCGCCATCCGAATGGGTCTGAACCGTCCAGCCATCGCGCAACAGGATAAACCGTATCGCCTCGATGATGTTCGGCTCATCCTCGATCAGAAGGACAGTCTTGCCCATCTGCATTCCCCCCTGGTTGGTCGTTTATTATTATGTGTTCCCGAAACTATTGCCAAGATATCCCCCCTGTCAAAACCCATCGCTCAGGATCGACGGCTCGCGCCGGGCGATGCAGTCGCCCAACGGACAGATCCGGCAGCTGGTGCCCACCGGCATCGCCTGCTCGCGCAGCGACAGGCCCGGATCGGCCAGGATCATCATCGACGCCTCGAGCACCGGCGGGCGGGTGAAATCCGATTGCGGCAGCGGCTGGCAGATCGCATAGGTCAGGAACCGGTGCGGCGTGCGGCCCGCGGTTTCGACCACCGACCGGATCGGCACCGACGGGCGCGACAGCGCCTGATAGAGCGGCCACAGCGGACAGGCCGCGCCGAACCGGGGCAGCGAGAACCCCTCGACCGGTTTGCGGAAGGTCAGCGTGCCCGACCCGTCGCACACCACCAGCCCGATGGAAAATCCGACGTCTTCCTTGGGCAGCGTGGCCAGCCGCCGGAACACCGCCGCCAATTCGGCGTCGAACTCCGCCGCCAGAACGGCCGGGTTCCAGCCACAGCGCGCGGCGGCATCCAGAAACTCGGCCGCCGGCATGCGCAGCGCGTCCTGCCGATAGCGTTTGAGATAGCTGCGCGCAAGTTCGCGCGCGGGCACCGATGTCAGCTCGGTCGCGTCCTTGACCAGCTGCTGCACCCGTGGCGCCCGCGCCCGTTCCAGCGGCGCCACGTGATGGCCGGTCTTGCGCAGAAACGCCTCGACCTCTTCCTGCGGGGACGAGATCATCTCGGCATCGCCGGTGGTCTCGTCCAGGTAATTGACCAGCGCCTGCGCGCCATGGGCCAGGCGCTGGCTCTCGTCGAAGATGTTGCGGTGGAACCGTTCCTGCCATTCGGGGTCGATATCGTCGGTATCGGCCAGGATCGCGGCGGTCGACCGGATCGCGGTCACCGTCGACAGGACCTCGTGCAGCGAGGCCGCCAGATGCGGGTCATGCGCCATGCGGTCGGTCAAAAGCTCGACCGTGCGCTCCAGATCGGCAATGCGCCGCGACTGGTCCGACAAGAGCGCCGCCCAGCCGGGAAAGCGGCCGACGAATTCCTCGATCCGGGTCATTTCCTCCTTGGCGCCGTTATGGGCCACCGCCGCCTCGCGCAGCGCCTCAAGCTGTGCGGCCTCGGCCCCCTCGGTCAGGGCCGAGGGTTCGACGCTGAGCCGACGCGCCAGATCAAGCAGCAATTTCCCGCCGATTCTGCGCCGGTTATGTTCGATCAGGTTCAGATAGGACGGCGAAATTCCCACGCCGCGCGCCACATCCGACTGCCGAAGCCCCAATACGAGTCGCCTTTCGCGAATTCTGGTTCCGGTAAGCGTGTTGCGCGGCATCTTGAATTTATCGCTCCATTACAAGGGCTTTCTGCGGGCGCGCGTAAATTACTTTACACCGCAACCTGTCAAGCTGTGCATATGTTTACTAAAAAACCTTTTGGCGTAAAGCAGTTGTTGATAAATTTTACAACCCTGCCCGATACTTGAACCACCTTGTAAAAGGTCTGGCCCCGCTGCTGAGGAGAGGCGTGGTCACTATCACAATTTGGGAGGATATCCATGTCTGAAACGACAGTGTCTCGTCGTGGCATGCTCAAAACCGGCGTGGCCGCCGGTGCGGGCGTTGCTCTGCCGACGATCTTTACGGCCTCGTCCGCCGCCGCCTATACCAACGAACCGACCGGCAGCACCGTGACCCTGGGCTTCAACGTGCCCCAGACCGGCCCCTATGCCGACGAGGGCGCCGACGAGCTGCGCGCCTATGAACTGGCGGTCGAACACCTGAACGGTGGCGGCGATGGCGGCATGATGGGCACCTTCAGCTCGAAGGCGCTTCAGGGCAATGGCATCCTGGGCAAGAAGGTCGAATTCGTGACCGGCGACACCCAGACGAAGTCGGACGCCGCCCGCGCATCGGCCAAGTCGATGATCGAAAAGGACGGCGCGGTGATGATCACCGGCGGGTCGTCCTCGGGCGTGGCGATTGCCGTGCAGGGCCTGTGCCAGGAAGCGGGCGTGATCTTCATGGCCGGTCTGACGCATTCCAACGACACCACCGGCAAGGACAAGAAAGCCAACGGCTTCCGCCACTTCTTCAACGGCTATATGTCGGGTGCCGCGCTGGCGCCGGTTCTGAAGTCGCTCTATGGCGATGACCGCAAGGCCTATCACCTGACCGCCGACTATACCTGGGGCTGGACGCAGCAGGAATCCATCGCCGCGGCGACCGAGGCGCTTGGCTGGGAAACCGTCAACAACGTGCTGACCCCGCTGGCCGCGACGGACTTCTCGTCCTATATCGCGCCGGTCCTAAACTCGGGCGCGGACGTGCTGGTTCTGAACCACTACGGCGGCAACATGGTGAACTCGCTGACCAACGCGGTGCAGTTCGGCCTGCGCGAAAAGGAAGTGAACGGCAAGAACTTCGAAATCGTGGTTCCGCTGTTCTCGCGCCTGATGGCACGCGGTGCGGGCGAGAACATCAAGAACATCGTGGGTTCGACCAACTGGCACTGGTCGCTGCAGGATGAGGGTTCGAAAGCCTTCGTCAAATCCTTCGGCACCAAATACGGCTTCCCGCCCAGCCAGGCCGCGCACACCGTGTACTGCCAGACCCTGCTTTATGCAGACGCCTGCGAACGCGCCGGAACCTTCAACCCCTGTGGCGTTGCCGAGGCCCTGGAAGGCTTCGAATTCGACGGTCTGGGCAACGGGCCGACGCTCTATCGCGCCGAGGACCACCAGTGCTTCAAGGACGTGCTGGTCGTGAAGGGCAAGGAAAACCCGACCTCGGAATTCGACCTGCTGGAAGTGGTCGAAGTCACCCCGGCGGCTCAGGTCACCTATGAGCCCGATCACCCGATGTTTGCCGGCGGCAACCTGGGCGAATGCAACCCGGGCGCCTGATTTCGGCCTGACATCATCCGGTCGCGCCGCGCGCGCGGCCGGAACCTTTGCCGTCCGGGCCCCGCCCGGAGACCGGCCACCAATTCCAGGAACAGGTGGGGAAGATGGACGCGATCCTTCTGCAGATTCTCAACGGCCTCGACAAGGGATCGGCCTATGCGCTGATCGCCCTGGGGCTGACACTTATTTTCGGCACGCTGGGCGTCGTGAACTTCGCCCATGGCGCGCTGTTCATGATCGGCGCCTTCTGTGCCGTGACGCTGAACAAGATCCTGACGCTGTCGCGCGAGATCGTCGATGAAACCCGGACCGACTTTCTGGGCAACCCGCTGAAGGTCAAGGTCCCTTATGTCGAAGGTTGGTTCGGCCCCGAACTGGGGGCTGCGATCATCGACTGGTCGGTGCCGCTGGCGATCCTGTTCGCGATCCCGGTGATGATTGCCATCGGCTATGTGATGGAACGCGGGCTGATCAAGCATTTCTACAAGCGTCCCCATGCCGACCAGATCCTGGTGACCTTCGGCCTGGCGATCGTCCTGCAAGAGGTGATCAAGTATTTCTATGGCGCCAACCCGATCCCGACCGGCGCCCCCGACGCGTTCCGGGGCAGCTTCGATTTCGGCGTGCTGCTGGGGTTCGATCCCAATGTGATCATCTACCCCTATTGGCGGCTTGTGTACTTCGTCTTTGCCGCCATCGTGATCGGCGCGGTCTTTGCGTTCCTGCAATTCACCACCTTCGGGATGGTGGTACGCGCGGGCATGGCCGACCGGGAAACCGTGGGCCTGCTGGGCATCAATATCGACCGCCGCTTCACCATCATGTTCGGCATCGCCGCCGCCGTGGCGGGGCTTGCGGGGGTGATGTACACGCCGATCAATTCACCCAATTACCACATGGGCATGGATTTCCTGGTCCTGTCCTTCGTCGTGGTGGTCGTGGGCGGCATGGGCAGCCTGCCCGGCGCTGTGGCCGCGGGGTTCCTGCTGGGCGTTCTGGAAAGCTTTGCCTCCTATTCGCCGATCAAGAACTTCTTCGAGACCTATCTGTTCCTGCCGTCGATCGACCAGATCATCATCTACCTTGTTGCAATCATCATCCTGCTGACCCGTCCGCGTGGACTGATGGGCCGCAAAGGCGTGATGGAGGACTGACCCCATGTTCGGACTGAATTCCAAAGACACCCGCCTGCTGCTGATCGTGGCCGCCCTGTGCCTGTTCGCGCCCTTCCTGCTGAACCCCTTCCCCGAAGGGTCCGAGCTGGCGCAGTTCAACGCGGGCTATCCCGACCTGATGCAGCGTTTCGTGATCTTCGGCATCTTTGCCATCGGCTTCAACATCCTGTTTGGCCTGACCGGCTATCTGTCCTTCGGCCATGCCGCCTTTCTGGGCGTCGGCTCATATTCGGCGGTGTGGATGTTCAAGCTTCTGGGCTATAACGTGTTGCCCGGCATCGTGCTGAGCGTGATCGTCGCGGGGCTCTTCAGCCTGCTGATCGGCTTCATCTCGTTGCGGCGGTCGGGGATCTATTTCTCGATCCTGACGCTGGCCTTCGCACAGATGTCGTTTGCCATGGCCTATTCGGTGCTGACACCGATCACCAATGGCGAAACCGGCCTTCAGGTCTATACCGACGATCCGCAATTCCTGATGGGGGCAAACTCGCCCAACGTGCCGCACCTGTTCGGGCTGCAGATGAACGCGACCTATAAGATGGAGCTGGGCGCCTGGCTGTTCCAGTTCAACGCGGGCTATTACCTGTGCGCGATTATCATGCTGGTGATGTTCTATCTGGCGGTGCGCATCTTCCGCTCGCCCTTCGGCATCATGCTGCGCGCGGTCAAGACCAATCAGAACCGGATGAACTTCACCGGGCTGAACTCGCGCCCCTATACGCTGGCGGCCTTCGTCATCTCGGGGATGTATGCCGGTCTGGCCGGTGGCCTGATGGCGTCGATGGACCCGCTGGCCGGGGCCGAACGGATGCAGTGGACCGCCTCGGGCGAGGTCGTTCTGATGACCATCCTGGGCGGCGCGGGCACACTGATCGGCCCGGTGCTGGGCGCGGGCTTCATCAAGTATTTCGAGAACATCTTCTCGAAGATCAACGACAGCGTCCTGCATGGCTGGTTCGCGTTCCTGCCCGACGGGCTCGAGGATTTCGTCGTCGCGATCCTGCACCCCTTCGTCGGCAAGGGCTGGCACCTGACCTTGGGCATCCTGTTCATGCTGGTGGTGATCTTCCTGCCCGGCGGCCTGATCGAGGGCGGCCAGCGTGTGGCACGGCTGTTCCGCCGCAAGAAGCAGACGCCCGATGGCAAGGACCCCGAGCATCACCCGAAACCCGCGCCCCATGTGGCCGAATAAGGAGAGCTGACAGATGGCAATTCTGGAAGTCAAAGACGTGGGCAAGCGGTTCGGGGGGCTACAGGCGCTTGGCGATGTGAACCTCAGCGTGGCGGAGAACACCTGCCACGCGATCATCGGCCCCAACGGCGCGGGCAAGTCCACCCTGCTGAACTGTCTGATCGGCAAGCTGATCCCGGATACCGGCAGCGTCATGTTCGACGGCAAGTCGGTGCTGGGCCGCAAACCGCACGAGATCAACCAGATGGGCATTTCCCGCGTGTTCCAGACGCCCGAGATCTTCGGCGATCTGACGGTGCTGGAAAACATGATGATCCCGATCTTCGCCGAACGCGACGGGGCGTTTGCCCTGAACCCCCTGAAGATGGCGGACAAGCAGGCCGACGTGATCGAACGGGCCGAGGCGATGCTGGAGGACATGAACATGGCCGACAAGCGCCACATGCATGCCGCCGCCATGTCGCGCGGTGACAAGCGGCGGCTGGAAATCGGCATGTGCCTGTCGCAACAGCCCCGCCTGTTGCTGCTGGACGAACCCACCGCCGGCATGGCGCGGGCCGACACCAACAATACCATCGACCTGCTGAAACAGATCAAGGACGAGCGCGACATCACCATCGCCATCATCGAACACGACATGCATGTGGTGTTCAGCTTGGCGGATCGGATCACCGTTCTGGCCCAGGGCACCCCCCTGGTCGAGGACACACCCGACAAGATCAAGGGCCATCCGAAGGTCCGCGAAGCCTATCTGGGCGAAAGCGCGTGAGGAAAGACTGATGAACGTCAAACCCGATTTCAGCAAGAACGCCAATGCCGCACAGACCGCCCCGGCCTTTCTGTCGGTCTGGGACATGCACGCCTATTATGGCGAAAGCTATATCGTGCAGGGCATCAACTTCAACGTCCACGAGGGCGAGATCCTGGCGCTGCTGGGCCGCAACGGGGCGGGCAAGACCTCGACCCTGCGCGCGATTGCCCGGCTGGGCGATCCGCAGGTCACCCATGGCGAAATCTGGCTGGACCACCAGCCGCTGCACAACATGGCCAGCCACGAGGCCGCGGTTGCGGGCTTGGGTCTGGTGCCCGAAGACCGCCGGATCATCCCCGGCCTGACGGTCGAGGAAAACCTGCAACTGGCGCAGATCGTGGAGCCGATCGGCTGGTCGCTGGACCGGCTTTACGACCTGTTCCCCCGCCTGGGCGAACGCCGCAAGCAAGAGGGCGTGACCCTGTCGGGCGGCGAGCAGCAGATGCTGGCCATCGCCCGCGCGCTGGCACGCGACATCAAGGTGCTGTTGCTGGACGAACCCTATGAAGGGCTGGCGCCGGTGATCGTGGACGAGATCGAAAAGACCCTCATCCACATCAAGGAACAGGGCATGACCACGGTCATCGTCGAACAGAACGCGGTGCGCGCGCTGGAACTGGCCGACCGGTCGGTCATTCTGGACACCGGCACCATCGTCTTCGACGGGCTGGCATCCGAGGTTCTGGAAAACGAGGAACTGCGCGCCGAATATCTGGCGATCTAAGGCGGCCTTGATATCCCACCGCGAAAGCCCGGCCATCACGGCCGGGCTTTTTCATGACCCCTGCCCCGCCTCGGGCCGGTGTCAGCAGCCCGGCGGCGGCGTCGGATCGACCCGGCTCAACTCGGACACGCCCGGCTCGCATTCGCCGATCTGCTCTTCGATCTCGTCCGCGCATCCGGCCAGACCAGCCGCCAGAACCACGATCACCATGAAACGCTGAAATACCGAAACCATCTGAACCCTCCTGCAAAAGTTTCCGCAGGCAAAGTGTCGCACACCCGTCGGGTTGCGGCCTTGACCGGGATCAAGCGCGGGCGGGCCCTGCAACGACAAAGGGCTGGCGCGATGCACCAGCCCTTGCTCAGATGAAATGTCGGGGTCGCTTTACGACTTGCGGCGACGATACAGACCCAGGACACCCAGGGCACCGATCAGCGCCAGGCCGGTGGCCGGCAGCGGAACCGCGGTGATCCGCAGGCCGGTGAACTGACGCCCGGCGGTGCTGTCCCAGAAGCTGATCGATGTCAGCCCGGTCTTGCCCAGCGGCAGTTCGGCATCGGCCAGAACCGCGCTCAGGTCGTTGGGATCGCTGAAGGTCGGCAGGCCATAGACGAAGTCCATCGCGTTATGCAGCACGAAGGTGTTCGTGGCGCTTGCGCTGGTTTCGATCGAGTCGATCTTCAGGCTCTGCCCGTCGTTGCGTGCAACGACCGAAAGGCCATCGGCCAGCGTCAGCGTGGTGCCCGAGGTCGCGCCGACCAGCTTGATCGTCGCGGTCGGATCCGCAAACATGCCGGTGTTGACGTAAGCCGCCGTATCCAGCGCCGAGTCGTCGATGCTGATCTCGACCTTCACGCGCTCGCCGGACAGGAACTGGTTGAAGTCGAAGGTATTGGTGTTGTTGGACGTCCCCGTCACCGCGCCGATGAAGAACGACGTCGTGACCGTGGCCGCGCTGGCAGCCGTACCGGCCATTGCGATGGCGGCGCCTGCGATAAGGTTTCTTACAAACATATTAAGCCTCGTCTGAGCTCAAGGTTAATTTCCTGACCCCATCCTGCGCGGATGACGTACCATTTCAATAAAAATCAGGGACATACCCGTGGCGCAACCTTAATTACCACATTTCCGCCACAATTGAGGCTCGAACCGCCCCGAAATGTGGCATCGCTGCCTTATTTGGCCGTTTTTGAACCGCATTCCTGCATATTTCTGCGGCAAAGCAGAAACGCGCCGCTGCAGTGCAACATTGATTCGTGGCAACGGCGCAGGGATTCCCGCGCCGTTCCTTGTTTCATTGCCGGTTCGCATTTACTGCAGCGCGGCATCGGTGATGGCATGGGTCCAGGCGCCATCGGGCGTTTCCTTGATCACGCCGCCGGACATCACGATCTCGACCGTGCGGTCATAGGCGGCGGGGTCCAGCGCGCCGTTCGATCCGGCGGTCAGCTTGGCGATCTCGCCCATCATCCGCTTCTGGTGGGTTTCGGTCTGCGCGCCGGTCTCGTCATATTCCAGCACGATCTCGGCCGCCTCGTCGGGGTTGGCCTCGGCATATTTCCAGCCCTTCATGCTGGCGCGCACGAAGCGGGTCAGCTTGTCGGCTTCGGCCGGGTCGGCCAGCATCTCCTCGGTGGTGTAAAGCCCGTCTTCCAGGGTCGAGATCCCCTCGTCCTCGTATTTGAACACCACCAGATCGTCGGGGCTCAGGCCCGCATCGATCACCTGCCAGTATTCGTTATAGGTCATGGTCGTCGCGCATTCGACCTGCTTTTGCAGCAGCGGATCGACGTTGAAGTTGATCTTCTGGATCGTCACGCCGCCCTCGGACCCGTCGGTCGGGATGCCCAGCTTGCCCATCCAGGTGAACAGCGGAATCTCGTTGCCGAAGAACCAAGTGCCCAGCGTGTGGCCCGGGAATTCCGCCGGGCTGGTGATGCCGTGTTCCTTCAGACAGGTCAGCATCAACCCCGAAGACGCGAAGGGCTGCGCGATGTTCACAATGGGCGCCCCCTGCTCGCGCGCGGCCAGGGCCGAGGGCATCCAGTCGACCATCACATCGGCCCCGCCGCCCAGCAGAACCTGCACCGGCGCGATATCCGGCCCGCCCGGCTTGATGGTGACATCCAGATCCTCGTCGCCATAGAACCCTTTTTCCAGCGCGACGTAATAGCCCGCGAATTGCGCCTGGGTCACCCACTTCAGCTGCAGCGTCATATCGTCGGCTGCCTGGGCGCCACAGGCAAGCAGCGAAAACGCCCCCGCCAATGTCGTTGTCAGTCGCTTGTTCATCATGAACCTCCTTGTTGTTATGCGGGCTGTTGATCAGCCGCGTTGCGAGGGGTGCCAAAAGGTCACCCCCTTCTCGATCGCGGCGACGGCCCCGTAAAAGGCCGACCCCGCCAAGGCCGCGACCGCGATCTCGGCCCAGACCATATCCAGGCCCAGGCGTCCGACCTCGGTCGAAATGCGAAACCCCATCCCCTGGATGGGCGAGCCGAAGAACTCGGCCACGATGGCACCGATCAGCGCCAGCGTGGTCGAGATCTTGAGTCCGTTGAAAATGAACGGCATCGCCGCCGGCAGGCGCAGCTTGAACAGGCTCTGCCAATAGCCGGCGGAATAGGTCTTCATCAGGTCGCGCTGCATCGCCGTGGTGTCGGCCAGCCCCTGTACCGTGTTGACCAGCATCGGAAAGAACACCATCACCACGACCACGGCGGCCTTCGACTGCCAGTCGACCCCGAACCACATCACCAGGATCGGCGCGGTCCCGATGATCGGCAGGGCGGCCACGAAATTGCCCACCGGCAGCAGCCCGCGTTGCAAGAACGGCGACCGGTCGATGGCAATCGCCGTCAGGAACGCCGTCCCGCAGCCGATGACATAACCGCTGAGCGCGCCCTTGACCGCCGTTTGCACGAAATCCACCCACAGGATGCCCGGCGACGCCCCGATCCGCGCCGCAATCGCCGACGGCGGCGGCAGGATCACGCCCGGCACCTGAAGCCCGCGCACCAGAAGCTCCCACACCACCAACAGGGTCAGACCGAAAATCGCCGGCACCGCCAGCCGCGCCCACCGGGTCCGGTTCAGCGGCGATCCGGCAATGCGGGCATTCACCCACCACGCCCCCAGCCAGATCGCGATTGCCAAAGCCACCAGGATCATCGCGCCATCCCCATGCGTTTCAACGTCACCCGCTGGATCAGCCCGACAATCCCCACCAGCGCCGCCGCCACGATGGCCGCGGCGAACAGCGCCGACCAGATCTGGATCGTCTGCCCGTAATAGCTGCCCGACAGCATCCGCGCGCCCAGGCCCCGGATCGCCCCGGTCGGCAGCTCGCCCACGATGGCCCCCACCAGGCTGGCCGCCACACCGATCTTCAGCGACGTGAACAGATAGGGCATCGAGGCCGGCAGCCGCAGCTTCCAGAACACCTGCCCCGCACTGGCGCTATAGGTGCGCATCAGGTCCAGCTGCATCGCATCGGGGCTGCGCAACCCCTTGACCATGCCCACCACCACCGGAAAGAACGACAGATAGGCGCTGATGAACGCCTTGGGCAACAGCCCCTGCACCCCAACCGAATTCAGCACCACGATGATCATCGGCGCAATCGCTAGGATCGGGATCGTCTGGCTGGCAATCGCCCAGGGCATAACGCTCATGTCCATGGCCCGGTTGTGCACGATCCCCACCGCCAGCAGAATCCCCAACCCCGTGCCAATGCCAAAGCCCAGCAGCGTCGCCGAAAGCGTGATCCAGCCGTGAAAGACCAGGCTGCGCTTGCTGGTGATCTTCTTGCCGACCGTGGTATCCCACAGCTCGGCCACCACCTGATGCGGCGCCGGCAGGCGCGGGCGATCCTGCGACCAGGTATCCGCCACCAGCGCCGATACGCTCAACTCGGTCCCCGCCCGCGCCGCCTGATCCCGCGCCCATTGCGCATTCATGAAAATCGCCGCCGCGTACCAGATCGCCACGATGGCAGCGATGACGGTCAGGATCGGTACCAGCGTCCTCATGATGCGCCCGCCCCCTTCATTGCTCCCGGAATACTCCCGCCGGAGGCACTAAATCTTTCAGCGCATCGCCCGGCCACTCTGTCGCGCCGTGAGTATTTTAAGAACAATGAAAGGTTTATGTTCGCATCCTGACCCCACGGTACAGGCTGGAGAGCCGATGACCGTGAGCGATGAAAGCCCCCTGACCCCTCGTGGCAGGGGGCGGCGTTCCAAGCCGCGCCCAACATCATGCAGCCACCTCCCGCCGCCATTCCATCCGCAGCTCCGGCAGGCCGTCATCGCCCTCGGCGATTTGCTCCACGGGAACGAACCCTTCGCGCCGATAGAACCGATGTGCTCTGGTATTTGGGCCATGCGTGTGCAGACAGGCAAAGTCGCGCCCGCATTTCACACGATCGACCAGAGCCTTACCCAGCCCCCGCCCGCGTGCGGCAGTATAGAGGCCGATAATCCGTGCGGTTTCCGGATCGAAGGACAGGTAGCCGGCGACCGGCTTGCCCACCACATAGATCTCGCGCATCGGCAGCGCCTCGGCGAACATCTCCTCGAAATCCGCCAAGGTGAAGCGCTTCGGCATCCAATCCGTCTGCTGCACCCAGTCATGCACGATGCGGGCGCAGGCGGGCATGTCTTCGGGCCCGGCCCGGCGGGTAACCAGCGCCTCAGTCATAGGCATGCCCCGCCCGCAGCCCCTCGCGCACCCGATGCGCGATTTCCAGGAATTCCGGCGTGTCGCGGATATCCAGCGGGCGCTCTTTCGGCAGCGGGCTGTCGATCACATCGGTGATCCGGCCCGGGCGCGGGCTCATCACCACGATCTTGGTCGACAGATACACCGCCTCGGGGATCGAATGGGTGACGAAGCCGATAGTCTTTTCGGTGCGCGCCCACAGCGCCAAAAGCTGCTCGTTCAGGTGATCGCGCACGATCTCGTCCAGCGCGCCGAAAGGTTCGTCCATCAGCAGGATATCGGCATTAAAGGCCAGCGCGCGCGCGATGCTGGCGCGCTGTTGCATCCCACCCGACAGCTGCCATGGGAATTTCTTACCAAATCCAGCAAGATCAACCAGTTCCAGAACATTCTTCACGCGGCTTTCCTGATCGGCCCTGGAAAACCCCATGATCTCCAGCGGCAGCTTGATATTGCCCGCAATCGTGCGCCACGGGTACAAACCCGCCGCCTGGAACACATAGCCATAGGCGCGCGCCTGACGTGCCGCATCCGGCGACATCCCATTGACGGTGATCTGCCCGCCGGTGGCCTGTTCCAAGCCCGCGATGACCCGCAGAAAGGTGGTCTTACCGCAGCCTGACGGCCCGATGAAACTGACGAAATCGCCCTTGTCGATGGTCAGGTCGACACCTTTCAGCGCATGGACCGGGCCGTCATTGGTCTGAAATGTCAGATCGAGGTTTTTTGCCTCGATTACAGGCGCTTGCGTCACGCTCTTGATCCCCTTTTTCAACTTTCGATCACACACCCGTCGCCGGAATGCCCGTGCGCTCCACCGGGCGGGGCGCGGTCAGTTCCTTCCACGTGCTCAGCGCCGTGTTCACCGTGGCATTGGGCGCGCGCTTGACGAACTTGCCATGCCCCTCCTGCGTGCGGATCTCACCGTCATAAACCGCGACCTGTCCGCGTGTCAGCGTAAACCGCGGCAGGCCCTTTACATGGTGGCCTTCGAACACGTTGTAGTCGATGGCCGACTGCTGCGCGCTGGCGGTTATGGTCTTTTCCTTGGCCGGATCCCAGACCACGATATCCGCATCCGCGCCCACAAGGATCGCGCCCTTTTTCGGATAGCAATTCAATATCTTGGCGATGTTTGTTGATGTAACGGCCACGAATTCATTCGGCGTCAGGCGCCCCGTGGCGACCCCTTGGGTCCAAAGCATCGGCAGGCGATCCTCCAACCCGCCGGTGCCGTTGGGGATCTTGGAAAAATCACCCACCCCATAGCGCTTCTGTTCGGTGGTAAAGGCGCAGTGATCGGTCGCCACGACCGACAATGAGCCCGACTGCAAACCCGCCCACAGGCTGTCTTGATGCTTCTTGTCGCGGAAGGGCGGCGACATCACCCGGCGCGCGGCATGGTCCCAATCGGGATGGAAATACTCGCTTTCATCCAGCGTCAGATGCTGGATCAGCGGCTCGCCCCAGACGCGCTTGCCCTGCTGCTTGGCGCGCCGGATCGCCTCATGCGCCTCTTCGCAGGACGTATGCACCACGTAAAGCGGCACACCCGCCATGTCGGCGATCATGATGGCGCGGTTGGTGGCCTCGCCCTCGACCTGGGTCGGCCGGCTATAGGCATGCGCCTCGGGCCCGATGTTCCCCTCGGCCAGCAGCTTGGCGGTCAGCTCGGCCACCACGTCGCCGTTTTCGGCATGGACCAGCGCGGTGGCGCCCAGTTCGGCCAGCCGCTGGAAAGACGCATACATCTCGTCATCATTCACCATCAGCGCGCCCTTATAGGCCATGAAATGCTTGAAGGTGTTGATGCCGCGCTCCTTGACCACGGCCTCCATCTCGTTGAAGACCTGCTCGCCCCACCATGTGACGGCCATGTGAAAGCTGTAATCGCAATTGGCGCGCGTCGATTTGTTGTCCCACATCTGCAGCGCGTCCAGCAGGCCCTGTTCCGGGCTGGGCAGCGCGAAATCGATGACCATCGTGGTGCCGCCCGACAACGCCGCGCGGGTGCCGCTTTCGAAATCGTCACTGGAATAGGTGCCCATGAAGGGCATCTCCAGATGCGTATGCGGGTCGATCCCGCCCGGCATCACATAGCAACCGGTGGCGTCCAGAACCTCGTCGCCCTTCAGGTCGGGGCCGATTTCGATGATCTGCCCCCCCTCGACCAGCACATCGGCCTTATAGGTCAGGTCGGCGGTCACGATGGTGCCGTTCTTGATGACTGTGCTCATGGTTCAACTCCCTCTTCGATACCAGATGCGCCCGAAGACGCGCCCCTGATTCATTGTTCTTCAAATACTCCGGGGGTCCGGGGGCAGCGCCCCCGGCCTACCCCGGCTCACCCCACCACCTCGGCGGTTTCCAGAACCGCATGCAGCAACACATCGGTGCCCGCGGCGGCCCATTCGGGGCTGATCTCTTCGGCCTCGTTATGGCTCAGCCCGTCGACGCAGGGGCACATGATCATCGAGGTCGGCGCGACATCGTTGATCCAGCAGGCGTCATGCCCCGCGCCCGAGACGATATCCATGTGGCTATAGCCCAGCCGCTCGGCCGCGTTGCGCACCGCGGTGACACAGGCTTCGTCAAAGGCGGGCGGATCGAACTGGCCCGAGATCTCCCAACTCAGCTCGGTGCCGATCTCGGTGCAAAGCGCCGGCGCCTTTTCGGAAAATTCCGCCATCATGGCGTCGATCACCTCCTGCAGGTGGCTGCGGAAATCGACGGTGAAGACGACCTTGCCGGGGATGATGTTGCGGCTGTTGGGATAGACATCGATATGGCCGATGGCGCCCACGGCGTTGGGCTGGTGCTTCATCGCGATCTCGTGCACCAGCTCGGTGATCCGCGCCAGCCCCCGGCCCGCGTTCAGGCGCATATGCATTGGCGTGGAACCGGTGTGGCTTTCCTTGCCCGTCACCGTGCATTCGATCCAGCGCAGCCCCTGCCCGTGGGTCACGACGCCGATATCCTTGCCCTCGGCCTCCAGGATCGGGCCCTGTTCGATGTGCAGCTCGAACATGGCGTGCATCTTGCGCGCGCCGACCTCCTCGTCGCCGACCCAGCCGATGCGCTTCAGCTCGTCGCCAAAGCGCTTGCCCTCGGCATCGACGCGGTCATAGGCCCAGTCCTGCGTGTGGCGTCCGGTGAACACGCCCGAGGCCAGCATCGCCGGCGCAAAGCGCGTGCCTTCCTCGTTCGTCCAGTTGGCGACGACAATCGGGTGCCGGGTTTTGATGCCCAGGTCGTTCATCGACCGGACCACTTCCAGCCCGCCCAGAACGCCCAGCACACCGTCGTATTTGCCGCCCGTGGGCTGGGTATCCAGGTGGCTGCCCATATAGACCGGCAGCGCATCGGGGTCCGTGCCCGCCCGGGTGGCGAACATGTTGCCCATCGTGTCGACCCCCATGGTCATGCCCGCATCCTCGCACCATTTGCGGAACAGCGCGCGGCCCTCGGCATCTTCGTCCGTCAGGGTCTGGCGGTTGTTGCCACCGGCGATGCCGGGGCCGATCTTGGCCATCTCCATCAGGCTGTCCCACAGGCGGGACGGGTTGATGCGCAGGTTCTCTCCGGGGGCGGGCATTGGGGGGTCTCCCTATTTCAGTTCCACTTCGACGAAGGCCATCGGCTGGTCCCCGTCATTCACGACATTATGTTCGATACCCGCCTGCCGGGCATAGGCCGCCCCCGCAGGCACGGTGGTGCGCCGGGTGTCGCCGTCCGGCATTTGCAGCAGCATGTGGCAATCGGTGATCGCGGTGATGACGTAATCGAACCCGTGGCGATGCCAGCCCGTTTCCGCACCGGGGGCAAAGTCGAACCGCGTCACACGCACGCGGTCATCGTCGATCAATTGGGTTGCAACCGCCTCCGGCCGTGTCATTCCGCCCCTTTCAGAACTTCGCGCAGGGTGCCGACCAGCTGGTCGATATGGGATTTCTCGAAGATCAGCGGCGGCGACATGGCGATCGTGTCCCCGGTAAAGCGCAGCAGCACGCCCTTTTCATAGGCCGCCAGGAACACATCGAACGCCCGCTTGCCCGGCGCATCCGGGATCGGTTCCAGCTCGACCGCGCCGACCAGCCCCATATTGCGGATGTCGATCACGTTCGGGCAGTCGCGCAGCCCGTGCAGGGCGTCCTCGAAATAAGGGGCCAGCGCGGCGGCGCGTTCGAAAAGCGCCTCTTCGCGATAGAGCTCCAGCGTGGCCAGACCCGCGGCCGAGGCCAGCGGGTGCCCCGAATAGGTATAGCCGTGGAAAAGCTCGATCATGTGCTCGGGGCCATGCATGAAGGCGTCGTGGATCTGCGAGGTGACCAGAACCGCCCCCATCGGCACCGTGCCGCCGGTCAGGCCCTTGGCGGTGGTGATCAGATCGGGCGTCACGCCGAAATACTCGGTGGCAAAGCTGGCGCCCAGACGGCCAAAGCCGGTGATCACCTCGTCAAAGATCAGCAGGATGCCGTGACGGGTACAGATCTCGCGCAGCTTTTCCAGATAGCCCTTGGGCGGCAGCAGCACACCGGCCGAGCCCGCCATCGGCTCGACGATCACGGCGGCGATGGTTTCCGGCCCGTGCAACTGGGCGATCCGTTCCAGCTCGTCGGCCAGATGGGCCCCATGTTCGGGCTGGCCACGGGTAAAGGCGTTTTCCGTCAGGTGGGTGTGCGGCAGATGGTCGACCCCGTTCAGCAGCGTGCCGAACATGCGGCGGTTGTTGACCAGACCGCCGACCGATATGCCGCCGAAGCCCACCCCGTGATAGCCCTTTTCGCGGCCGATCAGACGGGTGCGCTGCCCCTGCCCCTTGGCCCGGTGATAGGCCAGCGCGATCTTCAGCGCGGTATCGACGCTTTCGGACCCGGAATTGGTGAAAAAGACGTGCTGGAACGGCTCGGGCGCCATGTCGCGCACGGCGCTGGCCAGTTCGAACGCCTTGGGGTGGTTCATCTGGAAACCGGGGGCATAGTCCAGCTCTCCCGCCTGCTGGCGGATCGCCTCGACGATCTTGGGGCGGTTGTGCCCCGCGTTGCAGCACCACAGCCCCGCCGTGCCGTCCAGGATCTGGCGCCCGTCCTGCGCGGTATAGAAAACGCCATCGGCCGATACCAGCATGCGCGGGGCCTGCTTGAACTGCCGGTTCGCGGTGAAGGGCATCCAATAGGCCGACAGGTCATTGGGAACGGAATTGCGATCAAGGGCCATGGGCACCCCCCGGAAAGTTGCGGTTCAGACTGGATTTGCCCAGCGGCCCCGGCTAGTTTTACCAAATGGTCAGGATCACGCTAACAGAGCAACAATGGCAGTCAAGGATATCCCGGCGCATGTCGTCAAGCCGATCCAGACCCCGCGCAGAAAAGGGGCATCGCCCCGCCTGTTGCGCGCGCGCATTGGGCAAGTCGATAATAGCATGATTTTCGCGCTTCCCGTTGGACAAACCGTCGCTTGATTCAGTAGAACCCGCCGCCATGACACAACCGAAACCACAGACCCGCATTCAGAAGAAAAACACCACGGCAATTCTGGACGCGGCGCTGGAGGTGTTTTCGCAACACGGCTATCGCGGCGCCACGCTGGACCAGATCGCGCGCGCCGCCGATCTGTCCAAGCCCAACCTGCTGTATTACTTCCCGTCGAAAGAGGCGATCCATGTCGCGCTTCTGTCGGGGCTGATGGACACCTGGCTGGACCCGCTGCGGGCGCTGGACCCCGATGGCAAACCGGTGGACGAGATCATCGGCTATGTGCATCGCAAGCTGCAGATCAGCCGCGCCTATCCGCGCGAAAGCCGGCTGTTTGCCAATGAGATCATCCAGGGCGCCCCGCGCATCCACGAGGTTCTGGGCGGCGAGCTGAAGACGCTGGTCGACGAAAAGGCCCGAGTCCTGCAGGGCTGGATGGATGCGGGCCAGATCGCGCCCGCCGATCCGCATCACCTGATCTTCTCGATCTGGGCGCTGACCCAGCATTACGCCGATTTCGATGTGCAGGTGCGCGCCATCCTGGGCCCGGATACCGGGCGCAATTTCGACGGCGCGCAGGCCTATCTGGACGTGCTGTTCAACAAGCTGCTGGCGCCCTAGGCGGCCACGGCGCCAGGCGCGGCATGGACGGACCGGAACGCCACCGACAGGCGGTTCCAGCTGTTGATCATAACCACAACTGCGGTCAGCTTGATGATCTGGTCGTCGGGGAAATGCTGCCGGGTTTCGGCCCACAGCGCATCGTCGGGGCCTTGGGCGCCCAGGCGGGTGACCGCCTCGGTCCAGGCCAGCGCGGCCCGTTCGCGCGAGGTATACAGGAAGCTGTCCCGCCAGGCCGATGTCAGATACAGGCGCTGTTCGGTCTCGCCGTCCTTGCGGGCCTCGCGCGTGTGCATGTCGACGCAAAAGGCGCAGCCGTTCAGTTGCGAGGCGCGCAGCTTCACCAGATGCAGCAGGCTGGGTTCCAACCCTGCCGCTTCGATCTGGTCGTTCAGGGCCAGGAATCCTTGCATCAGCTGCGGGGCGTCTTTCCAGGCGTTCACTCTGGCTTCCATGAGATCTCTCCGTCTATTGGTGGTCGGTTTCAGCCCTGCTGCCGCAAGTTCTCTTTCAAAAACGCCGCGCCCCGGGCCAGGACGCAGTCGGCGGCGTGGTCCATATGTTCCCGGACCAGTTCGCTGATCGGGGTCCGGGCCAACGCATCGCGATAGGCCCGTTCGGCGCGCAGCATCGCCACGCTGATCCCGCACGGGTCGGGAAAGGCCGTGGCATCGGGCGGGTTCGGCCCCGCGCGGCGGATCTCGCGGCAGCGAAAGGCGGGCGCGCCCCCTTCGACCGCCAGCACGATGTCCAGCAACGTGATCCGGTCCGCCGCACGGGCCAGCCGATAGCCGCCCTTCGGCCCCGAGACAGACACCAGCACATCGGCGGCGACCAAAGCCTTGAGATGTTTCAGCAAATAGCTGGCCGAGACACCGTGAAACCGCGCCAGATCCGCCCCCGACAGCACGGCATCCTGCGGAATGCTCGCCAGAAGTGTCACACAGTGGATCGCCGCTTCGACCCCATCGCTCATCTTCATGTCGCGCCCTCTTTTATCTGGATACAGATTATCGTGGATATTTTTTATCCGCAATTGATTCGACATCCGGGACACGGAAAATTCATCTCAAATTGCGATCTTAAATCGCTGTTCAGATCCGTTGGCGAAATCTAAACAGGTCTGGTGGGGGCATTTTGCCGGGAATAGGGCATGATCACACTTTCGGACACCCGCTGGCAGGCCGTCCTGCCGCTCAGATCGGTGGATATTCAGCTTCCCGATCTGCCCAAGACACAACGCATCGCCGCCACCAGCGACGGCGGGCAGATGAATGGCGAATTCGACGCCGCGTTTTCGGATGGCAGCCTGACCCGCGCGCCCTTCGATCCCGATGCGCCGACCGGTCCACCGCCCGCGTTCGAGGCCAACGTGCTGGAGGCGCGGTATGAAACCTGGGCGCGGCCGGATTTCGACCTGACGGACCACCCGCCGCAGGATGCCGAAACCACCGCGCCGCAGATCGACCGGCGCCGCTGATCCGGGATGCGGGCGGGATCAATCGCCGCCCGGATCACGTTCGGCCCAGATGCGATAGCGGCGGGTCACCTCGGATTCCAGGATCTTGAAGGCCAGCCAACTGGCCAGCGCGACCGCCCCGCCCAGCCCCAGCCACGCCATCTGCACCAGCGCGCCCGCGCGGATCGCCAGCCAGCCGTGTTCGCGGATGAAATAGACATTCGCCATGGCCAGCGAAAACAGGTTTACGGTGACAAAGGCGAAGATCACCACCGCCGCCCCGGCGGCGGCCAGAACCAGCAGCACTGGCCAGCGGGTGATGTTCAGAAACTGCATCCGGCGGCACCCCTTCCCTGCGGGCAAGGGTGCCGTCCCGGTCATGCCGCGGTCAAGTCACGATGTCATTCCGCCGCCTGCGCCGACGGGTTGTTGGGGTGCATCGTCCAGTTGGCGTAATCGTCCTGCACCGGTTTGCCGGTGCGCGGATCGGTCTCGCCCGTGGGCAGTTCGCGCATGGTGATGCAGCCCTCGACCGGGCAGACATTCACACACAGGTTGCAGGCCACGCATTCCTCGTCCTTGACGGTAAAGGTCCGGTCGGCGGACATCGCGATGGCCTGGTGGCTGGTATCCTCGCACGCCGCATAGCAGCGTCCGCATTTGATACAGGCGTCCTGGTCGATTTCGGCCTTGGTGATGAAATTCAGGTTCAGATACTGCCAGTCGGTCACGTTGGGCGTGGCCAGGCCGGTGACCTCGGCCACGGATTTATAGCCCTTGTCGTCCATCCATTGCGACAGGCCCGCCGCCATTTCCTGTACCACCTTGAAGCCATAGGTCATGGCCGCGGTGCAAACCTGGACATTGCCCGCCCCCAGCGCCAGGAATTCTGCCGCATCGCGCCATGTGGTCACCCCGCCGATGCCGGAAATCGGCAGCCCGGCGGTTTCCGGGTCGCGCGCGATCTCGGCCACCATGTTCAGCGCGATGGGTTTCACCGCCGGGCCGCAATAGCCGCCATGGCTGCCCTTGCCATCAATCGACGGCTCGGGCGACATCGTGTCCAGATTGACCGAGGTGATCGAGCTGACCGTGTTGATCAGGCTGACCGCATCCGCCCCACCGTTATGCGCCGCCCGCGCCGGATAGCGGATATCGGTGATGTTGGGGGTCAGCTTCACGATCACCGGCTTGTCGTAATATTCCTTGCACCAGCGGGTGACCATTTCGATATATTCCGGCACCTGCCCCACGGCGCTGCCCATGCCGCGTTCGCTCATCCCGTGCGGGCAGCCGAAGTTCAGCTCGATCCCGTCGGCGCCGGTTTCCGCTACACGCGGCAGGATCGCCTTCCACGCGGCTTCCTCGCACGGCACCATGATCGACGCGATCAGCGCGCGGTCGGGATAGTCCGCCTTGACCCGCGCCATTTCCTCGAGGTTGGTTTCCAGCGGGCGGTCGGTGATCAGCTCGATATTGTTCAGCCCCAACAGCCGCCGGTCCGCACCCCAGACCGCGCCGTAACGCGGCCCGTTCACATTGACCACGGGCGGGCCTTCGGCGCCCAGCGTCTTCCAGACGACGCCGCCCCAGCCGGCCTCGAACGCGCGGCGGACATTGTATTCCTTGTCCGTCGGCGGCGCGCTGGCCAGCCAGAACGGGTTGGGCGATGTGATGCCGGCGAATTCGGTTGTCAGGTCGGCCATGCTGGGTCCTTTCCTAGCGGGTCAGACGAAAGATCATTTCGGTCGGGGCGACGCGCCCGGCCTTGAGGTTTGCGACATAGTTCTTCAGCTTCAGCGGTGCGCTGTCGCCCATCATCAGGTGAATGCCCAGCGGCGGCGGCCCGTCGCGTTCGACAGCGGCGAAGACCTTGGCAAAGAAATCTTCGGCGAATGCGCTGCGGTCGCGGCTGCCGGTCAGGGCAAACCCCGCCTGGGCGGCGGCGGTTTCGTATTCATCCGCATCCGCCAGGAACGAGGTTTCGGGACGTTCCGCCCAAGGCAGCGGCAGGGTCAGCGGCGTCTTCGCCGCGCCCTTCATCACGTCGAACAGCGCAAAGGTGCCCCCGGGGCGCAGGACGCGCGCGACCTCGTGCAGCAGGGCGCGCTTGTCTTCGATATTCATGCCCACATGCATCATCACCGCCACGTCGAACGCGTCATTCGCCAGCGGCAGTTGCAGCGCGCTGCCCACTTGGTGCGTCACCCGGTCCGAAAGCCCCACCAGCCGGTTCAGCGCATTGGCGGTGTCGACGAATTCCGGCGTCAGGTCGACGCCCGTCACCCTGGCCCCGAACCGGTCGGCCACATAGCGCGAGGTGCCGCCGATCCCCGCCCCCACATCCAGCACCGCCATGTCGGGCGTGATATGCACCTGATCCAGCAGCGCCTCGGTCGCGGCGACGCCGCCGGTGTGAAATTCGTCGCCCGGTTTCAGGTCGGCGGGCCGGGCCCGGGCGGGGTCGATGCCCATCTGCCCCAGCGCGCCCAGAATGCGGTCGTAAAGCGCACCGGTGGTGTAATGTGCGGCCACTGCGGCCTCCGTCCGGTTCATGACGGACCTCCAATGATTTGATGAATAAATACGCGTCATCGTATCATCAAATCAGTGCAGCGGGCATACCCCGGCGGGGGTATGCGGCGCGTGTTCCGGTCCCCGGCGGTCATGGCTCAGACCATCAGCTGGGCGTGGATGTCTTCGGCGGCATCGCGCCCTTCGGCCACCGCCGTCACCGTCAGATCGTCGCCGCCCGACGCGCAATCGCCCCCGGCCCAGACATTGGGCAGGCTGGTGCGCCCCGGGCCGGTCACGGCGATCTTGCGCCCGCACAGATCCAGCCCCTGCGGCGCGCCATCCAGCGACTGGCCGATGGCCTTGAACAGCTGGTCGGCCTTCAGGCGGAAGGTCTGGCCGGTTTCGCGCAAACCGTCGGGGGTTTCTTCGGTATAGCGGAACTCGATCGCCTCGAGCGCATCCTTGCCGATGAACCGGACCGGCACCGCGCCGGTGATGATGCGCACGCCCTTGCTGGCGGCGTGGTCCTGCTCGTGTTCGCTGGCGCTCATCCGCTCGCGGCCCCGGCGATAGACCATGGTGACATGTTCCGCGCCCAGCAGCTTGGACTGCACCGCCGCATCGACCGCCGTCATGCCGCCGCCGATCACCACCACGTCGCGGCCCACGGCGATCTTTGACAGATCACCGGCTTGGCGCAGTTCCGAAATGAAATCAACGGCATCACGGATATGGGTCGTTTCCTCGCCATCGATGCGCAGGGCGTTCACCCCCGCCAGTCCGATGGCCAGAAACACCGCGTCGAACGTGCCCCGCAGCGTATCCAGATGCAGGTCGCGCCCCAGCGCCTTGCCGGTTTCGATGGTGATGCCGCCAATGCCCATCAGCCATGCGACCTCGGCCTGGGCGAAATCGTTCACCGTCTTATAGGCGGCGATGCCGTATTCGTTCAGCCCGCCGGGTTTCGCCCGCGCGTCGTAAAGCACCACGTCATGGCCATGCATCGCCAGCCGGTGCGCACAGGACAACCCCGCCGGCCCCGCGCCGACAATGGCGATCCGCTTGCCGGTTTCCGGCGCGCGGGCAAAGGGATGCCCCCCCGCCGCCATCAGCGCATCGGTGGCAAAGCGTTGCAGGCGCCCGATCTCGACCGGCTTGCCCTCGGCCACCTCGCGCACGCAGACCTCCTCGCACAGCTGTTCGGTCGGACAGACCCGCGCGCACATGCCGCCCAGGATGTTCTGTTCCAGGATCGTCCGCGCCGCCGCCTTGGGCTGACCGGTCTGGATCTCGCGGATGAACAGCGGGATGTCGATGGTGGTGGGACAGGCCGTCATGCAGGGCGCGTCGTGACAGAAATAGCACCGGTCGGCGGCCACGGCGGCCTCGTGCGCGTCAAAAGGCGGCGCCTTGTCAGAGAAATTGTCGTGATAGTCGTCGGGCGAAAGTCGTCCGGGGACGACGCCGGGGGTCAAATGGCTGTTGCGCACGGGGCCTCCGTTCATTGCATGGCTTTGACGGGTTCAGCCTGCCACGGGTCCTATTTTTTATCAAACGGTAAATTTTAAATCCCCCGCAAGCCCCCGATCTTGCCGGTTTGCGGGGCAATCCCGACCCGATTTGCCCAATTTCGCGCCTGTCTGCATCGGGATTTCGGGGCTGGGGCCGTCAACTCGCGCTTTTATCTGTTTCTGCGGTCGCGTATAACAGCCGCCAAGTACAGGCGCCCCTGCCCCAACGGCAGGCAATAAACATTCGAGGACGGTATGACAAAACACCCCCATGACGCGGATGTGGCTTTTATCAAGGCCCTTGCGGAACTGCTCCAGGAAAACGAGCTGACCGAGCTGGAAGTCATGCGTGAATACGCCGAAAGCGACAGCCTGAACGTCCGCGTCAGCCGCCAGCAACCCGCGATGGCCATGCCCGCCATGGCCCCGCAACAGGCGGTTTCGATCCCGGCGCCCGCCGCCGCCCCGGCAGCCGCGCCTGCCGAAGCCGCCCCGGCGGCATCGGACGATCCCGCCCAGCATCCCGGCGCGGTGACCTCGCCCATGGTGGGCACCGTCTATCTGCAGCCCGAACCGGGCGCGAGTTCCTTTGTCAGCGTGGGTGCCACCGTGACCGAGGGGCAGACCCTGCTGATCATCGAGGCGATGAAAACCATGAACCAGATCCCCGCCCCGCGCGCGGGCACGGTCAAGCGTATCCTGGTCGAAGACGGCAGCCCGGTCGAATTCGGCGCGCCGTTGATGATCATCGAATAAGGCCTCGCCGATGTTCGAGAAAATCCTGATTGCCAATCGCGGTGAAATCGCGCTGCGCGTGATCCGCGCCTGTCGCGAGATGGGGATCAAGTCGGTCGCGGTGCATTCCACCGCCGACAGCGACGCGATGCATGTGCGCATGGCAGACGAGGCCGTCTGTATCGGCCCGCCGCCGGGCACCGACAGCTATCTGTCGATCCCTGCCATCATTTCCGCCTGCGAGATCACCGGCGCCGACGCGATCCATCCCGGCTATGGCTTCCTGTCGGAAAACGCCAGCTTCGTGCAGATCGTCGAGGATCACGACATCACCTTCATCGGCCCGACGGCCGAACATATCCGCGTGATGGGCGACAAGATCACCGCCAAGGAAACGATGAAGAAGCTGGGCGTGCCCTGCGTGCCCGGCTCGGACGGTGGGGTGCCGGATCTGGAAACCGCGCGCAAGGTCGCGGCTGAGATCGGCTATCCCGTCATCATCAAGGCCACCGCCGGCGGTGGCGGGCGCGGCATGAAGCTGGCCAAATCCGCCGACGAGTTGGACGAGGCGTTCCAGACCGCGCGCGCCGAGGGCAAGGCCGCCTTTGGCAACCCCGAGGTCTATATCGAGAAATACCTGGGCAAGCCCCGCCATATCGAGATCCAGGTCTTCGGCGACGGTAAGGGCAACGCGGTGCATCTGGGCGAGCGGGACTGTTCGCTGCAACGCCGCCACCAGAAAGTGTTCGAAGAGGCCCCCGGCCCCGCGATCGACGCCGAAACCCGCGCGCGCATCGGCAAGACCTGTGCCGAGGCGGTGGCGCGGATCAACTATATCGGCGCGGGCACCATCGAATTCCTGTACGAGGATGGCGAGTTCTATTTCATCGAGATGAACACCCGCCTGCAGGTGGAACATCCGGTGACCGAGGCGATCTTCGGCGTCGATCTGGTGCGCGAACAGATCCGCGTCGCCGAAGGCATGCCGATGTCGTTCACCCAGGACGATCTGGCGCTGAACGGCCACGCGATCGAGGTGCGGATCAACGCCGAAAAACTGCCGAATTTCAGCCCCTGCCCCGGAACGATCAGCGCCTTTCACGCGCCGGGCGGGCTGGGCGTTCGGATGGATTCGGCGATCTATGACGGCTATCGCATCCCGCCCTATTACGACAGCCTGATCGGCAAGCTGATCGTCCATGGCCGCGACCGCCCCGAGGCATTGGCCCGGCTGTCGCGTGCATTGGGCGAACTGATCGTCGACGGGATCGACACCACCCTGCCGCTGTTTCACGCCCTGCTGGCCGAGCCGGACATCCTGTCCGGCGATTATGACATCCACTGGCTGGAGAAATGGCTGAAGGCCCAGGCCGACACGGCCTGAGCCCATGCGGCGGCCCGAGCTGACCCCGGATCTGCTGTTACAGGCCTATGCCACGGGTCTGTTTCCGATGGCGCAATCCCGCGATGACCCGCGGATCCACTGGATGGATCCGCGCAATCGCGGGGTGTTTCCGCTGCACGGGTTCCATATCTCGCGCAGCCTGCGCCGGGCGATGCTGCGCGGCGATTACCAGATCCGCACCGACACCGCCTTTGCCGATGTGGTGGCGGGCTGCGCCAGCCGGGACGAGACCTGGATCAACGACACGATCTTTCAGCTTTACAACGATCTGCACCGCATGGGCGTCGCCCACTCGCTCGAGGTCTGGTCCGGCGCGGATCTGATCGGCGGGGTCTATGGCGTGGCGCTTGGCGGGGCGTATTTCGGGGAAAGCATGTTCTCGCGCCGGACCAACGCGTCCAAGATCGCGCTGGCCTTTCTGGTGGACCGGCTCAATGTGGGCGGGTTCCGGCTGTTCGACACGCAATATCTGACGGCGCATCTGGCCAGCCTTGGCGCGATCGAGGTGCCGCGCAGCACCTATCGGGTGAACCTGGCGCAGGCGTTACAGGCCAAGGCCGATTTCAACCGTCAGGGCCCCGCGCCCGCCCCTCAGGACGTGATACAGCGCATCACCCAGACGTCATAGCGCGGGTGATCCAGCGCGTTCAGCGCCGGGCTGGAGGCAATCATCCAGCCATTGAACAGCACGGTCGCCTCGCGCGCATCGCGCAGCGTGACATGTGCAAAAGCATCGCCGGCGGCGTTGCCTTGGGGGTACCGGCATTCGTCCAGCGCGATGTCCAGCAGCCCGTGCTTGGTCTGCTGGCCGGCGCGCAATTCAATATCGGTGACGATCCCGGTGGATTTGTCCAGCGCGCGCAGCACCGCGCCGGGGGCCGTCGTCGCGGCCTCTTGCGCGGGCGCCATGCCCGCCCCGCCCAGCAGCGTGGCCAGCGCCAGCACCAGCGCCCTCATTGCGGATCGCCCTCTTCTTCATCGCCGCCCGAGACGAATTTCATCAGCAGCGAAATCAGGCTGACAGAGCCTTGGGTATCCTCGATCTCGCCGCCCGGTTCCAGGTTGAACGGCGACCCGCCGGGCACGATCTCGATGAAATTGCCGCCCAGCAGCCCCTCGGACGAGATCAGGATCGCGCTGTCATCGGGCAGTTCGATCCCCTCGTCGATGGTAAAGCGCGCATCCGCGCGAAAGGTCTGCGGGTTCAGGTCCAGCCCGGTGATCGTGCCGACCTTGACCCCCGCCAGACGCACATCGGTGCCCACGGCGATGCCCTGAACCGACCGGAAACTGGCGGTAAGCTCATATTTGCCGCCGGTGCCGGTGCCCAGCCCCGCGACATTGCTGGCATAGATCAGGAAACCGACCGCGACCGCCAGGACCGCGGCGCCGACTGTGACCTCTGTTGCATTCTCGGACATATGGGCGGCCTATTCGGGTTGCCAGGCCTCGTAATCCTGGCGGCTGGCGGGTTCGGGGCGACGGATCGAGCCCGACGGCGCATAGGCCATCGCGGTGCCGGTCAGGTTTTCCTGATGCGGCTTTTCCCACGATTTGTGGGTCAGGGGTTTGTCGCCCGGGCGTTCGTCGAACGTATGGTGCAGCCAGCCATGCCAATCGGGGCTGATCCGGCTGGCCTCGACCTCGCCGTTATAGATCACCCAACGGCGCTTGCCGTCGCGAGTCTCGTAAAAGCTGTTGCCCTGATCGTCTTCGCCCACCTTGACGCCCTTGCGCCAGGTGTACAGCTGGGTGCCCAGGGTCTGGCCATTCCACCAGGTGACGGCGCGCAGCAAAGTGTTGATGATGCCCATGAACCCCTCCGGGAAAACTTCTCTTTCATATGGACCAAGCGCGCGGCAAGGTCCAGTGCCAAGGCATGGCTCAGGCGGGCGCCCGCGCGGTCACTTCGATCTCGATCTTCATCTCGGGGACGATCAGCCCGGCCTGGATCATGGTGGCGGCAGGCGGGTTGTCCCCGAACGCGGCCCGCAAGAGCGGCCAGCAGGGTTCGAAATCGGCCCGGTCCGGCAGGATGTAGTTCACGCGCAGCGCTTGGGTGAAATCCGATCCGGCCGCTTTCAACGCCTTTTCGATGGTCGCCAGCGTGTTGCGGCATTGATCCACCACATCGGTGGGGATCACGCCGGTTTCCGGGTCCGCCCCGGTACAGCCCGACACATGCACCAGCCCGTCGGCCACGACCGCGCGGGCATAGCCCACCTTCGGTTCGAACGGCGAGCCGGTGGTGATACGGCGGATTGCCATGGATCAGCTGGCGCTGGCGCCTTCCTGCTGCGCATCGGAATAGATCATCAGCGGCGCGGCCTCGGCATGGGTCACGGCCTCTTCGTTGACGACAACCTCTTCGACGCTGCTCATGCCAGGCAGATCGAACATGGTATCCAGCAGGATATCCTCCATGATCGACCGCAGCCCCCGCGCGCCGGTCTTCCGCTCGATCGCGCGCTTGGCGATCGACCGCAGCGCGTCATCGGTGAAGGTCAGCTTGGTGTCCTCAAGCTCGAACAGGCGCTGATACTGCTTGACCAGCGCGTTCTTCGGCGCGGTCAGGATGGTGACCAGCGCGTCCTCGTCCAGATCCTCGAGCGTGGCGATCACCGGCAGACGGCCGACGAATTCCGGGATCAGGCCGAATTTCAGCAGATCTTCGGGCTCCAGCGACTGGAACACCTCGCCCACGCCGCGCGAATCCTCGTCCTTGACGTCGGCACCAAAGCCGATTGCCGACCCCTTGCCGCGTTGGGCGATGATCTTTTCCAGACCGGCAAAGGCCCCGCCGCAGATGAACAGGATATTGGTGGTGTCCACCTGCAGGAATTCCTGCTGCGGATGCTTGCGGCCACCTTGCGGCGGCACGCTGGCCACGGTGCCTTCCATGATCTTCAGAAGCGCCTGCTGCACCCCCTCGCCCGAGACATCGCGGGTGATGCTGGGGTTGTCGGATTTGCGGGTGATCTTGTCGACCTCGTCGATATAGACGATGCCGCGCTGCGCGCGTTCGACATTGTATTCGCTGGCCTGCAGCAGCTTCAGGATGATGTTTTCCACATCCTCGCCCACGTAACCGGCCTCGGTCAACGTGGTGGCATCGGCCATGGTAAAGGGCACATCCAGGATCCGCGCCAGCGTCTGCGCCAGCAGCGTCTTGCCGCAGCCCGTCGGGCCGATCAGCAGGATGTTGGATTTCGCCAGCTCGATATCGCCGGACTTCTGAACATGGTTCAGGCGCTTGTAGTGGTTGTGAACCGCCACCGACAGCACGCGCTTGGCGTGGGCCTGGCCGATCACGTAATCGTCCAGAACCTCGCAAATCTCTTTCGGGGTGGGCACCCCTTCGGAGGATTTCAGGCCCGAGCTCTTGGTCTCTTCGCGGATGATATCCATGCACAACTCGACGCATTCATCGCAGATGAACACTGTCGGGCCGGCAATCAGCTTGCGAACCTCGTGTTGGCTTTTGCCGCAGAACGAGCAGTAAAGCGTGTTCTTCGAGTCGCTGCCTGAATTCGTTGCCATATCATCCTCGTAGGCTTGATCCGGCGAAAATTCCGCCGGCTACTATCCGTTATTTGCCCCCGAAACAGCCTAGGGCAGAGCATTTCCGGGTACAACGCCTAAAATCAGCCGATGTACCATTTCCCGCCCATGTGATCAGGACGTTTCGTCATCCCCGGCCACGCGGTTTTCGACGATCTCGTCGATCAGGCCCCAATCCTTGGCCTGGGTCGGATCCATGAAGTTGTCACGCTCCAGCGCATCGACGACCGCCTTCATCTTCTGGCCGGTATGTTTGACATAGATCTCGTTCAGGCGGTCCTTGAGCTTCTGGGTTTCCTGCGCGTGGATCATGATATCGGTCGCCTGACCCTGATACCCGCCCGAGGGCTGGTGCACCATGATCCGGCTGTTGGGCAGCGAAAAGCGCATGCCCGGCGCGCCCGCGGCCAGCAGAAGCGAGCCCATCGACGCCGCCTGCCCCACGACAAGCGTACTGACCTTGGGCTTGATGTACTGCATCGTGTCATAGATCGACAGACCACTGGTGACGACGCCACCGGGGCTGTTGATATACATGCTGATTTCCTTGGTCGGATTCTCGGCCTCAAGGTGCAGAAGCTGCGCCACGATCAGCGACGACATCCCGTCATGCACCGGGCCGGTCACGAAAACGATCCGCTCTTTCAGCAGGCGCGAAAAGATATCATAGGCCCGTTCGCCGCGGCTGGTCTGTTCGACGACCATCGGGACAAGGGTATTCATATAAGTCTCAAACGGGTCGTTCATGCCAGCTGCCTCATTCTGTGTCGGGCCATCCTTGCCCGGTAATACCTGCAAGAGTCTTAGTTCCGCGCCCGGACCCCTGCAAGGGCCGTTCAGAGAATTCCTAAAACTGCGCCTATTCCTTACACGGAAGATTTATGAACCGACCATTTCGCAAGCAGGCCGGAATTGGCATAACGGGCTGAGACAACTGAAAGGATTCCGCCGATGATCCGCTGGCTTGCCGCAGCACTTCCCCTGATTTCCACGCCGCTCTGGGCCGATCCCGACCCCGCGGATTGGGAGGCGGTGCTGGACGCCGCGCAGGGTCAGACCGTCTATTGGAACGCCTGGGGCGGGTCGACCACCACCAACGATTTCATCGCCTGGGCCGGTGCGCGCATCGCCGAGGATCACGGCGTGACGCTGGAACATGTGAAACTGTCCGACACCGCCGACGCGGTCAGCCGGGTGCTGGCGGAAAAAACGGCGGGCAAGGGCAGCGGCGGCGCGGTCGACCTGATCTGGATCAACGGCGCGAATTTCGCCGCGATGAAGGAAAACGGGCTGCTCTACGGTCCCTGGGCCGAAAGCCTGCCCAATTGGGGGCTGGTCGACGTGGCCGGAAAACCCGCCGTGATCAATGACTTCACCGTGCCGACCGATGGCTTGGAAAGCCCCTGGGCGATGGCGCAGGTGGTGTTTTACTATGACACCGCCCGCCTGCCCGAGCCGCCGAAAACCATGCGCGCCCTGGGCGACTGGCTGGCCGATCATCCGGGCCGCTTCACCTATCCGCAGCCGCCCGATTTCCTGGGCGCGACCTTCATGAAACAGGCACTTTACGGCATGATCGACGATCCCGCCGTTCTGCAACAGCCCGTCGATCAGGTGGACTATGCCACGCTGACCGCGCCGCTCTGGGCGTTCATGGATGAGCTGACGCCGAATCTCTGGCGGTCGGGCCGCGCCTATCCCCAGACCGGGCCGCGCCAGATCCAGATGATGGCCGATGGCGAGATCGACCTGGCGATTTCCTTCAGCCCGGGCGAAGCATCGACCGCCATCGCCAATGGCGAGCTGCCCGATACCGTGCGCAGCTTCGTGATGGACGGCGGCACCATCGGCAATGCCAGCTTCGTCGCCATCCCCTATAACGCCAATGCCAAGGCGGGCGCGATGGTGCTGGCCAATTTCCTGCTCTCGCCCGAGGCGCAGGCCCGCGCGCAGGACCCCAATGTGCTGGGCTATGGCACGGTGCTGGCCATGGACAAGCTGGCCGACGCCGACCGCGCCCGGTTCGACACGCTGGAGCTGGGCATTGCCACGCTCAGCCCCGCCGATCTGGGCCCCGCCCTGCCCGAGCCGCATCCCAGCTGGATGACCCGGATCGAGAAGGACTGGACCGACCGCTACGGTGTCGCGCAATAACCCGATGGGATTGCGCCATGCACCGGCCTTGACCGTGGCGCTGATGCTGGGACCGGTGCTGGCGGGGCTGCTGGGCACGCTGGCCCCGGCCTTTGGCTATTTCCCGGCGCTGGGGCGCAGCGGGTTCAGTCTGGATCCCTTCCGCCAACTGGCCGACTGGCCGGGGCTGGGCGCAGCGATGCGCCTGTCGGTGACGACCGGGCTGGCCGCCACCGCCCTGTCGCTGGGGCTGACCGCGCTGATCCTGGCCGCATGGCACGGCACGCGCGGGTTTCGCTGGATGGAACGGGCGCTGTCGCCGCTTTTGTCGGTGCCGCATGCGGCGGCGGCCTTTGGCATCGCGTTCCTGATCGCGCCCTCGGGCTGGATCGCCCGCGCGCTGTCCCCCTGGGCCACGGGCTGGAACACCCCGCCAGACCTGCTGATCCTGCAAGACCCCTGGGGCATCGCCATGACCCTGGGGCTGGTGGTGAAAGAGCTGCCCTTCCTGCTGCTCATGAGCCTGGCCGCCCTGCCGCAACTGCGCCCGCAGGACAGCCTGCGCGTCGCGCAATCTCTGGACTATGGCCGGGTGCGCGGCTGGATGCTGACCGTCTTTCCCCGGCTTTACGGGCTGATCCGCCTGCCCGTCTATGCGGTGCTGGCCTATTCGATGACGGTGGTGGATGTGGCGATCATCCTTGGCCCCAACACCCCGCCGCCGCTGTCGGTGCAGATCGTGCGCTGGATGAACGACCCCGATCTGCAACTGCGCCTGCCCGCCGCCGCCGCCGCGCTGGTGCAGCTGGGGCTGGTGGCGGCTGCCCTGCTGCTGTGGCGCGGGGCCGAGGCGGCGATCGCCCGTGCCGGGCAGCGCCTGGCGGGTCTGGGCGCGCGCGGCACCGGCGACCGCCCCTGGCAGCTTGCGGCCCTGGGCGCGGCGGGTCTGTCGGTTCTGCTGGTGCTGTTGGGGCTGGCGGGCCTTGGCCTGTGGTCGGTCGCAGGGTTCTGGCGCTTTCCCGACGCCCTGCCCGACGCGATCACGCTGAACACGTGGATGCGCCACGGCGGCGGCGCCCTGCCCGTTCTGGCCACCACGCTGCTGGTCGCGCTCTGGGCCACCGCAATTGCGCTGATCCTGACCCTGGCCTGCCTGGAGGCCGAGCGCCGCCTCGGCCTGCGGATGGGGCGGCTGGGCAGCCTGATGCTGTACCTGCCGCTTCTGGTGCCGCAGATTGCCTTCCTGCCCGGGTTGCAGACCCTGGCGCTGATCACCGGCGCCGATCTCAGCCTGACCAGCGTCGTGCTGGCGCATACGGTCTTCGTGATCCCGTATGTTTTTCTGTCGCTCGGCGATCCCTATCGCCGGATGGACCCGCGGTTCGACCGGGTGGCGGCGGCGCTGGGGGCCACGGATCGCCGGTCGTTCTGGCATCTGCGCCTGCCGCTGATGCTGGGGCCGGTCCTGACCGCAGCGGCCATCGGCATCGCGGTGTCGGTGGGGCAATACCTGCCCACGCTGCTGATCGGCGCGGGGCGGATCCAAACCCTGACGACCGAGGCCGTGGCGCTGGCCGCCGGCGGCAACCGGCGGATCATCGGGATCTATGCGCTGCTGCAAACCGGCACGGTGATCGCGGGCTTTGCGCTGGCGCTGATCCTGCCGCGCCTGATCTGGGCCCGGCGGCGCGATATGCGGGGGGCGGTATGAGCAACCATCAGATGCGGATCGAGCGGGTGGCGGTCTTTGCCCATGGCGCGCCGCTGGTCGCGCTGGATGCCACGATTGCGGGGGGCGAGGTTCTGACGGTCATGGGGCCATCCGGCGTGGGCAAATCCACTCTGTTGGCCGCGATCACCGGCACGCTGCCGCCGGGGTTTCACATGACCGGACGGGTGGTGCTGAACGGCGTGGACGTGACCGACCAGCCGCCGCGCGCGCGGCGGATCGGCATCCTGTTCCAGGACGACCTGCTGTTCCCACACCTGTCGGTGGCGGGCAATCTGGCCTTTGGCCTGCGCCCCGGCAAGGGCAATGCGCGGGCGCGGCGGGCGCTGATCGACACCGCGCTGGACGATATCGGCCTGACCGGCTTCGGCGACCGCGACCCCGCCACCCTGTCGGGCGGGCAAAAGGCCCGCGTGGCGTTGATGCGCATGCTGCTGTCGGACCCCGCCGCACTGCTGCTGGACGAGGCGTTCTCGCGCCTGGATGCCGACCGACGCGCGCAGATCCGCGATCTGGTCTTTACCCGCGCGCGGCAGCGGAACCTGCCGGTGCTGATGGTGACCCACGACGCCGAAGACGCCCGCGCGGCTGGTGGGCCGGTGATCGACCTCCACCCACCCAGCTAGCCGGTGTCGCCGCCGCCCCGCACCTGGTCCGAGCGTACGCGGCGCAGCACCTCGACCAGCATCCCGGTGTAAAGCCCCATGTTCATCAGCCCGTTGGCCGCAGTCATCCCGCCCAGGATGCGCCATTCCAGCGGCAGGATGATGTCGCCATAGCCCAATGTGGTAAACGCAACGATGCTGAAATAGGTGGCATGTTCGATATCGTTGAAGACCCCCAGCATCAGGAACGCAATCGCCCAGGTCCAGACCGCCAAGGTCATGATCCCCAGGATCGCCACCACCGTGATCATCAAAAGCAGCGTCAGCTTGGGCGTGTGCGGACGCCGGACGGTCCAGGGCTCGATCCGGGTGACAAAGCTTTCCATGACCCAGAAACCGCCCGCCCCGGTCAGGACGGTGATCAGGATCACGATGGTGCCAAGAAATATCTGATGCAGCATGGTGCGCCGACCCTAGCCCGCATTCACAGGCGGGTGAAGCGCCGCATTGCCGCGCGGGTCCGGCGCCTTAGGCTTCGCCGCCGGTCGCCGGGGCCGTTTCGGCGGACGAGGATCCCTCGACAACCTCTTGAAAATTGGCAAAGAACTTGTCGACCATCTTCTTGGCGAACCCGTCGATGATGCGGCTGCCCAGCTGGGCCAGCTTGCCGCCCACCTTGGCATCGACGACATAGGTCAGGCGCGTGCCCTCGGGGCCGGGCGCCAGCGACACGTTCGCGCCGCCCTTGGCAAAGCCCGCGGCACCGCCCTTGCCCTCGCCGCTGATGGTGCAGCTTTGGCCCGCCACCACGTCCGACAGCGCCACATTGCCGCGAAAGGTCGCCTTGACCGGGCCGACCTTCTGCACGACCACGGCCTCGAACCCGTCCTCGACCGAGCCGGTCAATTCCTGACAGCCGGGGATGCACTGGGCCAGAACCTCGGCCGAGGTCAGCCCCGCCCACACCGCGTCGGGCGTGGCCTTGATCTCGCGTGTTTCTTCCAGGTTCATCGGATGGATCCTCCCGCTGCGCACCGTTCCGGCCCTGACTGCCACGCTAGAGCATCCGCAGGGTCCGGTCCATCATCCGATGGTCGAAGTCGCGCGGCTCAATCGGGATCGCGCCGGGCCACGGGCGCCCGCCGGGGCGGGATCACGCCCAGCCGCAGCAGCGCGCGCACCTCGTCGGGCGACAGGGGGAAGATCGGTTGGCTCAGGTGTTCTGCGCCATTCTGAGAGGGGGCAGCATGTTCCATGACCCCGATATAGGCACGGCACATCGCCAGACACAGGGGGAGTTTGCCGGATACGTTCCCCGCATGGTTGTGGCCCGCTCAGGTGCCCGGCGTCAGAACCCCCTGAAACTCCCGCCATTCGCCCTTGGACATGCCGGAGTTTTCCTGGCTGACCTTTTCGCCCGCCAGCATCCGGCGGATGCAGTCCAGCGCGGTGGCCGACAGGTTGGCGCCGCCCATGCGGTAATCCTCGAACGCCTTGCAGGCAAACGGCACCCAGTCGCGGACGATGTCGCACATGATCTCGGCATAGACGCGGATTTCATACTGCGCATGAGGATCGGCCCGCAAGCGCAAGAAATGAAACAGATTATGCAGATCGACCTTCCAATACCACTGGGTATAGATATTGGCCGGCAGGTTCATCCGCGCCAGTTCGCGCGCCAGCCCCTGCTGGCCGTCCTGGCTGATCATCGCCTCGTAATTGTCATAGGCCCGGGCGCTGTCGGCCTTCAGGATTTCCAGCACCCGCGCGGCCTCGGGGCCATCCAGCGTGTCGCCGCGGCCCTGGTTGTTCACCGTCGATTGGGCCGCGATATGTTCCGGCGCGGGGATGTAGAATTCCCGGTCCAGGATCGAATAGCGGGCGGAATATTCGTTCACATTGGCGGTGCGGTGGCGGATCCATTGCCGTGCGACGAAAACGGGCAGTTTCACATGCAGCTTGATCTCGCACATCTCGAACGGGGTCGAGTGCCAGTGCCGCATCAGGTACCGGATCAGGCCTTCGTCATTGGAAACCGATTTCGTGCCCTTGCCATAGCTCACGCGCGCGGCCTGACAGATCGCGGAATCGTCGCCCATATAGTCGATGACGCGGACAAACCCGTGGTCCAGAACCGGGTGCGCCTTGTACAGATGCGCCTCCATCCCGTCGCTGACAGCGCGCAGGGTCTGTTGCGGCGCGGCGCGTAGGGCATCGATTTCGGCGGTCTGTTCCGGGGTCAGCGGCATCGGGGTTCCTTGCAGCAAGCGTGAGTCGGCTGAGACTATATCTGGTGGGCCGCAGGCAGGGAACAGGCATATGGGGTGTGCCTTGGAGTTTTTTCCGACCCAACCGCCCGCGCATGGCACCGCCCCGAAAGCAGGGGTGGTCAGCGGGGCCATCGCGGCCATATTGTGATGAAGACCCCACCGAAGGAAAAGGAACGGACATGTCTTTGCGTTATCTGCACACGATGGTCCGGGTGAAGAACCTGGAAGAGTCCATGGCGTTTTACGAATTGCTGGGCCTGAAACAGACCCGCCGCATGGACAGCGACGCGGGCCGGTTTTCGCTGATCTTCATGGCCCCGCCGGGACAGGAGGAGTGCCCGGTCGAGCTGACCTGGAACTGGGATGGCGACGAAGGGCTGCCGTCGGACAGCCGGCATTTCGGGCATCTGGCCTACGAGGTCGAGGATATCTATGCCATGTGCCAGCACCTGCAGGACAATGGCGTCACGATCAACCGGCCGCCGCGTGACGGGCGCATGGCCTTTGTGCGCAGCCCCGACAATATCTCGGTCGAGCTGTTGCAGGCGGGCGATGCGCTGGCACCGGCCGAACCCTGGGCCAGCATGGAAAACACGGGCCATTGGTAGGGCGCGCGCCCTGCCCCGGCGCCAAGGCGCTGGCGGTCTGTCTGGCGGCGCTGTGTCCCACGGCGGCGCCTGGCCAGACCGCCTGCCGCCAGGCGCTGGCGATCGGGCTGGACGTGTCGGGGTCGGTCGACCGGGTCGAGTACCGGCTGCAACTGGGCGGGCTGGCCAATGCGCTGATGCATCCCGATGTGCGCAAGGCGCTGCTGGCGATGCCATCCGCCCCGGTCCGGTTGCTGATCTTCGAATGGAGCGGGGCCGAGGATCAGCATGTCCTGCTGCCCTGGACCGAGATCACCACCGATGCCGATCTGGCCGCCATCAACGCCATCCTGCAACGCAGCACCCGGCTGGCCACCGCGCATACCACCGCCATCGGCTCGGCGATCGAGATGGGCGCGGCGCAGCTGTCGGCGCAGGGCGCGTGCTGGAAACGCACGCTGGATCTGACGGGGGACGGCAAATCCAATGCCGGACCGCGTCCGCGCGCGGCACAGCTTGGCCCCGGTTCGGACATCACGGTCAATGCGCTGGTGATCGGCACCGTCGCGGATCCGCTGACCGGCGACCGGGCGGGCGAACTGGCCGATCTGGTCGCCTATTTCCAGGCCGAGGTGATCCGCGGGCCCGATGCCTTTACCGAAACCGCCACACAGTTTCGCGATTTCGAACAGGCGATGGTGCGCAAGCTGCTGAAAGAGCTGCAGGGCCTGTCGGTGTCCCGCAACACCGCCGAAAAGGCCCCCGGCTGACATCGCCGGTCAATAGATATAGCGGATCTGGTCGCTCCAGTACCGTTCCATCCGGCGCAGCCCCATCGTGATTTCGTCCAGCCCGTGTTCGCCGACGACGCCCTTGGCCTTCAGCCCCTCGGCGTGGCGTTCGAACAGCTCGGCCACGATATCGCGCACCTCGCGGCCCCGGGCGGTCAGCCGCACCCGGACCGACCGGCGGTCGATCTCGCACCGCTGATGGTGCATGAAGCCCTTTTCGACCAGCTTCTTGAGGTTATAGGACACGTTCGACCCCTGGTAATAGCCGCGGCTTTTCAGCTCGCCCGCCGTCACCTCGTTATCGCCGATGTTGAACAGCAGCAGCGCCTGGACCGAATTGATCTCCAGCAGCCCCACGCGTTCGAACTCGTCCTTGATGACGTCCAGCAGCAAACGGTGCAACCGTTCCACCAGCGACAACGCCTCGAGATAGCCGGTGATGAACCCCTGCGCTGCGGGGGCCGGCATCGGCGATTGAATGCTCATCTTCTCAACTCCTTCCGTCACAAGACGAGAACAGGAGTAGAACAAAACCCGCGAAGATTTCGTTAATGCCATTCGAATTGGATTAAACTGCGCCGAATTCCCGGGCGATCCGCGCAATCATCGGGGCGTGTTCCGCGGGCGCCGCGCCCTGCCCCGACACCCATTGATACAGGTCATGATCGTTTTCCTCCATCAGCGCCTCGAGCGCATCCAGATCGGCCGTGCTCAGGCTGGTCAGGTGCTTGTCGGCGAACCCGCCCAGGATCAGATCCATTTCCTTGATCCCGCGCCGCCAGCAGCGGATTTTCAGACGTTTCAGACGTGCCTCGTCAACCTGGGTCATTCCGCGGGCTCCTGCACCAGATCCGACAGACGGGTTTCCAGCCGCTGCATCCGCTGGGCCAGCGTCTGAAACTGATCGCTGATCCGGCCCATTTCGGCCAACAGCGCGCGCGCCTCGGCCTGCAGGGGCTGGGGGTCGGTCGGGCCGTCCAGCCCGTCGCCCTCGCCATTGATCAGCCACATGATCGAGACATTGAGCACCCCCGCCAGCATCTGCAGCTTGTTGGCGCGCGGCTCGTTCAGGTCCTCTTCCCAGGCGCGCAGCGTCTTCAGCTTGATGCCCAGCCTGCGCGCCAGTTCGGCCTGGCTCAGGCCCATCGCGTCACGCGCGCCCGCGACACGGTCGCCAAAGGTCGCCTGTTCTTCGGAATACCAATTTTCGGGGTCGGTCTGGTCGTCCTGCATGCTGTCTCCTTCCGGCTGTCCAAAGCCGCTTGAACCGGGTTTGTGCGCACCCTATGAGAGATTGAGGCAAATTACAAAACCGGAGGCATCTATGTCTTTCCTGTCCACGACCCTGGCCCGCGTGAAACCGTCACCCACCATCGCCGTGACCAACAAGGCGCGCGAGTTGAAGGCCGCGGGCAAGGATGTGATCGGTCTGGGCGCGGGCGAGCCGGATTTCGACACGCCGCAGAACATCAAGGACGCCGCCAAGGCCGCGATCGATGCCGGCAAGACGAAATACACCGCCGTCGATGGCATCCCCGAGCTGAAGGACGCGATCTGTGCCAAGCTGAAGCGCGACAACGGGCTGGACTATACCCCCGCGCAGATCAGCGTCGCCACCGGCGGCAAGCAGATCCTGTATAATGCGCTGATGGCCACGCTGAACCCGGGCGACGAAGTGATCATCCCCGCGCCCTATTGGGTCAGCTATCCCGATATGGTGCTGTTGGCGGGCGGCGAACCCGTGGCCGTCGAATGCGGGATCGAAAACAGCTTCAAGATGACGCCCGAACAGCTTGAGGCCGCGATCACGCCCAAGACCAAGTGGCTGATCTTCAACTCGCCCAGCAACCCCACCGGGGCGGGCTATACCTGGGACGAGCTGAAGGCGCTGACCGATGTGCTGATGCGCCATCCGCAGGTCTGGGTGATGACCGACGATATGTACGAGCACCTGTGCTATGACGATTTCACCTTCTGCACGCCCGCCGAGGTCGAGCCGGGGCTTTATGACCGCACGCTGACCTGTAATGGCGTGTCCAAGGCCTATGCCATGACCGGCTGGCGCATCGGCTATGCCGCGGGCCCGGTCGAGCTGATCGGCGCCATGCGCAAGGTACAGTCGCAAAGCACGTCGAACCCCTGTTCGGTCAGCCAATGGGCCGCGGTCGAGGCGCTGAACGGCACGCAGGATTACATCCCCGAGAACAACAAGATCTTCGTGCGCCGCCGCGACATGGTCGTGCAGATGCTGAACGAAGCCGACGGCATCGTCTGCCCCGTGCCCGAGGGCGCGTTCTATGTCTATCCGTCCATCGCGGGGTGCATCGGCAAGACGACCCCGGCGGGCGTCAAGATCACCGATGACGAGGTCTTCGCCACCGCCCTGCTGGAGGAAAAAGGCGTGGCCGTGGTGTTCGGCGCGGCCTTTGGCCTGTCGCCGAATTTCCGGGTCAGCTATGCGACGTCGGACGAGGCGCTGCATCAGGCCTGCACCCGCATCCAGGATTTCTGCGCCAGCCTGAGCTGACACGCCCCCGCAGCGGGAGGACCGTCAGATGCGCCAGCAACCGCGCCCGCCATGGGCATTCTGGGACAGGATCGCGCGCAAGTATGCCGGGCGCAAGATCGCGAACCCCGAGAATTATCAGGCGACCCTGACGCGCACGCGGTCCTATCTGGGTCCCGAAGACAAGGTGCTGGAACTGGGCGCGGGCACCGCGTCGACCGCGCTGCTGCTGGCGCCGGGGGTGGGTCAGTACACGGCCAGCGATTTCTCGGCCGAGATGGTGAAGATCGGTCAGGAAAAGCTGGCCGCCGATCCCTGTCCCAACCTGCGGATCGTGCAGGGGGCGCCGGGCGACGCGGCGCTGGGGGACGGGCCCTATGATGCGGTTCTGGCGTTCAACCTGCTGCATCTGATCCCCGACCTGCCCGCCGCGCTGGAAGACAGCGCGCGCCGCCTGCGTCCCGGCGGGCTTCTGATCAGCAAGACGATCTGTATCGGCCACGCCCTGCACATGCGGCTGCTGATCGCGGTGGTGCGGCGGATCTTCGGTGTGGCCTTTGTCGCGCGCCTCACGCCGCACGAGCTTGAGGCGCAGATCACCGCCGCCGGGTTTCAGGTGATCGAATCCGCCAGCTATCCCGCCGGTGGGCGCAGCCGCTATATCGTCGCGCGGCGTGGCGACGGCGATCTTTGACAGCGTGATCCGCGCCGCCTAGGTTGCCCCAAAGGCAACAAGGGACCGCCCGATGACCGACCTTCCCGACTATTACTTCCGGGTGCGCGAAAACGGCGCCGCGGTGTTCAAGCTGGACACCGAAAACCGCCAGCGGCGGCTGGACATGACGCAGATCGCGGTGCTGAACATCCGCAATGGCGAGGTCAAGCCGCAGGGCAACACCACCCTGTCCGATGCCGACCGACAGGCCATCGACGCCTGGATGGAGGACCGCCGCGCCGAACTGGCCCGGCGCGATATCGACGACATCCTGCGCACGGTCGATCACCTGAACCTGACCACGCATTGGGCGCAAAGCCGGGCCACCGACGCACAGCTGGATCAGGTGACGGACCGGCTTCTGCTCGCAATGCACGATCTGCGCACGGTGCTGGTGCGCAAGAAGGCCGACCGGCTTTAGGGGCCGTCCGCGCCCTCGATCCGGCTGGCACGGCGCCAGAACCGCCCCGACAAAAGCACGGCCGACGCCAGCAGGCCCAGAACGATCCCCCACCAGACCCCCGGCCCGCCCAACCCCATGGGAAAGGCCAGCACATAGCTGGCCGGCAGGCCGATGCCCCAATAGCTGACGCCCGCGATCAGCATCGGCACGGTGGTGTCCTGCACCCCGCGCAACAGGCCCAGCGCCATCACCTGCGCCGCATCGGCCAGCTGGAACACCCCGCCGATCATCAGCAGTACCGCCCCGATGCGCACGATATCGGCGCGCTGGGGGTTGTCTGGGTCCAGAAACAGCCCGATCAGAACCTCGGGCACCGCTAGGAATACCCCCGCCGCGATCAGCGCCAGCACCAGCGAGATCAGCGTCGCGGTCAGCGCCCCGCCCCGCAGCCAGGCCTGATCGCCCTTGCCCCGCGCGCGCCCGGCCCGGATCGTGGCGGCCTGCGACAGGCCCAGATGCACCAGGAACGTGGCCGAGGCGATCTGGATCGCAATGCCATGGGCGGCCAGGTCGTTCACCCCGATCCAGCCGAACATGAAGGCGGCGGCGGAAAACAGACCCACCTCGGCCAAAAGGGTCAGGCTGATCGGCAGGCCCAGCCGGAACACCCCGCGCAGCGCATCCGGGTCGGGTTTCCACAGCCGGTGGAACAGCGCGTATTTGCGGATGGCCCGTGCCCAGCCGGTATGGGCCAGGAACGCCGCCATGATCAGCAGGTTCGCCAGGAGCGAGGCCAGCGCGCAACCCTGGATGCCCAGCTCTGGCGCGCCCAGCTTGCCAAAGATCAGCACCCAGTTCAGCGCCGCATTCGCCGCCGCCCCCAGGATGGTGATCCAGAAGATGAAGCGCGTGCGCTCCAGCGCCGACAGAAAGCTGCGCAACACCATCGCGGTCAAGGCGGGCAGCAGCTGGAACCCGACGATCCGAAGATAGATCTGTGCCTGATCCGACAGCGCAGCCTCCTGCCCCAGCGCGCGCAGAACCGGCGCCGAAAACCATGTCAGCGGCAGGATCAGCACCGCGAACCCGGCGCAGATCCACAGCGCCATGCGCGTGACGCGGCGCATTTCGGGCTCGTATCCCTTGGCGGCGGCCTCGGCGACCAGCGGGGTCACCGCATGGGCAAAGCCGCTGCCGAAGATGAACAGGACAAAGAACGCCGAACTGCCCAGCACGACAGCCGCCAGCGCATCGACGCCGTACCAGCCCATCATGATCACATCGACCACGCCCACGCTGAATTGCGCCAGCAGGCTGCCCGCCAGGGGCAGGCCCAGCCGCAGCGTTTCCGTGACATGCCGGCGATATGCAGAGCGCGTGGTCATCTTTCCGCTCTATGGTAGGATACGGTCGGGGTCCAGTGGCATGCCGCCACACGCGCGCGCCCCGCATTTAAAAATGTGCAGCGGCCGCGGGAAGTTCGGCCGCAGTTTCCCCTGAACGCATTGGTTCAGATACATTACGTTGAAATTCGATTGAACGGAGGGAAATGATGAGCCTGATGAAAACTCTTGCCAAGGTCGCCATCGGTGTCGCCGTGGCCAAAGGCGTATCAAGCATGACCAAGAAGGCCGGTTCCGGCAGCGTGCTGGGGCAGCGGACCAGCCGCAGCGGCGGCGGGATCGAAGATCTGCTTGGCTCGGTCCTGTCGGGCCGTGGCGCCGCCACGACGACGGGCGGTGCGGCGGGCGGCCTGGGTGGGCTGCTGGAAAGCCTGTCGCAGGCCTCGCGCCCGACGGATGCGCGCAGCACCACGCCGTCCAGCGGCAGCCTGGGCGATCTGCTGAACCAGTCGCTGGACCGTTTCGGCGAGCCGGAAACCACACCCTCGCGCCACCACGAGGAACAGGCCGGGCTGATGCTGAAGGCGATGCTTCAGGCCGCGAAATCCGACGGCAAGATCGACGCCGCGGAAAAGGAAAAGCTGCTGGGCCATCTGGGCACCGACATCACCCCGCAGGAGATACAGTACGTCAACGACCTGCTGGCCGAACCGGTGGATGTCGACGCGCTGGCCAAGGCCACGCCGCGCGGCATGGAAAGTCAGATCTATCTGATGTCGGTGATGGGCATTGATCTGGATAACCGGAACGAGGCGCAGTACCTGCACCAGCTGGCCAGCGCCCTGGGGATCGACCAGGCGTCGGTCAACCACATCCACGACCAGCTTGGCGCGCCCGCGCTTTACAGCTGAGCAAACGCGATGCGCCGCCCTCCAACGGGCGGCGCATGCCGCATCACGCCCCCGGCGACTGGCTGCGCCGCATATCGGGATGCAGCGACGATCCCAGTATGTGATCCGACCGGTGCACCACATGCCCCGCATGCCCCACGATCAGTGGGTCCGGCGCATGGGCGATCTTCAGATCCTTGCCCGGATAATCCAGCGAATTCAGGAAATGCAGCATGCAGTTCAGCCGCGCGCGTTTCTTGTCGTTCGACTTGACGATCGTCCAGGGCGCGTCGGCGGTGTCGGTATAGAAGAACATCGCCTCTTTCGCCTCGGTATAATCCTCCCATTTGTCCAGCGACGCCTTGTCGATCGGGCTGAGCTTCCAGCGTTTCAGCGGGTCGGTCTCGCGCGCTTGGAACCGCGCGCGCTGTTCGTCCTGGGTGACCGAGAACCAGTATTTGTAAAGCCGGATACCCGACCGGACCAGCATCCGCTCCAGCTCGGGCGTCTGGCGCATGAATTCCAGGTAGTCGGTGGGGGTACAGAACCCCATCACCCGCTCCACCCCGGCGCGGTTGTACCACGACCGGTCATACAGGACGATTTCCCCCGCCGTGGGCAGATGTTCGACATAACGTTGAAAGAACCACTGGCCGCGTTCCTCGTCCGTGGGTTTGTTCAACGCCACAACCCGGGCCGAGCGCGGGTTCAGATGCTCGGTAAAGCGCTTGATCGTGCCGCCCTTGCCCGCCGCATCGCGGCCCTCGAACAGCATCACGAATTTCTGCCCCGTCTCCTGCGCCCACAGCTGCACCTTCAGCAGCTCGGCCTGCAGATGCGCCTTTTGCGTCTCGTAGCTGCGCCGCGACAGTTTCTTGTCATAGGGATAGACGCCGTTTTCAAACGCATGCGCGATGGATTCCGGGCTGGCCTTGGGCGCGGCTGGCCGGCGCGGGGCGCGGGCGGCGCCATTCGGCGCGGCGGGTTTGGCGGCGGCGGGTTTCGGGGCGGCTTGGTCGGGGCTCTGGACGGCTGGGGGCATCTCGCATTTCTCCTTTTTTCGCACCGCCTCCCCCTAGACCCGATGCGCATTTGTCGCCTTGACCGACATCAAACCGTTACACAGAGCCTTGCCGCTGCGGCCCTTGGGACACACCAGATGTTGCGCCACGTGGCCCCGAATGCTCTAATGCCGGAAATCAAAAGATCCTAAGAATCGAGCACCTGCATGCCAGACGACCTGATGTCCGGAACCGGCCCCGACGACTATGATGCCTCCGATATCGAGGTCCTTGAGGGCCTTGAACCCGTCCGCCAGCGGCCGGGCATGTATATCGGCGGCACCGATGAACGCGCCCTGCACCACATGGTGGCCGAGATCCTGGACAACTCGATGGACGAGGCCGTGGCCGGTCACGCCAACCGGATCGAGGTGACGCTGCATGCCGATTATTCGGTCACCGTCACCGATAATGGCCGTGGCATCCCGATCGACCCGCACCCGAAATTCCCCGGCAAATCCGCTTTGGAGGTCATCCTGTGCACCCTGCACGCGGGCGGCAAATTCTCGGGCAAGGCGTATCAGACATCGGGCGGCCTGCACGGCGTGGGCTCGTCGGTGGTGAACGCGCTGTCGGACGTGCTGATCGTGCAGGTCGCGCGCAACCGCGAGCTGTTCGAACAGCGGTTCTCGCGCGGCATCCCGCAGGGGCCGGTGGAAAAGCTGGGCGCGGCGCCCAACCGGCGCGGCACATCCGTTACCTTCCACGCCGATGAACAGATCTTCGGCAAGCACCGGTTCAAGCCCAAGCGCCTGCACGCGATGGTGCGGTCCAAGGCCTATCTGTTCTCGGGCGTCGAGATCCGCTGGAAGTCCGAGATCGACGATGGCGAAACCCCGGTCGAGGTGACCTATCACTTCCCCGGCGGGCTCAAGGATTTTCTGACCGAAACGCTGGCGGGTGCGACCACCTATGCCGAGGCGCCCTTTGCCGGCAAGGTCGAGTTCGCCGACAAGTTCAACGCGCCGGGTTACGTGGAATGGGCGATCAACTGGACCCCCTCGCGCGACGGGTTCATCCAGTCATACTGTAACACCGTCCCCACGCCCGAGGGCGGCACCCATGTCGCCGGTTTCTGGGCCGCGATCCTGAAGGGGATCAAGGCCTATGGCGAACGGGTCGGCAACAAGAAGGCCGCCCAGATCACCCGCGACGACCTGTTGGCGGGCGGCGCGGCGCTGGTCAGTTGCTTCATCGCCGATCCGTCCTTTGTCGGTCAGACCAAGGACCGCCTGTCGACCGAGGCCGCGCAGAAGATGGTCGAAGGCGCCGTGCGCGACCATTTCGACAACTGGCTGGCCGCCGATACGAAATCGGCGGGCGCGATCCTGGATTTCCTGGTGCTGCGGGCCGAGGAACGCCTGCGCCGCAAGCAGGAAAAGGAAACCGCACGCAAGACCGCCACGAAAAAGCTGCGCCTGCCGGGCAAGCTGGTCGACTGCACCCAGCAGCAGCGCGACGGCACAGAGCTGTTCCTGGTCGAGGGGGACTCGGCCGGCGGTTCGGGCAAGGGCGCGCGCGATCGCAAGACGCAAGCCATGCTGCCCCTGCGCGGCAAGATCCTGAACGTGCTGGGCGCGGCCAGTTCGAAACTGGGCAGCAATGCCGAAATCAGCGATATCTGCCAGGCGCTTGGCGTCGGCATGGGCACGAAATTCAACATCGACGATCTGCGCTATGACAAGGTCATCATCATGACCGACGCCGATGTCGACGGGGCGCATATCGCCTCGCTTCTGATGACGTTCTTCTTTTCCCAGATGCGGCCGCTGATCGACCACGGGCACCTCTATCTGGCCTGCCCGCCGCTGTTCTGCCTGAAACAGGGGCCGAAGCGGGTTTACTGCCTGAACGAGTCTGAGAAAGACGAATGGCTGGAAAAGGGTCTGGGCGGCAAGGGCAAGATCGACGTGTCCCGCTTCAAGGGCCTGGGCGAGATGAACGCCAAGGAGCTGAAGGAAACCACCATGGACCCGGCCACCCGCCGCCTGATCCGCGTCACCATCGACGAGGACGAACCCGGCGAAACCGGCGACCTGGTGGACCGGCTGATGGGGAAAAAACCCGAGCTGCGGTTCCAGTACATCCAGGAGAACGCGCGGTTTGTTGAGGAGTTGGATGTCTAGCAAACGCCGCATACTTGATAGGCTCCCGCTAACCAAGGCTCCTTGCCCTCGTTGCAAACTGGAGCAAAACATTGTTGTGAAGCACTGCCTAGAAGAAGAAATTTCGCATGAAAACACGCTTCTTCCGACGCTTGTGAAGCGCTTCGCGTTATTGGAATGTGCGGGATGCAACACGCTTTTTCAGGCGTTAGGGACCGAACGCAAAGGTCCATTGTCAATTTCAATTTCGCCTGCAAAAAATCTCGAAAGTATAGAAAGCACGCTTCACTGGGAGTTCTTCCCTGAGCCTCAATGGCGTGAACTCCCTAAATGGATGTCTCAAGTTTTTGCGCAAAAATACGAAGCGCTCTATGGCCTGCTTGTAGACACATATGGCGCGGCAAACCGCGACGCAAATATACTTTGCGCCATGGGGGTCCGTACTTGTTTTGATATTGTCGGCGAGCTTCTAGGAATTGATCCTGAATTGTCATTCTCCGACAAAATTGAGGCGCTACGCAGGGAAGGTCATATTTCGCCTAGAGAGAAGAAAGTCTTAAAAATACTTGTAGATACTGGCTCAGCGGCAGCGCATCGCGGTTGGGAGCCTGATCGAAACGATCTAAGTGCCTTGCTTGATGCTCTGGAAACTTTTCTCCATCATTCCATTATTCTTCCTCAGGACTTAGATCAGCTTTCCGTGAAAATACCTGCTCGAAAAACACTCCAAGACTAGACCCCCATTAAACCAGCGGGACGGCGCTGGCGCGGCGGCCTGCGGCCTTGATTCCGCGCCGGGGCATTGCACGGGCCATGTAGGGTGGGTTTTCAACCCACCACGCCGCCCTACCCCGCCGTCTGCCCCTTGAGCGCCGCGCCGGCACTGATCAGCGCAAACAGCACCGCCGCCACACAAACAATCGTCGGCCCCGTGGGCGTGTCGAACTGGAACGACAGCCGCAGCCCCGCCAGGACCGACAGCGCGCCGATCCCCGCCGCGATACCCGCCATGCGCTCGGGCGTGCGGGCAAAGGGGCGCGCGGCGGCGGCGGGGATGATCAGCATCGCCGCGATCAGCAGCACACCCACCACCTTGATCGCGACCGCCACCACAAGCGCCAGCGCGATGGTCAGCACATATTGCTCGCGCCGGGGGTTGATCCCGGCGGCATGGGCCAGATCGGGGCTGAGCGTGGCGGTCAGCAAAGCCTGCCACCGCCAGACCAGCAACCCGATCACCATCCCCGCGCCGCCCCAGATCACCGCCAGATCGCCCCGGCTGACCGCCAGGATATCACCGAACAGATAGGCCATAAGGTCGATCCGCACGCCCTGCAACAGCGACACCGCGACAAGGCCAAAAGCAATCGCGGAATGCGCCATCACCCCCAGCAGCGTGTCCATTGTGTGGGCCCGCCCGCTCAACGCCGTGACGGTGGTGGCCATCAGCAGCGACACCGCCAGCACGCCGCCAAAGACCGACGTGTCGAACACCAGCGCCAGCGCCACGCCCAGGATCGCCGCATGCGCCGTCGCGTCGCCGAAATAGGCCATCCGCCGCCACACCACGAAACAGCCCAGCGGCGCGGCGGACAACGCCACGCCCAGCCCGGCCAGCGCCGAGCGGATCAGGAAATCGTCCAGGAATGTCATTCCGCGGCCTCGTGGCTGTGATCTTCGCAGGTGCCGTGATCGTGGCTGTGATTGTGGTCGTGCCGGTAAAGCGCCAGCGCGCCCTGTGTGCCGGTGCCGAACAGGGCGCGGTATTCCTCGGCCTGGGCCACGTGTTCGGGGGTCCCGTGGCAGCAGACATGGCCGTTCAGACAGATCACCCGGTCCGAAGCCGCCATGACCACATGCAGCTCGTGGCTGACCATCAGAACGGCACAGCCCAGGTCGCGGCGCAGGGTTTCGATCTGGCGATAGAAGGCCGCGGAACCGGGCTGGTCCAGCCCCTGCGTCGCCTCGTCCAGGATCAGCAGTTGCGGGTCGTTCATCAGCGCCCGCGCCAGCAGCACGCGCTGGAACTGGCCGCCCGACAGCCCCGCCATCGGCCGCCCGGCCAGATCGCCCGCCCCCGCCTGATCCAGCGCGGCCCGCCATGTGGCGCGGGACACCCGGTGCGGCAGGTTCAGGAACCGTTCGACGGTGATCGGCAGGGTCGGATCGATATGCAGCTTTTGCGGGACGTAACCCACGCGCAAACCGGCCGCGCGGGTGATCTGACCCCCGGTCGGTTTCTGCGCCCCGATGATCGCCCGCAGCAGTGTCGATTTCCCCGACCCGTTGGGGCCGACGATGGTGACGATCTCGGCCGTGTCGACGCTCAGGTCGACATGCGACAGGACGGGGTTGCCGCCCAGCCGCACCGACAGGTCGCGAATCGTAATCAGGTTCATGTGGCCTCGGCCCCGGCGCAGTTGGGGCAGATGCCCAGCGCCTCGATCATCATGCGGTCGATCTGAAAACCGGTATCGCTGACCGTTTCGGTCATCGCCTTCAGCGCGGCGTCCGACGATGCCTCGGCCACCGAATCGCATTTGCGGCAGATCAGAAAGGCGGGCTTGTGCCGCGCCCCGGGATGGGCACAGGCGATAAAGGCATTCAGACGCTCGATCTTGTGCGCGAACCCGTTGCCGACCAGGAAATCCAGCGCGCGATAGGCCACGGGCGGCTGGGCGCCCATACCTTCGGCCCGAAGCTTGTCCAGGATTTCATAGGCGCCCATCGCGCGGTGTTCCTGCAGCAGGATTTCCAGCACCCGGCGGCGCTGGGGCGTGAATTGCAGACCGTCGCGGCGGCACGTGGCCTCGACCGCGGCCAGGCCTTCTTCGATACAGGCGTGATGGTCGTGTTTGGAAAAGCCGATGGTTTCCATCTGTGGGCCTCGTCGGTGAATTTTGCTGTTGATATGATATAACAACCGATATATCAAGCGCCGCTATGTTATATAATTACATAGGTGCTCCATGCTGCGCTTCCTGACAATCGCGGTCGGACTGGCCGCCGCGCCCGCCCTGGCCGAGGTTCCGAATGTCGCCACCGACATCCTGCCCGTTCATTCCCTGACATCGCGGGTGATGGCGGGTCTGGGGACGCCGGACCTGATCGTGCCGCCCGGCGCTTCGCCGCACGGCCATGCCATGCGCCCGTCCGAGGCGCATGCGCTGGAAAAGGCCGCTGTCGTCTTCTGGATCGGCGAGGCGCTGACGCCCTGGATGGCGCAGCCGGTCAAGACCCTGGCCGGGGATGCCACGGTGGTCGAATTGCTGGACGATCCGCACACCCATGTGCTGGCCTTCCGCGAGGGCGCGACGTTCGAACATCACGACCATGATGAAGACGACCACCACGCGGATGAGCATGGCGACGACCACGACGACCATGCCGAGGATGACCACCACGACGGCGATCCGCATGCCTGGCTCGACCCCGAAAACGGCAAGGCGTGGCTGGGCGTCATTGCCGAGACGCTAAGCGCACAAGACCCCGACAACGCCGAAACCTATCGCGCCAATGCCGCCGAGGGCATGGCCGAGATCGACGCCGTCATCGCCAAGCTCGACGATTGGCTGACGCCGGTGCGGGACCGCCCCTTCATCGTCTTCCACGACGCCTATCACTATTTCGAAAGCCGGTTCGGCCTGGCGGCGGCGGGGTCGATCTCGCTTGGTGATGCGTCGGATCCCAGCCCCGCCCGGATCGTCGAAATCCGCGACAAGGTGCGCCAGATGCAGGCGGGCTGCGTGTTTTCCGAACCGCAATTCAACGCGGGCCTGGTCGCCACGGTGTTCGAGGGGACCGAAGCCCGCACCGCCGTGCTGGACCCGCTGGGCACGCTGATCGCGCCCGGACCGCGCCACTATCCCGAAACGCTCGAGGCGCTGGGGCAGACCTTTGCGGCCTGCCTGAACTAGGGTCAGGACCCATTAATCCTGCACCGCTGGTTTGGCAGGTTTTTCGTCTGACAACGCGCAGAGCCGCAGGAATAGTGGTTCTATTTCAAGGCTCTGAAAAGTAGGCAGGCGGAAAACCCGCCAAATCCGAAGGACGCCAAATCCGCTTCATCTCAGCGGCTCGGGCCGCTTGAAAAGAGAACCACTCTTCCCTGCGCGTCCCAAACCCCTGATATTTCGCGGATTTAGCGCCAGCGGCGCGGGATTAATGGGTCAGGACCCTAAGCAAACCGATGCCGCAGGGGCCATGCCGCCCCTGCGGATCGCGGCGCCATCAGGCGGCATCGGCTTGCTGCGCCTCGATCATCACGCCAGCCAGCGTGGTATAGGTCTCGGTCCAGGCGGCTTCCAGCTCGGGCGTGAATTCGTCGCCCAGGCCCTTGCCCAGCGTGAAAAGCAGCGCCGCGCCCACGTAATCGTAATGCTCGGCTGTCACGTCATAGCCGTTGTGGCGGCGGCCCAGATCCTGCACCGCGGGCAGGATCTCGTCCAGCTTGGTCAGGCCGTTGACGGCAATCGCCAGCATCTGCATCAACTTCTTCTTCTGTTCGGACATGTCCTCGGGGAACAGCCCGCGCACCTGCGGGGCGATTTCGAACAGCCGGTCATAGAAGATATCGGCGGCCGTATCGGCGATCGGCAGGACCTTTTTGAAGCTGCCTTGAACCATGTCGATTTGTTCGGGTGTCATCAGTCACTATCCTTGTTGGTTTCCAGAAAGGCGCGGGCCTGCGTTTCTCCGCCGCTGGCCCAGACCATGAACGCCACCGCCTGCGCGATCTCGGCGTCCGTCAAATCGGGATTGCCGCCACGCGGCGGCATTTCGGCATAGGTCTTGCCGATGAACCCCTGCGTGGCGTGTTCGACCAAGACCGGCAGCCCCTGCGCAATGCGCGGCGCCCATTTCCCGGTCGATGTGATCTTGGGCGCGCCGGTCGCCTTATTCCCGCCATGGCAGGCCATGCAGGTGCCCTCCCACACCGACCGCCCGGCCAGAAGGCGCGGGTCGGTTGGAACGGGCAACCTGTCCAGGGTGACAAAGCCGTCAAGCCCCCGGGGCGACAGCACGTCGCCCAGGGTCACGTCGGCCTGTCCCTGCATCGGTGCCATGGCAAGCCCCAAGCTTGCCAAGACGAAACCGGCGCGTCGCATCAGCCGTCCATCGGGATGCGAATGACGACGCCGCCCATGACATCGCCACCTTCGAAGTCGGTCTTGGGCGAGTCCTTGTGCTCGTTATGGCACTGGGTGCAGGCCTCGGCCACGGCGACATCGGGGTAGAAGGCGGTGAAATAGGTCACGCCGCCCAGCTCTTCCTCGCCATAGAAATTCTCGCCGGGGTTATCCGCGATGTATTCCAGACCCTCTTTTTCCAGATCGGTCGACGGCGCGTTCTGCTTGTTGATCGGCCACAGCGACAGCAGCGAGTACGAAAACGCATCGGTTTCCTCGGCCACCATCTCGGCGCCGAAGCGGAACATCTGCGCGGGCAGGACCAGCGCCTTGTCATCCTCGAAATGCTCCGAGGCCTTGATGACCCCCTCTTTCACCGCCAGCCGGTTCACGATCATGCGGGTATAGACGGTGCGGTCCGAACTCATGACCAGATGCAACAGGTCCGACACCTGTTGGTATTCCATCTCGGCCTTGGCGGCGGTGCCCCCCATCGCCATCGCGCCACACAGCATTGCGGCTTTGATTTTTGTCAGTTTCTTCATCATAACTATCTCTCCTGTTGCGTTATGAGTGACGGGATGCGTGGGAACGCCGGATCATTGGTTGGCGCCTTTTTCAGGCGTTTCCACGCGTTTGAGCGCCCAATCGATGCTTTCGATGTGGCGGGAAGGTTGTCCTGAGAAATTGTTCGCGATCAGCGCCGGGTCGGCCAGCGCGTCGATCGCAAAACCCAGCCCGTGACAGGACATGCAGACGGGCCGGATCATCTTTTCATTCGGGCGCAGGGTGTCGTTCTGATTGTGGTTGGTCAGCGCGAAGCCCTTCTTTTCCTCTTGCGGCATGTGGCAGGTGGCGCAGGTCACGCCGCTGCCGGCGGGGCCGTCGCCCGCTTGTTCGGCCAGCCACAGGTCGTGATGCGGGCTGCCCTCATACGCGCGGCTGTGATCGTCGTCGTGACAGGTCAGACAGGCGCCGATGGCGGCAAAATCGGGTTCCTCGCGATGCGGCTTGTGACAGGCGGTGCATTCCATCCCCTGCCCGTGCGCATCGTCGCGCAGCTCGACGCGGGCCTCGTCCGTGGTCATGGCGGCGGGCGGCACGGGGTCGCCCAGATAGGTTTCAAGCGCCGTGATCAGCCCTTCGGGCGCGTCCTTCCAGCCCAGCGCCTTCAGCTGCTTTTTCGCGTCGCGGGGCTTCGAGATCTTGGCGTGCCCGCGCATCCCGTGGCGCCCGCCGGAAAAGGATTTGGCCTGCGGCTTGTGGCAATCGCTGCACACGCCCTGATCGGGGTGATCGGTCCAGGCGATGTCCTCCTCGGGCGCGTGACAGCCCGAACAGGTCACATCGGCGGCGGCATGGGCGCTTGCGGCCCAATCCTGCGCGATCTGGTCGTCCAGGCTGTTTGCGGGCGCATCCACCGCCGCCAGATAGGCCGCGATCTCATCGGCGCTTCCCGCGCGCGGCGGTGCGGGCAGCGCGGCGACCGGGATCACCGCGTGATCGGCCAGCCACGGGTCCTGCCCGTGCTTGACCAGGAAGTCTTCGTAAAGCGCGCGGTTGTCGTGATAGTTGTGGCAACCCGACGAGGCGCAGGTGTCGAATGTCAGATCCGCGTGGCTCTCGCGGTCCTTGCGGATGTCCTGTTCGCCCTCGGAATGGCAGGCGACGCAATAATCCCCCTGCAGCGTCAGCATCATCGGCAGCGTCACCTCGGGCTGGTGCTCCGAATGGCAGGTCGTGCAGAACCGGCCGTCGACCTTTTCCCAATAGGACGCCATGCGCGGATTGGTGAATTTCTTTTTCGGGTGGCTGTCGTCGGCGGCCTTCAGCTCGTCCTTGTGGCAGGTTTCGCAGGTCTTGTTGATGTCCTTGCGCAGCTTGGCCTGCGACGCGAAGGGTTTCGAGGTGTGGCAGGTCTCGCACGCGATTTCCAGCTGGTGATGCGCGCCCGCGGTCTGACCGGGCAGCAGCACCGAGCGGTCGCCGCCGATGTAAAGCTTGGCAAAAACCGTGCCCGCCCCCATCAGGGTCAGACCGATCCACAGGATCCACAGGGCGGTGTTACGTTTCATGGTCCGCCCCCCTCAGAACGCATAGCTGGCCAGCACATGCGCCGCCAGAAGCAGCGGCAAGGGCCAGATTGCGATGATATGCACCCAGGTCGGGATGCGGCGGACGGGTTTGCGGGCGGTGCCGATGCGGCGCGCGCGCAAGCTGTGATCGCCGCCGGTGGCCAGCCCCGCCAGCGCGCCCATGACCAGCGTCAGGGTAAAGACCACGAACAGCGCCAGGTTCAGGTTCGCACCGGGGCGCAGCCCGGTATGCGCGACCAGCCCAAGTGCCGCCAGACCGCCAATCGCCAGATGCACCATCCGCCACCAGTCATAGCTGCCCAGCCGGTCCATGAACCGCAGCCGCTTGCGCAGCCCGATGATCATGGCGGCCACGGTCAGCCCCAACAGGATGAACCCGGTCCATTGCTTGACGATATTGTCGCGCCACAGCCAGACGGTCAGGCTGTCGGCGTCGAAGCTTTGCGGGAACGGAATGCGCGGCAGCGCCGCCAGCGCCAGCGCCACCAGCCCCGCGATCAGCGACAGGCCCAGCAGCCCGCGAAACAGCCGCACCGGCTTGGGCGGGCCACCGGCGCTGACCAGTTCCTCCAGCAGCGGCACGCAGCTGCCACAGACATTGCCCGCGCCCGTGGCCGCGCCAAGCGCCTGTGGCGTGGTGGCCCCGGCGGCGATCGCATCGCGCAGCCGCCCGCAGGTGACACCGGTGCAATTGCAGACCGTCGCCGCATCGGGCAGCGTGGTCACGTCATCATCCGCATCGGGCCAGATCACCCCGTGACGGCGGAACCGGCGGATCATCCACGGATAGATCAGCGTGCCCTGCTGCACCGCGTTCTGCACCCGGCTGGCCTGTTCCCAGCCGCCCACGGCAATCGCGCCCACAACGCGCGCGTTCTGGATGAACAACCGCCGGTAAAGCCCTGTTTCTTCCCAGATATGGCTGGTCACGCCGGGGCGCACCTCCAGCTGTTCGACCTCGCCGACCGAGAAGACTTCGGCCCCGATCACCTTAAGCTTGGTCGCGGGGATCGAGCCGTCATATTGCGCACCCTGGCCCAGAATGTCGGCCACCGCGACATCGGCCTGTTCAAAGCCCGGGCCGACCAGCCCGTGGACCAGACCGTCGTGTTCGGCGCATTCGCCGATCGCATAGATATCGGGATCGAGGCTGCGCATCCGGCTGTCGACGACAATCCCGCGCCCGATGGGCAATTGCGCGGCGCGGGCCAGGTCGATATTGGCGCGCACCCCGGTACAGATGATGACCGTATCACAGGGCAGCACGCTGCCATCGGCCAGCCGCACCTCCTCTACCCGTGCGTCACCCGCGATCTCGCGCACGGCAACGCCAGTGCGCACCGTGACGCCGATCTCCTCGATCCGCGCGGCCAGAAGCGCCCCGCCCCCGGCATCCAGCTGGCGCGGCATGATCCGGCCCTCATGCTCGATCACGGTGACCTCGGCCTGGCGGCGCTGCATCCCGCGCGCGGCTTCCAGCCCCAGCAGCCCGCCGCCGATCACCACGACCCGCCGCGCGCTGATGCTGCGCGCCATCAGGGCCGAGGCATCGGCCGCCGTGCGGAACGTATAGACCCCGGTCAGGTCATGTCCGGGAATGTTGGGCACAAAGGCGTTCGATCCGGTGGCGATCACCAGCTTGGAAAACGGCCAGATCTGCCCGTCGGCGGTGCGCACCACGCGGCTCTTGCGGTCGATCTCGGTCGCGCGCAGCCCGGTATGCACCGCCAGGTTCGGGGTCTGCCCCGCGGTTTGCGGCACGGCGATCTCGCCGAATTGCACGTCGCCGGACAGAAGCGGCGTCAGCTTGACCCGGTTATAGGGCTGATAGGCCTCGAGCGACAGCAGCGTGACCTGGCGCCCGGCCTCGGCCAGCAACGCGGCGGCCCGCGCGCCGACCGGCCCGCCGCCGATCACGACAATGTCTGGCTCTGGCATCCCCAACGCCGCTGGCTGGGGGCTAACAGCAGTGTTCACGTCTGAATCCCTTCGGTGCGACCGCGTGCCCCCGCGAACGGGAACCGGGCCGACAGGCTCGTAAGTATCAGGAAATCAGGAACGCCATTGCCCCCGGGGGACCCGGCACCGTTGCCGGGCTTTTGGTAAACCTAGCCGGTTTTCTGCGGCTGCGAAGGAATTCTTGGCACCGATCGGGCTTTTGGGGGCACCCGCACGGCAAAAGATGCGTGGAGTGGCGGAATTAACATTCCTTTGGAATGAATGATTAAAATGCCAGCACTCTGTGTAAGCCGAGGCCGGGCCGCGCGTGATTCGCGTGCGCCACGATCAGCCTGGTTGCGGCACCGATAAAAGCGCCGTGATCCCGGGCGTGTTGTCCTGCACATCCTGCAGGCTGTATTTGCCCAGCACGCCGAAAAACGCCGCGCGGGCCTCTTTCATGATGCAGATCAGGCTGCATTGCGGCGCGATCAGGCAATGGGCGCAATCGACAAGCGGTTGGTTGCCCTCGGTAAAGGCCACAAGCGCGCCGATGCTGATCTGGTCGGCCGGACGCGCCAGCCGCACCCCGCCGGACCGCCCCCGCACCGATGTGAAGAACCCCGCATTCACCAGATCGGTCACCAGCTTCATCACGTTGCCGCGCGGCAGGTCATAGGTCTCGGCGATCTCGCCCACGGATACCAGCCGGTCGCGATGCACCGCCAGATAAAGGCCGATGCGCAGCGCATAGTCGGAATAGCGGGTCAGTTTCATCGCGGCGGCCTTACATCAATTCCGTGCCGACATGGGGGCCCGGACGATGGCTGTAAAGGCAATGCCGCCGCGCGGGCGCCGGGGAAACCGGCACTGCCTGAATTTGTGACAGGGTTCGTCCCCGCCTTCCCAAAATTGATCCACTGGCAAGACGGGGCGCGCGCGTGCCCCTTAGCGGCGGGCGTAAAGATAGGCCGCCGCGCCCAGCACAACCACCACCGGGATCGCCAGCAGCAATTCCGAGCCGTGCGGATGCGCATGGACCGGCAGCGCATGATCGGTATGGGCCAGCGCGGGCAGCGCCCCGGCGATCAGGGCCATTGCGGATGTGTAAAGCGGTTTCATTCTTCCAACTCCTTCTTCTTCGTCATCAGGAACTCCCGGATATCCAGGCTGTTTTTCTCGTCCATGGAAACATAGATCAACGCCATATTCGTGCGCTCGCGGATCATCTGGCCGGGAAACGGCAGATAGCTGAGCTCGCGCGCCCCGAACGAGGGCGAGGCGGTGCCGACCTGCCATTCCGTTTTCAGCTCGACATCCACCAGCTTCAGCGCGTTTGGCCCGCCAACGCCCGGCCGTTCGAACGGCACACCGGCCAACCGGAGATAGGCCGCCTTGTCCGCCGCCTGCACGAAGCCGTCGATGAACTGCGTCGCCAGCACCTGCAGATCGGCGGCGTCGTCATGGTCGTGCATGTGGCTGTGCAGGTGATCGCCATGGGCATGGTTGTGGCCATGCCCATGCGCGTGATCATGGTCGTGGTGGTGATGATGGTGGTGCGGGTGATCATGTGGCATTGGACCACCTCCGCCCTTCGAATTCGCCATGCGGGATCGTCACCGGCTTGTCGATATGGCGTTTATGCGCGCCCATCTTGCCCGCCGCGACCATCGAGCCCAGCACATCCACAATGACACGCGTGCCCATCAGCGCGGTGATATCGGACGTGTCATAGGGCGGCGAAACCTCGACCAGTTCCATCCCGCAGATGCCCTCAGCCGCGACCTTGCTGGCCAGCGCCAGCGCCTCGCGCGGCAGGAACCCGCCCGGTTCGGGCCAGCCGGTGCCGGGCACGAAACCGCAATCGATGCTGTCGATGTCGAAGGACATGTAGACCATATCGACCCCGTCCCACGCCATTTCCAGCGCCATCTCGGCGGTCTTGTCGATGCCCATACGCTCCATGTCGGACATGGTGATGATGTTGGTTTCACGCTCGCGCGCGACCTTCACCGCCTCGCGCGGGACCTGCCAGCCGCCGATGCCCACCTGCACCAGGTTCTTGGCCGGCACATTCGGCAGATTTGTGGAATGGAACCAAGGGGTTGTGTGCATCCGTTCATCCAGATCTTTCTCCTGGATATCGGCGTGACGGTCGAAATGCACGATCCCGATCTTCTTGGACGTACATTCGGCGATGCCCCGCACGCAAGGAAACCCGATGGAGTGGTCGCCACCGATCATGATCGGCAGGGAACCGCTTGAAAACACGTGGGAAACCGCGCGACTGATCTGGTCGAAGCTTTTCTCGATATTCGCCGGAATCGTAAACACGTCGCCCGCGTCGCACAGCGTCATCTGTTCGCGCAGGTCGACCGCCATTTCATAGTTATAGGGCGTGTAAAGCGCGCTGATCTTGCGCACGCCCTGCGGCCCGAACCGTGTGCCGGGGCGATAGGTCGTGCCGCCGTCGAACGGGATGCCCAGCACGGTCGCGTCGTAATCGCCGACCTCGGTCACGTCCTCGGCATAGGGCGCTTTCAGGAAGGTGTTGATGCCCGCGTAATGCGGCAGCTCGCCCCGGGCGAAGGTGGGGATGGATTTATCCTCGATGCTGTCGGCGCCGGTCAGCCCCATGCGCAGCGCCCAGCGGCGCTCTTCGTCCCAGCGGCCCTCGGGCAGGTCGGCCTCGGCCTTCATGGATCGCCAGCCCTGCAGGCGGGTCAGGTCGGGGTGGTGCTGGCGGGCCTCGGGCCTGGCCATATCGGCAGGGTGGCGCGAGCGCCTGCGCTCAGGCGGGGTGAAGAACATGGGTATCCTCCTGGATGGTTTGGAACGGGATGCCGCCATTGCGGGCATCGAAATCGTAAGTGATCGTCGCGCCATAGGCGTTGGGGTCGGTCGGGTCCCAGCGGGGCTTGTCGAAAACCAGCACCCGGTCGCCCAGCTTGAAGCCCTCTTCCAGATCATGGGTGACCATGAAAACGGTCATGCCGGTTTCCGCGCGCAGTTCGGTCAGGAAATCATGCATCGACAGCCGCGTGCCGGGGTCGAGCGCGCCAAAGGGTTCGTCCAGCAGCAGCACGCGCGGCTTGGCGGTCAGCGCCTGCCCGATGGCCAGACGCTGCTGCATCCCGCCCGACAGCGTCGCGGGGTATTGATCGGCGACATGGTCCAGCCCGATCCGGGCCAGCGTTTCATCGGCACGGGCCAGCGCGGCTTTGCGCTCGGCGCCAAAGAACCGGCCCCACGGGCGGCGGAAACAGGCACCCGCGACGATATTTTCGCGCACTGTCATGTGGGGAAAGACGGAATAGCGCTGGAACACCACACCGCGATCCAGCCCCGGTTCCTGCGCGGGGGGCTGGCCGTCGATACGGATCTCGCCCCGTGTCGGGGTTTCCTGTGCCAAAAGAAGCCGCAAAAAGGTGGATTTGCCACAGCCCGACGCGCCGACGATCGAGATAAACTCGCCCTCGTCCACCGTGACATTCACCCGCTCGATGATCGGGCGGTTGCCATAGGACTGGAACACATTGTCGACGGTGACGAAGCTCATAGCGTCGCCTCGGTCCAGGGGAAGGCTTTGCGCGACAGCCAGCGCAGCGCCAGGTCCATGACAAAGGCCAGCGCGGTGATCCAGATCACATAGGTCAGGATCACATCCATCGCGAGGTATCGGCGCACCAGAAAGATGCGATAGCCCAGCCCCTGATCGGCGGCAATCGCCTCGGCCGCGATCAGGAACAGCCAGGCCGGGCCCAGCGACAGGCGCACCGCCTGGATCAGGCGCGGCAGCAATTGCGGCAGCGCCACGCGCAGGGCGATCACCCAGCTGGAGGCGCCCAGGGTTTCGGCCTTGACGATCATCTCGCGCGGGATTTCCAGCACCCGGCCCGACAGGTCGCGGATCAGGAAGGGCAGGATGCCGATGACGATCAGCACGACCTTGGACAGCTCGCCCAGGCCAAAGACGATGAACAGAATGGGCAACAACGCCAGCGGCGGGATCATCGACAGCACCGCGACAAACCCCGCAAGCCCCGCGCGCACATGCGGCAGCAACCCTATCAGCAACCCGATCACGGTCGCGACCAGCGCGGATATCCCCACCCCCAGCAGCAGCCGTTGCAGGCTGGCCCAGGTGTCTTTCCAGAACAGGATCTGGCCCGAGCGTTTGTCGGGTTCCGTCAACAGCCGCTCGGCGGTCGCCAGGATGGTCGACGGCGCGGGCAGCAGCTTGTCCGACGGGTTGGCCGACAACCGGATGTCCGACCCGATGGCATAGGCGATCAGGACCAGCACGAAGGGCAAGGCGGTCAGGAAAGCCGCCAGCGCCACACCCGGTTTTCGGTTGATCAGTCGCATGCAAATGCCCCCGCGCGTCACCCCCGGCCCAAAGGCCGGGGGGCCGGATCACAGCGCGCCGTCGGCGGCCATTTTCATGTAGGTGGTGTCATAGCGGAACTTGACGTTCCCCGCGTCGCCCGTGGTCGACCCGTCGGGATAGGCCACACCGACGAAATCGGCGCTGGGGGCGCCTTCGCCCAGGATGCCCTTGTCGAACAGGAACTCGGCCACGTTGACCATCGTGGTGGGCAGCTCGGCGCTTTCGGTGAACGCGACGGCGGCCGCCGGGTCAAAGAACATCTCGGTCGAATCCAACTGCGCCTTGTAGCCTGCCAGATCGGTGCCCGAAGCCTCGGCCATCGCGGTCAGCGCGCCCTCGTCGCCCGCTGCCATCAGCGCCATCAGCTCGTACCAGGCGCCCGCGACGGCCTTGCCGAAATCGGGATTGTCGGCCAGCGTTTCGGTGTTGACCACCATCATGTCGATGATCTCGCCCGGGATATCAGCGCTGTCGAACAGCTTGTTGGCGCCGGGGATCTCCAGGATTGACGACACAAGCGGGTTCCAGGTCACCACCGCCTGCACGTCATTGGTGCTGTATGCGGCGATCATGTCGGCGTCGGAGGTGTTGATGACGCCGTCCAGATCGGCCTCACTCAACCCCACGCTGTCCAGCCCCCGCGCCAGCAGGTAATGGCTGACCGACAACTCGACCAGGTTCACCGGCTTGCCCGCCAGGCTGGTCAGGTCCCCCTCGCCCTTCAGGATCACGGCGTCATTGCCGTTGGAATAATCCCCCACGATCAGCGCGGTGGTGTCCACACCGCCGCCCGACGGGATGCTGAGCGTGTCCATATTGGTGGCCGACACGCCATCGAACGCCCCGGCGGTGTATTGGTTGATGGATTCGATGTAATCGTTGATCTGCACGATCTCGACATCGATGCCGTATTTGTCGGCCCATTTATCCATGATGCCGCTGTCTTCCAGATAGCCCCAGGGCATCCAGCCGACATAGATCGACCAGGCCAGTTTGAATTCGGTCTTTTGCTCGGCCCATGCCGGCGCGCCCATTGTGGCGGCCAGAATGGCGGCGGAAAGGATGGTGGTTTTCTGCATTGCGTCAGCTCCCCGTATCTGTTCCGCCAAAGGATTTTTGCCGGTCCGCTGGCGGAACAAAGAGAACAGGCGCGGACGAACCGACGCAGTACTCTCCCGGGATTTTGGCCCGCCGTGTACCAGCGCGGAGTTTGCCGCGCGGGCGGCACTTCTCGGACCAGACACCGCTATGGGAAGCGGACGGAACCCTAAGTGCCCTGCGGGATCAGGTTAACAATGCCGGCGGGCGCAGGGGTAAGGCGGCACGGTGGTCATTTGCGGCGGTCGGCACAAATTGCCCGCTTTGTGGGCGCAATTCGACTCACATGCCCACATACTATGCGCACGCCTGCCCACAAATCCCGCACCATACCGCCAGTCGCCGTTTGCACCGATGCTGGCGGCGCGCGTATGATCCGCGTCAGGAACGCCGCCGGACAGGCCCGCGCAAAGGGGAAATCACGATGACCGAAGACAACGCCATTCGCCGCACCACGGGACGCGGGCAGCTATACGGCTCGATCCTGGACACGGTGGGCAACACCCCCGCGATCCGGATCAACAACCTGGCCCCGGACGGGGTCGAGATCTATGTGAAGGCCGAATTCTTCAACCCCGCGGCCTCGGTCAAGGACCGGCTGGCGCTGAACATCATCGAGGCCGCCGAGCGTAGTGGCGCCCTGAAACCCGGCCAGACCGTGGTCGAGGCGACATCGGGCAATACCGGGATCGGGCTGGCGATGGTCTGCGCGCAAAAGGGGTATCCGCTGGTGATCACGATGGCCGAAAGCTTCTCGGTCGAGCGGCGCAAGCTGATGCGGCTGCTGGGGGCCAAGGTGGTGCTGACCCCGCGCGCCGAAAAGGGATTCGGCATGTACCGCAAGGCCGTCGAACTGGCCGAGGCAAATGGCTGGTTCCTGGCCAGCCAGTTCGAAACCGATGCCAATGCCGACATCCATGAAAACACCACGGCCCAGGAAATTCTGGGCGATTTCGCGGGGCAGCGGCTGGATTATGTCGTTACCGGCTATGGCACCGGCGGCACCGTGACGGGCATCGGGCGGGTGCTGCGCCGCAAACGGCCCGACACCAAGATCATCCTGACCGAGCCCGCCAATGCCCAGCTTGTCGGCAGCGGCATCGCCCAGGAACGCGGCCCCGGCGGCATGCCCGCCGTCAGCCACAGCGCGTTCGAACCGCACCCGATCCAGGGCTGGACCCCGGATTTCATCCCCCATGTCCTGCAAGAGGGGCTGGATCGCGGCTTTTACGACGACCTGATCCCGGTCGCGGGCGCCGATGGCATCGCCTGGGCGCGCAAACTGGCCAGTGGCGAGGGGATTCTGACCGGCATTTCCGGCGGTTCGACCTTTGCGGTGGCGCAACAGTTGGCCAAGACCGCGCCCGAAGGGTCGGTCATCCTGTGCATGCTGCCCGATACCGGCGAGCGGTACCTGTCCACCCCGCTGTTCGAGGATATCGTCGAGGAGATGAGCGACGAGGAACGCGCGATCTCGGCCTCGACCCCCGGCTATCAGATGTGAGTGCGCCCGCGTCTGGCCCCGCTTAGGGCGCCGTGACGCGCATGGTGGCCACAAGCTCGGCCACCTTCAGGCCGAATTTGCGCATCTCGGACTTGTTCATGATCGTGCCATTGCCGGTCAGATAGAGCCAGTCGGTGGCGGTCAGGGTATGACCGCCCGCTTCCTGCGGCAGCACGATCTGATAGGTCATGCGCACCGTCGCACCCGACACCACGCCTTGGGCGGTACCGACGATATCGTCGGCCGTGGCGGTAAAGGTGTTGTCGGGGCCCAGCGTCAGATACCATTTGCGCTGCTGCGTGCGGCCGTTGGAATAGGTGAAATTCTCGGTCAGCGTGCCGGTGTCGCCATTCCATTCCCCCACCATCTCGGCCACGAAAGAGCTGGTCATGCGCCCCCTTGGGCCATAGATCACGCCCTCGGACAGGATACGGCCCGACAGGTGTTCGGTCAGGGAAAAGGCCGGGCCGGTCGTGGCGTAATCCGCCGGGCTTTGGGCGCGAAAGCTGAACAGCATGGTCTTTGCGATCCATCCCAACAGCACAAGAACCAGCACAATGGTCAGGATCTTCATCTTTGCATGTCCTCTTTCGGAAGCGCCAGCACAAGCGCGATGGCGCACAGCTTCAGGATACAGGGCAGCACGGCATAGCTGAGATTCAGCGCGCGCAAAGCGCCCGCGTCGTTGACCTGACCGGGGGTGAAGCCGTTGCGCTCCAGCACCGGCAGGACCGTAAAGGCCGCCAGTGCCAGACCCAGCTTGCCCGCAAAGGACCAGATGCCAAAGGCCGCGCCCGCATTCAGCCCCGCCCGCGTCAGCGCGACGGAAAACATCGCCGGCAGGATCACCATATCCGCCCCCAGCGCCACGCCCGAGGCAACGCAGATCGCGGCGAACCCCGCCATGTTGCCCGCCGCCAGAAAGGCGGCACCGACAAAGCCCAGGATCGCCAGCGGCATCGCGATCAGCAGGCTGGCGCGTGGACCGATCCGCTGGCTGACACGCGCCCAGACCGGCACGCTCAGCCCCGCCGACAGGAAGAACAGCACCAGAAACCCGCCCGAGGCGCCGACCAGTCCCAGCCGGTCCTCGACAAAGAACAGGAACAGGGTCGAGGTGATGGCCACAGGCAGGCTGTTGACAAAGGCGATCAGCAACAGCCGCAGCCCTTGGGCATGCGCCAGCCCCGACAGGGTCAGCCCCTGCCCCGGGATCGGCATGCGCCGCCAGATCGGGCGGGTGACGGCCCATGTCAGCACCGCCAGCGCGCCCAGAAACAGCCCGAAGGCCGGGTATCCCTGCCCGCCTGCCCCCAGCGCCACGAACAGCGCGGGCGCCAGCGCCGCCAGGATCACACCGCCCAGCATGCCCCCTTCGCGATAGGCCGCCAGCGTCATCAGCGCGTCGGGCGTCGGGGTCCGGGCCAGCGTCGCGCTGCGGCCGTAAAGCAGGATCATTCCCAGGCTATAGGCTGAAAACAGCAGCACCAGCACCGCCACCAGCGCCGCAACCGATCCCGGCCCCAGCGTGAACAGAATGGGAAAGCTGACCGCCAGCCCGCCCGCCGCCAGTGCCGCGAACAGCGGTTGCGCCATGGGCCAACGGTCGATGGCCCAGCCGATGGCCGGGTCCTGCACCAGATCAATCAGCCGGATGCCCAGCAGGATCGTACCGATCGCCCCCAGACCCAGGCCCAGATTGACCGCCGCGAAACGCGGCAGGTGAATGTAAAGCGGAATGCCCGCCGCGGCCAGCATCAGCGCATAGAGGCTGACCCGCGGATAGGTCATCACAGGCCCTGCAGCTTGCGGGTAAAGGCGCGCGAACGCGTGCGCTCGCCCAGAAAAATCGCCATGAAATCGCGGGTGATGCGGGGATGCGCCAGGGTGCAGGTGGGCACGCCATTGCGCCAGAACCGCACCGCATCGGCGCCGCGCGTCACCGCAAGATACCGGTCGCCGCGCGCCACGTCCTGAAAGCAGCGCTCCAGCTGGTCGCGCACCGGCGGGGCGGCGCCCAGGCGGTCCATCTCGACCAGGGTCGAGTCCACCAGATCGCGCTGGCTCAACCCCTTGCGATAGCGCAGTTCCAGCGCGAAATCCTGCTGCCAGTCGAAGGGCTGCCCGCCCGGGGTGTAAAGCCGCGCCTCGTAAAGCGGGACGCCCAGGAACCGGAACACCGCCGATCCGCGCAACTCCGCCCCGGGCAGGACCGCGCCGATATTGGCCGCCCAAAGCCCGCCCGGCGCCAACAGGCAGACCAACAGCAAGAGCAGACGCCTACGCATGGGCCAGCTCCACCTGCACCACATCGGTCTGGCCCACCCCGAACGAGGCGGCGCAGATTTCCAGATAATATTGCCAGTTGCGGAAGAACGCCTCGCCATAGCCCAGCTTGGCGATCCTGTCTTTCTGCGCGGTGAGCCGTTCGGCCCAGATCCGGCAGGTGCGGGCGTAGTCCTGACCGAAGGCGAAGCTGTCGCGCACGCTCAACCCCGCCTGCGCGGCCTGCTGGGCGATCACGCTGTCCGAAAGCAGCATGCCGCCGGGAAAGACATATTGGCGGATGTAGTCGGACGAGCTGCGATAGCTTTCGAAAAACGCGTCGCGCACGGTGATCGCCTGCAACAGCACGCGGCCGCCATCGGCGAGGCTGCGTTTCAACGTCGCGAAGTAATCCGGCCAGTACCGTGCGCCCACGGCCTCGATCATCTCGATCGACACGATATTGTCATAGCGTTCGGTGACATCGCGGTAATCCCGCAGCTGGATATCCGCCCGCCCGTCAAGGCGGCTGTCGGCATAGCTGTGCTGATTGCGCGAGATGGTGATGCCGGTCACATCGCGCCCCTCTTCCGCGGCGTGTTCGGCGAACCCGCCCCAGCCGCAGCCGATTTCCAGAACGCGCTCTCCATCCGACAGGCGCGACAGAACGCGGGCGTTCTTGCGGGTTTGCGCCTGGGCCAGATCGTCGCCATCGGCGGCGAACAGACCCGAGGAATAGGTCATGCCGGGATCGAGCCACAGGTGATAGAATTCGTTGCCCACATCGTAATGCGCCCGGATGTTGCGCCGCGCCCCGCGCCGGGAATTGGCGCGCAGGATGGTATCGACCATCCGGAACCTGGCCTGGTTCAGCGGGCTGGGCCGGTCATAGGTCTGAAGCTGCTCGCGATTCAGAAGCGCCAGCCGCGTCAGCCCCTCGACCGAGGGCGTGCTCCACAGCCCCTGGACATAGGCCTCGCCCAGCCCCACCTGCCCATGCGCCGCCAGCGCCGAAACCGCCGACCAGTCGTGAATGACCATCTCGGCCTCGGGGCCGGTATGGCCAAAGCGGTAGAGCGCCCCGTCGGGGGTGTGCAGCGTCAGGCGGCCGTCATGCAGACGCTCGCAGGTCGCAAGAAACTTCGATTTCAGCGCCTTGTTCGTTACCTGCATCGGCGGGCTCCCTTACGTCATTGTCGGTCTTGTTGATCGCGCGGACGACGCGCATCGCGCTGGCGATCCCGTCCTCGTGAAAGCCATTGCGGCAATAGGCGCCCGCGAACCAGGTGCGGTTCCGGCCCTGCATCGCCTGGATCTGTTCCTGCGCGGCAATCGCGGCACGGTCGAAGATCGGATGCGCGAAATCCACGGTGTCATAGATCATGTGCGGCGGGATTTCCGTGGTGGGGTTCAGCGTGACGAACAGCGGATCATCCTCGGGGATGTTCTGCAGCCGGTTCATCCAATAGGTCACGCCGATGCGACCCGCCTGCGACCGATAGGTCCAGCTGGACCAGCAGCCCCGGCGGCGCGGCATCTGCGACGGGTCGCAATGCAGCACCGCGCGGTTCGTCTGATAGCGCATCGCGCCCAGCGCGGCGGCCTCGTCGGGGCGGGCATTGCCGCCCAGCAGCGCCAGCGCCTGATCCGAATGACAGGCCATGATCACATCGTCGAACGTATCGACCTGGCCGTTGGCATCGCGGATCGTCACCCCGCCCGCCTGTCGCGTGACCGCTGCCACGGCCGTGCCCTTGCGAAGCTTGCACATCCGCGCGACCAGCGCCGCCTCGAGCCGCCGGACATATTCGATGCTGCCGCCGTCAACGGTCCACCACTGATGCGTGCCGATCCCCGCCAGAAGCGCGTGGTTGCGCAGGAACCGCACCAGCGACCGCGCCGGAAACTGGTCGATCTGATCGGTCGGGGTCGACCAGATCGCCCCGCACATCGGCAACAGGTAGTTCTGCTTGAACCAGCGGCCCAGGCCCAGCTCGTCGACCAGCTCGCCGATGGTCTTGCCGTCATCCACCGCCGCGGCCTCGGCCCTGCGGCCAAAGCGCAGGATATCGGCGATCATCTTGTAATATTGCGGGCGCAGCACGTTGCGCCGCTGGGCCACGATGCTTTGCAGCCGGTTCAGCCCGTATTCCACCCGCCCGACATCAATGCTGACGCCGAAGCTCATCTCGCTTTTCGCAACAGGCACGTCCAGATCGCGAAAGAGCCGTGTCAGGTTGGGATAGGTGGCATAGTTGAAGACGATGAAGCCTGTATCGACCGGCTGATCGCCCCGCCGCCCGGCCATGACGGTGCGCGCGTGCCCGCCCAGCCGCGGCGCGGCCTCGAACAAGGTCACATCATGTCCCGGCGCCAGGTAATAGGCCGCGGACATCCCCGATATGCCCCCACCGATGATGGCGATCTTCTTTCGGGGCTGCGGCGTCTGATCAAGCATGGTCACTCCGGAACTAGGGATTGCTGGGTAATACGCCATCGCGCGGGGCATGGATCAAAAAACTTTTTCCCCACAGGCGGCTAGCCACCGCACCGGCATCGCGAAATCGCAAAGGGCCGGTTGATCCGTTTCGGGTTTCGGGGCGTATTAGCCCCATGCGACTTGAACATATCCAGGGCCGAACCTTTCATGCCCGGCGCGGCGCGCTGAAGAACGCCTTTCATTACGGTGTGGATTATGTGCTGTGGGCGCCGGATCAGGGCGAAACGCCCCGGCTCTTTTCGCACAACCGCTTCAACCTGTGGTTCATCCGCGACCGCCACCATGGGGGCCCGCGCGGGGACGGCCATGGCGTGGACTGGTTCCGCCAGGTGCTGAGCGAACGGGATTTTCCGCTGGACGGCACGCGGCTGGTCCTGCTGACGCAGCCCAGCTTTCTGGGGCTGCACTTCAACCCGGTCAGCTTCTGGATCGCCCTGCGCGATGACCGCCCCTGCGCCTTCGTGGCCGAGGTCAACAACACCTTCGGCGACCGGCATTGCTATTTCTGCGCCCACCCCGATTTCCGTCCCATCGCCGCGCGTGACACGATCACGGCCGAAAAGCTGATGCATGTGTCCCCGTTTCAGGATGTGGCGGGGCAATATACGTTCAACCTGGACTGGTCGGCGACGAAGATCGCCCTGCGCATCGCGTATGAAAACGGCGATCAGGGCGTGCTGGCCACGCTGACGGGCGCGCGGCGGGCGGCCAGCGACGGCGCGCTTCTGTGGGCAGCGCTGCGGCGGCCGTTCGGTGCGGCGCGGGTGGTGGCGCTGATCCATTGGCAGGCACTGAAGCTGTGGCGCAAACGCGCGCCCTTCCGGCCCAAGCCCACTCCGCCTCAGACGCTGATCTCGGACAACCTGCCCGACGGAGAGGCCCGGACATGATCGATCCCGCGAACAAGACCTATTGGTTGATCGGCGCCAGCGAGGGGCTGGGCCGCGAACTGGCCAAGCGGCTGCATGCGGCAGGCGCGCGGCTGATCCTGTCGGCCCGCAACGCCCGGCGGCTGGACAGCCTGGCCGACGCGCTGCCCGGCAGCCGCACCCTGCCCTTCGACATCACCGATGGCGCGGCGGTCCGGCAGGCGGCCATCGACGCGGGCGCCATCGACGGCGTGGTTCTGAACGCGGCCACATACGAGCCGATGCGCAGCACCGACTGGGACGACGATGCCGCCCTGCGGATGTGCGAAACGAATTTCATCGGGCCGATGCGGGTGCTAGGACAGGTCATGCCCGATTTCGTCGAACGGGACGCGGGCGATATCACCCTGATCGGCTCGCTGGCGGGCTATCGCGGCTTGCCCGCCTCGATCGGATATGGCCCCAGCAAGGCCGCGATCGTCAGCCTGGCCGAGACCATGCGCCACGATCTGCGGGGCACGGGCGTGACGGTGCGGGTGGTCAATCCGGGCTTTATCGACACCCGGCTGACGCAAAAGAACAGCTTCAGGATGCCGATGCTGATGTCACCCGAACAGGCCGCCCGACGGGTCGAACGCGCGATGCGGTCGCGCCGGTTCCGCACCGATTTCCCGGCCCCGTTTTCCTGGGCGATCAAGGGGGTTGCCCTGTTGCCCGACCTGCTGGTCTATCGCGGGAAATAGCGCTCAGATCCGGAACAGCGGCTGCAACAGTCGCGGGACAAAGGCGTGAAACCGCAGCGGCGCATCGGTGGCGGCCAGACAGATACAGGGATCGCCCGCATCGGCGATGGGGGTGTGATCCAGGCTTTCATCGGCGATTTCGACATCGCCGACGCCGAACCGGCCGACCTCGTCGCTGAAACTGCCCTGCAGGACCAGCGTCATTTCCAACCCGTTATGACCGTGATCGGGCACCGCCTGTCCCGGCGGGATGTAAAGCAGCCGCGCGGATCCGTCCTGATCGGCCGACAGCAGAACCTGTTTCACCCCCATGCCCAGCCGTTTCCAGCGCGGCGGCGCGCCCTTCAGCGCGGCCATCACCGGCCCGGGCAGCGGTCCCGCGCGCCTGTATTCCGGCGCGGGGCTGTGGGGCGCATCCAGCTGCGCCAGAACCGACGCCTTCAGATCGGGCGACGCCGCGACGGCGCGGGTCCCTTCTAGGATCGCGCCGCCCACCGCCTGATGCGCCTCGAGCGCGGCACGGCAGTCGTCACAGATCGACACATGGCTGGCCACGACCAGCGCAAAGGGCTGGGCCAGGTTGCCACTGGCATAGGCCGCCAGCATGGCGTCGGGGATATGATGGGTGATTGCGGTCATTCAGCGCATGCCCTTCAATTCATGTCTCAGCCGCTCCAGCCCAAGTCGGATGCGCGATTTGATCGTGCCCAGCGGCAGGCCGGTTTGGGTGCTGATCTCTTGATGAGTCATCTCGCCCAGATAGGCTTTCTCGATCATCTCGCGCTGGTCGTCCCGCAGGCGCGACAGCGCCTGTTTCAGAACCGTCGTCTCCTGCTCCAGCGCATAGATCTGCGCCGCGTCATCCTCGACCTCTGGCTCGGCCTTCAGCGCCTCGGGCACCGGGCGGCCTTCCTTGCGGGCCACGTCGATCTGCCGGTTGCGCGCGATCTGATAGATCCAGGCCGAAACCTGCGCCCGGTGCGGATCGAACATCTCGGCCTTGCGCCAGATGGTCAGCATCACGTCCTGCACAACCTCTTCGGCCTGCTGGCCCGAGGCGCCCGAACGCATGATGAACCCTTTCAGCCGCGGCGCGAAATGATCGAACAGCGCGGCAAAGGCCGCACGATCGCGATTGTCGCGGACGGCCAGCATCCACTTGGTCTGTTGCGATATTTCCGTTGTCTTCGGCGCCACTGTCGGCCAATTCCCCCCGCGACCTGCGGTACTGCGATCTTTAGACCGCATTATTTCGACGTCCAGCGCAACCATAAACCGTCTACGCAGGCGCAGACGGTTTGGATCACCGGATCGGTGAAATTTCGGGATCAGGCCGCGAAAATCATGCGCGGGTCGCCGGTCAGTACAGCAATTCGCGGTATTTCCAGCTGTCGGCGTCGGGCGTCACGCTTTCCAGATCGTAATCATTGTCGATCAGATGCTGCGCGCGCGGCTGGCCCAGCGCGGCGGCGCTTTCGATCATCTGGCGGCCCTTTTCTTCGTCGCGCTCGACACCGCGCCCGCGCAACAGGTCCAGGCCATAGTTGAACATGCCCACCTCGCTGCCGGCCTCGGCGGCGCGGCGGTCCCATTCGGCGGCGGCCTTCGGGTCCTCGGGGCCGGCCAGACCGTTATCGGCCATCCAGGACAGCCAGGTCATCGCCTGCGGGCTTTCGTGGCGGTTGACCGCCCCCTCGAACAGGCGCTTGGCCTCGTCATGCAGGCCCGCCTTGGCCGCGCCATAGCCCAGCGCGTATTCCATCGGGTGCGCCTCGTCATGCTTGAGCCGGTCGAGCGCGCCGCGCAACGACAGCTCTTCGGGGTTGTGGGTGCCGTCGGCGTCCGAGCGCATGCTGCGGTCATCGGCCCAGGCCGCCACCCCGGACACCAGGAATACGATCAGGGGCAAGGCGAAATGCGTGGCTTTCATCGGGTCCTCCCATCGGGTGCAATGCCATGAACATGCGGCCACCCTGCCCCACTATGCCAGACCGGTGGTCAGATACCTGCAAGAAATTCGCAAGAAATTTGCAAGATCACCCGTTATAGCGATAGCCGTGCCCATGCACGGTCTCGATCACCTCGGGGCGTTCGCGCGCGGGGTCAAGCTTGCGGCGCAGGGTCAGGATATGTTGTTCCAGCGCCCGGCTGTTGGGGGCATAGTCGCGCCCCCAGCCCGCATCGTAAAGCACGTCCTTGCTCAGAACCGTGCCCGCATTGTCGCGAAACAGCGCGATCAGCTTCAGGTCCCGCGCCGTCAGCGTGCTTTTGCGGTCCCCCACCTGCGCGGCCATGCGGTCAGGGTCGATGAGCGCATGGCCAAAGCGGAACCCCTGGGGCGCGGGCGCCATGACCTGCCGCTTGCGGCGCACGGCCCACAGCATCGCGCCCGCCCCGGCACACAGCCCCAAGGCGACCAGCGCCCAGGGCCGATCGCGCCGCGCCAGCAGGTCCTGCAACGACACACCCGGTATCCCCATCTCGGCCAACAGGGCCGGGCCATCGACCAACAGACAGCGATCCGCGCCACAGCGATAGAACAGATCGCTGCCGCGCGCGACCACGTCCCAGGCGGGCAGCTCCGGCTCGGCCCGCAGCGCGTTCAGACGGTCCAGATCCGACAGGATACGTTCTTCGCTGACATGGATCAGCCCGCCACCGGGCGGAAAGATGCGCTGCCCCTCGGCATCCCAGATCACCATGCCCTGGAGCGTCGGGTCGGACGACACCCGAAACCGCAGCGCCATCGGATCCTCGCCCGCCCAGGCCTGCAACCGGCGATCAAGAAAGGCGTCAATCTCAGGCCGGCCAGTGGCAGCCAGGAAAACCACGGCGCAGGTGACCAGAAGATATCGGATCAGCATCGCGCACGCCTCCCGCATCATCGCCCTGCAAACCGGATCAGGGACCGTTAAACTATGCGCGGGCCCGGTCTGGCAAACTGGCCAAAGGTCGTAGGAGCATCAGCCGCATTTGGAATAGCCGCAATCGGCGCAGGTCATGCACCCCTCGACCATCCGCATTTCATAGGACCCGCAGGACGAACAGGCTTTGCCGCGCGGCTTGTCGCCCACCGCCAGCGCCTCGTAATGCGGGTCGGTTTTCAGGCCCATGCCCTCGCCCGCGATGAAGCCAATATTGACCAGGTGGCGCTCGATCACGCCCCCGATGGCCGCCAGAATCGACGGAATATATTTGCCCTGCATCCAGGCCCCGCCGCGCGGGTCGAATACGGCTTTCAACTCCTCGACCACAAAGCTCACATCGCCCCCGCGCCGGAACACGGCCGAGATCATCCGCGTCAGCGCGACGGTCCAGGCGAAATGCTCCATGTTCTTGGAGTTGATGAAGACCTCGAACGGCCTGCGGTGGCCATTGATGATGATGTCGTTGATGGTGATATAGATCGCGTGCTCGCTATCGGGCCATTTCAGCTTATAGGTATGCCCCTCAAGCGATTGCGGCCGGTCCAGCGGGTCGGACATGTAGATCACGTCGCCATGGGGCGTGGCGGGTTCCTGTCCGGCGGTTGCGATGACTTCGGGTGCTGCGCCATGAGTATTTTCGCCAAGAAGAAGCGAGGAAGTCGCGACATCCAAAGCAGCGGCGATTTTCTGGAGCGTATCGACCGTTGGGGATTTCGACTTGCCCTTCAAGATGTCGTAGACGGCGGTCGCGTTCAGCCCCGCCATTTCCGCAACTTTTTTTGCGTTCGTGTCGCGCATTTTCATCGCGGATTCGATGCGGGCGGCGATGCTGTCGCCGGCAATCCTGGCCTCTTCCTTCGCCCCCTCGCTCACGCTCAACACCGACCCAGTCACCTCGTTCGGGCGATAGGTCGTGCAGCCCTTACAGCCGCTCTCATAGGCGTCCATATAGACGTCCTTGAACGCCTCGAACCCGATATCCTCGGGGCAGTTGATCGTCTTCGAGATACTGCTGTCGACCCATTTCTGCGCCGCCGCCTGCATCCGCACGTGATCGGCGGGCGCCAGCGTCTGGGCGTTCACGAAATGATCGGGCAGCTCCGCGTCGCCCATCTTGTCGCGCCACATCTGTACCGCATAATCCACGACCTCTTCCTCGGTCCGGCTGCCATCCTTCTGCAACACCTTGCGGGTATAGGCATAGGCAAAGACCGGCTCGATCCCGCTCGACACGTTGCCAGCATACAGGCTGATCGTCCCGGTGGGCGCGATCGAGGTCAGCAGCGCGTTGCGCACCCCGTGTTCGGCAATCGCCGCGCGCACGTCGTCGTCCATCTGCATCATATGCCCGGTGGCAAGGTATTTCTCCGCGTCGAACAGCGGGAACGCCCCCTTTTCCTTCGCCATCTGCGCCGAGGCCAGATACGCGGCGCGCGCGATCCGGTGCAACCAGCGCTCGGTCTGACGCGCCGCCTCCTCCGAGCCATAGCGCAGCCCGACCATCAGCAGCGCATCGGCCAGCCCGGTGACGCCCAGCCCGATCCGGCGCTTGTTGGCGGCCTCCTCGGCCTGCTGCGGCAGGGGGAAGCGGCTGGCATCCACCACATTGTCCATCATCCGCACGGCGGTCGCCACCAGCTCGGCCAGCGCCGCCTCGTCCAGATCGGCGCCCTGCTCGAACGGCCGGTCCACCAAACGCGCCAGGTTGATCGACCCCAGCAGGCAGGCGCCATAGGGCGGCAGGGGCTGCTCGCCACAGGGATTGGTCGCCGCAATGGTCTCACAATAGGACAGGTTGTTCATCGCGTTGATCCGGTCGATGAAGATCACCCCCGGCTCGGCATAATCATAGGTCGCGCGCATGATCTTGTTCCACAGATCGCGCGCCTGCACGGTGTGATAGACCGTGCCATCGAACACCAGGTCCCAGCTGCCATCGGCCTTCACCGCCTCCATAAAGGCATCCGTTACCAGGACCGAGACATTGAAATTCCTGAGCCGCGCGGGGTCGGATTTGGCGGTGATGAAATCCTCGACATCCGGGTGATCGCAGCGCATCGTGGCCATCATCGCGCCGCGGCGGCTGCCCGCCGACATGATGGTGCGGCACATCGCGTCCCACACATCCATGAATGACAGCGGCCCCGAGGCGTCAGCGGCCACGCCCTTCACACCCGCGCCCTTGGGCCGGATCGTGCTGAAGTCATAGCCGATCCCGCCGCCCTGCTGCATCGTGAGCGCGGCCTCTTTCAGCATGTCGAAAATCCCGCCCATGCTGTCAGGGATCGTGCCCATGACGAAACAATTGAACAGCGTCACGGACCGGTCGGTGCCCGCACCCGCCGTGATCCGGCCCGCGGGCAGGAACTTGAAATCCTCCAGCGCGGCATAGAACCGGTCTTCCCACACCGCAGGCTCGGCCTCGACCGCCGCCAGCGCCCGCGCGATCCGGCGCCAGGTATCCTCGACCCCCAGATCGAGGGGCGTACCATCGGCCTCTTTCAGCCGGTATTTCATATCCCAGATCTGCTCGGCAATCGGCGCGGCAAAGCGTGTCATCGACGGGTCCCCTAAAACTGGCAGGCATCCACAATAGTTTGAAGCGCGCCTGAAATCCACTACTATATCTACCCGAAACTGGGGGCGAGTCTGTGGATAAACCTGTGAATCTGGTCAAACTCTGCGTCGGTGCCGACAGCATCGCCGCGCTGCAAGGCTGGCGCGCGGCGCGCAAGGCCGACGATCCGAACTGGACCTGCCGACACGTCACCCGCCTGTGGCCCAAGCGCGAGGCCGAATTACTGAACGGCGGCTCACTCTACTGGGTGTTCAAGGGCGTGATCCTGGCCCGCCAGCGCATCCTGCGCCTGGACGAAGTGATTGGCGAAGACGGCATCCGCCGCTGCGGCATCGTCCTGGACGAGGCGATCATCCGCACCGAACCCCAACCCCGCCGCGCCTTCCAGGGCTGGCGCTACCTGGCGGCTGAGGACGCCCCGCGCGACCTGCCCCAGGGCCGCGAACAAGACGAGGCCCTGCCCAGCACCCTCGCCACCGCTTTGGCCGAAATCGGCCTGCGCTGATCCGCCCCTTCTTTTTGGTGAAAATACTCCGGGGGGTCCGGGGGCAGCGCCCCCGGCCTACCCTCACAGGTCCAGCTGCAACCGATCCGCCAGCGCATCGAAACTGGCGCGCATCCCGTCGCACCACCCTTCGCGGCGCGACCGGAACAGGGTGGCCTGGCTTTGATGCACCAAACCATCGAACAGGATCTTCAGGTGGTTGGCCCGCAGCGTTTCCCCGGTCGAGGTGATGTCGGCAATCGCCTCGGCGGTCAGGTTCTTGACCGTGCCTTCGGTCGCGCCCTGGCTGTCGACCAGCTGGTAATCCGCCACGCCGGCCTCGCGCAGGAAATCGCGCACCAGCCGGTGATACTTGGTGGCAATCCGCAGCCGGAACCCGTGCGCGCGCCGGAATGCCGCCGCCGCCGCGTCCAGATCGTCCAGCGTGTCGACATCGACCCAGCATTTGGGCACCGCGATGATCAGGTCGGCATGGCCGAACCCCATCGGCTCCAGCACCCGCAGCCGGCTGTCCCAATCGGCGATCTTCTCGCGCACCAGATCCGAGCCGGTCACGCCCAGCTGGATCCGCCCCGCCGCCAGCTCGTGCGGGATCTCGCCCGCCGACAGCAGCACCAGCTCGACCCCATCGACCCCGTCGACGGCGCCCGCATATTCCCGGTCCGACCCGGTCCGGCGCAGCTGCACGTTGCGCGCCGCGAACCAGTCGAAGGTCTTTTCCATCAGCCGCCCCTTGGACGGCACGCCCAGTTTCAGCGTCATGTCCGCCCCTCCGTCAGGGTCAGCACCAGCTCGGGCCGGATCACGCCGCCCACCGCCGGGATGCCGTCGCCCTGCCCCAGCACCCGGGTCAGCGCGTCATAGCGCCCGCCGGTCGCCACGGGCGGCAGATCGGGCCGCCCATCGGCATAGAAGCCGAACACGAACCCGTCGTAATATTCCAGCGTTGTCCGGCCATAGCTGGCCTCGAAATCAAGCGCCGCGACATCGATCCCGGCCTTGGCCAGCGCGTCGAGCCGCGCCTCCATGCGCGCGACAGCCGCGCCCAGCGCGGGCATGTCGACAGCGATGTCGCGCAGCACCTCCAGCGCATTGGTCGAGGTTTCACGCAGCGACAGGATGTGGTCCAGGATATCGACCTGCGCGGCCGAAATCGGCGGCTCGGCGGCGTCGGCCTGCAACGCGGCGATCCGCTCGGCGACCTCGGCCCGGCTGCGCAGCCCGATCTCGGGGCCGCCCTTGTCCAGCAGCGCCTCGACCCCGCCCGCCGCGGCCTTCAGCAGCTTGGCACGGCTTTCCGGCATACGCTTGCGCCCGCCGAACCGGTCCAGCAGCGCACGAAACCGGCGCGGCCGCCACAGGTGGCGTTTCAGCGCGGCCTTGCGGCGTTCGGTGGTCTGCAACCCCTCGACCGCGGCCAGCAGGATGCCGATATCCCCGGTCGCCGCATGCAGCCCATAAGGCGCCAGGATCTGTGCGAACAGGGCAAAGACATGCGCCTCGGCCACCACCGGGGTCTCGCGGTCAAAAACCTCGTAGCCCACCTGCAGGTACTCCGCCGCGCGCTGGCGCTCGTGCTCCTGTTTCCGGAACACTTCGCCCAGATAGGTATAGCGCGCGGGATCCGCGCCGTGGTCCATGTGCATCTGCACCACCGGTACGGTGAAATCCGGGCGCAGCATCATCTCGCCCCTGAGTGGGTCGCTGGTGACATAGGCGCGGGCGCGGATATCCTCGCCATACAGGTCCAGCAGCGTTTCCGCCGGCAGCAGGATATCGGTCTCCACCGGCGTCGCGCCATCGGCGACAAAGGCCTGCTGCAACCGGTCGGCGCAGGCGCGGATCGCGGCCTTGGGCGTCATTCCTGATCCGCCAGGATGCGGGCCACCTCGGCCACCAGATCGGCGCGCGCGATCTCGAACTGGCTGGGGCGTTCCTTCCATTCCTCAAGCGTTGCGTTCTCGGCGATCTTGGCGCCCAGGATCAGGTCCTTGATCTGCACCACGCCCTTGTCGAACTCGTCACTGCCCGCGATCACCGCCACGGGCGAGCCGCGCTTGTCGGCGTATTTCAACTGGTTGCCGAAATTCTTCGGGTTGCCCAGATACATCTCGGCCCGGATACCGGCGGCGCGCAATTCGCCCACCATCGCCTGATAATCGGCCAGCCGCGCGCGGTCCATCACGGTCACCACGACGGGGCCCTGCATCTCGCCCCCGGCGCGGCCCTTGGCACGCAAGGCCGCCAGCAGCCGGTCAACGCCGATCGACACGCCGGTCGCGGGCACCGCCTGTCCGGTGAAGCGCTTGACCAGATCGTCATAGCGCCCGCCCCCGGCAACAGACCCGAACTGGCGCGGGCGGCCCTTTTCATCGGTGATCTCGAAGCTCAGCTCGGCCTCGAACACCGGGCCGGTGTAATAGCCCAGGCCACGGACGACGCTGGGGTCGATCACGATCCGGTCGGGGCCGTAGCCTTGGGCGGCCAGAAGGGCCGCGATCTGTTCCAGCTCGTCCACGCCCTCGGCCCCCATTTGCGAGCCACCCACGGCGGCGCGCAGATTGGCCAGCGTGGTTTCGGTGCCATCGGCTTTCGATGTCAGGAAGGCGATCACCGGCTCGGCCTGTTCCGGCGCCAGCCCGACACCGTCGATATAGGCGCCCGAGGCGTCCAGCCGCCCCTTGCCCAGCAACTCGCGCACACCGGCCTCGCCCACCTTGTCGAACTTGTCGATGGTGCGCAGGACCGCATCGCGGGTGGCGTCGTCGGACAGCCCCATGGTTTCCAGCACACCGTTCAGAACCTTGCGGTTGTTCACCCGCACGATGTAATCGCCGCGCGGGATGCCCACGGCCTCCAGCGTGTCGGCCAGCATGGCGCAGATCTCGGCATCCGCCGCAACGGACGCCGACCCCACCGTATCCGCATCGCATTGATAAAACTGCCGGAACCGCCCCGGCCCCGGCTTTTCGTTGCGCCAGACAGGCCCCATCGCATAGCGGCGATAGGGGCTGGGCAGGTCGTTGCGGTATTGCGCGGCGACCCGCGCCAGCGGCGCCGTCAGGTCATAGCGCAGCGCCAGCCAGTCGGCCTCGTCCTCTTGCCAGGCAAAGACGCCTTCGTTCGGGCGGTCGACATCGGGCAGGAACTTGCCCAGCGCCTCGACCGTTTCAACGGCCGAGGTTTCCAGCGGATCGAACCCATAGCGATGATAGACCGCCGCGATGGCATCCAGCATCGCCTTGCGTTCGGTCACATCGGCCCCGAAATAGTCGCGGAAGCCTTTCGGAGTTTCCGCCTTGGGGCGCTTGGGTTTCTTGTCCTTGGCCATTGCCGCTTTCCCTGCATCTGGGTTCGCGCGGGGCATAGCGGATGGCGCGGCGCGGGGCAAGGCGGGCTGGCCAATTCCCCGCCCGGCGCGCTATGTACGCCATGACGCAATCATGGCGCGGAGCACACAGGGCATGGACGACAAGATCATCGCATTGGAAGAGCGGATCGCGCATCTGAGCACGATGCTGGACGAGATGTCGGACGAGATGGCCCGCCAGGGACGCGAGATCGACGTGCTGACGCGGCGGGTGGCGATGCTGATGCAGCGCGAGGCCGAGCGTGAGGCCGATCACGGCGGCACGATCCCGCTGGCCGACCAGAAGCCGCCGCACTGGTAACAGCGCGACGGCCCCGGCCCTGAGGCGTCTCGGCCCACGGGGGGACATGGGGGCCGAATGCGGGTCAGGCGGCGGCGCAACACACGCGCCGCACTGCCGGTTCTGGTCAGGCACATGGGCCGACACCGCCCTGGAGGAAGCAGCGCCAGCCTGTGATCAATCTGGGGAAGGCGGGGCCGAATGGGAAGCCCGCGCCCCCTCACCCCCGTTCACAGAACCCGGCGCGGATGTGAAGCTGGCCCCCTTGAAACACGTCTGGCAGGTGATCGCGGGTTGGACCGCAGAATCGGCGGCGACATACGACGTTTGGGTTAACAAACCGTGCATCTTTGTCGCACCCGACGACATCAAATTGTGTTGAATTGACCCTAAATATGGCGAAAATGCCATAATTGAAATTTCAGCAGCTTGCGAAAGCGTTTAGAATCAAAATCTTACGATGAAACCCATGAAAATCAGCTGTCTGCAATTTCCCAACATTTCGGATGTTCCTGCCCGATTTTGGTCCAATACCGGGAGCATTCGAAAGGCTTCTGGCACTTAAATGGAAATTTGGTAATGAATACAGATATCTCGAAACTGACCGAGATCGACGGCTTTATCGGCGCCTGCTTGGTCGATAGCGACTCGGGCCTGATGCTGGCGTCCGAATCCGGCAACGGCAATCTCGACCTGGAAACAGCCGGCGCCGCCAACATGGAAGTGGTGCGCGCGAAGAACGCTGCGATGAAAGCCCTGGGCCTGGACGACCATATTGAGGATGTCCTGATCTCGCTGGGAACGCAGTACCACCTGATCCGTCCGCTGGCGTCGAACCCCGAAGTGTTCGTTTATGTCGCCCTGGATCGTGCGAAGTCCAACCTGGGCATGGCGCGTCTGGCGGTCAAGAATGTCGAGTCCGCGATCAAGCTTTGATCGTTCAAAACGCCCGGCCATCTGCTGCACACGGATGACCGGGCAAACCCACTACGCGGTTTGGGATCGACATCCCGGTCCTGTGGCACTTTTACAGGATCGGGACGCGTTATCGCATAGGAGGCTTATTTTTCAGGAAGATTGTCATAGGTGGGTTTGTAACCCTTGGTCTCGTACTGATCACGCGGAATGCCGATGGGTTTTCCCACGCCTTTGTCGATAAAGGCGAACTCCAGTCCATTTGCGGCCTTGGTACGATAAACGCCGGTTGCCTCACTCATACGATTTCCTCTCGCTTACGATTTACAGTGTGGCGAAATGATCCGGAAAATAAGGCGAAAATTTGAACGACAAACGGCATTCTATCGGTCATATCCGGGCAGATGTTTAACGAAAATGCGTCAAAAACCCTGTTCGACGTAATATAATTTCGACGCGAGCGGCTATTTCGCCGGCAGAAGGGGTGCGGCTAAGTCGCTCTGCACTCTGGGAAAATCCCGATCCGCGGGCCGGGGAATTCCGCGCGGATCAGAACTCGTCGACCTGCAATACTCCGGGCAGCGATTTTAGCGCGCCCTTGATCTGGGGATTGACCGGGAATTCGTCGGGCAGCGCGACATCGACCTCGCCCGGCAACGCGGGGTCCATCAGGCACAGATGCACCGGCCCCCGCCCCCGCAGCCCGCTTTCGCCCAGCGCGCGCTGCAACAGGCCGGTCACCGATCGCACCGCGTCGGCCTCGGTCACGAAGATCTTGAGGCCCGCACCACCGGCATCGGCCACCACCGTGTCGATGGGCACCACGCCCCGCGCCAACAGCTTGACCTGCTCGCCCTCCCACGTGGCCTCGACCGTCAGGACGACGTTCGATCCGGCCTCCAGGTGGTCGCGCGAGGCCTCGAGCACATCGGAAAACAGCGTGACCTCGTATAACCCCGTGGGATCGGACAGCTGGGCAAAGGCAAAGCGGTTGCCGCGCGCGGATTTACGCTCCTGCCGCCCGGCGACCGAGCCTGCCATCTTGGCGATCATCGGCCCGCCCTGCACGCGCTTGCTGACCTCTTCCAGCGTCATGACCTTGGACCGTTTCAGCGCGGGCATATAATCGTCCAGCGGGTGGCCCGACAAATAGAAACCGATGGCTTTATGTTCCTCGGCCAGTTTTTCGTTCGGCAGCCAATCCTCGATCGGGCTCATGCGCGGTTCGGGCAGGTCATCGCCCGCCTCGCCAAAGAGCGACACCTGGTTCGACGCGCGCTGTTCGTGGATCGCGGCGGAATAGTTCACCAGCCCGTCCAGACTGTCAAAGACCCGGCGCCGGTTGGTGTCCAGCTGATCGAAGGCACCCGCGCGGGCCAGCATCTCCAGCGGGCGTTTGCCCACCCGTTTCAGGTCCACCCGGCGGGCGAAATCGTAAAGCGTCGCAAAGGGCTTGTCGCCCCGCCCCTCGACCACCAGCCCCATCGCATCGGCGCCCACATTCTTCAGCGCGCCCAGGCCATAGACGACCTTGCCCTCCGCGACGCTGAACTTCGCCATGCTGCGATTGACGCAAGGCGGCACGATCTCGATCTCAAGGCCCCGGCGGACCTCCTCGGCATAGGTCGCCAGCTTGTCGGTCAGGTGGATATCGCAGTTCATGACGCTGGCCATGAACTCGACCGGGTGGTTCGCCTTCAGCCAGGCGGTCTGATAGCTGACCACGGCATAGGCCGCCGCGTGCGATTTGTTGAAGCCGTAATTGGCGAATTTCTCCAGCAGGTCAAAGACTTCCGAGGCCTTTTTTTTATCCACCCCGTTCTCGGCCGCGCCCTTTTCGAATTTCGGGCGCTCGGCGTCCATCGCCTCTTTGATCTTCTTGCCCATGGCCCGGCGCAGCAGGTCCGCGCCGCCAAGCGAATAGCCCGCCATGACCTGTGCGATCTGCATCACCTGTTCCTGATAGACGATGATGCCTTGGGTTTCCTCAAGGATATGGTCGATCAGCGGGTGAACGGATTCGCGTTCCTTCTGGCCGTTCTTCACCTGGCAATAGGTGGGGATGTTCTCCATGGGCCCGGGACGATAAAGCGCCACCAGCGCCACGATATCCTCGATACAGGTGGGCTTCATCTGGCGCAGCGCGTCCATCATGCCCGAGCTTTCCACCTGGAACACCGCGACCGTCTTGGCGCTGGCATACAGGTCGTATGACGGCTTGTCGTCCAGCGGGATCGCGTTGATCTGATTCTCGGCCCCCTCGGCGGGTTCATAAAGCTGCGTGCCGTCCGGCGCGATATGCAGGTCGCGCCCCTGCCCGTGGATCAGGTCCACCGCACCCTGAATGACCGTGAGCGTCTTCAGGCCCAGAAAGTCGAATTTGACCAGCCCGGCCTGTTCCACCCACTTCATGTTGAACTGGGTGGCCGGCATGTCCGAGCGCGGATCCTGGTAAAGCGGCACCAGCTCGTCCAGCGGGCGGTCGCCGATCACCACACCGGCGGCGTGGGTGGAGGCATTGCGCAAGAGCCCCTCGACCTGCTGGCCATAGGTGAGCAGGCGGTCCACCACCTCCTCGGCCCTCGCATCCTCGCGCAGGCGCGGCTCGTCGATCAGCGCCTGCTGGATCGACACGGGCTTCACGCCCTCGACCGGGATCAGCTTGCTCAGCCGGTCCACCTGGCCATAGGGCATCTGCAACACCCGGCCCACATCGCGCACGGCGGCCTTGGACAGAAGCGCGCCGAAGGTGATGATCTGGCCCACCTTGTCGCGGCCGTATTTCTCTTGGACATAGCGGATCACCTCTTCCCGGCGGTCCATGCAGAAATCGATGTCGAAGTCGGGCATGCTGACCCGTTCGGGGTTCAGGAACCGTTCGAACAGCAGGCTGTAGCGCAGCGGGTCCAGGTCGGTGATCGTCAGTGCATAGGCCACCAGCGACCCCGCGCCCGACCCCCGCCCCGGCCCCACCGGGATATCGTTGTCCTTGCCCCACTGGATGAAGTCCGCAACGATCAGGAAATAGCCCGGGAAGCCCATGGATTCGATGATATCCAGCTCGAAATCCAGCCGTTCCTGATATTTCTCGGGCGTGACCGCATGCGGGATCACCGCCAGACGGGCCTGTAGCCCCTCATTCGCCTGACGGCGCAGCTCGGCAACCTCGTCATCGGCGAATTTCGGCAGGATCGGATCGCGCCGATAGGTCGCGAAGGCACAGCGCCGGGCGATTTCCACCGTGTTTTCAATCGCCTCGGGCAGGTCGGCAAACAGCGCCGCCATTTCCTCGGGCGATTTGAAATAATGCTGTGGGGTCAGGCGGCGGCGCGGTTCCTGCTGGTCGACATAGGCGCCTTCGGCGATACAGATCAGCGCGTCATGCGCCTCGTACATATCGGCCGTCGGGAAATAGACATCGTTCGTCGCGACCAGCGGCAGGCCCATGTCATAGGCCATTTCGACATGCCCGCGCTCGGTCAGCCGCTCGGCCTCGGGCGGGGCGCTGTCATCGCTGGGATGGCGTTGCAGCTCGATATAAAGCCGGTCGGGGAAATCGCCGGCCAGCCGTTTGACAAGCGCCTCGGCCTTGGCGCGTTGACCGGCCTGCAACAGCCGCCCGACGGGGCCGTCCGGCCCGCCGCTCAGGCAGATCAGTCCGCCGGAATGGGCCGAAAGCTCGTCCAGCGTCACATGCGGCAGGCTGCCATCCCCGCGCAGATACAGGCACGAGTTCAGCTTCATCAGGTTCTCGTACCCGGCCTCGGACTGCGCCAGCAGGACCAACGGCGCGGGCGGGCGCGCCTTTTCGCCCGGCGCGGCGGCCTCGAATTCCAGATCGACCTGACAGCCGACAATGGGCTGGATGCCCGAGCCCGTAGCGCCCACGGAAAATTCCAGCGCGGCGAACATGTTGTTGGTATCGGTCAGCGCCACGGCGGGCATACCGGCATCGGTGCACAGGCCGGGCAGCTTCTTGACCCGGATCGCGCCTTCCAGCAGCGAATATTCGGAATGCAGGCGCAGGTGGATGAATCGGGGATCACGGGTCATGGCGCCACGATAGGGCCAAGCCGCGCGGACGTGAAGCGGCCATCTTGCCGATCAGGCGGTGTCCGGCCCCCGGTTCGAAAAATCCCAGGCGCGGGGTTCCAGAAATTCGATCCGGTTGCCAAACGGATCATCGGCATAGAACCGGTCGAAATCCGGCAGGCTGTCATCCCAGGCGACCTTGGTCCCCGCCTGTTCCAGCCGCGCGGCCAGCGCCGACAGGCTTGTCACCGCCAGCGCCGGGTGGGCCTTTTGCGCCGGGCGGAAATCAGCCTCGACCCCCAGATGCAGGCGCAGCGTTCCGGCCTCGAACCAGACGCCGCCACGGGGCTGCAATGCCTCGGGCTTGGGAATCTCGGGCACCCCCAGAAGCCCGCCGTAAAACGCGCGCGCCTGATCCTCGCCGCCCTGGGGCATGGCAAGCTGAACGTGATGGATCGACAAAACGGTCATCTCCGGGCCTTTCTTTGCCGGTTCTGCGCGCCATTGTGCCACAAATTGCACATTTTACGAATTAACCAAAAACACCTTCGCACGGGGCGGTGAAATCAGGGCTTGCCAGACCGGGTGCATCGCGCCCAATCTTGTTCCCCGGAACGGCCCCCGCTTTACGTCGCATCGGGCGGGGCGCGCGACCTTGCGTCGCGTCGAACAGAAAGCGGCACTGGAATGCGCATGGACCGGATCAGCTTTCTGTTGAATGGAGAGCGCGTATGTCTCGACAATGTCTCGCCCGTGACAACCCTGCTGGACTGGCTGCGCGAGGGGCGCGGGCTGACCGGCACGAAAGAGGGCTGTAACGAGGGCGATTGCGGCGCCTGCACGGTGATGGTCAGCGATGCCGATGGCACGCGGGCGCTGAACGCCTGTATCCTGTTCCTGCCGCAACTGCACGGCAAGGCGGTGCGCACGGTCGAAGGGCTGCGCGGCCCGGACGGTGCGCTGCACCCGGTGCAACAGGCGATGGTGGATCACCACGGCTCGCAATGCGGCTTCTGCACACCGGGTTTCGTGATGTCGATGGCGGTGGCGCATCGCAACGGCCAGACCGACTACGATGACCGGCTGGCGGGGAACCTCTGCCGCTGTACGGGTTATGCCCCGATCATCCGCGCCGCGCAGGCCGTCGCCGATCACCCCGCGCCGGGCTGGATGGATGCGGACCTGGCGGCGCTGGACGCCGCCGCGAGCGACGAGGGCGCCCCGGCCCTGCCGGGGTCGTCCGAGGAGCTCGCCCGCCTTTACGCCGCAACCCCCGACGCCACGCTGGTGGCCGGGGCGACGGATGTGGGGCTGTGGGTGACCAAGGGGTTGCGCGACATCGCGCCGGTGATCTTCCTGCACCGCTGCACCGACCTGCAACGGATCGAAGAGACCGACACCGGTCTGCGCATCGGCGCGGGCGTCACCATCGCGCGGCTGCGCGTGGCGATGGCCGACCGGCATCCGGGCTTTGCCGAAATGCTGCGCCGCTATGGCTCGGCCCAGGTGCGGGCGGCGGCGACGATTGGCGGCAATATCGCCAACGGCTCGCCCATCGGCGACGGCCCGCCCGCGCTGATCGCGCTGGATGCGCGACTGGTGCTGCGCAAGGGCGATACGCGGCGCGAGATCGCGTTGCAGGATTTCTTCCTCGATTACGGCAAACAGGACCGCGACCCTGGCGAGTTCGTGGAAACCGTGATCGTGCCGAAACAACCCGACAGCCTGCGTTGCTTCAAACTGTCGAAAAGGTTCGATCAGGACATTTCTGCGGTCTGTGGATGCTTTAACCTGACCGTTCAGGACGGAAAAGTGCAAGCCGCCCGGATCGCCTTTGGCGGTATGGCGGGCATCCCGAAACGCGCGACTGCGGTCGAGGAGACGTTGATCGGACGCCCCTGGACCGAGGCCACGGTGCGCGCCGCGATCCCGGCCTTTGCGACAGATTTCACACCTCTCAGCGATATGCGCGCCAGCGCCGATTACCGGCTGCGCGCGGCGGAAAACATGCTGTGGCGCTGTTTCCATCAGGATCAGGGCACCGCCACGAATGTGCTGGAGCTCACCCCATGAGCGTGGCCCGCTCTCTGCCCCATGATGCCGCCGCGCTGCATGTGACGGGCACCGCGCGCTATGTCGATGACATCCCCGCGCCGGCGGGCTGCCTGCACCTGGCCTTCGGCCTGTCGAACATCGCCCATGGAACGCTGACCGCGCTGGACCTGTCTGCGGTCCGCGCCACGCCGGGTGTGGTGGCGGTATTCGGTCCGGACGATCTGAGCCCGATGCCCGATTGCTCGCCCTCGGCCCATGACGAGCCGCTTTTGGGCGGGCCCGCGATCAGCTATCTGGGCCAGCCGATCTTTCTGGTGGTGGCCGACAGCCATCTGGCCGCGCGCAAAGCCGCGCGGCTGGGCCAGGCCAGCTATGACGAAAAGCCCGCCCTGTTGACCATCGACGCGGCGCTGGCCGCGAACAGCCGGTTCGAGGATGGCCCGCGCATCTGGGAAAAGGGCGACGCCGCCAGCGCCATCGCCGCCGCCCCTCATGTGGTCGAGGGCGTGATGGAGATCGGCGGGCAGGAGCATTTCTATCTGGAAGGCCAGGCCGCGCTGGCCCTGCCGCAGGAAGGCGGCGACATGGTGGTGCAGTCCTCGACCCAGCACCCGACCGAGATCCAGCACAAGGTCGCCGATGCGTTGGGCGTGCCCATGCATGCCGTGCGCGTGGAAACCCGGCGGATGGGCGGCGGGTTCGGCGGCAAGGAAAGCCAGGGCAACGCGCTGGCCATCGCCTGTGCGCTGGCCGCGCGGGCGACCGGGCGGCCCTGCAAGATGCGCTATGATCGCGATGACGACATGGTCATCACCGGCAAGCGCCATGATTTCAGCATCGCCTATCGCGCCGGGTTTGATGATGAGGGCCGTGTGGCGGGGGTGGAATTCGTGCAATACGCCCGTTGCGGCTGGGCGCAGGACCTGTCGCTGCCCGTAGCGGACCGCGCGATGCTGCATGCCGACAATGCCTATGAGCTGCCCACAGCCCGGATCGAAAGCCACCGGCTGAAGACCCACACCCAAAGCGCCACGGCCTTTCGCGGCTTTGGCGGGCCGCAGGGCATGGTGGGGATCGAGCGCGTGATGGATCACATCGCCCATCATTTGGGGCAGGACCCGTTGGCGGTGCGGCGCCGGAACTTTTATGCCTCCGGCGGGGATATTTCAGCCAAGAAGAAAGCCGCAGGCACGACGCCTTATGGCATGGCGGTCGAGGATTTCGAGCTGCACGAGATGGTGGCGGCGCTTGAGGGTTCGTCGGATTATGCCGCGCGGCGGGCGGCGGTGGCGGACTGGAACGCCGCCAATCCGGTGTTGAAGAAGGGGCTGGCGCTGACGCCGGTGAAGTTCGGGATCTCGTTTACCCTGACGCATTTGAACCAGGCGGGCGCGTTGGTACATGTCTATCAGGACGGATCGATCCACCTGAACCATGGCGGGACCGAGATGGGACAGGGCCTGTTCCAGAAGGTCGCGCAGGTCGCCGCCAGCAGTTTCGGTGTACCAATGGCGGCGGTGAAGATCACCGCGACCGATACCGGCAAGGTGCCCAACACCTCGGCCACCGCAGCCTCGTCGGGGTCGGACCTGAACGGGATGGCGGTGAAGGTGGCGTGTGACACGATCCGCGACCGGATCGCCGCGCATCTGGCCGAAACGCATCAGACCGTGCCAAGGCGGGTGCATTTCGCCGATGGCCGGGTGTTCGTGGGCGACGCGGATCTGAGTTTCGCCGAGGCCGCGCGTAGCGCGTATGAGGCACGGATCAGCCTGTCGGCGACCGGGTTCTACAAGACGCCCAAGCTGGACTGGGACCGGATCGCCGGACGGGGGCGGCCGTTCTTCTATTTCGCCTATGGCGCGGCGGTGACCGAGGTCGTGCTGGACACGCTGACCGGCGAAAACCGCATGCTGCGCTGTGACATCCTGCACGATGCGGGCGCCTCGCTGAACCCGGCGCTGGATATCGGCCAGGTCGAGGGCGGGTTCGTGCAGGGCGCCGGCTGGCTGACGACCGAGGAACTGGTCTGGGATGACAGCGGGCGGCTCAGGACCCATGCGCCGTCGACCTACAAGATCCCGGCCTGTTCGGATCGGCCGGCGGTATTCAACGTGGCGCTGTGGGATGGCGAGAACAGCGAGGAGACGATTTACCGGTCCAAGGCGGTGGGCGAGCCGCCCCTGATTCTGGGCATATCGGCCCTGATGGCGCTGAGCGATGCTGTGGCGGCCTGTGGCGCGCCCTATCCCGCGCTGGATGCGCCCGCGACGCCCGAACGGCTGCTGGCAGCGATCGACCGGGTGCGGGCATGAGTTTCGACCTGCAGGAATTGCGCCGGGCGGTCGCGGCCCATGGGATTGTCGCACGCGTGGTCGTCGCGGCCACCGCGGGTTCTGTCCCGCGCGAGGTTGGCGCGGCGATGCTGGTCTGGCCCGGCGGGCAGTCGGGCACCATTGGCGGCGGGGCGCTGGAATATCAGGCGGCCGGCACCGCGCGCGGCTGGCTTTCGGGCGCAATCGCCGCGCCGCAGGCGCGGCTTGGCCCAACCGGGGCGGCGGCATCGCAGATGCGGCCGCGCCGGGCGGGAGCGCCCTTGGCCCGACTGACGCGCCACCCGCTGGGGCCGCAACTGGGCCAGTGCTGTGGCGGGGCGGTGTCTCTGCTGACCGAATTTTTCGATCACGCCGCGCTCCCCTTGCCCGACGATACCGCCTTCGCCCGGGCGGTTGCCGCCGACGCCCCTGCGGCGCCGCCGCTGAAAGTCGCGCGCATCACCGCGCAGGCGCGCAACGGCACCGCGCCCGCCCGTGCCAGCTTGATCGATGGCTGGTTCGTCGAACCCATCCGCCGTCCGCAGCGCCCGGTATGGATACATGGCGCGGGGCATGTCGGGCGCGCGCTGGTGGAAACCTTGGCCCCCCTGCCCGATCTTGCACTTACCTGGACGGATATCTCCGCCGCGCGTTTTCCCGCGCCGCTGCCGCAGGGCGTCACACAACTGATCGCGGCCAACCCCGCCGATCTGATCCCGCACGCACCCAGCGACGCCGAACACCTGATCCTGACCTATTCTCACGCGCTGGATCTGGAACTGTGCCACCGCGTCCTGTCCCAAGGCTTCGGCTTTTGCGGGCTGATCGGGTCTGCCACCAAATGGGCCCGGTTCCGGAACCGGCTGCGGCAGCTTGGCCATGCAGATGCCCAAATTGCACGCATCTGCTGTCCGATCGGGCAACCTTCGCTGGGGAAACACCCGCAAGCCATTGCGATCGGGGTCGCGGCCACGCTACTACAGCAGGGCAAAACGACAGAAGCCGCAAAGGACGCCCGGGGGTGACGGAATTGCTTGCAGTCGAGGGGCTGACCAAGGCCTATCCCGGCGTCGTGGCCAATGACGGCGTGTCCTTCCGCGTGGCCGCGGGCGAGGTCCATGCCCTGCTGGGGGAAAACGGCGCGGGCAAATCCACGCTGGTCAAGATGATCTATGGGCTGGTCAAGCCCGACAGCGGTGCGATGCGGCTGCACGGGGCGGCATTCGAACCGGCAGAGCCTCGGTCGGCGCGGGCTGCGGGCGTGGCGATGGTGTTCCAGCATTTCTCGCTCTTCGACGCGCTTGATGTGGCCGAGAACATCGCGCTTGGCATGGAAAGTCCGCCGCCTATGAGCCAGCTGGCGCAGCGGATCCGCGACGTGTCCGACACCTATGGCCTGCCGCTGGACCCCGACCGCGTGGTGGGCGACCTGAGCGCGGGCGAACGGCAGCGGGTCGAGATCATTCGCTGCCTGCTGCAGAACCCCAAGCTGCTGATCATGGATGAACCGACCAGCGTGCTGACCCCGCAGGAAGTCGAGATCCTGTTCGAAACCCTGCGCAAGCTCTCGGCCGAGGGGACGGCGATCCTTTATATCAGCCACAAGCTGGAAGAAATCCGCAGCCTCTGCGACGCCGCCACGATCCTGCGCGGCGGCGAGGTCGTGGCAACCTGCGATCCGCGCGCGCAGACGGCGGCCGAACTGGCCGAGATGATGGTGGGCAGCAAACTGACCCCGCCCAGCCGCGCGCCGCATGATCAGGGCGCGGTGGTGCTGGATGTGGCCGGGCTGACGCTGCCATCGGCCACACCCTTCGGCACCAGCCTGCGCGACATCAGCTTCCAGGTACATGCGGGCGAGGTTCTGGGCATCGGCGGCGTCGCGGGTAACGGACAGGACGAGCTGCTGTCGGCCCTGTCGGGCGAGGCGCGGACCGACGCCGGCACCGTGCGGCTGAGCGGCACCCCCATTGGCCAGCTTGGCCCCAATGCGCGTCGCCGCATCGCCGTGCTGGCCGCGCCTGAGGAACGGCTGGGCCATGCCGCCGCCCCGGATATGAGCCTGACGGAAAACGCGCTTTTGACCGGGGCGATCCGCCAGGGGCTGACGGCGCGCGGCTTCCTGAACTGGCCCGCCGCCCGCGGCTTTGCCGAAGACATCATCAGCCGCTTCGACGTCCGCACCCCCGGCCCCGGCACCGCCGCGCGCGCCTTGTCGGGCGGCAACCTGCAGAAATTCGTGATCGGGCGCGAGGTGCTGCAGCGCCCCGATCTGCTGGTGGTGAACCAGCCCACCTGGGGCGTCGATGCCGCAGCCGCCGCCGCCATCCGGCAGGCGCTGCTGGATCTGGCCGCGCGGGGTACCGCCATCGTTGTAATCAGCCAGGACCTGGACGAGCTGATGGAAATCTCGGACCGGTTCGCCGCCCTGAACGAGGGCCGCCTGTCGTCCCCCCGCCCGATGCGCGGGCTGGGGATGGAGGAGATCGGCCTGTTGATGGGCGGCGCCCATGACATGGAGGTCGCGCATGCCGATGCCTGAGCGCCCTTACGCCTTCGGCGAGAGTATTTGTCACCAAGAAGAAGACCTGACCTTCTTCTTGGCAAAAATACTCGAAATCCCCCCATTGCGGCCAGGAGCGGCGGCATGATCCGGCTGGAAAAGCGCCCCACACCGTCCCGCGCCTGGGCCGCGGCCACGCCGGTTCTGGCGGTGTTGGCGACGATGATTGCAGGTGGGCTGCTGTTCGCGGCCCTGGGCAAGGATCCGTTTGCGGCCATTCGCATCATTTTCTGGGATCCGCTGTTTCACGAACAATTCGCCGCCTATTCCCGGCCGCAGCTTCTGGTGAAGGCCGGGCCGCTCATTCTGATCGCCATCGGGCTGTCGCTGGGGTTCCGCGCCGGGATCTGGAACATCGGGGCCGAGGGGCAATATATCATGGGGGCCATTTGCGGGGCTGGCGCGGGGTTGGCGTTTTACCCATCCGAAAGCATCCTGATCTTTCCGCTGATGGTTCTGGCGGGCGCGCTAGGCGGCTGGGCCTGGGCGATGATCCCCGCGATCCTGAAAACGAAATTCGGTGCGAACGAAATCCTGGTGTCGCTGATGCTGGTCTATGTGGCCGAGAATGTGCTGGCCTCGGTCTCGTCCGGGTTGTTGCGCAACCCCGAGGGCCACGGTTTCCCGGGCAGCCGCAACCTGCAGCAATGGGGCGCGTCGGCGAACCCCGAGCTGATCGCAGGATCGGGCATGCATTGGGGGGTGGTCGCGGCGTTCATCGCGGTGATTTTCACCTATGTCCTGCTGACCCGGCATATCCTGGGGTTCCAGATCCGGCTGACCGGCGAAAGCCCGCGTGCGGCGCGGTTCGCGGGCGTAAATCCCGCGCGGCTGATCCTGATCTGCCTTGGCCTTTCGGGCGCGCTGGCCGGGCTGGCGGGCTTGTTCGAGGTGACGGGCCCCGCGGGCCAGATCAGCATCGATTTCGGCTCGGGTTATGGTTTCACCGCGATCATCGTGGCGTTTCTGGGCCGGTTGCATCCGGTGGGCATCCTGCTGGCGGGGCTGCTGATGGCGCTGACCTATATCGGGGGCGAGCTGGCGCAGCTGATGCTGGGGCTGCCCTCGGCCGCGATCCAGCTGTTCCAGGGGATGCTGCTGTTCTTCCTGCTGGCGATGGATGTGCTGTCGAATTTCCGCATCCGGCTGGGCAAGGCAGAGGTGGCGTAAGATGGACCTGTCCTCGATCAACCCGGTCTTCCTGATCGCCTCGCTCATGGTGGCGGCGACGCCGATCCTGTTGGCGGCCATTGGCGAGATGGTGGTGGAGAAGGCCGGTGTGCTGAACCTGGGCGTCGAGGGGATGATGATCACCGGCGCCGTCTGCGGGTTCATCATCGCGGTGGAAACCGGCAGCCCCGCGCTTGGCTTCGTCTGTGCCGCGCTTGGCGGCGCGGTTTTATCGCTGCTCTTCGGGGTGCTGACACAATACCTGATGTCGAACCAGGTGGCGACGGGCTTGGGCCTGACGCTGTTCGGGCTGGGGCTATCGGCGCTGATGGGCCAGGGCTATGTCGGGATCAAGGCGCCGCCCGTGCCGCGTCTGGACCTGCCGGTGCTGTCGGACCTGCCGGTGGTGGGGCCGATCCTGTTTTCCCATGACGCAATGGTTTACCTGTCGGTCGCGCTGGTCGCGGCGGTCTGGGCGGTGCTGAAATACAGCCGCGCGGGTCTGATCCTGCGGGCGGTGGGGGAAAACCACGATGCCGCCCATGCGCTGGGATACAAGGTCATTCGCATCCGCCTGTTGGCGATCATGTTCGGCGGCGCCTGCGCGGGGCTGGGCGGCGCTTATCTGTCCCTGATCCGCGTGCCGCAATGGACCGAAGGCATGACCGCCGGCGCGGGCTGGATCGCGCTGGCCATCGTCGTCTTTGCCAGCTGGAAAGCGGGCCGGGTTTTGCTGGGAGCGTATCTGTTTGGCGGCATCACCGTGTTGCAGCTGAACCTGCAGGCGGCAGGCGTTGCGATCCCGGTCGAATACCTGTCGATGTCGCCTTACCTGATCACCATCCTTGTGCTGGTCATCATGTCCGCCGACCGCAGCCGTGCGGCGCTGAACGCGCCCGGCTCGCTTGGCCGCGTCTTCCACGCCACGAGCTGAGGCGTTAAACCTTAACCGGGCCCAGGCCCGCACAACAGGAGAGTAGAAAACATGAAGCGCAGAACACTGCTTGCCGCGACCGCGCTGGCCATCGGGTTTGGCGGGGCAGCCTTTGCCCAGGACAAGACCAAGGTCGGGTTCGTCTATGTCGGCCCCATCGGCGATGGCGGCTGGACCTATGAACATAACGAGGGCCGCCTGGCCGTCGAAGAGGCGTTCGGCGACAAGGTCGAAACCGTGTTTCAGGAAAGCGTGCCCGAGGGCGCGGATGCCGAACGCGTGCTGACCCAGATGGCGCTGTCGGGGGCGGATCTGATCTTTACCACCTCGTTCGGGTACATGGATCCGACGATCAATGTGGCCGCCAAGTTCCCGGATGTGAAATTCGAACATGCCACCGGCTACAAGCGCGCCGACAATGTCAGCACCTATTCCGCCCGCTTCTACGAGGGGCGCGCGGTGCAGGGACACATCGCGGGCAAGATGACGGAATCGAACATCATCGGCTATATCGCGTCCTTCCCGATCCCCGAGGTCATTCGCGGCATCAACTCTGCCTATATCCACGCCAAGAAGGTCAACCCGGATGTCGAATTCAAGATCATCTGGGCCTATACCTGGTTCGACCCGGCGAAAGAGGCCGACGCCGCCAAGGCGCTGATCGAACAGGGCGCCGACGTGATCCTGCAGCACACCGATTCCACCGCGCCGCAGGCCGCCGCCGAACAGGCGGGCAACGTGATCACCTTCGGTCAGGCCTCTGATATGGGCGAATTCGCCCCGATGCCGCGCGTCAGCTCGATCATCGACAACTGGGCGCCCTATTACGTGGCCCGCACCCAGGCGGTGATGGATGGCAGCTGGGAAAGCGTCGACACCTGGGACGGCATCAGCACCGGCATGGTCAAGATCGGCGAGATCTCGGACGCCGTGCCCGCCGATGTAAAGGCCGAGGCGCTGGCCATGGTCGAGGCGATCGGCGCGGGCGAATACCACCCCTTCACCGGGCCGCTGAAAAAACAGGATGGCAGCGACTGGCTGGCCGAGGGCGAAGTGGCCGATGACGGCACGCTGGCGGGCATGAGCTTCTATGTCGAGGGGCTGACAGGCGAAATCCCGCAATAAGCGGTCCCAATCGCATTGAACGAGGGCCCGGGGCGTGAAAACCCCGGGCCTTTGGCCCGACTGGATTGTGCGGGCATCGCTAGAATATCAGCACTTGCCGGCCTCTTTGTTGCCGTATTCAGAATTCAGATTGCAGCAAACATTGATTGAGGCTGCAATGGATTTACTCAAGCAATTCTTTTTGTCCGTGCTCGACACCTTCACAGGGCTGGAGTCACGAATAGCTGTCGTCTATCTTTTGCTCACAGTACTAATCGTCGCTGTGCTGTGGAACATGCGCGGTCGCCCGACAGGCTTTCTAGCCTATCTGCTACCAAAGGAAGTCTATCTCCACAAATCAAACCTAGTGGACATAAAGATATTTCTTTTCAATGCCTTATTGTCAGCTTCAGGATTATTCGCAGCGGTGACAATGACGCCATTGATGACAGCCGCTGTGCTGAACGGTCTGTTAACCGCCACCGGGTCATCAGTCGCGCCGGTTGACCTGACCTTCGCCAAGCTGGCCTTTGCCACGGTCATCATTATCCTGACGTTGGATTTCTGCAAATATTGGGCGCATCGTTTACACCACGAAACCTCCATCTTGTGGCCATTCCATGCACTGCACCACTCTGCCGAGATCATGACGCCACTTACGGCTCATAGAAATCATCCGGTGTTTCTGATCCTGCGCGCGCTGCTCTATACTGTCGTGGTCGGGATCGTACAGGCGCTGATGCTTTTCCTGCTGATGGGAAAAATCGAGATCCTGACCATCGGCACGGTGAACGCCGGTTATTTCCTGTTCAACGCACTCGGATCGAACCTGCGCCACAGCCATGTCTGGCTCAGCTATGGGCCTGTCCTGGAACACGTGTTCATTTCTCCAGCGCAACACCACATTCACCATTCGGCCGAACGCAAACACTATAACAAGAACTATGGCGAGGTCTTCGCGATCTGGGATCTCATGTTCGGAACACTTTATGTGCCGCAGAGCTATGAGAAGATCACCTATGGTCTGTCGGACGAAGACGGCACGTTGATCGAACAGCCCTATCCCAACCTGCGGACTGCGCTCTTGCATCCGTTTGCGGACAGTTGGCGCGCCTTGCTGAAGGGGACGTCATTCGACCCAGACGCTGCGCCGGCCCATGAGGAACGGAAAACCTGATGACACGGGGGCTGTCGATCTGGCTGGACGCGTTGCGGGTCATGGCGACAATCGTCGTCGTGATTTCGCATATCTGCTATCCGCGTTTCACCCGTGGCGACTATATCGTCGTCCGTGAGCTGAACCTTGGAAGCGATGCGGTCATCGTCTTCTTTGTGATATCGGGGCTGGTCATCACCTTTGCCGCCGAACGCGACTGGCGCTTGTCCACCTACGCCTTCAATCGCCTGACGCGCCTGTTGTCCGTGCTGGCGCCCGCGCTGCTGCTAACTTTTGCATTCGACCAAATCGGCAAGAGCATCGGCCCAGAGGCCTATACAAGCTTCTACAACCCCGCGTCTTTTGCCGAACTGATGCTGCGCGGGCTGACCATGTCGAATGAATGGAGCATCCTGCCACGCCTTCGGCTGGGCTCCAACGGCCCCTTGTGGTCCCTCAGCTACGAGGCCGCGTATTACGTGCTTTTCGCCGTCGCCTTCTATCTGTCCGGGGCGCGCCGGGCTGCGCTGCTGATCCTGATGGTCGTGGTCGTGGGCCCACGCGTTCTGTTGCTGATGCCGTCATGGTTGATGGGCGTCTGGCTGTGGAAATGGTTGGCCGCGGGAGGGATTGACCGGCTGTCCAGGCGCATGGCGCATCTCGGCGCATGGGGCGGTCCGGCCCTGTATGTGATGTGCCTATGGGCAGGTGTGCCCGACATGCTCAAGACGCAAACGAGCGCGCTTTTCGATCCCCTAAGCTATCGTTCGATACTGGTCTTTTCGGATGAGTTCATCTGGAATGGTTTGATTGGCGCCATGACCGCGATCCACATCATGGGTATGGCGCGCCTGCTGAGCGCGTACAAACGCCCGCATCCGGGCATTCGCTGGTGGGCAGGCGCCAGTTTCTCGATCTATGTGACCCACTATCCTGCGCTGCATCTGATTGACGCCCTTTTCCCGGCAGAAACGCTGGCGCGCGATGTGCTGTTTCTGGTTGGGTCAATCACGGTCGGCCTGGTCTTTGCGCAGTTCTTCGAGCGCCCCGTCGCCGGCTTCCGCAAAGCGCTGTTGGCACTTCACGGCCGTTTGTTCGACCGATCCGGCGCAAACCCGATAGGCGATCCGGTGATTGATCCCAAAATTTGATGGTGTGATCGCGCCGCAATTGCGGCCGCTCTCGATATCGCAAAGCCGGTCCAGAAGGGGGCGGCCACTGACGCTGCTGTGACGGCCCACCCAAACTGACGCAACGTGACCCACCTCGTTTGGCGCGATCGGCAATAACAACGGCGCGATGGGGCCATGAAAGCGCCGGGATCGGTTGCTATCCTGCCCCACGAAAAGCAGGAGGACCGTCATGAAATTCACCGTGAACGGAACCGCGCGTCAGGTCGATGTCGAAGACGACATGCCGCTTTTGTGGATCCTGCGGGACGCGCTGGGGATCACCGGGCCGAAATACGGCTGCGGGATCGCGCAATGCGGGGCCTGTACGGTGTTGATGGATGGGGACGCCGTGCGGTCGTGTCAGATCACGTCCGACATGCTGGAGGGCGCGGACATCACCACGATCGAGGGGCTAGGAACCCCGCAGGCGCTGCATGCGGTTCAGGCGGCGTGGATCGAACATCAGGTCGCGCAATGCGGCTATTGCCAGTCGGGCCAGATCGTTCAGGCCGCCGCGCTGCTGGCACGTGATCCCGCGCCGTCGGACGCCGCGATTGACGACGAGATGTCGGGCAACCTGTGCCGTTGCGGCACCTATCCCCGCATCCGCGCCGCGATCCGCACCGCATCGCGCACACTGCAGGAGGGGTGATCATGTCCCGTGCCGGAACCATCGCCCGCCGTAGCTTCCTGATCGGTTCGGCCGCGCTGCTGGGCGGTGTGGCCTTTGGCGTTTATGCCGCGAAACGTCCCTTTGCCAATCCCAACCTGACCGGCGTGTCCGACGGGGCGGTCAGCTTCAACCCCTGGGTCATCGTCACGCCGGAAAAGGTCGTGCTGATCGCCCCGCATGGCGACAAGGGTCAGGGCATATTCTCGGCCCAGGCCGCGCTGATCGCCGAAGAGCTGGATATCGACCCCGCCCGGGCCGAGGTCAGCTTTGGCGTGCCGGATCGGGCCTATTACAACCGGGTGATCGCGGATGCGGCCGTGCCGATCAAGTCGATCGACACCGGCGCCACCGCCGAATTGCTGCGCGATGTGATGGGCGGGGTGGCCAAGCTGCTGCTGCCGATGCAGATCACCGGCGGATCGACCGCGATCCCCGACAGCTATGACAAGCTGCGCCGGGCGGGCGCTGTCGCGCGCGAGACGCTGAAACGCGCCGCTGCCAACCGCACGGGCGTCGCCGTCGGCGATCTGCGCTCTGAGAACGGCGCGGTGATCCTGCCCGATGGCAGCACGATACCCTATACCGATCTGGCGTCTGATGCGGCCAGGATCGAGCCGGTGACCGACGTGACCTTGCGCGACCCGTCCGAATGGCGGCTGCTGGGCAAGCCGATGCAACGGCTGGACATCGTGGCCAAATCCACCGGCACGCAGGCCTATGGCCTCGACCACGCGCTGGATGGCATGCTGCACGCCACGGTTCGGACCAACCCACGTCAGGGCGGTGAGCTGCTGGGTTTTGACGCCAGCGCGGCGAAGGCCATGCGCGGCGTGCACAAGGTGCTGGAAATTCCCGGCGGCATTGCGGTGGTCGCCGACAATACCTGGCGCGCGTTTCAAGCGGCCGAGGCCGTGAACTGCGACTGGGGCCTCGCCCCCTATCCCGCCGAGCAGGTCGACCATTGGGCCGAGATCGAACAGTCCTTCACCGATGACCGTCTGAACGCAAAACCGCGCGACGATGGCGATGTGGACACGGCTGAAGGGGCGGAATTGCGCGCCGAATACCGCGCGCCCTATGTCGCCCATGCGCCGCTGGAGCCGCTGAACGCCACGATCCTTGTGACAGACACACGCGCCGATATCTGGACCGGCCACCAGATCCCCGGCTTTGCCGCGCAGTTCGTGGCCGATATCACCGGGATCGACCGCGAAAACGTCCACCTGCACAACCAGTTCATGGGCGGCAGTTTCGGCCACCGGCTGGAATTCGACGTGATCCGGCAGGCCGCCGAGATCGGCCGCCAGATGCGCGGCACGCCCATCAAGCTGACCTATCGCCGGGAAGAGGATGTGGCCCATGACTATCCCCGCCACATCACCATGGGGCGCGGGCGCGGCAAGACCGCGAATGGCCGGGTCGTGGCGCTGGATCTGCAACTGGCGGCACCTTCGGTCATTGCCTCGCAAATGGGGCGGATGGGGCTTTCGGTGCCCGGCCCCGATGCGCAGCTGCACGAGGGCGCGTGGGACAACCCCTATGGCAATCTGGCGCATCAGCGCGTGCGGTCCTACCGCGTGCCGGAACTGGCGCCGGTGTCGTCCTGGCGATCCGTGGGGGCGGCGCCCAACGGGTTCATCTTCGACACGCTGCTGGACGAGCTTATCCACCAGGCAGGCGCCGATCCGCTGGAAGAACGGCTGCGGCTGATGGATCATGACGTATCGCGCAAGGTGCTGGAGGCGGTGGGCGAGATGTCGTCCTGGGGCAGCCCCCTGCCCGCCGGGTCGGGGCGCGGCGTGGCCTTTGTCATCTCGTTCGGGGTGCCCGTGGCCGAGGTGGTCGAGGTCACGCAGACGGAAAGCGGCATCCGCCTGGACAAGGCGTGGATCGCCGCCGATGTGGGCCGCGTGATCGACCCGGTGAACCTGCAGAACCTGGCACAGGGCGGGATGATCTTTGGGCTGGGCCACGCGATGAATTGCGAGATCACATATGCCGACGGGATGGCCGAACAGTCGAACTATGACAGCCACGCGGGGATGCGGCTGTATCAATGCCCGACGATCGAATTCCGCGCGCTGGAAAACGGCCCCAAGATCCGTGGCTTCGGCGAACCGCCCGTGCCGCCCGCCGCGCCCGCGCTGGGCAACGCGATCTTTGCCGCCACCGGCCAGCGCATTCGCGAACTGCCCTTCAACCGGCATATCGATTTCGTGTGACAGGTTTCGGTTGCCCCTGACGGCCAGTGTGCCATCTTCGGCCCAGGAAATCGGGCAAGAGGGCAAGGTGGTCGGCGATGCGGTATGATTTCATTGTGATCGGTGGCGGGATCGCCGGGCTGTCGGCGGGCGCGCGCCTGTCGGAACATGGCACGGTCCTGCTGCTCGAAAGCGAAAGCGCCCTGGGCTATCACGCCTCGGGCCGGTCGGCGGCGCTGTTCGAGGAAAGCTATGGCCTGCCCTCGACGCTGGCGCTGAACCAGGCCAGCCGCGCCTTCTTTCAGGCCGACCCCCACCTGACCGGGCCGCGCGGGCTGATGTTGATCGGCAAGACGGACGAGGATGCGGCGTTCGAAGCCGACCGCGACGCGATGGGTCTGGCCGAACTGACCCGGGACGAGGCGCGCGCCATGGTGCCGATCCTGAACGATGATGCCGCCCGCGCCGCCTGGCGCGAGGATGCGTGGGATATCGACACCGATCTGCTGATGCAGAACTTCGCCCGCGCGATCCGTGGCAATGGCGGCGCCGTCACCACCGGCGCAGCGGTCACCGCCATCAGCCGCGACGCCGGTGGGTGGCAGGTGACGGCGGGCGATGCGTATGAAGCCACCACTTTGGTCAATGCCGCCGGTCCCTGGGCCGACCGGGTGGCGCAGATGGCCGGGATCGCGCCGCTGGGCCTGCAAGCCTATCGCCGGTCGATGGCGCGCATCCCCGCGCCCGGCGGGCTGGATATCCGCAACTGGCCGATGATCTTTGGCACCGGCGAAAGCTGGTATGCCAAACCCGATGCGGGCAAGCTTCTGGTCTCGCCCGCCGAAGAGGACCCGGCCCAGCCGCATGATGCCTGGGCCGACGACATGGTGCTGGCCGAGGGGCTGGCGCGGTACGAGGCGATGGTGACCGAACCCGTCACCCGACTGGAAACCAGCTGGGCGGGGCTGCGCACCTTTGCCCCTGACCGGTCGCTGGTTCTGGGCCCCGACCCCACCGACCGCAGCTTCGTCTGGAGCGCGGGACAGGGCGGCTATGGGTTCCAGACCGCGCCCGCCGCCAGCCGGCTGGTGGCCGATCTGGTCACCGGACAGGCCCCCGAATTGCCGCCCGAGATCGTCGCCGCCCTGAGCCCCGAAAGGTTCCGCTGATGCCGCCGCGCAAGCTGACCCTGCCCGACACCCACGCGCTGGACGGCGCGCCCGATGTGCAGCGCTTCGCGCCGTCGGCGGGGCGCAATGCCGACCCGATCAGCGCGGTTCTGGCCCGGCTTGCCCCACCCCGGGGGCAGGCGCTGGAAATCGCCAGCGGCACCGGGCAGCATATCGCTCGCTGGGCCACGGAGCATCCCGGACTGAGCTGGCAGCCCAGCGATGTGAACCCCGACAATCTGGACAGCATCCGCGCCTGGGCGGCGCAAGCCGACCTGCCGAACCTGCGCGATCCGATCCTGCTGGATGCGGGCCAGCCCGGATGGGGGGCTGGACAGGCGCCCTTGGACCTGATCGTGCTGGTCAACCTGCTGCACCTGATCGCGACGCCCGAGGCCGAGACCGTGATTGCCGAGGCCGCATTGGCGTTGGCCCCGGACGGGGTTCTGGCGATCTATGGCCCGTTTTCGCGCGATGGCGCCTTTACCAGCGATGGCGATGCCGGGTTTCACCGCAGCCTGACCGCGCAGGATCCCGCCATCGGCTACAAGGACACACAGCAGGTGGCCGACTGGATGCAGGCCGCCGGGCTGGTCCCGCAGGCCCCGATCGAGATGCCCGCCAACAACCTGTTCCTGATCGCGCGTCACGCATTCAGCAAACCCGATATGACTTGACCCCGATCAAAGACCGCGTTCCGGCAACCTGATTTCTGTGCCCTGACAGAAACAGGAGACCACGATGAGCTGGAACGAGAAACGCGACGCCACCAAGGATCAATTGCGACGCCTGAACAAGGCCATCCCCGATGCCGCCAAGGCCTTTTCCGGGTTGGGTAAGGCGGTGAAGGAAGGCGGCGTGCTGGACTTCAAGACCAAGGAATTCGTGGCCCTTGGCATCGCCGTCGGCCTGCGCTGCGAGGCCTGCATCGTCCTGCATATGGAGGCGCTGATCCGCGCCGGGGCGACCCGGGACGAGGTCGGCGATGTGCTGGCCATGTCGATCCAGATGGGAGGCGGCCCCGCCATGATGTACGCGGCCAAGGCCATGGAATGCTTCGATGAATTGAGCGCGGACTGACCCCGGGCCCAGCAGGAGATTGATCATGCGAAAACGGATTGTCCTGATCTGCCTTGTGGCGCCGCCGCTTTGGGCGCAGCCGGGGCAGCAGTTCATCGACAACTGGGATCTGGACGGCGACGGCGCCGTGACCCTGACCGAGGCGCAGGAACGGCGCGGCGATGTCTTTGCCAGCTTCGATGCGGACGAGGACGGGTTCCTCAGCGCCGGGGAATATGTGGTTTTCGACGAGGCCCGCGCCAATGACATGGCCGCCAACGGCCCGGGGCCCGGACAAGCCGCGATGCAGCGCGCCGCCGACGGGCTGCGGTTGCAAGCCAACGATACCGATGGCGATGGCCGCGTCAGCCTGGCAGAGTTCATCGGCGCGACACCGGGTTGGATCGCGGCGATGGACCGTGACGGAAACGGGTTGATCACATCGCGGGATTTCGACGGCGGCAGCTGACCGCCGCCCGCCCCGCCCTAGACGTGATGCGGCAGGTATTCGATGCCCGACGCGATCTTGTACTGCGCCGGGGGATAGGATCCCGGCTCGCGCTTCAGCTGCGGATAGCGGCGCATCAGATCGTCGCGCATGTCGGGACCCAGCGTCGCCAGCGCCTCAGCCGTGGGCAGGAAGCTTTCGACCGGCAGGCCATTGGCGGCAAAGACCTGATGGCTGTCGAACACCATCTGATAATAGGCCACGCTGTCATGCGAACGGTCGATGAAGACCGCGTCGCTGGTTCCGGCCAGTTCGCGCGCCTCGGCCAGGACGCATTGGTTGTCGGGCATGCCCAGCACGCGGAAACCGGGGATCAGCAGGCGGTGATCGGGGGCGACCAGCAGATCCTGTTGCGGCATCATCGGCCCGATGGCCCGCCGGGCCAGCCGCACCGGCGCCTGATCGGGGTTCTGGCGCATCTGGTCCTGGGTGACGACCCGCTTCCACACCATGCGCACCGGCTGCAATCCGGCGGTGCGGGTGACGATCATGTCGCCGGGGCGCACCAGCTCGATCCGGCGCGCGCCGCACGGCGTTCGGATATTCGTGCCCGCGGCAAGACCCCCGGTAAAGCAGGTCAGTTGAAATTCCGTTGTATCAATTCGGCCCTGAAAACTCACGAAACCGATTCCCCATATAATCGCCCCTGTGGAAAACTCTTCCCGAACAATAAGGCGGAAATGGGGAAGACTGGTGCCACGAACCTGACAGTTCGATCGGGATTGATCGTCTATTGAAGGATCGGAAACCCTGCGCCGTCACGGGCGCAGGATGGCAAAGGCGATCCGCCGGGTCTGATCCGGGGCAAAGCGGTGGCCGATATCCAGCTGCCCCTGCTGCACGATGTCATGGGTTTCGGCCAGGCGCTGCAATTGCGGCTTCGCCAAAAGCGCCTGTACCTTGCCCGAGGCGATGAACACGACCTCGCGCCCGCCCGCCTGATCCATGGGCGACAGCGGCCAATAGGTCCAGTCGGGGCGGTGAAACCGCAGGTTACCGGCGTAATAGTAATCGGTAACGATCAGGGGTGCGCCGGTGGTGCGGGCGGCAATCTCGTCGGCAAGCTGGTCGACCCGAAGCGAGTCGCTGCCCGCGCCGCGCAGCCGGATATCGGCCATGGCGATCAGCGCCAGCGCGCCCAGAATCGCAACGCCCCCAGCCAGCATCCTGACCGCACGCGGCCCCGCGCGCTCCGCCCCCCACAGCATCAGCATCGGCGCCGCCAGCAGGAATTGCGGCAGCAGCCAGCGCACCTGAAGCGATGTGACACCCGCGGCCAGCACCGCCACCGCACCAATGATCGACGACAGGACAAAGGCCCGGCCCATCAGGCGGGTGAAGTCCCGCGCGACGGGATCCGACAGGGCCGGGCCCGCCTTCGCCCGGCGGCGCAGGATCAGCGCCACCACCACAATCACCAGCAGCCCCGCGACCAGCGACGCGGCATAAAGCTGCGCGCCCTGAACCCAGACCGGCAGCGCGCTGTCGCCGGGCAGATAGAATTTGCGGACCGATCCCAGCGTCTTGTCGGGGTTCTGCTGCATCCACCACAGCGGCAGCCCCGCGATGGCCACGGCGACCCCGCCCGCCAGGCCCATGCCACGGTTCAGGACCGCCGCCCGGAACCGCGGCAGCGACAGCGCCGCAACCAGCAGGCACAGCGCATAAAGCACAAAGGTGTATTTCGACAGCAGGCCAAAGCCGAACGCGGCGCCCAGAAACAGGTAATCCCGCCCCTGCCCCCGGCGGATCACCCGCGCCAGCGCCCACAGAAAGACCACCATCATCAGGCACATCGCCGTGGAATGGGTGTTGGCGCGCTGTGCCTCCCACAGGAAATTCGGCAGCAGCATCGGCGACAGCGCCCCGACCACCGCCAGCCGCACCGGATAGATCACCCGCAAACCCATGAACAGCGCCACATAGGTCGCGGCGATCATGACGTTCTTCGCCCCCGCCACCGCGAATGTATTGACGCCCGCCAGATGGAACCACAGCGCCTGCCACCAGTTGTAAAGCGGCGGCTGCGGGCCATAGCCCAGCCGGAAATCCTGTGCCAGCAGCACCATCTCGGCCTCGTCCATCTCGAACGTGCCGCCCAGAACGCTGCGCAACAGCCAATGTGCCGCGAAATAGAACCCGACCGCCGCCAGAAAGACCCGCGTCAGGCGCCGGTCGTCGGGCCAGAGCGTTTGCATCGCCTCACAGCATGCCCGGCAGAACCAGATCCGGCGGCCGGTGGCCGTCATCGAAGGTCTTGATGTTGATGATCACCTTCTCGCCCATCTCGATCCGGCCCTCGACCGTGGCCGAGCCCATATGCGGCAGCAGCACGACATTGGGCAGCTCGCGCAGGCGGGGGTTGATCTCGTGCCCGTGTTCGAACACGTCCAGGCCCGCGCCCGCGATCTCGCCCGCGCGCAGCATCCGGGTCAGGGCGTTTTCATCGATCACCTCGCCCCGGCTGGTGTTCACGATCACCGCGTCGGGCTTCATCAGTTTCAGCCGCCGTGCGTTCATCAGATGAAAGGTCGACGGGGTGTGCGGGCAGTTGATGGAAATCACATCCATCCGCCGCACCATCTGGTCCAGGCTTTCCCAATAGGTCGCGCCCAGTTCCTCCTCGATCTCGGGGTGCAGGCGGCGGCGGTTGTGGTAATGCACCTGCATGCCGAACACACTGGCCCGGCGCGCCACGGCCTGACCGATCCGGCCCATGCCCAGAATTCCCAGACGCCGCCCGCCGATCCGGCCACCCAGAAGCGCGGTCGGCGACCAGCCCTCCCACCGGCCCGATTGCATCACCGCCAGCCCCTCGGGGATGCGCCGCGTGACCGCCAGCATCAGGGCGATGGTCATGTCGGCGGTGTCATCGGTAACCACGCCGGGGGTGTTGGCCACCAGAATCCCGCGCTGGCGGGCGGTGTGGACATCGATATGGTCCACCCCCGCGCCGTAATTCGCGATCAGCTTCAGCCGATCCCCCGCCTGCGACAGCATCGACTGGTCGAGCGTGTCGGTCACCGTGGGCACCAGCACATCGGCCGATTTCATCGCCGCGACCAGCTCTTGCCGGGTCATCTTGCGGTCATCGGTCGACAGGGTGACATCGAACAGCTCGGCCAGCCGTTTCTCGACCGGCTCCGGCAAGCGTCGCGTGACGACAACACTCGTGCGTTCAGCAGACATTCATTCTCCCCCGGGCTTTCCAATGCCGTTCCATAATGGCAAACTGTCCGAGAACGGGGCAAGGTACAAGACCCCACAATACAGCGACAAAGCGACATATGGTTTGGGCAGTGAAACAAGCCGTTTTCGGAATTTTCATCGCGGTGCTGGCCTGGGCCGGTGCCGCTGCGCATGCGGGCGAGCGCGGGGCGGTGACGAACCTGCCCCTGCCGCGTTTCGTGTCGCTGAAGGCCGGCGAGGGCAATGTCCGGCGCGGACCGGGGCTGAGCCACCGGATCGACTGGGTCTATCAGCGCCGCAACCTCCCGCTGGAGGTGGTGGGCGAATTCGGCCATTGGCGCCGGGTGCGCGACCGTGACGGGATCGGCGGCTGGATCCACTATTCCCTGCTATCGGGCGCACGCACCGTGATCGTGGAAGAGGACATGCTGCCCATGCGCCGCGCCGCCGATCCCGATGCCGATATCGCCGCCCGCGCCGAAAGCGGGGTGATCGCGCGGCTGGGCCCGTGCAAGCAGGACTGGTGCCGGATCGGCGCCGGGGGCATCTGGGGCTGGGTGCCGAAAACCGCTCTGTGGGGCGTGAAACCGGACGAGCTGCGCGACTGATCCGGTCGCAGGGGGACCAAACCGATGTCTGCCGCACATAAGCTGAACCTGTCGGCTGGACTGGCCTCGGTCACCGTTGCGGTGCTGCTGGTGGGGGTCAAGCTGTGGGCGCTGGGGGAAACCCATGCGTTGTCCATCGCGGCCAGCCTGACGGATTCGGCGCTGGACATGATGATGTCGCTGGTCGCGCTGATGGCGATCTTCTATGCCGCCCGCCCCCCGGACGAGGATCACGCTTTTGGCCACAGCTCGGCCGAGGATCTGGCCGGGCTGGGTCAGGCGCTGTTCATCCTGACATCGGCGGGCGTCATCGCCTGGGCCGCGGTGCGGCGGCTTTTGTCCGATGCCCCGGTCGCGCTGGAATTTCAGGGGCGCGGCATGCTGGCAATGGCGGTGTCGATTGCCCTGACACTGGCGCTGGTGCTGTGGCAGCGCCGGGTCGCGGCGCGAACCGGCAACCGCGTGGTGCAGGCGGATTCGCTGCATTACCTGGGCGACCTTCTGCCCAGTGCCGGGGCGCTGGTGGCGCTGGTCGCATCGTCCTGGTGGGGGCTGCAACAGATCGACAGCGTCGTGGCGCTGGGTGCGGCGGCGATGCTGTTTTTCGGCGCGCTGAGCATCGGCAGACAATCCTGGGACGCGCTGATGGATCGCCGCGCCGACCCCGATGTGGTGGCAAAGATCGAATCCATCGTCGATGGCTGGCCCGGCATCCACGGCTATCACGACCTGCGCACGCGGCGCTCGGGCTCGACCATCTTCGTCAACCTGCATATCGAGCTGGATGGCGACCAGACCCTGACCGAGGCGCATGATATCGGCGCGGGCCTGAAACACGCGATCCTGAAAGCCTATCCCGAGGCCGACGTGATCATCCACAAGGACCCGGTGCGCTAGGTCCGGGAAAAGGCCCCCGGTGGCAAAGGAGTATTCATGGCCAAGATTGCCACCCATTTCGACGATCTGGCCACGATACCGGAATTGCTGTCCATGTCGGGGCTGGAATTCATGCAGGCCATGCTGGAGGGCCGCATCCCCGGCCCGCCCATCGCGCAGCAGCTGAACTATCACCTGCACAGCGTCGATCCCGGACGGGTGGCGTTTCGCGGCACGCCGCTCTTCGACCATTGCAACCCGATGGGCACCGTGCATGGCGGCTGGTACGGCACGTTGCTGGACAGTTGCCTGGCCTGCGCGGTCATGACCACGGTGCCCAAGGGGTCGATCTATACGACGATGGAGTACAAGGTGAACATCACCCGCGCGATCCCCTTGGGGACCGAGGTCGAAGCGGTCGGCACGATCCAGCATGCGGGCCGAAAATCCGGTGTCTCGAATGGCGAGATCCGGGGCATTGCCGATGGCAGGCTTTACGCCACCGGCTCGACCACCTGCATGATCATGACACCGGGCTGACCGTCGGCTCGGCGCTGTTTTCCTCGGGATCGGGCAACGGCATTTCGCGGGCGCGGGGATGATCGCGGGCGGTTTCGTGCAGCCGCTCGGAGGCGTCCCAGCCGATCCTGCGGCGGCGGCGATACAGGAACAGCTTCCCCCAGCCCCGCGTCGTGCCGACCGATGGCGCGGTCGCGTCGCAGGGGAACCGGTCACGCCACCCCGGCGGCAGGGACAAGCCGCACCCTTCGGCCTTGTCCAGCATCCAGACCAGCGGGATATTGGCCAGGGGCCGCGCCGGTTCATAGCCGCCCAGCTGCCCGCCCACATCGCCATGGGCGCCACGGAACCAGACCTGTTCGGCCCGGCCCGTCCAATCCGGCGGGCAGCGCCACAGCAGCGGTCGAAAGGCCGCCCGCGTCTCGTCCAGCGCCAGCGCGTGATAGCCATGGCGCACGACATCGGACAGGGCGTGGTTGTGAAAGGCGTGGCGCGGCTCTGTCAGCATCCAGAAAAGCGGCAGCCGGATGCCCAGCGCCTTGACCGTGTCCCAGACACCGACCATCTCGACCGTGACGCGGTCATGGCAGAACTGGCGCGCGAAAACCTCGGCGGTATCGCTGATCGGCGCGTTTTCGTAATGGCGATAGGCCAGCCGCACATTGCGTTCGATGGCGTGTTCCGCCGTCAGCAGGCCCACCCGGTCCATGACCCCCGCCAGCGACCGCACCGCAAAGGCGCCCCGCGAATAGCCGAACAGGAAAATCCGGTCACCCGGATGATAGCGCGACGCAAGATAGCCATAGGCGCGCCGGATCTGCCGGTTGATCCCGCGCCCGAAGGCCACGTCATGGGTGCGCCGCCAGTGCATCCACTGAATGCCCGCATCGTAATAGAGCGACATCTGCGCCGTCGCGGGCATCTCGCACAGCAGCTTGTAAAGCGTTCCGGCATGGGTTTCGGAACCGGGGTCGAGTGATGAATTCGTCCCGTCCAGGATGATCACATGCGTCACCGGCTGGCGCGAGATCCGCGAGGTGCGCGCCGCCACAAGACGGCGTTCGCGGATCCAGTTCCATATGCGCCGGGCGACGCTCATCCTAGCCCTCGTGCAGCAGTTTCCAGACCCGCATCGGGGTAAAGGGCATGTCGACCTGACGGATGCCACGGTCCCAGACCGCATCCTGCACCGCGTTGGCAATCGCCGCCAGCGCGCCGACCGTCCCGGCCTCGCCACAGCCTTTCATGCCCAGCGGGTTGCCGGTGGACGGCACCGGCTCTGTGTCGAACGAGATCATCGGCATATCCGCCGCGCGCGGCATGGCGTAATCCATGAAGCTGGCGGTCAGAAGCTGGCCATCGGCATCGTGAACCACATGTTCCGACAGCGCCTGGCCCAGCCCCTGTGCCACGCCGCCATGCACCTGTCCCGCGACCATTTGCGGGTTCATCAGCACGCCGAAATCATCGGTCACGGTATAGCGGTCGACGGTCACGGTGCCGGTTTCGGGGTCGATCTCGACCTCGGCCACATGGGCGCCATTGGGATAGGACCGGCCATCCAGCGTCGTCTTTTCGCGGTGCCGCAACAGGTCGGTGCGCCCGGCGGCGCGCGCCATCTCGGCGGCTTCCTGCAGGGTCGGGTGGCGGTTGCTGGCCTCGGCCCGGAACTGTCCGTCCTCGAACCGCAGATCGTCCTCGGCCACGCCCAGCTCCTCGGCCAGAAACGGGGTAAACGCGGCGATCATCGCGGTGACGGTCACCAGCGTGGCCGCCGATTGCACGGTCACCGACCGCGACCCGCCGGTGCCGCCGCCAATGGCGATCCGGTCGCTGTCGCCTTGGATGATGCGGATGTCCCCCTCGGGGATGCCGGTCCGTTCCGACAGAAAGCGGGTATAGACCGTCTCGTGCCCCTGCCCGTTCGATTGCGTGCCGACGTAAAGCGACACCGTGCCATCGTCGTTGAATTCGATCGCGGCGTGTTCTGTGGGCGAGCCCAGAATGGATTCCACGTAATAGCACAGCCCGATCCCGCGCAGCCGACCCCGGGCCGCGTCCGCATCGCGCCGCGCCGCGAAACCGGCCACGTCGGCCTGCGCGTCGGATTTGTCCAGCACGCGGGCGAATTCACCCACGTCATAGGTCTCGCCCGATTGCGTCTTGTAAGGGAAGGCCGCCGGCGGAATGAAATTGCGCCGCCGCAGCTCCCACGGGTCGATGCCCAACTCGCGTGCGGCGCGGTCCATGATACGTTCCAGCGCATAGATCGCCTCGGGCCGCCCCGCCCCGCGATAGGCATCGACCTGCGTGGTGTTGGTATAGATCCCGACCGTATTCAGATAGACGGTCTTGATGTCATACGGCCCGGTCAGAACCCGCGCGAACAGGTCCGATTGGATGAACTGGGCATAGCCAGAGTTATAGGCGCCCAGGTTCGACGTCACATTCACCCGATAGGCGGTGATGCGGTAATCGGCGTCGAAGCCGATCTCGGCCTCGGTCACCAGATCGCGGCCCGCGTTGTCGGTCAGCATCGCCTCGGTCCGGTCCGACATCCAGCGCACCGGGCGGCCCAAAGCGCGCGCGGCCTGGGACACGACGAAATATTCCGGGTATGTCATGCCCTTCATCCCGAAGCCGCCCCCCACATCGGGGTTGGTGACGCGCACCGCGTCCTCGGGCAGCGACAGCATCTGGGCCAGCTCGGCTTTCTGGTCCCAGACCCCCTGCCCGTTCACGCACAGATGCAGGCGGCTGTCGTTCCATTCGGCGAAACAGCCGCGCGGCTCCATCGAGTTGACGATGATGCGGTTGTCCTGCGCTGTCAGCGTCACCCGATGCGCCGATGCCGCCAGCGCGGCGTCGCAGGCCGCCGCATCGCCATGCGCCCAGTCAAAGGCGATGTTGTCGGGCGCCTCGGGGTGGATCAGGGTGCCGCCGGGCGCATTGTCGACATGGGCGGGCAGCTCGTCGAAATCGAAGAATATTGCCTCGGCCGCCATGCGCGCCTGATGCAGGGTGTCGGCCACGACCAGCGCCAGCGCCTCACCAACGAAGCGCACCCGGCCCTCGGCCAGCAAGGGGCGCATCGGGGCCGCGCCCTTGCTGCCGTCGCGGTTCCGGATCAGCGAGGCCGCCATGCCCTGGGTGATCCCGGCGGCGCGCAGATCCTGCGCGGTCAGCACCAGATGCACGCCCGGCATCGCGCGCGCGTCGTCAACGTCCAGTGCGGTGATGTCGGCATGCGCCACGGGCGAGCGAAAGACATAGGCCTGCAACGCACCGGCGGGCGCGATATCGTCGACATACCCGCCCGCCCCGGTCACGAACCGCCGATCCTCAAGGCGGCCGCGAGCCTGGCTTTGTCCGAATGTGCTCATACCCGTGCGCTCCTGTTTGCGATGCAGGTCAACTCTAGCGTCCTCAACGCCCCTGTCCAGTCGCGTCGGCGGGCAAGGCCGCACATGGCCCGAACGGCCAAACGGCATTTTAAATTGTTTACTTTCAGATGCTTAAAAGATTTCTCAAATTAATCCCGATGGCGGTCGAATATTTTCCGCCCCTCTTGCGTCTTCGAAATGTGCGGCACGACAAAACACGAAACACACAAGACACCCGAACGGAGACAGAGATGAAATCCTTTCTCAAGATCGCGGCAATTTCCGCCGCCCTGGGCACCGCCGCATGCACCGCTTACGCAGATGGCCATGTGCTGCCCATCAACGCCGCCGAGACCAAGGCCGGCACCGTGCTGATCGACGCCAAGGGCATGAGCCTTTACACCTTCGACAAGGACAGCAGCGGCGCGTCGAACTGCAACGGCGGCTGCGCCAAAAGCTGGCCCCCGGTTCTGGCCAGCGACAAGGCCCATGACGAAGGCGCGTTTTCCGTAATCACCCGTGCCGATGGCAGCCGCCAGTGGGCCTTCAACGGCGCCCCGCTTTATGGCTGGCAGGGCGACCGCAAACCCGGCGACGTGACCGGCGACGGCGTCGGCGGCACCTGGCACCTGGCGCGCCCCTGATCCCGACACCCCCGGACCTGGTTTGAGTGGCAGGTCCGGCGGGTCCACCCGGCAAGGCATTTCCTTATCCCATCGCCTTTCAGCACCGCGGCCCTGACATGCCCCGCGCATGTGGAATTCTTGCCGCTGCCTTGCCGGGTGATCCCAACACCATCGGACCCCATCGTCCCTCGGGGTCCGGCGGTTTCCCCCGGCGGGGTTGTTTCACACATCCCCATTTCCCGTATCCGCGGCGCGTATCTGGTAGCCCATTTTCCTTTTCGCCGTTGCCCCGCCGGGGGTTTTGCCAACCGGACACCCCCTTTCCCTTCCCGGCCCTATTGGGTAATGCATTTGCCAAACCGGGACCGGATGCAGGGCAGAACCCCAATGACGATGGACAAGACTTTCAACGCGGCCGAGGCCGAAGCGCGGATCTATAAGGCGTGGGAGGAATCCGGCGCCTTCAAGGCGGGCGCGAATGCCAGCCGGGACGAGACCTTCTGCATCATGATCCCGCCGCCGAACGTGACCGGCAGCCTGCATATGGGCCATGCGTTCAACAACACGTTGCAGGATATCCTGATCCGCTGGCACCGGATGCGCGGTTTCGACACGCTCTGGCAGCCCGGCACCGACCACGCGGGCATCGCCACCCAGATGGTGACCGAGCGTGAGATGGCCGCGAATGGCGAACCCAGCCGCGCGGAAATGGGGCGCGAGAAATTCATCGAACGCGTCTGGCAGCAAAAGGTCAAATCGCGCGGCACCATCATCGGTCAGCTGAAACGGCTTGGCGCGTCCTGTGACTGGTCGCGCGAGGCGTTCACCATGGGCGGCGCCGATGGCGACCCCGACAAGGGCACCGGCGCACCGGATTTCCACGATGCGGTGATCAAGGTCTTTGTCGACATGTACAACAAGGGCCTGATCTATCGCGGCAAGCGGCTGGTCAACTGGGACCCGCATTTCGAGACCGCGATTTCCGACCTGGAAGTCGAGAATATCGAGGTCGCCGGTCACATGTGGCACTTCAAATACCCGCTCGCCGGGGGCGCCACATATACCTATGTCGAAAAGGACGAAGACGGAAATGTCGTGTTCGAGGAAGAGCGCGACTATATCTCCATCGCCACGACGCGGCCCGAAACCATGCTGGGCGATGGCGCGGTGGCGGTGCACCCGTCCGATGAACGTTACGCGCCCATCGTGGGTCAACTGTGCGAAATCCCGGTGGGCCCCAAGGAACACCGCCGCCTGATCCCGATCATCACCGATGACTACCCCGATCCCACCTTCGGCTCGGGCGCGGTCAAGATCACCGGCGCGCATGATTTTAACGACTATCAGGTCGCCAAGCGCGGCGGCATCCCGATGTACCGTCTGATGGACACACGTGGGAACATGCGCGACGACGGCGAAGCATATGAACAGGCCGCCACCATCGCCATGGCCGTCGCCAAGGGCGAACAGACCCTGACCGAGGCCGAGACCGACGCGATCAACCTGGTCCCCGACCACCTGCGCGGTCTGGACCGGTTCGAGGCCCGCAAGAAGGTCGTGGACGAAATCACCGCCGAAGGGCTGGCCGTCATGACCCGCGCGGACAACCCCGTGCTGGGCAAGGCCGCGCTGAAACCCGATTCCGAGGGCGCCGATGCCCCCGTCCCGCTGGTCGAAAGCAAGCCGATCATGCAGCCCTTCGGCGACCGGTCCAAGGTCGTGATCGAACCGATGCTGACAGACCAGTGGTTCGTCGATGCCGAGAAGATCGTCGGCCCCGCGCTGGATGCGGTTCGCAACGGCGAGGTGAAAATCCTGCCCGAAAGCGGCGAGAAGACCTATTACCACTGGCTCGACAATATCGAACCCTGGTGCATCTCGCGCCAGCTGTGGTGGGGGCACCAGATCCCGGTTTGGTATGGGCCTACCCTTAAAGGCGATCCTGAACTCGATGAGCGTGAACCCGTTGATCGGGACGCTCCCAAGGCTTTTTGTGGCGCCACAGAGTCTGAAGCAATCGCGGAAGCGCAAGCCTATTATGGTGAACATTTCCATATTGAGATTAGTACGACGCGCCCCAAGGGATATGCGCGATCCAATATCTCCGGATTGCCAGAGCATTGGGTAAATCTTGAACGCGACCCCGATGTCCTCGACACCTGGTTCTCCTCGGGCCTCTGGCCCATCGGCACTTTGGGCTGGCCGGATGAGACGCCCGAGCTGGAAAAATACTTCCCCACCAGCGTTCTGGTGACGGGGCAGGACATCCTGTTCTTCTGGGTCGCCCGGATGATGATGATGCAGCTGGCCGTGGTGGACGAAATCCCGTTCCACGAGGTCTACCTGCACGGCCTTGTCCGCGACGCCAAGGGCAAGAAGATGTCGAAATCCGTCGGCAATGTCGTCGACCCGCTCGAGGTGATCGACGAATTCGGCGCCGATGCGCTGCGCTTCTCCTCGGCCGCGATGGCGGCTTTGGGCGGCGTGCTGAAACTGGATATGGAGCGCATCAAGGGCTATCGCAATTTCGGCACGAAACTGTGGAACGCGGCCTCTTACGGCGCGCTCAAGGGCGTCTTCGACGTGCCCCATTCCGATGCGGTGCCCGACACCACCCTGCCCATCAACCGCTGGATCAAGGGCGAGTTGGCCAAGACCCGCGAAACGGTGGACGCCGCGCTGGCGGGATACCGGTTCAACGACGCGGCCAATGCGCTTTACGCCTTTGTCTGGAACACGTTCTGCGACTGGTATCTGGAATTCACCAAACCGGTGTTCGACGGCGACAATCAGGCGGCGATTGCCGAGACCCGCGCCACCTATGCCTGGGCACTGGATCAATGCCTGATCCTGCTGCACCCGATCATGCCCTTCATCACCGAGGAGCTCTGGGGCCAGAAGGACCGCCCCAAGATGCTGGTCCACGCCGATTGGCCGACCTATACCGCCGCCGATCTGGTGGATACCGACGCCGACCGCGATATCAACTGGACCATCGGCCTGATCGACGGCATCCGCTCGGCCCGCGCCCAGGTGCATGTGCCCGCGGGCCTGCGCCTGCCGATGGTGGTGACGGGGATCGATGCGACGGCTCAGGGGGCGTGGGACGCCAATGAAAGCCTGATCAAGCGGCTGGCACGCGTTGACAGCCTGACCAAAGTCGACGCCATGCCCAAGGGCGCCATCACCGTCGCCGCCCCCGGCGCGACCTTCGGCCTGCCGCTTGATGGTGTGATCGACGTGGCCGAGGAAAAGGCGCGGCTGGAAAAGACGCTGGGCAAGCTGGAAAAGGAAATCGGCGGGCTGAATGGCCGGTTGAAGAACCCCAAATTCGCCGAAAGCGCCCCGGAAGAGGTCGTGGCCGAAGCGCGCGAAAACCTGGCCGCGCGTCAGGGCGAGGCCGACAAGCTGCGCGAAGCGCTGGAGCGTCTGGCCGAACTGGGCTGATCATCGACGCTCTTGCCCGGCGGCACCGCCGGGCAGCGCCCGAACCGCCCCCACTGGGCGGGCGCTTCTCGCCCACCCCTCGGTTCGGGGCTGCCCTCTGCTTTTCTGTCAGAGCGCGGTAGGCCAGAAGATTTTAACGCAACTGCCCGATCCGCCGGTCATACGAGGCCCGCAAACAGGGAAGATCCCATTTGCAGGCCTCGCGGTTCTTCAACCATTGCCGCTGGTCCCACTTCACCCGCTCCCACGCGGCAGAGGACACGGCCTTCTTCTTGGCGCTGAACAGCCGTGTCATCTGAATATCCTTCGCCGCCAGATCGGGCGTCTTGCACACCGTCTTCTCCGAAGGCGTCGCCGCGGCCTTGCACCAACCGGGCAGAGCCGCCTGCTTCACGGGCGCGGGTGCGGGTGCGGGTACAGGCTCCGGCACGACGGCTTTCTCGGTCTGCTCCGGCGCCGGCTTTGGCGCCGCTGCCGCACGCAACCCCGCCGCCCGCTCCAACGCCAGCGCGGCATAGGCCGTCCCGGCATGGCGCTTGGCAAACAGCTCCAGCACCTCAATCGAATTCGAATTGCGGAAATCCTGCCACTCGGCGGCGGCATCCAACTGCTGAGGAATGCTCGGCCGTGGCTCGGGCACCGGCTGCACCACCGGCACGGCCGCCGGATCGCACGCCCCGGTCAAACAGGCCGACCCGATCACCTCGTCATAATAGGCCGGGCGCTGCGCATGCCCCACGGTACGCGCCAGTTCATTGACCGATTGCTGCGTCGCCTTGAATGCGGTCTGCAAATCCTGCGGCTTGCCCAGCTCCTGCAGGAAACTGCGGGTAAAGACCGAATAGGGCACGCTGTCGGCGTCCGACAACCGGTCAAGCGCCGTCTGCCCGGCCCCTGCGGAAAACGCGATGAACGTGCCCACCGGGGCCTGCACCGGCACCAGCCCCCGCGCCAGCCCGACAGACCGCGTGCCATCGGCAGCCTGAAAAGGATTGTCACGACAGGCATCAATGATCGCCACCGTCAGCGCCGCACCCCGCCGCGTGATCTCGTCCAAAATCCCGTTCACCCCGTTTTTCAGGACGAAGCTTTCCTTTTCGATCAGCGTCTGCGAGCCGGTGATGCGAATATCCGTGGGCAACAGGAAATTCTCGGTCCCGTTGCTCCACCCATGGCCGGAATAGGCGAACACCACCGTATCCCCGGGCCGGATCGCATCCAGAAACGCCGCCAGCGCCACCACCATGTCGCGCTGCCCCAGATCGGCATGGGCAAAGACCTCGAACCCCTTGTCAGCGAAAAACGTGGCATAGCCGTAGGCATCGGAGCGCGCCTTCAACAGCGGCGCCACGTTCTTATAGCTGTCACTGCCCAGAACAAAGGCCAGATTGCGGGCCTGCGCAGGCAGCGCCAGCATGCACAGCAGACAAAGGGATTTAAGCCAAAACACCATATCGGAAAACCTGATCTTGCAAAATATGCGCCCAGTCTAACAGATCCCGCCGGTTGCCGGTATCCGTATGATGAACGCGCCAACAGCCCCGAATATTCACCGAATCGCCGCGCCCCCTTCTTCTTGGTCCAAATATCCCGGGGTCTGGGGCAGCGCCCCAGCCGGTTCGAATTCCGCGCCGACCGTTGACTTTGGCCGCGCCACCTGCCATGTCCCGTCCCCGAAACCATACCCGCAACCGGGCGTTCCGTGGGCGCCAAACCGACGAGGAGACAAGGCCATGAGCCTCGACCAGTCCCAGATTTCCCTGACCTTTCCCGATGGCAACGCGCGCGCCTATGCTGCGGGCATCACCCCTGCCGAAGTGGCCGCCGACATCTCGAACTCGCTGGCGAAAAAGGCCATTTCGGCCACCGTCAACGGCGCCCATTGGGACCTGCAATGGCCGATCCAGACCGATGCCAGCATCGCTATCCACACGCTCAAGGACGACGCCCAGGCGCTGGAACTGATCCGGCATGACTGCGCCCATATCATGGCCCGCGCGGTGCAAGAGCTGTGGCCCGATGTGAAGGTCACCATCGGCCCGGTGATCGACAATGGCTGGTATTACGATTTCGACCGCGCCGAGCCCTTCACCCCCGAGGATCTGGGCGCCATCGAGAAAAAGATGAAGGACATCATCAACCTGCGCGACGCGGTGCGGACAGAAGTCTGGGATCGCGACGTGGCGGTGAAATATTACGAGGACCGCAACGAGCCCTATAAGGTCGAGCTGATCGAGGCCATTCCGGGCGACGAGCCGCTGCGCATGTACTGGCACGGGCATTGGCAGGATCTGTGCCGTGGCCCGCATCTGCAACATACCGGTCAGGTGCCCGCCGACGCGTTCAAGCTGATGAGCGTCGCCGGTGCCTATTGGCGGGGCGACAGCAACCGCGCGATGCTGCAGCGGATCTATGGCGTGGCCTTCAAGAACAAGGAAGACCTGCGCAAATACCTCAACATGCTGGAAGAGGCCGCCAAGCGCGACCACCGCAAACTGGGCCGCGAGATGGACCTGTTCCACATGCAGGAGGAAGCCCCCGGCCAGGTGTTCTGGCACCCCAATGGCTGGACCATCTATACCACGCTGCAGGATTACATGCGCCGCCGCCAGCGCGCCTATGGCTATGTCGAGGTCAACACCCCCCAGGTCGTCGACCGCAAGCTGTGGGAAGCCTCGGGGCACTGGGACAAGTACCAGGAAAACATGTTCATCGTCGAAGTGGACGAGGAACATGCCCGCGAAAAGGCGATCAATGCGCTGAAGCCGATGAACTGCCCCTGTCACGTGCAAGTCTATAACCAGGGTCTGAAATCCTATCGCGATCTGCCGCTGCGCATGGCCGAGTTTGGCGCGTGCAACCGCTATGAACCGTCGGGCGCGCTGCACGGGCTGATGCGGGTGCGCGGGTTTACCCAGGACGACGCGCATATCTTCTGCACCGAAGACCAGATCGAGGCCGAGACCGCGAAATTCATCGAGATGCTGTCGGGCATCTACAAGGACCTTGGCTTCGAAAGCTTCGACATCAAATTCTCGACCCGCCCCGATGTGCGCGCGGGCTCGGACGAAGTTTGGGACAAGGCCGAGGCCGCGCTGGAGGCCGCGATCCGCACCGTCACGGACGATTTCGAACTCGATCCCGGCGAAGGCGCATTTTACGGCCCCAAGCTGGACTTCAAACTGACCGACGCCATTGGCCGCGAATGGCAGCTGGGCACGTTCCAGGCCGATTTCGTGCTGCCCGAACGGCTGGATGCGACCTATATCGGCGAAGACGGCGCCAAGCACCGGCCCGTCATGCTGCACCGGGCGATCCTGGGCTCGTTCGAACGGTTCCTGGGCATCCTGATCGAGAACTTCGCCGGCAAGCTGCCGTTCTGGCTGGCGCCGCGGCAGGTGGTCGTGGCCTCGATCATCTCGGACGCGGACCCGTTCGTGCACGAGGTCGTGGCCGCCCTGCAAAAGGCGGGCATCCGGGCCGAGGCCGACACCCGCAACGAAAAGATCAACTACAAGGTCCGCGAACACTCTGTCGGAAAGGTGCCGGTGATCCTGGCCATCGGCATGAAAGAGGTCGAAGACCGCACCGTGACCGTCCGGCGGCTGGGTGAAAAGCAGACGAAAATTGTAACATTGGAAGAAATCGTCGCCCAGCTTTCGGCCGAAGGCACACCGCCCGATCTGGCCTGAAATCGCTAAAAGCCTGAAAAAGCGCCGGTTTTCCGGCGCTTTTATATATTTCAAGACACGAATTCGATTTGAAAGATTGTTTCAAACCCTCACGCACGCGTGCAACACCTTCATGTGAATAGCAGTTTACGGACTATCGGGGTTACGTCTGTGGCGTCGCAATCGCGACCCTAACGTGTCAATCGAATTCAGTGGAGAACTCCGAATGTCGAACCAAGTCAAAGCCCTCGCCGTTGCTGGTGCCGTTGCTGCCGCCCTGACCGGTATTGCGTCCGCCCCCGCCCACGCACAGGAAAAAGAGAAGTGCTATGGCGTGTCGCTGGCCGGTGCCAATGACTGCGCCGCAGGCCCCGGCACCACCTGCGCAGGCACCTCGTCCGTCGATTACCAGGGCAACGCCTGGAAATTCGTCGACGCCGGCACCTGCGCCAGCATGGAACTGCCCGACGGCCGCATGGGCTCGCTGGAGCCGCTGGAGCGTGACCTGCCCGCATAAGGCATGTCCGTCCCCGGCGGTCGTCGCCGGGGACTCCCCCCTGTCCAGATCCTGTCCGAGGCTTCGTCATGCTTGATACCCGTCCGAATTACCTGCCCAACCGCCCCGGCGTGGGCTACAAGCCACAGCACTTTTCCGACATTCTGGACCATCCCGGCACCGTCGCATGGCTGGAAATCCATGCCGAAAACTACATGGGCGCCGGTGGCCGCCCCCTGGCGCAGTTGCGCGCGCTGGCCGAACGCTTTCCGATCTCGGTTCACGGCGTGGGCCTGTCGATCGGTGGCGAAGGGTCGCTGGACGACGAGCATCTGGCGCGGCTGAAACACCTGATCGGCTGGCTGGAACCCGCCAGCTTTTCCGAACACCTGGCCTGGTCCACCCATGGTAGCCATTTCCTGAACGACCTGCTGCCCCTGCCCTATACCGAGGAAACGCTGGCCCGCATCTGCGCGCATATCGATCAGGTGCAGGAAACCGTCGGGCGGCAGATGCTGCTGGAAAACCCCTCGACCTATCTGGCCTTCGCCGAAAGCCAGATCCCCGAGGCCGAATTCCTGACCGAGATTTCGACCCGCACCGGATGCGGGCTGCTGTTTGACGTGAACAATGTCTTCATCTCGGCCACCAACCAAAAGACCGACCCCTATTCCTATATCGACGCCTTCCCGCTGGACCGGGTGCAGGAGCTGCATCTGGGCGGCCATGACGAGGATCACGACGAACACGGCGCGCCGCTGCTGATCGACAGCCATGGGCGCGAGGTCGTGGACGCGGTCTGGAAGATGTACGAATACACCATCGCCAAGGGCGGGCCGAAGCCCAGCCTGATCGAATGGGACACCGACGTGCCCGATTGGCCGGTGCTGGAGGCCGAAGCCGCCCGCGCCCAATCCATCCTGCAACAGGTGCTGGTATGAGCGTCGGCCAGACCGATTTCCGCACCGCGATCCTGGATGCACGGGTCGCGGCGCCCGCCGGGCTGGTCGACCCCGAAGGCCGCCCCGCGGGCAAGCGGTTCGATGTTTATCGCAACAATGTCGCCGTCAGCCTGACCGAGGCGCTGAAAACCGCCTTTCCCGTCATTCGCAAGCTGCTGGGCGACGAGAATTTCGCCGGGATCGCCGGGCTTTTCCTGCGCCAGCATCCGCCCACCTCGCCGCTGCTGATGTTCTATGGCGCAGAGTTTCCCGATTTCCTGGCCGGGTTCGAACCGGTGCGGCATCTGGGGTATCTGGCCGATGTCGCGCGGCTGGAACTGGCGCTGCGCCACAGCTATCACGCCGCCGATGCGACCCCCGTCGCGCCGCAGGCGTTTCAGGACATGACGCCGCAAGCGCTGATGGCCGCGCGGCTGCGACTGGCCCCGGCGGTGCAACTGCTGCGCTCCCACTGGCCGATCCATGCGATCTGGCAGTTCAACCAGCCCCAGGGCGGGCCCAAGCCCGAAATGCGGCCTGAATCGATCCTGATCACGCGGCCAGATTACGACCCGGTGCCCCATCTGCTGCCCGCTGGCGGCGGGGCGCTGGTGGCCGCCTTGGGCGACGGCCAGCCGCTGGGCAACGCCGTCGCGACCGCCACGACCAAGGCTCCCGATTTCGACCTGGCCGCGACGCTGGGTCTGTTGATCGGCGGCGGTGCCATCACCGAGATATTGCAGGAGGAAACGCCGTGAACAGTCTGATTTCCCTATACAATACCGCGTTCACACGGATCGAGCACAGCACCGATAGCTGGCTGCTGCCGACGCTGGCGCGCTTTACCTTCGCGGCGACGCTGCTGCTTTATTTCTGGAACTCGGCGATGACCAAGATTGGCGACGGCTTTGCCGGGCTGTTCCAGCCGTCGATTGGCGCCTATGCCCAGATCTATCCCAAGGCGTTCGAGGCCGCAGGCTATGACGCCAGCCAGATGAGCCTGTTTCAATGGCTGGTGGTGATGGGCGGAACCTATGCCGAATTCATCCTGCCGGCGCTGATCGTGCTGGGGCTGCTGACCCGGCTGGCGGCTTTGGGCATGATCGGTTTTGTCGTTATCCAAAGCCTGACCGATATCTATGGCCATGGCGCGACGGAATATGGCGCACTGTTCGACCGGGTGTCGAACGGCACCATTCTGGATCAGCGGCTGTTCTGGGTGACCGTGCTGCTGATTTCGGTGATCAAGGGGGCCGGTCCGCTATCGCTGGACCGGCTGCTACTGGCGCGTCCTGCGGCCATGCCTCAGGCGGTGTCGGGCTGACGCGCGGCCAGCGCCAGGATACCCCCCAGAACGCACATCGCGATGGGGAACATGGTAAAGACACCGAAGCCGAAGCCCCAATACATCCCCAGCGCCGACAGAAGCAGCAAAACGCCCGCGGCGATGTTCTGCGACCGGGCCATGGCGCCACCGGCAATGGCCAGGATCGGCGCGATCAGCGACACCGCGCGGATCAGCCCGGCATTCTCGACCTGCTCGGCCAGATCGGGGAATTCGCCGAACCGGTCGATCGCGATGATATAGGCGCTGCTGAAAAACCCGATCACCAGGCCGATGACCCCCGCAATCACACCCAAGGTCAGCGCGGCATTGCGCATGATACTCTCCTCACTCTTTCCCTGCCCTATCTGGGGACGCGCGGCCCATCAGCCAAGAAGCGCGGCCTGTGTGTCCTTGCCCCAGCCCAGATAAAGCGCCTCGCCCGCCCGGATGACGGGGCGTTTCATCAGGGTCGGATGGCTTTCCAGCAATGCCTCGGGCGCGCGCGCGCGTTCATCCGCGTCCAGCCCGCGCCAGGTGGTCGAGCGCGTGTTGATCAGCGCCGCGCCGAAGGCCGACAGGAATTCCGCCCGCTCTGCGGCGGTGATCCCATCGGCACGCACATCGACGAAGGTGGCCGGTGTGCCTGCCTGCTCCAGCGCTTTCAACGCCTTGCGACAGGTATCGCATGTTTTCAGACCATAGAGTTTCATCTGCCCTCCAATTTGATGGCAGTATACCGCCACACGCACCAGAGGCGAGACTTGGCGCTTGATTTTATTCTGATTCGCCCACCATGATTTTGGCACGTGACGACAGAATTTCTTGGACGACCGCTCCTCTGACGGGGCAGCCGGAAGACTTGGAAGAGCTGGCTGTGACTAAACCCAGGTCCCCTTTAGGGGAAGACGACAGAGGAGAAACGGCATGCCGACCGGCACCGTGAAATGGTTCAATACCACCAAAGGCTATGGCTTCATCGCACCCGATGACGGTGGAAAAGATGTTTTCGTACATATTTCCGCAGTCGAGCGGGCTGGCATGACCGGCTTGGCCGACAACATGAAAATTGCCTATGAGATGATCGAAGGCCGCGACGGCCGCCAGTCTGCGGGCGACCTCAAGGCGCTGTAATCGCGCCCGAAATCGTCTTCGGATGCGCTGCCGGTTCGGCGGCGCATTTATGCACGCGCAGAAAAAGTTACGCTGCGTCGCAGCATTTTTACTTCATGTAAACCCGTTTTCCTGTTAATTTGATTCTGCAAGACAGGATCACATGGGAGGTGCGTATCGCTGAAGCGGGCCTTCCAACTCGGCGCCACGCACGTTCCGAAAGGAAACGGAGGCCGACATGCCGAATTTCTTTTTCATTCTGGACTATTACACGGCGCGTTCGCGTGCCGCGCTCAGCGGTGCGCTGGAAGAAGAGCTGAAGAATTTCAGTGGCAGCGAACTGGGCCGTGTCGCCGCGAATTTCCTGACCGAGGAAGAGCGTACGGCCCTGCCCCGGCTGGGCTTTTTTGACAGGGCGTCGCGGCTGCGCAAGGGCGAACAGCGCTTTCACCGCTGGGAAGAGGCGAACCCCGATATCGTCGATCTGCTGGAACGCCGCGCGCGGTCGAAGCTGGCCTGATCCGGCTTACGCGGGGGGATCGCCCGGCAGGGTTTCCCACCCCTCGCCCATGGCGACGATGCAGGAATTGCCGTCGGCATAGTTCATCACCAGCGTCCAGCGCCCCGAACGGTCGGATTGCCAGACCTCCATCACGCTTTCGGGGCTGCGCACGCCCATCCCGGCCATCCGTTCACCGAACTGGTGCGACAGCTTGTGCACCATCTCGGCCCGCGGGGCGCACACGACATCGGCAATCGGTGACTGCGCCAGAAGTGCGGGCGCGGTGGCCAGGGTGATCAGCGTGGAAACGATGCAGGTTCTGAACATACCCGCATCGTAACAGATTCATGACAGCCTGTGGATAGAGCCGTTCAACAATTTCGCGTGTCCCGCGTTCAGAGCCATTCCCAGGGCCGGGTGAATTCCCCCAGCAGGTGACGCACCGCGTCCTTGTCGACATCGCCCGTGGCCTCAACCCGCGCCACCAGGCCGCGTTTCTTGTCCTCGACCACCTCGGTCACATGGGCGGCCAGACCGGCGTCCTGCAACGCCTTGTCATAGACCCGCGCGATGGCCAGCTTGCGCAGTTCGGGCTTGAACACCTTGCCCACCGCCGTTTTCGGCAGCTCGTCCAGGATCTCGACATATTTGGGATGGGCGGCGCGTTCATGGACGTGACGCTTGGCATAATCCATCAGCTCTGCCTCGGTCACGGTCGCGCCGTCGACCAGTTCGACATAGACGCATGGCAGCTCGCCCGCGAAACTGTCGGGCTGGCCGATGGCCCCGGCAAAGGCGACCTCGGCATGGCCGGCCAGTGCCTCTTCGATCTCGGCCGGGTCGATATTGTGCCCGCCACGGATGATCAGATCCTTGGCCCGCCCGGTGATATACAGGTACCCCTCGGCGTCCTTGCGGCCCAGATCGCCGGTGCGCAGGTATTTGCCTTCGGCGAAAAGACCCAGGTTCTTGGCATCCTCGGTATAGGTGGAACCTTCGAACACGCCGGGGTTCGACACACAGATTTCGCCCACCTCGTCCACGCCGCATTCCCGGTCGATATCGCCATCGGCGTTGCAATGCAGGATCCGCACATCGGTGTAGGGAAGCGGGATCCCGACAGAGCCGATCTTCTTTTCCCCGTCGATCGGGTTGCAGGACACAAGGCAGGTGCATTCGGTCAGGCCATAGCCTTCGACGATGGTGACACCGGTGGCGGCCTCGAACCGGTTGTACAGCTCGACCGGCAAGGGGGCCGAGCCGGAGAACGCGGTTTTCAGGGTCGACACATCGGCATCGACCGGGCGCTGCATCAGCGCGGCAATCGCCGTGGGCACCGTGATCACAAAGGTGATCTGCCACCGCTCGATCAGCTTCCAGAAATTGTCGAACACCCCGTCCCCGCGATAGCCCGCAGGCGTCGGAAAGACCACATGCGCGCCCGATGCGATCATCGCCATCAGGATCACGTGACAGGCAAAGACATGGAACAGCGGCAGCGGGCAGATGATGTTGTGATCGGGATCGAACAGCAGCGTATCCCCGATCCACCCGTTATAGAGCATGCCGGAAAACTTGTGCTGCGCCACCTTGGGCATGCCGGTGGTGCCCCCGGTGTGGAAATAGGCCGCAACGCGGTCCTGGCCTGTTTCCTCGAAGGTCAGCGCATCGGCCGGGTATTTCGCCAGCTCGGCGTTGAAATTCAGCACATCGGCGTGGTGCACCGTCATCCCCCGGGGCCGGACCAGCGGCACGATCCAGCTTTTGGGCGGGGTCAGATAGTGTTTCAGGTCGACCTCCAGCACCGTTGTCACATGCGGGGCATGGTTCACGGCCTCGGCCACCTTCTGGGCGACATCGGTCTTGGGAAAGGATTTCAGCGTCACGACCACCTTGGCGTTGGTCTCGCGCAGGATGGCGGCGATCTGCTCGGGTTCCAGCAGCGGGTTGATCGGGTTCACGATCCCCGCCGTCATGCCCCCCACCAGCGTCACGGCGGTTTCCAGGCAGTTGGGCAGGATATAGGCGATCACGTCGGTTTCGCCCACGCCCAGCTTGCGGAACATGTTGGCCGCCTGGGTGACCTGGCGGTGGAATTGCGACCAGTTCAGGGTTTCGGCCTTGTCATCGGGGCCCGAGGTGATCTGGAACGAAATCGCGTTTCGCCCGCCATGGGTGTCGCGGGTGCGCGTCAGCGACTGATAGATCGTCGCCGGCAGGCCACGTTCCCCCCACGGCATTTCGTTTTCGATGGAATCTCGATCCTCGACACAGGCGAATTTGCCCATGATCTCTCCTCCCCTTGCCAGTTACGGCTTTGTATTCGTTCGACAATGAAAAGAAAAACACCGCCCTGCAAGGGGCAGCCATACCCGCAAACGCAACGTAAAAACGCAACAGGGGCGCGAAATGCGCCCCTGCCCCAAGGTCATTTCCGGACCTCAATCCTGCGGAATGCGCAGCACCTGACCGGGATAGATCTTGTCGGGATCCGACAGCATCGGGCGGTTGGCCTCGAAAATCTCTTTGTAGCGCGCGCCGTTGCCCAGCGCCTTTTCCGAGATGGCCCAGAGCGTGTCGCCCTTTTCCACGGTGTGGAACACCGGGTCGCCGCCGCTCACCTCGTCCTCGACCGCGGCGACGCCTTCGACGTTGCCCACCGCCAGGATGACCTTTTCCTTCATCTCCTGGCTGACCGCGTCGCCGGTCACCTTGACCTTGTCGCCCTCGACCGAGATCTCCAGCCCCGACGCATCCAGGCCCAGATCCGCGACCTCTTTCTGCAGGGTCGCCTCGTCAGGCGCCTCGGCGGCCTCGGCCCGGCCGGTCAGTTTCTTGCCTGCGTTCTTGACGAAATTCCAAAGACCCATAGCGGCCATCCTTCTGTTGCATTCGTGGGTGCAACCTTAACGTGGCCGCGCGCAACCGCTATGGGAAATTTTTGTGACCGATCCCCGTTGGCGGTTATTCAGCAGCGATCCCGTCGGTGAATTGCAGCCGCGCCAGCCGGGCGTAAAGCCCGTCCTGCGCCACCAGATCGTCATGCGTCCCCTCGGCCACGATGCGGCCCTCGTCGAAGACCACGATCCGGTCGGCCTTTTTCACGGTGGCCAGACGGTGCGCGACGATGATGGTGGTGCGGTCGGCGGCCATGGCATCCACGGCCTGCTGCACCGCGCGTTCGCTTTCGGCGTCCAGCGCGCTTGTCGCCTCGTCCAGAAGCAGCACCGGCGCGTCCCGCAGGATGGCGCGGGCAATCGCGATGCGCTGTTTCTGACCGCCCGACAGCATCACCCCCCGTTCGCCGACATAGGAGTCATAGCCATCGGGCAGCTTCATCAGGAAATCATGCGCGGCGGCGGCGCGGGCGGCGGCCTCGACCTCGGCATCGGTGGCGTCCAGCCGGCCGAAGCGGATGTTTTCGCGCGCGGTATCGGCAAAGATCACCGGATCCTGCGGCACCAGCGACATGTATTGGCGGAAATCGCTGCGGCGCATGGCGTTCAACGGCAGACCGTCCAGCGTGACCCGCCCCTGCACGGGATCATAGAACCGCAGCAAAAGCTGGATGACGGTCGATTTGCCCGCCCCCGACGGCCCGACCAGCGCCACGGTTTCACCCGGCTGCACGGTCAGCGTCACATCGTCCAGCGCGGCCTGACCGGGGCGCGTGGGGTAGTGGAAACGCACCCCTTCGAACCGCAGAGCGCCCTGGACCGGCGACGGCACAGGCAGCGGGTCCTCGGGGTCATGCACGCTGTCCGCGGCGCCCAGCAGCTCGACCAGGCGTTCGGTGGCCCCTGCGGCACGCTGCAGTTCGCCCCAGATTTCCGACAGCGCCCCCACGGCGCCCGCAACCATCACCGAATAGATCACGAACTGCACCAGCTCGCCCACGCTCATGCCGCCTGCGCGCACGTCGCGCGCGCCCACCCACAAGATGCCGACGACGCCCGAGAACACCAGGAAGATCACGATCACCGTCATGATCGCCCGCGTGGTGATCCGCTTGCGCGCCACATCAAAGGATTTCTCGGTCACCTCGGCGAAGCTGGCAGCGCTTTGCGCCTCGTGCGTGAAGGCCTGCACGGTCTGGACCGACAACAGCGCCTCGGACGCGTTCCCGGACGACGCCGCGATCCAGTCCTGGTTCTCGCGGCTCAGACCCCGCAGACGCCGCCCCAGCACGATGATCGGGACCACCACCGCCGGCACCAGCAGCACCACCAGACCCGAAAGCTTGCCCGATGTCAGCAGCATCAGGACGAAACCGCCAAGGAAAATCAACAGGTTGCGCAGCGCAATTGAGACAGAGGATCCAATCACCGACAGGATCAGCGTGGTGTCGGTGGTGATCCGGCTCAGCACCTCGCCGGTCATGATCTTTTCGTAGAACGCGGGGCTCATCCCGATCATGCGGTCGAACACCGCCTTGCGGATGTCGGCCACCACACGCTCGCCCAATCGCGTCACCAGGTAATAGCGCAGCCCGGTGCCGATCGCCAAAAGCCCGGCAATGATCAGCGCGGCGGTGAAATAGCTGTCCAGCAGGGTCGCGGCCTCGGTCTCGAACCCGTCGACGACGCGGCGCACCGCAATCGGCAGCACCAGCGACACCGTGGCCGTTAGCACCAGCGCGGCCAGCGCCGCCAGCACCATCAGCTTATAGGGGGCCAGGAAGGGCAACAGCCCACGCAGCGCACCGATGCGCTTCGATTTCTCGCGTTCCTGATCGGGCTGTGTCTTGCCGCGCGCCATCTGGTCCCTTCCCCCGGAAATTCGCCGCGTTTTACGCCGCAGAGCGCTTGGGAACAAGTCCGCAGGGGTCGCACCCGCGTTTTCGCGGTCAAAGCTGGGAAAACAGGCGCCTTGCGCCCCCGGCCCGGCGGGAAACCGGACCCGTTCGGATCAACGCGGCAGGGGTTGGAGCGGGCGGCGGGAATCGAACCCGCTTCATCAGCTTGGAAGGCTGAGGTAATAGCCAGTATACGACGCCCGCTCAGCAGGATATGACCTATGCCATGCCGCCAGCAGCGTCAAGCGCCAAGGCCACCCGCCCCTAGTGCGAGATCATCCAGGGCCGCGCGCTGGGAAAGCTTTTCGATCCGTCGGGCCGGTGCAGGGTGCGGCTGGGTCGCTGTTTCGACCCGCCCGAACAGCACGAACAGCCCGGCCCGTGCTTGCGGGTCGATTTGGGTTCATGGCTGGCACGTTCGTTTGTGGCGAATGCGGTGCGGCGTGTGCCGTCCATATTGGCCAGCAGCGGCGCGCGAAGCAGCGCCCGTTTCGCCGGCGCCGCGCAGGTCGGACAGGCGCAGGGCTTGTCGAAATCCGCCATCGTGGCGAATTCGGTGAACGGGCCGCAATCGTCGCACAGGTAATCGTAATAGGGCATGGAACCTCCGCTAAGGGTGGCGGGCCGCGCGGGCCCGCCTGTGTCGTTTACAGATCGGGCGCCAGAGGCACGTCGATGGACCCGTCCAGCATCTTGGTCGGACCGTCCGCACCGGGCATGATGTCGAACTCGAAAATCTCGTTCGGCAGCCACAGCGTGGCACAGGCGTTCGGGATATCGACCACGCCCGAGATATGCCCCTGCACCGGGGCGGTCCCCAGGATCGCGTAGGCCTGCGCGCCGGTATAGCCGAACTTCTTGAGATACTCGATCGCGTTCAAGCACGCCTGGCGATAGGCGATATGCACATCCAGGTAATGCTGGGTGCCCTCTTCATCGACGGAAATCCCCTCGAAGATCAGGTAATCGTCGTATTTCGGCGTGATGGGCGAGGGTTTGAAGATCGGGTTCTTGATCCCGTATTTCTCCATCCCGCCCTTGATCAGCTCGACCTGGATGTGCAGCCAGCCGGCCATTTCGATCGCGCCGCAGAAGGTGATCTCGCCATCGCCCTGGCTGAAATGCAGATCGCCCATCGAAAGCCCTGCGCCATCGACATAGACAGGGAAGTAACAGGTCGAGCCGCGGCTCAGATCCTTGATGTCACAGTTCCCGCCATGTTCGCGCGGCGGCACGGTGCGGGCGCCCTCCATCGCGGCCTTGTCACGTGCGTCGCCCGTCATCTGGCCCATATGCGCGCTTTGGGTGGTGGGCAGCGCGGCAAGCTGCGGCACGCGGTCGGGCTCGGTATCAAAGAGCGCCTTTTCCCGGGTGTTCCACATATCCAGCATCTTGCGATCCGGCAGGCAGCCGATCAGGCCCGGATGGATGAGCCCTGCGTATTTCACCCCCGGCACGTGGCGGGACGAGGTGAACATGCCATGAAAATCCCAGATGGATTTCTGCGCTTCGGGGAAGTGTTCGGTCAGGAAGCCGCCGCCGTTCTGCTTGGAAAAGAAGCCGTTGAAGCCCCAGTTCATCTCCTCCTTGGCGCCGATGTCCAGGATGTGCACCTTCAGCAAGTCACCCGGCTCGGCGCCTTTGACGCCGATGGGACCGGACAGATAGTGCACCTGTTCCAGCTCCACGTCGCGCACATCGGCCGCGTCGTCGTCATTCTTGATCTGGCCACCGGTCCAGTCATAGGTCTCGATCTTGAAATCGTCGCCCGGCTCGACCCAGACCGCGATGGGAATATCCGGATGCCAGCGGTTGTGCACCTTGTCATTGGTGTGCGGACTTTCGGAAAGATCCACCGAAATGAGCGTGTCAGCCATGTTCTGTCCTCTCTGGCTTGGGATTAAACGGATAGGAATTTCGAGACCCTGGCCTCGTCGATGCCGTCGCGCGGGCTGTCATGGACGAAATTGCCGTTCTCGATCACCACGACGCGGTCGGCGACATCGAGTGCAAAGCTGAGCACCTGTTCCGACACGACAATCGACAGCCCCTTTTCGTCGCGGATGCGGCGCAGGGTGCGGGCCATTTCGCGGATGATCGACGGCTGGATCCCCTCGGTCGGTTCATCCAGCAGCAGCACCTTGGGCTTCGAGGCCAGCGCGCGGGCAATCGCCAATTGCTGTTGCTGCCCACCCGACAGGTTGCCGCCGCGCCGGCCCTTCATCTCCAGCAGCACCGGGAAAAGTTCGTAGATGTCGGACGGCACCGATTTTTCGCCCGTCACGGTCAGGCCGGTTTCGACGTTTTCCTGCACCGTCATCGACGAAAAGATCATCCGCCCCTGCGGAACATAAGCGATGCCATTGGCCACGCGCTGGTACGGTTTCATCCCCGTCACATCGGCGCCTTCGACCGCGACCGCGCCCGACCGGGCAGGCACGATGCCCATCAGCGTCTTCATCAGGGTCGTCTTGCCCATGCCGTTGCGGCCCATGATCGCGATAATCTCGCCCGGCGCGACATTCAGGTCGAGCCCGTGCAGAACCTCGCTTTCGCCATAGGCCGCGCGGAGGTCGGAAATGTTCAACATGGCTCTCTCCTTCAGTGGCCCAGATAGACTTCGATGACCTTGGGATCGTTCTGCACCCGGTCCATCGACCCTTCGGACAGGACCTTGCCCTGGTGCAGGACGGTGACGCGGGTGGCGATGTCTTCGACAAAGCCCATGTCGTGTTCGATCACGATCACCGACCGGTCGGCGATGATGCGGTTCAGAAGCTCGGCGGTTTTCTTGCGCTCGGCCACCGACATGCCCGCCACGGGTTCGTCCAGCATCAAAAGCTCGGGGTCCTGGATCAGCAGCATCCCGATCTCCAACCACTGTTTCTGGCCATGGCTCAGGAACGCGGCCTTTTGCGCCAGGTGATCCTTCAGAAAGATCATCTCGGCGATTTCTTCGATCCGCTCACGCACCGCCTGATCACGGCGGAAGAACAACGCGCCAAAAACGCCGTGGCCCTTGGGATAGCTGAGTTCCAGATTGGCGAAGACGCTCAGATCCTCGTAAACACTGGGGGTCTGGAACTTGCGCCCCACCCCGGCATGTACGATCTGATCCTCGCGCATTTTCAGCAGGTCGTGCCCCTTGAACGCGACGGCCCCGGCGGTGGCCTTGGTCCGGCCACAGATCAGGTCCAGCACCGTGGTCTTGCCCGCCCCGTTCGGTCCGATGATCACGCGGCATTCGTTGGGCTCGACATAAAAGCTCAGGTCATTCACGGCCTTGAACCCGTCGAAGGACACGGTCAGCCCCTCGACCATCAGCACGAAATTCGGGTTGTTGTAATCCAGCATGATCCGTCACTCCGCAGGGGTGTTTTCGGGGGCGGCGGCGTTGCCGGGCCACAGCTTGCGCAGCCGTGGCGCCACCTGTTCGGCCCAGACCCCGGCCAGCCCGTTCGGAAAGGCCATGACAACAGCGATGAACAGCGCGCCCAGACCCAGCAACCAGAGTTCCGGGAAGCTTTCGGAGAATGTCGTCTTGGCCCAGTTCACCAGAAGCGTGCCGTAGACCGCGCCCAGGATCGACAGGCGCCCGCCGACGGCGGCGAAGATCACCATCTCGATCGACGGGACGATGCCGACGAAAGACGGCGACATGAACCCAACCTGAAGCGTGAACATCGCCCCCCCGATGGCCGCGAAGGCCGCGCCCAGGCAGAAGACGAAGATCTTGAAATTCGCCACGTCATAGCCAGAAAACCGCACGCGGTCTTCCTGATCGCGCATGGCGATCAGCAGCCGGCCCAGCTTTGACTTGCGCACGAATTGGGCGGCGAACAGCACCGCGAACAGCAGGACGCCATTGACGAAATAAAGCGTCGTCTTGGCCTCGTCCGTGCGGATGTCCCAGCCATGCAGGGTGCGCAGGTCGGTGATCCCGTTGACCCCGCCGGTAAACCCCTGTTGCCCGATGATCAGGATGGTCAGGATCGCGGCAATCGCCTGAGTGATGATCGCGAAATACACGCCCCCCACCCGGCGGCGGAACATCGCAACCCCGATGACAAAGGCAAAGACCACCGGCACCGCGACCACGGCGAAGATCGTGAAGGCGAAGCTGTTGAACGGCTCCCACCACCAGGGCAGCGCGGTCAGCTGGTTCCAGTCCATGAAATCGGGAATGCCCGGCGTCGACTGGATCGCGGTGTTTTCCGGCGACGAGGCTTCCAGCTTCAGGAACATCGCCATGCAATAGCCGCCCAGGCCAAAGAACACCCCCTGCCCCAGCGACAGGATGCCCCCCACGCCCCAGCACAGCACCAGCCCCACGGCGACGAAGGCATAGGTCAGGTATTTGCCGAACAGGTTCAGCCGGAACGGTTCCAGCACCAGCGGGAACAGGACGAAGATGATGGCGGCGAGGATGGCAAAGCCCAGCGCCTCGCGCCCGTTCATGTATTTATGTGTGAAGGGATTGATCATCGTCTGCTCCGGCTCACTTGCGCAGTTTCATGGCGAACAGGCCCTGGGGCCGCAGCATCAGGATGCCCACCACGGTCAGCAGGGTCAGAACCTTGGCCATCGAGCCCGACAGGAAGAATTCCAGGATCGACTGCGCCTGGCTGATCGAGAATGCGCTGGCGATGGTACCCAACAGGCTGCCCGCGCCGCCGAAGACGACCACAAGGAAGGTGTCGACGATGTAAAGCTGCCCCGCCGTCGGACCGGTCGAGCCGATCATGGTAAAGGCCGAGCCTGCAACGCCCGCGACACCGCAGCCGATGGCAAAGGTCATCCGGTCGGTCCAGGCGGTGTTGATGCCCACCGCATCGGCCATGACGCGGTTGTTGTTGATCGCGCGCACCTGCTGGCCCCAGCGCGAGCGGTACATCATCACGTAAACCGCCACCGAAATGCCCACGGCCAGCACCATGACGAAGATGCCGTTGATCGGGATCTCGATCATGTCGGTCAGCGGAAGCGAGCCGATCATCCAGTCGGGGATGGTCACGCCGACCTCGCGCGCGCCAAAGACCGACCGATAAACCTGTTGCAGGATCAGGCTAAGCCCCCAGGTCGCCAGAAGCGTGTCCAGCGGGCGCTTGTACAGATGCCGGATCATCGCCCATTCGACGAACATCCCCAAAGCGCCCGACACGACAAAGGCCAGCGCCATAGCAATGAAGAAATAGATGCTGAACAGCGCAGGCAGATATGCTTCGAAGAAATTCGACAGCAGATAGGTGACATAGGCCCCCAGGATCATGAACTCGCCATGGGCCATGTTGATCACGCCCATCTGGCCAAAGATGATGGCCAGCCCAAGCGCCATCAGGACGAAAACCGAAAACAGTATCAGACCGGCGAAGCCCTGCATCGCGAAGATCGCGGTCAGCTCGCTCATGGAATAGTCGGAGAACATGGCCACCTTTCCGTTAGCTGGAGAGACCCCATGCCGCACGGGGATGCGTGAACGGCATGGGGGAAAGGGTCGGCCGGGCCGTCTGGCACCGGACCGGCCGACGGGGAGTGCTTATTGGTAGCCTTCGGGGAAGGGATCGGGCTCGACCAGATCGGCGGTCTCGTACACCACTTCGTACTGGCCATCGGCCTGGGCGCGGCCCACGCGGGTCTTGGACCACAGGTGGTGGTTCTCATGCACCTTGACGTAGCCTTCGGGCGCGCTGGTCAGCTCGATCTCGGGGCTGGCGGCGCGCACCTTGTCGACATCGAAGGAACCGGCCTTTTCGACCGCCGCCTTCCACAGCCACGGGCCAAGATAGGCGGCCTGTGTCACGTCGCCGATCACCATGTCGTCGCCCCACATCTCCTTGAAGGCGGACACGAAGGCTTCGTTGTTGGGATTGTCCAGCGACTGGAAGTATTTCATGCAGGCATAGGCGCCCTCGATATTCTCGCCGCCGATGCCGCGGATCTCGTCCTCGGTCACGGAAATGGTCAGCAGGATCGGGCTTTCCTTGGTCATGTCGATGCCCGCGGCCTTGAGCTGCTTGTAGAAGGCCACGTTCGAGCCGCCCACGACGATGGCATAGATCACGTCGGGCTTCTTCAGGCGGATCTTGTTGATGACTGAGTTGAACTGGGTGTGGCCCAGCGGATAGTACTCCTCGCCCACGACCTTGCAGCCGTCCATGAAGTTTTCGATATGCTTGCGGGCGATCTTGTTCGACGTGCGCGGCCAGATGTAATCCGACCCCAGCAGATAGAAGGATTTCGCGCCCTTGGTCTGATTGACCCAGTCCAGGCCCGCAATGATCTGCTGCGTGGCTTCCTGGCCGGTATAGATGACGTTCGGGCTTTCCTCGAGCCCCTCGTAGAAGGTCGGATAATACAGGAACCCGTTATACTGCTCGAAAACCGGCAGAACCGCCTTGCGGCTGGCCGAGGTCCAGCAGCCCATGACCGACGCGACCTTGTCGTTCACCAGAAGCTTCTTGGCCTTCTCGGCGAAGGTCGGCCAGTCGGACGCGCCGTCTTCCTGGATGTATTCGATCTTGCGCCCCAGGATGCCGCCCTGCGCGTTGATCTGTTCGATGGCCAGCTTTTCGGCCTGAACCGAACCGGTTTCGGAAATCGCCATCGTGCCGGTCACCGAATGCAGAATGCCGATTGTCACGGTGTCATCGGTCACCGCCAGCCCGGTTGTGTTGATTTCGGCGGTCGGGAAATCTTGCGCCCGCAGAAACTTCGGCGTGAACAGCGACGCGCTCAGCGCCGCACCCCCGGCCAGCACGGCGCGGCGGCTCATACCTGCGTAATTCTTGGGTTTTTCGTTCTCGGACATCTCGTCTCCTAGTCAGTCAGGTGGGTTTCGGACGGCGTCTGATGCGCCACTGACAAGAAGGCTGGCAGCAATTTCTGCGCCGCAATATACGTAAGATGACGTATTTGGTTGCGCGTTTTTCCTCCTAAGAATGGGTGGAGCGGTTCGGGAAGGGACAGCTGCAACGGCGGGCGCGATCATATCGAACGCCATGGTTCCCTTCGCGGATGGCACTTGTCGGGACCTGTCGCGCGGGCGCGGGTCCGCGCGGCACGGGGAGCATAGTGGAGACCCATGGCTGTTACGTACAGAGCTACTGGGGGTCGCCGGAATTACAATCGGTGGGTCGCCAACGAAACGATGGAAGATTTCGCGCTGCGCTATACCGCGCGCCGGGCGCGACGGTGGAGCTATGGCCGGGTCGCCAATACCGCGCTCGGGTCGATCTCGTTCCTGGCGCTCGAGGCCATCGGCGGCGCGATCACCCTGACCTATGGGTTCGATGCCGCGATCATCGCGATCATGCTGGCGGGGCTGATCCTGTTCCTGACGGGGCTGCCGATCAGCTATTACGCGGCGCGCTATGGCGTCGATATCGACCTGCTGACGCGGGGCGCCGGCTTTGGCTATATCGGGTCGACCATCACGTCGCTGATCTATGCCAGCTTCACATTCATCTTCTTCGCGCTCGAGGCCGCGATCCTGGCCTTTGCCATCGATTTTTGTTTCGGCATCCCGGTCTTTCTGGGCTATCTGCTGTCGGCGCTGGTCGTCATTCCGCTGGTGGTGAACGGGTTTTCCAAGATCTCGTCATTTCAGGCCTGGACCCAGCCGCTGTGGATCGTGCTGCATATCCTGCCCTTCGCGCTGCTGGCCTATAGCGGGGTCGATGTGGCGATCTGGACCGAGTTCACCGGCGAACGCGGCGGCAACGGCCCCACGGTGATGATGATCGGTGCGGCAATGGGGGTGGTGCTGTCGCTGATCGCGCAGATCGGCGAACAGGTGGATTTCCTGCGCTTCCTGCGCGAGCCGAAAACCCCGCAGGAAAAGCGGCGCTGGTGGGTTGCCCTGCTGGCGGCGGGGCCGGGCTGGACCGTGCTGGGCGTGGCCAAGATGCTGGCGGGATCGTTCCTGCTGACCCTGGCGATCACCGCCCTTGTCCCGCCGCGCAACGCGACCGACCCGACACAGATGTATTTCACCGCCTTCGAACGCGCGCTGGCCTCGCCCATGGCCGCGCTGGCGCTGACCGGGGCCTTTGTGATCCTCAGCCAGTTGAAGATCAACGTGACCAACGCCTATGCGGGGTCGATCGCGTGGTCGAACTTCTTCTCGCGGCTGACCCATTCGCATCCGGGGCGGGTGATCTGGCTGGTCTTTAACGTGGCGATTGCCTTGCTGCTGATGGAACTGGGCGTCTTTCACGCCATCGAATCCATCCTGGGGCTTTATTCGCATGTGGCGCTGGCCTGGATCGGGGCGCTGACGGCGGATCTGGTGGTCAACAAGCCCCTGGGCCTGAGCCCCAAGGGCATCGAGTTTCGCCGCGCGCATCTTTACGACATCAACCCGGTCGGCACCGGCGCGATGCTGATGGCGGTGATCGTGTCCATCGTCGCGCTGCTGGGACTGATGGGCGACCTGGCACAGGCGTTCTCGTCGGTCATCGCGCTGGCGGCGGCCTTTGTCACCGCGCCGCTGATCGCCTGGCGCACCAATGGCCGCTATTACATCGCGCGCCCGGTCCCTGCGCCCGCCGCGCCGCAGGACGCGCAGACCGGCACCTGCTGTGTCTGCGAATACCGGTTCGACCCCGAGGACATGACCGATTGCCCGTTCTATGCCGGGCCGATCTGTTCGCTCTGCTGCACGTTGGATGCGTCCTGCCGGGACAGTTGCAAACCACAGGCCCGGCTGGGGGCGATGTTCGTGGCGGCGCTGCAACGCAACCTGCCGCCGCGCATCGCCGACGCGCTGATGTCGCGGCTGTCGGTCTTCTTCATCGCGACGGCCGTGCCCGCGTCGATCTTTGCCGCCGTGCTGCTGGTCATACGCGGCAAGGCGGGGACCGAACAGCTGGACGCGGTTCTGGCGATCATCTTTTCCAGCGTGCTGGTGGTGATCGGGATCATCGTCTGGACCCTGATCCTGACCACCGAAAGCCACCACAAGGCCCGCGACGAGGCCGATGTGCAGACCCAGCGCCTGCTGCGCGAGGTCCGCGCGCATGAACGCACCGATGCCGCGCTGCAGGCCGCCAAGGAAAAGGCCGAGGCCGCGAACTTGGCCAAGACCCGTTACATGGCCGGGATCAGCCATGAATTGCGCACGCCGCTGAACGCGATCTATGGCTATGCGCAGCTTCTGGAACAGGACCATGACCTGCAACCGGCGCAACGCGACGCGGTACTGACGATCCGCCGCAGCTCGGAGCATCTGGCCGGGCTGATCGAGAACCTGCTGGACATCTCGAAGATCGAAGCCGGCCGGCTGGAACTGCATCGCGACCGGATCAACCTGCCCGCCCTGCTGCACCAGATCACCGCGATCTTCGAACGGCAGGCCCGCGAAAAGGGCATCGCCTTCGACATCCAGACCAGCCCGAACCTGCCCGAATGGGTCGATTTCGACGAGAAGCGCCTGCGCCAGATCATCATCAACCTGCTATCGAATGCCATTTCCTATACCGACCGGGGGGCGGTCAGGCTGAAGATCAAGTACCGCAACGAGGTCGCGTTGATCGAGGTTTCGGACACCGGCATCGGCATCGACCCCGACCAGATCGACCGGATCTGGAAACCGTTCGAACGCTTTGCCCCGCATGCGGCGGGCGGCTCGGGCCTGGGGCTGACAATCACCCGGCTGCTGGTCGAGATCCTGGGCGGCGAGATCACCGTCGACAGCACCAAGGGCCAAGGCACGACCTTTGCGGTGCGGCTGATGCTGCCGTCGGTCGTTGGCGCCAATGCGCTGCGTGCGGGCTGGGCACGGCCGGAAAAGATCACCGCGACGGGCTATGCCGGGCCGCGCAAGACGGTGATGGTGGTCGATGACGATCTGGACCACCTGCGGCTGCTGGAAACCGTGCTGAAACCCATGGGGTTCCTGGTGCAATCGGCCCGGGACGCCGAAACCGCCCTGTCGATGCTGGGCGATTTCAGCCCCGACCTGTTCGTGCTGGATATCGACATGCCAGGCATCACCGGCTGGGAATTCGCCGAAACCCTGCGCGCCCAGCCACAGCACCGGTCGAGCCCCATCATCATGGTCACCGGTCACGCGCTCGAGGCGCGCCAGGCGACCCATCACGAGACCTTGTGCGATGCCTTTATCGTCAAACCCTATTCGCTGAACGATTTCGTGATGCGTGCGGCGGGGCTGATGCGGCTGCAACTGTTGTCCGAGGCTGACAGCCCCACCCCCGCCCCCGCCGCGCGCGCGATCCCGGACGAGGCGTTGGCGCGGCTGCTGACCCTGGCCGAGATCGGCCATGCCGCGGGCCTGAAACACGCGCTCGACACGCTGGAACAGGCCGGTCAGATCGCGCCCGACACGCTGGCCACGCTTCGCACGTTCCTTGCGGCCTTCGACCTGCCCGCCGTTGCCCGCCATCTGAGGGAGATGACACGGAATGCTGCCTGATCCGTTCGCAACGACCCGCCGCTCGATCGCCCTGGTCATAGATGACGCGCCCGAAACGCTGGGCCTTGTGTCCCGCGCGCTGGAGGAAAGCGGCATGACCGTGCTGGTCGCGCGCTCGGGGCAGGAAGGCATCGACCTGGCCCAAAGGGTTCAGCCCGACGTCATCCTGCTGGACGCGATCATGCCCGGGATGGATGGGTTCGAAACCTGCCGCCTGCTCAAGGCGCCGCCGGTATCGCAGCACGCGCCGGTGATCTTCATGACCGGCATGTCGGATTCCGAACACATCCTGCGCGGGCTCAAGGCGGGCGGGGTCGATTACATCACCAAGCCCGTCGTGCTGGACGAGCTGATCGCCCGCATCACCACCCATGTGCTGAACGCGCGCGCGATCAATTCGGCCCGTGTCGCACTGGAATATGCCGGACAGAACGTGCTGGCCTTTACCGCGCAGGGGCATCTGACCTGGGGCACCCCGACCGCGCTTGCGCTGCTGGACCGCCCGCAAAGCGCGGCGACGGTCAGCCAGTCGCGGGCGCAGGGGCCCACGCGCGATTGGCTTGCCTCGCTGTTTCTGAACCCGATGTCGGGCACGCTGCCGCATCTGGCCGGGGGGCTGACCATGATCTATCTGGGCCAGTCCGATGGCGAGGTCGTGATCCGCATCCGCGACATGACCGACAACAACGACACCCGGCGGCTTGCCCGGTCCTTTGGCCTGACCGACCGCGAGGCCGAGGTGCTGCTGTGGCTGTCACACGGCAAGACCAACCGCGACATCGCCGAGATCCTGACCCTGAGCGCGCGCACGGTGAACAAGCACCTAGAGCAGATCTTCCACAAGATGGGCGTCGACAACCGCACATCGGCCGCCGTCATGGCCGACCGCATTCTGCAAAACGCCTAGAGCCGGGCGGCGATCTCTTTCGCGACGCGGGCAAAGCTGGCGTCGCGCGACACCTGCGCCGCCACGATGGCGCCGTCGATCAGAACCGTCATCTGCCGCACCAGCGCGCCGGGGTCGCTGAACCCCATTTCCAATGCCTGCGCGTGCAGCCACAGGTTCAGATGCGACTTGTGCGATGCCACCGCCGCGCGCAGGCGGTCGTCCTCGGAATTGCTTTCGCTGATCGCGTTGATGAACGGGCAGCCATAGAATTCGGGATCGCTGAACCAAAGCTCCAGGATATCGAAGACGCTGGCGATCTTCTGCGCGGGCGTCCCGGCGGTCTTGTTCAACTGGCCGAAGAACCAGCTGCGCCAGGCCTGCCCCTCGCGCTCCAGCACCGCCTCGATCAGGTTGTCCTTGGATTTGAAATGCGCATACAGCGTCGATTTCGCGGTGCCCGCGTGATGGGCGATGGTGTCGACGCCGGTGGCGGCGAACCCGTTGTGACAGAACAGCTCGGTCGCCGCGCTGAGGATGCGGTCCCGCGGGGTATCTGCGGGCTGGCCGATACAGCTCCAGGCGGCGGGACTGCGGTTCGCGGGGATATCGGGATTGATGTTCATGTCGGGTGGCACGCAATCGTGGTGAGTCTGATTCTGTCCACACTACTAAATGAAGCACCGCAGTTCGAACAGACCTGTTCGATCTTTTTATCCACAGCCCGATCCGCGAGTCGACCGCCCAGACATTAATCAACGCCAGAAAAAATACGCGTATTGCTGCTTAAATTGCGCGCAAACCGTCCCGAAGCGCGATGGCGAATTGACTCGATTTGCGCGGGCCGCGTTCGATGAACAAGACAGATCTGTCCAATCGGGGGAATGGCGTGGGACGTGCAGGCGAGATTGAAATGGTGAAATCGGACAGCACCGATGCCCGCCTGCCGCGCCGCAGCGGGGCCACCACGGCCCGCACCGATGTCTCGATCCGCGGCGTGACGCATGCCTATGGCCATGCCGGGCCACCGGTCCTGAGCGGCGTCGACCTGGAGATCGCCAGCGGCGAAATCGTGGCCCTGATCGGGCGGTCGGGCAGCGGCAAGTCGACCTTGCTGCATATCGTGGCGGGGCTGCTGAAACCGAAGGATGGCGCGGTCTGGATCGGCGGCCAACGGGTGCAGAAACCATCCGCCGACTGGGTGATGATGTTCCAGTCACCTTCCTTGTTTCCTTGGATGAACGTGGCGCAAAACACTGGACTCGGGCTGCGCTATGCGGGCCAGCGCGCGGGTGCGGCCGCACGGATCGCCGAGGTGCTGGCGCTGGTCGATCTTGCGGCCCTGGCCGACCGCAATGTGCAGGACCTGTCGGGGGGCCAGCAACAGCGCGTGGCGCTGGCCCGGTCGATCGCCACCGAACCGGGGTTGCTGCTGTTGGACGAGCCGTTCTCGGCGCTCGACATCTTCACCCGGCGGGCGTTGCAGAACGATGTGCGCCGGATCGCGCAGACGCTTGGTCTGACACTGGTACTGGTGACGCATGACGTGGCCGAGGCGGTCCAGATGGCAGACAGATCTGTCTTGCTGGCCGAGGGCGGACGGATCACCGCAGACACACCGATCACGCTGACCGAGGCGGACCGGCACACACACTCACGCGATTTCCAGAAAGAGGTGACGCGCCTGCGCACGCTTTATTCGGAAGTCGCCGGAATGGGCTGACACAACAGGTTTTGGGGGCAAACATGACAGATCAAACACCGCAAACGTCATCGGACGCATGGGATGACGACGACTATTTCGCGCTGGATTTCACCCGGCGCCAGACGCTGGACATGCTGGCCAAGGGCGGGCTGTTCGCATCGCTGGGGGCGCTGATGGGCGGGTTGCCGCAGCGCGCCTTCGCGCAGGAGGACGAGGTGGTGCGCATCGGCTATCTGCCGATCACCGACGCCACCGCGCTGCTTGTGGCCCATGCCAAGGGCTATTTCGAGGACGAGGGCCTGGAGGCCGAGCGCCCGACCCTGATCCGCGGCTGGTCGCCGCTGATCGAAGGGTTCGTGTCCAACAAGTTCAACCTGGTGCATTTCCTGAAGCCGATCCCGGTCTGGATGCGCTATAACAACAACTTCCCGGTCAAGATTATGGCCTGGGCGCACACCAACGGCTCGGGCCTGGTCGTGGGCGGGCATACCGACATCACCGATTTCAGCCAGCTGGGCGGCAAGCAGGTCGCGGTGCCCTTCTGGTATTCGATGCACAATATCGTGCTGCAATATGCGCTGCGGCAATCGGGTGTGAAACCGGTGATCAAGGCGCAGGGCGAACCGCTGGCACCGGACGAATGCAATCTTCAGGTCATGCCGCCGCCCGAGATGCCGCCCGCTTTGGCCGCGCGCAAGCTGGACGCCTATATCGTGGCCGAGCCGTTCAATGCCCTGGGCGAGCTGATGGCGGGCGCGCGGATGCTGCGCTTTACCGGCGACATCTGGAAAAACCATCCCTGCTGCGTCGTCTGCATGCACGAAGAGGCCACCAGCGCCCGCGCCGAATGGACCCAGAAGGTCATGAATGCGGTGGTCAGGGGCGCGATCTATTCCTCGCAGAACAAGGCCGAGGTCGCGGGGCTTCTGTCGAAGGACGGCGAAGGCTACCTGCCCGCCCCGGCCAAGGTCGTCGAACGGGCGATGACCGTCTATCAGGACGAGTCGCTTTATCATGACGCGGGCGCGATCAAGCATCAGGCCGAATGGCAGAACGGGCGCATCGACTTTCAGCCCTGGCCCTATCCGTCGGCCACCAAGCTGATCGTCGAGGCGATGGGCGACACGGTTGTGTCGGGCGACAAGACCTTCCTGCAGGGGCTGGATCCCGAGTTCGTCGCCAACGACCTTGTCGCCTATGATTTCGTCCGCAACGCGCTGGATGCGAACCCGGAATGGAAGGACGACCCGTCGGTGAACCCGGGCGATCCGTTCAACCGCGAAGAGATCCTGCAACTGTGAGCGACGTGCCGGTCATAACGTCCTGGCGGCTGCCTGTGCCGGGCCGGGTGCGCGGGGTGCTGAACGCGGCCCTGGGCATCGCGGCGCTGCTGCTGGTGTGGTGGATCGGCGGCCGGCTGGTGGCCAACAGCCCCGGCATGTTCGCCTTTTCCAACTTCGCGCCCGAACCCGCCCTGTCGCGGCTGTGGCAGATGACCCTGTCCGGCGAGGTCTGGGCGATGAGCTGGCCGTCGCTGTACCGTGTCGGGCTGGGGCTGGTCTTTGCGATCCTGATCGGGGTGCCGGTGGGCATTGCCATCGGGCGGCTGACCTTCCTGCGCGAGGTCACGAACATCCCGTTCCAGTTCCTGCGCATGATCTCGCCCCTGTCATGGATGCCGATCGCGGTCATGGCCTTTGCCACCTGGGACGCGGCGATCGTCTTCCTGATCGCGGTCGCGGCGGTCTGGCCAGTGATGTTCTCCACCGCCGCGGGGCTGCGGCGGCTGGATCCGGCTTGGCTGAAGGTGGCGCGCAACCTGGGGGCATCGCCGCTGCATCAGCTGACCACCGTGATCCTGCCCGCGATTGCCACCGACATCCTGACCGGCATCCGGCTGGCGCTGGGTGTGGCCTGGGTCGTGCTGGTGCCGGCGGAATATCTGGGGGTCACCAGCGGGCTGGGCTACGCCATCAACGATGCGCGCGACACGCTCGACTATGACCGACTGGCGGCGACGGTCGTGGTGATCGGGATCATCGGCTTTGTCATCGACTTCATCTGTCTCAAGGCGGTCCAGCACGTGAACTGGGTCCGCGAAAGTTAACACAACGGAGAAGCAACCATGTCTCAACCAGTCACAGCGCTCACGGGATGTCTGGCGCCCATCGACAAGACCGGGCTGGAGGGCCTGATCGAAAAGGGCAAGGCCGACCCCAAGGCGGTCAAGACGCTGAAATGCAAGACCGTGGCCGAGGGCAAGTTCCGCCACGCCAACTATATCCGCGACCTGGAGCCCTATATCGTCGACGAGCCGCCCGGGCTGCTGGGCGACGACACCGCGCCGAACCCGTCCGAGGCATCGCTGGCCGCGCTGGGATCGTGCATCGCGGTGGGGCTGCATGCCAATGCGGTGCATCGCGGGATCACGGTCGAAAGCCTGGAGCTGGAGCTGGAGGGCGATCTGAACATCACCGCCGTCTGGGGCACGGGCGATACCAGCGACAAGCCCGTGGGCTTTACCGATGTGCGGATCAAGGTCGCGATGAAGGGCGATTGCCCCCAGGAAACCATCGACGAGCTGATCGCCCATGTCGTCCAGTGGTCGCCGGTGTTCAACACCTTCTCGCGCCCGGTCAACATGGTCGCCGAAAGCGTCTGATCCCAGCTGAAAGGACCAAGCCCATGCCGGCCACCGCCACATTGGACAGACTGCCGACCGAAACCATGCTGGACGATGTCGCGGCGATTGCCGCAGGTCAGCTGGCGCCGCGCGTCCGCGACATCGATGGCGGCGCCTATCCCGAGGATATCATGCGCGCGCTGGGGGCTGCCGGGGCCTATGGCGCGCATGTCGGGCCTGAGCCCCGTCTGGCCGACACGATCGAGGCGATCTCGACCGTGGCCGAACACTGTATCTCGACCGCGTTCTGCATGTGGTGCCAGAACGCGCTGGGGTGGTACATCGCGTCGTCCGACACGCCGCATCTGGCGGGGCTGGCCGGTCAGGTCGCCAGCGGCGCGGTTCTGGGCGGCACCGGCCTGTCGAACCCGATGAAGACCTTCTTCGGCATTGAAAAGATGCGCCTGCGGGGCACCCGCGTCGATGGCGGCTATACCGTCAAGGGCGCGCTGCCCTGGGTGTCGAACGTGGGCGAAGACGGCTATTTCGGCATCGTCTTCGACACCGGCACCGATGCGCCCCGGCCGGTGATGGCGGTGGCCGCCTGCGCCCAGGACGGCGTGAAAACCGTTCTGGACCACGCCTTTGTCGCCATGGGCGGCACCGCGACCCGCGCGGTGCAGTTCCGCGATGCCTTCATCCCCGACGAGATGGTCCTGGCCGATCCGATCGACGGCTATCTGCAACGGATCCGGCCTGGTTTCGTGCTGATGCAATGCGGCATGGCCATCGGGATGATCCGGTCGTCGATCGCGCTGATGCGACAGGTGCAGGGACCGCTGGGCCATGTGAACAAATACCTGGAAGAGCAGCCCGAAGAGTTCGAGGCCATCCTGACCCGGGCCGAGGCCGAACTGGCCGACCTGGCACGGACGCCCTACGACACCTCGATCCCCTATTTCCGCCGTGTGGTGTCGCTGCGTCTGGCGGGGGGCGAAGCCGCGATGAAGGCCGCCCATGCCGCGATGCTGCATCAGGGCGCGCGCGGCTATGTCAGCAGCGGCGCGGCACAGCGCCGCCTGCGCGAAGCGTATTTCATCGGCATCGTCACGCCGGCCACCAAACAGCTGCGCAAGATGCTTGCCGAGCTTCCCCAAACCTGAGGAGACCGTTTCATGACCTCTGTTCTGATTACGCCCGAAGAATTGCAAGCGATGCCGTCCGAGGACATCGTGATCATCGACACGCGCGATCCCGAAAGCTATGCCGCCGGGCATATCGCGGGGGCGGTCAACCTGCATGACATCTTCACCTATCTGGCGACCTCCGATCCGTCGGGCATGGCCGAACTGACCAGCAAATTCGCCGAAGCCTTTGGCGCCGCCGGGCTGGACGGCACCAAGACCGCGGTGATCTATGAACAGTCGATGAATACCGGGTTCGGGCAATCCTGCCGGGGCTATTACCTGCTGTCCTATCTGGGATATCCGTCGATCAAGGTGCTGCATGGCGGGCTGGCCGCGTGGCAGGCTGCGGGCCTGCCGCTCAGCACCGATCCCGCCACGCCTGTGGCCGCCGATTTCCCCATCGACCCGGCCGGGGCGTCGCTGATGCTGACGGCCGAGGATGTGATGGGCGTTCTGAACGACCCGTCGGTCGCGATCCTGGATGTGCGCGACGTGGACGAATGGGTTGCCGACAGCTCGTCCCCCTATGGCAAGGATTTCTGCCCGCGCAAGGGGCGCATTCCCGGCGCGGTCTGGATCGAATGGTACCGTATGATGAAGCCCACGCCCGACGGCCCGATGATCAAGTCCAAGCCCGAGGTTCTGGCCGAATGCGCGACCGTGGGGATCACCACCGCGACCCCGGTCTATATCTATTGCTTCAAGGGCGCGCGGGCGTCGAATTCGTTCCTGGCGCTGAAAGAGGCCGGGGTGAAAGACGTGCGGATCTATTTCGGCTCGTGGAACGAATGGTCGCGGGACGACAAGTATCCGATCGAAACCGGCCTGCCCTTCGCGGCGGAGTGACGGGCGATGCCGGGGGTGATCGACTATTACTTCGCGCCGATCTCGGGCTATGCCTATCTGGGGCACCCGGGGCTGATGGCGCTGGCGGCTGAAACCGGCGCGACGATCCGGTTCAAGCCGCTGCTGATCGCCAGGGTCTTTGCCGCCGCCGATACCACGCCCCCCTTTGCCCAGGCCGATGCGCGCAGATCCTATCGGATCGAGGATCAGGCACGCTGGGCCGCACAACATGGCCTGGCCATGAACGCGGTGCCCCGGCACTGGCCCACCGATCCCGCACCGGCCTGCAAAGCGATCCTGGCGGCGGGAGCCATTGGCGCCGATCAGGGCGCGGCCAGCTTTGCCTGTCTCAGGGCCGTCTGGGCCGAGGAACGCGATATCGCGCAACCCGACCAGTTACAGGCCGCGCTGGACGATGCCGGGCTGAACGGGGCCGACATTCTGGCCGCCGCCGACGCGCCACAGGTCGCGGCCGAGATGGAGGCGATCACCGACGCCGCCATCGCCGCGCAGGTCTTCGGATCGCCCACCTATGTCACCGGCGGCGCGCGGTTCTGGGGTCAGGACCGCCTGCCATTCCTGCGCGCGGCCCTGTTGGCGGAGGCCGCATGATGTTCCTGCAGCTCAAGGACCCCTGCCCGCTGTCGGCGGTGCTGATCGACCCGAACGAGGCACGGGCCGAGATGTTCGACCTGATGCTGGGTCATCGCGACATCGCGTTGAGCGACCGGGTGGCGACGGTGGACCGGGCGCTGGCCCTGTCCGCGCAGCCCGCGCTATTCCTGATCTATGTCGAGATGGTGGATCAGGCCGCGATTGCCGATCTGCGCCGCCTGCGCGGGGCGCGCGACACCGCGATCTTGGTGCTGCTGGAAAGCGCCGCCCGGCGCGACATCGAAACGCTGCTGGACAATGGCGCGCATCACGTGCTGCCGCTGGGGCTGGACGCGGACCGCTTTTCGCTGGCCACGATCACCGCCGTCGCGCAGGCCGGGCAACAGCGCCGTCTGGAACGAGACGCGGATGCGGCCCGGGCCGAGGTCGCGACCACCAAATCCATCGCGCGGGCCAAGATGATCCTGATCGCCCGTCACGCGATCGACGAGGACGAGGCGCATCGGCGCATTCAGAAACTGTCGATGCAACGCAACCTGCCACTGGCCGACATGGCCCGGCAGATCATCGATGCCGAGGAATTGCTGTGCTGAGCCGCAAGGCCCGACCGGCGGAATTGGCCCCTGCGCTGATGGCGGCGCGACACGGGGCAACCAGACTGAACAGCCTGCACGCGCTGATGGCGGCGTTGGCGGGCCGGGGCCAAAGACGGCCGAACCTTCGATTTGACAGAAGGATGAACAGCTCATGGGAGCTTTAAGCAACCTCTACGATCCCGACGAGATCCTGTGGACAGGATGCCCGTGCGGGTTGCACGCCACGATCTACGAACACAAGGCCGCGGTCGAGGGCGTCGATGCCCGGGGCCGGTTCTATGCCGCCGAAACCACCACTGGCGGCGCGCGGACGGGGGCGGCCCCCGGCCCGATGGACGCCCTGAGCGATCTGGAGCCCCCTGCCCGCGCCAGCCGCGACCTGGACTGGAAAGACCAGGAAAACGTGCTGGCCAATCTGGCGACCTCGGCGGTGATGAAGGGTCTTTTCGGCACCGACATGAACCGCCGGAACTTCCTGCGGGCCGTGGGTGGCACCACCGCTGCGGCGGCGATTGCCAGCATCCTGCCCATCGACAAGGCCATCGCCAATATCGTCGAGGCGACCGGCCCGCTGGAAAAGACCGCGCTGAACGTGGGTTTCGTGCCGATCACCTGTGCCACGCCCATCATCATGGCCGCCCCGATGGGGTTCTATGAGAAATACGGGCTGGATGTTTCGGTGATCAAGACCGCCGGATGGGCGGTGTCGCGCGACAAGTCGCTGTCGGGCGAATACGACGCGGCGCATATGCTGACGCCGATGCCGCTGGCGATCACCTCCGGGGCCGGATCGGCGGCCACGCCTTGGACCATGCCGGCTGTCGAAAACATCAATGGCCAGGCCATCACCCTGGCGATGAAGCATCTGGACAAGCAGGACCCGTCGAAATGGAAAGGCTTCACCTTTGGTGTGCCGTTCGAATATTCGATGCACAATTTCCTGCTGCGCTATTACGTGGCCGAGGCCGGGCTGGACCCCGACCAGGACATCCAGATCCGCGTCGTGCCCCCGCCCGAGATGGTGGCGAACCTCAGCGCGGGGAACCTGGATGGGTATCTCAGCCCCGATCCGTTCAACCAGCGCGCCGTCTATGACGGGGTCGGCTTCATCTATAAGCTGACCAAGGAAATCTGGCCCGGCCATCCCTGTTGCGCCTTTGCGGCCAGCCAGAAATTCATCGACGAGACACCCAACACGTTTCTGGCGCTCTTCAAGTCGATCCTTGAAGCCACGGCGTTCAGTTCCGATCCCGCCAACCGCGCGGACATCTCCGAGGCGATCAGCCCCAAGAACTATCTCAACCAGCCGACGACGGTGGTGCAGCAGGTTCTGACCGGGCGTTTCGCCGACGGGCTGGGCAATGTGCGCAACGAACCCGACCGGATCGATTTCGACCCCTTCCCCTATCATTCCTTTGCGGTCTGGATCCTGACCCAGATGAAACGCTGGGGCTATCTGGAAGGGGACGTGGCCTATAGCGATCTGGCCGAGCAGGTCTATCTGGCCACCGACGCGACGGCGGTGATGAAGGACATGGGCATGTCCCCGCCGACCTCCACCTATGCCAGCTACGAGATCATGGGCAAGACCTTCGATCCCATGGCGCCCGAAGCGTATGTGGACAGCTTCGCGATCAAGCGATGACCCAAGGCCCGAGCAAGGAGACCGGTTTCCCATGTCCGACGAGATGAAAGAACGGATCAAGGCCATCGCCGCGTCAGTGGCGTTCCTGGGCCTGTTCCTTTTGGCCTGGAACGTCTTTGTCACCGCGCAAAACGGACCGGCTGCGGATATGGACCCGGAACTGGCAGCCTTGCTCGGGCCGCAGGCCAAGGGCCAAAGCGCCCTGCCCACCCCCGGCGAGGTCGGGGCCGAAATCTGGAGCCATGTCACCAACCCGTTCTATGACGCCGGCCCCAATGACAAGGGGATCGGCATCCAGCTGGCCTATTCGATTGCGCGCGTGCTGACCGGCTTCGGGCTGGCGGCGCTGATCGCGATCCCGCTGGGGTTCCTGATCGGGATGAGCCGCCTGGCCGAACGCGCGCTAAACCCCTATATCCAGCTGCTCAAGCCGGTCTCGCCGCTGGCCTGGATGCCGCTGGCGCTTTACACGATCAAGGACAGCGAGATCTCGTCCATCTTCGTGATCTTCATCTGTTCGATCTGGCCGATGCTGCTGAACACGATCTTCGGCGTGGCCTCGGTCCGGCGCGATTACCTGAACGTCGCCCGCACGCTGGAGGTCACGCCGCTGCGCACCGCGTTCCGGGTGATCCTGCCCGCGGCGGCGCCCACGATCCTGACGGGCATGCGCATTTCCATCGGCATCGCGTGGCTGGTGATCGTGGCCGCCGAGATGCTGGTTGGGGGCACCGGCATCGGCTATTTCGTCTGGAACGAATGGAACAACCTGTCGATCACCGGCGTGATCTCGGCAATCTTCTTCATCGGCCTTGTCGGCATGGTGCTGGACCTGATCCTGGGCCAGGCCGCGCGGCTTGTGGCCTATGCGGAGTAGGCCGATGGACGCGCGCAAGAAGATCCTGAAGATCGAAGGCCTGGAGCGCCGCTTTCCCGCCCCCGACGGCAAGGGCGAAACCCAGGTGTTCGGCGATCTGTGGTTCGACGTGAAAGAGGGCGAATTCGTCTGCCTGATCGGCCATTCGGGCTGTGGCAAGACCACGCTTCTGAACATCATGGCCGGGTTGGACAAGGCATCGGGCGGGCATGTGCTGGCCGATGGGTTCAACGTGGAAAAACCCGCGCTGGACCGTGCAGTGATCTTTCAGGGCCACGCGCTGATGCCGTGGATGACGGCCCTGGGCAATATCGACTTCGCCGTCGCCTCGCGCTGGCCCGGCTGGTCGCGCGACGAACGCCGGGCCCAATGCCAGAAATTCATCGACCTGGTGCATCTGACCGGGTCCGAGGACAAGAAACCCGCGCAGCTTTCGGGCGGCATGAAACAGCGCGTCGGCATCGCGCGCGCGCTGGCGATCGAACCGAAGATCCTGTTGATGGACGAACCGTTCTCGGCGCTGGACGCGCTGACGCGCGGATCGCTTCAGGACGAACTGCTGGGCATCGTGGCGGCGCGCAACCAGACCTCGTTCATGATCACCCATGACATCGACGAGGCGATCCTGTTGGCCGACCGCATCGTGCTGATGACCAACGGCCCCGAGGCGCGGGTCTGCGAGATCGTCGAGAACACCCTGCCCAAGGGGCGCAACCGGTCCGACATGCACACGCATCCCAATTACTATCCGATGCGCAATCACCTGATCGAATTTCTGGTCAACCGCTCGAAGTCCTTCAAGCAGGAGCTGGCCGCGCGCAGCTATGACCCGAAATCGCCACCGACGGTCCGCCCCGGCGCGCCGTCGGACCGGCCCAACAAAGTCGCAAGCTGAGAGAGAGGATACCCAATGACCACCCGCGCCGAACTGACGGAAAAAATCGTTGCGCACAAGACGTTTAACGAAATCAAATGGGTCGATGTGGCCGCCGCCGTGGGCCAGTCCAAGGAATGGACGACCGCCGCGCTGATGGGGCAGATCTCGTTGACGAAGGACCAGATCGAAAAGGCCGGCAACGCGCTTGGGCTGAATTTCTCGGACGAGGAAATCGCGCTGCTGATGACCGTGCCCTATCGCGGCTCTTTGCCCACGGCGGTGCCGACCGATCCGCTGATCTATCGGCTGTACGAGGTGGTCAATGTCTATGGCACCACCATGAAGGCGCTGATCGAAGAGGAATTCGGCGACGGCATCATGTCGGCGATCGATTTCACCATGGACATCACGCGCGAGGAGAATCCGGCCGGCGACCGGGTCAAGATCGAGATGACGGGCAAATTCCTGCCCTACAAAACCTATTGAACCAACCTTGGGGGTAAACCGATGAAACATCTGCAAAAACTGTCTTTGGCCGCTGTCCTTTCCGCAATCGCGGGTCCCGCGCTGGCGCATCACCCGCTGGCGGGGGCACCGATGGAAACCCTGGCCCATGGGGTGCTGTCGGGCGTCGGCCACCCGATCCTGGGGTTCGATCACCTGGGCTTCGTGGTGCTGGCGGGTATCGCCGCGGCGCTCAGCGGGCGGGCGTTCCTGGCGCCGCTGGGCTATGTCGCGGGGATGCTGATCGGCTGTCTCGCGATGATGGCGGGGCTGGCGCTGCCGCTGGCCGAGGCGGTGATCGCGGCCTCGCTTCTGGTCATGGGCTATGTGGTGCTGAGCGGCCGGCAGATGCCGGTCAATACCGTGATGCTGGCCTTTGGCGCGTTCGGCCTGTTCCATGGCACGGCCTTCGGCGAAAGCATCGTGGGGCAAGAGGCTGGCTACGGTCTGGCCGTGGCGTTCGGCTATCTGCTGGGCCTGGGGGTCACGCAATACCTGATCGCCATCGCGGCGGGGTTCGTGATGACCCGCATCGTCAAGGCGACCGATGCCAGCGCGATCGAGGCCCGGCTGGCCGGTGCGGTGATCGCGGGCATCGGCCTGTTCCTGAGCCTGGAGACCGCCGAGGGCGCGCTGTTCGCCGCCCTGGGCCTGGCCGCCTGATCCAAACCCCGCAGGCCCGCTGACGAGGGCGGGCCTGTTCCTGCTGCCACCGCCATATACCGGAGGGATTTATGAAAGATCTCGCATCCACCACGCCCGTGACGTTGCTGACCGGCTATCTCGGGGCGGGCAAGACGACACTTCTGAACCGCATCCTGACCGAAGACCATGGCAAGACCTATGCCGTCGTGGTCAATGAATTCGGCGAGGAAGGCATCGACAACGATCTGGTGATCGGGGCCGACGAGGAAGTGTTCGAAATGAACAATGGCTGTATCTGCTGCACCGTGCGCGGCGATCTGATCCGCATTCTGTCGGGCCTGATGGACCGCGCCGAACAGTTCGACGGCATCCTGATCGAAACCACGGGGCTGGCCGATCCCGGCCCGGTGATCCAGACGTTTTTCGTCGATGACGACCTGCGCGGGCGCGTTGCGCTGGATCAGGTGGTGACGCTGGTGGATTGCCTGCATTTCCTGGACAAGGTCGCCGAAAGCCACGAGGCCGAAGAGCAGGTGGCCTTTGCCGATCTGGTGATCCTGAACAAGACCGATCTGGTCCCGCCCGCAACCCTTCAGGCGGTCCGCGACAAGGTGCAGGCGCTGAATGCGCAGGCCCGCATCGTGATGTCCGAACGGTCGAACGTGCCGCTGGATGCGGTGCTGGATCGCGGCGCCTTCGATCTGAACCGGATTCTGGAGATCGAGCCGGGCCTGCTGGACGAGGACCCCGAGGATCACACCCACGACGAAAGCGTCACCTCATTCTCGCTGACCGCCGACACCCCGCTGGAGGCCAAGGCGTTCTCGGCCTGGATGCGGCAGCTGGTCAAGGAACAGGGCACCGGGATTTTCCGGTCCAAGGGCATCCTGTGCTTTGCCGATGCCGAAAAGCGCTATGTCTTCCAGGGGGTTCACATGGTGATGGACAGCCAATGGGGCGCGCCCTGGGCACCGGCAGAGGACCGCACGAGCCGTCTGGTCTTTATCGGGCGCGGGCTGGACCGGGCCGCGATTGCCGCGGGTTTCGAAAGCTGCCTGGCGCGGGTGCCGGCATGACGCTGCTGGAGCATCCACAGGCCGATGGCGGCTTTGCCCGCACCGCCCCCGATATTGCCGCGCGCGAATGGGATGCGGGCGCAAACGTGACCTGTCTGGCGGCGGGGCGCACGCGTGTCCATGCCGGTCTGGGCGACGGCCGGGTTGTCGCGCTGTCACCCGATGGGCTGCGCGACATCGCCCGGCACAAGGGCGCGGTCACCGGGCTTTGTGCCACGCGGGACGCGGTTCTGTCCTGTGGCCAGGACGGCAGGCTGCTGTCCACACCGCCAGGGGCGATCCCGCAGATCCTGTACCAGGCCGATGCGGCCTGGATCACCGCGCTGGCCCATCAGGGTGGGCGCGTGGCCATCGCGACGGCCAAGCGTGTGCTGGTTTTCGAAGATGGCCAGATGATCGCCCGATTCGACGATCACCCCTCGACCGTATCGGGTTTGGCGTTCTTCGCCGACGGGCGGCGGCTGGCGGTCAGCCGCTATAATGGCGTGTCCATCTGGTCGGTCGACGCGCTGGCGCCGCCGCTGACGCTGGCATGGGCCGGGTCGGTCACGGCGGTCAGCGTGTCCCCCGACGGGCGCTATGTCGCCGGGGCAACGCAGGACCGCGAGATCCATGTCTGGGATCTGGTCACGGGTCGCGATTTCCGGCTGGGCGGGTATCAGCGCAAGGTCAAGGGGATCGGCTGGACCGCCGACACGTCCTATCTTTACACCACCGGGGCGGATGTTCTGGTGGCCTGGGGGCTGGCGGGCGATCCCGGTGCGATCCCCCCGCTGGAGATCGGCTACAGCTTTGCCCAGACCGTCAGCGCGGTCAGCCCGCTTGGCACGCCCGAGCGGCTGGCATCGGGCTATAGCAATGGCTGCATCCTGCTGGGAGAGGTCCGCAAGGGCGCGGCCCGGATCGCGCGTCAACCGGACGGCGCCGCGATCACCGCGCTTGGCACGGGCCTGGGCGACGGGCCGCTGGCATTCGGCACGGCGGGCGGTCGGCTGGGGCTGCTGCGCGGCTGAGCGGCCACGGGGCGCGCGCGCGACTCAGGCCAGAAGCCAAACGGCAATGGCCGCCCAGGCCAGCAGCCACAGCGACAGCCCCGACATCAGGGCAAAGATCGGGCCGCTGGCGCGCAACAGCTTGCGCGGGGCGCTGTTCAGCCCCAGCGCGGCCACCGCACAGATCAGCAGCACGGTCGACACCGTGCGGCTGGCATCCGTCACCGCCACGGGCACCGCGACGACCTGGTTCAGCGCCATCAGCGCCACAAAGGCCAGAACGAACCACGGCAGGGCGAACCGGCCCGCGCCGCGCCCGGCCCCCACCGGCACCAGCAGCAGGATCGCCGGCAACAACGCCACCCGCGTCATCTTGGCCAGGGTCGCGGTCTCGCCCGTGATATCGGACACCGAAAAGCCCGCCCCGATCACCTGGGCCACATCGTGAATCGACGCGCCCAGGATCACCCCCTCATCCGCCAGCGAAAAACCAAGCGCGCCCAGCAGGACGGGATAGAACACCATCGCGAAGGTCGACAGGGCTGTAGCGGTGATGATGACCAGAAGGGTGTGATCCTCCTTGCCGCGAAACTCCCGCGTGACCGAGGCCAGCGCCAGCGCGGCCGAGGCGCCACAGATCGCGACCGCCCCGGCGGCGATCAGCGATTGCGCCCGGCCAAAGCCCAGCGCGCGCCCCGCCAGCAGCCCCAGCAGAAGCGTCGCGGCGCTGCCGCCCACGATCACCGCGAACCGCGCCGCGCCCAGATCGAACACCAGGTCGAACGACACCCGCAGCCCCATCAGCGCCACGCCCAGCTTCAGCCCGGTCGCCGCGGCAAAGCGGATACCGGCGGACAGGCGATCATCTTCGCCCAGAAACGACATCGCCATGCCCAGCAGCAGCGCAAACAGCATCACCGGCGCGTCATAGCGCGCCGCGATGGCCGAGGCCGCCAGCGCAATCACCACGACCACCGCGCAGCCCGGCAGCAGGTCCTGCGCCCGGGCCCGCAGGTCGGGCAGGCGCGCGGTCGCCTCGGTGCGGCTCATTCCTCCAGACTTTCCAGGTTGCGAATGATGATCTCGGTCCGGGTGATTTCCAGCACGCCCGCGCCTTTCAGCTTGTCCAGCGACTGTGTCACCCATTGCCGTGTCGCGCCCACGATGGCCGCGATCTGTTCATAGGTCAGGGTGCGGTCGACGACAATGGTCTCGCCCTCTTCGCGGCCATGGGCATCGGCCAGGATCACCAGCAATTGCCGCAGCCGTTCGGACACGGTGCGGGTGCCCAGCATCTGGATCAGCGCCGAATAGCTTTTGCCCTTGGCCACCAGCCCGTCGATCACCGCAATCGCCACCTCGGGCACCTCGCGGACCAGCTTGCGCAGGCTGGTGCCCGACAGGAACAGCAGCTGGCTGTCCTCCAGCGCATCGGCCGACCACACATGCCGGCCACGCCCGAACACCTCTGGCCCACCAACGAAATGGCCCGGGGACCAATAGGCCAGCGTGATCTCGCGCCCCGATGGGCCGGTGTAAAAGGTGCGCACGCGCCCTTCCTCGATCACCCAGACGCCGGTATGCGCGTCGCCCTGGTGAAAGACGCTTTCGCCCTTGGATATCCGACAGCGCGTGCCGTGTTTGCGCACGGTCTTGCGGTCATCCTCGGACAGACCATTCAGGAACCCCGCACCCTCGTTCAGTTCCAGAAAATACTCGGACAGATAGATCGCGCCCGGTCCGGCATCGGGCATGTCGTCTTCGATCATGGGCGCGGGACCGACGCCAGATAGGCGGCAATCGCCGCGATGTCCGCATCGCTTTCGGGCATCATGGGCCCATGCGGCAGGCATCCCACATGCGTGCCACGGCGCCCGTCGCGGAAATCCTTCATCTGCTTTTCCAGGTATCCCGCGTGCTGCGAGGTCAGATGCGGCACCCCCATATAGCGCGCGGCGGCATCGTGGCAGGTGCCGCAATTCAGCGCGGCAAAGGCCGCCTGCCCCGCGGCGCTGCCGTCGCCCGATGGCGCGGGCGGGGCTTGCGTGGAAAACCATTCGACGACCACGGGGATCTCCTCGGGTTTCAGTTCGGTCACGATATCGACCATCTGGCCGCCGTCATTATGACGGTCCCCGTCCAGAAACGCACGTATCTGTGTGTCGATATAGACCGGCTCCTGCCCGCCCAGATTGGGAAAGCACGCATTGGCCGACACGCCGAACAGCCCATGACACAGCGCACAGCGTTCATAGGGCGGGAAAGCCTCGGCGTCGAAATCGGCGCGTGCCGGGGCTGCGCCGCAGAGCGCGACCAGTAAGAAAGCGGCCCTAAGAGCCATGTTTCAACCGCCGGACCGTGGCCGTCACCGGCAGCGCCTCGCCATTGGCGAATTGCAGCGTCAGGGTGACAGTGTCGCCTTCGGCCTGTGGCGCGGCGGGGTGCATCAGCATGACGTGCAACCCGCCCGGCGCGAAGGTCACGCTTTGGCCCGGCGCGATCGCGATCGCGTCGACCGCCGACATCGTGGCCACCCCGCCGCTGTCGTCCGAGCGGTGGATATGCGCCATCGCATAGCCATCCGCCGCCACCCCGACCAGTGTGCGCGGCACATCGCCCGCATTGGTCAGGGTCATATAGGCCGAATGCGCCATCAGCCCCGGCGGCGCCAGCGGCACGACCGGGTCGGACACGGTCAGATCCCCGGCCCATGCCAGCCCCGGACAGACCGCCAGCAGCGCGGCAAACAGCGTCCCCCTCATGATCTGGCCTTTCGGTACTTGATCTGAAGCTGCGCCAGGAATTCGGCCGTCAGCCCGGGATCGAAGGGCGGCTGCAGCTTTGCCCGCAGCGTGCCGTCGGGCGCGATGACCGAGACCGAGGCGCTGTGCTGCACCTCGTAATAGCCGGTCTGGTCGGGCGTCATCAGGCGATAGAAACTGTCCGTCGCCTCGATCAACGTATCGATCTGATCCCGCGCACCGGTGAAGCTGCGGAAATCGGGGTGGAAGAACTTGGCATAGTCACTGACATGTTCGGCGTCCCGCGCCGGATCGACCGAGATGAACACCACCTGCGGCACGTTGTCGGGCCGCACCCGCATGCCGGTTTCCGACACGGCGGCTTCAAGATTGCCCATGGTGAAGGGGCAGACATCGGGACAGGACAGAAAGCCGAACATGATCAGCGTCCAGCGCCCGTCCAGATCGGCTTGGGTAAAGCTTTCGCCCAGCTCGTTGGAAAAGGCGAAGTCGGGCAACGCGACGGGCTCGTCCAGCTCCACACCCTGCACCTGCGCCCACAGCGGCGCGGCCAGCAGGCAGAACATGAATGCCAGCACCCGGGTCATGAATTCTGGTTCTCGAACGCCTTGCGGCTTTCGGCCTTGATCGTGTCCAGGCAGAACTGGCGCGCCTGAACGTATTCCGCGCTGGAGGCCATGTCGGTCGACCGGGGGCGTGGCAGGTCGATCTGCACATCCTCGATGATCCGGCCGGGGGCGGCGCTCATGATCAGCACACGGTCGGCCAGGAACACGGCCTCGTCCACGTCATGGGTGACAAACACCACCGTGGTGCCGAACTTGCGCCAGATATCCAGCAGGCTTTCCTGCATCATCAGCCGGGTCTGCGCATCCAGCGCGCCAAAGGGTTCGTCCATCAGCAGGACCGAGGGGTAATTGGCCAGCGCACGCGCGATCCCCACCCGTTGCTGCATCCCGCCCGACAGTTCCGCCGGATAGCGGTTGCCGAATTTCTTCAGCCCTACCAGTTCCAGAAACGTGTTGGCGGTCGATCCGGCCTCGACCCGGCCATGCCCGGCCATTTTGGGCCCGAAGGCCACGTTTTCGTAAACCGTCTTCCACGGCAGCAGCGAATATTGCTGAAACACCATGCCCCGGTCCGGGCCCGGCTTTTCAACCCGTTTGCCGTCGACCAGAACCTCGCCCTCGGTCGGGTTCACATAGCCCGCAATCGCGTTCAGCAGCGTGGACTTCCCGCAGCCCGACGGGCCAAGGATACAGACGAACTGCCCGGCCTCGATCTGGACCTGCGTGGTTTCGACCGCGCGGTGCGCATCGGCGCCCTTGCCAAAGGTGATGGCGACATCGCGCACCTCGATCCGGCCCTTGCCCTGCGACGATCCCTTGTCGGGGGATTTGAATTTCAGCACATCAAGCATTGAACGGGGCTCCTTTCAGATCGATGCGTTGCCGCACACGGCGCCAGGCCAGGAAAAAGATCATCGCGACCAGCAGTGCGAAACCGGCAAGCGACATGACCGGGCCGATGCGTTCCAGCGCCAGCGAACTGGACACGCCCAGCCCCAGCATCGCCAGCCCCACGACCCAGGTGGGCGTGGCACAGCAGACGACCCAGCTCATGGTGGCGTTGGTCATGGCCACCAGGATCGCGCCGACCCCGGTCGTGGCCCGGACCGTGCCCGACAGGCTGGTCGAGCACCCCTCACGCCGCATCAGCGCCATGCACAGGGTCATCAGCGCCCCCAGCGCGGTCAGGATCACCAGACGCGAGGGGATGACGTTCAGGCTCCATTCCGAAATCCCGGTGCCATAGTCGTAATTCATGCGCCCGATCTCCAGCAGCCATTCCTCGCGGATGATCGGGGCCATGTCGCTGATCGATGGCGTGGACCGGATGATCAGCAGCACATTCGCGGGCCAGTTATAGCCGGTCATGTAATTCGGCAGGGCCTGAAACCGGACCATCAGCGCAACCAGCATCAAGACCTGGAACAACAGCGCAAACAGCAGCCCCTGCCCCAGCATCCGCCGCCAGTTGGCCCGGATCTCGGCCCCGATGATCGACAGCACCGCCATCACCGGGTCCTCTTCTGCCAGGCCAGCATCGGACGGGTGACCAGACGCACGGCGGCGGTCGAACCGGTGCCCAGAAAGCCGATCACCAGCATGCCGACGACAATGTCCTGATAGTTGATCAGGCTATAGGCATCCCAGGTGAAATAGCCGATCCCGTACTGGCCCGAGATGATCTCTCCGGCCAGAAGCGAGAACCAGCTGACCCCCATGCCGATGGCCAGCCCCGCCGCGATGGACGGTAATGCTGCCGGGATCACCACATGGCGGAACACCGCCGCGCGGGTGGCGCCCAGCGACTGTGCGGCGCGCACCATGACCTCGGGCGTCTGTTCGACCCCGTGCAGCGTGTTCAGCACGATAGGAAAGAGCGCGCCCAGAAAGGTGATATAGATGATCGAGCTTTCCTCGGTCGGCCACATCAGGATCGCCAGCGGGATCCAGGCCACGGCGGGGATCGGGCGGATGACCTCGATATACGGCATTATGAAAGCCCGCGCCAAACGTGACCGGCCCATGATCAGCCCGATACCGATCCCCAGAACCGTGGCCAGCGAAAAGCTGATCAGGATGCGCCGCATCGACACGCCGATATGGGTCCAGAAGATGCTGGTCTGGATATGGCCCATGAACGCCGTAAAGACCCGCGCGGGCGACGGCACGTTTTCGAAGTTGATGAAGAAATTCAGGTTGATGGCGGTCACGATATGCCACAGCAGCACACCCAGCGACAATGACGCCGCAACGATCCCCAGATGCCCCAGCTGCGCGCGGGTGACGCGCGGCAGCATCGGCGCGCGGTCCGCCTCGCGGGCGGGGGGCTGGCCCGGGCTGTGGCCCGCGTCCGGCGCGGTCACATCGGGTTCGGGTGTCTTCAGTGCTGTCCCCATGGCTCGCTTCCAATTGGCTTGCAAGGGCCGGGGCGCGATGTCATCGACGCGCGCCCCGGCAGTCGGTCCGGAGTGGTGTGCCCCTAGCCCTCGGTCACGAAGTCCGCGATGGCTTCGTCGAAGGTGACCACGGTGCCCTCATGCGCGGCGGCATAATCCTCGGCCTCGCCCTTGCGCAGGAAGGTGGCGTAATCGTCGCCCGCCCGCACCCAGAACGCGGTCTTGCCGAACAGTTTCAGGCCGGTTTCGCTGTCATAGACATAAGTGGCGTTCAGCTTGGCGCCGGTGCCCTGCATCTCGGCCACCGCGCGCAGGAACTCGGGCATGGTCGGATAGGACGACACGCCATCGCGCGCATGCCAGATCTCCATCGGCAGACCGGCATTGGCCTCTTTCGGGTCGACCATCGTCGCCTTGTCGGCGGCATAGTCCATGCCCATCTCGGAATAGGCGGCCTTGATATAGTCCTCGGTGATCCAGGCATCGAAATCGAGCGGCGGGATCGCCTTTTCCTTGACCAGAACCCCGTGGTCGAATTTCAGCGCATCGACCCAGGCATCCTTGATCGTCGGTTCCAGCGTCAGGTGACCGCCTTGCGAGAAGTAAAGGTACAGAACCTCTTTCTCGACCCCGGTCCAGCCTTCCATCTCGGTCACCGCGCGCATCGGGTCCTCTTTGATCCAGGCGCCCGCGTCGATCACCGCCTCAAGGAAGGCGATCACGACCTCGGGGTATTCAGTGGCCAGATCCTCGCGCACGACCACGCCGTGCAGGTATGGCACCCCGGCCTCGGACCCGTCATAGATCTTGCGACCCGTGCCGCGGAATTCCATGATTTCCGACCAGGGGCAGAAATCGGAATGCGCGTCGATCTTGCCCGCGGCGATATTGGCGGCGCCCACCGCCGGGCTCTGGTTCTTCAGCGCGTATTCGGCGGTCGGGATATTGTTGTCCTGCATCGCCTTCAGCAGCGTGCCCCAGGCGGCCGAGCCCACGGGCGTCGACACATCCTTGCCCTTGAGTTGGTCGATCGAATAGATGTCGCTGTCGACCGGCACCACGATGGCGTTGCCCGACCCCTTGAGGTTATAGCCGGTGCCCGCCACGTAAAGCGACCGCAGGCTGTCGGTTTCCTGGAACTTCGCGCCGTTCACGATCAGCGGGTAATCCCCCATCACGCCGATGTTCAGCTTGTTGGCCAGCATCTGGTTGGTGATCGGCCCGCCCGAGCTGTAATCGGCCCAGCTGATGTCATATTCGGCGTCGGCATATTTCCCATCGGTCGGCAGGTGCTTTTCCAGCAGACCCAGTTCCTTGATCACGATCCCGGCGGTATAGGTGTCGGTGCACATCGACTGATGGCCGATGGCGATCTTGATTTTCTCGGCAAAGGCGGTCGAGGCCAGCGGCACCAATGCGGTGGCGAGAATGGCACTCCTTACAAAATGTCTCATGGCTTCACTCCTGTCGGTTCGGGCGTATGGCTGTAAGTCCCGCCACCAGTATCCCGCATGCGCAGGGCCGGTTGAAAAGTTAACGCCGCACCGAAGCCGGGGATTTTCCAGATTGTACGTTTTTTGCGCAGAATCGGCTGCGCTTGGGTAAGCGCGCGCCATGATCTGGATCAATTTTCGCCCGAATCATTTGAAATATTATTATTTAATTTCAATGGCTTAAATTGAATTCAAGGGGCAAAAACCACCCCTTCGGAACCGATCCCGAAGAGGTGGTTTTTTAAGCAGCGGACGGCCCCGCGGGCCGGTCTCAGGCGGCGATACGGCCCAACGCCCAGCGCACGTTCTTGCGCACATCCGGGTCGGTGTCGTCGGCGTATTTCTCCAGGAACGGGACGGTTTCGACCACCGCCAGCTCGCCCAGGACCGCCGCGCATTCCTTGCGCAGGTTCGGCACCGGAATATCCATCATCGGCGCGATCTGAAGCGCCGCCTCGGCCGCGCCCAGCTTGCCCAGCGAACGCACCGCCTTCAGCCGGACCTGCCAGTATTCGTCCTCCAGCGCGTTGCGCAGGGCGGCGATGCAACTGGCGTCACCGGATTTGGCCAGGGTTTCGGCCGCGGCCTCGCGCACGATCCATTCTGGATCGGACAAGGCCGCTATCAGGGCCGTGCGCGCGGCCTGAGATTTCGAGAAGCCCAGCGCCGCGATGGCGGTGCGGCGCACCTGAACATCGGCATCGGCGGCCGCCCCTTGCAGGGCGGGCAAGGCGGCCTCGTCCTGAAGCCAGCCGATTACGCCCACGGCCTGGATACGCACCCCCGGCGCGGCATGCGCCAGCGCGGCAGTGGCGGGCGCCATCGCCTCGGGGCGGCGCAATTCCTTGATCCCGGCTAGGCACGCCGACAGCTTCGTTTCGTCCGTATCCCCCAGATGCGGCAGGATCGCATCGCCCGCGGCAGGGTCTTTCAATTCGGTCAGGCTGGTCGCGGCGGCGGCAATGACCGCCGGGTCGCTATCGGTCAGGGCCGATACCAGCGCGGCGGCCGTTTCCGGCCCGTCGAAATCGGTCAGCGCCTGTGCCGCCTGTTTGCGCACCCCGGCATCCGCGTCGGCAATCGCGCGCGCCAGATAGGGGATCGCGGCGGGATCGGCGCTGTCGGCCAGATCGATCACCGCCATGATCCGCGTGCCGGGATCGGCATCGTCCAGCCCCTCGGCCAGGTCGGCAATATCGTCGAATTCTTCGAACAAGGCGCTCATGGTCGGATCACTTCAGCAGATAGGGAAGGTTGACGGTGACCGCGCCCGTGGGGCAGTCGGCCTCGCACGGCATGCAGTACCAGCATTCGTCGTATTTCATATACGCGGTCTTGCTGCCGTCCTCGGATTCGGCGATGCGCAGCACGTCCAGCGGGCAGACATCCACGCAAACGGTGCAGCCCTTGTCGGCGATGCACAGATCGTCATTGACGGTCACCGGAACGGTCGTGGCGGTTTGGGCGAGAGGCATGCGTCTGCTCCTTGTTATTCCGCGGCGACCGAGGCGCCGACGCGTTGCTTGTAATAGGCGTCTTTCTCGTCCTCGGCGATTTCGACGACATAGGGCTTCACATCCTGCTTGCGATGGGCCGGTTTGCCATCTTCGCCCTTGGTCAGGATCGTGTGGCAGAACCAGTTTTCATCGTCGCGGTCGTATTCGACCCGGTTGTGATAGAGACCCCAGCGGCTTTCGGTGCGGTAAAGCGAGGCCGCCGCCGCCATGTCGGCGCAATCCAGGATGGTCGAGGCTTCGAGCGCGCGCATCAGTTCGTGCGCGTCGCGCACATACATGCCCTGCTCCATATCCTCGCGGACCTCTTCGAACCGCTTTTGCGCCAGCTCCATTTTCGCTGTAACTTTAGGGGGTTGCAGATAGTCGTTCACAAGACGGCGGGTCTTGTATTCGATCTGATTGGGCGGGATGCCATCGTCGCGTTTGGTGGGGGCCAGAACGCGGGTGCGCTCGGCCTCGACCTCGCCCGCGTCGAAACTGGCGTAATCCACATCGGCGATGAAATCAGCCGCATCCAGCCCGGCAAAGGCCCCATTGGTAAAGGCGCCCAGCATATAATTGTGCGGCACGTTCGCCATGTCGCCCGCCGCGTAAAGCCCGGGGATGGTGGTGCGCGCATGCTCGTCGACAAAGACGCCGCTGGCCGAATGGCCCGAGCAGAACCCGATTTCCGAGATATGCATCTCGATCATCTGCTTGCGGTAATCGGTGCCGCGCCCGGCGTGGAAATGGCCGCGCGTGGGGCGTTCCACGATGTGCAGAACGCGCTCGATCTCGCTGATGGTTTCCTCGGCCAGGTGGTTCAGCTTCAGGTAAACAGGCCCCTTGCCGCCCTGCAGCTCGTCAAAGAATTCCTGCATCATCTGGCCCGACCAATAGTCGCATTCGATGAAGCGTTCGCCCTTGGCGTTGGCGGTATAGCCGCCCATCGGCCCCGCGACATAGGCGCAGGCCGGACCGTTGTAATCCTTGATCAGCGGGTTGATCTGATAGCATTCCAGGTTCGCCAGCCCAGCCCCCGCGTGATAGGCCATCGCATACCCCTCGCCCGAGTTCGACGCGTTCTCATACGTGCCATAAAGATACCCGCTGGTCGGCAGGCCCAGACGCCCCGCCGCACCCAACCCCATGATCACCGCCTTGGCGCGCACCACCAGGAATTCCGCGCTGCGGGTGTTGACGCAGACGGCACCGGCCACCCGCCCCTCGCCCGTCAACATGCGCGTGGCCATGTAACGGTTGATGATGTTGATCCGCGCCTTGCGCAGCTGGCGATACAGCGCCTTTTTCACCGTGTCGCCATTGGGCATCGGCAGCACATAGGTGCCGATATGGTGCACCTTCTTGACGTCGTATTCGCCGTTCTGGTCCTTCTGGAACCGGATGCCGAAGCTGTCCAGTTCCTGAATGATGCCATAGCATTCCTGGGCATAGCGATAGACGGCCGCCTGATCGCAGATACCGTCATTGGCGATGGTGATTTCCTTGGTGTATTGCTCGGGCGTGGCATAGCCGGGAATGACAGAGTTGTTCAGCCCGTCCATCCCCATCGAAATCGCGCCCGAGCGTTTCACATTCGCCTTGTCCAGCAGGACGACATTGGCGTTCGGGTTCTTCTTCTTGGCTTTCAGCGCCGCCATCGGTCCGGCTGTCCCGCCGCCGATGACCAGGATGTCACAGTCGATCTGTGTCAGGCCATCCAAAATTTCGTCCATTGCTCGACTCTCCATCTGGCTGGGATCAGTCTGCGCCGCAGCGCAGCGACCCAATGTCAATTACTTGTCAATGTGCCGCGAAAGTTCGCGCAGATACGGAAACGGATAGATCGCCTTTTCGTGCCCGTCGGAAAAATGCACGTTCACGCCGAAGGCCCCGACCGGATAGACGCCGGTGATGCGGATACCGTCCTTTACCCGCACTTCGCCATGGTCGATCAGCTCGCGCCGGGTCCAGGCATCGCGCGCCGCGCGGCGCAGCATATCGGCGGGCAGCGCGCTGTGACCGCCCGCCTGCCAGGTGACATTCAGAAAGGCCGCGTCATCGCTTGGGGCCAGGGTGTCGATCATATGCACGCTCCGTCATTGGTTCCCCGCAGCGTCGCGCAAACCCCGGGGCGGCAATAGCAATTAGTTTGCGGACAGCGATTCTGCGTTGCGGCACATCTGCAGGGGAACAGGAACGGAGCGCTATCATGACCTATGTCGTCACCGACAACTGCATTGCCTGCAAATACACCGACTGTGTGGATGTCTGCCCGGTGGATTGTTTCTACGAGGGCGAGAACATGCTGGTGATCCATCCCGACGAATGCATCGATTGTGGGGTCTGTGAACCCGAATGCCCCGCCGACGCGATCCGCGCCGATACCGAGGACGGGATGGGCCCCTGGGTCGATTTCAACCGCAAATATTCCGAGGCCTGGCCGGTCATCCTGGAATCGAAAGAGCCGCTGCCCACGGCCGATGCCCTGGACGGTACGGCGGACAAGCTGGACAGCCATTTTTCCGAAAACCCCGCCCCCCAAGCCGCCTGAGGAACCCGCGATGAACATCCAGACCGCAAAAGCCAAGATCCTGCCCGACGCCCAGACCGTGACCGATGTCCGCCACTGGACCGACACGCTGTTTTCCTTTCGCGTCACGCGCCCGCAAACGCTGCGCTTCCGGTCGGGGGAATTCGTGATGATCGGGCTGCTGAAAGAGGACGGCAAGCCGCTCCTCAGGGCCTATTCCATCGCCTCGCCTTCGTGGGATGACACGCTGGAATTCTATTCGATCAAGGTGCCCGACGGCCCCCTGACCAGCCGGCTGCAAAAGATCGCGCCGGGCGACCAGATCATCCTGCGGCCCAAGCCGGTGGGCACGCTGGTTCTGGATGCCCTGCTGCCGGGAAAACGGTTGTGGATGATCTGCACCGGGACCGGGATTGCGCCCTTTGCCTCGCTTCTGCGTGATCCGGAAACCTGGGAAAACTACGATCAGGTGATTGTTGCCCATACCTGCCGGACGAACGGCGAACTGGCCTATGGCGCCGAAATCATCGACGCCCTGCCGCAGGACCCGCTGATCGGCGAGCTGGTGGGCGACAAGCTGAAATACTATCCCACAACGACCCGGGAACCTTCGGCCATCGAAGGCCGGATCAGCGACCATATCCGCGATGGCCGGGTGTTCCGGGCGCTGGACCTGCCCGCGTGGAATGCCGAGGACGACCGGGTGATGATCTGCGGCAACCTGGCGCTGAACAAGGACATCATGGCGCTGTGCGAGGCACATGGGCTGGAAGAAGGCGCGAATTCCGCGCCCCGTCATTTCGTGGTCGAAAAAGCGTTCATCGACTGAGCCACAGCGCGGCCAGATCGTCGATATCGGACTGGCCGAACCGCACCGATCCCGGCGTCACGAAGGCGGGCGTGCCCAGGATCTCCAGCGCGATGGCAACATCGCGGTTATGGGTGATCCGCGCGGTGATCGCGTCGCTGTCCATCTGTGCCGCGATGGCGTCGAAATCCAGCCCCTCGTCGGCGGCAATGCGGGCAAACCCCGCCGCGTTCATCGGCCCGCGCAGGGACCACAAGCGGTCATGCACCCGGTCATAGGCATCCGCCCCCGCCACCGCGCGGGTCGCCAGCGCAAAGCGCGCCGCGCGTTCGGATGCGGGCGACAGGATGGGCAGGTGTCGCATCTCGATCCGCAGATCGGGGTTGTCGGCCACCAGTTGCACCAGCTTGGGGTGCATCGCCTTGCAGGGCGCGCATTTGTAATCGAAGAACTCGATCACGCGAACCGGCGCATCGGGCGCGCCCAGCCCGTGACGGGGCGGGTCGGTGAACAGCCCGGGAAAACCCGCCAGCTTCTGTTCCAAAGCGGCTTGCGCCTCGCGCTTGGACAGAACCTCCAACGCTTCCAGGATCACTTCGGGATTGGCCAGAAGATAGGCCCGCACGCGCGCGTCGAACCCGTCGGTTTCGGCACGCGCACCCGGACCCGCCAGCAGCAGGGCAAGGGCCAGGCATGTCGATCTGATCATGGGTCTTCTCCCGTCAACTCTTCCGCCGCACGGGCGGGTCGGAATACGATCCCGCGTGCGGCGGCGATCAATGTCTCCATCCGTTCCGGCAACGCATAAAGCGTCACCCCCCAGGGCGTCCCACAAGGCGCCCGCCCCACGGGGGCCGAGATCGCGGCCAGCCCCAGCGGGTTGGCGAAATTGGTATAGTACCCATTGCCGAAATTCGGCCCCAGCGGGTCGTCAGCCACCATCTGGCGGGTCACGATCCGCCCCACGGTGGGCGTCAGCAACACGTCATGCGCGTCCCAGAACGGGGCCAGCGCGGCGCGGCAATCGGCCACCGCGTATTGCGCGCGATAGGCATCGGCGGCGGTGAACTTGCGGCTGGACAGCACCAGATCGCGCACCACCGGATCGCAGCCATCGGGATGCGCCGCGATGAATTCCCCCACCGCGACATCGCGCTCCGACAGGAACGGCCCGAAGAACATCAGATCGTTGATCGCGCGGAACCGGTCCAGATCGACCGTGCCCACATCGCCCAACGCCCCGCGCAGCCCGTCATACAGCGCCGCCACCCCGTCATCGCCGAAGGTCTCGATCCGCTCGGGCACGGCGATGCGCGGCGCGCGGGCCGGAGCGCGCGTGATGGTCTGGCTAAAGCCATCTGCGGGGTCGCGCCCGCGCACGACCGCATCGACGGCGCAGACATCGTCCAGCGTCGCGGCAAAGACCGTGGGCGTGTCGAAGCTGCGACAGGCATAGACCAGCCCGGCCCGGCTCCAATCCCCCGGCGCGGGCTTCAGGCCCCAGATGCCGTTATAGCTGGCCGGGATGCGCCCCGACCCGCCGGTATCGGTGCCGAAGGCTAAGCTGACGATGCCGGTCGACACCGACACCCCCGCGCCCGACGATGACCCGCCCGGGATGGCGGCGGGGTTGAACGGGTTGGTTGGGGTGCCATGGGGCGACCGGGTGCCGACCAGCCCGGTGGCGAACTGGTCCATGTTGGTCTTGCCCAGACAGATCGCCCCGGCCGCCCGCGCCCGCGCCACCACCGTGGCATCGCGCGGCGCGCGATAGGCGAAGGCCGGACAGGCGGCGGTGGTCGCCATAGCGCCCACATCGATATTGTCCTTGACCGAAAAGAGCGTGCCGTAAAGCGGCAGATCGGCCATCTGGCCGCGCCTGGCATCCAGCGCATCAGCCTCGGCCAGGATGCGCGCGCGGTCGGCGGTCGAGATCCAGACCGCGTCCTGATCGGCATCGCCCAATCGCGCCAAAGCCGCCTCGACCGTGGCCCGCACGGTCGTCGCGCCGCTGGCATAGGCGCGCCGCAACGCGCCCATGCCCATGTCCATCGTGCCTGTCATGTTATTTGACGACCGCTTCCAGGTATTCGGGATGCAGGAAGCTTTCGAAGGTTTCGCGGCTTGGTGCCTCGGGCAGGCGTTCCTGGCTGACCAGAAATTCCGAGGTCGCCACCAGCGTATCGACAAACCCGCCGCGGGCCTCGGACGTGCCGATATACTGGCCGGTCAGCTGCTTTTCGCACGGCACCATCTCGGTCCCGCGCATCATCCGCGTGGCGTCTTCCAGCGCCAGTTCCAGCTCTTCGGCGATGATCTTGGCGGTCTCGGCCGGGTTCGAGATCCAGTAATCGATCCCCTCGCATTCGGCGGCGATGAACTTCTCGACATAATCGGGATAGGCTTCGGCGAATTCGTTCATCACCACGCCCACATCCCAGGTCGGATAGCCGCGCTTTTCCATGACGTTATGCCAATCGGATCTCGATGAAGCTGCGCCCCGCGGTCGAGGCCGACAGCTATGTCCTGCTGCGCAACTTCGCCGCGCGCCGTCATACCATCGCGTTCGAGCTGGAAATCGGCGTCCCGCCGGAAGAGATGGAATCCTCGCTGGTCAGCCTGCCGGTCAGCGTGCCCAACCGGTATGACGGGTCGCTTTATGTCGTGCAACTGCGGGGGCGGACCCTGTCGGTTGCGGCGGCGCGCTTTGCCCAACAGATCACCGACAAGCTGGTCAGTCGGTTCGACGGCGCCCCGGGCTAGGGGGCGTCCGGCCCGGGCCATGCGCGGCCCGGACCGGTAACGGCTCGATGCCTCAGTCGCTGATCGCGCCCTCGGTGTCGCGGCGGGCATGCATCCGCGCCTTGACCCGTGCGCCCACGATCAGCGGCAGGACAAACCCCACCAGCGCGATGGCCCACAGCGCAATCGACAGCGGGCTGTCGACCAGCGTCCACCAGTTGCCATTGTCGATGGTCACCGCACGGCGCAGGTTGTTTTCCATCGAATTGCCCAACAGCGTGCCCAGGATGATCGGCACCAGCGGCACGTCCAGCTTACGCAGGACCCAGCCCATCACGCCAAAGCCGATCATCACCAGCAGATCGAAGCTGGAGCCAGAGATGCCATAGATCCCCACGAAGCTGACCATCGCCACGATGGGCATCAGGATCCGCGACGGCACCATCAGCACCCGCGTGAACAGCCCCACCATCGGGATGTTCATCGCCAGCAGCATGAAATTTGCGATGAACAGCGCCGCGATCAGGCCCCAGACCACATCGGGGTTCTGCGTGAACAGCAGCGGCCCCGGCGTGATGTTCAGCGCCAGCAGCACCGCCAGCAGCACCGCCGTGGTGCCCGACCCCGGCACGCCCAGCGCCAGCATCGGCACCAGCGCACCGCCGGCAGCGGCGTTGTTGCCTGCCTCGGGCGCGGCCACGCCACGCGGATCGCCGGTGCCAAAGGTGCCGTCCTTGTCGACCAGCCGCTTTTCCATCGAATAGCTGATGAACGACCCCAGCGAGGCGCCCGCGCCGGGCAGCACCCCCGCGATGAATCCCAGGACCGAGGTCCGCAGCATGGTGGGCGTGCAGGCCTTGATCATCGACATCGGCGGGTAAAGCTTGCCGATCTTCAGCTTGTGGCCCTCGGCATCCGATCCGCCATGGCGGGTTTCCAGAAAGATGAACACCTCGGACAGGGCAAAGAGGCCGACAATCGCCACCAGGAAATCCAGCCCGTCATACAGATGCACCTCGCCAAAGGTGAAGCGCGGCACGCCGGTCTGGGTATCGACCCCGATCGTCGCCAGCCCCAGGCCAAGCGCCGCGGCAAAGGCCGATTTCGCCTGGTTGGTCGAACTGACCCCGCCCAGCGTCATGAAGGCCAGCGCGAACAGCGCGAAATACTCTGCCGGGCCGAAGAGCAGCGCGATCTTGACCAGCTGCGGCGCCAGCAGGATCAGGCCCCATGTGGCCAGAAAGGCGCCGACGAAGGACGCGATGCCCGACAGGCTCAATGCCTCGCCCGCGAAGCCCTTCTTGGCCATCGGATAGCCGTCCAGACAGGTCATCATCGCCGGTTCGTCACCGGGGATGTTCAACAGGATCGACGAGATCCGCCCGCCATACATCGCGCCATAATAGACCGAGGTCAGCAGGATCAGCGACGGTGTCGCCCCCAGCCCCATGGTAAAGGCCAGCGGGATCAGGATCGCCACGCCGTTCGACGGACCAAGCCCCGGCAGCGCGCCCATGATCGTGCCCAGGAAACAGCCCAGCAGCGCCAGCAGGATGTTCTGCCATGTCAGCGCGATGGCAAAGCCGTCGCCCAGTGATGCGAAAAGCTCCATATCGCCCCCCTGCCCCTAGAACCCGAACGGGCCGCGCGCCAGCGACAGACCCAGTATCAGGTGAAAGATCACGTAAATCCCGACCGATGTGCCCAGTCCCACCAGCACGGATTCGACCGGGCCCGAGCCCAGCCGCCAGGCCAGATAGGCGGCGGCGAAGAAGGTCGCGATGACAAAGCCCGCGACGGGCAGCATCTGGGCATACAGCACCATCACCACCACGGCGGCGGCGATCTCGGCCAGCCGCCCCAGCGGTGGCCAGACCGGCTCGACATCGGGCCTGAACGCGATCACCGCGGATGACAGGCCCAGGATGGCGGCAATGATCAGGGGGAAGGCTTTCGGGCCAACGGCATCGGACAGGAAGCTCTCCTCGATCGCGAGGGCTGCAACCGCAAAGCCGATGGCGAGGAGAATACCGAAGACCCCGAAGATACGATCGCTCATGGCGGATCTCCTTGTCGGGTGTCGGGTCAGCGTCGGCCGCCACGTATCGGGTGCAGCGACCGACAGGTCCCGTGAGTGGGATGGGTTATTTGATGATGCCGATCTCGCGCGAGATCGACTGGATCTGCGCGACCGACTCCGCGACGAAGCTTTGGAATGCCGCGCCCTGCAGGTCCAGCGGCGCCAGACCGTTGGCGGCCATCACCTCTTTCCACGCATCGCTGGCATAAAGATCGCCGACCTTCTGGACCCAGGCGTCATAGGCCGCGTCCGACATGCCGCCCGGCGCATAGAAGCCGCGCCAGTTGGCGCCGATGGCATCCACGCCCTGTTCGCGGGCGGTCGGGAAATCGGCGAACTCACCGGGCAGGCGCTCGGGCGACAGGACCGCGATGACCTTGATATCGCCGCTATCGACAAAGCCCTTAGCCTCGGAAATATCGCCGGTGAAGGCCTGAACCGAGCCGGCCAGAAGCTGGGTCACCGCCTCGCCACCGCCGTCAAAGGCGATGTATTTGACCGACCGGACATCGTCGATGCCATAGGCATTGGCGGCGATCAGCACCTTCAGGTGGTCCCAGCCGCCCACGGCCGAGCCGCCCGCGACGGAAACCGATGTCGGGTCAGATTTGATCGCGTCCAGCAGCTCGGGCAGCGTGTTCACGGCGCTGTCGGCCGCCACGGCAATCACGCCATAATCGGCGCCGATGCTGGCCAGCCAGCGCACCTGTTCCATCGTATTGCCCGGATAGGCACCCTGCGCCAACCGCGTCGCGGTGGCCGAGCTGGCCGCAACGATCAGGTCGTTGTCATCGCCGCGCTTGTTCACGACCTCGGCGAAGGCCACGCCGCCGCCGCCGCCGGCCAGGTTCACGACCTGCATGGTCTTGTCGATCAGCCCCAGATCCTGCAGCGACTTGCCGACCTGACGACAGGTGAAATCCCAGCCACCGCCCGGGTTTGCGGGCGCGATGCATTCGGGGTTTTCCTGGGCATGGGCCGCGACAGCGGACAGGCCCAGAACGGCAGCGGCAATCAGGCCGCGGGTTGCAGTGAATTTCATGGTTTCCTCCTCATTTCCGGCCGGGCGCGTGGTGCGGCGCCCGTGACCAACCCGGCCATCGAACGGCACTGTCTTTGCAGCGCGCGCCCTTGCGGGTTAGATGGGTGTAACCGGTTTACCTGTCACGAACCTGTCAGGACCCATGGGGAGGGGGCAAATCATGCGGGTATTGATGGTCGAGGATGCGCTGGACCTGGCCGAAGGCGTGGTGGCGCGGTTTTCGCGGTCGGGCGTGACCTGCGACCTGGCCCCCAGTATCGAGGCCGCGCGCGATTTCCGCGCGGTTCAGGGCTATGACGCGATCCTGCTGGACATCAACCTGCCCGATGGCTCGGGGCTGAGTTTCCTGCGCGAGATGCGGGCCGATGGCGACCGCACACCGGTGCTGATGCTGACCGCCCTTGCCTCGGTCGATGACCGGGTCGAGGCGCTGGATCAGGGCGCCGACGATTACCTTGGCAAGCCGTTCGATCAGCGCGAGCTCGAGGCGCGGCTGCGCGCGCTGGTCCGTCGCGAGGCCGACCGCAAGGCGCCCCAGATCACCCTGGGCGCGCTGACCTATGCGCCCAAGGAACGCAGCGCGCTGCTGGGCGGCAAGCGGCTGGATCTGACCCGGCGCGAGGCGATGCTGCTGGATGTGCTGATCCGGCAGCAGGGGCAATTCGTGTCCAAGGCGCGGCTTTACGATTCACTTTACGGTTTCGACGATGCCGATGTCGGCGTGAACGCGATCGAGCTGTATATCGCCCGGCTGCGCAAGAAATTCGCCGGCAGCGGCGTGTCGATCACCACCCAGCGCGGCGTGGGCTATCGGATTGGGCTGGATGGCTGAGCCGCGCGCGCCCCAAAGCCTGACCGCGCGGGTGTTGCTGGCGGTGCTGCTGATCCTGATGCTGGGTGGGCTGCTGGTTGCGGGCTCGACCTGGTGGAACGGGCGGCTGGCGGCGCGGCAATCCTATGACCGGCTGCTCCTGGGTGCGGCCAGCGACATCGCGGAATCGATCCGCATTCAGGCCGGTCAGCCGCTTGTGGATTTGCCGGTGTCGGCCTTTCAGCTTCTGGCACAGGCGCCCGATGACCGCATCTTCTATCAGGTGCGCGATGCAACCGGGCGGTTCATCACCGGGCTGGACGAAACCACCGCCATCGACGCCCCGCGCGGCGCCGACAGCGCCTATTTCGAGGCCGCGCTGAACGGCGAACCCGCGCGGTTCGTGCGGGTCACCCGGCGGTTCGCCGAGCGCGACTATTCCGGCCAGATCGTCGTGCTGGTGGGCCAGACCCTGCACGCCCGCCGCGCGATGACGCGGACGCTGATGGCCGATGCGCTGCTGCCGATGGCCATTGCCGGGCTGGCGCTGGTGCTGATGTCGGGCTTTGTCGTCCGCTCGGCCCTGCGCCCGCTCGAGGCGCTGTCGCGCAACCTGATGCAGCGCGATCCCTATGACCTGACGCCCATGCGGACCGACCGTCTGCCGCGCGAATTGCAGGGGACCATTGCCGCGATGAACCGGTTCATGGCCCGGCTTGATCGCCAGGTGGACGCGATGCGCAACCTGATTTCCGACACCGCGCATCAGCTGCGCACCCCGGTCGCGGCGATCCGGGTACAGGCCGAAACCGCGCTGGACGATCGCGAGACGCGCGCCCGGTCGCTGGAGCGGCTGCTGGCGCGGACCCGGTCGCTGGGCACGCTGCTGGATCAGCTTCTGTCGCGGGCGATGGTCATCCACCGCACCGACAGCGCGCCGCGCCTGCCTGTCGACCTGCGCGAGGTTGCGTTGGAGATCGTCGAGCGCCGCGATCACGAGGTTCTGGCACCGGGCGTCGAGGTCCGGCTGAAGATCGGCGATCTGCCGGTCATGGTCACGGCGGACCCGTTTTCGTTGCAAGAGGCCGCCAGGAACCTGTTGGGCAACGCGCTGAGACATGGGCAAGCCCCGGTCAGCATCGGCGCGGAACGGCGCGGCGACCGCGCGGTCCTGTGGGTGCGCGATGGCGGTCCGGGCCCCGACAAGGCGGTAGCCGAACGGCTGGGCAGCCGGTTCAACCGCGATGCCAGCTCGGCCGAGGGGAATGTGGGTCTGGGCCTGTCGATCGTGCATTCGGTCGCCGCGGCCTTTGGCGGCCATGTCGAGATGACGCGCCACAACGACGGGTTCGAGGCCGCGCTGATCCTGCCCGCCAGCCCGACGGAGGGGCCGGAATGACACGTCTGCTGACACTCCTGCTGGCGGCGGTGCTGCTGTTCCCGGTATCGGCGCGCGCGCAAGAGGCGGTGGCCGAATTCGGCACCGGGGCCACGCGGCTGAACGTGCGGTCCACCACCGATATCGGCATTGTCCGTCCGGTGATCGACCGGTTCATCGACCTGAACCCCGACCTGTCGATCCGGTACGAACAATGGGGGTCGAACGCGCTTTTCGCCAACAGCCGCGCAGCCTGTGCTGGCGATGGCCCGGTGGCCGATGTGGTGCTGTCCTCGGCCGTGCAGCAGATGGTCTGGCTGGTGAATGCCGCCTGTGCGCATCGCTATCGCTCGGCCCTGACCGCCGCGCTGCCCGGCCCGCGGATCTGGCGTGACGAGCTGTGGGGGATCACGGCGGAACCGGCGGTCATCGTCTATAACAAGCGCCTGCTGGACAGCGCACAGGTGCCGCGCAGCCGCTTTGCGCTGCTGGATGCGATGCGCAACCGGCCCGACATGCTGCGCAACCGCATCGCCACCTATGACATCGCGGAATCCGGTCTGGGGTATCTGTTCGCCTTCAGCGACAGTCTGGAGGCGACGACCTTCGGCGCGATGCTGGAAGGGTTCGCGCGCGTCGATGCCATCGCCACCTGCTGCTCGGCCGAGATCATCCAGGGCGTCGCCAGGGGCCGGTTCCTGATCGCCTATAACGTGCTGGGGTCCTATGTCGCGACCGCCCGCGCGCCCGAGATTGGCGTGATCCTGCCCGAGGATTACACCCTGATCCTGTCCCGCGCCTTCATGATCCCGCGCGGGGCGCGCCACAGCGCGGGCGCCGAGCGGTTCCTGGATTACCTGCTGTCGCCCGAGGCCCGCCCGACCCTGATCCAGAGCGGGCTGGTCACGGTGCTGGACCCGCTGGAAACCGGGCTGCTGCCCAGCGCGCGGCGGGCGATTTCCCTGTCGCCCGCGCTGTTGGTGGCGCTGGACAAGCACCGCCGGCAGGGGCTGTTCGCGCTGTGGGACGATGCGTTCCGCCCCGTGGGCGGCCCCTAGCCGGCGAACCGGTCCTTGTAGCGGTCGCGCAGGATGTTCTTCTGCACCTTGCCCATCGTGTTGCGCGGCAGCTCGTCGATGACGATCAATTCGCGCGGATGCTTGAACCGCGCCAGGCTGCCCTGCACCGCATGCTGGATACCGTCCAGATCCGGCGCCGCGCCCGGGGCTGCGACCAGCACGCCCAGAACGGTCTCGCCGAAATCGGCATGGGGCACGCCGATCACCGCGCTTTCCAGCACGCCGGGCTGTTCATCCAGCACCAGCTCGATTTCCTTGGGATAGATGTTGTAGCCGCCCGATATGATCAGGTCCTTGTTCCGGCCCACGATATGGACATAGCCATCGGCATCGACCTGCCCCAGATCGCCGGTGATGAAGAACCCATCCTCGCGCAGCTCGGCCGCCGTCTTTTCCGGCATCTGCCAATAGCCCTTGAAGACGTTCGGGCCGCGCACCTCGATCAACCCGATCTCGCCCCGGGGCAGATCGCTGCCATCGTCGGGATTGGTGATCTTCAGCTCGACCCCCGGCAGCGGAAAGCCCACCGTGCCCGCGCGGCGTTCGCCGTCATAGGGGTTCGAGGTGTTCATGTTGGTTTCCGTCATGCCATAGCGTTCCAGGATGCGGTGGCCGGTGCGGGTTTCGAACTGCACATGGGTTTCGGCCAAAAGCGGGGCCGAGCCGGAGACGAAGAGCCGCATATGCGCCGTCAGGTCCCTGGTGAAGCGCGTGTCCCCCAGCAGCCGGGTATAGAATGTGGGCACCCCCATCATCGCGGTCGCCTTGGGCAGCCAGTCGATCACCGTATCCAGATCGAATTTCGGCAACAGGATCATGCTGCACCCGGCCATCAGCGCCACATTGGTCGCCACGAACAGCCCGTGGGTGTGAAAGATCGGCAGCGCATGCAGCAGCACATCCGCCTTGGTAAAGCGCCATTCGCTGACCAGGGTTTCGGCGTTCGACAACAGGTTGTCCTGCGTCAGCATCGCGCCCTTGGACCGCCCCGTGGTGCCCGAGGTATAAAGCAACGCCGCCAGATCGCCGCTTTCACGCTCGGCGGTGTTGAACTCCGTGGGCATCCCGCGCGCCTGATCCATCAGCGTGCCGCTGCCATCGGCATTCAGCGTCTCCAGCCGCGCGCCCAGCTTTTCGGCGACCGGCGCCAGCGTCGTCTGGCTGCTGCCATCGCAGACCACCAGCGACGCCCCGCTGTTTTCGATGAAATAGGTCAGCTCATCGACGGTATAGGCCGTGTTGAGCGGCAAAAAGACCAGCCCCGCCTGCGCGCAGGCGGCATAAAGCGCCAGCGCCTGTGGCGATTTCTGCACCTGTGCCGCGACGCGGTCGCCGGGCTTCAACCCGATTGCGGCGGTGACATGGGCGATCTGCGCGGCCAGGGCCAGGAACTCCCGGTGGCTGATCACCGTGCCATCCGGCAGATACAGAAACGGCGTCCCTTGCCCGGCATGGGCCCCGAACAGGCGGTCGTAAAGGGGGTTGGCCATGGGGTTACCTTTCTCGTTTCGGTGTCGGGTCTGCGGTTTCGGCAAAGGCGCGGACATCGGCGCTGGCAACGACATCCCGGGTGGTGGCGAAATTTTCGTGGTTCTGTGCGACCTTTGACAGGTCGTAAAGGTAATTCACCATCGCACCGCCGGATTGGGCGCGGCCCTTTTCGGACGTGTCGGCATCGGCATGGACGGCATGGACGATGGCGCCATTGCCCAGATGGAACCGCGCCACCGGGTCATAGGGCAGCCCGCCCCGCGATTTCGCGCGCAGCAGGTAATGCGCGGCCAGCGCCCGCATCTGCTGCGGCTGGTCCGCGTCCCATTCCAGCCCCTCTGCCTGCAGCCACCGGGTCAGGCCGGGGATCGGCGACAGGGTGACGAAGGTTTTCAGGTTCGGCAATTCGGCGGCCAGATCCGAGGCCACCTGTTTGATCAGCGAATTGCCGAAGGAAATGCTGGCCAGCCCCGCCTGACAATTCGAGATCGAATAGAACGCGGCGGTGTCGGCCTGATCGGCGGCGATGGCCTGGCGGTTCTCGGCCAGCAGCGCCTGGATCGAACCGGGCGTGCCGCGGGTCAGCGCGACCTCGACGAAAATCAGCGGCTCGTCGGGCATCGAGGGGTGAAAGAACGCGAAACAGCGGCGATCGGCAGGCTCCAGCCGACGGCGCAGGTCGTCCCAGCTGTCGATCGCGTGCACGGCCTCGTAGGCGATGATCTTTTCCAGGATATGCGCGGGGCTTTCCCAGCTGATCGGGCGCAGCACCAGAAAGCCGCGATTGAACCAGCTGGCAAAAAGGTGCCGGAAATCCAGATCCAGCGCCTGTAACTCCGGGTCGTCGCCGCCCAGCTTCAGCAGATCGGCGCGCATCTTGACCAGATTTTCGGTGGCGCCTGGCACGTGGTTCAGGCGGCGGATGAATTCCTGCCGCGCGGGCTCCACCGCGGCGGCAAAGGCGCGATAGCTGGCCTTGGACGGGGCGCGCTCATATTCATCCAGCGTCGTGCGCACGGTTTCGGGGTCGATATCCAGCGCCTGTGCGATATAGCGGAAAAACGCCAGCTTTTCGTCATCGCCCAGCGTGACGAAACGCGACAGGATCTCCTCGGCCAGCGCCAGGCCCGATGTTTCACCGGCCGAGCCCACCAGCGCCTCGGCCAGTTCGGTCAGCGGGCGGCCATCCTCGGGGGCGCCCGGCGCACGGCGGCGATAGCGCCGCTCGAACACCGTCGACAGCAGATCGGCAAGCAGGGTCATATCGCGGCTCCCATGACCAGATCGGGCAGCCATGTCGCCAGCCCGGGAAACAGGCACAGCAGAACGATGGCCAGAAACATGCAGGCCACGAAAGGCAGCGACCCCACAAGGATGGTTTTCAACGAGATATCCGGCGCGATGCCGTTGATCACATAAAGGTTCAGCCCGACAGGGGGCGAAATCAGACCGATTTCCATGTTGATCGTCAGCACGACGGCAAACCAGATCGGATCGAACCCGGCGGTGGTGATGATCGGCAGCAGGATGGGGGCCGCCATCAGGATCACCGCCACGGGCGGCAGGAAGAACCCCGCGATCAGCAGGAACACGTTCACCGCCCCCATTAGCACCCAGCGGTTCACGTCCAGCGTGCCGATCCATTCGGCAATGGACTGGGTGATGAACAGGCTCGACAGCATATAGGAAAACACCCCCGCCGCCGCGATGATGAACAGGATCATCACCGACTCCTTGGTGCTGTCCCGCAGCACCACCCACAGCGCGCGGGGATGCCACAGCTTATAGATCACCATCGCGATCAACAGGCACAGAAGCGCGCCCACCGCAGCGGTTTCCGATGGCGTCGCGATCCCGCCATACATCGCGTAAAGCACGCCCACGATGATCGCCAGGAACGGCAGGACACGCGGCAGGATCTCAAACCGTTCGGCCCAGGTATAGCTGCCCGATCCCAGCCGCGTGGCATCCCCCGACCGCCAGGTGGAATAAAGCGACCAGGCCATGAACAGCCCCACCAGCAGCAGCCCCGGGATGACGCCCGCCAGAAAAAGCCGCCCGATCGAGGTTTCCGTCGCGATGCCATAGACGATCATCGTGACCGAGGGCGGGATCAGGATGCCCAGCGTGCCGCCCGCCGCGATGGAGCCCGCCGCCACCCCGTCGGGATAGCCGCGCTTGCGCATTTCCGGAATGCCCATCTTGCCGATGGCCGCGCAGGTGGCGGGGCTGGACCCCGACATCGCCGCAAAGAGCGCACAGGCGCCCAGGTTCGACACGACCAGCCCACCGGGGATGCGGGTCAGCCAGCGCTCCAACGCCTCGTACAGATCCGCCCCCGCCCGGGTCGAGGCGATGGAGGCCCCCATGATGATGAACATCGGGATCGACAGCAGCGCGAAATTGTCGAGCTTCCCGAACAGGATTTCCGGCATCAGCTCCAACGAGCGCGGCCCGTCGAACACGATCAGAAAGCCCGCCGACACGATCAGCAGCCCGATGGCGACCGACACGCCCGAAAACAGCACAAGGATGGTGGCAATCGCCACGATGCCACCCAGCAGCAAAGGATCCATCAGGGTTGCTCCAGTCCAAAGGGTTTGTCGATGCCCAGCAGGACGGCGACCAGATCGGCGATCAGTTGCAGCAGCAACAGGCCAAAGCCCACCGGGATCGCCAGGTACGGGATCCACAGCCGCACGCCCCAGACCGTGTCCGAGCGCCAGCCGCGCTCCCACGCGAAATGCCAGTATTCATAGCCATAGAACAGCATCACACCGATGATCGCGATCGACAGGGCCGAGGTGAAGACCGCCAGCACCAGACGTGGCCGGTCGGGGATCAAAAGCGGCACCAGATCGACATTCACATGCCCACGCAGCCGCTGGACGTAAGGAAGCCCGATCAGCGTTGCCGCGATGACCAGATAGATCACCGCCTCGGTCTGCCAGACGGTCGAGCCGTTCAGCACGAAGCGCACCACGATCATCTGACAGGTGATCGCCACGGCGGCGACGATCATCGCGGCCGAGCACCACCCGGCCAGGGTCGACAGGGCGGCAACGGCGCGCAGGAACGGGTTGCCCCCCGTCCGTGACGCAAGAACAGAGCTGTGGCCAGCCATCTGCGGCTCCTTCCAAAGGGGTTTCACTGGGTCGCGGGGGCGGCGCCGTGCCGCCCCGCGCGGGGATCACTCGACGGCCAGCGCCATGTCCAGAAGCGCCTGTCCGTCCGGCACATCCTCGACGAATTTGGCATAGGACGTTTCCTGGGCAATCGCGCGCCAGGCGTCGAAATCCTCGGGCGACATCTGGGCGATCTCGACCCCCGCCTGCTTGAAGACCTCGACCGATTCAGCGTCCTGCTTCTTGGCCTCTTCCAGATAGAAGGCCTGCGCCTTTTCCGATGCCGCCAGCAGCGCGGCCTGTTGTTCCGCGCTGAGCCCGTCAAAGGTCGATTTGTTCATCAGCAGCGGCTGATACATGAACCACAGCGCGACATCGCCCGCGGGCGTATAGCACGCGACCTGTTCATAGACGCGATAGGACACGAAGGACGAGGACGAGGTATTGGCCGCCTGCAACACGCCGGTCTGCAGCGCGTTATAGATCTCGGACGAGGCCATCGACGCGATGGACGCCCCCGCCCCGGCCAGCATCTGTTCGAACGCCTTGCCCGCCGCGCGGGTCTGAAGCCCCGCGACATCCTCGGGCTTGGTGATGCACTTGTCCTTGCCGGCGAAGCCACCGGCCAGATAGCCGTGGACCAGCACGATCACGTCATCCTCGGCCATCTTGGCTTTCAGCGCGTCCATGAAGGGTGAGGCCGACAGCCGCGCGGCGTGATCGTGGTTCTTCACCAGCCCCGGCATCAGCGTCAGGTTATAGGCGGGCTGCTGCCCCCCGGCATAGCTGAGCGGCAGCACGGTCATGTCCAGCTGGCCCCGGCTCAGCGGCTTGTACTGCTCGCGCGCCTTGAACAGCGATTGCGAGCCGAAGATCTTGATGTCCAGATCGACACCGGCGGCGGCAACCTCGTCGGCGACGATCTGCGCAACCTGATGGCGGACATCCTGGTTCGACCACTGGTGCGACAGGCGCAGCTCCGTGGCCTGAGCGGCGTGACCCACAGCGGCAAACGCCGCCGCGGCCAGCGCGGCTTTGAACGTGGTTTTCATGTTTTCCTCCCAAAGTCTCCAAAACGGCACAGGCCGTGGATGGCGGAACGTTAGCAGTTGTGTTTTTCAAGTCAATCATCTTGTATACAAAAACCCATTCCTTGAATTTCCCACGGAAGGCGGTATGACAGAAATCATGGAACAACGCCGCGCCGATACCATTGCCGCCGAGCTGGAAGAGCTGATCTTCAACGGCACGTTCTGCGATGGCGACCGGCTGGACGAGGTGCGGCTGGCGGAACGGTTCAATGTCTCGCGCACACCGCTGCGCGAAGCGTTGCAGCGGCTGGCCCGGTCGGGCCTGGTCGAGCTGATCCCGCGGCGGGGCGCCTTCGTGCGTCAGCCCGGCCCGGTCGAGCTGATGGAGATGTTCGAGGTCATGGCCGAGCTGGAAGCCGCCTGTGGCCGCTTCGCCGCGCGGCGCATCACCGACAGCGCGCTGGCCGAGCTGCGCGCCGCCAATGTCAACTGCCGCGCCGCGGTCGAGGCGCAGGACACAGACGCCTATTACGCCGAGAACGAGCGGTTCCATCACATCATCTATGCCCAGTCCGGCAACCGCTTCCTGGCCACCGAAACCGGCGCGCTGCACCGGCGGCTGAAACCCTTTCGCCGCCAGCAGCTGAAGCTGCGCGGGCGGATGGCGCAATCGCTGACCGAGCACGAGGCGATCCTGGACGCGCTGGAGCGGGGCGACACCGCGCTTTGCGCCGACACGCTGCGCGATCACGTCGCGATTCAGGGCGAGAAGTTTCACAACCTGATGGCCACGCTGAAGAACGCCGCCGAGTGAGCCGCAGGGAAACGCCATGAAACGATCGCGCATCAACCAGATCATGGCCGAGGCCGACGCGATGATCCGCGCGTATGGCTTCACCCTGCCGCCCTTCGCCTATTGGTCGCCGGATGAGTTCAAGCGCCGCGCGGCACAGGCTGCGCATGTGATCACCGCGCGCTGCGGCTGGGACATCACCGATTACGGCGCGGGCGATTTCGACCGGATGGGCCTGTTCCTGTTCACGCTGCGCAACGGGCATCTGTCCGATCTGCGGCGTGGCGGCGGGATGTGTTATGCTGAAAAGCTGCTGATCTCGCGCCAGGATCAGTTCAGCCCGATGCACACCCATGTGATCAAGGCCGAGGATATCATCAACCGCGGCGGCGCGACGCTGGTGGTCGAGCTTTACGGCTCGGAACCCGACGGGCGGTTCGACGATACGCGCGGCGGCACGGTCTTCTGCGATGGCATCCGCCGCGACTTTGCCCCCGGCGACAAGCTGCGACTGGCCCCGGGCGAAAGCGTCACCCTGCGGCCCGGCGACTGGCACGCCTTCTGGGGTGAGGGCGGCGATGTTCTGGTGGGCGAGGTGTCGACCGTCAACGACGACGAGACCGACAATATCTTTCGCGATCCCATCGGCCGCTTTGCCGAGATCGACGAGGATACGGACCCGACGCACCTGCTGGTCAGCGACTATCGCCGCTGGCTGGGTACCTGAGCCGCCGTCACAACAGATCGCGCGGCGCCTCGCCCCGGAAAAACGCATCCAGATTGTCCAGCGCGCGGAACCCCATCGCGTCACGCGTGGCCACCGTGGCGCTGCCGACATGGGGCATCATCACGATATTCTCATGCGCGGCGAAATCCGGATTGCCACCCGGTTCGGTCACAAAGCAATCCAGCCCCGCGCCGGCCAGATGGCCGCTTTCGATGGCGGCCAGCAGCGCCCCCTCGTCCACCAGCGCGCCGCGCGCGGCATTGACCAGAATGCTGCCCCGGGGCATCAGCGCGATCCGTTCGGCGTTCATCAGCCCCAGCGTGTCTGGCGTGGCCGGGCAATGCAGCGACACGAAATCCACCGCCGCCAACAGATCCTCGACCCGCTGGTGGTAAATCGCGGCACCCTCCTGCGCGGGCGGCAGGCGGTTGCGGTTGTGGTAATGCACCTGCATGTCGAAGCCGCGCGCCTTGCGCGCCATCGCCCGCCCCACCCCGCCCATACCGACAATGCCCAGCCGCGCGCCGGTGACCTGCTTGCCGACCAGAAAGGCGGGCGACCAACTGTCCCACGCGCCGCTGCGCACGATCCGGTCGCCCTCGACCGCGCGGCGGGCGGCGCCCAGCATCAGCATGAAGGCCAGTTCCGCCGTGGCATCGGCCAGGACATCGGGCGTGTTCGTCACCGCGATCCCCCGCGCCCGCAGCGCGGGCAGGTCGCAATGATCGGTGCCCACGGAATGGTTGGCCACGATCCGCAATCGCGGGTCCAGCTGTGCGACGACATCGGCGCTGAACTGTTCGGAATGACACGGGATCATGCCATCGACCCGCGCGCTCATGTCGATGATCTCCGCCGCCGTGCCGGGGGTGTCATCGGGTTTCACGATCACCTCGTAATCGCGCCGCGCGCGGTCCAGCGTGGCGGGCGACAGGCGACGGGGGATCCAGATGACCGGTTTCGACATCGCCCGCTAGCCTTTCGGTTTGCCGTTGGAGGTCAGGAAGTCCCAAGCCGCCAGCCCCAGCGTCAGCACGATGACCAGCACAAGGTCGATGCTGGGCACCGAGAATGCGAGGATGGCAAGAAACCCGGCGAAGACGGCAAAGGCGATCAGCGCGGTAAGCCGGTTCATGGCGTGTCCTTTCGTGAAATGTCGTTTGTGTCGCTGGCCCAGCGGTCCAGCCAGTGGGCGCTGCGCAGCAACCGGGCATCGCCGCCCACCGGGCCGACCAGTTGCACCCCCATCGGCAGCCCGTTTTCGGCCGTCAGCAGCGGTAGCGTGACGGCGGGCGTGCCGCAGAGCGTCCACAGTCCGTTGAAGATCGCATCGCCCGTCCAGCCCAGCCCCTTGGGCGCGGGACCCGGCGCGGCGGGGCACAAGATGGCGTCGCAACGCGCGAAGACCTCGGACAACGCCGCGTTCAGCACCCCGCGCCAGTCCAGCGCGGCGATATAATCGCGCGCCAGGATCGCGTTGCCCTTGGCCAGCGCCTCTTGCGTCTCGGGCCCCAACAGGTGCAGCCCGTCGCGGGCGTAACGGTGATAGCAGCGCGCCATCTCGGCGAAATTGATCCGCGCGCGGATATCGGCCGCCTCGTCGAACAGCGCGGGCAGATCGACCGGGAACACCTGATCGCCCAGGGCCTCGACCAGCTCGGCAAAACCCGCGTGGGTTTCGGGATCTGCGCTGTCCCAGCCCGGCGGGCGGACAAAGGCAAAGACCGGCGCCAGGGGCGGTGCGGACCGTGCGGTGTCCAGCAGCCGGGGGAACGGGGCCAGTTCGGTGGCGCTGTCGGCGGCATCATGGCCGAACAGAATCTCGGCCAGCAGCGCGGCCCCCGTGGGATCGGCGGCAAAGACGCCGACCGTATCCAGCGTGGGCGATTGCATCAGCACACCCCGGCGCGGGATCGCGCCGAAGCTGGGCTTGAACCCGGTGATCCCGCAAAACGATGCGGGCCGGATGACCGAACCGCCGGTTTGCGTGCCCACCGCCAGCGGCACCATCCCGTCAGCCACCGCCGCGGCAGAGCCCTGGGACGAGCCGCCGGGCGTGTGGTCGGGATTGTGCGGGTTGCGCGTCGGGCCGGGATGCATGAAAGCCAGCTCGGTCGTGACCGTCTTGCCCAGGATCACCGCGCCCGCGGATTTGAGCCGTTCCACCACGAAGGCATCGCGCGCGGGCGTGCGCCCCTTGTCCAGCGCGCAGCCGTTTTCGGTCGGCATCCGCACCGTGTCGATGATGTCCTTCAGCGCCACGGGCAGCCCGTGCAGCGCCCCCAGCGGCAGACCGGCGGCGCGTTGCGCATCCCGCTGGCGGGCCTGTTCCAGCGCGTAGTCGCCATCCAGCCAGGCCCAGGCCTGCACCTGCCCCTCGCGCACGGCGATGCGGTTCAGGCACAGGGTCACAAGCTCTTCGGCCTTCAGCGCGCCGGTGGCCAGCCGGTCGCGCAGTTCGACCGCGCCCAGGGTGATCGGTGCCGCCTCAGCCGCCATAGAACAGGTCCGGCAAATAGAACACGATCTGCGGGAACAGGTACATCAGCACCATCGACAGGATCACGCAGAACAGGAACGGCATGACACCGGAAAAGATCTGCGTCAGCCGGATTTCTGGCGGGGCGATCCCCTTGAGGTAATAGGCCGACATCGCCATCGGTGGCGTCAGGAACGAGGTCTGCAGGTTCAGCGCCACCAGGATGCCGAAGAACAGCGGGTCGATCTCGAAAAACGCCAGCAGCGGCAGAAAGATCGGCACGAAGATGATGATGATCTCGGACCATTCCAGCGGCCAGCCCAGCAGGAAGATGATGATCTGCGCCAGGATCAGGAACATGATCGGCGACAGGTTCAGCGACTGCACGAATTCCGAGATCACATGCTCGCCCCCCAGATACGAGAACACGGCCGAGAACGTATAGGACCCCACGAACAGCCAGCACACCATCGCCGTGGTGCGCACCGTCAGGTAGACGCTTTCGCGCAGCCGCTGCCAGGTCATCGCGCGATAGGCGAAGGCCAGCAGGATGCCACCCAGCGCGCCGATCGAGGCGGCCTCGGTCGGGGTGGCCAGCCCGAACAGGATCGAACCCAGCACCGCCAGGATCAGGAAGGCCAGCGGAAAGAACGAGGTCAGGATCATCATCACCAGCTTGCCCATGGGCACATCGGGGACCTCTTCGGCGGTGGGGCGCGGTGCGACCGACGGTTGCAGGATCGACCGCCCCGTGACGTAGATCAGGTAAAGCCCCACCAGCGTCAGCCCCGGCAGAAGCGCCCCGGCGTAAAGCCGCACGATCGACACGTTCGACGCCGCCGCATAGACGATCAGCATGATCGACGGCGGGATCAGGATGCCCAGCGTGCCGCCGGCGCAGATGATTCCGCTGGCGAATGACGGCTCATAGCGCGCCTTCAGCATCGCGGGCAGCGCCAGCAGCCCCATCAGCGTGACCACGGCCCCCACGATCCCCGTGGCGGTGGCAAAGAGCGCGCAGGTGATCAGCGCCGCCACCCCCATCGAGCCCGGAATGCGTTTGGACGCGATGTTCAGCGTGCTGAACAGCCGGTCGACGATATTGGCCCGTTCCACGACATAGCCCATGAACAGGAACAGCGGCACGGCGGTCAGAACCTCGTTCGACATCACCGTGAAGGTCTGGTTCACAAACAGGTCGAATATTCGGTTATTGGTGAACCCGTCCAGCCAGGTGGACCATTGGTCCCAGGTGCTGGCGGTTTCGGGATCCAGCCGCAGGTGGTCGCGCCACATCCGACGCGCGTCGTAATAGGCGTAATAGCCAAAGCCGATGCCCATGGCCATCAGCGTGAAGGCGATGGGAAAGCCCAGAAAGACGAAGACGATGAACAGCCCCAGCATCATCAGGGCGATCTGTGGATCGGTCATATGTGGGCATCCGTTTCTGCTTTGTCGGCTTCGCGCATCAGAAGGTCCTCGGTCTCGACCACGTCCTCCTGCGCCTCGATCCAGTGATTGGTGCGGATGGCGATAAGGCAGCGCAGCACCTGCGCGATCCCCTGGACGAACAGCAAAAGCCCCGCCGCGACGATCACCGTCTTGAACTGATAGATCGGCACGCCCGCCGGGCTGTTCACCGACACCTCGCCATATTGCCAGGACCGGGCGGCATATTTCCAACCGGCGAAGATCAGCGCCAGCACCCCCGGAAAGAAGAACAGGGTGTACAGGATCAGGTCCACCTTGGCCTGCGTTCTGGGCTGCCACAGCCGATACAGGAAGTCGCCCCGCACATGCCCCCCGCGCGACAGGGTATAGGCCCCGCCCATCATGAAAAGCGTCCCGTACATGATGAACGACACATCAAGCGCCCAGGCGGTGGGATTGTTCAGCACATAGCGCACGAACACCTCGTAGCCCGTCCCAACCGCCATCAGCACGATCAGCCAGGCGAAAGCCTTGCCGAACCATGCCGACAGATTGTCCGCAAAGCGTATGAACCCGATCATGGAGCCCCCGGTTTATTGTCTGTTGTCCTGCCTGTTTCGGCCGATGACGGACCGCCCCGGTGACGGGACGGTCCAGCACATTCCGGCCCGGTCAAAGCTGCAGCTTGCCCGGGAAATAGTGGTTATAGGCCAGCGCATAATCGGGCGCGTTCATCAGCTCGTAATAGGCCACGCGGTCGACCCAGGCGCGCTGGCTGTCCAGGCATTTCTTCATGAACGGGTCTTCTTCCAGCTCGACGATCAGCTCGTCCCAGGCCTTGATCTGGGCATCCAGGATCTCTTTCGAGGTCCGGTGAACGGTCACGCCGGCTTCGTTCTGAAGCCATTGCAGGTCGGCGGAATAGCGGTCCATCGCCTTGGCCGTGTTGGCGGTCGACGCGGCCTCGACCCCGTATTTCAGGATCGCCTGCAGGTCGGGGTCCAGATCCTCGACAAAGGTGCGCGAGAACAGGAACTCGAAGCTTTCCGACGCCTGGTGATAGGACGACAGGTAATAGTTCTTGGCCACGTCCTGGGCGCCGAAATCCTTATCCGACGAGGGGTTGTTGAACTCGAACGCGTCGATCACGCCGCGTTCCATCGCCGGAACGATCTCGCCCCCCGGAAGCTGCGCAACCGACATGCCCAGCTTGGCCATCAGGTCGGCGGCAAGGCCCACGGTGCGGTATTTGAACCCTTGCAGATCCTCGACCGTGCTGACCTCGCCCTTGAACCAGCCAAAGGGCTGGGCGAACATCGGAAAGCCCATATAGCCGATGATATCCAGACCCATGATGTCCTGGGTCAGTTCGCGATACAGCTCGTCCCCGCCCCCGGCATAGAACCAGCTGAGCATCGTGGTGGCCGAGCCGCCCAGAACCGGACCGGTCCCGAAAAGCGACGCCGCCTTGTGCTTGCCGTACCAATAGACGGGCACCGAATGCGCCGCATCCAGAACGCCGTCATTGACCGCATCCAGCACCTGGAACGCGGCGACGACCGCGCCAGCGGGCAGCACATCGACCTTGAGCCGACCACCGGACATTGCCTCGACCCGGGTGGCGTAATCCTTGGCGAATTCGTCCCAGATGTTGGACGCCCCCCAGGATGTTTGCATCTTGATGACGATCGGGGCCTGCGCCAGCACGGCGGGCGCGGCAAGGGTGCTGCCCGCCGCGGCGGTCCCCACCATTGCGGATTTCTTCAGAAACGACCGGCGGCCGATCTTTGGTGAATGTGTCATTGTCTTCCTCCCAATGTGCCCGGTGCGGGCGGTCTTCGATATGCCGGGGGTTCCTCCCACCCGTGTCCTTGCGCAGACCACCCCGCGCGGGTGCCGGTCTGCCGGTGCCTGATGTCTGGCCGAAACCGCGTTTCGGCATGGCGCGGGTCAGGCGGCCCCGCGCGCAATTCCATGGGCGCGGCCTCAATCCGGTGCCGGGCCGACCTCCAGCTTGATCGCGGCGTACCAGTCGGCGGCGGCGCGGATATCGGCGTCGGACAATTGCGACGCGATTTCGCTCATGATCTCATGATGGCGTTTGCCGGTACGGAACGCCTTGAGCTGGGTGTCGATATAGATCGTGGTTTCCCCCGCCAGGTTCGGCGCATCCTCGAACAGCGCAATGCCGTCCGCACCGTGACAATCAGCACAGACCTGCGGTGCCCCCGCCGGATCGGCACCGGCGGGCAAGGATGCCACCGTCTGATGCGACGCATACCAGGCCGCGACATCGGCGATCTGTTGATCGTTCAAACCAGCGGCCACCACGCTCATCATCTCGTGCTGGCGCGTGCCGGACCGGAACGCCGCAAGCTGCGCCGCGATATAGCTTTCGGGTTCGCCGCCGATATGCGGCGCGATGGGGATTTTGGCGTAGCCATCGATCCCGTGACAGGTGCGGCACATGCCGGCCACCTTTTGCCCGGCGGCCGGATCGCCGCCCCCCTGCCCCGTGGCGGCCCCGGCGGGCAACAGCCCGCCAAGAACAAGGGTCATGACCCACTTCATCCGTCGTAGCTGATCCGATAGATGGCGCCCGCCAGATCATCGGACACCAGCAACGAGCCATCGCGCAGCTCGACCACATCCACCGGACGGCCCAGATATTCGCCGTTCTCGTCGATCCAGCCCTCGGCAAAGGGTTCCGATGTGGCATTGCCCTCGGCGTCGATGAAGGTCACCATCACCCGCGCGCCGACCGGCGTGGTGCGGTTCCACGACCCGTGCTGGGCCGAGAAGATGGCGTTCTTGTACCTGGCCGGAAACATGTTGCCTTCATAGAAATGCATGCCCAGATCGGCGGCATGGGCCACCATCTCGACCGCGGGATGCACGACCTCGACCGGGACTTCCTCGCCCTTGTATTCGTTGGTGCGCACCGTGCCGCCGCCGAACCAGGGGTGGCCGAAATGTTGCCCGGCCTCGGTCTGGCGGTTCAGCTCGCCCGGCGGGATGTCATCGCCCATGCCGTCGACCTGATTGTCGGTGAACCACAGCTCGCCCGTGACCGGATGGTGGTCATGCCCGACCGAGTTGCGCACGCCATAGGTATAGACCTCGCGCTCGGTCCCATCGATGTTCATGCGGATGATCCCGCCGATACCCACCTGGTTGTACAGGTCCAGCTTGTCGGCGGGCGCCACGTTGAACGGCTGCCCGAGCGAGATGTAAAGCTTGCCGTCCGGACCGATATCGCAGACCCGCGCGGTGTGGTTATAGCTTTCCTCGTCCGCCGGGATCAGCTCTCCGCCCGGCACGATCGGCACCGCGACCACATCGGGGCTTTCATAAAAGAACTCCGCCGCCGGATAGAGCAGCACGCGGTTCTGTTCGGCGATGATCAGGAACCCGTCATCGGTGAAGCACGGGCCGTTCGGAATGGCCTTGGTCAGCGAGGGCGCGAAATTCTTGACCTCGTCCGCGACGCGGTCCTTGTTGCGGTCGGTGACCGCCCAGACTTCGGTCTTGCGGGTGCCGACAAAGGTAACGATCCCCTGCGGGCCGACGGCCATGTGGCGGGCATCGGGCACGACGGCGTAAAGCTCGATCTTGAAGCCCTCGGGCATCGTGATCCGCTCCAGGTTGGCCCTGATGCCATCCGCGAAATCGCCCCCTTGATCGACAATGGTGAAATCGGTCACGCCCGTGGTCTTGAACGCGCCCAGCTTGGCAAGATTGTCCGGCAATGCACCCTGGGCCAACGCCTGGCCCGCAAAAAACGCCGAAAACGCAACACGCATCAGAAAGGTCTTCATGGTCTTCCTCCCTTGTGTTTGCAAACGCCCTGTCATCAGGCGCCGACCGCTCTTGCCCCCGCTGTCCCGTTTCGGCTTCTGATGGCCGACAGCGTTCGTGTGGATCTGTGTCCCTCGGGTCCTCTTCAGTGAAAAAACAAGGGCGCGACTTGGCAATTCGTCCATTGGTCTTAACGCCGCCGCCCGGATGCGACCCGCCTGGGGCGCAAGCCGCGCGCGGGTCACCCCCGCGGCGCGGGCACCCTTGCACGGCGCGCGAAACCGCGCCGTCGATCCGTCGTGAAAGCCTGCTGCATGCTGTCCACTCCCCCTTGAACAAGCATCTTGCGTCCGTGAGTGTATCGGCCGGACCTGTCTTTCGTATACGAAATTCGGATGCTCTTGTCTATGTCCCCGCAACGGCGCTAGGAAGGGCGGCAAAGAGGGGCGCCATGGAACCGGTCAAGGCACAGAAAACGCTGGTCGAACAGACCTATGACATCCTGCTCGACGCGATCTGTAGCGGCGAGATCCAGCCCGGCGAACGGCTGAACCAGGACGATCTGGCGGTGCGGCTGAACGTGTCGCGCCAGCCGGTGAACAGCGCGATTTCCATCCTGCGGGCGCAGCGCCTGGTGGCCGATACCGGCCGGCGCGGCGTGGTGGTGGCACCGATCGATATGGCGATGTTCCAGTCGATCCACGAGATGCGCCAGAAGCTGGACCCGTTCGCGGCCGAACTGGCCTGTCTGCGCAAACCCGACACCGCCCCGGACGAGGCCGCCGCGATCCTGGACCGGGGCGCGCGGGCCTTGGCGCAACAGGATGCGCGGGCGCTGTTGCAGGCCGATGTGGATTTCCACGCCATGCTGTATCGCTGGAGCGGGAACACCTTCCTGGAAGGCGCCATGGCGCTTGGCTGGAACCACACAAGGCGGTTCATGGCGGTGGCCCTGCGCACCCCCAGCGCACCACAGATCGTCTGGACCGAACACCGCGCGATCCTGGAACGGGTGATGGCGCGCGACACCGATGCCGCCGCCGCCCTGATGCGCGACCACCTGGAAAACGCCATCGACCGGCTGGGCTTTCGCGACGAAACCGGCGCGCCGCGTTGAGACACCAAATTTCCGCCCCGCGCCGGTTTCTGGTGGTTCACCCCGCCGCCAAAAGGCTTTAACCTGCCGCAACCCTTGGCGACACGAGCAGACATGTCAGACAGCACCGACACCGGCTATCAAGTCCTGGCCCGCAAGTACCGACCGGAAACCTTCGCCGATCTGGTCGGGCAGGATGCGATGGTGCGCACGCTGAAAAACGCCTTCGACGCCGACCGCATCGCGCAGGCCTTTGTCATGACGGGCATTCGCGGCACCGGGAAAACCACCACCGCGCGGATCATCTCCAAGGGCATGAACTGCATCGGGCCCGATGGCAATGGCGGCCCCACGACCGAACCCTGCGGCGTGTGCGAACATTGCGTGGCAATCTCCGAAGGTCGCCATGTCGACGTGATGGAAATGGACGCCGCCAGCCGGACCGGCGTGAACGACATCCGCGAGATCATCGATTCTGTGCATTACCGGGCGGCATCGGCGCGCTACAAGATTTATATCATCGACGAGGTGCACATGCTGTCGACCAGCGCGTTCAACGCGCTGCTGAAGACGCTGGAAGAGCCGCCCGAACATGTGAAGTTCATCTTTGCCACGACCGAGATCCGCAAGGTCCCCGTCACCGTGCTGAGCCGGTGTCAGCGGTTCGACCTGCGCCGGATCGAACCCGAGGTGATGATCGCCATGCTGCGCCGGATCGCCGATGCCGAGGGCGCGCAGATCGCCGAGGACGCGCTGGCGCTGATCACCCGCGCCGCCGAAGGTTCCGCCCGCGATGCCACCAGCCTGCTGGATCAGGCGATTTCACATGGCGCGGGCGAGACCACCGCCATTCAGGTGCGCGCGATGCTTGGCTTGGCCGACCGGGGCCGGGTGCTGGACCTGTTCGACCTGATCATGAAGGGCGACGCGGCGGGTGCGTTGACCGAGCTGGGCGCGCAATACGCCGACGGGGCCGACCCGATGGCGGTGCTGCGAGATCTGGCCGAGATCACCCACTGGATCAGCGTCATCCAGATCACGCCCGAAGCAGCCGAGGACCCGACCGTTTCGCCGGACGAACGCGCGCGGGGTCAGGCGATGGCCGGTGCCCTGCCGATGCGGGCGCTGACGCGGATGTGGCAGATGCTGCTGAAAGCGATCGAAGAGGTCGGACAGGCGCCCAACGCAATGATGGCCGCCGAAATGGCGGTGATCCGGCTGACCCATGTGTCGACCCTGCCCAGCCCGGAAGAGCTGGTGAAGAAGCTGCAGGATACGCCCCCGCCCCCCGCCCCGAATGGCGGCGGGGGTGGAGGCCGCCCCGGCTTCGCCGGAACGTCCGCGCCTGCGGCGGGCGGGGGGGCCTCGGCTGGCGCCTCGGCCCCCGCGGCCAGCGGCCCGCGCGCCCATGGCACAAGCGGGGCGCTGGCGGTGGCGGCGGTGGCCGAGGATGCGCTGGCCCGCTATGGCACGTTTGAAAGCATCGTGGCGCTGATCCGCGCCAACCGCGACGTGAAGCTGCTGGTCGAGGTCGAAACCACCCTGCGGCTGGTCAGCTATGCCCCCGGGCGGATCGAGTTCGAACCGACCGAAACTGCACCCTCCGACCTGGCCGCGCGCTTGGGCAGCCGGTTGCAAAGCTGGACCGACGTTCGCTGGGCGATCTCGGTCGTGGGATCGGGCGGCGGCAGCACCATCGCCGAGGACCGCGACGCCGACCGGCTGGCGCTGGAGACCGAGGCCAAGGCCCATCCGCTGGTCCAGGCGGTGTTCGAGGCCTTTCCCACCGCGAAAATCACCGATATCAGAACCCCCGAAGCGCTCGCCGCCGAGGCAGAGGCCGATGCCCTGCCCGAGGTCGAGGACGAGTGGGACCCTTTCGAAGAAGATTAGGAGAACGAGATGTTCAAAGGTTTGGGCAGCATGGGCGACATGGCCAAGATGATGAAGGCCGCCAAGGACATGCAGACCAAGATGGCCGAGATGCAGGAAAACCTGAACACCATCACCGTGACCGGCGAAAGCGGCGCGGGGCTGGTACAGGCCACCGCCACGGCCAAGGGCGAGTTGACGGGTCTGAGCATCGACCCGTCGATCTTCGTTCCGTCGGAAAAGGAAGTGGCCGAGGATTTGATCTTGGCCGCCATCAAGGACGCCCAGGCCAAGGCCGCCGAGCGCAGCCAGGAAGAGATGCGCAAGATCACCGAGGAACTGGGCCTGCCCGCCGACATGAACCTGCCGTTCTGATCCGGTGAGCGACGCACCGCGCGACATCGAGGCCCTGATCGAGATGATGGCCAAGCTGCCGGGCCTTGGCCCCCGGTCGGCACGGCGCGCGGTGTTGCACCTGATCAAGAAGCGCGAACTGCTGCTGATGCCGCTGGCCGATGCGCTGCACCGGGTGGCGGTGACGGCGCGCGAATGCACGATCTGCGGCAATATCGGCACCGACGAGGTCTGCGGCATCTGCGCCAGCGCCAAACGCGCCACTGGCGAGATCTGTGTGGTCGAGGACGTGGCCGACCTGTGGGCGATGGAGCGCGGGCAATCGTTCAAGGGCCGCTATCACGTGCTGGGCGGCACCCTGTCGGCGCTGGATGCGATCGGCCCCGAAGACCTGCGCATCCCGCAGCTGGTGGCCCGCGTGCAGGCCGAGCAGACGCAAGAGGTCATCCTGGCGCTGAACGCAACGGTCGATGGCCAGACGACCGCCCATTACATCGCCGACCAGCTGGAGCCACTGGGCGTGCAGGTGACATCGCTGGCACAGGGCGTGCCCATCGGCGGCGAGCTGGATTATCTGGACGACGGCACGATCTCGGCCGCGCTGCGGGCACGCAAATCGCTCTGACACCCGCGACCTCTGTCGGATGGACAGACCCGGTTCGGGCCGTATAGTCTGCCCCCATTCATCACCGGCGAAAGGGCTCATGGCTTCGCTTCCCGCCACCATCGAAGACACCGTCGATCTGCTGGCCACGCAGGATTACGTGCTGGGCCGCGATCTGGCGACGGTCGTCTTCTTGGCGCTGAAGCTGGGCAAGCCGCTGTTCCTGGAAGGGGAGGCCGGGGTCGGCAAGACTCAGATCGCCAAGGCGCTGGCGGGCGCATTGGGGCGCGACCTGATCCGGCTGCAATGTTTCGAGGGGCTGGATGCGTCCTCGGCCATTTACGAATGGAATTTCTCGGCCCAGATGATCGCGATCCGCACCGCCGAGGCTGCGGGACAGGTTGACCGCAGCGGTCTGCAATCCGAGCTGTTTTCAGAAGATTACCTGATCCGGCGGCCCTTGCTCGAAGCCCTCTCGCCCCATCCCGAAGGCCCACCCGTCCTGCTGATCGACGAGATCGACCGCACCGACGAGCCGTTCGAGGCGTTCCTGCTCGAGGCGCTGTCGGATTTTCAGATCACCATCCCCGAACTGGGCGTGATCCGCGCCGAAACGCCGCCCATCGTGATCCTGACCTCGAACCGCACGCGCGAGGTGCATGACGCGCTGAAGCGCCGCTGCCTGTACCATTGGGTCGAATTCCCTTCGGTCGAGCGCGAGTTGGAGATCCTGCGCACCCACCTGCCCGACGTGTCCGAGACCCTGTCGCAACAGGTCGTGGCCTTTGTCCACCAGCTGCGGCAGGAGGATGTATTCAAGAAACCCGGCGTGGCCGAAACCATCGACTGGGCGAAATGCCTGATCGCGCTGGACGCGGTTGCGCTGACGCCCGAGGTCGTGGCAGGCACGCTGGGCGCGCTGCTGAAATACCAGGACGATATCGCCCGCATGTCGGGGTCCGAGGTCACGCGGCTGGTGACCGAGATGCGCGCGCAGCTGGCGCTGGCGTCCTGAGCCGTGGCGGACGCGGCGCGCCCCGATGGCAAGCTGGTCGACAATATCGTGCTGTTCACCCATGCGCTGCGCAAGGCCGGGGTGCGGGTGGGCACGGCGCAGGTCCAGAATGCGTTGCAGGCCGTCATCGCCACCGGCTTCACCCGGCGGGCGGATTTCTATCACGCGCTGCGCGCCACGCTGATCTGCCGGCAAAAGCATCTGGAAACCTTCCACCAGGTCTTCACCCTGTTCTGGCGCGACCCGGAATTTCTGGACCGGCTGCTGCAGACCATGCTGCCGCTGATGCAGGTCGCCGCGCCGCCACCACCGAAACCCGATGCCGCCCAACGCCGCGCGGCGCAGGCGCTGTGGGACGCGGCCCCGGCGAAATCCGACCCGCCCATGCGGGAAGAGCTGGACATGGACATGCGCTTCAGCTGGTCGGAGAACGAGGTGCTGCGCGCGCAGGATTTCGAACAGATGACCGCCGCCGAGCTGGTGCAGGCCGAACAGGCGATCTGTCAGATGACCCTGCCCGCCCCGCCGGTCCGGTCCCGGCGCTTCGTCGCCCGCCCCACAGGCAGCCGCCCCGATCTGCGCCGGATGATGCGCCGGGCCGTGCGGCGTCAGGGGGAAATCGACCGGCTGGCGCTCAAGGCGCCCCTGCCCCGCCCGCCGGATCTGGTGGCGATCTGCGATATCTCGGGCTCGATGACCGTCTATGCGCGGATGATGATGCATTTCCTGCACGCGCTGACATGGTCGCCGAACAAGAACTGGGGCAAGGTGCATGGCTTCACCTTCGGCACGCGGCTGACCAACATTTCGCGCGGGCTGGCGCAGCGCGATATCGACGCGGCGCTTGAGGTGCTGGGACGGGACGCGCCGGACTGGCAGGGCGGCACAAGGATCGGCGACGCGCTGCGGGCGTTCAACCGCGACTGGTCGCGGCGTGTGCTGGGGCGCGGCGCGGTCGTGCTGCTGATCACCGACGGGCTGGAGCGCGGCGATATCAACACCCTGCGGGCCGAGGCCGAGCGCCTGTCGCTGTCCTGTCGCCGGCTGATCTGGCTGAACCCGCTGCTGCGCTGGGACCGGTTCGAACCCAAGGCCGAAGGCATCCGTACCCTGCTGCCGCTGGTCGATTCCTTTCACGCCTGTCATTCGCTGGACAGCCTGGCCGGGATCGCCGCGGCGCTGCAGGGCGGGTCGGAAAAGCAGCGCCTGCTGGCGGCGTGTTAGAACTAAAGCCCAGTTGACACGAAAAACAGTTGCGCCGAATCTGGCCGCTTTTACACTCGACCCCAGTTTCTTTGCGAATGTCCCTGTTTCCAAACGGAATTCGGCGGCCTTGCAATTTCCAAGGCCGGGCAGGATGCGGCCTGACACCGCCGCGAAAATGCCGACACCCGCACCGCGATCGCGACAGCGCCGCTGTGCGATCGCCCATTGCCAAAGGCCCCGCCGGACATGCCCATCGCCCGGCGGCCATCACGATGCAGGCGGCAAGACCTGCCATTCTGGGAGGAATACATGACCAACATCACACTGACCGTTAACGGCAAAAGCGTCAGCCGGGACATCCCCGATGAAACGCTGCTGTCGGAGTTTCTGCGCGAACATCTGCGCCTGACCGGGACCCATGTGGGCTGCGACACCAGCCAATGCGGCGCCTGTGTCGTGCATGTGGACGGCAAGGCGGCGAAATCCTGCACCACGCTGGCCGTCGCGCTGGACGGCGCCCAGGTCACCACGATCGAGGGGCTGGCCAATGGCGACCTGCACCCGATGCAGGAAGCGTTCACCGAACATCATGGCCTGCAATGCGGGTTCTGCACGCCGGGCATGATCATGGCCTCGGTCGACATCGTGAACCGCTACAAGGCCGAGGGCCGGACGCTGACCGAAAAGGCGATCCGCCACGAGCTGGAGGGCAATATCTGCCGCTGCACCGGCTATCACAACATCGTCAAGGCGGTGGAATCCGCCGCGGCAAAGATGTGACCGCATCAGGGAGGATCGGATCATGAGTACAGGAATCGGCGCCCGTGTCCCGCGCAAGGAGGACAAGCGTTTCATCACCGGCAAGGGCCGGTATACCGACGACATCCGCACCGACAATCAGGCCTATGCCGCCTTTGTCCGCAGCCCGCACGCCCATGCCCGGATCGCGAGCATCGACACCAGCGACGCGCTGGCGATGGACGGTGTGATCGACGTTCTGAACGGAAAGCAGCTGACCGGCGACGGGATCGGCAACATCATCTGCGGCTGGGCCGTCACCTCGAAAGACGGCAGCCCGATGAACATGGGCGCCTGGTCGGCGCTGGCCACCGAAAAGGTCCGCTATGTCGGCGACGCGGTGGCCGTCGTCATCGCCGAAACCCAGGCCCAGGCCCGGATCGCAGCCGAGGCGGTGGTGGTCGATTACGACATGCTGCCTGCCGTGGCCACCGCCGACAAGGCGCTGGCGGATGGCGCGCCGCAAATCCACGACAACGCGCCCGGCAACCTGATCTATGACTGGGAAATCGGCGATGCGGCGGCAACCGATGCCGCCCTTGCCGGGGCCGCCCATGTGACCGAAATGGCGCTGACCAACAACCGCCTGTCGCCCAACCCGATGGAGCCGCGCTCCGCCGTTGCGACCTATGACACGGCTGAGGATCACTATACGCTCTATACCACCAGCCAGAACCCGCATGTGGCCCGCCTGGTGCTGTCGGCCTTCTATAACGTCGCGCCGGAACACAAGCTGCGGGTGATCGCGCCCGATGTGGGCGGCGGCTTTGGCGCCAAGATCTATATCTACCCCGAAGAGATCACCTGTCTTTGGGCGTCGATGAAAACGCAACGGTCGGTAAAATGGACCTCGGACCGGTCCGAGGCGTTCCTGACCGACGCGCACGGGCGCGACCATATCTCGACCGCGAAGATGGGCTTTGACGCGGATGGCAAGGTGGTGGGCCTCAAGGTCGACACGATTGCCAATTTCGGCGCCTATATGTCGCTCTTTTCCAGCGCGGTGCCGACATACCTGTACGCAACCCTGCTGTCGGGCCAGTACGATATCGCCAACATCCATTGCAACGTGCGCGGGGTCTATACCAACACCGTGCCGGTCGATGCCTATCGCGGCGCGGGCCGCCCCGAGGCGTGTTACCTGATCGAGCGGATGATGGAGACCGCCGCGCGGGAAATGGGCAAGGACCCGGCCGAGCTGCGCCGCGCGAATTTCGTGCGCAGCTTCCCGCATGAAACGCCGGTCATCATGACCTATGACTCCGGCGATTTCGGCGCCAACCTGGATCAGGCGATGCAGGCCGCCGATGTGGCGGGCTTCGCCACCCGCAAGGCCGAGGCCGCGAGCCGCGGCAAGCTGCGCGGGATCGGCTATTCATCCTATATCGAGGCTTGCGGCATTGCGCCGTCGGCGGCGGTCGGATCATTGGGCGCCGGTGTGGGCCTTTGGGAGTCGGCCGAGGTGCGGGTCAACCCCGTGGGCACGATCGAGGTGCTGACCGGCAGCCACAGCCACGGCCAGGGGCACGAGACAACCTTTGCCCAGATCGTCGCCGAACGCTTCGGCATCCCGATCGAGAACGTGTCGATCGTGCATGGCGACACCGACAAGGTACAGTTCGGCATGGGCACCTATGGCTCGCGTTCCGGCGCGGTCGGCATGTCGGCCATCGTCAAGGCGATGGACAAGGTCGAGGCCAAGGTGAAAAAGATCGCCGCCCATGTACTGGAAGCGTCCGAGGCCGACATCGTGATCGAAGGCGGCGAGGTCAAGGTCGCAGGCACCGACAAGGCGATGGCCTGGCACGAGGTGGGCCTGTCGGCCTATACCGCGCACAACCTGCCGCCCGACATGGAACCCGGCCTGAAAGAGGGCGCGTTCTATGACCCGTCCAACTTCACCTTCCCCGCCGGTACTTACATCTGCGAGGTCGAGGTCGACCCCGAAACCGGCGTGACCGAGATCGTGCAGTTCACAGCCTCGGACGATTTCGGCACCATCATCAACCCGATGATCGTCGAGGGCCAGGTCCATGGCGGCATCGCCCAGGGCGTGGGTCAGGCGATGCTGGAACAGGTCGTCTATGACGACGAGGGGCAGCTGATCACCGGCTCCTACATGGATTATGCGATGCCCCGGGCGGCGGATTTGCCGTCCTATGGCGTGCACCATGCCTCGACCGTCTGTCCGGGCAACCCGCTGGGGATCAAGGGCTGCGGCGAGGCCGGGGCCATCGGCACACCGCCGGCCGTGATCAACGCCATCACCGACGCCATCGGCAACAACAACCTGGCCATGCCCGCCACACCGCAAGCCGTGTGGAAAGCGTTGCAAGCGGCCAACTGAGACAGGGGAAAACCATGTATCCGACGAAATATCACAAGGCCGCTTCGGTCGACGACGCAATCGCCGCGCTGGCGGGGGGCGAGGATGGCAAGTTCCTGGCGGGCGGCATGACGCTGATCGCGACGATGAAACAGCACCTGGCCGCGCCGGACGTTCTGGTCGACATCCGCGCCATCGACGGGATGAAGGGCGTCACGGCCGATGGCGACACTCTGGTCATCGGCGCCGCCACCACCCATGCCGAGGTCGCCGCGAGCGACACCGTGCTTGGCCTGTGCCCCGCGCTGGCCTGTCTGGCGGCCGGAATCGGCGATCCGATGGTCCGTCAGGCGGGCACCATCGGCGGGTCGATCGCCAATAACGACCCGGCGGCGGATTACCCCGCCGCCCTGCTGGCCTTGGGCGCCACCATCGTCACCAACGCGCGCGAGATCGCGGCAGATGAGTTCTTCGAGGGGCTCTTCACCACGGCGCTTGAGGAAAACGAGATCATCACCGCCGTGCGCATCCCCAAACCCGCCGCAGCAGGCTATGCCAAGTTCCGGCAGCCCGCGTCGCTCTTTGCGCTGGTGGGGGTCTTCGTGGCTCAGACCGCCGACGGCGCACGCGTGGCCATAACCGGCGCGGGCGAGGACGGCGTTTTCCGCCACGATGGGCTGGAGGCCGCGCTGTCGGCCAACTGGTCGGCGGATGCGGTGGACGGGGTCGAGGTCTCCTCCGACGGGCTTATGACCGACATCCACGCCGACCCCGCCTATCGCGCGAACCTGATTAAGGTGATGGCAAAGCGCGCGGTTGCGGGGTAGCCGCGCGACGGTAGAGACGGGTGAAGATTGCGGCACCCTCGCTGGATTGGCGGGGGCGCTTTTTCATGTGACAGTATTAAGCGGCGGGAATGCCGTTCAATTGGAAGGCCCGGATGTCTTCTTCCGTCTCTGATACGATCACGCTATGTGAAGTTACAAATCTCTGATTGGCTGGACTGGGTTCTTATGAAGAAGCGTGAAGCTGGAGTTTGCAGGCTCACAAAAAAATCCGGGATATTCGTCAAATCTCATATTCTCCCAAAGGCCTTGACACCAAAAGAGGTTTCGGGAGGCGCGATGGTTCAAACGGACGGACAAGAACGTCCCATAAAGCGCTTTGACAGTTGGTACGACCAGCGGCTCGTAATTCGAAAAGGCGAAGACATCCTCGCGTCTATAGACGATGACGCAATAAAAGAAATTAGACGCCTGAAACTTGCTTGGAAGTATTGGGCAGATGCTGATGAACTTGAAATGCAGCCGTTGAAGGCTGGGGGAGCAATTGGGCTAAGAACCCTTAGCGATGTCAATCACGCGGCGCTGGCTAAATTCGCAACCAGCATCCTCTGGCGTGCGGGCGCTTCTCAAATGGCGGATATGCAAAGCTTTCAGGTTCCTGAGACACTTCTCGAACAAGCTAGGCAAGTAATTCTGGGGCACAACGAGTTTGATCCTACGATTTTTCCGATCAGAGTTATTCAGTTTGCGTCAAAAGGTGCATTGCACAATCTTACGCCAGTGACCCATGAAATGGCTTTTCCAAATGGAAACATCGAGAAAATTTTTCGAATTTTTGCAAATGGATTAATCTTTCACATCACCAACACGGCATCTTCTCAGCCCTATGATCTGGGAGAAGCAACGTGGTATCTTGATAATTCTGGAAGACTCGATGTGATCTGTTTTGACTTCGAAAAATCCGCGCAACGGGAACTTGTTTTTTCGGCTTTTGATCACTTCGCTTCGCTGCAAAAACAGAGGTAGTGAAACCGAATAGGATAGTAGGGCAGCGCCCCCTACCCCGGCAGCGCCCCCGTCAGCACATAGCGCAGCATCTGCACCACCTGTTCAGGCGTTTCGGCCACGGCCAGGGCGGCGGCGTCGACCTCTTTCAGCGCGTGTTGATGGTCGGGGCCATGTAGCACAATCAGCGATTTGCCCAGGGCGGCGGCATAGCCTGCGTCGAAGGCCGCGTTCCATTGCTTGTACTTGTCGCCGAAGCGCACCACGACCACATCGGCGTCCTCGATCCCCTTGCGGGTGCGGATCGCGTTCAGCTTGGCGCCCTTGTGGTCGTGCCAGAACTTGTCCGGCTCGGCGCCCAGGATCGCCACGCCGCAATCGTCGCTGGCCGCGTGATCGGTGACCGGCGCGCTGAAGCTGACATCCGGCCCCTGCGCGCCGGCGATGATCTGTTCGCGCCAGTCGGTGTGGATCTCGCCCGAGAGATAGACCTTCAGCATCGCCCTAGCCTCGCAATGTGCCGCCGGTGGCCTTGGCCACCTTGTCGACGATCTTGGCGCCGACGGCTTCGATCTGTTCTTCGGTCAGGGTCTTGTCGGTGGGTTGCAGGCGCACGGTGATGGCCAGCGATTTCTTGCCCTCGCCCAGCGACCCGCCGATGAACTCGTCGAAGACGCGCACATCCTCGACCAGCGCCTTGTCGGCCCCGGCGGCGGCGTTGACCAGCGTCAGCGCCTCGACATCCGCATCGACGACAAAGGCGAAATCGCGTTCCACCGCCTGCAGGTCGCGCAGTTCCAGCGCGGGGCGGGTGGCGGATTTCTTTTTCGGGAAGGGCGGCTCTTCCAGCAGCAGGGTGAAGCCCACCGCCGGGCCCTTGACGTCCAGCGCGGCCAGCACCTTTGGGTGCAGCTCGCCAAAGACGCCCAGCACCTTTTTCGGGCCCAGGCAGATGCGCCCGTGGCGGCCCGGATGCCACCAGCCTTCGGCCCCGCGCAGGATCTGCACCTTGGCGGGGGCGCCGATGGCGGCCAGCGCGGCCTCGGCATCGGCCTTGGCGTCATAGACATCGACCGCCCGGCGCGCGCCATGCACGTCCTTGGGCCCGGTATGGCCGATCAGGATGCCGCTGGCCTGCAAATGCTGCTCGCCCGGTTCGCCGCCGTGGAAGGCCGGGCCAACCTCGAACAGCGCCAGGTCCATGAAGCCGCGCGCCTGGTTTCGTGCGGCGGCCTGCAGCAGGCCGGGCAGCAGCGAGGGGCGCATATGGCTCATCTCGGACGAGATCGGGTTTTCCAGCATCGTGGCGTCATCGCCGCCATCGAACAGCGCCGCGGCGGCCTGGTCGATGAAGGAATAGGTCACGCATTCATTGTAGCCCAGCGCCGCGATGGTGCGCCGCGCGATCCCCTCGCGTTTCTGCATCGGCGTCAGGATCGGGCGCGGCACGCCCACCTGTGCCCGCGCCATGGGCTTGCCTTCCAGCTTGGTCAGGGACGCGATGCGCGCGACTTCCTCGACCAGATCGGCCTCGCCCAGCACATCGGGGCGCCAGCTGGGCGGGGTCACCATGTCGCCATCCAGCGTGAAGCCCAGGGCGGTCAGCGTGGCGCGCTGTTCGGCGGCCGGGATTTCCATCCCCACCAGCGACTGCACCCGGTCGGTATCCAGCTTGTAGGCACGGTCCACCACCGGCGCGGCGCCAGCGGTGATCACCTCGGACGCCTCACCCCCGCACAGATCCAGGATCATCCGCGTGGCATCCTCGATCGCTTGCGCGTTATAGGCCGGGTCGATCCCGCGTTCGTTGCGATACCGCGCGTCAGAGTTGATCTTCAGCGCCCGGCCCGCCGCAGCGATATCCAACGTGTTCCAGACAGCGGCCTCGAGGTAGACATCCGTGGTGTCGCCCGTTACGCCGGTTTCCAGCCCGCCCATGATGCCAGCGATGCTTTCCACCTTACCATCGGCCGAGATCACCATCGCGCCTTCGGGCAGGGCATAGGTCTTGTCATCCAGCGCCACCAGTTCCTCGCCGCCCTTGGCGCGGTGCACGGTCAGGCCGCTTTCCACCTTGGCCGCGTCGAAGACGTGCAGCGGGCGGTTGCGGTCATAGGTGAAGAAGTTCGTCACATCGACCAGCGCCGAGATCGGGCGCAGGCCGATGGCGCGCAACCGGTCCTGCAGCCACGCGGGGCTGGGGCCGTTTTTCACGCCCTTGATCAGGCGCCCGGCAAAGACATGGCAGCCATCCGCATCGGCAATCGTCACCGGGATCGGGTTGGCGAAGCTGCCCGGCACCTGTTCGGCCTTCAGCGGTTTCAGCGTGCCCAGACCCCGCGCGGCCAGATCGCGCGCGACGCCATGAACCCCCAGCGCATCGGGGCGGTTGGGGGTGATCGCGATCTCGATCACCGGGTCAACCTTGGCCGGATCGTTTTCCGCCAGCCAGTCGGCGAATTTCTGGCCGACCGTGCCCGAAGGCAGCTCGATGATGCCGTCGTGATCGTCGCCCAGCTCCAGCTCGCGCATGGAGGCCATCATGCCATGGCTTTCCACGCCCCGGATCTTGCCCACGCTCAGCGTCACGTCGATGCCCGGCACATAATCGCCCGGCTTGGCCAGAACCACGGTGATGCCCTCGCGCGCATTGGGGGCGCCGCAGACGATCTGCTTTTCGCCCTCGTCCGTGTCGACAACGCAGACGCGCAGGCGGTCGGCATCGGGGTGCTGGGTGGCCGATTTGACCTTGGCGAGGGTGAAGGTCGACAGCGCCTCGGCCGGGTTTTCCACGCCTTCGACCTCCAGCCCCAGATCGGTCAGGGCATAGAGGATCTCGTCAAGCGAGGCCTCGGTTTCCAGGTGGTCTTTCAGCCAGGAGAGGGTGAATTTCATAGATCGAATCCTGTATGCTGATGAATCTTCTTTTTCATGAAGCCAGTGGCGAGCGCTTTCACGATTTCGAGCGCCGCGCTACCTCCCGTTTCGGCTATAGCTTCCTTTGTGCTTTTCCAAATGCCTTGGTCGCGGACAGCATCAAGGTATTCATGGCCGACACCAGTAATTCGAAAACAGCCAAAGTTTGCATCTTCACCTTCTATCCAGCCAGCATCTCGCATCTGGACCAACTGATACCCATCTCCAGGCATGAGCTCTGTCTGAAAATCGACGTAGCCGGTTTCATCCTCGTCCCACGACTGAATTTCGGTAGCCTCTGCCAAAAGCAGAAGTTCTCTCATTCGATCCAAATCTCGCTTTGGCATTACCTACTCAGCCCCCCGCGCAGGGTCGGCTGGTCCAGGCTCGCGAACCCGTAATGGCGCAGCCAGCGCAGGTCGCTGTCGAAGAACGCGCGCAGGTCGGGGATGCCGTATTTCAGCATGGCGATCCGGTCGATCCCCAGGCCAAAGGCAAAGCCCTGCCACTGGTCCGGGTCGATGCCACCGGCGGCCAACACCTTGGGGTGGACCATGCCGGAACCGAGGATTTCCATCCAATCGTCGCCCTCGCCCACTTTCAGCGTGCCGTCCTGCCACGAACAGCGCAGGTCGACCTCGGCCGACGGCTCAGTAAAGGGGAAGTGCGACGCGCGGAAGCGCAGCTCGACCTTGTCGACCTCGAAATAGGCGCGGCAGAATTCCTCAAGCACCCATTTCAGGTTTGCCATCGAGATATCGCGGTCGATGGCCAGCCCCTCGACCTGGTGGAACATCGGCGTGTGGGTCTGGTCATAGTCGCAGCGATAGACGCGACCGGGTGCGATCACTCGGATGGGCGCGCCCTGGGCCTGAAGCGCGCGGATCTGCACCGGGCTGGTATGGGTGCGCAGCACATGCGGCGGGCGGTTGTCGCCATCGGCACGGTGCATGAAGAACGTATCGTGTTCCTGTCGCGCGGGGTGTTCGGGCGGGATGTTCAGCGCATCGAAATTGTGCCAGTCATCCTCGATCTGCGGGCCCTCGGCCACGGCAAAGCCCATATCGGCAAAGATCGCGGTGACCTCTTCGGTGACCTGGCTGACCGGGTGGATGGTGCCCTGACGCGCCGGACGGCCGGGCAGCGTGACATCCAGCCATTCGCCGCGCAGCCGTTCATCAAGTGCTGCATCGGCCAGCGCGGATTTCTTGGCGGACAGCGCGCTGTTGATCTCGTCCTTCAGCGCGTTCAGCTTCGGCCCCATGACCTGGCGTTCCTCGGGCGACATCTTGCCCAGCTCGCGCATCTTCAGGCTGACCTCGCCCTTCTTGCCGACGGCCTGCACGCGCAGATCCTCCAGCGCGGCCTCGTCACCGGCATCAGCGATCAGGCCCAGATATTTCGATTTCAGATCGTCCATGGCGCGGACCTCCAACAAGTTCAGGCTTCACCTAAAGCGATGGGCGGGAACGTGCAAGCAATGCTGCCGCCAAAGCCCGGGTTTTCAGGGGCGCGGTCCTAGAACGCGCGCCAGAAACGGGGCAGGAACAGCACGAAGACAGTGAACATCTCAAGCCGTCCGGCGAACATGCCAAAGGCCAGCATCACCTTGGATTCGTCCGATAGCGTGGCGAAGTTGCCCGCCGGGCCGATGATGCCCCCCACCCCCGGCCCCACATTGGCCACCGCCGTCAGCGCCCCCGACAGGGCGGTGGAAAAATCCAGCCCGTCGAAATCCAGCGCCACCGCCAGCACCGATACGGTCACCACATAGATGACGAAAAACGCCATGACCCCGGACAGGACCTCTTCGGACACGGCACGCCCCTCGTACCGGACGACGAAGATGCCGTGGGGATGGCGGATGCGGCGTATCCAGGTCTTGATCACGCGGGCCAGGATGACCCAGCGCATCGCCTTGGCCCCGCCCGCCGTGGACCCGGTGCAGCCGCCCACCGCCGTCAGCAGAAAGAACGCCGCCACCGCGACCGGCCCCCAGGTCAGGTAATCGGTCGTGGCATAGCCCGTGGTCGTGACGACCGACACCACGTTGAAGGCGACCAGGCGCAGCGCCTCGGCAAACGGGCGGTGGTCGGCCAGCACCAGCCACAGGGTGAGCAGCCCGATCACCACGCCCAGGCTGCGCAGCATCATCAGCACCTGTTCCGAGCGCCAGATCCCCCGCATCACGGCGCGGATATACCAGGCAAAGGGCAGCCCAGCCCCCAGCATGAAGACCGTGGCCACCCATTGCAGATAGCCACTGTCGAAATGCCCGAACGAGCTGTCATAGTTCGAATACCCGCCCGAGGACATGGTGGTCATCGCATGGGTGACCGCGTCAAAGGGCGACATGCCCCCCAACGCATAAAGCGCGCCACAAAGCAGCATCAGCCCCAGATAGACCACCAGCGTGGCCATGGCGAAGGCCGCCGCATTGCGCAGCTGCTTTTCGCCTCGTTCCGAGCTTTCGGTCTGATACAGTTGCATCCCGCCAACCTGCAGGATCGGCAGCAGCGCCATGCCGGTCACGACAAAGCCGACCCCGCCAAGCGCCTGCAGAATCGCCCGCCACAGCAGGATGCCGCGCGGCGTCTGTTCCAGCCCCGACATCACGGTCGAGCCCGTGGTGGTGATGCCCGACATCGCCTCGAACACCGCATCGGCGGGGGTCATCCCCCACAGATACATCGGCAGCGCCCCAGTCAGGGCAGCGGTCATCCACACGCTGGACGTCAGAAGGAAGGTGTGCCGCTGCTCCAGCCCGGTTGCCCTGCGCGATGCCGCCAGGCACAGCGACACCCCGACAAGGCCCGTCAGCAGGAACCCTTCCCCGAACTGCTCGGCGGTGTCGTGAAACAACAGCGCATCCACCCCCATCAGACAGGCGGTGAACAGGATCACAATACCATTGACGAATACGACGAAACCCATCGAAGCGCATTTCCACGTCAAACAGCGTCACATTGGCGCTTTGCCCCGCTCAAGGCAATGACCGAACATGCCCTGAAACTGAAAAGCCGCGGCACCCGAAGGTCCGCGGCTTTCCAACTGTCCCTCGATCGTTGCGAGGTTTATGCCAGTGCGGCCTTCGCCTTGTCGACGATTGCGCCGAACGCATCGGGTTCGTTCACGGCCAGATCGGCCAGGACCTTGCGGTCGACCTCGATCCCGGCCAGCGACAGACCGTTGATGAAGCGGCTATAGGTCAGCGCCTCGTCATGGCTGCGCACGGCGGCGTTGATCCGCTGGATCCACAGGGCGCGGAAATTCCGCTTGCGCTGTTTCCGGTCGCGGGTTGCGTATTGGTTCGCCTTGTCGACGGCTTGCGTCGCGGTGCGGAAGGCGTTCTTGCGGCGGCCATAGTAACCCTTGGCGGCCTTGATCACCTTCTTGTGGCGTGCGTGCGTGGTGGTTCCGCCTTTGACTCTCGACATCTCCGACCCTCCTTAGCGCGAATAGGGCATCATCGACTTGACGATTTTCTCGTCAGGAGCCGACAGCGTGGTGGTGCCGCGAGCATTGCGGATGAATTTGGTGGTGCGTTTGATCATGCCGTGGCGCTTGCCGGCCTGGCCGGTCTTGACGCGGCCATTGGCCGTCACCTTGAACCGCTTCTTGCAGCTCGACTTGGTCTTCATCTTGGGCATTTCCGTCTCCTTGAAGTTCGGGCGGTGTCGATGCGGCTCGGCATGCCTCTGGGGCCGGCCACACCAATTGAGAGGCGCCGTATACGGGCTGCAGCCCCGCAAGGCAAGTCAATTATTGCACCAGTTCCCCGAACACCCGCACAAAGGCTTTGGGGACATCGTTCATCGCATATCCCTTGGGGTTGTTCATCAGCGCCAGCGTGATCAGCCCGCCGCAGATCAGCACCAGCACTGCCGCCGCCCGTGGCGGGCGGCTTTCGGCAAAGGCCCCAAGAAGCGCGGGCGCCGCCAGAACGCCCGCGATGATGCCCGCCACCAGATAGTAATCGCCATTCATGCCCGCCTCCGGGTTTTATAATGGCCCTTATTATTCGGGATCGGTGCTGAAAATCAATCTTTCTTCGCAGGGAGCGATTCGCAGAATATTGGTTGTTCCCGGCACGTTGAAGGGCACACCTGCCACAACCACGATCTGATCCTCCTCGGTCGCGAAACCACCTTTGCGGGCCGCGCGGGCCGCGCCCACCACCGCCATCTTGAACCGCTGCACATCGCCCGAGTAATGGCAATTCGTGCCCCAGGTCAGGCAAAGCCGCCGGGCCGTCCGTTCAAACGGGGTCAGCGCCAGGATCGGCACGCGCGGCCGTTCGCGCGCCGTCAGCGACGCGGTGGTGCCGGAATGGGTGAAACAGCAGATCGCCTTGATATCCGTGGTCTCGGCGATCTCGCGCGCGGCCGACACGATCCCGTCGGCAACGGATGTGCGCTTGGCGGTGCGGCTGGCCTCCATGATCTCGCGATAGGTGGCGTCGCTCTCGATCTCCTGGGCGACGTTGTTCATCGTCGTCACCGCCTCGATCGGATAGGAGCCGGCGGCGCTTTCGGCCGACAGCATCACCGCATCGGCGCCCTCATAGATCGCGGTTGCCACATCCGACACCTCGGCCCGGGTCGGAACGGGGCTGTCGATCATGCTTTCCAGCATCTGGGTGGCCACGATCACCGGCTTGGCCGCCGCGCGGCTGCCCCGGACCAGGCGCTTCTGGATCGGCGGCACGTTCTGCACCGGCAGCTCGACGCCCAGATCGCCACGGGCCACCATGATCCCGTCGCTGACCGCCAGGATGTCGTCAAAGGCCGTGACCGCGGCGGGCTTTTCGATCTTGGACAGGACAGCAGCCCGGCCCGAGACCAGATCGCGCGCCTCGATCACATCCTCGGGGCGCTGCACGAAGGACAGGGCGATCCAGTCGACGCCCAGTTCGCAGACGAACTCCAGATCGGCGCGGTCTTTTTCAGACAGCGCGGCCAGCGGCAGCACCACATCGGGGACGTTCACGCCCTTGCGGTTGGAAATCGTCCCGCCCGTCACCACGGTGCAATCGGCGAAATCGGCGCCACAGGTTTCGACCCGCACCCGGATCTTGCCGTCATTGACCAACAGGGTCGAGCCCGGCTTCAGCGCCTGAAAGATCTCGGGATGTGGCAGGCAGACGCGGCTTGCGTCGCCTTCGGCCGGGTCCAGGTCAAAGCGGAACGCCTGCCCCTCGGCCAGCTCCTCGCTGTCGCCCGCGAACACGCCACAGCGCAGCTTGGGGCCCTGCAAATCGGCCAGAATGGCAATCGGGCGGTCCACGTCCTGTTCGATCTGGCGGATGATCCGGTGGCGTTCGCGGATCTCGTCATGGCTGCCGTGGCTCATGTTCAGACGGAACACATCGGCGCCCGCTTCGAACAGTGCCCGGATCATGTCATAGGTGTCAGAGGCCGGCCCCAGCGTGGCCACGATTTTTACATTGCGAAGTCGTCTCATACCGTCGCGTCATTTCCATTCAGTTTTCGTGGTGGGCCAGACCAACTTCTTAATGGCCGAATTCGGCGCATCTGACAACTGGTGCTTTCCCCGCGATTGGCATAAGGGACAAGTGTTTCGAAATATTGACACGGCCCATGACCTATCAACCGTTTGAAATCCTTGGCGCGGATCGCGGATCGCGCTGGGTGGTGACGTGCGATCACGCCACCAACCATGTGCCCGACTTCGTGCATGACGGCACGCTGGGCCTGCCCGATCACGACATGAACCGCCACATTGCCTATGACGTGGGGGCCGCCGGCGTGACCCGCCGTCTGGCCGAGCTTCTGGATGCGCCCGCGATCCTGTCGCATTTCTCGCGCCTGGTGATCGACCCCAACCGGGGCGAGGATGACCCGACCCTGCTGATGCGGCTTTACGACGGCTCGATCATCCCCGCCAACCGCCATGCCGACGCGACCGAGCGCGAGATGCGGCTGGACCGTTGCCATCGCCCCTATCACGCGGCGGTGGCCGATCTGCTGGCGCAGCGCGACGACCCGATCCTGCTGCCGATCCACAGCTTCACCCCGCAGCTTCAGGGGCGGCCAAAGCGGCCCTGGCATATCGGCATCCTGCATGGCGAAGACCAGCGGCTGGCGCGGCCGCTGATCGACCGGCTGCGGCAGGAACCCGATCTGTGCGTGGGCCAGAACGAACCCTATGGCGGGCACCTTCCGGGCGATTCCGTCGACCGTCACGCCATCCGCACCGGGCGCCACAACGTCCTGATCGAGCTGCGCAATGACCTGATCGAAGAACAGGCCGAACAGAACGCCTGGGCCGCGCGATTGGCGCCGATCCTTGAAGATGTGCTGAAAACCGCCAATCTTTGACCCGAGGAGACCGACACATGGATGACCAAACCCGTATCGAACTGGAAGCCGCCGCGTTCCGCCGTCTGCGCCAGCACCTGATGGAAGACCGCAAGGACGTGCAGAACATCGACCTGATGAACCTGGCCGGGTTCTGCCGCAACTGCCTGAGCCGCTGGTACAAGGAAGCCGCCGAAGAGCGCGGCATCGACATGACCGAACCGCAGGCGCGCGAGACCTTCTATGGCATGCCCTATGCCGACTGGAAGGCTCAGTTCCAGGCCGAAGCCAGCCCCGAACAGCAAGCCGCGTTCAAGGATGCCTTTGCGCAGAATGTCGGCGACAAGGGCTGATCGCTAGCCCGTCACACGCTGCACCGTGACCGATTGATCCACCATGGTGATCGGGCCGAACGCGCTCAGGAACGCGACATCCGCCGCGTCCTGGCCGACCCCGATCCGCGCGATCGTATCGGCGGCGGCCATGCCCGTGGCATCGACCAGATGCCAGCCCCCGTCCAGAAACACCTCGGCCACGGCATGGAAATCCTGTGGCTTCACATCGGGCGCATAGACGCTGGCAAACCGCGCCGGGATCGCCGAGGCGCGCGCCAGCGTGATCATCACATGGGCGAAATCCCGGCACACCCCCTGCCGCTGCACGAAACTGTCGAGCGCGGTCGTCTGCGCGCCGCTGGCCCCCGGCACATAGGCCAGCGCGCCATGGACCCAGTCGCGCATCGCCGCGATCCGGGCGCCGCCCTGCAATTCCCCGAATTCCGCCGTGACAAAGTTCTGGAACAGATCCGACGGGCAATAGCGTGACGGCATCAGATACCGCACCGCCGCGCCGGGCACCTGATGCGGCGGCACCCCTTGCAGCGAGGCGATCTCGGGCGTCGGGCGGTCCACGGTGACCTGCACCCGGTAATCGCAGCGGAACGCGCCCTCGGCCCGCAGCCAGATACGCTCGCCCATGTCGCCCTCGGCGGGCACACGCTCGAAATGCTGGGTCGGGGATAGCTCGATCCGGCCGCCATCGGTGCGCTGATCGGCCAGGTGGGGCACCTCGACCTGCAACAGCAGATCGGTGGGCTCCGGCAGGGTATAGTCAAGATGACAGCTGACGTTCAATTGCATGGCACCACCGGGAAAAGGGTTCAGCGCGCGGCGGACGGGATGCGCGCACCCCTTCGTTTCTATCGCGAAGCACGCGGCGGGGCCATCACTTCTGCAGCCGCGCCGTTACTGCGCCGATACAGTCCATCTGCTAGACTGTGCCCGCACAGATTGTGACATCGCATTTCAAAGCCAAGGGTTTTTCAGATGAAGATCGTGAACTGGAATATCGAATGGATGAACCGCTGGTTTTCCGGCAACGCCAATCCGGTCTGGGGCAGCAATTCGCTTGACCCCGACCAGGCCCGCACAGTCGCGGGCAAGGTGGCGCGCGTGATCCGCGCCATGGATCCCGACGTGCTGACCCTGCAAGAGGGGCCATCCGCCACCGCCGAGATGGACCTGTTCCTGACAGAGTTCCTGTCCGACGCCCAGGGCGCGCCGCTGTACGATGCGCTGATCGGGGCCGATGGCGGGGCGCAGAAACTGTATGCGTTGCGCAAACGGGATGGCCGGGCCGCGGCGATGGACTATGCCACCGATGCCGCCACCCGCACCCTGATGGACGGCTGGCTGGCGGATGTGAACGGCGACCTGCTGCTGGAAACCTATGATTTCACGCGGGCGCCGTTGGTCGTCGATGTCGACCCCGAGGCGGGCCAGCCGGTCCGGCTGATCGTGCTGCACACCAAGTCGAAATATGTCCATCGCGGCCAGCAACTGTTCGACAACCCCGACACCCGCCAGGAATTCATCGCCGAGGCAATGCTGGCCCGCCGCCGGATTTCAGCCGAGGCATTCCGCCTGCGCACGTATCTCGACACGCTGTTGCAGAACGACATGGACGCACGGATCATCGTCACCGGCGATTTCAACGACGGGCCGGGGCGGGATTTCTTCGAACGGTCCTATCTGACCCACAACGTGACCGACATCCTGCTGGGCAGCACGTTCTACCCCGAACTGATCTTTCACCACGCCCTGCTCGGGCGGGTCGACACGCCGGCGCTCTTCACCGCGCGGTTCGACGATTTCGTCGACAACGTGCAGGACCGGCCGCTTCTGCTGGATCATTTCGTCGTGTCGCCCGCGCTCACGGATTACATCCGCGACGCGGGCATCGCCCATGACGCGTTCCAGGCCGAGCTGGACGACATGAACGGCCCCCGCACCGCGCGCCCCAGCGACCACCGCCCCGTCTGGGCCGAGATCGGCGCGCCGTTGACGGGATAGGCGGGCTCAAACCGCGGCCTTGATGCTCTCTTCCAGATAGATCTCGCGCAGGCGCTTGGCGACGGGACCCGGCGTGCCGGTGCCGATGGTGGCGCCGTCGATTTCCACGACCGGCATCACGAAGGTCGAGGCCGAGGTCACGAACGCCTCGTCCGCCTGCTGCGCCTCTGCGATGGTAAAGGGGCGTTCCTCGACCTGCATCTGCGCCTCTTCGGCGAAGCGCAGGACCGCGGCGCGGGTGATCCCGTGCAGGATGTCATTGGACAGCCCGCGCGTGATGATCGTGCAGCCCTTGACGATATAGGCGTTGTTGCTGGTGCCCTCGGTCACCGCGCCGTCCTGCACCATCCAGGCATCGTCGGCGCCCGCGGCCTTGGCCATCATCTTGCCCATCGACGGGTACAGCAGCTGCACCGTCTTGATGTCGCGCCGCCCCCAGCGGATATCGTCGATGGCAATCACCTTGATCCCCGTTTTCGCCGCCGGGCTGTTGGCCAGCCCCGGCTTGGACTGGGTGAACAGAACCACGGTCGGCTTGGTGGTCTCGGGGTCGGGAAAGGCGAAATCGCGGTCGCCCGGCGCGCCGCGCGTGATCTGCAGATAGATTCCGCCCTCGACCACGTCGTTGCGGCGCACCAGCTCGCGGTGGATCTCCAGCAGGTCGTCGAATTCGGCGGGTTTCTGGATGTCCAGCTCGGCCAGCGACCGTTCCAGCCGCGCCATATGGCCCGGGAAATCGGTCAGCTTGCCCTCCAGAACCGCCGTCACCTCATAGACCCCATCGGCCATCAGGAACCCCCGGTCGAAGATCGACACCGTCGCCTCTTCCTCGGGCAGGTATTCTCCATTGACGTAAACGATCCGGGACATGCTGATCTCCTTACCCCCAAAGTGCCGCTTCAGGCGGGTGTACCCCATCGGCGTCGTAATGCAACGGCGTTTCGCGATCCTCGGCCAACAGAAGCGGCGCGTCCAGATCGACCACCGCCGCCCCCTGCGCGGGCAGGATCCCGGGCGCCATCGCCAGCGACGATCCCACCATGCAGCCCACCATGATCTCGAACCCCTGCGCGATCGCGGCCTCTTTCAGCGCCAGCGCCTCGGTCACCCCCCCGGTCTTGTCGAGCTTGATGTTGATCATGTCGTATTTGCCCACCAGCTTTGGCAGGCTTGCGCGGTCGTGACAGGCCTCGTCGGCACAGACGGGCACGGGCCGCGCGATCTCGGCCAGCATGTCGTCGTCGCCCGCGGGCAAGGGCTGTTCGACCATCGCGACGCCCAGCCGGATCAGATGCGGCGCCAGATCGGCATAGACATCGGCGGTCCAACCCTCATTCGCATCGACGATGATGCGCGCATCCGGCGCCCCGGCACGCACGGCCTCAAGCCGCCCCATGTCATCGGCGGTGCCCAGCTTGATCTTCAGAAGCGGCCGATGCGCGTTTTCCGCCGCCGCCTGCCGCATGTTTCCGGGGCTGTCCAGCGACAGGGTATAGGCGGTCACGACCGGCCCCGGCTTGGGCAACCCCGCCAGGTCCCAGGCGCGTTTCCCCGCCCGCTTGCACTCCAGATCCCACAGCGCGCAATCCACGGCGTTCCGCGCCGCCCCGGCGGGCAACGCCTCCTGCAGCGCGGCCCGGTCCAGCGGCAGCGTCAGCCCCTCGATCAGCGCCGTCACGCTCTCCAGCGTCTCGTCATACCGGGCATAGGGCACACATTCGCCCCACCCCCGATGCGCGCCATCGCGCACCGAAACCGTCAGCACCTGCGCCGCGCTCCGCGAGCCGCGGCTGATGGTGAACACCTGCGCCAACCGGAACACGTCGCGCGTCACTTCCAGATCCAAACGCCCTCTCCTTCTTCTTGGCCGAAATACTCCCGCCGGAGGCATCCGCGCTTTCCGCAAACGCCCCCATCGCGGACAGGGTGTCAGATCGCCGCCAGCGCGTCCACCAACCGCCCGACGCCCTGCCGGAACGGGTCGACCGCCGGCAGGCCCATGCGGCCCTCGATCTCGGCCAGACAGGCCAACGCCTCGTCCTCGCTCAGCGCGGCGGTGTTAACCGAAATCCCCACCACCTGACAGTCCGGGTTCGCCACCCGCGCCAGGGTCAGCGCCACATCGCGCAATGCCTCCAGCGACGGCAGCTGGTAATCCGGTAACCCGCGCATATGCGGCCGCGTGGGCTCATGGCTCAGGATCAGCGCATCGGGCTGCCCGCCATGCACCAGCGCCATCGTCACCCCGGAATACGATACGTGGAACAGGCTGCCCTGCCCCTCGATCAGATCCCAGTGATCGGCATCGTTGTCCGGCGTCAGCCATTCGACCGCCCCGGCCATGAAATCGGCCACCACCGCGTCCAGCGGCACGCCCGATCCGGTGATCAGGATGCCGGTCTGACCCGTCGCGCGAAAGGTCGATTTCATCCCCCGCGCCTGCATTTCGCGATCCATCGCCAGCGCGGTATACATCTTGCCCACCGAACAATCGGTGCCCACGGCCAGGCACCGCTTGCCGCTGCGCTTCACGCCATTGGCGATGGGATACTGCACCGACGGTACGCGCACATCATGCAGCTGGCGGCCACAGGCCTCGGCCACGGCGACCAGGTCGGGCTCGTCCCGCAACAGGTTGTGCAAACCGCTGGCCAGGTCGAACCCTTCCTCCAGCGCCGCAACCAGGACCTTCTTCCAGGCCGGACCGATCACCCCGCCACGGTTGGCCACACCCACGACCAGCGTCTTCGCACCTGCGGCACGGGCCTCGGCCAGGGTCATGTCCGCCAGGCCCAGATCGGCCTTGCAGCCCTCCATCCGGAACTGGCCCACCGCGTTCTCGGGGCGCCAGTCCTTGATGCCCTGCGCAACCTTGGCGGCCAGCGGGTCGGGCGCATCGCCCAGGAACAGAAGGTAAGGTGTTTCAATCATTGTCAGATCCCCGGATATCACCGCGCCAGATTATTCAAACCACCGGGCAATGTTCTTTGAATTTCCGCGAAGAGACCCGCCACCCTTCGAAGAATTTCCGCAAATCCCGCGCTTTTGGTGAAGATTTCCCCAGCGCGGCGCGACACCGGCGAAAGAACCGGCGAATCCCGCACTTGCAAAGCCACCGGATGACAGGCGCGTCACCCGTGCCGCAGCGCAGAATCGGCTTGCGCGGCAGCGCGCAATTTAATAACCGTTCCGCCGACCGATACGTAATTTCCTTACCGAGAGGCGCCCATCATGTCCTTCCGCATCCAACCCACCGCCCCGGCCCGGCCGAACCGCTGCCAGCTGTTCGGCCCCGGCTCGAACACCAAGCTGTTCGAAAAGATGGCCGCCAGCGCGGCGGATGTGATCAACCTCGACCTCGAGGATTCGGTGGCGCCCTCGGACAAGGACGTGGCCCGCGCCAATGTGATCGAGGCGATCAACGATGTCGATTGGGGCAACAAATACCTCAGCGTGCGGATCAACGGGCTGGACACGCCCTATTGGTACCGCGACGTTGTCGATGTGCTGGAACAGGCCGGCGACCGGATCGACCAGATCATGATCCCCAAAGTGGGCTGTGCCGCCGACATCTATACGGTCGACGCGCTGGTCACCGCCGTGGAACGCGCCAAGGGCCGCACCAAGCCCATCAGCCTGGAGGTCATCATCGAATCCGCCGCCGGCATCGCCCATGTCGAGGAGATCGCCGCCAGCAGCCCGCGCCTGCAGGCGATGTCGCTGGGCGCGGCCGATTTCGCGGCCTCGATGGGGATGCAGACCACCGGCATCGGCGGCACGCAGGAAAACTATTACATGCTGCGCGAAGGCGAAAAGCACTGGTCCGACCCGTGGCACTGGGCCCAGGCCGCCATCGTCGCCGCCTGCCGCACCCATGGCGTCCTGCCGGTCGATGGCCCCTTCGGCGATTTCAGCGATGACGAGGGCTATATCGCCCAGGCCAAACGCTCGGCCACGCTGGGCATGGTCGGCAAATGGGCAATCCACCCCAAGCAGATCGCGCTGGCCAACCAGGTCTTCACCCCCAGCGACGAGGCCGTAACCGAAGCGCGCGAGATCCTGGCCGCGATGGAAGACGCCAAGGCCAAGGGCGAAGGCGCGACCGTCTACAAAGGCCGGCTGGTCGACATCGCCAGCATCAAACAGGCCGAGGTGATCGTGGCCCAGGCCGAGCTGATCGCGGGCAGCTGACCCACCCTGCCCCGCGGGGGCCGTTTCGACATGCTGAAAAACGGGGTCCTGCGGGGCCCCGTTTTGCGTTTTGCGCCCGATTGACCCAGATCAACGCGCAAACATTCCAGTGCTGGAATGTTTGCCCCGTGCCGGTTTCCGGCAAAGTCAGAAACGGAGCTGTCGATGAAACACCTGATCCTTTGCACCGCCGCCGCAATCGGCCTGGGCACCATGGCCTTGGCAGAGCAACCCGCAAGGCCCCGCGAGCTTTCCGCGCCAATCGTCGCCTTCACGCCACTGCTGGTGAAAAACGCCGATGCCCTGTCGCTGACGGAGGATCAGCGCGCCGCCCTGAAGGATTGGCTGGCCACGATGCCCGCCAAGCGCAAGGCGATAGAGGCCGAGGCGCTGACCGCACGCGCGGCCCTGCGCGCGGCCATCATCACCGGCGCCCCGCAGGAACAGCGCCAGAGCCTGGCAGACGAGGTCGGGCGGCTTGAAACACAGCTGGTCCTGATGCGGTCGGCCTGCACCGATCACTGGCGCGCGGTCCTCAGCCCGGAACAATTCGCCCAGCTGCTGACCCTCGCCGGGCCGCACTAAGGCAGATCGTTCCGGCCCGATCTCTGTTCGCGCGTTTCCCGGGGCCGGGACGCAAGAAACACTCAGCGCAGCGGCATGCAGATATCGGTCAACAGATCCTCGGGCGCGGTGTCCATAGGGCTGTTGAGGTAAAGCTCGTAACATGCCGCATCTGCCGGATCGCGCCCCGATTTCGGCAACCAATCCCCGAAGAGGTAATCATAGGCCGCCTTCAGCCCCGCATAAGGCCCCTTGAAATGTAGTACCGCGCCCGGACCCGCTGGCAGTACGACCTCGACCAGCGGGTCCTCCAACACTGTATCAGGGCCGATGATCACCCCGGCATGGCTGCGCAGATCGGTGGCGGGCGTGGCGTCGGGATCGTCGTAGTAGACCCCCGCCATGCCGGTCACCTGTGGCCACAACCCGCGCGCGGCACATAACGCGCCCAGGCTTTCGAACGCGCGCCCGATCTCGATATACGGGCCCGTATGAGGCAACGCGGCCAGACGACGCGCGGCTTGGTCGGTAATCTCGACATTGTACATGGTTTTCTCTCCGGGTTTGGTGGGTACAAGCAGCGCATGCGCCGCGCCGCTGTCGCGGAACCGGCCAGGCGGCAGACCATAGGCGGCCGCGAATGCGCGACTGAAGGACGGCACGCTGGGATAGCCGCAGCGCGCGGCGACCTGGGCAATCGGCCAATCGGTCTGTACCAGCCAACAGGCCGCGCGGTTCAGCCGGATCCTCCGGATCGCCTGGGCACAGGTTTCCCCGGTCATGCCGTTAAACACGCGATGCCAATGAAACCGCGACATCGCTGCCACATCGGCCAGCCGGTCCAGCGACAGATCTCCCGCGGGGTTGTCGTGTATATAATCCAGCACGCGCAACAATCGATCTTCGTAGTCCGCCATCGGTCCTTCGCCTCAATCCGGTTCGTGCAAGACCTCGCACGGGTACGCTTACCATGTCTTGCGGAACGCCTTTGCGTTGCAAATTTCTTTCCCCGTGGTCATATAGCCCGCGACAGAAAGCAGGAGCCGCTTCCATGAACTATCTCGAGTTCGAAAAACCGCTGGCCGAAATCGAAGGCAAAGCCGAAGAGCTGCGCGCGCTGGCCCGGCAGAACGAAGAGATGGACGTGGAAAAAGAGGCCGCCGCGCTGGACCGCAAGGCCGCCGACCTGCTCAAGGACCTGTACAAGGACCTGTCGGCCTGGCGGAAATGTCAGGTCGCCCGCCACCCTGACCGGCCGCATTGCAAGGACTATATCGACGCGCTGTTCACCGAATACACGCCGCTGGCCGGCGACCGGAACTTTGCCGACGACCACGCCGTGATGGGCGGGCTGGCGCGGCTCGATGACCGGCCGGTGATGGTGATCGGTCATGAAAAGGGCAATGACACCAAATCCCGGATCGAACGGAATTTCGGCATGGCCCGCCCCGAAGGCTATCGCAAGGCCATCCGCCTGATGGAGATGGCCGACAAGTTCAACATCCCCGTCATCACGCTGGTCGACACGCCCGGCGCCTTTCCCGGCAAGGGCGCCGAGGAACGCGGCCAGTCCGAGGCCATCGCCCGCAGCACCCAGAAATGCCTGGAGATCGGCGTGCCGCTGATCAGCGTCATCATCGGCGAGGGCGGCTCGGGCGGCGCGGTGGCCTTCGCCACGGCCAACAAGGTCGCGATGCTGGAACATTCCGTCTATTCGGTCATCAGCCCCGAAGGCTGCGCCAGCATCCTGTGGAAGGACGCCGAAAAGATGCGCGAAGCCGCCGAGGCGCTGCGCCTGACCGCGCAAGACCTGCAAAAGCTGGGCGTGATCGACCGGATCATCAAGGAACCCCTGGGCGGCGCCCAGCGCGACAGCAAAACCGCCATCGACAATGTCGGCCAGACCATCACCGCCCTGCTGGCCGAGCTCTCCGAACAAGACCGCACCGCCCTGATCCAGAACCGCCGCAAGAAGTTCCTGCAGATGGGCACAAAGGGCCTGGCGGCCTGATCTAACCTAGCCGCAGATGATCAAAAGGAAATCGGCAAGCTGGTCGAGCAAAGCAGATTTACTTTGATTCAAGGTTTCGCCACTGCGTCTTCGATGGCTGCTTTATGTCCCAACCTACGTTGGACAAGGTCGATTAAAATAGAGGTATTGCTGGGCTTTTCTGAGGCAGATGTTGTGTGGCTTGCCTCTTGGATTAACGAAGTTGTGTCCCTACGTAGAAACCATCGGGTAGAATTCTGATTTTTTAAGAAAATATGACAACAGATGAAATTTGCAGACCTAAATGGCGAAAGACTGGAACCTGCACCAAAGTTGAAGGCAAAATGCCCATTTTGTGAGAGTGATGTCGTTGCTCGTTGTGGCAAAGTTCGTGTTTGGCATTGGGCACACAAGTCGACGAGGCATTGCGATCATTGGTGGAAGGCTGAAAAGCAATGGCACAGGGATTGGAAAAATCTCTTCCCGAATGAGTGGCAAGAACAGGGTCGGCGCGACGCAAGCGGTGAATTGCATATCGCCGACGTGCTGACGCCGCAAGGCTTGGCCTTGGAGTTTCAGCATTCGGCTATAGGCCGTGAAGAAGTCGAAAGGCGTACGGCTTTCCACCAGGAAATCTGCTGGGTCGTTGATGGCATGCGTCTCGAAAGCACAATAAAGCAATTCAAGAATGCCCTAGCTCATGCCCGCCTATCAAATTCGCGTGGTGCGAGTGTTTACGAAGTCTATTACTACGACTCTCGCTCCCTAAAGAGGTGGCGCGGCCTAAACGCACCTGTAGTGATCGATTTTGGAATCGAAGATGTTTGGGTGATCGGCAGAAGTCTTGAAAATTCCGCCCTAATGTACACCCTCAAGAAAACAGCTTTGGTGGAGCAGTTCCAATCGGGTAACCGGCCACCGCCGGTTCAAATCACGCAGCCACAATACAGAAGACGACGAGGAAGAAGGCGCTTCTAGGCAACGATAGTCATATCCTTCTGAGACGGGGATGAGCGTGTCTTTCGCCCTAACATTTCCTCAAGGTCCGCTTTGTACCGCAACGCAGTCATTGACAGATCCCGTCAGGTCGGATCACGCCAGCGGTTCACGATGGGATAGCGCCGGTCCAGCCAGAAGGCGCCCGGGGTCAGGCGGGTACCCGGGGCGGACTGGAAGCGCTTGTATTCGCTGATGTAAAGCAGGTGCTCGACCCGTTTGACCACGTCACGGTCAAAGCCTTCGGCGACCACCTCGGCCACGCTGGCCTCAAAATCCACCAGCATTTCCAGGATGCGGTCCAGATCCTCGTAAGGTGGCAGGCTGTCCTCGTCCTTCTGATCCTCGCGCAGCTCGGCACTGGGCGGTTTGTCGATCACGCGGTCAGGCATGACCGGGCCATCGGGGCCCAGCATCCAGTCGCGGTGATTGGCGTTGCGCCAGCGGCAGGTCTGGAAGACACGGGTTTTATACAGGTCCTTCAGCGGGTTATAGCCACCCGCCATATCGCCATAGATCGTGGCATAGCCCACCGCGACCTCGGATTTGTTGCCAGTGGTCAGAAGCATCTCGCCGAACTTGTTCGACAGCGCCATCAGCAGCAGGCCGCGCAGGCGGGACTGGATGTTTTCCTCGGTCACGTCGGGCTTGGTGCCCTTGAACAGAGGGGCCAGCGTGTTGGTGATCGCGGCGCGCCCTTCGGAGATCGGCACGAAATCGTAGTGACATCCCAGCGCCTGGGCCACGGCCTTGGCATCCTCAAGTGAGTGCTCGGACGTGTATTCCGACGGCAGCATTACGCAGCGCACGTTTTCAGGGCCCAACGCGTCAACAGCGGTGGCCGCGACCAGCGCGCTGTCAACGCCGCCCGACAGGCCCAGCAGGACCTTTTTGAACCCCGTCTTGCGCAGGTAGTCGCGCAAGCTTTCCACCATGCAGCGGTAATCCTGCTCCCACGCGCCGGGGATATGGGCGCGCTGGCCCGGCTCGGCGCGCCAGCCGTCCTCGGTCCGGGTGAAATCGACATGGGCAATCGTTTCGTCGAAGACCGGCAATTGCACCGCCAGCTCGCCACCGGGGTTCAGCACGAAACTGCCGCCATCGAAAACCTGATCGTCCTGCCCGCCCACCATGTTGAGGTAAACCAGCGGCAGACCGGTTTCGATCACGCGGGCGACCATGTGGTTCTGGCGCACTTCCAGCTTGTTGCGGAAATAGGGCGAGCCATTGGGCACCAGCAGGAACTCGGCGCCGGTTTCGGCCAGGGTCTCGGCCACATCCGGGTACCACGCATCCTCGCAGATGGGCGAGCCGATGCGGGTGTTGCCGACGCTATAGGGGCCGCCGATGGGGCCGGAATCGTAGATCCGCACCTCGTCGAACACGGTGTCATTGGGCAGGTGATGTTTCAGCACCCGGCTGACCACCTTGCCACCGGAGCAGATGTAATAGGCGTTGAAGAGGCCATGCTCGTCCGCCCAAGGGCCCCCGATGCCCAGCGCGGGGCCATCGGCGCATTCCAGCGCCAGCGCCTCGATCCGGTCGATGGCGACCCGAACAAAGGCGGGTTTCATCACCAGATCCTGCGTGTTGTAGCCGGTGATGAACATCTCGCTGAAGGCGACCATCTGCGCCCCGGCGTCGCGGGCCTGTTCCCAGGCGGCGCGCACAAGGGCGGCGTTGTCGTCGATTGCGCCCACGGTGGGGTTCATCTGGGCAAGGGTCAGGCGGAAGCTGTCGGCCATGGCGTTCCTCATGTCTTGAACATCTCTTAACAGACTGTTCGGCAAGTGAAAGCCGATAGAACGTGAAAAGCGTTGTCAGCCCGCGGCGGCTTCTCTAGGCTTTCGTGCAGTTCACAGACCCCGGAATTATCCGGGGCCAAGGATGGGGGCATCTGAACGCATGACCGGGGCACGCACGAACACTGCGGCGACGATCCTTTTGGCATTGTCCATTGGCACCGCTGGCGCTGTATCTGCGCAGCAGGACGGTGAGGTGATCACCAAGCAATACGAGAACGGCGGTATTTACGAAGGCACGTTCAAGGACGGCAAGCAGCACGGGCGCGGCACCTATCGACTGCCCAACGGCTATGAATATGCCGGCGAATGGGTGGATGGCGAGATCATCGGCACCGGCGTCGCGCGGTTCCCCGACGGGTCGGTCTATGAGGGGAACTTTGCCGACAGCAAGCCCAACGGGTTCGGCAAGATGACCTTGGCCGACGGCATGGTGTACGAAGGCGACTGGGTCGACGGCAAGATCATGGGCCAGGGCGTGGCGACCTATCCCAACGGCGTCCGCTACGAGGGCGGGTTCAAGGATGCGATGCATCACGGCACCGGCACCCTGCGCAGCCCCAATGGCTATGCCTATGCGGGCGATTGGGTCGACGGGGTCAAGCATGGCACGGGCAAGGTCACCCTGCCCGACGGGTCGGTCTATGAAGGCACGCTGGTCGATGGCGAGATGGACGGCAAGGGCAAGCTGGTGACGCCCGAGGGGCGCAGCTATGACGGTGACTGGGTCGCGGGCCGGATCGAGGGCCAGGGCGTGCTGACCCGCGCCGATGGCGAGGTGTACGAGGGCGCGTTCCTGAACGGCAAACCCCACGGGCGCGGCGTGTCGCGCCAAGCCGACGGGATGGTGTACGAAGGCGACTGGGTCGAGAACCGGATGGAGGGTCAGGGCAAGCTCACCTATCCCGACGGGTCGGTCTATGAGGGTGGCTTTCGCGAGAAACTGGCCGATGGCACGGGCAAGCTGACCTATGCCGATGGCTCGGTCTATGAGGGCGACTGGGTCATGGGCAAGATCGAGGGTCAGGGCGTGCTGACCTTTGCCGATGGCGGCAGCTATCGCGGCGGCATGAAAGACGCGCGCTATCACGGTCAGGGCACGCTGGAGACCCCCGATGGCTATCGATACGAGGGCCAGTGGGAAAACGGCCAGCGCCATGGCGAGGGGCGGGCCGAATATGCCGATGGCAGCATCTATACCGGCACGTTTTCGAACGACCAGCGCGATGGCACGGGCGAGATGATCATGCCCGACGGGTTCCGTTACACCGGCGCCTGGAGTGGTGGGGCGATCGATGGGCGCGGCGTGGCCGCTTACGCCAATGGCGATGTCTATGAGGGCGGGTTCAGCGCCGGCAAGCGCGATGGCGAGGGCACGATGCGCTATGGCACCGGCGAGGTCGAGACCGGCATCTGGACCAATGGCGCGCTGACCTCGGGCCAGAGCGACAACTGAACCCGGCCGGGGGCTGCGCGCCCCCGGACCCCGCGAGGTATTTTCACCAAGATGAAGGGGGCCGTCAGATCGGCGTGCCCCTGGACAGGCGATCGCGCAGATCCTCGGCCCGGCTCAGGATCGCGTCGCGGGTGTCGGCATCCATTCGGTCCCACGTGCTGTACATCTGGGCCATGCGCGGGTTCTTGGCAAAGCGTTTGCGGTGCCGGTCGAGAAAGCCCCAGTAAAGCGCGTTGAACGGGCAGGCCTTTTCGCCGCTGCGTTGCTTCACGTCATAGTGGCAATGGCTGCAATAATCCGACATCCGGTCGATATAGCTGCCGCTGGAGACATAGGGTTTCGAGGCGACGATGCCGCCATCGGCGAACTGGCTCATGCCCAGGGTATTCGGCGCCTCGACCCATTCGAAGGCATCGGCATAGACGGCCAGGTACCATTGGTGCAGTTCGCCCGGGTCGATCCCCGCCAGCAGGCCGAAATTGCCGGTGATCATCAGCCGCTGGATGTGGTGGGCATAGGCCTCGTCCCGCGTCTGTTCGACGGCGCGGCCGACGCAATGCATGTGGGTTTCGCCGCCCCAGTAGAAATCGGGCAGCTTGCGGCGGTGGTTCAGCGTGTTGCGCCGGGTGTAATCGGGACCCTGAAGGAAATAGATTCCGCGAATGAACTCGCGCCAGCCGATGATCTGGCGGATGAAACCCTCGACCGCGTTGAGCGGCGCGCGGCCCTCGCGCCATTCCGTTTCGGCCCGGCGGCAAAGGTCCAGCGGATCGAGCAGCCCGACATTCAGATAGGGCGACAGCACCGCGTGATAGAGGAACCTGTCCTGATCGAGCATCGCGTCCTGGAAATCGCCGAAAAGCGGCAGCGCGTGTTTCAGGAAGTGATCGCGCGCGGCCTCGGCCCCGGCGGCATCGGTGGCAAACCAGAAGGGGCGAAGCTGGCCGAAATGATCGCCGAAGCGGTCCTCGACCAGATCCAGCACATCGTCGGTCACCTTGTCCGTCTGGTGGCGCAGCGGGCCCAGGGCGAACAGGTCGTTCTGCGCGGGCTTGCGGTTCTGGTGGTCATAGTTCCACTTGCCGCCCGCCGGCGCGTCTTCATCCATCAAGAGCCCCGTGCGGCGGCGGATCGTGCGATAGAAATGTTCCATCCGGAGCGTCTTGCGCCCTTTGGCCCAGTCGGCGAATTCCGTGCGCAAGGTGATGAAGCGGTCGTCGGGAAGCTGCGTGACCGGCAGGGGCAATTCATCCAGCAGGTCGATCACCCGCCACTCGCCCGGTTCGGTCGTCAGGACCTCGGACAGGCCGGTTTCCGACGCTCGCCGCAGCAGCTCGGACCCGAGCGCGCCGGTATTTTCCGGGTCGTCCAGCCGGGTATAGGCGACCTGCCAGCCATCGTCGTGCAGCCGGGCCGCGAATTTGCGCATCGCGGCCAGGATGAAGGCGATCTTCTTGGGGTGATGGGCGACATAGGTGGCCTCGGCCCCGACCTCGGCCATGACGACGATATCATGCGCCTTGTCGCCCTCGCGCAGGGCGGCGATTTCGGGCGACAGCTGGTCGCCCAGCACCAGGATCAGGCGCCCTACCACGGGATTTCGGCCCCGGCATAGTCGAAGAAACCGCCCGATTGGTCGGGGCCCAGGTCCGCCATCACCGCCAGCAGGTTGCGCGCGGCCTGATCGGGCGGCGTGGCATTATCGGGCGCGACCCAGTCGCGCGTGAATTGCGTGGCAACGGTGCCGGGATGCAGCGCGGCGCAGATCGCCATCGGCCGGGTGCGGGCCAGTTCGACCGCGGCCCCGCGCACCAGCTGATTCACCGCAGCCTTGGCCATGCGATAGCCGTGCCAGCCGCCCAGCCTGTTGTCGCCGATGGACCCCACACGCGCCGAAAGGATGCCGATGACCGACCGCCGGTCGCGCGGGATCAGCAGCGTGGCATGCGACAGGATCAGCGCGGGGCCGATGGCGTTCAGCGCGAATTGCGCCTGGAGCGCGGGCGCCGCGATCTGCGACAGCGCCTTTTCTGGGCGTGCCCCGTCGATCTGCAAGCCGCCGGTGGCCACCACGATCAGGTCGAACGTGCCCTCAAGCCCCGCCATTCCCCGTTGCACGGCATCGGGATCGGTCACGTCGAACCCATCGCGCGAGCGCGACAGCCCGCTCACCTGCGTCCCCTGCCCGCGCAGCGCCTGGGCGATTGCCCCGCCGATGCCGCCGCTGTCCCCGATGATCAATGCGCGTTCCATGCCTGCCCTTTCCCGGTGGCCAACAGCTAAGCCCGCAGGCGGTTCTGTCAAACTGCCTTTTGTGGCTTTTCATTTCGGGATCAACCGGTATTATCCGCGCCATGTCACGGACCGCACATATCGCATTCGCAAAGGGCAGCATTCCCTGCGCCCCGTCCATCCGTGGCCTGCTTCTTCTTAGCCGCCTCTGAGCGTGCCTGTTCGGCGCGACCGCTCAGAGGTATGCGACCGCGCCACCGCACCCAAGGCTGAGAACCAGGAAAGACCCTATCATGACCGATATGACGAACGATGACCGCGTGCTGATCTTCGACACCACGCTGCGCGATGGCGAACAAAGCCCCGGCGCGACCATGACCCATAACGAGAAGCTGGAGATCGCCGGCATGCTCGACGCGATGGGCGTGGACATCATCGAGGCCGGCTTCCCGATCGCGTCCGAAGGCGATTTCGCCGCCGTGAGCGAGATCGCCAAGAACGCCGAGAATGCCGTGATCTGCGGGCTGGCCCGTGCCAAGGCGATGGATATCGACCGCTGCTGGGAGGCCGTCCAGCACGCCCGCCGCCCGCGCATCCACACCTTTATCGGCACCTCGCCCCTGCACCGGGCGATCCCCGACCTGACCATGGACGAGATGGCGGATGTGATCCACCACACCGTCACCCATGCCCGCAACCTGTGCGACAATGTGCAATGGTCGCCGATGGACGCGACGCGGACCGAGTGGGATTACCTGTGCCGGGTGATCGAGATCGCGATCAAGGCGGGCGCCACCACGATCAACATCCCCGACACGGTGGGCTATACCGCGCCCAGGGAATCGGCCGACCTGATCCGGCGTCTGATCGAAACCGTGCCCGGCGCCGACGGGGTGGTGTTCGCCACCCATTGTCACAACGATCTGGGCATGGCGACCGCGAATTCGCTGGCCGCTGTCGACGCGGGCGCGCGTCAGATCGAATGCACGATCAACGGGCTGGGCGAACGCGCGGGCAACACCGCGCTGGAGGAGGTCGTGATGGCGCTGAAGGTGCGGCATGACATCATGCCCTATCGCACCGGCATCGACACCACCAAGATCATGAATATCAGCCGCCGCGTGGCCGCCGTTTCGGGGTTCCCGGTGCAATACAACAAGGCCATCGTCGGCAAGAACGCCTTTGCTCATGAAAGCGGGATCCACCAGGACGGCATGCTGAAGAACGCCGAGACGTTCGAGATCATGCGCCCCGAGGATGTGGGCCTGTCGGAGACCAGCCTGGTGATGGGCAAGCATTCGGGTCGGGCCGCGCTGCGCGCCAAGCTGGAGGATCTGGGATACGAGCTGGGCGACAACCAGCTGAAGGATGTCTTCGTCCGGTTCAAGGAATTGGCCGACCGCAAGAAAGAGGTCTATGACGACGACCTGCTGACCCTGATGCGCGACGCGGCCGCCGATTCCGGCCATGATCGCATCCAGGTCAAGTTCCTGCGCGTCATCTGCGGGACCGAGGCACCGCAATCGGCCGATCTGACCCTGACCATCGACGGGGTGGACCATCAGGTCACCGCCACCGGCGACGGGCCGGTCGATGCGACCTTCAACGCGGTCAAGGCGCTGTTCCCGCATGGCGGGCGGCTGCAACTGTATCAGGTGCATGCCGTGACCGAGGGCACCGATGCCCAGGCCACCGTCAGCGTCCGGATGGAGGAAGACGGCAAGATCGCGACCGGCCAGTCGTCGGATACCGATACGGTCGTCGCCTCGGCCAAGGCTTATGTCAACGCGCTGAACCGCCTGCTGGTGCGGCGCGAGAAATCGAAGCCCGGCGAGGATATCAAGACCGTCTCTTATCGGGACGCCAACTGATCCCTGCGTCCACCCCGCCCATCGCGGCGGGGTGGCATTTCCCCAAGTTTGCAGCATTCAACAGGCGCCGCCGGCGGGTCCGCGCGGCGTCTGACATGCGGTCGGGCGTTGTCGCGGCAGGTGGGCCATTGCCCTGTTGATCGCCCCGTAGATGGGCATCTGGCAACTATTTTCACGGTGAATTTGCGCATATGAATTATTGCACTATTCGAACATTTTTGATCACCTTGCGACCAGTTTGATCGTATATATGTTGCAAATAACGATAAACCCGCACGCCCGCAGCATCGCCAAAAACGTCCCGCGTCGGCAGAATCCCGACACCTGTCGGCAAAGGCCCCTTTTCCTGCGAAATGGGGCTGTTTATAAGGCGAAATGCCCCGCGGACCGGAGTCGCGGGGTGGATTGGGGCAGCAAGGCAGGCAGGCATGGCATTTGGTGGTTTGTTTTCGTCGGATATGGCGATCGACCTGGGGACCGCGAACACGCTGGTCTATGTCAAGGGCAAGGGCATCATCCTGAACGAACCCTCGGTCGTGGCCTTCCACGTCAAGGACGGGCGCAAGCAGGTTCTGGCGGTGGGCGAAGACGCCAAGCTGATGTTGGGCCGCACGCCGGGCAGTATCGAGGCGATCCGCCCGATGCGCGAAGGGGTGATCGCGGATTTCGACGTCGCCGAAGAGATGATCAAGGCCTTCATCCGCAAGGTGCACAAACGCACGACCTTTACCAAGCCCAAGATCATCGTCTGTGTGCCCCATGGCGCGACCCCGGTGGAAAAGCGCGCGATCCGGCAATCGGTGCTGGGCGCGGGCGCGCGGCGCGCGGGCCTGATCGCCGAGCCCATCGCGGCGGCTATCGGTGCGGGCATGCCGATCACCGACCCGACCGGCAACATGGTCGTCGACATTGGCGGCGGCACGACCGAGGTCGCGGTGCTGAGCCTTGGCGACATCGTCTATGCCCGCTCGGTCCGCGTGGGCGGCGACCGGATGGACGACGCCGTGGTCAGTTACCTGCGCCGCCAGCAGAACCTGCTGATCGGCGAGGCGACGGCCGAACGCATCAAGACCTCGATCGGGACCGCGCGGATGCCCGATGACGGGCGCGGCTCCAGCATGCAGATCCGGGGCCGTGACCTGTTGAACGGCGTCCCGAAAGAGATCGAGATCAACCAGGCCCAGGTGGCCGAGGCATTGGCCGAACCGGTCCAACAGATCTGCGAGGCGGTGATGACCGCGCTGGAGGCCACGCCCCCCGATCTGGCGGCCGATATTGTCGACCGGGGTGTGATGCTGACCGGCGGCGGCGCGCTGCTGGGCGAGCTGGACCTGGCCCTGCGTGAGCAGACGGGCCTGGCGATTTCGGTGGCCGACGAGCCGCTGAACTGTGTGGCCCTGGGAACGGGCAAGGCGCTGGAATATGAAAAACAGCTGCGCCATGTGATAGATTACGACAGCTAAGGCGCCCCTGAACCGGCGCCGGAAAGAGGCCCCGCGTGGCAAGCGACCGGAATGCGCAAATGGACTATACCCGGCCGATCCGTCGGATCGTTGTCGGTGCGCTGGTGTTGTGCCTGTTCGGCCTGTTCCTGCTGTGGCGGATCGACAGCCCGCGCGTCGAACGGATGCGCGCGGCCCTGATCGACCGGATCGTGCCCAGCTTCGACTGGGCGCTGGTGCCGGTGAACAAGGTCGCGGGCATGGTCGAGGATTTTCAGTCCTATACCCGGATCTATGAACAGAACCAGGAACTGCGCCGCGAGCTGCGCCAGATGAAGGCGTGGAAAGAGGCCGCGCTGCAGCTGGAACAGGAAAACGCCAAGCTGCTGGACCTGAACAAGGTACGGCTGGACCCGCAGCTGACTTATATCACCGGCGTGGTGCTGGCCGATAGCGGCTCGCCCTTTCGGCAATCGGTGCTGCTGAATGTGGGCGCGCGCGACGGGATCATCGACGGCTGGGCCACGACCGACGGGCTGGGGCTGGTCGGCCGGGTTTCGGGTGTGGGGCGCAATACCGCGCGGGTGATCCTGCTGACCGATTCCAACAGCCGCATTCCGGTGATCATCCAGCCCTCGGGCCAGCGCGCAATCCTCGCCGGTGACAACAGCGCCAGCCCTTTCATCGATTTCCTGGAAACCGCCGATCAGGTGCGTCCGGGCGACCGCGTGGTGTCGTCGGGCGACGGCCAGGTGTTCCCCGCCGCCCTGCTGGTGGGTCAGGTGGCCCAAGGCCCCGACGGGCGGCTGCGGGTCCGGCTGGCCGCCGATTACGAGCGGCTGGAATTCCTGCGCGTGCTACGCAGCCATTCTAACGAAACCATCAGCGATCCCGGCGCGCTGATCGCGCCACGCCCCTATGGCCCTCAGCCCCAGACGCTGAGCCAGGCCGACGAGGACGCCGATGGTTGATCCCGCCACCACCCAGCGCTGGATGCATTATGGCCTGTTCGTCGCGGTGGCCGGTGCGATCCTGTTCATCCTGATCCTTCCGCTGTCGACGACGCCACAAAAAATCCCCGGCCCCGATCTGTTGGTCTGTCTGGCCTTTGCCTGGGTCCAGCGGCGCCCCGACTACCTGCCGCCGCTTCTGCTGGCGGCGATCCTGCTGGTGGCGGATTTCCTGCTGATGCGGCCGCCGGGGCTGTGGGCGATCCTGACGCTGCTGGGCGCCGAGTTCCTGCGCACCCGCCATCAGGGCTCGGGCGAGATGCCCTTTCCCGCCGAATGGGGCTTTGTCGCGGTGGTGGTGATCCTGATGGCGCTGATCAACTGGATCGTGCTGGGGATCACGGTTGTGCCCCACCATGACTTGCCATCGGCGCTGATCCGTGCGGTGATGACGATCATCGCCTATCCCCTGATCGTGCTTGTGACACGGCAGGTGTTCAATATCCGCCGCGCCGGTACCGGCGACATGGAGAGCTGATGCGACACACGCCGAAGGATATCGAGGAAAGCGCCCGCCGCGTCAGCCGGCGCGGGCTGATCCTGGGCGGGGCACAGGTGGCGTTCATGTCGGTGCTGGCCATGCGCATGCGCTATATGCAGGTCAACCAGGCCGAGGAGTTCCGCCTGCTGGCAGAGGAAAACCGCGTCAACTTCCGCCTGATCCCGCCGACGCGCGGGCTGATCTTCGACCGCAACGGCCAGCCGCTGGCCGGGAACGAACAGAATTACAGCGTGGTGATGGTGCGCGAGGATGCGGGCGACGTGGATGAGGCGCTGGCGCGGCTTGGTCGGGTGATCCCGCTCAGCGACGACGACATCGCCCGCGCCAAGAAGGAACTGAAACGCCGCAGCCCCTTTGTGCCCGTTACCATTGCCGACCGGCTGACCTGGGACGACCTGGCCGAGGTTGCCGTGAACGCCCCCGCCCTGCCCGGTATCACGCCCGAGGTCGGCCTGTCGCGCAGCTATCCCCTGCAAGAGGATCTGGCCCATGTGGTGGGCTATGTCGGGCCGGTCAGCGACTATGACCTGGGCAAGCTGGAAGATCCCGATCCGGTGTTGCAGATCCCGCGTTTCCAGATCGGCAAGACCGGGGTCGAGGCCAAGATGGAAGACCAACTGCGCGGCAAGGCCGGCAACAAGCGGATCGAGGTCAACGCCGTGGGCCGCGTCATCCGCGAACTGGGCCGCACCCCGGGCGAGGCGGGCGCCGATCTGCAACTGACCATCGATCACGGGCTTCAGAACTTCATGCAGGCCCGCATGGCCGATGAAAGCGCCGCCGCGGTGGTGATCGACCTGGCCGATGGCGACATTCTGGGCATCGCGTCGGCCCCGTCCTTCGATCCCAACAAGTTCGTGCGCGGCATTTCGGTGGCCGATTACCGGGCGCTGACGGAAAACACCTATCGCCCGCTGGCGAACAAGACGGTCCAGGGGCTTTATCCGCCCGGATCGACCTTCAAGATGGTCACGGCAATGGCCGCGCTCGAGGCCGGGGTGATCGGCCCCGAGGAAACCGTCTGGTGCCCCGGTTTCCTGAAGACCGGCGGGCGGCGGTTCCATTGCTGGAAACGCGGCGGGCACGGGCATGTGAACCTGAACGAAAGCCTGCAGCAATCCTGCGACGTCTATTATTACGAGATTTCGAAACGCGTCGGCATCGACAAGATCGCCGCCATGGCCCGTCGGCTGGGGGTTGGCGTGCGCCACGACCTGCCGATGTCCGCAGTGGCCGAGGGGATCGCGCCCGACAAGGCGTGGAAGCGCGAAAACCGGGGCGAGGAATGGCTGATCGGCGACACACTCAATGCCTCGATCGGTCAGGGTCTCGTGCTGGCCTCGCCACTGCAACTGGCTGTGATGACGGGCCGGATCGCCACCGGGCGCGCGGTGTCGCCCCGGCTGATCAAGTCGATCAACGGTGTCGAACAACCCAGCGGCGCGGGCGCGGATCTGGGCATCAGCCCATCGACCCTCAGCCGGATCCGCAAGGGCATGTATTCGGTGTCGAACACGCGGCGCGGCACAGCCTATCGGTCCCGGGTCGAGGATGACGCGCTGAAACTGGCGGGCAAGACCGGCACCAGCCAGGTGCGCAACATCACCGCCGCCGAACGTGCGCGGGGCGTGTTCCGCAACAGCGACCTGCCCTGGGAGCGGCGCGACCACGCGCTCTTCGTCTGCTTCGCCCCGGTCGACAATCCGCGCATCGCGGTGGCGCTGGTTGTGGAACATGGCGGCGGCGGCTCGACTGCCGCGGCCCCCATCGCCCGCGACATCACCCTGCGCGCGCTCAGCGACGGGATGCCACCGCTGACGGCCTATCCGCAAAGCCAGCGCCGCGAGGCCGAGGAGCGCCTGAACGCGCTGAAGCTGCGCACCCCGCCGAAATCCGACACCGGGCGGTCGCGCGCATGAGCTATCTTGAATACAACGTCAAGACGGTCCCGACCGGCTGGCGCAAGATCCTGTATCTGAACTGGCCGCTCATCCTGCTTTTGTCGGCGGTGGCCTGTGTTGGCTTCATGATGCTGTTTTCGGTGGCGGGCGGGTCGCTTGGCCCCTGGGCCTCGCCTCAGATGAAACGCTTCGCGATGGGCATGGCGGGCATGTTCATCGTGGCGATGGTGCCGATCTGGTTCTGGCGCAACACCGCCGCGCTGGCCTATGGCCTGTCGCTGCTGCTGCTGGTGGCGGTGGAGTTCTTCGGCGCCGTGGGCATGGGCGCGCAACGCTGGATCGACCTGGGCTTCATGCGGCTGCAACCGTCCGAACTGACCAAGATCACGCTGGTGATGGTGCTGGCCGCCTATTACGACCTGCTGGACATCAAAAAGGTCTCGCGCCCGCTCTTCGTGCTGATCCCGGTGGGGCTGATCCTGCTGCCGACCTTTCTGGTGCTGCGGCAACCGGATCTGGGCACAGCGCTGCTGCTGCTGATCGGCGGGGCTGTGGTGATGTTCGTGGCCGGTGTCCACTGGCTTTACTTCGCGGCTGTCGGCGCGATGGGGGGTGGGCTGGTCACGGCGGTCTTCTTCTCGCGCGGGACCGACTGGCAATTACTGAAGGATTACCAGTACCGCCGCATCGACACCTTCCTCGACCCCGCAACCGACCCGCTGGGCGCGGGCTATCACATCACCCAGTCGAAGATCGCCCTGGGATCGGGCGGCTGGGCCGGGCGCGGCTTCATGCAGGGCACGCAAAGCCGGCTGAACTTCCTGCCCGAAAAACACACCGATTTCATCTTCACCACATTGGCCGAGGAATTTGGCTTTGTCGGCGCGTTTTCCCTGCTGGTGCTTTACGCGCTGATCATCCTGTTCTGCATCGTGTCGGCGATCAACAACCGCGACCGGTTCTCGTCGCTGCTGATCTTCGGGATCGCCACCACCTTCTTCCTGTTCTTCGCGCTGAACATGTCGATGGTGATGGGCCTCGCGCCGGTGGTGGGCGTGCCGCTGCCACTGGTCAGCTATGGCGGCTCGGCCATGCTGGTGCTGCTGGCGGCCTTTGGCCTTGTTCAAAGCGCCCATGTGCACAGGCCGCGCGGGCGATGAGCATCCGGGTCCTCTTTGCCGCCAATGCACAGCGCTGGGAAACCTATCGCACCGCCCTGCCTGCGGCGTTCGAACGCGCGGGGCTGGACGTGGACCTTTTCACCGAAACCGACCGGTCCGATCTGGTCGACTACATCGTCTTTGCACCGAACGGCACCGTCAGCGATTTCACCCCCTTCACCAACGCCAAGGCGGTGCTGAACCTGTGGGCCGGGGTGGAACAGATCGTGGGCAACCAGACCCTCACCCAACCTCTGTGCCGGATGGTCGATGCGGGCCTGGAAGAGGGGATGATCGAATGGGTCACCGGCCATGTCCTGCGCCATCACCTGGGGATGGATGCACATATCGTGAACCCCGGCCATGAGTGGCGCCCTGTCGTGCCGCCACTCGCGCGCAACCGCACCGTGGCAATGCTGGGGTTGGGCGCGTTGGGCCGCGCCTGTGCCCGGGCGCTGGTGGATCTGCGCTTCAATGTGGTTGGGTGGAGCCGCACGCAGAAAGCCATCCCCGGCCTCACCTGCCTGTCGGGCGATGACGGGCTGCAAACCGCCCTGTCACAGGCCGAGATCGCGGTGCTGCTGCTGCCACTGACCCCGGCAACCGAAAACCTGCTGGATGCCGCGCGGCTGGCCCTGATGCCCAAGGGCGCGGTCATCATCAACCCCGGGCGCGGGCCGCTCATCGACGATGACGCGCTGATCGCGGCGCTGGATGGCGGCCATATCGCCCATGCCACGCTCGACGTCTTCCGAACCGAACCCCTGCCCGCCGATCACCCGTTCTGGGCGCACCCGCGCGTGACAGTCACACCGCATATCGCCTCGGAAACCCGCGCCGATACCGCCAGCGACGTGATCGCCGAAAACATCCGCCGGGGCGAGGCGGGCGCGCCCTTTCGCCATCTGGTCGACCGGACACAGGGCTACTAGCCGCCCGCCCCCCTTCTTCTTGGCAAAAATACTCATGGCCCCGCCCGCGGGTTCAGCGAAGCTTCGGGGGCTTGTCGGGATCCATCCCCGGCGCGCCGGGTCCGGCCACGGGTTCCGGCGCGGGCAGATCGAACCGCAGGCCCACCCGGGCCAGCCGGGCCGCCATCGGGTCGCTGGCGGCGAAAAACCCCACATCGATCGCCCCGGCCTCGACCCCCGAAAAGGTCAGCGCCTCGTTCGCGGAGCGCGCCAGCGACGGTTCGGCCCCCGGCACCGGATCGATGAACGCCAACAGGTGCGAGCGCTGCCCCTGCTCATAGGTCACCCCGGCCAGATAGGCGCTGTGCGCCAGCCCGGCGGCCAACGCCAGCTTTGTGTCCAGGCTTTCCAGCAGCGCCTCGGGCAAGCCGCCGGGCGGTGTCAGCTCGCTCGGGCGCGCCTCGACCTCTTCGGGCGCGGGCGCCAGCGTGTCGGCCAGCCAGGCGACGGCCTCGGCCGGCATCAGGAATGCCGAAGGCGCAACGCCCAGGTTCAGCCCCAGCCCGATCCCCTGCCCGGCCATCATCCCCGCCAGCACCCGCCCCGACAGCGCGACATAGGGCGCCGACCCTTCGGCAAACGCCGCCAGCCGCAATTCGCGGTCAAAGACCAGAACGCATGGCCCATCGGGCAGGTCATAGGTCGCGGGTTCGATCCGGTCGCCCTGGGGTTCGGATGTCAGCAGCAGGAACAGCTCGGCATCGGCCAGCCGCTCATAGAAGCGCATCCGCGCGGTGGCGTCGTCAGGCGCAGCCTCCATCGCGGTATGGGCGTGGTCCAGCGGGGTCAGCTCATCGGTCATTCAGCACCTCCTGCACCCGGGTCCGCAGGGCCGGGACAAGCTCGGCCTCGAACCAGGGGTTTTTCCTCAGCCATGCCGTATTGCGCCAGGACGGGTGCGGCAACGGGAAAATGCGCGGCGCATGAGCGCGCCAGCCCGCGACCGTCGCCGTCACATTGCCGGTTCCGCGCCCCAGATGCCAGCGCTGCGCATAGCCGCCGATCAGCAGGATCAGCGGCACATCCCCCAGCCAGTCGACCACCGGCTGGCGCCAGGTCTGGGCGCAGATCGGCGGCGGCGGCAGGTCCGATCCCCGCGCATCATAGCCCGGAAAGCAGAACGCCATCGGCAGCGAACTGACCAGATCGCGGTCATAAAACGTCTCGACCCCGATCCCCATCCAGTCGCGCAGCCGGTCGCCTGATCGGTCGAAAAACGGCTTGCCCGCTTCGTGCACCCGCATCCCCGGCGCCTGCCCGGCCACCACGATGGGCGTGCCCGCGCGCATCCAGACGACCGGGTTGGGCCGGTGCGCCGTGGCGGTGGCGGCAAAACGGTCGCGGCACAGGCGACAGGCGGCAATCCGGTCGGTCAGGTCGGGCTGGGTCATGATCCCAGCTTATGCGCGATTTTCGCGCGCAGGAAAACTCACCCTTGCGATATTTCTAGATTTATAGAAATATAGAATCATGAAACAGCATGACCTCGATGATTCCGCCCTTGCCGTTGCCGCCTCGCGCTTTGCCGCGCTGGGGTCCGAACAGCGGCTGAGCGTCCTGCGCTGCCTGGTCCGCGCGGGCCCCGAGGGGTTAAGCATCGGCGAGCTGGGCAAGCGCAGCGGCGTGATCGGATCGACCCTGACCCACCACATGAAGATCCTGGCGCAAGCCGATCTGGTACAACAGAAAAAGCAGGGTCGGTCGATCATCTGCATCGCCGCCGCCTATGACCAGATGGAGGCGCTTTCGAACTTCCTGTTGCGGGAATGCTGCGCCGATACCGACCACCCGCATGAAAGGCACAGCCATGGCGGATAGCACACACAGCCACACCCACAGCCATGGCAGCCCGCTGCTGAAACGGCTTGGCGGGATCTGGACGGTGATTGCCGCGATCCCGCTGATGCTGGCGGTGCTCGACCCCGCGCAGATATGGCCGACCGTGGAATTCGCGCTGCGCGCGCTGCTGCATACCAGCGTCTTCATCATCTTCGCGGTGCTGGCGGTGGGCTATCTGAAGGCCACAGGCGCCGAAACCCTGCTGGCCCGCGCGTTCGAGGGTCGCACGACGCGCATGATCGTGCTGGCCGCCGCCATGGGCGGGCTGTCGCCGTTTTGCTCGTGCGAGGTCATCCCCTTCATCGCCGCCCTTCTGGCGGTGGGCGCGCCGCTGGCGGCCGTGATGGCGTTCTGGCTGGCCTCGCCGCTGATGGACCCGGCGATGTTCCTGATCACCGCCGGCACGCTGGGCACCGGTTTCGCGGTGGCCAAGACCGTGGCCGCGATCACCATCGGGATGCTGGGCGGGTTCGCGACCCACGCCCTGTCGGGATCAGCTTTGTTCGCTGACCCGCTGAAACAAAAGCAGAATTCCTGCTCTAGCTGCTGCGGCGGCGGGGCGCAGGCATTCCAGGGCAAGCCAGTCTGGAAGTTCTGGCCCGACCCCGACCGCCGCGCCATCTTCCGCGAGACGGTCACCGAAAACGCGTTGTTTTTGGGGAAATGGCTGCTGCTGGCCTATATGATCGAGGCGCTGATGCTGCATTACGTGCCCGCCGACACGATCGCCGGCTTCCTGGGCGGGGACGGGTTGAAGCCGATCCTGCTGGGCGCGCTGGTGGGGGCGCCGGCCTATCTGAACGGTTATGCCGCCGTGCCGCTGGTCGACAGCCTGCTGCAACAGGGGATGAGCGACGGCGCCGCGATGTCCTTTGTCATCGCGGGCGGTATCAGCTGCATCCCCGCGGCCATCGCGGTCTGGGCGCTGGTCAAGCCGCGGGTTTTCGCGGCCTATGTCGGCTATGCGGTCATCGGCTCGATTCTGGCCGGGTTGACCTGGAACCTGATCGCCTGAGGTAACCGGTTGCCGCCCAAGGGCATTTGGACTATCTCAGTCCGAAAATGCTGGTCGGGAGCTTGCGCATGTATCGTGTCTGGAACTTTGTGACGAACTATTCGCTGCTGTTGATCGCAGGGGCGATCATCGCGCTGATCTGGGCGAATATCGATGCGTATTCCTATCATCACATCGTGGAATATCCGCTGTGGTTCAACGACCTGGTGGGCACCGACGCGACCAAGTGGGTCAAGAAATACGGCGAAGATTTCCACATCACCGAAATCGGCGATGTTACCCGGGTTCTGACGACGCATTACCTTGTCAATGACGTGCTGATGGCATTCTTCTTCGCGATTGCCGCGAAAGAGGTGTGGGAAGCGATCATCCTGAAAAACGGCTCGCTGCGCGGGAAAAAGGCCGCGACGCCGCTGTTTGCGACCTTTGGCGGCATGGCCGGTCCCATCGCGGTCTATCTGGGTCTGGCGATGCTGCTGGGGTCGGAAACCTATGACGCGGTCAGCCGCGGCTGGGCGATCCCGACGGCAACCGATATCGCGTTTTCCTATCTGGTAGGGCGGCTGGTCTTTGGCGCGGGCCACCCGGCGGTGCGGTTCCTGCTGCTGCTGGCGATTGCCGACGACGCGGCAGGGCTGATCATCCTGGCGATCTTCTATCCGTCGGGCGATCTGGCGCCGCAATGGCTGCTGTTGTCGCTGGGCGCGGCGATTGCGGTTTACCTGCTGTTCAACTTCCTGCCCCGGCGCATGGATCGTGGCGACCAGCTGCGCACCAAATCGACCTGGGTCCGCCAGAAGCTGGGCTTCTGGCCCTATCTGGTCGCCGGTGCGCTCAGCTGGTACGGGTTCCAGGAATCGGGCCTGCACCCGGCGCTGGGTCTGCTGCCGATCGTTCCGACGATCCCGCATGCCGACCGCGCCTTCGGTATCTTCTCGGAGGCCGAGCAGTACCTGACCGACCTGCTGAACCACATCGAACACATCCTGAAACACCCGGTCGAGATCATCCTGTTCTTCTTCGGGCTGCTGAACGCGGGGGTCGAGTTTTCGTCCATCGGGTCACCCACATGGCTGGTGCTGGCGGGGCTGCTGATCGGCAAACCCTTCGGCGTGCTGCTGTTCGGCTGGCTGGCGGCCAGCCCGATGCGGCTGGGCCTGCCCGCGGGGATGCGCACCATCGATCTGTTCGTGATCGGCTGTGTGGCCGCCATCGGCTTTACCGTATCGCTCTTCATCGCGGCCGTTGCGTTCGACAGCACGACCATGCTGGGCGATGTGCGGGTGCAGGACGCGGCCAAGATGGGTGCGCTCTTCAGCTTTGCCGCGGCGATCATCTCGATCGTCGCCGGCAAGGTGACCCGCGTACAGAAGCAGGACATCTAGGCGCCACGCCGCGCCGGACCACGGCGCGGCGGCGTTATTCATTGTAAATTAGGGGAAACCCCTCACATAATGACGGCAGGCGGCGGATTTCCGTTGTCCAACCCCGGGCGCGCGCATCCTGCGCGCGTCTTTGCCAGGGCAGCACCGGATCGCGCGGATGTTGGAATTTGATGAGGTCAGCAAGTCCTTCTGGACGGGCAAGCAGCGCAAGGTGATCCTTGACCGCGCCTCGTTTCGCGTCGAGCTGGGCAATTCCCTGGGCATCCTGGCCCCCAACGGCACCGGCAAGACCACGATCATCAACATGATGGCGGGGCTGGAAAAACCGGATGAGGGGCAGATCCATCGCGGCTGCCGCATCTCGTTCCCGCTGGGCTTCATGGGTGGGGTCGTCAGCCGCCACACCGGCACCGAAAACGCCCGCTATATCGCCGAGCTTTACGGGCTGGACCCGGACTATGTCGAGGCTTTCTCGCGCTGGCTTTGCGGGCTCGAGGAATATTTCGACATGCCGCTGGGCACCTACAGCGCGGGCATGCGGGCGCGGTTCTGTTTCTCGCTGATGCTGGCGCTGGATTTCGACATGTACCTGATCGACGAAGGCATGCCGTCGACCACCGATGTCGAATTCAACCGCAAGGCCGGCGCGGTCCTGCGCGAGCGTCTGGAACGCACGACCGTCGTGATCGTGTCGCACCAGCCCGCGACGCTGGAAAAATACTGCCGCTCGGCGGCCGTTCTGAAGGACGGCCAGATGTACATGTTCGACACGTTGGAAGAGGCCAAGCGGCTTTATGACTACGAAACCCAAAGCTAAGAAGTTCCGGATCCGCCGCAATCCGCGCCCGGGCGAGCCCGGCACCGGGGCCGAACAGCCCGATGCAGGTGCGGACGCCGCCCCCGCGCCGCCCGAAACCCCGGCCATGAGCGCCGAGGAAGCGCTGGCCGCGATCCGGGCCGAGAACCTGACCGGACGGCAGCTGCGGCTGGCCCGGCGTGTGGCGCAGAAACACGGACTGACACCGGCGTCGGATTTCGACGCGGTCCGGCAACTGCGCCAACGCGGGATCGACCCGTTCAAGATGAAAAACGTGCTCGAGGTCGTGCCGGAAAACGCCCGCGCGGCCCGCGATCAGGTGCAACTGCCCCAGACGACGCCCGGCCCCGCACCCGCGCCGGCCCCCGCCCTGCCCCCGCAGGAAGCGCGCATCAACGAGGTCAGCCGCATCCAGAGGGACATCATCCGCCGCCGCCGCCGCCGTCTGGCGCTGCTGGTGGTGCGGCTGATCGTTTTCGTGCTGCTGCCGACCATCGCGGCGGGCTATTACTATTTCAACATCGCCACGCCGATGTATGCCACGAAATCGGAATTCGTGATCCAGCAGGCCGACAGCGTCGGTGGCGGCGGGCTGGGCAGCCTGTTTTCCGGCACCGGCCTGGCCGTGCAGCAGGATTCGACGCAGGTACAAGGCTATCTGCAATCGCGCGAGGCGTTGCAGCGGCTGGACGCGGATCTGGATTTCAAATCGCATTTCGCATCCGAAGACATCGACGCCATCCAGCGGCTGGCCGCCGATGCCACGGACGAGGCCGCCTATAAGCTTTACAAGCGCAACGTGAAGATCGGCTATGACCCGACCGAGGGCATTCTGAAGATGGAGGTCATCGCCCCCGATCCCGCCACCAGCGCGGCGTTTTCGCAGGCGCTGATCTCCTATGCCGAGGAACGGGTCGACAGCCAGACGCAGCGCCTGCGCGAGGATCAGATGAGCGGCGCGCGCGAAAGCTATCTGGAGGCCGAGGAAAACATGCGCCAGGCGCAGGAACGCGTGCTGTTCCTGCAGGAACGGCTGGGCGTTCTGGACCCGGCATCGGAAACCAGCGCGGTGATGAGCCAGATCACCGGGTTCGAGACCCAGATCGCGGAAAAGCGACTGGAACTGCAGCAACTGCTGGACAACCCCCGGCCCAACCGCGCGCGGGTTCAGGGGGTGCAGGGCGACATCGCACGCATGGAAACGCTGGTGGCCGAACTGCGCGCGTCGCTGACGGAAACGACGGGCGAATCCGCCTCGCTCGCCTCGGTCAGCGGGGAATTGCGCATCGCCGAGGCCGACCTTCAGACGCGTCAGGCGCTGCTGCAACAATCCCTGCAACAGCTTGAATCGGCGCGGATCGAGGCCAACCGCCAGGTCCGCTACCTGACGCTGGGCGTGGCGCCCGTCGCCCCGGACGAGGCCACCTATCCCCGGGCCTTCGAAAACACCTTGCTTGCGTTGCTGATCTTCGGTGGTATCTACCTGATGTTGTCGATGACGGCGACCATTCTGAAGGAACAGGTATAACCCTGATGAAAGACGTGGAAATCGGCGGTCTGACCGTCGGGAACGACCGCCCCCTGACGGTGATTGCGGGGCCGTGCCAGTTGGAAAGCGCCGATCACGCCCAGATGATCGCGGGCCGGATGAAAGAGGTCTGCGCAGCGGCGGGCGCGCAATATGTGTTCAAGGCATCCTATGACAAGGCCAACCGCACCTCGCTGAGCGGCAAGCGCGGTCTGGGGATCGATACGGGGCTCAAGGTGCTGTCGGACCTGCGCGCGGCGCTGGACGTGCCGGTGCTGACCGACGTGCACAGCCCCGAACAATGCGCCACCGCCGCCGATGCGGTCGACATCCTGCAAATCCCCGCCTTCCTGTGCCGCCAGACCGACCTGTTGCTGGCCGCGGGCGAAACCGGCGCGGTGGTGAACATCAAGAAGGGTCAGTTCCTGGCGCCGTGGGACATGGACAATGTCGTGGCCAAGGTCGAATCCACCGGCAATACGCGCATCCTGCTGACCGAACGCGGCACCTCGTTCGGGTACAACACCCTTGTGGCCGACCTGCGCGCCCTGCCCCGGATGGCCCAGACCGGCTATCCGGTCGTGATGGACGCCACCCATTCCGTGCAACAGCCCGGCGGCCAGGGCGGCTCGACCGGCGGGCAGCGTGAATTCGCGCCGGTCATGGCCCGCGCTGCCGTTTCCTTGGGCATTGCGGCAGTGTTCATAGAAACGCATGAAAACCCTGATACCGCTCCGTCCGACGGGCCGAATATGATCCGGTTGGACGACATGGCAGAGCTGATTGATACTTTGATGGCATTCGACCGGCTGGCCAAAGCCCGCCCGATAAGACTTTGACGTAAAGACAAGAGTGAGATTGACAGTGACCAAGCCCAAATCCGACGTGGCCCAGAACACCTGGGAATTCCTGCGCGACCCGATGATCACCCCCACGGGGTTCCGCGAATACGACGCGCGCTGGAAATATCCCGATGCGATCAACCTGCCGGGCATCACCGCGCTGGGTCTGGGCCTGGGCACACAGATGTACAAGCGCGGGATCGATCCGGTGATCGCGGTCGGCAACGACTATCGCGACTATTCGCTGTCGATCAAGAACGCGCTGATCCTGGGGCTGATGCGCGCGGGCATTCAGGTCAAGGATATCGGCCCGGCGCTGTCGCCCATGGCCTATTTCAGCCAGTTCCACCTGGACGTGCCCGCCGTGGCCATGGTCACCGCCAGCCACAATCCCAACGGTTGGACCGGGGTCAAGATGGGCTTTGACCGCCCGCTGACCCATGGGCCGGACGAGATGGGCGAGCTGCGCGATATCGTGCTGAACGGCGCGTGGGAGCTGCGCGATGGCGGCGGTTACGAGTTCGTCGATGGCGTGAAAGAAGCCTATATCCAGGACCTGGTCGGCGACTTCAAGATGAGCCGCAAGCTGAAAGTGGTCTGCGCCACCGGCAACGGCACCGCATCGGCCTTTGCGCCCGAGATCCTGGAGCGAATCGGGGTCGAGGTCGTGCCGAGCCATAACGAGCTCGACTATACCTTCCCCAACTACAACCCGAACCCCGAAGACATGCACATGCTGCATGACATGGCCGACACGCTGAAGGCCAGCGGCGCCGATCTGGCGCTGGGTTTCGACGGCGATGGCGACCGTTGTGGCGTTGTGGATGACGAGGGCGAAGAGATCTTTGCCGACAAGGTGGGCGTCATCATGGCGCGCGACCTGTCCAAGATCTATCCCGGCTCGACCTTCGTGGCGGATGTGAAATCCACCGGCCTGTTTGCGTCCGACCCCGAACTGCACAAGAACGGGGTGAAGGCCGATTACTGGAAAACCGGGCACAGCCACATGAAACGCCGGGTCAAGGAGCTGGGCGCGCTGGCAGGATTCGAAAAATCCGGCCACTACTTCCTGGCCGAGCCTGTGGGCCGCGGCTATGATTGCGGGATGCGTGTGGCGGTCGAGATCTGCAAGCTGATGGACCGCAACCCCGACATGTCGATGTCGGATCTGCGCAAGGCGCTGCCCAAGACATACTCCACCCCCACCATGTCGCCCTATTGCGCGGACACCGAAAAATACGATGTCCTGCAACGGCTGGTCGACAAGCTGGTCGCCAAGCACGAGGCAGGCGATACATTCGCCGGCAAGAAGATCGACACCGTCGTGACCGTGAACGGCGCCCGGGTGATCCTGGAAAACGGGTCCTGGGGGCTGGTGCGCGCCTCGTCCAACACGCCGAATCTGGTTGTGGTTTGCGAAAGCTCGGAGAGCGAGGATGAGCTGCGCGCGATCTTCAAGGAGATCGACGATGTCATCCGGACCGAGCCTTCGGTCGGTGACTATGACCAAACAATCTGAGCGGCGCATTTTTTCGTCATTTGGGGCTTGAAGTACCGGGCGGTTGGTCGTAACTACCGCCCACTGTTGGGAAGTAGCTCAATTGGTAGAGCACCGGTTTTTGGTACCGTAGGTTGCAGGTTCGAGTCCTGCCTTCCCAGCCACCCCCTTTCGCCTGACCCGTTTCCGACCGACGCCCCACAGGGTGCTGTCACGGCATTTCCCGCGAAAAATTGACGCGCGTAAATTTGTGTGGGAAGTTGGAGCCATTCCGCCACGTTGGCGCATGGCCTTGCCCAGAACCGGGGATCCGACGGCTCTATGAGAGAACCGAAAATCAAGAATATGGACGAGTTCGCCTCGGTCAGCGGGATTTCGCGGCCCACGATCTCGAAATATTTCAACGACCCCGACAGCGTCCGAAAATCCACCCGCACCCGGATCGAACGTGCCCTGTCGGAATTCGATTACCGCCCCAACATCTATGCGATGAACCAGAACCGGCGGCTGACCAAGAATATCGGCATCATCGTCCCCTATCTGGCCGACCCGTTCTTTGCCGCGATTGCCCGCAAGATCGAGAATTTCGTGATCGAGGCCGGGTTCCGCCCCGTCCTGCTGGGGTCGCACGGCAATCCCGCGCAGGAAATCGGCAATCTGGAAAACCTGCGCACGATCAAGCCCGCGGGCGTGCTGATGGCACCGCTGGGGCGGGCGTCGGACAAACAGGCGATCGCCGCGTTCTGCGACGACGTGCCGACGGTTCTGTTCGACAGCCATCTGGACGATCTGGGCGAGGCGTTCGTGGGCCACAACAACGTGCAGGCCACGGCGATGATCTGCGACTATCTGGTCCGCACGGGCGAACCGCCGGTCTTCTTCGAGATGAAGACCCCCACCAACCCGAACGCGATCCGCCGGCGCAAGACCTATTGCGACACGATGACCGCGCTGGGATTCGCACCGCACCTGATCCAGGTCGATGGCGAGGGCTGGGATTTCGAGGAAATCGGATTTCGCGAAGGCACGCGGGTGCTGTCGGACCACACCCTGCAATCCAACACCGTGCTGTGCAGCAACGACCGCCTGGCCATCGGCTTTCTGTCGGCGGCCTATCAGCTGGGTCTGCGCGTGGGGCTGGGCGATGGCTGTGCGCTGCGGGTGGCGGGGCATGACGACCACCCCTTTGCCCGCTATACCTGTCCGACCCTGACCACCGTGTCACAGGATTACACCGCCATTGCCAAGAAAAGCGCCGAGACCCTGATGCATCTGATCGAGTCCGAAACCCGCGCGGAGTCGCGGATCGAGACCCTGTTTGACGGCAAGCTGATCATGAGGGGATCTGCTTAATATACTGTTTAAAAACGTAATTTACCTTTAAATTTACGCGCGTAAATTATAATTTGACGCGACTCGAGTTTTGGCGTTAGTCTTTTCAGACAGCATCCAATTAAGGGAGGAAACGGATGTCTCTGAAGAACGCACTTCGTGCGGCGACCGCACTTACGGTCCTGACCACCAGCGCCACATTCGCCGAAACGCTCACCATCGCAACGGTGAACAATGGCGATATGATCCGCATGCAGGGGCTGACCGACGATTTCACCGCCAAGACCGGGCACGAGGTCGAATGGGTCACACTGGAAGAGAACGTCCTGCGCCAGCGCGTGACAACCGACATCTCGACCAAGGGCGGCGCCTTCGACATCATGACCATCGGCATGTACGAAACGCCGATCTGGGGTGCCAATGGCTGGCTGGTCCCGCTGGACAACCTGTCCGAAGACTATGACGTCGCCGATATCCTGCCCGCGATGGCTGGCGGTCTGAGCCATGATGGCACGCTTTATGCCGCGCCCTTCTATGGCGAAAGCTCGATGATCATGTACCGCACCGACCTGATGGAAAAGGCCGGTCTGGAAATGCCCGACGCGCCCAGCTGGGAATTCATCCGCGACGCCGCGGCGGCGATGACCGACCGCGAGAACGAAATCAACGGCATCTGCCTGCGCGGCAAGGCCGGCTGGGGCGAAGGCGGCGCGCTGATCACCGCGATGTCGAACTCGTTCGGCGCGCGCTGGTTCGACATGGACTGGAACGCCCAGTTCGACACCGAAGCCTGGGCCAACACCCTGAACTTCTACAAGGGCATGATGGACGCCTCCGGCCCGGCGGGTTACGCCACCAACGGGTTCAACGAAAACCTGTCGCTGTTCCAGCAGGGCAAATGCGGCATGTGGATCGACGCCACCGTTGCGGCGTCCTTCGTGACCAACCCCAACGACTCGACCGTGGCCGACAGCGTGGGCTTCGCTCTGGCACCCGACAACGGTCTGGGCAAGCGGGCGAACTGGCTGTGGGCCTGGGCCCTGGCCATTCCGGCGGGCACCCAGAAACAGGATGCGGCGCTGCAATTCATCGAATGGGCCACGTCCAAGGACTATATCGAGCTGGTCGCCGCGAAAGAGGGCTGGGCCAACGTGCCCCCGGGCGCGCGGATCTCGCTGTACGAGAACCCGAACTATCAGGAAGTGCCCTTCGCCCAGATGACGCTGGATTCGATCCTGTCGGCTGATCCGAACAACTCGACCGTCGAACCCTCGCCCTATGTTGGCGTGCAGTTCGCGGCGATCCCGGAATTCGCGGGCATCGCCACCGAAGTGAGCCAGGAATTCTCGGCCGCCTATGCCGGGCAGCAAACCGTCGAAGAGGCGCTGGAAAAAGCCCAGGCGCTGACCAACGACGCGATGGAGGCCGCGGGCTACCGCTAGGCTTCACCACTCACCCGGGGGCGGCGACCGCGCTGCCCCCGGTCTTTGCACCACCTGTCTATGTTATCTTTGATCTGCGACGGCCCTGTGCCGTGAACAGAGGAGGTGTGTCTTATGGCAACCCAACATTCCCGATCAGCGGCGCGGCTCATGATGGCCCCTGCGGTGGTCCTGCTTCTGGGCTGGATGCTCGTCCCGCTGACCATGACGCTCTATTTCAGCTTCAAAAGATACCTGCCCTTGCGCGGCGGCGACCTGGGCTGGGTCGGTTTCGAAAACTATACCCGTTTCGTCACGTCCAGCGCGTTCTGGCCGTCGATCCAGACCACCCTGCTGATCGTCGGCGGCGTACTGGTCATCACCGTGGTTCTGGGCGTGCTGCTGGCGATCCTGCTGAACCAGCCGATGTGGGGCCAGGGGGTCGTGCGTATCCTGGTCATCGCGCCCTTCTTCGTCATGCCCACCGTTTCGGCGCTGGTGTGGAAGAACATGTTCATGGATCCCAATTATGGCCTGCTGGCGCATCTGTGGAAATTCTTCGGCGCCGCGCCGGTGGAATGGCTAAGCCAGGCATCGCTGCCGTCGATCATCCTGATCGTCAGCTGGCAATGGCTGCCCTTCGCCACGCTGATCCTGCTGACCGCGATCCAGTCGCTGGACGGCGAACAGCTGGAAGCCGCCGAGATGGACGGCGCCCCGGCCTATAAGCGCTTTGGCTATATCACCCTGCCGCATCTGGGCCGCGCCATCACGGTTGTGATCCTGATCCAGACGATTTTCCTGCTGTCGATCTTCGCAGAAATTTTCGTCACCACGGGCGGCGCCTTTGGCACCAAGACGCTCAGCTATCTGATCTTCCAGCGGGTGCTGGAAAGCCAGAATGTGGGCCTGGGATCCGCCGGCGGCGTCTATGCCATCATCCTTGCCAATATCGTTGCGATCTTCCTGATGCGCATCGTGGGCAAGAACCTGGACGCGTGAGGAGGACATCATGGCACGCGCAGTTACCCCCCAACGTAAAGCGATCAACACCGCCGCCGCATGGGCCGTGGGCCTGCTGATCTTCTTTCCGATCCTGTGGACGATCCTGACCAGCTTCAAGACCGAGGCCACGGCCATCGCCGATCCGCCGGTCTTCCTGGCCTTTGACTGGACGCTGGAAAACTATGGCGTGGTGATGGAGCGGTCGAATTACGGCCGGTTCCTGTGGAACTCGATCATCATCGCGGGCGGCTCGACCCTTTTGGGGATCATCATCGCCGTTCCCGCCGCCTGGTCGATGGCCTTTGTGCCGTCGAAACGGACCAAGGACATCCTGATGTGGATGCTGTCGACCAAGATGCTGCCCGCCGTCGGCGTGCTGTATCCGATCTATCTGCTGTTCATCAAGATGGGCCTGCTGGACACCAAGTTCGGGCTGGTGATCGTGCTGATGCTGATCAACCTGCCGATCATCGTCTGGATGCTTTACACCTATTTCAAGGAGATCCCGGGCGAGATCCTGGAAGCCGCGCGTATGGATGGCGCATCCCTGAAGGAAGAGGTCATCCATATCCTGACGCCAATGGCGGTGCCGGGCATCGCGTCGACCATCCTGCTGAACGTGATCCTGGCCTGGAACGAGGCGTTCTGGACCCTGAACCTGACGGCGGCCAAGGCGGCCCCGCTGACGGCTTTCATTGCCAGCTATTCCAGCCCCGAGGGCCTGTTCTATGCCAAGCTCAGCGCCGCATCGACCATGGCCATCGCACCGATCCTCATCCTTGGCTGGTTCAGCCAGAAACAACTTGTCAGCGGCCTGACCTTCGGCGCCGTCAAATAAGGGAATTGATCAATGGGACAAATTCAACTGAACCAGGTGACCAAGAGCTTCGGCAGTGTCGAGGTCATCCCGCCGCTGGACCTGACGATCGAGGATGGTGAATTCTGCGTGTTCGTGGGCCCGTCGGGCTGTGGCAAATCCACCCTGCTGCGTCTTATTGCGGGGCTCGAGGATGTGTCATCGGGCATGATCTCGATCGACGGGGCGGACGCCACGCAAACACCCCCCGCCAAGCGCGGGCTGGCGATGGTGTTCCAGTCCTATGCGCTTTATCCGCATATGTCGGTGCGCAAGAACATCGCCTTTCCGATGAAGATGGCGGGCATCGACCAGGCCGAACAGAACCGCCGCATCGACGCCGCAGCCAAGGCGCTGAACCTGACCGATTACCTGGACCGCCGTCCGGGCCAGCTTTCGGGCGGCCAGCGCCAGCGCGTGGCCATCGGACGCGCCATCGTGCGCGAACCGGCGGCGTTTCTGTTCGACGAACCGCTGTCGAACCTGGATGCGGCGCTGCGCGTGGGCATGCGGCTGGAGATCAGCGAACTGCACGAGCGTCTGGCCACCACGATGATCTATGTCACCCATGACCAGGTCGAGGCGATGACCATGGCCGACAAGATCGTGGTGCTGCGCGCGGGCGTGATCGAGCAGGTGGGCAGCCCGCTGGATCTGTATAACCGCCCCGACAACCTGTTTGTCGCGGGCTTCATCGGCTCGCCCAAGATGAACTTCATCGAAGGGCCCGAGGCCGCCAAATACGGCGCCCACACCATTGGCATTCGCCCCGAACATATCGACGTGACCGATGCGTCGGGCCCCTGGTCGGGCAAGGTCGGGGTGGCCGAGCATCTGGGCTCGGACACGTTCCTGCATGTGCACGACACCGGGCTGGCCGAAACCATCACCGTGCGCGCCCCCGGCGAGGTGCAGCTGCATTACGGCGACGCGATCCACATGTCCCCCCGCGCCGAACTGATGCACAGGTTCGACGCAAACGGGCTGCGGATGGCATGACGCGGCTGGCGGGAAAAACGGCGCTGATCACCGGCGGCGCCCGGGGGATCGGGCGCGCCTTTGCCGACGCCTATATCCGCGAAGGCGCGCGGGTGGCGATTGCCGATATCGACGGCGATGGCGCGCGCGCCGCCGCCACCGAACTGGGCGATGCCGCCATCGCGCTGGAGCTTGATGTCACATCACAGGACAGCATCGACCGGGCGGTGGCCGACACGATCTATGCCTTTGGCCAGATCGATATCCTGATCAACAACGCCGCGCTGTTCACCGCCGCCCCCATCGCCGATATCGACCGCGCCGATTACGACCGCGTCTTTGCGGTCAATGTCGCGGGCACGCTGTTCACGCTGCAGGCGGTGGCGCGGCACATGATCGATGCGGGCGTACGCGGGCGGATCATCAACATGGCCAGCCAGGCCGGACGCCGGGGCGAGCCGCTGGTCGCCGTCTATTGCGCGACCAAGGCCGCCATTATCAGCCTGACGCAATCGGCCGGGCTGAACCTGATCCAGCACGGGATCAATGTGAACGCGATCTCGCCCGGTGTGGTCGACGGCGCGCATTGGGACGGGGTCGATGCGCTGTTCGCCCGGTACGAGGGCAAACCGCCCGGACAGAAGAAGAAAGAGGTCGCCGCATCGGTTCCGCATGGCCGCATGGGGCGGGCCGAGGATCTGACCGGGATGGCCGTTTTCCTGGCCAGTGACGAGGCCGAATACATCGTCGCCCAGACCTATAACGTCGATGGCGGCCAATGGATGAGCTGATGAATGACATGGTGCAGAATCGCATGACTGTGAAACTCTCGAACGACACATTGGCCACCCTGCCCGAAGGGGTCGCGCGGCCCGGCTATGACCGGGCGCGGCTGACCCATGGCATCGTGCATATCGGGCTGGGCAATTTTCACCGCGCACATCAGGCCTGGTATCTGCACCGGCTGATGCAGGCGGGCGCGGCGCAGGACTGGGCGATCATCGGCGCGGGCGTGCGGTCCTATGACGCCGCGATGCGCGACAAGCTGCTGACGCAGGATTGCCTGACCACACTGATCGAGCTGGCCCCGACCGACAGCGCGGCCGAGGTGATCGGTTCGATGATCGACTATCTGCCGATCGAGGACGGCAACGCGCCGCTGATCCGCACCATGGCCGATCCCGCCACGCGGATCGTATCGCTGACCATCACCGAAGGCGGCTATTTCACCGATCCCGCCACCGGGGGGCTGGATGTGACCCACCCCGAGATCCGCCATGACGCCGCACATCCCGACGCCCCCGTCACGGTTTTCGGGGCAATCGTCGCCGCATTACGGACCCGGCGCGCGGCCGGGCGCGGCCCCTTTACGGTACAAAGCTGCGACAACCTGCGCGGCAATGGTGATATCACCCGCCAGGCGGTCGTGTCGCTGGCCCGGCTCAGCGATCCGGCGCTGGCCGACTGGATCGACCACCAGGGCGCCTTTCCCAATTCCATGGTCGATTGCATCGTCCCCGCCACCGGCCCGGGCGAGATCGCGCTGGCCCAGAGCTTTGGCATCGACGACGCGGCACCGGTCACGCACGAGACCTATCGCCAGTGGGTGATCGAGGATGCGTTTTGCGCCGGGCGCCCCGACTGGGATCAGGTTGGCGCGATCTTCACCGACAAGGTGCATGATTACGAGACCATGAAGATCCGGGTGCTGAATGCCGGTCACCAATTGCTGGCCAATGCCGGAGAGTTGCTGTCCATCGGCACGATCGCCGGCTGCATGCAGGACCCCGCCATTCGCGCGTTCTTCCAGAAGGTCCAGCGGGACGAAATCGTGCCCTATGTCGATCCGGTGCCGGGCATCATGCCGCTGGATTATCTGCAACTGATCGAACGCCGCTTTGCCAATCCGCGCATTCACGACACCACCCGCCGTGTGGCCTTTGACGGGTCGTCCCGGCACCCCGGCTTCGTGATTCCCATCCTGCACGACGCGCTGGACGCGGGCGGCCCGATCAGCGGGCTGTGCCTGGCCGAGGCGCTTTGGGCGCGGATGTGCGCTGGCACGCGCGAGGATGGCACCGCCATCCCCCCCAACGATCCCAACTGGGACGCCCTGACCGGCGTCGCCCAGACCGCCCGCACCACGCCCGAGGCCTGGCTGGCACAGGAACATATCTATGGCGATCTGGGCCGAAACAGCGCGGTTGCGGACGAATTCTGCGCCTGGCTGCGGCTGATCTGGTCCGATGGCAGCGCGCAGGCCCTGCAACGCTATCTGACCGGGGGCGCGGGGTGACATCCGCACCGGGGCGCGCAGAATCGCGCCCCGACAGATTGGCGTGGCCGGCACCACTCGACTAAAGTCTCGGTTATTCGAATGGCCCCCTTGCCTGTAAGCTTTTCGGACACCCACGCTCCGGACCGGAGCGCCGGGGGACAACATGGACCAACGCCATAAAGGAGGAGCACATGGCCTGGAGCAAACCGACGATCCGCGAGATCGAGTGCGGCATGGAAATCAACATGTACGGACCCGACGCCGACGATCACGGCGTTCTGTTTTAAGCGACATGAACGGAGAGCTGGATGAGTTTCCGTGCTCTCATCCTGGGGGCGGCCGCCGGTGGCGGGCTGCCCCAATGGAATTGCGGCTGCGACAATTGCAATAAGGCGCGCGCGGGTCAGATCCCGGCGCAAACGCAATCGTCGCTGGCCGTGACCGCCAATGGGCGGGATTGGGCGGTGCTGAACGCCTCGCCCGATATCCGGCATCAACTGGCCGCGGCCACGCCCCTGCACCCGACCGGGCTGCGGGACATGCCGCTTGGGGCGGTGCTTGTGACCAATGGCGATATCGACCATGTCGCGGGGCTACTGACCCTGCGCGAGGTGCAGCCCTTCACCCTGTTCGCGACCGCGGGCATTCACGACGTGCTGGCCGCCAACCCGATGCTGGACGCGCTGAACCCCGCCGTGGTGGACCGCGAAACCATCGCGCTGAACACCCCGTTCGATCTGGTGCCCGGTCTGACGGCAGAGCTGTTCCCGGTGCCCGGCAAGGTCCCGCTTTACATGGAGGGCGAGACGGTCGAGACCGACCTGATGGGCGATCAGACCGTCGGCGTGGAACTGCGCGCGGATGGCAAGCGGGTGCTTTATATCCCCGGCTGCGCCTGTCTGAACGACGACCTGCGCGCCCGGATCAGCGGTGCCGATCTGCTGTTCTTCGATGGCACGCTTTGGTCGGATGACGAAATGCAGCGCTGCGGCCTAGGCCAGAAGACCGGCAAGCGCATGGGCCACATGTCGATGAGCGGCGATGACGGCTCGCTCGCGGCCTTTGCCGGGATCGATGTGGGGCGCAAGATCTATGTCCACATGAACAATTCCAACCCGGTTCTGGACCCCGCATCCACCGAACGGGCCAACGCCGAGGCGACCGGCTGGACAATCGGCCAGGACCAGATGGAGATCGCATTATGACCGACAGCCGCGAAACCTTCGAAGCCCGCCTGCGTCAGGTCGGCGCCGAGCGCTATCACGATCTGCACCCGTTCCACGACCGCCTGCATGGCGGCCATTGCACCATCGACGAGGTGCGCGCCTGGGTCATCAACCGCTATTACTATCAGCATTCGATCCCGATGAAGGACGCCGCCTTCATGAGCCGGGTCGAGGATCCCGACCTGCGCCGCGCCTGGCGCTCGCGGATCGAGGATCACGACGGCACCGACACCAACGAGGGCGGCATCCGCCGCTGGCTGCGCCTGGCCGAGGCGGTGGGGCTGGACACCGACTATGTCGCGTCGACCAGGGGCGTGCTGCCCGCGACCAAGTTCGCCGTCGATGCCTATGTCCGTTTCGTGCGGGAAAAGCCGCTGCTCGAGGCCGTGGCGGCCTCGCTCACCGAGCTGTTCGCGCCCAAGATCCACGCCAACCGGATCGAAGGTCTACTGCGCAGCTATGACTTTGCCAACGATGCCGCGCTATCCTATTTCCGCAACCGTCTGTCCGAGGCGCCGAAGGACGTGGCATTCGGCCTGAAATGGGTGCTGGATCAGGCCGACACGCAGGAAAAGCAGGATGCGGCGGTGGCGGCGCTGACCTTCAAGACCGATGTGCTCTGGGCGCAGCTCGATGCGCTTTGGGCGGCCTATGTCGACCCCGCGCGCATCCCGCCCGGTGCCTGGCGCCCGGACGAGGGGCTGGCGCTGAAGGCCGCGTCATGATCGACGCGGACGTGATCCCCGAAATCCCGCGTGGCGTGCGCGTGCATCGCGACACGGTGCGGAACCTGTGGGTGCTGCTGGCGCCCGAACGGGTGCTGCCGCTGGACGATACCGGCCAGGCGATCCTGGACCGTGTCGATGGCACCAGCAGTTTCGGCCAGATCGTGACCGGCCTGGCCGAAGCCTATGCCGCGCCGCGCGACCAGATCGCCGCCGATGCGTCGGAATTCCTGACCTCGTTACAGGCGCGCCGCGTGCTGGATCTGAAATCATGACCGTCCGCGTTGCCCCCCCGATCGCGATGCTGGCCGAGCTGACGCATCGCTGCCCGCTTTCCTGCCCCTATTGCTCGAACCCGGTGGAGCTTTCGGCCCGAGATGCCGAGTTGACGACCGCCGAATGGACCGATGTTTTCACCCAAGCCGCCGCGTTGGGCGTGCTGCAACTGCACCTGTCGGGCGGCGAACCGGTGGCGCGGCGCGATATCGTCGAGCTGGTCACCGCCGCGCGGCAGGCGGGGCTTTACACCAACCTGATCACCTCGGGCATCGGGCTGAGCAAACGGCGCCTGGACGAGCTGGAAGCCGCCGGGCTGGACCATATCCAGCTGTCGCTGCAAGGCACCGACGCCGCCATGGCCGACGAGATCGGCGGCTATAAGGGCGGCTATAACCGCAAGATGCAGGTGGCCGACTGGATCAAGGAGCTGGGCTTTCCGCTGACGCTGAACTTCGTGATGCACCGGCGCAACCAGCACCAGCTGCCCCGCGCGCTGGAAATGGCCGAGGAGATGGGCGCCCGCCGGATCGAGGTCGCGACCGTGCAGTTCCACGGCTGGGCGCTGAAGAACACCGCCGCGCTGATCCCGACCCGCGAACAGGCGATGGAGGCCAACCAGATGGTGGCCGATGCCCGCAAGCGGCTGTCAGGCCGGCTGGTGATCGACTATGTGCCCGCCGATTACCATTCGGAATTCCCCAAACGCTGCATGGGCGGCTGGGGCAGCAGCGGGCTGAACGTCACGCCCGAGGGGCTGGTCCTGCCCTGTCACGCGGCGCAGACGATCCCGCATCTGGATTTCGCGTCGGTCCGCGAAACGCCGCTGACCGAAATCTGGTACGAAAGCGGGGCTTTCAACGCCTATCGCGGGACCGACTGGCTGCCTGAACCGTGCCAGAGCTGCGAGCGCAAGACGATCGATTTCGGCGGCTGCCGGTGTCAGGCGATGGCGCTGGCGGGCGATCCCGGCGTGACCGATCCGGTCTGCACCCGCTCGCCCCACCATGCAGCGCTGACGGAAATGACGGCCGCCATGAACGCCGATAGCGATCAGCCGCTGGTCTATCGCAGCGCGCCGCCGGTCCATGCGGATAAGGACGTGCAGGACGCCTGACGCGCGTGTGGGTGATGCCGTGGGGGTGTCTGGTGGGTGATGAGAGACTCGAACTCCCGACATCTTCGGTGTAAACGAAGCGCTCTACCAACTGAGCTAATCACCCGACCGGCGTGGTTTCTAGAACGGTTCCCCGCGCGGGCGCAAGCCCCAATCTGCGCGCCATGCGGATTTCCGTCACTTGGTGTCGGACAGCCAACGGCGCGGCCCCGCGCCGTCGCGGCCCAGCCTGTCATCGGGGTTGTAAAGCGGACAGTTCTCAAGGCTCAGACAGCCGCAGCCGATGCAATGGCCCATCTGGTCGCGCAGTTTCTGCAGCAGCGCGATCTGCTGATCCAGCCGGTCCTGCCAAGGCTGCGCGGCGCGGGACCAATCCGCGGCGGTAACGGCACGATCACGCGGCAGCGTCCCAAGCACGCCGCGGATCTCGGCCAGTGACAGGCCCACCGACTGCGCCACGCGAATGATGGCCACCCGGCGCAGCTGCGTGCGGTCGTAACGGCGATGATTGGCCCCGTTGCGCCAGCTTTCGATCAGCCCCGCGCGTTCATAGTAATGCAGGGTCGACACCGCCACGCCGGACCTTTCGGCCATTTCCGCCACGCTCAGATCGGATAACCGGCTCATCTGCCCATGCCCCCTTGCCACGACCAGACTGCGCGTTCCGGTCCCGTGGGGCAAGCCCGTGCCGCGTCCTTACCCGGTGCGCTGCAATGTTTCCTGTCCCTGCCCCATCGCCCAGCTGACGCAGGCCCGGCCGCGGTTCTTGGATTCGTAAAGCGCCATGTCGGCGTCGTGCAGCATCGCGTCGATCTGCGGTGTTTCGTAGAACCGGCTGAGCGTGATGCCGATGCTGCCCGAGATCCGGCAGGACCGGCCGGCAAAGGTCATCGGCTCTTCCAGTTTGCCGATCAGCCGCCGCGCCAGGGCCTCCAGCCGTTTGGTGTCGGTCAGACCATCGAAGACCAGCACGAATTCGTCGCCGCCAAACCGCACGATGGTGTCGGTCTTGCGCGAACAGGACACCAGGATCTCGGCCACCCGTTGCAGCACATGATCGCCCGCCGCGTGGCCAAGCGTGTCGTTCACCCGTTTGAAATAATCCAGATCCAGGTGCATCAGCGCAAACTCGCGCCCCGACCCGATCAGGCGGCCCAGCACATGTTCCATCGCGCGGCGGTTCTTCAGCCCGGTCAGGGTGTCGGTGAACGCCTGTTCCTGGGCGGCGATCTTGGCGCCTTGCAGCCGCTGGTTCATCTGCCGCAGCTCGGCGGTGACGGCGGCATTGGCCTCGACCAGATAGAGCATCTCGATCGCCAGATCCGTGACCGCGAAATCTTCGATCGTCAGGCCGAACCGCGCCACGGCCTCGACCACGGAGATCCCGAAGGACAGGTTGATCAGGATACGCCCCCCCTGCAGCTGCACGACCTGCCCCTTCAGCGGCGTATCGGGTTCGTGGTGCAGCGCCAGATGCAGGCGGGTTGCGTCCTTCTGCTCGGCCGCAAACAGCGCGTCGACCGACCGCGGCCGACGCAGATCGAAAACCCGGGTGAAGGGCTGTCCGATCAGATCCCTTTCGCCACAGATCTTCTGAATGCTGGGCCCCGCCCGGCGAATGCGGAAATCGGGCCCCACAAGCAGATGCATCGGCATCAGCTGGTCGAGAGAGGATGCGGAAAACGTAACGGTCATCGCCCTACCCCGTTGGAACAGCCAGGTCGAACTGCCGCCCTTCGGAAAAGCGGCTGTCCAGCAATTCGATTTTCAGCACACAGGTGCCATCGGCATCCGGCACCCCACCTTCCAGCAGGACGAGCGCGCCGTAATCGTCGGCCATGCCGCGCAGGATGCCCGACATCAGCGCACCCGCGCCGGGAAAGCCCCAGCGGCAGGTCAGGCGAAAGGTGGACGGGCCGGTTTCCAGCAGCGACAGCTGGGGCATGTCCAGATCCGGCAGCGCCAGCGAGGCACGGCCGTTCAGCTCTTCCAGCGAGTGCAGGAAATCCAGAAAGGTCACCCCGCCAAAGCGCAGCAGGCGGCGCAGAGCCTCCAGGTTGTGGTTCGACACCAGATAGGTTCCCAGATCCTCCAGCAGCATGTCGCGCCCCTTGTCCAGGCGGGCGCCGATGGCATCCAGAAGGTCGTGGGTCACCTGGTCGTCATAGTGCAACATCGCCTCGAACCCATCCAGCGAAACACCGCATTCCGAGGCGACAGAGGCCCAAAGCCCGCCGCCATATGTGTCGGACACAAACGACTGTATCGACCGATTTACCAAACCATGCATCACACACACCTTTTCGCGGCATGGGCTCACGCTAGGCGGCAACTGTTAACAAATGCTGAAATCGCGCGGATCAGAAATCGGTGGGGGCGCCGCCCTCGGCTTTGCGGCGGGCCACGAAATCGCGCAATTCCTCGGTGATGGCCGCATCCATCGGCGGGGCATCGAATTCGTTGACGATCTGCTTGAACAGCCTGTGCGCACGTTCGGCGGTCCATAGTCCCCCTTCCAGATCCCAGGCCTCGTAATTGCGCCAATCGCTCAGGAACGGTTGATAGAAGGCGGTCGTATAGCGTTCCTGGGTGTGCGGGATACCGAAAAAGTGACCGTCGGTGCCGACCTGCGCAATCGCGTCGACCGCGATGTCATCGGGGGTGGTGGCGGTGATCTGCGGCTCGAAATACCGCTGGATCTGCTGCAGCAGCTCGCAATCCATCACGAATTTCTCGGGGCTGGCGATCAGCCCGCCCTCGAGCCAGCCCGCCGCGTGATAGACGATGTTGGTGCCCGACTGCACCGCCGACCACAGCGCGTTCGAGGTTTCCCACATCGCCTGACCATCGGGGACATTCGCAGCACAGGACCCGCTGGCGCGCAGCGGCAAGCCATAATACCGCGCCATCTGGCCGGTCATCTGCGTGGCGCGCATGTATTCGGGCGTGCCAAAGGCGGGCGCGCCGGATTTCATATCGACATTGCTAGTGAAGGTGCCCAGCACACAGGGCGCGCCGGGGCGGATATATTGCGCCAGCGCAATGGCGCTCAACCCCTCGGCCAGCGATTGCGCCACCGCGCCCGCCATGGTGACCGGCGCCATGGCCCCCGCCAGCGTGAACGGCGTGACAATCCCCGCCTGCCCACGCCGAATGCAACGCATCCAGCCGTCCAGCATCGGCTGGTCATGTTTCAACGGCGAGGTCGAGTTGATGTTGGTATACATCCGCGGCGCGGCCTCGAATTCCGCGTGGCTCAGCCCGCCCGCGATACGCACCATCTCCATCACGTCTTCGACCCGTTCGCGGCCCAGGCTATAGGCGTGACAGACCTTGTCGGTCAGCGTCAGCTTGTCGAACAGCACATCCAGATGCCGCACGCTGGCATGGATATCGACCGGCTCGACCGGATAGCCGCCCGCCACATGGATGCAGTTGAAATACTGCGTCAGCTTCAACAGGTTCCGGCAATGCTGCATCGTGCCGGGCACCTTGCCGGTTTCCATGTCCCAATAGTTCGGCGGGGACGAGACATTGACGAAGACCATATCGCGCCCGCCCAGTGTAATCGTCCGGTCGGGATTGCGCGGGGTGATCGTGAACCGGTCAGGCGCCTTGCCGACCATTTCCATGACAAAATCCCGGTCCATCCGCACGACCTGCCCGTCGATGGTGCAGCCCGCGGATTTCAGCACCGACAGCGCCTCGTCGTTCAGAAAGGCGATGCCGATCTCCTCCAGGATGCGCATCGCGCCATCATGGATCGCGGCCACCCCCTCGGGCGACAGCGGCTCGGTCGGGGCATCGGTGTTGCGGGGAATGCGCCACGGCATCTGCGATACCGTGCCTTGCGGTCTGCGGCGTTCGGCGGCGCTGCGGCCGCCCGCGCGGCGGCGCCGGGGCGGATGCTGGGTCATCGGCGGCCCTCCTTCTGGGACCAGCAGACACGCAGTTTCCGAACCACGCCGCCATGAAAGCGACGCGCGATGTCGCATTCGCCCCCTGAGTTCAGCCCAGACGGTCGAGATAGTCCGGCAATCCGCCGATATCGGGCAGGACCGCATCGGCCAGCGGCGCAAGCTCGTCAGCGGTGGCCAGCCCGGTCAGAACCGCAACCGTGCCCATGCCCGCAGCCCGCCCGGCCAACAGGTCGTGCCGGCTGTCGCCCACCATGATCACCTGATCGGGCGGCAGCGCGGTGTGCCCGGCAAAGGCCCGCATCTGGCCCGGCGCGGGCTTGGCCCCGAACCCGGAATCGCACCCGGCGACAAAGGCGAACCGATCCAGGATCCCCGCCTCTGCCAGATGCGCGCGCGCAGGGGCTTCGGCATCGTTGGTCGCCACGCCCAGCTGCAGCCCCCGCGCGCGCAGCCCGTCCAGCAGCGGCGCCAGCGGCACCGCCGGGGCCATGGGCGCCCGCGCCGCGGCCTGGTTCATCTGTACGATCAACCCCGCCGGATCGCGGTCGGGGAAATGACCGGTCAGGCAGGCCGCCACATCATCGGGCGTTCCGGCAACCGCCGGGCTGTCAGGGGCGAATTGCGCCGCGCCCCAGTCAAACCCGATCGCCCGCCCCAGCTCGGCCGCGCGGGTGGGCTCGCCACAGGCCAGCTCGCCCAGGAAATCCTGCGCCCAGGCCGACCAGCTGATCGAGAAATCGAACAGCGTGCCATCCTTGTCGAAAAGTATGCCAGAAACAATGCCCACAGCGGCCCTGCCTTTGTTTTTGCGCCTTGCGGCAAGGTTAACGGTTTCACGCATCCGCGCGTTTCAGGTCCAATGCATCTCGGCCCCGCCGGGCAGCGCCTGACGGGCCTTCAGCGGCGCGTCGAACGGCTGGTCCGTCGCCTGACAGAACGCCATGATCCAGACCTCGTCCATCAACAGAAAATCCAGCACGCTCAACAGGAAAGCCGGATCGTCCAGCCGGGTGCGCAGATCCTCGACCCCGGCACCGCTGGCGCCCAGAAAGATCGGCAGAACGTCGTCATTGCCGGCCAGCCAGGTGACCACCTGCAAGGCCAGGGTTTCGGCGGATTCCCGCTGCATCGGGGCTGCTCCTGCTCTGTGGTAAAGAGTTTGTTAACACTTATTGGTCATTTCATTTAAGCGTAAAAACACCCGGCGCAACTGACAAGGGAGAGTTTGCGATGCCCGGCCGCATCCTGATCGTCGATGACGTGGCCACCAATCGCATCCTGATGCGCGTCAAGCTGTCAGAGGGCTGTTATGACACGCTTCAGGCCGATTGTGGCACGGCCGCGCTGCAGATCGCGCGCGACGAGCAGCCCGATCTGATTCTGCTCGACCTGTTCCTGCCGGACATGGACGGGGCCGAGGTCTGCACCGCGCTGAAGGCCGACCCGCGCACCGCCGATATCCCCGTCGTCATCGTGACCGCCGCACAGGGTGGCACCGACAAGATGCGCGCCCTTCAGGCCGGCGCCGAAGAGGTCCTGCGCAAACCGCTGGACGATGTGATCCTGCTGGCGCGGGTGCGCAGCCTGTTGCGGGCGCGCGAAACCGAACAGGAACTGGCGCTGCGCGAAAGCACTCGCCGCGCGTTGGGCTTTGCCGAAACGCCGCAGGGTTTCGCGCCCCGGGGGCGGGTGGCGCTGGTGGCCCGCACGCCGGAACAGTCGCAAAACTGGTGCGCCGCGCTGCAAGTGCACGGCGCGGCCGATTTCCAGCCGCTCGACCGGGCCCAGGCCCTGGCGCTGAAACCCGACGCGCCGGTGCCCGATGTCTTCGTGGTCGCCGCCGATCTGGACCGCCAGGGCGCGGGGCTGCGCTTGCTAAGCGATCTGCGCGCCCGCCCGGCCACCCGTCACGCCGCGATCGTGATCTCGGTCCCGTCGGGCGCGCGCGATGTCGCGGCGATGGCGCTGGATCTGGGCGCCAGCGACCTGCTGTCGGGCCCGTTCGATCCTGACGAGGCCGCCATCCGCATCGAAACCCAGCTGACCCGCAAACAACAGGCCGACCGCCTGCGCGCCTCGGTCAAGGACGGGCTGCGACTGGCGGTGACAGATCCGCTGACCGGGCTCTACAACCGCCGCTATGCGATGCCGCACCTGGCACAGATCGCCGAGCGCACCGCCGAAACACAAAAGACCTTCGCCGTGATGATCCTGGACTTGGACCGGTTCAAACAGGTCAACGACACCCATGGCCACGCCGCAGGCGACGCGGTGCTGGTACAGGTCGCGGCGTTGCTGGGTGCGCAGCTTCGTCCGTCGGACCTGCTGGCCCGGATCGGGGGCGAGGAGTTCATGGTCGTGCTGCCGGAATGCGATCTGGGCCGCGCCCGGAAAACCGCCGAACGGCTGCGCCGGGAAATCTGCCAGGCCCCGATCACCCTGCCCGAGGGCGCGCCGATCTCGGTCTCGGTCAGCATCGGGATCGCCACATCGGACGGGATCCGCAACGCGCCCGAAGACGTGTTCGACATGGCCGACAAGGCCCTGTTCGATGCCAAAGCGCAAGGGCGCAACACCGTCACGGTCTGCCGCCCGGCGGCCTGAGGGGGGCATTCAACCCCGCCCCCTTCTTCTTGGCAAAAATACTCATCGGCCCCGCCCGCGGGATCAGCGCGCGCTTGGGGGTCTGATCCCGATACAGGCCGCAGAATGCCCGGTCCTTACCGATCCGGCCCGGGCTTCTTGCGTTTGCGCACCGCCTGTTGCAGCCGGTCGGCAAAGGCCGCGCGCTCGGCATCGGTCATGGTCTCCAACCGGTCCAGCAGCACCCCCCGCACGGTCAGGATCTGACCGTTGATCTGCTGATGCTGCCGTTCCAGCGCGGCGGCGGCGGCGGCGGGGTCATAGGGGCTGCGGCGCAGCTCGGTCAGGAACGCCTCGAACCCCGCCCGCAGCTCGCGGCGATGGGCGCGCGGATCGCCCCGTTCGCGCACCGCCTCGCGGACGGCGCGCTGGTCGGCCTCGCTCAGCGCGCGGGTAAAGGGGCCATAGCTGCTCATGCCGTCATCGGGACGGTGGCCGGGCCGGCCGCTCAGCATCGCGCCGATCACGACGCCCGCGACCAGCAGGTTCACGGCCAGCGACAGGATCAGCGCGATCCCGGTCCAGCGGCGCCCGGATTTGGGCGGATTGATATCGTCGATGCCCATGTCTAGCCCTCGAAAGCGTAATAGGAGTCCAGCTCCAGCGTCATTTGTTCCGTCAGCCGCTGATCGGCGTCCAGAAAGGAAACGTTCAACAGATCAAGCGTCGCCGGCGGGCTGTACCCGATCCAGACGCCCGCCACCGTGGCCGCGGTCAGCCCGCCCGCCAGTGCCATCCGGCCAGGCAGATCCCGCCACCAGGACAGCACCCGCCCGCCGCCTGGTGCGGCGGCCTTCGGTGCCGCCTTCGGCTGTTCGCGCTCTGCATCCGCCACGATCCGCGCCAGCAAATCCTGCGACGGAACCGGGGCGTCGGCACGCATCTCGGCGAAATACGCATTCAGAATGTCGTCATCATGTTTGTCAGACATCTTCGATCCCCAATTCCTCCTTTCGTGCCGACAGCGCGGCGGCCAATGCGCGCTTGCCCCGCGCGGTCAGGCTTTCGACGGCTTCGACACTGATCTCCATCACCTCGGCAATCTGCGGATTGCCCAACCCTTCGATATGGCGCAGCACCACCGCCTGCCGTTGCCGGTCGAGCAAGGTGGCCAGCGCCTGTTGCAGCGCATCGGCGCGCGCCTGCGTCTGCATCTGCGCCTCGACGCCCGGGCGGTCATCGGGGGGCTCTGCCACCTCGTCCAGCCCGACCCCGCGCCGGCGGCGCAACAGATCGATACACAGGTTCGACACCACACGATAGAGCCAGGTCGACACCTGAGCCTCGCCTTGGCGCCATTCCGGCGCGGCCCGCCACAGCCGCAGCATGGCCTCTTGCACCACATCTTCGGCCTCGGCGCGATCGCGCAGCATGCGCACCGCCACGCTCAGCGCGCGCGGGGCCAGCCGTGCGGTCAGCACCTGTGCCGCGGATCCGTCGCCATTGGCATAAAGCAACAGCAACGCATCGTCAGTAACCTCGGCATGCGCGTCCAGGGCCATGATCCTCCTGCAGCGTATGACGCAACCTTTGTCAGCCCGGCGCCAGGATGGCGCCGGAACCGATCATTTCGTAAAATCAGTACTTCTTCCAGTGCGGATGACGTTCGCCACCGGCATGCCGGTCACCGCCACGCTTGCGCATCATGTCGCGCGCGGCCTGGAACTCCTCTTCCGAGATCGCCCCGTCGCCATCGGCATCCAGCCGCTGGAACATGGTCTGGTTCTGCGGCGCGGCGGCCAGTTCCTCGGCGCTGAGCAGGCCATCGCCATCGCTGTCCAGACGTTCGATCATCTGTTCGGGATTGGGCCCACGGGGACCGTCACCGCTGCGCATCGGGCGATCGCCACGCGGTCCGCGCTCTTCGCGGAAGGACGCGATCGCGGCCTGGATCTCCTCGGCGCTCAGTTGGCCGTCGCCATCGGCATCGGCCTTGGTGAACCGCTCCTGCCGCGGGGCCAGAAACTCTTCCTGGCTGACCTGACCATCCTTGTCGGCATCCAGCGTTTCGATGAAGCGCTGGCCGAACTGTTCGCCCCGCGCCAGAACCGGACCGGTCAGGGCCACGCCAGCGGTGCCCAGTGCCAGAACGGTGAAGGCGGTTGTGATCATTGCTCGTTTCATCGGCATCTCTCCTTTGTCATGCCCGTTGTGTCGACGCGGTTTTCGTCGCGTTCTGGTCTAAAAACGGGCGGCGGGCGGATTTCCGTCGCGGCTTTGTCGAAAAATCTGTGACATCGGGACGCAAGCCTGCCGGGACCCGATGCAAGGGGTTTCGAATTGGGCTATGGAAGATACAGGAGCGCGGAACAGGAACCTGAAACATGAGCGAGAGCGAGCGGCCCCTTCGACCGGCCATTCTGCGCGGATGGCGCCGGCAATGTCCGAAATGCGGGGCCGGACCGATGCTGCAAGGCTATCTCAAGGTGCGGGACAATTGCCCCGTCTGCCACGAGGAACTGCATCACCACCGTGCCGATGACGGCCCGGCCTATTTCACGATCCTGATCGTGGGGCACCTGCTGGCGCCGGTGATGCTGACGGCGTTTACCATCTATCGGCCCGACCCGCTGGTTCTGGGCACCTGTCTGGCGGTTGGCGCGGTCGCGGTTTCGCTGTATCTTCTGCCCCGGCTGAAGGGTGCGCTGGTCGCATTGCAATGGGCCAAACGCATGCACGGCTTCGGAGAACGCGCCTGACACAACCAGACAAAACCGCGATCCGCGACGCCGCGACCATCGTGGTGCAGCGCCAAATCGATGGCCGGCGCCATGTGCTGATGGGACAGCGCGGGAAATCGGCGGCCTTCATGCCGGACAAGTTCGTCTTTCCCGGCGGCGCGGTCGATGCGGTCGATGCCACCATTCCGCTGGCCAGCCCGGTGCCGCCGCGCTGCGCCGCGCGGCTGGCGCAGAACTGCGTGCTGGACCACCCCGAGATGCTGGTTGCCGCCGCGATCCGCGAGCTGTGGGAGGAAACCGGTCAGATCCTGGGCCAGCCCGGCGACTGGCCGACGCCCGCCCCGCAAGGGTGGCGCGGCTTTGCCAAGGCCGGTTACCGGCCATCGGCTGACGGCATCAGCTTTGTCTTTCGCGCGATCACCCCGCCCGGACGGCCCCGCCGGTTCGACGCGCGGTTCTTTCTGGCCGATGCCGATCGCCTGATGACCGATCCCGACGATTTCACCCGCGCCGAGGATGAATTGAGCCATCTGCAATGGGTCCCGGTCGCCGAGGCGCGGCAATTCAACCTGCCCTTCATCACCGAAGTCGTCCTGGCCGAACTGGCGGGATTGCCGGACGGTCCGCTGGACAGCGTGCCGTTTTTCGACAATTCCGGCGACCAGTCGGTGTTTCGCCGCCTGGCCTAAAGCACCAGGATCAGCAGCACGATGCTGCCGGTCAGAAAGGCCAGCGCCAGCAATTCTCGCGCCGTGATCCGTTCGCGAAAGACCAGATACGACCCCGCCAGGTTGAACAGCAGCTCAATCTGGCCCAGCGCCTTGACATAAGCCGCGGTCTGCAAGGTGAAGGCTGTGAACCAGCACAGGCTGCCCGCCAGCGACAACAGCCCCATGGGCCCCGCGACCCGCCATGCGGCCAGCACCTTGCCCAGCTGCCCCGGCTCGCGCCAACGCAGCCAGACCAGCATCGCCAGACATTGCGCCGCCGTCACCGCCGACAGCGTCAGCGCCGCGCGCAGGAACACATCATCGGCGGGCAGGGACAGCGACGCGCCGCGATAACAGACCGCCGAAATGGAAAACAGCACCCCCGACAGCAACCCAAGCCCCGCCGCGCGGTTGAAGATCCGCCGGTACCAGCGCCCCTGTCCGCTGGGCGGATCCGACAGCAGGATCACACCGACAAACCCGGTCATGATTGCCCCCAGCCCGGCGGCCGAGACGCGCTCGGACAGCAGCACCATGCCGGTCAGGACGGTGAACAGAACCTCGGTCTTGGCGAATGACACCCCCACGGCGAAATTGCGCGCGGCAAACAGGCTGACAACGCACATCGTCGCCAGGATCTGCGCCAGCCCGCCCGACAGGGCAAAGGCCCAGAATCGCGCCCCGATGGCGGGCAGCGGCTGACCGGTCAGCCACAGATAGACCGCGACAACCGCCGCGATTACCGGCGCGGAATACAGGAACCGGGCAAAGGTCGCGCCGCCCGTCGACAGCTGGGTGGCCTTCAGGTGTTTTTGCAGCATGAACCGCAGGTTCTGCGCGAAAGCTGCGGCAATCGTGATCGGTATCCAGGGCTCCATCCCGTCTTGGTGACAGGGCGGTCAGGGATTGTCGAGGGGCCTGAGCGGATGCGGCACCGGGTCCTTGGGCCGCAACAGGTGGCGGCGAAAGACCTGGGCATAAGAGCGATAGCGATAGCCATCGTTGCGGCACAGGTATCGCGCCCGGTTTTCCCAATAAAGCCGGGGCAACCGGTACCAGGGCACGTTGGGGTGCATGTGGTGCACGACATGCAGGTTGTTGTTCAGAAAGATCAGCGCCAGCGGACTGCGATCCTCGATGATCACCGTGCGGCCCCGGGCGTGCTCATGCGCCTGATGCTCCAGAAAGGTGCGGATCTTCAGGATCGACAGCGCCAGATAGGCCGCCAGCAGATAGGCCCAGACCGGCATCGCCGCGTGGGCCAGCCACAGCGCCATCACCGCCACAGCCGGGATGTGCCACAGCCAGGCCATCATGACGCGCCGTTCCCCGCCCCGGATCAGCCGCCAATCATCCCGCATGAACGCCACCTGCGAGATCACCGGCCCCAGCACCAGCCGCCCCAGCAGCGTATTGTTGGCCGCCAGCAGCACCCGCACCCAGCGCGGAAGGGTCTGCCAGACCTTGGGGCACAGGTAATTGCTTTCGGGATCGTCATAGGGATCGGTCAGGATCGCGTCGCGGTGATGGGCCAGGTGCGTGTCGCGGAACCGCAGATAGGGGATCAGCAGGGTCAGCGCGGGAAAGACCAGCGCGGTGTTGAGAAACGCGTGGCGCGTGGGGTGGCCATGGATCGCCTCGTGACAAAGCGACGCCTGCATGGCTGCGGCCAGCGCCGTGACACAGATCGCCAGCGGCAGCCACACCGCCACCAGAACCGTGGTGCCCAACGCCCAGACCGCATAGGTCGCCGCCAACAGCCCCAGCGTCGGCCATTCGATGGATGCCGGTGCCTTACGCATCGCGGCCCCAGGCGATGCGCGACCACACCCGTTCGTAAAGGATATACAGCGTGAACCCCAGGCCGGTGTTGACCAGCGCCATCCCCCCGCCCAGCGCCAGCGATCCCGTCGCGGCAAAGCCCACAGCCAGCATCGCCAGCAGGCCGATCAGGTTCCACAGAACCGCCTTCACCATTGTCCGTTTTCTGGTTTCCATGTCCAATTCCAAGCCGTTGCCGGGCAAGGCTTAGTCGGCGCGGCAGGGCGTGAAAATTCGGAATTTGATTAACTTTTTTCACCAGATGCGATATTTGATCACTTATGATGAAAATCATCGACAAACGCAGACGCGCGCAGATCTTTCGCGACCGGCTCTCCGCCGCGATGGATCAGGCGGGGATGAACCGCAGCATTCTGGCGCGCGAGATCGGGGTGGATCGGTCGACGATCTCGCAATTGCTGACCCCCGATGGGGCACGGCTGCCCAATGCGCAGGTGGTGGGCGATTGTGCCTCGGTCCTGAACGTGTCGGCCGATTGGTTGCTGGGGCTGTCCAACCGCCCCGAAAATGCCGCCGACATCCTGGCCCACAGCCTGACGATGACCAAGGCGCCACGCGCGCTGGTGGATGAACAGGTCTTTGCCTGGCATCAAGAGGCCGCGGGCTACAAGATCCGGCATGTTCCGGCATCCCTGCCCGATATGCTGAAAACGCCCGAATTGCTGCGCTGGGAATATACGCCGCATCTGGGACGCACCACGGATCAGGCGATCGGCGCCTCGCAGGACCGGCTGGACTGGATCCGCAATTCCGGCTCGGATTACGAGATCGCCCTGCCCCGCCACGAGATGGAGAGCTTCGCCCGGGCCGAGGGGTATTATCGCGGCCTGCCCATGGATATACGCCTGGCCCAGATCGACCGGTTCATCGCGCTGCACGACCAGCTTTACCCGCGTTTGCGGCTATCGCTGTTCGACGCGCGGCGGGTGTTTTCGGCCCCGGTCACTGTGTTCGGGCCGCTTCTGGCGGTGCTTTATATGGGGCGAAATTATCTGGCGTTTCGGGACCAGACGCGGATCGAGTCGTTCATCAAGCATTTCGACGCGCTGATCCGCGAAACCGATGTGGCCGACCGCGAGGTGCCGGATTTCCTGCGCGCCCTGCGGGCCGAGCTTACGGGCTGACCGAGACCAACCGGGCCATGTCGTAGCCTTGCCAGTCGAAGATCTCACGCGCGGCGGTGCGCAGGCCCGATCCGGCGGCACCCTCGCGCATCATGATGAACCCCAGACTGCCCGCCGGGTTGCCGATGACTGCGATCCGGTAATCGGCATCGGCCCAAAGCAGCCACAGCTCGGGGTCCGCGCCCGCCGCCGCAAAGCGGCCCGCCGCCACGCGGGTCAGCTGGCGCGTGGCCCCCGGTGCCGGGGTCATGGCGATGCCCGCATCCGTCACCGCGATGCGCAGCGCCTGTCCCGGTACCCCAAGCGGCGCGCCGGCATAACCATCGACCACGGTCCAGGTCCCGGCCAGACGGTCCAGGTCCACCGCCGCTTGCGAGCTGATCGGCGCATCCGCCCGGCGATAGCCATCCCGCGGCGCGGGCGCACAGGCCCACAGCGCCACGGCCATTGCCGCGATCAGGATATGCCGGGCCGCCACCATCAATAGGGCATCGGGTGCGCCTTGTGCGCCACCGCGATATCGCTCAGCACCGCGTCGCTCAGGGTCAGATCGACACCGCGCAGGATATGTTCCAGCTGCGCCACGGTCGTGGCCCCGAAGATCGGAACCGTCGGGAACGGGCGCGACAGCGTAAAGGCCAGCGCCATATGCACCGGGTCCAGCCCATGCGCATTGGCCACGCCCAGATAGGCTGACACCGCCTCCCACACGCGCGGGGTGATGCGCCCGCCCAGATCGGTGCTGTTTTCGCGGCGCGAGCCGTCGGGGGTCACATCCCCGGCATATTTGCCGGTCAAGAGCCCCGCCCCCAGCGGGCTGAACGCCAGCAGCGTCACATCCTCGTTCACCGCAAGCTCGGCCAGATCGGTGTCGTAAAGCCGGTTCAGCAGCGAATATTCGTTCTGGATCGTCTGCACCCGCGGACCGGCGCCGGCCTCGGACAGGCGCAGCCATTGCGCGGTGCCCCAGGCGCTTTCGTTCGACAGGCCGATATGGCGGATCTTGCCCGCCTGCACCAGCGCCCCCAGGGTTTCCAGAACCTCGGTCATATGGGCGATCGTGTCGGCGCGGTCCTGCCCCGAGGGGTCATAGGACCAGTTCTGGCGGAAATGATACGAGCCGCGATTGGGCCAGTGCAGTTGATACAGGTCGATGACATCGGTCTGCAGCCGCCGCAAAGAGCCATCGACCGCATCGCGGATCGTGTCGGCCGAAATCCCCGCGCCATCCCGCACGAAGCCGCCATTGGGGCCGGTGATCTTGGTGGCGATCACCACATCGTCGCGCCGCCCGGTGCGGGCCAGCCAGCTGCCGATCACCTCTTCGGTGCGGCCCACGGTTTCGGCGCGGATCGGGTTGACCGGATACATCTCGGCGGTGTCGATGAAATTGATCCCCGCCGCGAGCGCCATGTCGATCTGGCGGTGGCCGTCTTCCGGCGCGGTCTGGTTGCCCCAGGTCATCGACCCCAGGCAAAGTTCGGACACCCGCAGATCGCTGCGGCCAAGCGTTGTCATTTTCATGTGGTCTGCCCCCGGTCGTTTCCAAGGGCAGACTTATGGGTCACGCGGCGAAAGACAACCCCTCAGGGCCGCACATAGGCATAGCCGTCCTCCTGCAGCTCGATCAGCCGCACCACGCCCGACGGCACCATATGCGCCTCGTCCAGCAGGGCCAGCTCGGCCCCGGCCTTCTGGCTCATGGCGCGATGGGTATTGCCGCAGGCGACGAAGCTCAGGTTGTCCATCTCAAGCGACATGGTCGAAATCCGGTCCGCCACCGGGCTTTGGCCATCCAGCAACATGTGCAGACCGGGGCCATAGGTCACGACTTCGACCACCACCTCATCGCCTTTGGACTGGTAGAAACTGGTCAGGTTCTGGACGTTGTTCAACGCCATGTTCATGATCTGCGGGTCGTTCTGGTTCACGTGAACGGCGACGTAATGTGTTTCGCCCTCGGCCCAGACCGGCACGGCGAAACCGGCGGCCAGAACGGCCGCTGCTGCGAGTGTCTTCATTGTCTCCTCCCTGTTCGTGGGCGGAGCGTAGCAAAGATTTGCCGATCTGACTTTCACATTTTCGTATATGCGAATGGATTTTCGCAGGTCACAAACGACACCCGATGTCGGGTTCGGTGTGGCGGTATCGTGATCCAGCGGCTAGCAACATGCCATGCGCCTGATGATCTCTTTCGCCGCCCTGTTTCTGTCCGTCGCGCTGCTGCAGCTCAGCAATGGCGGGCTGGGGCCGCTGGATGCGCTGTCGGGGGTGGCGCTGGGGTTCACGCGCGGCCAGATCGGCCTGTTGGGATCGGCCCATTTCGTGGGGTTTTTCATCGGTTGCTGGTGGGCGCCGCGCCTGATGGGATCGGTCGGCCATTCCCGCGCTTTCGCGGCCTTTACCGCGTCGGGCGCCATCGGGCTGATCGCGCATGTGCTGGTCCATGACCCCTATGCCTGGGCGCTGATGCGGGTGGCGGCGGGCATCTGCGTGGCGGGGTGTTACACGGTGATCGAGGCCTGGCTGCAGGACAAGGTCACGAACGACATTCGCGGCCGCACCATGAGCATCTATCGGCTGGTCGATATGGGCGCGTCGCTGATGGCGCAGCTGATCATCGGCGTGCTGGAGCCTGCGGATTACGTGTCCTACAACCTGCTGGCGCTGACCTGTTGTGCCGCACTTCTGCCGCTGACGCTGACCCGCACCCGCCAGCCCGAAACGCCGGATGCGCCGCGCCTGCGGCCCGCGCTGGCCATCGAATGCTCGCCCCTAGCGGCGGCGGGGGTGGTGGTGGCGGGGCTCAGTTCCGCCGCGTTCCGGATGATCGGCCCGCTTTACGGGCAAGAGGTCGGGCTGCGCCCCGATCAGATCGGCTATTTCCTGGCGGCTTTCGTGCTGGGCGGTGCGCTGGCGCAATACCCGGTGGGCTGGCTGGCGGACAAGTTCGACCGCCGGCTGGTGCTGATCTGGCTGTCGGTCGCGGCCATCCTGTCCTGCGGCACCACGGTGATGCTGGCCGATACCGGCACGACCGGGGTCCTGCTGACCGCCGGTTTCTTCGGGCTGACGACCTTTCCGATCTATTCGGTGTCCGCCGCCCACGCCCATGATTTCGCCGAAAGCCACGAGCGGATTGAGCTTTCGGCCGCGCTGATGTTCCTGTTCGCGCTTGGCGCCATCGCCTCGCCGCTCCTGGCCTCGCGGCTGATCGACTGGACCGGGCCATCGGCGCTTTTCGTCATGATCGCGGTCGGGCATGTGGTGCTGGTGGTGTTCGGGCTGGTGCGGATGCGGGCGCGCCCGACACAGGAACACCGCACGCCCTATGTCTATGCGCCGCGCACATCGTTCCTGATCGGACGGCTGCTGAAGAACAGCCGCGATGGCGGCTGACCGGGGCACCTAGCCAAGCCCCGCGCCCTGCGGTAAAGGGGGCGCACGACACGCATCCAAGGCTTTGACATGGCACGCATCCTGATCACCTCGGCACTTCCCTATATCAACGGGATCAAGCATCTGGGCAACCTGGTGGGCAGTCAGCTTCCGGCTGACCTTTATGCCCGCTACATGCGTCAGCGCGGGCACGAGGTCATGTTCATCTGTGCCACCGACGAACACGGCACCCCCGCCGAGCTGGCCGCCGCCAAGACGGGCGAGGGCGTCGCCGAATACTGCGCCCGGATGCATGACGTGCAGGCCGATCTGGCGAACGGCTTCCGGCTGTCCTTTGACCATTACGGGCGATCCTCGTCGGCGCGCAACCACGCGATCACCCAGCATCTGGCCGAGAAACTGGCCGAGAACGGGTTGATCCATGAAGTGTCGGAAAAACAGGTCTATTCCAACGCCGATGGCCGCTTCCTGCCGGATCGGTATATCGAGGGCACCTGCCCCAATTGCGGTTACGACCGCGCCCGTGGCGACCAATGCGAAAACTGCACCAAGCAGCTCGATCCGACCGACCTGATCGACCCGCGCAGTGCGATTTCCGGCTCCACCGACCTAGAGGTGCGCGAGACCAAGCACCTGTATCTGCGCCAGTCGGTTCTGAAGGACAAGATCGACGCCTGGATCGACAGCCAGGATGGCTGGCCGGTTCTGACCACCTCGATTGCCAAGAAATGGCTGCATGACGGCGATGGCTTGCAGGACCGTGGCATCACCCGCGATCTGAACTGGGGCATCCCGGTGACCAAGGGCGGCGCAACCTGGCCGGGGATGGAAGGCAAGGTCTTCTATGTCTGGTTCGACGCGCCCATCGAATACATCGCCGCCACCGCCGAATGGGCCGATGCGCATGGCAAGTCGGATGCCGACTGGGAACGCTGGTGGCGCACCGACAAGGGCGCCGACGATGTGCGTTACGTGCAATTCATGGGCAAGGACAACGTGCCCTTCCACACCCTGTCCTTCCCCGCCACGCTGATGGGGTCGGGCGAGCCGTGGAAGCTGGTCGATTACATCAAGTCGTTCAACTATCTGAACTACGATGGCGGCCAGTTTTCCACCAGCCAGGGCCGCGGCGTCTTCATGGATCAGGCGCTGGAGATCCTGCCCGCCGATTACTGGCGCTGGTGGCTGCTGAGCCACGCGCCGGAAAATTCCGACAGCGAATTCACCTGGGAGAACTTCCAGGCATCGGTGAACAAGGACCTGGCCGATGTGCTGGGCAATTTCGTCAGCCGGGTCACGAAGTTCTGCCGCTCGAAATTCGGCGAGGCGGTGCCAGAGGGTGGCGAGAACGGCCCGCAGGAAACCGCCCTGATCGACGAGCTTTCGACACGCATCCGTGCCTATGAGGGGCATATGGAGGCGATGGAGGTCCGCAAGGCCGCGTCCGAGCTGCGCGCGATCTGGGTCGCAGGGAACGAATACCTGCAATCCGCCGCTCCCTGGTCAACCTTCAAGGAAGACCCCGACCGCGCCGCCGCGCAGGTCCGGCTGGCGCTGAACCTGATCCGGATCTATGCGGTACTCTCGCGCCCGTTCATCCCCGATGCCGCCGACACGCTGATGGCCGCGATGCAAACGGGCGACGATAGCTGGCCCGACGATGTGGCCACAGCGCTGACCGCCCTGCCCGCCGGACATGCGTTCACCGTGCCCGACGTGACCTTCCGCAAGATCGCGGACGAAGAGCGCGAGGCGTGGGAGGCGCAATTCGCCGGCACGCGCAGCTGATCCGGCCCAACGCCCCGGCCCTCGGGCACGCCTAGCCCCAAGGCGGCGCGCCGTCCGCCCGCACCTGCCCGAACACATTCTCGCGGTGCCATTGCAGATTGGCCCGATGCGGCGCGTCGCGCGGATCGGCAGGCACGATCAGCTTGCCATTGGCGGGCAGAAGCCGGTCCACGACATCGCCCGGGACCTTGTTGCGGGACACCAGGATCGTTTCGCCATCCTCCGCGACCGAGATCAGGCCGCGATCGAACATCCAGTGCAACGTCCCCGAAAGCGCCAGACCGTTGCGCACGGAATCGCTTCCCTGATGTTCGACGGGGCGAATATGGGCGGCCTGCACCTCGGGGCGGCCGCCGCCATTGCGCAGGCGCAGGCCCGACATGGCACAGCGATAGCCATAGGCCGCGCGGACCTTGCGGCGAAACGCGACATCGCGATAGGCGCGGCGCGTAAGCCGCTCGACCACCGGGCGCTCAAACGGTTCCGCGCCCTCGTCAAATTCGGCGGGCTGCGGGTTATAGCGCGCGGCCTCGATCCGCTCCAGGTCCTGTGGCAGGCCAAGATTGACGATCCGCACGAAATCCGCCTCCGGCAGCCGACGCACGGCAAGCTGAACGGCCCCGCCTGTTCTGGGGGTGCCATCCGGCGCGGCCAGCGCGGTTTCCAATGGAATACCCTCCCGCAAACGCGGGACATCGGCATCGAAGGGCAGGTAACTGCCCGGTTCGATCAGGGCCAGGAAACGCCCCGCGACACCGGGTTTCGGGATCACCTGCGATATCCGGGCGACAGCGAAATACCCGCGCGGTCCGGCCTTGACCGGCTCGTAATAGACGGCCCAATCGCCCACGCCTTCCTCAACGGCCTTGAGATAGCTTCGCGGGAAATCATAGACGACATCGGGTTCGTCATCATAGATCGAGTCCGTCTTGTGCAACAAAACCAGTTTCACCATGAGGACAGGAAAGCCGCCCAGGCCGAAAATGCAATGGTTTTCGCGCACCAATACCGCCCCCCAAACCCAAAGCGACGCCCCCCCTGACGCCACGTTCCTGGCGCAGGGGCGGCGAAATCGTGCAGTGTGGCCCTGCATAGCCGGAGGGGGACGCGATGACCGATCTTGTGACACTGACCATCGAACACCACGTGGCGCGGGCGACGTTGAATCGGCCCGACAAGAAGAACGCGCTGAGCCTGGAGATGCTGTCAGCCCTGACCGAAACGGCGCAGGCGATCCAGGCGCGGGACGATATTCGCGCGGTGGTGATCCATGGCGCGGGTGGGGTGTTCAGCGCGGGCATCGACTTGGCCGACCTGATGGGCCTGGCGCCGCGGCTGGACGAGATCAAGCACCAGATGCGCAACCCGCCCGAGGGCGATGCCGCGAACCTGTTCCAGAAGCCCGTGACGGTCTGGGCCGCGCTGCCGGTGCCGGTGATCGCCGCCATCGAGGACGTGTGTTTCGGCGCCGGGATGCAGCTGGCCCTGGGCGCCGATTTCCGCATTGCCGCGCCCGATGCCCGCCTGTCGATCATGGAGGCGAAATGGGGCCTGATCCCGGATATGGGGCTGAGCCAATCCCTGCCCCGGCTGATGCGTGCCGATCAGGCGAAAGAGCTGGTGATGACGGGCCGCGTGCTGGATGCGGCCGAGGCCGCGTCGCTGGGCCTTGTGACCCGCCTCGCCGATGATCCGCTTCAGGCCGCGCTGACGATGGCCGGTGATCTGGCCGCGAAATCCCCCGACGCGATCCGCGCGGGCAAGACGCTGGTTGATGCGGCCTGGGCCACCGACCCCGCCACCCTGGCGCTGGAGGCCGAGTTGCAGGCGCAGATCATGGGCGCGCCGAACCAGATGGAGGCGGTGATGGCCCAGATGCAGAAACGGGCGCCCAGCTTCACCTGAGCGCCCACCCCTTTTTCCCGGCCTTGGTCGCTTAGCGCACGACGTAGACCGAACAATCCGAATGCCGGACCACCCGCGCGGCGTTGGGGCCCAGCAGGTAGTCCTTCAACTCGGGCTTGTGGCTGCCGATCACGATCAGATCGCTGCCCGCCGCGCGGGCGGCTTTCAGGATCTGTTCATAGGCCTTGCCGGTGGCGATCACATGCCGCACCTGGGCGTTGGCCTCGGCCCCGATATGCTTTTCGACAAAGGCGTTCAGCAGGTCGCGCGACTTGTCGACCGCCTTGTCGTGAAAGCGCTTGTCAAAGGCCTGCCCCACCACCGACATGCCGAAATCCGGCACCACGGTGATGACATCCAGCCGCGCCCCGTCCAGCCCCGCCAGCTCGGCGGCGCGTTGCAGGACCTTGACGTCATGTTCGGGCTGGCTGATGTCGATGGCACACAGGATCGAGCTGCTCATGCGACCACTCCTTCTTCCTCGCGCGGGGCGCGCGCGTTCTGCAAAAAGGCGATCAGGGCCAACAGCGCCAGCGCCGGGATGAACACCAGTTCCTTGGGCAGCTGGCTGGCCGCCGCCTGCACCGATTTCAGCGTGACGGGGTCGTCGGCATAGAAATCGAAGCTTTGCAGCGTTTCGGCAAAGGGCGAGCTGAAGCTGGGTTCATCCATCTTCACCACATCCCCCTCGGGCAACAGCAGAAGGCCCGTCGCCTCGAGCCGTTCGGCCGCGCCACCCGGCCCGATGGGCACGACCAGCGTGGTTTCCTTGACCTCGCCCGTATCGAAATCGGGGCCAGAGACCACCAAGCGCATGTCCGAGCCTTCGGCCGCCTCGCCCAGCGCCTGTTCGAACGCGGCGGGCGCGATCGACTGGAACGGCGGCTGAATCCGGTTCATCACGTAATCGGGCCGGAATAGCACGAAGGCGATCAGCACAAGCGCCACGCTTTCATAGATCCGGCTGCGGGTGATGAACCAGCCCATGGTGCCCGCGGTAAAGACCAGGATCGCGATGGTCGCCACCACGAAGATCAATATCCCCTTGGCCCATCCCACGTCGATCAGCAACAGGTCGGTGTTGAAGATGAAGACGAAGGGCAACGCCACGGTCCGCAGGCTGTAGAAGAAGCCGATGAACCCGGTGCGGATCGCATCGCCCCCCGACACGGCGGCGGCGGCGAAACTGGCCAGCCCCACCGGCGGGGTCACATCCGCCATGATGCCGAAATAGAACACGAACAGGTGCACCGCGATCAGCGGCACGATCAGCCCCGATTGCGCGCCCAGCTCCACCACGACCCCCGCCATCAGCGAGCTGACGACGATATAATTGGCCGTGGTCGGCAGGCCCATGCCCAGCACCAGGCTGAGCAGACCCACCATGATCAGCATCAGGATCAGGTTGCCGCCCGACAGGAACTCGACCAGGTCGGCCATCACCTGCCCCACGCCGGTCAGCGTCACGGTGCCCACGATCACACCGGCGGTGGCCGTGGCCAGGCCGATGCCGATCATGTTGCGTGCCCCGTCGATCAACCCCTGGATCAGGTCGGCTACCCCATCGCGGAACGCGTTGGCGGTGTCGCTCTGGCCGCGGAACATCGCCTTGAGCGGGCGCTGTGTCAGCAGGATCGCAAACAGCAGCATCGTTGCCCAGAACGCCGACAGGCCTGGCGATTTCTGTTCGATCATCAGGAAGTAAACCAGCACGATGATCGGCAGCAGGTAATAGAGGCCGGCCTTATAGATCTCAGCCACCACGGGCAGTTCGACATGTTCGGCATTGGGGTCGTCGGGTTCCAGATCCGGCACCTGAGCGGCCAGCCGCAGCAGGACGACATAGGCCACGAAGACCAGCGCCGCCAGCAGCCAACCGGCGCCCGCAGGGACCATGCCCACGATCCATTTGACCGGGTATTGCACGCCATAGCACAGCGCCGCGAACCCGGCAAAGAACAGCGCCATGCCGCCGATGGTCTTGCCCATGCTGACGACCCGGTTGCCCAGGGTGGGCATGTTCCGCTTCACCGCCTCAAGATGCACGATATAGACCAGCGCCATATAGGAGATGATGGCCGGCAGGAAGGCATGGGTGATGACCTCGACATAGGAAATCCCCACATATTCCACCATCAGAAACGCCGCCGCGCCCATGACGGGCGGCATGATCTGACCGTTGACCGAAGATGCGACCTCGACCGCGCCAGCCTGTTCGCTGGAAAAGCCCACGCGTTTCATCAGCGGGATGGTGAAGGTGCCGGTGGTCACCACGTTGGCGATGGACGAGCCCGAGATCAGCCCGGTTGCGGCCGAGCCGACAACCGCGGCCTTGGCCGGGCCACCGCGCAGGTGCCCCAGCGCGCCGAACGCCATCTTGATGAAGTAATTCCCGGCCCCCGCCTTATCCAGCAACGCGCCGAACAGCACGAACAGGAAGACGAACTTGGTCGACACGCCCAGCGCGATGCCGAACACCCCTTCGGAGGTGATCCACATATGGCTCATCGCCTTTTTCAGGCTGGCGCCCTTCCAGCGGATGACATCGGGCACCCATTCGGACGAGCCGAAGAAGACATAGAGCAGAAAGATCGTCGCGATGATCGCCATTGCCGGACCCAGCGCGCGGCGCGCGGCCTCGAACAGCAGGATCAGCCCGGCCAGCGCGAACCATTTGTCCATGTCATCGGCCAACCCGCCGCTATCGACGATCTTCTGATAGAAGAAATAGCCGTAAAGCGCGATGAAGGCGCCCGCCACGGCCATGATCCAGTCCTGGATCGGAATGTAGTGGCGCGGGCTGGATTTCAGCGCGGGATAGGCGCAGAAGGCCAGAAAGATCGCAAAGGCCAGGTGGATCTGGCGGCTGTTGTTGATCACATCGCCGGGCAGCAGCACATTCGCCAAGGGCGAGGCAAGCACGACCTGAAAGACCGACCAGACCACGGCCAGAACGGCAAGAAACGTGCCCACGGCCCCGGCAGGGCTGCGCGCACCGGAATCTGTGGCGGCGACGAGTTCCTGAAGCTCGGCTTCGGAAAGCGCGCGCCCCTTGGACGAGTTGTCCGACATATCACTGGTTCCCTGTTGTGCCGCAAATCGGCGGCGGGTTTGACGCAATGGCGTTTGAACGCCTTTTCTTTATCTGCAGGCTCTGCCTTGGCCCGCGAAATCGGCGGGGGGCGCGAACGCCCCCTGCCCTGTCACGAAGGCCGGATCACTCGATCCAGCCCTTTTCCTTGTAATACTTGGCCGCGCCGGGATGCAGCGGGGCCGACAGACCGGCGGTTGCCATTTCCTCGGGGGTGAGGTTGGCAAAGGCCGGGTGCAGTTTCTTGAAGTCTTCGAAATTGTCGAAGACCGAAGCGACCACGGCATAGACCGCCTCTTCGGAGACCGCGTCCGAGGTCACGAAGGTCGCGCCGACACCGAAGGTTGCGGTGTCACTGTCCGACCCGCGATACATGCCGCCCGGGATGGTGGCCGCGCGGTAATAGGAATTGTCGGCGATCAGCTTGTCGACGACCTCGCCATCCACGGTCACCAGAACGGAATCGCAGGCGGTCGTGGCTTCCTGGATCGAGCCCGAGGGGTGACCCACGGTATAGACCATCGCGTCGATCTGGTTGTCGCACAGCGCGGCGGATTGCTCGGCGGCCTTCAGCTCGGTCGCCAGGCCCAGGTCATCGGTGGTCCAGCCCTTGGCTTCCATCAGCACTTCCATCGTGCCGCGCTGACCGGAACCGGGGTTGCCGATATTGACGCGCTTGCCCTTCAGATCGTCGAAATTGGTGATGCCCGCATCGGCGCGCGCCACGACGGTAAAGGGTTCGGGGTGAACCGAAAACACCGCGCGCAGACCTTCGAACGGACCGGCATCCTCGAATTTCGAGGTGCCGTTATAGGCGTGGTACTGCCAGTCGGACTGGGCGACACCGAATTCCAGCTCGCCCTCGCGGATGGTGTTGATGTTATAGACCGACCCGCCCGTGGATTCGACCGAGCAGCGGATGCCGTGCTCTTTGCGGCCCTTGTTCACAAGCCGGCAGATGGCGCCGCCGGTCGGGTAATACACACCCGTCACGCCGCCCGTGCCAATCGTGATGAACTCTTCGGCCATCACCGGTGCCGCCATGGCACCCAGAGCAACCGCTGCAACGGTCAGCTTCAGTTTCGCAAACATCTTACACTCCCTTTGGTTGATGTTTATCGGATACACAAATCATCACTCGGTCCAGAACTCTCCCAGCCGGTGATTTTTCGCTTCGACGTCCTGGATGCGTTGCTGGGCGGCGGGACCTGCCCGTTTCACCAGCATGCCGATGATGGTTTCCACCAGCACCAGCGTCGCAACATAGGACGAGAAGAATTGCGGGCTGTCGGTGCTGTGGATCAGCCCGACAGTCGCGTGTTTCAGTGCAGGGCACGCGTGATTGTCGGTCAGCACGACCACACCCGCCCCACGTTCGCGCGCCATTTCCACCGCCAGGATCGACCGGCGGGCAAAGGGCGCGGTGGTGATCACCACCAGCACGTCGCGATTGCTGAGATGCGTCATCGACGACGACAACGACGCCCCCATCCGGCCCGCGATGAACCAGTTGGGCGCAAAGTAATTGCCCATATAGGCCATGTATTCCACGATGCCCGTGACCCCGAACGCGCCGAACAGCGTCACGTTGCGCGCCCGGTGCAGCAGCTCGACCACCTGTTCCAGCCGCGCCGCATCGACCGACCGCACCAGGGTTTCGATATTGCCGATACAGGCCTGTGCCTGGCGGTTCAGGAACGGCGCGCCGACCTTGGTGTCATCTTCGCTTTGCAGCCGTTCGGCCTTGTTGGAAAAGGACACGAACTGCCGACCGACCGCATGGCGGCTCAGCTCGCGCAGCTCTTCGTAATTGTCAAAGCCCAGCGCCCGCGCCAGCCGCGAGAACGTCGCCGGGGCCAACCCGGTCGACCCCGAAATCGACCGCAACGAGCGCGTCGCCACATCCACCGGATTGGCCACGACGTAATCCGCAGCCACCTGCAACTTCGCGCTGAGCCCGTCATACTCGGCGGCGATCTTGTCCTGGATCGTGATCGTCTCGTCCATGCCCCACCCAAGGATTCGCTGAAACAAAGCGTTTCATTCGTTTTATGGCTTGTCAATGATTGAAACGTATGTTTCAGATCTGGAACGGCGTAAGACATTCGCCGCAACGCCAACTGGTCAGGGTGGATGCCTGTGACTCATATCTTTCCGCGACACTGCCACGCCAAGCTGCCTGTGATATCGCACGGCGATGGACCTTATCTGAGTGATAAGGATGGTAAAAAATACCTCGACGGATCGGGCGGTGCCGCGGTCTCGTGCCTGGGGCACAGCGATGCGGCCGTGGCGCAGGCGATCCGCGACCAGCTGGGGCGCACGGCCTTCGCGCATACCGGGTTCTTTACCTCGGACGCCGCTGAAACACTGGCCGATTCGCTGATTTCGCACGCACCGGGCGATCTGGACCGCGTCTATCTGGTGTCGGGCGGGTCGGAGGCGATGGAGGCCGCGCTGAAGCTGGCCCGGCAATACATGCTGGAAACCGGCCAGCCCGACCGCTGCCGGATCATCGCCCGCCGCCAAAGCTATCACGGCAACACGCTGGGCGCGCTGGCCACCGGCGGGAACCAGTGGCGCCGCGCGCCCTTCGATCCGCTGATGATCGACACCACCCATATCGCGCCCTGCTATGCCTATCGCGACCAGGCGCCGGACGAAACGCCCGAAGCCTACGGCCAGCGCGTCGCTGACGAGCTGGAGGCCGAAATCCAGCGCCTGGGTCCCGAAACGGTCATGGCCTTTGTCGCCGAACCCGTGGTCGGCGCGACCGCCGGGGCGGTGCCGCCGGTGCCGGGCTATTTCAAGCGCATCCGCCAGATCTGCGACCGCCACGGCGTGCTGCTGATCCTGGACGAGGTGATGTGCGGCATGGGCCGGACCGGAACCCTGTTTGCCTGTGAACAGGACGGGATCGCACCCGATATCCTGGCCATCGCCAAGGGGCTGGGCGCGGGCTATCAGCCCATCGGCGCGATGCTTTGCACCGCACGGATCTATGACGCGATTGCCGACGGGACGGGGTTTTTCCAGCACGGCCACACCTATATGGGCCATCCGGTGGCCGCCGCCGCTGCCGGTGCGGTCCTGACCCGGCTGACACGGGACGGGCTGGTGGACCGGGCCGCGCAGATGGGGAACAAACTGCGCGCGGCCTTGCAGGATGCGTTTGGCCAGCACCCGCATATCGGCGACATCCGGGGGCGCGGGCTGTTCCTGGGCCTGGAGATCGTGGCGGATCGCGAAACCAAGGCCCCCTTCGACCCCGCCCGCGCGATCCACAAGCATCTGAAACGCACCGCGTTCGAGGCCGGGCTGATCTGTTACCCGATGGGCGGCACGATCGACGGGCAGCGGGGCGATCACATCCTGCTGGCGCCGCCCTTCATCATCGACGACAGCCATGTGGCCGAGATCGTGGATAAGCTGCGCACGACATTCGCCGCCGTGCTCTAGCGCGGCGCGCGGATCAGCCCCGGCTGGCGACCCAGACGGTGCGGGTCGACAGATCGGGGTCGTTCACAAAGCCCGCATCGCGCAGGATGTTCTTGCACCGGCGCATCCCGTCGACCTGGTAGACGCCGGGGTGGAACTCGACCACCACCGACCGGATGCCGGTCAGGTCGGCATGTTCCAGAAACGCCAGCTCGCCGCCTTCGATATCCATCAGCAGGATGTCGGGGGACAGCTCGGCCCGCAGCGCGTCATAGCTGGCGGTGGGCACCTGAACGGTTTCGCGCGCCCCCGACGGGTCGCGGTCCAGCGACGAGCCCAGGAAGCTGTTGTGGAGCTGAAACGGCAGGGTCTCGGGCCGGTCCGGCGCGCTGATCAGGACCTGGTTGCGCACCTCGATCACATCGCTCAGGCCGTTCAGATCGTAAAGCGCGCGGATATGCGGGATCAGGTTCGGGTTGCCCTCGAACGACACCATCCGCGCGGGTTTGCAGTTATGCGCCGTCACCCCACCGACCACGCCCAGCCCCGCGCCCAGTTCCAGCACGGTATCGCCCGCGCGCACGACGGCCAACGCGCCGGCGATCTCCTGCCCCTCGTACCGGGCGGCGTTGATGCGCTGAATGCGGTTGTCGTTCAGGAAGGGCGATTGAGGCACCTTCACCCCGTGGCATTCTGCTGCGATCTCCATCCCTGCTCCTGTCGCTGGCTTGCCGCGCGGTCCGGGCCGCCGGTTTCGCCCCGACATTAGCCGCAGCCGCAGGTCACCGCCATACGGATTTCACGCCGCCTCCGGCACCGGGCGCGGGCGCCCGTCCTCGTCGATGGCAACGAAGGTGAACATCGCCTCTGTCACCTTTTCGCGCACGCCGATGCGGTTGCGTTTGACCCAGGCCTCGATCTCGATCCGCATCGAGGTCCGCCCCACCCGCACGACGCGGCCATAGATGCACAGGACATCGCCGATCTTGACCGGGCGGATGAATTTCATCGCATCCAGCGCCACTGTGGTCACCCGCCCATTGGCGCGTTCGCCCGCGATCATCCCCGCGGCGATGTCCATCTGGCTCAGGACCCAGCCGCCGAAGATATCGCCATTGCCGTTCACATCCCGTGGCATGGCCAGGGTGCGCAAGGTCAGTTCCCCCTCGGGCGTGTCGTCGTTCATGTGGCTGCCTTTCCGTTCGCTGCCGCCACACTCGCCCGCGCGCGGGCCAAGATCAACCGCTGCCGTCAGGCGGCGACGTGCTGGCGCGCGAAAGCCACGATATCGGCGGCCGGTCGGGCGCCCGCCAGCCGCGCGACCTCGCGCCCGTTGCGGAACAGGATCAGCGCCGGAATGCCACGGATATTGAACCGGGCCGAGGCCTGGGGATGCGCCTGTGTGTCGATCTTGGCCAGCCGGATGTCGGGCGCCAGCTGCTGCGCCGCCTTGGCGAATTCGGGCGCCATCATCCGGCAGGGGCCGCACCACGGCGCCCAGTAATCCACCAGCAGCGGCAGGTCATCGGTCCGCACGCTTTTCTGCAACGTCGGCAGGTCCAGCTCGGCCACCTTGCCCGCGACCAGCGGCGCGCCACAGGTCCCGCATTTCGGCCCCGCGCCCAGCCGGTCGCCCGGCACGCGATTGGCCTGTCCGCAGGCATGACAGAGGATTTTCTTTGCATCGGCCATGATCGGCCCCTTTTTCACATTCCCGTTTCCGAATATATTGGAAGCGCATCCCGATATGTCCAGACCCCGAGCCGACATGCGCAACTGGCAAGATCTGACCCCCGAAGACCAACTGGCCCTGCGCGAGGCTTATGGCCGCGACCCCGATTGCCTGACCGGCACGTGTTCGCTGGATGCCAAGACCGCGCATTTCGCCGCCTGGCTGGCCGAACGCGGCGTGGCCTTTGGCGCGGGCGACCTGCCCCGCCGCACGCCACGGGGATAGACCACCCGCATACCCCACCCTATAGTCACCGGAAAAGGGGCGCCAAAGGTGACATCGAAAAAGCTGTGGTATCTGGTGCAACTGTCCCGACGGCTGTGGGTACGTGCCAGCCTGATCGCCTGTCTTGCGATCCTGAGCGCGCTGCTGGCGCCGGTGTTGTCGCCCATCATTCCCGACAGCTGGGCCGAGCGTTTCGGGCGTGACGCGGTGTTGCCGCTGCTGGATGTGCTGACCGGCACGATGCTGACGGTCGTCACATTCTCGCTTTCGGTGATGGTCACGGCGCATCTTCAGGCCGCCAGCCAGGTCACCCCCCGCGCGCATCGGATGCTGAAGGAAAACACCGTCACCCAGACGGTGCTGGCGACGTTCCTGGGCGCGTTCATCTTCGCGCTGACCTGCGCGATCCTGTTTCGCGCCCATGTCTATACCGCGCGCGGATCGGTCGTCGTCTTTGCCTTTACCATCCTTGTGGTGCTGCTGGTGGTGCTGTCGATCCTGCGCTGGATCGACCAGCTGTCCGATCTGGGCAGCATGGACGAAACCCTGCGCGAGATCGAGGCACGCACGCGCGAGACACTGAAATCCCGCCAGACCCAGCCCACGCTGGGCGCCCGCGAATTGACCAGCGACCTGCCGGAAACCGGCGTGCCGATCCGCGCGGTTGTCGGCGGCTACGTGAGGTTCATCGACACCGGCGCGCTGGCCAAGGTGACCGAAGAGCGCGACTGCGACATTCACCTGGCGATCCGGCCCGGCGACTGGCTGCGGCGCGGTCAGGTGCTAGCCATGATCGGCAAGGGCGACACCCGGCTGGCCAGCGCGGTTCTGGGGGCGATCACCCTGTCGGATGAGCGCAATTTCGACCAGGACCCGCGCTATGGCCTGTCGCTGTTCGGCGAGGCCGCGGCCCGCGCCCTGTCGCCGGGGCTGAACGACCCCGCCACCGCCATCGACGCCATCGCCCGGTTGGAACGGCTGTTCCTGGAACAGGGCGCAACCACCGACGATCCCCAGATCGACGCCGAACGCCTGTGGATGCCCGCCGTCACCGGACCCGAGCTTCTGGAGTCGGGCTTTGACGTCATTGCCCGCGACGGCGCCGGCAAGATCGAGGTCGCCCTGCGCCTGCTGGAGGCGTTGCGCGCCATCGCCGACACCGGGGATGCGGGGTTGGCCCAGGGCGCACGCGAACTGGCCGCCCGCGCCGCCGCGCTGGCCGATCAGGCACAGGTGCTGGACACCGACCGCGCCCGCCTGCGCGACGCGGCCGCTTTCGCGCGATAGCCGGGCGGCTTATTCCGCGGCGTCGGCATAGCCCGCGACCGGTGGGCAGGTGCAGACAAGGTTCCGGTCGCCATAGGCGTTGTCGACCCGACCCACGGGCGGCCAGTACTTGTCGACCCGGAACGAGCCCGGCGGGAAACAGCCCTGTTCGCGGCTATAGGGACGATCCCAATCCGCCACCAAATCATTGACCGTATGCGGGGCGTGTTTCAGCGGGTTGTTGACGGCATCCATCTCGCCCCGCTCGATCGCGGCGATCTCTTCCCGGATCGCCAGCATCGCGTCACAGAACCGGTCCAGCTCGGCCTTGGTCTCGCTCTCCGTCGGCTCCACCATCAGCGTCCCGGCGACGGGCCAGCTCATGGTTGGCGCGTGAAAGCCGCAATCCACCAGCCGCTTGGCGATATCGTCCACCGTGACACCCGCGCTGTCGGCAAAGGGGCGCGTGTCCAGGATGCATTCATGTGCCACACGGCCCGACGTGCCCTTGAACAGCACGTCATAGGCCCCTTCGAGCCGCTTGGCGATATAGTTCGCGTTCAGGATCGCCAGCTTGGTCGCCTGGGTCAGGCCCCGACCGCTCATCGCCAGGCAATAGGCATAGGAAATCAACAGGATCGACGCCGAGCCATAGGGGGCGGCCGATACCGGCCCCTCGGCCCCGCCGGTTTCGGGATGGCCGGGCAGATAGGGTTCCAGATGCGCCTTGACCCCGATCGGCCCCATGCCGGGGCCACCGCCGCCATGCGGGATGGCAAAGGTCTTGTGCAGGTTCAGGTGGCTGACATCGGACCCGATCTCGCCCGGTTTCACCAGCCCCACCAGCGCGTTCAGGTTCGCACCGTCCATATAGACCTGACCGCCGTGATCATGGGTGATCTTGCAAACCTCGCGCACGGTTTCCTCGAACACGCCATGGGTCGAGGGATAGGTGATCATGCAGGCCGCCAGAGTGTCGCCCGCCGCTTCGGCCTTGGCGCGGAAATCGTCCAGATCGATATCCCCGTTCTCGGCCGATTTCACCACCACGACCTTCATGCCGCACATCTGCGCGCTGGCGGGGTTGGTGCCATGGGCCGACACCGGGATCAGGCACACATCGCGGTGCCCCTGCCCGCGCGCCTTGTGATAGGCCGCGATGGTCAGCAGCCCCGCATATTCGCCCTGCGCCCCGGAATTGGGCTGCATCGACATCGCGTCATAGCCGGTCGCCTGGCACAGGATGCGGCTCAGCCCCTCGATCACCTCGGCATAGCCCTGCGCCTGATCGGCGGGGGCGAAGGGGTGCATGTTGGCAAATTCGTGCCAGCTGATCGGCATCATCTCGACCGCCGCGTTCAGCTTCATCGTGCACGACCCCAGCGGGATCATCGCCCGGTCCAGCGCCAGATCTCGGTCGGCCAGACGGCGCATATAGCGCATCATCTCGGTCTCGGCCCGGTTCATCTGGAACACCGGATGGGTCAGGTATTCGCTTTCCCGCAACAGCGCCTGCGGCAGCCGGAACCGCGGCGTGCGATCTTCGGGGATGTCGTCCAGCCCAAAGGCCGACCAGACATCGACGATGGTCTGCCAGCGGGTGGTTTCATCCACGGCAATGCCGATCCTGGTTTTGCCCACCTTGCGCAGGTTGATCTCCCGCGCCCGGGCGGCGTTCAGGATCACGCCCTGCATCGGGCCGACCTCGACCGTGATCGTGTCGAAAAACGCCGCTGGCTCGACGGTGAAACCGCCCTGTTCCAGAACCTCGACCAGGCGCACGGCCTTGTTGTGGATCCGCTGGGCAATGGCCTTCAGCCCCTTGGGCCCATGAAACACCGCATAGAACCCCGCCATCACCGCCAGAAGCGCCTGCGCGGTACAGACATTGCTGGTGGCCTTTTCGCGGCGGATATGCTGCTCGCGGGTCTGTAACGACAGGCGGTAGGCCTTGTTGCCGCGCGCATCCACGCTGACACCCACGATCCGGCCCGGCATCGCGCGCTTGAACGCATCGCGGCACGCCATATAGGCCGCGTGCGGCCCGCCATAACCCATGGGCACGCCGAACCGCTGGGTCGAGCCCACGGCGATATCGGCCCCCATCGCGCCCGGCTCCTTCAGCAGGGTCAGCGCCATCGGATCGGCGGCGACGATCCCCACCGCCTTGGCCGCGTGCAGCGCGTCCATCGCGTCGGTGAAATCGCGCACATGACCATGGGTGCCCGGATACTGAAAGATCGCGCCAAAGACCGCCTCGGGGTCCAGATCCTCGGGCGCGCCGACGATCACCTGAATATCCAGTGGCGCGGCACGGGTCTGCATCACGGCGATATTCTGCGGATGACAGTTTTCATCGACGAAAAACCCGGTGGCCTTCGACTTCGCCACCCGCTGGGCCATCACCATCGCCTCGGCACAGGCGGTCGCCTCGTCCAGAAGCGAGGCATTGGCCACAGCCAGCCCCGTCAGGTCGCTGACCATGGTCTGATAGTTCAGCAGCGCCTCAAGCCGGCCCTGGCTGATCTCGGGCTGATAGGGGGTATAGGCGGTGTACCAGGCCGGGTTTTCCAGGATATTGCGCTGGATCGCCGGCGGCGTGACCGTGCCGTAATACCCCTGCCCCAGCAGCGTCGAAAACACCCGGTTCTTCTTGGCCACCTGCCGCAGATGCCAGATCAGCTCGCGCTCGGATTTCGGCTTGCCATAGTCCAGCGCCGCCGCCTGCCGGATGCTGGCGGGCACGGTCTGGTCGATCAGCGCCTCCAACCCGTCCACACCGACCACGCCGAACATCTCGGCCATCTCCTCGGGCGATGGGCCGATATGGCGGCGGTTGGCAAAATCATAGGGATCATAGTCGGTGGGTGTGAACGGCATGGGTGTGACACTCGGGGTTGCAGGGCGTCTTTTGCCCTTCATTGTTCGAAAAATACTCTCGCCGAAGGCGAAATCCCGCCTCAGTAGGGGCTAGCTGATGAAATCCTTATAGGCCGCCTCGTCCATCAGATCGTCCAGCGCCGACAGATCCTCGACCTTCATCTTGAAGAACCACGCCTCGCCCTGCGGGTCGTCATTCACCGCGCCGGGATTGTCGACCAGCGCTTCGTTGACCTCGACGATCTCTCCGTCCAGCGGGGCCAGAATGTCGCTCGCGGCCTTGACGCTTTCGATCACGACGATCTCGTCATCCTTGCTGACGGTGGCGCCTTCCTCGGGCAGTTCTACAAAGACGATATCGCCCAGCTGTTCGGCGGCATGTTCGGTGATGCCCACCACCACCAGATCGCCCTCGACCTGCAGCCATTCGTGTTCTTCGGTGAATTTCATCGCGTTTTCCCTCAGCGTTTATAGTTGGATGTCCGGAACGGCAGGGCCGATACCGTGGCGGGCAGGTATTTGCCCCGCACCGCGCCATAGATCGTGGTCCCCTCGCGCGCATAGGCGGTGCCGATATAGCCCATGGAAATCGGCGCCTCGACCGAGGGGCCGAACAGGCCCGAGGTCACGGTGCCGATGGGCGTCTGCCCCTGATCGTCGGCAAAAAGCTCGGTCCCCTCGCGCATCGGCGCGCGGGTTTCGGGCCGCAGGCCCACGCGGCGGCGCGCCACGCCCTCGGCCAGTTCGCCCAGGATGCGGTCCTCGCCCGGGAACCCGCCCTGGCGTGCGCCACCCGCACGGCGGGCCTTTTGCATCGCCCAGATCAGGTCAGCCTCGACCGGCGAGGTTGCCGTGTCCAGATCATGGCCATAAAGGCACAGCCCCGCTTCCAGCCGCAGGCTATCGCGCGCGCCCAGCCCGATGGGTTCCACCGCCTGCTGCGCCAGCAATGCGCGGGCCAGTGCCACGGCCTGCCCCTCGGGGACCGAAATCTCGAACCCGTCCTCGCCGGTATAGCCCGAGCGCGAGATCCACAGCTCGCCGAAATCGGACGGCACAACAACGCTGTCCATGAATGTCATGTCAGCAACGGCCGGCACCAGTGCAGACAACGCGCCATCGGCCTCCGGCCCCTGCAACGCCAGCAGCGCCCGGTCTGTTATCGGCGTGACCGTGCAGCGATCCGCGATATGGGACGTGATATGCGCCAGATCGGCGTCCTTGCAGGCGGCATTCACCACCAACAGGAAATGATCGCCGCGATTGGCCAGCATCAAGTCGTCCATGATCCCGCCATCGGCGTTGGTCAAAAGCCCGTAACGCTGGCGGCCCTCTTTCAACTCGACCAGCGCGACCGGCATCAGGCTTTCCAGCGCCAGCGCCGCGTCGGTCAGATCGCCCGATTTCGGATGCACCAGGATCTGCCCCATATGGCTGACATCGAAAAGCCCCGCCTGCGCCCGGCAATGCAGGTGCTCCTTCATCACGCCCAGCGGATATTGCACCGGCATCTCATAGCCCGCGAAGGGCACCATCCTGGCGCCCCGTTCCAGATGCAGATCGTAAAGCCCCGTCCGTTTCAGTTCCGGCATTCCACCCCCCAGATTGCCGGCCAAGGACGACCGGGCATCGGTTGCATGACCCCTTCGGCCACGTTCGATGCCCCCTCTGTCCCGTGCGCCTGAGATCGCTATCCCTTCGGCGGGCGCTTGCGCGCCACTCTCCAGAGTTCTTGAGCGTCGGCGGTCCGTGGGCCTGAGAGTTTACCGGGGCGGTTGCTCCTTCGGCACTGGGATGAACCAGATTCTCCCGCTGACAACAGAATGTTATTGGATCGCACCGCGTCGGGCAAGCCCCGAGCGTCGTGCCCGGGTGACACGCCCCGCCGCAACCGCTAGCGTCGCCGCAACGGGAGGAACGCAAATGGATGTGATGATGGTGAAATACGCGGGCACGATGCTGGCCGCCGGGATCGGCATTCCGATCCTGGCCGCGCTGAACGCCGCCCTTGGGGCGCGTCTGGGGTCGCCCGTTGCGGCGGCGGTGGTGCTGTTCTGCGTGGCGCTTTGCGTGGTGCTGCTGGCCTATGCGGCGGTCGGGCGCGGCGCGCTGACGGGGCTGGGCACGGCGCCGAAACACCTGTTTCTGGGCGGGACATTCGTGGCGTTCTATGTCCTGACGATCACCTGGGCGGCGCCGAAATTCGGCGTCGGAAACGCGGTGTTCTTCGTCCTGCTGGGGCAGTTGATCAGCGCCGCGGCCATCGACCATTTCGGCCTGTTCGGCGCGCAGATCTCGCCACTGGGACTGACCCGCGCGCTGGGGATCGGGGTGATGGGGCTGGGCGTGTTCATCACCCAGCTGGCCTAGCGCTGCTGGGTTTCCAGCCAGCGCGCGATGGCCAGGATGTCGCCCTTGACCGGCACCGGGCTGCCGTCGGGGCCGTCCAGCACCTGGTCCGCGCCGCCCAGCGCATAGCCGAAGATCGGCATCGGCCCGCCGTGACCGCTAAGCTTGTTGCGGCCGTCGATGATGGCGATGACGTCCAGCATCGGGAACACCCCGCCATTGGCCGCGCTCAGCCCCCGCAGATCGGGCACATCGACCGACAGGATCGCCGTCATCGGACCATCGCCCGCGGCCTGAAGCCCGTGGCAGGTGGCGCAATTGGCGACATAGATCTGCCGCCCCGTCAGGGCGCCCTCGGCAGCGGCGGCGCTGGCCCAGCTCAGCAGCGCGACAAGGATCGGGAACGGGCGCATGGCAAACCTCCGGCATCTGATCGGGGACCAGATTAGGCCCCGCGCCGTCGGCGGTCTTTGACCGGTGTCAAACCGGCGCGGCGGGGGTCAGACGCCCACGAACTGGATCTGCGTCGGGGTCAGGGGGGTGTCCACGCCGACCAGATGGATCATCGCCCCGGTGCTGAGCGTGATTTCCAGCTGCGTACCAGTATCGACCTGGCTGTCCACGGTCGGGGCGGTCGCGCCTTCGTATTCCACAAGCAGCGTGTCGGTATCGGGTACGAAATCGGTGATCGTCGTGGTACCCGACAGATCCGGCGTGGTGATGAACGTGTCCGCCCCGGCACCGCCGGTCGCCTCGTCGCCATCGCCGATCCGGAATTCGTCCTGACCGCCATCGCCCAGCAGGGTGTCGGCGCCGATCCCGCCCCACAGCGTATCGTCGCCCGCGCCGCCTTCGAGCGAATCGTCGCCCGCGTTGCCGCGCAAAAAGTCGTTGCCGCCGCCGCCCAGCAAGGTATCAGCGCCGTTATCGCCCTGCAGCTCGTCATTCTGGTCGCCGCCATCCAGGAAATCGTCGGCATTGCCACCGGCCAGCGTATCTTTACCCTCGTTCCCGAACAGGTTGTCGGCGCCGCCATCGCCCTGCAACAGGTCGTCATCGGCACCGCCGAACAGCAGATCCTCGTTCGCGCCACCGACCAGTGTGTCATCCCCGTCCGAGCCGCGCAGCACGTCATTGCCGCCCTGGCCGAACAGCCGGTCGTTGCCCGCATCCCCGGTCAGGTCATCGGCACCGTCATTGCCGTAAAGCCGGTCATTGCCGTCGCCGCCTTCGAGCGAATCGACCCCGGACAGGCCGCGCAGGGTGTCGTTGCCCTCGCCGCCCAGAAGGGTGTCGTTGCCTTCGCCGCCGCGCACCTCGTCATTGCCCGCGCCAGCGTCGACCTGATCGTTGCCCTCAAGCGCGTTGATCAAGTCAGCCCTGGCCGTGCCGGTCATCACATCGTCATCGGGGGTGCCGTTGGTCGCGTCAACCTCGTCATCCGAGCCATCGCTGCCACCGCCGCCCCCGGCCAGACCGATGACCAGCCCGAAACTCATCAGCAACGCGATACCCAGCATACCTTCACCTCAGCCACAGAAAGACATTCCCGCATTTCTACGAAATTGCGTGTAAAATACAACATTCACGCGATAATTTCGCGACGTTTCGCGTGACCTGACGTCACGGGGCGGGCTGTTCAGCCCAGTTGCCCGTCCTCGAGCCGCACGATCCGGTCCATCCGCGCGGCCAGATCCAGGTTATGGGTGGCGATCAGCGCCGACAGCCCGGTTTGCCGGACCAGCTCCATCAACGCGGCGAACACTTTGTCGGATGTGCCCGGGTCCAGATTGCCCGTGGGCTCGTCCGCCAGCAACAGCTTCGGCTGATTGGCCAGCGCCCGGCAAAACGCCACCCGTTGCTGTTCGCCCCCCGACAGGGCCGCAGGGCGGTGCCCGGCGCGTTCGGCCACGCCGACCCGCGCCATCAGCTCGCGCGCCCGCGCCTGCGCCGCGCCTTGGCCCACGCCATTGGCCAGTTGCGGCAGCACGATGTTTTCCAGCGCGGTGAATTCCGGCAGCAGGTGGTGGAACTGATAGACAAATCCCACCCCCTCGCGCCGGATCCGCGTGCGGCGGCGATCCGACAGGCCGGTCACGGTTTCGCCGCCGATCCGCACCTGCCCCGCATCGGCGGAATCCAAAAGCCCCGCGATGTGCAGCAGGGTCGATTTACCGGCCCCCGACGGTGCGACCAGCGCCACAACCTCGCCCCGGTTCACGGTCAGCGACGCGCCGCGCAGCACCTGCACCGCGTTGGGCTTGCCGCGGTTATAGGTCTTTTCGACCCCGTCCAGTTCCAGCACCGGATCACTCATAACGCAGCGCCTCCACCGGGTTCATCCGCGCCGCACGGCGGGCGGGAAAGATCGTGACGATGAAGGACAGGCCCAGCGACAGCGCAATCGCGGTCAGCACGTCCTGCGCCCGCAGCACCGCCGGCAGGCGATAGATCCCCCGGATCGAGGCATCCCAGACCTCGCCCCCCGAAGCCCCGTTCACAAAGGCCAGGATCGGATCGAAATAGATTGCAAACAGGCACCCCAGGATCACGCCGCCGATGGTGCCCACCAGCCCCACCAGCGCGCCGCACAGGAAGAACACCCGCAGGATCGACCCTTCGGTCAGGCCCATGGTGCGCAGGATGCCGATATCGCGGCCCTTGTTCTTGACCAGCATCACCAGCCCGGAAATGATGTTCATCGACGCGATCAGCACCAGTACCGACATCAGCACGAACATCACTGTGTCTTCGACATCCAGCGCCTTCAGGTACGCGCCCGAGGCATCGCGCCATGTCCACAAAAGCGCCTTGTCGCCGCCCGCCCGGATCAGGTCCAGCATCATGCGGTCGACATGTTCGGGCGCCTCGACCATCACTTCCAACTCGTCGGCCAGACCCTCGCGGTTGAAGTAACTCTGCGCCTCGGCAAAGGGCATATAGACCCGCGTGCGGTCGATGTCATAGCGCCCCGCGCTGAAGATATAGACCACCTCATAGGCATTGGATCGCAGGCTGGTGCCAAAGGGCGTCTTGACCCCGTTGGGCGAGATCAGCTTGACCCGGTCGCCGACGCCCACGCCCAGCGTGCGCGCCACGCCCGAGCCGATGGCGATGCCCTCGTCCAGCCGGTCGATATCGCCCTGCGTCTGGTCGGATTCCGCGATACGCGGAATGGTTTTCAGGTTTTCCAGCGTGATCCCAAAGACTTCGACGCCAGAGTTACGGTCAGTGTGCGAGGCCATGACCTGCCCCTTGACCAGCGGCGCCACCCGGGTCACGCCCGGCACCGCGCGGACCCGTTCGGCCATCGCCTCGTAATCCTCAAGCGTGCGGGTCACCTGCCCGCTTTCGGTCACATGGGTGCTGGAATAGACGGTGACATGGGCGTTGGCGCCCAGGATCGTGTCGACGAATTCGGCGCGAAAACCCGCGCGCACCGCCAGCGTGATGATCAGCGCGGCCACCGCCAGCGTGATCCCCACCAGCGAGATCCAGGTCATCACACTGACCCCGCCCTCGGCGCGGCGGGCGCGCAGATAGCGCCAGGCGATCATCCATTCGAAACGGGAAAACGGGGCGGTCGGGGCGGCCATTTCGGCTCCTGCGTGGTCTGCTCGGGCGGAACCTGCGCCGAATGGGGCGGGGCGTCAAGCGGCGCGGACCGCAAACCGCGCAGATAACCGCTGACATTTTCGCCCGATGCGGCAACACTGGGCGGGACGCAATCAGGGGGCCGGTGCGATGGGTGCGGGGCTGTTGATGATCCTCTATGTGGCGGTGGCGCTGCTGCCGCTGGGGCTGGCCTGGCTACAGGGCGCGCCGCCGCGATCGGTCGCGGACGAGCTTGCGTCGGGCGCGGGGCTGCTGGCGCTGGCGATCATCCTTGTGGAATTCGTGATTTCGGGCCGGTTTCGCACCATCTCGCGCCGGATCGGGTCGGACGTGACGATGCGAATGCACCAGCTTGTGGCGCGCAGCGCGCTGGTTCTGGCGATGGCGCACCCGTTCCTCTATCGCGGGCCAACCGGCCACGCGCCCGAATGGGACATCAGCCGCGCCCAGTCGATCACCTGGGATTTCACCGCGATCTGGCCGGGCATCGTGGCCTTTGCCTTGCTCCCCGCGCTGGTGCTGCTGGCGCTGGGGCGCACGAAGCTGGATTTCCGGTATGAGACCTGGCGCGCGATGCACGGAATCGGCGCGGTTCTGATCGCCGGGGCGGGCGTGCTGCACGCCACCCGCGCGGGCCGCTACAGCGCCGATCCGCTGCTGGGCGGGCTGTGGTGGGGGATGTTCGGGGTCGCCGTCGCCTCGCTGCTATTCGTCTATGTCGCACGGCCCCTGATGCGCTGGCGCCAGCCCTGGACCGTGACCCGCATCACCCCCGCCGCCGACCGCACGTGGGAGGTCACGCTGACCCCCGCCCGCCCCTTTGCCTGGCGCTATCAGGCCGGGCAATTCGCCTGGCTGAATATCGGCCACAGCCCGTTTTCGTTCCACGAGAACCCGTTTTCCATCGCCACCGCCCCAGCGCAGGGGCCCGAAATCGGCTTTGTCATCAAGGAACTGGGCGATTTCACCGGTACGATTGGCCGCATCGCGCCCGGAACGCGCGCCTATGTCGATGGGCCGCACGGGCACCTGTCGCCCGCCGGGCACGCCGCGCAGGGCCTTGCGCTGATCGCGGGCGGCGTGGGGATCGCACCGATGCTGGGTATCCTGCGCGAACTGGCCGCCACGGGCGATGCGCGGCCCAGCACGCTGATCTATGGCAACCGCACGGCCGGTCAGATCGTCAACCCCGATGAGTTGGCGGCACTGGCGCGCGACCACGGCACGAATGTCGTGCATGTGCTGTCGGAACCCGCGCCGGACTGGGACGGGGAGGCCGGGATCATCAGCCGCGCACTGTTACAGCGCCATCTGGGCCGACCGAACCACCGCGACTGGCTCTATCTGCTGTGCGGTCCGCCCCCGATGCTGGAGGGGGTAGAGGCATCGCTGCTGGCGATGGGTATCCCCGCGCAAAACATCCTGTCGGAAAGGTTCGTCTATGACTGATCGCAGTCCCCGCACCGCCCGCCTGCGCATCCGCCGCGCCTTCTGGATCTTGAACGCGGCCGGGATCGCGGCGTTGCTGGGGTTCGCCCTGCGCGGGGTGTTCTAGGGTCAGGACCCATTAATCCCGCGCCGCTGGCGCTAAATCCGCGAAATATCAGGGGTTTGGGACGCGCAGGGAAGAGTGGTTCTCTTTTCAAGCGGCCCGAGCCGCTGAGATGAAGCGGATTTGGCGTCCTTCGGATTTGGCGGGTTTTCCGCCTGCCTACCTTTCAGAGCCTTGAAATAGAACCACTATTCCTGCGGCTCTGCGCGTTATCAGACGAAAAACCTGCCAAACCAGCGGTGCAGGATTAATGGGTCCTGACCCTAGGCCCGCCGCCGCAACAGACGGCCCATCCCGGCAAAGACCGCCGACAGGCCAAGCCACCCGGCCCCGAACCCGATCCCGGCACAGATCAGCCCGTCCAGGCTGACCGGCAGCGCGGGCTGGAAATCCGCCCAGGTCCGGCGCGCCAGTTCCGCATCGCGGAAATGCCAGGGCTGCGTCAGCCGCGACAACACCCCCTGCCCCCGCAATTGGTCATAATCGGATTTCAGCCGGTCATAGCGCGCCATCGACCCCGCAAGCGTGCTGCGCAGGTTGTCCTCGAACGCATCTCCCTGCAAACGCGCCAAAGCCTCTTGCCGGGTCAGGCCCGCGCTGGTGGCCGAATGGTCGAATGCCACGACCATCCCGCGCAGTTCGTCCACCGCGCCCGAGAGCCGCTGAATATATTGCTGCGAAAACGCCGGAAACTGCGACAGCCCAAGGGCCATCGCCAGCGCCCCGGCCAGCGTCAAGGTTCTGATCATTTGCCTGCCCGTTTTCTTTTGACCATAGCATGGCCGGGTCGGTCTGCACAGCGCGGCTCAGAACACCGTCTGCTGCGCGCGCGACAGGAAAAAGCCGTGCCCGTCCTGATTGCGGCATTCCAACCCCTTGGTCGAGGAATGACAAACAAACCCACCAAATTCGCCGGTGATCCCGTATTCCGCGCGGTGTTGTGCGCCCTTGTGGTTATTCAGGGGCGCACATTGCATATAGACCGGGCCGCGATCCTTCATGAAGAACACATGACCCCAATCGGCGCTACAGCCACTCGGGCGCGGCGCGGCGGGCGGGCCATAACGTTCGATGATCGTGCAGGTCAGGTCCGAGGATTCAAACCCCTCGCCCACCACGCATTGGATGTTCTGCGACGGTGTCTCGAACGACCAGACATCGGCGGATGCAACGGATGCGGCCATCAGCGTGACCGCGCAAACGAATTTGAACAAATCAAGCCCCCAGCAGGCGGAACAGCAAACCCGCTTACCCTATCATGGGGTGGATCGCGGACAAAGCGCGGTTGGGCAATCAGATGCCGCGTCTGTGTTGCGTCTTGTGTTATGTGGCAGCGATGCTGATCAAGCTGGCATCGGCTTGAAGCCGCGCGGCGCCCGACCGCGGGTGGGCGTCGATCCGGCTGAGCGGCGCGCTTTATGGTGCCAGATACATCTTCGCGCAAAGGTCAGCGCGCGGGTGAAAGGCGCCCGCCCGGGGGGCGGTCGGGCGCCGCGCGGCGGGGCTGACGCCCCTTGATCCCGCGCGAACGGGCGCATGATCTGTGTCCAGCAAGTTCTCAAAGCCGCACTCCGCGCGGGCCGTCCCTCCGCGCGACGCGAATTAGAAGCCTAAGCCCAAATGCGCCGACGCCCCGGATCAATGCGCGGCGTAGATCTCGACCACCCGCGCCACGGCATCCTCGGGCGACAGTTCCACGCTTTCGCCAGTGCGGCGGCTGGTCAGTTCGACCACGCCGTTTTTCAGCCCGCGCGGGCCGACGGTGATGCGCCAGGGCAGACCGATCAGGTCCATCGTGGCGAATTTGCCGCCCGCGCGTTCGTTGCGGTCGTCATAAAGCGGCTCCAGCCCCGCATTGCTCAGCGCGGCGTACAGGCTTTCGCAGGCGGCATCGGCTTCTGCATCCCCCTGTTTCAGGTTCACGATCCCGCAATGGAAAGGCGTCACGCCCTCGGGCCAGATGATGCCCTTGTCGTCATGGCTGGCCTCGATGATGGCACCCAGCAAACGGCTGACACCGATACCGTGGCTGCCCATATGGACCGGCACCTGTTCCTGCTTGTCGTTGATGACGGTGGCGCCCATCGGCTCGGAATACTTGGTGCCGAAATAGAAGATCTGCCCCACCTCGATCCCGCGGGCCACGCGGCGGCGTTCCTCGGGGATTTCGTTGAAAAGCGCCTCGTCATGGGTCTCGTCGGTGCGGGCATAGCGGCTGGTGAACTCCTCCAGCACGCCCTGGCACTGTGCGACATCGTCATAGTCGATCGCGCGGTCGCCAAAGCTCAGGTCGGTCACCGCGCTGTCATAGAAGACCTCGGATTCGCCGGTTTCGGCCAGCACCAGGAATTCATGGGTATAGTCGCCGCCGATCGGCCCGCCATCGGCGCGCATCGGAATGGCCTGCAGCCCCATGCGCTCATAGGTGCGCAGATAGCTGACCAGGTGACGGTTATAGGCGTGCAGCGCGTCCTCTTTCGTCAGGTCGAAATTATAGCCGTCCTTCATCAGGAATTCGCGGCCCCGCATCACACCGAAGCGCGGGCGGATCTCGTCGCGGAATTTCCACTGGATGTGATACAGCGTCAGCGGCAGGTCCTTGTAGCTGTTCACATGGCTGCGGAAGATGTCGGTGATCAGCTCTTCGTTCGTGGGACCATAGAGCATATCGCGCCCATGCCGGTCGGTGATGCGCAGCATCTCTTCGCCGTAATCGTCATAGCGCCCCGATTCCCGCCACAGATCGGCCGATTGCAGCGTCGGCATCAGCATCGGGATATGCCCCGCGCGCACCTGTTCCTCGTGCACGATGTTCTCGATCTTGCGCAGAACCTTGAAGCCCAGCGGCAGCCAGGAATAGATCCCCGCGCTGGCCTGCTTGATCATGCCCGCGCGCAGCATGTAGCGGTGGCTGACGATCTGCGCCTCGGCGGGCGTTTCCTTCAGGACGGGCAGGAAATAGCGGGACAGGCGCATGCGGGTTCCTCGGCGTTGATATCGATCCTTCGTTTATGGCTTTGCGCGGAAACAGACAAGCACCCTGCGCAATCGCGGCGGGCCGGGGCACGGGTTTCACCCGCCCCCTTGAAAGCCCCGCCCGGCTGGGCGATGTAAAAAGGGATCAAACAGGGCGGATACAGATGGCATTACCGGTTCGGGAACAGGCAAAATACTGGGGCGTCTTCGCCGTGGTGTTCTTTGCCGTGATGTGGTTTCTGGGCGATGTGATCCTGCCCTTCATCCTGGGGATGGCGATTGCCTATTGCCTGGACCCGTTGGCCGACCGGCTGGAGCGGCTGGGCTTCAGCCGCATATTGGCCACGGTCACGATCACCCTGCTGGCGCTGCTGCTGTTCGTGCTGATGGCGCTGCTGGTGATCCCGACGCTGGTGTCGCAGACCGCGTCGCTGTTCGATTCCGCGCCGCAGCTGTTCCAGAACCTGCAGGTTTTCCTGACCGAACGCTTCCCGTCGCTGATCGACGAGGGGTCGGTGCTGCGCAAATCGCTGGGCAGCCTGGGCGAAACCATCCAGTCGCGCGGGGGCGAGCTGCTGAACGGCGTCGTCGCGTCGGTCCAGAACGTGCTGAACGTGGTCGTTCTGGTGGTGCTGGTTCCGGTCATCACCTTTTACCTGCTGCTGGACTGGGACCGGATGGTGGAACGCGTTGACGACCTGTTGCCGCGCGACCATGCCCCGGTGGTCCGGCGCCTGGCCAGCCAGATCGACGATACGTTGGCGGCCTTTATCCGCGGGCAAGGCACGGTCTGTCTGATCCTGGGGACGTTCTATGCGGTGTCGCTGATGCTGGTGGGGCTGCAATTCGGGCTGGTCGTCGGGTTCGTGGCCGGGCTGATCTCGTTCATTCCCTATGTCGGGGCGCTGGTCGGCGGGGTGCTGGCGATCGGGTTGGCGATTTTCCAGTTCTGGGGCGAATGGTGGATGATCGGGGCGGTGGCCGCGGTATTCGCCGTGGGCCAGATGCTGGAGGGCAACATCCTGACGCCAAACCTGGTCGGGTCGTCCGTGGGGCTGCACCCGGTCTGGCTGATCTTTGCGCTGTCGGCATTCGGCGCGCTGTTCGGCTTTGTCGGCATGCTGGTGGCCGTGCCGGTGGCGGCGGCGCTGGGGGTGCTGGCGCGCTATGGCATATCGCAATACAAGGACAGCCGGCTTTATCGCGGCCTGTCGGCACAGGAACAGGCCGACATCGCCGGGGATGACAGCTGAATGCCGCGTCAACTGGTGCTGGACCTGCCCGTGCGCGCCGCCACGGGGCGCAGCGACTTTTTCGTCTCGCCGTCGAACGCGCTTGCGGTGGCGCAGATCGACGCCTGGCGGGACTGGCCGCAGCGTAAGCTGCTGCTGATCGGGCCGGGCGCGTCCGGAAAGACCCATCTGTGCCACGTCTGGGCGGCGGCGGCTGGGGCGGTCGTGGTTCCGGCCGATAGCCTGACGACCGATGCCATCCCCGCTTTGGCCGCGCACGGCGCCGTCGCGGTCGAGGATGCCGACCGCATCGCTGGGGACCCGGCGGCGGAAACCGCGCTCTTTCACCTGCACAACCTGACCCTGGCCGAGGGCGGCGCGCTGATGATGACCGCGCGCGCCCTGCCCAACGCCTGGCCGCTGGGGTTGCCGGATCTGGCCAGCCGGGTTCAGGCCACGCCCATCGCCACGCTGCAACCGCCCGATGACGCGCTGCTGGCGGCGGTGCTGGTCAAGCTTTTCACCGACCGGCAATTGCAGGTGCAGCCCAAGCTTGTGCAATACCTGCTGAAACGCATGGACCGGTCCTTTGCCGCGGCGCAATCCATCGTGGCCGATCTGGACCGGGTTTCGCTGGCATCGGGGCGCAAGATCAGCGAAAAACTGGCCAGCGAGATTCTGTCCAGCGACGACATATCCAAAGACGGCAGCGCGGTATGAAACAGACCAATGTCCCCGCCAAGCAGGTGTCCCCGGCCGATTTCCTGAACGCGCCGCTGCCCAAGCCGGTCGCGATCCCGGATGAGGACCTGCGCGGGCCCAAGCGGTTCTTCAACCGCGAGCTCAGCTGGCTGGGCTTCAACTGGCGCGTCCTGGACGAGGCGCGCAATCCCCGCGTGCCGCTGCTGGAACGGGTGCGGTTCGTGTCGATCTCGGCCACGAACCTGGATGAATTCTATACAGTGCGCGTCGCCGGCCTGCGCGAGCTGGCCAACAAGGGCATCACCAACCCCGCCGCCGACGGGCTGACCCCAGCCGAACAGCTGGTGCTGATCGACAAGAACGCGCGGCGGCTGCTGCAATCGCAACAGGCCGCGTGGAACGACCTTAAACACGAGATGGAAGATCAGGGCATCACGATCCTGAACCGCTCCAGCCTGCAGGATGGCGACCGCGAAACGCTGGAGACCTATTTCCTGGACAAGGTGTTTCCGGTCCTGTCGCCGCTGGCGATTGATCCCGCGCACCCGTTCCCCTTCATCCCCAATGCGGGGTTCTGCCTGGCGCTGCAACTGGAACGCACGCGCGATGGCCGCCCGTTGCAGGCGCTGCTGCCGATCCCGCATCAGATCGACCGTTTCGTCCCCCTGCCCGCGCCGCGCGGCCAGCACCGGTTCCTGCCGCTCGAAGAACTGCTGCTGATCCATATCGGGCTGCTCTTTCCCGGCTATCAGGCGACGGGAAGCTGCACCTTCCGCGTGCTGCGCGACAGCGATCTGGAGGTCGAGGACGAGGCCGAGGATCTGGTGCGCGAATTCGAGGTCGCGCTGAAGCGCCGCCGCCGGGGCGAGGTGGTGCGGATGAAACTGTCCACCGGCGCGCCCGAGGGGCTGCGCCGGGTGATCATGCGCGAGCTGAACATCACCGAAAACGAGGTGGTCGAGGTACACGGCCTGATCGGCGTCGCCGACCTGAGCGAGCTGGTGCTGGACGACCGACCCGACCTGCTGTGGCCCAGCTTCACCCCGCGCATCCCCGAACGGGTGCAGGATCACGATGGCGACATGTTCGCCGCGATCCAGCAAAAGGACATGCTGCTGCACCACCCGTACGAATCCTTCGACATGGTGGTGCGCTTCCTGCAACAGGCGGCGCAGGATCCGGACGTGATCGCGATCAAGCAGACGCTCTATCGCACCTCGACCCAGTCCCCGATCGTAGAGGCGCTGTGCGAGGCCGCCGAGAACGGCAAATCCGTGACCGCCTTGGTCGAGCTGAAAGCGCGCTTCGACGAGGCCGCCAATATCCGCCAGTCGCGGCGGCTGGAACGGTCAGGCGCGCATGTGGTCTATGGCTTCATCAACTACAAGACCCACGCCAAGATCAGCACCGTGGTCCGGCGCGAGGGCGGGCGGCTGGTGACCTATACCCATTTCGGCACCGGCAACTATCACCCCATAACCGCCAAGATCTATACCGATCTCAGCTTCTTCACCTGCGATCCTGCACTGGGGCGCGATGCGACCAAGGTCTTCAACTATGTCGGCGGCTATGCCGAACCCGAGGGGCTGGAGAACCTGTCGATCTCGCCCATGAACATGAAATCGACGATCATCGACCTGCTGGAGCGCGAGGCGATCCATGCCCGCAACGGCCGCCCGGCCGAGGTCTGGGCCAAGATGAATTCGCTGATCGAACCCGATGTGATCGACGCGCTTTATGCCGCAAGCCAGGCGGGGGTGAAGATCAACCTTGTGATCCGTGGCATCTGTGGCCTGCGCCCCGGCATCAAGGGGCTGAGCGAGAATATCCGGGTGAAATCCATCGTCGGGCGGTTCCTGGAACATTCGCGCATCGCGTGTTTCGGCAATGGCCACGGGCTGCCCTCGGACAAGGCGCGGGTGTTCTTTTCCTCGGCCGACTGGATGGGGCGCAACCTGAACCGGCGGGTCGAAACCCTGATCGAGGCGAAGAACCCGACGGTAAAGGCCCAGATCGTCAGCCAGATCATGGCCGCCAACCTGGCCGATACCGCCCAAAGCTGGGTGATGGATGCCCATGGCAGTTTCACCCGCCCGCCGATCCCGGACCGGGCGTTCAACTGTCACAGCTTCTTCATGCAAAACCCGTCACTGTCGGGGCGCGGCACCGCCGGGGCGACCGACGCACCGCGCCTGGCGCTTGCGAAAGATTGACGGAACGCTTCGGGCACGGCAGGCTGTAGACACGCGAGGGGATAGCAGATGGATGCAAGCGCCGAACCGCGCAGCGAAGATTGGGGCCCGTTCGGGGAACCGATTTTTCTCGACCCGAGCGCCCGCGCGCTCAGCCGGGTGGGTGTGGTCGATGTCGGATCGAACTCGGTCCGGATGGTCGTGTTCGACGGCGCGGCCCGCAGCCCGGCCTATTTCTTCAACGAAAAACTGATGTGCGGGCTGGGCGCCGGGCTGGCCGAAAGCGGCCGCCTGAACCCCGAGGGCAAGGACCGCGCGCTGGCGGCGCTGCGCCGGTTCACGCAGCTGGCCGAAGGCATGGGCGCCACGCCGTTGCACGCGGTCGCCACCGCCGCCATGCGCGAGGCCGAGGATGGCCCGGAATTCTGTGAAACCGTGCTGCGCGAAACGGGGCTGAAACTGTGGGTGATCGACGGCCAGGAAGAGGCCCGCCTGTCCGCCCAGGGCGTGCTGCTGGGCTGGCCCGATGCCGACGGGCTGGTCTGCGATATCGGCGGCTCGTCGATGGAACTGGCGCAGGTGCGCGACAACCAGGTGGGCGACCGGCTAAGCTCTCCCCTCGGGCCGCTGAAGTTGAGCGGGATCAAGGGCGGCAAGAAGGGTCTGCGCAAGCATATCGACACGATCATGGCCGATCTGGCCGCACAGATGGGCACCCGCCACCCTCGCCTCTTCCTTGTGGGCGGTTCGTGGCGGGCGATTGCGCGGCTGGACATGGAACGGCGCGGCTATCCGCTGACCGTTCTGCATGAATACGAGATGACGCGGAAAACCATCCGCGACACGCTGGCCTGGATCGCGGAAAACAGCCTGTCGGATCTGCGCGCGCGCACCGGGATTTCGGATGCACGCATGTCGCTGATCCCGATCGCGTCCGAGGTTCTGAAATCCCTGCTGAAGACGCTGAAACCCGAACAGATCGCGGTGTCCAGCTATGGCATTCGCGAGGGGCTGTTGTATGAGCAGATGCCCGATCCGCTGCGCGCCCGCGACCCGCTGATCGAGGCCTGCCGTTTCGTCGAATCCAAGGACGCCCGCCAGCCCGGTTTCGGGCGGCAGCTTTACGATTTCGTGGCGCCGCTGTTTCCGCATGCGGGCTGGGACAAGCTGCGGCTGGTCAAGGCGGCCTGCCTGCTGCACGACACCGCCTGGCGCGCCCATCCCGATTACAGGCACGAGGTCTGTTTCGACAACGCCACCCGCGCCAATCTGGGCGGGCTGGATCACCCGGGCCGGGTGTTCCTGGGCCTGGCGCTGCTGCACCGGTACCGCAACAACCGCGCCGGCAGCCGGCTGGAGCCGCTGTTCGGGCTGTTGAACGACAAGCAGATCGCCGAGGCCGAGGTGCTGGGCAAGGCCATGCGCTTCGGCGCGATGTTCTCGTCCCAGGCGCCGACCGATCTGGTCAAGCTGCGCTTCATGCCGAAAAAGCGGGTGCTGGAGCTGACGATCCATCCGACCGGCGCGCAGCTTTATGGCGAGGTGGCCGAGGCCCGGCTGGCATCGCTGGCGAAGTCGCTGAACGCGGAATATCTGGTGAAATTCCGCTGAGCGGCGGCGCTCAGATCTCGATCTCGTCCGTGGCGGGCGGGTCCAGCGGGGTTTTGCGGCGAATGATGATATCGCCATTGGGCAGCCGTTCGGGCGGGTGATAGGCGTCGAAATCCTCGACCAGTTCCAGCAGCTGCCGCAACGCGGGTTCGACGGAGTCCGACAGGTCCTTGAGCGTCGGCTCCAACTGGTCCATCAGCCCGCGCAGGAACAGACGCGCGCCGCGCTCCAGCAGATCGGCGCCCTCGGCCATGTCGTGCTGGCCATCGGCGGGGTCCTGCGCCGCGACCGGACCGGCCAGCAGCGCACAGAGGACAAGGGTGGGGATCGACGGTTTCATGTCCCCGAATATAAGCCCACCCTGCCCGATTTATAAGTGTCCGCGACGGCTCAGAGGTCGATATCCATCGTGACCGGGAAATGATCCGAGGCCGTCAGCAACGCCTCGCGCAGTTCCGGCGTGCGATAGCATCCCGGGTCGTCGAACGGGTGCCAGATGCGCCAGTCGGGCGCTTTCGCCGCCAGATCGGGCGAGACCATGACATAATCCAGCAACGCCGACAGGAACCGCTTTTCGTGCTGGATATAAAACCGCGCGGTGACCGGCGGCGCATTCAGCCGACCGCGCAGCGCCTGGTCGACATGCGGATCGTAAAGCCGCAGCGCCGGGTCCTGCTGATCGGTGCCCAGCACGATTTCCACGCCCGACCGTCCGAACAGTTTTTCGTATTCGTCCAGCCCCGGACCGTCGTTGAAATCGCCCAGCACGATCAGCGGCTCGCCCTGGATCAGATGCGCCTCGACCCGCTGGCGCAGCCAGATGCATTGCGCCAGCTGCTTGCGCCGGTTGGCGATGGACATGCGCATCACCTCGGCCCGGCCGCGCGCGCCATGCGGAGCCTTGGATTTCGCATGCACGCCGATCATCCGGAACGCCGTGCCATCGGGGCGCGTCACCGCCAGCTCCAGCGGCGGCTTGGAAAACCGGATCAGTTCCGGCGCGGCATCGACATCCAGATCCCAGCGGAACACGCCATCGAAACGCGGCGCGTCCTGCAACCCCTTCTTGCCGGTCTGCGGCCCCTGCGGATCGTGGACCGGGGTGATGACGTCGGGATCGTAGAGCAGCGCGATTTCCTGCTGCGTGTGGTTCTGGAACCCCACGATCGCCTCGCGCGCACGCAGCCCCATGTCCCGCGCGAAACTGCGCAGGGCGGGCACCGTGGCGCGGCGGTGGTTGTGATCGGGGGCCTCGATGATCATCACCGAATCGGCATCCAGCGCGGTAAAGACGATGCCCAGCGCCTCGATCTGTTCGAACCGCTTCACATCCTGCCGCCCCGACCAACCGGTATCGGCCAGAAGGTTGCCGTCATCGTCGAAAAGGTTGTTGAACCATTCGACGTTATAGGTGGCGATCCTCACCCGCGCGCGCCTTCGGTCATCTGGATCTCCTCCCACGCGCGATTGAGCGCGATCAGCCGCTTTTCGGCGATCTTCACCGCCTCTTCCGGGACGCCCTGGGCGACCAGCCGGTCGGGATGGGTTTCGCGCACGGCGGCGCGCCAGACGGCGCGGATCTGGTCCAGATCGGCATCGGGATCGACCCCCAGCACCACATAGGGATCGGGCGCCGCATCGGGCACGAACCGCGCCCGCATCGACCGGAACTGACGTTCGTCCAGACCGAACAGCTCGGCCACGCGGTTCAGGAAATGATCCTCGTTCGGGTGGTATTCGCCGTCGGCCATTGCGATATGAAACAGCCCCTCCATCAGATAGCACAGCGGGGGCGAATCCGGGTCGCTAAACATTCGCCGGATGCGGATCGCGTAATCCTCGAAACCCGCCACGTCCTGCCGCGCCAGGTTGAACACCCGCGCCGCGTTCTGTTCATCCTGCGGCGGGATCGAGAACACCTCGCGAAAGGCCGTCACCTCGTCCCGCGTCACCAGGCCGTCGGCCTTGGCCATCTTGGCCCCCAGCGCGATCACCGCGATGGTAAAGGCGACAGAGCGTTCGGGCGGCGTGCGCAGGCGGTCGAACACCGCTGTCAGCCCCTCGCCAGCGGCAAGGGCCGAAACGGCATCCGCAATGCGGGACCATATCGACACGCGGTCCATCCTTCCCCGGGCTTCGATTCACCCCTTGGTTAGCAGCAGTTTCTGCATCAGCACAAGGTCCAGCCACTGCCCGGCCTTGAACCCCACCTGCGGCAAGATTGCAACCTGGCCATAGCCCAGCGCCGCGTGAAAGGCGACACCGGCGGGGTTGGCGGCGCTGACGCCCGCGATCATCGAATGGACGCCACGCCCCGCCGCGTGGGTTTCCAGCGCTGTCATCAGCGCACGGCCCGCACCCAGGCCGCGCGCCTGTGGCGCCAGAATGATCGTGTGTTCCATCGTATGGGCATAGCCCACCCCGCCGCGAAACTGGCCATAGGTCGCAAACCCCACCACGGCCCCGTCCAGCTCGACCACCAGAAACGGATCGCCCAGGCGGGCCTTGGCGGCCAAAACATCGCGCAGCTCGACCCGGGTCCGTTCGACCGAGTTGAACGTGACCAGCGTATCGCGGATGAGCGGGTTCCAGACCGCACAGATCGCGGCGGCGTCGGAGGGCCTGGCCGCGCGCGGGGTCACGACAGCACCACCGGCCCGGACGGGGTGGCGATGGTGGCGCGGATCGCGGGCGCTTGGGTCTGGGCAAAGCGCAGGCGCGGATCGTCGATCCGGCCCATGAGCGCGGCGCGCAGCCCGTCGATATCGGTATGGCACAGGGTCAGTTCGGTTAGCCGCAGCCCGTGATCGGGCAGCCGCGATGCGGGATGCGCCGCACCCGGCGGCCAGGCGATCAGGGCCGGGAACACGTTGTCATAGGGCAGCTGGCCATCATCGGGCACCGCCATGCGCCAGTGCAGATCGCCCCGTGACAGATCCAGCGCCCGCCCGGCCCCGGCGGGGCTGCGGGCGATCTCGGCCTCCATATCCGTGCAGCGCGCGATCCAGTTGCCCAGCCGTGGCGTTGCGGGCGGGTGGTCCAGCCCGAACCAGCGCGCCCGGCCCGGTGGCGGCGCGGCGGGATCGGGGGTGATCACCTCCAGATATTCATCCGGGCCCAGCGAGAGCAGCCGGTTATGCGTGCCCATCAGCGGATGTGCCCCACCCGGTGCCAGCGGCACACCCAACGCGGCCTGTACCCGGTCGGCCCCGGTTTCCAGCGCATCGGCGCAGATGGCGATATGATCGAATTGCAGCATCCTGCCCCCTTGTCCGCCATCGGCGGCATTCCGTCAATCATGCCGATTTCGTTTGAAAAAAGGCCAATCCGCCCCAGATTTAAAGAAATATTTTTCAAATCGGGATGGACCATGCTTTTACGCGCAATCGACAATTTCTTTCGGCACGAAGCGGCGGGCGGCATATTGCTGATGCTGTCGGCGGTGGCGGCCCTGCTGGTGGCGAACTCGCCCCTTCTGGGGGCGTATGACGGCATCCTGTCGTCGCGATTGTCGGTCACGCTGAACGGATCGGGGCTGGAAAAACCGCTGATCCTGTGGATCAACGACGGGCTGATGGCGGTGTTCTTCTTCCTGATCGGGCTGGAGCTGAAGCGCGAGATCCTGGAAGGCAAGCTGAAGAACCCCGCCGATGTGGTCCTGCCTGGCATGGCGGCGGTGGGCGGCATGGCGGCCCCGGCGCTGATCTTTGCCGCGCTGAACTGGGGCAATCCCCAGACCATCGGCGGCTGGGCGATCCCGGCGGCCACCGACATCGCCTTTGCGTTGGGGGTGCTGGCGCTGTTGGGCGACCGTGTGCCCGCCGCGCTGAAGGTTTTCCTGCTGACGCTGGCGATCCTGGACGACCTGGGCGCCATCGTGATCATCGCGCTTTTCTATACGGCCGAGTTGAAGACAACCTATCTGTTGCTGGCGCTGGCCCCGCTGGGCGGGCTGCTGTGGCTGAATGCCAAGGGCGCGCATCGGGTCGCGCCGGCCATCGTGCTGGGCACCATCATGTGGTTCTTCGTGCTGAAATCGGGGGTCCATGCGACGCTGGCCGGGGTGATCACCGCGTTTTGCATCCCGATGAAGGACAAATGGGGCAAATCCCCGCTGCATGGGCTGGAACACGCGCTGTCGCCCTATGTGCTGTACCTGATCGTGCCGATCTTCGCCTTTGCCAATGCGGGCGTGTCGCTGCGCGGTGTGTCGCTGTCGGACCTGTTCGCACCGCTGCCTTTGGGCATTGCGCTGGGTCTGGTGCTGGGCAAGCAGCTGGGCGTGTTCGGGCTGACCTGGCTGGTGGTGAAGTCGGGCTTTGCCCGGCTGCCGCACGGGGTGAACTGGCTGCATGTCTATGGTCTGGCCTGTCTTGCCGGGATCGGTTTCACCATGTCGCTGTTCATCGGTGCGCTCAGCTTCGACGACCCGGCGCTGATGAATGCGGTACGGCTGGGCGTGCTGTCCGGCTCGGGCGTATCGGCGCTGTTGGGCTATGGCGCGCTGCGGCTGGCCAGTCGGCAGGACGCCACCGTCACCGCCTGAAACCAAAAGGAAAAGCCCCGGTCGATGACCGGGGCTTTGCATCATTCAGTTGATTTTCAGCGCCGGCGGTCGCGGCGCGAGGACATCGGCTGGAACGCCACGCCCACATGCGCCTCGCAATAGGGTTTGCCCTGCTGCACCGCCAGACCGCAGAACCAGAAATCATCCGTAGCCGGGTCGCCGATGGGCCATTTGCAAGTCCGCTCGGTCAGTTCCATCAGCGTCAGTTTCTTGGCCTTCTTCTCGACCTCGCGGACCGAGGCCAGCGCCTCGGGGCTAATCTCGTTCGCCGACGGCTGCGGCGGCAGCGGCTGGCCCGCCGGGATGATCTGCTTGCGCGCCGGGGTCGACGGCGCGGGCTGCGCGGCGACGGGCGCGGGTTTCTCGGGCGCTGGGCGCGGCGCGGCCTTGGGCTTGGGCGCCGGTTCGGCCTTGGCCGCGGCGGCGGGTTTTTCCTTGGGCGCGGGCTTGGCCGTGGTGCCGCCCCCGGCGCGGTTCGACAGGCCCAGGCGATGCACCTTGCCGATCACCGCATTGCGTGTGACCCCGCCCAGTTCCTTTGCGATCTGGCTGGCCGATTGCCCCTCGGCCCACATCTTTTTCAGCGTCTCGACGCGTTCTTCCGTCCAGGACATTTCGTTTCCTTGGTGGCTATCGGGGCCGCATGCACATGGAATGTGCAGCCATGGCCCGTAAATTCCGGTCAGAACCTATTCTAATCCGTCTGCATACCGGGATACAAGCACCCCAAGACAGATCGGACAGGAGGATCACGCGATGGACGGGCTGCAGGCAATCGGCGAACGGCGTTTCGGGGCGGTGAACTGGCTGGGCCTAGCGACATTGGCCAGCCGCGAGGTCCGCCGGTTCCTGGCGGTCTGGACCCAGACGCTGGCTGCGCCGCTGGTGACCGCCGGGCTGTTCCTGGCGGTGTTTTCGCTGGCCATCGGCCCGGCGCGGGGGCCGGTCATGGGCGTGCCCTTCGTCAACTTCCTGATGCCGGGCATCCTGATGATGACGGTGATCCAGAACGCCTTTGCCAATACCTCGTCCTCGATGGTGATTTCCAAGGTACAGGGCAATATCGTCGACACGCTGATGCCGCCGTTGTCGCCGCTGGAAATGGTGCTGGGCTATGTCGCGGGCGGCGTGGCGCGCGGCGTGGTGGTGGCGCTTGCCATCGGGTTGGTGATGGTGGTGGTGCTTGGCGGGGGCATCGCGCATCCGCTCTGGGCGCTGTGCTTTGTGCTGCTGGGCGCCACGATGATGAGCCTGGCCGGGCTGGCCGCCGGGATATTCGCCAACAAGTTCGACCAGATGGCCGCGATCACCAATTTCGTCGTCACGCCGCTCAGCTTCCTGTCGGGGACGTTCTATTCGGTGGAAAACCTGCCGCCCGCGATGCAGACAATCACCCACTTCAACCCGGTCTTCTATCTGATCGACGGGCTGCGCTTTGGCATGATCGGGCAATCCGACAGCACGCCATGGCTGGGGCTGGCGGTGTGCGGGGCAACCTGCGCGGCGGTGGCGCTGCTGTGCTGGGCGATGTTCCGGCGCGGATACCGGCTGAAATCCTGACAAGCCACTGGACAGACCCGGGCGGCTGGGGTAAGGCGGTTTCATGATCACGCGCCCCCATATCGCCCCTTCGCGACGCCGACGCACCCGCGCCTGACGCCTGATCCCGCGTGCCCGGCACGCAAAACCCCCTTAAATCATTGACTTGCCCCTGCGCCTTTGGCACCAATCGGGGCTCTGACACCCAAGGATTTCACCATGATCCCGTCCGTTCTGCCGACCTATTCCCGCGCGCCGCTCAGCTTTGTCAGCGGCGAAGGCTGCTGGCTGCAGGCCGCCGACGGGCGACGCTTTCTGGACCTGGGCGCCGGGATCGCGGTGAACGCGCTTGGCCATGCCAATCCCGAGCTGATCGCCGCGCTGACCGATCAGGCGGGCAAGATCTGGCACCTGTCCAACCTCTATGAGATCCCCGAACAAAAGGCACTGGCCGACGCGCTGGTCGCGGCGACCTTTGCCGACACCGTCTTTTTCACCAATTCCGGCACGGAAAGCTGCGAGCTGGCGGTCAAGATGGCCCGCAAATACTGGTACGAAAAGGGCCAGCCCGACCGCACCGGGATCGTGACGTTTTCGGGCGCGTTTCACGGCCGGTCTTCGGCCGCCATCGCGGCGGCAGGATCGGAAAAGATGGTCAAGGGCTTCGGTCCGCTTCTGCCCGGCTTCACCCATCTGGACTTCGGCGACCTGACCGCGCTGGAAGAGGTTCTGAAAGACCCCACTATCGGCGCGGTGATGATCGAACCGATCCAGGGCGAAGGCGGCATTCGCGCCGTGTCCGACACGGACCTGCAAAAGATCCGGGCGCTTTGCGACGACGCGGGCGCGCTTCTGATCCTGGACGAGGTGCAATGCGGGATGGGCCGGACCGGGCGCCTTTTTGCACATGAATGGGCGGGCATAACGCCCGACATCATGATGGTGGCCAAGGGCATCGGCGGCGGCTTCCCGCTGGGCGCGGTGCTGGCCACCGAAACCGCGGCCAGCGGCATGACCGCAGGCACCCATGGCTCGACCTATGGCGGCAACCCGCTGGGCTGCGCCGTGGGGCTGAAAGTGACCCAGATCGTCAGCGACCCCGATTTCCTGGCCGATGTGAATCGCAAGGCCGGACTGTTCCGGCAAAAGCTCGAAGGCCTGATCGCCGCCCATCCCGCCATCTTCGAAGAGGTCCGCGGCACCGGCCTGATCCTGGGGCTGAAATGCAAGGTCCCGAACACCGATGTGGTCAAGGCCGGCTATGACGCCGAACTGCTGACCGTTCCGGCCGCCGACAACGTCATCCGCCTGCTGCCCGCGCTGAACATCCCCGACGTCGATATCGCCACCGCGATCGACCGTCTGGACGCAGCCGCGCGCAGCCTGGAAACCGCCACCTGAATTCATTGTTCCGCAAATACTCCGGGGGAGTCCCGGACCCCGGTCCGGGACGGGGGCAGCGCCCCCTTCCCCACCCAGAAGAAAGTTCCGCCGATGCAGCATTTCCTCGACATCAACGCAACCGACCCTGCCGCCCTGCGGGATATGATCGACAGCGCCCGCCGAATGAAAGTGGCCCGCGCCGGCCGTCCCAAGGGCACGCCCGATGACGACCAGCCGCTGGCCGGTCACATGGTTGCGCTGATCTTCGAAAAACCCTCGACCCGGACCCGCGTCAGCTTCGACGTGGGCGTGCGCCAGATGGGCGGGCAGACCATGGTGCTTTCGGGCGCGGACATGCAGCTGGGTCACGGCGAAACCATCGCCGACACCGCACGCGTGCTGTCCCGCTATGTCGACCTGATCATGATCCGCACGTTCGAGGAACAGACCCTGCTGGAAATGGCCGAATATGCCGACGTGCCGGTGATTAACGGGCTGACCAACCGCACCCACCCCTGTCAGATCATGGCCGATATCCTGACATTCGAGGAACATCGCGGCCCCATCGCGGGCAAGAAGGTCGTCTGGTCGGGTGACGGCAACAACGTCTTTGCCAGCTTCGCCCATGCCGCCGGGCAATTCGGGTTCGACCTGACCTTTACCGGCCCGCCGACACTGGACCCCGAACAGGGCTTCGTCGAGGAAGCCCGCGCCAAGGGCGTCACGGTCGAGATCGTGCGTGATCCCGTGAAGGCCGTCTCTGGCGCCGATCTGGTCGTGACCGACACCTGGGTCAGCATGCACGACCCGCAATCGGCCCGCGAACGGCGCCACAACCAGCTGCGCCCCTATCAGGTGAACGAAGAACTGATGCGCCATGCCAAGCGTGACGCGCTGTTCATGCACTGCCTGCCCGCGCATCGCGATGACGAGGCGACGAGCGCGGTGATGGACGGCCCGCATTCGGTGATCTTCGACGAGGCCGAAAACCGTCTGCATGCGCAGAAGGCCATCATGCGGTGGTGTCTGGGCGTCTGATCCCCGGGGCAATGGCGTGAAACCTGTCGCGGGCCGGGGGCCAGCCCCCGGACCCCCGGAGTATTTTTGGGAACAATGAAAGCCAAGGGGCGCCCGCCCGGGCGCGATGCGCTCGGGCCGTGCCTGTCCGGTCCCTTGTGGCCCGGACAGGCGCGCCCCCGGCTTGGCCCTATCAGGCGGCGCGTTCGTCGCGGATCAGTTTCAGGATATCCTGTGCCGCCTTGGGGATGTTCGTGCCGGGGCCGAAGATCGCCTTGACCCCGTTCCTGTAAAGGAAATCGTAGTCCTGCTGCGGGATCACCCCGCCGCAGATCACGATGATATCGCCCGCGCCGGCTTCTTTCAGCGCCTGAACCAGTTTCGGCGCAAGGGTCTTGTGACCCGCCGCCTGGCTGGAAATGCCGATCACGTGCACGTCGTTGTCGACGGCGTCCTGCGCGGCCTCTTCCGGGGTTTGGAACAGCGGGCCCACATCGACATCGAAGCCGATATCGGCAAAGGCGGTGGCGATCACCTTGGCACCGCGGTCATGGCCGTCCTGGCCCATCTTGACCACCAGCATACGCGGGCGGCGGCCTTCGGCCTCGGCGAAATCCTCGACCGATTTCTGGATCGCGGCGAAATCGTCATCGCCTTCGTAGGCTGCGCCGTAAACCCCGGCCAGCGTTTTCACCTCGGCCCGGTGACGACCGAATTCCTTTTCCATTGCCATGGAGATTTCTCCGACAGATGCGCGGGCGCGCGCGGCCTCCACCGCGGCCTCCAGCAGGTTGCCTCCCTGGGCGGCGCGGCGGGTCAACTCGTCGAGCGCGGCCTGACAGGCGGCCTCGTCGCGGGTGGCCCGCATCTTGTCCAGCCGCGCGATCTGCGCCTCGCGCACGGCCACGTTGTCGACATCCAGGATGTCGATCGGATCTTCCTTGTCCAGGCGGTACTTGTTCACGCCCACGATCACCTCGTCGCCGCGGTCGATCATCGCCTGGCGGCGGGCGGCGGATTCCTCGATCCGCAGCTTGGGCATGCCGCTGGCCACGGCCTTGGTCATGCCGCCCATCTCCTCGACCTCTTCGATCAGGGCCCAGGCTTTTTCGGCCAGCTCGGCAGTCAGGCTTTCGACGTAGTAGCTGCCCGCCAGCGGGTCGACGACATTGGTGATGCCGGTTTCTTCCTGCAGGATCAGCTGGGTGTTGCGCGCGATCCGGGCCGAGAATTCGGTGGGCAGCGCGATCGCCTCGTCCAGCGCGTTGGTGTGCAGCGACTGCGTGCCGCCCAGGGCCGCCGCCATCGCCTCGTACGCGGTTCGGACGACGTTGTTATAGGGGTCCTGCTCCTGCAAGGACACGCCGCTGGTCTGGCAGTGGGTGCGCAGCATCTTGGAGCGGTCGGATTTCGCGTCGAACTCGGTCATGATGCGATGCCACAGCTGGCGCGCGGCACGCAGTTTGGCGGCCTCCATGAAGAAGTTCATGCCGATGGCAAAGAAGAACGACAGCCGGCCCGCGAACTTGTCGACATCCATGCCCGCATTGATCGCCGCGCGCACATATTCGCGCCCGTCGGCCAGGGTATAGGCGAGCTCCTGCACCAGGTTCGCACCGGCTTCCTGCATGTGGTAGCCGGAAATCGAGATGCTGTTGAACTTGGGCATCTCATTGGACGTGTATTCGATGATATCCGAGATGATCCGCATCGACGGTTCGGGCGGATAGATATAGGTGTTGCGGACCATGAACTCTTTCAGAATGTCGTTCTGAATGGTCCCCGACAGCACGCTGCGGTCATGGCCCTGTTCCTCGCCCGTGACGATGAAATTGGCCAGGATCGGGATCACCGCGCCGTTCATGGTCATCGACACGCTGACCTTGTCCAGCGGGATGCCGTCGAACAGGATCTTCATGTCCTCGACACTGTCGATGGCCACGCCGGCCTTGCCGACATCGCCCACGACGCGGGGATGGTCGCTGTCATAGCCCCGGTGCGTGGCCAGATCGAAAGCGACCGAGACGCCCTGTTGCCCGGCGGCCAGCGCCTTGCGGTAAAAGGCGTTCGATTCCTCGGCCGTGGAGAAGCCCGCGTACTGGCGGATCGTCCAGGGGCGGCCAGCATACATCGTGGCCTTGACCCCACGGGTGAAGGGGCCGAACCCCGGCACCTCGCCCATTTGCGGCAGCCCCGCCACGTCATCCTCGGTATAGAGCGGCTTGACCTTAATGCCTTCGAGCGTTTCCCAGGTCAGATCCTCCAGCGGGCGGCCCCGCAATTCCTTGGCGGCCAGGTCGGCCCATTTGTCTGTCTTGTCACTCATCTGGCTGGTCCTTTTTCAAGCCGGTCGCCCTGGGCGGCACGGATGGTCTTCGCAATCCTCTGAACAGCGCCTATATCTTGCTGAGCAGGAGGTATCATGAGGCAATTGCTGCTAATTCTGGGGCTGATCGCCCTGCCCGCCCTGGGCTGGGCGACGGATGCCGGGCCAAAGGCGGCGGTTGCAGCGTGGCAGGCCGAGCCGGGCGCGGTTCTGACCGCCGATGGGATCGCGCTGGACGATTTCCACTGGCTGGCCCGTCCGGTCGTCGTGTTCGCCGACAGCCCCGCCGATCCGCGTTTCATCGAACAGATGGAGCTGTTGACCCGGCGCATCGACGAGCTGGTCGTGCGCGATGTGGTGGTGATCACCGACACCGATCCGGCGGCGCGATCCGCGCTGCGGCAGAAACTGCGGCCGCGAGGGTTCATGCTGGCGCTGATCGGCAAGGATGGCGGCGTAGCCCTGCGCAAGCCCCTGCCTTGGGATGTGCGCGAGCTGAGCCGGGTCATCGACAAGATGCCGCTGCGCCAACAGGAAATCCGCGAACGCCCCCGGATCGGGCAATAGCGCCCCCCGCCCACCGGCATCGGATGGATCCCGTGGGACCCATCGCAGGGGTCGCAACCCGGCCGGTGATATATGGGGGCGCCGATCATCGGGTTATTCGAACTCCATGATCACTTCGTCGACGGCCAGGCTGTCGCCCGCGCCGGCGTTGATCTTGGTCACGATGGCCTTCTTCTCGGCGCGCAGGATGTTTTCCATCTTCATCGCCTCGATGGTGCAGAGCGCCTGGCCCTCCTGGACCTCTTGCCCGACTTCGACATCGACCTTCACCACCAGGCCCGGCATCGGGCACAGCAGCATCTTCGACGTATCAGGCGGCAGCTTTTCGGGCATCAACGCGGCCAGTTCGGCCTGGCGCGGGCTGAAGACCTGAACCTTGAGGTCCGCGCCGCGCGTGCGCAGGCGGTAGCCGCCCGTGGCCTTGCCCACCTTCAGCACCAGCGGTTCGCCGTCGATATCCAGACGTGCCAGGCTGTCGCCCGGCGTCCAGTCCGACGTGATCCGCAGCTTGCCGCCATCCTTGAACACGACGGTCGAGCCGTCATGGTCGGCCTCGACCGTGACGGGGAAGCTGTGGCCTTGCAGCAGGACCACCCATTCGCTGCCGACATGGCGTTCGTGGTTGTCCATCCGGCCCGACACGCGGGTGCGGCGGATCTCGGCCACGCGGTACATCGCGGCGGCGGCGGCGGCCACACGGCGCAGATCATCTTCGTCCAGGGTCACGCCCTCGAACCCTTCGGGGTATTCTTCGGCGATGAAGGCGGTGGTCATGTCGCCCGAGATGAATTTGGGATGATCCATCACCGCCGACAGGAACGGCAGGTTGTGACCGATGCCTTCGACCTCGAAACTGTCCAGCGCGACGCGCATCGCCTCGATCGCCTGTTCGCGGGTCGGCGCCCAGGTGCAGAGCTTGGCGATCATCGGGTCGTAATACATGCTGATCTCGCCGCCCTCGAAGACGCCGGTATCGTTGCGCACCGCGGCCGCCCCGCTGGGCGCCTTGCCCTGCCATTTGTCATTGACCAGCAACGGACCGGCGGCGATTTCCGCAGGCGGGCGGTACCGGGTCAGACGACCGATTGACGGCAGGAACCCGCGATAGGGATCTTCGGCGTAAAGCCGGTTTTCGATCGCCCAGCCGGTCAGCTTCACATCGTCCTGCGTCATGCTCAGCGGCTCGCCATTGGCCACGCGGATCATCTGTTCGACCAGGTCGACGCCGGTGATCAGTTCCGTCACCGGGTGTTCCACCTGAAGCCGGGTGTTCATTTCCAGAAAATAGAAATTCTTCGACCCATCGACGATGAATTCCACCGTGCCCGCGCTGGTATACCCAACAGCCTTGGCCAGGGCGACGGCCTGTTCGCCCATCGCCTTGCGGGTGGCTTCGTCCAGGAACGGGCTCGGGGCCTCTTCCACCACTTTCTGGTTGCGGCGCTGGATCGAACATTCGCGTTCGCCCAGATAGACGCCGTTGCCATGCGCGTCGCACAGGACCTGAATTTCGATATGGCGCGGCTGGGTCACGAATTTCTCGATGAAGATCCGGTCATCGCCGAAGCTGTTGGCGGCTTCGTTCTTCGAGCTCTGGAAGCCCTCGCGCGCCTCTTCGTCGGTCCAGGCGATGCGCATCCCCTTGCCGCCGCCCCCGGCGCTGGCCTTGATCATCACCGGATAGCCGATCTCGTTGGAGATCTTCACCGCCTCGTCGGCATCCTCGATCAGGCCCATATAGCCCGGCACGGTGCTGACCCCGGCCTCTTGCGCGATTTTCTTCGACGTGATCTTGTCGCCCATCGCCTTGATCGCGCCCTTGGGCGGGCCGACAAAGGCCACGCCTTCGGCTTCCAGCGCCTCGGCGAATTTGCTGTTCTCGGACAGGAACCCATAGCCCGGATGCACCGCCTGCGCGCCGGTCTCGCGGATGGCATCCATCACCTTGTCGATCACGATATAGGACTGGTTGGCGGGCGGCGGGCCGATATGCACCGCCTCGTCCGCCATTTTCACATGCAGCGCCTGCTTGTCCGCGTCCGAATAGATCGCCACCGTCTGGATGCCCATCTTGCGGGCGGTCTTGATCACGCGGCACGCGATCTCGCCGCGGTTGGCGATCAGGATCTTATTGAACATGGATGTCCCTTTCAAATTGGGCCGCGGCAGCATTCGCCTGGCCGAAAAAACAAAAGCCACCCTGGCGCGGCAGCGCCCGGATGGCTTTCAGATGAGGATCACGCGCCCGGCCTGTCGCCGAACAGCGCGTGAATGTCAGATCAGGTTCAGCAAAGCCCTGCGTCGTCGCAAAGCGCGCCGCCCGCGGCGCCGACACCGGCCCCGACAAGCACATTGTTTCCGGTCGAACCGGCGACAACGGCGCCTGCTGCCGCACCGGCAACGGCACGTTCGCTGTCATTGTACTGACAGCCCGCCAGGACGGCCGCGCAACCAACCGCGACCATGAATTTGAGATACTGCATCGTCTTCCGCCTCCTTGGGGTCGTTTTATGGAAACGATATGGGAGGGAAGATGCCGATTTGCAAAGCGAAATTCCGCCGCACCAGCCTTTTCGGCGCCGCACCGCCGATGGGGTGCGGGGGCAGAAAATTCTGGCCTGACCCGAAAAGGGCCAGACCAGAGGGAAGGGGAAGGGTAACGGTTAGTACAGGAGGGTGCGCCGCGACGCATGCAAACGACCCGCCATATGGATACAGTGTCGAAGAATTGTTGCCGAGAAAAGCACAAATAAAACATTTCTGCAGAATGAGCCATTTTTCGCCTAAAGCGGGTATTGCACAGCAGAATCATGCCAAGCCCCCACGGTCGATCAGACCCGGGAATGATTCTTCGACCGCGTCGGGATCGATTCGCAGCAACGCGTCGTAACTGGCTGGATCAAAAGCCTCTTCCACCGCCAGCACCTCGCGCCCAAAGAGCCATGACAGGCGCCCCGCATCGAGGTTTCCGCGCTCGAACGGCTCGGGTCCGAAATACTCCCACAGCGCGAGCAGGAAGCCTTCGTCGGCGCGCCGGTCAGCGGGGCGGCGATCGGCATAACGGGCACGCGCGACCAGCGGCGTGGCGCCTTCCTTGTTCGCGCGGCGGATGGTGAATTGGTAATCTGTACCGGGCAAACGGCCAGGGAAACCCCTGTGTTTTAACATTGCGCGCCCTCCCCGGTCCGGGGCGCGGTGTTCGGGGCGGGCAGAGCCCGCCCCGAAAAATGCTTACTTGTATTTGCCGGTGTAGACGGGCTCTTCCGTGACGGGCTCGACATACACAACTTCTTCTTCCTGCTGGGCACAGGCCGACAGGAAACCGACAAACGACAGGGCGATGAGTGCCTTGAAGGTGTTCGACATATTAAAGTCCTCTTTCTGTTATTTGTCCGACCCCCGCCGCAGGGCGTGAACCGGACTGGTCGCAAGGCAATGCGCCTGACGCATCCCTCTGGCGGGATCATAGCGGATCGCTCAAAAAATATACAAGCATTGCCGTGCACAACCTGCTCCTGTGTCAGGAATGCCGCATTTCGCAGGCACCGCCCGGGATATCCCGCAAGATATTGTGTCATCTTCAAAATCCCTCCCAGATACAGGTGCCATTTTCGGGGCGATAGGCCTCGAAAAACTGGGTTGCATCCGGCGAAATCTCGCCAAATTCGAGGATCCTGTCGGACAGCGAAATGATGATCTGCGAAATCGCCGGTCCGGACCCCGCCATGCGGGGCAAAGCATAGTGTTCGCACAGATGCGCCATGTCGGCTTCGGCCTCGATAAAGGTCATCCGGCCAAGGTCGCGTTCGATCTGCGGGGCAAGGAATCGGAACCGCACCGTCAGCCCATCGGGCCCGGGCGCGTTCCAGATCGTTTCGATCAGGCTGATCGGCTGGCCCGAGGGGACCTCGATCAGCGTGTCATCCGTGGCCGGTTCGATTCGCAGCGGATCGCCGCCCTGCCCTGTCTGCGTTTCGGTCATGTGCGGTCCCCCGCAGCATGGGCCAGCCAGCGGGCGCGATGACCGGGCCGGGCCAACAGATCGGCGATCTGCGCCTCGGCCTGGGCCTTGGCGAAGGGGCGCGTATCGACCTGCCCGCCCGCCGTAACCGTCAGGTACGGGCCATCCTCCATGACCCGCACCACCGGGCTGAACCCGCGCAGATGCCGCAGCATCCGCCAAAGGTCCTGCCGTATCTGATGCGCCAGACGCCCCTTGCGCGCAGCCGGAAACACGGCACTGACCGCCAGGTCGAACCGCGGCGGCACGCGCCGGGCGACGGTCAGCGATGTGTCATCGCGCAGGGTATGCCAAAGCGTCTTCGCCATCGTTCCGTTTCGATATCCCGCGATCAGAGCGGAATATTATCGTGCTTTTTCCAAGGGTTAGTCAGCTTCTTGTTGCGCAGGCTGGCGAAGGCACGGGCCACCCGGCGGCGCGTGCTGCGGGGCTGGATCACCTCGTCGATGAAGCCCTTTTCGGCGGCAACGAACGGGTTGGCGAACCGGTCCTCGTAATCCTGCGTGCGCTTGGCGATCTTTTCGGGGTCGTCCAGTTCCGAGCGGTACAGGATCTCGACCGCGCCCTTGGCGCCCATCACGGCGATCTGCGCCGTGGGCCAGGCATAGTTGAAATCGCCGCGCAGGTGTTTCGACGCCATCACGTCATAGGCGCCGCCATAAGCCTTGCGGGTGATCACCGTCACCTTGGGCACCGTCGCCTCGCCATAGGCAAAGAGCAGCTTCGCACCGTGCTTGATGACGCCGCCATATTCCTGGCTGGTCCCGGGCAGGAAGCCCGGCACGTCGACGAAGGTCAGGATCGGGATTTCGAACGCATCGCAGAACCGCACGAAGCGCGCGGCCTTGCGGCTGCTGTCGATGTCCAGGCAGCCGGCCAGCACCATGGGCTGGTTGGCGACCACACCCACGGTTTGCCCTTCAAGCCGGATGAAACCGGTGATGATGTTCTTGGCGTAGTCTTCCTGGATCTCATAGAAATCCCCCTCGTCCCCGATTTTCAGGATCAGTTCCTTCATGTCATAGGGCTGGTTGGGGTTTTCCGGGATCAGGGTGTCCAGGCTTTCCTCGATCCGGTCGGGGGCGTCGAAGAACGGGCGTACGGGCGGCTTTTCGCGGTTGTTCAGCGGCAGGAAATCGACCAGGCGGCGAACCTCGATCATCGCCTCGACATCGTTTTCGAACGCGCCATCGGCGACCGAGCTTTTGCGGGTATGGGTGATCGCGCCGCCCAGCTCTTCGGCGGTGACGTGCTCGTTGGTCACGGTCTTGACCACGTCGGGGCCGGTCACGAACATGTACGAGCTGTCTTTCACCATGAAGATGAAGTCGGTCATTGCGGGGCTATAGACCGCGCCACCGGCGCAGGGGCCCATGATCACGCTGATCTGCGGCACCACGCCCGAGGCCATGATGTTGCGCTGGAACACATCCGCGTATCCGGCCAGCGACGCGACGCCTTCCTGGATCCGCGCGCCACCGGAATCGTTCAGACCGATCACCGGCGCACCGTTCTGCACCGCCATGTCCATGATCTTGCAGATCTTTTCGGCATGGGTCTCGGAAAGCGAGCCGCCGAAGACGGTGAAATCCTGGCTGAACACATAGACCATGCGCCCGTTGATCGTGCCCCAGCCGGTGACCACCCCGTCACCTGCGGGCTTGTCGGCATCCATTCCGAATTCGGTACAGCGATGCGCCTTGAACATGTCGAACTCTTCGAACGAGTCCTCGTCCAGCAGCAGCTCGATCCGTTCGCGCGCGGTCAGCTTGCCTTTCTTGTGCTGGCTGTCGATCCGGCGCTGGCCACCCCCCAGTCGGGCGTCCTTGCGGCGTTCTTCCAATTCGTGAAGGATGTCTTTCATGTCGGCGGTTCCCCGATTAATTTTGCCGCAACCTATGCGCGCGACCGGCGAACATAAAGGAAATTTCGGTAAATTTGCAAATCTTTGTCGCGCTGATATCTGCAATTTGAATAAGTGCAAAATATGTGCATGGGTGAACAGTCACAGTGCTTTTGACCCGATGGACAAATCCCCGCCCGTGCGGCCCTATGATCGCGTTTCAGAAAGCCCTGTCATGCTCAGCTCTTCCCAGGTGCGGTTCCTGGATCGCCAAACGCCGCCGCATATCATGACGCTTGTTCTGCTGTCGGGGCTGTCGGCCCTGACGATGAACGTGTTCCTGCCCTCGCTGCCCAACATGACCGCGTATTACGACACCGATTACCGGCTGATGCAGCTGTCGGTGGCGATCTATCTGGCGGTGAACGCGGTGATGCAGATCCTGGTCGGGCCGATCTCGGACAAGCTGGGGCGGCGGCCGGTGCTGATCGGCGGCATCGCGCTGTTCATCCTGGCGTCGCTGGGCTGTGCGCTGGCGCCGACGGTCTGGACCTTTCTGGGGTTCCGGATGATGCAGGCGACGGTGGTGGTGGGCCTTGTGCTGAGCCGGGCCGTGGTGCGCGACCTGTACAGCCAGGACGATTCCGCCTCGATGATCGGTTATGTCACGATGGGCATGGCCGTGGTGCCGATGATCGGCCCCGCCATCGGGGGGGTTCTGGACAGCACGCTGGGCTGGCAGGCGAATTTCTGGCTGCTGATCGCGCTGGGGCTGGGCGCGCTTTGGCTGACCTGGAGCGACCTGGGCGAGACCAAGGCCGCGTCGGGCAAATCCCTGCTGCAGCAGTTCAGCGAATATCCCGAACTGTTCCTGTCGCCCCGGTTCTGGGGCTATGCGCTGGCGTCGGGCTTTGCCTCGGGGGCCTTCTTTGCCTATCTGGGCGGCGCGCCCTTCGTGGGGTCCGAGGTCTATCACCTGACCCCGTCGCAGCTGGGCTTCTTCTTTGGCGCCCCGGCGATCGGGTATTTCCTGGGCAATTACCTGTCGGGCCGCTTTTCGGTGCGGTTCGGCGTCAACCGCATGGTGCTTTGGGGGGCGATGGTGAATGCGGTGGGCATCCTGATCTCGCTGGGCGTGACCTATGCGGGGGCGGGCAGCGCGCTCAGCTTCTTCGGGCTGATGACCTTTGTCGGGCTGGGCAACGGCATGTCGATCCCCAATGCCACCGCAGGCATGCTGTCGGTGCGCCCGCATCTGGCGGGTACGGCATCGGGTCTGGGCGGGGCGATCATGCTGGGCGGTGGCGCGGCGCTCAGCGCGCTGGCGGGCGCGATGTTGCACCCCGATACGGGTGTGCTGCCGCTGCTGTGGATCATGGCTGCGACCGCCGGTCTGGGCATCCTGTCGATCAGCATGGTGATCTGGCGGACGCGGCAGTTGCGCAATTAGTCTGGACGCCGGGACTTTGCAAAGCTAGCCTGAGTCACCCGCAAATCCGCAAAGACCAGGCCCATGGCGACCCAGAAACTCTATGCCGGTGTCAAGCTGCGCGAAACCCGCACCCGTCTGGGCCTGACCCAGAAGGCCTTTGCCGCCAAGCTGAATGTCAGCCTGCCCTATCTGAACCAGATGGAAAACAACAACCGCCCGGTCAGCACCGGCGTGGTTCTGGCGTTGGCGCAGGAATTCGGCTTCGACGTGACCGAGCTGTCGACCGGCGACGCCGAGCGTATGGTCAGTGACATGCGCGAGGCGCTGGCCGACCCGGTCTTTGACGCCGACGCCCCACCTCTGGCGGATCTGCGGCTGGCGGCCTCGAACGCGCCGGCGCTGGCACGGGCGTTTCTGAACCTGCACCGCGCCTATCGCCAGACCCACGAACGGCTGGCCTCGCTGGACGAGGCGCTGGGGCGCGAGGATGCCCGCGTGCAGGCCAGCCCCTGGGAAGAGGTGCGCGATTTCTTCCATTATTGCGATAACTATATCGACGCGGTCGACCACGCCGCCGAACGGTTCGCCGCCACTAATACCGCGCAGGATGCCGACCCGATGGACACCGCCCGCGCGGCGCTGACCAAGCTGGGCATCACCATCCAGCGCAGCCGCGACGCCGATATCCGCGGCTATGACCCCGACACACAGGTGCTGACGCTGTCCAGCACCGCCGCGGCCCCGACCCAGCGGTTCCAGATGCTGCTGCAGGTGGCGCTGCTGACCCAAGGCAAGCTGCTGGACGCGACGCTGGATCTGGCGCGTTTCCAGTCCGAGACCGCCCGCGCCATCGCCCGGATCGGGCTGGCGAACTATTTCGCCGGTGCGGCGCTGATGCCCTATACCCGGTTCCTGCAGGCGGCACAGGAATACCGCCACGACCTGGAGCGTCTGGCCGACCGCTTCGGCGCGTCCATCGAACAGGTGGCGCACCGGCTGTCGACCCTGCAACGCCCCGGCGCCAAGGGCATCCCGTTCTTCTTTGTCCGCGTCGACCAGGCCGGCACGATCACCAAGCGCCACAGCGCCACGCGGCTGCAATTCGCGCGTTTCGGCGGGGCCTGCCCGCTGTGGAACGTCCACCGCGCGTTCGAAACCCCGGGCCGCTTCCTGCGCCAACTGGCTGAAACGCCCGACGGCGTGCGGTACCTGTGCCTGGCCTATGACGTGTCGAAACCCGCCGGCGCGTGGGCGGCCCCGGTCCGCCGCTTCGCCATCGGCCTGGGCTGCGAGGTGCAGCACGCCGAACAGATCGTCTATGCCGACAACCTGGATTTCAGCCGCGACGCCGCGTTTGCCCCCATCGGCATTTCCTGCCGCATCTGCGAACGCAAGGACTGCCACCAACGGTCCGTCCCGCCGCTGGAACGACGGCTGACAATCAACCCCAACCGGCGCGCGGTGCTGCCGTATGAGATTGCGGAGTAGCGGGGTGGTAAAAGCTGCCGCCGCTTTCCGGCCGCCTCGCTGAAGGGCGTTTCCGGCACACAGATTGGAAGACCGGCTCACCCCATGAGGAAACAATATCACACACGTTTTGTTGGCGATGATCGGCACACCTGGGATGTTCACCGCCTGATCCGGCTTTCCAAAACGCTCCCCGTGAGGGCCATGCTGATTTCGGACATTGCAGAGATTGACGAGCTCTGGTGGTATCGAGGCGACAACGATATTCCCACACCGCGATCCATTGCCGACCACATGCGATTGGTCGAACAGACTGATCTTCAGTGGCCCATCATCCTTTGTGCGGAAGGGCGTCTGATGGACGGGATGCACAGAGTCGTCAAAGCGCTGAAAGAGGGGCGCGAGAAAATCCTGGCCGTCCGCTTTCAACCGACACCAGAACCCGATTTTGTGAACGTCAACGTCGATACGCTTCCTTATCCCGACGAAGAGGTGTGAAAAGGCCCGCGCGTGAACGCGCCTTGTGTTCATGTGTCTTCAGATGGCGCCGAGCCGTTGCCCCGGAACGGGCTCTGACAGAACGCCAATCGTTTCAAACGCGACCGAAAGCAAACCCCGACAAGGGCGACCTTGCCGGGGCTGTCATGACGAATGGCCTTGGAAGCGCCCTACCCCTCGGCAGGCGCGGCCAGCATGCGGGCGATCTCGTCCTTCAGCGCCAGCCGCTGCTTGCGCATCTCCTGCTGGTGCAGGTCGTCGGTCGGCTCGACATCCGTTTCCGCCCGGTGCACGGCGCGGTTGATCTCATGATACTCGTCCACCAGCTTGGCGAAATGCGCGTTCTTGGCCTTCAGCGCGTGGATGGCGTCGACCTGATCGGGGAATTCCTCGGCCAATTCGTGCGGGGTGTTGGACATGGGACAGTCTCCTTCCTGTTCTGCGATCCCCACCCTAGGGCCGGTCGCTCCGCCCCACTTTGACCGGGATCAAACCGGACGGTTTCGCACAGAAAAAACCTCAGCGCTGCGACCCTTTCCAATCGGGGTGAATCCAGGGCGCGTCATTGGCCGGGGCCAGCGGCGCGCGGCCCAGGATGTGATCGGCGGCCTTCTCGCCCACCATGATCGACGGCGCGTTCAGGTTGCCATTGGTGATGCGCGGAAAGACCGAGCTGTCGGCCAGCCGCAGCCCATCCACACCGATCACCCGCGCCTGCGGATCAACCACCGCCATCGGGTCGTCGGCCCGCCCCATCCGGCAGGTCCCACAGGGGTGATAGGCGCTTTCGGCATGGTCGCGGATGAACCCGTCCAGCTCGTCATCCGTCTGCAGATGCGCACCCGGCAGGATCTCGGATTTGACGAAGGGCTTGAATGCCGCCTGCCCGAACACCTCTCGCGTCAGGCGCAGGCAGGTGCGGAAATCCTCCCAATCCTGCGCGGTCGACATATAGTTGAAGAAGATCCGCGGCGCGGCCTTGGGATCGGCCGAGGTCAGCGTGACCGCCCCGCGCGACGGGCTGCGCATCGGTCCGGTGTGGATCTGGAACCCATGCCCCTCGGCCGCGGCCTTGCCGTCATAGCGCACCGCTATGGGCAGGAAATGATACTGGATATCGGGATATTCCACGCCCCCGCGCGACCGGATGAAGGCGCAGCTTTCGAATTGGTTACTGGCGCCCAGCCCGGTTTTCGTGAACAGCCACTGTGCCCCGATCAGCGCCTTGCTGATCAGGTTCCAATGCCGGTACAGCGTCACCGGCTGGGCACTGGCCATCTGGAAATAGACCTCCAGATGGTCCTGCAGGTTCTGCCCCACACCGGGGCGATCCGCCACCAGCGGCACCCCGTGCTCGGCCAGATGCGCCGCCGGGCCGATCCCCGACAGCATCAACAGCTTGGGCGAGTTGATGGACGAGGCCGCGATGATCACCTCGGCCCGCGCGCGGATGACCTCGACCTTGCCGCCGCGCTCGACCTCGACCCCCACGGCGCGGCCATCCTCGACCACCACCCGGCGGGCGAAAGCGCGGACCAGGTCACAGTTTTCACGCCGCAACGCCGGTTTCAGATAGGCATTGGCCGCCGACCAGCGCCGCCCCTTCCACACCGTCTGTTCAAAGGGCCCGAACCCCTCCTGCTGGCGGCCATTGTAGTCCTCGGTCACCGGATAGCCCGCCTGCCGCCCGGCCTCGATAAAGGCCGCGTGCAGCGGATTGTCGCGCGGGCCGCGCGTCACATGCAGCGGGCCGTCGCTGCCCCGCCAATCGGGATCGCCGCCATGCCCGCCATCGTGCCAATGCTCCATCCGCCGGAAATAGGGCAGCACATCGGCATAGGCCCAGCCATCCGCCCCGACCGACGCCCAGTGGTCGAAATCCCGCGCGTGGCCGCGCACATAGACCATCCCGTTGATCGAACTCGACCCGCCGATCACCTTGCCCCGCGGCGTCACCAGCCGCCGCCCGCCGAGATGCGGCTCGGGCTCGGTCTGAAAGCCCCAGTCATAGCGCGCCATGTTCATCGGATAGCTCAGCGCCGCCGGCATCTGGATGAACGGCCCCCAATCGGTGCCGCCATGCTCGATCACCAGCACCGACCGCCCCGCCTCGGCCAGGCGATAGGCCATCGCGCAGCCCGCGCTGCCGGCCCCCACAATCACATAATCCGCTTCCATCACAGCTTGACCTTCGGCTTGCCCGTTCCCCGGGGCTTCTTCTTGGCAAAAATACTCATGGCCCCACCGATGCCACCTGCGCGTGGCCGGGCATGGGCCGCGTCAGAACGGCGCCTCGACATCGTTCATCGACACATAGACCGACCGCATTTCCGAATAATGGTTGATCGCCAGCTTCGAATTCTCGCGCCCCACGCCCGAGGCCTTGACCCCGCCAAAGGGCGCCTCGACCGGGGCCAGGTTATAGGTGTTGATGAAACACGACCCGGCCTCAAGCTGGCCGATCACCCGATGCGCGCGGGTCAGGTCATTGGTGAAGACCCCCGCCGCCAGACCGAATTCGGTCGCGTTGGCGCGCGCGATCACCTCTTCTTCATCCTCGAAATCCAGCACCGCCATGACGGGGCCAAAGATCTCCTCGCGGGCGATCACCATGTCATCGGTGACATCGGCAAACACGGTGGGTTGCAGATACCATCCGTCGCGGTCCAGCCGCTTGCCGCCAAAGGCCAGGCGCGCGCCCTCCTCTACCCCTTTGGCGATATAGTTCAGCACGATGTTCAACTGCCCTTCACTGACCATCGGGCCGAAACTCGTGGCCTCGTCCAGCGGATCGCCGATCACCGCCGTACCCAGCCGTTCGGCCAGACGCTTCAGAAATGCCTGCTTGATGCCCTTCTGCACGAAGACGCGGGTGCCGTTGGAACAAACCTGGCCGGTGGAATAGAAATTCCCCAGGATCGCGCCCGAAACGGCGTTTTCCACATCCGCATCGTCAAAGACGATCAGCGGCGACTTGCCGCCCAGTTCCATCGTCACATGCTTCATTTCAGCCGCCGCAGCGGCGTAAACCTTGCGGCCCGTCGGCACCGATCCGGTCAGCGACACCTTGGCCACGCGCGGGTCCGTGACCAACGCCGCGCCGACATCGCCCAGGCCCTGCACCACGTTGAACACGCCCGGCGGCGCGCCCGCCTCGGTCAGGATCTCGGCCACTTTCAGCGCGCAAAGCGGCGTGGTCTCGGACGGTTTGAACACCATCGTGTTGCCGCAGGCCAGCGCGGGCGCGCCTTTCCAGCAGGCAATCTGGGTGGGATAGTTCCACGCCCCGATGCCCACGCAAACCCCCAGCGCCTCGCGCACGGTATAGACGAAATCGCCACCGGCCAGCGGGATATGCTCGCCCGTCAGGCTGCCCGCCAGACCGCCGAAATATTCCAGCGCATCAGCCCCCGATGTGGCATCGGCCACCAGCGTTTCCTGCAAGGGCTTGCCGGTATCGAGGGTTTCCAGCACGCTCAGTTCGTGGTTGCGCTCGCGGATGATATCCGCCGCCCGGCGCAGGATGCGGCCACGCTCGGTGCCCGACATGGCGGCCCACGCCTTTTGCGCGGCTTTCGCGGCCTGCAAGGCCTGGTCGACAATGGCGAGCGTGGCGGAATGCACCTGCGCGATCTGTTCGCCCGTGGCGGCATAGATCACGGGGATCGGCGCGCCGGCGGTGTCTTCGACATAGTGGCCATTGATGAAATGGCTGGCGGTGGGTTGGGCATTTTGCGGCATTGGGATCTCGGCTTCAGATGGTGTCGCGCAGCGCGTCATAGGACAGCATGACGGCCTTTTGATAAGCGGGGCGCCGGGACAGGCGATTATAGTATTCGGTCAGGTTCGGCAGCGCGGGGCGTGGGATTTCGATATCGAAATATCGGAAAAGGACATGGCCGAACTGGATATCGGCGAGCGTCAGATCGGGGCCTGCCAAAAAATCGTGCTTGGCCAGTTGCGCCTCAGCGGTCGCAAGTTCGCCCTCCAGTGTGGCCAGCGCCTTGGCGATGGCCGGCTTGTCATGGCGTTCGGCGGGCGTGCGGACAACACGCCAGAAAACGGGCCCGGTAAAGCCCTCGGCCACGTGCCGCTTGGCCCATTCGGCCCATTGATCGACCTGCGCCCGCGCGACGGGGTCCTTGGGCCAGAAGCTGTCTGATCCAAAGACCGTGGCCACATAGCGCAGGATCGCGCCGGTCTCGAAAATCGGCGGCAGGTCGTCCTGCACCAGAACCGGGATCCTTCCGTGCGGGTTCATCGCGCGGAATGCGTCTGTGTCGAGGCCGCCGAACCCCTCGCCATAATCCAGCCGGGTGTATTCACACCCCAGTTCCTCCAACGCCCAGATCAGCGCCTGTACATTCGACGAGGTCGCGCGCCCATAGACCGTCAGCATCGGATGTCGTGCCTCCGGCGGGAGTATTTGCGGAACAATGAAGCCATCACTCCCCCCTCGGGAAGCGCGCGTTTTCCTCGACCACGTTCAGGTCCATGTGGTTGCGCATGTAGCGTTCGCTGGCCTTTTGCAGCGGCTGGTAGTCCCAGGGGAAATAGGCGCCGTTGCGCAGCGCCTCGTAGACGATCCAGCGGCGGGCCTGGCTTTCGCGCACCTGTGCGTCGAACTGGTCCAGATCCCAACGGGCTTCGGATTTGGCGCGCAGGCTGTTCAGGGTTCCGGCATGGGCGGGGTCGCCGGCCAGGTTGGTCAGCTCGTGCGGGTCTGCCGCAAGGTCGAAGAGCTGATCGGGGTCGAGTGCGCAGCTTGTGTATTTCCACTTGCCATAGCGCAGCGACACCAGCGGGGCATAGGACGCCTCGGCCGCGTATTCCATCGCCACCGGCGCGGTGCGTTCGGTGCCCGTGGCCGTGGGCACCAGGCTTTCGCCATCGGTCCATGGCATGACCGCGTCCATGCTGACACCGGCCAGATCGCACAAGGTGGGCGTCACGTCGATGGTGGACACGGGCGTGTCGATCCGACCCGCGGGCAGGTCGGGGGCCGCGATCATCAGCGGCACGCGCGCCGAGCCTTCGAAGAAGGTCATCTTGAACCACAACCCGCGCTCGCCCAGCATATCGCCATGGTCGGACACGAACAGGATCACGGCCTCTTGCCGTGTCCGCTCCAGAGTGTCGAGGATTTCGCCGATCTTGTCGTCCAGGTAGCTGATATTGGCGAAATAGGCGCGGCGCGACCGGCGGATGTCTTCTTCGGTGATGTCGAAATTGCGCCAGTCATTGGCATCAAAAATGCGCTGACTGTGGGGGTCATGGTCGGAATAGTCCATGGCCGGAACCTGTGGCAGCAGGTGGTCGCATCCTTCGTAGAGGTCCCAGTATTTGCGCCGCGCGACATACGGATCGTGCGGATGGGTGAAGCTGACGGTCAGGCACCACGGGCGGTCGTCATGGCCGCGCGCCAGGTCGTAAAGCTTGCGCGTGGCGTGATAGGCGACCTCGTCATCATATTCCATCTGGTTGGAAATCTCGGCCACGCCCGCGCCGGTGACCGAGCCCATGTTGTGATACCACCAGTCGATGCGCTCGCCCGGCTTGCGGTAGTCTGGGGTCCAACCGAAATCGGCGGGGTAGATGTCGGTGGTCAGGCGTTCCTCGAACCCGTGCATCTGGTCGGGGCCGACGAAATGCATCTTGCCCGACAGCGCGGTTTGGTATCCAGCCCGGCGCAGGTGATGGGCATAGGTCGGGATGTCGGAGGCGAATTCGGCCGCGTTGTCATAGACCCGGGTGCGCGACGGCAATTGCCCGGTCATGAAAGACGCCCGCCCCGGCGCGCAAAGCGGTGAGGCGGTATAGGCGTTGGCAAAGCGCGTCGACCGCGCGGCCAGCGCCCGCAGGTTCGGGGCGTGCAGCCAATCGGCCGGGCCATCGGGAAAGAGCGTGCCGTTCAGCTGATCGACCATCAGGATCAGGATATTGGGCCGGGTCATGCGCGCGCCTCCAGCTTGGCATCAAGGTAATCCAGCACCATCGCCGTGGCCGCAGCGCCGTCGGGCGGCGCCTCGCGCAGGGACTGGCGGATATAAAGCCCGTCGATCATCGCGGCCAGCCCTTCGGCAAGCGCATCCGCGCCCGGCCCGGCCAGCGGCCGCAGACCGGCGCGCAGATTCGACCGCAGACGGTGCTGATAGATTCGCAACAGCCGCGCCACATCGGGGGCATTCTGGGCCTGAACATAGAAATTCAGCCAGGCGCTGATCACCTCGGGGCTGAAGTTCAGATCGTCGAAACCGGCGCGGATCACCGCCTCGACCCGCTGACGCGGCGTGCGCGCGCCGGCCAGCGCGGCCCGCACATGGGCGCCGTATTGCCCCAGGATATGGCGCATCGCGGCCAGAAACATCTTGTCCTTATTGCCGAAGTAATGATGCGCCAGCGCGCTGGACATGCCCGCCCGCTTGGCGATCTGGCTGACCGTCACATCCAGCGATCCCGCCCGCCCGATTTCCAGGATGGTGGCCTTGACCAAGGCATCGCGCCTTATGGGTTCCATTCCGACTTTGGGCATGGTCCACTCTTGACTTGTCTTGCCATATCGAGACTGTTGTATTTTAATTGACTCGTCAATCAAGAAAACAGGGAGCGCCTACATGACCTTCAAAACCAGCCTGGCCGCCATGGCCGTGGCCAGCCTTGGCACCACGGCCCTTGCCGATTGCGGCACCGTGACATTCTCGGACGTGGGGTGGACCGACATCACCACCACCACCGCGACCGCCAATATCATCCTGACGGCGATGGGCTATGACGTGGACGTCAAGGTCCTGTCGGTGCCGGTGACCTTCGCCTCGCTGGAAAGCGACGATGTGGACGTGTTCCTGGGCAACTGGATCCCGGCCCAGAACGGCGCCATCGGCCCCTATCTGGAAAGCGGCGAGATCGAGCAGCTGACCGTCAACCTGGAAGGCACCAAATACACGCTGGCCGTGCCGACCTATACCTATGACGCGGGCCTCAAGACCTATGCCGATATCGCCAAGTTCCGCGACGAGCTGGACGAAAAGATCTATGGCATCGAGCCGGGCAACGAGGGCAACGCCTATCTTGTCAGCCTGACCGAGGAAAACAAATTCGACCTGGCCGGGTTCGAGGTCGTCGAAAGCTCGGAACAGGGGATGCTGGCGCAGGTCGCCCGTGCCTATAAGGACGAGAAACCGGTTGTCTTCCTGGGCTGGGAACCGCACCCGATGAACGCCAACTTCTCGCTCAAATACCTGACGGGCGGCGAGGATTTCTTTGGCGGCGAGGGCGTGGTCTATACCACCACCCGCAAGGGCTATGCCGCCGAATGCCCCAATGTGGGCAAGCTGCTGAGCAACATGAAATTCTCGCTGGCCATGGAAAACGAGATCATGGGCGCGATCCTGGATGACGGCGAAGAAGCCGACGACGCCGCGACCGCCTGGCTGACCGCCAACCCTCAGGTGCTGGACACCTGGCTGGACGGCGTGACCACGTTGGACGGTGGCGATGCCATGGCTGCGGTGAAATCCGCGCTTGGTCTGTAATCACGCGACCAACGCCCCCACATGCCCCCTCCCCCCGGCCACGGGGGGAGGACGGGAGGGGGGCCGAGGCGGCGTGGCGGGGTGCAAACCCCGGCAATTCGAAAGGCACCCATGGACTGGCTGACAGAAACGAAAATTCCCGTCGGGAAAACCGCAAAGGCGGCTTTCGACTGGCTTCAGGACAACGGGGCGTGGTTCTTCGACGGGCTGGCCGACGCGATGGAGGCCCTGATCGACGCCATCCTGTGGGTGTTGCAGACACCGCATCCGCTGGTCGTCGTGGCGGCGTTCGTCGCGCTGACATGGGTGCTGCAACGCAGTTGGAAAACCTGCCTGTTCGTGGTGCTGGGCTTCCTGTTCATCCTCAACCAGGATTATTGGGAGGAAACCACCGAAAGCCTGACGCTGGTCTTATCGGCCTGTGTCGTCTGCATGGCCGTGGGGGTGCCCATCGGCATCGCGGCAGCCCACCGGCCCCGGCTTTACGCCTGGATGCGTCCGGTGCTTGACCTGATGCAGACGTTGCCGACCTTCGTCTATCTGATCCCGGCCATCGTCTTTTTCGGCATCGGTATGGTGCCCGGCCTGATCGCCACGGTGATCTTTGTCGTGCCCGCCCCCATCCGCCTGACGCATCTGGGGGTTTCGTCGACGCCAGAGCCGCTGCTTGAGGCCGCGCGCGCCTTTGGCGCCACCCCGCGCCAGACCCTGCTGAAGGTCGAGCTGCCCTATGCCTTTCCGCAGATCATGGCGGGGCTGAACCAGACCATCATGCTGTCGCTGTCGATGGTCGTGGTCGCTGCACTGGTGGGCGCCGATGGATTGGGCGTGCCGGTGGTGCGGGCGCTGAACCAGGTGAACACCGCACTTGGGTTCGAATCCGGCTTCATCATCGTGGTTGTCGCCATCATGCTGGACCGCATCCTGCGGGTGGAGGGCAACAAATGACCGTCGCCGTCGATTTCGATACCGTTTCCATCGTCTTCGGGGACCGCCCCGACAGTGCCCTGCCCCTGATGGATGCGGGCCAGACCCGGCCCGAGATACAAGAGGCGACCGGCCAGGTGCTGGGCGTGCATGACTGCAAGCTACAGGTCAAGACCGGCGAGATCCTGGTACTGATGGGCCTGTCGGGCTCGGGCAAGTCCACGTTGCTGCGCGCCGTGAACGGGCTGAACCCGGTGGTGCGCGGGGCGGTGCGGGTGAATGACGGGCAGGACATGGTCGACATCACCCATGCCGACGCCCCCACCCTGCGCCGCATGCGCCGCCGCCACGTGGCGATGGTTTTCCAGCAATTCGGCCTGCTGCCATGGCGGACCGTGGCGGAAAATGTGGGCCTTGGGCTGGAGCTGGACGGGATGCCCAAATCCGAACGCGCCGACAAGGTCGCGGCGCAGCTGGACCTGGTGCATCTGTCGGATTGGGCCGACCGCAAGGTGGGCGAGCTGTCGGGCGGGATGCAGCAACGCGTGGGGCTGGCCCGCGCCTTTGCGACCGAGGCGCCGATCCTGCTGATGGACGAACCGTTCTCGGCCCTCGACCCGCTGATCCGCACCCGGCTGCAGGACGAGCTGATCGAGCTGCAGCAAAAGCTGAAACGCACCATCATCTTCGTCAGCCACGACCTGGACGAGGCGTTCAAGATCGGCGACCGGATCGCCATCATGGAAGGCGGCCGGATCGTGCAATGCGGCACCCCGCAGGAGATCTTTTCCAACCCGGTGAACGACTATGTCGCCGATTTCGTGGCCCATATGAACCCGCTGGGTGTCCTGTGCGCCCGCGACGTGATGGAACCCGCCACCGGCACCCCCGAAATCACCGTCGCCCCAGACGCGCAGATCCAGTCGGTGATGGAAACCGTCACCCATACCGGCCGCCCCGTCGGCGTGATCGAGGACGGCCAGATCGTCGGGCAAATCACCAAGGACGGCGTGCTGGCCAAGCTGCTGGACCCGCGGGGATAGACCCTCGCCCCGTATCGACGGCGAGGGCCTTCAAGCTGTTTTAAAGCGCCCCAATCCGCACCGCGTCGCCATCGAAGGTCGGCACGGTCATCACGAACGGATCTGTGGGATAGCATAGCGCCTGTTCCTGCAGCATGCCAATGGCAATCTGCTCGCCCATGCGCAGGCTGTCGTAATAGTCCGAGAAATAGTGCACCCCGGCCATGTTCCGCCCGATTGAGATATTGGCGGCCAGCTTGTTCAACTCACCCTCCAAGGTCAGTGGACAATCCGGTGTGGAATGCGAAAGCTCGTTTCCGTTCGCCACCGCCCAATATTGAATGGGTTCGCTAATATCCTTGGCCGCGTGGAACCCGGCCTGACCGTCGCGCAGACCGAAGAGCGCCGAGGTATCGAAAAACGCCTTCAGGATGGTGACGCAGGCCCCCGCGACCGTCGCATGCCCGGCGCCGTAAGACGGGTGCATGGGCGAGCCTTCGGCAAAGGCCATCGGCAACAAGGCAGTCGGGTTGCCGCCGTTCGCCGCATTCTGGTTGTGATCGCGGATCTCGGCGATGGTATCGGCCAGCTGATCCCGCATCGCGGTGAAGCAGCCGCAGGTCGCGGGGTATTCCTGGTCGATCCAATCCGCCTTTTCCAGACGCGCTCCCAGAACCTCGGGGCGTGGGCGAAGATGGTTGTTGAACTTCTGATAGCGCACGGCCTTTAGCGCACGCGTCGCAACCTCGGTCACCAGAGTCAGGATATGCGGCCCGCCATAAAGCGCGAAGCCCCCGGCATTGGCGTCGATCTCCTCATAGGTCGAAGCATTGACCAGGAATTTGTGCATCGCCGAGCCAGACAGGTGATCGAAATTCGGGTCCAGCGGCGTGCCGTTCGACCACAGGATCAGCGCGGCGTTCAGATAGGCCTGATAGAGCGCATCGAAATGCACATAGGTCGCCAGATCGCGCGGCGTAAAGATCCAGCGCCTGCTACCAGTGAAATTCTGCGCCGGACCCGCGGGTTTGAACCCTTGCTGGACCTCATACCAGTCATCCCAGAGCATCATGAAATCGTCCCCTTCGGCAGCTTCGGCGACGCGCTGGTCGATCTGCTGCGCACCATAGGTGATGCGCCCGTCGGTGGGATCGGAGGCACCCGTCTGATCCGAGTTACCGATCAGCAGGAACTGCGAGATATAAGGCCCCGCCTCGACCCCCGGCGCCGAGCCGCGAAACGCCGTCTGACGGGTTAGCACCCCGCCTTCGGTCTTGCGCGGACGACCGGGAAAACCCGCCTGCGCGAAGGGCAGCGCGTTCAGCCGCCCCAGCGTATCGTTCAATGCCCCCGATCCCGGCCCGCCATTCTGGTCGAACACGTAGAACGGCTTGTCGCGCAGCAGGGCCAGCTCATAGACCTCGGCCATTTCGAAGGCCAGTTCGTCCGAGCAAAGCTCTGGCGCGGGTGGCATGGTGACGGCCTGGGCGTCCGGCCCTTGCAGGTCGAACGCCGTCCCGGCGGTTGGGGCCTCCCATTGGCGGCGGGGCTTGCAGCCGTCGCGCGGCACCGGCACACGGGTGGTGAAGGGTTCGATGAAACCGTTGTTGATGCAGTTTCGGAAAGCCACCAGATGCTCGCGGCTGCGGATCAGCCCGGTGTCATAGTTATGATCCAGACCCTTGGTAAAGGTCATGGCGTAATTGGCCGCGGCATATTTCTGCTCGTCGCCATTGGCCTTGTGCGTGGGATGGGTGCGATTAAAAGCGGCCGCCGCTGCGTCTTCGCGCACACGACGCGCCGTCAGGCGTCTGTCGGTCGTCATATCAATACCTATAATAAATTAACGTTCAAAATAGTCGTATTCCCCCCGAAGACCGACGCCGGAAATATTGGCGCGCCTATGCCGAGGGCTTTTCAATTCTACAACTTGAATACGTTTCCGACAAGCCCGCAGGCCTTAGCCCTTGACCTGCGACACGGTCGGCGTGATCGCCCGGCGCTTCAGCATCGCCTCGCGCCAGGTGATGAAGCTGATCGCACCGATGATCAGCCCGCCGCCCAGCACGACATAGGCGTCGATCCCCTCGTTGAAGACCAGCCAGCCCAGCAGCGTCGCCCAGACCAGTTGCAGGAAGCTGACCGGTTGCGTCACCGTCAGCGGCGCGGATTTGAAAGCCATTGTCATGCAGTAATGCCCGGCCGTGGCAAAGGCCGCGACCAGGAACAGCCAGAACAGGTCGGCCCATGTCGGCGTGACCCAGACGGCGGCAGCAAAGGGCGCCAGGCCGATGGTGACAGTGATCGACAGCATGGCGACGACCACGGTCGGGCTGACCTCACCCGCCATGCGGTTGGCGATCAGGTAGGACGCCGCGAACAGCAGCGCGGTGCCCAGCATCGCGATGTGTCCCGGCGACACCTCGCGGAAGCCGGGGCGCAGGATGACAACCGCCCCCAGAAGCGCCACCAGCACAGCAAAGATCCGGCGCGCGGCCAGCTTCTCGCCGAAAAACAGCGCCGCGCCGATGGTGACATAGACGGGCGACAGGTAATTCATCGCCGTCACCTCGGCGATCGGGATCTGGGTCATGGCAAAGAACCACAGGATCACGCCCAGCGAATGCACCACACCGCGCGCCGAAAACAGCGCCCAGGCCCGGCGGCTCAACCCCGCCCGCCACAAAGGGCCCAGCATCGGGATCAGAAAGACCAGCCCCAGCACATAGCGCAGGAACGCCGCCTGCGCCGCGGGGACCGCATTGCCCACATATTTTACGATGGCGGTGACGGCCACGAAATTCAGGCCGGTCAACAGCATCCAGATCACACCCCCGACGGGGTTCGATTGCGCTTGACTCATGGCGCCACCTGACCCCATCGGCGGGGCGGGCACAACCCTAGAACAACAGGCTGGCCGCAATCGCCCACATGGTCAGTCCCACGATCACGTCCAGCACCCGCCAGGACACCGGATTGGCAAAGAACGGGCGCAACAGCCGCGCGCCATAGCCCAGCGAAAAGAAGAACACGCCCGAAGCCATCATCGCCCCGGCGGCAAAGGCCAGCTTGTCGTCATATTGCGCCGAAACGCTGCCCAGCAGGACGACCGTATCCAGATAGACATGCGGGTTCAGCCAGGTCAGCGCAAGACAGGTCAGCAGCGCCGCCCGCAGCCCCACAGCCGGGCCATTGCCCACCTGCAACGCCTCGCCGCCGCGCCACGCCGCCCGCAGGTTCATCGCCCCATACCAGATCAGGAACGCCGCCCCGCCGTAGCGCATCGCGCTTTCCAGCCACGGCACCGCCTGGGCCAGCGCCCCGAACCCCGCCACACCCCCCGCGATCAGCACCGCATCCGACACCGCACAGGTCAGGCAGATGGCGAACACATGTTCCTGCCGCAGCCCCTGACGCAGAACGAACGCGTTCTGCGCCCCGATGGCCAGGATCAGCGAAAAACCCAGCGCGAACCCCGATTGAAATGCCCACATATCGCCCTCTTGCGTTTCTGGCGGTCATCTAGGGCAATGACGAGTGATAAGTGTAGTGAATTTTTCTTATATCAATTAAGCAATACTTATGCAGCTCGACCCCGACCACCTGGCCACGCTGGCCGCCATCCTGCGCTGCGGCAGCTTCGATGGCGCCGCGGCCGAATTGTCGATCACTCCCCCGGCGGTGTCGCAGCGCATCCGCGCGCTCGAAGAACGCATCGGCACCACGCTGATCGAACGCGGCAGCCCCTCCCGGGGTACCGAAACCGGCCGCCGCCTGGCCCGCCATGCCGAGGCGCTGGCGCTGCTGGAACAGGATCTGGCGCGCGATATCTCGGGCCTGTCGCCCGCGCGCAGCACGGTGCGGATCGCCACCAATGCCGACAGCCTGGCGCTGTGGGTGATCCCCGCGCTGGCCGAGGTGCCGGATATGCTGTTCGACCTGGTGATCGACGATCAGGATCACAGCGGCGACTGGCTGAAACGCGGCGACGTGGCCGGGGCCATCACCGCCCATGCCACACCGATCCGGGGCTGCAACGCCACGCCCCTGGGCGCGCTGCGCTATGTCGCTTGCGCCGCGCCGGGTTTCATCGCCCGGCACTTTGCCGATGGCGTCACCGCCCCGGCGTTGCGCGCCGCGCCTGCCCTGCGGTTCAACCTGAAAGACCGGCTGCAACAGGAGTGGATGCGCCGCCATACCGGACAGGACATCACCCCTGCCTGGCATCAGATCGCGGCGGTGGACGCCTTCAACCAGGCCGCCCTGCACGGGCTGGGCTGGGGGCTGATCCCCGAGCCGCTGGCCGCGCCATTGCTGCAAACGGGGCAGCTGCGGGAACTGATCCCCGGCACGCCCCATGACGTGCCGCTCTACTGGCAGGTCAGCCGCCTGATGGCGGCACCGCTGAAACCGCTGACCCGCGCCCTGCGCCAAAGCGCGGCGCAGGTGCTGATCGGTTAAAGCTGCTCCATCACCTCGTCCGAGGCGTCGAAATTGCTGGTCACACGCTGCACGTCGTCATCGTCTTCCAGCGCGTCGATCAGCTTCATCAGCTTCTGCATGCCGTCCAGATCCATCTCGGTCGTGGTGGTCGGCTTCCAGATCAGCTTGGTCGAGTCGGATTCGCCCAGCTCTGCCTCAAGCGCGGTCGCTACCGCGTTCAGATCGGTATCGGCGCAATAGATGATATGCCCGTCCTCCGAGCTTTCGACATCCTCGGCCCCGGCCTCGATCGCGGCCAGCATCACCGTGTCGGCATCGCCCGCATCGGCGGGATAGGTGACCTCGCCCTTGCGCTCGAACATGAAACCGACCGAGCCGGTCTCGCCCAGGTTGCCGCCGTTCTTGGTAAAGGTCGACCGCACGTTCGACGCGGTCCGGTTGCGGTTGTCGGTCATCGCCTCGACAATCACCGCCACGCCGTTGGGGCCGTAGCCCTCGTACCGGATTTCCTCGTATTCCTCGCCGTCGCCGCCCGTTGCCTTCTTGATCGCGCGCTCGATATTGTCCTTGGGCATGGACTGGCCCTTGGCCTCCTTGACCGCCAGGCGCAGGCGCGGGTTCTTGTCCGGATCCGGGTCGCCCATCTTGGCGGCCACGGTAATCTCCTTGCTCAACTTGGAAAACAGCTTCGACCGGGCCGCATCCTGCCGCCCCTTGCGGTGCTGGATATTTGCCCATTTTGAATGGCCTGCCATGGGGACCTCCGGCGTCTTCGTATTTCGGGTTCCGACGTTCTATACGGCCTGCCCCCGCCATGGGCAAGCCACGGCCGCCTGCGCGCGTCCTGCCCCTTCTTCTTGGCACAAATACTCTCGCCGAAGGCGTCCCGACATAGCCGGCCGCACACCGGCAGCGGCTCAGGCGCGTTCGTCCTTGGGCGAGCCCATGACCACATGGGTCGTGATCTGGCGCACCTGCGGCTGCACCCCCAGCTTTTCGGTGTGAAACAGCTTGTATGCCGCCAGGTCCGCCGCCTCGACCCGCAACAGGTATTCCACGGTCCCGGTGATGTTGTGGCACTCGCGCACCTCGGGGCACAGGTTCATCGCGCGCTCGAAATCCTCTTGCGCAGCCTTGGTGTGATCCGACAACCCCACGGTGACATAGGTCACGAACCCCGCCCCCAGCGCCGCCCGGTCCAGCACCGCGCGATAGCCGCGGATCACCCCGCTGCGCTCCAGCTCCTGCACCCGCCGCAAACAGGCCGAAGGCGACAGCCCCACCTGTTCGGCCAGCTCGATATTGCTGAGTCGCCCGTCGCGCGACAGCGCCTGCAATATCCGCGTGTTTATCTGATCCATCTTCGCCATTTATTGCAAAGAAAGCCATATACGCCGCAACAACGCAATCCCGATGCGGGAATTTCAGGGCAGGATTGCGCCATGACCTATGAACTCCTCCCCGCGCTGATCGGCTTTGCCTTTGTCAGCACCATGACACCCGGCCCCAACAACCTGATGTTGCTGGCCTCGGGCGCGAATTTCGGCTTCCTGCGCACGGTGCCGCATATGCTGGGCATCGGCATCGGCTTTGCGCTGATGGTGTTTCTGGTCGGTGTCGGGCTGATGCAGGTCTTTGTCGCCCTGCCGCCCCTGCGCATGGTGATGCAGGCGCTCAGCATCGCGTTTCTGCTCTATCTGGCGTGGAAGATCGCCACCGCCGCGCCCCCGGCCGAGGGTGCCGCCACGGGCCGGCCGCTGACCTTCCTGCAGGCGGCGGCGTTTCAGTGGGTCAATCCCAAGGCCTGGGCGATGGGCATGGCCGCCGTGACCACCTATGCCCCCGGCAGCGGCGCCTGGGCGGCGCTTGTCGTCGCGTCGGCATTCGCGTTTTCCAGCCTGTTTTCCACCACCGGCTGGACGGCGCTGGGGCAACAGCTGCGCCGCTGGCTCAGCCGGCCCGGGCGGCTGCGCGCGTTCAACCTGACCATGGCGCTGTTGCTGCTGGCCACGCTTTACCCGATCCTGCTGGGCTAAGCCGCTCAGGGCGTGCCAAAGATCCAGTTGCGCCCGCCGCCGCCTTCGATCACCACGGTGGGACCGGCGCCCTTGCCCGCCAGGACCAGTTCCTGCCGCCTGGGCCGGGTCCCGTTTTCCAGATGTACCGCATAGGGATAGCTGACCGGGCATCCCGCCAGCTGTCCCGACCAACCGGTTTCGGTCACGGTCCCCTCGCTGCGGAAGCCCACACAGGGCCAGCCATTGCTCAGGCGGATGGTCACGCGGTCACGTTCCAGCAGCACCTGTTCCGGGGTCGCGCCGCCGCCCCCGCCGCAGGCGGCCAGAAGCAGCAAACCGATTGTCAGAATTCGCCACATCGCGCCCTCCCCGTCACGCCGATCCGCCAGAGCGCGAACCTTACAGCGGCCAGATGAAGGGGATCAAGGCCGAAGCCAGCAGCCCGACGCTCAGGTTCAGCGGAATGCCGACCTTCATGAAATCGGTGAACCGGTATCCGCCGGGACCATAGACCAGCATGTTGGTCTGATACCCGATGGGCGTTGCGAAACTGGCCGACGCCGCCACCATCACCGCCACGACCAGCGGGCGCGGATCGACGCCCAGCGCCTGCCCCAGCCCGATGGCGATGGGGGTCATGACGACCGCGACCGCGTTGTTGCTGACCAGTTCGGTCAAGACCGAGGTCAGCAGATAGATCGCCCAGACGATCAGGAACGGCGGCAGGTTGGTTAGGGCGGGCGCCACGGTCTCGACGATCAGGGTGACCGCGCCGGAATGTTCCAACGCCGCGCCGACCGCCAGCATCGAGAAGATCAGCGCCAGAAGCCGCCCGTCGATGAAGGAAAACGCCTCTTCCGCGTCGATGCAGCGCGTCAGCAGCACCAGCGCCACGCCCAGGATCGACAGCATCAGGATCGGCGCCACGCCCAGCGCGGCCAGCACCACGATCCCCACCAGCGTGGCGATCGCCAGCGGCGCATGGCCCCGGCGATAGGCCCGTTCCGACGGGCGGGTGATATCGACCAGCTCCATGTCGGCGGCCAGACGCTGGATGTCCTCGGGCGTGCCCTCCAGCAGCAGGGTATCGCCCACGCGCACCACCAGATCGTCCAGCTGGCGGCCGATATTCTGGTTCCGCCGATGCACCGCCAGCGGATAGACGCCATACCGGCGGCGCAGGCGCAGTTCGCCCAGCGACCGGCCCACCATGCGCGCGCCAGGGCTGATCAGCACCTCGACCGTGGTCGTCTGGACCGAGCTCAGCTTGTCGACCATGCGCAGGCTCTTGTTCTGTTGCAGGCCCAGCAGTTCCGACATCTGGGTGCGAAGGACCACGCGGTCACCGGCCTGAAGCGTCACGTCCTTCAGATTCCGCCGAAGCGAGGCATCGCCGCGCAGCACGTCGATCAGCCGCACGCCGCCGCGCCGGAACAGGTCGATCTGCGTGACCTCCTGCCCGATCAGTTCGCTGTCTTCGGGGATCGCGACCTCGGTGAAGAATTTCATCTTGGACTTGTCCGACAGCAGGTTGGCCATCGACGCCCGGTCCGGCAACAGCCGCGGCCCCAGGAACCGCAGATAGATCATCCCCCAGGCCACGACCACCAGGCCAAGCGGCGTGACCTCGAAGATCGTGAAGGGCTCCAGCCCGCGCGCCCGCGCCACCCCGTCGACCAGCAGGTTGGTCGAGGTCCCGATCAGCGTCAGCGTGCCTCCCATGATCGCCGCATAGCTGAGCGGGATCAGGAATTTCGACACCGGCTTGTTCAGCGTCTGGCTCAGCTGCACGAAGATCGGGATCATCACCACGACCACCGGCGTGTTCGACACGATCGCGGACGAGGCGATGACGAACAGCATCAGCCCCGCCACCGCCAGCATCGGACGGGATTCCGCCTGGGATTGCGCCAATTGGGTGAACCCGTGCAACGCCCCCGTCCGCACCAGCGCCCCCATGACGATGAACATCGCCGCGATGGTCCATGGCGCGGGGTTGGACAGCACCGCCAGCGCGTTCTGATAGGGCAGCACGCCGGTGATCAGCATCACCGATACCCCGGCCAGCGCCACGACCTCGGCCGGGTAGTCTTCGCGCAGAAACAGGATGAACATGAAACCGACAATGCACAGCGCCAGGATGGCGATGCCGGTCTCGGATAGGGGAAGGTCGATCATTCAGGTCGCCCGTTGCCTCGGTCAGCGTTTATCTTTAGCGGCAGATTGCGACTGTGCAAGCGTGGCGTTCGGGCGCGGCTGTACCAGAAAGATCCCCAGCAGCATCGCCAGAAAGGCCAGCCAGACCCAGCCGGGATAGGATTCGTGCAAGATCAGCACCGACCAGACCATGCCGAACCCGGTCACCAGATACGCCACCTGCGCCGCAAAGACCGCCCCCGCCTGCGCCAGAAGCCACAGGAATCCGGTATAGACGCAGGCATGGATCGCCGCGACCGCCAGCAGCGCCAGATCCGGCGGCGACAGCGGCCAGCGCGGGGCAATGAACTGTCCGGTGGCCAGCGCCAGACCACCCGCCGCTGGAAGGACCAACAGCATCGTTCCCAAAAACAGCTGTATCGGATCCATCCCGGCACGGCCGAACCGGGTCAGCAGGTTGCCGTTCAGCGCATAGCAGAGTGGCGCCACCGCCCCCAGCGCTACGAACCAAAGCGGGCTTTCACCGCCCAGCCCGCTGCGCGCGGCGATCAGGCACCCCGCCCCCGCGAACCCCGCCAGCAGCCCCGCCGCGCGGCGCCGGGTAAAGGCATCCTGCCCCAGCCCTACGGCGATCGGCAGCGACAGGATCGGGATCGGGATCGCCGCCATGATCAGCGCCATCACCCCCGCCGGCAAATGCGCCACCGCGCTGTAGGTGGCCCAATGTGGCAGCAGCGTGCCCAGCGTGGCCACCATCGCGCAGACCCGCCATTGCGCCGCCCCGCGCGGCAGACCACGCCCCCGCGCCGTGTTGATGATCATTAACAGGATCAGCGCCACGCCGCTTTGCCAGAAGATGATCCCCCAGGGACGATAGCCGCCGCTGACCACGATCTTGTTCAGCGGCTGCCCCAAGCCCCAGGCCGCCCCGAACAGGACAAGCGCCGCGGCAAGCAGCGGCGCGGGGGCGGTATGGGATCGGGCATTCATACCCGGAGTGCTAGCAGCATTGGCCGGATCGATGAAGCCCGGCGGTTCGGGGCGCGCATGCGCGTCGCGCGCCCCGCTCATCGGCCTAGGACGCCATGATGGCCTTTACATCGTCCAGCCCAAGGGCCCGGCCCCCGACGCCCCAATGCCCGTCCCTGACCTGATCGATGACAACCCAGGTGACATCGCGCAGCTTGTCGCTGGTGATTTCGACCACCACATCGGTGATCTTGGCAATCAGCGCCTCGGATTGTGCATCGGTCAGTTCGTTTTCAAAGGTTTTCACCTGGATCAGCGGCATGTGCTCTCTCCCTTTTCATGGCTGCCTTTCACCGCGAAAGACATAACCGTCTTTAAGTTATTTAGACGGTTAGACATGCGATCCCCCCAAAAGGTCGTAGAGGCCATGGGCAACGCGGGCCAATGGCTGACAACATCATGACTTTAAACGGATAATATGCGCCCGGATGGCGCAACTTCCGGGTCTACACGTTTTCTTGAACGATGGCCGGACGGTGTTGAACGGCAAAGGCCCGCTCGCCCGTTCAGGGTGCCGCCTGTTCCAGCCGCCCGCCCTGGCGGATCATCCGGACGCGCGTCGCCTTGCCCGTGCGGTCGTCCGTTTCGACGTAAAGACCCGACAGCGTGGCCGCGCCCGCCGCGGGGGTGAAGCGCGATTTGGGCATGCCGGTGATGAAACGGCGCATCGGCTCGGCCTTGTCCATGCCGATGACGGAGTTGTAGTCGCCACACATCCCCGCATCCGACTGGAAAGCCGTGCCGCCGGGCAGGATCTGCGCGTCGCCGGTGGGGACATGGGTGTGGGTGCCCACCACCGTGCTGGCCCGCCCGTCGCACCAATGGCCCATCGCCATCTTTTCCGACGTCGCCTCGCAATGCATGTCGACCAGCGTGGCATTGGCCAACCCGCCCAAGGGATGGGTTCTCAGCACCGTGTCGATGGCCGAAAACGGATCGGCGAAGGGGCGTTTCATGAATACCTGCCCCAGCACCTGTACCACCAGCACCTTGCGCCCGCCCGGCGCATTGAACAGCCGCGCGCCCTTGCCCGGCGCGTCCTTGGCAAAATTCAGCGGCCGGATGATCCGCGGTTCCTGTGCGATGAAGCTGAGCATGTCCTTCTGGTCGAAGGCGTGATCGCCCAGCGTCAGGCAATCGGCCCCGGCATCGAGCAGCGTCTTGGCATGGGCCGCCGACAGCCCCGCGCCCGAGGTCGCATTTTCGCCGTTCACCACCACGAAATCCAGCGCCCACTCGGCGCGCAGCCGCGGCAGGTTTTCCGTCACCGCCGCGCGCCCGGCGCGGCCCATCACATCGCCCAGAAAGAGTAACTTCATCCCCTTGGCCTAGGGGCAGCGGCCCGCAAGGGCAAGATCAAATCCGCGCCGCGCGTCGATGTGGATGGTGCGGCCAGAGTTTTCATGCCTCCGGCAGGAGTATTTGCGCCAAGAAGAAGGCCAGGGTCATGCGCATGTCAGAACGCCCGCTTCGGTCACGATCATGTCGAGCGGCTGGTCCGTGCCCTCGTGCGGGAGGGTGTCGGCCTGTTGCGCGGCATAGGCGAACCCGATGGCGGTGGTCGGGCGGGCAGCGCGCAGCTGTTGCAGCGTCCGGTCGTAGAAGCCGCCGCCATAGCCCAACCGCCCGCCCCGTGCGTCGAAGGCCACAAGCGGCACGATCAGCACATCGGGCGTGATGACATCGGCGGTGGCGGGCACCAAAGCGCCGAAGGGGCCGGGCACCATGGCGCAGCCCGGGGACCAGGTGTGAAATTGCAGCGGCCTGTCGGGGCCCTGGATCACCGGCACCCCCACCGGGCCATGATCGGCCATGGCGGTCATCGCGGGCCGCGGGTCGATCTCTGTCCGGATCGGCATGTAGCCTGCGAGCACCCGTCCGCGATAAGGGGCGAGCGCGGTCAGAAGGGCGGCGTTTGCGGCGTCGGTACGGGCGGGGTCGGTATGGGCGGTCTTGCGGCGCAGGAATGCGGCCTGGCGCGCCGCCGCCTTGGCCTGCGCCAGATCGGTCACAGCAGGACGGCCCCGGCCAGGCCCAGAAACGCGAAGAAGCCCACGACATCGGTTACGGTGGTCACGAAGGCGCCCGAGGCCAGCGCCGGGTCCACGCCCGCGCGTTCCAGCGCCACCGGGATCAGGATGCCAGCCAGCCCCGCGATCACCAGGTTCACGACCATCGCCACAGCGATCACCACACCAAGCATGACCGGGCCGAACCAAAGCGCGCCGACAATGCCCATCACCACGGCGAAGATCACGCCATTGACCAGGCCCACCATCGCCTCGCGTCGGACAACGCGCCAGACGTTGCTGCCGGTCAAGTCCTTGGTGGCCAGCGCGCGCACCGCGACGGTCAGGCTTTGCGTGCCCGCGTTGCCCCCCATCGAGGCCACGATCGGCATCAGCACCGCCAGCGCCACGAATTGCGCGATGGTGTCTTCGAACTGGGCGATGACCATCGAGGCCAGGATCGCCGTCACCAGGTTGACCGCCAGCCATGGCAGCCGCTGCCGGGTGGTTTCGATCACCCGGTCGCTCAGGCTGCTTTCGCCGACACCGGCCAGGCGCAGGATGTCTTCCTCGTGCTCTTCGTCCAGCACCGCCATCGCGTCGTCGATGGTCACCATCCCAATCAGCCGCCCGTCATCATCGACCACGGGCGCCGAGATCAGGTGATACTGGTTGAAGGCATAGGCGACCTCGGATTCCGATTGCAGGACCGGGATGGTCAGGAAATTGGCCTCGAATATGCGGGTCAGCGGGACCGACCGCTTGGCCGAAAGAAGCTTGCCCAGCGAAACATATCCCACCGGTTTCATACGCGGATCGACGACGAAGATGTGATAGAATTCTTCGGGCAGCGCCTTCTTGTTGCTGCGCAGATGGTCGATGGCGTCGCCCACGGTCCAGTGTTCTGGCGCGGCCACGACCTCGCGCTGCATCAGGCGGCCGGCCGAGAATTCAGGATAGGTCAGCGCCTGTTCGACGGCGACACGGTCGGTGTCTTCCAGCGCGTCCAGAACCGCGGTCTGGTGGGTTTCGTCCAGATCCTCGACCAGGTCGACGACATCGTCGGATTCCAGCGCCCGGACGGCATCGGCCAGCACGTCCCTGGGCAGGAATTCGATCACCTCGTCGCGGATGCTTTCATCCAGTTCCGACAGCACCTCGCCATCGAAGAAGCGCGCGCCCAGGAACAGGATCTCGCGCCGGTGGCTGCTGTCGACCTGTTCCAGAAGGTCGGCGATGTCGGCGGCGTGCAGCGGCTCCAGCAGCTCGCCCAGACGGTCGCCATCCCCGGCGGCGACGGCCATGCGGATGGCCGCAAACGTGCCGGCGTCCAGGGCATAGGCCGCCTCGTCGTGTTCGGTCTCGGTAACGATGTCGTCCGCCATGCCTGCCCCCTGCGCTTTTGGCCCAGCTTAGACAATCCCGCCGTGCTGCAACAGCGAAGATTGCGTGATTTACGCGCGCGCCGCCCGGGCCTAGGCTGGATCCGGCGGGAAAGGGATTCCATGACAGGCCAACATCTTCTTCTGGGACAGGTGCTGCGGTTCGACGGTACGCCCTTTGCCGATATCGGCGCCGCGCGGCATATCCGGCGGGGCGCCGTGCTGGTCGTGGATGGCCGGATCGCCGATCACGGCGATGCCGATGCGTTGTGCGCCGCCCATCCACAAGCGACGCGGCATGACTATGGCGCGGGGCTGATCACCGCGGGCTTCGTCGATGCGCATGTGCATTACCCGCAGACCGCCATCATCGCCAGCTGGGGCAAGCGGCTGATCGACTGGCTGAACACCTATACCTTCCCCGAGGAGATGCGGTTTGGCGATCCCGATGTCGCGGCCGAGATCGCCGCGCGATACCTTGATCTGACGCTTTCACATGGCACCACAACCGCCTGTTCCTATTGCACAATCCACCCCGAAAGCGTCGATGCCTTCTTTACCGCTGCCCAGGCGCGGGGGCTGCGGGCGCTGGCGGGCAAGACCTGTATGGACCGCAACGCGCCGGACGGGCTGCGCGACACTGCCCAAGGCGCCTATGACGACAGCCGGGCGCTGCTGAACCGCTGGCATGGGGTGGATCGGCTGTCCTATGTCATCACGCCGCGCTTCTCGCCCACCTCGACCCCGGAACAGCTGGATGCGCTGGGGGCGCTTTGGGCCGAACACCCCGATTGCCTGATGCAAACCCATCTGAGCGAACAGGTGGACGAGGTCGAATGGGTGCATGACCTGTTCCCCGAGGCGCGCGATTACCTGGACACCTATGAACGGTTCGGCCTGCTGGGTCCGGGCGCGGTTTTCGGGCATGCGATCCACCTGACCGGGCGGGAACGGGCGCGGCTGAAGGATACCGGTGCCAGTCTGATCCATTGCCCGACCTCGAACACCTTCATCGGCTCGGGCCTTTTCGACATGGACGGGCTGATGGCCGAGGGGCAACGTATCGGGCTGGCGACCGATACCGGGGGCGGCTCCAGCTTTTCGATGCTGCGGACGATGGCGGCGGCCTATGAGGTCGCGCAGCTGATGGGCCGCGCGTTGCACCCGGCCGAGCTTTATTGGCTGGCCACCGCCGGGTCGGCGCAGGCGCTGCGGCTGGATGAAAAGATTGGCAATATCGCCAATGGTTTAGAGGCCGATCTTATCGTTCTGGATCTGGCCTCCACCCCCGCCATCGCGCAGCGGGCCGCGCGTGCCGATGATATATGGGAGGCGCTGTTTCCCACCATCATGATGGGCGATGACCGGGCGATCCGGCAGGTCTGGATCGGCGGCGTGCCGCGCGGGTGATCACCCCGCCAGACGCCGCGCCAGCCGGTTCTGATCCTCGATCGCCCGGGGCAGGTCGATGGTGGTGATCTGCCCGTCGCGCACCACTTGACGGCCCTCCACGAACAGGTCGCGCACCCGGGTCGGCCCCGCCAGCAACAGCGCGGCGGGATCCCAGCTGCCCGCGCTGTCGATGCCCGAAACATCCCAGATCGCCACATCGGCCCGCATGCCGGGGGCCAGATATCCGCAATCGTCGCGGCCCAGCACTTGGGCGCCGCCTCGGGTCGCGATCTCCAGCGCCTCGCGCGCGCTCATGGCATCGGCCCCGCGCGCCACACGTTGCAACAGCATCGCCTGCCGCGCCTCGGCCACCAGATTACCCGCGTCGTTGCTGGCCGAACCATCGACACCCAGCCCCACGCGTACGCCCGCATCCAGCATCGCCCGCACCGGCGCGATGCCCGACCCCAGACGGCAGTTGGAACAGGGACAATGCGCAACGCCGGTTCCCGTTCTGGAAAACAAATCAACCTCTTGCGCGTCCAGCTTCACGCAATGGGCATGCCAGACATCGTCGCCGGTCCAACCCAGATCCTCGGCATATTGCCCCGGGCTGCAGCCGAACTGCGACAGGCTATAGGCGATATCCTCGTCATTCTCGGCCAGGTGGGTATGGAGCCGCACCCCCTTGTCGCGGGCCAGCAGCGCGGCGTCGCGCATCAGATCGCGGCTGACCGAGAACGGCGAACAGGGCGCGATGCCCACGCGCACCATCGCCCCCGGGCGCGGGTCGTGGAAGGCGTCGATCACCCGGATGCAATCATTCAGAATGGCGTCTTCCCGCTCGACCAGCGCGTCGGGCGGCAGGCCACCATCGGATTCGCCGATGCTCATCGCGCCGCGCGTTGGCGCGAAGCGCAATCCGATCTGGCGCGCGGCGTCGATCGTATCCTCCAGCCGCGATCCGTTGGGATACAGGTACAGGTGATCGGAGCTGAGCGTGCAGCCCGACAGCGCCAGTTCCGCCAGACCGATCAGGGCGGACACCCGCATCTCCTCGGGCCCGAACCGCGCCCAGATCGGATAGAGCGTCCGCAGCCAGCCGAACAGCAACGCATCCTGCCCGCCGGGAACCGCGCGGGTCAGCGTCTGATACAGGTGATGATGGGTGTTCACCAAACCGGGCGTCACGACGCAGCCGCGCGCGTCGACCAGTTCCGCGCCATCGGCGGACAGCCCCACCCCGGCCTCGACCACCACGCCGTCGCGCAGCCGCAGATCGGCGCCCGCCAGTTCGGCGCGCGTGTCGTCCATGGTGACGATCACGTCGGCATTGCGGATCAAGGTGTGGGCCATGCGGCCTAGTCTTGCGGCGCGTGCCGCAGGATGTCCAGCGCGGCGGCGTGGATCGCGGGGTTCGCGGCGGCCAGAACCCGCCCGCCCATATGCACCGGCCCGCCCTGCCAGTCGGTGACGACGCCGCCCGCGGCCTCGATCACCGCAATCGGCGCCTGGATGTCATACGGGTAAAGCCCGGCCTCGATCACCAGGTCGATCTGCCCCAGCGCGATCAGCGCATAGGCATAGCAATCCAGCCCGTAGCGGGTCAGCTTGACGCGGTCGCGCACCTGCTGGAACGCGGCGCGCTCGGCCTTGGACCCGATTTCGGGGAAGGTGGTGAACAGAACCGCATCGGCCAGATCGGCGGTCTCGCGCACCTTGAGCGGCGCGGTGCCATGCGGCCCCTGCAACTGCGCGCGGCCCAAGCCGCCCTCGAACCGCTCGCCGATATGGGGCTGGTCGATGATGCCATATCGCGGACCGCTGTCATCCGACACCGCGATCAGCACGCCCCAGGTCGGGCTGCCCGACATGAAGGACCGCGTTCCGTCGATGGGGTCCAGCACCCAGGTCAGGCCACTTTCGCTGGGCTTGTCGCCGAACTCCTCGCCCAGGATACCGTCCTGCGGGCGCCGCTCGGCCAGAATGGCGCGCATGGCCTGTTCGGCCGCGCGGTCGCCTTCGGTCACGGGATCGAACCCGCCGTCATGCTTGTTGTCGATGCCAAGACCCCGGCCGCGGAAATGCGCCAGGGTCTGAACCCGCGCCGCATCGGCCAAGGCATGGGCCGTTGCGATCAATTCGGTCTTTTCAGCATCGTTCATTGCACGTCCCCGGTCGCCCTGCACCCTGTCGGGCGGTAGCCGCAAGCCGGGGGAAGGTCAAGCGATCCGGCGCTTACGCCGCATCGCTTAGCACACGCGCCAGCTCGAACAGGCGACGGCGCTGATTTTCGGGGATCGCGTAATAGGACCGGACCAGTTCCAGCGCCTCTTTGTCCGACAGCAGGTCGGCCGGCAGGCTGGCTTCGGTCTGGGCGCCCGCGTTCTTCTGGTCGAGCCCTTCGAAGAAGAAGCTGACCGGCACTTCCAATGCATCCGCGATATCCCAAAGCCGCGAGGCACTGACACGGTTCATTCCGGTTTCGTATTTCTGGATCTGTTGAAACTTGATCCCAACGCGTTCTGCCAGCTGCTGCTGGGTCATGCCGACCATCCACCGACGGTGGCGCACGCGTTTCCCCACGTGAACATCAACGGGATGTTTCATTGGCGCACTCCTGTGTTACGCAGTTATGTATGCAATTTCCGTGCCAAACCCACGTCTCATCGCAAAAATATTTCAAATTTGCCCTATCGCGCTGTTTTACAGGCGAGTTTCCCCGGCTACCTGATGCACCTTACACAAAAACCTGCCATTTGGCATGTGTTGAATGATAAAAACGCAATTCTCGCCCTGCGTGTTTCGCGTTTTGCAATGCAATATGCAAAGCCTTTATCTTAACCTTTTGTTTTTATGACCAGAAAAAAACCGTTAAACAGGGCAGCGAAACGATCACAAATTTTGGAAAACTGTACAAGGACAGGGATGCGCGCACTTCAGGTAGAGAGAATCGGTACCGATCCGCTGATGGTTGAGGTCGACCGCCCCGAACCCGGCCCGAACGACGCCCTTGTGCGGATCGCGGCCTGCGGTCTGAACTTCGCCGATCTGCTGATGATCAAGGGCAGCTATCAGGAAACGCCGGAACCGCCCTTTACCCTGGGGCTGGAGATGGCGGGCACGGTCGACGCGCTTGGCGACGGGGCCGATCCGGCGCTGATGGGCCAGCGGGTCGCGGTTTTTGCCGGATCGGGCGGGCTGGCCGAATACGGCGCCTTTCCGGCCGCGCGCTGTGTCCCCCTGCCCGACCGGATGACGTTCGAGGAAGCCGCCGGGTTCCAGATCGCCTATGGCACCAGCCATGTCGCGCTGGACCACAAGGCGCGGCTGCAACCGGGCGAAACGCTGCTGGTGCTGGGCGCGGCGGGGGGCGTGGGCCTGACCGCGGTCGAGATCGGCAAGCTGATGGGCGCCCGTGTCATCGCCGTGGCGCGGGGGGCCGAAAAGCTGGCGGTGGCCGAGCGCGCGGGCGCCGATCACCTGATCGACGCGGAATCCGACGATCTGCGCGGTCAGCTCAAGGCCCTGGGCGGGGTCGACGTGATCTATGACGCGGTGGGCGGAAGCTTGTGCGAACAGGCCTTTCGCGCCTGCAACCCCGAGGCACGCATCCTGCTGATCGGTTTCGCCAGCGGCCAGGTGCCGGTGATCAAGCCCAATCACCTGCTGGTCAAGAATGTCTCGCTTCTGGGGCTGTACTGGGGCGGCTATCTGAATTTCCGCCCCGAGGTTCTGACCGACAGCATGGCGCAACTGTTCGACTGGTACGATGCGGGCAAGCTCAGCCCGCCGGTCGGGCATGTGCTGCCCTTCGACCAGGCGCTTGAGGGGCTGGCCATGCTGCGCGAGCGGCGCTCGACCGGCAAGGTGGTTATCCGACTGCCCTGATGCGCGACACCGGCACGTTGGCATAGCCCTGGCGGATCAAATCCGCCAGCGCCCCGCTCAGCGGGTCCTTGGGGTCGGCCACATACATGTTGATCGACTGCGCCGGCAACTCGGGCAGCGCGCCGCCGTGGTGGATCACCTCGAGCTGTGGCGGTTCGGACCCCTCCAGCATCACGCCCACGGCCAGATCGGCGCTGACCGTCGCCTCAATCGTGCGATCCGATTCGGTATCCACCGCGCGCTCCCAGCCGATCCCGTCGCGATCCAGAACCGCGATGGCCAGCGGGTGAAACCGGCAATGCCGTGACGACCCGATCCGCAGCGGCCGCTGGCGCCAGCAATTGCCGCCGGGCGCGCCGATCCAGCGCAGCGGAATGGTTGTCAGACGCTCGGCATTTCCCGCGACCTCGTCCTCGGTCGTCAGGATCAGGTCGCATTCCCCCTTTGCGAATTGCTGCTTCAGATCGTTGGTATAGGACGAGATCAGCTGCACCTTCACGCGCGGAAACTCTGCCGCGAACCGTTGCAGCACCTGCGGCACCACCGGATAGATGATGTCATGCGGCACGCCCAGCAGGACCTCGCCCTCGAACGCGGTGTCGGTCAGGCGGCTGTAGATCTCGTCGTTCAAGTCCAGCATCCGCCGCGCATAGCTGAGCAACTGCTCGCCCGATGCGGTCAGCGCGATCTGCCGCGCGCTGCGGTCCAGAAGCGTGGTGTCCAGCGATTCCTCCAACCGTTTCAGCTGCATCGACACCGCCGATTGCGTCAGGTTCAGGAACCCGGCGGCGCGGGTCACCCCGCCGGTATCGGCCACGGTCACGAAAGAGCGCAGGGCGGTCAGGTCGAGATTTCTGGGCACATCACGTTCCTTGATGGTTCAGATAAAAATCATTCGTTTGATTTATGACATGCGGCACGGCACATATCAAGCATGTTCATGGGTAACCAAACACCCATCACAGAAACGAAAGGAAACGACATGGCACATTCGATTATCGAGCGTCACCCCGCCCGCGCCGCCGCTGCCGGTGGCGTTCTCCCCCGTATCTATCGCGCATTCGCCGTCGCCGAGCAGCGCCACAAGCTGGCCCAGATGGACGATGCGCGCCTTGCCGATATCGGTGTCACCCGCGCCCAGGCCCGCGCCGAAGCGCGCCGCCCCTTCTGGGATGTCCCCAAGGGTTGGAAAGCATAAGCGAAACCGTCGGAAATCCGGACGGAAACACTTGAAAATTGGCGCATACTCGCCAATATTTACCCCAAAGCGGCTGTCCGACCGGATGGCCGTCCCTGGTAACATGGAGGCTTGAATGGCTGAATTTGATACGATCCGCGCAGGTCAGGCGGGCGTCCGCACTGCGCAGATTGACGAGGGCCTGCGCGCCCATATGAACAAGGTCTACGGCACGATGTCGGGTGGCCTTCTGGTGACCGCGCTGGTGGCGTGGGCCGTTGGCACGAACGATGCGATGGTCAGCGCGATCTTCGCAACGCCGCTGAAATGGCTGGTGATGTTCGCGCCGCTGATCATGGTTTTCGCCTTTGGCGCGATGATCAACCGCCTGTCGGCCGCCGGTGCGCAACTGTTCTTCTATGCCTTCGCGGCGATGATGGGCCTGTCGATCAGCTATATCATGGTGGTCTTCACCGGCATCTCGATCGCACAGACCTTCCTGATCACCTCGATCGCATTCGCCGGCCTGTCGCTTTGGGGCTATACCACCAAGAAAGACATCTCGGGCTGGGGCAGCTTCCTGATCATGGGTGTGATCGGCCTGATCGTGGCGTCGATCGTGAACATCTTCCTGGGCAGCCCGGCGCTGATGTTCGCAATCTCGGTGATCGGCGTGCTGATCTTCGCGGGCCTGACCGCTTATGATACGCAGAAGATCAAGACCGATTACCTGCAGCACGCGCATGCGATGGACAGTGAATGGCTGGGCAAAGCGGCGATCATGGGCGCACTGAACCTGTACCTGGACTTCATCAACATGTTCATGTTCCTGCTGCAGCTGTTCGGCAGCCGCGAGTGATCCGCGCGAACATCTGAAAACACCAAGGCCGGCATCACGCCGGCCTTTTTCTTGTGCGGTGTCAGCGCTTGATCCGGCCCGTCCAGAACAGGAATGCGCCGTCCTGCCCCACCACCTGCAGATCCCGCAAGCGCGGCGCCAGCTGCGGCAGGTCATCCTGATGGCACACGCCGCGCAGCTTGCCCCTGAGCCGTTCGCGATACCCATCCACGCGATCGGGGGTCTTCAGCCCGACAAAGGGCTTGTCATTAACCGCGCCATAGACCGAAATCATACCATCGGGAAAACGGCTTTCGCGGGTGAAATTGCACACGACAAGGGTTTCGTCCTGCTGCAATCCCGGCGCCATCTTCGACAACGCCGCGATCTTGGCCAGGGTCAGGTCGCTGGGATAGAGCGTCAGGTCCGCCGCCGGACGAAACGGCCCGCCCGCCCCGGCCGAGATCAGCGCGGCCAGGCCCAGCCCCAGCACCTGCCAGCGGCGCGCGCACAGCGACACCAGCACCACGCCCAGCGCCGCCGCCAACAGCGGCACGAACAGCAGCGTATAGCGCGCATAGACGCTGCCATTGGCCAGCAGCATGGCCAACGCGAAAATGGCAAACAACCCCGGCAGGAACAGAAGATCCGCCTGCCGCAGGCGGAACGGCAACCAGGCCAGCGCCACGATCATCAGGCTGCGCAACAGCGGCTCGGACGCGATGATCAGATCATAAAGATCGCTGCCGGTGCGCTGCTTCACCACCGGGCCGACGGGCGCGAACCGCTCGACCATCTGGCGCCCGTACAGGTCCTGGATCGCGATCCCCCCATGCAGCAGAGACTGGAACAGGGGCCAGACCAGCACGCCCGCGATGGATAGCCAGATCGCGCGCTTGTAGTGCGGCGTTTCCTTGAACCGCGCGGTGGTGCCGCCGTGATAGGCCGCCGTCCGGTTATACAGCCACAGGCCCAGCCACAGTATCACCAGCCCCACCGGCGCCTTCTGCAACGCGCCCAGCGTGATCGACAGCGCGACCGCATACCACCATCGCGGGTTCTGGAACGCCTTGAGCATGGTGATCAGCGTCAGGGTCAGGAAAAACGTCGCCCCCACATCCAGCATCGCGGATACCGCATGGCCCCACAGCTCGACCGAGCTGGCGCATAGCAGCACCGCGGCGGGCATCGCCCAGGGCAGACCCGGCGCCAGCAGCAGCGCCAGCCAGGCGCACAGCCCCAGCGTGCCCAGCATGAACAGCATCGACGGCAGGCGCAGCGCCACGGTCTGGTCGACCCCGGCCTCGATCAGGCCGCCGATCATCCAGTATTGCAGCGGCGGCTTGCGAAAACCCGGCCTGTTGTTGTTATAGACGGTCGTCCAATCGTCGAACCGGGCGAAGCCCATCGACCGGTCCAGCGTGTGGAATTCGTCGAAATGCCGGATCGCCCCCTGGGGCAGGTATTGCAGATGCCAGATCCAGACCGCCGCGATCAGCAAAACGGTGACAATGGCCGGCAAAAGCACGGGCCCGGGCACCGCGCCCAAAGGCGGCTTTGCCTGGAAATGTTCCTTGATACGGTCGCTCAGCCGCGCAAGCGTCTGCTTCAACATCTTTGCCCCCAGCCCTGACCGGGGATCAGGATTTCTGGCCCTAAACTTCAAAGGGCCGCGCTGATGCGCGGCCCTGTGTCATGTTTACGATCAGGAAGGCTTACTTGATCTTGCCTTCTTTGTATTCGACATGCTTGCGCACGACGGGATCGTATTTCTTTACCACCATCTTCTCGGTCATGGTGCGGGCATTCTTCTTGGTCACATAGAAGTGGCCGGTGTCCGCGGTCGAGTTCAGGCGGATCTTGATCGTGGTCGGCTTCGCCATTTTTCGTCTCCGTCGAGCGGGCGGCGCGGCCACCCGTGAAATCCTTGAAGCCCGCCTTTTACTGTTCTGACGACCCGAGTCAACCGCGATTTCGCAATAACTGCGCCTGACCGGGCCGTGCCGTGGGAAAACCGGCCTGTGCCGGGCCGGTTCAGGCCTTCATCCCCATCGCCGCATGGACCCGGGCGCGGGTCGCATCGCTGAGACCCAGCGCCTTGGCCAGCCCGTCGAGATACTGTGCCTCGGGCGCGCTGTCGACCTTGACCGTCATCAATGAGGTTGCATAGACCTGCGATTTCATCTGTTCCGAGGTATCGGCAGCCAGCGCGGTGATATCGACGGGCGCGGCCATTTCCTTTTTCACGAAGTCGCGCTCTTCCTTGTCGAGCTCGCCCATCATCTCCATGATCTTGGCCTGCTCGTCCTTGTCGATCTCGCCATCGACCTTGGCGGCCTGGATCATCGCGCGGATCATCAGCTTGGCGTTTTCCTCCATGCTGGAACTGGCGACCTTGTTACCGGTCAGCGTGTCCCAGAAGGCGCCGGTCTGCTCGGCGCCCGCGGCGGCGGCCCCGGTCATGGCGCTCATCAGCCCGCCCATGCCCGCCATCGCGCTTTCGCCCGCCTGCGTCGGCATGCCGAATTTCGAAAACATGTCCTGCATCGCCTTGGTCCCGCCGGGAATGCCCAGCTTTTCCATCATGCCGTCCATCTGCTCGGCCATGTTGGCCGTGGCCGGGTTGGATTTCATCGCCTCTTGCAGGCCCGCCATGCCGCCCATCTGCTTGTATTTGTCCAAGCCCTTGGCGGCGGCGAAACCTGCGGCCAGCGTGGCCAGCGTTCTGACGAAACTCATGGAAATCTCCTTTGTGGCACCCTGCGATGAAACGTATCGGACCCACTGTAGCAATTTTTTTCGCGATTGCAGAAAAATATGCGCGGATGGCCTGTAAGCCGGATTCTGTCCACCCCGGACCGTGATCCGGGGCTGGATGACCATTCCTCTGGGCGCATCGTTGCCGATACGCTCTAGCTGCCAACCCGGGTCTCTGGGCCAAAGCTTCCCTGCGGGCGCACCCGCGCGAGACCCCTATTCGGCATTGCTCCCGGTGGGGCTTGCCGTGCCACGACTGTTACCAGCCCTGCGGTGGGCTCTTACCCCACCGTTTCACCCTTGCCCCGGCCGGGCCGGGGCGGTCTGTTTTCTGTGGCGCTTTCCCTCGGGTTTCCCCGGCCGGGCGTTACCCGGCACCGTTGCCTTGTGGAGTCCGGACTTTCCTCCCTGGCGGGTTGCCCCGCCGAAGGCGGCCATCCGGCCATCCGCGCAAGGGGGCAATACTCTTTGTGGACGGTCCGCGTCAATGCGGCTCAGGTCCACAGCGCGCTGTGGCCCAGGGGCGTGAAATCCTCGGGCGCCAGCGGCCCTGTGGCCTGCGGGCGGTACCGCAAGCGCACAGCGGCCAAAAGGGTTTCGTCGTCAACCGGGGCCGTGAACCCCGCATCACGAGCAAGCTGTCGAAACAAGTCTGCCGGCACGTCCCCCGGCCCGGCATCATACCCCCGTCGTCCAGCCAGCCCCATCCGTTCCAGCCGCAGCCAGTCGAAACGCGGACCGGGATCGCATTTGCGGCCCGGCGCCATGTCGGAATGCCCGATCACGCCTGCGGGCGGAATGGACCAGCGCGCCATGATACCGGGCAAAAGCCGTTCCAGCGTCGCCATCTGGGGTTCGGGGAAAGGGTGATCGCCGGTATTGGCCAGCTCGATCCCGATGGAATGGGAATTCACATCCGTGATCGCGCCCCACTGCCCCGCCCCGGCATGCCAGGCGCGCTGGCCCTCGTCCACCATCTGCCACAGGGTGCCGGTTTCGCAGATCAGGTAATGCGCCGAAACCTCGGCCAGCGGGTCGCACAGGCGTTCCAGCGCCGCATGGGCGCTGGTCATGGCGGTATAGTGCAGCACGATCAGACCGGGCCGCGCCCCGTCACGACGCGGGCCGAAATTGGGTGACAGGTGCCGGATCGGCGTCACCGTGCTCAGCGGTTCACGGCCAGCCGGAACGGGCGCGGGTCCCAACCACAGGCAAAGCCGTCGCCATCGGGGTCCAGGTTCAGCTTGTCCTTTTCCGGGCCACCGGCCTTCAGGAAGGCCTCCTGCGCCAGATCGGACGAGGTGTATTTGGCACAGGACCGCGCCGGATCGCCGCGCAGCCCCGACCGGCGATAGGCCTGCTGTCCGGGCTGGTTGTTGGTGGACAGCGCGAAGTCGACGATGTTCACACCGCTGCCGCCCTGCCGCGTGGGCACGGCGGTGGGCGCGATCACCTCATAGGTCTGGCGCTGCGCCTGCAGGCGCTGGCGGTCGCTCTGTATCGTTTCACGCTCGGACACGGCCGAAAAATCCTGTTCGTCCGAGATCCCGGGGTTGTTGGTCGTGACCACAGGCGCGGGCGCGCCCGTCCCCTCTGACGCGTCAATGGCCGCACCCGCGACCCGGGCGATGTCGACCTCGGCGGATTCGGGGGGACCCGCGATCTGTTGCGGGCTGACGGTTGCCTGACCCTGCGGCGCGCGCACGGTGGTTTCCCCGGCCAGCTGCCGGTCCCGCTGGATACGCTGCTGCTGATAGCTGCCGTAATCTTCAAACCCGACACCGGCACCGGAATCCGGCACCTGCGGCGCGCATGCCGTCAGAAGAACACCGACCAGAACGAAGGAACCCGTACGCATCATACCAACCTGCCCTTGTTTTCAAGCGTTTCGGCGCAACTTACCACCATTTCACAGGCTTGGAAACAAAGCCCGCGGCGGCTTCCAGCGCATAGGCCGTGTTCAGCAGATCGCCCTCTTCCCACGGCCGCCCGATCAGTTGCAGCCCTAGCGGCAGCCCTTGTTTATCAAGCCCCGCGGGCACCGAAATGCCGGGCAGACCGGCCAGGTTCACGGTGACGGTGAAGACGTCGTTCAAATACATTTGAACCGGATCGGCATCGGCCATCTCGCCCAGCCCGAAGGCGGCCGAGGGCGTCGCGGGCGTCAGGATCGCATCGACCCCGGCGGCAAAGACATCCTCGAAATCCTTCTTGATCAACGCGCGCACCTTGCGGGCGCGGTTGTAATAGGCGTCATAGAAGCCCGCCGACAGCACATAGGTGCCGATCATCACCCGGCGCTTGACCTCGGGGCCGAAGCCCTCGGCGCGGGTCTTTTCGTACATCTGCACGATGCCGTCGCCCTGTGCCAGCTTGGCCCGGTGGCCATAGCGCACCCCGTCATAGCGCGCCAGGTTGCTGGACGCCTCGGCCGGGGCCACCACGTAATAGGCGGGCAGCGCGTATTTGGTGTGCGGCAGGGTGATATCGACGATCTCGGCGCCCGCATCCTTCAGCATCTCGGCGCCGTCATGCCACAGCTTCTCGATCTCTTCGGGCATGCCATCCATGCGGTATTCCGCCGGGATGCCGATCTTCTTGCCCTTGATGTCGCCGGTCAGCATGGCTTCGAAATCCGGCACCGGCAGATCGGCGCTGGTGCTGTCCTTGGGGTCATGGCCCATCATCGCCGTGCCCATGATCGCCGCATCGCGCACGGTCTTGGTCATCGGCCCGGCCTGATCGAGGCTCGAGGCAAAGGCCACGATGCCCCAGCGCGAGCACCGGCCATAGGTGGGTTTCAGCCCCACGATGCCGGTAAAGGCCGCGGGCTGGCGGATCGAGCCGCCGGTATCGGTGCCGGTCGCCGCCAGGCACAGGTCGGCGGCCACGGCACTGGCCGAGCCACCGGACGAGCCGCCCGGCGTCAGCGCCGCGTCGTCATTGCCGCGCCGCCAGGGGTTCACCGCATTGCCGTAAACGCTGGTTTCATTGGACGATCCCATGGCGAATTCGTCCATGTTCAGCTTGCCTAGCATCACCGCACCGTCATCGGCCAGTTTCTGGCTGACGGTGGATTCGTATTCCGGCTTGAACCCTTCCAGAATGCCACTGGCGGCCTGGCTGGCCACGCCTTTGGTGCAGAACAGGTCCTTGATCCCCACCGGGATGCCGCACATGGCGGGCGCGTCCCCGGCCTGAATGCGGGCATCGGCGGCCTTGGCACGCTCCAGCGCGATCTCGGGCGTCTTGTGCACGAAAGCGCCCAGCGCATCGGCGGCGTCGATGGCGCTCAAACAGGCTTCGGTCAGTTCGACGGCGGTGGTGTCGCCCGCGCGCAGCTTGTCGCGCGCCTCGGCAATGGTCAGGTTGTTCAGATCAGACATTATTCCACCACCTTCGGCACGGCAAAGAACCCCTCGCGCGCGTCGGGCGCGTTCGACAGGATCTGGTCCTGATAGCCCCCGTCGGTCACCACGTCGTCACGGCGTTTCAGGCGCATTGGCGTCACGCTGGTCATCGGCTCTACGCCCTCGACATCGACCTCGTTCAACTGCTCCATGAAGGTCAGGATCTGCGACAGCTCGCCCGCCAGCGCGGGCAGGTCGGCTTCGTCTACAGCGATGCGCGCCAGATGGGCCACCTTGCGCGCGGTGTCGATATCGATGGACATGGAAATCTCCGTCTCTTGTCAGCGCCGGGTTTAGCCTTGCGGGCCTTGGGCTGCAAGCCTGTGGCGGCGCAGAACCGCGATCATCCAGCCCAGCATCAACGCATTGCAGCAATGCCACAGGAAATGCGTGCCCACCGGGATCGCGGCGCAAAGCGGTTGGTCGAGACTGCGAAAGGTCAGCGACACCACCAGAAGCCCCGCGCCGATGGCCAGCCCGCGCGCCACCTGCGGCAGGCGGTTGCGCAGCAGCACGGCATAGATCGCGATCAGGATCGGCAGCGGCGCATAGGCCGATGCCGCCTGCATCCCGGGCACCCGGTCGACCAGCGGGGTGACCACGGCGGCAAAGGGAAAGAACAGCGCCGTCAGGCCCAGCGCAAGCCAACGGCCAAGCCCCCAGAACCGGCGATTGGCCGCAAAGATATAGAGCAGCGAGAACACCGCGATGGGCGCCACATCCGCCACCCCGGCCCAGACCGTGGCATGGGTGTGAAACAGGTACGACCCCACCCCGATGCCCCCCAGGATCAGGCACAAGGCACGCTCCAGCACGCCATCCACCCGCCGCCACATCACCAGCGCCGCAATCACGAAGGCGGCATTCGTCACCGCGTTCAGCGGCTCGGCCCAATAGCCCGGGCCAAGCCGTTCGCAATAACCGTCAACCTGACGCATCCAGTCCATCGTGACAGGGGCCCGTGCTTTGTTAGACTTCCCCCAACCACATAGGAGGGAATCGATGAAAATCATATGGCTCGGGCATTCCGGCTTTCGCATCGAAATCGGCGATCAAGTCCTGCTGGTCGACCCGTGGCTGACCGGCAACCCGATGTTCCCCGAAGGCGCGCGGGCCGAAGCCATTGCCGGGGCGACCCATATCCTGCTCAGCCACGGTCATGGCGATCACTCCGCCGACACGCTGGCGATTGCCAAGGACCTGTCGATCCCTGCCGTCGGCATCTATGACCTGATGTCCTTCTGGGAGGAAAGCGAGGGCATCGCCACCGTGGGCTTCAACAAGGGCGGCACGGTCACCCTGGGCGATGTGTCGGTGACGATGGTGCATGCGGTGCATTCCTCGTCGCTGGGGTCGGCCAACGGGCCGGTCTATGCCGGGTCCGAGGCCGGGTTCATGATCTCGGGCGAGGGGCGCACGATCTACTTTACCGGCGATACGGATGTGATGGCCGACATGGCGCTGTTTCAGGACCTGCATGCGCCCGATATCGGCATTCTGTGCGCGGGCGGGCATTTCACGATGGGGATGGAACGCGCGGCCTATGCGGCAAAGAAATTCTTCGATTTCAAAACGGTCATCCCCTGCCACTACAAGACCTTCCCGCTGCTGGAACAATCCGCACAGGCGTTGAAAGACGGGTTGCCCGGCGTCGATGTGATCGAGCCCGAGGTCATGACACCCATGGTGCTGTAACCGCATGCCCGCACAGGATTTCACACCCGCCGAATACGAAACCCGCCTGTCCCGCACCCGCGCCGAGATGGCGCGCCGGGGGCTTTCCGTCCTGATACTGGCCGATCCGTCGAACATGGCCTGGCTGACCGGCTATGACGGGTGGAGCTTTTATGTCCCCCAGGCCGTCATCGTGCATGTGCGCGACGGCGTGTTGTGGTGGGGGCGAACAATGGACATGCCGGGGGCCGCCCAGACCACATGGCTGTCTGATGACGACCTGTTCGACTGGCCCGAGGCGCATGTGCAGCACCCCGACCACCATCCGTTCGACCATCTGGCCGAGAGCCTGCAATCGCGCGGCTGGACCGCCGGGATCGGGGTCGAGATGGACAATTACTATTATTCCGCCGCCGCGCACCGGGTGCTGGAACGCGCGCTGGGGGCTGGCGCGTTGCAGGATGCGACCGGGCTGGTCAACTGGCAGCGCGCGGTGAAAAGCGGCGCCGAACTGGCGCTGATGCGCAAGGCCGGGCAACTGACCGCCGCCATGCATCGGGTGTTGCGCGAAACCGCCCGGCCCGGCCTGCCCAAGCACGAGCTGGTGGCGCGGGTTCAGGCCGCAGGGCTGACCGGCGTGCCGGGGTTGGCCGGCGATTACCCGGCAATCGTACCCATCGCGCCATCGGCGCGCGAGGCCGCCGCAGCGCATCTGACCTGGAACGACAAGCCGATGCAGCCGGGCGAGGCGACCTATTTCGAGATCTCGGGTTGCTATCAACGCTATCACTGTCCGGTCAGCCGCACGCTGCACCTGGGCCCGCCCCCGGCCGAGATGAAGCGCGCCGAAGAGGCGGTTCTGCAAGCGGTCGCGGATGCGCTGGCCGCCGCCCGGCCCGGCGCAACCTGCGAGGCTGTGGCGGCCTGTGTCTATGACGCGCTGGGGCGGGCGGGGTTCGAAAAGACCAGCCGCACCGGCTATTCCGTGGGCCTCAGCTATCCGCCCGACTGGGGCGAGCGCAGCATGAGCCTGCGGCCCGGCGATACGACGGAGCTGCAGGAAAACATGTGTTTTCACCTGATGCCCGGGCTTTGGACACCCGAATGGGGGCTGGCGATCACCGAAACCTTTGTGGTGACCCCCGATGGCGGCCAGCCGCTGACCGACATCCCGCGCGGGATTGCCGAAATCGGCTGACCCCGCGCGCCCGTCACCACAGATCGTGCCGCCCCGCCGAGGTGGGCGGCACCGGGGGCAAGCCGATATCGCGCCGCAAATGATCGGACAGATCCTGCGGCGGCATGTGCCGCGCGCGGGGTTTCAGGACCACCGCGATCACCGCCCGCAGGGTCGCCCGCGCGCCGTAACGGGCGATCAGCCGTTCGACCGTATCGGACAGGGGAATTTCATCGTCCAGAAGATCAATATTCATAGCGGGTCCCAGCCGGTGCTTACCGGCCCTTTCGAAATAGATTGGTCAAGACATCTGCGCAGACCCCGCAACCGGGTGCCCTGCGCTTACGCGTCCGAAGCTGTGAAGGGTTTGAAAAATCCAGCCGTCAGGCTGGACGCCGGATCAGCGCTGACGGCCTCGTCGTGCTGCGGCAACCGCTGCCACTGTGCAATAGCCGGGGCGCGAAATCATGTACGTCATGTCAGTGCCTCCTTCTTGCATTGGCGGGATGCGTGCTCTTTAGCAATTTATGGGAAAAATTGCCATGCATTTCTGCGGGCACCGCAGACCGGCACGCACCGCGCGCGGGAAACCGCCGGAATTTGAGTATTTTCGGAGCAATGAAACAGCCGGGTGGCGATCTTAGCGCAGCCGGTCGAAGAACGACCGGAGCAGGCTTTCGGCCGCGCGCGCGTCGATCCCGTCATAGACCTGTGGGACGTGGTGTGCCTGTGGGTGGTCGAAGACGCGCGGGCCGTGGGCCACGCCGCCCGATTTCGGATCGGCCGCGCCATAGTATAGCCGCGCGATGCGGGCCTGGCTGATCGCGGAGGCACACATCGGACACGGCTCCAGCGTCACATAGAGGTCATGTCCCGGCAGCCGTTCCGATCCGGCGGCGGCGCAGGCGGCGCGCAGGGCAAGGATCTCGGCATGGGCAGTGGGATCGTGCAGCTCGCGCGTGCGGTTGCCGGCGCGGGCGACGATGCTGCCATCCGGCGCCACGATCACGGCGCCCACCGGCACCTCGCCCCGGGTGGCGGCGGCGCGGGCCTCGTCCAAAGCGGCCTGCATATGGCTGGTGAAGGGGCTCATGCCCCCTGATGCCCTGCCCCGCCCCGGCTGCGCAAGCCGCTTTCGCTTGGCCGCGGAAACCGATAGGGATCGGCCATGAGCACTGAAACACCCAAGGGCGACCGCATCGCCAAGGTTCTGGCGCGGGCCGGTATCGCCAGCCGGCGCGAGGCCGAGCGCATGATCGAGGCCGGTCGCGTGACCGTGAACGGGCGCAAGATCGACAGCCCGGCGCTGAACGTGACGCCCGCCGACAAGATCACCGTCGACGGCAAGCCGCTGGCCGAACCCGAGCCGCCGCGGCTGTGGCTTTACCACAAGCCCACCGGGCTGGTGACCACGGCACGCGACGAAAAGGGGCGCGAGACCGTGTTCGACGCCCTGCCCGAGGGGATGCCGCGCGTGATGTCGGTGGGGCGGCTGGACCTGAATTCCGAAGGCCTGCTGCTCTTGACCAATGACGGCGAGATCAAGCGGCGGCTGGAGCTGCCGTCAACCGGCTGGCTCAGGCGGTACCGCGTGCGGGTCAAGGGCGCGCCCGAGGATGCGACGCTGGAGCCGCTGCGCCAGGGGCTGACCGTCGATGGCGAGGCGTTCCAGCCGATGGAGGTCACGCTGGACCGGCAGCAGGGCGCGAATGCCTGGCTGACCGTCGCCCTGCGCGAGGGGCGCAACCGCGAGATCCGCCGCGCGATGGAGGCCGTGGGCCTGACGGTGAACCGGCTGATTCGTGTCAGCTATGGCCCGTTCCAGCTGGGAAACCTGAAACCCGGCGAGGTCGAGGAGCTGCGCGCGCGCGTTCTGCGCGACCAGCTGGGCCTGGACAAGGAATTCAAGCCTGCGACAAGCCCGAAACGGGCGGTCAAACGCCCGGCGCGCAAGCGTGGGGGAAAACCGCCGCGTCAGTAACCTTGCCCCAGGGTCGGGAATATGGCTGGATGCCACGGGACCAACCGGGATGGAGAGGCGTTGAATGGCCGACTTGCTGACGATCGAAAATCTGGGAAACCTGCTGATGCTGTGTTTCCTGCAGGCCGTGCTGGGCTTCGACAACCTGTTGTATATCAGCATTGAATCGCAACGCGCGCCGGTCGCGCAACAACGCGCGGTGCGGTTCTGGGGCATCATCATCGCCGTGGCGCTGCGGGTGGTGCTGCTGTTCGTGATGATCAACCTGATCGAACGCCTGAGCGAACCGTTCTTCGTCATGAACTGGACCGGCATCCTGGAAGGCGGGGTGAATTTCGCCACGCTGGTCTTCGTGATCGGCGGGATTTTCATCATCTATACGGCGGTCAAGGAAATCTCGCACATGTTGTCGGTCGAACACCTTGACCATGATGTGGAACATAAATCGGGCAAGTCCGCGGTTCAGGTGATCATGCTTATCGTGTTCATGAACCTGATCTTCAGCTTCGATTCGATCCTGTCGGCGCTGGCCATCACCGATGTCTTCTTTGTTCTGGCCACCGCGATCCTGCTGTCGGGGGCGGCGATGCTGCTGTTGGCCGATCATGTGACCGCCTTTCTGGAAAAGAACCGCATGTACGAGGTTCTGGGCCTGTTCATCCTGCTGATTGTCGGCGTGGTTTTGCTGGGCGAGGCCGGGGTCGCGGCCGAACATGCGATGCATGCGGCCGCAGCCGAGGCCGCCCATGGTGCGGCCGATGCCGCACACGGTGCCGCCGAAGCCACGGATCTGAGCATCAGGGTCTTCGGCTATCCGCTTGTTCCGATGTCGAAAACCACGTTCTATTTCGCGGTGATCGTCCTGTTTGCGGTCGAGATCCTGCAATCGGGCTATGCCCGCAAGCTGGCCGCCGAACGCCACGCCGCGCAAAGCCGCAAGGTCTGAGCGCCGCGCTTTCACCGAAACGCTGCATCGCCTATAACGGGCGGTGTGGCACGTTCAGGGGGTGACCTTCCATGTCGGAAACGGGACTGCAGAAAATGTCCTTTCTTCTGCTGGTGATGCTGATCTTCTATGTCTCGGCCAGCGCGGTGGCTGGCTGATGGCGCAGCGCTATGGCGGCAAATACAGCCCCCAGGGCGATCCGGCTGGCACGACGCCGCCGGGGCAGAACCCCTATCACGGCAAGAAACGCACCCGGGTAGGCGCCAAGATCAACATGCTGTTCTTTGCGCCGCTGCCGCTGGCGATCAAGGCGTTTTCGGCGGAACCGGTGGTCATGGCGACCTATCTGGTGGCGTTCGGCACGCTGATCCTGGCGGCCTGGCTGACGCGCGAGGGGCTGATCGCGCAAGAGGCGTTTGAGGCGCGCAAGATCGCCCGCCGCCCCGCCCTGCCGCGCAAGATCCTGGGATCGGTGCTGACCGGCGCCGGGCTGGCGATTGCCGGGTTCGCGGGCCACGGGGTGGTCGAGGCTGCGATTTTCGCCGTGCTGGGCGCGGCGCTGCATTTCTTCACCTTCGGGCCGGACCCGCTGCGCGACAAGGGGATGGACGGTGTCGACACGTTCCAGCAGGACCGTGTCGCGCGCGTGGTGGACGAGGCCGAAGCGCATCTGAAAGCCATGTCCGACGCAATCCGCCGGGTACAGGACCGCCAGCTGGAAACGCGCGTGGACCGGTTCATGACGATCGCCCGCGACATGTGCCGCACGGTCGAGGATGACCCGCGCGACCTGACCGCTGCGCGCAAGTATCTGGGCGTCTATCTGCTGGGCGCGCGCGATGCGACGGTGAAATTCGCCGATCTTTACGCCCGCAACCGCGACCCCCGGGCGCGCGCCGATTACGAGGCACTGCTGGACGATCTGGAACGCAATTTCACCGCCCGCACGCAGACCCTGCTGCTGGATGACAAGACCGACCTGGATGTCGAAATCGAAGTGCTGCGTGAAAGATTGCAGCGCGATGGCGTGCGCCTGGAACGCGCGCAGTAAAATGGAGAGTTGAGAGATGTCTGATACCGTTCGCGATAAGGCCAAGCAGGCCCTGGCCGAGGTCGAGGAGATCACCGCCGTGATCCTGCCCGAACCGGCGGGCGATGTGGTCCCCCTGGCGGCCGCCGAGGCCCCCGTCGCCGGCGAGATCCGCAAGCGCATGGACGAGATCGACATGTCCAACACCCAGTCGATCATCGAATTCGGATCCTCCGCCCAGGCCGAGTTGCAGGAAATCAGCCAATCGATGCTGGCCGATGTCCGCAACAAGGATGTCGGCCCCGCCGGTGACAACCTGCGCGACATCGTCACCACCATCCGCGGCTTTTCGGTCAGCGAACTGGATGTGCGCCGCAAGCGCAGCTGGTGGGAACGGCTGCTGGGCCGCGCCGCGCCCTTCGCCAAGTTCGTCGCGCGTTACGAGAACGTGCAAAGCCAGATCGACAAGATCACCGACAACCTTCTGGGGCATGAGCACAAGCTGCTGAAGGACATCAAGTCGCTGGACAAGCTCTATGAGAAGACGCTCGATTTCTATGACGAGCTGGCGCTTTACATTGCGGCGGGCGAGGAGAAGCTGGCCGAGCTGGACAACACCATCATCCCCGCCAAGGATGCCGAGGTTCAGGCCGCGCCCGAGGACCAGCAGGTCATCAAGGCGCAGGAGCTGCGCGATCTGCGCGCCGCGCGCGACGACCTGGAACGCCGGGTGCATGATCTGAAACTGACCCGCCAGGTGACGATGCAGTCGCTGCCGTCGATCCGGCTGGTACAGGAAAACGACAAATCGCTGGTGACCAAGATCAACTCGACCCTGGTCAACACCGTGCCGCTTTGGGAAACCCAGCTGGCGCAGGCGGTGACCATCCAGCGCTCGCGCGAGGCGGCCGAGGCCGTGCGCGAGGCGACCGACCTGACCAACGAGCTGCTGACCAGCAATGCCGAGAACCTGAAAGAGGCCAACAAGGTCGTCCGCCAGGAGATGGAGCGCGGCGTTTTCGATATCGAGGCCGTCAAGCACGCCAACGCCACCCTGATCGACACGATCGAGGAAAGCCTGGCCATCGCCGACGAGGGCAAGGCGCGCCGCGCCGCCGCCGAGGTCGAGTTGAAGAAGATGGAGGCCGAACTGCGCGATACGCTGGCCGCCGCCAAGTCACGGCGCGACGGTGTGGGCGATACCGCCGGCACCTCGGTTCCGCGCAGCTGACGCGCCGACGCGACGAATGAAACGGATCCGCGCCGCCATAATCGGTTGTCTTGCCCTGATCGCGCTGGGGGCCTGCGAATTGCAGGACCCCGGCAGCGGCACGGTCCCGCCCCCGGCCGAACCGGCCAAGCCCGAACCCCCGACGCCACAGCCCCCGTCAAAGGCCAGCCAATCCATCGCGCGCCATTTCGCCAGGGTACAGGCGGACCTGGTCGCGCGCGGCTTGCTGCGCACCGATGGCGGCGGGCCGGACGTGCCCTTCGACGCCAAGATGCTGGCCGAGGATTTCGTCCGCATCGCGCTTTACGACGAATATGTCACCAATGGCGGGGTGCTGGTCGCGCGCGAAACCGAAAGCCGCCTGCGCCGCTGGAAGGACCCGATCGCCCTGGGCGTGGTCTTTGGCGATTCCGTGCCCGCCGCCAAGCGCGCCAAGGACAAGGCGATCATCGCCAGCTATGCCGCGCGGCTGCGCCGAGTGTCCGGGCACCCGATCTTCGTGGTCCCGCCCGAACACGCCAATTACCACCTGCTGATCCTGAACGAGGACGAACGCCGCGCCCTGGGCCCGCGCCTGCAGGATCTGGTGCCGGGGGTCGACGATACCGTCATTCGCACCATCACCCAGATGCCGCGCTCGACCTTCTGCCTGGTCTTCGCCTCGTCCGAGGGCGCCTCGCCCAACTACAAACAGGCGGTCGCGGTCATCCGGTCGGAACACCCCGACCTGCTGCGCAAATCCTGCATCCACGAGGAGCTGGCCCAGGGCATGGGCCTGGCCAACGACAGCCCGCAGGCACGGCCGTCGATCTTCAACGATGACGAGGAATTCGCACTGCTGACAACGCATGACGAACTTCTGCTGAAGATGCTCTACGATCCGCGCCTGCGCCCCGGCATGACCCCGGACGAGGCCCGCCCGATCGTTCAGGCGCTCAGCCGTCAATTGCTGGGCGGCGAAAGCTGACCGGCCCGAAACCGAACACACAGCAACCCGACATGCCGGGAGGTAACCATGGGTATTTTCGATTTTCTGTCCGGTGAATTCATCGACGTCATCCACTGGGTCGACGACACGCGCGACACGATGGTCTGGCGCTTCGACCGCGAAGGGCACGAGATCAAATACGGTGCCAAGCTGACCGTCCGCGAGGGCCAGGCCGCCGTCTTCGTCCACGAGGGGCAGCTGGCCGATGTGTTCACGCCCGGGCTCTACATGCTCGAAACCAACAACATGCCGATCCTGACCACGCTTCAGCATTGGGATCACGGGTTCAAATCGCCCTTCAAGTCAGAGATCTATTTCGTCAACACCACGCGGTTTGCCGATCTGAAATGGGGCACCAAGAACCCGATCATGCTGCGCGATCCGGAATTCGGCCCCACCCGGCTGCGCGCCTATGGCACCTATACGGTCAAGGTGAGCGATCCCGCGCGCTTCCTAGTCGAAATCGTCGGCACCGACGGCGAATTCACCATGGACGAGATCAGCTATCAGATCCGCAACATCATCGTGCAGGAGTTTTCCCGCATCATCGCCTCTGCCGGTATCCCGGTGCTGGACATGGCCGCCAATACCGGCGCCCTGGGCAAGCTGGTTGCGACCCATATCGCGCCGGTGCTGGAACAATACGGGCTGACCATCCCCGAGCTTTACATCGAAAACATCAGCCTGCCCCCCGCGGTCGAAGAGGCGCTGGACAAGCGCACCTCGTTGGGGATGGCGGGCGATCTGGGCCGCTTCACCGAATATTCCGCGGCCGAGGCGATGACATCGGCCGCCCGCAACACCGGCGGTGCGGGGGCCGGGATCGGCGCGGGCATCGGCATGGGGCTTGGCATGGGGCTGGCGCGCCAACTGCCGCAATCGGGCCCTTGGGGCCCGGTCACCCCCGACCAGCCGCAATTGGCAAAGATGCCCACCGCGGCCCAACTGCCGCCCCCCGCCCCGGTCGAACATGTCTGGCACATCGCCGAGGCCGGCCAGACCCGCGGCCCCTTCTCCAAGGCCGACCTGGGCCGCATGGCGCTGGACGGCAGCCTGACCCGCGACACCCATGTCTGGACCCCGGGCCAGGACGGCTGGCAAACCGCCGACGAGGTCGCCGAGCTCGCGCAGCTCTTCACCATCCTGCCCCCACCGCCACCGGGGGCGTGATATACCGCTTCTTCTTGGCCGAAATACTCCCGCCGGAGGCATGAAATCAAAATGGCCCTGCGCCCGTTTCCCGCGCCTGACGATGCGATGCAGGAACACCGCTTTCCCTGCGACAATTGCGGGGCCGATTTCCGGTTCGATCCCGAAACCGGCGATCTGGCCTGTGATCATTGCGGCAACCGCCAACCGATCGAGGGGTCGGGCCATTTCACTTCCGCGATCCGCGAGCTTGACCTGCGCACCGCGTTGCAGGCCGCCCTGCCCGAGGCCGAGATCGAGGAAACCCGCGTCCTGTCCTGCCCCAATTGCGGGGCGCAGGTGGAATTCGATGCCGACACCCATGCCGCCGAATGCCCGTTCTGCGCCACGCCCGTGGTCACCGATACCGGCACGCACCGGCATATCAAACCCAAGGCCCTGCTGCCCTTCGCGCTGGACGAAGGCACCGCGCGGCAGGCCATGAGCGACTGGCTGGGCCGGCTTTGGTTCGCGCCAAACGGGTTGCAGCAATATGCACGCAAGGGGCGCCGGATGCAGGGGATCTATGTGCCCTATTGGACCTTCGACGCCGACACGCGCAGCGTCTATCACGGCGAACGCGGCACGGTTTACTATCAGACCCGCACCGTCACCCGGAACGGCAAGCGCCAGCAGGTCCGGGTCCAGAAAATCCGCTGGACCCGCGCCTCGGGCCGGGTGGCGCGGTTCTTCGACGACGTGCTGGTGCTGGCCAGCCGGTCGCTGCCCAAACGGTTCACCGACGCGCTGGAACCCTGGGATCTGGCCGCGCTGGAACCCTATCGCCCCGAATACCTGGCGGGCTTCCGGGCCGAGGGTTACACGGTCGAGCTTGAGGACGGGTTTGGCGAGGCGCGCCACCACATGGACCGCATGATCGAACGCGACGTGAAATTCGATATCGGCGGCGACCGGCAGCGGATCCACAGCCTGGATACCAGCCTCAGCGATGTGACCTTCAAGCATATCCTGCTGCCGGTCTGGCTGGCGGCCTATAAATATCGCGGCAAATCCTATCGGTTCGTCGTCAATGGCCGCACGGGCCGGGTGCAGGGCGAACGCCCCTATTCGGCCTGGAAAATCGCCGCCGCGGTGATCCTGGGCCTGATCGTCGCGGCGGCGGTGGGCTATGTCTTTGCGCTGAACCAAGACGCGGGCGGCTGGGTGCCGCGCTAGCCCTGCCGAAATGCGCGGAAAACCGGTTCCGGGAACCTTGACCAGTGCTGGAATTCGCTCCACCGAGCGGGTTGAAAAAATAGGAGGGAAGCGGCAATGCGCGCAGTTGTTCAACGGGTATCCGAGGCCCGCGTCAGCGTGTCCGGTCAGGTGGTCGGGCAGATCGGCGCGGGGCTGGTGATCCTGGTCTGTGCCATGCCGGACGACACCGCCGAAACCGCGCGGGCGCTGGCGGCCAAGATCGCGAAGATGCGGATCCTGGCCGATCCCGACGGCAAGATGAACCTGTCGCTGCTGCAGACCGGCGGCGGGGCGCTGGTGGTCAGCCAGTTTACCCTGGCCGCCGATACACGCCGCGGCAACCGGCCGGGCTTTTCCGCCGCCGCGCCGCCCGATCTGGGCCGGGCGCTGTACCGGGAATTTGCCGCGGCCCTGCGTGCCTTGGGCATGCCCACCGAAACCGGCCGGTTCGGCGCCGACATGCAGGTTTCGCTGACAAATGACGGGCCCATCACGATCTGGCTGGACAGCGACGGCTGACGGGCGCCCAAAAATTAACCATTTGCCCACCCGCTGGACGATTTTGCAGCGTCAGCCGGGGTGTTTCGACGAAACAAGTTGCAGCCCGCTGCTCAAATCCTAGGCTTGACCCATGACGGACGAACCCCATTTCTTTGACGAAATGCGTAAGGCAGACAACGCACCGCGCGCGCCTTACCAAGGCTTCAACAACTGGTTTTCGGGCGAGGATATCAGCCGGCTGCAACGCAAATCGCGCGAGGCCGAGCAGTTCTTTCGCAAGACCGGCATCACCTTCAACGTCTATGGCTCGGGCGAGGCCGATGAGCGGCTGATCCCCTTCGACATCGTGCCGCGCATCATCTCGGCGCAGGAATGGGCGCGGCTGACCAAGGGGATCGAACAGCGCGTGCGCGCGATCAACGCGTTTCTCTATGACATCTATCACCGGCAAGAGATCCTGCGCGCGGGCCGCATCCCGACCGAGCTGATCGCCCGGAACGAGGCGTTCCTGCCGCTGATGATCGGCGTGGCACCGCCCGGCGGGATCTATACCCATATCGTGGGCGTCGATCTGGTGCGCACGGGCGAGGATGATTTCTTCGTGCTCGAGGACAATGCCCGCACGCCATCGGGCGTGTCCTATATGCTGGAAAACCGGGAAACCATGCTGCAGATGTTCCCCGAACTGTTCAGCAAGATCAAGGTGCAGCAGGTGTCCGATTACCCCACCCGGCTGCGGCGGTCGCTGTGCGCCGCGGCGCCGCCGGCGACCACCGGCAAGCCGGTGGTGGCGGTGCTGACGCCGGGGCTGCACAACTCGGCCTATTTCGAACATTCCTTTCTGGCCGATCACATGGGGGCCGAGCTGGTCGAGGGGCACGATTGCCGCGTGGTCGACGGGCGGATCGCCATGCGCACCACGCGCGGCTATCAGCCCATCGATGTGCTCTATCGCCGCGTAGACGACGATTTCCTGGACCCGCTGAACTTCAATCCCGACAGCATGCTGGGCATTCCGGGCATCATGGATGTGTACCGCTCGGGCGGGATCACCATCGCCAATGCGCCCGGCACGGGCATCGCCGATGACAAGGCGATCTATAGCTACATGCCCGATATCGTGGAGTTCTATACCGGCGAAAAGGCGATCCTGAAGAACGTGCCGACCTGGAGATGTTCGGAACCCGATGCGCTGGCCTATGTGCTGGATCACCTGGACGAGTTGGTGGTGAAAGAGGTCCACGGCTCGGGCGGCTATGGCATGCTGGTGGGGCCTGCCGCGTCCAAGCGCGAGCTTTCGGCGTTCCGCGCCAAGCTGACGGCGCGGCCCGGCAACTATATCGCGCAGCCGACGCTGGCGCTCAGCACCTGCCCCATCCTGACGAAAGCAGGCCTGGCGCCGCGCCATGTTGATCTGCGCCCGTTTGTTCTGGTGTCGCCCGAAAAGGTGGATATCACGCCGGGCGGTCTGACCCGCGTGGCGCTGAAAAAGGGATCGCTGGTGGTGAATTCCAGCCAGGGCGGCGGGACCAAAGACACCTGGGTACTGGGGGAGTAACGGGTCATGCTGGGCAAGACGGCCGGTGGCATTTTCTGGATGTTCCGCTATCTGGAGCGGTCCGAGAACACCGCGCGCCTGATCGAGGCGGGCTTTCGCATCGCGTTGACGCGCCCGGATTCGGCGCAGGACGAATGGGCCTCGGTCCTGCAATCGGCCAGCGTACGCGACCTCTATGACCAGCACCATGACGACTATGACGCCAGCCAGGTGGTCAACTTCCTGCTACGCGACAAGGCCAACCCGTCGTCGGTCCTGAGCGCGTTCGAGGCGGCGCGCAACAATGCCCGCATGGTCCGCACCGCCCTGACCCAAGAGGTGTGGGAGGCCGTGAACGAAAGCTGGATGCAGCTGACCGATGCGCTGCGCCGCCCCGTGCGCGAGGCCGACCTGCCCGAGGCGCTGGGCCTGATCCGCCGTCACAGCGCGCTGGTGCGCGGGGCGACCCACGGCACGATGCTGCGCAATGACGTGTTCGATTTCGCCCGTGTGGGCACATTCCTGGAACGCGCCGACAACACCGCGCGCATCCTGGATGTGAAATACTATGTGCTGCTGCCGTCGATCACCCAGATCGGATCGTCGCTGGACAATGTGCAGTGGGAAACCATCCTGCGGTCTGTTGCGGGCCAGCGCTCGTACCGCTGGCTGCACGGCACCGATATCAGCCCGCGCGGCATTGCCGAGTTCCTGATCCTCGATTCGCGCATGCCGCGTTCGTTGGCGTTCTGCGTGTCCAAGATGTCGGGCAACCTGGGCTATCTGCAATCGCAGTATTGCGAGGACTGTCCCAGCTTTGCCAGGATGCAGGTGCTGCGCGATCAATTGAAGGAAACCGAGATTGATCATGTGTTCGAGATGGGCCTGCACGAATTCATCATCGGCTTCCTGCGCGACAACGCCGATCTGGCCGCCCAGATCGAGGAGGATTTCCGTTTCAATGGCTGACGCATGCTTCTGAACCTGACACACCGCACCCGCTACAGCTATGAACGGCCGGTCACCTATGGGCTGCAGCAATTGCGCCTGACGCCGAAATCGCGCCAGACGCAAAAGGTGCTGAGCTGGGAGATCGAGATCACCGGCGGCGCGATCGAGCTGCAATTCGATGACGAGCATATGAACACCGTCACGCTGATCAGCTTCGACGGCGATGGCCACACGATCGAGATCGCCTGCCACGGCCAGGTCGAAACCACCGACACATCGGGCGTGATCGGCCAGCACAAGGGCGACGTGCCGCTGTGGCTGTTCGAAACCCCAACCGACATGACCCGCGCCGGCAATGCCACGCGCAAGCTGATCAAGGGGCTGAGCGCCGAATTCGACGATCCGATCGCACGGATGCACGAGCTGTCGCGCCGGGTCCTTGAGGCGGTCAAATATGAGCTGGGCCACACCCACGCCCTGACCAGCGCCGAGGATGCACTGGCCGCCGGGCATGGTGTCTGCCAGGATCACGCGCATGTCTTTCTGGCCGCCGCCCGCGCGATGGGCGTGCCCGCGCGTTATATCTCGGGCTATCTGATGATGAACGACCGGGTGGAACAGGATGCCTCCCACGCTTGGGTCGAGGCGCATATCGACGGCATCGGCTGGGTCGGCTTCGACATTTCGAACCAGATCAGCCCCGATGAACGCTACGTCAGGGTGGCCACGGGTCTGGACTATCGCGGTGCGGCCCCGATATCGGGTATCCGGATCGGCGATCACGGCGAAGAAGCGCTCGAGGTGGACATACAGGTCCAGCAATAAGATGATCGGCGCAACAAGCGGCAAGGCGGGCCCATGACCTATTGTGTTGGCATGATGTTGAATGCGGGACTGTTGTTCATGTCCGATACCCGCACCAATGCGGGCGTCGACAACATCTCGAGCTTTCGCAAGATGCAATGCTGGTCGGAACCCGGCCAGGCGGTGATCACCGTGATGACGGCGGGCAATCTGGCCACCACCCAGGCGGTGATCAGCCTGTTGGACGAACGCAGCAAGGCGAAAGAGGACCGCAACCCGTCGATCCTGGAACAGCCGTCGATGTTCCGCGTTGCACAGCTGGTGGGCGAGACCCTGCGCGAGGTCATCGCCGAACATGCCGACGAAGGCCAGCGCGCCGACAGCTCGTTCAACGCCACGATGATCGTCGGCGGCCAGATCGGCAATGGCGCCCCCCGGCTGTTCCTGATCTATCCCGAGGGCAATTTCATCGAAGCCTCGCCCGACACGCCGTTCTTTCAGATCGGCGAAACCAAATACGGCCGTCCGATCCTGGTGCGCGCCTATGATCCGGACATGAGCTTTGCCGAGGCGGTGAAGCTGTTGATGGTGTCCTTCGATTCCACCATCAAGGCGAACCTGTCGGTCGGCCTGCCGCTGGATTTCCAGACCTATCGCACCGACAGCCTGACCCCCGATCCGATCCGCCGGATCGAACGCGACGATCCTTATTACGAAACGATCTCGGACGGTTGGGGCGATGCGCTGCAGCTGGCTTTCAACAGCCTGCCCCCGTTCCAGATGCCCGAGGACGGCTGAACGCCGCCCTTTCGGCGCCCCGAAAACGGCCCGGCACCCGCGTGGCGCCTGGCCGCTTGTCATCCGCTCTCAGGGATGAAACAAAGACCGTGGAATTGCGCCCCGGCCCTTTCGTTTCACAGGAGAGTTGATCATGAAAGACCTTGATAACACTGGCTTTGGTCCGTCGCTGGCCGCTTTCGACTGGGCCGATCCCTTCCGTCTGACCGATCAGCTGGACGAAGACGAACGGATGCTGGCCGATGCCGCCCATGGCTTTGCCCAGGACGTTCTGTTGCCGCGCGTGACCCAGGCCTATGCCCAGGAAACCGTCGACCCCGAAATCTTTGCCCTGATGGGGCAAGCCGGTCTGCTGGGCAGCACCATCCCCGAGGAATTCGGCGGGCTGGGCGCGGGTTACGTGACCTATGGCCTGATCGCCCGCGCGGTCGAACGGGTGGACAGCGGATATCGGTCGATGATGAGCGTTCAAAGCTCGCTGGTGATGTATCCCATCCACGCCTATGGCTCGGACGCGCAAAAGGCGAAATACCTGCCGGGCCTGTCCAGTGGCGAACTGATCGGCTGTTTCGGCCTGACCGAACCCGATGCCGGATCGGACCCCGCGGGCATGAAGACGCGCGCCGAAAAGATCGACGGCGGCTATCGCCTGACCGGCTCGAAAATGTGGATTTCCAACAGCCCGATTGCCGATGTCTTTGTCGTCTGGGCGAAATCGGCGGCCCATGACGGCAAGATCCGCGGCTTCGTGCTGGACAAGGGCCTCAAGGGCCTGTCCGCGCCCAAGATCGAGGGCAAGCTTTCCCTGCGCGCCTCGGTCACCGGTGAAATCGTTCTGGACGGGGTCGAGGTCGGCGAAGACGCCCTGCTGCCGGGGGTCGAGGGGCTGAAGGGCCCGTTCGGCTGTCTGAACCGCGCCCGCTATGGCATTGCCTGGGGCACGATGGGCGCGGCCGAGGATTGCTGGCTGCGCGCCCGCGACTATGGTCTGGACCGCAAGCAGTTCGGCCGCCCGCTGGCCCAGACCCAACTGTTCCAGAAGAAACTGGCCGACATGCAGACCGAAATCACGCTGGGCCTGCAAGCCGCGCTGCGCGTGGGCCGGTTGATGGACGAAGGCAAGGCCGCGCCCGAGATGATCTCGATGATCAAGCGCAACAATTGCGGCAAGGCGCTGGATATCGCGCGCATGGCCCGCGACATGCATGGCGGCAATGGCATCAGCCAGGAGTTCCACGTGATCCGCCACGCCGCGAACCTGGAAACGGTGAACACCTATGAGGGGACCCATGACGTGCACGCGCTGATCCTTGGGCGGGCACAGACCGGGCTTCAGGCGTTCTTCTAAGTCATGGACCGCACCCGGATCGTCGAGGAGAATTTCCTGACCCGCGTCGCGACCGGGGATTTCCCCGCAGGCGGCGATCCGGTCGCGGGGCTGGGCGATGACGACGCCGTAGGCCTGTTCCGCGCGCAGGTGCTCAGCCGGGCGCTGGACCTGGAAGCACGCGCGATGCAGAAGGCGGGCCAGGGGTATTACACCATCGGTTCGTCCGGGCACGAAGGCATGGCCGCTGTTGCGCACGCCCTGCGCCCCACCGACCCCGCGTTCCTGCATTACCGCGACGGTGCGTTCCAGATTGCCCGCGCGGGTCAGGTGCCGGGCCAGACGATCCTGCGCGACATGCTGCTCAGCTTTGCCTGTTCGGCCGAGGACCCGATCTCGGGCGGGCGGCACAAGGTGCTGGGGTCCAAGGCGCTGTGCATCCCGCCGCAGACCTCGACCATTGCCAGCCACCTGCCGAAAGCGGTCGGCGCGGCCTATGCCATCGCGGCGGCCCGGCGCAACCGGCCCGAACATGCCGAATACGCCGATGATGCGATTGCGGTGGCGACATTCGGCGATGCCTCGGCCAACCATTCCACGGCGCAGGGCGCGTTCAACACCGCCGGCTGGACCAGCTTTCAATCCGCCCCGCTGCCGATCCTGTTCGTGTGCGAGGATAACGGCATCGGAATTTCGGTCAAAACGCCGAAGGGCTGGATCGCGGCCAGTTTCGCGCAGCGCCCCGGCATCCGGTATTTCCATGCCGACGGGCTGAACATCTATGAGACCTATGCCGTCGCGCGCGCGGCGGCCGATTACGTGCGCACCCAGCGCAAGCCCGCCTTTCTGCATCTGCGGACCGTGCGGCTTTACGGCCATGCGGGCGCGGATGTGGCGACCAGCTATCTGCCCCGGGCCGAGGTCGAGGCGGATGAGGCCAACGATCCGCTGCTGCATTCCGCCCGGCTTCTGGCGGCGACCGGCGCGCTGGCGCCCGACGCGGCGGTGAATATCTATCACGACACACGGGCCGAGGTTGCCCAGGCCGCGCAGGAGGTCATCACCCGCCCTCGCCTGCGAACCGCAAGCGATGTGATGGGCAGCCTTGTGCCCCCTGCCCGCGCATGCGCCGCCACGAACGGCCCGACGGACGACGCCCGCGCCGCGGCCTTTGGCGGGGATCTGAAATCGCTTGCCGAGCCGCAGCCGATGAGCCGCCTGATCAACTGGGCGCTGACCGATCTGATGCTGGACCACCCCGAGATCACGTTGATGGGCGAGGATGTGGGCCGCAAGGGCGGCGTCTATGGCATCACGCAAAAGCTGCAAAATCGCTTTGGCCCGGACCGGGTGATCGACACGCTGCTGGACGAAACCTCGATCCTGGGGCTGGCGATCGGTATGGCGCAGAACGGCTTCATCCCGATCCCCGAGATCCAGTTCCTGGCCTATCTGCACAATGCCGAGGATCAGTTGCGGGGCGAGGCCGCCACCCTGCCCTTCTTCTCGAACGGGCAATACACCAACCCGATGGTCGTGCGGATCGCCGGGCTGGGGTATCAGAAGGGCTTCGGCGGGCATTTCCATAACGACAACTCGGTCGCCGTGCTGCGCGATATTCCGGGGCTGATCCTGGCCTGCCCGTCGAACGGGGCCGATGCCGCCCGGATGCTGCGCGAATGTGTCCGGCTGGCGCGTGAAGAACAGCGGCTGGTGGTGTTCCTGGAACCCATCGCGCTTTACCCGATGCGCGATCTGGATGCGCCGGGCGATGGCGGCTGGATGCATCCCTATCCCGCGCCGGACGAACGGATCGGGCTGGGCGAGATCGGCCAGCATGGCGATGGCACCGACCTGGCGATTGTCAGCTTTGGCAATGGCGTCTACCTGTCACGTCAGGCGCAGGCGCGGCTGCTGGCCGAGGGGGTTGCGGCCCGGGTGATCGACCTGCGCTGGTTGTCGCCCCTTCCCCGCGCCGCTCTGCTGGAGGCCGTGCGCGACTGCGCCCATGTGCTGATCGTCGATGAAACCCGCCGCTCGGGCGGGGTGTCCGAGGCGCTGATGACCCTGATGGCCGAGGATACGGATATCCCCACCCGCCGCATCGCGGCCGAGGACAGCTTCATCGCCACCGGCCCGGCCTATGCCGCCACGATGCCGTCGGCCGACACCATCCACGCCGCCGCCCGCGCGCTGATTGCCGGGCAAAAGCAATGACACGACAGGAGCCGAAGATGACCCATGCAGATGTTTTGAAAGCCGCCGGACTGACCGAGGCGGAATTGCAGGGCGGCACGCTGGCGGTGCAGTCACCGATTGACGGGGCCGTGGTGGCGCATGTGCACGAAACCGGGCCCGAGCAGATGCCCGACATTATCGCCCGCGCGCAGGCGGCGTTCAAAGCCTGGCGCAGCGTGCCCGCCCCGCGCCGGGGCGAGTTGGTCCGCCTGCTGGGCGAGGAGCTGCGCGCATCCAAGGAGGAACTGGCCGCCGTCGTAACGCTGGAAGCCGGCAAGATCCTGTCCGAAGGCCTGGGCGAGGTGCAGGAGATGATCGACATCTGCGACTTTGCCGTCGGCCAGTCGCGGCAGCTTTACGGGCTGACCATCGCCTCGGAACGGCCCGGTCACCGGATGATGGAAACCTGGCACCCGATGGGGCCCTGTGGCGTGATCACCGCGTTCAACTTCCCCGTCGCGGTATGGTCGTGGAACACCGCGCTGGCGCTGGTCTGCGGCGATCCGGTGATCTGGAAACCGTCGGAAAAAACCCCGCTGACCGCCATGGCCTGCATGAAAATCCTGGACCGCGCGCTGGCCCGGTTCGGCGACGCGCCCGACGGTCTGGTGCAGCTGGTCATCGGCGGGCCCGAGATCGGCGCGGCGCTGGTCGCCTCGACCGATATCCCGATCCTCAGCGCGACGGGATCGACCCGGATGGGCGGCCAGGTGGGGCCGCAGGTCGCCGCGCGCTGGGGCCGCCCGATCCTGGAACTGGGCGGCAACAATGCGATGATCGTGGCCCCCTCGGCCGATCTGGAAATGGCCGTGCGCGCCATCGTCTTTTCGGCGGTGGGCACTGCCGGGCAGCGCTGCACCTCGCTCCGCCGGGTGATCGCGCATCATTCGATCAAGGACGATCTGGTGGCGCGGCTGACGGCGGCCTATGCCAGCCTGCCCATCGGCGATCCGCGCGACGCCGCCACGCTGATCGGGCCGCTGATCGACCAGGCCAGCGCCGACCGCATGGCAGCGGCCCTGTCCGATGCCACGGCGCAGGGCGGCACGGTGCATGGCGGCGGCGCGGCCGATTGCGGGATCGGCGGTGCCTATGTCCGGCCCGCGATCGTCGAGATGCCCGCGCAGACCGAGATCGTGCGCACCGAAACCTTTGCGCCGATCCTGTATGTCATGGGCTATGACGATCTGAACGCGGCCATCGCGCTGCAAAACGACGTGCCGCAGGGGCTGTCATCCTGCATCTTCACCCTGAACCTGCGCGAGGCCGAGGTGTTCCTGTCCGCCGCTGGCTCGGATTGCGGGATCGCCAACGTCAATATCGGGCCGTCGGGGGCCGAAATCGGCGGGGCGTTCGGCGGCGAGAAGGAAACCGGCGGCGGGCGCGAAAGCGGCTCGGACGCGTGGAAGGGCTACATGCGGCGCCAGACCAACACGATCAATTACTCAGCCGAATTGCCGCTGGCGCAGGACGTGGTGTTCGACATCTAGGCGTGATCTGCCCCGGCGCAGCGTCGGGGCATATTCCTGTTGCCGTGGGGCGGCCCGGTGCGGCTAAGCTGGCGCAGCACCAACAGGACGACCCGATGCCCGACAGCCCGGCGATCTTTCCCGCCACCGAATACGCCGCCCGTGTCGCGCGGCTGCAATCGGGACTGCATCGGGCCGGGATCGACGCGCTGCTGCTGACCACACCGGCGGATGTGTTTTACGTGACCGGTTTCCTGACCCGGTTCTGGGAAAGCCCCGCGCGGCCCTGGTTCATCGTGGTGCCCGCCCAGGGCGATCCGGTCGCCGTGATCCCGGCCATCGGCGCTGAGCTGATGGGACGCACCTGGATCAGCGATATCCGCACCTGGCCCGCGCCCGACCCGCAGGATGACGGCGTCGGGCTGCTGACCGATACGCTGGCAACGCTGGTCCCCGAAGGCGGGCAGATCGGCATCCCGATGGGTCTGGAAACCCACCTGCGGATGCCGCTGGCCGATTACCACCGCCTGCGCGACCTGCTGGCCCCGCGCCGGTTCGTGGATGCGACCGCATTGGTGCAGCGCGTGCGCGAGATCAAGTCCGAAGCCGAGATCGCCAAGATCCGCGCGACCTGCGCCGTGGCGGACCGGGCCTTTGCCCGCGTGCCGGAATTTGCCGGGGTCGGCCGACCGCTCGACCGGGTGTTCCGCGATTTTCAGATCGCGCTGCTGCAGGAAGGCGCCGATTGGGTCAGCTATGTCGCCGGCGGCGCGGGCCCCGGCGGTTATGGCGATGTGATCTCACCCGCCGATGCGCGGCCACTGGCGCGCGGCGATGTGCTGATGCTGGACACCGGCGCGGTGCGCGACGGGTATTTCTGCGATTTCGACCGCAACTTTGCCATCGGCGCCGCCAGCGATGCCGCCAAACGCGCCCATGCGGCACTGTTTGCCGCGACCGAGCGTGCCTTGCGCGATCTGCACGCGATCCTGTGGGATGCGCTGATTGCCCGGGACGCCACGCCACTGGACGGGCGGCTGGGGCACGGTCTGGGCCTGACGCTGACGGAATGGCCCTCGCTGTCGGCAAAGGATAACACGGTGCTGCGGACGGGGATGGTGCTGACGCTGGAACCGGGCGTGGAAATCGAGAAGGGCAAGATCATGGTGCATGAGGAAAACATCGCCCTGCGCGACACCGGGCCGGAACTGCTGTCGCAACGCACGCTCGACACCCTGCCCGAGATCGACACATGATCCGCGCGCCCTATCGCCTGGCCACACCCACCGGCGCGACGTTGGGCCTTGTGGTGCTGCAATCGGATGAAACGGTCGAACAGGACATCCGCCGGCTGTTTCCCTACCCGGATACCGCGCTGCATTTCACGCGCATCCCCTCGGGCGCGGCGGTGACGCCCGAAACACTGACCCAGATGAAAACCGACCTGCCGCGTGCGGTATCACTGTTGCCGCCATCGGCCAGCTTCGACGTGATCGGCTATGCCTGCACCTCGGGCGCGACGATGATCGGGGCGGCGGCCGTGCATGCGCTGGTCGCCGACAATGCCCGGACCCGCGCCGTCACCGACCCGTTGACCGCCGCGCTGGCCGCGCTGAACAGCCTGCAAGCGCGCAGCATCGCCATCGTCTCGCCCTATATCGACACGGTGGCCGCGCCCATGCGCCGCGCGTTCGAGGCCGGCGGGATCAACGTGCGCGAAACCGTATCCTTCGGCGAAGAGACCGAGGCCCGCGTCGCCCGGATCGACGCCGCATCGATCCGCGACGCGGCGCTGCTGGCGGCCCGGACGCCGGGCATCGACGCGCTGTTCCTGTCCTGCACCAATCTGCGCACGCTGGACGTGATCGACGATCTGGAAGACCGGCTGAACCTGCCGGTGCTGAGCAGCAATCAGGTGCTGGCCTGGCACATGGCCGTTCATGCCGGGTTGCCGCTGCCCGGCCTTGGCCCGAGACGGCTGTTCCGACAATAAGGGCGGCCGTGAGCGGGTGGATTCGCTCGCCAGGCGCCACGCGCCCCAGCCAACAAAGGCAGAAATTGCGACCGTAATGCGCACAGTCCGCGCGCAATCGGGATAAAAACGATGCAATTGCGATCTGCGGGCGGATGCTGCGCACGCGAGACTGGACAATCCGCCACCGGGGTTTCCACCATGGAAACGGTGTAAGGGGTCCAGCCAGACCGATTCCGATCGGTCCGCGTTGCCAGATCAGGCATTTCCTTGAAAGGCCATTAAGCCATGCACTTCGACGTTGCAGAGCCAATTCGTGTCATTTCCTCGGCCTCCCGCCGGCCCAGCGATCACAGTGCGACGCGGGAAACCGAAATCTCGTCGCTTGAGACGCTGTTCGAAATCTCGAAGATCCTGACCGGCGCGGTCGATCCCGTTGCCGCGATGCCGGGGGTGTTTTCCGTGCTGTCGTCCTTCATGGGGCTGGAGCACGGATCGCTTGCGCTGATCTCGGAACCCGATACCCGGCGTGGGGCGCGGCCCGGGCAGAACCCGTTCATCCTGGCCGCCACCGAACACGGCACGGCTGAGAACCTGTCGCGCAAGACGCCGCGCCCGAACCGCGCGGTCGAGATGGTGATGCTGACCGGTGTGCCGCTGGTGTCGCTTGATATCGTCGGGGAGTTCGGCCGCGATGCGCTGCCGCCGCGAGTCGACCCGGGCAAGCACGCGCTGATCGCCGTACCCGTGCGCGCCGAGCCGCATCTGCCGCTGGTCGTGGGGGTGCTGACCGTCTATCGCCCCTTTGTCGATGACCCCGCGCGCGAGGTCGCCAACGATCTGCGGGTCATGTCGATGATCGCCTCGGTGCTGGAACAGTCGCTGCGGTTCCGCCGCGCCGTCGCACGCGACCGCGAACGGCTGTTCCGCGAGGCCGGCAATGCGCTGAAGGCCGCGCAGGAGGTTCACGAGCCCGTCGAGCCGCTGGCGCCCGAACAGGGGATTGTCGGCGAAAGCCCGGTGATCCTGTCGGTGATCAAACGCATCCGCAAGGTGGCCAAGACATCGGCCCAGGTTCTGCTGCGTGGCGAAAGCGGCACCGGCAAAGAGCTGTTTGCGCGCGCCATCCACCAGCTGAGCGACCGCGCCGACAAGCCCTTCGTCAAGGTGAACTGCGCCGCGTTGAGCGAAACCCTGCTGGAGACAGAGCTGTTCGGGCATGAAAAGGGCTCGTTCACCGGCGCCACGACCCAGCGCAAGGGCCGGTTCGAACTGGCCGATGGCGGCACGCTGTTCCTGGACGAGATCGGCGAGATCAACCCCGAGTTCCAGACAAAGCTGCTGCGGGTCCTGCAAGAGGGCGAGTTCGAACGCGTGGGCGGCACCAAGACGCTGAAGGTCGATGTCCGCCTTGTGACCGCGACCAACCGCGATCTGGAAGCCGATGTCGCGCAGGGCAAATTCCGCGCCGACCTGTATTTCCGGATCTGCGTCGTGCCGATCCAGCTGCCGCCGCTGCGCGAACGGCCCGAGGATATCCCGGAGCTTGCCCAGACCTTCCTGACCCGTTTCAACCAGGAAAACGGCACCTCGATCGGGCTGTCGCATGACGCGCTGGACACGCTTGTGGGCTGCCGGTTCCCCGGCAACGTGCGCGAGCTGGAAAACTGCGTCAACCGCAGCGCCGCGCTGTGCGAGGGCGATGTGATCCGGGAACAGGACATGGCCTGCACCCAGGGCACTTGCCTGTCGGCCCTGCTGTGGCGGATGCAGAACAACTCGATGACCCCCATCGAAAGCCTGTCGGCGGGCGAGGTCGTCTTTCCCGCCACGCCCAACACCCCCAACCCGCGCGCCACGACGCCGCGCGCGCCGGTGCAGCCGCGTAAATCCACCAATACCGAACGTGACGAACTGATCCAGGCCATGGAACAGGCCGGGTGGGTTCAGGCCAAGGCGGCCCGGCTTCTGGGCCTGACGCCGCGCCAGATCGGCTATGCGCTGAAAAAGCACAATATCGAGATCAAGAAGATCTGATCCGCCCCCCCCGGCCCCTTTCCCATTTTCTGTAATTGTCGATGTCGGTTTCGCGACGGCTTTGTCGGCCCCGCAACGGGCGCGCAAATATTATCCCCCTGATTTCACGTGATAATATCTTGGCACGCCCCTTGCTTTGATCCTTTCAGGAACACGCGTAGTCAGAAAGGAACAGCGCATGACAGAGAATGTTATCTCGCTTGGCGGTCTGCAGGTGACAAGCCGCGACGCCCTCAGCAAGGCCATGGAAAGTTCCGGCTGCGAAAGTTCGGCCTGCGGCACATCGGACGGCCCCGCCGACATGGCGCCCGAGGTCTGGGAAAAGGTCAAGGATCACCCCTGCTATTCCGAAGAGGCGCATCACTACTTCGCCCGCATGCACGTGGCCGTGGCGCCGGCGTGTAACATTCAATGCAACTACTGCAACCGCAAATACGACTGTGCCAATGAAAGCCGCCCCGGCGTCGTGTCGGAACGACTGACCCCCGATGGCGCGGCCCGCAAGGTGATCGCCGTTGCCAACGAGATCCCCCAGCTGTCGGTGCTGGGCATCGCCGGCCCCGGCGACAGCGCCTATGACTGGCGCAAGACCAAGGCGACATTCCAGCAGGTGGTGCAGGATCTGCCCGACATCAAGCTGTGCCTGTCCACCAACGGCCTGGCCCTGCCTGACCACGTGGACGAGTTGATGGATATGAACATCGATCACGTCACCCTGACAATCAACATGATCGACCCCGAGATCGGGACGAAGATTTATCCCTGGATCTTCTATGACCACCGCCGGATCGAAGGGCTGGAAGCCAGCCAGATCCTGCATGAACGGCAGATGCAAAGCCTGGACATGCTGTCCGAACGCGGCATCCTGGTGAAGGTCAATTCGGTGATGATCCCCGGCATCAACGACAAACACCTGCTGGAGGTCAACAAAGAGGTCAAGAAGCGCGGCGCGTTCCTGCACAACATCATGCCGCTGATCTCGGACCCCGCGCATGGCACCGTCTTCGGCCTGAACGGCCAGCGTGGCCCGACCGCAGCCGAGCTGAAGGAACTGCAGGACGCCTGTGCCGGTGGGGCCAACCTGATGAAGCATTGCCGCCAGTGCCGCGCCGACGCGGTCGGCCTGCTGGGCGAGGATCGCGGCCAGGAATTCACCATGGATCAGGTGCCCGAGCAGGTCACATACGATCCCAGCAAGCGCGAGGCCTATCGCGAATGGGTGGCCGAGGAACGTGGCGAACGCCGCGCTGCCGCGCAGGAGGCCAGGACCGAAACCGCCGCGGCAGTCACCAGCGACGCCGATGCGATGCTGATTGCCGTGGCCACCAAGGGCGGCGGCCGGATCAACCAGCATTTCGGCCATGCGACCGAATTCCAGATTTTCGAGGTCGACGCCCAGGGCGTGCGCTTCGTCACCCACCGGCGCTGCGACAATTACTGCGTCGGCGGCTATGGCGAAGAGGACAAGCTGGAGCTGGTGATCAAGACGCTGGAGGGGATTGACACGATCCTGTGCGCCAAGATCGGCGATTGCCCGCGCGAGGATCTGGCCGCCGCCGGGATCGAGGCGATCCAGGACTATGCCTATGACTATATCGAAACGGCGGTCTCGGCGGTCTATCGCGCGCGGATGGGCCAGCCTGCAACCGAAGCCGAAATCGCCTGATCCCCAAGGCGCTTGTCAGGAAAGGAAGCCCCGATGGCCCTGAAGATCGTCGTTGAAAACTGCACCGTGTGCGGAGCGTGCGAATTCGAATGCCCCAACGCCGCGATCACCTTCGCCGATGACACCTATGTCATCGATCCCGACCTGTGCACCGAATGCAAGGGCCACTATGACACGCCGCAATGCGTGGCGGTCTGCCCGGTGCCCGAAACCTGCGTTCCGGCCTGAGCCGATGCCCGAGGGTCCCGCCCCCGTCGACTGGCAGGGCACCGCGCTGGATTGCGCACGGTGCCGGTTCCGGGCGCGCCTGGACCTGGGGCGCTGCGGCTTGCGATGGGCCTGTGTGCATGACCGCTATGCCAAGCGGATCGAACGGTTCTTCGTGCTGAACCCGGAACTGGCCGACGATTGTCTACGCATGCCCTATTTCGAAACCCGCATCAACGCGGCGCGGGTGGCCACGCTGTTCCGCCTGCCGCCGCTGCTGAATGATCCCGATGCCGGGGTGCGGGCGATGGCGGTGCTGCGCCTGCCGGTCAGCCACGCGCGACGGCGGATCAAGGATCCCGACCGCCGAGTGCGGATCGCGGTGGCCCATCGCCTGCCATCGGACGAACTGCTGCCGATGCTGTCCGATCCCGACAATTACGTCCGTCAGATCGCGGTGCGGCGGGCCGAACCCGGCACCCTGCCCGCCCTGCTGGGCGACGCAGACCCCGAGATCCGCCGCGTGATCGTGCGCCGCATCCGCCCCGACTGGCTGACCGCGTTCATCACCGATCCCGATCCGCTGGTGCGGCGCGACGCCGCCCATCGCATCGCGCCCGAACGGCTGCACGGGTTTGCCGCCGATCCCGATATTCGGGTGCGCCACGCGGTGGCCGAACGCGCGCCCCGCCCGGTGCTGGAAACCCTGCTGCACGACCCCGAGGCGCTGATCCGCGAAACCGCGGCCGAACGGCTAGCCGCCCCCACACAGGAGACACCCCATGTCGACCGATGACCGCGAGATCGAGGTCTATAGCCCGCCTGTCTTTCTGCCGGGGGACAAGGTGGTTTCGAAGAAGAACGTCAAGAATGACGGCACCATGTTCGGCAAGGAGATCGGCGAGGTCGTCGTGCGCAAGGGCGATGTTGGATACGTCCGCGATATCGGCACGTTTCTACAGCAATTCTACATCTATGCCGTCGACTTCATCGAGCGCGGTTCGATCGTCGGCATGCGCGCCCGCGAATTGACCAGCCTCGCCGAACCGGCCACCGAAAAGGAGAAGACATCATGAAGATCATGGTTCGCAAGACCCCCAAGGGCACCGAGGTCTATGTGCCCAAGAAAGACCTGGAAGAGATGGTGGTCGAAACCGAAAAGCCGGGCCTGTGGGGCGGCTGGGCGCGGCTGTCGAATGGCTGGATGCTGGAAATGCCCGCCTTTCCCGAGCCGCCCAAGATGCCGATCACCGTCGATGCCCGGCGCCTGGCGGATGCGGAGTGACGAAGATGAGCGATATGGACAAGCTGAACGCCGCATTGGATGCCGTCGCCGCAGGCCGGATGATCCCCTATCTCGGGCCCGGCATCGCCGGGTTGAGCGATGCGGTTCCAGCCTCGCCCGAGGCGCTGTGCGCGCGGATCGAGGCCGAGGTGCGGGTGCCGAAACGGTCCACCGGCAACCTGTGGTCCGCTGCGCAATATGTCGAAAGCCGCAAGTTTCGCGCCACGCTGGACGACATCATGCACCGCGCCTTTGCCCCCGGGCTGGGACAGGCGAACGCGGTGCACAAGGCGCTGGCGGCCATGCGCCCGCCGATGATCGTCGACACCTGGTATGACGACGGGATGCTGGCGGCGCTTGACGGGCAATCCGGCTGGGGCTGGGTTCAGGGCGTCAGCCGCAATGGCGAATGGATCGAGATCTGGACCCGAACCTATGCCCCCGACGGGACCGAACGCGCCGAAGGCCCCGACAGCGGCTGGGAAACGCTGGTCTACAAACCGCACGGCATGGCGCGCAAGGGGTCGAGTTTTCTGATGTCGGACAGCGACTATGTCGAGGTCCTGACAGAGATCGACATCCAGACCCCGATCCCGGACGAGGTCCGCACCCGCCGCACCGACCGCGGCTTTCTGTTCCTGGGCTGCCGGTTCGACGACCAGATGCTGCGCATCTTCGCGCGCCAGATCGCCAAGCGGTCGGGCGGCCAGCATGTCGCGGTGATCGAGGGCGAGCTGACCCGGATGGAACGGAAATTCCTGGACGAGCTGAACATCACCCGGCTGGACCTGCCGGTATCGGCCATCACGGACGCGCTGGCCGCCACGGTCTGATGCCCGCCCCGCCGCACCCCGAACGGCCCGTTGCGCTCCCGTCGGCGCAGCGGGCTTTTCTTATGGCGTTGGGCCCTGAACAGGTGGATTGCGCGATCGCGGTCATGCTGAAGATCCTGGACGGCAAATGCCGGATGCCCCCGCCCGAGGCGCGGATCATGACCGGCGTCTATGAGCTGTTGCGTGACAGGTCCGGCGCGCGCCTGGGCGCGGACAGTCACCGCCTGATCGACCGGGCGCGGGCGGATCGCGACATGCCGCGCCGTCAGATCTATGAGGCGCGCGTTCTGGCCGAAACCCGCATCTCGCGCCCGGTGATGAAGGCGTTCAAGGCCGCCCTGCGCGATGCCCGCGTCCTGCCGGACAAGACCCCGCCCGCCCCGGCCGACAGGCCCTGACCGGCCGGCCGCGCGAATGTCGGGGAAATGTTGCGTTCAGCACATTGGACCGATCCGGCGAAACCCCGGCAACCACCTGAAAAACAACAGTTTCACACGAAACCGGGCTTGGCACGCTTGCTGCTTCTAACCCGGCAGGGCGGAGGATCGCCCTTTGATGGATGAAACTGACCTGCAAAAGGACCTTACCATGAGCGAACTCCGGCAGATCGCCTTTTACGGCAAGGGTGGCATCGGCAAATCGACCACCTCACAGAACACCCTCGCGGCACTTGTCGAGATGGGGCAGAAAATCCTGATCGTTGGCTGCGACCCGAAAGCGGACTCCACCCGGCTGATCCTGAACTCCAAGGCCCAGGACACGGTCCTGCACCTGGCCGCCGAGATGGGATCGGTCGAGGATCTGGAGCTCGAGGACGTGCTGAAAGTCGGCTATCAGGACATCAAATGCGTGGAATCCGGCGGCCCCGAGCCGGGCGTTGGCTGCGCCGGTCGCGGTGTCATCACCTCGATCAACTTCCTTGAGGAAAACGGCGCCTATGACGATGTGGACTATGTGTCCTATGACGTTCTGGGCGACGTGGTCTGCGGCGGGTTCGCGATGCCCATCCGCGAGAACAAGGCGCAGGAAATCTATATCGTCATGTCGGGCGAGATGATGGCGCTTTATGCGGCCAACAACATCTCGAAGGGCATTCTGAAATACGCCAACTCGGGCGGAGTGCGCCTGGGCGGGCTGATCTGCAACGAACGCCAGACCGACAAGGAGCTGGAACTGGCCGAGGCGATGGCCGCAAAGCTGGGTTCGAAGCTGATCCATTTCGTGCCGCGCGACAACATCGTGCAACACGCCGAACTGCGCCGCCAGACCGTTCTGCAATACGCCCCCGACAGCCAGCAGGCCGACGAATACCGCCAGCTGGCCAAGAAGATCCACGAGAATTCCGGCAAGGGCGTGATCCCGACCCCGGTCACGATGGACGAGCTGGAAGAGATGCTGATGGAATTCGGCATCATGCAGTCGGAAGAAGAGCGTCTGGCCGCCATCGCCGCCTCGGAAGCGCAGGCCGGCTGAGCACCCCCAGGGGGCCGGGTGCGACCGGCCCTTTTTCCCAAACCCGCAGTGAGAGGAGCCAAAAGAATGGCCAAAGATCACGCAGACGGCCCGGAAGACTATGAAGCCCTGATCGAACAGGTGCTGGAAGCCTATCCCGCCAAAGCCAAGAAGAAGCGCGCCAAGCACCTGCAGGTGTCGGCGCCCGATCCCGAAGCCGAGCCCGATCCCGCGACCGGCATCGCATCGAAATGCGACACGACCAAGTCGAACATCAAGTCGATCCCCGGTGTGATGACCGTGCGCGGCTGTGCCTATGCAGGGTCCAAGGGCGTGGTCTGGGGGCCGGTCAAGGACATGATCCACATCAGCCACGGCCCCGTGGGCTGCGGACAATACAGCTGGTCGCAGCGCCGCAATTACTACATCGGCAAGACCGGCGTCGACAGCTTCGTGACGATGCAGTTCACCACCGATTTCCAGGAAAAGGACATCGTGTTCGGCGGCGACAAGAAGCTGGCCAAGATGATCGACGAGCTGGAAGAGCTGTTCCCGCTGTCGAATGGCACCACGATCCAGTCGGAATGCCCCATTGGCCTGATCGGGGACGACATCGAAGCGGTCGCCAAGCAGAAGAACAAGGAACACGACAAGACGATGGTTCCGGTTCGCTGCGAAGGGTTCCGCGGGGTGTCGCAATCGCTGGGCCACCACATCGCCAACGACGCGGTCCGCGACTGGGTCTATGAAAAGGGCGATGGCGGCGCGGCCAAGGATTACGAGCCCGGCCCCTATGACGTGAATGTCATCGGCGACTATAACATCGGCGGCGACGCATGGGCCTCGCGCATCCTGCTGGAAGAGATGGGCCTGAACGTGGTCGGCAACTGGTCCGGCGACGCGACCCTGGCCGAGATGGAGCGCGCGCCCAAGGCGCGGCTGAACCTGATCCACTGCTATCGGTCGATGAATTACATCTGCCGCTACATGGAAGAGAAGTACGATATCGGCTGGATGGAATACAACTTCTTCGGCCCGACCCAGATCGCGGCGTCGCTGCGCGCCATCGCCGAGAAATTCGACGACAAGATCAAGGAAGGCGCCGAAAAGGTCATCGCCAAGTACCAGCCGCTGGTGGATCAGGTGAACGCCAAGTATCGCCCCCGCCTAGAGGGCAAGTCGGTGATGCTGTACGTGGGCGGGCTGCGTCCGCGCCACGTGGTCACCGCCTATGACGACCTGGGCATGAAGGTGGTCGGCACCGGCTATGAGTTCGGGCATGGCGACGACTACAAACGGACCGGCCATTACGTCAAGGACGGCACGCTGATCTATGACGACGTGACCGGATACGAGCTGGAGAAGTTCATCGAGGGCATCCGCCCCGATCTGGTCGGCTCGGGCATCAAGGAAAAGTACCCGGTGCAGAAGATGGGCATCCCGTTCCGCCAGATGCACAGCTGGGACTATTCCGGCCCCTATCACGGCTATGACGGCTACGCGATCTTTGCCCGCGACATGGACCTGGCGATCAACAACCCCGTCTGGGGCATGTACGACGCCCCCTGGACCCAGCCCGCGGCCATCGCCGCCGAATGATCCCCGCCGGTGCGCGCAGCCCGCGCGCACCGCAACCACCGCGGGGAGGTGTCCCGCCCTCCCCGCGGCCCAAATCTTCAGACAAGGCGCGTCTCGGAATGCGGACGGCCCATAGAAGGATCAAGACTATGCCTCAATCGGCTGACAAAGTGCTCGACCATGCTCCTCTGTTCCGCGAACCGGAATACCAGGAGATGCTGGAAAACAAGAAGGTCAAATATGAATGCGGTCACCCGGACGAACTGGTCCAGGAGATCGGCGACTGGACCAAATCCTGGGAATACCGGGAAAAGAACCTGGCCCGCGAGGCCGCGACGATCAACCCCGCCAAGGCCTGCCAGCCGCTGGGCGCGGTCTTTGCTGGCGCGGGCTACGAAAAGACCATGAGCTTCGTGCATGGCTCGCAAGGCTGCGTGGCCTATTACCGGTCGCACCTGTCGCGCCATTTCAAGGAACCCAGTTCCTGCGTGTCCTCGTCCATGACCGAAGACGCGGCGGTGTTCGGCGGTCTGGTCAACATGGTGGACGGCCTGGCCAACACCAAGGCGCTTTACGACCCCGACATGATCGCCGTTTCAACCACCTGCATGGCCGAGGTGATCGGCGACGACCTGAATTCGTTCATCCTGCAGGCCAAGGAAAAGGGCTCGGTCGCCGAGGATTTCGATGTGCCCTTCGCCCACACGCCCGCTTTCGTCGGCAGCCATATCGATGGCTATGACAACATGCAGAAAGGCATCATCAGCCATTTCTGGAACAAGACCGACGCGCGCACCGAAACCGACAGCATCAACATCATCCCCGGCTTCGACGGGTTCGCGGTCGGCAATGTGCGCGAGCTGAAGCGCATTCTGGCCGAGATGCAGATCACCGGTTACACCATCCTGTCGGACGTATCGGATGTCTATGACACCCCGTCAGATGGCGAATTCCGGATGTATTCGGGCGGCACCAGCCTGGCCGACATGCCCGCGGCCAAGAACGCCAAGGCGACGCTGAGCCTTCAGGAGTTCTGCACGCCCAAGACGCTGGCCTATTGCAAGGAAAAGGGCCAGGAAACCGCGTCCTTCCACTATCCCATGGGCGTCAAGGGCACCGACGCATTCCTGATGAAACTGTCGGAACTGACGGGCAAGGAGATCCCCGAAAGCCTGCGCCTGGAACGCGGCCGCCTGATCGACGCGATGGCCGACAGCCAGGCACACCTGCATGGCAAGACCTATGCGATCTATGGCGATCCGGATTTCGTCTATGCCATGGCCGCGTTCATCCTGGAAACCGGGGGCGAGCCGCGCCACTGTCTGGCCACCAACGGCTCCAAGGCCTGGGCCAAGCAGATGCAGGAACTGTTCGACAGCTCGCCCTTCGGCAAGGAATGTCAGGTCTGGGCCGGCAAGGATCTGTGGCACATGCGCTCGTTCCTGAACACCGAGCCGGTGGATATGCTGATCGGCAATTCCTATGGCAAGTATCTGGAGCGCGACACCGGCACGCCGCTGCTGCGTCTGGCCTTTCCGATCTTCGACCGGCACCATCACCACCGCTTCCCGACGATGTTCTATCAGGGGACGCTGACGGTGCTGGTCAAGGTTCTGGACATGATCTTCGACAAGTTCGACCTGGACACGATCGAACCGGGGGTCACCGATTATTCGTTCGACCTGACACGCTGATCTCTCCGCGACTGCCACCCCCAAGCTGGCAAGACGCACCTGACCGGCCGCTCCGTGCGGCCGGTCCTTTTTTGTTGATGAGGGCCAGTCCAGACAGCGCGCCGCAATGTCGTGTCGCATCACCGACAATCGCGCACGAAAATCGCACTTTGCCGCCCACAACGGCCGATCCGCCACTTGGCACGGTTGATGCTTGAGAAAGGGCAGAAAGCGGTGGAGAGCCAGATGTCCGATGCGCTGAAAAGCAAGATCAACGATGTGTTCAACGAACCCGCCTGCGGGCACAACGTGAACAAGACCGAGCAGCAGCGCAAGAAGGGCTGCGCCAAGCCGCTGACCCCCGGCGCGGCGGCGGGCGGCTGTGCCTTTGACGGGGCCAAGATCGTGCTGCAACCCATTGTCGATGTCGCCCATCTGGTCCACGCGCCGCTGGCCTGCGAGGGCAATGGCTGGGACAATCGCGGCGCGGCCTCGTCGGGGTCGGAACGCTATCGCACCGGGTTCACCACCGACCTGACCGAGCTGGATATCGTCATGGGCCATGGCGAAAAGAAGCTGTTCCGGTCGATCCGCGAGGTGATCGAGGCCGAAAATCCCCCCGCCGTCTTCGTCTATGCCACCTGTGTGCCGGCGCTGATCGGCGATGACATCGACGCCGTCTGCAAGGCCGCGACCCAGACCTTCGGCGTGCCCTGCATCCCGGTCAATGCGCCGGGCTATGTCGGGTCCAAGAACCTGGGCAACAAGCTGGCGGGCGAGGCGATGCTGGATCACGTGATCGGCACGGTGGAGCCCGCGGAATGCACGCCCTATGACCTGAACTTCGTCGGCGATTACAACCTGTCGGGCGAGCTGTGGCAGGTCAAGCCGCTGCTGGACCGGCTGGGCATCCGCATCCTGGGATCACTGTCGGCGGACGCGCGCTATAAACAGGTCGCGATGATGCACCGCGCCCGGGTGACGATGATGGTCTGTTCCAAGGCGCTGATCAACGTGGCCCGCAAGCTGGAAGAAAATTACGGGATCCCCTATTTCGAGGGGTCTTTCTACGGCATCTCGGACACGTCGGACAGCCTGCGCCAGATGTGCCGCATCATGATCGAGCGCGGCGCCGCGCCCGAGCTGATGGATCGCTGCGAGGCGCTGATCGCCGAGGAAGAAGCCAATATCTGGGCCCAGCTGGAACAGTTCCGCCCCCGCGTCGCGGGCAAGAAGGTGCTGCTTTATACCGGCGGCCACAAAAGCTGGTCCGTCGTCGCCGCGCTTCAGGAACTGGGGATGGAGGTGATCGGCACCTCGGTCCGCAAGGCCACCGAGGGCGACAAGGACCGCGTCAAGGACATCATGGGCGATGACAAGCACATGTTCGACAACATGGCGCCCAAGGACATGTACCGCCTGCTGAAAGAGGCAAAGGCCGATGTGCTGATGTCGGGCGGGCGCAGCCAGTTCGTGGCGCTGAAGGCCAAGATGCCCTGGGTCGACGTGAACCAGGAAAAACACGAACCCTATGCCGGTTACATGGGGATGGTCGATCTGGTCCGCGCCATCGACCGGGCGGTGAACAATCCGATGTGGGCCGACCTGCGCGGCCCGGCCCCGTGGGACGAACCGGTCGCCAGTCAGGGCGCTTATGTCCCGCCGCTGCGCGGGACCTGTCCGGTCACCAATGCCAGCACGCCGGGGGTGACCATCCCCGTCGCGGATGCGGCGTTCGGCCCGTCCTCGGACACCGATTTCGAGGATTGCTGAGATGGCCCGCATCACCCACCCCAAACGCGCATTGTCGACGAACCCGCTGAAATCCTCGGCCCCGCTGGGGGCCGCGCTGGCCTATTTGGGTATGGACGGGGCGGTGCCGCTGTTTCACGGCTCGCAAGGGTGCACCGCCTTTGCGATGGTCCATCTGGTGCGCCATTTCAAGGAAGCCGTGCCGCTGCAGACCACGGCGATGAACGAGGTTTCGACGATCCTGGGCGGGGCCGACCAGATCGAAGAGGCCATCGAAAACCTGCGCAAGAAATCCAACCCGCGCTTCATCGGCATCGCCTCGACCGCGCTGACCGAAACCCGGGGCGAGGATGTGGTGGGCGAGCTGAAGGACATCGTCGCCCGGCGCAGCGATTTCGCCGATACCGCGATCGTCTATGCCTCGACCCCCGATTTCAGCGGCGGGATGGAGGACGGCTGGGCCAAGGCGGTCGAGGCGATCGTCGCCGCGCTGCTGCCCGATATCGACCCGGTCTTTCGCAAGACCGAACCGCGCCAGGTGAACCTGCTGTGCGGATCGTACCTGACCCCGGTCGAGATCGAAGAGATCGTGCGCCTGATCCGTGCCTTCGGGCTATCGCCCATCGTGCTGCCGGATATCTCGACCTCGTTGGACGGGCATATGTCCGACAACTGGTCGGGGACCTCTCTGGGGGGGACGACCCGCGCCGATGTCGCCAGGATGACCGAAAGCGCCTTTACCCTGGCCATCGGCGAAAGCATGCGCGGCGCGGCCAAGTTGATCGAAGACAGGGCCTTTGTTCCCTATCGCGTGTTCCAGTCGGTCACCGGCCTGAAACCTGTGGATGCGCTGGTGCGCACGCTGATGGGGGTGTCGGGGCAGCCCGACGCGCCGCCATCTGTCAAACGCGACCGGTCGCGCCTGATCGACGCCGCGCTGGACGCGCATTTCCATATCGGCGGGCTGAAGGTCGCGATGGGCGCCGATCCCGATCTCCTGTTTGCGCTGTCAAACTGCCTGAGCGGCATGGGCGCGCAGATCGTCACCGCCGTCAGCACCACCACCGCCAATCCCGTGGCCGAACGGGTGCCGGCGGACACGGTGCTGATCGGCGATCTGGGCGATCTGGAACGGCACGCGGGCCAATCCGGCGCGCAGATGCTGATCACCCATGCCCATGGCCGCCACGCGGCGCAGCGGCTGCAGCTGCCGCTGTTGCGCGCGGGCTTTCCGATTTTCGACCGTCTGGGCGCCCAGGACATCTGCCGCGTCGGCTATCGCGGCACGCGCGCGTTCCTCTACGAGGTCGCGAATATCGTCCAGGCCCGGCACCACCGCGCGCGTCCCGAAGATTTCGGCGCCGCCCCAATTCCCGAGGAGTTCGAGCATGACCCGCACCCTGCGTCTCATTGATACCAACGCCCCCGATCCGGCCGAAAGGCCGCTGCGCGTGGCCATCGCCACCAACGATCTGGAAAACCTGAACGCGCATTTCGGGTCGGCGAAGAAATTCGCGATCTACGATGTCACGACCACGGGCGTGCAGTTCATCCAGGCGGTTGGGTTCGACGATGTGACGACCCAGTCGGGCAAACACGACGATATCGACGACAAGATCACCCCCAAGGTCGCGGCCCTGAGCGGCTGCGCGCTGCTGTTCGCGCTGGCCATCGGCGGCCCGTCCGCCGCCAAGGTGGTCAAGGCCGGGGTGCACCCGATCAAGCGCAAGCAGGCCGAGCCGATCCCGGCGGTTCTGGATCAGGTCCAGACCATGCTGAAGGGCACGCCGCCCCCCTTCCTGCGCAAGATCCTGGGCCGCGCCGACAAGCCCAGCTTCATGGACGATTACGAAACCGAAGGATACGCCCAATGAGTGACGCAGCCGACATCGCCGCCCCCCGTGGCGGCGAGATGACCGAAAGCCCGTTCCTGAAACAGCTGGCCGCGGTGATCCGCGCCGAAGACAGCTATGGCACCTGGGACGACAAGACCGATGCCGACATCATGGCCGAATTCATCGTCACCGCCGACGAACGCCGCGAGATCCCGATCATCGGCGATCCCGATCCCGACGTGATGTGGCGGATCGGCAAGTTCTATGACGCGGTCGGGCTGATGATCGAAAAGGAAACCGGCTGCATGGCCAGCCAGATGCAGAAGATGAGCCACGAGGGGTTCGGCCGGATCGTCCTGATCGCGGGCAAGCTGGTCGTGGTGTCAAAGCACCTGCGCGACGTGCACCGGTTCGGCTTCACCACCTGGGACAAGCTGGCCCAGGGCGGCGAGAAGATCGTGGCGCAGGCGGTCGAGGTCATCGAACGCTTCCCCGATGCGGCCCGCGCGTAATGATCCAGATCGTCCTGCCCTTTTCCCGCCCCGGCGCGGCGCCGCGCAAGCCGCTGCCGCCAGTCAAGCTGAAACCGTCCACCGGACGCACCGCCGCCAGCCGCCGGCTGCGCAGCGCGCGCGTCAAACCCGAAAGGAAACCGACATGAGCATCGAAGAGCTGCAAGCCAGGGTCAAGAAACTGTCGATGCGGTCGACCACGGCCAAGATGAACCTGCATGACCTGTCCGAGGAATTGCCGACCGACTGGGAAAAGATCCCCGACGTGGCCCAGGAAACCTTCGAGGTGTTCCGCGAACTGGCCGACGCGCGCAAGGCGCTGAAGGCCGCCCGGAAAGCCGAGGAGGTCTGAGCCATGCCCATGGTGGCCTATAACCGGGGCGGGGCGGAATACACGCCGGAATTCCTGATGGCGATCGACGACAAGAAATGCATCGGCTGCGGGCGCTGCTACAAGGTCTGTGGCCGGGATGTCATGACGCTGAAGGGGATCACCGACGAGGATATGGTGGTCGAACTGGATGACGAGGAATACGAGGACGACATCGAACGGCGGGTGATGGTGATGACGAACCCCGACAATTGCATCGGATGCGGCGCCTGCAACCGGGTCTGTCCCAGCGATTGCCAGACCCATGCACCGCTTGATTGAGGCGACCCAGGTCAAACCGACGCTGCTGCGCACCCTGATCCGGTCCGATTTCGCCTGTATCCTGTCGCTGGCGCTGGAAGAGCGCGAGGCCGGTCTGGGCAGCCTGCCGGAACGGCTGGGGGTGATGCCCGCCCAACTGGCCGAGCTGGCCGATACCTGGTTTCCCGATCTGCACCTGCCCGATCTTGACGCGCCCGATCCGCAGCGCCCCGCCGATCAGGATGCGATCGCACTGCTGTTGCTGTGGCGCGGCGGTGGGCGGGCGCCGGAAAGCCACTGGCTGGCGGCCATGATCGGACGCCGCGCGCTGGAACGGCGCCACCTGTGGCAGGATATGGGCCTGCCCAGCCGGGCCGCGCTGGGCGACCTGATCGCCCGGCATTTCCCCCGGATCTATGCCGCCAACCACCAGAACATGCGCTGGAAGAAATTCTTTTATCGCCAGATCTGTTCGGACAGTGATTTCGCGCTGTGCCTGTCGCCCACCTGCGACGATTGCAAAGAACGCGCCGATTGTTTCGCCGACGACTAGGGGCGCGGATGACATCACCCGACGACGATACCGCCGCCGCATTGGACCTGCTTCGGGGCGGGGCCGCCCGCGCCCGCAGCGATCCCGCCCGGTCCGAAGCCGCGCTGCAACAGGCGCTGCGCCTTGCGCCCCAGGATTTCGATGTGCGGCTGGGGGCCTATCGGTTCTATTTCTACAACCACCGCTATGACGACGCGTTGCCCCATTGCGCCGCGCTGATCGCGCATGCCGCGCGGCGGCTGAACATCGCCGCCGACTGGCGGTCGGTCGGGCCCGGGGACGCGCCCTTTGCCGAAGCCGAATTCGCACCGGGCCTGTATCTGCAGGCGCTGATCGCCTGGGGCTATTGCCACCTGCGCCTGGGCGACCATGACACCGCCCGGGCCGCCCTGTCGAAATGTGTTGCGCTCGATCCCGGCGACCGGTTCGGCGCTGCCGCGATCCTGGGGCATCTGCACGACCGCCTAAACGATTCCGCCACCTGAGCGGCGCGGACTGTCAGAAAACCGTCATTGTCGCATCCCTGTCGTCGCACGGCCCTGGCGCGCCAATCACGATAACCCACTGATAAATAGCGAAAACCAGCTTGGCACGGCTTTTGCTTTGATCCCATCGAAGCGCGACTTTTCCAGACAGGAGAGAAAAATGCTCGAACTCACTGACACCGCGAAACAGGCCATACGGTCGGCCATAGACGGCGCCGGACAGCAGGTCGCCGGGCTGCGCGTGATGGTCCAGGACGGCGGCTGCGCGGGTTTGAAATACGGCATGGCGCTGGAACTGGACCAGCAGGACGACGATGCCGTGATCGAAGCCGATGGTGTTGTGGTCCTGATCGACCCGGCCAGCCAGGAACATCTGAACGGCACGACGATCGACTATGTCACGTCGCTGGAAGGGTCCGGTTTCGTCTTCAACAACCCCAACGCCACCAAAAGCTGCGGTTGCGGCAAATCATTCTGCTGAGGAGGCCTGCCATGTGGGAATACAGCGAAAAGGTAAAGGACCACTTCTTCAACCCGCGCAATGCTGGCGCGATGGAGGACGCCAATGCGGTGGGCGAGGTCGGCTCGTTGTCCTGTGGCGATGCGCTGAAGCTGATGCTGAAGGTCAACCCCGAGACCGACATCATCGAGGACGCGAAATTCCAGACCTTCGGCTGCGGCTCGGCCATCGCCTCGTCCTCGGCGCTGACCGAGCTGGTGATCGGCAAGACCATCGACGAGGCCCGCGCGCTGACCAACCAGGACATCGCCGAATTCCTTGACGGCTTGCCGCCCGAGAAGATGCATTGCTCGGTCATGGGGCAAGAGGCGCTGACCGCCGCCGTCGCCGCCTGGAAGGGCGAAGAGCTGGAAGAGGACGACCACGAGGAAGGCGCGCTGATCTGTAAATGCTTTGCCGTCGATGCGGGCATGATCGAACGCGCGATCCGCACCAACAAGCTGACCACGCTGGAAATGGTGACCTTCTATACCAAGGCGGGCGGCGGGTGCAGTTCCTGCCGCGAACCGCTGGAAGAGCTTCTGTCCGACGTGAATGCCGCCATGGTCGCCGAAGGGGTGATCGCGGCGGCGGATGCCTTCGTGTTCGGCGCGGCCCCCGTCGCGCCCCCGCCGCAGAAAAAGACCACCGGCTTCGTCATCCCCGACATGCCGCCCGACCCGCCCGCCACCGCCGCGCCTGAACCGATCGCCATCCAGCCGATCCGGGTCAAGCCCGCCACCGCTGCCAAGCTGCCCCCGGCACCGGCGCCGGAAACCGCGACCTCGCCCAAGGGGTTGTCGCTCGCCCAGGAAACCATCGCCATCGCCCGCATCATCGAGGAAATGCGCCCGATCTTTCAGGCAGATGGCGGCGACGTGATCCTGATGGATGTCGACGGCAACAAGGTCTCGGTCGAGATGACGGGCGCCTGCGCGGGCTGCCAGATCGCATCGCTGACACTGGGCGGGCTGCGCAAGCGGATCCGCGACGAACTGGAACGCGATTTCATCGTCGTTCCGGCCCCGAAAAACTGATGGAGCGCGCCATGGACCCGATCTATCTGGACAACAACGCCACCACGCGGGTCTTCCCCGAGGTGGTGCAGGAAATGCTGCCCTTTTTCACCGAACAGTTCGGCAATGCCTCGTCGATCCATGCCTTCGGCGAGGAGGTGGGCAGCGCCATGCGCACGGCCCGCCGGGCGGTGCAGGCGCTGATCGGCGCGGAACATGATCACGAGATCATCTTTACCTCGGGCGGGACGGAATCCAACAACGCCGCAATCCGTTCGGCGCTGGCCGCCAATCCGGCCCGGAACGAACTGATCACCTCGGCCGTCGAACACCCGGCGATCCTGTCGCTGGCCGACTGGCTGGAAAAGCACGAGGGCGTGGTCGTCCACCGCATCCCCGTCGACGGCAAGGGGCGGCTGGATATCGACGCCTATCGCGCCGCACTGGGGCCGAAGACCGCCCTGGTCAGTTTCATGTGGGCCAATAACGAGACCGGCACGATCTTCCCGGTCGACGGTCTGGCCGATCTGGCCCATGACGCGGGCGCGCTGTTTCACACCGATGCGGTACAGGCGGCGGGCAAGGTGCCGATCGACCTGAAATCGACCGAGATCGACATGCTGTCGCTTTCCTCGCACAAGCTGCACGGGCCAAAGGGCTTGGGCGCGCTTTACCTGCGCAAGGGCACGCGGTTCCGGCCGCTGCTGCGCGGCGGGCATCAGGAACGCGGCCGCCGGGGCGGCACCGAAAACGCCCCTGCGATCATCGGTCTGGGCAAGGCCGCCGAGATGACGCTGGCCACCATGGCCCAGGATCTGCCCCGGATCGAGGCGCTGCGCAACCGGCTGGAAAACGGCATCGTCCAGAAGGTCGGGCATTGCTTCATCACCGGCGACACGCGCGACCGGCTGCCCAACACATCGACCATCGCCTTCGAATATATCGAGGGCGAGGCGATCCTGATGCTGCTGAACAAGCAGGGGATTGCGGCTTCGTCGGGGTCGGCCTGCACCTCGGGCTCGTTGGAGCCCAGCCATGTGCTCAGGGCGATGGACATCCCCTTTACCGCCGCCCATGGCGCGATCCGGTTCTCGCTGTCGCGCGAAACGACCGAGGCCGAGATCGACCGCGTGATCGACGCCGTGCCCGCAATCATCGATCAGTTGCGCGACATGTCGCCCTTCTGGTCGACCGAAGGCGGCGTCGCGGCCTTCAACCCCGAATACGCCTGAGGGGCCGCGCGATGACACAGCCCGCCTTTGCCCATTCCGCCGCGCCCGCCCCGGGCAAGGTCACGATCTGCGACACCACCCTGCGCGATGGCGAACAGACCGCCGGGGTGGCTTTCAGCCTGAGCGAGAAATGCGCCATTGCCCTTGCGCTGGATGCGGTGGGCGTGGCCGAGGTCGAAATCGGTGTCGCCGCGATGGGCCATCAGGAAATCGCCGAGATGCGCGCCATCGCCGCCACGCTGGAACGCGCGGCGCCGGTCGTCTGGACGCGCCTGCGGCGGGGCGATATCGAACTGGCCCGCCAGACCGGCGTGCGGCGGCTGCATATCGCGGTGCCCACCTCGGACGCACAGGTCAGCGGCAAGCTGCGCACCGACCGCGCCTGGGTCCTGGAGGAAACCGCGCGGCTGGTGCGGCACGCGGTCGGGCTTGGCTTCGGCGTTTCGGTCGGCGCCGAGGATGCCAGCCGGACCGAGCTGGGCTTTCTGATCCGCCTGGCCGATGTCGCCGCGCGGGCGGGTGCGATCCGGTTCCGCATTGCCGACACGCTGGGCATCCTGAACCCGTTTGCCGCGCATCGCCTGGTCTGCGACCTGACCGGGGCGGTTCGGCTGCCCGTCGAATTTCACGCCCATAACGATTTCGGGATGGCCACCGCCAACACGCTGGTCGCGGCCAGCGCGGGCGCGCCGTTCCTGTCGGTCACGGTCAACGGGCTGGGCGAACGGGCCGGCAACGCCGCGCTGGAAGAGGTCGCCGCCGCGCTGGAGGCCGCGGGCGTCGCGACCGGCATCACCCTGAACACCCTGCCCCAGCTTTCGGCGCTGGTCGCGACCGCATCGGCGCGCCCGCTGCCCGCGGCCAAGCCCATCGTGGGCGAATATGTCTTCACCCACGAGGCCGGCATTCACGTCGACGGCTTGCTGAAGGACCGCCGCGTATACGAGGCCGCGGTGATCGCACCCGACCGGTTCGGGCGGGCACATCGGCTGGTGGTGGGCAAACATTCGGGTGTCAGCGGTCTTTGCCATGCCCTGCGCGAAGCCGGGCTGCCCGACGATCCCGACACCGCGCGGGCGCTGCTGCCGTTTCTGCGCGCCTGGGCAAACGGGGCCAAGCGCCCCGCCGGACCGGCGGATCTGGCCCAACTGATGCAGGCGCTGCCGCCCCTGCACCATGGCGGGGGCACCGCGACAGGGGGGCTGGCATGAGGCTGGGCTTCCGGACATTGGTCGCGCGCGACTTCGCCGCCATCCGGGCCCGCGACCCGGCGGCACGCGGGGCGCTGGAAACCGCGCTGTGCTATCCCGGCCTGCACGCCACATTCGTCTATCGGATCGCCAATGCGCTCTGGCGGCGCAATTTCCGCTTCGGCGCGCGGTTCATGTCCTATCTTGCCCGCGCGTTTACCGGCATCGACATCCACCCCGGCGCGACCATCGGTCCGGGCTTCTTTATCGACCATGGGGCGGGCGTGGTGATCGGCGAAACCGCCGAGGTCGGCGCCGATGTGACGCTTTATCACGGGGTGACACTGGGCGGCGTGTCCTGGTCGCCCGGCAAGCGCCACCCCACCCTGGGCGATGGCGCCATGGTCGGCGCGGGCGCCAAGATCCTGGGGCCGGTCACGGTGGGCGCCGGTGTCCGCGTCGGCGCGAATTCGGTCGTGGTGTCCGATGTCCCGGACGAGGCCACGGTGATCGGCATCCCCGCCCGCATCGTGCAGACCGACCTGAAACCGTCGGCCGATCCGCTGCGCGTGAACCTGGACCACCACCTGATGCCAGACCCGGTCGGCCGCGCGCTGGCCCGTCTGGCCGACCGCACGGCCTTTCTGGAGGCCCGCCTGAATGCCCGACAGGGGCATATCCCGCCCATCGGCGACCCCAACAAGAAACCCCAAAGGGCCGATTGCCCGCTTTGACCAACAGGAGACAGCCATGACATCCAGCTATGAACAAAACGGCGTATTGACCCATATCGCCAACCTCTCCTCGGCCGAGGATATCTTTACCTATCTGCTGCTGCCCTTCGAACAGGAGGTGCTGAACGTCTCGCGCCTGCACATCATGAAACGCATGGGCCAATACCTGAAAACCGCCGATTTCGCCGATCAGGACGAAGAGACGATCTTTCTGGAAACCCGCAAGCAGCTGAAACGCGCCTATCTCGATTTCGTGGAATCGACCCCGTTGCGGGAAAAGGTGTTCAAGGTCTTTACCGACAAGGCCGCCGAACAGGCCGCCAGCCTGGTTCAGATCGACGCGTCCGGCATGACCGTGCACTAGGCCGGAAAGGAAAGCGTCCGATGGCGAACCGCCCCCTGCGATGGAAACGGCTGGGCCTTGCGCTGCTGGCGGCACTGGGCCTGTCGGCGGCGCGGGCCGAACCGGTGGTCTTTGCCGCCGCATCGACGCGCGCGGCCCTAAGCGCGGCCATCGCGGAGTGCGGCTGCGGCGGGGTGGTGTCCTATGGCGCATCTGGCACGATCGCGCGCCAGATCGCCCAGGGCGCCCCCGCGGATATCTTCCTGAGCGCCAATCCCAGATGGATGGCCCATCTGGTCGATGCCGGGCTGATCGACGCCCAGACGGTACAGGTTCTGGCATCGAACCGGCTGGTGCTGATCGCCCCGCAGGGCCACGCCGAAACCGCCCTGACCGCCGCCGATCTGACGCGGGCGCTGGATGGCGGGTTCTTCGCGGTGGCCGATCCCGATATCGCCCCGGTCGGCCAATATGGCCGCGCCGCGTTACAGGCGCTGGATCTGTGGGCGGCGGTCGAACCCAGCCTGCTGCCGACCCGCAACACGATCGCGACCGTCGCGGCGGTGCGCAGCGGGGCGGCGGCCCTTGGCCTGGTCTATCGCAGCGACACCATCGGGGCGGACGGGGTAACCGTCGCCGCCGCGATCCCCGCCGACAGCCACCCGGCCGTGCAATACCTGATCGCCCCCGTGGCCCAGGGCCGCGACCCGGGCGCCGCCGCCGAGCTGCTCTCCTGTCTGGTGGGCCCGGCGGGACAGGCCCGGTTCGCCGCCTTCGGTTTTGCCCCGGCCAGGGGGGACGGCTCGTGACCTGGACCCTGACAGAGATGGAGCTTCAGGCGCTGATGCTGAGCCTGCGCGCGTCGGTTCTGGCGGTTTTGGTCTCGTTGCCGCCGGCGCTGTTCTTCGGCTGGCTGCTGGCCCGGCGGCGCTTTCCCGGCCATGACCTGCTGAACGCCGCGCTGCACCTGCCGCTGGTGCTGCCGCCGGTGGTGACGGGCTATCTGCTGTTGCTGCTGCTGGGGCGCAATGGCTGGATCGGCGGCCCGCTGGAGCGTCTTTTCGACCTGCGCATCGCGTTTTCCACCACCGCCGTGGTGATCGCGTGTGCCGTCGTGTCCTTTCCGCTGATGCTGCGCGCCATCCGCCAGTCCGCCGAGGCCGCCGATACCCGGCTCGAGACCGCCGCGCGTAGTCTGGGCGCGTCGGAACTGCGCATCCTGCTGACGGTCACGCTGCCGCTTCTGTCGCCGGGGATCCTGACCGGGATGACGCTGGCCTTTGCCCGCGCGGTCGGTGAATTCGGCGCCACGATCACCCTGGCGGCCAACATTCCCGGCCTGACCCAGACCCTGCCGCTGGCGCTTTTTTCGGTAACGCAGGTGCCCGGCGCCGATGCCGCGGCGGCGCGACTGTGCGTGCTGTCGCTTCTGCTGGCCGGTGGAGCGCTTGTCACCGCCGAGGTCATCGCCCGCCGCCTGAACTGGGAGCCGCAGACATGATCGAGATCGACATCGCCAAGCGTCAGGGCGACTTTCACCTGAACATCCAGGCCGCGCTGCCGTTTCAGGGCACATTCGGCCTGATCGGGCCGTCCGGTTCTGGCAAAAGCTCGCTCTTTTCCATGCTGGCGGGGCACAGCGCGCCGGATGCGGGCCATATCCGCATCGCCGGGCGGACGCTGTTTGACGCCCACCGGCGGATCGACGTGCCCCCGGCCCGGCGCGGCATCGGGCTGGTGTTTCAGGACGGGTTGCTGTTTCCGCATATGACCGTGCGCCGCAACCTGACCTATGGGGCGGGTCCCGGCGCGCAGACCCTGTTCGATGAGCTGGTGGACACGCTGCGCCTGGCGCCGCTTCTGAACCGGCGCCCCGCGCGGCTGTCGGGCGGCGAGCGCCAGCGGGTCGCCATCGGGCGCGCGCTGATGGCCCAGCCCCAATTCCTGCTGCTGGACGAGCCCGTCTCGGCGCTGGATCCGGGGCTGCGGGCGGATGTGCTGACGCTGTTGCAGGCGCTGCACCGCCGCACCGGCACGCCGATGATCTATATCAGCCATGCCCCCGAAGAGATCCGCCAGCTGGCAAACACCGTCGTGACGCTGAAAGATGGGGCGATTGCCGACATTTCCCGAAACCCGCACCCCTATCCGCTTGGCGCGCCCGCGCCCGCCAGGGATATGCTGGCCACAGGCTGAAGCCACCACGGAGACACCACCACCCGCCAGACCGACCGGAAAGACGAAGCCCATGCAGCTTTTACAGACGGCAGAGACCAGGATCACCCTGGCGATGACACAGCGGATGCAGGCCAGCCTGAACATCCTGCAGATGAACAACGCCGATCTGACGGAATTTCTGGCCGAAAAGGCGCTGGAAAACCCGTATGTCGAGCTACGCATGCCCAGTCGCGGCAGCGGCGGGGATGCCGACTGGGACCGTATCGCGGCGCTGGAATCCGATCTGCCCAGCCTGTTTTCCCATGTGTCGGCGCAGATCGAGCTGACCTTTGACGCGCCCAAGCTGAAATCCGTGGCCTATGGGTTTCTGGACGGGCTGGACCGCAGCGGCTGGCTGACCGCCAACCCTCATGCCATCGCGATTGCCAAGGGCGTGTCGTTCCGCGTGGCCGAGGCGGTGCTGGAGCAGATGCAACGGTTCGAACCGACGGGGATCTTTGCCCGCTCGCTTGCCGAATGCCTGATGCTTCAGGCCGAAGAGGACGGCCTGCTGACATGGGAGCTTCGGGCGCTGATCGAGAACCTGCCGCTTCTGGCCGATGGCAAGACCGCCGAGCTGGCCGAGATCTGTGACTGCGCCCCCGGCGACATCCCCGAGATCGCGGCGATCCTGCGCCGTTTCAATCCCAAGCCCGGCCTGCGCTTCGACGACGACCGGCCGCCGGTGTTCCCGCCCGATCTGACGGTGCGGCGCGTGGGCGGCAAATGGCAGGTCGAACTGAACCGCTCGACCCTGCCCGCGATCACCGTGGCCGATGCCGCCATCGGCCGCGACCAGGCGGCCGAAGCGCGCAAGTACCAGGCACAGGCCCTGTCCGAGGCGCGCTGGCTGGCCAGCACCCTGGTGCGGCGGCAATCGACGCTGTTGCAGACCGCCACCGCGATCGTGGCGCATCAATCGGGCTTTCTGGAACAGGGGCCCGGCGCGTTGCAGCCCCTGTCGCTGGCCGATATCGGCGCGACGCTCGATCTGCATCCCAGCACCATCAGCCGCGCGATTGCCGGGCGCATGATCGACACGCCCATCGGTGCGCTGCCGCTGAAATCCTTCTTCAGCCGGGCCTTTCCGGCCAGCGCGGGCCACCCTGCGCAATCGCAGGACGCGGTCCTGCAACTGGTGCGCCGGATCGTCGAGGACGAGGACGCCCGCAACCCGCTCAGCGATACCGAGATCGCCGAACTGGCCGCCCGCGCGGGCACCCCGATCGCCCGGCGCACCGTGGCCAAGTTCCGCGGGCTGCTGGGCATCGCGTCGTCCTATGCCCGCCGCAAGGTGGCGATGGCCTGATGTCGTTTTCACGACAGTTGCCCCCGCAACCGCACGCGGGGGCGGGCGATGCGGGTGGCACGGGCCTTGCTTCACTATCAACAGGCAGAGGCGCAGTTGCCTGGAACCCGAAACCCGTGGGTGGGCCGTTCGGCCAGCCCCCAAACCTGTCCGAAAGGAGCCATGAGGATGGCAAATATCACGTTCACCTCGCCGGTGATGCACCGGGACAAGACGATCTATGCGGTGGCTGGCGACACCAAGACGATCCTGGCGCTGGCCGATGAGCACCAGATCCCGATCCCCTTTGAATGCCGCGACGGGAATTGCGGCTCGTGCCTGATCGAGGTCACATATCTGGAAGACAAGCCCAAGATGGGCATGGCCCTGACCGAAAAGGAAAAGGCGCGGCTGAAAGAGCTGCAATTGCTGAGCAGCGCCGATATCGAGGAGGCCGAGGTCAACGACATGCCGCCGCGCTTTCGGCTGGCCTGTCAGTTCATCGCCCGGCACGAGGATGTGCGCATCAGCTTTACCGGAACGCCCGGCGGGTCGTGATCGCCGCGCCCTGACCTGGAAACGGCGCCGAAGGATACGGCGCCGTTTTGCGTCCGGGTCAGGCGGACAGGACCGCCGCCACGGCCCGGCCCTGTGCGCGGGCGGCGGCAGTGGTGCGCGTTGCGCCCTTGCGCGCGTCCCCCAGCACCATCGTCTGTGGCCGCAGCCGGGACCGATGGGCATCGTCGCAGGGACACCAGCCGCTGTCATCGGTCAGCCCGGCCAGCCGCGCCAGATCGCCCGCCTGCTGCGGCACGATGAAATTGACCGCATCGGCGCGGATCTCTCCGGCATCGGTGCCCAGCACCCCCCGCGCGGTATTGACCCACAGCACCCCGCCCCCGGCACCCGGACCCCGCCAGTCGACCGGAATCGGCACCTCCGCCCCGGCAAGGTGCGCGTCATAAAGCGCCGCTGCCTGCGATTGCCGCGCGCCATCCAGTACCGTCAGCCGCGCATCGGGGCGATGGTCCCGCAGGTATCGCGCCAGCGCCCGGGCACGGTCGGCGGCAATCGCCGGATATCCACCGCCGTCGGCGGGCAGGCGCAGCACCACATGCGCGGATGCGGGCAGCGCGCCCAGTTGCGCCAGCAGGCGCCGCGCCGCGCGCGGGCTGCCCCAGGCGGCGGGCCAATGGTGCGCGGCGGCGGCGTCATAGCCCGCGATCCCCTCGTCCCTTGGGGCGGTGCCGGGGGCCAGCACCAGCCGGCCAAAGGGCAGCGTGCGGCCGCTGAAGAGTTCGACCCGCCCGGCCCGCCAATCGACCCCAACCGCGTCGTCCAGCACCAGATCGACCCCCGCCGCGCGCAGGCGCCGGTGATCGGGTCCACCCGCCGGGCGCGTGAACCCCTGCAGCGCGGTCTCGACGGGCCGCAGCCGGGTCGGGTCTCGCTCGACCAGGATCACGGGCCGGTCGGGCGCCGCGCGGCGCAGCGTCAGCGCGGCGCGCGCACCTGCCGGACCGCCGCCGACGACGATCACCGGCTCGGCCCGCGCGCGCGGGCCAATCAGCCCAGCCGCGCCCAGCGCCGTGGCACCGCCCAGCGCGGTATGAAGGAAATGACGACGTGTCAGCATCATGTGCCTGGCCCCTTTTCTCATATCCAGTCCCGGGACCGGCCCTACAGCGGCCCGTTCCCTGTTTTCCGAAGCAAGATCCGCGCCAACCGTCGCCTGTCGGCAATCCGACACAGGTCAGTTCAGCGCGGCGGGATGCAGCACCCGCAGCACCGGCCGCCGCCCCCCGCCGGTTGGCGGCAAAAGCTCCAGCCGCGCCGCCATCTCCGGTGTCGCCAGCATCTGGCCGCTGTCGTCGATCAGCAGAACCTGATCCAGCCCCATCGCCTGTGCGATCTCTGCCCAGTGATCCGGTCCCGCCACGCTCAGCGCCGTGGCCCCAGCATCAGCGCGGGCACCATCGCGCGCCACCACCGTGGCCGACACGATTCCGCGCACGGGCCAGCCGGTGCGTGGGTCGATGATATGCGAAAACCGCACCCCGTCGCCTTGCAGGAAACGCTCGTAATTGCCCGAGGTATAGACGCCCTCGCCCGGTTCCACCGACAGCGCCGCCACCGCGCCCCACCCCTGCGGGTCGCGGATCGCCACGCGCCAGGGCCGGTCGCCATGGCGGCCGATCACCTGCAAGTCGCCACCGGCATTCAGCACCGCATTGTCGATGCCCAGTGCGATCAGCCTTTGCACCGCCAGATCCAGCGCGGCGCCCTTGGCATAGCCGCCCAGATCGAGTTGTACCGCCGGGTTGCGCGACGTGACCACGTGGCCATCGAAACGCAGATCCGCAATGCGCGGACGGGCCGCCACAAGCCGGTCGATCTGTTGGGGATCGGGCATCGGTCCCTGCGGCGGCAGGTCGTCGTGAAACCCCCAGAGCGCGACCAGCCCCCCGATCGCGGGATCGAACGTGCCCCGGCTTTCGCGCGAAAGCGCCTGCCCCTGTTTCAGCACCTGCAACAGCGGATCGGACACCGCCATGCCCTGCCCCCTGGCCAGCGCCGCGTTCAGCCGCGTCAGCTCGCCCGGTCGCCAGGCATGCCAGTCGCGGTGAAGCCGGCGAAAGTCGCCCTCAAGCATCGACATGGCGGCGCGGGCGCGGGGTTCGGGGGTGTCGCGGATCACGACCTCGACCAGCGTCCCGAACAGATAGAACGTCTGGGACAAGCCGTCATCGGGGGCGGCCTGGCGCGGGTCACGCGCCCAGAGGCCAAGCGCCAGCACCAGCGCCGCAAGCGCGCCGGGCACAAGACGCCGCGCGGGCGTCACGGCGCCGTGTCCGCAGGTTCCAGCCACAGCACGGGCGCGCGCCCCGCCCGCCGGTCGGCCCGCCGCAACGGCACAAAGGACACCGCCAGCGCCGGGACGCAGATCACTGCCGTCGCCAGATCCGACAGGCCAAGCGCGGCGCAAACCGACGCGGCACCGGCCAGGGCCACGGGCGGGATCAGATAGGCCCGCAGCGCCGCGCCCAGGAACACGTCCCGTTCCATCGCCACGGTCACATCCGTACCAGCCGTCAGCGGCGCGTCACCGGGCAGGCTCAGATCGCGATCCGTGCCCAGCAATTGCGCCAGCGCCGCCGCCCCGCACCCGGCCCGGGCCGCACAGGCCGCGCAGCCCGCATCGCGTTCCAGACGCAGCGCGGCCCGGCCATCGTCCAGCGCCACGACCTGCAACCGTTGGCGCAGCGCCGTGTCCGCAGGCCCGGTCATTCCGCCGGGATGATGCACCCGTCCTCCAGGCACACGCTCAGGCATTGCGGCATGTCGTGATCGGGTTCGCATTCGGTGCAGATGTCGGCCTTGATGAAGAACACGCCCTTTTGGGGAATGATCGCCCCGGTGGGGCAGACCGGTTCGCAATCCCCGCAAGAGGTGCACAGATCCGCCACTATTTGCATTGCCATCTGAATTTCCTTTCCTGGTTTCAATCCGATATCCCCGCGCCGCGGGGACGTTGCATTGCGCGCCGCGCCGGTCAGGCGGGACGCACCGTGACCTCGCCCCCTAGAACCTGACACTGGCAGGCCAGCCGGTCGTTGCGGGCGGCAAGGTTTTCCTTCAGCACCCGCTGTTCCAGCGCGGATGGTTCTGTCAGGTTCTCGGCCCCCGACACGATCCGGGTCAGGCAGGTGCCGCATTCCCCCTCGCGGCAGCCATAGGTGATCCCGGCGCCAATCTTTTCCGAGATCTCGATGATGCGCGTTCCGGCGGGGACGTTGACGGTCAGCGATACGTCCGCGAATGTCAGCTTGGCCTGGGCCATGTTCGGTTCCTTTCGTCCTTGCGCGCGTCACAGATCGGCGAAGTCGACCTCGCGCGGTTGCATGCGGCCGGTCAGATGCGCCGCCAGACGGCGGCCGAAGTCCCGGCAATCTTCCAGTTCGGCATCGGTCGGGTGCAGCTTGATCTTCAGCCCCTTTTCCGGCACCCGCATCTTCAGCCCCTGCAGGCGCCCCTCGACCATCTGCACCGCCTCGCCGGTCCAGCCATAAGAGCCAAAGGCCGCGCCAAGCTTGCCCTTGGTGTCGATATCGACCAGCCCCGCCAGCAGGTCCCAGACCGTCTTGACCGCATCGCCGTTGATGGTGGGCGAGCCGAAGACCAGCGCATCGGCTTCCTCGATCAGGTCGACAAAGGGCGTGAACTCGCCGATCTGCAGATCGAAGAGCGAGGCGCGCACATCGGGATTTTCCGCCGCCCCCTCATAGATCGCGCCGGCCATCATCGACGTCGCGCCATAGGCGCTGACATAAAAGATCAGCAGGGTCTTCTGATCGCCCACCTCGCTGGCCAGGCGCGATTTCACCAACCGGCGGTAATGGGTGATGTACTGGCGCGGATGCGCGCGCAGGATCGGTCCGTGGCTGGGGGCGATCATGGCGATGTCCAGAGGCTCGATCAGGTCCAGCGCCGCGACGACATAGGCCTTGAAGGGCCGCATGATGTGTTCGAAGTAATATTCGAACGAAAACCGGAAATCGCCGACCCGGTCGTTGAACAGCCGCGCATCGCAGAAATGGCAGCCAAACAGGTCGCAGGTGAACAAAAGCCGCTGATCCTGAAGATGCGTGCATTGCGTATCGGGCCAATGGACATAGGGCGTGGTCAGGAACCGCAGCGTCTGATCGCCCAGCGAAACCGTATCGCCGGTGCGCACGATCCGCACCGCATAATCGTCGAACCTGTCCTTCAGCAAGGCGCGTAGAACCTGTACCCCGCGCGGCGATACGCAGATTTCCAGATGCGGGGCGCGGCGCAGCAATTCGGGCACCGCGCCGGTGTGGTCGGGCTCCAGATGGTTCAGCACCAGGGTGGTCAGTTCGTCATAGCGCGCCACCGCCTCCAGCCGTTTCAGGAAGGGTTCGGTGAATTCCTGTTTGACCGTGTCGATGACCGCGACGCCGGTGCTGCCGCGCACGACATAGGCATTATAGCTGGTCCCGTTGGCGGTGCGCAGGATGATGTCGAAATTGCGCAGATCGGGGTCCAGCGCGCCGACCCAATGCACACGGTCGGCCACGGGCACCGGCTGCATCGCATCCGCGGCACCGGCCATCTGTGGCAGGTCGAGTGTTGCACGTGGGGTCACCGAAAGCTCCTGCAGCGTGGTCTTGGCCCGGAGCCGCCGTGGCGCCCCGGGTCGATGCAGGTGAAGCAACCCGCGTGCCAAGCGCCGGACCCCGCGAGGCCGCCCCGCCCCAGCGGTCAATCGGGGCTGGATCGCGCGCGTTGCGCGCCCGGTCCGCCTGGATGCGACATCGGCCCGACAATTGTCGCAAAACCGACCTTGCCCTGCCCCGGCAGGACACCCCGTGCAAGACCGACGCGCCCCTTGGCACATGAGAGCCGCCCGGCGCCACCCGTGTCGGCAAGCCAACATGGCATGGCGCTTGCTTCAACATCGCCAAGCCCGGGGCGCCGTCCCCGGCCCCGAAGCCACACGCGGCGGAGCAATTCGATGCAAGACTATCTGGTCATCCTGCTGAGCACGGCATTGGTCAACAATGTGGTCCTGGTGAAATTCCTGGGGCTCTGCCCGTTCATGGGCGTGTCGCGCAAGACCGATGCGGCGCTTGGGATGGGCTTTGCCACCACATTCGTCCTGACCCTGGCCGCCGCCGCCAGCTGGTGTGTCGAAACGCTGTTGCTGGTGCCGCTGGGGCTGGAATTCCTGCGCATCCTGTCCTTCATCCTGGTGATTGCCGGGATCGTGCAGTTCACCGAAGCCGCCATCCGCAAGATCTCGCCCACGCTTTATCGGGCGCTGGGGATCTATCTGCCGCTGATCACCACCAATTGCGCGGTGCTGGGCGTGGCGCTGCTGAACATCCAACAGGGCCATTCCTTTGCCGAAAGCCTGCTTTACGGGTTCGGATCGGCGGCGGGCTTCACGCTGGTGCTGGTGATCTTTGCCGGGCTGCGGGAACGCCTGGCGCGTCTGGATGTGCCCGCCCCGTTCCAGGGCGCCCCCATCGCCTTTGTCACCGCTGGCCTGCTGTCCATGGCGTTCATGGGCTTTGCGGGGCTGGTAAGCCAATGACCGGAAAGGACAGACCATGATCGAGGCCGTCGCGACGATGTCCGCCCTGGGGCTGGGGCTGGGAACCATCCTGGGGGTGGCCGCGCGGCGGTTTCACGTCGAAACGCCGCCCATCGTCGACGAGATCGAGGCCCAGTTGCCCGGCACGAATTGCGGCCAATGCGGCTTTCCGGGGTGCCGGGGCGCGGCCGAGGCGGTGGCCGAAGGCGCCGCGCCCGTCACCCTGTGCCCGCCCGGCGGGCGCGAGGTCGCCGTGACTCTGGCCGAGATCACCGGCGCCGAACCGCCTGGCAGCGGCGGCACGGGGCAGGATGCCGAGCCGGTCGTGGCGTTCATCTTCGAGGATCACTGCACCGGCTGCACCAAATGCTTCAAGCGCTGCCCGACCGACGCGATCATCGGGGCCGCCAAGCAGATTCATACCGTGGTCAACGACGCCTGTATCGGCTGCGACGCCTGTGTCGCGGTCTGCCCGACCGAGGCGATCATCCTGCGCACCAAGCCGCGCACCTTGCGCAACTGGCACTGGCCCAAGCCCGGCACCCCCGCCGATGCCACGCTGTAACGAGGCCCGCCCATGTCCCTGATTTCGCTTTCCGCCCTCAGACGCACCGCCGGGGCCTTTGCCGGGCGGGGCGGCATCCACCCCGAAACCCGCAAATACCTGTCCGCCGACAGCCCGATCGAAGCGATGCCGCTGCCGTCGATCCTGCGGGTGCCGTTGCAACAGCACATCGGGGCCGAGGCCGTACCGGTTGTCGCACGCGGCGACCAGGTGCTGAAAGGGCAGCTGATCGGCAAGGCGCGCGGGCCGGTATCGGCCAATGTGCACGCCCCGACCTCGGGCAAGGTAATCGCGGTGGGCTATTTCGCGGCGCCGCACCCGTCGGGGCTGCCGGTGTCGACGATCACGATCCGCCCCGATGGCGCGGACCGCTGGGGCGCGCGCCTGCCGCGTCTGGTGCCCGAACAGGCGACACCGGACGAGATCGCGGATCATGTGAAACAGGCCGGGATCGTCGGCATGGGCGGGGCGACGTTTCCTTCGGCGGTCAAGCTGGACCTGCGCAAGCGTTTCGCCCTGAAGACGCTGATCATCAACGGCGCGGAATGCGAACCCTATCTGACCTGCGACGACCGGTTGATGCGCGAGTTTTCCGAAGAGCTCGCCGATGGCATCGCGATCATGGCCCGCGCGCTGGGTGTAGAGCAGGTGATCGTCGCCATCGAATCCAACAAACCGCAGGCGATCGAGGCGATGCAGCGCCGTATGCTGGCCATCGGCTGCCCGGCGCGGGTGACCCGGGTGCCGACGCTCTATCCCATGGGGTCGGAAAAGCATCTGGTGCAGGCCGTTACCGGTCTGGAAACCCCCGCCCGCGCGCTGACGGCGGAACTGGGCGTCGTGGTGCATAACGCGGCCACGGCCTATGCGGTGCATCTGGCGTTGCGCTATGGCGAGCCGCTGATCTCGCGCGTGTTGACGGTGTCGGGCTTCGGCGTGACCCGCCCGGCGAATGTAAAGGTTCTGATCGGCACGCTGGTGGCGGAAATCCTGGACCATTGCGGCGGGCTGGATGGCACGCCCGACCGGCTGTTGCTGGGCGGGCCGATGATGGGTCTGCCGATCCGCAGCCAGCGTGTGCCGGTGATCAAGGGCACGAACGGCATCCTGGCCCTGCAGAAATCGGAAACCCGGCGGCACCGGGAAATGCCCTGTATCCGCTGCGGTGGCTGCATCAAGGTCTGCCCCTGCGGGCTGATGCCGATGGAAATGCACGGGATGATTCAGGCGGGCGATCTGGACAAGGCCGTCGATATCGGCCTGCTGGATTGCGTGGCCTGCGGGTCGTGCTCGTTCAACTGCCCGTCGAACATCCAGCTTGTGCAAAGCTTCAACTATGCCAAGGGGCGGCTGGCCTTTCAGCAGAGCCAGAAGCACCAGCAGGAGGAAACCAAGCGCCTGGCCGAAACCCGCAAGGCGCGCATGGATGCCATCGCCGAGGCCAAGCGCCAGGCGATGGCCCGCCGCAAGGCCGAGATGGCCGCACGCAAGAAGCGCGAGGCTGAAACCGAAACGCCCGCCGTCCCGGCCCCGGCTCCCACCGCCGAGCGCACCGGATGACCGCCCCGCTGATCATAAGCGGGCCGCACACCCACTCGAAATTCTCGGTCACCGAAACGATGATCGCCGTCATGCTGTGCCTGACCCCGGCCACGGCGCTGGGATTCTATATGTTCGGCCTGCCCGCGATCCTGCTGTTTGCCGTCACGATCGCCAGCGCCCTGCTGTTCGAGGCGCTGTGCCTGGCGCTGGCCGCACGACCGGTCGGGCGCGCGCTGTCGGACGGCTCGGCCATCCTGACCGGCTGGATCCTGGCGATGACCCTGCCGCCCTGGGCGCCATGGTGGATCGGCACCGTGGGGGCGTTCATCGCCATCGTGCTGGGCAAGCATGTCTATGGCGGGCTGGGACAGAACCCGTTCAACCCGGCGATGGTCGCGCGCGCGATGCTGCTGGTGGCGTTGCCGGTGCCGATGACGATGTGGGTCCTGCCCGCGCCGCTCTTGTCGCCCGGCGCCCCGGATCTGGGCGCGGCGCTGGCGATCACCTTTGGCACGCCGCCGGCCGATATCGACAGTGTCAGCGCGGCATCGACGCTGGGCCATGTTGGCGCGGCGCTGGATGGTGGGCGCACGCTGGACCGCATCCTGCCTGAAACCTTCGACCTGCACCGGCTGTTTTTCGGCAATGTCCCGGGCAGCATGGGCGAGACCAGCGCGCTTTTGCTGCTGGTGGGCGGCGTATTTCTGGCGGCGATGCGGATCATCCGGCTAAATATCCCGCTGGCGGTTCTGGGATCGGCGGCGGCGCTGTCGGGGCTGCTGCATCTGATCGACCCGGGCCAGTTTCCGTCGCCGCTTTGGCATCTGTCGTCCGGCGCGCTGATGTTCTGTGCGTTCTTCATCGCGACCGATTACGTGACCTCGCCGGTATCCGGTGTGGGCCAGTTGATCTATGGCGCGGGGATCGGGCTGTTGGTGGTTGTGATCCGCACCTGGGGATCCTTCCCCGAGGGGGTGGCCTTTGCCGTTTTGCTGATGAATGCCTGCACACCGCTGATCGATACCTATACCCGCCCGCGCATCTTCGGTCGGGACCGCCGGGGCCGCCCGCTGAAGATCGACGAGGGCGACGCGCCATGACCGACGACACCGCGTCCCCCCCGGCGCCCTCGCGTCTGACCGCGCTGCGCCAGGCGCCGCTGGGCCACGGGCTGTTGCTGGCGCTGTTCTGTCTGGCAACCGCGCTGATCCTGTCGCTGGTCGATCAGGCGACACGCGCCCCCATCGCCCGCCGCGCGACCGAGGATCTGACCGCGTCGCTGGCGCAGGTGGTCCCCGACGACCGGCACGACAATGACCTGACCACCCGCACCCGCCGGATCGACGACAGCGCCGAGGGCACGAAGACCGTCTATCAGGCCACCGCGAACGGGACCGTCACCGGGGTGGCGTTTCGGATGACCGGGGCGGGCTATGCCGGCCCGGTAGAGGTTCTGCTGGGCGTCGCGCCCGATGGCACGCTGCTGGGGGTCAGGGTGCTGTCCCATGCCGAAACGCCGGGGCTGGGCGACAAGGTGGATGTGGCGATCTCGGACTGGATCCTGGGGTTTACGGGCCTGTCGCTGTCCCAACCCGCACCCGCCGACTGGAAGGTACGGCGCGATGGCGGGGTGTTCGACCAGTTCTCGGGCGCGACCATCACGCCCCGCGCGGTCGTGGATGCGGTGCGGCGCGGGCTGGAATTTCACGCCCGGCACGCGGATGCGCTGGGGCAACTGCAACAGGGGGACGATTGATGTCAGGGGATCTGGGCCGCATCGCACGCAACGGGCTGTGGGACAACAACATCGTCTTTGGCCAGCTTCTGGCGCTCTGCCCGCTGCTGGCGGTGACCGGCACGGCGACGAACGGGCTGGGCATGGGGCTGGCGACGCTGGCGGTGCTGGTCGGATCGGGGCTGATCGTGTCGCTGCTGCGCAATGCCATCACGCCCGAGATTCGCATCCCCGCCTTTGTCCTGATCATCGCCTGTATCGTCACGGTGGTGGACATGGGGCTGAACGCCTGGCTGCACGACCTGCATAAGGTGCTGGGCCTGTTCATCCCGCTGATTGTCACCAACTGCGCGATCCTGGGCCGGGCCGAGGCCTTTGCCTCGCGCCGGTCACCGCTGGCGGCCACGTTCGACGGGCTGATGATGGGCATCGGCTTTACCCTGGCGCTGGTCACGCTGGGCGCGGTGCGCGAAATCGTCGGCAGCGGGACGCTCTTTGCCAATGCCTCGGTGCTTCTGGGGGATGGGTTCGGCTTTCTGGAGATGACGGTGATCCCCGATTACGGCGGGTTTCTTCTGCTGATCCTGCCGCCGGGCGGGTTCATCGCGCTGGGTCTGCTGCTGGCACTGAAATCGCTGATCGACCGGCGCATCGACGCGGCCACCCGCACCGCGCCGCAGCCGCATGACCCCAAGGTCTTTACCGCCGCGGGTGTGCTGGGCCAGCCCCGAACCACGGAGGTGCCGGAATGAATGTGGGTGTCGCCTTTGCCAAGCAATCGGCGCAGTTCTGGATCCGGATCGAGGTGCCCGACGGCGCCACGGTGCAACAGGTGATCGAACAATCGGGCCTGCTGGACCAGTTCCCCGAGATCGACCTGGCCGTCAACCGCGTGGGCATCTTCGGCGCGCTGACCAAGCTGGACAAGCCCGTCAAGGACGGCGACCGGGTCGAGGTCTATCGCCCGATCCATCCCGACGCCGAATTGCTGGACCGCAAGGACGGTTAAGGGCCCCGGGGCGGGCATTCTGCATGATCTTCGGAAAATGGCGCGGTTGACGGGGCTCGAACCCGCGACCCCCGGCGTGACAGGCCGGTACTCTAACCAACTGAGCTACAACCGCGCAGCGCATCGGATCGGTCTGGGGAAGCAGTGGCGCGGTTGACGGGGCTCGAACCCGCGACCCCCGGCGTGACAGGCCGGTACTCTAACCAACTGAGCTACAACCGCTCTGCTTCACCCGGTCCAGGACCCGGCGTGAGGGCGTTATTATGCCCCCCGCCAAGGCGCGTCAAGCGCTGTTGTCGCGGAATCTGAACCTTTGCACACGGCGCGCGGCCTCAGTCGGGCAGCGGGATGAATTCCGCCGCGTCGCCCGGGGGCAACTGGAACCGGCCATGCGCCCAGTCGCCCGCGCGCCAGGCCTCTTTCGCGGCATCGATCCGGTCGCGGGACGAGGCGACGAAGTTCCACCAGATATAGCGCGGGCCGTTCAGCGTATCGCCGCCCAGCAACATCAGCCGTGCGCCCTGTTCGCCCGCAGTGACGGTGATCGCGTCGCCGGGGCGGAACACCGCCATCTGTCCGGTTTCCAGCCGGTCACCGCCCACGGTCACATCGCCGCCCACGACATAGATCCCCCGATCCTCGTGATCGTCGGGCAAGGGAATCGCCGCGCCGGGGTCCAGCTGTGCATCGGCATAGAACAACCGCGAATGCGTCTTGACCGGCGCGCGTTCGCCATAGGCCTCGCCCAATATCAGGCGCAGCGATTTGCCCTCGGCCTGTAGCAGCGGCAGATCGGCCTTGGCGGCGTGCTGAAACCCGGCGGGGTCGTCCTCGGCATCGTCGGGCAGCGCGACCCAGGTCTGGATGCCGAACAGCGACATCGGCCCCTGCCGCGCCGCGCCATCGGTGCGTTCGGAATGAGTGATGCCGTGGCCCGCGACCATCCAGTTCACCGCGCCCGGCTCGATCCACTGATCGGTGCCCAGGCTGTCACGGTGGTGCAGCTTGCCCTGATAAAGATAAGTGACCGTGGACAGGCCGATATGCGGATGCGGGCGCACGTCGATCCCCTGCCCGGTCAGAAACTCGGCCGGGCCCATCTGGTCGAAGAAGATGAACGGTCCGACCATCTGCCGCTTCGGCGCGGGCAAGGCGCGGCGCACCTCGAACCCGCCCAGATCGCGGGCGCGCGGGAGGATCAGCGTATCGATCAGATCGACCTGATCGCCGATCGGGGTCTGCGGGTCGAGGATGGGATTCCAGCTCATGCGGTGTCTCCTGTGTTGTGCCAGAAGATAGGTGCGCGGTCAGATATATATACCCCAACAGAAACGCGGGTGGGGTGCGTTATTGCACAGAAACGCGCACCGGGCACATGCAGGTGGCCACGGCAATCGTCGGCTTTGAATGCGGCACGGCACGTTTTACTATTCGAGAAACTCTGGATACGTAGGTTCGCTTGCTCCGGGCTCAGCATCCGCTCGAAAAGGCTCGTTGACCAGAAACCGCCATGTCGCTTTTTCTGTTTTTTCGAAATGCCGGAGCCAAACTTCGCGAAACCGCGCTGAAATGGCGAAAGCCGCTTTTGGACCCGCCAGCCATAATGGATCTCGAAAGGGTCCGCCAAATTCTATGTCTGTCCGAAATATGCCATCCTCGGCGATGATTTCAGGGTTTTCAAAACGGTATTGGCAGCCCTTGAATGTCTGGTTCCAGTGGAAGCCACAGTCTGGACAAGGTGTGTTATCACCAGCCTTGAATTCAGTGCTGTACAAGATGAGATCGTCGGGGTTTTGTACAACCAGCACCCGCACAGGTTCCGCCTCCCATGCATTCTCGAAAATCTGGCGGAGCCTGATCTGGCCGGGCCAGTATGTCTCCAGATGCTCTTTGGCTCGCGCTGAGATTATGACTTTTCCGTCATTGGTATCGTTGAAATCGTAAGGAAGCTTCTTGGTTTGGGCTTTCCTCGGGCGTTGCCACACTTTGGTTCGTACGTCGCATGTTGGACAGGAAGCGGCCTGTCTTCCCGCAGCGCTGTAATAGCTCCACTCCATATCGAACCCGCCAAACTCATAGAGTTCCGTATTCTTTGTGGAGCGGTGTTCGACGTTTGACATGGAGCTTGGCATATCCAATCGGGAAAAACTCAATTCAGGTCGCGACCCTATCGTCGTTTCTGGGCGATAGTATGTCCTTGTAAGCAACTTAGCCGACATTCGCACGCGGTGCAGCATCGCTCACATTGGGCTCACATCAGCCCTCCACGCCGACCGCAGGATGCATGCCCCACAAGCTCAAATGATCTCGAACTTCACCACATCGACCAGCCCCCGGTCGGTGATCTTCAGCGCCGGGATCACCGGAAGCGCGGTGAAGGCCAGTTGCAGAAACGGTTCCTCCAGCACCACGCCCAGCGATGTCGCCGCCGCGCGCAGGGCGATCAGGTCGTCGCGCACGGTTTCAAACGGTTGCAGGCTCATCAGCCCGCCCACAGGCAGCGCCAGCTCGGCCAGCACCGCGCCGTCGCGGGCGACGACGAAGCCGCCCTCGATCTCGCCCAGGCGGGTCGCGGCCCGCGCCATGTCGGCGTAATCGGCGCCGATCACCACGATATTGTGGTGATCATGGGCGACCGTCGCGGCAATCGCCCCGTGTTGCAGGCCGAAGCCCCGCACGAAGCCGGTGGTGATATTGCCGTTCACCCCGTGGCGTTCGATCACCGCGATCTTGATCAGGTCGCGCGCGGGATCGGGGCGCTTGTCGCCATCGGCGATCGGGATGGTCTCGTGCAGGTGTTCGGTGATGATCTTGCCGGGCAGGATGCCGATCACATCCGTGGCCTCGCGGTTGCCGGTGGTACGGAAACTGTCGGCGGTGACGGTCGGGGCCTTGACGCTGTGCCGCCCCACCGGCGCGATGGTGTCACGGGCGGCAAAGGCCGCGTCCTCCACCACCTGCCCGCCCGCGATCACCAGCGCCGCGCGGCAGTCCGCCAGATCGGGCAGCGCCACGATATCGGCCCGCTTGCCCGGCGCGATCTGGCCGCGATCCTTCAGCCCGAACGCCTCAGCCGCGGACAGGCTGGCGGCGCGATAGACGGCCAGCTCGGGCACACCCAGCCCGATCAGCGTGCGGATCATGTAATCCAGATGCCCGTGCTCGGCGATATCCAGCGGGTTCCGGTCGTCGGTGCACAGGCACATATAGGGCGCGGTGCGGTCGGTCAGCGCTGGGGCCAGCGCGTGCAGGTCCTTGGAAACCGAGCCCTCGCGGATCAGCACGCGCATCCCCTTTTGCAGCTTTTCGGTGGCCTCTTCGGCGGTGGTCGCCTCGTGCTCGGTCCGGATGCCCGCGGCGATATAGGCGTTCAGGTCACGCCCCGAAAGCTGCGGCGCGTGGCCGTCGATATGGCGCCCTTCGAACGCGGCCAGCTTCGCGATGCAACCGGGGTCGCGGTGGATCACGCCGGGGAAATTCATGAACTCCGCCAGCCCGATCACTGCCGGATGATCGGCGCGCGCAGCCAGTTCGGCGGCCCCGATGCGGGCGCCGGCGGTCTCCATCTCGGTCGACGGCACGCAGGAGCTGAGCTGCACCCGCAGATCCATCACCAGATGCCCCGCCGCGTTCAGGAAATAGTCGATGCCGTCGGTACCGATCACATTTGCGATCTCGTGCGGGTCGCAGATCGCGGTGGTGATGCCGCGCGGGGTGACGCAACGGTCGAACTCGTATGGCGTGACCAGCGAGCTTTCGACATGCAGATGCGTGTCGATGAAGCCCGGGACCAGCACCAGCCCGCTGACATCCACCACTCGCGTACCGTTATAGTCCGCGCCAATGCCGACAATCGTGTCCCCACAGATCGCCACATCGCCCGCGATCCGCGCACCGGTGACCAGATCCTGTACCGCGCCCCCGCGCATCACCAGATCGGCTGGACTGTCGCCGCGCGCCTGAGTGATCTTTCGGATCAGGGGATCAAGTTTCATGGTGTCTTCCTTTGCAGCAACATTCGCAAGAGCCGCATACGCTTTCAAGCCACACAACAAACAAAGACATGGAAACGGGAACAAACCACGTGAATTCCCCCCCCCAGGAAGTTTCCCAAACGTAATATACATTAGAACATCTTGAGCGAACGACATGGAAGACAGGCCAAACTTATTCGGAGCTGACGAAACGCGATGCCACTGAATCCCGGTGACCTGATGTTCATCGGCTGGGATGCCGATAGCGAAGATATCGCGTTTGTGACAACTGTCCCATTGCAACCGGGCGAGGTCATCTATTTCACAGACGACGAGTGGACAGGCACCAGCTTCAACGGCAGCGAACAGTTATTCGAATGGACTGTGCCCGCCGCCGGAATTCCCGTGGGCACAGTCGTCACCATCGACATGGACCCCGTTGCCGACACGGTCACCTTCGACAGTGGTGGCAGTGTCGATTACATTCAGGGCGGCTATCAAATCGCTACTCAGAATGAGATGTTCTGGGCATTTCAGGGGTCGCGGGTTGGGGATGACGTCACACCAACCAACTTCATCGGCGTCATCGCGAACGAGGCAGACGGAAACGCCAATCAGACCCCGAACCTCAGCGGAACCGGCCTGACGACATCGAACGGTGCAATCATCATTGATGGCGACGAAGACTACATGGAATATACCGCAGATGCGGGCCTTCCCGATCCAATTACACGTCAGGCACTGATCGATTCCATTTCCGACACCAACAACTGGGCCACCGCAGACGGTACAGGCAACAGCAACCCCAACCCCGGCAGTGGATTCGAGCTTTCATTTCCTCCAGTCGTCTGCTTCTGCGCCGAAACCCGTGTCCAAACCTCGCAAGGCCTTCGCCGCATCGGGGATCTGGCACCCGGCGATCTGGTTGATACGGTGGACGGCGGTCCGCAACCCGTACGGTGGGTCGGCCAAAGAAGAGTGCTGGCAAGGGGTGCTCTGGCGCCGGTGCATTTTTCCACAGGCACCGTTGGAAACAGTCGACCCTTGCGCGTTTCCGCCCAGCACCGCATCCTTATCGGCGGATGGAAAGCGCAGCTTCTTTTCGGCGAGGACGAAATCCTTGTCCCGGCGTGTCAGTTGATCAACGGCGACACGATCACACGCATTCACGGGGGCTGGGTCACATATGTCCACATCCTTTTCGATCGGCACCAGGTCATCCTGGCCGAGGGTGCACCATGCGAAAGCTTCTTCCCCGGCGAAACCGGACTGGATGCAATGATCGACCAGATGCGGGACGAGTTGATGGCCCTGTTTCCGGAACTTTTTGTCAAGCCGCATCGCTATAGCAAAACCGCGCGCATGGTGATTTCGAAACCAAGCGCACGACTGCTGACGAACTGACCCCGAACTAAACAAAGGGCCGCCCAACGGGCAGCCCTTCGCAAGATCGGTATGGCGAATGCCTTAGCGCTTCGAGAACTGGAAGCTGCGGCGGGCCTTGCGGCGGCCGAACTTCTTGCGTTCCACGACGCGGGCGTCACGGGTCAGGAAGCCCGCGGCTTTCAGGGCACCACGCAGCGACGGATCGTAAAGCTGCAGCGCTTTCGAGATGCCGTGCTTGACCGCACCGGCCTGGCCCGACAGACCGCCGCCCTTGACGGTGGCGTTCACGTCGAACTGATCTTCGACACCGGCCACAGTGAAGGGCTGGCGCAGGATCATCTGCAGCACGGGGCGCGCGAAATAGGCGTCCATTTCCTTGCCGTTGACGGTGACCTTTCCGGAGCCCGGCTTGATCCACACGCGGGCAACCGCGTCTTTCCGCTTGCCGGTGGCATAGGACCGGCCCAGCTCGTCACGAACGGGTTCGCGGGGGGCTGCGATCTCGGCGACCACGGCCTCGGCACCGCCAGCGACGGCGTTCAGCTCGTCGAGGGATTTGATTTCTTCAGCCATTGTCAGCTCCGGGTGTTCTTCTTGTTCATGGACTTGACGTCCAGCACTTCAGGGCTCTGGGCCTCATGCGGGTGCTCGGCACCGGCATAGACGCGCAGGTTGGTCATCTGCTGGCGGCTCAGGCGGTTGCCCGGCAGCATGCGCTTGACGGCCTGGGTCACCACACGTTCGGGGTGGGCGCCTTCGATGATCTGACGCGCGGTGCGCGACTTGATCCCGCCGGGATGGCCGGTGTGCCAGTAATAGTTCTTGTCATCACGCTTCTTGCCGGTCAGCTGGACCTTGTCGGCGTTGATGATGATCACGTTGTCGCCCATATCCATGTGCGGCGTGAACGAAGCTTTGTGTTTGCCACGCAGGCGCATGGCGACGATCGAGGCAAGACGGCCCAGAACCACGCCTTCGGCGTCGATCAGGATCCACTTCTTGTCGATGTCTGCAGGCGTTGCAGAGAAGGTTTTCATCGTCGTTAGACCTTAGATTAGAGTGAGGCGGCCGCGCCGCCCGAATTCGATTGCGCGTTTATATACAGCCCGAAATCCCAGTCAACGACGTTTATTCCGCAATTATTAAGCAATTTCAATGGCTTGAAAAATAGGTATCATAATACCCCAAAGACTCAGACGCTGATCCGCTCTGGCGGATTGTCCAACAGCACCCGCAGCCGCCCCATCGCGGCCTCGAAGCTGGCGGGCGTGACCTGGGCATTGATCGCCAGGCGCACCGCATGCGGGGCCCGTGCATCCCGCGCGGCGAACTCTTCGGCAGGGCGGATCTTGACGCCCGCGCCCTCGGCCGCCTGACAGAATACCCCGGCGCGCCAGCCCGGCGGCAGGGTCAGCCACAGGAACGGCACATCCGCGCGCCATGTGACCTCGTAACTGCCCAGAATGTTCACCGCCATCCGCATGTAGTCCGATATGCCCGCACAGACCTTTTCGGTGATCCCCGGCAGGCGCGGGTCGGTCAGAATGGCGGTCATCATGTCGACCAGCGGCGTGGCCAGACCGAAATAGCTGTGTTCGGCCGCGCGCCGCAGCGCCGATTGCCGGCCATCCGGGGCAATCGCAAAGCCCATCCGCAAGGCCGGCGTGATGGTTTTCGAGATTGAGCTGACATACCACCCCCGCTCTGGCAGCAGCATCCGATAGCTGGGCGCGCGCGCCTCGCTCATGCGATAGCAGTCATCCTCGATCACCTGCAGGTCGCAGCGCCGCGCGACATCGGCCAGCTCCTGGCGCCGTTCGTGGGGGGTGAACCCCGCCGTGGGGTTATGCACCTCGGGCGACGTACACAGGACCTGCGCCCCGTGTTCGCGCGCGGCGGCCTCCAGCGCCTCGGGGATCAGCCCGTGCGCGTCCATCGGCACCGACACGGTGCGCGCCCGCAACAGATCGGCCACCCGCCGAAACCCCGGATAGGTCAGATCCTCGGTCAGCACCACCGGCTCGGCCCCGCTCAGCACCGCCTGCAGGACCAGCGCGATCGCGTTCTGCCCGCCATGGCTCAGGACGATGTGGTTCTCGTCATAACTGCCCAGCGGCGTTTGCCCCAGCCAGCCGATGATCGCGCGCCGCGCATCAACCGTCTTGGCCCGCGCGGGATAATTCAGAAAGCCCGAGGGCGGATCCTGCGCCACGCGGATCATCACCTCCTGGATCAGCGCCCCCTGCCCCGCATCGGGCAGGTTCGGCGAATAAAGGTTCACCTCTTCGCTTTCGACAGCTGTGGCCCGCCAGACCGTCGCCGGACGCACCACCGCGCCCCCGGCCGGCGCAAGTTCGGCCACGAAAGTGCCCCGCCCCACGGCGGCCTCAAGCACGCCCTCATCGGTCAGAAGCGTATAGGCCCGCGCAACGGTGCCGGGCGTGATCTTCAGCTCCCACGCCAGATCGCGCACCGGCGGCAGCTTCTGACCGACCGTCAGCGTCCCGTCGGCAATGGCGGCCCGCGTCGCCGCTGCCAGCGCCTTGTACTTGCTGCCCTGCCCGTCCGGCAGCTCCGGCACCCAAATTGTACCCAATACAATATTCCCGTAGACTGACATGACCCGAATTTGTATCAGTCAATTACACCAAATTCCTAAATTGTGTCAATACATTTCGAAGGGAGATCTCCGATGGCACAGGTCAAATCACCGTCCACCTCGAAACTGCACTTCCTTGCAGGCCGCAAATCTGTGACCTTTTTCCAGATCGTGGCAATGGGCGCGAAGACCGTCGCCACCTGGCATGATCGCCGCAAGACGCGACAGGAATTGCGTTATCTCGATGACCATCTTCTGAAGGACATTGGTCTGGAACCCGGCGAGGCCCTAAAGGAATCCCGCCGGCCATTCTGGCAAGGCTGATCCCCGCCTGTTAGGATGATACTGGGCCGGGGTGATGTGCCCCGGTCCCTTTTGGCGCCCCACTAAACCCATACAATTACGCCCGATGCAGGCGACACATTCGCGCCTGTCACGCATATTGTACCAATACGATCCGGCACAGGCCAAAACCACAGCTTTTGCAGATTTTCTGCGGCTGCATCAGAAAAATACTTGCGCGAGTCACCTCCCACCCTTAGATGCCACGGCACGATCGGAACCGATCCCAACTTCGGATGTCTTTCTGGGGGGGCGCTAAGGGACCGACTGGATTCAATCTACTGGAACGAAGGGGAGCGCCATGACGGACGCCAACCTCTTCCAACTGGGGATCGGTCTGGAGACAGGCGCCCAAGAGGAAGACACCGCCCGCGGTCTGCAAGCCGCGAACGAAGACACCGCTATTGCCCGCGATCTGTTCGACGATGAGCGTGAAGACCACTTCATCCGTCGCGATGGGTCGGTATTTGCCGGCACGCATCTGATCATCGAGGTCGTGAATGGCCACGGTCTGGATGACGAGGCCCGCATCCAGCAGGCGTTCCGCGACTGCGTTGATGTCTGCGGCGCGACGCTGCTGCACATCCACACGCATAAATTCTCGCCCCAGGGCGTCAGCGGCGTGGCCGTGCTGGCCGAAAGCCATATCTCGGTCCACACCTGGCCGGAAATCGGCTACGGCGCGTTCGACGTGTTCATGTGCGGCGATGCCAAGCCCTGGCTGGCGGTCGATGTGCTGAAACAGGCCTTCGGCACCGCCGATGTGCGCGTGAACGAACTGCTGCGCGGCGAAGGCGTGGTCAGCGACGCGGGCGTGGCCGCATGACCGATTGGGTCCGCGAGAAACTGCATCCCGACTATGCCCAGGCGCTGCGCATCGATGAGATGCTTTATGACAGCGAAACAGACCATCAGCGCCTGAAAGTGTTCCAGAACGGCACGTTCGGGCGTGTCCTGACGCTGGACGATGTGGTGCAGACGACCGAGGGCGACAATTTCATCTATCACGAGATGCTGACCCATGTGCCGATCCTGGCCCATGGGGCGGCCAAACGCGTGCTGATCATCGGCGGCGGCGACGGCGGCATGGCGCGCGAGGTGCTGCGCCACCCCACCGTCGAACACATCACCATGGTGGAAATCGACGCGGGCGTGGTGGCATTTTCCAAGGAATACCTGCCCACCCTGTCGAACGGCGCCTTCGACGACCCGCGCCTGACCCTCGTCATCAATGACGGCGCGCTCTATATGCGCGAAACCACCGACCGGTTCGACGTGATCATCGTCGACTCCACCGATCCGATCGGCCCGGGCGAGGTCCTGTTCACCGACACGTTCTACGGTCACGCAAAACGCGCCCTGACCCCGGGCGGCATCCTGGTCACCCAGAACGGCGTGCCCTTCATGCAGGGTGACGAACTGACCAACACCATGCGCGCGTTTCAGGCGCTCTTCTCGGATGCGACCTGCTACATGGCGACGATCCCCACCTATGCGGGCGGGCCGATGGCCTTTGGCTGGGGCACCGATGGCGACGCGCGCCAGACCCCGCTGGCAGAGCTGCAATCGCGCTTCGCCGCTGCCGGGTTCGAAACCGATTACTATACACCCGCAATTCACCAGGGCGCCTTCGCCCTGCCGCGCTATGTGGAACGGCTGATCCCGTAACGCCCTTCTTCTTGGGCAAAATACTCTCGGGGGGTGCGGGGGGCAGACAGCCCCCCGCCGCCGATCATTTCGGCGGCACGGAATAGGTCATCGAGGCGCGCGCCACCGGCGCCTCCATCCCGTCCGAGCGGATCAGCACATCCCCAACGGCCAGCACGCGGCCCAGCTTCAAAAGCCGCGCCTCGGCGATCAGGTCCGCATCGGCGGCGGGCTTGCGCATGAAATCGATGGCACAATTGGTGGTCACCGCCAGCGCCTGCGGCCCGATCATCGCCAGGATCGCCAGATAGATTGCCACATCCGCCAGCGCAAACATCGACGGGCCCGACACGGTGCCGCCCGGCCGCAAATGCCGATCCGCCACTTTCAGCCGCATGCGGCACGTCATCGGGCCGACGGCCTCGATGGCGAAATCATCGCTGACCTGCGGAAATTCCCGCGCCAGAAACGCCTCCAGCGCGCCCACGTCCATCTTCAGCTCCACTGTCCCCTCCCCGGCCCGGTTCAAAGACCGTAAAGCGCCCCGAATTTCGCGTCGAGGTAATCCATCAGCGGCCCCTCGTCCGGCGCAAAGCCACAGGCGCGGGTGATGACCTCGACCGGCTCGTAAAGCCCGCCATGAACTTGCAGGTTGTCCCGCAGCCAACCCGTCGCGGGGCCCAGATCGCCCGCCGCCAGTTGCGCATCCAGATCCGGCACCGCCCCGCGCAGCGCCTGCATCAGGCACCCGGCATAAAGGTTGCCCAGCGCATAGGTCGGGAAATAGCCGAAAAGCCCCACCGACCAATGCACATCCTGCAGCACGCCATGCGCGGGCCGGTCAACCACCGCGCCGAAATCGCGGGCAAAGCGGTCGTTCCACGCCGCCTCCAGATCCGCGACCTGCAAATCGCCCGCGACTAGCGCGCGCTCCAGATCGAAGCGCATCATGATGTGCAGGTTGTAATGCACCTCGTCGGCCTCGGTCCGGATGAAGCCCGCATGCACGCGGTTGATCGCGGCATAGAACGCATCGGCATCCGCCGCGCCCGCGTCCCCGAACACATCGCCCATGCGGTCGAACAGGAACCCGGTAAAGGCGCGGCTGCGGCCCAGCTGGTTTTCATAGATCCGGCTTTGGCTTTCATGCACGCCCATCGACACGCCATGACCCAGCGGCGTCAGGCGATAGGCGGCGTCGATATTCTGCTCGTAACAGCCATGCCCGACCTCGTGGATTGTCGAATACAGGCAATTCAGTGGATCGCGTTCATCCACCCGCGTGGTGATCCGCACATCCGCGGCCGAGCCGCTGGAGAACGGATGCACCGCCTTGTCGATCCGCCCGTGGGCGAAGTCATAGCCGAAGCGCCCCGCGACCTCGCGCGCCAGTGCCAGCTGCGCGGCCTCGGGGAAATGGCCCTGCAACGCGGGCGGGGTCATCGCCGCGCCCATCACCCGCTCGCGCAGGGCCACCAGCCGCAGCCGCATCCGGTCGAAGATCGCGGCAATATCGGCCGCCTTGGCGCCCGGCTCGTAATCGTCCAGCAGCGCGTCATAAAGATCGCCATCCCCGGCCAGCGCGGCGGCCTCCTCGCGCTTCAGGCGCAGCACCTCGGCCAGAACCGGCAGGAACTTCGCCACGTCGCCTTCGGCCCGCGCCTCGGCCCAGATGCCCTGCGCCCGGCTGGTCACGCGGGCCAACGCGCTGGCCAGCGCCTCGGGGATCTTGGTGTTGCGCGCATGGCTGCGCCGGATCAGCCGCAGTTTGGCCTGCGCCACCGGGTCCAGCCCCGCGTCGTCGATGGCCGCCAGCCAGTCGGCCAAGCGCGGATCGGTGCGGCGACGGTGCAGAACCGCCTCCAGCGCGGCCATCTCCTCGGCCCGCTGATCGGCGGCACCGCGCGGCATCATGGTTTCCTGGTCCCAGCCCAGCCGCCCCGAGATCTCGGCCAGCGCCTCGGTCTCGTGCTGATGAGCCATCAGCGCATCAAATGCAGTCATGCCGCCCCCCGTACAGATTGCGCCATCGGATATTGCGCCAGGAACCGCGCCCGCAGGATCAGCACCCACAGCACCACCGCACCCAGCTGGTGGGTGATCGCGATATGCCATTGGGCCGAGTTCATCACCGTCACGATCCCCAGAACCACCTGCCCGAACAGCAGCGCCGCCATCCAGTCGAATGCCGTCCTGGTCGCGCGATTGCCGCTCTTGCGCGCCCGCCGCCAGGTCACGATCCCGAAGATGAACAGCAGATAGCCCGCCATCCGATGCATGAACTGCACCAGCCCGTCATTCTCGAAAAAGTTGCGCCAAAGCGGGCTCAGCCCCAGCGGCTCGGGCGGCAGAAAGCCCCCCGCCATCAGCGGCCAGTCGATATAGTTCCGCCCGGCATCGATCCCGGCCACCAACGCCCCCAGCAGGATCTGCAGGAACGCCAGATGCATCACCCCGGTCGACATCGAAAACAGCTTCGCCTCGCGCCCGCGCCGGGCCTGCATCAGCGCCGCCTCGGGCCGCGCCAACAGGAACACGTACCACGCGATCAGCCCCAGAATGGCAAAGGCCAGCCCCAGATGCGTGGCCAGCCGGTAAGATGCCACATCCAGCATCTCGCCCCCCAGGCCCGAGCTGACCATCCACCAACCGATCGCACCCTGCAAACCGCCCAGCACGCCCAGCCCCAGAAGCCGCCCGGTCCAGCCCACCGGGATCCGCTTGGTGAGCCAGAAAAACAGGAACCCGACGGCCCAGACCAGCCCGATCACCCGGCCCAGCTGCCGATGACCCCATTCCCACCAATAGATCGACTTGAACTCTGCCAGCGTCATCTGGTGGTTCTGCAACTGGTATTCCGGGATCTGCTTGTACTTATCGAACTCCACCTGCCAATCGGCCGCCGACAGCGGCGGAAGCGCCCCGGTCACGGGCTTCCATTCGGTGATCGACAAACCGCTATCGGTCAGCCGGGTCAACCCGCCCACCAGGATCATCGCGACGACCAGCGCAAACACCACCATCAGCCAGACACGGATCGCCCCCCGCGCCCCCCGGCGCGCCCGGTCGATCCCCCCCGCCTGCGGCGTGGGCGGGACTTGGGCTTTCTCGGCCCCGACCTCTTCAAAAATACTGCGTTTCTGGCTCATGCGTCTGTCCTTCCGGTCGCCACGGCGCGGCACATACTGATACGTTTGCCCGGCGCGTCAACCCGGACCAAGCGCCGCGCCCCCTTCATCTTGGCCCAAATACCTCGGGGGAGTCGCCCGGTCGGGCGACGGGGGCAGCGCCCCCTAATCCCCGCGTTCCTTCCAGCGCACCATCTGGCGCAGCATCCCGTGCAGGATCTGCACATCGGCCCGGGTCAGGGGCATCCGGCTCCACATGTTGCGCAGGTTCAGCTTCATCCCTTCGGCCTTGGTCTGGGGGAAAAAGAACCCCGCCACGTCCAGCCGCTCTTCGAAATGATCGCCCAGCTTCTCGATCTCGGTCGCGTTGGCAAACTCGGTCTTGGCCATCTCCACCACCTCGGGCACAACCTGGGTCGTCTGGCGCCGCCATTCATAGGCGGTCAGCAACACGCATTGCGCCAGGTTGAGCGAGGCGAAATCGGGGTTCACCGGGACCGAGATGATCGCATTGGCCCGCGCGATATCGTCGTTTTCCAGCCCCGCCCGTTCGGGGCCGAACAGCACCGCGACCTTGCGCCCCTCGGCGATCATGGCGCGGGACTGTTCCATGGCGCGTTCGGGGCTGACCACGGGTTTCGTCAGCCCGCGCGCCCGGGCGGTCGTGGCATAGACGTAATCGCAATCGGCCAGCGCCGCGCCCGTCGTCTCGAAAAGTCCCGCCGCATCCAGCAGCCGGCCCGCGCCGCTGGCCATCGCGACCGCCTTCTGGTTCGGCCAGCCATCGCGCGGGTCGACGATGCGCATCCGGTCCAGGCCGAAATTCCACATCGCGCGCGCCGCACCGCCGATATTTTCCCCCATCTGCGGGCGCACCAGCACGAAGGCGGGTTGCGGGCCGGTCCAGTCCTGATCGCTCACGTCGGCATGTCCTTGCTGTGATCGTTGCGCGGGTGATACGCGGACCTGCGCGGATCGGCAAGCATGGCGGGGGCGCTGCCCCCGTCGCCCCTTGGGCGACTCCCCCGGAGTATTTCGTGAACAATGAAGCGCCGGTCGGGTTCGGCGCCGCAACCGCCGCCGATGGTCAAGCGGAAAAAACCCGGCTATAGGGGCGGGAAGCGCAGAAAGGAGAGCCCTGCAATGGCCGAGATCGAGCGTCCGCAGATTTACCTGATCACCCCGCCGGAATTCGAATTGTCGTCCTTCCCCGATCGGTTGGCGCGGGTGCTGGACGCGCACGAGATCGCCTGTCTGCGCCTTTCGATGGCCAGCCGGGACGAGGACCGCGTGTCGCGCGCCGCCGATGCGCTGCGTGCCGTGGCCCATGCCCGCGACATCGCCATCGCGATCGAGGAACATGTGCAGCTTGTGGAACGGCTGGGGCTGGACGGCGTACATCTGACCGATGGCGCACGTTCGGTCCGCAAGGTCCGCAAGGAGCTGGGCGCCGATGCCATCGTGGGGGCGTTCTGCGGCGCCTCACGCCATGACGGGATGAACGCGGGCGAGGCCGGGGTGGATTATGTCAGCTTCGGGCCGGTGGGCGCCACGGCGCTCGGCGATGGGGCGGTGGCCGAACCCGCGCTGTTCGCCTGGTGGTCCGAGATGATCGAGGTGCCGGTGGTCGCCGAAGGGGCGCTGTCGGTGGAAAGCGTGGCGCAACTGGCGCCGGTCACCGATTTCTTCGGCATCGGGGACGAGATCTGGGGCGCCGACGATCCGGCGGCGGCGCTTGGCGCGCTGATCGCGGCCATGGGCTGAGCGCCGGTGCCGCCACGTCCGGCTTGCGTCAACGGTCCGCATCCGCCACGCCAAAAGGGACCCAGCCGGAGGAGCCCCGCATGTCAGACGCCGTTTCCCGCATGATCGATTTCCTGGACCCCCGCGCCCGTGGCCAGATCAGGGGCAGCGCCAAGCTGGTCCTGCCGGGCGAGGGCAGCCTGATCCTGACCGAAGAGGGCGCGCGCGCCGGTGACGATGCCGCCGATGTCACCCTGACCGCGAGCGAGGACACGTTCCGCGCGATTGCCGAGGGCACGCAGAACCCCGTCACCGCCTTCATGACCGGCAAGCTCAAGGTCGACGGCTCGACCACCCGCGCGCTGAAGGTCAGCGCGGTTCTGACGGGATAAGCCGCGCGGCATCCATCCCGCGCCGCACCGCATCCTCGCAATGCGCCGCCAGCGCCTTGCGCTCCGGGAAGTCCGCAACCGCGACGGGCGGATGATAGACGACCTCGACCGCCCCCTGCCGCGGCGCGGCCAGCACCTTGAGCAGGTGGCTGCCGAAATCCATGTCGCCCCACCAGCCATAGAACCGCGCATCCGCGCCCGCTGGCGCACGATAGATCACGGTGACCGGCTGCACCTGCATTTCCTGCCGCAAGCCGTCGGCAAAGAATGCCGCGAACAGCGTCGATTTGAACGGCAGAACCCGGATACCGTCGGTCGATGTCCCCTCGGGGAAGAACAGCAGCTTGTGACCGGCATGCAGGCGATCCTCGAACAGCTGTTTCTGGGCCCGCGCCTCGCGCCGGTCGCGGTTGATGAACACCGTGCCCGTGGCGCGCGCCAGCCAGCCGATGCCGGGCCAGGCCGCGACCTCGGCCTTGGACACGAAATAGATCCGCTTGCGCGCATTCAGGGTAAAGATATCCAGCCAGCTGGCATGGTTGGCCACCACTGCGCCTGGGCCGCGCATCAGCTCGCCCGTCGTCCGATAGGGCATGCGCAGGATGCGGAACGCATTGCGACAGACAAACTGCGTGATATGCGGCGTCACCGGGCGGCGCAGGCCGAACAGCGGCCGTTCGATCAGCCGCACCAGCAGCAATAGCGCCAGGCAGCCGAAGGTCAGTGTTCCCAGCAGCCCGCCACGCCACAGCACGCGCAGCCAGCCCGCCGCGCCGATCGGCACGGGATCGGGCCGGGCCGCTTCCCAATCTTGGGTCACCCCGCCCGCCCCCCGGTATAACGGGCGCGCGATTTGGCATTCATCCGCGCGGTATCCATTACCAGGCAAACGTCGATGGTGTTGAAGGCATGGTCGATAAACGCCCCCTCGCCCACGAACCCGCCCAGCCGCAGATAGGCCTTGATCAACGCGGGCGTGGCCAGCATTGCCGCCTTGCGGTCCACCGCATCGGCGGGGATCAGGTCCATCGGCTGGAAATGCGCCTCCAGCGCCCGCACCCGCAGATCGGGCGGCGCCAGGTGGTTGTGATGCAAAAACGCCAGCGGCTGTTCCAGCGCCACCGGATCGGTCCCGTGGAACGAGGCCACGCCGAACAGCACCTCGATCCCGCGTTCCAGAACGTAATCGGCCAGCCCGGTCCACATGTGATGCATCGCCATGCCGCCGCGATAATCGGCATGCAGGCACGACCGGCCCAGCTCCAGCAGCTTGCGCCCGCCGGATTTCAGCACGCTCAGATCGTATTCATCCTCGCTATAGAACCGGCCCAGCACGGCGGCCTTGTCGCCCGGCAACAGGCGATAGACGCCGACAACGCCGTCCAACTCCCGCGGGCCATCGGGATCGATCAGCAACAGGTGATCGTAATGGTCGTCGAAGGCGTCAGCCTCGATCCGGGCATCGTGATCCACCATCGGGCCATCGCCGCCCAGTTCGGCCACGAACACCTCATAGCGCAACCTCTGCGCCGCCCGCAGGTCGGCCTCTCCATCGGCCAGCCGGACCTGAAACTGCCTGTCTTCGACGATCATCTGCGAAACAACGGTTCCGATTGCGCCCCATGCGTTCGAAGGCTTCTAGGCAGCGGCGCGGCAAATTGCAACTGCACTGCCCGGTTGACGGGTATTAACCCCCCGTTAAGGATGATCGCACTACGGATGGGGAAGCCGCGCATCTGTTCAGGAGTCGAAAACCGGTATGAGCTCAACCTGCGCCCCGTCGATCACCACCTTGCCCTGGTGTTCGAAATTGACGGTGATCCGTCCGTTGATGTTCGATTGCACCTGGCCCAGCCCCCAATCCGCCTCGCGCGGGTGGCGCACGAACATGCCCGGCTCCAGCATTGCATTCAGGTCACTCAAGACTTTCATCCATTTCTTCAAGGGATCCATCACATCATGAGCACTTCCGGCCCCGATCTGACAGCTTTGGTCGGCTCGCGAATCTGTCACGACCTTATCAGCCCTCTGGGGGCCATCGGCAATGGTCTGGAACTGCTGGGCATGGCCCAACCGGGTCAGGCCGGATCCGAAGAACTGTCGCTGATCCACCAAAGCGTCGCCAACGCCAATGCCCGCGTGCGGTTCTATCGCGTGGCCTTCGGTGCCGCCGACCGCACCCAAAAGATCGCCCGGACCGAGCTGACCTCGATCCTGCGCGACAGCTTCACCGGCGGGCGGATCGCGGTGGAACAGACATTGGGCGACGATCTGAACCGCGCCGACGCGAAACTGGCGCTGCTGTTGGTGCTGTGCCTGGAAACCGCGCTGCCCCGGGGCGGCACGATCAGCGTCACGCAGGACGGGCCGCGCTGGCACCTGTCGGGCACTGGCCCGCGGGTTTCGGCGAACGAGGTGCTGTGGCAATCCATCACCTCGCCGGTCCTGGACGCCCATTTCAGCGCGGCCGAGGTGCAATTCGCCCTGCTGCCCGCCGCCACCGCCCGCGCCGGACGCGCCCTGTCGGTGTCGCTGGGGGAAAGCGCGATCGAAATCCGCTTCTGACCGCTTTCATCTTGGTCAAATACCTCGGGGGAGTCGCCCGACCGGGCGACGGGGGCAGCGCCCCCACCCGATGCCGATCAGGGGCGCACCGCCCCGTCCGCTTCGACGATATACTTGAAGCTGGTCAATTGCTCGGCGCCCACCGGACCGCGCGCATGCATCTTGCCGGTGGCGATGCCGATCTCGGCGCCCATCCCGAACTCGCCCCCATCGGCGAACTGGGTCGAGGCATTGCGCATCAGGATCGCGCTGTCGAGCCGGGCAAAGAACCGCTCGGCCACCGCATCGTCGGCGGTGATCACGCAATCGGTGTGGTTCGATCCGAATTGCCGGATATGCGCGATGGCCCCGTCGATGTCATCGACGATCTTCGCGGCGATATCCATGTCCAGATATTCGCGCCCCCAATCCTCGTCAGTTGCCGCAACGGTGCCGGACAGGCCCGCGCCCGCATGTACCGTCACGCCCGCCGCCATCAGCTCGTCCAGCACCTGCTGGCCCAGCCCGCCCGCGATGTCGCGATGGATCAACAGGCATTCGGCGGCACCGCAAATGCCGGTGCGCCGGGTCTTGGCGTTCATCACTACCTTGCGCGCGATTTCAGGGTCCGCGGCCTTGTCCAGGAAAATATGCACGATCCCCTCAAGATGGGCGAAAACCGGCACCCGCGCCTCGCGCTGGACCAGCCCCACCAGCCCCTTGCCGCCACGCGGCACGATCACGTCAATCGTGTCGGTCATGGTCAGCATTTCCTGCACCGCCGCGCGGTCGCGGGTGGGCACGCGCTGGATCGCATCCTCGGGCAGGCCCGCCTGGCGCAGCCCCTCGACCAGACAGGCATGGATCGCGCCCGAGCTGTGGAAGCTTTCCGAGCCGCCGCGCAGGATCACCGCATTGCCCGCTTTCAGGCAAAGCGCGCCGGCATCGGCGGTCACGTTGGGGCGGCTTTCATAGATCACCCCCACCACGCCCAAGGGCGTGCGCACCCGACGGATATGCAGGCCCGAGGGGCGGTCCCATTCGGTGATGACCTGCCCCACCGGATCGTCCTGAGCGGCCACGCTGCGCAGCCCGTCGCAGATCCCCTGGATCCGCGCCTCGTCCAGCAGCAGCCGGTCCAGCATGGCGGGTGTCAGGCCCTTGGCCCGGCCATACTCCATATCCTGCGCATTGGCGGCGATGATCTCGTCGCGCCGCGCCCAGACCGCATCGGCCGCGGCTTCCAGCGCCGCGCGTTTGACATCCGCCGGGGCGAAGGCCAGCTCGGCGGCGGCGGCTTTCGCCCGCGCGCCCAGATCAGCCATCAGTTCGGGGATGTTTTCGGCGTGGTCCTTCATCACAATCGTCCGTCCTTGCGGCGCGCGGGGCGCCTGTTTGAGTATTTATACCAAGAAGAAGCGGCTAGAGCACCATATCATCGCGGTGGATCAGCGCGGCGCGGCCGGGATAGCCAAGAACGCGTTCGATATCGCCGGACTGGTGCCCGGCGATCCGGGCGGCCTCTTGCGCGGTATAGCGGCAGAGCCCCGCGCCCAGCGGCGCGCCCGTGGGCGAGCAAATCGTCACCGGATCGCCGCGTCCGAACCGGCCCGTGACCTGTGTCACGCCCGCGGGCAGCAGCGACTTGCCGCGTTTCAGCGCGCCTTCGGCGCCGGCATCGACGGTGATCGTGCCGCGCGGTTTCATCGCCGCGATCCAGCGTTTGCGGGCGGCTTGCGGATCCTCGCGCGGCAGGAACCAGGTGCAGTTCGCCCCGTTTTCCAGCGCCGAAAGCGGCCGCAGGGCGAAGCCATCGGTGATTGCCATGGCGCAGCCCGCTGCGGTGGCGGTGCGGGCGGCCATCAGCTTGGTCTTCATCCCGCCCTTGGACAGGCCCGATCCGGCGTCGCCTGCCATCGCCTCGATCCCCGGGGTGATTTCGGTGATGGTGTCGAACCGCGTGGCGGCGGGGTCGGTGGTGGGGTTGCCGGAATAGAACCCGTCGACATCCGACAGGAGCACCAGCCGGTCGGCGCCCACGGTGACAGCCACCTGCGCGGCCAGCCGGTCATTGTCACCAAAGCGGATTTCATCCGTGGCGATGGTGTCGTTTTCATTCACGATGGGGATCACGCCCAGCGACAGCAGCGTGTGCAGCGTGGCGCGTGTGTTCAGGTAGCGGCGGCGGTCCTGGCTGTCTTCGAGCGTCAGCAGGATCTGAGCGGTGTGGATGCCATGCGGGGCCAGCACCTCTTCATAGGCACGGGCCAGCTTGATCTGCCCCGAGGCCGCCGCCGCCTGGCTGTGTTCCAGCGCCAATGTCCCGGCGGGCAGGCCCAGCACCCCGCGCCCCAGCGCGATGGAGCCGGACGAGACCACGATCACATCGGCGCCCAGCCCGCGCAGCCAGGCCAGATCCTGAGCCAAGGCATGCAGCCAGTCGGCGCGTAGCGCACCGGTCTGACGGTCCACCAGCAGGGCCGAGCCGATCTTGACGACGATCCGTTTTGCGTCGGTCAGGGTTGCCAAGGCGCGGGCTCCTCGCCGGCCGCCTTTTGTCGCAGCCGGTCGTCCTGGATCTCGCCACGCACGGCGCGCAGCACCTCGGTCAGCCCCTCGCGGCTGACGCCCGACATCATCAGGACGGGGTGACCCACGGCCTGTTCAAGTTCGGCCTTCTTCTCGGCCCGTTCGTCATCGTCCAGCGCGTCGATCTTGTTCAGCGCGGTGATGCGCGGCTTGTCGGCCAGATGGCCGCCGTAAGCCTCGAGCTCGTCGATGATGGTCTGATAGTCGCCCGCCACATCGTCCGAGGTCGCGTCGACCAAATGCAGCAGCACCGCGCAGCGTTCCACATGGCCCAGGAACCGGTCGCCGATGCCGCGCCCTTCATGCGCGCCCGCGATCAGGCCCGGAATATCGGCCATGACGAATTCCGCGCCGTCCACGCCCACGACCCCCAAGTTCGGGTGCAGCGTGGTAAAGGGATAATCCGCGATCTTGGGCCGGGCGTTCGACGTGGCCGCCAGAAAGGTCGACTTGCCCGCATTGGGCAGCCCCAAAAGCCCCGCGTCGGCGATCAGCTTCAGCCGCAACCAGATGGTGCGTTCGACCCCCGGCTGGCCGGGGTTGGACCGGCGCGGCGCCTGGTTGGTCGAGGTCTTGAAATGCAGGTTGCCGAAACCGCCATTGCCGCCCTTGGCCAGCACCACGCGCTGGCCCAGTTCGGTCAGATCGGCGATCAGGGTTTCTTCATCCTCGTCCAGGATCTCGGTGCCCACGGGCACTTGCAGGATGATGTCGTCGCCGCCCGCACCGGTGCGCTGCTGGCCCATGCCGGACTGGCCGTTCTTGGCAAAGAAGTGCTGCTGATAGCGGAAATCGATCAGCGTGTTCAGCCCGTCGACCGCCTCGGCGATCACATCGCCGCCGCGCCCGCCATCGCCGCCATCGGGGCCGCCATATTCGATGTATTTCTCGCGGCGGAAGCTGATGCAGCCATTTCCGCCCGCACCCGAACGGATATAGACCTTGGCCAGATCGAGGAATTTCATGTGGTTGCCGCCTTGAATTGCTGTTGCGTCAGGCGATAGAGCGAAACGGGGAAAGGCTCAAGCCTTGCCGCCGATGTGCCCGTGCCCTGACCGTCGAAGGTGAAGCCGAGCTTGCGCAGCACCCGTTCGGAGCCCGGGTTGTCGATGAAGACATCGGCATGGATGGTATCATGGCCGAAACGGTCGAACAGAAACCCGATGAAGGCCTGCATCGCCTCGGTCGCATAACCCTGGCCCGCCGCCGCGGGGTCCAGGAAATAGAAGACCTCGATCCGGCCATCGCGCAGCACCGCACCGACGCTGCCCAGCAGCCGGTCGCTGGCATCGCAGATGCCCAGCCGCAGACGCGGCGTGCCGCGAAACTGCCAGTCCAGGATGAAGTCTTGCGCCGCGTCCACGGTCCAGTCGGGCGGAAACAGGAACAGCATCCGCCCCACATCGGGCCGCGTCACGATCCGACAGAGCGCCGCCGCATCGTCGCGCCGCATCTGTCTGAGGATGAGGCGCGGTGTTCTTATGGTCAAAGGTTCCACCGCGCCCATCGGATCAGCTCAGCTTCTTCAGATAGGTCCAGGTGGCGACATTGGCGTTGCGGGCCACGCTGAAGACCTCGGCATCGCCCAGGTATTCGAAGCCGGCATTGGTCAGCACACGGGCCGAACCGGGGTTGTCCTGAAACACCTTGGCAAAGACGGTCTTGTTGTCCAGCGGGTTGGCCTTCAGCAGGGCGCCCACTGCCTCGGACGCGATGCCGCTGTTCCAAAGCGCGGGCGCGACCCAATAGCCGATCTCGGACTGGTCGCGATCCAACCGCTTGAGCGAGATCACCCCCAGAAGCTCGCCCATCCCGCCGGCAGAGCCGTCCATGATCCAGACATCCTCGTCCCGATCATCGGACACTGACCGGGCGATGAACGCCTCGGCCGCGCCGGGCGGCAGCGGGTGCGGGATCGAGCTGGTATTGCGGGCGACACGTTCGTCCCCGGCATACATCCTGAGCAGCCCTTCGTCCGATTTCCGCACGGGCCGCAGCCCGAACCGTTCCGCCGCGATGGTCGGCTGGTTCACAATCGCTTCAATAATCATGCCTTCCCTCCTCCGAAAACAATCGCGCGCCCCGGGGGACACACGGCACGGGCACGGCGCGCTGACGCCGGGCGGACGCAAGATGCCGAAATCCGGCACGCGCGGCCTTGCCAAGCCCAAGTGAAATGGCGATCACCACCACCCCTTGCAAGAGATGCAGGTTCGCCAGCGCCTGCACCCCTCCCTGGTGCAGGCTCAGCGCCGCCTGGGGGTGCGAGCCGATCGAGGCCAGCGATCCGGGCGGCGGGCCGGACGACGCCATGCGCATCCCGGCCATCTTCAAACTCAGCCAGCACAGGGCAGCGGACGCCAGACCGATACAGGCGACGGTGAAACCGGACCGGTGGCCGGTATCGGGCATCGGGGGCGTCCCCGTCAGGATCGTCTGGTTCTGCAACATGCGTTTGACTGACTTAAACAAAAGAAGGGGGACCGGCTTGCGCCGATCCCCCCTGATATTTCTTTTTCGCGGGTCTCGGCTTACTCAGCGGCCTCCGCCACCGGGAGAACCGAAATAAAGGTGCGGCCTTTCAGGCCCTTGTGGAAGGTCACCGCGCCTTCGACGGTTGCGAAGATGGTGTGATCCTTGCCCTGGCCCACGCCTTCACCCGGCCACCACTTATTGCCGCGCTGACGCACGATGATGTTGCCGGGGATGACGGCCTGGCCGCCGAATTTCTTTACACCAAGGCGGCGACCGGCTGAGTCGCGGCCGTTACGGGATGAACCGCCTGCTTTCTTGTGTGCCATTCCAGTCTCTCCTTAGCCTTTGGCCAGCTCTTTGGCCTGATCCACCCAGCCCTCACGCTCGATCCGGCCTTTGAACGACAGTTTCTCGTCGAACTCGGCGATATCGGCTTCGGTCCAGGCAGCGATCTGTGCGAACGTGGTCACGCCAGCAGCCACCAGTTTCTTTTCCAGCGCCGGGCCCACGCCCGACAGTTTCTTCAGGTCGTCCGCGCCAGCATCCGCCTTGGGCGATTCGGCCTTGGCTTCGGCTTTCTTCGGGGCGGCCTTCTTCGGCGCTGCCTTGGGTGCCGGGGCCGCGGCGGCAACGGCCACGGCCGATGCGGCACCAACGGCGGCCTTCACGCCCGACTTGTCAGCACCCTTTTCCAGGATGTCGGTGATGCGCAGCAGCGTCAGTTGCTGGCGATGGCCACGGGTGCGCTTCGAGCTGTGCTTCCGGCGGCGCTTGACGAAGGTGATGGTCTTCGCGCCCTTGATCTGTTCGATCACCTCGGCCTGCACGGCCGCGCCTTCGATGGTCGGCGTGCCGATCTGGTCACCCACCATCAGAATATCGTTGAATTGGACCTTGTCGCCAGCTTCGGCAGCCAGCTTTTCGACACGCAGTACATCGCCGCTTTGCACTTTGTACTGCTTGCCGCCTGTTTTCAGGACCGCAAACATCGGGTCTTTCCTTTGTCTATCCGCGTCCTGTGGCCCCGCCGGTGCGGTGTTGGATGCATCTGCGCCATCGGACAGCGCGCCCCGTTCAGGGCGTCATTTCACGAATCCACACCGGACAAACCCGGTGCAGAGGCCGCTATATCCCGAAAGATCGCCCGCAAGTCAACCCTGAATAGCCGCCGCGCCCGCCGCTCACATTGCCGTGACCGACAGGATTATCCCCGCCCCCTTGGCGTTGATCCCCCTGTGCGGGCGCGATCGCTCTGCCCGCGCTCAATGCTCCTCAATCCGCTTCGGTCCCGGGCCACCGGGTCCGAAGCAATCCCTTTTGCAACCCCTTACCCCCCTCAGGACAAGATCCATGCCCCATTCCCCCCGTTTCGCACCCGCGCTGGCCATCGGCGCGTTCCTGCTGGCCGCCGCCAGCCCTGCCGCCGCCGATCTGGCGCTGTTCGGCCCCGGCGGTCCCGCCCCCGCGATGAAAGAGGCCGCCGCCGCATTCACCGCCGAAACCGGCATCCCCGTCAGCGTCACCGCCGGCCCGGCGGGCAAGTGGATGTCCGACGCGCAGATGCAGGCCGACGCGATCTTTACCGGCTCGCAGAACATGATGGACGATTTCGTCGTGGCCCATGGCGCCACCCTGCCCGAGACAATCACGCCGCTGTTCCTGCGCCCCTCGGCCATTCTGGTGCGCAAGGGCAATCCCGACGGCATCAGCGGCCTGCGCGACCTGATCGAGCGTGACCTGAAATTCATGGTGGTCGATGGCGCGGGCCAGGTCGGCCTGTGGGAGGACATGGTCGGCCGCACCCGCAACATCGCCGACATGGCCGCCTTTCGCGGCAGCATCGACCATCTGGCGCCCAACAGCGGCGCGGCGCGCAAGCTGTGGACCGAAGATGACAGCTTTCAGGCCTGGCTGATCTGGAACCACTGGCAGATCGACAACCCCGATATCGCCGACATGGTTGCGGTCGAACCCGATCTGGCGGTCTATCGCGACACCTCGATCGTCACGACGCAGAAAGGGGCCGAAAACCCCGATCTGGCGGCGTTTCTGGCGTATCTGGACAGCGATGCGGGCGTGGCGATCTTTGCCGCCCATGGCTGGCAGAAAAGCTTCTGAGCCTGCTCCCGTCCCGGCGCGCACCCCGCGCCGGGACCCGGGGGCTCAGATATCCTCGCCCACGATCATCTTGGCCGCGGCCAATCCAAGCTCGCGCGAGATCCGGCGATACAATACGTCGAATGCCGAAAACAGCGCCCGGTTCAGCGCCTGGCCCTCGGGCGTTTCCGACATGTCGATATAGTCGGTCAGTTCGGCATCCGACAGCGGCTTATACGCCAGCGCCAGATAGGAATAGAGCCAATCCTGGGTCTCGGCCTCGATCTCGGCCTCCTGCGACCAGACATCGGCCAGGATCTGATCCTCGGTCATCTCGAACGGGAACGCGCCGCCATCGGTCAGGCCGATATAGAATTCATAGTTGGAGTTCAGCGCCCCCGACAGGTTCAGGTCCACCAGATCGTTGGCATCGATGAACTGCCCCACCAGATCCAGACGCGGATCGGCATCGTCGCGCAGTTCCTGCAGCTTTTCCAAGCTGGCCTCCTCGGCGCCCGGCTCCAGCAGCGCCCGCCGCGCGGACACTTCCAGATCGGTCACCCGCGCGCCCGGACCGTCCGAGTAATAGGCCACCAGCGGCGCCAGATCGACATCGGCCAACGCGGCGCGCATGCCGTCCTGCATGATTTCGTCCATCCGCTCGGTGCTGTAGATCCGCGCCACCATCGCCGCCCAGCGGTCGCCGCCGCGTTCGGGGAACATCTCGCCCTGGATCTCGTCGCCATAGCTCATCCCCTCTTCGCGCATGATGTCCAGCAGGTCCGCCATGTGCAGCGCCTGGTACAGGCGGTCGAACTGGGCATCCGATTGCGCCGCAAGACGCAACGGGAAAAGCAGAAGGATGATCAGAAGAAAAGCGCGCGCCATATCGGTGTCCCATGAAAATACCCCCGAAATCTAAGCACAGCACGCGCCGCTGCCAACCCGTTGCACGGCCTCTGCGAAAGAGATTTCCGATCTCGGCGAAAAACCGGTTGCGCTGTTTGGCGCTTGCCCTTAAATCAGCCGCTCACGGACTACACGTGCGGAGAGGTGCCGGAGTGGTCGAACGGGGCGGTCTCGAAAACCGTTGTGGGTGCAAGCCCACCCAGGGTTCGAATCCCTGTCTCTCCGCCATTATCCCCCCCTAACATCGCAGCCCCGCGCCTTGGGCTCGGGGCTTTCCCCAGCCGACCGCGACGCGCGCCGCTCTTGTGGCGAAACGCCGCGTTTTGGTGGTGTAACCGCGTCCTGGCGATTTTTCGCGACGGAACCTCACAACTTTGCCGTTAGGGATGCAAAGGCCAATCGTGCCGGATGTGAGGGTAAGCAGATGGGTTCCGACGACAAAGACATTTCCACAACCATCGGTCTGGGCCGAAAGCGGCGGGTGCCGTGGCTGGCGATTGCCGGGGGGCTTGCCGTTGTGGTGGCCGGCGCGGTCTGGTTCTGGATGCAGGATGACGGCGCGGCTGGCACACAATATGTGACACGCCCGGTCGAGCGGGCGTCGTTCGATGTCACGGTCTCGGCCGTGGGGTCGATCGAGCCCACGGACATGTTCGACATCTCGTCCGAGCTTTCGGGGACCATCGACGACGTTCTGGTCGATTTCAATGACGAGGTCGCGGTCGGCACGGTGCTGGCGCGTCTGGACACCACGAAGCTGGAAGCCGAACGCGCGGTCAAGCAGGCCTCGGTCGAGAATGCGATTGCCGGCGTGGCGATGGCCGAAGCCTCGTTGCAGGAGGCGCAGGAGCTTTACGAGCGCGGATTGGAGTTGAAGGCGCGGGGCGTGGAATCCGAGACCACCTTCATCGCGCAAGAGGCCGCCTATGTCCGCGCCGCGGCCGAGCTGAAGGCGGCGCAGGCGTCGCAGCGGGTGGCCGAGGCGAACCTGGAATACGTCAAGGTCGATCTGGAAAAATCCTGCATCTGCAGCCCGGTGGACGGTGTCGTGCTGGACCGTGCGGTCGAGCCGGGGCAGATCGTCGCCGCCTCGCTTTCGGCGCCGACGCTGTTTACCGTGGCCGAGGATCTGACGCGGATGGAGCTGCAGGTCTATGTCGACGAGGCCGATATCGGCAAGGTCGCCGTGGGCCAGAACGCCACATTCACCGTCGATGCCTATGACGAGCGCAGCTTTCCGGCGGATATCTTCCAGGTGCGTTTCGCCAGCGAGACCGTCGATGGCGTCGTCAGCTACAAGGCGATCCTGAGCGTCGACAACTCGGACCTGTCCTTGCGGCCGGGCATGACGGCATCGGCCGATATCGTGGTCGCCGCGGTGCAAGATGCGCTGGTGGTGCCCAATGCCGCGCTGCGCTATGCCCCCGCGACGCAAGAGGCCGAAACGACCCAGAGCGGATCCCGCAGCGGGCTTGTCGGGATGATCATGCCGGGCCGGCCCGGGGGCGGTCAGCGGACGGTCGCGACCGAAACGGTGCAAAGCACGGTTCATGTGCTGCGCGGCGGGGTGCCGGTGGCGATCGACGTGCAGGTGGGGGAAACCGACGGTTCGGTGACGGCGATCGTGACGACCGAACTGGCCGAGGGCGACCTGGTGATCACGGATCAGACCGATGGACAGTAACGGCCCCATCGTTCGCCTGACCGACATCACCCGGGTCTATGGCAAGGGCGAGGCCGAGCTGCGCGCGCTGGACGGTGTGTCCTTCGACATCCATCGTGGCGAGTTCGTTTCGATCATGGGGCCGTCGGGGTCGGGCAAATCGACGACAATGAATGTCCTGGGCTGCCTGGACAGCCCCACATCCGGCCAATACCTGTTCAACGGGGTCGAGGTCGCCGGGCTGGACCGGGACCAACGGGCGCTGCTGCGGCGGCACTATCTGGGCTTCATCTTCCAGGGCTACAACCTGCTGCCGCGAACCACGGCGCTGCAGAATGTCGAGCTGCCGCTGATCTATAAGGGTATGGGCCGGGACGAGCGCGAGGCGCGGGCGCTGGCGGCGCTGGACAAGGTCGGCCTGGCCGCCCGCGCGCATCACGACCCGTCCGCCCTGTCGGGTGGTCAGCAACAGCGCGTGGCCATCGCGCGGGCGCTTGTAGGCGACCCCGAGGTCATCCTGGCCGACGAGCCGACCGGCAACCTGGACACCAAGCGTTCGGTCGAGATCATGGAGCTGATGGTCGAGCTGAACCGCGCCGAGGGGATCACCATCGTGATGGTCACGCACGAGGATGACATGGCGGCCTTTGGCTCGCGCCTGATCTGGATGGTCGACGGCAAGGTCGAATCCGACAAGGCAATCGAAAGGGCGGCGTGATGCTTTGGGAAACCATCAAACTGGCGGTGCAGTCGATCCTGCGCAACCCGATGCGCAGCTTTCTGACCATCCTGGGCGTGGTGATCGGCGTGGCCGCGGTGATTGCGATGGTAACGGTTGGCAACGGTTCGTCGGCGCAGGTGACGACCGATGTCGAAAGCCTGGGCGCGAACCTGCTGACATTGCGGCCCGGTCAGGACCGGATGGGACCGGGCAGCGATCAGGGCGGCGCGGCGCGGCCCTTTGACCTGGACGATATCGACCGCATCCTGGATCAGATCGGCGCCATCTCGGTCGCGGTGCCCACCGGTTCGCAAACCATTGTCGCCGTGTTCGAGGGCGAGAATTACCAGACCACCGTCACCGGCACCCAGAACGGCTATTTCGAGGCCAAGGACTGGGCGCTGAGCGCCGGGCGGCTGTTCTCGAGCTCGGAGGAAAGCGGCAAGACCGCCTGCATCATCGGCCAGACCGTGCGCGAGGAGCTGATGGGCAGCGCCGATCCCATCGGCCGCAAGATCCGGATCGACAACCTGAACTGTACCGTCGTCGGGCTGCTCGAGGCCAAGGGGGCGAACACCTTCGGCCAGGATCAGGACGACACCGTCATCATGCCGTTCAAGACCTTTGCCCGCCGGATCGCGGGATCGACCGATGTCTCGTCGATCACGCTGTCGGTGCGCGACGGCTATTCCACTGACCGGGCCATCGACGACCTGACCAACCTGATGCGCGAGATCCGCCGCATCCAACCCGGCGATGACGACGATTTCTCGATCCGCGACACCGAACAGCTGGCCAACATGCTGGGCAGCGTCACGTCGGTTCTGACCGGGCTGCTGTCGGCGGTGGCGGCGGTCAGCCTGCTGGTGGGCGGGATCGGGATCATGAACATCATGCTGGTGTCGGTCACCGAACGCACCCGTGAAATCGGCATCCGCATGGCGGTGGGCGCACAGGCCAGCCAGGTGCTGCTGCAATTTTTGGTCGAGGCGATTGTCCTGTCGGCCCTGGGCGGCGTGATCGGCATTGCCCTGGGGCTGGCGATGGGGGCCATCGGCTCATCGATGCTGAACGTGCCCTTCATCCCCGATCCGGGCACCATCGCGCTGGCCTTCGGGTTTTCGGCGGTGGTGGGCATCGTCTTCGGCTATTTCCCCGCCCGCGCCGCGGCCCGTCTGGACCCGATCGAGGCCCTGCGCCACTAGCGCATCGCACCCTACCCGGGTTGATGCGGCTTATGGACGCGGGTCTTTGGGGTGGGTGGCGGAGACGAAGGGATTCGAACCCTCGAGACGGTTTCCCGCCTACTCCCTTAGCAGGGGAGCGCCTTCGACCACTCGGCCACGTCTCCGCCGACCCGTGTATCGGCCCCGTGCGGCGAAAACAAGAGCGAAATTGGCCGATTGTCGGCCCGTTTATTTGTCGAGCCGCAGCGCGTCGATCAGCGAGGGCACGGCCGCGTCGGCACTGGGCAATTCGGCATCCAGCAAAATCGTGCGCTCTGCCGCGGCCTCGCCGTTGCGACCCGAGAACACCTGGATGCGCACCGGGCGGTGGGTGGCGATCAGTTCCAGATAGTTCTGGTTCACGTTCTGGAAATTTCCGGCCACCATTTCGGCCGACAGGCGGAACTCGAAATTACCGTTGTTCTGCGCGGCCTGGGTGAATTGCGCGGCCTCGGCCGGGGTCATCTTCAGTTCGGTCAGGTTCGGAAAGAACGTGTTGCGCATGTTGAAGCCCAGCTGAAGCGCGTCGAATTGCTGGTATTGTGCGTTCAGTCCCTGCAGCGGCATCACCTTGCGCACGGGATCATAGGTGCCGATGCGCAGCGTGCCGCGAAAGCTCATCATCCGCGGCCCCTTGGTTTCGCCCAGCGCGGCGAAGGCCTCGGCGCGGCGGGCGTCGGGGTTGGGCTGGCCCAGGGCATAGGCATCGGCCAGCGCCTTGGCGGCGGCCTCGTTGCCATTGATTGCGTTGACGGCGCGCACGAAATCCTCGCCGCCCGATATCGGCTGACCCAGGTAAAGCGCGGCCTTGTCCGCCTGTTGCTGGCGCGCCTTCAGGACCGGGGTGAAATCATACAGCACCTGGCTGAGCCCCTGATCGGCAAAAAGCGCGATCTGCACCAATTGGGTGTGCATGCCCGGGCGGCTGTTGCCATAGCTTTGCTTGATCGACGGCGGCAGCTCGGGGTCGATCTCGGCGAAGACCGCCATGTAGAGCCGTGTGTCGTTGCGGCTGCGCAGATAGGCGTCCAGCTGCCGGGCCTGTTCGACGCTGGTCTTCAGCTCGGACGGCAGGACGATCGAATCGAAGGCATTGCGCAGCGACACCGCGTTCCACTGGGCGCCGGGATGGTTGCGCAGCCCACTGGCATTCAGCGGAAACGCCCCGGTTTCAAAGCTGTATTCGCCCAGCTGGACCGGCACCGAATGATAGACCTTGATCGGCCCGGTCTGGCGCCGCTGATCCAGCCCCGGTTTCAGCTGGGTGCGGATGCGGTTGGCCAGATCGCGGCGTTCAAACACCGAAAGCTGCGACAGGTGCTTGCCCGCATAGGGGCCCATCAGCTGCTGATGTTCGGCAGGTGTCAGCATCTGTTCGACCAGCGCCATCGCCATCTGGTCGTCGTTCAGCATCTGCGGCCGCTCGGCATAGGCCCGGGCGGCCAGCACCCGCTGCCAGATCCGGTCATTGCCAAGCGCGAAATGCCCGCGCACCGATGCGACCGAGCCAAAGAGCGGCGTGAATTGTTCGAAACTCAGGCCCGGGGCGACCTTGGGGCGCTCTGGCACCACGGGCTCGGCCGGTTTGGCGGGCGCCGCGGCTTCGGCGGTCTTGGCGGGGGCCGTCTTGGCCGCGACAGGCTGCGGGGCAACGGCGGGTTCGGTCACGGCGGCAACCGGCGTATCGGCGGATTTGGGCGCCGGGGTCGCGGGATCCAGGCGCCAGTCCCGGTCGCGCGTCACGTCGAAGCTGAAATCGATGCCGCGAAAGCTGCCCTTTACCGTCAGCGCGTCGATATCGGGACAGCTTTTGCCCAAGCCCCCGGCCATGCGTGCCACCAGATCGACCACCGCCTTGCGGTCGTCGGAAAACAGCACCACCGCCGGCCCCTCGAGCGTGAATTCGGGTGGGGATTTGCACGAGATCGCCGAGGGCGCCCAGATCGTGAACCCCGATGCGGAAAGTTCGGTTCTGTCCTTGGCCGCCACGGCCGATGCGGCCAGAATACCCGCAGCCGCGATCCGAAAAGTCGTGCAAAACATCTTGTTTCCCCAAATACCCTGCAAACAGGTTTCAGGGCGGGGCAGATTCTGTCAAGCGTCAGGCATTGAAAAGGAAGTGCATGACATCGCCGTCCTTGACCAGATAGCTCTTGCCTTCGGCGCGCATCTTGCCGGCATCCTTGGCGCCCTGCTCGCCATTCGCGGCGACATAATCGTCATAGGCCACGGTTTCGGCGCGGATGAAGCCACGTTCGAAATCGCCATGGATGACGCCCGCCGCCTGCGGTGCCAGCATACCCCGGGTGATGGTCCAGGCGCGTGCCTCTTTCGGGCCGACGGTGAAATAGGTCTGTAGCCCGAGCAGGTCGTATCCGGCGCGGATCATGCGATCGAGCCCCGCCTCTTTCAGGCCCAGCTCGTCCAGGAACATTTCGGCCTCGTCGGCGTCCAGCTGGCTGATCTCTTCCTCGATCTTGGCCGAGATCACCACATGCGCCGCGCCCTGTTCGGCGGCCATCTTGGCCACGGCCTCGGAATGGGCGTTGCCGGTGGCGGCCTCGTCCTCGGCCACGTTGCAGACGTAAAGGATCGGCTTGGTGGTCAGCAGTTGCAGCATGTCCCAGGCCTTGCGGTCATCCTCGGCCACATCGACCGTGCGGGCGGGTTTACCGGATTCCAGCACCGCCTGCGCCTCTTTCAACAGGCGTTCCTGCTGGACGGCCTCCTTGTCGCCGCCGCGCACCTTGCGCACGATGTTCTGCAACCGCTTCTCGATACTTTCCATGTCGGCCAGCATCAGCTCGGTCTCGATCACCTCGGCATCCTCGACCGGGTTCACGCGCCCCTCCACATGGGTCACGTCGCCATCCTCAAAGCAGCGCAGCACATGGGCGATGGCGTCGCATTCGCGGATATTGGCCAGGAACTGGTTGCCCAGCCCCTCGCCCTTGCTGGCGCCCTTCACCAGGCCCGCGATATCGACGAAGGTCATCCGCGCCGGGATGATCTGCTTCGACCCGGCAATGCCCGCCAGCGTGTCCAGCCGCGCATCCGGCACGGCGACCTCGCCCACATTCGGCTCGATCGTGCAGAACGGGAAATTCGCCGCCTGCGCCGCGGCGGTTTTCGTCAATGCGTTGAACAGCGTCGACTTGCCCACATTGGGCAGGCCCACGATACCGGTCTTGAACCCCATGACGGCGCCCTTTCATTCGATGTCGCGCCGCTTCTACGGTGCGGAACCGGCACGCGCAAGCCGCAGAGGCCGACCGATATGTTACATTCGCCCAATAGACTGCAACCGACCCTGACGGAGACCCCGATGCCCAGCCCATATATTCACTTTCACGACTGCTGCCGTGCGGCGATGGAATTCTATCGCGATGTGTTCGGCGGCACGCTTGAGCTGATGGGATACGACCAGATGCCCGATGCCCCGGACGAAGTCGCAAGCTCGGACAAGGTCATGCATGCCACCCTGTCCACGCCACAGGGTCCGATCTTTGCCTCGGACGCCTATCCGGGTCATACCGCGCCGCCGCAGGCGTCGGTGTCGATCTCGTGGGACACCGCCACGGTCGACGAGGGGCGGTCGATCTTCGACGCGTTGCTGGCGGATGGTGGCGAGGTCACGATGCCCTATACCGAAACCTTCTTCTCCCCCGGCTTCGGCATGGTCAAGGACCGTTTCGGCACCCATTGGATGATCATGACCTATCCCGAAGCGGGCTGATCCGGCTTGCCCTTTGCGGCGCGCTCTGGCACTTGGTTTTGACGACAGATCCAGGGAGCGCCCGCATGAGCCGTATCGACGCCAAATTCGCCAAGCTAAAGGCCGAAGGCAAGAAAGCCTTTGTCGCCTATGTCATGGCGGGCGATCCCGATTACGATACGTCACTGGAAATCGTGAAAGGGCTGCCCGCCGCCGGTGTCGATGTGATCGAGCTGGGCATGCCGTTCACCGACCCGATGGCCGATGGCCCGACAATCCAGCTGGCCGGTCAGCGCGCGCTGGAGGGCGGCCAGACGCTGGACAAGACCCTGCAGATGGTGCGCGAGCTGCGCAAGACCGATCAGGAAACCCCGGTGGTGATGATGGGCTATTACAACCCGATCTACAGCCGTGGCGTCGACACCTTCCTGGCCCAGGCGCAGGAAGCCGGGATCGACGGCCTGATCGTGGTCGACCTGCCCCCCGAAGAGGATGAAGAGCTGTGCATCCCCGCGCAAAAGGCCGGGCTGAACTTCATCCGGCTGGCCACGCCCACCACCGATGACAAGCGCCTGCCCAAGGTGCTGCAGAACACCAGCGGTTTCGTCTATTACGTGTCGATCACCGGCATCACCGGCGCGGCCGAGGCACAGGCCGGTGACGTGGGCCCCGAGGTCGCGCGCATCAAGTCCCAGACCGATCTGCCGGTGATCGTGGGCTTCGGCATCAAGACGCCCGAGGCCGCCGAACAGATCGCCAGCGTGGCCGATGGCGCCGTCGTCGGTTCGGCCATCGTGAAGCTGGTGCAGGAAAAGCGCCCGGTGCCCGACATTCTGGCTTACGTCAAATCGCTGGCCGACGGCGCGCATCGCGCCTGATCGCGGGCGGTTCAGCCCAGCGTCACATCCAGGATCATCATCAGGATCAGCCCCACCATCAGCCCGGTGGTGGCCGCGTCCTGATGCCCGTGGCGGTGCGTTTCGGGGATGATCTCGTGGCTGATGATATAGAGCATCGCGCCTGCGGCAAAGGTCAGCCCCCAGGGCAGCACCAGCGCTGAAACCCCAACCGCCGCCGCGCCGATCACCCCGCCCAGCGGCTCGACCAGCCCGGTGGCCAGCGCCACGCCAAAGGACCGCCAACGCCCGAACCCCTGCCCGCGCAATGCCACGGCAACGGCCAGCCCCTCGGGCGCGTTTTGCAGGCCGATCCCCGTGGCCAGCGCGGCGCCGTTGGCGATATCGCCGCCGCCGAACCCAACACCCACGGCCATGCCTTCGGGGAAGTTGTGGATGGTGATGGCGATGACAAACAGCCAGATCTTGGCCAGCGCACCGGCATCGGCGCCCTCGGGACCCGTGATGAAATGCTCATGCGGCAGCGTCTTGTTCAAGACCGCCACCAGCAGCCCGCCCAACGCAATGCCGCCCCCCGCGATCAGGGCCGCGGCCAGCACCGAGCCATAGACCGCCTCGGCCGCCTCCAGCCCCGGCAGGATCAGCGAAAAGAACGCCGCCGACAGCATCACCCCGGCGGCAAACCCCAGCATCCGGTCATTGGCCCGCCGCGACACCGCGCGTCCGGCCAGCACCGGCAAGGCGCCCACCGCCGTCATCATGCCAGCCGCCAGCGACCCCAGAAATCCCAACAGAACGATGCTCATGCCCCATCTATGCCCCCTGCGCGCGGGACTGCCAACGGGACAAATAGCGGTTGAATGAAATCCGCCCCATTGGTAACGATTTCTTACCAATAGGAGCATCCCATGCCCACAATCACCTGTATCGAAGACCTTCGCCGCCTGTACAAACGCCGCGCGCCCAAGATGTTCTATGACTATGCCGAGGCGGGCAGTTGGACCGAACAGACCTTTCGCGAGAACACCAGCGACTTCAACAAGATCTATCTGCGCCAGCGGGTTGCGGTGGATATGACGGGGCGCTCGACCGCCAGCCGGATGATCGGCCAGGATGTCGCGATGCCGGTGGCGCTGGCGCCCGTGGGGATGACCGGGATGCAATCGGCCGATGGCGAGATCAAGGCCGCCCGCGCTGCCGAAAGATTCGGCGTGCCCTATACCCTGTCGACCATGTCGATCTGTTCGATCGAGGATGTCGCCGCCCACACGCAGAAACCGTTCTGGTTCCAGCTTTACGTGATGCGCGATCAGGATTACGTCGCCCGGCTGATCCAGCGCGCCAAGGACGCCAAATGCAGCGCGATGGTGCTGACGCTGGATCTGCAGATCCTGGGCCAGCGGCACAAAGACCTGAAAAACGGCCTGTCGACCCCGCCCAAACCGACGCCGCGCACCTTGTTGGATCTGTCGACCAAATGGCGCTGGGGGATCGAGATGTTGCAGACCCAGCGGCGCCAGTTCGGCAATATCGTGGGCCACGCCAAGGATGTGGCCGACATGAGCTCGCTCATGGATTGGACCCACAAACAGTTCGACCCGCAACTCGACTGGGAGAAGGTCAAGGAATACAAACGCATGTGGGGCGGCCCGCTGATCCTGAAGGGGATTCTGGACGCCGAAGACGCGAAAAAGGCGCTGGATGTGGGGGCCGATGCGATCATCGTGTCGAACCATGGCGGGCGTCAGCTGGATGGCGCGCTGTCGGCCATTCGCGCCCTGCCCGCGATCCTGGATGCGGTGGGCGACAAGATCGAGGTGCATCTGGACAGCGGCATCCGGTCGGGTCAGGACGTGCTGAAAGCCGTGGCGATGGGGGCCAAGGGCACCTATATCGGGCGCGCCTATATCTATGGGCTTGGCGCGATGGGCGAAGCGGGCGTGACCAAGGCGCTGGAAATCCTGCACAAGGAACTGGACACGACCATGGCGCTTTGCGGGCGCAAGCAGGTCACCGATCTGGACCGCGACATCCTGCTGGTGCCCGAGGATTTCACGGGCCGCTGGGCCTGATCCGGACCCGCGCCGAAAACCCGTTGAAAACCGCATGAAACGGCAGATTCCCCCCTTTTCAAGCTGGGAAATCTGCCGTATACGCGCGGCTTCATCTGGGCATACACCCTTGGAGGATGCCCGCAACCTTAGGAGAATACATCATGGCTGGTCAGATTCCTGATCTGAATGCCACGGTACGGACGGGGACAGGCAAGGGGGCCGCTCGTCAAGCACGCCGTGAAAATCTGGTACCGGGCGTTGTTTATGGCGGCGGGACCGACCCGATGCCGATCAACGTCAAGTTCAACGAACTGTTCAAGATGCTGAAGGCGGGTCGTTTCCTGTCGACGCTCTTCAACCTGAAGATCGAGGGCGAGGAAGACGTGCGCGTGATCTGCCGCAATGTGCAGCGCGACGTCGTCAAGGACCTGCCGGTGCACCTGGACCTGATGCGTCTGCACCGCACTTCGCGGATCAACCTGTTCATCCCGGTCGAGTTCCAGAACGAGGAAGAGGCGCCCGGCCTGAAGCGCGGCGGCGTTCTGACCATCGTCCGTCCCGAGGTCGAGCTGAAAGTCACCGCGGGCGATATCCCCGAGAAGCTGACCGTTGACCTGAGCGGCCTGGACATCGGCGACACGATCACGATCTCGTCGATCACCCTGCCCCAGGGCACGCGCCCGATGATCACCGACCGTGACTTCGTCATCGCCAACATCGCCGCGCCTTCGGGCCTGCGGTCGTCCGATGACGCCGACGCGGGCGAAGGCGAAGCCGAAGCCGAAGAGGCCACCGCCGAAGAATAAGTGTCCGCGGATACTTGAAGCCAGTTTGAAACGCGAGGGGGACGCCCCCTCGCGTTTTTCTTTTGCCGCCCTGCGGCGTTCGCCCTAAAACGGGCGCCAACGAAGACGGAGCGGAAACGTGCGGCTGTTTGTAGGATTGGGAAACCCCGGCGCGAAATACGCGCAGAACCGGCATAATATCGGGTTCATGGCGCTGGACCGGATCGCCGAGGATCACGGCTTTGCCCCCTGGCGCGGCAAGTTTCAGGGATCGGTATCCGAAGGGCGGCTGGGATCGGACAAGGTCATCCTGCTGAAACCCGAAACCTTCATGAACCTGTCGGGTCAATCCGTGGGCGAGGCGATGCGGTTCTATAAGCTGACCCCCGCCGATGTGGTGGTGTTCCATGACGAGCTGGACCTGGCCCCCGGCAAGGCCCGTGTCAAACAGGGCGGCGGTCATGCGGGCCACAACGGGCTGCGGTCGATCCACGCCCATATCGGGGCCGATTACGGCCGTGTGCGGCTGGGCATCGGCCACCCGGGCCACAAGGACGCCGTGGCGGGCTATGTCCTGCGCGATTTTCCCAAGGCCGATGCCGATTGGCTGGACGACCTGCTGCGCGGGATCAGCGATGGCGCGCCGTATCTGGCCGATGGCGACAGCGGCAAGTTCATGAACGCGGTCGCCCTGCGCGTGGCCCCGTCCCGGTCATCGACGACCAAGGGCGCGGCGAAGCCAGCCCCGGCCCCCAAGCCGCAGCCGGAGCCGGAACCCGATGCGCGCAGCCCGCTGCAAAAGCTGGTGGACAAGTTCAAGTGAGCCCCCGCGCCGCCTTTCGCAAGCAGGCCATGTCTTGCGAGGGGTTGGGCTCGCCCTTTACCGCGCGGCTGCTGCGGCTGATTGCCGACCGGCTGGAACCGGGGGGCGCCGTGGCCGACCGGATCCTGAGCTGGCGCGGCGATATCGGCAGCGCCGGTGCGTCGGTCCCGTTGCGGCTGGCGGGCACGCTGCATGGGCTGGTTCTGGATGGAAGCGCCCCGGACCTGGCCGCGCAGTATCCCCCCAACGGCACCGATGACGATGCGCTTTGGCACGCTATCGAAACCGCCCTGCACACGCATGAGGCCCGCATTCAAACATGGCTGGACAGCCCGCCCCAGACGAACGAGGTCCGGCGCAGCGCGGCCCTGATCGCGGTGGCGCATTGGCTGAGCGCGCGCACGGGCCTGCCCCTGATCCTGTCCGAAATCGGGGCCAGCGCCGGGCTGAACCTGCATTGGGATCGCTATGCGCTGCGTCTGCCCGGTGCGACATTCGGCCCGGACCAACCGGTTCTGACCCTGTCGCCCGATTGGGCCGGCCCCCTGCCCCCGGCCGTGCGCCCGCGCATCGCGGATCGGCGCGGTGTCGATCTGAACCCGCTGAACCCCGCCGATCCGGCGCATGTGCTGCGGCTGCTGTCCTATATCTGGCCCGATCAGCCCGACCGGATGGAACGCACCCGCGCCGCACTGACCCTTCCGCCCGCGCCGGTCGATCAGGCCGACGCGGTGGACTGGCTGGGGCCGCGCCTGGCGGCCCGGCACCCGGGACATGTGCACCTGATCTGTCACACGGTCGCCTGGCAATACCTGCCGGCAGAGGCGCAATCCCGCGGTGAAGCAATCATTGCCGCAGCCGGTGCACAGGCCACCGCAGATGCGCCGCTGGCCTGGTTCGGGATGGAGGCTGACGGCCACGCCCCCGGTGCTGCGCTGACCCTGCGGCTGTGGCCCGGCGATGTGACGATCCCCATGGGTCGGGCCGATTTCCACGGCCGCTGGATCGACTGGCAGGCCCCCGCGCCCGAGGGCGCTGTGAAAAATTTCACCACCCCCCGCGAATAATCGCGCGCCCCAAGGCGTTGTTACTGTGACGGCACCGCAAACGCCGTCGCAGAAGACCCAGACCACCGCAGCGGTGCTGCATATTGAAACCCGCGCCGGGTGGGCTGACGAACTACATTAAGATCAGGGAATTTCATAATGAAAACATTTGCTTGTGTATGTCTCGTAATGTGTGCCCTGACGGGTGGCGCCCTTGCCAAAGGGGGCGTGTCGGCATCGGCGACACTGTCCAGCACCCAAAGTACCAAGACCGGCACCGGGTTCGGCGATCTTAATACCGTCGACACCCTGCGCTGGTTGCCCTGAACGACAACCCTATCTGAAACCGAGATATTGAACCGGAGATCCAAGATGAAAACCACAATCCTGTCCCTTGCCGCAGTCACCCTGATGTCGGGCGCGGCCCTGGCCGCGGGGTCGGACAGCACGACCCCGCCGAAGCCCACGGAAACCACGACCGTCTGCCAGGATGGTCAGATCTTTGACGCCGCGACCAAGACCTGCCTGGATTCCAAGGCCGATCTGTTCGACGACACCAACCGCTATGAGGCGGCGCGCGAGATGGCCTATGCCGGGCAATACACCGAGGCCCTGACCGTTCTGGCCAGCGCCGAGAATGCCAGCGATCCGCGCATCCTGAACTACAAGGGGTTCGTGAACCGCAAGCTGGGCCATTCGGACCTGGCGATGGCGTATTACACCGCCGCGCTGAAGGTCGACCCCGACTATATCCTGGCGCGGTCCTATATGGGTCAGGGCCTGGTGGCCGAGGGCGATTTCGTCGGCGCCCGCAACCAGCTGATCGAAATCCGCGCCCGTGGCGGCGAAGGCAGCTGGGCCGAAGCCTCGCTGGAACAGGCCCTGATGGGCCAAGTCAGCGACTGGTAAACCCCGTGCAGGCGCGTGCCCACATATCCAATGCCGCGTCGGGGCCGATCCCCGGCGCGGTTCGGGCGCGGGTACATCCTGTCTTTACCTATCAGACCTGCGCTGGCATGATCCGCGCAAAAGACGATGCGGGGGTTGGTGTGGCCGATACGGACAGGCTGAGACAGGCGCTTGTTGCGCAATTGCCGCGGATGCGGCGTTTTGCCTGGTCATTGACGCGCAACCACGCCGATGCCGAGGATCTGCTGCAATCCAGCTGCGAACGCGCGATGCTGAACGCAGCCAGCGCGCCCGATGGCGATGGGCTGTTGCCGTGGACCTTTACCATGATGCGCAACCTGTGGATTTCCGAAACCCGCAAGCGCGGCGTGCGCCAGGGTGCGGGCCAGGTCGACGCGCAGGACGCAACCGAGCTGAAGACCGCATCGGGCCCCGAGGATGCCGTGCGCAGTTCCCAGCTGATGGCCCAGATCCGCGCCCTGCCCGAAGGGTTTTCCGCCGTGTTGCTGCTGGTCAGCGTCGAAGGGCACAGCTATCAGGAAGCCGCCGATATCCTGGGTATTCCCGTCGGAACGGTGATGTCCCGCATGTCGGGCGCGCGACAGAAACTGAAAGCCGCCATGGCGGAGGAACCGGCATGACGACCCCGTCCCCTATCACCGATCCCGCCCTGCTGGAGCGTCTGAGCGCCTATGTCGATGGCGCGCTGTCGCCTGACCAGATGACCGAGGTCGAGGCGCTGGCCGCACGCGACCCCGCCGTTCTGGCCGAAATCGAGAGCCTGCAGGCGCTGGATCTGCAATTGAACGATGCCTTTGACCAGATGCTGGATCTGCCCGGCGCGGATGCGCTGCCCCCGGCGTTGCAACCCGTGGCGCCCACGGCCGCCAACCTGAACCAGGCCCCCAGCTGGGGCTTCGGGCAGATTGCAGCGATGCTGGCCATGTTGCTGGTCGGCGCGGGCGGCGGCTGGTTCGTGGCACAGAACAGCGCGCCCCCGGCGCAGGTCGCGCAAGCGCGCGGCTGGATGGCCGAGGTCGCCGATTACCACCGTGTCTATGCCACCCAGGTGCGGCACCTGGCCGAGGTTCCCGCCAGCGAGAAAGAGCATATTGAGGCCTGGCTGGGCCAGACCACCGGCGTCCCGTTCAAGGTGCCCGACCTGTCCGCCGCAGGCTACACGTTCCAGGGGGCGCGGCTGCTGGTGGCGGCGGGCAAGCCGGTGTCGCAGCTGCTTTACACCGATGCGGCGGGCCAGGTTCTGGCGATCTGCGCGATTGCCGGCGGCGATCCCGAAGGCACGGGCGAGTTCACACCGCGCGATTTCGGGGATGTGCAGATGGTGAACTGGAAAACCGGGACGGCGTCCTATGTTGTTGTGGGCACACCCGATATGGATCTGCCGGTCCTGGCCCGGCAGGTCGCCCAAGAGATCTGATCACCAACGGAACTTTGCCCGTGAACAAAGACCCATCGCTGAACATCCTGGGCACCGCACTGGCGCCCTGTTCGACCGCCCCGATGACCGGCTATTTCCGCAACGGCCATTGCGACACCTGCGCCGAAGACACCGGCAGCCACACGGTCTGCGTCGTGCTGACGGCCGAATTTCTGGCGTTCTCGAAATATGTCGGCAACGATTTGTCGACCCCGCGCCCCGAAATGCGCTTTCCCGGCCTCAAGCCCGGCGACCGCTGGTGCCTGTGCGCCAGCCGGTTCCTGCAGGCGCATGAAGAGGGCTGCGCGCCGCGTGTCGATCTGACCGCCACCCATCAGCGGGCGCTGGAGATCGTGCCGATCGAGGTTCTGAACATGCATGCGGCGGATCGTCTGGACCCCTCGACCGGCGCTTGACCCGGGCGCGCGGATCGGCTCATCTCGACCGGCAAGCCATTTTCCAGGCACTGGAACGCGCCAGCCCACACGTCAATTCCAGCCGAGAGCACACCATGACCTATATCGCCATGAACCGTTTCAAGGTCCGCCCGGGGTCCGAAGAGGATTTCGAGAACATCTGGCGCAGCCGCGAAAGCCATCTGAAGGAGCTGAAGGGATTTCGCGAATTCCGCCTGCTGAAGGGACCCCAGGGCGACGGCTATCAGCTGTATTCCAGCCATGTGATCTGGGACAGCCGCGCCGATTTCGAAGCCTGGACCAAATCCCAGCAATTCCGCGATGCGCACAAGGACGCGGGCAATCGCGGCACGCAATCGGCGCTGATGGGGCCGCCGCAATTCGAAGGGTTCGAAACCATCCTGGAAGAGGTCTGACCCCAACGGAATGACCCGCCCGGACGTATCCGGACGGGTCCTGTTTTCAGCCCCAGTTTCAACCTTGGCGCAAGCGCACCAGATCGCTCATCAGCCCTTCGGTCCCGTTGTGAACCGTCAGCTGATCGACCTTGCCGGCGATGGTTTCCAGCGCCTCCAGCTCTTTCAGGCGCAGCATCACCGGGTTGTCGGCCATGACCTTGGCCGTGTTCAGAAGCGACCGCGTTGCGTTCGTTTCCTCGCGGCGCCGGATCACGTTGGCCTCGGCCTCTTTCTGGGCCTCGACCACCTGGTTCAGGATCGCGCGCATCTCGCCCGGCAGGATCACGTCCTTCAGGGCGATCTCGCCGACCTCGATCCCGATCCCGGCCATTTCGGCCCGCACGGCCTGGGCCGCCGCGACATCGACCGACACCTTGTCGGCCAGCAGCCGGTCCAGCGTCAGCGCCCCCAGCGTCTTGCGGAACGCCAGTTGCAGCGCGCGGTGCAGCGCCTCGGCGAAGTCGGCCACCGCCGTGACCGCCCGCAGGGGATCCGTGACACGATAGGTGGCCGACAGGTTCACCCGCAGCGACACGCGGTCGGCTGTCAGGATCTCCTGGCCTGTCACCTCCTTGGTCTGCCAGCGGGTATCCACCAGCCGGATCAGATGCTTGCGCCCCAGGTTCCAGAACCAATAGGTCCCGGCGGGCAGCACCCGGGTCTGCACCCCGTCGACCGACAGGATCCCGACCCGGCCCTCGGCGATCTCGGCGCTGGTCATCTGCGCCACCAGCCCCGACCGCATCAGCCGACGCGCCAGCACAGGCGGCACCGCATGGTCCCCCGCGACATCCAGACGCTCCACCATCCAGCGAGCGGCATCGGTCCAGACGACCCGGCGGGTGTCCTGGGTGATGACCGCGAACGCCCGGCCGTCGCGATACAGGATCGCGATCTCGTCGGCGCCGGTCTCGACCACCGTCAGATGGGTTTCGACCAGGTCGGGGCGTTCCCGCAGAAGCGCATCTTCATAGACGCTTTCGAAACGCGGAGTGTTCAGATCAAACAGGGTCACCTGCACGTCCCGGCGCGGCATCCGGTGTTCGCCGGGGCCAAGGATCGTGTCGAACCGCCCCTTGCGCAGCACCAGGGCACGCTGGGTTTCGGTCAGGGTCAGGCGCTGCTTTTGCAGCAGAAAATCAACGATACGTGTCATGATCATCACTCCTTCATTCGTTTCGTCATCGTCGTCGCAAGATGCGATCTCCTTTGGTTTCAGGGGGTTGCGCCGTGTGGCGACAGGTGTGTGACCAAGGCGGGATTGCCATGGGCGGAAATGTGACAGGCGCCGGGGCCGCCCCACGCCAAAGCCCTGCGCGGGATGGGGGCGAGCGGGGCGCGGGCCACGGGGCGCGCCATCGGGCAAAGCCGTCAGGCGGGCCAAAGGCCGGCGGCACCATCATCCCCCGCTCCGGCTCAGGGCCAGAGCAGCGGCGGGCCGTTGCCGCGCACCCCACGGGGCGCTTGGCGCGGAACCACCCCTGCTGGGGCAACCCCGGAGCCCGAATTTTGAACCGTTTGCGTACGGTCCGGCTTAAAAGGCCGGTGCTGCTGTCGCAGCGAAGTGCAAAGACGGGAGTCGAACCCGTGACAAATCGAGCCTGAATCGATTGCTCTACCAGACTGAGCTACGTTGCGGTTTTGGAAGGACTCGAACCTTCGCCCACAGACCCAAAATCTGTTGCTCTATCCAACTGAGCTACAAAACACCCGAACAGATCGAAACCGGCCCAGGCATACGGGGCTGGCAGCGCCGCCCGCACCGGCAGAGTGATCACCTCTGGCCGCTTGGGTCCGGTCCGTTTCGGCCGGGGCTGCTGAATACGGCGGGTGCGGGGATTCGTTCAACCAAACGGTTAAGCGTCAAATCGGCCTGTGGCGCGGGCGCAACAAAATTACCCACCTACGCAACAATCGAAAAGGGCGGCCCACCGGACCGCCCCCTGTCGCACACCGTCAGCGGCGTTTCATTTGCGAAAATTTCACTCGAACACGCGGCCTTCGGGACCGGACATGTCAAAGCCCAGATGGCGGGCCACGGTGAAGATGTCCTTGTCGCCCCGGCCACACATGTTCATCACGATGATATGGTCGGCGGGCAGGTCCGGCGCGATCTTGGTAACATGGGCCAGCGCGTGACAGGGTTCCAGCGCGGGGATGATCCCCTCGGTCTTGCACGACAGCTGGAACGCCTCCAGCGCCTCGGCATCGGTGATCGAGACATATTCGGCCCGCCCGGTATCGTGCAGCCAGGAATGTTCCGGCCCGATCCCGGGATAGTCCAGCCCGGCCGAGATCGAATAACCCTCCAGGATCTGACCATCGTCGTCCTGCAACAGATATGTCCGGTTGCCGTGCAGCACGCCAGGCCGCCCCCCGGTCAGGCTGGCGCAATGTTCCATCTTTTCGTTGACGCCCTTGCCGCCGGCCTCGACCCCGATGATGCGCACATCCTTGTCGTCCAGGAACGGATAGAACAGGCCCATGGCGTTCGACCCGCCCCCGATGGCGGCGATCACGGTATCGGGCAGGCGCCCCTCGCCCTCTTGCTCGGCCAGTTGCCAGCGGACTTCCTTGCCGATGATCGACTGGAAATCGCGCACCATCGCCGGATAGGGATGCGGCCCCGCAACCGTGCCAATGCAGTAAAACGTCTCACGCACATTGGTCACCCAGTCGCGCAACGCGTCGTTCATCGCGTCCTTCAGCGTGCCGCGACCGGATGTGACCGGCACGACCTCGGCCCCCAGCAGGCGCATCCGGAACACGTTCGGGGCCTGACGTTCCACGTCATGCGCGCCCATATAGACCACGCATTTCAGCCCGAACTTGGCGCAGACCGTAGCCGTCGCAACACCGTGCTGACCGGCGCCGGTTTCGGCGATGATCCGGGTCTTGCCCATGCGCCGCGCCAACAGGATCTGGCCCAGCACGTTGTTGATCTTGTGCGCGCCGGTGTGGTTCAGTTCGTCGCGCTTCAGGTAAATCTTGGCGCCGCCCAGATGGGCGGTCAGACCTTCGGCGTAATAAAGCGGGCTGGGACGGCCGACATAGTGTTTCCACAGGTCGTTCATCTGATCCCAGAAGCTCTGGTCGGTCTTGGCCTTCTCGTATTCCTCTTCCAGGCTCAGGATCAGCGGCATCAGGGTTTCGCTGACAAAACGCCCGCCGAAATCACCGAAGCGGCCCTTTTCATCGGGGCCATTCATGAAGCTGTTGAAAAGATCGTCGGCCATCAAGGTCTCCATTCGCGTCCCTGTCCTTCTTAGGATCAGAACGCCGGTTGTGCCATGCGAAAATGCGGCGCGGGCGTCACCGCAGCGACGGCACCGCCAGTTCGCCGCCCTGCGCGGCGGTGACAAAGGCGCGGATGCGGTCGGGATCCTTGACCCCCGGCGCGCTTTCGACGCCGGACGACACATCGACCTGCCGCGCCCCGGTCAGGCGCACGGCCTCGGCCACGTTATCGGCGGTCAGCCCACCGGCCAGCATCCAGGGCCGGGTCCAGTATTTGCGCCCCGCCAGCAGCCGCCAGTCAAAGGCCAGCCCGTTCCCCCCCGGAAGCGTCGCGTCCTTCGGCGGCTTGGCATCGATCAAAAGCTGATCGGCAACGGCGGCATAGGTGTCGATCTGATCCAGATCGACGGCATCGGCGATCCCGATCGCCTTCATCACCGGCAGGCCATAGCGCGCCCGGATCTCGGCCACCCGCGCGGGGCTTTCGTGGCCGTGCAGCTGGAGCATGTCGAGCGGAACCCGCTCAAGAAGCTGATCCAGAAACACGTCATCGGCATCCACCGTCAGCGCGACCTTGGCCACGCCGGGCGGCACCTCGGCGGCCAGGGCGGCGGCCTGTTCCGGCGCGATATGGCGCGGTGACTTGGGAAAGAATACGAACCCGACATAGGCCGCACCGGCATCCACCGCCGCCGCAACCTGGGCCGCATCCCGCAGCCCGCAGATTTTCACACGAATTCCCGAGGTCATGGCCGGAGTTTACCCCGCCGCCTTGCCATCCTCAAGCAGGGCCAGCACCTCGTCCTTGCCTTCGGCCTTGGCCTCGCGCCGTTTCAGGCGGTTGACCTCGCGCTCCAGCTTGACCGCGTCGCGCTTGGCGCGGCTGGCCTCGGTCCGGTGCTTGCCCTCGCGCAGCCATTCCCAGACAAAGCCCAGCAGCAGCCCGACAATGATGCTGCCGAAGACCACCAGGAACAGCGGCATCTGGATCGACCACGAGAACCGCGCGAATGCCGCCAGATCGTCGGGCAGAAGTGTCAGCGTGACAAGCTGACGGTTGGCCAGCGCCACGGTGATCAGGCAAATGCCCAGAACAAGAAGGAAAAGATAGCGCAGATACCGCATGATCGCCCCGATTGGTTACTTGCCGTTCAACCGATCCCTTAGAAGCTTCCCGGTCTTGAAGAAAGGCACATATTTCTCTTCGACCGCTACGCTTTCGCCCGTGCGCGGATTGCGGCCGGTGCGCGCGTCGCGCTTCTTGACCGAAAACGCGCCGAACCCGCGCAGCTCGACCCGGTCGCCCGCGGACATCGCTTCGATGATCTCTTCGAAGATGGTGTTCACGATCCGCTCGACATCGCGCTGATACAGATGCGGGTTCTCATCTGCTATTTTCTGGATAAGTTCTGACCGGATCATACTGAAATCTATCCCCCCATCGAACGCTTCGACTGAAACCCAATTTTCATCATGGGCTTGATCGACTATAGGCGCGTTTTTCGAAGTGAGAAACAGAAAGCCTTTGAAAAACGGGGGAAAACTGCGACTTTGGCAGTATTGAACCGCGTAAAATGCGTGCCGTTGCGGGCCAAAAGAGGATTTCCGCATCGCTGCATGAAACGCCGCGCTGCGGCATCAGGATTTGATTCGCTGGTCAAACAAACGGCCCCGCCGAAACCGGCGGGGCCGCGAACCCGATAACGGGTCGGTGTCGTTATTCGTCGCCTTTCAGCGCCGCGCCCAGGATATCGCCCAGCGATGCACCCGAGTCCGACGAGCCGTACTGTTCCACGGCCTCTTTCTCTTCGGCGATCTCGCGCGCCTTGATCGACAGGCCCAGACGGCGGGTCTTGGCGTCGACATTGGTGATGCGCACATCGACCTTGTCGCCGACCTGGAAGCGCTCGGGGCGCTGCTCGGCACGGTCACGGCTCAGGTCCGAACGGCGGATGAAGGACTTCATGCCTTCGTATTCCACCTCGATGCCGCCATCTTCGATCGCGGTCACTTCAACGGTGATGATCGAGCCGCGCTTGATGCCACCAGTGGCTTCAGCGAACTTGTCACCGCCCAGCGCCTTGACGCTCAGGCTGATGCGTTCCTTGTCGATATCGACCTCGGTCACGACCGCCTTGACGACATCGCCCTTGCGATAGTTCTGGATCGCATCCTCGCCACGCTCGTCCCAGGACAGATCGGACAGGTGCACCATGCCGTCGATGTCGTTGTCCAGGCCGATGAACAGACCGAATTCGGTGATGTTCTTGACCTCGCCCTCGACCTCGGTTCCGACCGGGTGAGTGTCGGCGAAGTTTTCCCACGGGTTGCGCATGGTCTGTTTGAGACCCAGCGAAACGCGACGCTTGGCTTCGTCGATCTCCAGCACCATGACTTCGACTTCCTGCGAGGTCGAAACGATCTTGCCGGGGTGGACGTTCTTCTTGGTCCACGACATTTCGGACACGTGCACCAGACCCTCGACACCGGGCTCCAGCTCGACGAACGCACCGTAGTCGGTGATGTTCGTGACGCGGCCGGTATGCACCGAATCCAGCGGGTACTTGGCGGTGACCGAATCCCACGGATCGTCCTGCAGCTGTTTCATGCCCAGGCTGATGCGGTGGGTTTCCTTGTTGATCTTGATGACCTGGACTTTCACGGTCTCGCCGATCGACAGGATCTCGGACGGGTGGTTCACACGGCGCCATGCCATGTCGGTGACGTGCAGCAGGCCGTCAACGCCACCCAGATCCACGAAGGCACCGTATTCGGTGATGTTCTTGACGACACCATCCACGGCCTGGCCTTCGGTCAGGTTGCCGATAACCTCGGCGCGCTGTTCGGCACGGCTTTCTTCCAGGATCGCGCGGCGCGAGACAACGATGTTACCACGGCGACGGTCCATTTTCAGGATCTGGAAGGGCTGCTTCAGACCCATCAGCGGGCCGGCATCGCGCACGGGGCGCACATCGACCTGGCTGCCGGGCAGGAAGGCCACGGCGCCGCCCAGATCGACGGTAAAGCCGCCCTTGACGCGACCGAAGATCGCGCCTTCGACGCGGGCGTCGTCGGCATAGGCTTTTTCCAGGCGATCCCAGGCTTCCTCGCGGCGGGCCTTGTCACGGCTGATGACGGCTTCGCCACGGGCGTTTTCCACGCGGTCCAGGAACACTTCCACCTCGTCGCCAACAGCGATCTCGGGGGCTTCACCGGGGTTTGCGAATTCTTTCAGATCGACACGGCCTTCCATCTTGTAGCCGACGTCGATGATGGCCTGACCTGCTTCGACAGCGATCACACGGCCTTTGACAACGGACCCCTCGTTGGGCGTGTCAATTTCGAAGCTTTCTTGCAGGAGGGCTTCGAATTCCTCCATCGATGCGTTTTGAGCCATTAGGTCTCGGTTTCCTTTTACATTTGTTTCTGGCCGTGCGGTTGTCTCCGCCGGTCTTGGGTTTGGTCCTGACGCGCCATAAAACAAAGAGGGCCGGCATTCCCGACCCTGCTCGTCTGTTGTTTTATGGCATATGCGCCTTGTCGACGGGCGCCTCTATAGCCAGTTTGCCCCAAGCCTGCAAGGGGTTTGCGCCCTAATCGCAGATCACGCGCCGGATCTGCAGATCCCAGCCGCCCGGCGGCAGGGGGCGTTCGGACAGGCCGCGCGCGGACGGGCGCGGTTCGAAACCCGGCTCGGGGTCCGGGACAGGCTCCAGCGCGATGCGCTGACAGACCGACTGCCCGTGCAATGTCACATCGAAACCGTCACCCTCCGCATCCGGGATCAGCCCGACCACATGCCCCGCCTTGCGCGCCACCCCCTCGATCGCGAAGTCCAGCGGCGGGTCGATCTGCAACCGCCCCGCCCCCTCGCCCGGGGTAAATCCGCGTTCTTCACCCTGCCAGTCCTGGCCATAGGCCAGATCGACCACATAGCGCCCGTTGGGCACCAGCACCCGAAAGAACCGCCCGCCCTCGATCCCCGCGGCCAGAACCGGTGCGGTGGTCTCGGCATCCAGCAGTTGCAGGTAAAACCACATCCCCGGCGGCGTCTTCACCACCAGCGGGAACTGCGCCGACAGCGGCGAGTCGCGCCACAGCAACCCATGCGTCAGTTGCGCAGCGGCCCCCTGCCCCGCACCGGCCAGCATAAATATGGAAAGCAAAACGGCCGTCAGACAGCGGATCATCGCACACCTCTGCCCCCTAGATGGGGCCGGCGCGCGGGCTTTCCAGCGCGGCGCTCAGTCGCGGCGCGCCTCGATCACCGCAACGGCACGGGCCACGGCGGCTTCGATCGACATGTCCGACGTGTCGATGATCACCGCATCCTCGGCGGGTTTCAGCGGCGCGTCGCTGCGGCCCATATCGCGGGCATCGCGTTCGCGCACATCGGCCAGCACCTGCTCGCGGCTGACCAGCAGACCCTTGGCCTCCAGCTCCAGATACCGGCGTTCGGCGCGCACCTCGGCGCTGGCGGTGACGTAAAGCTTCACCTCGGCCTCGGGGCAGATCACCGTGCCGATATCGCGCCCGTCCAGAACCGCGCCCCCGGCCCGCCGGGCAAAGGCGCGCTGGAAATCGATCAGCGCCGCGCGCACCTGCGGGATCGCGGCAACCTTGCTGGCGGCTTGTGCCACGGCGGGCGTGCGCAGCGCATCGCTTTCCAGGTCTTCGGCCACCAGCGCCTGCGCCGCCTCGACCGCCGGGGTGCCGTCCAACGTGTGTGCCCCGACGGCGCGATAAAGCAGCCCGGTATCCAGATGCCCGAACGCGAAATGCGCGGCCACCGCCCTGGATATGGTGCCCTTGCCCGCTGCGGCCGGGCCGTCGATTGCAACCGTAAAGCTCATGTCACCTGCGTCGTCAGTTCCGGATCGTCACCAGCGGATTGCGGCAACCCATCGGCAATTTCATAGTAATCGCCCTTGTCGGCGCAAAAGATATGGCCCTTCAGGGTTAATCCGGTCGGCGCGTCCAGCGTACCGGCAAATATCGACAGGTGGCTGCCCGGCCCGTCCCAGAACAGGTTCGATCCGCAGTTCGGGCAAAAGCCGCGCCGTGCACCGTCGGACGATGCATACCAGCGCAGCGCGCCGTCGATCTCGATCCGGTCCCGCGCGACCGAGGTCGCGGCGACATGGTGCCCGGATGTCTTGCGGCACTGGGTGCAGTGGCACGCGATCACCGGCCTGAGCGGCCCATCGACGCGATACCTCACCGCGCCACACAGGCACCCGCCGGTTCTCATGCCTTGGTCCGCTGAAGCTGCGCGCCCAGCGTTTCCATCAGCGGCTCGAAAATCGGGAAGGATGTCGCAATCGGCCCCGCATCATCGACCGAAACCGGCTGCTGCGCCGCCATGCCCGCGCACAGGAACGACATGGCGATCCGGTGATCCAGCCGCGCCTGGGCAACGGCCCCGCCGGGCAATCCGCCCGGCCCCATGCCGTGCACGATCAGCGTGTCCTCGTCCTCTTCGATGCGGGCGCCATTGGCCTCCAGCCCGCGGGCCATCGCGTCGATCCGGTCGGATTCCTTCACCCGCAGCTCTTTTACCCCGCGCATGATGGTCTGGCCCGCGGCGAAACAGGCCACGACCGACAGGATCGGATATTCGTCGATCATCGAAGGCGCGCGTTCGGGCGGCACCTCGATCCCCTTCATGTCGGGCGAAAAGCGCGCGCGCAGGTCGGCCACCGGCTCGCCCCCCTCTTCGCGCGGGTTCTCGAAGGTCAGGTCGGCGCCCATTTCCTGCAACGTGGTGAACAGCCCCGCGCGCGTCGGGTTCAGCCCGATATTGGGCACCAACACGTCCGAACCTTCAACGATCAGCGCCGCACAGACCGGAAACGCCGCGCTGGACGGATCGCGTGGCACCACGATGGTCTGCGGCGTCAGCTCTGGCTGCCCGGTCAGGGTAATGACCCGACCCTCATCTGTCTCCTCGACCGTGATCTCGGCCCCGAAACCTGCCAGCATCCGCTCGGTATGATCGCGGGTCGCTTCCTTTTCGATCACCACGGTCTGGCCCGGCGCGTTAAGCCCCGCCAGCAACACCGCCGATTTCACCTGGGCCGAGGGCATCGGCACGGTATAGCGCACCGGCACCGGATCGGCCGCGCCCACGATGGTCATGGGCAAACGCCCACCCTGACGGCCGTGGGACTGCGCGCCGAACAGCGCGATGGGATCGGTGATCCGCCCCATCGGGCGCCCGCGCAAGGACGCATCGCCGGTAAAGGTCGCGGTGATGGGCGATGTGGCCATCGCCCCCATGATCAGCCGCACCCCGGTGCCCGAATTGCCGCAGTCGATCACATCCTCGGGCTCGGCAAAACCACCCACACCCACGCCATTCACGGTCCATTCACCCGCGCCATGATGCGTGACCTCGGCCCCGAAGGCGCGCATCGCCTTGGCGGTGTCCAGCACGTCCTGCCCTTCCAGCAGCCCCGAGATCCGCGTCTCGCCCACCGACAGCGCGCCCAGGATCAGCGACCGGTGACTGATCGACTTGTCGCCCGGCACCTCGGCCACGCCGGTCAGCGGCCCCGCGCGGCGGGCTGTCATTGGAATCGGATCACCGTGGCCGGACATGCGTCACTCTCCCTCAAAGCTTTGCCCGCCTGATAGCGCAGCGAAACGGGGCCGTCCATGCGCGACCGCCCCCTTCATTGCTCGAAAAATACTCCCGCCGGAGGCGTCCCGCCCTCACCGCCGCCGGAACGTCAGGTAATGCGGCACCCGCCCCTCGCGCAGGGCCTTCTGTTCATACCGGGTCGAGATCCAGTCGCCCCAGGGCTGCCGCCAGTCATCGGGGCGCTCTGCCAGCCAGTCGAACCCGTGACGCGGTACCTGTTCCAGCGTCTGGCGCACATAATCGGGAATGTCGGTCGCCACGCGAAAGATCGCGCCGGGTTTCAACACCCGGTGCAGCGGCGCCAGATATTCCGGCGTCACGAAACGCCGCCGGTGATGGCGCTTCTTTGGCCAGGGATCGGGATAAAGCAGGAACGCCCGGGCAATCGAGGCATCGGGCAACACATCGAACATGTCGCGCACATCGCCGGGATGCACGGCCACATTGTCCGTGCCCGCATCGCGGATCTTGCCCAGCAGCATCGCCACACCGTTGATGAAAGGCTCGCAGCCGATGATCCCCACATCGGGGTTCTGCGCGGCCTGATGCACCATATGCTCGCCACCGCCAAAGCCGATTTCCAGCCACACATCCCGCTCGCCGAACAGCGCCGACAGGTCGATGGGGGTGCGATCTGGGTTTTCTTCCCACCCGACCGGGCCGGGGGACAGGGCCGCCAGGTCCTGGTCCAGGTATTCCTTCTGGCTGTCGCGCAGGGTCTTGCCCTTGAAACGACCATAGAAGTTGCGCCACGGGGCGCCCGAGGGATGCTTGCCATTGCTCATGGCCGCGCGGTTTAGCGCCCATTGGCCCCCGGCACAATCCATCAGCGCGGGCCTTCAGCGCGGGCGCGCCGCCGAAACACGCGCCCGCAGATCAGCGATCAGTCGTCGTCCATCGCGTCGACCACCTCGCTGACCTTGTCATAGATGTCCTTGACCTCGTCGATCACCTCGCTGATCGGCGGGTTGGGAATGTGCTCCAGGATTTCCTGCGCGGTGTTTTCAATGATCTCGCCAATCGGGCCACGATCTTTGCTTTCGATCCATTTGCTGACCGTACCGGTGGGGTCTCGAACGAAATTCTCGCCCTCTTCCACCACGTCATCGACGAAATCACCGACCTGATCGCCGATGCTTTCATCCTCGTCCTCATCCTCGCACTTGTCGCCGCGCGCCTTCTCGTCCTCCAGCTCCTGTTCGGTGCGCTCGGCTTCCGCGTCCTCCAGCTCTTCCTGACGTGCCAGGATCGCCTCGGCCTCGGCCTTGACTTCGGCGGCCTTTTCCAGCGCGGCGTCATAATCGCCAGCCACTCCCAGGCTCTTCGCGTCTTCATAAAGACCGCGCAGCGCCTCTGCCCGAACAGCCAAATCCTCGGGTTCGGTCACGGCAACCGCACGGGTATAGACACTCAGCAGCCCGCTCATGCGTTCATCGAACCGGATCTTGTCGCCCTGCAGCGCCTCTTCGGCCTTGTCGAACGCCGCCAGCGCGCCTTCGACCTCGGCGGCCTTCTGGATCGCGCGGCGATAGTCATTGTCGTCTTCGACAATGTCCTTCATCGTCTTGAACGCCGCTGTCACCGCATTCAACAGGGGCACGAGCTCTTCTTCCGAGGTATTTGGCGACCCTTCGGCCGCCGTCACGCGCGGCTGAAGCGACTCCAGCTTGCCCTCGTATTCTGCCTTCAACTCGCCTTCGGTTTTCAGCGCGTCCTCCAGCAGGCGCATCTTTTCGTTGAATGCCGACAGCTTGTCGGTGATCGCATCCAGATCATCGCCATTCAGCACGCCCTCAAGCGCCTCTTTCGCGCCTTCGGCAGCCTTGTATTCATCCTCGGCGCGACCCTCGGCATCGCTTGGCAGCGCCTCCCAACGGCGCAGCGCAGCGCGGGCTTCGGCGATCTTCTTCTCTTTCGCGACCAGCAGCTCGGAATGGCGATCCTCGATATTCTGCGCCCGGCGCATCAGTTCTTCGGCCTTGGATTTGGCTTCGGCATAATTCTCGGTGCCTGCCGCCGTTTCCATCGCGGATTTCAGATCGTCGAGCTCGCCTGCCGCCTTCGACAGCTCTTCGAACTCTTCGGCCTTTTCCTTGGCATTGTCATAGGCGGCAATCGCCAGGTCGCGCACGATCTCATAGGCTTCGCGGGCATCGCCGAACTGGTCGACCTTTTCCAAGTACTTGTCGATCAGCGCATTGACCTCGTCGGCCTTGGCAACGGCGTCGATATATTCGTCGGCATCGCCCAGCGCGGTCATTGCGTCATGGCCCTGGATCACCGCGTCGGCGGCGGATTGCGCTTCTTCGATGGTATTGGCCCGCACCACGGCGATCTTGTCGGCCATATCGGCGGCCAGCTTTTCATAGACGGCCTTTTGCAGCGTCAACTGTTCGTTCAGCGCAACGATGGCGGTCAGCTTACCCTCCAGCTGCTCCATCTTCGTCATCGCCTCGCGCAGGCGTGCCGCGGCGGCGTCGGCCTGCATCGCGGTGTAAAGGTCCTCGATCTCCTGCTTGTCGTCGATGAGCGATTTGAAGGTGAAGCCGCGCGCGGTTTCAACGCGCGGTTCGACCAGTGCAAGGCGGCGCTTGTATTCCTTCAGCAGGGCTCCCAGCACCTGAAACTCGGCCAGTGGCGCGATCAGCGCGGTCGCCTTCTGTACGGCGGTCTGGTAATCCGTCGCCTCGGCGGCGGCCAGCATCTCGTCCCGCAGCGCCAGGATCTCGGCCTTTTTACCGGCCAGTTCCTCGTGATCGCAGGATTCCACATCCTCGATCTGACCCTTGATCGAGTCATAGAGCGCCTCGTACTGGACGCGCAGCGCCTCCAGATCGCCCATGCGGGCCTCCAGATCGTTCAGCTTGCGCTCGATGGCGTTCAGGTGATCCAGCGCGGTCGGAAAATCCAGCGCGGTCGCGGCCTGTTCCATGTTGGCGCGCAGCGTCGTCAACTCGCCCCGCACCGGTTCCAGCTCGGCGAAATCGCATTGCATCAGCCCGTCGAACCGCGCAATCAACGGCGGCATCCGGGTTTCAAATTCGGCCCGCGCGGCATCCAGACTGTCGCGAGTCGCCTCGATCCCGTCCAGCGCGACCGCCAGTTGGTCCAGCATCGTCAGCGCCTGGATGTAATCGCCCTGCGTCACCGCATCCTCGATCTGCGTGCGCAGATCGATCAGTGCCTGATGATCGGGCAAAAGCTGCGGGTATTCGCATTGCGACACGCCATCGCAGCGCGCCAGCACATCCGGCGACCGGCGCTCGTATTCCTCCCTAGCCGCATCCTGCGCCGCGATCAGCCCCATCAGCGCGGCGATCTGCCCCTCGGCGGTCTGCAACAGCGCAATCGCCTGGATATAGTCGCCTGCGGCGGCTGCGGATTCCGCCTGTGCTTTCAAATCCGTAATCGCGATGCTCATGTCATCCAGCACCGGATAGGTGCAGACGGCGGCATCGGCAAATTGCGGTTCCAGCCGCGCCAGAAGCTCTTCGAATTCACGGCCCAGACGGGCCTGTTCCAACTCGACCAGATAGGCGTCGATCATCTGCACCAGACCATCCATCTCGCTCAGCGCGGTCTCGTAGTCGTGGTTGGTCGCCGCCGCGTGCATCCGGTCGGCCGAGGCATTGATATCGCTCTGCTGCTGCGCCAGCGCCGGGAACTCGGTGGTCTGGCACTGGGCCAGATCGGCCTCGACCCCCGGCAGGCGGGAGTCATAAATCTCCTGCTCGGTCGCGGATTCCTCGAACGCGGTGAGGAACGTGTCGATCTTGCCCGACAGGTCCGCAATCATCTCAAGCGCGCGGGCATAGTCGCCCTCTGCCGCCACGGTCGGGATCTGTTCCGACAGCGCGATGATATCTTCCTGCATCGGCACCAGATCGGGATATTCGCAGGTGGCCGTCTGATGCAGGCGCGGCTGGATCGCGGCCCATTCGCCATCGTATTGCTCGGCCTGCAGGCGCAGGGTTTCAAGGTCGATCTCGACCTGCTCCAAGCGCAGCACCAATTCCCGCAACAGTTCCAACGCGCTGACATAGTTCACCGCATCCACGTCGGTCTGGATCGGCGGCAGGCCCGCCTCGATGCCCGCCAGATCGTTGCAGATCTGGTCGCTGATCGGGGGGGCGCCATTCGCGGTCTGCATGCGGGTGTCGAAATCGGCGCGCAGGGTTTCATAGTCGGCCTTGGCCTGAGATTGCAGAAGATAGTCGTCATAGACCGGGCCCATCGTGGTTTCGGCCTGATCCAGCGCCGTGGTCGCATCGGCCCAGCGCTGATCGTCCACGCACTCGCCAATCGCGGCGACCTCGTCCTCGACCCCGCCGGCATCGGGATGGCCAAAGGCGCGCAGATCATCCAACCGCGAGCGCAACTGCGAATAATCCCGCGCGCGCCCTTCCCAGATATTGCGGTTACGCTCGATCTCGGCCCGAAGGTCGGCAATCACCTGTTTTAACTGGTCGATCTTGCCCGCGATCCGGTCAAGCTGCGCCTGTTCGTCCCGGTCGATCGTGCCGTCAGACATGAAGTCTCTGCGCATCTTGCGTTCTTCGGAAACAAGCGTGTTCGACTGCCGCTCGGCAGCCTCGATCTGTTCAATCTTGGGGTTCATGGTGTCCTCGATGAATGTCACGCGCGGCGCTGTGAAAGGGCCGCTGAAAAGCTAGGGATTTACAAAATTGGGTGGGCCGAAACGGGCCCGGGACGATGAAGCGAAACTGACGGAACGGTCCTTGTGAAACGATGGGTGGTTAATTCGAGGTCTTTAAAAATCGGTCTTTGAATGGCGCCCAATCTAGCGCGAAATCCGGTTCCAGACAATCCTCTGGTGCCAGAAGCCACGGCGCAGGGGGCTGCCCCCGCGCCGTGTCCGGTGGTTATTTCTGCACGATACGGCCGTCCAGATAGGGGGCATAGGGGCCGGATTCGGCCAGGTATTCCGCCGTCACATCGGCCAGGTCGGGGCCGAAATCATAGGCGTTCATCCCCTCGGACGAGAACATCTTGTACCCGTCGCCGCCGTTGCGGACGTAGTTGTTGGTCACCACGCCATAGACGCCTTCGGGATCGATGGGCGCCCAGCCGTCGCCGTCCTTGACCAGCACCTCGGTGATGCGCCCCTCGCCCGCGGCGACAGACGGATCCCAGGTGAATTTCATCCCCGCGACCTGCGGGAAGCGGCCTGCGCCCTCCTCGACCTGGCTCACGCCGTTTTCCAGCGCGTCGATGATGGTCTGGCCCTTGGCTTGGAAGGTCGACAGGGTGTTCTGGAACGGCAGCACGGTCAGAACCTCGCCCATCGTCACCTCGCCCGCGTCGATGCTGGCACGCAGCCCGCCCGAGTTCGCAATCGAGATGGTCACGCCCTGATCGGCCACGCGGGCCAGCATGGCATCGGCCACCAGGTTGCCCATCGCGCATTCCTGCACGCGGCAGACCGAGCGGTCGCCCTCGATGGCATCGGCGGCCTGGGCCACGACCTTGCTGCGGATTTCCTCCAGCGGGGTGGCCAGCTCGGCGATGCGCGACACGGTGCCTGCGTCTTCGGTCACGGCGGCATCCATGACCAGCGGCTCGCCCACGGCCTCGGTGATCTCACCCGCGTCGTTGAAGGTCACGTTCAGCTCGCCCAGGAATTTGCCATAGGCATAGGCCTGCACGATGGCGGTATTGCCGACCATGGTCGGGTACGGACCCTTGGCGTCTTCGGACGTGTTGGACAGATAGGTGTTGTCATGGCCGCCCACGATCACGTCGACCCCGGTGGTTTCGGCGGCAACCTTCTGGTCGACACCATAGCCCGAGTGGCTGAGCACGATGATCTTGTTCACGCCCATCTCGGTCAGCTTGTCGACCTCGCCCTGGACCGCCTGTGCGGGATCGGTGAAGATCACGTTCGGGCCGGGGCTGGCCAGTTCATCGGTGTCCTGCGGGGTCAGGCCGATCAGGCCCAGCTTCTCACCGCCACGCTCGATCACGGTGGATTTCGCCAGCTTGTCCGACAGCAGCGGCTCGCCCGAGACATCGGCATTCGACATCAGCACGGGGAAATCGACGGCATCCATGAAGCCGCGCAGAACCTCGGGGCCATCGTCGAACTCGTGGTTGCCCACGGTCATCGCGTCATAGCCGAGCTTGTTCATCATCTCGGCCGCGACCTTGCCCTTGTAATAGGTATAGAACAGCGTGCCCTGGAACTGGTCGCCGCCATCGACAAGGATATAGTTGTTGGTGCGCTGCTTGGCGGCCTCGACCGCCGTGACCAGACGCGCGGTGCCGCCGAAACACTTGCCCTCGGCATTGTCCTCGGCGCTGCAGGCGCTGTCATATTTCGAAATCGGCTCGAAACGGGCATGGAAATCATTGGTGTGCAGAATTGTCAGCGAATAATCCGCCAGCGCGGCGCCGGACCCCAGCGTGATGGCAACTGCGGTTGAGGAAAGTAAGCGAATGGACATGGAAGTCTCCCGTTGCATATCCTGTTCAGATTGACGCCGGGCCCGGCACGAGTCAAAGCCCGATTGCAGCCACTTGACGTAACGTCCGACAGAGTCGTGTGGGAAGAGTGGACCAAAAACAACGGCTTAAGACAATGCGAATGTGCCCCCGTCCGCCGCACGCAACCAGGGGCCGCACAGCGTCGCGGCCAGCGTATCGGTGTCGGCTGTCAGTTTCCCCGCCAACAGCCGCATCCAGGCCAGCCCCATCAGCGCGTCGATGGCAATCTCCAGGTCCAGACCGGGCGACAGCTCGCCCCGGTCGGCGGCTCTGGCCAGCATGGACCGCAGCCCGTCGCGGCGTTCCTGGCGATATTCCTCCAACGCCTCGGCCATGTCGGGATCGGATTGCGCACCGGCGATGATCAGCCGGAAAAGCCGTCCGTCCGGGCGCGACCAGAACGCGAAAAGCAGCTTGTAAAACAGCGCGATATCGGTTTGCAGCGCGCCGGTATCGGGCAGCGCGAAATCGGCCTTGGACCGTTCGTAAACCGCCAGGATCAGTCGCCCGCGCGTCGGCCACCAGCGATACAGCGTCGCCTTGCCCGCCTGTGCGCGCCTGGCGACGGCCTCCATCTTCAGGCCTGCGATGCCGACCTCGTGCAGGATCGATTCGGCGGCATCCAGGATCGCCTTTTCGGTTTCCGGATTCCGCCGCGCACCGATGGACCTGCGCGAAATCTCTGCGGGCATGTGGGCCTCCCTTGACATATCGGAACGTCGCGTTCATATAATCGGAACATTCCGTTCCATAGGAGCCTTTCATGTCTCATCCCGCCCGTAAACCCTCGCGCGTCAGATTTGCGATTTTCGTCTTTCTGGGCGTCTATCCGCTGGTCACGCTGCTGTCCTATGTGCTGGGGCCGCTGGTGCTGCACCTGCCCGTGTGGGAGCGGAACCTGATCACCGTTCCGATCATCGTCGTCTGCATGGTCTGGTTCATCATCCCGCAGATTCAGATGCGCTGCGCGCGCTGGCTCTGACCAAACGGCATTGACCCGGCCGGGTTCTCAGGGCATCACCCGGCCATGCTGATTTTCAAGATCTTCCGCCGGCCCGAATGGCAGGCGCTGCAAACCAGCGGCCGCACCAGCGGCGCGCCGGTCGATCTGGCAGATGGCTTCATCCATTTTTCCACCGCCGCACAGGTCACCGAAACAGCCGCCAAGCATTTCGCTGATGAAAGCGATCTGGTCCTGGTGGCTGTCGAGGCGGACACCCTGGGCGATGCGCTGAAATGGGAACCATCGCGCGGGGGCGCGCTGTTCCCGCATCTCTATCGCGATCTGACGCTGGCCGATGTGGTCTGGGACAAGTCGCTGCCGCTGGGCCTGACCGGGCATATCTTCCCCGAGGGCGTGGTATGAGCGCGGTGGAAAAGCTGGGCCTCTGGGCGCTGCACCGCTGTGATCCCGAACGCGCGCACGGGCTGTCGATCCGCGCGCTGAACGCGGGTCTTGCGCCGCTGCCGGGCACGATCACATCGGACCGGCTGCAAACCGATCTGGCAGGGCTTGCGCTGCCCAACCCGGTGGGGCTGGCCGCAGGGTTTGACAAGAATGCCGAAGCGCTGGAGCCGCTGAATCGCGCCGGTTTCGGCTTTGTCGAGGTCGGCGCCGCCACCCCCCGCCCGCAACCCGGCAACCCCAAGCCGCGCCTTTTTCGGCTGACGCGGGACCGCGCCGTGATCAACCGGTTCGGCTTCAACAATGACGGGATGGAGGCGATCGCCCGCCGTCTGGCCGCCCGGCCCGAAACCGGGATCGTCGGCCTGAACCTGGGCGCCAACAAGGACAGCGCGGATCGCGCCGGCGATTTCGCGCAGGTGCTGACGCGCTGCGGCATGTATCTGGATTTCGCCACGGTCAATGTCAGCTCGCCCAATACCGAAAAGCTGCGCGATCTGCAGGGGCGCGCGGCGCTGACCGCATTGCTGGATCGCGTGATGGCCGCCCGCGCCGAGCTGGACCGCCCGATCCCGATCTTTCTGAAGATCGCGCCCGATCTGACCGATGACGAACTGGCCGAGATCGCCGAGGTCACGCAGGACGCCAAGCTGTCGGGCATCATCGCCACCAACACCACCCTGTCGCGCGAAGGTCTGAAAAGTGCGCATCGCGATCAGGCGGGCGGGCTGTCCGGCGCGCCCTTGTTCGAAAAATCCACGCGTGTCCTGGCGCGTCTGTCCCAACTGACCGGCGGGCAGATGCCGTTGATCGGTGTGGGCGGGATCGGCTCGGCCGAGGACGCCTATGCCAAGATCCGCGCAGGCGCGAGCGCGGTGCAGCTTTACTCTGCGATGGTCTATCAGGGCCTGTCGCTGGCGCCGCGCATCGTGCGCGGGCTGGACGCGCTGCTGGCGCGCGACGGCTTCGACAGCGTCGCCAGCGCGGTGGGCACCAAACGGGACGACTGGCTATGACCGACATCACCATCTGGCACAATCCGCGCTGCTCCAAGTCCCGCCAGACGCTGGCGCTGATCGAGGAGCGCGGCGGCACGATCACCATCCGCAAGTATCTGGACGACGCGCCAAGTGCCGACGAGATCCGGGAAACGCTGGCGCTGCTGGGCATGCCCGCGATCCAGATGATGCGCCCGAAAGAGGCGCTGTTTGCCGAACTGGGCCTGTCGCGCGACGATACCGACGACACGCTGATTGCCGCGATGGCCGCGCATCCCAAGCTGATCGAACGGCCCATCGTCTTTGCCAATGGCCGCGCCGCGATGGGCCGCCCGCCCGAGGCGGTGTTGCAGATCCTCTAGGCCTTGTCGGCCTCGGCCTCCAACGCCGGATAGCGCAGGGCCAGTGTGATGCCGCGCACGACGAAGGAAATCAGGAACGCGATCCAAAGCCCGTGATTGCCGAAAGCCGGGATCAACAGCGCCGCGGCGGCGGCATAGATCAGCGCCGATACGATCATCATGTTGCGCATATCCGCGCTGCGGGTCGCGCCGATGAAGATGCCATCGAACATCCAGGCCGCCACACCCGCCAGCGGCGCCAGCACCATATAGGGCAGGAAATCGCGCGCCACCTGCCGCACGTCGGGGGCCGTGGTCATCAGGTCGATGATCGCACCGCCAAAGACCGCGAAGCTCAGGCTCAGCAGGATCACGACGCCCAGCGCCCATTGGCTGGTCATCCACGCCCCCTGCCGCAGCGCGTGACGCGACCGCGCGCCCAGCGCCTGGGCCACCAGCGCCTCGGCGGCAAACGCGAAGCCATCCATCGCATAGGCGGTGATTTCCAGAAATTGCAGCAGGATCTGGTTCGCCGCCAGCGGCACATCGCCGAAATCGGCGCCCAGGAACAGGAACGACACGAAAATCGCCTGTAGCAGCACGGACCGGATCAGGATGTCGGAATTGACCTTGGCCATGCGGATCAGCCGGGCGCGGTCGAAGACGCGCGGCCAGTCGCACCAATCCGCCCCCCGAAACGCATCCCGGCACAGGTAAAGCCCCAGCGCCAGCCCCGACCATTCGGCCAGAAAGGTCGCAAATGCTACGCCGGTCACGCCCCAGCCCAGCCCCAGCACGAACCACAGGTCCAGCGCGATGTTCAGCCCGTTCATCCACAGCTGGATCATCAACACCGCGCGCGTGCGCTCTTGCGCGATCAGCCAGCCGGTGATGCCATAAAGCGCGATGGCGGCGGGGGCGGAAAAGATGCGGATGCCCATGTAATCCCGCGCCAGGCCTTCGACCTCGGCACTGGCGGGCGAGACGCGGAAGGCGCCCGCGAAAAGCGCCGCGCGAAACAGGATCATCAGCACGCCCGCCATGACCCCGATCATCAGCGCCCGGGTCAGCAGCGCGCGCACCTCGGCCCCGTCGCCCGCGCCCTGCGCCTGTCCCACCAGCCCGGTGGTGCCCATCCGCAGAAAGCCGAAGATCCAGTAGATCGCCGCCAGGATGATCGCCCCGATCCCCACCGCGCCGATGGGGGCCGCAGCGCCCATCTGGCCTACCACGCCGGTATCGACCGCGCCCAGGATCGGCACGGTGGCATTCGACAGCACGATGGGCACCGCGATCTTCAGCACCCGCCGATGGGTGACGGCCCGAATCGGTTCAGTCATGCGGGTACGGCATCAGGAAATGCCCCGTCGCCTGGGCGAAAAGCCGGGCGCGATTGTCCTGCCAGGCCTCGACATGCACGCTGGCATAGCGCCGCCCCGAGCGATTGACGCGCGCCCGCGCATAGGCATCGCGCGGCAGGCCCGAGCGCAGGTAATCCACGGTGAAATCAATCGTCTTGGGCATGCGCGGCATGGTGTCTGGTGTCAGCGAAAGCGGGTCCAGCTCGCCTGCCTCCATCCGTTCCCAAAGCGTCGACCAGCTGAGCTCCAGATGCGCGGTCATTTCCAGAAAGGCCGCCGTCACCCCGCCATGAAGCGCGGGCAGCAGCGGGTTGCCGATCAGCTTGTCGTCAAACGGCAGGATCACCGTCAACTCGTCGCCCCGGCGGTCCACATGGATGTCCAGAAACCGCATATAGGGCACCGCCTGCACCAGCGCGTTGAGCGCCGCATCGCGCCGCTGCTTGACCACCTGCACGGGTTCGCGCGCGGGGCGGCTCATGCGCCCTGCTCCTTGGGCCGTTCGACGGTGAAGGCCCCCGTCGCGGTCGCCACCGGCCTTGCGTCGTCGTCATCCGTCGCCGTGGCGCGCACAAAGGCCACGTTGCGTGTGACGTGGTAACATTCGGCCCGCGCCCGGATCCGCTGTTCGGGCGTCGCGGGACGCATATAGTCGATCCGCAGGTCGATCGTCGCCGTGGCGCTGAGCGTGTCGCCATGGCTCATCACCGCCGCGCCGCAACAGGTATCCATCAGCGCCGATACCGCCCCGCCATGGATCACCCGGTTGACGGGATCCCCCACCAGACGGTCGTCATAGGGCATCGAGATCTCGGCGACGCCATCTTCGATCCGCTCCAGCCGCATGGAAAGCGCGCGGGAATGCGGAATCGCCTCGATGAATTGGCGGGCAAGCTGCTCTTTTTGGGTGCTCATGGGGGCTCCTGCTGGCTGCGCTCAAGTTATTGACCTTGAATAATCGGCTGCAAGTGATAAATACTGATATTGAGAATTATTCGCATTTAAGGTCAGGCCAGCATGACGGCGCCCGCAGATCCGCAACTGACACATGAACCGATTGCCGCAAACGGGTATTTCGGCCCGTTCCGGCAACGTCGGCTGCTGGTGGCGCTGATCTATGCCGCGCTGGCGCTGGCCCCGGGCGAGCTGGGCCGGCTGACCCGGTCGCTGATGACCGACGCCTATGTGCAGGTCAGCGTGTTCGTTGCCGCCACCCTGCTGCTGTTTTATGGCGCCGAGCGTCTGCTGCGGTTCAATATCGGCGAATCCCTGCAAAATGCGCGCGGATTCCAGGTGCCGCTGGCCGCGCTGCTGGGGGCCACGCCCGGATGCGGCGGGGCCGTGGTGGTGATTGCGGCCTTCAGCTCGGGGCATGTGGGCTTCGGGGCCGTGGTCGCCGCGCTGACCGCCACGATGGGCGACGCGGCGTTTCTGTTGATCGCCACCCGCCCCGAGGCCGCGCTGGTCGTTCTGCCGCTGTCCTTTGCGGTGGGGATCGTGTCGGGCTGGGTGGTGGACCGGTTCAACAGGATTTCGTTCGCACCCACATCCGCGGGCAGCTGCGACATCGCCCCCCGGATCGGCCGGACACGGTTGAAACACCTGCTCTACCTGCTGCCCGCCCTGCCCGGGCTGATCGTCGGCGGCGCGCAGCTGGCACAGATCGAAATCGCGGGGATCCTGGGCCTGCCGATCGGCTGGTTCGCGATGGCGGGCACGTTCGTGGGCCTGTTCATCTGGGCCACCTCGCCGCTGCAGGCGATGACATCCAGCCAGGACAGCCCCGTTACCCGCATGGCCGAGGAAACCGCCTTTATCTCGGTCTGGGTGATCGGCGCCTATCTGGCCTATGACTATGCCGCCGAATTCGCCGGGCTGGACATTGCCACCTGGTTCAACAGCATCGCGCCGATCCTGCCGCTGGTCGCCATTGTCGTGGGCTTTGTCCCCGGCTGCGGGCCCCAGGTGCTGGTCACGACCCTGTTCCTGAACGGCGCAATTCCCTTTGCGGCGCTAATCGGCAACGCGATCTCGAACGATGGCGACGCGTTGTTCCCGGCCATCGCGCTGAACCCCCGCGCGGCGATGGTCGCCACGATCTATTCCGCGATCCCTGCGCTGATTGTTGCCTATGGCTTCTATTTTCTGGCCCCCGATTTCATGAACTAGAGGGATTTGCCCGAAGCGTTTGCACCGCAGCCACGAAGCGTCTATTGTGCAAATGCTGAATGGACCCGGTTGAAATGCCCGATCAACACCTGTCTTTCAAAGAGATGTGTGCCAAGTTCGATGTAACCCCTCGAACGCTCCGGTATTACGAGTATATCGAGCTGCTGCAGCCCGAAAAAGAAGGCCGTTCGCGGTTCTATACCGCGCGCGAGGTCGCACGCATGACGCTGATCATGCGGGGGCGGCGCTGGGGCTTTTCGCTGGAAGAAATCCGGCAATGGCTGGAGCTTTACGACCAAGAGGGCACATCGGCCCAGATGCGGTCGATGGTGGAAAAGGCCGATGCGCAGCTGGTCATCCTGAAGGAACAGCAACAGCAATTGCAGCAGACCATCGACGAGCTGCAATCGATGCGGGACGAGGTCGCCTCGGGCCTGGACTAGCGTCCGCCGGCCCTTACTCCGCGTCAGCGGCGGAATGACGCCACGTTCCCTTTACGCGCACGTCAACTTCACTTGAAAACCGCCGGATTTTGCTCATCCTTCCCCGCATGAGGGACGAGACCGACAAGACCACCACCGACGCGCAGATGACGATCCGTCAGATCTGCGACGCCTATGATGTGACACCGCGCGCCTTGCGGTTCTATGAATCCAAGGAATTGCTGTTTCCGATCCGCGAGGGCCAGAAACGCCTGTTCACCCGCAGCGACCGCGCCCGGCTGAAGCTGATCCTGCGCGGCAAGCGTTTCGGGTTCAGCCTCGAGGAAATCCGGCAGCTTCTGAACCTTTACGACGCCGACGACCAGCACCTGACCCAGCTGGAACAGACCTGCGTCATCGCGCGCGAGCGGCTGGTCGACATGGAGCGGCGCCGCAACGAGCTGGACCTGGCCATCGAAGAGCTTCGGGACCAGCTGAAATGGGGCGAGGAGAAGGTCGCCTCGCTCAAGACACAAGAAAACTGATCGTTTCAGGGAGGACCAACATGCCCAGCTACACACCGCCGACGAAGGATCTGCAATTCGTTCTGCACGACCTGCTGAAGGTCAGCGAAAGCACGATCCCCGGCTATGCCGATCTGGACCCCGATTTCACCAGCGCCATCCTGGAAGAGGCCGGCAAGATCACCAGCCAGGTTCTGGCGCCCCTGAACGCGGTGGGCGACACCGAAGGCTGCGTGCTGGAAAACGGCGTGGTGCGCACGCCGACCGGCTTCAAAGAGGCGTTCGAACAGGTCAAGGAAGGCGGCTGGACCGGCCTCGACTGCGATCCCGAATATGGCGGCCAGGGCATGCCCTATGTCATGGGCACAGCGGTGGGCGAGATGTTCTCCGGCGCCAACCAGGCCTTCACCATGTATCAAGGCCTGACGCATGGCGCCTATTCGGCCATTCACGCGCACGGGTCGGACGCACAAAAGGCCACCTATCTGCCGAACATGGTCAGCTGCGAATGGACCGGCACCATGAACCTGACCGAGCCGCATTGCGGTACCGATCTGGGCCTGATGCGCACCAAGGCCGTGCCGCAGGGCGACGGCACCTATAAGATTTCGGGCCAGAAGATCTTCATCTCGGCCGGCGATCACGACATGTCCAGCAACGTGATCCATCTGGTCCTGGCCAAGATCCCCGGCGGACCCGAAGGGATCAAGGGCGTCAGCCTGTTCATCGTGCCCAAGTTCCTGGTGAAGGAAGACGGCTCCCTGGGCGAGCGCAACGGTGTCTCGGTCGGCAAGATCGAGGAAAAGATGGGCATCCACGGCAACTCGACCTGCGTCATGAACTATGACGAGGCGACGGGGTATCTGCTGGGTACCGAACACAAGGGCATGCGCGCCATGTTCACCATGATGAACGAGGCCCGCCTGGGCGTCGGCATGCAGGGTATGGCCCAGGCCGAAGCCGCCTATCAGAACGCGCTGGAATACGCCAAGGACCGGCTGCAGGGCCGCGATGTAACCGGCGCCAAAAATCCCGACGGCCCCGCCGATCCGCTGATCGTGCACCCCGATATCCGCCGCAACCTGATGGATCAGAAATCCTTCGTCGAAGGCGCGCGCGCCTTCCTGCTGTGGGGCGCCTCGCTGATCGACCAGGCGCATCGGTCCGAAGATGCCGAGGCCGATGGCCTGATCTCGCTGATGACGCCTGTTATCAAGGGCTTCCTGACCGATCGCGGCTTCGAATGCGCGATCAACGCCCAACAGGTCTATGGCGGCCACGGCTATATCGAGGAATGGGGCATGTCCCAATTCGCCCGCGACGCCCGCATCACCCAGATCTACGAGGGTGCGAACGGCGTACAGGCGCTGGACCTGGTTGGCCGGAAACTGGCCCAGGATGGCGGCAAGCATGTGATGGCCTTCTTCGAGATGGTGAAAGCCTTCTGCAAGGACAATGCCGAGGTCGAGGGCATGGCCGAATTCGTTGAGCCACTCAAAAAGGCCAGCAAGGACCTGCAAGCGGCGGGCATGTATTTCATGCAGAACGGCATGAAGAACCCTAACCACGCGCTGGCCGGGTCCTATGACTTCATGACCATGATGGGCCATGTCTGCCTTGGGCTGATGTGGGGCCGCATGGCGCGCGCTTCGCTGGACGCTTTGGCCGCAGGGGCCAGCGACACGGTCTTCTATGAAACCAAGCTGGCCACCGGGCGCTATTACATGGCGCGCCAATTGCCCGCCACCGCAATGCACTTGGCCCGGATCGAAAGCGGGGCCGACACAGTTATGGCGCTGGAGGCGGCGAACTTCTAGGCTTTGGCAAACGGGCCCGGTCATTCCGGGCCCCGCCGCAACAGGGAGATTTGCAATGCCGAAACGTTTCCGCCTGACCCGCCGCTTTCCATGCGCCATGACCGAAGACGGCTATCGCCGCCTGCGCCGTTTCGCGCAAGAGGCCGGGCTGGACGAGGGCGAGGCGCTGTCCTTCCTGTTCGAGAATTTCGACAGCGTGACGGATACCGATAACCTGACCCACAGGCTGCGGCTCCTCAACGCGGAACTGGAGGCGCGCAAACGCTGAACGCGGCGCCAACGGTCAAGGGAGGAATTGAGTATTTGGACCAAGAAGAAGACAGCAGATGTGACATTCCGCCAGCCGGCACGCAAGCGGCGGGCCGACGGAATGCCTTCTCCTTGGGCGGTCATCGGCTCTCCAGCCTGTACCGCAAACCCAAGGCTAGACCGGGTTGGTTAATGAAGCCTGAACCTGCCCCTTCTTCTTGGCGAAAATACTCCACGGGGGTGCGGGGGTGTGAAACCCCCGCCGCAACAGCAGGGATGAAGGACCACCGATGAGCATGCGACTGCACTGTTTCGGCGAAAGCGGCCATTCCTACAAGGTCGCGCTGATGATGGAACTGGCCGGGATCGACTGGGAGCCGGTCTTTGTCGACTTCTTCAATGGCGAGGCACGCTCGACCGCCTATCGCGAAACCGTCAACGCCATGGGCGAGGCCCCGGTGCTGGTCGATGGCGACCTGAAGCTGTCGCAATCGGGCGTCATCCAGCAATACCTGGTCGACAGGTTCGGCAAATTCGGCGGCGCGCCCGACGACAAGTACGAGGTGCTGCGCTGGGTGCTGTGGGACAATCACAAACTGTCCAGCCAGGTCGGTGCAACGCGGTTCCTGATGAATTTCCTGCCCCCGGACAAGCGCCCGGGCGAGGTGATCGCGTTCCTGCAGGGCCGCTGCAAGGCCGCGTTCAGCGTTTTGGAAAATCACCTTCAGGGACGCGACTGGATCGTGGGCGAAGGCCCGACCGTCGCCGATCTGAGCTGCTGCAGCTATCTGTATTACCCCGAACCCTTCGGCTTCGACCGCGCCGACTGGCCCCATATCGACGCCTGGCTCACGCGCATCAGCGCCCTGCCCGGCTGGAAACACCCCTATGACCTGATGCCGGGTTCGCCCGCCGATCGGGCCTAACCAAAAAGAGGCAAAACATGACCGAAGCCTATATCTATGACGCCGTGCGCACCCCGCGCGGCAAGGGCCGCAAGGATGGCGCCCTGCACGAGGTGACCAGCGTGCGCCTGTCGAGCCAGGTGCTGAACGCGCTGAAAGACCGCAACAACCTGGACGGCCATGCGGTCGAGGATGTGATCTGGGGCAACGTGACCCAGGTGGGCGAACAGGGTGGCTGTCTGGCGCGGACCGCCGTGCTGGCCAGCGATCTGGACGAATCCATCCCCGGGCTGGCCATCAACCGTTTCTGCGCCAGCGGGATGGAGGCCGTGAACCTGGCCGCCAATCAGGTCAAGGGCGGCGCGGGCGAGGCCTATATCGCCGGCGGGGTCGAGATGATGGGCCGCGTGGCCATGGGCAGCGACGGCGCGGCGATTGCCGTCGATCCGTCGGTCGCCATGAACACCTATTTCGTGCCGCAAGGCATCTCGGCCGATATCATCGCCACCGAATACGGCTTCACCCGCGACGATGCCGATGCGCTGGCCGTGGAATCCCAGAACCGCGCCGCCGCAGCCTGGGCCGACAACCGGTTCGAAAAGTCGATCATCACCGTGCGCGACCAGAACGGGTTGCCGATCCTGGAGCATGACGAATACATGCGCCCCGGCACCGACATGCAGGCGCTGGGCAGCCTGAAGGCCAGCTTCAAGGATATGGGCGAGGTCATGCCCGGCTTCGACAAGATCGCACTGATGAAATATCCGCATCTCGAGGCGATCAACCACATCCACCACGCGGGCAACAGCTCGGGCATCGTGGACGGCTCTGCCGGGGTGCTGATCGGCAACGCGGAGTTCGGCAAGAAATACGGGCTGAAGCCGCGCGCGCGCATCCGCCAGACCTGCAAGATCGGGACGGATCCCACCATCATGCTGACCGGCCCGGTGCCCGCCACGCAAAAGATCCTGGCCGATAGCGGCATGAGCATCGGCGATATCGACCTGTTCGAGGTGAACGAGGCCTTTGCCAGCGTCGTGCTGCGGTTCCAGCAGGCCTTCGATGTCGATCCCGCACTGGTCAACGTGAATGGCGGCTCGATCGCCATGGGCCACCCGCTGGGCGCCACCGGTGCGATCATCATCGGCACGCTGCTGGACGAGCTGGAGCGCAGCGACAAAGAGGTCGGCCTTGCCACGCTCTGCATCGCATCCGGCATGGGTGCGGCCACCATCATCGAACGCGTCTGATCGGGGGGACAGGAACATGACCGATTTCACAATGAAAACCGATGCGGACGGCGTTGCCATCATCACATGGGACACCGTCGGCAAATCCATGAATGTCATGACGATGGACGGCTGGCCGCTGCTGGAAAGCCTGGTCGATCAGGCGCTGGCCGATGGCGCGGTCAAGGGCATCATCATCACCAGCGGGAAAGAGGGCTCTTTCGCCGGTGGCATGGATCTGAACGTCATCGCCAAGATGAAGGAAAGCGCGGGCGACAACCCCGCCAAGGGGCTGATGGACGGGCTGATGAACGCCCACGGCATCCTGCGCAAGATCGAGCGCGCGGGTATGGACCCCAAGACCAACAAGGGCGGCAAGCCGATTGCCGCAGCCCTGCCCGGCACCGCGCTGGGGATCGGTCTGGAAATCCCGCTGGCGTGTCACCGGATCTTTGCCGCCGACAATCCCAGGGCCAAGATCGGCCTGCCCGAAATCATGGTCGGCATCTTTCCCGGCATGGGCGGCACCACACGGCTGGTGCGCAAGATGGGCGCGATGGCGGCGGCCCCGCTGCTGCTCGAGGGCAAGCTGAACACCCCCGCCAAGGCCAAGGCCGCCGGTGTGGTGGACGAGGTGGTGCCCGCCGACGAGTTGATCGCCAAGGCCAAGGAATGGGTCCTGTCCGAGCCGAAGATCGTGAAGCCCTGGGATGAAAAGGGGTACAAGATGCCCGGCGGCGCGCCCTATCACCCGGCGGGCTTCATGACCTTTGTCGGCGCCAGCGCGATGGTCAACGGCAAGACCCAGGGCGTCTATCCGGCGGCCAAGGCGCTGCTCAGCGCGGTGTACGAAGGCGCGCTGGTGCCCTTTGATACCGCCCTGAAGATCGAGGCGCGCTGGTTCACCAATGTGCTGATGAACCCCTCGTCATCCGCGATGATCCGGTCGCTGTTCATCAACAAGGAAGCGCTGGAAAAGGGTGCCAACCGTCCGGCGGTCGATGACCAGACGGTGAAAAAGGTCGGCGTTCTGGGCGCGGGCATGATGGGCGCGGGCATCGCGCTGGTCTCGGCCCTGGCGGGGATCGAGGTTGTGCTGATCGACCGCGACCAGGAAGCCGCCGACAAGGGCAAGGCCTATACCACCGCCTATATGGACAAGGGAATCTCGCGCAAGAAAGCCACGCCCGAGAAGAAGGAGCAGGTGCTGGCGCAGATCACCGCCACTACCGACCTGAACGCGCTGGCCGGTTGCGACCTGATCGTCGAGGCCGTGTTCGAAGACGTGGGCGTCAAGGCCGAGATGACGAAGGCGGTCGAGGCCATCGTGGGCGAGGATTGCATCTTTGCCACCAACACCTCGACCCTGCCGATCACGGAACTGGCCAAGGCCAGCGTGCGGCCCGAGCAGTTCATCGGCATCCATTTCTTCAGCCCCGTCGACAAGATGATGCTGGTGGAAATCATCAAGGGCCAGCAGACCGGCGACCCGGCCGTGGCCAAGGCGCTCGATTTCGTGCGCCAGATCCGCAAGACCCCGATCGTTGTGAACGATGCGCGCTTCTTCTATGCCAACCGCTGCATCATCCCTTACATCAACGAAGGCATCCGCATGGTGGCCGAGGGCGTCGCGCCCGCGCTGATCGAAAACGCGGCCAAGCTGGTCGGCATGCCGCTGGGCCCGCTGCAGCTGGTGGACGAAACCTCGATCGATCTGGGCGTCAAGATCGCCAAGGCGACCAAGGCGGCGATGGGCGATGCCTATCCCGATGGGGCGGTGGATGACGTTCTGTTCTGGATGTTCGACCAGGGCCGTCTGGGCCGGAAATCGGCTGCCGGTTTCTATGCCTATGACGACAAGGGTAAGCGCGCGGGGCTGTGGGACGGTCTGGCCGCGCAATACCGCCAGGCCGACGATCAGCCCGACGTGACGACGGTGCAGCACCGTCTGCTGTTCGCGCAGGTGCTGGAAGCCGTCCGGGCGCTGGAAGAGGGCGTGCTGGAAGACATCCGCGAAGGCGACGTGGGCGCGATACTGGGCTGGGGCTTTGCCCCCTGGTCGGGCGGGCCGTTCAGCTGGCTGGACATGATCGGCGCGGGCAAAGCGGTGGAGCTGTGCGATGCGCTGACCGCCACATATGGCGAACGCTTCGCCACCCCCGCCCTGCTGCGTGAGATGGCCGAGAAAGGCCAGACATTCTATGGCCGGTTCGGGACGCAGGCCAAGGCCGCCTGAACCACATCACCCGAAACGAAAAAAAGGCGCGCCAACATGGCGCGCCTTTGTCGTGGAGGGAAGGGTGACTTATATACAGATCAAAAGGTATGGATAAAATGAGGGAAGGTGCGGCGGGTAAGACCGCAGGGGAGTAAACTTTTCAGGGCTCCTCGGCCCGGCTTTCGGGGATGACATGTTGCAGATCGTCGATCACGGCCTGCATCTCGGTTTCGGGCAAGGTGCCATAGGCGGTTTCGGCGCCGCCGAAGATCACATCTTCGATCAGGGCGGGCTGGTGCGTATCGTGCGCGAGACAGAAGACCAGCGCCGAGCCGTTCACGAACAGCACCTGATCGACCGCGAAATGCAGCGTGACGATCTCCAGCGGTTCGGTCGGGGCCTGCGCCCGGATCTGACGCGTGCCGTTCAGGGCGCGCGCCGGGATCATGGCAAAGGGGTCGTCGTAAAGCTCTTCCGCCAGGTCGGATTCCAGCATGACGCAAGCATTGCTGAGCAGCGTCAGCGGCGTCACATTGTCCAGCGCGCCGACCGGGACATGCAGCGGCCACAGCTCTTGCGGGCAGTGATCCGCCGATGTCCACAGCCGCCCGCTGGAGACCTGGGCAACAGGTTGCATGCCATTGTCGAATGTCAGGACCAGATCGCCCGCTTTCAGCGATTGCACCGGCCGCCATCCCATCGGCGTTCCGACACAGGTGCCCGCGACCAGGCCCGTTTCGATCATCTGTGAAGCGTCGGCCAAGGCGGGCAGCGCTGGCGTGGGCTGCGATGCAGCCTCGATCCGCGTTTTCCATCCCGTCTGCATTTCCGGCTCTCCATCCGGAAGGTCTGGCCACCGATCCGGTCCGGGTTGTCAGTCATCGACGGGGGCGTGGCAGCGCCTTCCCGCCTTGGTTGAAACAATGAAACGCCCCGACCGTGCCGAGATATGGGCGTGAATGTGGTCAGATTGCGGCACTGTTTCGCTTTGGACAACAGTTTTACTAAAAAATGGAAACTGATCGCGAAATTTCGCCTGCGAAATTCCAAAACCTATCTAAAAGGACAGGTCAGACCTGCCCGAATAGCCAAATCTCGCGATATCCGCCGCACAGATTCGCCCGACACGGTCATATGTGGCCGCATCGTAATAGCGCCGATAATCGCGGGCCCGGTCAGAGGCGTTGACCCCCGGCGTCAGCGCCACGGGAAAGCCCAGATGCCGCTCCAACGGCGCCAGATCCGCCTCAAGGCATTCCAGCCGGATGAAGGCGTCACAACGCTCGGCCCCGGTGGTGTCCTGAACATAGCTGCCATAGGGGCCGGCCCGAATGCTTTCGCCGATCTGCGGATGGGCGACGAAATCGGCAAAGGACAGCGATTGCGCCAGCGACACGGCGGCGTGGTCGAAGCTTTGCGCTTGCAGCCAGTGGTAATAGCTGACCATCCGGTCCCAGGGATTGCGCACCAGGGTAAAGACGAAATAGCTGGCGACCTGCTGGGGCGTCACCAGCCCGTCAATATCGCGCAGGCGGGCATGTTTCCACAACCGCCCCGCCGCCTGCATCGTCTTGACCCGGCGCCGGCGCCGCAGCGCCTTGGGCGTATCCCCGATCAGGATGTCATCGGCCATCGCCCGCTGTTCCAGCGCCAGCGCCATCGCCGTTCCGCCGGTTTTGGGAATATGGACAAAGATATAGCGCCGGCCATGCGATATGATCATGCGCGCGACCCTAACGCGGCAACCTGCCACGGCAAAGATACGATTGCCGCTTTTCATCCCCCGCCGCTGCGGCCAATATCGCGCCACTGAGTCCAAGGGAGGTATCGCGATGGGTTGGCTGGCTGATGAAACGGGTCTGGATCGGTGCGCGGCAAACCACGTTCCCCTGACACCGCTGTCGCATCTGCGCCGCGCGGCGGATATCTTTCCCGGCCATCTGGCCCTGATCGACCGCGACCGGCGCTGGACCTATGGCGAGCTGCACCGTGATGTGACCAAGCTGGCCAGTGCGCTGACCGCACGCGGCATCCAGCCCGGCGATGTGGTGGCCACGCTGCTGCCCAACACCGCCGCACAGGTACTGGCCACCTGGGCCGTGCCCGCCTGCGGCGCGGTGCTGAACACGATCAACACAAGGCTCGAGGCCGAGACGATCACCTATATCCTTGGCCATGGCGACGCGAAGATCCTGCTGTGCGATGCCGCGTTGCTGCCGCTGGCGGAACAGGCGATTTCTGTCATGGATGCCGACGAGATCCCGCAAATCATCGCCGTGGCCGACCATCAGGCGGGGCATCAGCCCGACGACCGCCACCCCGATTTCGACGATGTGCTGGCCAGTGGCGACGCGGATTTCGACTGGATTCTACCGCAGGACGAATGGGAAAGCATCGCGCTGAACTATACCTCGGGCACCACGGGGCAGCCCAAGGGCGTGGTCTATCACCATCGCGGGGCGTATTTGTCGACAATGGGACAGGTGATTTCCTGGCGGCTGATCATGCACCCGCGCCTGCTGACCATCGTGCCGCTGTTTCACTGCAACGGCTGGTGCCACACCTGGATGATGCCTGCGGTGATCGGAACCGTGATCTGCTGCCGCGACATCACCGCCAAGAACATCTATCACGCGATTTCGGTCGACGGCGCGACCCATTTCGGCGGCGCGCCCATCGTGCTGAACGCCATCGTGAACGCCAAGGAAGACGACCGGATGCCGTTTGATCACACGGTCGAGGTCTTTACCGCCGGCGCCCCGCCGCCGGCCGCCACGCTGGCCAAGTTCGAACCGCTGGGCTTCAACGTGACACAGGTCTATGGCCTGACCGAAACCTATGGCCCGGCCACCGAATGCACCTGGCAGGACCAGTGGGACGAGGTGGCGCAATCCGAACGCGCCGCGATCAAGGCGCGCACCGGCGTCGCCATGCCGATCCTGGAAGAGGCGGTGGTGATGGACGACACCATGACCCCCGTCCCGCGTGATGGCGAAACCACGGGCGAAATCATGATGCGCGGCAATATCGTGATGAAGGGCTATTACAAGAACCCCGAGGCGACCGCCGAAAGCTTTGCGGGTGGCTATTTCCACTCCGGCGATGTCGCGTTCCAGCATCCCGACGGCTATATCAAGATCACCGACCGGGCGAAGGACATCATCATTTCGGGCGGCGAGAATGTGAGCTCGGTCGAGGTCGAGAATGCGCTGATGCACCACCCGGCCGTCGATATCTGCGCCGTGGTCGCCAAACCGGACGAGACCTGGGGCGAGGTGCCTTGCGCCTTTGTCGAACTGAAGCCGGGGCAAAGCGCAGAAGAGGCCGAACTGATCGCCTATTGCCGCGAGCATCTGGCCGGGTTCAAGACGCCCAAGCGGGTGATCTTCGCCGAATTGCCCAAGACATCGACCGGCAAGATCCAGAAATTCCAGCTGCGCGAACAGGCGCGCGCCCTGCCCCGCTAAGCGCGTTGAGCGCGCGGCCGACCTGATCTATTCTGTGGCCGAGGTGAGCAGTTACAAAAGGTTGGCCCGCAGTGACGGCGCTGAAGAAATATCTGCGGCTGGAAAGCCCCGGCCTGTGGCGCGATCAGCCCGACGCCCAGCGGCGCGATGTGATCGTGTCCTTTGGCGATGCGTCGCTTGTGCTGACCGACAAGCGCGGCGTGGCGCTGGCCCATTGGTCGCTGCCCGCGATCGAACGGCTGAACCCGCGCCAGCGCCCGGCCCTGTTCGCGCCCGGCCCCGAGGCTGACGAAACGGTGGAGATCGCCGATGACGAGATGATCGAGGCCATCGAAACCGTCCGCAAGGCCATCGAAAGGCGCCGCCCGCATCAGGGCCGCCTGCGCGGGCTGCTGGTGGGCGGCACGCTGGCGGTGCTGGCGCTGCTCTGCGTGTTCTGGCTGCCCGGCGCGTTGATCGGGCATGCGGCCCGTGTGGCCCCGCCGGAAACCCGCGCCGATATCGGGGCGCAGCTGGCGGCTCGGATCACCCGCGTTTCGGGTCAGGCCTGTGCCGGGCGTGACGGGCGCGCGGCATTGGGCAAGCTGCTGGCGGCGCTGCCCGCCGACCCGTTCGATCAGGTCGTCATCCTGCCCGCTGGCGTGGCAACGGCGGCGCATCTGCCGGGGGGTGTCATCCTGTTGAACCGCGCCCTGGTCGAGGATCACGAGGCCCCCGATGTGGCCGCCGGTTTCATCCTTGCCGAGCGCCTGCGCGCCGCCCAGGCCGATCCGCTGCGCCAGTTGTTGCGCTTCACCGGGCTGCGCAGCGCCTTTGGCCTGCTGACCCGCGGCACCCTGCCCCCCGCGGCGCTGGACGCCTATGCCGAGCATCTGATGACCACCCCGCCAGAGCCGCTTCCGGTCGAGCCGCTGCTAACCCGGTTTTCCACGGCGGGCGTGCCATCGACCCCCTATGCCTATGCGCTGGACCTGTCGGGGGAATCCGTGCTGGACCTGATCGAGGCCGACCCGATGCGCGGGCGCGATCAGACACAGCTTCTGTCGGACGGGGACTGGGTGCGGCTGCAAAACATCTGTGCGCAATAGCAAACGCCCTGTCACTGCCGACAGGGCGCTGCTTTCAGAACCGGGCGAGTTTTATCTTGGTTTGCTTTGTCCCGGCACCCTGCCATGCGATCATCCACAAGGGGTTGAACGAATCATGCCGCAAGTGATTCGCCGAGTAAAGCGTCTTTGATCACTTGGTGCCGAACATCCGGTCGCCGGCATCGCCCAGGCCGGGCACGATATAGCCCTTTTCGTTCAGCTTCTGGTCCAGCGACGCGGTGACGATGGGCACATCGGGATGCGCCTCTTTCATCTTGGCGACCCCCTCGGGCGAGGCCAGAAGGCACAGGAAACGAATGTCCTTGGCCCCGGCCTTTTTCAGCAGATCAATCGCCGCAACGGACGAATTCCCGGTGGCCAGCATCGGATCGACGGCGATCACCAGCCGATCCTCCAGCCCCTCGGGCACCTTGAAATAATACTGCACCGGTTGCAGGGTTTCCTCGTCGCGGTACAGGCCCACGAACCCCACGCGGGCCGACGGGATCAGATCCAGGATACCGTCCAGCAAGCCGTTGCCCGCCCGCAGGATCGAAATCAGCGCCAGCTTCTTGCCCGCCAGAACCGGCGCGTCCAGTTCCGTCAGCGGGGTCTCGATATTGCGCGTCGTCATCTTCAGCTCGCGCGTGACCTCGTATGCCAGCAGGTGCGAAATCTCGCGCAACAACTGCCGAAAGCCCGCAGTCGACGTACCCTTGTCGCGCATCAGCGTCAGCTTGTGCTGGACCAGCGGGTGATCGACAATGGTCAGGTGTTCAGGCATCGGGAACCTCCAGGCGTTTCAGTATCTTGGCGCGGGTTTCTTCATCGCAAAACGCAGCCTTGGCCGCAACGGTGTTCAGATCTGTGAACACCGCCTCGTCCCAGCCGAACGCATCGGCCAGCCGGTTATATTCCTGCGTCATCGTGGTGTGGAAAAACGGCGGATCGTCGGTCGACACCGTGACCTTCACCCCGCGTTCGCGCAGCCGGTCGATGGGATGCGCGCGCCAGTCGGGATAAAGCCCAAGTGCCACGTTCGAGCCCGGGCAGACCTCCAGCACCGTGCCGTTTTCCGCCAGCTCATCGACCAGCGCAAGGTCTTCGATCGCGCGCACGCCATGGCCGATCCGCTCGACCCGCAGATGGGTCAGCGCATCGCGCACCGATTGCGGACCGCCCCATTCGCCCGCATGGGCCGTTAGCCGCAGATACGCTTCGCGCGCCATATCAAAAGCGTATTCGAAATCCTTGAAATGTCCGGCTTTTTCATCTCCGCCGATCCCCAGACCCACGATCCAGTCACCGGCGGTTTCGGCGGCGCAAAGCGCGGCCTCGCGCGCGGCATCGGGGCCGAAATGACGGATCGGCGTGACGATCCCGCGCAGGGTGATCCCGTGGCGGCGTTCGGCGGCATCGGCGGCCTCGCGTATGGCATGCAGATAGTCGCGCCAGGCCGACAGATCGCGCCCGCCGCAGAAGTCAGGCGAGATGAAGCTCTCGCAATAGATCACGCCGTTCTCGGCGCAGGCCTCCAGCACCGCCGTGGTCAGCCGGGCGTAATCCTCGGGCGATTGCAGGACGCTGGTCGCGGCCTCGTACACCTGAAGGAAGTGCCAGAAATCGCGATAGGCATAGCCGCCATCGGGCCCGAAGATGCCCGAGATATCCACAGACTTTTCCACCGCCATCTGGCGGATCAATTCCGGCGGCGCGGCCCCTTCCAGATGCAGGTGCAGTTCGACCTTGGGCAGATCACGCATGCCCCACCCCCAGATGATCTGCGATCAGATGCGCCACGTCCTGAAACCCGATCAGCCCCAGCGCGCGCGGGTCGCCCCACCCCACCACCGGGACACGTTCGCGCGTATGATCTGTGCCGACCCAGGTTGGATCGTTGCCATGATCGGCGGTGAACAGGAACAGGTCGCCCGGCCGCGCGTCGGCGAGCAGCGCGGGCAGCTGCGCGTCGAACCATTCCAGCGCGCGGGCATAGCCCGACACATCGCGGCGATGGCCGTAAAGGCTGTCGAATTCCACGAAATTGGCGAAGGTCAGGCTGCCATCCTCGGCCGTTTCGACCAGCCGCAGCAGATGGCCCATCAGATCGGCATCCGCCCCCTTGGCCACATCGTCGATCCCGCGCATGGAAAAGATGTCGCCGATCTTGCCCACCGCATGCACCTTGCGCCCCGCGCCCTGCACCCAGTCGCACAGGGTCGGCGCGGGGGGCGCGATGGCATAGTCGTGGCGGTTCGTGGTGCGGGTGAAGCCATCCGCGACCGTGCCGACAAAGGGGCGCGCGATCACCCGGCCCACCTTCATCGCGTGCAGGGTCGGCGCCAGCGCCTGACACAGATCCAGCAGCCGTTGCAGGCCGAAGCCCTCCTCATGCGCGGCAATCTGAAAGACGCTGTCGGCCGAGGTATAGCAGATGGGCCACCCCGTCCGCAGATGCTCGGCCCCCAGTTCGTTCACGATCACGGTGCCCGAGGCATGGCAATTGCCCAGGATGCCATCGGTCCCGGCAAGGCGGCAGACCTGCGTCACCAGATCCTCAGGGAAGGCGGGGGGCGTGTCGGGGAAATAGTGCCAGTCCCACGGCACCGGCACACCGGCCAGTTCCCAATGACCCGAGGGCGTGTCCTTGCCCGGGCTGATTTCGGTCGCGGCGCCCCAGATGCCCTGCGGCGCGGCGCCCAGCCCCGGCGCGTCGGTGCCCGAGGCCAGACGGATCGCCGCCCCCAGCCCCAGCGCATCCAGGTGCGGCATGTGCAACGGGCCGCTGCGCCCCTCCTCGGCCCTGCCACCTGCGCAGGCCTGCGCGATATGGGCCAGCGTGTTCGCGCCGGTATCGGGCACATCGCCGTTGAAAAACCGGTCCGCGTCCGGCGCACCGCCGCAGCCCACGGAATCCATCACGATCAGAAAGGCGCGGGTCATTGCCGGATCCTTTCGCGCACCAATGGCTGCGGCGCGGGTGGCACATCGCCAATGACATAGGCCGCGCGCACCGCGTCGACCGCGGCATCGGCGGCATCGCCCGTGGCGGCATGGACCATGGCCAGCGGGATGTCGGGGTCGATCTCGGCCCCCAGCGGCAACAGGTCCGACAGCCCGACCGACGGGTTGATCCGGTCACCTTCAACCCGACGGCCACCACCCAAAGCCACCACGGCCAAGCCAAGCGCCTGACCGTCGATGGCACAGACATAGCCCGAGCGCCCGGCGGGCACCGGGCGCAGCACCGGCGCGGCGGGCAGCCGGTCGCGCCAGCGTTCGATGAAATCCACCGGCCCGCCCTGTTCGGCGACCATCTCGCCGAACCGTTCTGCTGCGGCACCCGATTGCATGGCCCCGGCGATCCGGCCCGCGCCATCCTCGGCATCGGCGGCCAGCCCGCCCAGCGCCAGCAGCTCGCCCCCCAGATCGCAGGTCAGTTGCCACAGGTGGGTGCCACTGCGCTTGCCGGTCAGGACGCTCATCACCTCGATCACCTCCAGCGCGTTGCCCGCAGACGGCACCAGCGGCTGATCCATGTCGGTGATCAGCGCCGATGTCATGCAACCGGCGCCTTGCGCGGTCGATACCAGCGCCTGCGCCAGCGCGCGGGCGTGATCCATATCCTTCATGAAGGCGCCCGATCCGACCTTGACGTCCAGCACCAGCCCATCCAGCCCGGCGGCCAGCTTCTTGGACAGGATCGACGCGGTGATCAGGTCGATGCTTTCGACCGTGCCCGACACGTCGCGGATCGCGTAAAGCCGCTTGTCCGCCGGGGCGATGTCCTTTGACGCGCTGACAATCGCGCAGCCCAGCCGCGCGGTGATGTCGCGCAGCCGGTCGGTGCTGACATCGGGGCTGAAGCCGGGGATCGCCTCCAGCTTGTCCAGCGTACCGCCCGTATGGCCCAGCCCCCGCCCCGAGATCATCGGAACATAGGCCCCGCAAACCGCCAGCGCGGGCGCCAGCAGAAGCGACACGCAATCGCCGATCCCCCCGGTGGAATGCTTGTCCAGCACCGGCCCCGGCAGGTCCCATTTCAAAACCTGTCCGCTGTCGCGCATGGCCCGGGTCAGGTCGACACGGCCCTCATCGCCCAGCCCGTTCAGCAGCACCGCCATGGCAAAGGCCCCACCCTGCGCATCGCTGACCGACCCATCGGCCAGCCCGTTTGCAAACCAGGCGAGCTCGTCGGCGCTGGGACGCTGGCGGTCGCGCAGCTTGGCGATGATCACGCGCGGCTCCATCGTCTTAACTGCGCGCCATGTGATCGGCGCCAAACGCGCCGGGCAACAGATCGCCCACGGTGGTTTCCAGCTGCGCGCCGTCCGTAGTGGCCAATGTGACGACCACCGCGCCATCGGCGAATTCCGCCAGCTTCTGGCGGCAGCCGCCGCAGGGCGGCACCGGATCGGGGCTGTCGGCGATCACCGCGACCGCCGCGATCTGGTATTCGCCCGCCGCGCACATGGCGGCGATGGCCCCGGCCTCGGCACAGGTGCCTTCGGGATAGGCCACGTTTTCCACGTTGCACCCGACAAAGACACGGCCCGACGCGCTGCGGATCGCGGCGCCGACCTTGAAGTTCGAATAGGGGGCGTGGGCGTTTTCCCGCACGGCGCGGGCTTGATCGAGAAGCGACATCATACGATCCTCCTGCCAGCACTCTGCGTGTCCACCGCGCCGGATGCAAGCCGATCACGCCCATAGGCGCGGGATTGCGTGGCGGCGCTTGAAGTGGGGCGCGATTTGGCCTATCCCGACCGCGTGAATTTAGTTTAATGCTAAACAACTTTTTCAGGAGCCTCGGATGAGCGACGGAAAAACAGACCGCACCCGCCAGAATGCGTTGCTTTACCACGCCCTTCCAAAGCCCGGAAAGCTGGAGATCCGCGCCACCAAGCCGCTGGCCAACGGGCGCGATCTTTCGCTGGCCTATAGCCCCGGCGTGGCCGAGGCCTGTATTGAGATCAAGAACGACCCGGCCACCGCGGCCGATTACACAGCACGCGGCAATCTGGTGGCGGTCGTGACCAATGGCTCTGCCGTGCTGGGGCTGGGCAATATCGGCGCTCTGGCCAGCAAACCGGTGATGGAGGGCAAGGCCGTCCTGTTCAAGAAATTCGCCAATATCGACTGTTTCGATATCGAGCTGAACGAAAGCGACCCCGAAAAGCTGGCCGATATCGTCTGCGCGCTGGAACCCAGCTTTGGCGCGATCAACCTGGAAGACATCAAGGCGCCCGATTGCTTCATCGTCGAAAAGCTGTGCCGCGAACGCATGGGCATTCCGGTGTTCCACGATGACCAGCACGGCACCGCCATCGTCGTGGGCGCGGCGGCAACCAACGCGCTGCATGTCGCGGGCAAGACATTCGAGGATATCAAGGTCGTGTCGACCGGCGGCGGGGCGGCGGGGATCGCGTGCCTGAACATGCTGCTGAAGCTGGGCGTCAAACGCGAAAACGTGTGGCTCTGCGACATTCACGGGCTGGTCCACGAAGGCCGGACCGAGGATATGAACCCGCAAAAGGCCGCCTATGCCCAGCCCAGCGATCTGCGAACGCTGGATCAGGTGATCAACGGTGCGGACCTGTTCCTGGGCCTGTCGGGGCCGAATGTCCTGACGCCCGAGATGGTCGGCCGGATGGCCAAGCGCCCCATCGTTTTCGCGCTGGCCAATCCCACGCCCGAGATCCTGCCCGACGCGGCCCGCGCGGTGGTGCCCGATGTGATCATGGCCACAGGGCGGTCGGATTATCCCAACCAGGTCAACAACGTGCTGTGCTTTCCGTTCATCTTCCGGGGCGCGCTGGATGTGGGCGCGACCGAGATCAACGACGACATGCAGCTGGCCTGTATCGACGGGATCGCTGCCCTGGCCCGCGCCACCACCAGCGCCGAGGCCGCCGCCGCGTACAAGGGCGAACAGCTGACCTTTGGCGCCGATTACCTGATCCCGAAGCCGTTCGATCCGCGCCTGATGGGCGTGGTCGCCAGTTCGGTCGCCAAGGCCGCGATGGATTCCGGCGTGGCCACCCGGCCGCTGGAGGATTTCGCCGCCTACAAGGAAAACCTGGACGGTTCGGTGTTCAAATCCGCACTGATCATGCGCCCGGTCTTTTCGGCGGCCGCCCAGGCGCGGCGCAATATCGTCTTCGCCGAGGGCGAGGACGAGCGCGTGTTGCGCGCCGCGCAGGCCATGCTGGAAGAGACCACCGATATCCCGATCCTGATCGGCCGCCCCGACGTGATCGAGGCACGGTCGGAACGCGCGGGCCTGACCATTCGCGCGGGCCGCGATTATGAGGTCGTGAACCCCGAAAACGACCCGCGCTATCGCGACTATTGGGAGACCTATCACAAGCTGATGGCGCGGCGCGGCGTGACGCCCGACCTGGCCAAGGCGATCATGCGGACCAACACCACCGCGATTGCCGCCATCATGGTGCACCGGGGCGAGGCCGACAGCCTGATCTGCGGTACGTTCGGGCAGTACCTGTGGCACCTGAACTATATCCGGCAGGTTCTGGCGCGGGACGGGCTGCACCCGGTGGGCGCGCTGTCGCTGATGATCCTGGAGGACGGGCCGCTTTTCATCGCCGACACCCATGTGCATCCCGAACCCACACCGCAGCAGATCATGGAAACCGTGATCGGCGCCGCGCGCCATGTGCGTCGTTTCGGGCTGGAGCCGAACATCGCCATGTGCTCGCATTCGCAGTTCGGCAACCTGGATTGCGACACCGGGCTGCGGATGCGCGGGGCGCTGGAACTGCTCGAGGCGCTGGAGCCCGACTTCGCCTATGAGGGCGAGATGCATGTCGACGCCGCGCTGGACGAAGATCTGCGCGAGCGCATCTTCCCCGGCGGCCGTTTGCGCGGCGCGGCGAATGTGCTGGTCTTTGCAAATACCGATGCCGCCAGCGGGGTTCGCAACATTCTGAAGATGCGCGCCGGCGGGCTGGAGGTCGGCCCGATCCTGATGGGGATGGGCAACCGCGCCCATATCGTCACCCCGTCGATCACCGCGCGGGGCCTTCTGAACATGTCCGCCCTGGCCGGCACCCCGGTGGCGCATTACGGCTGACCCCGCGGCGGGGTCGCCGGGGCCGCGGTTTGCAGGGCAAATTTGCAGATTTGCGATTTGATCCAGAATTAACCGCAAATACCCCAGATTATTCAAATTATGCAAAAGTTTGCAGAGAGCCCTTGGGCATATCTGCAAATATTCTGCGCCAATCTGACACGTCAGCGGTTTCCTGACTTGCCCCAGCGGGACCTGCTTCGTAACACGAAGCGACACCCGGAGGAGGATACCATGGCATACAAAGACGTCTATGACAGCTGGAACCAGGACCCCAACGCGTTCTGGATGCAGGCCGCCGAAAGCATCGACTGGGACAAGAAGCCGTCGAAGGCGCTGTTTGACGAAAATGCCCCGCTTTACGAATGGTTCTCGGACGGGATGGTCAACACCTGCTGGAACGCCGTCGACCGCCATGTCGAGGCCGGGCGCGGCGAGCAGACGGCGATCATCTATGACAGCCCGATCACCCACACCAAGCGCTCGATCTCGTATGTCGAGCTGCGCAACCGGGTTGCCCTGCTGGCCGGGGCGCTGCGGGCCAAGGGCGTGGAAAAGGGTGACCGCGTCATCATCTATATGCCGATGATCCCCGAGGCGCTGGAGGCCATGCTGGCCTGCGCGCGGTTGGGGGCGATCCATTCGGTCGTCTTCGGCGGGTTCGCCGCGCACGAGCTGGCGGTGCGGATCGACGACGCCAAGCCCAAATGCATCATCGCCGCCTCCTGCGGGTTGGAGCCGGGCCGCGTCGTGCATTACAAGCCGCTGCTGGACGGCGCCATCGACCAGGCCACGCATAAACCCGATTTCTGCGTGATCTTCCAGCGCGAGCAAGAGGTCGCGCATCTGGAAGAGGGGCGCGATGTGAACTGGCACGGGTTCCAGTATGGCGTCGAACCGGCGGACTGCGTCCCGGTCGAGGGCAACCACCCGGCCTATATCCTGTATACGTCCGGCACCACCGGCCAGCCCAAGGGCGTGATCCGGCACACCGCCGGGCAGCTGGTCGCGCTGAACTGGACGATGAAGAATGTCTATAACGTCGATCCGGGCGACGTGTTCTGGGCCGCGTCGGATGTGGGTTGGGTCGTCGGCCACAGCTATATCTGCTATGGCCCGCTGATCCACGGCAACACGACCATCGTGTTCGAAGGCAAGCCCGTCGGCACCCCCGATGCGGGCACGTTCTGGCGGGTGATTTCCGAACATAACGTCAAAAGCTTCTTCACCGCCCCCACCGCATTCCGCGCGGTCAAGCGCGACGACCCGACCGGGGAGTTCGTCAAGAAATACGATCTGTCCTGCCTCAAGGCCGTGTTCCTGGCCGGTGAACGCGCCGACCCCGACACGATCAAATGGGCGCAGGACCAGCTGAACGTGCCGGTGATCGACCACTGGTGGCAGACCGAAACCGGCTGGGCCATCGCCGCGAACCCGCTGGGGATCGAGGAGCTACCGGTCAAGCTGGGCAGCCCGTCGGTGCCGATGCCGGGCTATGACGTGCGCATCCTGGACGAGGCCGGGCACGAGGTCGCCGATGGCCAGCTGGGCGCGATCGCGATCAAGCTGCCGCTGCCGCCGGGCACTTTGCCGAACCTGTGGAATGCCGAAGCGCGCTACAGGAAATCCTATCTCGATCACTTCCCCGGCTATTACGAGACCGGCGATGCGGGGATGAAGGACGAGGATGGCTATCTGTACATCATGGCGCGCACCGATGACGTAATCAACGTGGCGGGCCACCGCCTGTCGACCGGCGCGATGGAAGAGGTCCTGGCCGCCCATCCCGATGTCGCGGAATGCGCGGTGATCGGCGTGGCGGACAAGCTGAAGGGCCAGATGCCCATGGGGTTCCTGTGCCTGAACACCGGCGCGGATCGCGATCACGGCGATGTGGTCAAGGAATGCGTCAAGCTGGTGCGCGAGCAGATCGGCCCGGTTGCGGCGTTCAAGCTGGCCACCGTGGTCGACCGCCTGCCCAAGACACGCTCGGGCAAGATCCTGCGCGGCACGATGGTCAAGATCGCCGATGGCGAAAGCTTCAAGATGCCCGCGACCATCGACGATCCGGACATCCTGGACGAGATCGCGGACGCCCTCAAAGGTCTGGGTTATCCCGCATCGTGACGGGGCCGCCCGGCCCCCGGCGGGCCGGGCAAAGCTGTTTGTGCGTTGACGGTTTCGGGGTATACACCCCTGACGCAACCGCCAAGTGGGCCCGATGTATCACTGCACCCTTTCGCATCCGCACGACAGAACGCGCGATGACGCCTGATCCGGTGGCCGCCGTTCCGGAACAGGACGACACGGTTCGACAGCGCGCCGTGTTGCTGGGGCACGACATCCGCAACACGGTTTCGGACATCACCGCCGGGCTGCAACTGGCCGACCTGACCGGCCTGACTGCAGAGGCGCTGGAACAGCTGGAACGGGTGCGCAGCGCCAGCGAGCAGCTGGCCCGGCTCAGCGACGAGATGCTGGCGCTGGTGATCGGCGAGACCGGCCTGGATTCCGGGGCGCATTCGGTTCTGGCACTGGACGAGACCCTGCACCGGATCGAGGCCCGCTGGTCCGCCAAGGCGCGCGAAAAGGGGCTGCGCTTCGCGTTGCAACCCGATGTCGACCTGCCCACGCAGATCGGCGGCGATACCGGCGCCATCGAACGCATCCTGAGCAACCTTCTGGGCAACGCGATCAAATACACCGATACCGGCGAGGTCCGGCTTCAGGTGTCGCTGCGGCCGCGCGAGACCCTGGCCTGGACCGTCCGCGATACCGGCCCGGGGTTCAGCGACGGGGCGCTGGCGCGGCTGTTCGACCTGCACGGCCGCACGCCCGAAAACGACAAGCCGGGCACCGGGCTGGGCCTGCGGATCGTGCATGACCTGGCCAAGCAGATCGGCGCAACGATGGAGGTCGGCAATCACCCCGATGGCGGCGCCGAGGTGACGGTTCTGATGCCGCGCGCCACCTGGGCGCCGGGTGTCGCCCTGCCCTCGGCGACCGAGGGGCTGCCGGACCTGACCGGGCAAACCGTCCTGGTTGCCGAAGACAACGCCACCAACCGGCTGCTGATCTGCCAGATGCTGGATACGCTGGGTGCCGATTACCTGACGGCGGCGGATGGGCAGGCCGCGCTGACGATGCTGCACGAAACCAGCGCCGATCTGGCGCTGATCGATATCGAAATGCCCCGCCTGTCAGGGCTGGACCTGATCCGCACCCTGCGACAGACCGATTGCCCGCGGTCACAGGACCTGCCGATCCTGGCTGTCACCGCCTATGTGCTGAGCGGCAACCGCGCCGAGATCTATGACGCCGGCGCCGATGGCATCCTGGCCAAGCCGATCCTGAGCCTGGAAGGTTTCGGCGCCGCCATCGCCACCGTGCTGACCCGGCGCGGGGTCTATCCGGCCACCGACCGCGCGATCCCGGCCCGCGAGGAACCGCCGCTGGACAGTCTTCAACTGGACCGTCTGCTGGCGCTGTCCGGCGCCGATCGCGGGGCCGAGCTGTTGCGGCGGCTGCACAGCGATTTCACCACCGTGCAACAGGGCATCGCCCAGGGCATCCGCGACAGCGACCACGCGCTGGTGCGCGGCCAGACCCATGTGCTGATCTCGCTGGCCGGGGCGGTCGGGGCGACCGGCCTGCAACAACAGGCCGAAGAGATGAACGCCGCCGCCCATCACAAGGACAACCCGGCGCTGCTGGATCTGGCGCCGGACCTGCTGCGCCGCCTTGGTGCGCTGATTGACCGGATCTCGGGCGAACAGGCCGACCGGTTCGGCGGGGCGGACGCATGAAACCTCTGCTGCTGGTCGAGGATACACCATCCTTGCAGATGGTTTACGAAACCGTCCTGACGGGGGCCGGGCACGCGGTCCGGGTGGCGGCAAACGCCGCCGACGGGCTGTCGAAGTTTGCCGACATCCTGCCCGATGTGGTGCTGCTGGACCTGATGCTGCCCGACCGGAACGGTCTGGACCTGATGCAGGACATGCTGCGCCTGAAGCCCGAGACCAACATCATCGTCGTCACCGCCAATGGCTCGATCAACCGCGCGGTCGAGGCGATGCGGCGCGGTGCCTATGAGTTCCTGCTGAAGCCTTTCAACGAACAGCGGCTGCTGAATGCCGTCGACAACGCGCTGAGCGACATGCGCCCCGTGCGCCGCGGCACGCCCGAGGCGATCGACACCGCGGCCTTCAGCGAATTCGTCGGCGACTCGGCCGTCATGGCCGAGGTCTATTCCCGGATCCAGTCGGTGGGCCGGTCGATGGCGTCGGTGTTCATCTTCGGCGAAAGCGGCACGGGCAAGGAGATCTGCGCCCAGGCGGTGCACAAGGTCTCGCACCGGGCCAGCGGACCCTTCGTGCCGCTGAATTGCGGCGCCATCCCCGCCGATCTGCTGGAATCCGAGGTGTTCGGCCACCTCAAGGGGTCGTTCACCGGGGCGATCTCGGACAAGCCCGGCGCGGCGGCGGTGGCCGATGGCGGCACGCTGTTCCTGGACGAGATCTGCGAGATGGATCTGAACCTGCAGACCAAGCTGCTGCGGTTCCTGCAGACGTCGACGATACAGCCGGTGGGCGCGGCGCATCCGCGCAAGGTCAATGTGCGGATCATCTGCGCCACAAACCGCGACCCGATGGAGGAAGTCCGGCGCGGCCGGTTCCGCGAGGATCTGTATTACCGCCTGTATGTGGTGCCGATCCACCTGCCGCCGCTGCGTGACCGGGGCGATGACATCGTGCAGATCGCCCGCGCCGCCCTGGCGCGCTATTCGCAGGAAGAGGGGCGCGATTTCAGCGATCTGAGCGCGGATGTGCGGGCGCTGTTCCTGAAACTGCCCTGGCCCGGCAATGTGCGCCAGCTGCTGAATGTGCTGCGCAATGTGGTCGTGCTGAACGAGGGGCCGCTGGTCACGCTGGACATGCTGCCGATCGAGCTGCACCACGCGCTGGAACAGTATAACGACGCCCCCAACGGCCCCGCCCCCGCCGGCAAGCCGCATGTCACGCTGGACGGGCTGGTGGGCAAGACCCTGGCCGAGATCGAACAACTGGTGATCGAGGAAACCATCGCCCGCCACGGCGGTTCGATCCCCAAGGCCGCGCGGGTGCTGGATGTGTCGCCGTCGACCCTGTATCGCAAGCGCGAAAACTGGGGCGGCGGCAACCGCTGAGGCTCAGACGAACTGTTCGCGGATCAGCCGTTCTTCCAGACCGTGGCCGGGATCGAACAGGATGCGGTGGCGGATCGTCGGCTCGCTGCGGATCTCGACCGAAACGACATTGCCCGCGCTGCGGCTGTCGGCATCGGCCATGACCGGGCGCTTCTTCGATTGCAGCACATCGAACCGCACCTCGGCCCCGGCGGGCAGCAGCGCACCGCGCCAGCGGCGGGGCCGGAACGCAGACATCGCCGTCAGCGCCAGCACATCCGACCCGATGGGCAGGATCGGCCCATGCGCGGAATAGTTATAGGCGGTCGATCCCGCGGGCGTCGACACCAGCGCGCCATCGCAGACCAGCTCGTCCAGACGCACCTTGCCGTCGATGGAAATGCGCAGCTTGGCGGCCTGTGGCCCCGCGCGCAGCAGAGAGACCTCGTTGATCGCCAGCGCCTCGTGCACCTTTCCGTCCGCGCTGATCGCGCGCATCTTCAGCGGATTGATGACCTCTTCCTCGGCATCGGCCAGACGCTCCATCAGCCCCGGCTCGTGATATTCGTTCATCAGAAAGCCGATGGTGCCGCAATTCATGCCATAGACCGGGGTATCCAGATGCTGCGTCCCATGCAGGGTCTGCAACATGAACCCGTCACCGCCCAGCGCCACGATGATATCGGCCGCTTCGGGATCGACGCTGCCATATTGCGCCGACAGATGGCGCTGTGCCTCCAGCGCGATCGCGGTGTCGCTGGCCATGAAAGCGATCTTGGGCTGTTCCGACATCACCGTCCCCCTGGTTTCCTAAAGTCATCGCGCGCGCCGAAACGAAACACAAGGCCCAGATCGTGACGCAGCAAGCGGTCGCAGCGCCGTTTTCCGGGTTTTTGCCAAGCACAACTTGGGCTACATACCCCCCATCCGGCCCCGCAGCCGTGTCCATAGGAGACGCATCATGAACGCAGAACACCGCGACAGCGGCTTTTTCACCGAAGACCTGACCAGCCGAGACCCCGAAATCGCCAAGGCCATCGGCCTGGAGCTGGGTCGTCAGCGCGACGAGATCGAGCTGATCGCAAGCGAGAACATCGTATCCGCGGCCGTGATGCAGGCGCAGGGCTCGGTCATGACCAACAAATACGCCGAAGGCTATCCCGGCCGCCGCTATTACGGCGGGTGCCAATATGTGGACATCGCCGAAAACCTGGCGATCGACCGCGCGAAAGAGCTGTTCGGCTGCGGCTTTGCCAATGTGCAGCCCAATTCGGGCAGCCAGGCCAACCAGGGCGTTTTCACCGCGCTGCTGCAGCCGGGCGACGCGATCCTGGGCATGTCGCTGGATGCCGGCGGCCACCTGACCCACGGCGCCAAGCCGAACCAGTCGGGCAAGTGGTTCAAGGCGATCCAGTACGGCGTGCGCAAGCAGGACAGCCTGCTGGATTACGACCAGGTTGCCGAACTGGCAAAGGAACATCAGCCGAAGCTGATCATCGCCGGCGGTTCGGCCATCCCGCGCCAGATCGATTTCGCCAAGTTCCGCGAGATTGCCGACAGCGTCGGCGCCTATCTGATGGTCGACATGGCGCATTTCGCCGGTCTGGTTGCGGCGGGCGAGCACCCCTCGCCCTTCCCCTATGCCGATGTGGCGACCACGACCACGCACAAGACCCTGCGCGGCCCGCGTGGCGGCATGATCCTGACCAATAACGAAGAGATCGCGAAAAAGGTCAATTCGGCCATCTTCCCCGGCATTCAGGGCGGCCCCCTGATGCATGTGATCGCAGCCAAGGCCGTGGCCTTTGGCGAGGCGCTGCGGCCCGAGTTCAAGATCTATCAGCAGCAGGTGCGCGCCAATGCCGTGGCGCTGGCCGATCAGCTGATGAAGGGCGGGCTGGACATCGTGACCGGCGGCACCGACACCCATGTGATGCTGGTCGACCTGCGTCCCAAGGGGGTGAAGGGCAACGCGACCGAAAAGGCGCTGGGCCGCGCGCATATCACCTGTAACAAGAACGGCATCCCCTTCGATCCCGAAAAGCCGATGGTCACCAGCGGCATCCGCCTGGGCACGCCCGCGGGCACCACGCGCGGTTTCGGCGAGCCGGAATTCCGCCAGATCGCCGACTGGATCGTCGAAGTGGTCGACGGGCTGGCCGCCAATGGCGAGGATGAGAACGGCGCGGTCGAGGACAAGGTGAAGGCCGAGGTTGCGGCGCTGTGCGCCCGGTTCCCGCTTTATCCCAACCTGTAAGCCACAGACCGGATGAAACGACAACGGCGCCCCGAACGGGCGCCGTTTTGCTGTTCGGGCCGCTCCCGCCCCGGTGCGGCGCATCGCAGATGCGCGCTACCGCGTTGGGCCGGGCACCGCGCGATGCGCGGTGCGGTTACACCTAGACCAGCCCGCGCCAGACCAGAACCGCGATCAGCAGCGCGAAAGCCGCGATCAGGTTGAAGGACAGCCCCCCCAACAGGCCCAGAACGGCCCCCTTGCGGCGGTCGGCCCGGTCGATGGTTTTCAGATAGGCCAGCACGCGCCGTTCGGCGGCCTCGATCCGGGGCATGTCGATTTGCCGCGCCAGGCGCGGGTTGTCGGCCATCGACTTGGCATCCAGGATCCGGCGGATATCCTTGCGCACATGACCGGGCAACAGCCGCCCCGCGCGGCGCAGCTTTTGCGCCAGATCGCGGCCGCCAACGCCCAGGCGCGACTCGATCTCTGCGGCGACCCTGTCTGACAGTTGCTGAACCGGAAATTCCGACATGAAACGCTCCACCAATCGCCTTCGTTTACCCGCTGGATACGGGGCCTTCAACCGGGCTGGTCGCGGCCCCGACAACGCGGTAAGGACAGAGGCATGTTGAACACGATCCTGCACGGCACACCGACCGACCGACCGCCTCTTTTGATCGCGCATGGCCTTTACGGGTCGGGCCGCAACTGGGGCGTGATCGCCAAACGCCTGTCCGACCAGCGGCAGGTTATCGCGGTCGACATGCGCAACCACGGGGAAAGTCCGTGGTTCGACAGCCATACCTATCCCGAAATGGCCGACGACCTGGCCGAGGTGATCGCCGCCCATGGGGGCCATGCCGATGTGCTGGGCCATTCGATGGGGGGCAAGACGGCGATGATGCTGGCGTTGCGGCATCCCGACCTGGTCGATCGCCTGATCGTCGCCGATGTGGCGCCGGTCTCCTATGACCACGATCAGATGCAGTTCATCACCGCGATGCGCGGCTTGGACCTGTCGGCCGTCACAACCCGCTCAGACGCGGCGCGCGCGATGGAGGCAACGGTCGACGACCCCACGGTGCGGTCTTTTCTGTTGCAGTCGCTGGATCTGAAGAACAAGCGTTGGCGCCTGAACCTGGATGTGCTGGAACGCGACATGCCACAAATCCTGTCCTGGCCAGAGACCACGGCAGAGTTCCAGAACCCCACCCTGTTTCTATCGGGCGCGGCCTCGCACTACGTCCTGCCGGACTATCGCCCGCAGATCCGCGCGCTGTTCCCCAAGGCGCGGTTTGCCCGCATTCCCGACGCGGGCCATTGGCTGCATGCCGAAAAGCCCCGCGCGTTCGAGGATACGGTGCGCGCGTTTCTGACGCGCGAGGGACGGGTTCAGTCCTGAGGGCCGCTGTCGGCGCCCCGCAGCACGGTCAGGGCCACCGCGATCACAACCGGCACCAGCGCCCCGATTGCGAACCACGCATGCAGCGTTTCGACATGCGGCAACCGGACGCCCCAGGCCAGCGCGCCCACGACCGTGGTCAGCAGCAACAGGATGTATGACAGCCGCACCGTCATGCCGCGCATCCCGGGCCGACCGGAACGGCACAGCCGCGCCACCGCCAGCAGCAGGATCACGGGAAAGGACAGCCCGACCAGAAGATGGATGGCCTGCGCCGATCCCGGGCCCGGTTCGCGCGCGGACCACGCCGCGCCCGAAGCCCAAAGGATACCGAGCATCGCAAGCAACAGGCCATTCAGCACATAAAACAATTTGCGGTTCGACACAGCGCTTTCCATCCCCGAGCAGCCCATGCAACGGGCCATACATGCCGTCAGAAAACGGAAAGGAACAGTGGCCAAAAAGGTCAGGTTTCCTGCCAGACAAAGGCAGGTCTAACCGCTTTTGCGTGCGCCGTACAGTATCCTTGCCACCGTCCAGCTGGCCGGAAGCGCCAGCACGAAGCCAATCGCCGCCGCCAGCAGGATCGGCTTGAGCGTTCCATAACCGGCGACCAGCACCACGATGATGGCGGTGCCCATCAATGTGGGTGAAATGAGCGAGAACAGAAGCATTGCCAGGCGGGTCATATTATCTCTCCAGACAGGCGCGCGCCTGTGACCGGATAAAGGGTTCGCACCTGTTCGGCCTTGATTTAGCGCAATGTTGGCCGGGATCGCCGCCACAGCATGCAGATTGCGCGGTTTTGCTGAAAATCCCGCCAGCGGGGCCGCCAGACCGGCATTTTGGCGTGGCATCGCAGAATCTTATACCCAACTTCGCAGGTGCAGCAAAAAAAGGGAAAGTTGCCCCTACGGCGGATTACAGCCGAAAAAAGCCAACAGACTTATCCACAGGGACCATGGCGCCCCTGAGGATCAGCAGCCTGCAAGGGCCCGCAGGCTCTTTGACGGGTCGAAACGGCCCCGGGGCACCGATGTCAGCTGCCCCTGCGACAGCCGCGTGGCCATCACCGTGGACCAATCGGCATTGACGGCGATGATCTCGGGGCCCTGCCCGCAATCGACGATACCGCCGGTGATGTGATCCTGCCCGATCCGGTGGCTGGTCAGACCGGTCTGGCTGGCAATGCGGGTCAGCGCGCCATCCGGCCCATAGCGCCAGACAACCAGCGTTCTGGCCAGATGCGGCCGGTCGACATAGGCCAGCTCGACCAGACCGTCGCCATCCAGATCCGCCGCGCCCAGTGGCGCAAGCCAGCGGTTGCGCGTGCCGATATGGGGGGTGACCGAGACACGCCCGGTTTCCAGATTGTCGACCATCAGCGCCGCGCCCCGGTCGAAATCGGTATAGATCAGGATCAGCTCGGGCGGTCCGCTGCCATCCAGCTGCACGATCCGGGGGGCAATGTCTTCGAAGATATGCCGCGCCGGAACACGCCGCACATAGACGGTCCCACCCAAGGCCGCGCGCCCCTTGGGGCCAAGCGTCACCTGAACCGATGTCCATTCCGGCGTCCCGCCCAGCACATCGTGGCCGTACAGCCCGGTTTCCAGCGGGTCGCCGTAGCAGGCCTGTTCGATCCAGTCGCCATCGCCCGCGCTGCACATCGGCGCGGCGTGGGCTGCCCCGGCGGACAGCAAAAACAGCAGCGTCGCCCGGACCCAGCGCATCAGATCTGGCGTTCGGGCAGTTGCACCACCAGACCGTCCAGATCGTCCGTGACCTTGATCTGGCAGGTCAGGCGCGACCGCGCCGGGTCGGGTTCGTACGCGAAATCGAGCATGTCTTCTTCCATCGACTCGATCGCGGGCAGTTTGTCGACCCATTCCGGCGCGATATAGGCGTGGCAGGTCGAACAGGCGCAGGCGCCGCCGCAATCGGCCTCGATCCCCGGAATGTTGTTGTCGCGGGCGCCTTCCATCACGGTCAGCCCGTTGGCGACCTCGATCTCGTGCTTGGTCCCGTTATGCTCGATGTAAGTTATTTTCGCCATCCAGTCCTCGGTACAGTCAAAAGCTTCAGCTACGCAGATAGGATACCGGGCGGGGCTTTGCCAATACCCCAATGGCCGCACCTGCCGGGTTCGCAGGCCATCGTTGTTTTCCAGCCGAAAGCCTGTACATTTCCAGCCCCGATTGCCGCCCGTTTCGGCTGTTGTCGTCCTGCACCGGCGCGGGACCCGCAAAATCAAAGGGCACCCGTCGGGGTGCCCTTTGCCGAATTCAAACAGTCCGGGCGCGGTTCAGCCCAGCGACAGCGCCACGAAACGCGGCTCGCCCGCACGGCGCACCAGCAACAGGATCGACTTGCGCCCCGCCTCTTTGGCCTCGTCCACGCGTGCCTCCAGCGCATCCAGGCTCTCGACCTTCTGCTGGCCGGCCTCGGTGATCACGTCGCCCGCGCGCAGGCCCTTCTCATAGGCCTCGGACTCGCCATCGACATCGGTGACGACCAGCCCGTCGATCGCATCCGACAGCTCCAGCTGCTCGCGCATCTCGGCGGTCAGCGGCGACAGGGTCAGCCCCATCAGCTCGCCGGTCTGCGGCGCGTCATCGGGGGTGGCCACGGCGGGAACCGGCGTGTTCTCGGCGGTTTCGCGACGGCCCAGCACCACCTTCAGCGTCATGGTCTTGCCATCGCGCATCACCACCAGACGGGTGGATTTGCCGACCTCGGCATCGCCAACGCGACGGACCAGCTCGCGGGTGTCGGCCACATCGTGACCGTCAAAGGACAGGATCACATCCCCGGCCTCGATCCCGGCTTCGGCGGCGGGCCCTTCGGGCACGTCCGACACCAGCGCGCCACGCGCCTGGTCCAGACCCATGGCTTCGGCCATGTCGGCATCGACATCCTGGATGCGCACACCCAGCCAGCCGCGGCGCGTTTCGCCGAATTCCTTCAGCTGGTCGACCACCTTGGTCACCACCGCCGCGCTCATGGCGAAGCCGATCCCGATCGAACCGCCATTGGGGCTGAGGATCGCGGTGTTCACGCCGATCACCTCGCCGTCCATGTTGAACAGCGGGCCGCCCGAGTTGCCGCGGTTGATGGCGGCGTCGGTCTGGATGTAATCGTCATAGGTGCCCGAAAGCGCCCGGTTGCGCGCCGACACGATGCCCGCGCTGACCGAAAAGCCCTGGCCCAGCGGGTTGCCCATGGCCATGACCCAATCGCCCACGCGCATCAGGTCACTGTCGCCAAAGCTGACAAAGGGCAGCGGATCGTCGCTTTCGACCTTCAGCAGGGCGATATCGGTGTTGGGGTCGGTGCCGACGACCGTCGCCTCCAGCTCCCCGCCTTCGAAAAATTCGATCAGGATCTCATCGGCTTTTTCGATGACGTGGTTGTTGGTGACGATGAAGCCGTCTTCGGAGATCACGAAACCCGATCCCAGCGCCTGGCTGCGGCGCGGGCGCGGACCGCTGTTGTTACCGTCAGGCACCAGATCGCGGAAGAAATCTTCGAAGGGCGAACCTTCGGGCACCACCGGCCCCGGCCCGGTCGAGGCCGCAACGGTCGTCGACGTGGTGATGTTGACGACAGAGGGGCTGATCTTTGCGGCAAGATCGGCGAAACTGTCGGGCGCGCTGCGGGCCTGCGCGGCCAGCGCCATGACCAGCATCATCACCATCCCCAGAGCCATCGACCAGAGCGCGCGCGCAGTCATGTCCGACGTTTCGGGAACGGAAATAGCTCGGGATTGCACCTGTATATCCTCCTGTGTTTTTCCGAGAAGTGGCCAGGACGCATCCGGCCCCCTTCGTTAACTAGGTGTGATCAGTCGAGGCGCAAAACATCCTGGGCCGTGATCACGATTGTGTGAAATCTTGTCATCTGACGCGAGTGTCTCAGGCCAGAAGCGTTTGGGCAAGCCAGATCAGCACGACACCGGCCGCCAAAGCGCCCAGACCGATCATCCGGCGGGTGTCCAGCGACAGTTTGCGCAGCTGCTCCAGGACCTCTTCGATACGCGAAGGGGCCAGCGAAATCGCCAGCCCCTCGACACATAGAACCAGACCGACGGCCAGGATCAGATAGGCGATCACTGCACCGCGGCTCCGGGTTGATCGCTGCGCAGATAGTTGAAGAACTCGCTGTCCGGCGACAGGACCATGGTCGAGTTGTTGCCCAGCAGCGACCGTTCATAGGCCGTGAGCGAGCGATAGAACTCGAAGAATTCCTCGTTCTGGCCGAAGGCCTCGGCAAAGATCGCGTTGCGTTCGGCGTCGGCCTCACCACGGGTGATCTCGGCCTCGCGCTTGGCCTCAGATACCAGCTCTACCACGGTCCGGTCGGCGGTGGCGCGGACACGCTGCGCGGCTTCTTCACCACGCGCGATCTCGTCCGCCGCCTCGCGTTCGCGTTCCGCCCGCATCCGGGCAAAGGTCGCATCCAGGTTCTGCTCGGGCAGGTTGGTCTGCTTCAGGCGCACGTCCAGCACATCCAGACCCAGCGCGGTTGCCCGCGCCTGCGACAGCTCGCGGATCCGCACCATCAGCGCCGCCCGGTCGGACGACAGGATCGTGCTGGAAGTCACCCCTTCGGAACCCAGAACCGCGCGGGTCTGGGTCGTCAGGATCGAGCCCAGACGATCTTCGGCAGCGCGCAGGCCACCCACACCGACCGCCTGCCGGAACCGCACCACATCGGCGATGCGATAGCGTGCAAACGCATCGACAACCAGACGACGGTCATCGGACGGCGTCACCTCGATCGACGGGGTGTCCAGCGACAGGATACGGTCATCATAGCGCACGACCTCCTGGATGATCGGGATCTTGAACGCCAGCCCGGGTTCTTCCTTAATCGCCTTGATCTGGCCGAATTGCAGGACCAGCGCCTTTTCCCGTTCGTCCACGATGAACAGCGACGACATGACCGCAGCAATGACGATCACGATGATGGGCAGAATGAAATTCGTCTTCCGCATGGCTCAGTTCCCCCCCGTCGCCGCAGGCGCGGCGGGTTTGCGCAGCTCGTTCAGCGGCAGATATGGCACGACACCGCTGCCGCTCTGATTTTCGTCCAGGATGATTTTGTCGACCCGGCCCAGAACCTTTTCCATGGTCTCCAGATACAGGCGCTTGCGCGTCACATCGGGGGCCTTGTTGTATTCGGTCAGCACGGCCGAGAAGCGGCTGGCCTCACCGGCGGCCTCGTTCACGACGCTGGCGCGATAGGCTTCGGCCTCTTCCAGGACCTGCGCCGCTTCACCGCGCGCACCGGCCAGAACCCGGTTGGCATAGGCATCGGCCTGACGCTGCAGACGGTCGCGTTCCTGTTCGGCGGCCTGAACCTCGCGGAAGCTGTCGATCACCTCGCGCGGGGGGTCGGCCTTGTCGAGGTTGACGCGCACGATGTTGATGCCGCTGTCATAGCTGTCCAGCGTGGTCTGGATCAGCTCCCACGCGCTGGATTCGATCAGCCCACGGTCGCGGTTCAGCACCGGCGCCAGTTCGGATTGCGCAATGATCTCGCGCATGGCGGATTCCGACACCGATTTCACGGTCTGCTGCGGGTCACGCAGGTTGAACAGGAATTTCGCCGGATCGTTGATGTTCCAAACCACCTGGAAATCGATATCGACGATGTTTTCGTCGGTGGTCAGCATCAGCCCGCTTTCGGAACGCGAGCTGTTGGACACGCCGACATTCTCGGTCCGTTCGGTGGTGACCGGGATCACCTCGGCGCTGATCAGCGGCCACCAGGCGAAATGCGGACCGTCATTGGTGGTGCGCATGTATTCGCCCAGGAACAGTTCGACGCCCTGCTCTTCGGGCTTCACGGTGTAGAAAGAGGCATAGATATACAGCACGACCGCAACCAGCGCACCGATCAGAACGGTGCCGCGCGTGATCGCCGGGCCGCCACCGCCGCCCGAGCCGCCGCCGGGGCGCCGGGTGCCGCCGCCGCGACCGCCCATGAGCACCTTGAGCTGCTCTTGCCCCTTTTTCATCAACTCGTCGATCTCAGGGATCTGCGGGCCGTCTCCGCCCGGGCCCCGCCCATCGTTTCCGCGGTTACCGCCCCGATTACCGGAACCGCCGCCTCCCCAGGGTCCGCCGTTATTGCCAGCCATTAACTCTACTATCCCTTTTCATCACGTGCAGTCATCATTGGTAAGTGGTCGCGAAACCGGTGAAAATCAAGCCGTCCGCACGGGTGTCTTCATGGTGACCAGCTCCTCGGACATGGTCGGATGCACCGCCACGGTGCGGTCGAAATCCTCTTTCGTCGCGCCCATTTTTACGGCCACACCGGCCAGTTGGATCAGTTCGCCCGCGTGATCGGCCACGATGTGACAGCCCAGAACCTTGCGCGTGGCCTGGCTGACGATCAGCTTCATCATCACACGATCGTCGCGCCCGGCAAAGAGGGTCTGCATCGGGCGGAATGACGCGGCATAGACCTCGATCGGTTCCTGTTCGGCGGCGTCTTCCTCGCTCAGGCCGATGGTGCCCAGTTCCGGCTGGGTAAAGACGGCGCTGGGGATCAGGTCGTGATCGGGCTTGGTCGGGTTGCCCTTGAACACGGTTTCCACGAACGCCACGCCCTCGCGGATCGCGACGGGGGTCAGGTTCACCCGGTCGGTCACATCGCCAATGGCAAAGATCGACGGCACCGAGGTCTGGGAATAGTCATCGACCACGACCTCGCCCTTGCGGCCCAGCTTGACGCCGACCTGTTCCAGCCCCAGACCGTCCGAATTCGGATCGCGCCCGGTGGCATACAGCACCTTTTCATAGACGCGTTCCTTGCCATCGGTCGACTTGACCCGGATGCCGCCGTCGACGGTCGTCATCTCGATCACATCGGTGCCCAGATGCAGGTTGACGCCATTGGCCACCATCTGGTCGGCGATATGGCCGCGTGCCTCGTCATCGAAGCCGCGCAGGATCTGCGCGCCACGATAATATTGTGTAACTTCGACCCCCAGACCATTGAGGATACAGGCGAATTCGCAAGCGATATAGCCGCCGCCGACGATCAGGATATCCTTGGGCAGGGCATCCATCTGGAACACCTCGTTCGAGGTCATGACCGGACAGTCCGCCGCGACCGGTGGCACGAAGGGCCGCCCGCCCGTGGCCACCAGGATGTGCTTGGCGGTAAAGGTCTGGCCGTCCGACAGCCGCACGGTGTGCGGATCGGCAACCGTGGCGCGCGCATCGAAGATCTGCACGCCCGCCTTGGCCAGATTGGTGCGATAGATGTTTTCCAGCCGCGTCAGCTCGGCATCCAGCTTGGGCCGGAACACGGACCAGTCGAACGCGCCCGCCGTCACGTCCCAGCCATAGGCGCGGGCATCCTCGAACGCCCCGGCATAGCCCGAGGCGAAGACCATCAGCTTTTTCGGCACGCAGCCACGAATGACACAGGTGCCGCCCATGCGGTATTCCTCGGCCAGGCCGACCTTCGCCCCCGCCTCACTGGACGCGACGCGCGCCGCGCGCACCCCGCCCGAGCCGCCGCCGATCACGAAAAGATCGAAATCAAATTCCATGTCCTGACCCTGCCTTGTTCAGATATCGCTAAACAGGTTGTCGCTTTCAGGAACGTCAACCCGGTGGTTTTCAACCGTTCCTGCATTTATGTCGCGGGTTTCGACGGCACCATCCCCGGCACCGATCACAACCACGTCACAGATATCGATGAACAGGCCGTTTTCGACCACACCGGGGATCTGGTTCAGGGTCAGCGCCAACTGGCGCGGGTTGTTGATGCGCTTGAGGTGCAGATCCAGGATATAGTTCCCCTCGTCCGTCACGAAGGGCGTATCGCCATTCATCCGCAGCACCGCCTCGCGGCCCAGCACATCCAAGTTGATCAGCAGCTCTTCCAGCAGCGTCTTCGAGGTCTGCCAGCCGAACTGGATCACCTCGACCGGCAGGGGAAAGGCGCCCAGATGCGCGACCTCTTTCGCGATATCCGCGATCACGATCATCTGGTCGCTGGCGGTGGCCACGATCTTTTCCTGCAACAGCGCGCCGCCGCCGCCCTTGATCAGGTTCAACTCGCCGTCGAATTCATCCGCGCCGTCGATGGTAAGATCCAGCCATTTCGCCTCGTTCAGGGTCACGACCTCGATCCCGACCTCGTTGGCCAGTTTCGCCGTCGCCGTCGATGTCGGCACGCCGGTGATGTGGAACCCGCCCGCGCGCACCTTTTCACCCAGGCAGCGCACCATCCAGGCCGCTGTCGATCCGGTGCCCAAACCCACGCGCATGCCGCTTTCCACAAAGTCCACGGCCTTTTTGGCCGCCGCGAATTTGGCCTTGTCGATGGGCGAAAGCTCTCGGGTCATTCATGGTCTCCTGATCCTGCCCCGGTGTTATAGGAAAGATCACCCTGACCTGCGAGAGGGAATTGCACCCCCGCGCGCTTTCGCCATCCGGGCGCCGAAGATCCGTGGCGTCAGGCGCCGCGCCGCAATTCCCGCACCACGGTGTCGATCTCGTCCAGCGCGACGCGGCCATTGCCATCCAGATCGAACTGTATGAACCCACGAAGCCGCTCAGCCTCTTTTTCCGAGAATGCCTCCAGCGCCACGGCGTCGGCATGGGCGCGCAATTCGGCAAAGGTCAGCCGGCCGTCCTGATCCAGATCGGCCCACATGTGGTCCAGCATCACCCGCGCGCGGCGACCCGCGGCCTCGGTCGGGATCAGCACGCTGATTTCGGCGCGCGTGACGGTCCCGTCATTGTCCAGATCCGCAAGCAGCATCCGCCGCATCTCGCGGGCCCGCACCCGCGCGCGCAGGACCATAATCGCATCTTCGATACCATCGGCGTCGATACCGCGTTCCAACCCGAAGCCCAGGATCAGCTCGGCGGCGTCTTCCATGAACCGATCGGGGGATTTCCGGATCTTCTTCAACATCTCTTCCGGCAGGCTTTGCGACACGGCGCGCCATCCGGCATCGGGATCCTGCGCCTGCGCCGCCAAGGGCAGGCAGATCCAGACCACGACGAGAAGACATCTAAGACACATGGGGCCGCTCCTTTGCCCCGACACTGAAACCTTGTGGTTAACGACCGATGAATACACGCGCGGACCGCAGGATGTCTTATCTGCCGCCAGGATGTCGCTTTTCGCGCGACAGGGCGGGCCCGCTTGCGCCACAACAGAAGGTGACATTGTCCCGGAGGCAGCATGTTCCTGTCGGTTTTCGATATCTTCAAGATCGGCGTCGGGCCGTCCTCGTCACACACGATGGGGCCGATGGTGGCGGCGGGGCGGTTCCTGGACCGGCTGCGCGGCTCGCCGTTTCAGGCGCATGGGCTGCGCGTGTCGCTGCACGGCTCGCTGGCCTTTACCGGTGTGGGCCACGCCACCGACCGGGCGACGATCCTGGGTCTGGCGGGGTTTCATCCCGAAACCTATGACCAGGTCGAGGCCGAAACCGCGCTGGAGCGGATCGGACGCACCCGTGAAGTCCGGCCCCAGGGGCTGGGCACGCTGCGGTTCGATCCAGCGGCGGATCTGGAATTCGACTATGGCCCCGCCCTGCCCTGCCATGCCAATGGCATGGTGATCTCGGCGCTGGATGCGCAGGGCGATGTGATCCTGTCCGAGACCTATTATTCCATCGGCGGCGGGTTCGTCGTGACCGAAGGCGAGTTGGACCAGCCCGACCAGCCCGGCGCGGCGGGGCCGAAGGTGCCGCATCCATTCCACAGCGCGGCCGAGATGCTTGAAATGGCCCAACGCAGCGGCAAGTCCATCGCCGAGATGAAGCGCGCCAATGAACGGGCGCATCGCCCCGCCGACACGCTGGATCGCGGCATCCTGCGGCTTTGGCAGGTGATGGAGGATTGCATCAATCGGGGCCTGGCCACCGATGGCATCCTGCCCGGCGGGCTGAACGTGCGGCGGCGGGCGCACAAGATCCACGAGGCGCTGAAGGCCGAACATGGGCTGAACCTGCAGGCGCCGCATGTGATCAACGATTGGATCGGCGTCTATGCCATGGCGGTGAACGAGGAAAACGCCGCTGGCGGACAGGTCGTGACCGCCCCCACCAACGGCGCGGCGGGGGTCGTTCCGGCAACGATCCGCTATTGGCTGGACCATGTGCCCGGCGCCACGCGTACGCGCATCCCCGAATTCCTGCTGACCGCCGCCGCCATTGGCGGGCTGGTGAAACACAATGCCTCGATCTCGGGCGCGGAATGCGGTTGTCAGGCCGAGGTCGGCAGCGCCAGCGCGATGGCCGCCGCCGGTCTGTGCGCGGTGCTGGGCGGCACACCGGAACAGGTGGAAAACGCAGCCGAGATTGCGCTGGAACATCACCTTGGCATGACCTGCGATCCGGTGAAGGGGCTGGTGCAGGTGCCCTGCATCGAACGCAACGGGCTGGGCGCGATCAAGGCGGTCAGCGCGGCCTCGCTCGCCCTGCGCGGGGATGGCACGCATTTTGTGCCGCTGGATGCCGCGATCGAGACCATGCGCCAGACCGGCGCCGACATGCACGAGAAGTACAAGGAAACCTCACTGGGTGGGCTGGCGGTGAATATCCCGAATTGTTGACCGGACGCGGGCGCAAGCCGTGCTATCCTTTCAGGTATTGCTCAGCCCGGAGGACATGCAATGCAACGCTTGAAGGCCAGTGATTTTCACCCCCGCATTCTGGAGCTTTACGACGGATACGTGCATGGCAAGATGTCCAAGCGCGATTTCCTGTCCAGCGCCGGGCGCTATCTGGCCGCGGGCGTGACCGCCGCCGCGGTTCTGGAAAGCCTGCAACCCAATTATGCGCTGGCCCAGCAGGTGGCGCCGGACGATCCCGATATCGAAACCATGCGCGTGACCTATGACAGCCCCGATGGCCATGGGCAGATTGGCGGGCTGATGGCCAAACCGGCGGGCGCAACCGGCCCCCTGCCCGCGGTGCTGGTGGTGCACGAGAACCGCGGCCTGAACCCCTATATCGAGGACCTGGTGCGGCGCACGGCCAAGGCCGGGTACCTGGCGCTTGGCCCCGATGGGCTGACCCCGCTGGGCGGCTATCCCGGCAATGACGATCAGGGACGCGAGATGCAGCGCCAGCTGGATCCCGAAAAGCTGATGAACGATTTCTTTGCCGGGTTCGACCACTTGCTGACCCACGAGGGGTCGACCGGCAAGGTCGGCGCGGTCGGCTTCTGCTATGGCGGTGGGGTGTGCAATGCGCTTGCTGTGGCGTTCCCGGAAATGGCGGCATCGGTCCCGTTCTATGGCCGCCAGCCCGACGCCGCATCGGTGCCGCGCATCAACGCCCCGCTGATGTTGCATTACGCGGGCCTGGACGAGCGGATCAATGCGGGCTGGCCCGCCTATGAGGCCGCGCTGAAGGAAAACGGCAAAACCTATGAGGCGTTCATTTACGAGGGCGTCAATCACGGGTTCCACAATGACACCACGCCCCGTTATGACGCCGAGGCCGCCGCCCTGGCCTGGGAACGGACGCTGAACCATTTCGCGGCGCATCTGAGCTGAGCGCGCCCGAAACGGCTTGACCCCGCAACCGCCCGGCGCGACCCTACCGGGCGTTTTGCATCTTTTCACGGGTCCGATGACACATCCAGCCCATGCCGACCGCCCCGCCCTGGGGATCGCCCTGATGACGGGATTCTGCGTTCTGGCGCCGCTGGGGGATTCCATCGCGAAATTCCTGGGCCAGACCCAGCCAATGCTGCAATTGCTGGTGGCGCGTTTCCTGATCCAGGCGCTGCTGCTGGCGCCGCTTGTGGTGGTATCGCGCGTGCCGCTGCCCCGCTCGCCACGGCTGTTGCGGCTGATCGCGCTGCGCACCGTCCTGCACATCGCGGGGATCGGTGCGATGTTCACAGGGCTGCGCTTTCTGCCGCTGGCCGATGCCATCGCCATCGCCTTTGTCATGCCCTTCCTGATGCTGGCGCTGGGGCGGCTGTTTCTGAACGAACAGGTGGGGCTGCACCGGCTGTCGGCCTGTGCGGTGGGGTTTGCCGGCACGCTGATGGTGATCCGCCCGAACTTTGCCGATGTGGGGCTGGCCGCGCTGTGGCCGCTGGGGGTGGCGGTCACCTTTGCGCTGTTCATGCTGGTCACGCGCATGATCGCCAAAGAGACCGACCCGGTCGGCCTGCAGATGCTCAGCGGTGTCATAGCCTCGGCTTTGCTGGTGCCGCTGCTGGTGCTGACGGGGGCGGGTCTGTTGCCCGGCGCCGCGCCGCACATGCCCGATCCGGCGGGCTGGGCGTTGATATTGCTGCTGGGGGCCTTGGGCACGGCGGCGCATCTGCTGATGACCTGGTCGCTGCGCTTTGCGCCCGGGGCCACGCTGGCGCCGATGCAGTACCTGGAGATCCCCATCGCGACGCTTTACGGCTGGTGGATCTTTCGCGACTTTCCCGACGGAATGGCGCTGGCGGGGATCGCCGTCACGGTTGCCGCGGGGCTTTACGTCATTCTGCGAGAGCGTCGTCTTCACCGATCAGCGCGCTGACCGCCGCCAGCTTCGCCGCCCGCGGTAGAAGCACCACCATCCTTGGCGCGTCGAAATTCAGGGTCACATCGGTATCCGCCACCCGGTTCGACGTGCCGATGCGGCCATCGGGCGCAAAATCGATCCCATCCACCGGCCAGTGCAGGCCGCTGGACCGCCCCCGCACCGGCCCCAGCGGAAACAGCGACAGGCGCGAACCGACCGGCAGGGTGATCTGCAGCTCCGGCGGGCACAGGAACGCAACGTCATGCGGTCCGATCAACAGGCAGGGCTGTCCGGGACAGCGCGTCAGCCCGTTCAGCACCGACAGCGTGTGATCCAGCCGGGTGCCCAGAAAGCCAAGCCCCAGAACCAGCTTCGCCCGCACGCGGCTCAGACATTTGTCGAAATCGGTGCTGTCCTGTTCGGCAATCGCCAGAAGTCGTTGTGCGCCAAGCTGTTGCCGGGCGTTCTGCGATAACGAATCGAAGTCGCCGATCACCAAATCGGGCATATGGCCGTGTTTCAGCGCGAAATCGGCCCCCCCATCTGCCGCAATCAGGGTCGGTGCCATGGTCAAAGCCTGCTCCAGATCGCTGGCCGAGGTCTCTGCGGCCCCTAGGATGGTGACCATATCGGGGGAATGCACAACATATTCCGTCATCCCCCCAATTTGGGGCAAACTGAATCTCGCCACAATCTGAACATGATTAAATCCCCCAATTTTCCCAGTTCTGTTCAATTTCCAGAACCAACCTGTGGTAAACACACTGTTGCTGGATTGTGAAGAAAGTGAGCGGCTCATGATTGGAGCGAATAAGATTCTGACGGTCTCTTACGGCACGTTCTCGTGCACGTTGGAGGGTTTTGATGATTCCTTTGAGACGATGAAAGCGATTGCGGAGTATTTTCGCGACCTGGCAGCGGATGACCGCTATTTCGGGGCAGAGCCGCCAACCCCCGACGCCGAGATGCTGCAACGCATTGCCGAGCGCGAGGTCCGCAAGCGGGTCGAGGCCCGCGTCGAGAATGACAGCATCGTGCTGCGCGCGGATGCCGATGCCCCCGGCCTGAGCGCCGCGCCGGCAACGCCCGCGCCCGCACCGGCAGCCCCCGTCGAAACGCCCCCCGCAGCAGCGGCCCCCGCCGCACCGCAATTCGACGATTCCGGCTCGGTCGCGGCCAAGCTGGCGCGCATCCGCGCCGTTGTCGACACCGCCCGCGCCGCAACCCCGGTCGAGGAAGAAGATTTCGGGATGAACACCCCGCAAAGCTTCGTTGCGCCCACCGATCCCGGCATCCAGCCCGACCCGGCCCTCGTCGCCGCCCCAGAAAAAGCCGCCGAAGCGCCCGCCCCCGTCGAAGAGATCGCCGAGACGGTCGAGGACGAGCCCGTCGCCGAGGCCCCGGTGGAAGAGGTCGAAGAGACCCTGCCCCCCGAAGAACCCGAAGAGATCGTGGCCGAAACCGCGCCGGTCGAGGAGATCGAGGAAGAGCAAGCCCCCGAGCCGGTCGCGGAAAGCGATGAGGACACCGAGGTCGAAGAAGAGATCGACATCGCCGAAGCCCTGAAGGCGGTCGACGACAACTCCGACGCAGACGCGGACGCGGACGCGGCGGAAGCAGACGATCAGGACATGGATTTCCTGCAAGAGGATGCCATCCTGAACGCCGTCGCCGAAGAGGCCGATTTCGACGCCCCCGAAACCGCCGAGGACACGACGGACGTGGATGAAGCGGCCGATTTTGACCTGGCCAGCGGCGTTCTGAAGCTTGTCAGCGACGATCAGGACGCCCCGGAAGAAGACACCGCAGAAGATGTCGACGCCGAAGCCGCCCTGCAGGCGCTGCTGGGCGCCCCGGTCGAGGAGACCGAAGAGGCGCTTTACGAGGATGATCTGGACGCGGATCAGGCGTTTGAGGATGACGACAGCGCCGACGATCTGGCCGCCGTGCTGGACGGGCTGGCCGCCGATGATACCGACGAAACCGAGATGTCGGACGAGGCCACGGATGACGCGTGGATGAATGCCGATCTGGGCATCACCGACGCGGCCGAGGACGACACGGCACCCGAAGAGACCGCCGAGGCGGCACCGGTGGCACGGGTCGACGACTGGCGCATCGACCGCCGCGCCAAAACGGACAATGCCCGCCAGGCGCTTGAGCGGGCCCGCGCCCGCGTGATGAAGGTTGCCCCGCCCGAGGCGCAGGACGGGTTCAAGGCCGAGGCGCCTGCTTCCCCCGCCCTGTCGCTGGCGCTGGGCATCGACACCGACACCCACGAGGAAGAGGCCCGGATCACCGACCTCTCGGACGAGGACGAAAGCGATCTGCTGGCGGAACTGGCCGAGGACGACACCGAAGCCGAAACCGCGACCGAAGCGGAGCCCGAGGACGCGCCGGAAACAGCCGACGCGCCCGAGGCCGTGGACGAAGCCGAGGTTGAACACGAACCCGAAGCGGTGGACTTACCCGAAGAGGCACCCGCCGCCGAAGCGCCCCGCCGCGACCGGATGAAACCCGCCAGCCCCGAAGAGGAAGAGGTCGCAGTCTCGCGCCTGCTGGAGGAAACCAACAGCAAGCTGGACGGCCCCGAGCATCGCCGCCGCCGGTCGGCCATCGCGCATCTGAAAGCCGCTGTTGCCGCCACCGTGGCCGAACGTCGGCTGAAGCCGAAATCGAGCCGCGACGCCGAGGCCGAGGCTGAAAAAGACGCCTATCGCCAGGACCTGGCCGAGGTCGTCCGCCCGTCCGCCGCCGGGGCCAAGGAGGCCGGTCCGGCCGCCGAAGACGATGCCGACGCGCCGGTCGCCGGAACGGAAGATGCCGCAATGCCGCCGCTGATGCTGGTGTCAGCGCAGCGTGTCGATCAGATCAAACCCGCTGCAGAAGGCGGCGTGGTGCGCCCGCGCCGGGTCACCAAGGGCAATCTGGCGTTCAAGGCGCTGCCCGAGGAAGAAGACGCCTTTGGCGACACCTCCAGCGAAGATGGCGCCGTCCCGGATTTCGCGAGTTTCGTCGAAACCGCCAAGGTCGAGGACGCCAATGATCTGGTCGAAGCCGCCGCGGCCTATCTGGCCAAGGGCGATACGGCCGCGTTCTCGCGCCCGGACATCATGAAGCTGGTGACGGAATTCGACGGCCCCGACGGCACGCTGGATCGCGAAGACGGGCTGCGCGCCTTTGGCACGCTGCTGCGTCTGGGCAAGATCGAGAAACTCAAGCGCGGCCAGTTTACGATTTCGCAAAGCTCGCGCTTTATGAGGTAAGAACGTAATTGAGCTCAAGGCGGAACACTGCGTTCCGTGTGACGAGTTGTCGGGGAAGACGGATCAGCCGTCTTCCCCTTTTTCGTTGGCAGCCTCCGCCTGCGGGTCGGCTTGGCCCACGCCGCGAAAGATGAACTTGAACGGCAAAGCCCACAGAATCCCCAACCCGATATAGATCGCAAGCTCGGCCAGAAACGGCGGCGGCGCCAGCGGGTCGGGAAACAGCAGGTTCATCAGCGTCACCGCCACCACGATATAAAGCGGCAGACCGATCAGCAGGATCAGCAGCGCCCAGCGGCGGCGGGATTTATAGCTGAGCGGCATCAGTCGGCGAACGGGTCGGTGACAAGGATCGTATCGTCACGCTCGGGGCTGGTCGACAGCAGCGCCACGGGGCATTCGATCAGCTCTTCGACGCGGCGAACGTATTTGATCGCCTCGGCCGGCAGGTCGGCCCAACTGCGCGCGCCCTCGGTCGATTCCGACCATCCGGGCATTTCCTCGTAGATGGGCGTGCAGCGCGCCTGTTGATCGGCGGCAGTGGGCAGGTAATCCAGCCGCGTGCCATCCAGATCGTAGCCCACACAGATCTTCAGCGTTTCGAACCCGTCCAGCACATCGAGCTTGGTCAGCGAAATGCCGTTGACCCCGCTGGTCGCACAGGTCTGGCGCACCAGACAGGCATCAAACCAGCCACAGCGGCGCTTGCGCCCGGTGACGGTGCCAAACTCGTGACCGCGTTCGCCCAGACGCTGCCCATCGGCATCGTCCAGCTCTGTCGGGAACGGCCCCTCGCCCACGCGGGTGGTATAGGCCTTGACGATGCCCAGCACGAAATCGATCGCGCCGGGGCCGATGCCCACGCCCGTCGCCGCCTGCCCGGCGATCACATTCGACGAGGTGACGAAGGGATAGGTGCCGAAATCGATGTCCAGCAGCGCGCCTTGCGCCCCTTCGAACAGGATGCGTTTGCCCGCCTTGCGCTTTTCGTTCAGCACCTTCCAGACCGGGGCGGCAAAGGGCAGGATCTGCGGCGCGATCTCGCGCAGCTGGGCGATCAGCGCGTCGCGGTCGACGGCTTCGATTCCCAGCCCCTTGCGCAGCGGGTCGTGGTGCTGCAGCGCGCGATCAACCCGCGCCTCGAGCGTGGCGGGGTCGGCCAGATCGGCCACGCGGACCGACCGGCGGCCCACCTTGTCCTCGTATGCCGGGCCGATGCCGCGACCGGTGGTGCCGATCTTGGTGCCCTTGCTGGCGGCTTCCTCGCGCGCGCGATCCAGTTCACCATGGATCGGCAGGATCAGCGGCGTGTTTTCGGCGATCATCAGGGTTTCGGGTGTGATCTCGACCCCCTGCTGCCGGATCGAGGCGATCTCTTTCACCAGGTGCCAGGGGTCCAGCACCACGCCATTGCCAATGACCGACAGCTTGCCGCCGCGCACCACGCCCGAGGGCAGCGCGTTCAGCTTAAAGACCTCACCATCGATCACCAGCGTGTGGCCCGCGTTGTGGCCGCCCTGGAACCGCGCGATCACATCGGCGCGTTCCGAAAGCCAGTCCACGATCTTGCCTTTTCCTTCGTCGCCCCACTGGGCACCGACGACAACGACATTGGCCATGACAGATCCTTGCTGTTTGGAAAACCCGCGCCGGTATAGCGGGCCTGACGCGCGGCGCAAACCGGAAAATCGCCCCGGGGCTGGACAGTTTGCCCCCGATCCGGCACCAAAGCGCCAAAGAACCAGAGGAAACCGAGATGACAGGGATCGTGCTGCGCTGGGCGTTCGCCTTTGGCCTGCTGACCGCCACCTATAACCCGACTCAGTGGAATTATGTCCGCTGGGCGATGGACGGCTACCCCGACAACCTGCCCGTCGCGGTGCTGCTGGGGCTGATCCTGCTGGTGGGCTATGTCATCTATCTGCGCGCGACGCTGCGGTCGATCGGGGCGTTCGGGATGTTGCTGGTCGCGGCACTGGTGGGGGCGCTGATCTGGGTGCTGATCGACCTGGGCTGGCTGCGGCTGGACAACCCGCGCCTGAACCTGTGGCTGGGCATCATCGCGCTGTCGGCGGTGCTGGGGATCGGGCTGAGCTGGTCGCTGGTCCGGCGGCGGCTTTCGGGTCAGGTCGATATCGACGATGTCGAGGAATAGCGCCGCCCCGGGCCACGACGTCGCGCGACATTGCCAACGCCCCCTTGCCCCGGGGCGCAAACTTCCCTAGATACCGCCCATCTTACGCCAGAACCCGGGTCCCATGGAAAACGTCATTCTCATCGTCCACCTGATCCTTGCCCTTTGCCTGATCGGCGTCGTGCTTCTGCAACGGTCCGAAGGCGGTGGCCTTGGCATGGGTGGCGGCGGCGGTGGTGGCGGCGTCATGACCGGGCGTCAGGCCGCGACGGCACTGGGCAAGATGACATGGGGTTTTGCGATCGCGTTCATCTGCACGTCGATCGCGCTGACGGTGATCGCGGCGCAGAATTCGGCGGGCGGTTCCGTCGTTGACCGGCTGGGCACCCAGCCCGCGGTCGAGGAAACCGCACCGGCCCTGCCGGCGGACGACCTGCTGCCGCCGATCAGCGACAGCACGACCGGGGCCCCGACGGCCGACTAACCACAAAAACTAGCTGCGGGCGGAAAACTTGCCCCAGCATCTTGGGGTGGTGTTGCGGCGCCTGCGCGAATCCGTTACACTTTGACTCCCGTGATGCTGCGGTTTTTGCGAACCGCGAATCGCAGCGAAAAACCAGATATCACGGGGGATGCCAGCCACATGGCGCGGTTCATTTTCATTACAGGCGGTGTTGTGTCTTCATTGGGCAAGGGGCTGGCTTCGGCCGCGCTTGGTGCCCTGTTGCAGGCACGCGGATTCTCGGTACGGTTGCGCAAGCTGGACCCTTATCTGAACGTCGATCCGGGCACGATGTCGCCCTTTGAACATGGCGAGGTGTTCGTCACCGACGACGGCGCCGAGACCGACCTGGACCTGGGCCATTACGAACGCTTCACCGGCGTTGCGGCGCGGATGACCGATTCCGTCAGCTCGGGCCGGATCTATTCCACCGTGCTGGAGAAAGAGCGCCGCGGCGATTACCTGGGCAAGACGATTCAGGTCATTCCCCACGTCACGAACGAGATCAAGGATTTCATCAGCATCGGCGAGGACGAGGTCGATTTCATGCTGTGCGAAATCGGCGGCACCGTCGGCGATATCGAGGGACTGCCGTTCTTCGAGGCCATCCGCCAGTTCAGCCAGGACAAGCCGCGCGGACAGTGCATCTTCATGCACCTGACGCTTCTGCCCTATATCGCCGCATCGGGCGAGCTGAAGACCAAGCCGACCCAGCACAGCGTCAAGGAGCTGCGTTCCATCGGCATCGCGCCCGATGTGCTGGTCTGCCGCTCCGAAGGGCCGATCCCCGCCAAAGAGCGCGAGAAGCTGGCGCTGTTCTGCAACGTGCGCCCCGACAGCGTGATCGCCGCGCAGGACCTGAAATCGATCTATGAGGCGCCGCTGGCCTATCACCGCGAGGGGATGGACCAGGCGGTTCTGGATGCCTTCAACATCTCGCCCGCGCCTCGGCCCGACCTGAGCCACTGGGAAGATGTCTATGACCGCGTGTTCCACCCCGAGGGCGAGGTGAACGTGGCGATCGTCGGCAAATACACCCAGCTGGAAGACGCCTATAAATCCATTGCCGAGGCGCTGACCCACGGCGGCATGGCCAACCGGGTGAAGGTGAATATCGAATGGGTCGATGCCGAGGTTTTCGACAAGGAAGACGCGGCACCCTATCTGGAAGGTTATCACGCGATCCTGGTGCCCGGTGGCTTCGGCGAACGCGGGACCGAGGGCAAGATCAAGGCCGCCCAGTTCGCGCGCGAGCGCAAGGTCCCCTATCTGGGGATCTGCCTGGGCATGCAGATGGCGGTGATCGAGGCCGCCCGAAACAAGGCCGACCTGGCCGATGCGGGGTCCGAGGAATTCGACCACGAGGCTGGCAAGAAACGCTTTACCCCCGTCGTCTATCACCTGAAGGAATGGGTGCAGGGCAACGCCAAGGTGACGCGCAAGGTCGGCGACGACAAGGGCGGCACCATGCGGCTGGGCAGCTATACCGCGCATCTGAAAGAGGGCTCGAAAGTCGCCGGGATCTATGGCGAAACGGTGATCGAGGAACGCCATCGCCACCGCTACGAGGTCGACATCAAGTATCGCGATCAGCTCGAAGGCTGCGGCCTGACATTCTCCGGCATGTCCCCCGACGGGCGCCTGCCGGAAATCGTGGAATGGCAGGATCACCCGTGGTTCATCGGCGTGCAATTCCACCCCGAGCTGAAATCCAAGCCCTTTGCGCCGCATCCGCTGTTTGCCGATTTCGTGCGCGCGGCCAAGGACAATTCGCGGCTGGTCTAGGGCCGCTCAGCGCCCGCGCGGCGCCGTGACAACCCGCGCCAGTGCCAATGTGGACCGGTCCCATTGGCGCTGGAACGCGCTGAAAAGCCCATTGGCGGCCCGGTCGATGCGAGAATCGGTCCGCTCCAGATCCAGCGCGATCCCGAACATCACCAGCATGAACACCGCGACCTCGGCAATCGAAACGGCGGTGGCGGGCTGGTGCAGCGGCAGCAGGTTCAGGACGATATTGCCGGCGGTGTAAAGAAACAGGGTCCGCTTTCCCAGGTCGATCAGCACCCGGCGCGTGCCGGGGGCAACATCGCGACGCTCCAGCCACCAGAAAAGCGCCAGCGCCGTCATCGCCCCGGCCACGCCATAGGCGAAATAGGCCGGGTGATTGCCGAACCGATAGGATTTGGTGACGCCTTCGAAGAACAGCCACGGGCCGTCCATCGCCAAGGTTGCCGCCAGGATCGCCGCCATCGCCAGATAGATCCCGCCAAGCCAGATCCACCGGCTGCGGTTCAGCAGCGCCTCGCCAATCAGGACGCCGACCGCCACGACCGACAGCGACAGCATCACCGCCGGGCCATATCCCGTGGCATGGCCGAACATCATCTGCGCCGTGGGATGGCCGCCCGCGCCCAGCGCCGACAGACCAAAGCGCAGCGCCCAGGCCAGCACCGCAAAGCCCACAAAGAACAGCGCCCCCCACCGCACGATCAGCGGCAGGAACAGCCCCAGCAGCGCCAGCAGGATCGTGTAAAGGAACAGGATGAACGAATACCGGCCCCGGTCCAGCATCAGCATTGCATCCAGCACCTGATCCAGCGGCGTCTTGTCCCCGACATAGCCCGCCCAGCTGATCGCCGCAAAGGCCACATAGCAGGTGATCATCCGCGCAAACAGCCGCGTGCGCATCCCCGTCAGATCATCCAGGTCCCGCGCCTTGCGCATATAGACCACGGCGATCACGACGCCGAAAACCACCAGGAACGTGGGTGTGGCAATGCGGGTAACCGGCCGCAGATAGGGGATGTAGACCGCGAAAAACTGATCTATCGCATGCGCCAGAAGCGCCGCGACAATCGCAAAGCCCCGGGTCGCATCCACGAATGCGAACCGCTGCGCCGACCCGATTGCAGCTGCTTTACCGCGCATCGGACATCCTGGTACTGACCACCTCTTCCACGGCACCAGTATTGCAGCGCAGCGCCGCGTTGTCGTAGGTTTTCTGCCAAAGGCCAGGCGGGGAGCGGGTCATTTTTGAACAAATGCTCAATATTGTGCGTTTTCTGAGCCGGCATTTCACAAATGCGGCGCGGGCTGGTGCGACTTTCGCATCGCAGGTCGGGCGCGTTGTGGCGCTGGCCGGGGCGCTGTTACCGGGTGCCGCGCGGGCTCAGGCGGTCGTTCCGGCCGATTACGCGGATCTGCAACGCTGGCTGGATGGGCGGGTCACGTTCGACACGCTGCCCCGCCGGGCCGAGCCCGGCTTTCGCCTGGATCAGACATTGCGCTTTGACGGTGTCCGGATCGGCGAGCACTTTCTGGGCCAGCGGATCGGCACAGGCCCCTTCGGCCATGACACGATTGCGGGCGCCGCCGGACCCGGCCCGCTGGCGGTGCGCCCCGGCCCGCCCGGGCACAATCAGTCGGTGGCCTTTCACCGGGGGTTCGGATCGAACGCGTTGTTTCCGCTGGGACCGGACGGGTTCGCCCTGCTGTCCGGCCGGGGCGAGGGCGCGGTCGCGATCCTGTTCGATCACGACCAACAGGCGGTCGGGCTTCGGGTGCATGCGCAATACCCCGCCCCGCTGGGCACCGGGCCGCAACCGGGCCGCCTGATCGTGCAGTTCTTGCGCCGGGACGGGTCGCGGGTCGCAACCCTGTCGCACCGGCTGGCACCGGCAATTGTCGAACTGGGCTGGCAGCGTGAAACAGGCGCACCGGACATTGCGGGCGTTTTGATCCTGAACACCGATCCGGGCGGCGTGGCGCTGGACGACATCCTGTTCCGCCGAATCCCGCCGCTGGGATAACCCGCCCGAAGCCGACAGATTCGCCCGGCGAAAAGCGCGTTTCCCGCCATGGTAGAAACGCACCACAGCCCTTCTCCGCCCGCGCGCTGGATTCGCGCCACAATCCGGCGCCATTCGCTACATTTTTCATAGAATTTACCGTTTCTGCTTTTTTCCGTGCAGCCTGAAAACCCTGCCCTTATTCACCTTCCGTTAGGGAAGTTGGGCGCGCTGGCCACTGGCTGGCGCGGGGATGGATAGATAAATGTTGAACTGGTTTCAGAAGAACACATGCACCGCCGTTTTCGCCATGTTGGCCGTGGTGGCGGGCACAAACCCGGCGGCAGCGGTCACCACGACCATGACCGCCATCGTGAATGCCACCGGCGGTGACGATACCTTTACCTTCGAGTACTCGCCCGGGCCCTCGCGGGTCGTGACGACGACCGGCGGCACAGGTGCGGCGCGCAGCGTCAACCCCAGCGTCGGCTCCAGCACCGCGACCACGGGGAACCCGCCCGCGACGCCCGCGCCACTGGCGGTGACGGTAGACATCGTTCTGCCCGCGGGCTGGACGCTGTCGTCGATCAGCTGCGACATTCCCGTCGCGCCCGCGTTCGAGACACCGCCGGTCATTGATACCGGCGCCGGGCGCGTCACCTTTGCCTCGCCCGATTACGACATCTCGTTACCGGCCGAGGTCGCCCCGCGTCGGCGTCAGTGTACGTTCAACGTCACCAAGGACACGGTGCCCGCGGCCAGCGCCACGGACACATCCGACCTGACGGCCGAGACCGGCGCGCTGCTGGCGGCAACCGCATTGCCGGTCCTGGTCACCGGCCCCCGGACGCCATATCTGCGCAATCGCCTGACGGGTGCGGGCGGCATCACCGCCGATGTGACCGCCAATCGCGGCGGCGCGCGGCTCAGCACCCGGGCTATCACCGAAGATAACGGCATGGCGGCCTGGGCCGACCTGAGCGCCGCGGAACTGAAGCTGGGCAGCGGGGCCGAGGGTCGATCCCATGTCGTTTCGGCAGGTGTCGATCTGCTGTTGCGGCCCGATCTGCTGCTGGGCCTGATGGTGGTTGCCGACGATTACAAAGCCGATGACAGCGGCACCGGCTATACCGCCGACGCGCACGGCGCCATGATCGGCCCCTATTTCGCCAAGGCATACGGGGGCGCGCTGGTTCTGGATGGCCGGCTGCTTTACGGCCAGGGCGCATACAGCCTGTCGCCCGATGGCCGCAGCGAGGGCGAATTCGACGCAAGCCGGCTGCTGGCGCAGTTGCGGCTGAGCGGGACGGTCACGCGCGGCGCCTGGGACATCCAGCCATCGGCCGACCTGCTGTATTTCCGCACCGAAAGCGATGCCTATACCGACAGCGCCGCCAACCGGGTCGCTGCGGTCACGCATCAGACCGGGCGCGCCTCGTTGGGCGTCACGGGCTATTACAACGGGCTGTCGCACGGCACATCGCGCCTGACCCCCTATCTGGGGCTGGCGGTCGATCACTATGCGACCGACGGGGGCAAGACCGCGTTTGAAGGCACGAGCGCCCGGTTGCGCGTGGGCGCGGATTGGCAATTGGGCCGAAACGCCGCCCTGAACGCCGAAATCGCGACATCGGGCCTGGGACAGGATGATTATCGCGCCACAAGCGCCGCGCTGGCGGTGGAACTGCGGTTCTAGGGGATCGTCCGGGGGCGGCGATCTGCCGGGTGGTCCGTGTGGGGCGGGCCGCCCGGCCGCGTGCGTGGGCGCCATTTCGCAGCGCCTTGCGCCGAAAGCCGCTTGGCCTGCACCCTGTGCTCACCTATATGTGCGAAATGTTTGCTGATTTCCTGTCCCGCCTGATCCGGCCCGAACCCGAACAGCTTCCCGATGGGGATGCGCGCCTGGCGCTTGCCGCGCTTCTGGTGCGGGTCGCGCGCTCGGACGGCGAATATGCCCGCGAAGAGGCCGACCGGATCCTGCGGATCCTGACGGTCCGCTATGGCCTTGACCCCGACGCCGCCGCCACGCTGCGCCACCAGGCCGAAACGCTGGAGGCCGAGGCCCCCGATACGGTGCGTTTCACCCGCGCGATCAAGGATGCCGTTCCCTACGAGGATCGCGAAGCCGTGGTCGAGGCGCTTTGGGACGTGGTGCTGGCCGACGGCATCCGCGACCACGAGGAAGACGCCCTGTTGCGGCTGGTGGCGAACCTGCTGGGTGTGAACGACCGCGACAGCAACCTGGCGCGCCAGCGGGTCGAAGCGCGACGCGCATGATTGCCGGTCTGCCCATGTATCTGCGCCCCGAAAATCAGGGCGCCCATGACCGCCTGTGGCAGCGCACGCGCGCGGCATTGGCCGAACAGGATATCGCCGCGCCCGAGCGTCTGGACCCCGGCACCGACCTGTGGGCGCTGTGGCAGGACCCCGACCTGCTGCTGGCGCAGACCTGCGGCCTGCCGTTCCGGGCCACGCTGGAAAACGACGTGGCGCTGGTGGGGGCGCCGGACCATGGGCTGCCCGGCTGTGCGGCGGGCGAATATTACAGCGTTTTCGTGATCCGCGCCGACGATGACCCGCGCCCGCTGGCCGATTACGCCCGGGCGCGCATGGCCTTCAACGACCCGATGTCGCAATCGGGCTGGGCCGTGCCACAGGCGCTGGCACATGCGCTGGGGTTCCAGTTCGTCAACCTGGTGCAGACCGGCGCGCATCGCGCATCGGCCCAGGCGGTGGCCGAAGGGCGCGCCGATCTGGCGGCCATCGACGCGGTCAGCTGGTCGATGATGACCCGGTGGGACGATTTTGCCGATGGGCTTCAGGTCATCGGCCGCACCAGCGCGACCCCGGCCCTGCCCTATATCACCGCGCATGGACAATATGCCGCCGCGCTTCATGCGGCGATGAACGCCGCGCTGGCAGAGCTTTCGCCCGAGGATCGCCGCGATCTCGGCATGTCCCGCATCGTTCCCGCCGAGCGCGTGCGTTATCTTGCGCTGCCCATTCCCGCGTCACCCTGCCAACCACGGGTCTGAACGCCCGCAGAACCGAAATTCCGGAACGTCACCGGCGGATCAGACATTGCAATCGGGCGAAAATTACGCCCTACTCTGCACTGGAAATAAAAAGGCACAGTTGACTGCGTGACCCCGACAGACCCGCCCGTCATCGAAATTCGCGATCTTCACAAGAGCTTTGGCAATCTGGAGGTCCTGAAAGGCGTCGATATCTCGGCGCACAAAGGCGACGTGGTGTCGCTGATCGGCTCGTCCGGGTCGGGCAAATCCACGCTGTTGCGCTGTGCCAACCTGCTTGAAGACAGCCAGCAGGGCGAGATTCTGTTTGACGGCGAACCGGTGCGCTGGCGCGGTCAGGGCCTGGGCCGGCATCCCGCCGACCGCAACCAGGTCCGGCGCATCCGCACCAACCTGTCGATGGTGTTCCAGCAGTTCAACCTGTGGGCCCATATGACCATCCTGCAGAATGTCATGGAGTGCCCCGTCACCGTCCTGGGCGAGGACCGGGCCGAGGTCGAGGATCGCGCTCGCCAACTGCTGGACAAGGTGGGCATCGGCGACAAGTGCGAGATGTTCCCGGCCCAGCTTTCCGGTGGCCAGCAGCAGCGTGCCGCGATCGCGCGGGCGCTGGCGATGCAGCCCCGGGCGCTTTTGTTCGACGAACCGACATCGGCGCTGGATCCCGAACTGGAACAAGAGGTCGTGCGCGTCATCCAGGCCCTGGCCCGCGAGGGGCGCACGATGCTGATCGTGACACATGACATGCGCATGGCGGCCGACGTGTCGGACCGCGTCGTGTTCCTGCATCAGGGCCGGATCGAGGAAGAAGGCACCCCGGAAGAGGTCTTTGCCGCGCCGAATTCGGAACGGCTGAAACAGTTTCTGAACGCCGCAATGACAAGCGGCCCCAAACCACAAATCAACACGGGAGAATCCATATGAAAAAGCTGTTGCTGGGCGCGGCCGCGCTGACCCTGACCGCCGGTCTGGGCTGGGCGGAAAGCCATTCGGTCACCCGCATGGGCACCGAGGGCGCGTATCCTCCGTACAACTTCATCAATGACGCGGGCGAGGTCGACGGCTTCGAACGCGAGCTGGGCGACGAGCTGTGCAAGCGCGCCGAGCTGAACTGCGAATGGGTGACCAACGAATGGGATTCGATCATCCCCAACCTGGTCAGCGCCAACTATGACACCATCATCGCGGGCATGAGCATCACCGAGGAACGGGACGAGGTCATCGACTTCACCCAGGCCTATTTCCCGCCCGACCCGTCGGCCTATGTCGCGGTGTCGTCCGATGTCGACGTGATGGGCGGTGTGGTCGCGGCCCAGACCGGCACGATCCAGGCCAGCCACGTCGCCAGCAGCGGCGCGACCCTGGTCGAATTCGCCACGCCGGATGAAACCATCGCCGCCGTCAAAAACGGCGAGGCCGACGCGGTTCTGGCCGACAAGGCGTTCCTGGACCCGATCGTGGCCGAATCCGGCGGCGCGCTGTCCTTTGTCGGCGATGACGTCATGCTGGGCAGCGGCATCGGCGTGGGCCTGCGTGAGTCCGACACCGAGCTGAAGGGCAAGCTGGACGCCGCCATCACCTCGATGAAGGAAGACGGCACGCTGAACGCCATGATCGCCAAATGGTTCGACGGCATGGACGCCGGTTACTGATCTGACACAGGCGCAAGGCCCCCGCCGGGCCTTGCGCCGCTATTTCCATGTTCGCGCACTGCACCGATCCCAGCACCCTGAGTGGCCTGTCCTGGCTTGCCTGTTACCTGACCAACGGCAAGCATCTGGCGTTCTATGCCTCGTTCGGGACGGTGATGCTGCTGTTGCTGGTCACCGCACCGGCGGCGCTGGGTTTCGGCTTTGTCGGGGCCACGGCGGCCCGGTCGCGCATCCCGCCGCTGCGCTGGTTCGGCCAGATCTATACCGCGATGGTGCGCGGCGTGCCCGAGATCATCTTTTTCCTGTTCGTCCCCATCGCAATGGATCAGGGCTTTGAATGGCTGCGCCATCAGGTGAAATGCCCCGACTGGACCGAACCGGTCCGGCAGGGCAATGATTTTCTGGTCTGTGCCGCCGCCAAGCTGCCCCTGTCGAACAGCCCGCAATGGGTGCACGAGGCGTATAATTTCGGCCTGGCGGTTCTGGCCTTTGCCATCGTCTATGGCGCCTTTGCCGCCAATGTCCTGAGCGGCGCGATGAAGGCCGTGCCAAAGGCGCAGCTGGAAACCGCCCATGCCTATGGCATGTCCGACCGCCAGACATTCTGGCGGGTGACGGTGCCGCAGATGTGGATCTATGCCCTGCCCGGCCTGTCGAACCTGTGGATGATCCTGATCAAGGCCACGCCGCTGCTGTTCCTGCTGGGGGTCGAGGATATCGTTTACTGGGCGCGTGAACTGGGCGGGTCGAAAACCTCGATCTATGCTTATCCGCACCCCGATTGGCGGCTGTATTATTTCCTGGGGCTGCTGGTCTTCTATCTGCTGCTGACCCGTGTGAGCGAGGTCGTGCTGGCGCGCCTGACCCGGCGGCTCAGCCACGGACAGGCCACCATGGCGGGCGAAGCCCAGCGAAAGGCGGCGGTATGAGTTGCGCCCAGACCATCCAGGAATACGCGCTGCGGGCCATCGGCATTGGCGAGCGGCTGTTGCCCCGATCCGACATCACCGTCTGCGACCAGTTCGTCCTGATCGGTTCGGGGATGATCTGGAACCTCTATTTCGGGCTCTGCGCGTTGGCGCTTGGCTTTTTCCTGGCGGTCGGGCTGGCGGTGGCGCGCAATGCGGCGAACCCGCTGCTGCGCAAGCCGGCCGAATGGTTCATCTTCCTGTTCCGGGGCTCGCCGCTTTTCATCCAGTTCTTCTTGGCATACGAGGCGTTCGTGCTGCTGCCGCGCGCCGGCATCCCGCTGAACCTGGGTTTCACGGAAATCACCGTCGCCACAAGCTGGCTGACCAAGGCCTGGGCGGGCGCGCTGATCGTGCTGCTGCTGAACACCGCCGCCTATTCGGCCGAGATCTTCTTTGGCGCGCTGCGCGCCGTGCCCAAGGGCGATATCGAAGCGGCCGAGGCGTATGGCATGTCGCCCGCGACCACGTTCCGCCGGGTGATCTGGCCCACCATGCTGCGGCTGGCCTGGCCCGCCTATACCAACGAGGCGATCTTTCTGTTCCATGCCACGACGCTGGTCTATTTCTCGGGCTTTCCGGCGTGGCGACAGGAAGGCGATGCGCTCTACTACGCGAATTATTTCGCGGACAAGACCTTCAACCCCTTCGTCGCCTATCCCATCGTGGCGGGGTATTTCGTCCTGCTGACGCTGACGCTGATCGGGCTGTTTTCGCTGATCAACCGGCGCCTGAACCGGCACCTGCCAAAGGAATCGCGGCGGCGCGTGCGCTATCGGCCGCAATTGATCCGATGAGCTGGCTACACGATCACCCCGAAATTCGCACCATTCGCGTCGCGGCCTGTGACCTGAACGGTCAGGCCCGCGGCAAGCGCATGCCCGCCGGTTCCGGCATCAAGGTGGAAAGCGATGGCACGCGGTTTCCGTTTTCGGTCCTGAACCTGGATATCTGGGGCGAGGATATCGAGGACAGTCCGCTTCTGTTCGAAAGCGGCGATCCCGACGGGGTTTTGAAACCCACCGGGCGCGGCTTCGTCCCCATGCCCTGGCTCGAAGCGCCGACCGCGCTGCTGCCGCTGTGGATGTTCCACGAAAACGGTGCGCCCTTTGCCGGGGATCCGCGCCAGGCGCTGGCGCGCGTCGTCGAACGCTACAGCGAACGCGGGCTGACGCCGGTCGTGGCGACCGAGATGGAATTCTATCTGATCGACGACAGCACGCGGCAGCTGCGCGTGCCGCCTTCGCCCCGGTCGGGCAAGCGGCGGCCGGGGGCGGATACGCTAGCGCTTCGGGCGCTGGACGCGTTCGATGCGTTCTTTACCGATCTCTACGATGCCTGCGCGGCGATGGACATTCCCGCCGATACTGCGATTTCCGAGGCCGGGATCGGCCAGTTCGAGATTAACCTGATGCATCAGGCCGACCCGCTGAAGGCCGCCGACGATGCCTGGCTGTTCAAGATCCTGGTCAAGGGGCTGGCCCGCAGCCATGGCTTTGCCGCCAGCTTCATGGCCAAACCCTATGACGATTACGCGGGCAACGGGCTGCACAGCCATTTTTCGGTGCTGGATGCCGATGGGCGCAACATCTTCGACGATGGCGGCCCCAAGGGCACGCCCGCGCTGCGCCATGCGGTGGCCGGGTGCCTGTCGGCGATGCGGGCGCAGACCCTGCTGTTTGCGCCGCATGGCAACAGCTTTGACCGGATGGTGCCCGGTGCCCATGCGCCCACCGGCGTCTGCTGGGCCTATGAAAACCGCACGGCGGCCATTCGCGTGCCCGGCGGCGCCCCCGCCGCGCGGCGGATCGAACACCGGGTCGCGGGGGGCGACATCAACCCGTACCTGATGCTGGCGGGCATTCTGGGCGCGGCGCTGGCGGGGATCGAGGACGCACAGGACCCGCCGCCCCCGATCACCGGCGATGCCTATAAGCTGGACCTGCCCCGGCTGGCCGAAACCTGGGAAGCGGCAATCGACGCCTTTGCCCACGATCCATGGAGCGCGCGCATCTTCGCGCCCGAGCTGATCCGCAACCTGGTGCTGACCAAGAAACAGGAATTGCGCGACTATGCCGATCTGACCGCGCAAGAGCGGGTGGAGCTTTACCTCGACACCGTCTGAGGCCCCTTGCCGTCGCCCGGGGCCGGGACTAGGGTTTGGCAAAACAGATGACAATTGGTGTTTGATGCGGATCGGTATCCTTCAGACGGGGCACGCCCCGGAACCGCTGTTGCCGGAAAACGGAACGTATCCCGACATGTTCAAGACCCTGCTGGACGGGCATGGGTTCGACTTTCAGAACTGGGATATCGAGGGGATGGAATTTCCCGCCAGCGTGCATGACGCCGATGGCTGGCTGATCACCGGGTCGCGCCATGGCGCGTACGAGGATCATGCCTTCATCCCGCCGCTCGAAACCTTTATCCGCGACGCCTATGCCGCCCATGTCCCGATGGTCGGTATCTGTTTCGGGCATCAGATCATGGCTCAGGCCCTGGGCGGACGGGTCGAGAAATTCACCGGCGGCTGGGCGGTGGGCAAGCAGACCTATCGCATCAACGGGGCGGATATGCGCGTGCATGCCTGGCATCAGGATCAGGTGGTCGACCTGCCCCCGGACGCGCAGGTTCTGGGCGGGAACGATTTCTGCCAATACGCGGCGCTGGCCTATGACGACCGCGCGCTCAGCTTTCAGCCGCATCCGGAATTTCGTACCAAGATGACACAGGGGCTGGCGCGCACGCGCGGCATGAATGTCGTGCCGCAGCCGCTTCTGGACCGCGTTCTGGCCGATCACAGCCCGGCCGAGGACGCGCCACGGGTGGGCGCGATGATCGCCGATTTCTTTCTGCAACCCCGTGGGGGCCATGATGAGTGACTGGATGCAGCAGCTGCCGCAGGCGGCGACGGATTATCTGGACGGCCGCCGCCTGGACGAGGTCGAATGTATCGTCAGCGACGTGGCCGGTATCGCGCGCGGCAAGGCGATGCCCGCCAGTAAATTCGCCCGCCAGACGCATTTCTATCTGCCCAATTCGATCTTCCTGCAGACGATCACCGGCGATTGGGCCGATATCGCGGGCGAGGCCTTCACCGAACCCGACATGATCCTGACCCCCGATTACAGCACCGCCACCGCCGCGCCCTGGACGGCGGACTGGACCTTGCAGGTGATCCACGACATCCACCATCAGGACGGCACGCCGGTGCCCTATGCCCCGCGCAACGTGCTGAAACATGTGGTGTCGCTTTATCAGGCCAAGGGGTGGAAACCCGTTGTCGCGCCCGAGATGGAGTTCTTTCTGGTCGCCCGCAACCTAGACCCTGCCCTGCCGGTGCAGCCGCCCATCGGGCGGTCGGGCCGCCCCGCCGCCGCGCGCCAGGCCTATTCGATGTCGGCGGTCGATGAATACGGTCCGGTGATCGACGATATCTATGACTTCGCCGAGGCGCAGGGGTTCGAAATCGACGGCATCCTGCAAGAAGGCGGCGCGGGCCAGATCGAAATGAACCTGCGCCATGGCGACCCGGTCCGGCTGGCGGACGAGATCTTTTTCTTCAAGCGCCTGATCCGCGAGGCAGCGCTGCGCCACGATTGCTTTGCCACCTTCATGGCCAAGCCCATTCAGGACGAGCCGGGATCGGCCATGCATATTCACCATTCGGTGGTGGAAACGGCGACCGGCCAGAACCTGTTTTCGATGCCAGATGGCGGCGAAAGCCCCGCGTTCCTGCATTTCATCGCCGGGCTGCAAACGCATATGCCGTCGGTCACCGCGCTGATGGCGCCCTATGTGAACAGCTATCGCCGTTACGTCCCGGATTTCGCCGCGCCGATCAACCTGGAATGGGGGCGCGACAACCGCACGACGGGGTTGCGCGTGCCGGTGTCGGATGCCGCAAGCCGCCGGGTGGAAAACCGTCTGCCGGGGATGGATTGCAACCCCTATCTGGGCATCGCGGCGTCGCTCGCGTGCGGCTATCTGGGGCTGCTGGCGCAGGAAAACCCGCGCGCCGAATTCACCGGCGATGCCTATGCCAGCCGCGAGGATATCCCGCGCAATCTGAACGAATCCATCGACCTGCTGCAAACGGCCGAGCCGGTGCGCGAGGTTCTGGGCGCCGCCTTCTGTGATGTCTATGTCGCGCTGAAATCGCTGGAATACAACGCCTTCCTTCAGGTCATCAGCCCGTGGGAGCGGGAACATCTGCTGTTGAACGTATGAACGTCCTGCATGCCAATGACCGGGCGGGCGAACATGCCCCAAGCTGGTATGCGGCCACCGCGACACCCCCCGGCCCCTATCCCGCGCTGAAAGGCGCGCATCGCGCCGATGTCTGTGTGATCGGCGGCGGCTATACCGGGCTGTCGGCGGCGTTGCATCTGGCCGAGCAGGGCATGGATGTGATCCTGGTCGAGGCACAGCGTGTGGGCTTTGGTGCCTCGGGGCGCAATGGCGGACAGGTGGGCTCCGGCCAGCGTCAGGAACAGGATGTGCTGGAACGCTGGATGGGCCGCGACGATGCGCGCGCCCTGTGGGGCGTTGGCGAAGCGGCCAAGACGCTGATCGCCGACCTGATCGCGCGGCACGATATCGACTGCGCCTATCGCCCCGGCGTCGTCCATGCGGAATGCCACGCCCGGGACGTGCCGCACAACCATGGTTATGCCCGCAAATTGGCCGCGGATTACGGCTATGACCGGGTCGAGGTTCTGGACCGCGACGCGATGCGCGCGCTGGTAGGCTCGCCGCTCTATCACGGCGGATCGGTCGATTGGGGCGCGGGGCATCTGCACCCGCTGCGGCTGGCCTTTGGCCTGGCCCGTGCGGCCGAAAACGCCGGGGCGCGCCTGTTCGAGCGGTCCGAGGTGCATCACATTCAGCACGGCGACAGGGTCGAGCTCCGCACCGGCCAGGGACAGGTTCAGGCCGATCACCTGGTGCTGGCGGTCAACGGCTACATGACCGGGCTGGACCGCGATCAGGCGGCGCGGATCGCGCCCATCAACAATTTCATCGTCGCGACAAAGCCGCTGGCGGACCCCGGCGCGATACTGGCTCGCGATGTGGCCGTGGCTGACAGCAAATACGTGGTGAACTATTTCCGCCTGTCCGAGGATGGCCGCCTGTTGTTCGGCGGCGGCGAAAGCTATGGCATGCGGTTTCCCCGCGACATCGCGGCGACGGTGCGCAAGCCGATGGAACAGGTCTTTCCGCAACTGGCGGGTGTCGGCATCGACCACGCCTGGGGCGGCACATTGGGGATCACCACGAAACGCCTGCCGCATTTTTCGCATCCCAGCCCCAATGTCTGGGCGGCGGGCGGCTATTCCGGCCACGGGGTCGCACTGGCCACGCTTGCGGGACGCATCCTGGCAAAGGCGGTGGCCGGACAAGCCGGTCAGTTCGACCTGATGGCGCGGCTGCCCTGCCCGCGCTTTCCCGGCGGCCCGGTCTTCCGCAGCCCGCTAGCCATCCTGGCGATGAGTTGGTTCGCGCTGCGCGACCGGCTGGGCGTCTGACGCCGCCGCGCAGCCGTTGTAAATCCCCCACAGACAGCACCCGGCACCCCGGTTTCGGCGCAATTTGACTTTGTCCGTGCCGCGATGCGCCTTTAAAAGGGCTGAAAATAACATTCAGAAAAGGTGAAATATGACCCCGGCCCCGAATGTCTATGACGCCGAACCGATCCCCGAAGCCGCCCGGGCCGAGGTCGAACGCCTGCTGCAATCGGGCGATCTGTTCCGCTATACCGCGCCCGAGGATGCGCCGGTGTCCCTGCTGGAACGCGACTTCGCCGAGATGATGGGCGCGAAATACGCGCTGGCGGTGGCGTCCTGTTCCGCCGCGCTGTTCCTGTCGCTCAAGGCGCTGGACCTGCCGCGCGGGGCGCGGGTGCTGATCCCGGCCTTTACCTTCGCCGCCGTGCCGTCAGCCGTCGTACACGCCGATTGCCAGCCGGTCCTGGTCGAGGTCGCCGAGAACTATCGCATCGACATGGCCGATTTCGAGGCCAAGCTGGACGACACGATCGACGCCGTACTGATAAGCCACATGCGCGGACACACATCCGACATGGACGCGATCCTGAAACTGGCTGACGCGCGTGGCGTGCCGGTGATCGAGGACGCCGCCCATTCGCTGGGCACGCTGTGGCATGGCGAGAAGATCGGCACGCTGGGCAAGATCGGCTGTTACTCGTTCCAGTCCTATAAGATGGTGAATGCCGGTGAGGGCGGGATGCTGATCACCGACGATCCCGATCTGATCGCACGCGCGATCATCATGTCGGGCGCCTATGAGCATAACTGGAAAAAGCACCCCGTGGTGCAGGACCGGTTCGGCCATTGGCAGAACAAGCTGCCGCTTTACAACACGCGGCTGTCGAACCTGGCCGCCGCCGTCATCCGCCCGCAGCTGGCCGAACTGCCGCGCCGGGTGCGCGACGGGCTGGCCAATCACGATTACGTCGCGGGGCTGTTGAATGGCTCGGCCTGGCTGAGCGTGCCCGACCCGCTGCCCCCCGAAACCCGCGCGCCGGATTCGATCCAGTTCAACCTGGTCGGGTTCGATACCGATGCCCAGGCCCGCGCGTTTCAGGACGAAGCCAAGGCGCGCGGTATCAGCGTGCAGGTCTTCGGCCTGAGCCAGGACAACGCGCGTGCCTTCTGGAACTGGCAGTTCATTGGCGACCAGCCCGACCTGCCGCAGACCCGCGCCATGTTGATGCGCGCCTGTGACGTGCGCCTGCCCGCGCGGCTGACCCGGCCCGAGCTGGATTTCATTGCCGAGGCCCTGATCGGCGCCGCCACGGCGGTGATGGACCCGCCGCGCGCCTATGGCACCTGACGCGTTGCGCTGATCGGCGCAAGCCCCCGTTCCGCCATCGAGGCGGAAGCGGGCGCTGCCGGGACGGCGCGCCGCCCGGCGGGCCCGGCCCCACCGGTCAGATCAGCGCCAGGTCGCCTACCAGCCATGGCAGCGCCCCGACGGTCGGGGTGATCACATGCTCTGTCAGGATGGCGCGCAGCTGTTGGGCGATCTGCTGCGGCATCTCGCGCATTTCACCGGTGCGGGCATGGACCGAGATCTGTCGCGCAAGCGGCGCCAGCGGCAGCGGCCGGATGTCGATCTGCGGTTGGAACTGCGCCGCGTGCAGGATCCCCAGCGGTGTCAGGATGGTCCAGCCCGCCCCCTGTGCCACCATGGCCATGATCGCGTTATAGCTGTCCAGTTCGAACCGGTGCGGCGGCGCCAGGCCCTGTCGCGCCAGGTGATCGGCGATCTGGCGCCCGATATGGTGGCGGCGGGTATAGTGGATGAAGGGATGCCCCTGCAGCTGCCGCAACAGATCGCCGCGATCATCCAGCAGCCCCTTGGGAGCGGCCACGACGAACGGATCACGCACCAGCGGGTGCGTCTCGACCCCCGGAATGGCGGTGCCCGGATCGGTCGTCACCACGATGTCGAGCGCCCGTGCCTCGAGCTGATCCAGCAGGCGGTGACTGGCCCCGGTATGCAGCAGGAACCGGCAGGAGGTCAGCGCCTGCCCCAGGGCGTTCAGCAGCTGCGGGGTGACGGTGGCGTCGAAATCTTCGATCACGCCCAGGCGGAGCGATTTGAGCGCCGACAGGTCACGGACCGACAGCTCGGCGCGGGCCTGTTCGGCTTCCGCCAGGATCGTCCGCGCCCGGGTGACGAACATCCGCCCCGCCGGGGTCAGGCCCACGGGGCGCGTCGACCGGTCGATCAGCTGCGCGCCCAGCGCGGTTTCAAGCGCGGTCAACTGCTGGCTGATGGTCGAAACGCTGGCCCCCAGGCGGCGCGCGGCGGCCGACAGCGCGCCTTCGTCGGCGGTGGTCAGGAACACCTCGATCCCCCAAAGCGAGATCCGGTTGCTGTTTTCCGCCACGGGTGCCCCCTGCCCTGTTCCATACGCGTTGGCACAGCTTAGTGCCGTGCGGGTGGGTGGGGCAACCGCCCGTATTTCGCCGATTGCGCCCGGGCGGCAGCGGCGCTAGCCTGCGCGCGAAACACCCCCCGATGAGGTCCTCCAAATGCATGACGATGCCCCCAACAGCTGGGAGTCCCGCGCCGAGGCGTCGAGCTTCTATGGCTTTACCGATCTGCCGTCGGTCCGCGAACGCGGCACGGTGGTGCTGACCCATGGCGAGGGGCCTTATGTGGTCGATGTCCATGGCCGCCGATATCTGGATGCGAACTCGGGCCTGTGGAACATGGTGGCCGGGTTCGACCACCCCGGCCTGACCAAGGCGGCGCAGGATCAATATGCGCGCTTTCCCGGCTATCACGCGTTTTTCGGTCGGATGTCGGACCAGACCGTGATGCTGTCCGAGAAACTGGTCGCGGTTTCGCCCTTTGAGCGCGGCAAGGTGTTTTACACCAATTCCGGGTCCGAGGCGAATGACACCATGGTCAAGATGCTGTGGTTCCTGAACGCCGCCGAGGGCCGCCCGCAAGCGCGCAAGATCCTGACGCGGATCAATGCCTATCACGGGGTGACGGTGGTGTCGGCCTCGATGACCGGCAAACCCTATAATTCGGTCTTCGGGTTGCCGCTGGACGGGTTCATCCACCTGACCTGCCCGCATTACTGGCGCGAAGGGCGCGCGGACGAGACCGAGGCGGAGTTTACCGCCCGCCTGGCGCAGGAGCTGGAAGACACCATCGCCCGCGAAGGCGCCGACACCATCGCCGGGTTCTTTGCCGAGCCCGTGATGGGCGCCGGTGGGGTGATCCCCCCGTCCGAGGGGTATTTCCAGGCGATCCGCCCGATCCTGCGAAAGCATGGTATCCCGCTGATCGCCGACGAGGTGATCTGTGGCTTTGGCCGCACGGGCGAGATGTGGGGCTCGCTGACCTATGACATCCAGCCCGACGCGATCATCTCGTCCAAGAACCTGACCGCCGGGTTCTTCCCGATGGGCGCGGTGATCCTGGGGCCGGAGCTGGCCGACCGGATGCAGGCCGCCGCCGATGTGATCGAGGAATTCCCGCATGGCTTCACCGCCAGCGGTCACCCGGTGGGCTGCGCCATCGCGCTGAAGGCCATCGACGTGATCGAAAACGAGGGGCTGCTGGAAAATGTGCGCCGCCTGACGCCCCGGTTCGAGGCCGGGCTGGCGCAATTGGCCGATCATCCGCATATCGGCGAGTGGCGCGGCAAGGGGCTGATGGGCGCGCTGGAGGCGGTGCAGGACAAGGCCACCAAGACGCCGTTCGACGGGGCGCTGTCGGTCAGCGAACGCATCGCCAATACCTGCACCGATCACGGGCTGATCTGCCGTCCGCTGGGACAATCCATCGTGCTGTGCCCGCCTTTCATCATGACGGATGCGCAGATGGACGAAATGTTCGAAAAGCTGGAAAACGCGCTGAAACAGGTGTTCGCCGAGATCACCTGAGCGCATGCGAACGGGGCCGGTTCAAACCGGCCGCCGCGATCATTTGCTGAGCTTGGCCAGCTTGGCCTGAAGCTCGGCCAGTTCCTTCTTGATCTCGCCCAGGTCGTCGCCGGACTGTTCCTCGCCCTCGGGCGTGGGACCGCTGGCGCCACCGGGCCAGGCACCGGTCATGGCCTTCAGGAACGCCTCTTGCTGCGCCTGCATCGCTTCGAAACCGGGCGCGGCAATCGGGTTTATCTTGCCCATGTTCTCCATCATCTTGGTCTGGCTTTCGCGCAGCATCTCGAAGCTGGAGGCCAGGAATTGCGGCACCATGCTTTGGGCTTGCGTCGAATAGCTGCGCACCAGATCCGTCAACACGTTGATCGGCAGCACGTTCTCGCCCCGGCTTTCGTGTTCGGCAATGATTTGAAGCAGATACTGACGTGTCAGGTCGTCACCGGATTTCAGGTCGACGATCTGGACCTCGCGCCCGTCGCGGATGAAGCGGGCGATGTCCTCCAGCGTGACGTAATCGCTGGTCTCGGTGTTATAGAGCCGCCGGCTGGCGTAGCGCTTGATCAGCAGTGGTTTGGCTTCTTCTGTCACAATTATCCCCAAGACATTTATTGCGGCGCAGAGAAGCTTAAGCGGAACTTTGATAAAAAGAAAGGGCGGGCACAAGGCCCGCCCATGCGATCACATCGACTGGGAGGTTATCGATGTGGTACTCGTTACCCCTGACGTGTCGGTCGCTTACTTGGCGCCCGCTTTCTTGGCGGCAGCCGTGGCTTCGGAAGCGGCTTTCTTGACCGCAGCGGTCGCGTCTTCCGAGATGTCTTTGCCAGCGGCAAGCATCAGCTCGACGGTTTCCATCTGCACCTTCTTGGCGACTTCCGCGAAGGCGGCCATGTTCTCGGCGGCCATCTCGGCCGATGCCGAAGCGAAGTCGGTCAGCGCCTTGCCGTATTCGGTGGGCTCTGCCTTGGCCGAGGTCACGTCGCCCAGCTTGGCGATGGTCTGCTTGGTCCACTTTGCGGCGATCTCGTTCGACTTGTCGGCGGCTTCCAGAGCCACTTTCGACATCTTGTCGCTGAGGTCGGCCGAGGTCTTGAACGCGTCCTGAGCGGCGGTCATGTCGACCGGGAATGCGCCCAGCATGTCCTGCACCATCTTGGTGAAGTCTTGGGTAGTAGCCATTTTATCTCTCCTAAATCGGGATTGCCCGAATTCATCTCTGCGTCTGCAAACATTATATACATGCTGCACCGCAGCATTTCAAGTCCCTTTATGCTGCGGTGCAGCAAAAGGCAGTTTCGCAGCGATGTCAGAAGCTTATCAGCCCAAAACGTAGGTCCCGGGTGCAGAACACAGACTCGGGTGCTGCGAATCCCCCGGCGTTCTGGCCTCGATCATCTTGCCAGACTTACGTGACAGCCATGTTTCCCAACGCGGCCACCACGATCCTTCGTGGAATTCCGCCCTGTCGCGCCAGGCCCGGAAATCGAGGGTCAGGTCCTCGTTGGTGTAATGGCCATACTTCTTCTTCGAGGGCGGATTGACGATGCCCGCGATGTGCCCGCTTTGGGACAGGATGAATGTCTTGTTCTTGCTGCCCATCTGCTGGACGCCCTGATAGCTGGTGGCGGCGGCGGCGATGTGGTCGGTCTCGCACGCGATGGCACAGACCGGCACCTTTACATCCTTCAGCGACAGGGTCTCGCCCATAAGCTCCAGCGTGCCGTCGGCGAACCGGTTGCCCTGGCACAGCCAGCGCAGATATTCGATCACCATCCGCCCCGGCAGGTTGGTGGAATCCCCGTTCCAGTACAGCAGGTCGAAGGCCGGCGGCGCCTCGCCCATCATATAGCTGCGGATCGCCGGGCCATAGATCAGGTCGTTAGCCCGCAGATACGAAAAGGTGCGCGACATGAAGAACGAATCCAGGAACCCGCGCGCGGTCGCCTCGCGCTCGATCCCGTCGACGAAATCGTTTTCCAGGAACACGCTGAATTCGCCCTGGTCGGAAAAATCCGTCAGCGTTGTGAACAGCGTCGCCGAGTTGACCGTGGTGTCCTTGCGCTTGTTCAGCAGCGCCATGGTCACCGACAGGGTCGTCCCGGCGATGCAATAGCCCACCGCGTTGACCTTCTTGACGCCGCAGATCTGCTTCACCTGTTCGAACGCGGTCAGATACCCCTCTTCGATATAGGTATCGACGCCCACATCGGCATAGCTTTCATCGGGGTTCACCCAGCTGACGACAAACAGCGTATAGCCCTGATCGACGATCCACTTGATCAGCGAATTCTTCTCTTTCAGGTCCATGATATAGAATTTGTTGATCCAGGGCGGGAAGATGATCAACGGGATCGTGTGCACCTTTTCGGTTGTGGGGTGGAACTGGATCAGCTCGAACATCCGGTTGCGGAACACGACCTCGCCCGGGGTGGTGGCAATGTTCTCGCCCACCTTGAACGCCTGCTTGTCGGCCAGCGTCACCAACAGCTCGCCTTGGTTGGCCTCGATGTCATGGACCAGATTTTCCAGCCCGCGCACCAGCGACTCGCCATCCGTCTCGACCGCCTTGGTCAGCGCATCGGGGTTGGTGGACAGGAAATTGGTCGGCGCCATCATGTCCAGGATCTGGCGGGTGAAATATTCGATCCGCTTGCGGTCGCGCGACTCCAGCCCGTCGATCTCGCCCACGGCCTTTTCCATCGCGTCCGAGGTCAGCAGGTAATGCTGCTTGATATAGTTGAAATAGGGATGCGTCGACCAAAGCGGGTTGGAAAACCGGGGGTCGGTGGGGGTATTGTCGGCGGGAACCTGAAGCTTTCCGGTGGCCAGCGCCTCTTGCGCCTCCAGGAAATGCTTGAACGTCTTGCCCCAATACTGGACCTGATGTTCGAAAACCTTCGAAGGGCTGCGCACGGCATCGTTCATGTAAGCCTGCGCGGCTTTGAAGAAAACGTCCTGACCCGGCCCCTGCAACCCCGGGTCGATCTGTCTTTTATGCGAGAACGCTTGCAGCAGACGCTCTGACAATTCCTCCATCCGTGCCAGATTGTTCTGCAGACGTTCCAGTTTTACAATATCTTCACCTTCTTTGGTTGTCATAAATCGGATTCCCCCCTATCTTTTGCGCCTGCAGAAACGTGTTTGCCTCCTCCGGCAAAACCCTACACGTCCCTGCTATGTATGAACCTTTACGGATCGGAGCGGTGCATGAAGTATATGGCAACTTACGACCTAATGGAAAGCATCCGCAACACCAACCAGTGGTTGGGCGCGTCGGCTTTGGCATTGGGTTCCTATCCCGTGACCGGGATGGTGGCCAATCCGTTTTTCCAGATCCTCTCGGCCTGGGGCGAGGTGACAGAGCGGTCCTTTGCCCGGATGGTGGCCAAGCCCGACTGGAACATCCACACCGTGGTCAGCGATGATGGCCGCGACCATGTGGTCAGCGTCGATACGCTGCTGGAAAAGCCCTTTGGCGATCTGATCCACTTCCGCGTGCATGGCCGCCCGGCAAAGCCGCGCCGCGTGCTGCTGGTGGCGCCGATGTCGGGCCATTATGCGACGCTGCTGCGGTCGACCGTGGCCAGCCTGTTGCCGGATTGCGAGGTGTTCATCACCGATTGGCACAATGCCCGTGACATCCCCGTATCCGCCGGCAAGTTCGATATCGAGGATTACACGCTCTATCTGGTCGACTTCCTGCGCCACCTGGGTCCCGACACCCATGTTATCGCCGTCTGCCAGCCCGCGCCGCTGGCGCTGGCCGCGACCGCCTATCTGGCCGAGGAAGACCCCGACGCCCAGCCGCGCACCCTGACCCTGATCGGTGGCCCCATCGACCCCGATGCCGCCGCCACCGACGTGACCGATTTCGGCCGCCGCGTGACCATGGGCCAGCTGGAGCAACTCGCGATCCAGCGCGTGGGCTGCAAATATTCCGGCTTCGGGCGTCTGGTCTATCCCGGCCTGATGCAGCTGACCTCGTTCATGTCGATGAATGCCGATCGCCATTCCAAGGCGTTTTCGGAACAGATCATGCGCGTCGCCAAGGGCGAAGCGGGCGATCACGACAAGCACAACCGGTTCTATGACGAATATCTGGCGGTCATGGACATGACGGCGGAATTCTATCTGTCGACGGTCGAGCGGGTGTTCAAGAACCTCGAGATCGCGCAAAACCGCTTCATGGTCGACGGCAAGCAGGTCGATATCGGCAAGATCACCAATGTCGCCGTCAAGACGGTCGAAGGCGCCAAGGACGACATCAGCGCCCCGGGCCAATGCGTCGCGGCGCTGGACCTGCTGACCGGCCTGCCCGACGAGAAGAAGGCCAATCACCTGGAGCCCGGCGCGGGCCATTACGGCATCTTCGCGGGCAAAAGCTGGCGCGACAATATCCGCCCGCTGGTGCTGGACTTCATGGATACGAATTCCGGCCGTGACACCGTGCATCAGCTGAAAACCGTCTGATCCCCGGGACCCTGCCGCCTAGCGTGGCAGGGTATCCAGCCAGTCCAGAATTTCCTGCACCATATTTCCGGTCTGACCGGGGCTGAGGATATCGCCCGCGATCACGTGGTGAAACGGGTCGTCCTCCGGACCGGGCGTGACGGTCACGATGCGCGCGCCCCAATCGGCGGCCACCTTGCGACCCAGATCCGCCCGCACCACCTGATCGTCATCCGACAGCAGGAACAGCGCGGGCACCGTGGCCTCCCCGTAATCCAGCCCGCGCGCATGACGGATCAACGCCCCCAGCGGCATCAGCGCCACGGTGGGATAGCGGCTGGTCCAAAAGGTGCCGTGGCCCTCATTCAAAACCTCGAAATGGCGTGTCCTGCCCGCGACCAGCGGGCCCCAATAGCGCGCCAGCGGCATCTCCAGAATGGCGCCGGCGCGGCTTTTCAGCCCGAAATTCGGCGACACCATCACGATCCCCGCGACATGCTGCATCAGGTCGGGCGCCAGATCGGCATCCGCTGCCGCGATGGCCGCCAGCGTGCCGCCGGTCGATGTGGCGATGACCAGAACCCGGTCGCCGATGCGGCGGCCGATTTCCAGCGCCTCGGCCGTGTCGGTGATCCAGTCGCCCGCGCGCGGCCCCGCCATCGCCGCCCCGCCCCGCCCATGCCCCGACAGGCGCGCAAAATACAGGTTCGCCCCCATCGCGCGGGCCACGTCATCGGGCACCGGGCGCAGCTCTTCCGAGGTGGCGGAAAACCCGTGCAGATAAACCACCGACAGCGCCGTTTTCACCCCCGCCGGACCGGCCCACAGGATGCGCTTTTCGGTGCCGGGGGTGATGTCGCCAAACCGCCCCTCCTGCGCGGCCAGATAGGTGGCCGGGTCGGGGCCGATCCGGGCCGTGTCGAAGGGCGGCGGCATCTCCAGCGCCTCGCGCGGGGCCAAGGCCCAGAATGCCGCGCCCAGGCCCGCAACCGCCAGAACGCCCCGGATCAGGCCCCGCAACGGATTAGCCCCCTGTCACATCGGCAATCGCGGTTTCGATCATCGCCAGACATTCGGGTGTCGAAAACCGGTGATCGGCGCCCTTGACCAGCGTCAGCCGCAGATCCGGCGACTGCATGTGATCCAGCAGGTTCAGCGCCACCGACATGTCCACATCCGTATCGGCGGTGCCTTGCAGCAGCCGCACCGGACAGGGCAGAGCCAGCGGCGCGCGCAGGACCAGATTGTCGCGCCCATCCTCGATCAGGCGGCGGGTGATGATATAGGGCTCGTCGGAATAATCCGACGGCAGCGCGACCTGACCATCAGCCGCGAGCGCCGCGCGCTGGTCGGCATCGAACCCCGCCCACATGCTGTCTTCGGTGAAATCAGGGGCGGCGGCGATGCCCACCAGGCCCGCCAACCGATCCGGGATCGTGCGCGCCACCAGCAGCGAAATCCAGCCGCCCATGGACGAACCTACCAGCACCTGCGGCCCGGTCGTCAGCGCCGTGATCGCAGCCAGCGCATCGACAAACCAATCCCCGATGGCCCCGTCCAGAAAATCGCCCGACGACTCGCCATGCCCGGAATAGTCGAACCGCAGGAACGCACGCCCCTGCGCCCGCGCCCAGGCCTCCAGGTGCACGGCCTTGGTCCCGCCCATATCGGACCGGAACCCGCCCAGGAACACCACGCCCGGACCGTCGCCATCCAGCCGGTGATAGGCGATGCGCCGCCCGGTTTCGGTTTCAAGAAATTCTGGATCGCTCATCGCCTGCCCCCTTTTGCGGGGCAGACTAGCGGCTGTGCGCGGGGCTGAACATCCCCAACCTCAGGGGACGAGCCGTTCGACCGCGCGCATCATGCCCAGCGATTTGTCATAGACCAGCGTCAGGATGCGCCGCCCGCCGGGTTTGGTTGCCACCCGTGTCAGAACCGGCACCGCGCGGGCCGCACCCGCCGCCGCGCCAACAGCCAGAAAGCCGCGCCGTGTCACCTTACCCGTCATACCGCTACCCTTTGTTGCGACTGATTCTCATGTGGGGACGGGTGGCCCGCGTTTCAACCGTGCTTGCCTGAAAGCGTCCGGTCGGGTTAGGTCGGCGCATGACCGGTCCACGTTACACCCCGCTTGCCGCCAGCCTGCCTGCCACCGTGCCCTTTGTCGGCCCCGAAACGCAGGAGCGCACACGCGGGCGCGCGTTCGCCGCACGGCTGGGTGCCAATGAAAACGCCTTTGGCCCCTCGCCGCTGGCGGTTGCGGCGATGCGCGATGCGGCGGCGGATGTGTGGAAATACGGCGATCCCACCAGCTTCGATCTGCGTTCGGCACTGGCAGCACATCACGGGGTGGGTCTGGACAATATCGTGGTGGGCGAAGGGATCGACGGCTTGCTGGGCTATCTGGTGCGCCTGCTGGTGGGACCGGGCGATCCGGTTGTGACCTCGGACGGGGCCTATCCCACCTTCAACTATCACGTCGCGGGGTTCGGCGGGGCGCTGCACAAGGTGCCCTATCGCGACGATCACGAGGACCCCGAGGCGCTGATCGCGCGTGCCGCGGATCTGGGCGCAAAGCTGATCTATATCGCCAATCCCGACAACCCGATGGGCACCTGGCATGACGCTGCGCGCATCACCGCGATGATCGAGGCGGTGCCCAACGGCAGCCTGCTGGTGCTGGACGAGGCCTATATCGAGTTCGCCCCTGATGGGCTCGCGCCGCAGATCGACCCACAGGACCCGCGCGTGATCCGGTTGCGCACCTTTTCCAAGGCCTATGGTATGGCGGGCGCGCGGGTGGGCTATGCCATCGGGGCGCCGGGGCTGATCGAAAGCTTCGACAAGATCCGCAACCATTTCGGCATGTGCCGGATCAGCCAGGCGGGGGCGCTGGCCGCGTTGCGCGATCACGCATGGCTGACCGCGATCCACCAAAAGGTCGCCACCGCGCGTGGCCGGATCACCGCCATCGCGGCGGAAAACGGGCTGCGCGCCCTGCCCTCGGCCACGAATTTCGTCGCGGTGGATTGCGGCCGCGATGGGGCCCATGCCCGCGCGGTGCTGCAGGCGCTGACCGAACGGGACATCTTCGTGCGCATGCCCTTCGTCGCGCCACAGGATCGCTGCATCCGGGTGTCGGCCGGGCCGGACCCATTGCTGGACCTGTTCGCGGCGGCGCTGCCACAGGCATTGCGGTCGACGGAAACCCTCGCAGCATCGGCAACGTGATTTGCCAGCCGCGGGCGGCGCGCTACACTCGATCCAGCGCCAAAACGGGAGACGCCGCATGTCCCATCGCCGTCCCATCGGCCGTGTCGAGAATTACACCAGGCCCTTTCTGGTCATGGCCTTCGTCAACCTGATCACGCTGTTTGTGCTGATCTGGGGCACCTATGGCTATGACGCGGCGCTGCTGGCGGCGCTGGCGCTGCATCTGCTGCTTGGCTGGTGGGACGCCCGGCGCCGCGCGGATTAACCCTCGGCGATCACGGCGGCGGCGGCTTCCAGCGCGCCGGTCCCGTGCGGGATGTCCAGCGCGTTCAACCCGGCCTCGACCGTGCCCAACACGCCCAGAACCATATGGGCGTTCACATGCCCCATATGGCCGATGCGGAAAAACCCGTGCCAGGCGGGATCGCCCGGCGGTGCCATGCCCAAGCCGATGCCCAGCGTGACCCCCGCCTTTTCGGTCAGCCAGTCGCGCAGCGCGGTACCGTGCGGCGCCCCCAGTTGGGCGGCGGTGACCGCGTGGCTGCGGTGGGCAGGATCGGCCACGTTCAGCCGCATCGGGCCACACGCGCCCCAACGATCCATCGCGGCCCAGATCGCGCGGGCCAGATGCGCATGGCGGCTCAGCACCTGCTCCAGCCCCTCGTCATGCAGCATGTCCAGCGCGGCGCGCAGGGCGAACAGGTGGTGCGTGGGCGCGGTGCCCCCAAAATACTGATAGAACTCTTCGGGAAAGGCGCGCGGCTCCCAATCCCAGTAATAGCTCACCTGGCTCAGACGCTTGCGGTTCTCGGCCGCGCGGTCGCTGAAAAAGACAAAGGCCAGCCCCGGTGGCGTCATCAGCCCCTTCTGGCTGCCGGTGACCATCACGTCGACGCCCCAGCCATCCATGTCGAACGCATCGCATCCCAGCGACGCGATGCAATCGACCATCAACAGCCCGGGATGACCGGCGGCATTCATCGCCTGGCGCACCGCCGCGATATCGCTGCGCAGGCTGGTCGAGGTGTCGACATGCACCGCCATCACCGCTCGGAAATCCTGCGCATCGGGGGCCTGCAACCGTTCGGCGACGCGGGCCGCGTCGATGGGCTGGGCACGGCCGAAATCCAGGATCTCGACCTCGACCCCCATCCGGCCCGCGATCTCGGCCCAGCCGTGGCCGAACCGGCCCGTGGCCAGCAAGAGCGCCTTGTCGCCGGGCGCAAGCGTGTTGGCGACCGCAGCTTCCCACCCGCCATGGCCGTTGCAGGTATAGATCGCCACATTATGCCGGGTCCGCGCCACGCGCTTCAGGTCGGGCACGATCGTTTCCACCATGTCCTGCAACGCCCCGCCATAGATATTCGGCGCCGGCTGCTGCATCGCCTGCAACACACGGTCCGGCATGACAGACGGGCCGGGAATGGCCAGATAGGGGCGACCGTGACGCAGCGACATGTGGAAATCCTGTGATGAATGCTTACCTGAACCGATCTATGTTCCGCATCACGATCGGTCAATCGCTTGTCACAAGGTCTTTTTCACGATAGACCGCAGCCCTGTCCGAAGACATAACGAGCGCGCATGTTCACACAGTTAAAGTCCCACTTGCGGCGCTTGGACCGACGCCTGCGCGACTCCTTCGGCAATGACATAACCACCCCTGCCGGACGGCGTGCCGCATATCTGCATTTCAACCTGATGGATCACGCGTTTCTGCGCGTGCTGTGGACCAATATGGCCCAGATCGCGCCCGGCGTGTGGCGGTCGAACCAGCCCGGCCCGGCGCGGCTGCGCCGCTATCGCGACATGGGTATCCGGACCGTCATCTCGTTGCGGGGCGACTCGACCAAAAGCCACCATCTGCTGGAACAGGAAGCGTGCGAGGAGCTGGGCATCGATCTGTGGGTCACGGCGCTGAACGCGCGACAGGCCCCGCGCCGCAAGAAGCTGCTGGAACTGCTGGATTTCTTCGACCGCGTGGAAAAGCCGTTTCTGATGCATTGCAAATCGGGCTCGGACCGGGCGGGGCTGGCCGCCGCGCTTTATCTGATGCATGTCGAGGGCCAGCCGGTCGAGGTTGCCGCCAAGCAATTGTCGATCCGGTTCCTGCACCTGAAGAACGCGCCCACCGGCATTCTGGATCACATGCTGGACATGTATGCCGCCGACACCGCCCAGACGCCGATGCCGATCCGCCAGTGGATCGTCGAACGGTATTCGCCCGCGAAACTGACAGAGTCTTTCGCCCAGTGGCGCGGCAAGGCAGACTAGGCCCATGAAGGAACCGCAGAACCCGCATGAAAATTCCGCCCTGCTGACCAGGTGGATCTGGCGCGGCTATCTGCGGCATTACTGGCCGATGCTGCTGGTCGCCTTTCTGCTGATGACGATCGAAGGCGGCATGCTGGGCCTGATGAGCTATATGATCGAACCGATGTTCGACCGGATCTTTCTGGCGGGCGAGCGAAGCTCGATCCCGCTGGTGGCGGGGGGGATTTTCCTGATCTTCACCGCGCGCGCCTTGTCGGGCTTCTGCCAGCGCGTTCTGATGTCGCGCGTGGGCCAGAAGGTCTCGGCCCATATCCAGCGCGATCTGGTGGCGCATATGCTGACGCTGGACAACCGCTGGTTCCAGCAGAACCCGCCGGGCGTTCTGATCGAACGGGTGCGCGGCGACACCAATGCGGCATCGAATATCTGGTCCACAGTGCTGGCCGCGGCGGGGCGCGACGTGATCGCGATGGTCTCGCTGTTCGCGGTCGCGCTGTCCATCGACTGGCTCTGGACGCTGATCGCGGTGGCCGGGGTGCCGCTTCTGGTGCTGCCGATCATCCTGCTGCAACGCTTTGTCCGCAGGACCGCCCGCCGGGTGCGCGACATTGCCGCCGAACTGGCCACGCGGCTGGACGAGATCTTTCACGGTGTGCCCACGATCAAGCTGAACCGGATGGAGGATCGCGAGTCCGGCCGTTTCGCGAATGCCAGCCACGCCCTGGTGCGCGCGCGCACTTTCTCGGTCGCCGGACAGGCGGGCATTCCCGCGATGATGGACATCATGGCCGGGGTCGGGTTCCTGGGCGTGCTCAGCTATGGCGGGTTGCAGATCATCGACGGGCAAAAGACCGTCGGCGAATTCATGAGCTTTTTCACCGCCATGGCGCTGGTCTTTGAACCGCTGCGGCGGCTGGGCAATGTGACCGGCGCGTGGCAGGTGGCCCTGGCCAGCCTGGAACGTGTCTATGGCGTGTTTCTGGAACAGCCGACCATCCTGTCACCGGCCCAGCCCGCGAAACTGTCGGTACCCGCCGCGCAGGCCGACATCGTGCTGGACGATGTGCGCATGGCCTATGACGAAACGCCGGTTCTGAACGGCGTCAGCTTCACCGCCAAGGCGGGCAAGGTCACGGCGCTGGTCGGCGCATCGGGCGCGGGCAAAAGCACGGTCTTCAACCTGTTGACCCGGCTGGTCGATCCGCAATCGGGACAGATCAGCATCGGTGGCACCCCCATCGACACGCTGGCGCTGACCGACCTGCGCGACCAGTTCTCGGTGGTAACCCAGGACGCGCAGCTTTTCGACGAGACCCTGCGCGACAACATCCTGCTGGGCCGCGAAGACATCGCCGAGGATCGCCTGGCCACCGTGCTGGACGCGGCGCATGTGGCCGACTTCCTGCCGCGCCTGGCCGATGGCCTGAACAGCCCGGCCGGCCCCCGCGGCAGCAACCTGTCGGGCGGCCAGCGCCAGCGTGTGGCCATTGCCCGCGCGCTGCTGCGCAATGCGCCGATCCTGTTGCTGGACGAGGCGACCTCGGCCCTGGACACGAAATCCGAACGGATCGTGCAAGAGGCGCTGGATCAGCTCAGCCGCAACCGCACCACGCTGGTCATCGCCCACCGTCTGGCAACGGTACGCGACGCCGACAAGATCGTCGTCATGGACAAGGGCCGCGTTGTCGAGGAAGGTACCCACGACAGCCTGCTGGCGCGGGACGGGGTTTATTCCGGGCTCTACAAGCTGCAATTCTCGACCCAGAACTGAAACCGAAAGGGCCAGGCATGTCCGCCGACCGCACCCTGATCCAGATCACCGGAAGCGATGCGCGCGACTTCCTGCAGAACCTGATCACCAACGATCTGTCGGGGATCGATGGTGGGCTGGTCTATGCCGCGCTGTTGACGCCGCAGGGCAAGTATCTGGCCGATTTCTTCCTGACCGCGCGGGATGGCGGGATCGTGCTGGATGTGGCCACGGCGCTGGCCCCGGGCCTGGTGCAGCGGCTGAACATGTACAAGCTGCGCGCCGATGTGCAGCTGTCGCAGTCCACGCTGCACGTGTCGCGCGGCACAGGCCCCGCGCCCGATGGCGCCCTGCCCGATCCGCGCCATCCCGACATGGGCTGGCGGCTTTATTCCGACACGGCCCTGCCCGACGACGGCACCGATTGGGACGCCCTGCGCGTGGCGCATTGCATCCCCGAAACCGGGGTCGAGTTGATCCCCAACGACAGCTTCATCCTCGAAGCCGGGTTCGAGCGGCTGCACGGCGTCGATTTCAAGAAAGGCTGCTATGTCGGGCAAGAGGTCACCGCGCGGATGAAGCACAAGACAGAGCTGCGCAAGGGCCTGGTCACGGTCGACATCACCGGCACGGCGCCGGTGGGCGCCGAGATCACCGCCGCGGGCAAGGCCGCCGGCACGCTCTATACCCAGGCCCAAGGCCGCGCGATCGCCTATCTGCGGTTCGACCGGGCCACGGGGCCGATGACCGCCGGTGACGCAACCCTCACCTGGCATGGCTGAGGCGACCTGCGCCCGCATCGCCGCCCTGACCGGACAGCCGGTCACAGATCTGACACCGCTGCATGGCGGGGACCTGTCCCCGGTCCTTTGCGCCACCCTGGCCGACGGCACGCGCGTTGTGGCCAAGACCGGTCCGCTGGTCGGGGTCGAGGCCAGGATGCTGCACAGCATGCACGCCGCCGGTTGCACCGTGCCACGGCTGATCGGATGCGACGCGGATCTTCTGGTGATGGACCATATCCTTGAGGTCCCCGCCAGCGGAACGGGCTGGGCCGCTTTGGGACAAAACCTGCGCCGATTGCATGCGCGCACCGGCGATGGCTATGGCTGGGGCGACGACTATGCCTTCGGCCCCGCGCCGATCCCTGGCGGCATGATGACCGACTGGCCCGCGTTCTGGGGCGAACGGCGACTGCTGGCCTTTGCGGACGCCCTGCCCGCCGATATCGCACATCGGGTCGAAGGGCTGTGCGCGCGCCTGCCCGACATCCTGCCGCACCGTCCGCCTGCGGCATTGCTGCATGGGGATCTGTGGACCGGCAACGTGATCTTCACCGACGGCGGTGCCTATCTGATCGACCCGGCCTGCTGCCATGGCGACCCCGAGGTCGATCTTGCGATGCTGCACCTGTTCGGGACGCCGCCGGCCGCGTTTCACGACGCCTATGGCCCGCTTGCACCCGGCTGGCAGGACCGGCGCCCGGCCTATGCGCTGTGGCCCGCGCTGGTGCATCTGCGGCTTTTCGGGGCCAGCTATCGCGGGCTGGTCACCGGCTGCCTGTCGGCCCTGGGCGCCTGAACGACAAGGGGGCAGAGCCTGCGCCCTGCCCCCGTCATGCCTGAAATCCCCGCCAATGCGTCAGGCGCGCTCAGCGTATTCCATGGTTTCGGTGTTCACCACGATGTCTTCCTCGGGACCGACAAAGGGCGGGATCATGACACGGACGCCATTGTCCAGAATCGCGGGCTTGAACGAATTCGCGGCGGTCTGACCTTTGACCACCGGTTCGGTCTCGGCCACCTTGCAGGTCACCTTCTGCGGCAGCGTGGCGTTCAGCGCCTCGTTGTCATAGAACTCGACCAGGATGGTCATGCCATCCTGCAGGAACGGACGGCGGTCGCCCAAAATGTCGGCGGGCAGCTCGATCTGCTCATAGGTTTCGGCATCCATGAACACCAGCATCCCGTCGTTTTCATACAGGAATTGCTGGTCTTTCTGCTCCAGCCGCACGCGTTCGACCTTGTCGGCGCTGCGAAAGCGTTCGTTCAGCTTGCTGCCGTTGCGCAGGTTGCGCAGCTCGACCTGGGCAAAGGCGCCGCCCTTGCCGGGTTTGACGTGGTCGACCTTGACCGCCGCCCACAGGCCGCCGTTATGTTCCAGCACATTTCCGGGGCGAATTTCGTTTCCGTTGATCTTGGGCATGTTGCAAAATCTTGACAAAAGGTTGATCCAGGTTCGCACGAACCTATATATTGCCTGCCCGACCCGGGCAAGGAGACTAAATACGGTATCTGCAAGAAAGAAGCCATGCACTTAGCGCATAGGTGCCATTCTAAAATAGAATAGCCGAATCGCGCAGAAAACGCCATATTTGCCCGCACGCCTAAAAATGCAAGAGCAAGAATAAAAGGACGACGAGATGTTGGATTTCGTTGATGGCACGGCTTTTAATCACGAACAGGGCAATCGTGCCCGCAAATTGTTCGCAGCCGTGGTATTGGCAGCCCTTGACGACGCCATTGCCGATGACAAGAAATACGGCAATGGACCCGAGCAGATCGCCCGCTGGGCGCGCTCGCGCGATGGTCGTGAAGTGCTGTCTTGCGCCGGTATCGATCCGAATGAACGGGTCGTTTCCGGCTTGATGGAGTTCGTTTCCAAAGGGGTCCGTACCTCTGTCGCGCTGTCGCGCGAGGAAAGCGAGCGCCGCCAGGTTCAGGAACAGGCACAAGCCGCCTGAAGCTGCCAAGATCTTCCCGCTAGCGGAAATGAAAAACGCGCCGGAAACGGCGCGTTTTTCATGTGTCGGGGATCGAAAACCCTATTCGAATTCCTTGCTGACCAGCGCGCGATTGATTTCGCGGCGCACCAGCTTGCGCACGTTGCGCGTGATCCGTTCGCCCAACGCGCCCTGGAACTCCTCGCGGATGATCTGGCGCACCAGATCGCGCAGCTCTGCCTGATCGGTACCGCCTGCCGGAATGGCCAAAGCGGTTTTTTCGGCCACCGCATCCGCGGCATCCATCAGCGCATCGACGCCCGCATCCAACGCGACCTCTTCGATGTGATCCTCGACCGTCGGCGCGGCCTCGGGCTCGGCCAGGTGCATGCGGGGGCGCAGCGGTTCGATCACCGGGTACGAGGTCGGATAGACATTCGCCTCGGCCTCGCTGCCATCGGGCTCCCATTCCTCGCCCGCCTGCGAGACCGCAACCTCCAGATCGGCGATCCGGTCCTCCAGCGTTTGCTGGGCGGGGTCCGAAACCACGGCCTCGGGCGCTTCAGCGCGATGCACGAATTCCGGTTGCGCCGGGGCTTCCTCGGCCACCGCCACGGGTGCGGGGCGTTCGGGTTCTTCGTGAACCCGCAAGGCCGGCGTCAGCACCAGACGTTCCGGCCGGGGCGCGGGCTTGGCCGCCGCCGCCGGGCGCAGGTTCGATGGCTCGTAAGACACCAGCCTGCGGATGGAGGACAGGACATCTTCAATATCCGTGTTCTTCATCGGGTCTGGCATCGCGAGTCACCTCCTGCTTGGGTCGCAGATATTGTATCGGGGGGAATGGCGCCACACAATCATGTGTGGCGCAAAAGGGCTATTCCTTGCCCAGCGATTTCAGGACACGGTCCAGCTTCTTGCCCTGGATCGAATGCGAGGGCGCGCCCTTGACCGCATTGTAATAGGCCGCCGGATCATAGGTATTGATCCCAAGGTTCAGGTGATCGACCGTCAACAGACCCATCGACGCCAGAACCGAATAGACCGCGATATATTCATTCGCCTCGGACGAGATCAGCTGCGCCTGCGCATCCAGCAGGTCCTGTTCGGCATCCAGCACATCCAGCGTGGTGCGCGACCCCAGCTTGGCCTCTTCCCGCGTTCCGTCATAGGCCAGTCGCGCCGAGCGGATCTGCTGGTTGCTGGCGGTGATCTGTGCCCGCGCCACGGCCAGGTCGGACCAGGCATTGCCCACATCCTCTTGCACCAGCCGCACGGTGTTCAACAGGCTCGACCGGGCCGACTGCTTGTTGTTGATCGCCTGCCGCTCGGCCGAATTGCGCGCCCCGCCCTGATAGATCCGCTGGCGCAGCGTCACGTTGGCCGAGGTGCTTTCGTCGCCGTGATCGTCGATCGTGTGATCCAGCCCCGCCGTGACGGTCGGCAGATAGTTGCCCCGCGCCGATGCGATGCGCAGCTCTGCGGCGGTGACCTGGTGCTGGGCCTGGATGATGTCGGGATGACTGCGCTGCGCAATGCTGCGCGCCGCATCCAGTGTCGCGGGCAGCTTGGGCACCCGCGGCGTTCCGGTCAGTTGCCCCGGATAATGGCCGATGAACCGGTTATAGGATTCGCGCGCCGCTGCCAGCTCGCCCTCGCGCGCGGCCAGGTTGCTGCGCGCCGCCGCCAAAGCGGCCTCGGCGATGGAAACGTCGGTGCGGGTGACTTCGCCGACCTCGAACCGGTCCCGCGATGCCCGCAATTCTTCGGTGATCAGGCGCACGTTGCTTTGCCCCAGCAGGACATTGCGCAACGCGCTGCGCACATTCATGTAGGCCCGCACCGCGTTCAGCAGAACGCCCTGCTCGACCCCAAGCAGCGCCGCCCGCGTGGCCAACACGCTTTCCTTGGCGATCTCGATGCCAAGCTTGTTGCGCCCGCCGGTGAACAGGTCCCAATCCACGCCCAGCGAAATCGAGCCGCTGTCGCGCGTGCCACTGGAAATCGGATCGTTGTAGCGCGCCTGCGCCACGAAATCGAGGACCGGCCGCAGCGCGGCCACCGCCTGTGCGACATCCTCGTCGGCGGCACGCAGAACCGCGCGGTTCTGATCCAGAAGATCGCTTTTCTTGTATGCGGCGACCAGCGCGTCGGTCAGGGTTTCGGCGTGCAAAGGCACGGACCCGAAGACGGCCCCCATCGCCACGACCCCCGAAAGGGCGAAGTTTCGAATTTTTTTCATTTGCTCTGTTCCTGCCTCAAACCTCACAAAGCCCGGGGCAAAGCACCGAGCTTACAACACAAATGCGCTGTGCCGCTCGAATCCCGGCAACACGGGGGCGCCGGCATTGAAGGCAAAACGCCAATTCACTTCGCCGTCGATCTTATACCCGATCCGGCAAACTCCCAAGGAACCTTCTGAAAACAGGGCGGCAATCCGGCCACCTTCTTTCAGCTGTGACACAATCGCATCAGGCAAATGCTCGACCGCACCTTGCAGGATGATCACGTCATAAGGCCCGTGCTTGGCCGCGCCCTCGGCCAGCGGCGCCTCGATCACGGCGGCATTGTCGGCCCCAAACTCGGTCAGGGCAGCCTGTGCATCGGCCGCCATCTGGGCGTCTTCCTCGACCGCGACGACCGCCTCGGCCATGCGCGCGATCACCGCCGCGCTATAGCCCAGCCCGCAGCCGATATCCAAGACCATCTCGTCGGGTTGCAGATCCAGCGCATCCAGCATCTTGGCCAGCGTGCGCGGCTCCAGCACCACGCGCCCACCGCCCAGATCGATATTCTCGCCGACATAGGCCGTCTCGCGCCGCGCATCGGGCACGAACGCCTCGCGCGGGACACTCAACAGCGCCTCGATGATGGGAAACTTGGTCACGTCGGACGGACGCACCTGGGTGTCGACCATCATACGGCGCAGGGAGGCAAAATCGGTCATGAAAGCAGGTCTCTTCTTCGTCGCCGGAAACACCACACCTCTTGCCACAGAAAGCTTTCAACGGCAACCGATCTCGACCCGCGCCGAAACGCTTGCACCCCCCGCCCCCATGCGCTATGCCGTCGCCACTTCGGCGAGTTGGCGGAGTGGTTACGCAGCGGATTGCAAATCCGTGTACACCGGTTCGATTCCGGTACTCGCCTCCAAAACCCCACATCAACATCGAACTCTGGCGCCAAGAGGCCACATGTGCACCCTTGCGCTCGGGCGGCTTTGCCTGCGCATTGCAACACAGGCCATATGGCGATATCTGGGCGCAAGTTCAGTTTTCGGGATCCAATGCCGCACATTCCAGAGCAAATCATAGACGTGTTCCTTCGGGGCGACCGCGACTATATTCAGGGCACCCAGATCATTGCGCGCGCGTCTGAAACACTGGAGGCTGGCCCTTGGCGGTTCGAACGGACGGGGTTTTCAGCCATCACGCGAAACCTGATCGCCTTTGCCGATCAGGACACGGATGGATCGGCCATCGGCACGGTTTGCTTTGTGGACGATACAGGTGCCGAGCGCATCCTTCATGTGATCGACAGCGGCGCGCCCGCGCCGCACAGGGATCAGCCGATCCCGGCAGCCGCGACCCGGCAGGAAAGCGGTGCCGCGGCAGAACCCCGGTATGCGTTTTCGCGGGTGCGCGGGTTCGAGGATATGCTGAACGCGATCGTCATTGCCATCAAGACAGAGCACACCGTGCGCTTCACGGGTTGCACCGATATCTGGCTGACAGGCATGCGCGGCCTGAACCTGCCCGTAGAGGGCGCGTTTCCCGAAAACGGACAGATCGGCCTGCAGATGATGCGCGCGCTGGCCGGTGAGAAGGGTCAGCAAACCCTTTGGCGTGTGGATATCCAAGCGAACGACGGTACAGCTTTTGCGCGCGGCGCCGTGACCTTTTCCTACAAGCCCGGAGCCTAGAAATGCCGATCGTCGCAATCGACCATGCCGTTCCCGGGGTCATGCACACCGCCGCCGATCTGGCCGCTGCGACCGGCGCGGACGAGGCGTTCATTCGGGACAAGGTCGGCGTTCACAAACGCTATTGCCTGGGCGAGGACGAGACCGGGATCTCGCTTTCGCAGGCGGCTTGCGAAGCTCTTTTTGCCCGCGCGCCCGAATTACGGGATCAGGTCGACCTGCTGGTCTGTGTCACACAGAGCCCCGACCGCAAGCTGCCGCAGAATTCCGCGGGTCTTGCACATGCGTTGCAGCTTGGCCCAGGCACGGCGAGCTTCGATATCGCCCTGGGCTGTTCTGGATATGTCTATGCGCTGTCGGTGGTCGAAGGGTTCCTGATGGCCACGCAGATGGAGAATGCGGTTCTGGTGACCTGCGACCCCTATTCGCGGATCATCGACCCGACCGACAAGGCGACCAATTGCGTCTTTGGCGATGCCGCGACGGCGACGTGGATACGTCGCCAGGGCAAGGGCGGGCGCATCGTCGCGACCGATTTCGGGACCGATGGCAGTCAGGGGGATGCGATCAGCATTGCTGGCGGCGGGGCTGCCGCGCCCATGGTGTCGATCATCGGCATGACGCCGCCCGAAACCTCCCAGATGTCGCTCTTTATGAATGGCCGGGCGGTTTTCAACTTCGTCAACGGCCAAGTGCCCAAAAGCATACGCGCCTGCCTGGAAAAAGCCGGGCTGGGCCTGGACGATATCGACCGGTTCGCGTTGCACCAGGGGTCGATCTATATGCTGGACGCGATGGCCAAGCGCGTGGGTATCCCGCCCGAAAAGCTGCTGAAGAACATGAATCATTTCGGCAACACGGTCTCATCCTCGATCCCGCTGCTGCTTTACGATCTGCAGCAGAAAGGCGATTTAGACGGGCAACGGATCCTGGCCTCGGGGTTCGGCGTTGGGCTGTCCTGGGCCACGGCAATCCTGGAATTTGAGCTTTAGGTGCGACATGACGGATGAAAAAGCCTTCGAATTGATCAAGCAGGCCTTGGAAAAGACCCAGGCCGGCAGCAGCGAAAAGGTGACGATGGAAACCGATCTGATCGCGGATGGGATCGTCGACAGCCTGGATTCGATGAACTTCCTGTTCGAGCTGGAAACGGCTCTGGGCAAGTCGATCACCTCGATCGACGAGACCTTTGACGATTTCAAAGTCACAACGCTGGTGGATCTGGTCGTCAAAGAGAGCGCCTGATGCTGCGCACCGCCGCGGCACTGGGCATCTTGTGCGTATGCATTGCACTGCCGCTATCGATTGACCGGCCGGAAATCCGGTTCGGATCGGCGGGCAATTCCCAGAAATGCCTGGCGAACCAGATCATCAACATGCCCACCGATGTGAACATCCTGTTGTTGGGGTCGTCGCGCATGCGGCGTGGTCTGGACCCCGAGCAGCTTTCGAAAAGCATCGCTCAAAACCCCAAAGTCTATAACCTCGGCAGACCCGGTTTTTCCGCCTCTCGCTCCTATGTGATGCTCAGAGAGCTGTTCGACAGTGGTATCCGCCCGTCGCTTTTGGTGGTGGAGGCAGAAACCGAAGCGCTGAGAGGGGCTTTAAACACTAAAAAGTACGCCAGGCCCTTCACTTGGAGAGCGGACACGAGTTCTGTCTTCAGCTTTAAGGACCATCTTACATTCCCCGTTGCGATCGCCGAAACAGGCTATCTGGGGTGGAGCTTCATCGTTGGCAATGGCCTTTTGAGCAAGATCGAAAGGGGCCTGGCCCTCAAGCTTGCCGACGACATCTTCGAGACCGATCCGTCGCAACCGGCGAAAACCGTTTGCATGAGAGAAACGTTCGACAATCCAACCCCTGTCGGCATTGCCAGAGCCGAACGTAAGAAAGCACGGATCGAGAAAATTCTGAACAAGCAGTTTGACGATTTGGATCACGAGTTTGACGACCGGTTCAACTTTGAAGACAACAGCTTCAGCCGAGCCGAATTCCACTATCTACAGAAGATCCGTGAATTGGCCCAACAGTACGACGCAGCGTTGATTGTCATCCGCCCTCATCACTATCGCAGCCCGCCACCGGACGACAATGTCCGTGCGAAACTGACCCATCTGATCCCCGAATATCTTGCACCGCCAGAACAGGTGTATCGGCAGACCGCGCGGGAATTCATGGATAGAAGCCATTTGAATCCCAAGGGGCGCGAGATCTACACCCGTTGGCTGTCGCAGGAAATCGCGAAGGTGCTGGCGGAAAAATGATCCTTGGACTTGAACTCACCTTTGTGTTCCTGCTGGCGTTGGCGGCCATGTTCCGACTGCTGTTTCCACGTTTGCCACGCGTGGCGATGGTGGTGCTGATTGCCACGAACCTTGCGCTTCTGGCGGTCCTCAATGCAGTCACGGCGCTGTACCTGACCGCGCAAGTCGTCTTCGTGATGATCCTGTATGCGATCTGCCGCCGCTTCCCCGCACATGCCAATCGTATCTCGTGGTTCGCCTTTCTGGGGCTGATCCCGTTCAACCTGCATATGTGGGTCGGCAAGTTTGTTGATCCATCCCCGATCTGGGCAGAGCTTGGGGCAGCCTCCAACGCGCGGGTGGTTTGGGTTGTCGGCAGTGCCTTTTTTGTCGTGAAATCCTTTGTCTGCCTGCGGGAATGCTTGCGGGAAAAGGCGCTGCAGCCCTTGCCGATACTGGCGGGTCTGACCTTTCTGCCCTCGTTCGCGGCGGGGCCGATATTCGGGTTGGCGCCGTTCAAGCCCGACAATATCGCGCAGCGGCTGGATATGCGGGAGCTGGCGCGGGCGGTGATGATGCTGGGCTGGGGTCTGGCGTCATTCTATGTCATTGCCCCGGAATTCAGGGACATGGCCGACCGGGTCAATCCGGGCGTCGTCGACCCGGTCTTTGACATGTATGCCAAGCTTGCCGCGCTCTATTTCGATTTCTCGGGGTATTCGCTGTTGGCCATCGCCTTTGGCGCGTTCTTCGGCGCGACCCTGCCGCAGAATTTCAACAAACCCTATCTGGCCACGTCGATCCGCGAATTCTGGCAACGCTGGCACATGTCGCTGGGCTGGTTTGTCAGCATGTATCTGTTCAAACCCTTCGTCCGGGTCACTGGATCCCCGCGCAAGGGGATCTTTCTGGCCTTTGTCCTGGTGGGCCTGTGGCACGAGGTCATGCCCGGCTATTTCCTGTGGGGGCTGGGGCATGGTTACGCGCTGAGCCTGGCCATGAAGCCACCCGCCTGGTGGCAACGTGCGATGGCGCGGCTGCCGCGGCGTGTGGTCAAGCTTATCGGCTGGTGGCTGACCATGACCTGGGTGGCTTTGCTGTCCGATCTTGCCTAGAACGGTACCGGAGGTCTGATATGAACAAGATACGCTCTGCCTGGCTGCGGCTTTACAACACCTGGTGGCTTTGGGGCGTTCTGGGCTGGTACATCGTGATCACCCACTATCCCATGGAAAACGTCCTGCCGGTTTACGCAGAGTGACCCGGGCAGCCACCGTCCAGAGGCGACGGGCAGCAGCCGCGAACGGCTGATAAAGCGCCTGAGCGACACGGCGCGGTCCGCACCGCCCCCGGTGCATTTTTTTCACCGCTCCGGCAGAAAATGAGCAGAAGTCAGACCGCCCCCGAAGCCGTACCGTTTGACATGCACCAACGATACGCGCTGCCGCTTTGCGCCAAGAGACAGGGGATATGTCATGTCGTTTCGCCTTGATCGCCGATCGCTTCTGGCCTCGACCGCCGCCATGGGCGCGACGGCGCTGCTGCCGGGGCGGGCCCTTGCCGCTGACCCGCTGACGGTGGGGTTCATCTATGTCGGACCGAAGGATGATTTCGGCTATAATCAGGCCCATGCCGAAGGCGCCGCCGCGGTAAAGGCCATGGCCGGCGTCAAGGTCATCGAAGAGGAAAACGTCCCCGAAACGGTCGATGTCCAAAGCACGATGGAATCGATGATCCAGTTCGATGGCGCGACGTTGCTGTTCCCGACCTCGTTCGGTTACTTCGACCCGCATATCCTGGAGGTCGCGCCCAAATATCCCGATATCCGGTTCCAGCATGCGGCGGGGCTGTGGTCGGCGGACAAACACCCGATGAACGTGGGCAGCTATTTCGGGTATATCGGCATGGGCCAGTTCCTGAACGGGATAACAGCAGGGCATGCCACGACCAGCAAAAAGATCGGCTTTGTCGCCGCCAAGCCGATCCCGCAGGTCCTGCTGAACATCAACTCGTTCCTGCTGGGCGCGCGGCAGGTGGACCCCGAAATCACCTGTCAGGTCATTTTCACCGGCGAATGGTCGCTGGCGGTGAAAGAGGCCGAGGCCACCAATGCGCTGGCCGATCAGGGCTGCGATGTGATTACCTGCCATGTGGACGGGCCCAAGGTGGTGATGGAGACGGCAGCCGGGCGCGGGGCGTTTGTCTGTGGCTATCACGCGAACCAATCGCCGCTTGCGCCCGAAAAATACCTGACCGGCGCGGAATGGAACTGGGCCGATGTCTATACCGGCATGGTGCAGACCGTGCTGGATGGCGGCACCATCGACAATTTCGTCCGGGGCGGTCTGGCCGATGGCTTCGTCAAGATGAGCCCGCTGGGACCTGCCGTGTCCGACGCCGCGCGTGCCCAGTTCGAAGCCACCCGCGCCGAGATCATGAAAGGCGGCTATTCGGTGATCAAGGGCCCGCTCAAGGACAACGCGGGCAACGTGATCGCCGCCGAAGGTCAGGCCTTTGCTGAGGACGACATCGCCCTTGAAAGTATGGATTACCTGGTCGAAGGCGTCATCGGCTCGACCAGCTAAATGGCCCAGCCAACGGCCCCCTTGCGCACAGCATCCGGAACGCACGCGATCTGGATGCCGCGGCTCGAGGCGGTCATCCTGCCGCTTGCCGCGCTGATCGCCGGTCTGGCTGTGTTTTCGCTGTTCCTGATCGGGTTGGGAAAATCGCCGCTCACCTTCTTTGCGCTGGTCTACAAAGCCGGGTTCGGAACGGGCTTTTCGTGGCAGAACACCCTGTCCCGCGTCGCGCCGCTGTTGTTCGCGGGGCTTTGTGTCGCGCTTCCGGCGCGGCTGGGTCTGGTGGTGATCGGCGGCGAAGGGGCGATCGCCCTGGGCGGCCTGGCGGCGGCGGTCACGGGCGTCTGGTGCGGGGCGTTGCCGGGGGCGCTGGGGCTAATGCTGATGGCGTCCGCAGCCTTCTGTGTCGGCGGCGCCTGGATCGGGACCGTCGGGTTTCTGCGGATCCGGCGCGGCGTGAACGAAACCATCGCATCGCTTTTGATGTCCTATATCGCGATCGCGCTGATGAACCATCTGGTCGAAGGCGCCTTCCGCGACCCGGCCAGCCTGAACAAGCCGTCGACCGCGCCGCTGCCCGCAGCGCTTCGGGTCGGTGACATGCCCATCGGGATCGAAGTCCACTGGGGCCTGGGGATCGGGGTGCTTTGCTGCGTGCTGTGCTGGGTATTGCTCGACCGCACGACCATCGGTTTTGCCGCGCGTGTTGCGGGCGATAATATCAGGGCGGCGCAGGTGCAGGCGCTGCCGGTGGGCCGGCTGATCACCGGCTTCACCGCGCTTGGCGGCGCGATGGCGGGCCTGGCCGGATATTTCGAGGTGACGGCGATCCATGGCGCGGCCAACGCATCGTTGGTCGCGGGGTACGGGTTCACCGGGATCCTTGTGGCGTTCCTGGCCCGGCACAACCCGCTGGCGATCATCCCCGTGGCGATCCTGCTGGCGGGGTTCCAAGCCTCGTCCGGGCTGATCCAGCGGCGGATGGATCTGCCTGATGCGACCATCCTGGTCATGCAGGGTATCGTCTTCGTCACGCTGTTGCTCAGCGAAACGCTTTACGGGCGGCTGCGCCTTTTCCGGCCCGACAGGTGGGAGCAACGGGCATGAGCGGCGATCTGGGGCTTTGGGCCGTCCCCGTCGCGATGCTTGGCGGAGCGATCCGGGTCTCGACGCCGTTCCTGTTCGTGTCGCTGGGCGAATGCCTGACCGAACGGTCGGGGCGCATTAACCTGGGGCTCGAAGGCACGCTGACCTTCGGTGCGATGGCGGGCTATGCGCTGGCCTTCGAAAGCGGCTCGGCCTGGGTCGGGGTCGGTGCCGCGGCGGCCGCCGGTGCTGGGTTCGGGGCGTTTCACGGCTGGATTTGCCGGTTCAAGGGCGTGAACGATATCGCCATGGGGATCGCGCTGATGTTGCTGGGTATCGGCCTGGCGTTCTTTTTCGGCAAACCCTATATCCAGCCGGTCGCGCCGGATCTGCCATCGATCCCGTTCGGGTTCTGGTCGGACGTGCCGCAGGTTCAGGCGGCGCTGCAGGTTAACGTGCTGTTCTTGGTGGGGGTCGCCCTGGCCTTTGGCATGGCCTGGATGCTTCGCAACACCGCGCTTGGATTGCGCATCCGCGTCGTCGGCGACAGCACCGAGGCCGCGCGCGCCATCGGCATCGCACCGGATCGGGTGCAGCTGTGGGCGACGGCGGCCGGAGGCGCCCTTGCGGGCGTCGCGGGGGCTTATCTGTCGCTTTACTATCCCGGAAGCTGGAACGAGGGGCTGTCGTCGGGTCAGGGCCTGATGGCCGTGGCGCTGGTCATCTTTGCCCGCTGGAACCCGGTCCTGTGCCTGTTCGCCGCGCTTTTGTTCGGCGCGGCCGGGGCGCTTGGTCCGGCGCTTCAGACGGTGGGTTTCACATCGGGCTATTACCTGTTCTTCGCGGCGCCATATGTCCTGACCCTTGCGCTGCTCATTTTCACCTCGACCCCGGGCAATGCGCTAGACAGCGCGCCGGGTGAATTGTCGATCACCAAATAGGAGGAAGGCATGAACGGACTGGGCGGATTGAACAAATCGAAACAGGGTGTTGTCATCGGCATGGTGCAGCTGCAACTGCCGGTCGTGGTCACCCCGGACGATCTGGCGCGGCAGACCCGGAAGATCGTCGATATGGTCGGCAAGGCGCGGCGCAACATGGGAACGATGGATCTGGTCGTGTTTCCGGAATACGCGCTGCACGGCCTGTCGATGGACACCAATCCCGACATTATGTGCCGCCTCGACGGCCCCGAGGTCGCGGCGTTTAAGGCCGCCTGTAAAACGCATAAGATCTGGGGCTGTTTCTCGATCATGGAGCTGAACCCGGGCGGGATGCCCTATAATTCGGGCCTGATCATCGACGATCAGGGCGAAATCCGGCTGTATTACCGCAAAATGCATCCTTGGGTACCGGTTGAGCCGTGGGAGCCGGGCAACACGGGCATACCGGTCTGCGACGGGCCGAACGGCTCGAAACTGGCGCTGATCATCTGCCATGACGGCATGTTCCCCGAGATGGCGCGCGAATGCGCCTATAAAGGGGCCGAGATCATGATCCGCACCGCTGGCTATACCGCGCCGATCCGCGAAAGCTGGCGCTTTACCAACCAGTCGAACTCCTTTTGCAACCTGATGGCCACCGCGAATGTCTGCATGTGCGGCAGCGACGGCACTTTCGACAGTATGGGCGAGGCGATGATTGTGAACTTCGACGGCCAGGTCATCGCCCATGGCACCACCGGCCGCCCGGACGAGATCATCTCCGCCGAACTGCGCCCCGATCTGATCCGCGAGGCGCGGCTGGGCTGGGGGGTGGAAAACAACATCTATCAGTTCGGGCATCGCGGCTATGTCGCCGTCAAGGGCGGCGCGCAGGACTGCCCCTATACCTATATGACCGATCTGGCCGCCGGGCGGTATCGGCTGCCGTGGGAGGACGACGTGCAGGTGACCGACGGGACCGTATGCGGGTTCCCGCCCCCCACACGGCTTTATAGAAACGGCACGAAGGAGGCCGCCGAATGAGCACCATCGACAGCCGACCCTATAAGTGGCCCTATAACGGTGATCTGCGCCCCGAAAACACGGCGCTGATCATCATCGACATGCAGACCGACTTTTGCGGCAAGGGCGGGTATGTGGATGCGATGGGGTATGATCTGTCGCTGACCCGCGCCCCGATCGCGCCGATCAAGGCGGTTCTGGCGGCGATGCGCGCCAAGGGATATCACATCCTGCACACGCGCGAAGGGCACCGCCCGGACCTGAGCGATCTGCCCGCCAACAAGCGCTGGCGCTCGCAGCAGATCGGCGCGGGCATCGGCGATCCGGGCCCCTGCGGCAAGATCCTTGTACGCGGCGAGCCCGGCTGGGACATCATCGACGAGCTCTATCCTCAGGACGGCGAAACCATCATCGACAAGCCCGGCAAGGGCAGCTTCTGTGCCACCGATCTGGAACTTGTGCTGCGGATGCGGGGGATCGAGAATCTGGTGATCTGCGGGATCACCACCGATGTCTGCGTATCGACCACCATGCGCGAGGCGAATGATCGGGGCTTTGAATGTGTCGTGCTCGAAGATTGCTGCGGCGCGACCGACAGGGGCAATCACGACGCGGCGATCAAGATGGTGACGATGCAGGGCGGTGTGTTCGGCGCGGTCGCCGACAGCAGGACCCTGATCGCAGGGCTGGTCTGATGCAGGCCATCGGGCTGGAAACGGTCGGGATGACGATGCGGTTCGGGGCGCTGGCCGCGCTGGACAAGGTCTCGGTCCGGATCGCGCCCGGCACGATCCATGCGCTTCTGGGCGAAAACGGCGCAGGCAAGTCGACGCTGGTGAAATGCATCATGGGTTTTTACCACGCGACCGAGGGCGGGCTGCTGGTCGATGGCAAAGAGGCGCGGATCGCCGATCCGGTGGACGCGCAACGGCTGGGGCTTGGCATGGTCTATCAGCATTTCACGCTGGTCCCGTCCCTGACCGGCGCCGAGAACCTGGTGATCAGCCGCGCCGACGCCCCGCCGGTGATCGACTGGCCGGCCGAACGCACAGCCATCGACCGGTTCCTGGCCGACCTGCCGTTCAAACCGCCGCTGGACCGGCCCGTCAGTCGTCTGTCGGCAGGCGAGAAGCAGAAGCTCGAGATCGTCAAGCAGCTCTATCTGGGCAGCCGGTTTCTGATCCTGGACGAACCGACATCGGTCCTGACACCAGCAGAGGCCGATGAGGTGCTCAGCCACATCCGCGCCCTGTGCCAGTCCGGGCGGATCACGGTGCTGCTGATCACCCACAAGTTCCGCGAGGTGCGCCGGTTTGCCGATGATGTCACCGTTTTGCGGCGCGGGCGCCATGCCGGGACCGGAAGCGTCGCCGATCTGAGCGATGACCGGATGGCACAAATGATGATGGGCGACGCCCCCGCCCGCCCGGTGCTGGACCGCACCGGCACCCACGGCGCGCCGGTTCTGGAGCTGTCGGGTGCGCGGGCGCCGTCGCTGTCGGGACCGAACGGGATCGCCATCGACGAACTGTGCGTGCGCGCGGGTGAAATCGTCGGCGTGGCCGGGATATCGGGCAACGGCCAGACCGAGTTGATGGAGATGCTGACCCGCCAACGCCCGCTGACGGCGGGCCGGATCGCGATCAAGGGGCGCCCCTTCGGTGCCACCCGCGCCGAGGCACAGGCGCTGAACGTGCGCTATCTGCCCGAAGAGCCGCTCCGAAACGCCTCGGCCCCGCATATGAGTGTGGCGGAGAACCTGGCGCTGCGGGTGTTCGATACCGGCCCCGGCGGCCCGATCCTGTGGCTGAACCGTAAGGCGATGATCCGCGACGCTCAGGCCCGGATCGCGGCCTATGATATCAAGACAGCCTCGCCACACAGCCCGATTGCAACCTTGTCGGGCGGCAATGTCCAGCGCACGGTGCTGGCGCGTGAACTGGATGGCGATGTTGACCTTCTAATCGTTGCCAACCCCTGTTTCGGACTGGACTTCAACGCGGTTGCGGCCATTCGCGGGCGCCTGATGGCGGCGCGCAATCGCGGGGTGGCGATCCTGTTGATCAGCGAGGATCTGGATGAGATCTTCGAACTGGCCGACCGGATCGCGGTCATGAGCTGCGGGCGGCTGGCCTTTGTTGCGCAGGCCGGGGCAACGGATGTGGCCGAAATCGGTGCCTATATGGCGGGACGCGCATGATCGAGATCCCGGCAGATCCATTTGTCTTTCGCTGCGCGCCCGCGACCCTTGGCCTGGTCGTCATCGACATGCAACGCGACTTCATCGAACCGGGTGGCTTCGGCGAAAGCCTGGGCAATGATGTCGCGCGCCTTGGGGCAATCGTGCCCACGGTAGCGCGCCTTCTGGCCGGGTTCCGCGCTGCGGGATTGCCGGTGATCCACACGCGCGAGTGCCACAAGCCCGACCTGTCCGACCTGCCAAGTTCGAAACGGGATCGGGGGGCGCCCAGCCTCAGGATCGGCGATCCGGGTCCGATGGGGCGCATTCTGGTAGCTGGCGAACCGGGGGCCGAGATCATCCCTGAACTGGCGCCCATCGCGGGTGAGCCGGTGCTGGACAAGCCCGGAAAAGGCGCGTTCTGCAACACCGGTTTCGAAGACTTGCTGACCGCACGCGGGCTGCGGCACCTGATCCTTGCGGGCGTCACGACCGAGGTCTGCGTTCAGACCACCATGCGCGAAGCGAATGATCGCGGCTTCGACTGCCTGCTGGCGACAGACGCCACCGAAAGCTATTTCCCTGCCTTCAAGGCCGCCACGATCCAGATGATCACCGCACAGGGCGGGATCGTCGGCTGGGCCGCCCCGACACAGGCGATCCTTGGGGCGCTCGATGCTTGAACCGGCCCTGATACGCGGGCTGCTGTCGGGCCGCTGGCGCGCGCTGCGGTTCGAGCCGTTCCGGGCGGGCATCACCATCGGCCGGCTTCTGGACGGCGCACCCGCGATCGCGGTCCTGCGTTACGCGCCGGGCGCGCGGGTCCCGCTGCACGAACATCCGGGCGCCGAAATGATCCTTGTGCTGGAAGGCAGCCAGTCGGACGAGAACGGCACCTACCGGCGCGGCGATCTGGTCATCAACCCGCCCGGCAGCCGCCATTCTGTCTGGAGCGATACCGGCTGTGTTGTGCTGCTGCACTGGGCCAAGCCCGTGCGGTTCGTCGACTGAGCCGCACGCCGGGGGCAATCAGGGCAAAGCGCGCAGGGCGCTGACCAGATCGCGCATGAAACGTGCCGACGCCACCGGCAGAGTCCGCCCCCGCAACTGCCCCAGCAGCAGGTTGCCGGGCGCCACGTCGCGCACCGCAAGTGGGCGGGACACCAGGTTCGGCTGGTGATCCATGTCCAGCCCGACGGGAAACTGAAAACTGATCATGTCCTCCCACGCGCCGTAATGGCGCATGAAATCGAAGCTTTCGGATTCGATCATCGGCGCAACCTCGACCGAGGTCAGGCGCCGCGCCGCCGTTTCCAGCAGCACCCGGACCGCAAGCTTTTCGGACGGGGCGACATGGGGAAAGCGCAGCGCGTCGCGCAGGCGGATCTCGGGCTGGTCGGCCAGCGGGTGTTCAGCGCGCATCACCGCATGGATGGGCTGGGCCATGGCGTGGACGACCTCGAAATCGACCATGGTCAGTGGCTCGAACACCAGCGCGATATCGCTGGCGAATTCCGACAGCTCCCGTTCGGCGGCGACCCGGTCGCGGGCGTTGACCGAAAAGGTGACGCCGGAATGCCCGGAACGGTAACGCGCGATCTGACGTGGCAGGAAATAGGGCAGCAAGGCCTGCGAACAGGCGATCGACACATGCCCCCGGCGCACCCCCGACAGATCCGAGACCTGCGATTTCAGCCGTGCGAAATCCGACCGCTGCGACCGGATGTGATGCAACAGCAGCTCGCCCGCCGGGTTCAGCCGCACGCCGCGCGGCAGGCGTTCGAAGATCTCGTATCCGAATTCGTCCTCGAACCGGTTGATCCGCCGGTTCAACGCCGAGGCGGTGATGTTCATGTCCTCGGACGCCTTGCGGATCGACCCGGCACGGATCACCCCCTCGATAAACTCGAAATCCTTCAGATGGCGCATGTCTTCCCCAAGCAAGTGGTGCATTTTTTGCACCGGTTTTGTGAGATAATAGCATTTGTTTTCCCGCCCCTGCCGCCGAATTCTGGGACCCAGGCAACAGGGATCGGCGATGTCACCGGAAATGATTGGAAAACATGCATGAGCGCTGAAATACCGCTCACACTGACGTCCTTGCGCCGCGCCTATGCCGCCGGGACACCCGCCGCAGACATCATCGAACAGGTCTATGCCCGGATTGACGCCGTGGCCGATCCCGGGATCTTCTTGTGCCTGTTCCCGAAAGACGAATTGCTGGCGCAGGCCGCCGCCCTTGGCCCGTTCGATACCGCAAAGCCGCTTTGGGGCGTGCCCTTCGTCGTCAAGGACAACATCGATGTTGCGGGCAAACCCACCACCGCCGCCTGCCCCGATTTCGCCTATCAGGCGACGGAAACCGCATTTGTGGTTCAGCGGCTGCAAGAGGCCGGGGCGCTGCTGATCGGCAAGACCAACCTGGATCAGTTCGCCACCGGGCTGGTGGGGGTGCGCACGCCCTATGGCGCGCCGAAGAACGCGTTGGATCCCGCGATCGTGCCCGGCGGTTCGTCGGGCGGCTCGGGCGTGGCGGTCGCGCATGGGATCGCCAGTTTTTCCTTGGGCACGGACACCGCCGGATCGGGCCGGGTGCCCGCGGCGCTGAACAATATCGTGGGGCTGAAGCCCACGCTGGGCGCATTGTCGGCGACCGGGCTGGTGCCCGCCTGTCGGTCGCTGGACACGATTTCGGTCTTTGCGCTGACGGTGGCCGATGCCTATGCCGCCTATGCGGTGGCGGCGGTCCATGATCCGGCCGACAGCTATGCGTGCAAGGTGCAGACGCCCCCGCTGGTCGCGCCCCCGCCCCGCCCCCGGATCGGCGTGCCATCGCCCGACAGCCTACGGGTCGAGGGCGACATGGCACAGGCACGGTCCTTTGCCGATACGGTCGCGGCCCTGCGGCAATCGGGCGCCGAGATCGTCGAGATCGACTTCACCCCGCTCTATGAGATCGCCGAGATGCTGTATTTCGGCCCCTGGGTCGCCGAACGCTATGTCGCGACCGAAACGCTGATGACCAGCAACCCCGATGCGCTGTTCCCGGTGACGCGGCAGATCATCGGATCGGCGGTTGGTAAGACCGCGGCGGATACGTTCAAGGGGTTTTACAAGCTCAGGGACCTGAGCCGCGACATCGCCCCGGCCATTGCCGATTGCGATGCGCTTTGCGTGCCCAGCATCCCCACATTCGCCACCGTTGCGGACCTTGAGGCCGATCCGATGGGGCCCAACAACATGCTGGGAACCTATACCAATTTCGTGAACCTGATGAACATGTGCGCCATCGCCGTGCCGACGCCCGCGCGCGATGACGGGCGCCCGGGCAGCGTGACCCTGATCGCACAGGCCGGGGCGGACGCCAGGATCGCCGCCCTAGCGACCGTGATCGAACGCCTGGGGCAGCGGTATCTGGGGGCGACACCCTGGCCCCTCGATCCGCCAGAGCTGCCGGAGCAGGTGGCCGACACCGATATCCGGATCGCGGTTTGCGGCGCGCATATGTCGGGCCTGCCGCTGAACCACACGCTGACCGAACGCGGCGCGCGGCTGGTGCGCACGGATGCGACCGCGCCCGATTACAGCTTTCACGCCCTGCCCGGCGGCGGGATCGCCCGGCCCGGGCTGGTGCGCACCGCGCCGGGCAAGGGCGCATCCGTCGCGCTGGAGCTTTGGGACATGCCGGTGGAGTCCTTCGGCGGCTTCATGAAAACCATTCCCGCACCGCTGGGCATCGGCACGCTGACCTTGGCCGATGGCAGCACCGTTCAGGGCTTTCTGTGCGAGGCCGCCGCGACCGGCGACGCCGAAGACATCACCGCCCTGGCCGATTGGCGACGCTATCTGGCCCGGACGGCCTGAGACAATGCGCATCCATAAGCGCCCCACAAGGAGAGAAGAATGACGGACGTATCCAGACGACATTTCCTGCAACTCGGCGCGGCCACTGCCTCGGCCCTGCCATTCCTGCGCGCCCTGCCCGCCCATGCACAAAGCGGCGATGTGCTGGTCGCGGTGAACGGCCAGACGATCAACAGCCTTGACCTGCATCGCACCGGCACCAACCGGCCCAGCTATCAGGTGGCGATCAACTGCTATGACCGGCTTGTGTCCTTCGGCACCAAGCCGTCGATGGGCGGCGGGCTGGAATTCGACTATTCCAAGGTCGAACCGGAACTGGCCGAAAGCTGGACCGTTTCCGATGACGGGCTGATCCTGACCTTCACGCTGCGCGACGCGACGTTCCAGGACGGCAGCCCGGTGACGGCGGCGGATGTGAAATGGTCGTTCGACCGCGCGGTGTCGCTGGGCGGGTTCCCGGCGGTGCAGATGAAGGCCGGCGGCTTCACGCGGCCCGACCAGTTCGCGGCGCTGGACGACAAGACCTTCCAGATCACGCTGGACGCGCCGTCAAAGCTTGCGATCCCCGATCTGGCGGTGCCGATCCCGTTCGTGATCAATTCCAAGCTGGCGATGGCCAACGCCACCGATGACGACCCCTGGGCGACCGAATACCTGCATCTGAACACCATCGGGTCGGGGGCGTTCAAGGTCGCGCGCTGGGTGCCGGGCGAGCAGCTGATCTACGAGCGCAACAACGACTGGGCCAGCGGGCCGGTCCCGGCCTATAAGCGCGTGGTCATCCGCGAGGTCCCGTCGGCCGCCACCCGCCGGGCGGTGATCGAACGCGGCGATGCGCAGATCTCCTTCAACATCCCCAGCAAGGACGCGCTTGAGATGTCGGACAAGATGGAGGTCAACTCGACCCCCATCGCCAATTGCATCAACTGCGTCGGGCTGAACACCAAGTTCGAACCGTTCCAGGACAGCGATGTGCGCAAGGCGGTCGCCTATGCCATCCCGTACGAGGCGATCTTTCAGGCCGCTGCCTTTGGCCGGGGCGCGCCGCTTTGGGGCGAAGAGACCGAGCGTTCCGAAATCGCCTGGCCGCGCCGGACGGGCTATGTCGAGGATCTGGACCTGGCGCGCGCGCACCTGGCCAAATCGGGCTATCCCGACGGGTTCGAGGTGCCGTTTTCCATCAGCCTCAACCAGCTGGACTGGATGGAGCCGACCGCGCTTCTGATCCAGGAGAACCTGGCCAAGATCGGGATCACGGTGACCATCGACAAGATCCCCGGCGCGGACTGGCGCACCGCTTCGCTGGTCGAAAAGCGCCTGGCCTTTCATCTGGAAGGGTTCGGCGGCTGGCTGGACACGCCCGATTACTATTTCTTCTGGGCCTACAAGGACGGGCACCTGTTCAACTCGTCCAATTACCGCAACGACGAGATCGAGACGCTGGTCGACAACACGCTGCATATTCCGGTTGACGATCCCGCCTATGCGCCCAATGTGAAGCGCATGTTCGAAATCGCACTGGACGAATTGCCGCGCATCCCGCTGTGGCAACCCGCGCTGAATGTCGCCCTGAACGGCGCTTCGGATTACGAGTTCTGGTTTCACCGGCAGCTCGACGTGCGCCCGATCAAACCCGCATGAGGCATATGCGGGCCCGTCTGGTCGGTGCGCGGCTGTTGCAGGCCATCCCGGTCGTCATCGGGGTGGTCGTCATCACCTTTGTGCTGACCCGCGCCCTGCCCGGCGATCCGGCGGTCTATTTCGCGGGCGACGCCGCGGACGAGGCATCGATCCAGCAGGTGCGCGAGCAACTGGGTCTGGACGCGCCCCTGCCGCAGCAGTTCATCCGCTATGTCGGCGATCTGCTGCGCGGCGACTGGGGCAACAGCCTGTCGACCGGGCAGCCGGTCCTGTCCGATCTGGCCCGCCGCCTGCCCGCCTCGCTTGAACTGACGCTGATTGCGCTGCTTCTGTCCTGTGCCATCGCGATCCCGCTGGGGGTAATGGCGGCGACGCGGCCCGGATCGTGGCGCGACCATCTGTGCCGGGTTCTGGTCACAGCGGGGGTTTCCTTGCCGACCTTTTTCACCGGTATCCTGCTGATCTATGTCTTCTATTACCTGCTGGATATCGCGCCCTCGCCGCTCGGGCGGCTCGATTTCCTGTATATCGAGCCCGCGCCGGTGACCGGGTTCTATCTGATCGACAGCGCCCTTGCGGGCGATTGGGACACGTTCGGCGGCGCCGCGCGGCAACTGGTGCTGCCCGCGATCACCATGGCGATCTTCACGCTGGCGCCCATCGCGCGGATGACCCGCGCCGCGATGCTTCAGGCGCTGTCGTCGGATTTCATCCGGACCGCCCGCGCCGCCGGACTGCCGCGCGGCAGGATCGTCTATGGCTATGCGCTGCGCAATGCGCTGCTGCCGGTCGTCACGACGCTGGGCATGGTGTTTTCCTTTGCGCTGGGGGCGAATGTCCTGGTGGAAAAGGTCTTTGCCTGGCCCGGCATCGGCTCCTATGCCGTCGATGCGCTGGTCGCGTCGGATTATGCGGCGGTGCAGGGCTTCGTTCTGGCGATGGCGCTGCTGTTCGTGACGCTGAACCTGATCATCGACCTGCTTTATGCGGTGATCGACCCCAGGATCGGGTTCGACGCCACATGACCGGCACCACCCAAAGCCATGGGTTCGCCAGCCATGTCGGCCATGTCATGCGGCAGAACCCGGTCACCATGATCGCCTTCGGGATGCTGGGGCTGCTGGTCTTCTGCGCGGTTTTCGGGCCTGCGCTGGTGCCGCATGACCCGCTCGCTTCGGGCGCGCGCATCCTGCAACCGCCAAGCGGCGAGCACTGGTTCGGCACCGATCATTTGGGCCGCGACGTGTTCAGCCGGGTGATCGTCGCGACCCGCCTGGACATGGTGATCTCGGTCGGGGCGGTCGCGCTGTCCTTTGTCGCGGGGGCGATCCTGGGCTGTGCGGCCGGGTATTGGGGCGGCTGGCCCGATGCGGTGATCAGCCGGGGCCTGGACATGATCATGGCCTTTCCGCTGTTCGTGCTTGCCATGGGGATCGTCGCCGCCCTGGGCAACACGGTCGAGAACGTGATCTATGCGACCGCCGTGATCAACACGCCCTTCTATGCGCGCGTCGTCCGGGCCGAGGTCAACATCCGGCGCGAAGCCGGGTTCGTGCAGGCCGCCCGGCTGGCCGGCAACAGCGATCTGCGCATCGTCGCGCTGCACATCTTTCCCAACGCGCTGCCGCCGATGATGGTGCAGGTGTCGCTGAACATGGGATGGGCGGTGCTGAACGCGGCGGGCCTCAGCTTTATCGGGCTGGGGGTGCGGCCACCCACGCCGGAATGGGGGATCATGGTGGCCGAGGGGGCGAATTACATCATCTCGGGCGAATGGTGGCTGGCGGTCTTTCCGGGCCTGTGGCTGATGTTCGCGGTCTTTACCTTCAACCTTCTGGGCGACGGGTTGCGCGATATCGTCGACCCAAGGCAGCGGCGCTGAATGCTGCGGATTGCGGATCTTCGCGTGCGCTTCGCGACCCGGAACGGCCCGGTCGACGCGGTGCGCGGCATCGACCTGTCGCTGGGCAATGGCGAAACACTGGGCATTGTCGGCGAAAGCGGCTCGGGCAAGTCGGTCACCGCGTTCAGCATCCTGCGGATCCTGGATCAGGGCGGGGAAATCGTGTCGGGCGCGGTGCGCTATGGCGGCATGGACCTGCGGCAGGCCAGCGAACGCGATCTGAACGACATTCGCGGGCGTGAGATCTCGATGATCTTCCAGAACCCGCGCGCGGCGCTGAACCCGATCCGCAAGGTCGGCCACCAGATCGAGGACGTGCTGCGCCAGCACGCCCAGGCCACCCGCCAGGATGCCCGGGCCAAGGCCATCGCGGCGCTGGAAGAGGTGCAGATCAAGGATGCCGCCGCGCGCTATCACGCCTATCCGTTCGAGCTGTCGGGCGGCATGTGCCAGCGGATCGTGATCGCCCTGGCGCTGGCCTGTCGGCCCCGGCTGCTGATCGCGGACGAGCCGACGACCAGCCTGGATGTCACGACCCAGAAAACCGTGATGGATCTGATCCGGACGCTGGCGCGCGACCGCAAGATGGGTGTGATCCTGATCACCCACGATCTGGGTCTTGCCGGGCAGTATTGCGACCGCCTGGTGGTGATGAAGGACGGCCAGATCGTCGAAAGCGGCACGCCCGCCGATCTGAGCCGCGCCCCGACGCATCCCTATACAAGGCGGCTGGTGGCCGCGACGCCGCATCCCGGCAAGAAGCTGCATCAGCTGGTGGTCGATGGCACCCCCGCCCCGATACCTGCACGCGGAGAGGTCCTGTTGTCGGTGCGCGACGTGACCAAGACCTATGCCGGCAAGTCGGGGCCGGTCGACGCGTTGCGGGGCGTCAGCTTCGACCTGCCGCAGGGCGGGTGCCTGGGGCTGGTCGGCGAAAGCGGCTCGGGCAAGTCGACCGTGTCGTCGATCATCGCGCGGCTTCAGGATGCCAGCGGCGGCGATGTGCTGTTTCAGGGCCAAAGCCTGTGCGACGTGCCCGCCAGCCGGTTTTCCCGCGACCCGCGCAGGCCGCTGATCCAGATGGTGTTTCAGGACGCGACCGACAGCCTGAACCCCCGCCAGACCGCGTCACAGGCCATCGCCGAACCGCTGCGGCGGCTGGGCGGGCTACGCGCGGGCGCCCGCAGGGACCGGGTGCACGAGCTGGCCGAACAGGTCGGGTTGCCCGCCAACCTGTTGACGCGCCTGCCGCATCAACTATCGGGCGGGCAGAAGGCGCGGGTCGGCATCGCGCGGGCGCTTGCGGTGTCGCCACGGCTGCTGATCCTGGACGAACCGACCGCGGCGCTGGACGTGTCGATCCAGGCGCTTGTGCTGAACCTGCTGGCGGATCTGCGGCACCGGCTGGACCTGACCTATCTGTTTGTCAGCCACGACCTGTCGGTGGTGCAGATGCTGTGCGACACGGTCGCGGTGATGCGGCGGGGACAGATCGTGGAATTCGGCGCCACCGAACAGGTCCTGAACACCCCCGCCGACAGCTATACGCGGCAATTGCTGGATGCGGTGCCGCAGCCCATCGTCTGATACCGCCGCGCCTCAGGCTGCATCCCAGAGCGCCTCGTATTCCGCGATGATCTCAAGCATGCGGGCGCGGTCGAAGCTTGGGTCATGACCGCCATGCACGGTGGTCACGGGCAGCGTTTTCAACAACGCAAATGTGGCGCGGTAATCCGGCACGCTCATCCCCGGCCCTTCGAAGATCAGCGGTCCGTCATAGATCGCATCGGCGGCGAACAGGACGCCGGTCGCGGCTTCGAACAGGCCGATGCCACCGGGCGAATGCCCCGGCAGGTGCAGCACCTGATAGCTGCGATCGCCCAGATCGACCGTGTCCCCATGTGAAAGCAAACCCGTCGCGTGCGCCCCCCGCAGACGATAGGTTTCGGGGTCATAGCCGGCATGGGGCAGCGCCTCGATCAATGTCTCGCCGATGGGCGGGTACCCGGCATCCAGGAAGGTCTGCAAAAGCCGCTCCGGCATGTCGCGGCGAAACAGCGTGGTCAGGCCAGACGGTCGCGCCATTTCCGCCGCCTCGGCGGGGTGGACAAGCCGCGTGTCGAATTCATGCACCGCGCCGATGTGGTCGATATGGGTGTGCGAGGAAACGCAGATGATCTCTTTCCCCGGATCCCGGCGCAGCGTGTCGAGATAGGGTTTCAACGGGATCACGCCCATCCCGGTATCCAGGATCATGTCACGTTCGCTGCCTTCGACCAGGAACATGTTGGCCTGTTCCAGCACGTGGATATGCGGCTCGATGATCAGGGTCGTGTGATCGTCCAGCCGCGTGGCGTTGAACCAGGTTTCGGCAACGGGAAGGGTCATGTCTTGGGTCCGCTCAGGGGTCGGTCGGGCAAGGTGCCGGGTTTATGGGCTGGGCGCCTTGGCCTCGCGCTTGAACGGGTTTTCCTCGGGCACCTCGTAATCGGGGGTGAAGACGCCGTGGGCCTTGGCATCGGCGATATATCGGAACGCGTTCACCGTCATGCGCATCAGATGCTCGCCCGCCTTGATCGGCGGGTATTTCGCCACCGTTTCGGGCGTGCGGAACTTCTCGAGCGGTTCGATGACCGCGTGATAGTCCAGCCCGAAGAACAACGGCATCGAATACCGTTCCTTGCCGGTGTTGATCACCCGGTGCTGGGTCGATTTGAACTGTCCGCCCGACCAGGTTTCGAAGATGTCGCCAATGTTGACGATGAATGTGCCGGGGATCGGCGGGGCCTCGATCCAGACGTCGTCGGCATTCATCACCTGCAGCCCCGGCGCGCCCTGCAGCAGGATGGTGAAACATTCGAAATCCGAATGCGCCGAGATCCCGGTCATGTCCTTGGTCTGGGGCATGTCGTTTTCGATGTACCGCAACAGCCGCAGCTGCGACGTGGGACAGGTGATGTGGCTTGTCAGCTCTTCGGTGGGCACCCCCAGCTCCAGCGCCAGTGCGTCCAGCATCCGCAGGCCCAGGTTGAAGATCGCGTCGTAATAGGCTGAAATCGTTTCCCGCCAGCCCGCGATATCGGGCCAGACATTCGGCCCGGTCATCCGCCACCCGGCCAGATAGTCGGGGTGGTCTGCCGGTGCCTCGAAGGACATGTCCCAGGCCTCGTAGAAGTTCACGGATTTGGGGAAATCCGTGCCGTTTTCCTCGAACGGGACATAGCCGCGATGGTGGGTGGTGAAGCCCGACCAGTATTTCATCTTGAAGCTGCGCGGCATTTCGTGAAACGCCTTGGACGCCGCAAAGACCGCGTCGATCCGGTCCTGCGAGATGCCATGCCCGGTGATATAGAAGAACCCGGAATCGCGCGCGGCGGCGCCCAGTTCGGCGGCGACCCGGGCCTTGTCCGCGGCCTGTCCCGAAAACAGCCCCGACAGGTCGATGACCGGCAATGTGGCATCGTCGACCGTCAGCGCCCTGAGTTCCGTATCACCCGTTTCCGACATTCTTCTTTCCCCGTTCCGTTACGCAGGCACAGCATGCACGGCTTCGCCGTGGGGCGACTCATCCACGTCTAAGAAGGGCCATTCTTTCGGTGACGTTGCCTGCATTCTGTGCATCTGACCGAAGCACTGACGCGTTTGGGGTCACTTTCGTTGACGCGATGGCGCCGGATGGCGGCTCATTTGCCCGGGACAGACGAACGCGCGGCCGCCAAGGGGCCGCGAGTCGTGGGGAAACGAAAGGACTTTACCATGCCTATGTTGAACAGACGCGCGCTGTTGAAAACCGGCGCCGCGGGGATTGCGGCGTCGACACTTGCGTCTCCGCTGATCGCACAAAACCGCAGCATCCGGATCGGGTCCTATGGCGGCTATTTCGAGGACAGCTTCAAGACGCATGTGTATCCCGAATTCACCAAGGCCACCGGGATCGAGGTGGAAAGCATCACCCAGCCGAACTCGTCCGACTGGCTGGTCACCCTGCAACAGGCGGTCGCGGCGGGCAACATTCCCACCGATATCTCGCTGTTTGCGCGGGACACGATGATCAAGGCCAGCCGCATCGGCGACCTGATCGCGCCCTTGGACATGGCCAAGATCACCGGCGCGGGCAACCTGGACAGCTATTTCGTCTTCGAAGGCAATGACGGCCCGCAGGGCGTTGGGGCGATGTCGTGGTTCTCGGCCATGGTGTTCAACCCCAACGAGGTCGAGACCCCGGCAAGCTGGGCCGATTTCTGGGACAGCAGCCTGTTCGAGGCCTCGCTCGGGCTGGGGCGGAACTATAACGCCGGGCTTCTGGACTTTACCGCCGCGACCTTCTTCGACGGCGCCGAAACCATGATGTCGAATGACGGCATCGTCGCGATCATCGAAAAGGTGGCCGAGCTGAAGCCCAATGTCGCGCTGTGGTGGACCGCCGAAAGCCAGATGGAACAGTCGATGAAGAACGGCGATGTGGTGGCCGGACAGTATTACCTGGACGTTGCCAACCTGATGGCGCTGGACGGGTTCCCGATCAAGCCGACCTTCCCGAAAGAGGGCAACCTGCAGGATTACGGCTCGTGGTGCCTGACGGCGGGGTCCGACAAGGGCGACGAGGCGGCCGAGTTCATGAATTTCTCGTCCGAGCCATCGACCCAGGCGCTGATGAGCCGCAAGATCGGCACCGCCCCGCTGGTCGACAAGGCGATGACCGACCTGACAGATGACGAATTCAACTTCGTTTCGGGCGCGCCTGCGATCAAGCCCGCCTATGAGGCGTATCTGGATAACGAGACCTTCATCAAGGAAAGCTGGGACAAGATGCTGGCCGAAGTCTGACCGGCCATGGACGGCCTTGTTCTGAAGGGTGTTTCCAAATCGTTTGGGAACACCCGTGCCGTTGAACCGACCGACCTGACCTTTGCCCGGGGGGAACTGACAGCGCTGCTGGGGCCGTCGGGCTGTGGCAAGACAACGCTGCTGCGGATGATCGCGGGGCTCGAGGAACCGACGCGCGGCACGATCCGTCTGGGCGATACCGACATCACCGCGCTGCCCGCCCACCGGCGCAAGTTCGGGATGGTCTTCCAAAGCTTTGCGCTGTTTCCGCATTATTCCGTGCGCGAGAATGTGGCCTATTCGCTGACCATCGGCGGGATGGCCCGGGCCCGGGCACATGAAAAGGCCGACGCGCTGCTTGAAACCGTGCAGCTTGGCGGGTTCGGCGACCGCCGCATCGGCGAATTGTCCGGCGGGCAGCGCCAGCGGGTGGCCATCGCGCGGGCGCTGGCACAAGAGCCACAGGTGTTTCTGCTGGACGAGCCGATGTCTGCGCTGGATGCGAAGCTGCGCGAAGAGATGCAGGTCGAACTGCGCCTGTTGCAGCAACGTCTGGGCATCACGACCATCGTCGTCACCCATGACCAGCGCGAGGCGATGACCATGGCCGACAAGATCGTCGTCATGTCGAACGGCCGGGTCGAACAGATCGCCCAGCCGCAAGAGGTCTATCACCGCCCGGCCAATGCCTTTGTCGCCGATTTCATCGGCAAGGCGAATTTCTTCGACGGCACCTATCGCGACGGCGCGGTGCAGGTTGGCGGGGTGCAGCTGCGCGCCAGCGCCCAGTTCCGCTCCGGAAGCCCCGTCAGGGTCGCGATCCGGCCCGAACGCGCCTGTATCGACGACGATCCGGGCGACAACCGGATTGCAGCGCGGGTCATGTTCGTGCGCGATCTGGGGCCGCTGCGCGAATACCATCTGCAATCCGACATCGGCCCGATCATCGTGGAATATGCCGCGGGCGAAACCGGCCCGACCCTGGCCACCGGTGACGAGACCACGGTGCGGCTGCCGCCCGATGCGTTGCAGATCTTTCCCCGGGCCGAGGCCGCATGAGCCTGACCGACGACATGCACGCCCAGGGCCGCAGCGCTGCGGCGGCACCGGACGGGTCCGCGATGCTGCGGCGGGTCGGGCTGTTCGTGCTCAGCGCCATCATCTTCATCTTCTGCGTGCTGCCCTTCGGGCTGGTCCTGGCGATTTCCTTTGGCCGCAAGATCGACGGCGCCGGCTGGGTCTGGGATTTCACGCTTGAAAACTATCAACGCTTCTTCGTGGGGGTGCTGTGGCCCGACGAGGTGACGTTCCTGTATCTGCAGCAGCTTGGCTATTCGTTCTATTTCGCGATCATCGCCTCGCTTGTCGCGGTTCTGACGGCGCTGCCCTTCACGCTGTTGCTGACGCGGCTTGGCCGGTCGGCCCAGGCGCTGTGGCTGGTTTTCATCATGGCGTCGCTGTCGCTGTCCGAGGTGTTCATCGTCATGGGCTGGGACATTCTGCTGTCGAACAATTCGGGCCTGCCGAAGCTGTTCAAGGAAACCGGCCTGACCCAGTGGCTGAAGGATACCGGGTATTTCCAGACGCTGCGCGACTGGGGTCTGGCCAATCCCCGCAATGTGAAGTTCAAGACCTCGGATTTCGCGACAATCCTGACGATGAGCTATCTGGTCTGGCCCTATGCGGTGATCCTGCTCTATCCCGCCCTGTCGCGCATCGACCCTGCGCTGGCGGAAGCGGCGCGCACGATGGGCGCGGGGCGCTGGACCGTGACCCGCACCGTCACCCTGCCCGCGATCCGGCTGCCGCTCTTTGGGACGACGCTGTTGCTGTTCGTGTTCCTGCTGGGCACCTATGTCACCGTCACCGTATTCGCCGCGCCCAACAAGCACACGACCGCGGTGGCGATCTATACCAATATCCGGGGCGCCAACCTGAACGCGCCCTTCGGCGCGGCGCAGGCGGTAATGCTGCTGGTGGCGGCGGGCGTGTGCCTGTATCTGGGCCACCTGTTCAACCGCCGAAGCGAGGCGCGCTGATGCGGTTCCTGGGCGCGCTTTACATGGGGCTTGCGGCGCTGGTGCTGTCGCTGCCGATCGTCGTGGTCTGCGGCGCGGCGCTGAATTCGGGGCGCAGCATGTTCTTTCCGCCCCGCGAGCCCACCATGCGGCGGTTCGGCGAGTTCTTCGTGTCGGAACCCGTCTGGACCACGGCGCTGTGGAATTCGGTGCTGGTGGCCGTCGGCGCGGCCACGCTGGCGGTGCTTCTGGCCTGGCCCATCGCCTATTGGCTGTGGTCCACGGGCACGCGGCTGTCGAAGGTGCTGGCGGGGCTTGGGTCGCTGCCCTTTGCGGTGCCGCCCATCGTCTTTGGCGTCGGGCTGGGCTTTTTCTGGGCCTTTGCGGGGGGCTTGGGCGCGCTCTGGGCGGGTGTGATCTCGCACGCGATCCTGTTGATGGCGCTGCCGCTGGTGACCATTTCCATCGGCCTGCAATCGATCGACCGGGCGCATCTGGACGCCGCCGCGACCATGGGCGCGACCGAGCGGATGATCTTTCGCACCGTGGTTCTGCCGCAGACCCTGCCCTATACGATCTCGGGCTTCTTCTTCGTTCTGGTGTTGTCGTTCAACGAATTCACCGTGATCTTCTTCGTCTCGGCCTCGTCCTATGCGACGGTGACGCTGCAGATCTTCAACTCGCTCCGCAACGGTTATACGCCGACCATGGCGGTTGCGGCGATCACCTTTCTGGCCGTGTCGGTCCTGGTCTTTTCCGCCGTTGCCCGCTGGGGCGACCTGCCGCGCCTGATGGGCGCCGATCAATCCCGCAAGTAAGGAGTGCCCCCATGCCACGCCAACCCACCATCGTCGGCAAGCCCGTGCTGCTGGTCATCGACATCCAGAAAAGCGCCTTTCTGGATGTCGACGGCGGCATCCCCCACATGCCCGGCTTTCGCGACAATATCGCCCGCGCCAGACGCGTGGTCGACGCCGCCCATGAGGCGGAAATCCCGGTGATCTTCTTTCAGGAAATCCACCGCCGCGACATGATCGATTACGGGCGCGAACTGGACGGGTCCGAGGATATCCATTGTCTGGACGGCGCCCCGGGCACGCCCGTCGCCAAGCAAGAAATGGACATGCGCCCCGGCGACTATTTCATCCACAAGCGGCGCTATTCGGTGTTCTTCGGCACCGAGACCGAGATCCTGCTGAAGGGGCTCAAGGCCGAAACCCTGATCCTTGTCGGCTGTATGACCGATGTGTGCGTGCATTACAGCTTCGTCGACGGGCACCAGAACGATTACTATTGCCGTGTCGTCAGCGATTGCGTCGGGGGCACATCGCCACAGGCGCATCAGGCCGCGCTGAACGCGATGGAATACCTGCAGGAAGGCGCCGTGCTGACCGCCGACGCCATCGTCGACGCCATCGCCGCCACCCGGGTCGCGGCCGCGTGATCGCGCAAAGCGACATTCAGGGCCATTGGGTCCGCGACTGGATCAAGGCGCCGGGGTTTCAGGATCACGACACCCGGGTCCACTGGATCCAGGTGGGCGCGGATTACGCCGATATCCGCATCCCCGCCGACCGCCCCGACCTGCGCGATGCGGGCGCGCTTGCCGATCTGCCCGCCAGCGCTCTGACCGTGCTGGCCCGGGCGCAGGGGTTTGCCGGGCGCATCACGTTGCAGGGCGCGCACTGCACCTGGCAGCGCGAGATCAACTGGCACGGCACACCGGACGCGCCGGATGTGGGCGCGATCAGCTTCGACGCCCAGGGCCGCATGATCGAGGCCGGCGTTCACGAGGATTACACCGAACGCTGGGTGCGGCACACCGCTCCCGACCCGCGATACTTGCGGTTTGCCGGTCATGGCTATACCGGCCGCGTGGCAAGCATCGGCGAGACCGCCGTCATCGGCATCGGGCGGATCGGAAAACCCGCGACCGCGCCGCTGATCGCGGCGCTGGCCCGTGGCGACATTCCCGACGGGATCGACACGCTGTTCGACGGGCTGCACGCGCTTGGCCACTGGTCGGGCGACAGCCTGATCGCCGATCTGGCGACCCAACCCTTCGCCGAAGGGACGCCGGTGCTGACCGTGCAGGGCGATGCGGTGATCTGGCATGAGATCGGGTTCGATGGCACCCGGCGCGACCTGTTGCTGAACCCCGATCCGGTCCCGGCCTGAAACCGCCGCTCACGGGCGGGGCGGTTCGGCCAGCAGGTTGTCCACCATAGGCGTCGCATACAGCGTTGGTTTCGCGCCGGAGGGTTTGCAGGTCCCGCGCCCGAATAGCGCAGCATGGAACTGACGCCGCTGGGGCATTATTGTATAGTAAGAGTTGGAACGAGCCCCGCTGAATTGTTTCCGCGCATGCTCAACCCGTTTAGCCCTGATTGCGCCGGGCGAAGATGTTGCGCATGTGGCTGTCGAATTCATTCCAGCTGATCACCGCGCGGTTGCCCGCGATGCCGTGGTAATGCGACCGCCCGCTCGATGTGGGAAAGGCCGCCCAGATGCGCGCAAGGTTCTCCATGAACCGGTGACGGCTGATGCGGCCGTCAAGAAAGGCGCTGAAGCCCGCGTCCTCCAGCAGGATGTCGGCCAGCAGATCCTGGGTCTGTGGTGAAAAGCGTGTCTGCGGGTCCAGCCCGGCCTCGCGCACCAGGTTGCGCAGCGTCTTGGGAATGAACTGATACCGGCCAATGGCGTGCTGCTGGCCAGGGGTCTGGTCGATCCAGCGAAAGATCTCGGCCAAAGTCATCATGGTGGGGGCCTGGGCGGGCCGGATGCGGGCGCCGTGCTGGACCGCGTCGTAATCCATCGCACCGGCGTCGACCTGACCGATCAGCTGTTTCAGCGCCTGCGCGCCCACGCCGGTCGGGGCAAAGCCGCGGCGTTTGCCCGGCGCGGCTTCACTCGCGGGGGCGGGTTTGGGGAACACCCGGTTCACGGGCGTCAGCGGGAACAGCGGGGCGTCGAAATCGGCGGGCGAGGCGCCGCGAAAACGCTCGAGGCTAAAGGGCTCTGCCGTGGCCCGGTCGGTGCAGCCCGCGGCCAACAGGCCGATGGCGATGACGGCGGCAATTCCGTTCCGTTTCATGCGTGTACTCCATCACAATTAAATCAACATGGAGCCATTGTGACAGCGCGGCGGCGCGGTCTCACCGGTGCAGAAAGCCAGTCGGGGTCTCGAAAGTATATCGGGGGCCGCAATCGGGATAGCGCGCCCCCGCTTGTGTCACCGACATGGCCCATCAGGGATGGGCGAAACTGGTGGACCACGCCGCCGATGCGCGTGCGGCGTGGTCCTTCCGGGCGAGCGTTGCGGTCAGTCGCCCAGGAAACCGTTCAGCTGATCCCACAGGGAATCATCCAGCAGCAGGTTGAAGCGGAAATAGAACCCGTCCTGATACAGCTCGTCCGCGCCGGGCATCCGGCGGTCGGTGCGGTTATAGCCCACCGCCAGCAGCGTCCCCGGACGGGGCGAGAAGCCAAATTCGGCGCCCAGCCCTTTGGCGCGGCTGCCGCTGTCATCCCACAGCAGCGCGGCGTTCAGGCCGACCTGGAACCGGTCGTCGCCGAATTCATAGTTCAGACCGGCCTGCACCAGCTGGGTCGTGGCGGAATCCGACACGTTCGCGGCGGCAGAGAATTCCTGGAACCGGCCGGCATATTTGCCGTTCAGGCGCAGATCCTCGTTCACCTCATAGGACCCGTCGACCGACCACAGATGGGTTTCGGTGCGGCCGTAACGCTCTTCCAGGCGGTGCTCGTACCAGGCCAGAACCTCCAGCCGCGGGTTGGCTGCCGGGCGATAGGCCATGCCGGCGCGGGTCCGCAGGCGGCGATGGGTTTCGCCGTTGCGCTCGTCGACCGCCAGGCGCGACCGGCCCAGCACGGTCACATCGGGCGTCAGCTCGCCCGCCATGCCCAGGCTGGCGTAATAGGTGCGGCCGGTGGGTTCGAACGTCGCCTCGAGATCGGCATCGGCCACCCAGCTGCCATCACCGGCCTGCCACTTGCCGCCCAGCGCGACCGAGGTCAGCTCGGGCGTGTTGGTTTCCAGATGGCGGGCATGTTCGATATCCACCGAATACGATGTCAGCTTGTTCGGCTCCCATGTGGCGCCCAGCGACTGGTTCAGCGTGGTGTCGTATTCCGACACGCCCTTGGTCAGGTCGGTGGCCCCGCGCAGCCATTCGTTCAGCTCATAGGAAAAGCCCATTTTCGACCGGGTGATCATCGCCTCGTCGCCGAAGGTCAGCTCGATCTCGCCATAGGCGCGCCAGCCGGGCTTGGGTTCCCGGGACATGCCAAGGGTCAGTTCCGGATCACGGTCGCCGCGTTCGCCCAGCGGGTACAGCAGGCGCGCCTCGATCACCGTGCCGGGCCGGTTCTTCGGCATCCAGTGGCCGCCCAGGACCAGCGACGCGGTCTGGTCGCGTTCGCCCGCGCGGCGGTTCTGTTGGAATTCGACGCCCAGATCGCCGCGCAGATGCGGGGTGAAGCGGTGCGAATAAAGCGCGTCCAGCGTCAGACGGTCGGATGCGTTGATCCGGTCGCGGGTCCATTCGGCGGCAACGAATACTTCGCTGCGGCTGTCCAGCTCCAGCCCATAGCTCAGGCGGACCTGGCTGGTGCCAGGGCGTGCCAGCCCGCTGTTGGCGACGAAATTCGCGCCGGTGCGGATCGCCTCAAGGCGGAAGCGCTCGGTCTCGGTCGTCAGTTCGTAGGACAGGCGCGCGGCGGTGTCGGAAACGCCCTCGGCGTCCTCGCTGCGGGCGATCTCGGCCTCCCACACACCGCCCTCGCCCCGGTCATGGCGCAGATAGGCGGCCTGCACGCGTTCGCGGGCCGGGTTGCCTTTGGGCGCGTCCGCATGCACCGCGCGCGCACCGACTGTGGTGCGGTCGTTCAGGGCATAGTTCACCTCGCCGCCATACAGCCAATAGCGTTCGGCCTCGTCCTCTTCGACCTCGTAAGTCACGCGGATCGACACCGGGTTGCCATCGGCGTCGAACTGGCGCACGGGCGCGTCGAAGGTGATGGTATCGCGGAAGAAATCCAGCAGGTAATCGGTGCCCCGGCGCATGCTGGTGGTCGACAGGATGTCGCCGCCATCTTCGTCGCGCACCAGGATCTCGACCCGCTCGGACCCGTCGATATACCCGTCCAGGTTCAGGTCATAGGGCCCCGAGACACCGCGCCCGCGGATTTCCACCACGCGCTGTTCCTGGCCCACGCGGGCGGCGAAAACGGTGACCGACACGCGGTCGTTTTCCCAATGTGCCTTGCCGCCCGTCGTGACCCGGCGCCAGTCGCCCAGTTTGAACGCGCTGGATTCCGGCTCGATCGCGATATCGCCATACAGCACATAGGACCGGCCCTTTTCGACCTTGACGAACAGGTTGCCCGACGATTGCGCATCCGCGCCGCGTTCGGAATTGTCGCCATAGACCGGATAGAATTCGTCGCCACGGATGTCGCGGAACAGCCGGTCTTCGGTATCGCGATCCGAGCTGTAGCGCAGTGTCAGCAGCGCATCGCCCCGGATCGCACCTTTCAGGTACAGCTCGCCGCGCAGCCCGGTGGTGGTGTCCTCGAACTCGCTGAACCGGTCCTTGGGCAGCAAGGCATCACCGCTGCCGCCCAGCGACACGGCGCCTTCGATGATGCCCACCATCACGCGCTGGTCCAGATCGGGGGTAAAGGTGATGCGGGCCTCGGCCTGGCCAAAGGCGCCCTTGATCGTCACCAGATCGGGGCCGGCCACCTGCGGCGGCGTCAGGTTGAACGTGGCCTCGCCATTGTCCAGATAGGCCTGAACACCGGGGGTACCGGGGCGGATGTCGGTCACGTCCCACAGCGCGTTGCGCGCGGTCAGCGTCACCGTGCCCGAGGCCGAAACCGGCATGCCGCGCGCATCCAGCACCCGCACCACCACGGGCACGACCGATGCGGGATTGGCCGGGGCGGTTTCGGGCAGGACGATTTCGAACCGTGCCGGATCGCCCGGCGCGATCACGGTGATTTCCTCGCGGGCGCGTTCGATCCCGAACCCGTCGCGGCCGATCAGGGTCAGCCGGTTTTCACCCGCCGCCAGCTTGACCGCGACATATTCCAGCGCCTGCACGTTCTGCTTTTCCCAGGTGCTGCGCTCACCCACGCGATCTGCGCCCAGCTCGCGCCCGTTCAGCATCAGCGAAAGCGACAGGTCGGCCTTGCCCTTGATGCGGATATTGCCGGTACGATGTTCCAGAACCGCGCCCGGTTCCAGGTCCAGAAAGCCGGGGGTGTTGTCCAGCCCGCGGATCAGGCTGCCCAGCGGACGGCGGCGCGCGGCGGCCTTTTGCGGCAGCGCCTGGGGCGCGTTGGCAGCCTCGGCATCGGCCAGCATGCCCGGCGTCAGCTGGGTCGTGGTGGCGATACCGGCCGCGCTGCGCGACGAGCGCACGGGGGCGCGGCTGGCCTCGATCGACAGATCGCCCGCCACCGCCGTCCCCGGCGTGCCGTTGTCCTGGAAATGCGCGCGGCGCTTTGCGACCTCGTCCAGCGCGGCGGGGGTGCAGGCGCCGACCGCGAAATGCTCGGCCCGCATCTCGCCCTTGCGCAGCGGCACGATGCGCGAGCCGCCACGGCGCAGGTCGTTGGTGCGGGTCACGGCAACCCGGGTGCCGGCGGGCAGCGTCTGCTGCTGCACGACAAAGGCATGGGTCACGGGCCGCAGGCCGTAAAGCGAATACTTGCCGTCGATATCGGTGACGACCGACAGCCCCTCTTGCGTCACGATGCGCACGCCGGGAATGCCCGGCTCGTCCGCGCCGCCCCGGATGCCGTTGCCGTCGCAATCCATGAAGACAGAGCCCAGCACCGTGCCCTCGCGGGCAAAGACACCGCCGGAATTGTCCAGCTTGACCACCGCACGCGCCAGCGGCGAACGGCGCAGCACGCCATTGCCCGCCTGACGGCCCGACAGCAGCGCGGTGTTTTCGTTGCGCCCCTCGCGCGCGGCGGCGGTGAAGCGCATCACATAGCGCAGCTCGTGGCTGGACAGCGGCAGCAGCGTGCCCATGTCATGCACCAGATCGCCCGAGGCATCCCGGCGCGGATCCTTGCGCCGCTTGCCGTCCAGCGTGACCGACCCCTTGACCAGCTGCGCGCCGAAGGGCGGGCGGTCCAGGATCTCGGCCCCGATCAGGGCCTGGTTCATGTTGTTGGACAGGCTCAGCGTATAGGTCACGAATTCGCCATGCGAAACGCGATCCTGGTTGGCCGATTTGCGCAGCGACAGCGGCGCGCCGTAATGCGGATCCACGGGAATGTCCGAGGTATAGATCGCACCGCCCGCATGGCGGAACGCGGCGCCATAGCCGGCCTGGGTGACATTGCGGGCAAAGCCCGGCGTGTCCAGCCGCACCGAGGGGAATTCCCAGGCGGGCGTGTCGACCAGCGCATAGCGGTATTCACCGGCGGGCATCTCGCCAAAGGCGAAATAGCCGCGCGGGTCGGTCAGGGTGCGCGCGACCTCGCGACCGGTCGCGGCATCGACCAGCGCAACCGTGCCGCCATCGACGGCCTCGTTGGTCATCGAATTGAACAGGAAGTTGCCCGGCGCCACCAGCAGAACCGCCTCGAGCGCACCGGCGCCGCAGGTCGCCCCGGCCAGGATCCGGTCGCCCTTGTCGGTGGCCATGACCTGATCGCCGCCGGTCACGACGTTCATCTGCTCCAGCGGCACGGGGCCGGTCAGGAAGATGCCGGTATTGGGCCCGGTTTCGGTGGCGGTCACGGTTTCCACATCGCCCGTCAGCTTGCTGCGCAGGGTGATCGAAACGATTTCGACGCTGTCGGCGCGGTTACAGGCCCCGGCCGCAAGGCGCAGGCGCGTATCCTCGCCCGGCTGTCCGAAGGTCGCGGCATCCAGCGTGGCGGGGTCGACAAAGGACAGCGTCCCGTCCGAGGCGCCGTTCTGCGCATAGCTGGTGGTGTTGGACCACAGCGCGTCATCGGGCGTGCCGCCGCCGACAAAGGTCTGCGCGGTGTTGCGGATGGTGACATTGCCCAGCGCCGCGGGCACCTGCACCGCAAAGACCGCATCGCTGGACCGGCCGACCGGGTAATCGCCATCATGGAAAAAGGCAACGGCGTCGATTTCGGCCGTGGCGGGCGGCTGGCTGCGGTAATCCTGCGGGGCATCGCCGCGCTGGTGATAAAGCGGGGTCAAACCGCCGCCGGTCTGGATGGCGTGAAACCGGCTGTTCAGCGGGATCGCGTCGCGCAGCAGGATGCCGCGGGCGGGCTGGCCATCGATGCGCAGCGCTTCGTCGTCAATGGTGTCATATCCCGCGACGGGCGCGTCCGAGTTGTTGCGCAGGCGCAGGGTGTATTCCAGGATCACGCCACCCGCGTCGTCGCGCATCGCCTGCAGCTTTTCCAGCTCCAGCGCGGCACTTTCGACCTCGGTCACGCCGGCGGCTTCGACCGACAGCGGGGCGGCAACGATGCCTTCGGGCTCGGCGTCCGCAACCAGCGAGGTCTCCATCCACTGGCCGGGTTCGGCGGCGGTGGACACGGTGAATTCATAGATCATCTGCATCGACTCGCCCGGCAGCAGGCGCAGCGCATCGGCGGGATCGGATTCCGGCTCGGACGCGTCGATCAGACCGTTGGCGTTGGTGTCATGCACAAGGCGGGCGTTGCGCATCAGCGCGGCTGCGGCGCGGTCTTCGGTGCGCAGCGTGGTCTGCAGCGGAACGTTGCCGGTATTGCTGACCTCGAAATAATACTGGCCGATGGCGCCACGGGTCAGGACCAGTTCCGAGAAACCTTCGATCGTCAGGTCGGGCACCGCGATCACCAGGGCTTCGACCGGGTTGGAAAAGACCCGTTCCACGATCCCCAGGCGCGGGTTGAAATAGGTGGTTTCGGCGATGTTGCGGATGGTCGAACCCGCAGGCGCAGGCTGGGACGCAACGAAGTCAGGAGCAAGGGTAAGAGCGACAGCAGCGGTACCGATGGCCTTGGCTGCGTACTGGGTGACCGTGTGAAGGAAACTGCGCATCAGCTTGCTCCATGATACTGGTTGACGGGGAAAATGCGGCGCCCTCGGGATTGGGGAGGGAAACCCGTCCCCGAGGGCGCCGGGGTTCGCTTAGTTGTCGACGCGAACCGTGAATTCCAGACGCGCAACGCCGCCGGGAAGAAGCGTGCCGTGCTGACTCTGAATGTTGTCAGGCGTCACGACAGAGGTGCTGGTGGCCGGGAACAGGCTGACCGGGCAAGCACCGCCGCAATCGGTGATCGCGGTATAGGCCGGCGCCGCATCCGAGATGGTGACATTCGCCGCCTCGCCGGTGCCGGTGTTCTCGGCCTCGATCAAGTAGCGGATGCACTGGCCCGGTTCGACATCCTGACGGTTCTTGGTGAAGGTCCCAACCGTGCCGTCGCAGCTTGCGTCGACATACTGGTACTTCGTCAGGGTCATGTCGCCGGCGATGATCACGATCCGGTCTTCCACCGCGTTGTCGCTGGTGTCGGCATCGGTCGCGGTGCCGCCGTTCAGGGCGCTGCCCAGAGCGATGGTGCCGATCTCGGACACACCGGTGGTCGCGGTCGACGGGGTCTGCACGCGATAGATGAGCGAGATGCTGTCACCCGGGGCCAACCCGTTCACGCCAGCCGACACGCCGTCGGTCAGGTCGTTGAAGTTGTCGATCACCGGCTCGGACGCGTCGATCACGCCGTTGCCGTTCTGGTCCCAGAAGATCGCGCCCGAGAAGTTCGACAGACCGCTTTCGGTGATCGAACCTTCGGTGATGGCCACGTTGCCCTGGTTGGTGATCGTGTGCAGCATGTCCACGACACCACCGGGGGCGGCCTGGACGCTCTGGTCGTCGATGATCTGAACGTCATAGATCTCGTTCACGCTCACCTGGTTGACGATCCGGTCGCCCTGCCCCGAAACCGACGAGACCAGCGCGATGTCGACCAGCGTGTCGCCGGGCGCGGCGTCTTCCGTCGGGGTGACGATGACCTGGATGTTCTGGCTGCCACCGGCGGGGATGGTGCCGGTGTTGGTGGCCACGGTGCCGTCCGCCAGGCGGAATTCGACCGTCCAGCCTTCGGGCAGCGGCTGCGCCAGCGACAGGTTGTAGCTGTCGGAAACCGGGCCTTCGTTCTGCACGGTCATGTCGAACACGACCGGCTGGCCGGGATCGGTGGCGGTGGTCACCCAGGGGGTGCCGCCGTTTGTCGGCGCGGCGCCGTCACCTTCGGAGCCCAGGACCGCGTTTTCCAGATCGACCGAAGCCGCCAGAACCGCGCCCGAGAATTCCGCGGTCGACGTATCGGTCACACCCGATGCGTCCGACGTGGTCGTCACGACAGCGGTATAGTTGGTGGTCGCCGAGGGCGTCGCGTCGGTCGGCAGGGTCGCGACCAGCGTGACCTTTGCGCTTTCGCCGATGGCCAGCGGCCCGACAGAGCCCACGATCGGCGTGACGCCGTCGGCGCCCACGAACCGGAAAGTCGTACCGGCGGGGAAGTCGACATTGGCGACATCCAGCGTCAGGCTGTCGGCCTGGTTCGACAGGTTCGTCAGGACGAATTCCTGCCGGATCACACCGCCCTGATAGACATCGCCGGTCTCGGTAACGATGTCGTTGCTGGCGGCATCGTCATCGGTGGCCGATGCGATGGCCGGGTTCGGGGTGTCGTCGGCGTTCACCGCCGTATCGGCGATGGCCACGCTGTACTGATTATCGACGGTGATCGACGCGGTGTTGGACGGCGGGAAGGCCACGCCATCGACCTCTTGCGTGGCGGTGTTGGTGATCAGGCCCGCATTGGCGGTATCGGCCACCACGGCCTGGAACGTCACGCTGCCCGAGCGGCCGGAACCGACCGACGACAGGGTGAAGTTGATGGTCTGGGCGTCGTCGTAATCCCAGGCGATGGTTTCGCCGCCGCCATTGGTGGCGTCCACCGCGGTCGAGGCGTTGTTGTCATCCAGCGCACCGGCGGCATCCGACCATGTGGCCGAGCCCGGCACATAGATCAGGTTGCCGTCCAGAACGTCCTGCACGACATAGTTGTTCGCCGCCGCAAGGCCGGTGCTGGAATAGGTCAGGGTGATGGTCACGGTGTCGCCGGCATCGACAATGCCCGGGTTCCCGCCCGAGGCCGCATCGGCCACCATCGACTTGACCAGTTCCACGATCGCATCGTTGGAAATCGTCAGCGTGTCGGTGTTGGTGGCGGTGACGGTGCCGTCCAGCGCGGAAACAGAGGTAACCGTGATGGTGTCCGAACCGGTCGCCGTCGACGGCACGGTGGCCTCGATCACGACGCCGAACTGTTCGCCGGGGGCCAGGGCCGGGGTGCTGGTGATCGGGGTCGCGCTGTCGGCGACGCCGTCCATGTTGGCATCCGGATAGAAGACCAGCGTCGATGTATCCAGCGTGCCGGTGTTGGTTTCGACGGCGGTCAGCGCAAAGCTGTCGGGGCCGTTACCGTCGTTGGTGATGATATGCGGCAGGAACGCCTTGCCGCCCGGCGCGATGGTCTCGTTGTTGTCCGAGGTCAGGCTGACACCCGCGACCTGCTGCACGATGGTTTCGACCGTGTTCGACGTCACCGTGATCGTGTCACCAGCGGCGTTGACATAGGTGGCGACGGCCTGGTTGCCGATCACCGACCCGGCTTCGGGTGCGGCGGCATGTGCGGCCGTGCCGAGCACGGCGCCAAAGGCGACGACGCTCGCCGAACGCATGACAAAGGATTGATAGGACACTGTTTTGGCTCCTCAGATCCAGGGCACTTGCTAAGATTTGGGTACGTGCGCGATCAGTTGACGCGAACGCGGTAAGAGTTCAGGGCGACCGCATCGGCCTCCAGCGGCTCGGACAGGGTCCAGCGCACGGCGGCGATATCGGCCTCGGGCAGCGGCTCTTCGTGCAGCGCGCCATCGGCACCGACGACCTTGCGGACCGCCGGAAGGGTCGACCATTCCAGGCCCTCCTGCTCGGGGTCGAGCTCGGCCTGAACCTCGAACACGGCGGGAACAGAGCTGCTCTGGCCGCCCAGGGTCAGGGTGACGCCCTGAGGCACCGGCGCGGCGACGACCAGGCCCGAAAGCCCCGCGTCGGTGCCGTTCTCGTGGCGGATCTGGTACTGGATGATTTCACCGGGCCGGACCGAGCTGCGCTCGACCAGTTGCTCGGCGCCGTCCTGCGTGACCTCGACCACGCGGAACGAGAAGTCGCTGGTCAGCGCGTCGGCCTGGGCCGCGCCACCGATCAGGGCAAAGGCAATCCCGGCAGCCGCGGCTCGGGAAAGCTTGGAGTTCTGGATAAACATGGATGTCTTCCCTTGAATGCCGGGCGATGGCCGGCGGTTGCGATTGCGGCATTCACAGGCGAACACCGTGGTCACATGATTTCCGGGAAGCGTCGGGATTGCAGTCGCGCGAAGGGCTAATGCGCTGCACTTGCAGGCAGGCCGCTATGCTTTGGGATAGATCGACCTACCAGAGTATCACCCGGCCTTCGCCATTCGTGGCGGGCCGGGCGAACAATCAGGGCGAAGTTTCAGGGATTGTTGTGCGCGAAACGGGGGAAGGACCCGTCGGAAAGCGAATCCGCATCAGCGCGTTTCACACGCGCCGGCCCCTGTGGCGGGGCCTGGCGGCGTGGCGGCATGGCCTATAGGGGGCGCGGCTCAGCTGAACCCGGCATCCCGGGCGATCATCGCCGCATCGGTGCGGTTCTTGGCGTCCAGCTTGCGGCACAGGTTCTTGACATGCAGCTTGATCGTGACCTCCTGCAGGTCCAGGTCGCGGGCAATCTCTTTGTTCGACTTCGCCCCCATCAACCCCCGCAGCACCTGTTTCTCGCGCTCGGACAGGTCCTTTTCGAAATCGGTCTCGTCCGGGTCCTCCTGACCCGACATGAAGCTGAGCGGCGCATAGGTTTCACCCGCCGCCATGAAACGGATGGCATTGGCCAGTGATTTCGCGCGCAGGGTCTTCGGCAGGAACCCGATGGCGCCCATATCCATCGCCTGTTTGGCGATCAACCGCGAGGCGGTGCCCGAAATCAGGCCGACGGGCTTGTCCCGATTGGCGTCGATGACCGCCTGCAAACCGTCCAGCCCCTTCATCCCCGGCATGCTGTAATCCAGCAGCACCAGATCGAACGGCCCGTCCTTGGCGATCAGCTCCAGCGCCTCTTCCAGGTTGCTGGCCGAAACGGTCGTCGTGCCGCCATCGGATTCCAGGAACATCGCAATTGTCTCGCGCACAAGGTCATGATCGTCCGCGATCAGAATGCTCAATGTCATCGGGTCCTCCGCCAGCCGCGATCCATCTCGACCCATGATAGCGGGCCATTGCGGCACAGTATACTCAAAGGCGACTGCGCGCCGCTGTTTGCGATCCCGGCCCCAGCGGGCGCGGTTATCCCTTTCGGATAGGTCTCCCTCCCGGAGCATAGGTCCACTGTGCAGGTGCTCCTTGGACCCTGCGGGGCGGAACATGCGACAAATCCGAACATGTGTCATGGGTCCGGCGCATGCGCTGGCCCGCCCCCGAGCAGATCCGCCGCCGCCCGGATAGCAGAACGAAGGATAACGAGTTGAAAGCGCTGTTTGTACCGAACCGCCCACCCCAGCCCCGCGCGTCGAAACGTTCCGCGCTTGCCGGATCCGTTGTCGCATTCGGTGTCCTTGCCGGGGCGCCTGCCCTGGCCGAGGTCTGCTCGGTCTCGCCCGACTATGTGAACTGGGTTACGCCCGGCACCATCGGCGGGTTGGATGTCGACCAGTCGGCAACGCTGCAATGGGGGTCGGCGGCGACCGATATCGCGATCAGCGGCCCGTTCTTCATCTGGGGCACCGAAACCTCGATCATCCGGATCTCGGAATACCCGGAATCGCGCGGGACCTATTCGGTCAATTTCGCCTCGCCGGTCATTCACGATCTGAACGTGTTCATCGGCAACGCCGGTCGGAACGGGTTCGATCCGCTGCAATCGGCGGTCGTGGGCGATTTCAACATGGCCCTGTCGGGCGGCGGCAGCGCGAACAACCTGTTCGGCTCGGTCTCGCCGCTGGACAATCAGGGATACTTCCAGATCTTCAGCTCGGACACCGAAGGCATCGCCCCCACCACCCTGACCGGGACCGGCGGCGACGGCCTGCCGCTGGACGGGCGGTTCTGGGTCCACGACGCCAACCTTGTGCCCGGCGACATCAACAATGGCGGTCAGGATCAGGCCTATGGCATGATCGATCTGGCCTATACCCCGCCGGCCGTGATCTCGGGCAGTTCCGACAGCATCACACAGCTGACCATGCGCCAGGTGGGCGTGGGCGTCGGGCCGACGGTCGCCCTGGGCATCCAGGCGCGGCTGAAATCCTGTATCAATGCCACAGACAACGACTTTACCGCCGCGCCCATCGACAGCAGTGCGGGCGGCACCACGCTGAGCGTTCTGACCGATGACGTGCTGAACGGTGGCAGCGTCGATACCGCGCTTCTGACCGGCAATGTGGATCTGGCGCTGGTGTCGGCCCCTGCCCCGGCGGCGGGTTCGATCACCCTGGATACCGCGACCGGCGAGATCGACGTGGCCCCCGGCACCACGCCCGGCACCTATTTCGTCGAATACAGCCTGACCGACCGGCCCACGGGCGGCGTCACCCCCAACACCGACACCGCAACGGCAACCGTCGTGGTCGCCGCCGAGGCCGCCCCTCCAGCCAGCCCGCTGACCTGCACCCCGCAATCGGTATTCGCCCGGCCCCGCACCCAGATCGCCGGCAGCGGCAGCGCATCGGCGCTGACCCTGTCGGATATCTTCGTCTTCGACGATGTCACCAGCGATATCGACGGCAAGCCCATCGACGCGGTGTTCCAGCTGGACAGCATCTCAAACGCCATCAACCTGGAGCTTTCGACCGGGCTTCTGGCGCGGATGACCCCGGCCGACAACGGCTATGTCACCTATCGCTTGCGGCTGGTTCAGGACGGCACCGCCACGGCAGCCAACCCCCAGGGCACGGCGATCGACCAGAGCCGTTTCAACGGGATCATCGTGCAGCAGACCGATGTCGACAGTAACGGCACGACCGACGATTCATCGGACGTGGTCGGCCCGGTGGACCCTGCCACCCGCATCACGCATTTTAACACCGCCCCGCTGGCCGGTTTCCCGGCGCCCGGCACCCCCATCGCGATGGACCCGGCCAAGGTCGGCGACCCGACGAACTGGTTCGACGAACCCAACGAGACCGACTTCGACAACTTTGCCACCTATGATTTCGACACCTTCGTCGAGGCCCGGTTCATCCATGGCTACACCGGCACGTCCACGAATGCCGGAACGCGCGGCTCGGGCATCCTGCTCTGCGCGATCTCGGACACCTCGACCGTGGTCGTGGCGCGCGACGACGACTATACCGCGACGCCCATCAACACGCTGTTCGGCGGTTCGACCGGCGAGGTTCTGGCCAATGACACGATCAATGGCATCCCGGCGGCCTTTCCGGGCGTGACCATCGATGTCCTGACCGAGGCCGAGCCGCAGAACCTGGGCGATCCGGTCCCGGTGCTGCAAACCTCGGGCGCCGATATCGGGCGCGTGGTGGTGCCCGCGGGCACGCCTGCCGGGGTCTATACCATCGATTACCGGCTGTGCGATTCCGTCGATCCCACCGATTGCGACCGCGCCCGCGTCACCGTGGCCGTGTTCGACGGCGACGGGGTCGATTTCGGCGATGCCCCGGTCACCTATCTGACACCGACCCACGGCATTCCCACCACCCCGACGGTGTATCTGGGCGCAATCGCCCCGGACGCCGAACTGGTCGCCCAAAGCGATGCCGCGGCCACCGCCGACGACACCACCGGCGTCGATGACGAGGATGCGGTCAGCTTTCCGGTCCTGACCCAGGGCATGATCAGCACGGTCAATGTCGATGTGACCGGGTCGGGCTATCTGCAGGGCTGGATCGATTTCAATGGCGACGGCGTGTTCGAAACCGGGCTGGGCGAACAGGTCGCCACCGATCTGCGCGACGATGGCACGGTCTATGACAACGTGGCCGGCGATGGCGTGATCCAGATCGACGTGGCGGTGCCCACCGATGCCACCACATCGACCACCTATGCGCGGTTCCGCTATTCGAACGAGGCCGGGCTGAGCACGTCGAGCTTTGCCGTCGACGGCGAGGTCGAGGACTATTCCCTGATCATCGCGGCCGCCGATCTGGTCGACCGTGGCGATGCGCCCGCCAGCTATGGCGATCCGCGCCACGCGGTCGTGCCCGAGATCTATCTGGGTGCGGGTCTGCCGGACACCGAAACCGTGCCGCAGAACAGCCTGAACGCCGATGCCGACGACCTGGCCGGGATCGACGACGAGGACGGCATCGCCAGCTTCCCCGTGCTGGTCGCGGGCACCACCGTGCCGCTGACCGTGGCGACCCATGAAACGCTGAGCCTGCAACTGGACCTGGGCCTGCCGGTATCCAGCGGCATCACCAACCTGCAGCTCTGGATCGATTTCGACCAGAACGGCAGCTTCGACGCCGATGAACAGATCGCCACCGATTACCGCGACGGCGGCACCGGCGACACCGATGGCAGCTTCAACAACCAGATCATTCTGGACATCCCCGTGCCCGCCGATATCGGCAACGGCACCAGCTATGCCCGGGTGCGCTGGTCGACCAGCAGCGGCGTGACCGCCGATCCCTTCGACGGCTTCAACCTGGATGGCGAGGTCGAGGATTACCTGGTCACCCTGTCGAACCCCAATGGGCCGCTGGTCTGTTCGGACACGTTCTATATGGTCGCGACGGAAACCGCGCAGAACCTGCCCGCGCTCAGCGAGCTGCTGATCACCGAATCCGGTGGCACCTATACGCTCAGCCAGAACCTGCTGCCGCCCGACTATACCGGCAATTATCTGGTCACCGGCTGGGGCTATAACGAGCTGGACGGGTATATCTATGGCGTGCGCCAAAGCCCGCGGTCGCTGATGCGGATCAATGCCTCTGGCGCGGTGCAAGAGGTCGCGGACCTGTCGGCGCTGACACTGGAATCGCCCGATACAAGCAGCGACATCCTGCCCAATGGCATCATGCTCTACATGTCGGGCAGCAATTTCGGCCGCTATCAGTTGCTGGATATATCGGACCCCGCAAACCCGGTTGCGCTGGGGGTGCTGGATGCGGGTGCGGGGGCGCCTTATGGGCGCGACATCGCCTATAACCCGCGTGACGGTCTGATGTATTTCATCGACTCCAACCGCGATATCTATGCCTTCGATCCGCTGAACGGCACGCCGGGCACCACCACCGTCAACCTGGTGGGCAATGTCCCCCTGCCCGCTGGCATATTCTCGATGGATCCGGATTCGGTGTGGTTCGACGGCTCGGGTTTCCTCTATGCCTTCGACAACCAGTCGCGGCAGGTCTTCGCGGTCGAGATCGGCGCCGCCGGCAACTATCCCGCCAGCTTCGCCTTTATCGAGGTCGAAGGCACGGTCGCCAACCTGACCTATCAGGGCAATGACGGCGCATCGTGCCGCGCGCCCGGTCCCTTTGCCTCGACCCTCTTTGCCGAGGGCAGCATCACCGGCACGCTTTACCAGGACGCCAACGGGTCAGGCGCTTTCGACACGGGCGAGACCGTGCTGCCCGCCGGGATCGCGGTTGCGCTGCATGATGACAATGGCACGCCCGCGGATCCCGCCGACGACACACTGATGGCCACGGTCGACACGCTGGCCGATGGCACCTATCGCTTCGACAGCGTGAATGCGACCCTGACCTATCGGATCGAGGTCGACGCCGCCGACCCCGAGATCCCGGCCGGTCTGGCGCCGTCGACCGCCAATCCGCTGACCGGTGTGACCGTCACCACCGGGGCGACCACCGCGGGGCAGGATTTCGGCTTTGCCGCCGCGCCCGCCTCGGCCGATCTGGCGCTGACCAAGACCGTTCTGGACGCCGCCAGCGGCCAGCCCACGACCGAGGCCATCGCCGGTGCGGAACTGGATTTCGTCCTGACCGTCACCAATGACGGCCCGGGCAGCCCCAGCGGTGTCACGGTGCGCGACCTGATCCCCGATGGCTATGCCTATGTCTCTGACGATGCCGCCGCGCAGGGCGACAGCTATGACACGGGCACCGGGATCTGGACGCTGGGCGACGTGCCCACGGGCAGCAGCCACAGCCTGACCATCCGGGTCGCGATGCGCGAAAGCGGCGAGCACACCAACGTGGCCGAGATCACCGCATCCAGCCTGGCCGATCCCGACAGCGATCCGGCGACCGGCCCGCTGGTGGACGATCTGGGCGACGGCGTGGCCGATGACGACGAGGCCAGCGCCAGCGTCGCGCTCAGCGGGCTGGGGGCCACCCTGTCGGGCACGGTCTTTATCGACAACGGCGCGGGCGCCACCGCCTTTGACGGGCTTCAGGCCGGGGCCGAGGTCGGGACCGACCGCGCAACGCTTCAGGTGTTCGACAGCACCGGCACGCTGATCGACACGCCCCCGCTGGCCGCCGATGGCAGCTGGTCGCTGACCCTGCCGGCCGGCTACGCCGACGCGGTGACGCTGACCCTGCTGCCGGATCCGGGCCTGTACCCCGTGTCCGAAACCGCCGCCGCCCTGCCGGGTCTGGTGAACCCCGATCCGCGCGATGGCAGCCTGACCTTCACCCCGGTTGCCGGTGACAGCTATGCCGGTCTGGACATGGGCGTCATCGAGGGCGCGCGCCTGAACGAAGATCAGCAAAGCGCGATCCGCCCCGGTCAGGTCGTGTCGCTGCGGCACGAATACCTGGCCGATGCACCGGGCAACGTCACGTTCTCGGTCGATCTGCAGGACAGCAATGCCGCGGACGGGTTCTCCACCGGGCTGTTCCTGGACGAAACCTGCGACGGCAATGCCGATCAGCCGATCACCGCACCGCTGCCGACGCAGGCCGGTACGCTGATCTGCGTGATCGCGCGGGTTTCGGCCTCGTCCGGGGTGGGACAGGGCACCTATTACAGCTTCGATGTGCTGGCCCAGACCGCCTATCCCGATATCGGGCTGACCGAGGAACACCGCAACCGCGACCGGCTGACGGTGGAATCCGCACAAGGGGCGCTGTCGCTGTCCAAGACCGTGCGCAACGTGACCCAGGGCACGCCCGAGGGGGTCAGCAACGGTGCGGCGGCGGGCGATGTGCTGGAATACCGGATCTATCTGGAAAACACCGGCACCCTGCCCGCGTCCGAGATCCATATCTATGACCGGACACCGCCCTATACCGTGCTGGCCGGGCCGATCCCCAGCCCGGTCACGATCGAGCCCGGCGTGACCTGCGACCTGGCGGTGCCCGCGACCAACGCGGCGGGATATGCGGGCGATCTGCGCTGGGATTGCAGCGGGTTCTATTCGCCCGGCGGCAACGGATCGGTCAGCTTCCAGGTGCGTGTCGCGCCCTGATCCCCGGCCCGGCGGGTGGCCTGTCCGGCCACCCGCAGCGCCCGTTTTTTGCACAGCGCACCCTGCCCGAAGGCAGGGTGCGTTCATCCATTCATGAACAAAGGATTAACGGAAAATGAGCCGTCTATGAATTGCACCCATCCCCGCCGGAGAGTCTGTTAGCGATTTCGGGCCAAGTCGAGACAAAGGAAAACGACATGACCAGTTTGAACTTCGCGGCCCTTTCCGTTGCGGTCGCGCTGTCTGGCGGATCAGCCGCCTTGGCGGGTGGGGATGCTGTTGCCGATGACGTGATCACGGCCCAACGTGCCGCGCTGGCCGCCAGCACGGACGGCGCCGGGTTCGGCCCGCAATCGCCGCGCGACATCGACGCCGCGGCAGGCGAGAACATGCGCGCCTTTCAACCCGCGCCAGAACACACCCGGATGAACCTGTGCAACATTCATTTTCACGAGGGGGCCGAGCACAAGGGCGGTGAATTCACCACCTATGTCGGCAATGGCGACGGCAAGGGCTACAATACCGGCTTTGCCTATTCCGGCACCCTGACCGAAGCCGAGCTGGCGCCGCTGGACGCGCCGGTCGCGGACAAGGGCCATGGCGGCCTGGTGCCGGGCGACACGATCGAGGTGCATTGCGTGCACACCACCGCCCAGGTCAAACCCGGGCCGACCCTGGCCGCGTGTCTGGGCGAGGCGATCGGGAACCCCCAGCTCAGGGTCGAAACCCAGGTCATGGTGCTGGTGAACGACCGCGCGGCCATGGATTTCGCCAAACTGGCCGAGGTCGGACAGATCGACGGCTATCACCAGGCGCTGAACATCCCCGACACCACCGGCGATCCGGTGCAATACGAAGGGTCGTCCACCGGGCCGGGCTATAACGAGACAGGCTCGCCCTATCAGGTGTCGTGGAGCGTGCGTCCGCAGGTCGTCAAGGTCGACATCGCCACGGTCGCGACCTGGCTGGAGGACAATATCTTCGACGAGGATCACGCCCATGGTGTGCGCAACCTGGTGAAGAACCCCGCGCTTCTGTCGCAGATCGACTGAACCGCGCGGTAACAAACAAACGGCCCTTCGGTGGGAACATCGGGGGGCCTGCGGGCTTTCAAAACGCGGCCTTTCCCGATAGCCAAGGGTATGTTGTTTCGGACCAAATTCCTGCTGGCAAATGCCATTCTGGCCTGTGTCGCGCTTGGCTGCGCGATCGTACTGATCATCTCGACCGGGCAAAGCGAAAACAACCAGACCCGCACCACGCTGGCCTATGAAAGCCTGTCGGGGTATCTGCAGCTTTCGGGGTCGGTGTTCCGGACCTTCAAACAGGCGCGGCGGGATCTGCTTTCGGGATCGGGGCGGCTGGCATTCGATCTGGCGGAGGCGCGGGGGAACATCCTGAACACCTTCGATGTGCTGGAACAGGCGACCATCGCCGAGGATGCGCTGAACCGCGCCAATGACGGGGCGCTGGCGAATGTCCACCGGCTGCGGGCGGCGACCACACATGCGCTGGACCGGATCAAGACGGCATCCGAACTGATCCAGTCGGGCGACACCGACGCGGGCAGCGCGCTTGCCGTCGACGTTCTGGAACAGCAGGTCGATATCGAGATCGGCGGGATGATCGAGGCTGGCATCGCCCAGGAACGCCAAAACCTGCAAAGGCTCCACGAAGAGCTGCAGCAGTTCAACGAATTGTCGAAAACCATTGCCATCCTGTCCGCCTTGACCGCCCTTTTCGTGACCATCGCGGTTCTGGTGTTCCTGGCGCGCCGGCTGTCATCGGGGCTGAAGGCGCTGGAGATTGGCGCGCAGCAATTCGCCTCGGCCAATCTGGCGCATGTCATCGACCTTCCGGGGACCGACGAGCTTTCGGAGCTCGGCAACAGCTTCAACCGGATGGCACAAGAGATCCAGACGGAACGGCAGGCCTCGGAGCGGATCAAGCAGGACCTGGAGGTCACGGTCCGCGAACGGACCGAGGCCCTGTCACAGGCCAATGGCGCGCTGCATGAACGCGACCGGCTGCGCCGTCAGTTCTTTGCCGATATCGGACATGAGCTGCGCACCCCCGTCACCGCGATCCGGGGCGAGGCCGAGGTCGCGCTGCGGTCGCGCCAGGACCGGGAACAGAATTATGGCGAGGCGCTGACCCGCATCGTCACCCTGACCAAGCAGTTGACGGATTATGTCTCGGACCTGTTCCTGATCGCGCGCGAACAGGCCGAGATGCTGGATTTCCGGCAGCAGGTGCTGGATTTGAACGCGCCGGTGCGCCAGAGCGTCGAGGATCTGCGCGCAATGATCCGCGAAAGCGGGGCGACGCTGATCCTGGATCTGTCGCCGGACGGGCTGCGGATCGAAGGCGACGCAAAGCGCATCGTGCAGCTGGTGCAGGTGCTGATCACCAACGCGCTTTGCCACGCGCCCCGGGGGGTCACGATCACGGTGGTGACCCGGAATGCCGATGGCCACGCGATGCTGGCGATCGGCGATGACGGGCCGGGCATCCCCGAACGCGATCGCGCGCGGATCTTCGACCGGCTGGTCCGTGGGCCGTCGCAACGGTTTCGCCACGCGGGCGGCACCGGTCTGGGGCTGGCCATCGCGAAATCCATCACCCAAGCGCATGGCGGGGCCATTGCGGTCGGGGAAAGCCCCGCAGGCGGCGCCAATTTCGTCGCCCGCTTTCCGCTGGCACCGAAAGGAGGCGGTACGTGAAGATACTGGTGATCGAAGACGACAACCGGATTGCCGAATTCCTGATCCGCGGCCTGCGCGCCGAGGGCCACGTGCTGCAACTGGCCACGGATGGCGATGCCGGGTTTCACGCCGCACGCACCGACGATCACGACGCGATCATCCTGGACCTGATGCTGCCGGGCATGGACGGGCGCGAGATCTGCCAGAACCTGCGGGTGGCCGGGATCCGGACCAAGATCCTGATGCTGACCGCGCTGGAAGCGACCGAGGATGTGGTGCGGGGGCTGCGGATGGGGGCGGATGACTATCTGACCAAGCCTTTCGCCTTTGACGAGCTGGTCGCCCGGCTGGAGGTGTTCGGCCGCGCGTTGCAAACGGGCGGCGACGCCGTGGGCGCGGCACAGGTGCTGAGCGCGGGCGATCTGCGCTTCGATACCGAGTCGCTGACCGTCACCTATGCCGGGGCCCGGATCGAGCTGACCTCGCTGGAATATGCGCTGCTGGAATTCCTGATGTCCGAAAGTGGGCGTGTGGTCAGCCGGGCGCGCATTCTGCAGAATGTCTGGGGCGCGCATCAGGATCCGTTGACCAATATCGTCGATGTCTATGTCGGGCGGCTGCGGGCCAAGCTGGCGGCGCAGGGCGGCACGGATATCATCAAGACCATCCGCGGCCGGGGATACCGGCTGGACGGGTGACCGGCGCCCCCGTCAGGCGATCACCGCCGGAAACCGGCAGGTCGCCCGCAAACCGCCCAGCACCTGTGACCGGTCCAGATCCAGCTTGCCGCCATGGGCCGCCACCAGATCCTTGGCAATGGTCAGGCCCAGGCCGGAGCCGGCCTTCGACGTATCCAGCCGGGCGCCGGATTTCAGGACCTCTTCGATCTGTGCCGGGTCGATGCCCGCGCCGTCATCCTCGACCATCAGCCACACCTCGCCCGCCATTTTGCGCACGGTGAAATGAACCGTCTGCCTGGACCATTTGAAGGCGTTGTCGATCAGGTTGCCGACGATTTCCTCGATATCCTGGGCGTCGACGCGCAGATGGATGTCCGGGGCGATCCGGCTTTCGAACCGTTTGCCCGACAGATCCGCGATCTTGCGCATCGCGCGCGACAGGCGGTTGGCCACATCGGTCAGGTCGACGGGCCGCAGCCCCGGTCCGGCGCTGTTGTCGGCCCGCATCCGCGCCAGTGATCGCGCGATCTGTGCATCCACCCGGTCCAGTGCCGCCGCCGCCGCCGCCGTGTCGGCCCCGCGCTGTCCCAGGGCATGCAGCTCGTTGCGCAGGATCGCCGACGGCGTTTTCAGCGCATGTGCCAGATCCGCCGCCTGTCGCCGCGAGCGGTCGATCACGTCGCGGTTGCGGTCCAGCAGCGTGTTGATGTCCTGCACCAGCGGCGCCACCTCGGCGGGATAGTCTTCGGGTTCCATCACCTCGCCCGCGTCCCAGCGATGCTGAACCTCGGACCGCAGCTTTGACAGGGGCCGCAGCACGGCGGCGATCTGCGCCCCGGCGGCCAGGATGCCCAACCCGGCCAGCAACCCGAAACCCAGCGCGACCGAGCGTCCGACCTGCAGCTTTTCGGCGGCCAGGTCGGCCTCGCTTTCGGCGACAAGAACCAGCCAGGGCGGCCCATCATCGATGGCAACGGTGCGCACGATCCCCCGCAGGGGCGCGCCATCGGGCGCCTGCCCGCGCCACAGAACGGGATCCTCGCCCACCTCCTCGCGGATATTCAGCACGCCATCCAGCAGCGATTGGGATGTCATGATCGTGTCGTCGCCGCGCATGATCTGCCAATAGCGGCCCGAAAACGGGCGGCGATAGGCGGGATCGGGCAGATAGCTTTCCAGCGCCTCGGCCTCGGCCCCGCTATTGGCCAGCGCCACCATGACCTGCAAATGCCGTTCGGCCAGCGATGACATGAACCGGCGCTCGGCCACGTTGTTGATATAGGCAAGGACGCCCAACGCGCCCAGGCTCAGGCAGAACACGATCCACAGCAGCCCGCCGGAAATCGCCCTGGTGCGTAACGAGGTCATTCGTCCCCGGCGATCATGTATCCACGGCCGCGCGTGGTCGCGATCAGATCGGCGCCCAGCTTCTTGCGCAGCCGGGTGACAAAGACCGCGATCGTGTTGGAATCCCGGTCGCTGTTATAGTCATAGATATGTTCGGACAGTTCCATCCGTGACACCAACCGCCCAGCATTGTGCACCAGATAGGACAGCACCGCCAATTCCTGTGCCGTCAGCCGGATCGCCTCGCCCTGTCGCGTGACCGCGCCCGAGCGTGTGTCGAAGCGCAGATCGCCACGTTCGAAGATCGGGTTCGTCACCCCCGAATTGCGCCGCAACAGCGCCCGCACCCGCGCGCACAGCTCCGGCATGTGAAACGGCTTGGTCAGGTAATCGTCCGCGCCCGCATCCAGCCCCTGCACCCGATCCGACCAGCCATCGCGCGCGGTCAGGATCAGAACCGGCAGCGCGACGTGGTCCGCGCGCCACTGTTTCAGGATCGCAAGGCCATCCATCGTCGGCAGACCCAAGTCGAGCACGACCAGATCATAGGGCTCCGTGGCACCCAGGAACGCCACCTCTTCCCCATCGGGTTCGACATCGACCGCGTGGCCGTCGGCTGTCAGGGCGGCCCGCAACTGTTCGGACAGAACGGCGTCGTCTTCGGCAACAAGGATGCGCATATCGGATGATCAACTCGGTTTGCGTGGCATTAATATGGCATGGCGCCGGGGCGTGGAAGCCCATGGATCGGCGTTACCTGTTGCGCCCGCCACGATTGCCGCCGCCCCTGTCGTTGTCGCGGCCGCCGCCGTTGCCGTTTCCACCGGCATTGCCGCCAGCGTTGCCGCCGCCATTCCCCGCGCCAGCACCGCCCCCCGGTCCACCATTGCCTCCGGGACCGCCATTCCCGCCCGGCCCGCCATTGCCACCGGGACCATCGCGACCGTCTGGACCGCGATTTCCACCGGGGCGGTCTTGTCGACCTGTGGCGCTGCCGGCTTTGCCGCGATCAAAGCCCCCGATATCGGGCTTGGCCCTGTCCCTGACCGGGCCGGGATTTGCCCTGCCGGGGCCGGGACCGTGCCGGGCGGTTTCGCGGATCTGTCTGGCGACACGGGCATTGCGCCCCACCGGGGTTCCGGTTCTGGCGTCAAGGATGACGCTGACCAACCGCCCCGCCGGGTCCAGGACAAGGACCCGGTAATAAGCCCGGTCGGCCGCAAAGGCGCGGACATCGACCGGTTCTCCCGGGGTGATCTTGGCGACCTCCTCCAGGATCGTGCTCGCGCTCAGTGCCTCTCCCATTGCGACAGTCGCGCGCATTTCCGCGCGCGGAATTTCACGCACCTGCGCCAGGGCGCCGTGCGTGACCGTGAGTGTCGTCGCGAAGGTGGCAAGGGCGATCACATGTTTCATTCAAACATCACCGGTCCGGATCGGGTCCGCTGGTACGTGCGGCCCCTAGAACCCCAGCTTTTTCAGCGCGCCGGATTTCGGGGCCCGGCGCGGGCGGGGTTCGGTGTTCCAATCGACCGCCCGACGCATGCGCGCCATCTTGGCGTTCTCGCTCAGACGCAGGCTGAGCAGATACCAATGGTTGGAAAAATGCACCAATTGAGCAAGGCAGAGCAGAAGAAAAGCGATGTAAAGCAGCATGATGGCAGGTCCCCTTTGATGCCCTTTGTCCCCGCGTGCGGGGCCAACAGGGCGCGCGCATTCCCATCTGTTACCAAAACGTAAATGAATGGGGGGTGAACAAGGCGCGCGGCGGGGCGATCCCACCGCTTCGGCAGTCCCGCTATTCCGCCGCCACCGGGGGGATCGGGGCCGCAACGGTCTGTTCGGCGGGCTGCGGCGCGCGGGCCTTGCGCCGTTTCCAGTCGCCCAGCCATGCCATGCCCCAAAGCGCGACCGTGCCCGCCGGGATGTAAAGCCAGGGCAGGATCGCCACATCGTCGAAATAGGCCAGAACCGCCTGCCCCGCCAACGACAGCAGTGCACCGGCGGAAAACACCAACAGCCCCTGACGGCCCATCACCCGCAACGGCTCGGCCAGGGAATGGGCGCTGAGCCGTGTGATCAGCGGCAGGCAGGACACGACATAGACCAGCGCCAGCACATGCAGAAGCCGCAGCATCGGCAGAAAGGTCTTGTCATGCGACGTGATGTGAAACGGCAGGCCCAGCGCCCCCAGCTTGGCCATGCCGTGGTTCATCGCCGGGCCGAACCCCGGCACATAGCGCCAGGCCAGCACCACCACCAGCCACCCCGCGGCCAGGCCGAACAGCGCGCGATTGACCGGCACGAAGCGTCGCCCATCACGCAGGGCCACCCCGGTCAGCAGGCCGATGGCAAAGATCAGCTGCCAGGCAAAGGGGTTGAAAAACCAGCCGCCGGGATTGGGATAGGCGGGGATGTTCAACCGCAGCAGCCCGGTCACGAACCACAGCGCCACCGCCCCCACCAGCAGCAGAAGCGGCGCGCGCAAGGCCAGCAGGATCGCAAAGGGCGCCGCAAGCAGCAGCACAGAATAGGCGGGCAGGATATTCACATAGCCGATCTGATGGCCCAGCGTGACGATCCCGATGATGGCGGGGCCGGTATTTTCGAAAACCTGCCGCAGGTTGTTCTTGCCCAGCAGCGCGGTCAGCCCAAACGCCTCGGCCGCGATGGCAAAGATCGCGATCCCCGCCATGGTCAGAAAGATATGCGTGACATACAGCGTCCAGGCCCGTTTCCAGACCGGGGCGATCCCGTGCCAAAGCCCGCGGGCCCGCCATTGCACCACCCCGCCGGAATAGGCCAACCCGGCCGCCATGCCCGACATCACGAAAAAGCTTTCGGCCGCATCGGAAAAACCCCAGTTGCGCAGGGTCAGGTTCTCGTACCAGTTGCCCGGCACGTGATCGACGAAGATCATCACCAGCAGCAGGCCGCGAAACAGGTCGATCCGGGGATCGCGCGGGCGCGGTACAGCTGCGCCCCGGGGGGGATCAAGCCGCGACATGTGTTGCTCCGGCGGCCATCGGGGCGACGGCATCGGTGCCGTCGATCTGTTGGCGCCAGCGGCCGTGGATTTCGCGGAATGCCGCGACCACGGGGGGGATGTCACGCTCTTCCGGCACCTGGAAATGGTTGCGGCCCACGGGGCGCGATGACCAGGCGATCAGCACCGGCGCCGCGATCATCGGCACCGTCACCGGCAAGAGCCACGGCATCAGGTCGGGCGCCATATGCCAGGTCGCGATCAGCGCGATCAGGCCGGTCGTGACGATCCACAGCGACGGGCGCGCGGCCTCGACCAGGGTTAGCGCGCCTTCGCCACGCGCGCTGGCGGGCCAGCCGCCATCCTGTCGCAACAGCACCTGAAGAACCGCCTTGGTCTGAAACGCCAGCATGACCGGCGCCAGGGCCGAGGTCAGCAGGATCTCGATCACCACCGACAGGAATGCCCGGCCCGTACCGCCGAAGCCCTGCGTGCGGCCGCGCGCCGCCGCGGCGCCCAGGATCGCGAATTTCGGCAGGATCAGCAGCCCGATGATGCCCAGCGCCAGCGCCATGATCTCGCGGCTGCGGTCGGACGGGAAAACCGGGAACAGCTGGTACGCCTCGGGGAAGTAATCGGGTTCCGGGGCCAGAACGGTGCCCGCAACGGTGGTGACCAGAAACACCGCCCAGAAGACCGACACCAGATAGGCAAAGATGCCCTGGACGAAGACATAGCGGCTCCACCCCGCCAGCCCCGGCGCCAGCAGCAGGCGCATGTGTTGCAGGTTGCCCTGGCACCAGCGGCGATCGCGCTTGGCATAGGCGATGATGTTTTCCGGGCCTTCCTCGTACGAGCCGCCGATGGTGCTGTCGGCCTCGACCCGCCAGCCGTTGCGGGCCAGCAGCGCGGCCTCGACATAGTCATGCGACAGGATATGGCCGCCAAAGGGCGGCTTGCCCGACAGCGTGGGCAGACCGCAGGATTGGGCAAAGGCGGTGACGCGGATGATGGCGTTGTGCCCCCAATAGGGACCGGTCGCGCCCTGCATCCGTTCCAGACCACGGGTGAAGACCGGCCCGTGAAAGGCCGATGCGAACTGCATCGCCCGGCCAAAGAAGCTGCGGGCGCCGGTGATCTGCGGCAGGGTCTGCAACAGCCCCAGCTTGGGGTCGGCATCCATGCGGGCAATCATGCGCTGCAACGCCTCACCCGACATCAGGCTGTCGGCGTCCAGCGTCACCGCGTAGTCATAGGCGCCGCCCGATGTGCGGATGAAATCCTCGACATTGCCGGCCTTGCGGCCCCGGTTATCCTTGCGGTTGCGGTAATAGATATGGTCGGCGCCACGGGTTTCGGCGATCAGCACCCGGAACGCGGCCTGTTCGGCGGCCTGCGCCTCGGGCGCGCGGGTGTCGGACAAGATCACGATATCCAAGGTCTGGCCGGTCTGGCGGATGGACCGGTCCATCGCGGCGATGCGCGCGAATGTGGCAACGGGATCCTCGTTGCAGATCGGCACCAGAACCACGGTGGCCGATGCCGACGGCCCCGCCGCGCGGGCGGCGGGTTTGCGGCGCGGCAACAGACCGGTCAGGCCAAGCGCCGCGCCCCAGGCCAGCCAGCCCGTGGTCAACAGGATCAGTACGAAACGCAGCGCGTCCCAGATCTGGAACCCGTCCTGCAAGCCAGCCTCGACAATCAGGGCCGACGCGCCAATCGCTGCGAAAGCGGCAAAGCCGATGGCGATGGCGCGTATCCAGATCGTCTTGGCGTCGGACGGTATGTAGGAGCGTCTTGTCACGCCGAACCTCGGGTTGGGGTCAGATCCGCTGACCCGGCAGGATCAGGCGCAGCACCTGCGCCAGATCGATTAGCCGCAGCCGCGGTTCGATATCCTGGCAGGGCATGTCCAACGGCGCCTCGCGCGGGGCCCAGGTTTCGGGATCGTCGTATTTCAGGGCTGTCCTGGCCCCTGCATCATGCAGCGGTTCTGTCATTTCGTCCCCCATTGATAGAGCCATGTCTCGCTCAGCAGTCTGCCATAGCCGGACAGGGCGGCCTGAAGCTCCATCGAGGTCTTCTCGCCCGCCGGTACGGCTTCGATCACAAGCCGCCACATGCTAGTCCCTTCGATGGGCGACAAAATCGCCTGTTTCAGGTCGCCGCGAATGACGGTCACTTTGGATGTAACGTCCGCCTCGCGCGAAAGTTCCGACAGAAGCCCACCTTCGAAGTCGATCACGAACTTGACGCGGTCGGTCTCGCCCTCGACCCCGGCGACGCCGCCCTTGCCGACGCGGGTGCGCAGGATCTGCGCCAGGTCGCGCGCCCGGTCGCCCGGCGGGTTCAACCCCCAATGCAGGCGATAGGACAGCTCGAAACTGTCGCCCTTGCGGGCATCGCCGCCCGGCACCCAATAGGCCACGATGTTGTCGTTGCCTTCCAGATCGGACGGGATCTCCAGCAGGCGCACGGTGCCTTCGCCCCAGTCGCCGACAGGTTCGACCATCAGCGACGGGCGGCGTTCGTAATGGGCCTGTGCATCCAGGTACTGGTCGAAATCGCGCTCGCGCTGGACCAGCCCGAATGACACCGGGTTTTCCGCCGCCAGATAGGAGTTGCCCAACCGGCCGGGATTGACCAGCGGCCGGACAAAGGTCTCGCCCGCGCGGGTGTTCAGGATCAGGTGGTCGCTGTCATGCACCGCCGGGCGGAAATCCTCAAACGCGCCGGGATCGGCCCCGCCGAACAGGAACATCGATGTCAGCGGCGCAACGCCAAGCTGCTGCACATCCTCGCGCAAAAACAGCCGCGCGGTCACGTCCACCACGGTCGTCGCACCGGGGCGCAAAACGAAGCGATAGGCGCCCGTCACCGACCGCGACCGCAGCGCGGCATGGACGGTCACGGTTTCGGCGCCCGGCATGGGACGGTCCAGCCAGAAATCGGTGAAACGGGGAAACTCCTCGCCGCCCGACATGCCGGTGTTCACCGCCAGCCCGCGCGCCGACAGGCCATAGACCGTGTCGCGCCCAAGCGCCCGGAAATAGCTGGCGCCCAGAAACGCCGCCAGTTCGTCGAAATGGTCGGCGCGGTTCAACGGCGTCATCAGCCGGAACCCGGCCACGCCCGGCATCTCGAAATTGCCGGGGATCTCGGCCTTGACATCGGCATAGTCGAAATCGTCGGTCGAAAACCGCATCGGCGTCGCGACACCGTCCACGACCTCGTTCAGATGCACCGGTTCGTTGAACAGCCAGCCCAGATGAAAGGCGTTCAGGTGAAACGGCGTATTCTCGGGCTCGGCCCAGCGGACCTTGTCGCGCCGGAACCGCACGCGCTGATAGTCGTCATAGTCGAATTCGGCCAGAAACCCGCCGACCTTTTCCGCCGCTTTCGGCGGCTGTGCAGCCGCCGCGCGCATGGTTTCGGTCAGCCAGTCATAAGAGAACGCCTGCCCTTGTGGCAGTTCGGTTGCGGGCGTATCGGTGGTGGTCTGCGCGTGTCCCATACGGGGGGTGGCCAGTGTCGTCATGGCAGCAGATGACAAAAGGCCCAGCACGACAGCGCGACGCGTGCCGCAGCGGCGATGCTCGCGAAACGGGTGGAACAAGTTAATTACCCCAACTTCCTGAGTTATCAGAGCAAATTCGTGCCGCGGCGCAGAATATTCAAGTGGTTACCGCCACACGCGCGTGCATTTGCCTGTTTCGCACGCAAATATCGGCGGCGTCCCGCTCAAAACCGATTTGCGGGGCCGGTCGCAGGTCTCGCTCTTGTAAATATTGCACAAATAATGTGCAAAAATTCGTATCAACAACGTCTTGGACGGGCAATTGAACCGACTCAGCCGCCACCGCGCTTACACGGGGCGGTTCCGCGGCATCCGTCGCGACAGCAGGACGCCCGCCAGCGGCACCAGACACGCCCCGGCAGCGATCAGAACACCCCCCTTCGCGGGCTGCGCGGCCAAGTACAGCCCCGCCGTCGGCCCCACGATCCAAGCCGCCGCCGATGCCGCCGAAAGCTGCCCCGCCGCGCGGCCCTGTGAGACCGCGCCGATCGAGACCAGGAATTGCAGGCTGGGGGTCAACATTCCAAACCCCAGCGCGATCAGCGCCGCCCCCAGGATCGTGCCCGCAGCACCCGGCGCCGCGCCCATCGCGCCCAGCCCCACCGCTGCCACCACCAGGCCGACAAGCGAAACCTGGACCGCGCAGATCCGCGACCATGCGGCCAGCTTTACCCCCAACAGCGACGCGCCCGTCGCGATCAGCCCCGCCAGCGCCGTCATGCGCGCCGTTTGCTCGGGGCCAAACCCGCCACGGTCCTGCAGGATCAGCGGCAGCGCGCTCTGGACCATGCAGGCCCCGACAAGCGCGATGCTCGCGGCCCCGACCAGCGCCGTCATGCGCCCTGCCCGCCCGGCCACCGGCTGCGGCGCGGTCGGGGCGGGCTTTGGCCACGTCCCGCCCAAAAGCGGAAGGAACCCCAGCGCCGCCACCAGGAATAGCGGCGCGATCAGGCCCAGAACCGTAACCAGCCCCCAAAGCAGCGCGCCCCCGGCCAGCGCACCAATGGCGAAGGCCACGCCGGGCAGCGACATCGCCCGCAACCGGCCGGCAACCGGGGTCGCTGCGGCCAGAAAGCCGATGGCGGCGGGCTGGGCCGCGCTGGCCACCCCGCCATAGACGGCCCGCGTTGCAACAAGCAGCGGAAACAGCATCCCCGCGCCCAGCAGCCCGGCGCGCCCCAGCCACATCAGCAGCCCCAGCGCGGCAAAGGACAGCGCGCCGCCGATGACACCGATCAGGAACACGGGGCGATGCCCCCGGCGGTCGGCCAGCACGCCCCAGAACGGCGCCGTGGGCAGCACCATCATCGCCCCGACCGACAGGATCAGGCCCGCTTCGACCTCGGTCAGGCCAAGTTCCAACGACAGGGGGAGCAGCACCGCGACCAGGATGGCATTGCCGAAGGACAACGAGGCCAGGCCAAGACCCAGCGACAGGCGATGGCGCGCGGCCCTCATTCCGGCAGGACGATCGGCGCGCCCTGCGCCCCGGGCTGGATGACCCGCAGATCCGCCGCGAACAACACGCGCAGGCCGTCCTGGGTGATGACCTGCGCCGCCGGTCCGTCCAGCACGATGCGGCCGTCGCGCACCCCGACGATGGTATCGGCGTGCCGACAGGCCAGGTTGATATCGTGCAGCACCATCACGATGGTATGCCCCATCTCGCGATTGATCCGGCGGACAAGGCGCAGCAGCTCGATCTGATGCGGCAGGTCCAGATAGGTCGTCGGCTCGTCCAGCAGCAGCACCGGTGTCTCTTGCGACAGGGTCATCGCGATGAAGGCGCGCTGGCGCTGCCCGCCGGACAGGGTCGCGGCGCGGCGGTCGGCGATATCGCCCAGCCCGGTCTGCGCGATGGCCCGGTCGACCGCCCGGCGGTCGGCGGCCGTCATCGGGCGGAAGGTGCCCAGATAGGGCGTGCGCCCCCGCTCGACCAGGCTGCGCACCGTGCTGCCCTCGGGCTGGATCGGGGATTGCGGCAGAAACGCCAGCGCGCGCGCCAACTCGCGTGGCGGGATCGTCGCCACCGGCGCACCGTTCAAAGCGACCTGCCCGGCATCGGGGCGCTGCAGCCCCGCCATGCTGCGCAACAGGGTCGATTTGCCCGACCCGTTGGGACCGATCAGGGCCGTCACCTGCCCCGGCGCAATGGCAAGGTCGATGCCGTTCAGGATCGGACGCCCCGACAGGGCCAGCCGCAGGCCGGATACGCTCAGCGCCATCACGAACGCTCCTTTGACATCAGGATGATCGCCAGCATGGCCGGGCCACCCACCAGGCTGGTGTAAAGCCCCGCAGGCAAGGTCGTGCCGCCAATAGGCAGATGCGCCGCCAGATCGGCGGCAAGCGCCAGAGCCGCCCCGACCAGCGCCGCGTGAAAGATCGCCGGGCCGCCCACCCCAAGAAGGTGGCGCGCGATCGGACCGGCCAGCAGCGCGACGAAGGGCAGCGGGCCGCTTTGCCCCACCTCCAGCGATGTCAGCGCCGCCGACAGCACGATGGCCACCAGCCGCAGGCGGGACGGGTTCAGCCCCTGGCTGCGCGCCAGATCGTCGCCCATGTCCAGCCGCGACAGGCCGAAGCCGGTCGCCAGCGCCACCGCCCCGGCCAGCGCACAGGCCAGAGCCGCCCAGGCCACCGCGGGCCAATGCGCCGCCGCGAAGCTGCCGGTCAGAAAGCGCGCCGTCTCGCCGGCCTGCAGGCCCGGCGCAAGCGACAGCAGCACATCGGTCAGGGCAAAGAGCATCAGGTTCGCCGCAACCCCCACCAGCACCAGCTGCAGCGGCTGCACCCCGTTGCGCCAAGTCAGGCCCAGCACCAGCACCGCGCTCAGCCCGCCACCCACCAGCGCGGCTGGCAGCACCAGCGCCAGCCCCCCGGTCGTCACGATGCTGACCGCGACCCCGGCCGCCGCCCCGCCGCCGAAACCGATGACATCGGGCGTGGCCAACGGATTGCGCAGCACCGTCTGAAGCAGGCTGCCCGCCATGCCCAGCATCGCGCCGGTCAGCCCGGCCAGCAGCATCCGGGGCAGCCGGATATGCAGCAGGATCAGCCGATCCGTCGCGCCCGGCCCCAACGGGCCATCCACGCGCAAAAGCGCCGCCGCCAGGCCCAGCATCACGGCACAAAGGCCGAATGTCACCGCCGGGCGGGTCATATCGCCCACCGCCGGGACACTTGCCAGATCAACGCCGGGCCACCGATCAGCGCGATGCTCAACCCCACCGGAATGGCGATGCCGGGTATGGCGACACGGCCCAGTATATCGGCCCCGACGACCAGCGCGCCGCCGATCAGCGCGGCCAGCACGGTCTGTTCGGCATGGTTTGCCGCGCCGCGCAGTCGGGCCATCTGCGGCGCGACCAGCCCGACGAACAACAGCGGCCCGGCCACGATCACCGCACTGGCCGACAAAAGCGCCACCGCCGTCATCGCGTGCACCCGCACCCGCACAACCCGCGTGCCCAGGGCGCGCGCCATGTCATCGCCCGTGGCCAGCGCATCCAGCTGCCGCAGGCACATCGCCGCCAGAACCGCCCCCGGCAGGAACAGCGCACCCCCCGCCCAAAGCGCATCCGGCGCGACCCGGTCGACCGATCCCACGATCCAGCGGCGCCATGCCTCGAGCACAAGCGGGTCCAGCAGCACAAGTGCACGCAGCCCCGCGCCCATCATCCCCGCCAGCGCCGCACCGCCCAGGATCAGGCCCAGCCCGGTCCCCGCCCTGAGGCCCAGCAGAACGATCGCGCCCGAAACCAGCCCCGCCCCGGCCAGAACCGGCACGACCCGCGCACCCGCCGGAAGCGGCCCCAGCCAGACAACCATCGCCACCAGCGCCAGCGCGGCACCGGAATTCACCCCCAGCAAACCCGGATCGGCCAGCCGGTTGCGGGTCAGCCCCTGAATTACCGCCCCCGCCGCGCCCAGCGCTATGCCCGACAGCAGGGCGGCCAGCGTCCGGGGGATGCGGATCTGCAACAACAGGGCATCGGTCGCCTCGCGCCCCGTCGGCGCGACAAAGGGCACCACCAGACCGCCCGGTCCGATCAGCAGCGACGCGATGACCAGCATCGCCAGCAAAGCGCCCACCGCCCTCATTCCCCGGCCCCCGTGCCGGTGTCCGCGGTCAGGCCCGCCGCCTGTGCCGAAGGGGCGGGTGTGCGGGGATCGCCATCCAGCGCCGCCGGGATTGCGGCGGTCAACCATGTCAGCGCGTGCTCCAGCGACAGGGCCGAGCCATAGCTGAGCGCGGCGCTGACATCGGGCGGCGCCACAAGCTCGCGCCCCTGACGGGCCGCAGGCATCACCGACCGCATCGGGTGATCCAGAACCGGGCCGACACCACCGCCGAAATCCAGCCACAGCAACAGATCCGCATCCAGCGGCGCGATGGTTTCGGGATCGAGCGCGGCATAGAACCCGCCCAGATCCAGCGCCCGCAGCGCATCGGGCGGCCGGAAGCCCAGATCCGACAAGAGCTTCATTCTGGGGTCGCGCGGAAACAGAACCATCGGCCCCTGCGCAAGCGCCAGCGTGGCGGTCTTGCCCGCCCATTGCGGCGCGGCGCCGCGGGCGATCCGGGCACGCAGGTCCGCGACGACCGCTGCCGCCTGCTCCTGCCGTCCCGCGGCCCGACCGAAGGTGGTCAGCATCTCGGCCCAGTCATGGCCGAAATCCGATACGCCCGGCAGCGGCGGCAAAACGGGCGCGAAACGCGACAGGCTGCGATATTGCGCCTCGGTCAGGCCGGAATACATCGCCTCGATCAGGTCGGGTTCCAGACGGGCCACGGCCTCCATGTCGATCTCACCGCGCAGCTGAATGCCGTTGCCAATCCGCCCCGCCGCCCAGGGCCACAGCCCGGTGTCATCGCCGCCATACCACACGCGATAGGCCACGGGCCGGACCCCGATGGCCAGCCAGTTGTCGGCACCGTTGAAGGACAGCGTCACGATCCGCTTCGGGGGGTGCTCGATACGGGTAACGCCCCAGCGATGGGCGATCTCGACCTGCTGCGCCCCGGCGGCCAGGGGCGCCATCGCCCCCAGAACCCAGAACAACAAGACCCGCAGCATATCGACTCTCTCCGTTCAAAAGGCTAGTTTGCGGGTGCCTTTCACCCCAAGGCAGGCAGGTCAAGACAAGACTCACCCACCTGGTTCGATCGTCCAAAAACTGTCAGGTGGGAAACTGTCATGGGGTTTCATCCCAAAATGTACGCCGCTGTGCGCGGCTTCGATCTGGCCGGTCCGCTGTGCAACCTGGTCTTCGACGGCATGACCGTGGACTATTGGCAGGTGCATGCCCAGACCGGGGCCAGCGGGCGGTATGTGTCGATGCATCCCCGCGTGGTGGTGATGATGAACGGCGCCCGGCTGCGTCTTGCGCTGGACCGCCAGAGCGCCGGGCAACCGGCCGTGGCTTGTTTCATCCCCGCCGGGGTGGAGCTTTGGAGCCGGGTCGACCAGCCCGGCGATCTGGCGCATCTGGACATTCACATCACCCGCCCGATGCTGCGCAGCCTGTCCGAAAGTGCCGCCGCCGTCGCCGCGCCGGTGTTCCTGACCGAAATCGGGCCCATCGCGTCGCTGGCAGAGCTGCTGGCGCGGGAGTGCCTGGCGCCGCATCGCGATCCCGACCACGCCCAACGCCTGGCGCATCTGATCCTGCTGGAGCTTCTGCACGAGGCCCCCGGCGCGACGACCCTGGCCGATACCGCGCCGCCCGACTGGATCGCGGCGGTGCGCCATCACGCGGAAACGAACCTGCATGACAAGCTTTCGGTGGACACCCTGGCGGCGGTCGCCGGCATGTCGCGCACCAATTTCAACCTGCGTTTCCGCGCCGAAACCGGGCAGTCGCCCTATCGCTGGGTGCTTGGCCTGCGCTGTCATCAGGCACAGAACCTGATGCGGCAGGGCGCCGTGCTGGCCGAGATCGCAGATATCTGCGGCTTTGCCGATCAGGCCCATTTCAACCGGGTTTTCAAGGCGCAGACCGGCCAGACCCCGAAATCTTGGATGATCGAACACCGGGCCGACCGCCCGGGCCGATGATCCAAGACAGATCGCGCGCGCGCTTCGTACCTGAGGCCATCCTAGATCGGGCAGCCAGAGGGTTTCGTGCCAGCCGCGCCCGCGACATCCATTCGAACAACAAGGGGGCGAACACGTGGCATTCCACGAGACGCGACATCTGAAACCGACCGCGATGGCGCTGCTGCTGACGGGCACCGCCCTGCCGTATCAGGCGCGGGCGCAGGACACCTACGATCTGGGCACGCTGGTGCTGGAAACGTTCGAGGATTCGAACACCGCGGTCGAGGGCGACCAGACGAACCCGCCCACCGCGACCGGCTCGAAAGTGCCGGTGCTGCTGTCGGAGGTGCCGCAATCGGTCTCTGTCCTGGGCCGCGAGGGGATCGAGGCGTTCGGCGCCAACCGCGCGTCCGAGGCGCTGCGCTATACCGCCGGGGTGACCACCGATGTCTTCGGCGATGACAGCGATTACGACTGGCTGCGCATCCGCGGGTTTCAGGCCGATCAGACGGGCACCTATCTGGACAATGCGCAGAACCTGTCCTTTGCCTTCGGCTCTTTCTATATCGACCCCTATACGCTGCAGCGGATCGAGGTGCTGCGCGGCGCCTCGTCGGCGCTTTACGGCGGATCGAACCCGGGCGGGCTGGTCAACTATGTCTCGAAACGGCCCGGCGGGCATGTGGGCGAGACCAGCCTGGGGGTGAACGACGCGGGCGCGGGCTGGCTGGAGTTCGACCTGGGCGAGGATCTGGACGAAAACCGGGCCTGGCGCGTGACCGGGCGGCTGGAAGGCGGCCAGAAATACGACGACCTGAACGAGGGGCTGCGCGGCACCCTGGCGCCGTCGTTCAAATTCGCCACTCAGGGCGGCACGGAAATCACCCTGCTGGCCAACCTGCATCGGGCCAGCGAAAAGCATAACGGGTCGACCTTCCTGCCCTATTACGGCACGGTCGAAAGAACCGCCGAGTTCGGCTATATCGACGATGACGCCAATTTCTCGGACCCCGACTGGGACGATTACGAGCGCAAGCAGGCGACGGTTTCGGCGATTGTCGAACATGCGTTCGACAACGGGTTCAAGTTCACCGGGATCGGCCGGCTGGGCTATGCGGATCTTCAGGAAAGCTATTACTATCCCTATGGTTACGCCGGTTATGCAACCACGCCGACGGATGCCGATGGCAGCCTGAGCCTGATCGCGTTTCACCACGAAACCCGCACCCGTACCGCGCAGGCGGACCTGCGCTATTACGGCACCATCGATGGCGGCGCGGGCGTGAGCCATGATCTGCTGGTGGGGCTGGACATGCGCCGCTATGTGATCGACGAGGTGCAGCAATCGGGCTTTGGCAGCAATGCCGTGGCCAATGTGACCGACCCCGGCACGCCGGTGCTGTTCGCCCCCTATCAGGATGCGACGACCACGCAGAACCAGATCGGGCTTTACGTGCAAGACCAGGTGCGTTTCGGCCAGGGCTGGATCGCCACCGGGAACCTGCGCCATGACTGGGTGCAGACCGATCAGGACGGCGCCAGCGGCTTCGACCGCGACGACAACGCCACATCGGGCCGCGCCGCGCTGGCCTATGCGTTCGACAATGGCGTCACGCCCTATCTGACCTATTCGACCTTTTTCGACCCGATCATCGTATCGCCCGCCGATGGGATCACCGAACCCGAAAGCGGCGATCAGTGGGAGGTCGGCGTGAAATGGATGCCGGGCGGGGGCAATTTCTGGCTGACCGCGGCGGCGTTCCAGATCGACCGCGAGAATGTGCAGACCGGCAATTTCTTCACCGGCTATGACCAGATCGGCAAGGTCCGCTCGACCGGCGTGGAGCTGGAGGGGCGCTATGCGTTCGACAATGGCCTGAGCCTGCGCGGGGCGGCGACCTGGACCGATGTCGAGATCCGGGCCGACTCCGATGCCAGCCTGATCGGCAACACCCCCACCCTGACACCGGATTTCGAGGCCGCGCTGGCCGCGTTCTATGAGTTCGGCAACGGTCTGACGCTGGGCGCGGGGCTGCGCCACCAAAGCGCGTCCTTCGCCAACGCCGCCAACACGCTGAAAGTGGACAGTTTCACCCTGGTGGATCTGAGCGCGTCCTATGCGTTCGGCGACGGTCTGACCGCAGATCTGGCGATCACCAACCTTGCCGACAAGCGCCACGTGACCGGGTGCCAGACGGAATATGTCTGTTCCTATGGCAGCGGGCGCGAGATCTCGCTGGCGATCACGCGGGAATTCTGACCGCCCGACTAAGGGGCTTCAACGGCGCGGGCCGGACCGGTATCCCCGGCCCGGCCCGATTGCGTTCAACCGGCGCTGACGGCCAGAAGCGCAAGATCGCCACAGCCCCGCGCGCTCAGATCGTCCGCCGCCTGCCAGGCGCGCAGGCCCGACTGGCAACACAGCACCAGACGCCGGTCGCGCGGCGGTTGCCAGTGGCGCAGATCGGCAGCCCCCATGCGCAGGGCCCCTGTGGTCAGCGGCTGCGCCACCTCGTCCGTGCCGCGCAGATCGATCACCAGATCGTCGTCGCGCAGCATCTGCCGGGCGATGAACGGAATGGCCTCGGCCGGTTCGGGGCTGCCCAGAAACGCAAAGCCGCCGAACCGCATGTCGGCCAGATCGGCGGTGATCATCCGGCCCAGCACCGCCGCCCCGTCGCCCAGCAACACCCGAAGCGCCATCTGCGCCTGCAACGTGCCGAACATCCCCACCACTGGCCCCAGCACCCCGGCGGTGGTACAGGTCGCCCCGGTTGCGGGCGGTTCGGGAAAGACCGCGCGCAGCGATGGCGCCGTCCCGCAATAGCCGCCGATATACCCCGCCTGTCCCAGCACGCTGGCCGATATCAGCGGCGTTCGGGCCGCCAGACAGGCATCCGACAGGGTATAGGACACCGCGAAACTGTCCGCCGCATCCACCACCACATCGGCCGCATCGACCAGCCGTGGCGCCGTCAGCGGGGTCAGCGCGGCGACCTGTGCCTCGACCGTGATGCCGGGGTTGCGCGCAAGCACCGCGTCGCGCGCGGCCTCGGCCTTGGGCCGGCCAAGATCGGCCATGCGGTAGAGCGGCTGCCGGTGCAGATTGCTTTCCTCGACCGTATCGGGATCGACCAGCGTGATCCGCCCCACCCCGGCCCCTGCCAGGTATTGCAGCACCGGACAGCCCAGCCCCCCGGCCCCAATGACGACCACATGCGCCCCGGCCAGCCGCGCCTGGCCCGTGGCACCGACCCCCGGCACGGCCATCTGGCGGATATAGCGGTCCGTCATGCGCAAACCTTCAGCCATTCGCGCGTGCGCGCGGCGGGGTCGTCCGCCTGTATCAGGTCGGTGACGACCGCCACACTGTCGGCCCCGGCCCTCAGGACACCGGGCGCGCGCGCGGGCGTCAGCCCGCCGATCGCCACCAGCGGCACAGCCCCGGCGCGGCGTTTCCAGTCGCTGACCCGGTCCAGCCCCTGCGGCCCCCATTTCATCTTTTTCAACAAGGTCGGATAGACCGGCCCCAGCGCGACATAGGCCGGATCGAAGCCCAACGCGCGGTCCAGCTCGGCTGTGTCGTGGGTCGACAGACCGAACCGCACCCCCGCACGGCGCAGCGCGGGAATATCGGCGGTGTCCAGATCCTCTTGCCCCAGATGGACGAAATCGCAACCCAGATCCAGCGCCACCTGCCAGTAATCGTTGACGATCAGCTGGGCGTCATGCTGCGCGCAGATCGCGCGCGCCCGGTCCACCTGATCCCGGATCTGCGCATCGTCGCAATCCTTCAGTCGCAACTGGACCAGCCGCACGCCCTGCGGGACGATCCGCGCCAGCAGATCCACATCCCCCACGATGGGATAGAACCGCTCCATCGTCACAGCTCTGCCAAGCCCAGCACCGGGGTGGATGGCACCGCCATGTCGCGGCGTTCGATCGGGTCGGCCTCGAACCCGGCCCGCCCCGCCTGAACCGCCAGGGCCATGGCGCGGGCCATGCCGACCGGATCGCCGGCCCGCGCGACGGCGGTGTTCAAAAGCACGGCGTCAAAGCCCAGCTCCATCGCCATGGCCGCATCCGACGGGCGCCCGATCCCGGCATCCACGATCAGCGGCACGCCGGGGAAATGCGCCCGCATGGACCGAAGCGCATCGGGGTTGCGCAACCCCTGCGCCGAACCGATGGGCGCCCCCCACGGCATCAGCACATCGCAACCCGCATCCAGAAGCCGCTCGCCGACGATCAGATCGTCGGTCGTATAGGGAAAGACCTGAAACCCCTCGTCGCTCAGGGTCCGGGCGGCCTCGACCAGGCCAAAGACATCGGGCTGCAACGTGTCGGAATGGCCGATCACCTCGAGCTTGATCCAGTCGGTCGCGAAAATCTCGCGGGCCATGCGCGCGGTCGTGACGGCCTCGGCCGCCGTGTGGCATCCGGCGGTGTTGGGCAGGATCCGCACGCCGGTTTCGCGCAGCAGGTCCCAGAACCCCGCACCGGTGCCCGACGCGGTTTCACGCCGCAGGCTGACCGTCACGATCTGGCACCCGCTGGCGGAGATCGCATCGACCAGATGCGCCGGCGAGGGGTATTGCGCGCTGCCCAGCAGCAGCCGCGACGACAATTCGGTTCCGTAAAGATCCATCGCTCAGCCCCCCTGCATCGGCGCCAGAACCTCCAGCCGGTCGCCCTCGCCCAAGGCGGTTGCGGCCCGCTCGGCGCGCGGGATGAAATCCCCGTTCAGCGCGGTGGCGATAGCGGGGCTGTCAAAGCCCAGCTCGGGCAAGGCATCGGCCAGGTTGGTGGCGCGGATGTCGCGCGGTTCAGCATTGACCAGGATCTTCATCGACAGTCTCCTTGCTCATGGTCCGGGCAAGCTGGCCCGCCAGGGCGGGGGCCAGCAGAAACCCGTGGCGATACAGCCCATTCAGGTGATAGGTCGCGCCGACCCGTGTCAGGCGCGGCAGGTTGTCGGCAAAAGCCGGGCGCAGGCCGACGCCGGTTTCGATCACGCTGGCCTCGGCCAGGGCGGGATGCAGCGCAAAGGCCGCGCCCAGCAGTTCCAGCATCGAGCGCAGCGTGACCGGATGGCGCGCGGCGCTTTCCACCATCGTCGCCCCGATCATGAACCGGCCGTTTCCGCGCGGCACCAGGTAAAGCGGGATGCGCGGATGCAACAGCCGCAGGGTGCGCGTGATCTCGACCCCCGGCGCGTCGATCACGGCCATTTCCCCGCGCACCGCACGCAGCCCGGTCAATTCCGCCGCCATTCCCCGGCAATCGACATCGACCCGGTCGGGCGCCGGGGTGCCATAGCGGATCTCGACCCCCGATGCGCGCGCGGCCGCGGCCAGATCGGCAAGCGCGCGTCGCGGGTTCAGATGCGCCTCGTCCCGGAAGAACAGCCCGCGCTGGAACCGGCCCTGCAACGCGGGTTCAAGCTGTGCGATTTCCGCACCATTCAGCCATTGGTGGCGCTGGGTGCGGCGGGCGAAACGGTCCAGCTCGGACCGGTCGCGTGGGGGCGTCAGAACCAGCGTTCCGCGCCGCGTGACCGGCGTGATCCCCGCCCACCAGTCGATTGCGCCGGTGCCCAGGCGCACGACCTCGGGGTCGGCGGTCTCGCCCTCGCACCAGGGGGCCAGCATGCCGCCTGCCCACCAGGACGCGGCGGCGTCGCCAGTTGCCGCGCTGGCCTCGAACACGGTGACCTGTGCGCCCGCCCGCGCCAGTTCATAGGCACAGGCAAGGCCCGCAACACCGGCGCCCGCAACGGTGATCATGCGCCCATCCGGCAGGCACGGCGACAAGGTTGCGGCAGTCGTCCAAAGGGGGACAGGCCCATCTGCTATCCTTCGCGTTCACGACACAGCAAAGACGAACCGGGCGGGGGAAGGTGGCCGGGACGCGGCAACGCGCCCTTCAGCCGGGATCGCAAAGGCGGAAACCCGCAACGCGCCCTCAGCTTCCTACGCCAGTGTCAACTGGGTCAGGTTCAAAGGGTCGCCTCACCCGGATGGTTGCCATCCGCGTCAGCCTCTCAGTCCCCTGGGCGGGACTCCCCTGCAAGCGGGGATGTTAGAAGGCATTGATGCGCTTCACAAGCCGCTCGATCACCGCAGCGCGGGCGGCGTCACGTCCTTGGGCCGGCTGGGCGCAACCGGGGCGTCGTCGACGACAAGCTGTTCTTCCAGGATTTGCAAGCCCTTGGGCTTCTTCTCGCGATAGCGGATGATGCGCTTCAACTCGGGGAAATGGTCCCAGTTCCAGGACGAATAGCTGCCGCCGGTCACGGTCGAGATCGTGCGCATCGCAAAGCCGAACCGGTCTTCGGACACCACCTCGACGATGGTTCCGGCGGGGACGGGACAGCCCCTGCCATCATGCAGGACCCATGGCCCCCAAAATTCGCCACCCATCTGTGTCCAGTTCGACGCCATCCACCAATATCCCCACCTGAAAAGCCGCCTCACACCGGAGACAGCACGTTAAGGATAACGGAGCGCAGGCTCTTAACAATGCACGAGTCTGCAACAGTGATAATCGCTCAGGGAAACAGTCAGGCAGAGGCCGCCTGACACGCCGCCGCCAGGCGGTCCATGGTGCGTTGCGCGATTCCGATGTTCAGGCTTTTCTTGTCGCCCATGATGAACAACAGGCCAACATCAGCAATATCCTGAAAAATAAGGACATTTTCGTCGCTGAAAATCGCACAGGCTTCGAACATGCCGGTATCGGGGGCATAGGCCTGCACCAGGATATCGCAGGACGCGCAGCAGGCTTTCGCCGCGGCCTCGGCCCGGTCGCTGTCACCCGAAAGCACCACACATTCGCCTTTTCTGGCATTGGGCACAAAGCCCGAACAGGCGCTGTGCGCGATGTTTTCGACCAGCGAGCGCAGCGTGGAAACCAGGTCGCCGCCCTGTTCGGGCGCGTCCGTTTCGGCGGCCGGCGCGACGTCTTCGGCAGGGGCCGGTTCTGCGGCAACGGCCGTTTCTTCCACGGCTGCCGGTTCATCCACAATCGGCTCTTCCGCAACCGTCGGCTCTTCCACAACCGGCTCTGCCGATACGGTGGGTTCTTCGGCGACGGCGGGCGCCGGGTCCGCTGCGGTGTCGACCGGCGCTTCGGCGGTCTGTTCCGGGGTCTCTTCGCTGGCCGGTTTCTTGTAGCGGTCCATCTTCACGATGTTCGACCCGTCGGCCCCCTGTTCGGTGACCTCGGCCTCGGCCGGGGCGGGTTCCGTCACATAGCCGCCCAGCAGCGCGGCCAATTTCGCGCCGCCGATGGCCTGCCAGATCTTGTCCGACTTCCCGGCCTTTTCGATCTGGCTGCCGGATCCGCCGACGAACATGTGGTGCTGAAAGAAATCGCTGGTTTCGCGCTTCACGCGCGACAGCAGCTTGTCACGGTCATTATCGTTTCGGATCTTATCACCTCTGGTCAATACAAGGATGCCGTGGTCCGGCCGTGCCGAACCAAGGGCTTCTACAATGGATTTTTCCGTAAGCCGCCAGGCCTGAGACGAGATCGTCACCCAGACGATCACATCCGCCGACCCGACCAGATCCAATTGATCCGGCGTCAGTTCCTCGGCCTTGGTAAACGGGACCTCGATCAATTCAAGGCCGTTCAGATGCGGTTGGTCCGACAGCAGGCTGATCTGCTGCGCGCCGCGCAACATCTGGACATCCTCGGCCTTGTCCAGCTTGCCCTTCTGACCATCGGCATAGGTGACATCGACGTCACTGGCCGCGCCCTGACGCAAATAGACGACCGGGCGCACCGCGCTGCCCAGGTTGTCCGGCAGCGCATTGTCCCGCAGGAACGCGTTCAGGACAGTCGACTTGCCAGAGCTGACCTCGCCGCAGATGACGACACGAACTGGCTTCGTACCCATCTCGGCACCAAGATCATAGCATTCAGATTTCATAACGAATTTCCTATGCGACCTTGGCGTCCAACATGTCGGACCGGGCGATGGCGCTGTCCATGGCAGAGAGGTTCAGCAGGCGCCGTTCCAGCACCTCCATTTGGCTCTGGATCCGGTACACCATCCGCTGCTGCATCTGGGGATCCTTGGCGATCTGCTCGAACTCGGCCTTGGTCTGCTTCAGGCGGTGCGTCCGCTCGGTCAGGCCGACCTCGACCATCCGCAGCATGGTCTGGATCCGGGCCAGACCGGCGCTGGCGCGTTCGACCTGCGCCTCGTTATAGGCCGACAGGATCTTTTCGATCGGCGGACGCAGTTCCAGTGCCGCGATGCTGCGCAGCGCCGCGATGGACTTGTCGACATCGATCGATTTCTGACGCCAGAACGCCCAGCCGCGCCCGCTGACCAGATCGACGCGCAGCGTCTGCTTGGCCAGGGTCAGCGTCGAGTTGAAGCCATCGAACGGCAGGTCATCGAGCGAGATGTTTTCCAGCGCATCGTCGAAATGCTCCTTGATCTCCTGCCGGCAGGCTTCGATGCAGTTGCTCAGCGGCACGTCAATGGACGCGCGCGACTTGGCATAGCTTTGCACCACTTCCTTTTCCATCCGGCCCTGAAGCGGCAAGGTGCTGATATCCAGCGTGTTGCCGTTGCTGCCGGTGACATTCGACCGGAACACACGTTCCTCGAACACCGGTTTCTGTTCGTCGACGAAGGTTTCGATGTGAAAGACCAGCTTCGCCTCGAGCTTGGACCAGTATTTGTTCAGGACCTTTTCGATCTGCTGGTTCGCGTTTTCCAGGTTCGATTCCAGATTGGCCTGAACCGACTGGATGTCCGCGATCTCGCTTTCCATCTCTTCCACGACCATGGCCGCGACTTCGCTGTTCACGCTTTCGACCTGCTGCTGCAACGAATCCCGCTCGCGCTTGGTCACGAATTGCACCGCGTTCAGCTCGGCGCGGATGTCGCTGCGGAACTGGTCCAGATGGCGGCTGCCCAGACCCTCGTCGATCAGCGTCGACAGGGCGGATTTCACCTCGTGCAGGCCCGACGCCAGAATCAGACGGTCACGGGGATCTTCGGGCACCTGCCGATAGGTCGCCTCCAGGAAGCGGTGCAGCTCGGGGCTGTCCAGCTCACGGATTTCGGCCTCGGATTCAGGATCGGTGCGCATGGCCAGATCGGCCATGTAGCCGCTGCCCGCCAGCAGGGTGAAATCGATGTCCGGGATCGCGGCCTTCAGCCGGTTTTCCACGTCGCTCATCACGCGCGGCAGCTCGACGCTGTAATTGTCCAGCTCGTCGATGCGGTTGACGAAGATCATCACCTCTTTCGAATCCTGCTTGGCCAGGATCCGGATCAGCGCGACATCGACATCCGTCAGCGGCTGATGCGCCGACAGCACCACGATAAAGGCGTCCGAATGGTCCAGGCTGCGGCAAGTGAATTCGTCACGCACCAGGAACGGGTCGTTCACGCCGGGCGTATCGGTCAGGATCGTCGGCACCTGGAATTCCGGCAGCCGCATGTAGACATTGGCCACCTTGGTCAAGGCCGCATACCGGCCAAGGGATTCCCGCGCCAGCCCGTCATGCGAGCCGGGGCCGGCGCAGACATAGCGTTTCAGCAGGTCGGGCGACAGAAAGTCGTAATCGTGATGGGTGCCCAGCAGGGTCTTGAAATGCTTGCCCAAACGGCGTTCGGCCCGGTCGCGCATCTCGGCGCTTTGCTGGCGCAGAACCTCGGTGTCGAAACCCGGCAGAAGCTGTTCGGTCAGCTTGCGGATCTTCGACCCGCCGTTCACGATCTCTTCCCAGTCGCTGTCATCGAAGAATTCGAACCGGGCGCCCGAGATCGGGTCGGTCGGCACGTTGATGCGGATGTTGGTCACGACAGAGGTCCACGGATTCACATCCGAGGGCAGGAAATCATGCTGGTGCAGGAACGCGTTCAGAAACGTCGATTTCCCGGCCTTCACCTGTCCGATCACGGCAACGCGCGCGGCCCAGTTGTCCAGACGTTCACGCAGATCGCGGAAGTTCTGACGAGTATCGCGGCCGGCGAATTTTTCGAGGTTCTCGAGTGTGTCGCGCAGGAAATCCAGTTCCTGGCGCTGCTTCGGCGCAATCTTCATACCTGACTCCTACTCACTAAACTCTGGATCTGATCATGGACCGAGCCAACTTCGGCATCGTCCTCGTCGGAATCGTCTTCCAGGGAAACATCCGCCTCATCGAGCTGGTCGATGAAACGCTCTACACAAGACAACAGGGCCTGGGCGTCGGTCACGTCCACACCATCGGAAATTTCAGCCCACAGGGCACGCGCCTTGCCGCCGGACGGACCCTTGCCGGCCGCGTCGGACAGATCGGCGCCCGCGGGGTTCAGCGCAAGGATGGTGGCCGTGCGGACGGCTTCTTCCCCGACCTCGGACGCGGGCGCGGTCAGCACAAGCGGCGCGGCAGGCGCATCTTTCGGCGCTTCGGCCTCGGGCGTCGCGGCGACCTCTTCGGTCTGCGCTTCGGGCGCGTCCTGCGCCTCGGCCTCGTCGGCCTTGCGGCGGGCGGCGCTGACACGGCGCGGCTTTACCGGCGTTGCGTCGGCCTGCACGGCCCGCTTGCGCGATGCCTCGGCAAAGGTCTTGACGGTATCGTTGCGGGCACCGGGGAAGGCGTCCAGCGTTTCGGCCATCTCCAGGATATGCGCACGCACCGTGGCCAGATCATCGGTATCCAGCAGCGACGCCAGCATGAAATGGTCGAAATACTTTCCGGCCTCGCGCTTCGTCCGGCGCAGCACGCGGTCACGGGCGCGGGTATCGGGCAGACGGTCCGCATGGGTGATCAGCAGGGTCGCGTTGGCGCGCAGATGGCCGGGCATCTCGTCCCAGACCGCCTTCTCGCTCTGACGCCACGCCTGGGTGGCATTCGTGCACCACACCACCACATCGGCATAGTCCAGCATCCGCTCCCAGCATTCCGAAGGGATGTTGGGGTCCGAGTTGCCGGGGGTGTCGATCAGCTCGACCGTGTCCAGGAAATCGGAGCCCGACCCCAGCATGCAATACAGGGTTTCGGACACAGAGATACCGTCGAACCCGTCGCGTTCCTGCACCTGGCCATCCAGATCGACAGCGGATTTCGCATCCCCGCCCTGCATGATCCACACCGGCGGCAATGCGGTCGATGTCACGTTCGACGGCAGGATCATCTGACCCAGAAGGCCGTTGATCAACTGCGTCTTGCCGGCGCTGAACTCTCCGGCGATCAGGACGCGTGGCTTGCGTTTTGCCGAAGACGGATCTGCTTTCGTGGTTCCTTCAGGTCTTTTCATGCCGACAGCTTCCCTAGTTGTGCACCCCAGTCACTGCCCGTTTTTTCTTTATTTTCAAAACTTTCAAGGATCGCCTTGCAGAACATGGACTGATCCATCGCGAAGTTCTCGATCACCTCGCGCGTGTTGGCGATTGCCGGATCGAAAAAGTCGTTCAGCAGGTCCTCGATCAGCGGCGTGGTCTCGGAGATGATCACCTCGCGATACCGCTTCTCGGCCGCATTCTTCTTGCCGAACCGCCAGAATTTCCGCCACCAGGTCCCCTGCAGGTCCAGCGACAGCGTCCGCGCCAGGACGGTCGGCGGCTTGTGCTGCGCCTGTTCCGGGAACTCGATGCTGGCGCCTTCGCGGAAGACACCCATTTCGCTCTGCAACAGGTCCTGAACGTCCTCGACGATCTGATCGAACGCCGATTCCCCCTCGCGGCGCAGCTTGGCGCAGGCCGCGTTGAACCCGGTTTTCATCATCATCCGCAGGCTGGTCGGATCGTGGTCCCACGACCCGGTTTCGCCAAAGGTTTCCAGATGCGATTGCAGCGCCTCCACCGCCGAGGCGACGAAGGTCATCTGTGCCCGCTCCAGCCGCTCGCGCAGATGCGCGCGCACCTCGCCCGCACGGGTGTCGAAATCGCCCAGCGCCTTGTCACGGATATCGGCCAGCTTCAGCGACAGCTCGGCCGAGGTGAAGGTGAACTCGAACTGATCGGCATCCCGGCGCGCGGCGACGTTTTCGACGGTCTCGCTCATGCTCAGGATGTTTTCGATCTGGGTCTCGATGTCGCGCAGGAATGCCAGGCCTTGGCCGTGGACAACGCGATTGGCGATGGCCCGGTGCAGCGCGGGGATGCCCGATGCCTCCATCGCGGCCTGGCGCAGCGCCTCGGGCGTGGCCAGGTCGGTGCCGTCGTTCATGCGTTCCAGCGACGCCTTGCTGGCGGGCATCATCGCGTCGATATCGCCCAGCGCGCAATTGGCCCAATAGCCGCTACCGAACAGGATTTCGATATCGTCGCCGACACCCAGATGGTTCAGCGTGCGGCTGATCGAGCTACGGATCTTGGCCTGCTCGCCCACGGGATCGGGCAGTTCGTCGATCCGGTTGACGAAGATCAGGACATCGCGCGCCTCGACGCTGCAGATGATCCGCAACAGGGCCACGTCCATCGTCGACAGCGCCTGATGCGCCGACAGGACGACAACACAGACACGGCTGTCCGAGATGGCGTTCAGCGTGATCTGTTCACGCATCATGAAGGTGTCGTTCACGCCCGGCGTATCGCGCAGGCACAGACCTTGCGGGAAGCCCGGCAGATCCAGATACAGGTCCGCCGATTTCGTCAGATCGGCATAGACGCCTTCGTCTGCGCCCTCGGCCAGTTCGTCGGGATCGCCATAGCAGATATAGCGGTCGACGGTGTCCTTCTCGATCTCGGGATAGGCGTGGCTGCTGCCGATCAGCGTGTTGAATTCGTCGCCCAGACGCTCTTCGGTGGTCTGGCGCATCTCGGTGACCTGCGCGCGCACCTCTTCGACTTCGGTCTCGAAGCCCGCGCGATCGGCCATTTCGCCCAGACGGCCGCCGGTTGCCACCAGGCGGTCCCATTCATGCTGGTCGAAAAAGCGGAACAGCGCCCGGGTGTTCGGCGGGCGGTAGCGGCTGTTGAGGTGGACAGAGGTGATGACCGAGGTCCAGGGGTTCACGTCCGACGGCAGAAGATCGGTCTTGCCGACCAGCGCATTCATCAGCGTGCTCTTGCCGGCCTTGATCTGACCGATGACGCTGACCGAAGGTTCGAACGAGCGGATCTGTTCAAGGACACGCTCCAGCGGATCCTCGACAAAGCTCAGCGCGCATTCCGAAAAGTCCTGAAGCTTGACCTCAAGATCAGACAAATCGTCCCAAAAAGCGTTCAGCTCTTCGAAACCCTCGCCGTGATTCTTCTGGACGGACTCATCCGATGTCATAGGTGGCGCCTCCGCTGCAGCAGAAGCCCCTCGAACCCAGAGATGACCTGCTGTTACTCGTGATACAAAACGTTTTTTTGTGGCCCGGCCGTCGGGGCCGGGCCACAAGGAATATCAGAAAGGCTTAGACTTTCAGCTTGCCTTCGACCTGCTTCACGCTCAGGCGCGCCATACCCAGGTTGGCGGTCTTGCGGTCGACGGCCAGGTAGACGAAGACGGCCGGGTTCGACGCCAGCGGGCGGATCAGGTGCAGCTGGGTACCCAGGGTGATCAGGATATCTTCGATGTGATCGTCCAGGCCCAAGGCCTTCATCGCGGCATTCTTGGCGCGAACGACTTCGGTGTTTGCAGCACCGGCTGCTTCCAGGTCGAACTTGGCGTTGCCCTGCTCGGCCGCCAGCATCAGACCGCTTTCACTGTCGACAAGGCATGCGCCAATGAAGCCAGCGACGTTTTTCAGCTCAGAGATATCGGTAGACATGTTAATATTCCGTTAATGGTTACGATGTTGTGGTTTTCATCGGTCGAAATGTTCTTTCTTGGGCACAAACGAGATCATTTTACGACACTATTCAAGACGAGAGCGGAACGACCGTTAAACGGATTCTTCGAAAGATTTCATTCACTTTAACGAATGCAATATTTTGTGCAAATGCAGAATGTGGCAAGACTGCCACTTTGTTCTGACATTTTCGCGAGTTTGTGACCGATCCTGCGCGGATCCGGCATGCGCGCCCCACGACGCCAGAGCATTTTTCGTTTTAGTTAACGGGACATAGGGTGTTCCGGCACGTTGACTGGGCGGAAACATGCCACTTCGGCCCCAGCGCCCGCCGGGGACAGGCGTGGCACCTGTGTCCGGCACTGATCCACCGCCCTGGGGCAGCGCGCGGCAAAGGCGCAACCGCGCGGCGGGTTCAGCGGATCGGGCAGCTCGGCGCCCTCGGCCTCGGGCGCGACAAGGGGTCGGCCGACCACCGGCGCGCTGTCGGCCAGCAACCGGGTATAGGGGTGTTTGGGCGCCGCGAAGATCTGTGCCGCCGGGCCGATTTCGACGACCGAGCCGAAATACAGCACCGCGATCCGGTCGCTGACGGCCTCGACCACCGCAAGGTCGTGGCTGATGAACAGATAGGTCAGGTCGAATTCCGTCCTGAGATCCGCCAGCAGATTCAGCACCTGCGCCTGCACCGAAACATCCAGCGCCGAGACCGGCTCGTCCAGAATCAGGATGCGCGCATTGGCCGCCAACGTCCGGGCGATTCCGATCCGCTGCGCCTGCCCGCCCGAGAATTCATGCGGGTACCGGTCCAGGAATTCCGGCCGCAGGTTCACGCTTTCGAAGATCTCCAATATACGCTGGCGCCGATCCGCCGCGGACATGCGGTGCAGCCGCTTCAGCGGCGCCTCCATGATCTGACGGATGGTCTTGCGCGGGTTCAGCGACGCGATCGGGTCCTGAAACACGTATTGGATGCGCTTGCCGAAATCGGCGGGGTCGGCATTGTCCAGAACCGCGCCGTCGATTTCGATCCGGCCGGTCGTGGGCTCCAGCAACCCCACCAGCATCCGGGCCAGCGTCGACTTTCCGCAGCCCGATTCCCCCACGATGCCCAATGTCTGCCCCTGCGGCACCGACAGCGTGATCGGATGAACCGCCCGGACCGCACCGGTCCGCCGCCCCAGAAGCGACCGGCCCACGCCAAAGGTCTTGGACAGATCCGTCAGCTTCAGCGCATCCGTCATGGCGTGGCCTCCTGGCTTTGGGGCACCGGATAGAGGCACCGGACCGCGTGGGTGCCATGCCGCTCCAGCGGGATACCCGCGCGGCGGCAGGCCGCTTGCACCTGCTGGCAGCGGTCGGCAAAGGCGCAGCCCTGCGGCAGGTTGTCGACCACCGGGGGCAGGCCCGGGATCGCCTCGAGCCGCCGCTTGCCCGCGCCCAGTTCGGGCACGCAGGCCATCAGCCGCGCGGTATAGGGGTGGCGCGGGGCACGCAGGATGTCCGAGGTCAGCCCCTCTTCGACGATCCGGCCCGCATACATCACGCCCACACGGTCACACAGCTGCGCGACCACGCCGAAATCATGGGTGATGAAGATGATCGCCAGGCCGCGCGACCGGCGCAGGTCGTCCAGGATCGTCAGCACCTGCGCCTGAACCGTCACGTCCAGCGCGGTGGTGGGCTCGTCGGCGATGATCACATCGGGATCGTTGGCCAGCGCCATGGCGATCCCCACACGTTGCCGCATGCCGCCCGACATCTCATGCGGGAAATCGGTGATGCGCTTCTCGGGGTTGGGAATGCGCACCGCACGCAGCAGCTCCACCGCCTTGGCCCGCCCCGCCGCGCGACCGATGGGCCGGTGGGCGCGGATCGCCTCGATCAGCTGATCGCCGACGCGGTACAGCGGATGCAGCGTCGAAAGCGGGTCCTGAAAGATATAGGATACAGACCGCCCGCGAATGTCGCGCAACCGCCCATAGGGCGCACCGATCAGGTCGTGACCGTCGTAATAGGCCGCGCCGCCGGTGATGACCCCGGGGGGCGAGGCGACCAGCCCCATGATCGACAGCGCGGTGACGGATTTGCCCGAACCGCTTTCGCCGATGATGCCCAGACATTCGCCCTTGCGGACATGCAGATCGACACCGCCGACGGCGCGATAAACGCGGTTGCGGACGTGAAACTGGGTTTCCAGCGCCGCGACCTCCAGCAGGCCCGCGCCGCTGGGCGGCGGCGGTGTCTGCGCCCGGTCAACCCGCGTGGCGGCCATCGGGCGCGACAGCGCGCCGGATTTCAGGCGCGGGTCCAGCGCGTCGCGCACCCCGTCGCCCAGCAGGTTTATCGACATGACGATGATCAGGATCATCACCCCCGGCACGATGGAGGTATGCGGATTGGTGATCAGCGCCGAGCGCGCCTCGCCCAGCATCGAGCCCAGATCGGCCTGCGGCGGTTGCGACCCCAGCCCCAGAAAGGACAGGCCAGCGGTTTCCAGGATCATCCAGCCGATGGTGGTCGACATCGCGATGACAATGACCGGGATCACGTTGGGCAGGATCTCGGACAGGATGATCCGGCGGTTCGACAGCCCGGCCAGACGGGCGGCATCGACGAATTCCTTGTGCGCGATGCCCACGGTGATGCCCCGGATGTTGCGGGCGAAGAACGGCACATTGACCGCCGCCACGGCGATCAGGGCGTTGAACAATCCCGGACCCAGCGCGGCGACGATGGCCAGCGCCAGCAGGATATAGGGAAACGCCATCAGCATATCGACGCCGCGCATGATGATGTTGTCGGTCCGCCCGCCATAGAACCCCGCCACGATCCCGATGGCCGCGCCGATGGTTGCGGCGGCGATCGCGGCGGCAAAGCCCACGGCCAGCGACAGGCGCGTGCCCCACAAAAGCCGCGACAGCAGATCCCGGCCCAGATGATCGGTGCCCAGCAGCGCGCCCGGTGAAAGGGGCGGCTGGAACCGTTGCGCGGTGTTCGTGACATCGGGATCGGCCAGCGGCAGCACCGGCACCGCCAGCGCCAGCAGCACCACACAGACCAGCACGACGCCCCCGGCCAGCGCCAGCCGGTTGCGGGCCAGAAGCGCGACAAAGGCCGTCATGTCTTGATCCTTGGGTCAAGCAGGCTTTGCGCGACATCGACCGCGATGTTGAACAGCACGTAACACGCCGCCACCAGCACCACCCCGCCCTGTACCAGCAGGATGTCGCGTTTAAGGATGGCGTCGACCAGCATCCGCCCCACGCCGGGCCACTGGAACACCATCTCGATATAGACCGCGCCGGACAGCACGAAGCCCGCCTGGATCCCCAGCACCGGAATGATCGCGACCATCGCGGCCTTGAGCGCATGGCGCCAGATCACCCCGCGTTCGCTCACACCCTTGGCGCGCGCGGTGCGGATGAAATCCTGGCGCAGCACTTCCAGCATGGCCGACCGCGACAGCCGGGCCACCACCCCCGTCGCCACCACCGCCAGCGCAAAGGCCGGCATTGCCAGATGGGTCAGCAGCACCGACAGGCTGCGCGCGCCATAGATCGGCCACATCCCCGAAACCGGGAACCAGCGCAGGTTCACCGCAAAAAGCAGGATCATCATCATGCCCAGAAAGAAGGACGGGATCGAAATGCCCAGAAGCACCGCGAATGTGATCGCCTTATCTGCCAGCCCGTACTGGTTGGCGGCCGACACCACGCCCGCCGCGACACCCAGCACCGCGCACAGAACAAACGCCGTGCCCGCCAGCACCAGCGTGGCGCCGAACCGTTCAAGCACCTCGTCCAGCACCGGCCGGTTCAGCGCAAAGGACGTGCCGAAATCGCCCTGCAGCATATTGCCCAGCCAGATGAAATATTGCTGCACCAGCGGCTTGTCCAAGCCCAGATCGCGGTTCAGCTTGGCGACGTTTTCGGGTGTGGCATAGCTGCCCAGGATGGCGGTCGCCGGGTCGCCCGGGATCAGCGCCATAATCAGAAAGACAATCACCGTGATGCCGATCAGGACCGGAACCGCCGAAAGAAGCCGTTTGAGGATGTAACCGGTCACCGATGCCCCCTTGGCTGGTTGCGGGCCGGGGCGGGCGGTTCAGCCAGCCCCGGCACCCCGGGTTCAGTTCTTGACCACGTCGTCCAGCAACAGGAAGAACGACGGCTGCAACGCAAAGTTTTCGACCCGGTCGCTGGTCACGGCGTTCTGCTTCCAGTTGGCGACAAAGACCCACGGGGCGTCTTCCTGCACGATGGCCTGCATCTCGCGGTACAGCACGGCGCGTTCGTCCTGGTCGGTGGCGACGCGGGCCGCTTCCAGAAGCGCGTCGACCTGGGGGTTGGAATAATAGCCCGAGTTGAAGCCGCCCTCTTCCGGCCAGGCGCCCGTACGCAGGGCCAGGAACGGCAGCGTATCGGGATCGTTGGTCATCCACGCCATCTCGGCCATGTCGGCCTTGCCCTCAAGGCCCGGGTTCACCTCGCCCAGGAAGGTGTTCCATTCATAGGTCTCGATCTTCACGTCGAACCCCACCGCCTGTAGGTCGGCCTGGATCGCGGTGCCCATCGCGATCGGGTCCAGCATGCCCGATCCGCCCTCGGTCACGTAAAAGGTCAGCTCGGCCCCTTCGGCGCCAGCCTCGGCGATCAGGGCGCGCGCCTTGTCGGGGTCATAGGGATAGGGCGCCAGATCGGAATTATAGGCCCAGGCAAAGGCGGGCGGCGTGGGGCCAGCGGCGACCTCGGCGGTGCCTTCCAGAACCTCGTTCACCAGCGCCTCTTTGTTGACGGCGTAATTCGCCGCCTGACGGACGCGGACATCGCTGAACGGTCCTTCCTTGGCATTCAGGATCAGGAACCAGACATGCGGCCCGGCCTGTTCATGCACGGTATAACGCTCGCCCTGGAATTCCGACAGCGCGACCGGCGGAACCTCGACCATCAGGTCGATGCCACCGGCCAGCATTTCGGCGGTGCGGGTGTTGGCATCGGTGATCGGGCGAAAGGCCACGGCCTGCAATTCCGGCGCGCCATCCCAGTAATCGGGGTTCGCCTCGATCACCACCGCTTCGTTCGACCGCCATTCGGCAAAGGTGAACGGCCCGGTGCCCGACGGGTTGCGCCCGAAATCGGCGCCATGGGCTTCCACCGCGGCGGGCGACACGATCAGGCCCGTGGGATAGGCCAGGTTCGACAGAAAGGGCGCATAGGGCGCGTTCAGGGTGAACCGCACGGTCAGGTCATCGACCACCTCGGTCGTCTGAATGGCCGAGAAGAAGAAGGCCAGCGGGAACGGGCCGGTGTCGTGGAACGGGTGATCCTCGTTCAGCATCCGGTCGAAGTTGAACTTGACCGCCTGGGCGTTGAAATCGGACCCGTCGTGGAACTTCACCCCCGGGCGCAGCGCAAAGGTATAGACGGTGCCATCCTCGCTGATGTCCCAGCTTGTCGCCAGCGCCGGTTCGACCTGAAGCGTGCCGTCCTGGTAACGCACCAGCCCGTCATAGACATTCATCAGGATACGGAAATCGTTGACCGCCGTCACGGCGGCGGGATCCAGCGCCTTGGGCTCGGCGATCTGCCCCACGATCAGGACGCCCGGCGGGGTTTGCGCCGTGGCCCCCATTGTTGTCAAAGCCAGCGCGGCGCCAGCGGCCAGCAGCCCCCGGCGGGTGACGGTAAAGAGCGACATGGCGGTTTCCTCTCTGCTGCGTCAAATCTAATTTATCATGATAAATTGCATCAGGCCAAATTCTCATGATAAATTCAAGCCCGAGACTGTTCGGAGACGGTGATGACGATTTCGATCCTGGCTTTTGACGAAAAAACGAGCACATACGGCGGCGCCGCGACGACCGGAAGCCTGTGCGTGGGGGGCTGGGTGCTGCGCGGGGATGCCGAATCGGGGGTGTCGGCGTCTCAGGGATCGCTGCCCAGCACATTTTGGGGCACCGACGTGCTGGCGCGCATGCGCGGCGGCGACAGCGCGGCGGTCGCGGTCGATACGGTGGTTGCGGCCGATCCCGGCCGGGCCGAACGGCAGCTGTCGGCGCTGGACCCGACGGGCGGCACCGGCGCGTTCACCGGGCAGAACAGCCTGGGTGCGGCGGGCACGCGGTCGGCCACGCATGTGGTGGTGGCGGGAAACCTGTTGGCCTCGGACAAGGTACTGGAGGCATGCCTTGCCGGTTTTCAAGCGGCCGAGGGGGCGCTGGATCTGCGGCTTCTGGCGGCGCTTGATGCGGCGGCACATGCCGGGGGGGACAGGCGCGGTCTGTTATCGGCCGCGCTTCTGGTGGTGGCGCGGGATCGCCCGCCGCTGACCCTGCGGATCGATCATTCCGATACCCCGCTCAGCGCGCTGTCCGATCTGCACCGGCGCGCGACCCAGGGGGACTATGCCCGCTGGACCGCCCATGTGCCGACGCTGGACGATCCGACGCGGGCCAAGCCGTTCGCGACGTGATCATTCGGCGATGAAGCGTTTCATCACCTCGGCCTCTTGCGCGTCCATCAGGCTGCGCGCCATCTCCATGTGGCTTTTCATGACCGCGCGCGCCCGTTCCGCATCGCCCTGACGCAGCGCCGCGATCAGATCCGACTGGTGGCTGCGCCCGCGTTTCCAAAGCGCGTGGTTCGGTGTCGCATAAAGCCGCTTGTAGACCGTCAGATCGGTCAGAATCTGCGCCATGAAGCTGACGCAGAACCCCAGCAGCGCGTTGCTGCCGAAATCCGACAGCCGCGCATGAAACCGCAGCGACGCAACATGCTGGCGGCGTTCTTCCTCGGCATCGGCGGCGGCGTGAGCGTAATCCTGCATGATGGCTTCCAGCTCGGCCAGCTGCGCCTCGGTCAGGTTGCCGGCCAGGCTGGCGGCCAGCTCCGGTTCCAGCGCGATCCGCACCTGATAGATGTCGGCGATGGTCACGTCGCGGAAATAGAAATAGTTGGCCAGCAACGCCCCTGCCCGCTCGCGCGAGACCGCGCCGACGAAGCTGCCGCCGCCCGGGCCGGTCTTGGTCTCGACCAGACCTTGGGCCTGTAACAGGCGCATCGCCTCGCGGATGGTGCCCTTGGACATGCCGAACCGTTCGATCAGCTCTGCCTCGCCCGGCAGGCGGTCGCCCGGTTGCAAGCCGCGTTCCACCACCCAGTCCTTGATCGCATCGGCCACCCGCAACGGGCGCGAGCGCCGTGCGGCGCCCCGGGGGGGATGCGATGGGCCTGTGGTCATGCGGATGATCCCGGTCTGCGGAACGGTTTCTGGGCTTGTCCCGCAGGGAAACATATCGATCATGATAAATTCAAGGCCGACTTCCCCAACCCCGGCCCGACCCGCCGCCCGCTATTCCGCCATCGCGGCGGGCTTGGCCCAATCGTCCCAGCCGGTACCGGCGGTCATGACGGGCCCGTCCCAATCGAACGGGATCTGGTGGATCACCGTATCGTCGCCATCGATCAGCAGCACGAAATAGGCCGGGGCCATCGGCGCGCCCTTCAGCAATTCGGCCTCGGCCAGATCGGGGATCGACTGGTTGCCCGTCGATGGCACGCTGGCAAATTGCACCCCGGCATAGCGGCCATGGATCGGCGCATGCACATGCCCGAAATGGATATAGCCGATCTTGTCCGCATGTTCCGCGATCAGCGCGCGAAACGGCGCGCGGTCCTGCGCGACCATGGCGATCCGGTCCTCGGCCGGTAGACCCACAAGCATCGGGTTGTGATGCAGGAACAGTCGCGCCTTCTGGCATTGCGCCAGCTCTGCCCGAAGCCAGTCGCGCCGCGCGGCACAGAAATGGCCCGCATGGGTCCGCGTCCCGACCGTGTCTAGATAGATGAAACGCACGCCATCGATGGTCTCGGCGTGATTTATGAACCCGCTGGCATCGGCGGGGTGAGTGTCGAAAACCGCGCGGAACGTGGCGCGGTCATCGTGATTGCCGATCATCAGGCGTACCGGCATCGGCAGATCGGCAACCGCGTCGCGCAGCGCGGCATAGGCCGCCCGTTCGCCCCAATGCGCCAGATCGCCGGTGATGATGACCCGCGCGGCATCGACGTGATGTACGCAAATGTCGCTAAGCGCGCGTGCAAACCGTGCATGCGGGTCCAGCCCGCCCATGGCCTCGCCGGGGATCGTCAGGTGAATGTCCGAGATGTGAATGATCTTCATGGCCTTGCCTTGCCTGCGGGGTCGGCTGCGCGAAACGCTCCGCGCAGCCGACCGGTCGTGTCAGCCGTTGGGCAGCAGATCGGCCACTTCTTCGACCATCTCTTGCTGCAGCTCTTTCATGTCGGTCGCGTCGCCGGTGACGATGCGTTCGATCCCGTCATAGATCACCTGGGTGATCGCCAGCCCGTTATCGCCCGGATAGGCCTGCCAGTCGCGCAGCAGCGGCAACTGGTCGACCGCCGTCTGCTTGTTGGGGTTCTGGTCATAGAAATCGGCCAGGATCACCTCGTTCGCGGCCTTGTTCGGCGGCATGTAGCCGGTTGTCTTGGCGACCTCGGCCGCGCCTTCGCCGCTGGTGATGAATTTCAGCCAGGCCCAGGCGGCTTCCTGAACCTTCGGATCGTCCGAGGTCGAGGTCAGCATCGCCGCGTTCCCGCCCGCGGGCAGGCCCCTGGGGGTTTCGCCCATGCCCGGGAACGGCCCCGTGACCAGTTCGAAATCGCCCTGGCTGCGTTCCACCGCGCCCAGCGCCGAGGTCGACCAGAACATCATCCCGATCTCACCGGCCGAGAACGACGCCAGCGCGGCTTTCCATTCCAGGTTCTTCATCTCGCATTTGGTGAAGATTTCCTGCATCTGTTCCAGCGCGGCCAGCGCCTCGGGGCTGTCCAGAGTGACCTGGCCGTTTTCGACGATCGCCTTGTCCTGGCTCCACATCAACGCCTGGACGAACCAGTTACCGGTGATGTTCCAACCCCAGAAGACCGGGTTGTCGATGCCGTTGGCCTTCATGGACTCGCAGGCGCCGATCACCTCGTCCCAGGTGGTAGGCAGGGTGTCGATCCCGCCGGCCTCCAGGATATCCATGTTGTAATAGCCCACGGGCAGCGAGACCGAAAACGGCAGGCCATGCACCGCGCCGTCAAAGGTCGACAGCGACAGCATCGCCTGATGATAGCCTTCTTTTTCGAACGCGTCTTCCTTGGCGATGAAGGGTTCCAGCGATTTGGCGATGCCCTTGTCGACCAGAATCTGCTGGCGGTTCAGGCCCTGCATGGTGACATCGGGCAGGTTGCCCGAAACGGCCTCGCGCAGGATGGTGTTGGTGCCGTCTTCATAGCTTTCATAGGTGGCGCGGAACTTGACCTCGATATCGGGATGCGCGGCCTTGAAAGCGGGCATCATCGCCTCGTAGGTGACATCGAACAGGTGGCTATAGGGATAGGCGAATTCGATGGTGACGGTGTCTTCGGCGAAGACGGCCGTCGCGCTCAGCGCCAGGGCCGTTGCGGTGGCGGTCAGTTTCATGGGAGATGTCCTCTCTTGCCGGATCTTGGAGCCGGGATGTTTGCAGACAGGCGGCTCCGGGGGTTCATCCCTTGTGGGATTTCGGTTGCGGGGGGCTTGGCGCCCCCCGCGCTCATTTCATGCCGTTCAGCGTGATCCCTTCGACAAAGCGTTTCTGCGCCAGGATGAAGGCCACGATCAGCGGCGTGACGATCACCGTGGCGGTGGCCATCATCGGGCCGAAGAAGCTGCCATCGCCATCGCCCTTGAACTCGCGCAGGCCCAGCGGTGGGGTGAACAGGTCGCGGTTGCCCGTCACCACGATGCGCGGCCAGAAATAGTCGTTCCAATGCGCCACCACCGAAAAGATCGCGAACGCCATCAGCGCCGGGATCGCGGTGGGCAGCATCACCCGCCAGACGATGGCAAGCTCGCCCATCCCGTCCATGCGGGCGGCGTCGATCAGGTCGTCGGGCACGGTCATGAAGAATTGCCGCATCAGGAAGATGCCGAACACGCTGATCGTCCAGGGCACCACCAGCGCGGCATAGGTGTTGGTCAGCCCCAGCTTGGCCAGCATGATGTACAAAGGCAGGGCAATGGCATGAACGGGGATCAGCAGGCAGAACAGCACCAGCGCAAAGACCGCCTCGCGCCCCCAAAACCGCAGCTTGGCCAGGGCATAGGCCGCAGGCAGCGCCACGACCGCCTGGATCACGAAGATCGACGCGGTCACCAGCACCCCGTTCAACAGATAGCGCAGCAAGGGCGCCTGGGTGAACGCGCTTTTGTAATTGAAGACGACCGGGCGCAGGGAACAATCGGCCTCGGCCTCGGCCACCAGGGCGGCGCGGATGCCGTTGTCGTCCAGCCCGGCAAAGCGCGGCGCGGCGGCGGCGATGTCATCGCGGTTGGGATCGCGCAGCTTCACGCAGCGTTCATCCACCATCATCTCCTGACGACCGAAAAAGCCCCCCTCGCCCCGGTCGATCTCGCCCGGGCTTTTGAACGAATAGCTGACCATCATGTAGAAGGGCGCGATGACGACTATGGCGCCCAGGATCAGGATCAGATGTTTCCACCAGTCGCGCGTCATCCGTAATGCACCTTTCGTTCGACCAGCCAGCGCTGGATCAGGGTCAGGAACATGACGAAGATCAGGAACAGCACCGTGATCGCCGACCCGATGCCGATCAGGTTCTGCTGCACGCCCTTTTCGAAAATGGCGAACATCATGACATAGGTCGATTTGTTCGGCCCCCCGCCCTGCGGCCAGAAGGCCTCGACCGTGTCAAAGACCTGAAACGCGCGGATGCAGCTGATGGTCACCACGAACACGGTCGTCGGCCCCAGCGCGGGCCAGGTGACCAGGCGGAACCGGTCCCAGCCCGATTTCGCGCCGTCGATTTCGGCGGCGTGGTACAACTCGCGGTGCACGGCAGTCAGCCCGGCCAGGTACAGCACCATGTTGAAGCCGAACCCCTGCCAGATGCCGATGAAGCAGATCACCCAGATCGCATAGCGCTTGTCGCCCAGCCAGACCGGGAACCCGTCGGCGCAGCCGGTCGACAGGAACGGCCAGAGCCGCTCCAGCACCGTGCCACAGCCCATTTCCAGCGTGCGGTTGATCATCCCGATCGACGGGTGCAGCATGAATTCCCAGGCAATCGCCATCGCCAGAAGCGTGGCCATCACCGGCAGGAAATAGATCGTCTTATAGACCTCGCGGAACCGGCCCAGCGTATTGATCAGCAAGGCCGCGCCCAGACCCAGCCCGACCGAGATCGGCACCACCGTCGCCACATAGGTCAGTGTGGCGATGAACATCTTGGCGTAAGTGCTTCGGGTGAAAAGCTTTTCATAGTTGCGGGCGCCCACCCAATCGAAGCCGGAATTGCCCAGCGAATAGTTGCTGAAGGACAGCGCGGTCGCGATCACCACCGGCGCCAGCAGGATGACGATCATCAGAACCAGCGCCGGGGCGGTCAGAACCCATGCGGTGCGATGGCGCCGCGCCACGTGGTCCGGGGCGGCGGCGACGTGGGGCGGGGCGGGATGCGTCGCGACCATCTCAGGCCACCTCGACCCGGGCGGGGGCGGCGCGCGTGATCCCGCGCAGACGTGCGCCCGACGCGTCGAAGAGCAACGCCAGTTCGCGGTCGAATGACAACCCCACCGGCGTTCCCAGGCCCAGCGCAGCGCGTTGCTGCGCCGCGGCCCGCAGGGTGACACGCCGGCCCAGCCCCGGCACCTCGACCTGGGCGAAAAGCTCTGATCCCAGGTTCTCGATATGGGCGACATGGCCGCGTAGCGGCGCGTCGCCGCCGGACGCCAGACGCAGCGCCTCGGGCCTCAGCCCCAGCGAGGCGCCGCCCCTTGGCGCGTTCCGCGCCACCAGCCCCAGATCGCGGTCCAACAGGCTGACCCGCCCGTCGCCGTCCAGCTCGACCGGCAGGATGTTGATTTTGGGCGACCCGATGAATTCGGCAACCTCGATCGTGTCGGGGTCGTCATAGACCACATGCGGGGCGGCGCATTGCAGGATCCGGCCCCCCATCATCACCGCGATCCGGTCGGACATGGTCATCGCCTCGACCTGGTCATGGGTGACATAGATGAAGGTCGCCGCCAGCCGGCGGTGCAGCTCGGCGATCTCGGTCCGGGTCTGGACCCGCAGTTTGGCGTCCAGGTTCGACAGCGGCTCGTCCAGCAGAAAGGCCGCCGGATCACGCACCAGCGCCCGGCCCAGCGCGACACGCTGGCGCTGGCCGCCGGAAAGCTGCCCGGGTTTGCGGTGCAGCAGATGGCCGATTTCCAGCATCTGCGCGGCGCGGTCGACTTCTTGGTCGATGTCGCGCGCCAGCGCCCGCGCGCCGGGCATGAACCGGCCCAGAACCGGCAGGCGCTGCATCCCGCGCAACCGGCGCATCCTGAGCGGGACAGCGATGTTCTGGCCAACGCTCAGATGCGGATAAAGCGCATAGGACTGAAACACCATCGACAGATTGCGATCCGCGGCGCGCAGCCCCGCCACCGACTGGCCACCAATGCGGATATCGCCCGCGCATTGGGTTTCCAGCCCCGCAACGATGCGCAACAGCGTGGACTTGCCGCAGCCAGACGGCCCCACCAGCGAAACGAACTCGCCATCGGCAATGTCCAGCGACACCTGTCGCAGAACCTCGGTCTCGCCGAAGCGCTTGGTGATCTTGTCGATGCTCAGCCCGGCCATCATGATTCTCCTGCTGGTCAGGTGGTCATCTAAGGGGGCGGGCTTTCAGTTTTGTGACGACATATTAGTGAGATTAATGGCCGCTATCCTTTCGCCGGAAGGACCCGACAGAATGCGACCAAATCATCATCAGTTCATCGCCTTTGCCTATGTCGTGCGCGAAGGCAGCTTCTCGGGCGCGGCGGCGCGTCTGGGCGTCACGCAGTCGACCATCACCCAGCATGTGGCAAAGCTGGAACGGCAGGTGGGCACGCCGCTGCTGCTGCGCACCCGCGAGGGGGTATCGCTGACGCGCACGGGCCAGGAATTCTATGACCTGGCCGACCGGCTGGTGGCGCTGGACGCCGCGATTGCCGAGCGCGTCGAAGGGTTCGAGACCATGGAGCGCGGCCACCTGCAGATCATCGCCAACGCCCCCCTGCCCGCGCTGCGGATCATCGGCCGGTTCAGCCGCGCCTTTCCCGATGTCACCATCGAATTCGCCCTGCACGACTGGACCACCGCCCACCGGATCCTGCGCGACCGCCGCGCCGATGTGGGGGTGATCACCGACCCGCCCGAGGTCGAGGGCTGGGAAAAGGTGCCGCTTCAGGCGACACGCTATGTCGCCTATGTCCTGCCGGGGTCGGACAGCGCGCAAATGGCGGACATCCACCTGCGCGATCTGGCGCGGGACACGATCATCCTGCCCGAACACGGGTCGCTGACCGAACGCGTGCTGGCACGGGCGCGCCGCAAGCACGGCGTCGATTTCGCGCGGACCATCCGGATGGCAAGCTTTCCGCTGATGTGCGAGGCGGTGCTGCAAGGCGCGGGAACGGCCATTTTCCTGAGCGACAGCGGGCTGGTCGCGCGCGATCTGGTCGAGGTTCCGATCGTCGAGCTGGACCGCTATCACGAAACGGCCATCGTGGCGCCGCGGGACCGGGCCCGGCTGCGGCTTGTCGAAGCCTTTATCGCCGCGGCGGGGCAGCCGGCGCCGGGGGCTGGCGAAACCGTCAGCCGTCCCAGGTCATGGTCGTGAAATCCTCGCGAAAAGCGAAGCGTTCCAGATGCTTGTCGATCACGCTTTGCCCGGCGGGCACACGCTCGGGATCGTCGATATCCAGCCGCACGGTCAGGGCGGTGTCGTCCGCCTCGATCACGGCGACGCCCATCGGGAACTGACAGACCCCCTTGCTGGCGTCGTATTCAACTTCGATCTTGTGGGCGAAATGCTTGCACAATTGCTGCAGGTATTTCGAGGCATTGGGCGTTTCGAATCGCCCCTGAGAGACAGGCATCGCGTTCCCCTGTTGCGGTTGATCCGTGGCCTGTGTGCCGTGCGGCTGACAAAAAGGCAACAAAAACACTCGGATTTTGTCACACATCCCGAAATAGCGGCCCGGACCCGCCCGTGTGCCCTTGGATCGGCCGGTCACCATCGCTAGGGTCGCGCCATCCCTGCGGGCCGGGCCCGCACGAGACACTGCCAGACAGCCCGTTCCCCGAACCAGCTCTCCAGCCGAAAACCGAATACCTAGCTGGGGAAAAGCATGACACTGACAACCAAAACCAGGCTTTTGATGGCCGTATCCTGTCTGACCGTGACGGCTGCGCAGGCGCAAGAGGCCGCGCCGGTCGACCTGGGAACCATCCGCATCGAAGCCGCCGACGCGCAGGCGCTGCTGGGCAACGACACCGTCACCGAGGACGAGATCGAACAGCGCAACCCGAACTCCGTCGCCGATGTCTTCGTCGGTGAAAGCTCGGTCACCGTCAGCGGCGGCGCGGCCATCGCGCAAAAGGTCATCGTGAACGGGATCGAGGAAAGCCAGCTGTCGGTCACCATCGACGGCGCGCGCCAGAACAAGGGCGCGTTTCACCACACCGGCAACGTGCTGATCGACCCCGCGCTGCTGAAGAAGGTCGAGATCAGCAAGGGCCTGGCGCCCGCCGATGCCGGTCCGGGCGCGCTGGCCGGGGCCATCGCATATGAGACCAAGGATGCCGGCGACCTGCTGGAACCGGGCGACGATTTCGGCGGTCAGTTGACCCTGGGCACGGATACAAATGCCGGGGGCCTGCGGTCGACCCTGTCGATCTTTGGCCGCCAGGGGGGCTTTGAATACGTGCTGAGCGGCACCCGCCACGACAGCGACGATTACGAGGATGGCGACGGCACCACGATCCAGGGCACCGGCGCCGATCTGACCGACTATATCGCCAAGCTGGCCTATGAAAGCCCGACGGGCCACCGGTTCAGCTTTGCCTCGTCCAAGACCGAGGATACCGGCGAGCGCATCGGCCAGACGCGCGGCGGGCTGACCTTCATCCGTCCCGACTTTGCCAGCGTCGTCGGGTTGGACAGTGAACTGGTCGAGGCGCTGGCGCGGCGCACCTCGCACACGCTGAGCTATCGCAACACCCGCCCCGAGGGCTGGTTCGCCCCCGAGGTACAGCTGACCTGGAACGAGCAGAAGGTCGATGTGATCGGCTCGGTCGGGACCAACACCAGCTTCAGCGGGACGTTCAAGAACGAATTCCAGCTGGGCAACGGCACGCTGACCGCCGGGCTCGACTTTTTCCGCGACACCGCGGAAAGCGATGCCTCGACCGGCGACAGCGGCAAGGAAACGCACAAGAATGTCGGCCTGTTCGCACAGGCGCGGCAGGACCTCAGCGACCGGGTCTCGGTGTCCTATGGCGCGCGCTATGACGTGCAGGATTTCGAAGGCGCCGATGGCAGCGATTTCGATGACAGCGGTGTCAGCGTGAATGGCGCGGTCGATGTCATCCTGACCGACACGCTGACCTTCAACGCCGGTATCGCGTCCAGCTGGGGCGGGTACGAGCTGGGCGAGGCCGCGCTGGTCAATTTCCGCACGCCCTGGTCCTATGACGGGTTCGGCACCGCGCGGGCGCGCGCGGGCCGGGTCGGGCTGCGGTTCGACAATGGCACCTGGCAGGCATCGGGCGCGGTCTTCCGGACCGAGGTCGACAATATCCACAACGTCTTCGGCTCGGACCGGTCCGAGACCCAGAACCTCGTCTCGCGCGGGTATGAGGCATCGCTGGGCTATCGCACCGACCGCGGCTTCGCGCGGCTGAACTATACCTATGCCGATGTCGATCTGGATGACGAAACGATCACGACCACGTCCTATTACCTGGGCCGTCCGATCGGGCATCTGTTCGCGCTGGAAACCGGCTGGGACATGCAGAACGGCTGGATGGTCGGCGGCTCGGCCGAGCTGGCGCTGGACAATGACGACACCGAGATCGAGCTGGACGGCTACGAGGTGTTCAACGCCTATGTCAGCTACACCCCGCCCAGCATGGAAAACCTCGAGGTGCGGTTCGATGTCCGCAACATCTTCGACGAAACCTATGCCAAGCGCAGCTCGGACGGGCTGGATGCGACCAATGTCGTCGCCCTGACCGAGCCCGGCCGGACCTTTGCCCTGACGGCCAAGATCCGCTTCTGAGCGATCTCGCGGGGGCGGCGATCCGTGCCGCCCCCGCAACCCCACGGCCCCGGCGGCAGGCGTCCCAGATTGGGGTTGCACCCGCCCCCGCACGCATCCTAATCAGGAACAGAGTTTCCACAGCCACTCCGTTCCGGATCAGCCAGCTCTTTCAACTGAATCGGGACGTCCACCATGAAATCCGCCCTTTTCGCAGGCTGCATCGTGGCCCTTGCCGCAACAGCCACCTTTGCCGAAATCACCGTCACCACCGCAACCGGCGCCGTCACGCTGGCCGCGCCGCCGCAGACGGTTGCGGCCTATGACGTTGCGGCCATCGACACGATGACCGCGCTTGATATCGCGGTGACGGGCGCGCCCGCGACGCTTTATGTCAGCTATCTGGACAGCGTGGCGCAGGATGCCGCGCCGGTCGGCACGCTGTTCGAACCCGATTACGAGAAACTGGCGATCCTGGCGCCCGACCTGATCGTGGTCGGTTCGCGCAGTTCGGAACTGGCCGACCCGCTGTCGCGCGTGGCGCCGGTGATCGACATGTCGATCGCGGGCACCGGCATCCTGGACCAGACCCGCGCCCGCATCGCAGCCTTTGGCACGCTCTTCGGCAAAGAGGACCGCGCCACCGCGCTTGCCGCCACGCTGGACCAGAAGCTCGGCGATGCAAGGGCGGCTGTCCATGGCAAGGGCAACGCGCTGATCGTCCTGACCAACGGAAACAAGATTTCCGCATTCGGCGAAGGCTCGCGCTTTGGCTGGCTGCACACCGATTTGGGCCTGCCGATGGCGGCACAGGGGCTGGCGGCGGAAACCCATGGCCAGGCGATCTCGTTCGAGTTCATCGAACAAACCGACCCCGACTGGCTGATCGTCATCGACCGGGGCGCCGCCATCGGGCAAGAGGGCGCGGCCCAGGCCACCCTGGACAACCCGCTGGTGGCAAAGACCCGCGCGGCGCAATCGGGGCAGATTGTCTATCTGGATGCGGCGCCGATCTATGTCGCCGGTGGCGGGGCGATGTCGGTCATGCGCACGCTTGACGAACTGACGGCCGCCGTCGGGGGCTGAGCTTGCGGCTTTGGCTGATCTGCGGCGTTGCGCTTGCGGGCCTGTGCCTGGCAAGCCTGGGCCTTGGCGCGGCATCCCTGTTTGATGGGGATGGCGGCTGGCTTCTTGTGGTCAGCCGCATCCCCCGCACCGCCGCCGCCCTGCTGGCCGGGGCCGGGCTGGCGCTGGCCGGTGTGGTCGTGCAGCAGGTGGTGCAGAACCGGCTGGTCGAACCCGCGCTGACCGGCACGCCCGAGGCCGCGATGCTGGGCCTGTTGGCGGTGACGCTGATCGCGCCCGGGCTGGCGGTTGCGGGCAAGATGCTGATCGCGGCGGTCTGCGCGCTGATCGGCATGGCCGGGTTTCTGGCGCTGGCCCGCCGCGTGCCGCCGCAGGACCCGATGCTGCTGCCGATTGTCGGCCTGATCTATGGCGGCATCCTGGGCGCGATGACCGTCTATGTGGCCTGGACCGCGGATCTGATGCAGTTCCTGGGCATCTGGCAGATGGGCGAGTTTTCGGCGGTGACCCAGGGGCGCTATGAATGGCTTTGGGTGATCGCCGCGCTGGCGCTGGGGCTTTATCGCATCGCCGATCGGATCACGATCCTGGGGCTGGGCCGGACACAGGCGCGCGCGCTGGGGCTGAACTATGGCCAGACCCGCATGCTGGGGCTGGTGATCGTTGCGACGCTGACCGCGCTGGTGCTGGTGACGGTGGGCAATTTCCCTTTTGTCGGGCTGGTCGCGCCCAATCTGGTGTCGCGCTGGCGGGGTGACAACCTGCGGGCCAACCTGCCGCTGATCGCCTTTGGCGGGGCGGTTCTGGTGCTGAGTGCCGACATCATCGGGCGGCTGGTCGTCCACCCGTTCGAGATCCCCGCCGCCACGGTCATCGCCGTCTTCGGCGCCGCCGTCTTCCTGTGGCTGCTGCATGCCGCCCCGAGGCGCGCATGACCCCGACCGCGATCAAGCTGACCGGGCTGGCATGTGCGCTGACGGCGCTGTGCCTGGCGTTCCTGCTCTGGGGGCTGCGCGGACCGGTGGGGTTCATCCTGGAGCTGCGGGCGATCAAGCTGGCGGCGCTGGTCTGCGTGGGCGCGGCCACGGGGGCGGCCACGGTGTTGTTCCAGACCATCGCGCGCAACCCGCTGATGACGCCGGGCATCGTGGGGTTTGACGCGCTGTTCGTCCTGACCCAGACGCTGCTGGTAGCGACGCTGGGCGGGGTGGGCGTGGCGCAATTGCCGGACGGGCTTCGGTTCGTGGCCGAGGCGGGCGTGCTGATGATCGCCGCCACGGTGCTGTTCGGCGCCCTGCTTCGGCGCGATGCTGCCGATATCACGCGGATGATCCTGACCGGCGTGATCCTGGGCGTGCTGCTGCGCGGGCTGTCGTCGATGGTGCAGCGCCTGCTGGATCCGTCGGAATTCGCCGTGGTGCAACAGGCGATGTTCGCCAGTTTCGGACAGGTCGGCCGCGGCCAGTTGATCGCCGGCGCGCTGACGCTTGGCGCCGCGCTGGCCATCGCGATGCGCCATGCCGCCGCGCTGGATGTGGCGGCCCTGGGCCGGGATACCGCCCGCAGCCTGGGATTGCGCCATGACCGGCTGATCCTGATCAGCCTGCTGTTGGTTTCGGCGATGGTCTCGGTCTCGACCGCGCTGGTGGGGCCGATCACCTTTTTCGGCCTGCTCTGCGCCAGTTTCGCGCGCGCCTGGATGAACACTCACCGCCACGCGGTTCTGATCCCCGCCGCCGCGCTGATGGGGGCGGCGATCCTGGTCTGCGGGCAGTTCGTGTTCGAACGGCTGTTGCGCAGCGGCTCGACCCTGGCGGTGGTGGTCGAATTCTTTGGCGGGCTGCTGTTTCTTGTACTTGTATTGCGAAAGGCCCGGGCATGATCGAAACCGCGCATCTGGATCTGCATATCGGCGACACGCAGATCCTGAACGACATCAGCCTGCGCATCGAACCGGGCGTCATCACCGGGCTGATCGGCCCGAACGGCGCGGGGAAGTCCACGCTGCTGCATTGCCTGGCCGGGCTGACCCCGGTGACCGGCGGCACCGTGCGCATCGACGGACAGGACCCGTTCAGCGCCGATGACACGGCACGCGCGCGCATGGTCGCGCTGTTGCAGCAATCGCCCGCCATCGTGTCACGGCTGCGGGTGCATGAACTGGTCGCCTTTGGCCGCTGGCCGCATCACCAGGGGCGGCCGGGCCCGGACGATGCCCGCCATGTGGACGAGGCGCTTGAGGCGTTTGATCTGACGGCGCTGGCCGACCGGCCGCTTGAGACCCTGTCGGGGGGGCAGCGGCAACGCGCCTTTGTCGCGATGACCTATGCCCAGGATACGCCCTGGATCCTGCTGGACGAACCGCTGAACGCGCTTGACCCGCGCCATGCCCGCAACCTGATGGCGCGGCTTGACGGGCTGGCCCGCACGCGTGGGCGCAGCATCGTGATCGTCGTCCATGACATCAACGCCGCCGCCCGCTGGGCCGACCGCATCGTCGCCATGAAAGACAGCCGCGTCTTGGCCCAGGGCCCGACGCAACAGGTGCTGACCCCCGCGACCTTGCTGGACTGTTTCGACACCCCGTTCGACACGATCCCGCACAAGGGCCGCACCCTGGTCGTTGCGCAATAGCAGCGTCCGCCACGGCCAATCGGCCTGTTATTTGGCGAAAGCTGCTCAAATAGGCGGCAATCCCGTCCGATTTCAAGCATTATAAGGAATAAAACTTGAGTGAGAGGAAAATTACTCAAAGGCTTTTCCGTGCGGAAAACCGCCAAGACCCTTATCGCGCGCGAACGCTGACAGGGACAACCGGAGGACGCAAACCAAAAATCACGACGCATCGCTGCATGCGCATCAACGGGAGCTATGACATGAAGACATCCACCACCGCCCTTTTCGCCGCGGCCATCGCGCTTGTGCCGCTGGGCGCCGCGGCACAGGACAGCGACGATCCGATCGTCATTCCGATTCACAACTGGTCCAGCCAGATCGTGATGTCGAATGTCGTCGGGCAGATTTTCGAAAGCATGGGCAACAGCGTCGAATATGTGACCACCGACAGCCAGGCGGTCTATGAATCGGTGCGTCTGGGCGACGTGACGCTTGAGCTCGAGGTCTGGGAAGGCGCGTTCGGCGCCTCGTTCAGGGCAGCGATGGAAAAGGGCGGGATTGTCGATGTGGGCGATCACGATGCCGTCACGCGCGAGGATTGGTGGTACCCGATGTGGACGAAAGAGGCCTGCCCCGGCCTGCCCTCGTGGGAGGCGCTGAACGACTGCGCCGCGCTGTTCGCCACCGCCGAAACCGGCGACAAGGGCCGGTATCTGGATGGCCCGGTCGACTGGCTGAAACACGGCCAGGAACGGGTCGAGGCGCTGGGGATGGATTTCGTTGTGGTCAACGCGGGCTCGGCGGCGGCGCTTTGGGCCGAGATCGGCGCGGCCGAAGCCGACAAGCGCCCGGTGGTGGTCTTCAACTGGACCCCGAATTTCGCCGAAGCCGTCTGGCCGGGCGAGTTCGTGGAATTCCCCGAATGGGTCGATGGCTGTGACAAGGACCCCGCCGTGGGGCCGAACCCCGATGCGCTTTACGACTGCGGCAACCCGGCCAAGGGCTATCTGAAAAAGGCCGCCTGGGACGGGATGGCGGAAAAATGGCCCGCCGCCTATGCGGTGCTGGAAAAGATCAGCTTCACCAACCCGCAGATCGCCGAGATGGCCAAGCTGGTCGATGTCGACGAGATGGAACCCGAAGAGGCCGCCGAGGTCTGGCTGGAGGAGAACCAGGATGTCTGGAGCGGCTGGCTGAACTGATCGCCCCTCATCCACGAAACCCCCGCCCGGCATCCGTCGGGCGGGTGCCAGCAAACGGGATCTTCGCATCATGGCCGCCAACCCCCCTGTCATCGCCGCACGCAACGTCTGGAAGATCTTCGGCAAGGCGCCCGAGGCCTATCTGCGGTCGCTGCCCGCCGGCCGCAGCTTCGACGAGATCCGCGCCGACGGCTATATCGCCGGTGTCCGCGATGTGTCGATCACCGTCGGACGCGGCGAGATGCTGGTCATCATGGGCCTGTCGGGGTCGGGAAAATCGACGCTGGTGCGATGCTTTTCGCGGCTGCACGACATCACCGGCGGCACGATCGAGGTCGACGGCACCGATATCGGGTCACTGTCGGAACGCGCGCTGATCGACCTGCGCCGCAGCAAGATGGGCATGGTGTTCCAAAGCTTTGGCCTACTGCCGCATCGCACGGTTCTGGACAACGTGGCCTTTCCGCTGGAAATGCGCGGCCAGGACCGGCATGCGCGCCGCGAACGCGCGCTGGAAGTGATCCGGCTGGTCGGGCTGGAGGGGCGCGAGGACTATTTCCCCCGTGAATTGTCGGGCGGCCAGCAACAGCGCGTCGGCATTGCCCGCAGCCTGGCGATCGAGCCCGACATCTGGTTTCTGGACGAGCCGTTTTCGGCGCTGGACCCGCTTATTCGCCGCGAGATGCAGAACGAATTCCTGCGCCTGCAGAAGATGCTGCACAAGACCATCGTCTTCATCACCCATGATTTCGACGAGGCGCTGCGCCTGGCGGACCGGATCGCCATCATGAAGGACGGCGCCATCGAACAATGCGCCACGCCGGACCAGATCGTGCTGAACCCGGCCACCGAATATGTCCGCAAATTCACCGAAGATATCGACAAGGCGCGGGTGGTTCATGCCGGTACGCTGGCCGATCCCGCGCTGCGCGCCGAAGGCGCGGCGGTGGATGCGGACGCCTCGGTCCACGATCTGGCCAGGCTGCTGATCCAGGATCAGCGCAGCACGATCCCCGTCGAACGCGCGGGCCGCCCCGTGGGCGCCATCCGCCGGGACGAGGCGCTTGGCATTCTGGTCGGGGCGCGCTGATGGCGCACTTGCCCGCGCAGACGACACAGACCGCGCGGCGCCGCGGCGCGCTGGCCCTGACCGGGGCGGCGGGGGCGCTGATGCTGTTGCATTATGCCGGGCTGTTGCCCGCCGCGCTGCACAGACTGCCGCCGGAACGGGTGCCGGATCTGGCGGTCTGGCTGGATGCGCTGTTCAACTTCGTCAAGGACGATTTGGGGCTTCTGGCGCTGACCCGCTGGCTGACCGAGCCGCTACAATGGATGCTGGATGTGACCGCCAATCTGCTGTTCGGCAAGCGGCGCTGGCCCGGGATCGGCCCGATCCCCTGGACCGCCATCGCCGCGGCGGCCACGGTGCTGGGCTATCACCTGGGCGGCTGGAAGCTGGCGGCGCTGGCGGGCGGGACATTCGCCTGGACCGCGCTGGTGGGCCAGTGGGACATCGCGATGCAGACCATGTCGGTGCTTGTGATCGCCGCGCCTGCGGCCTTTGCCATCGGGCTGCTGCTTGGGATCGCGGCATGGAAATACGCCTGGATCGACCGCGCGCTGAAGCCGATCCTGTCGGTGCTGCAAACCCTGCCCTTCTTCACCTATCTTCTGCCGGCGGTGATCTTCTTCAAGGTCGGGCCGACCGCCGGGGCGGTCGCCACCACGATCTATGCCATCCCGCCGATGATCCTGATGACGACGCTGGGCCTGCAAAAGGTCAGCCCCGAAATCGTCGAGGCCGGGCAGATGAGCGGCTGCACGCGGCTGCAACTTCTGCGCCATGTCTACCTGCCCGCGGCCAGGACCGAGATCCTGGTGGGCATCAACCAGGTGATCATGCTCTGCCTGGCCATGGTGGTGCTGACCGCGTTCATCGGCATGCCGGGGCTTGGGGCCAAGCTGTTGGCGATGATGGGCAGTTTCAAGCTGGGCCGCTCGTTCGAGATCGGCGTGACCATCGTCCTGCTGGCGGTGACGCTGGACCGCATGTCCAAGGCCTGGGTCGCGCGCCAGCCCATGCATCACGAACGCGGCACGCCGTTCTGGCGGCGGCATTTCGCGCTTCTGGCCGGTCTGGGGCTGTTCGTCCTGTTCTGCATCGTCGCGCAATTCGTCGACCTGGCCGCCGAAATCGGCCGTCGGCAAAGCCTGAGCATGGGCAAGGAGATCGACACCGCGATCAAGGCCTTTCTGAATATCGGCTGGGTCAAGGCGACGACCGGGTTCCTGCGGGCGTTTCTGAATGTGCAGGTGCTGATCCCGTTCCGCAACTGTCTGCTGTGGATCCCGACGCCGGCCTTCATCCTGCTGATCGCGGCCTTTGCCTGGTGGCTGGGCGGGCGCCGGCAGGCGGTGATCGCGGGGCTGTTCTTTGCGCTCGTGGCGCTGTCGGGGTGGTGGGACCGGTCGGTGATCACGCTTTATTCGGTGATCTCGGCGGTGGCGCTGGCGATGCTGATCGGCCTGCCGGTCGCGGTGCTGGCGGCGCGGTCCGCGCGGTGGTCGAACCGGGTGCTGCTGATCTGCGACACGGCCCAGACCTTTCCCAGCTTCGTCTATCTGATCCCCGCGATCATGCTGTTCGGCATCACCGATATCGCGGTCATCTTCTCGATCCTGATCTTCGCGATGGTGCCGCTGGTCCGTTATACGATCGAAGGGCTGCGCACCGTCCCGCCCGAGGTGATGGAGGCCGCCGACATGTCCGGCGCCACAAGGTGGCAAAAGCTGGTAAAGGTCCAGCTTCCGCTGGCGCTGCCGACCATGGCGGTGGGGTTCAACCAGGCCATCATGTTCGCGTTCTTCATGGTCATTATCGCGGCCTTCATCGGGACGCAGGATCTGGGACAGGAATTGCAGCGCACCCTGGCGGGCACCGATCTGGGCAAGAATTTCGTGCTGGGCATCTGTGTGTCGCTGATGGCGCTGACCTTCGATCTGACGATCCTGAACTGGGCGGCCGCGCGCAAACGGCAGCTGGGGCTGGGCTGAGGGCCTCGCGCCCGCGTCATCCTTTGCGCATCATCACCGCCAACAGGTACAGCCCGCCGATGAAGCCGGTCGTCAACCCCACGGGCAGGACCGCGCCCAACGGGGCGGACTGGCTCAGCAGATCGGCGCCCATCAGCAGCGCCGCACCGGTCAGCGCCGCCGACAAAAGCGGCACATCCGGCGAGCGGGTCATCCAGCGTGCCAGTTGCGGCGCGGCCAGCGCGACAAAGGCGATGGGCCCGGTCGCCGCCGTCCCGATCGAGCTGAGCCCCACCGCCGCCAGCACCAGAACCGCACGGCGCCGGGCAACCGGCACGCCCAGCTGGCGCGCCATATCCTCGCCCATTTCGATCATCGACAGATCCCGCGCCATCCCCAGAACCACCGGCGCGAACAGCGCCAGCCCAACGCCGACGGTCGCCACATGATCCCAGTTGCGCGCCGCCAGCGACCCCGCCAGCCAGACCTGCGCGGCGGTCACCATGTCGATCTCGCCCATGGCCAGAAGCATCGTGTTGATACCGCCCAGAAACGCCCCGGCCCCGATGCCGACCAGCACCAGCCGGTACCCTGCCCCCGCTGCCCGGCCCCGCCGCGCCAGCAACAGAACCGCCAGCGCCGCCGCCAGCCCCGACCCCACGGCGGTCAGCGCCGTGCGCAGCGGATCAAGGCTGCCCAGCACGATCTGAACCACCGCCCCCGTCGCCGCCCCGGTGGTAAAGCCGATCACATCGGGCGAGCCCAGCGGGTTGCGCGAGAGCGACTGGAAAACCGCGCCCGCCATGCCCAGCGCGGCCCCCACACCCGCCGCCGTCAGCACGCGCGGCAACCGCACCCGGCCAAGGATCCGCGCCGCGACCGTGTCGCCATCGCCCAGCAGGGCACCCGCGATTTCGGGCAGCGAAAGCGCCAGCCGCCCCGTCCCCAACAGCTGGATCGACAGGCCAAGCACCAGCACCAGAAGCCCCGCCCCCACCACCAGCGCGCGGGGACGCCAAAGCAGGCTCAGCCCCCCGATCCGCAGCAGGTTCACACCCGGGGGTCTCATGGGCGCGCCAGGTTGAAGCGCCGCACCACATGGATGAAGAACGGCCCGCCCAGCAAGGTGGCGACGATCCCGGCGGCCAGCTCGTTCGGGGCGACCACGACCCGCCCCGCGATGTCCGACACCAGCAACAGGACCGCGCCGGCCAGCGCCGACAGCGGCAGCGCCCGCACGCTGCGTGGCCCGACACAGGCCCGCGCGACATGGGGCGCCACCAGCCCCACAAAGGCGATGGGCCCGGCCGCAGCGGTGGCCGCGCCCGCCAGGGTCATGACCGAAAGACAGCCCAGCCCCCAAACCCGCCGGGGGTCCAGGCCAAGCACCCGGCCCAGATCCTGGCCCAGCGCCAGCGCATCCAGCGCCGGGGCCAGCAGCACGGACAACACCCCGCCCGCCAACAGCGCCGCCAGCATCACCATCCCCACCGTCAGGCCGCGCCCCTCCAGCGCGCCGGCGCCCCAGTTGCGGAAAATGTCCAGCACATCCGGCCCGGCATTCAGGATCAACAGCCCCGAGGCCGAGCCCAGCGCCACCGAAAGCCCCGCACCGGCCAGGATCAGCCGGACCGGATCGGTCCCGCTGCGATGCGCCCGGCCCAGGAAAAACACCGCCGCCCCGGCCAGCCCCGCGCCCGCGATGGCGCACCAGATATATTGCAAGATCCCGCTCAGCCCAAAGGCCATGGCGCCAATCACAACCGCAAGCGCGGCGCCGGAATTGACACCCAGAAGGCCCGGCTCGGCCAGCGGATTGCGCGTCAGCGCCTGCATCAATGCCCCCGCCAGGCCCAGCGCGGCCCCCGCCCCCACCGCAAGCACGGTGCGCGGCAGCCGCAATTCGCGCACCACCAGATGCAGGTCATTGCCGGGGTCATAGGATGTGAAGGCGCCCAGAACCTGCACCGGCGGCACGGGCCGCGACCCGACCGCCAAGCTCAGCACCGCCAGAACCGCCAACGCGGCCAGCGCCATCAGGCCCATGCGCAGCACGGCGGGTTACTCGGCCAGTTGCGCGACGACGGTATCGATCATCTGTCGGCCGGAATAGTAATCCACACGAAAGGAACTGGGCCCCAGGGCATAGACCCGCCCGTCCCTGACCGCTGGCAGATTGGCCAGCACCGGGTCCGCCATGAACGTGCCGATATCGTCGGCATCCGCGGCCAACAGGAAGATGCTGTCGCCGGTGATCGCGGCGGGCAGATTCTCGTGCGAGATGAAATCGAACTCGCGCGATTGCTGCACGGCACCCGACATTTCGGGCGGAATGCCGGTGACGGTAAAGCCCATCTCGGCCAACACACGGGCCTGGGCGCTGATGGGTTTGCTGACCCCATAGGTGCCGAAGAAATTATAGGACACGATGCTGACGCTGCCCGCGGGATGGGCGATGCGTTCAGCGGCGGCATGGGCATGGTCGGTGAAATCCTGCACGACCGCACGGGCCTGATCCTCTTGCCCGGTGACGCGTGCCAGCGTCGCGGCCAGATCCTCCCACGGATTCACGCCATAGTTCAGTATCAGCACCGGATAGCCCATCGCCGCGATCTCGGGGGCGAAGGGCAGAACGCTGTCGCCGCCGGTTTCCGAAATGACGACCAGATCGGGTTCGGCCAGGATCAGCGCCTCGATATCGAATTCCAGATCGCGATAGAGCGGCACCACCCCGTGGTCATGCGCCACATCTGCCCATTGGGTGAAAAACCCGTCATCGTCGGTCAGCGGACCGTCGGCGGCCGATGCGGTGGCCGCAACCGGCGCCCCGATGGCCAGAAGCGTGCCGGTCAGGCTGGGCGAGGTCGACACGATGCGCTGCGGCGGGGCGTCCAGCGTCAGGGTGCCGGTCGCGTGGTCGATGCTGCGCGGCCAGCCCTCGTCCGCGGCAAGCGGGGTCGCGGCAAGCAGCAGCAGGGAAAGAAGCGTTTTCATACGGCCTCGTCGCGGTCCATCATGTCCTCCAGGGTCAAGCCCTCGGCGCGGGCGGCCTCGTATGCGGCCAGGCGCTGGCGGTCCAATTCCGTGCTGCACATGCCGTGTTTCCAGTACCCGGTCACCTGAAGCGCCGCGGGCGGCAGGCCAAGCTTGCGGAAATGGGTCCGCAGAAGCCGCATCTCGCTGCGCTCGCCCGCCGCCCAGATCGTCCAGTCCTGGGGGGAGGTGATGGCGCTGGCGGCAGCGGCAAAGAGCCGCCCCGTTGTGCCCGCCGCCATGGCCGCGTCGCGCAGCATGAAATGGCGCGCGACCCCCGGCACCCTGGGCAGGGCGTCCATCGCCGCGCGGTCGCAGCCCTCGACCCAGATCGCGCCGGGCACACCCTGGGGCCAGGCCCGCAGGATCGAAAACACCGCCGGAATCGCGGTGTCGTCGGCGAAAAGCGCCGCGCGCTTGCCGGGGGTGAATGGCGGCACGAAATGGGTGCGCGGCCCGGTCATCCACACGCGGTCACCCACGCGCAGATCGCGCAGCCAGCGCATCGCGGGGCTGTCATCGTCATGCAGGACGACGTCGATCTCGACCTCGCGCCGGGTCGGATCGAAATGGCGGATGGTATAGATCCGGCTGAGCGGGCGGGCCGCGGCAAGGTCATCGACCTCGATCCGGACGGCCAGGTTCGGTACCGTCCATTGCTGCGGATCGCTTGTATCGACGCGGCCCGTCACCCGCGCAATCGACGGATAGGGGCTGGAAATGCCGGTCACATCCAGCGTCGTGCGCTGCATGTCGCGCATGTGGTCCTTCTGATCGAGGATGGCTTTGCGGTCCTCGACCCGGTGCGTGTGCTGTTCCATCTCGGGCTTTCCATCGGGACCTGTGTCAAAGGTCCGGTCATGGTTGATCTGGCTGGCTGCTTGCAGGACAAGGCCCCGAGTGGCTGCGTTCATATTGCATAGCGCGTTCCACGATGCAATACGGGAGGCCATCCGCCCGAAACCGGCATGGAGCCACCATGACAAACCGTTTGAGCGCCCAGGACGTGACCCTGCGTTACGACGACCGCGTGATTTCACGGGCGCTGTCGCTGGACATCCCCGATGGCGCCTTCACCGCCATTGTCGGCCCGAACGCCTGTGGCAAATCCACCCTGCTGCGCGCGCTGGCGCGGCTGATGCCGCCGCAAAGCGGTCAGGTCACGCTGGATGGCAAGGCGATCAGCCGCCTGCCCTCGCGCGAGGTGGCGCGGCGGCTGGGGCTGTTGCCGCAAAGCCCGTTCGCGCCAGACGGGATTACCGTGGCCGATCTGGTGGCGCGCGGGCGATTTCCCCATCAGCGGTTTCTGCGGCAATGGTCGCCACAGGATGCGCTGGCCGTGGACCGCGCCCTGGCCGATACCGGCACCAGCCACCTTGCCGACCGGCCGCTTGCGGACCTGTCCGGCGGGCAGCGGCAGCGGGTCTGGATCGCCATGGCGCTGGCGCAAGAGACCCCGATCCTGCTGCTGGACGAGCCGACGACCTTTCTGGACATCGTCCACCAGGTCGACCTGCTGGAGATGCTGGCGCGGCTGAATGCCGCCGGGCGCACCATTGTCGCGGTGCTGCACGAACTGAACCTGGCGTTTCGCTATGCCGATCATGTTGTGGCGATGCGCGATGGCGCGGTGGTTGCGGCGGGCGCGCCGTCGCAGATCGTCACCGCCGAACTGATGCGACAGGTTTTTGACCTGGCGGCGCTGGTGATGCCCGATCCGCTGACCGGGCGTCCGATGGTGATCCCGCATGGCCGCCCGGATGCGGCGGGCGAAGCGGCTCAGATCTCGGGCTGATCGGGTTCCGACAGCCCGCCGGTTGCCCGGTTCACGACCCGCGCAACATCCAGCAATGCATGGCGATCCGACGGCGCGCGCAGCTTTCCCAGGTCCGTCACCGTGGTCAGGACACAGGCCACGGATCCCTGCGCATCCAGAACCGGCGCCGCCTGTCCCGTCACCCCCGACAGAAGGTGGCTTGTCAGCTCTGCCCAGCGGTCGCGGCGGATCGCGTCCAACGTTGCGCGTGTGGGGGGCGTGCCGCGAAACTCGGGCGGCTGCACGGCGCGCGCTTGTTCGATCAGGGCCCGCGGCAAACAGGACTGGAACACCAGCCCACAGGCCGAATTGTCCAGCGGCAGGACATCCCCCAACCCGACAGAGCTGATCGCGAACTGCGCGCTGCGATACCAGCGCACCATCACCGGCCCGCGATCGGTCCAGATCGCCACACCGCCGCTCATCGCGTGGCGTTCAGCCAGTTGCCGCATCTGCGCGCCCGCGATTTCCACCGCATCGACACGGCGCAGGGCGGCAATCCCCAGCGACAGCGCCCCGGGGCCAAGGTCATAGGCGCTGCTGAGCGGGTCCTGAACCGCCATCCCGTCCTTCAGCAACGTCTGAAGATACCGGTGGGCGGTCGACCGCCCGGTGCCGGTTCGGCGCGCAAGCTCGCCCAGCGGCAGGGGGCCATCGGCCCGCGCCAGGCATTCCAGAAACCGGATCGCCACCGAAACCGACTGGATCATGCTGCTGCGCCGTGGCCCGTCGGCATCGGATTTGTGCCTGGCGGTCTCTGCGGTGTCTGTCATCTGCTGGGACTTTCGCCTTGCCCGTGTTGGCGGCGACATTAGGCGACGGCGCCCGCGCCTGTAAAGGCGGCGAATGGCACGCGCCTTGTTGACATGAGGAACGCGTCATGCAATGCGAAACACATAAACGCCGCCAGCCATGGAATCCCCTGTGCCAGCCCAAGGCTTCGACAATGCTCCTTGGGGGACCTCATGCAACGCAGCACACACGCGCGGCTCACGCGCGGCACCAGCCTTCTGGCCATCACCATCGCGGCGGCGCCCGCACTGGCACAAGAGGGCAGCCCGACCTATGATCTGGGCGCGCTTTACATCACCGGCGAGAAGGTCGAACGCGACCTGAAGGACACCGCCTCGTCGGTGACGCTTTATACCGGCGAGCGGATCGAACGCGAAGACGCGGGCAAACCCAATGTGCAGGCCGTGATCGCGGGCACGCCCAACGTGGTCTATTCCGAAAACGTCAGCACGCCGATCATTCGCGGCAACAATTCCGAGGGGCCGCATACCGGCGCAAACGCGTTCTTCGGCGGGACGGTGCCGCGGGCGACGATCAACCTGGATGGCCAGTATCTGGATTACAACGCGTTCTATTTCGGGGCGACATCGGCCTGGGACGTGGGCAGCATCGAGGTCTATCGCGGCCCCCAGACCACATCGCAAGGTGCCAATGCCATCGGCGGCGCCATCGTCGTGAACACCAACGATCCCACCTTCGAACGCGAGGGCGCCTATCGGCTGGAATTCGGCGATTATGGCCAGCGACGCGGGTCGCTGATGCTGAACACCCCACTGGGGCCGGATTTCGCCGCGCGTCTGGCGCTGGACTACAGCGCGCGCGATACCTTCATCGACTATAACGGCACCGCCTTTGTCCAGAACGAGATCGGCCAGGATTTCGAAACCTTCAACGGCCGGGCCAAGCTGCTTTGGGCCCCGTCCGAGATCGACGGGCTGGAGGTCATGCTGACCTATAGCCGCACCGACAGCACCGCGCCCAGCTCCGAAGGGGCCTCGCCCGATTACGAGGATCTGGACTCCATCACCATGTTCATGCCCGGCTGGGATCAGACATCGCACACCGCGATCCTGGATGTGGGCTATGATTTCGGCACGTTCAAGCTGGACAACAAGACCCAGTGGAACACGCTGGATGTCGACCGGCGCGTCGGCATGGCCGGGGCCGGTGACGCCGATATCGAGCGCGAGAACTGGAGCAACGAGACAACGCTGACCTTCGGGGACACCGCCGACACGCTGAGCGGGGTTGCCGGGCTTTACTATGCGCGCACCACGCAGGACGACATCCTGGATCAGGGCGGCATATCGACCTTTGCCGATGAAAAGCACAACCTTGGCCTTTATGGCGAGGCAAGCTGGCGTTTTGCCCCGCGCTGGACCCTGACCGGCGGACTGCGCTATCAGCGCGACGAGATCACGCGCACCGGCGAGGTCTCGCCACTGTTTGCCAACAGCGATCTCGACTATGACGAGACATTCGAACAGATCCTGCCCAAGGTCTCGCTGGCCTATGACGTGACGCCCGACTGGACCGTCGGGGCGCTTGTGTCCAAGGGGTACAACCCCGGCGGTGTTTCGCTGGATTTCGTGTCTTCGAAAGAGTGGGAAGACTACGATGCCGAGACCGTCACCAATCTGGAGCTGTTCACCCGCGCCAGCCTGCTGAACGACCGGCTGTTCGTCAGCGGCAACCTGTTCCATGCTACCTATGACGATTACCAGTACAACGTGACGCAAACCGTGGGCGGCACGACCTATATCCACACGATCAATGCGGACAAGGCCAAGGCCTGGGGGCTGGAGCTGGCCGCCGACTGGCAGGCGACCGACGCGCTGCGGCTGAATGCCGGGCTTGGCCTGCTGGAGACCGAGATCACCGGCTTTGACGACGCACCGGGGTTCGAGGGCAATGAATTCGCCCGCGCGCCGGGGCGGACCCTGACGCTGGGCGCCGATTGGGCGGTCACGGATCGGTTCAATCTGGGCGGACAGATGCGCTATGTCGATGGCTATTATTCCGACACCGCCAACAGCGATATCTATCAGGTCGGGGGCTATACGCTGGTCGATCTGCGCGCCAGCTATGCGATCAATGACGGCGTGCAGCTTTACGGCTTCGTCAACAACATCTTCGACGAACGCACGCCGGTCCTGAAACAGGCCGCGCGCGGTACCGTGCCGTTCACCCAGGCGTCGATGACCTCGCCCCGGATGATCGGGATCGGCATCGAAGGGCGGTTCTAATCCGCGCGGTGGGGGCGTTGCGATGAAACGGCACGAACAGCTTTGCATCGGCATGTCGCTTGCCCCGACCTGGCTTTCGGGCGACGGCTGGCGCAGGCCGGACAGCGGGATCGCAGGGCTCTTCTCGTCGGAATTCGCGACCCGCATCGCCCAGCGGGCCGAGGCTGCGCATCTGGATTTCGTCTTTCGCCCGGATGCCAGCGCGCTGCCCGTCGCGCCGCTGGAACAAAGCTTTGGCTTTGCCAGCCTGGACCCGACCCTGATGCTGGCATCGCTGGTTCAGGCAACGTCGCAGATCGGGCTGGTCACCACGATTTCGACCACGTTCACCCATCCCTATACGATTGCACGGCAGCTGATGTCGCTGCATTGGATGAGCCGTGGCCGCGCGGGGTGGAATGTGGTGACCGCCCTGGCGGGGCATGAAAATTTCGGCCTGTCGGACATGCCCTCATCGGCGGAACGCTATGCCCGCGCGGCGGAATACGTTCAGGCGGTTCAGGCGCTCTGGGACAGCTTCCCGGCCGAGGCGCTGCTGATGGATGCCGGAACCGGCCGCTATGCCGACACGACGCTGATCCGGCCCGCCGATCACGCGGGCCCGGTTTTCGACATCGCCGGGCCGCTCAACATCCCGACCTATCCCGGCCCGCGCATCCCGGTGATGCAGGCCGGGGCGTCGCCGGGGGGGGTCGCGCTGGCCGGCCAGATCGCCGATATGGTGTTCGGCCAGACGCTGGACAAACCCACCGCGCTGGAAACATCCGCGCGGCTGGGTGCCGCCGCGGAACAGGCCGGGCGCGCGCCCGGCGCGGTGCGGCTGCTGCCGGGGCTGAGCCTCTATCTGGCCGAAACGCGGGACGAGGCGCGCGCGCTGTTCCTGGCGACGCAGGCCCGCGTCACGCGCGAACAGCGGATCGAACGGGTCCGCGTCGCCACGGGGCTGGACCTGAGCGATTGGCGCGACGATGCGCGGGTCACGGTCGCGGACCTGCCCGCCGATCACCAGCCCCGCCTGCCCGCACATCGCGACATCCTGCACGCGCTGATTGCCAGCGACACGCCCACCGTCGCGGATCTGCTGGCGCGGCCAGAGGTTCTGGCGTCCGTCCACTGGCAGGTGATCGGCACCGTCGACGATGCGCTTGCCATCATCGCGGACTGGTTCGACGCGGGCGCCATCGACGGTTTCGTGGCCGTGCCCGGCGGTTCCTGGGACTGTATGGAGCGGGTTCTGGGCCAGCTGATACCACGCCTGGCGCAGGCCGGTCTGTTCCGCAGCCGCTATCACGGGGACACGCTGGCCGATCACCTGTCGGATTGACGCCCCCCTGCCCCGCGCATAAAAAGACCCGCCATCACGGGCGGGCCCTTCCAGGTGGTCGCAGTTTGGCGATCAGGCGGGCTGCAATGCCGCGAACCGTTCATAGCCATAGCATTTCTGGGCCATATAGGGCAGGTGCAGCGGCAGCGTGCCGGTCATGTCATACAGGTCATCCTGGATCACCGCGTCGCCCGACACCGCCGCCGAAACGATCGACGGCTCGGACGTGGGAAAGAACCAGACCGTCCCGTCGCTGGCGCGGAAGACATCCATGCGCACGACCTCCAGCCCGACATGGCCCGCCGGCGGCGCATAGGTCATGCGTTCGCTGTTGACCGTCTCGGTCTCGACCTGCTTGCTGAACTCAGATTGCGTGGTCACGCTCAGCCCGAAGGTCATGCTGGCCTTGGCGGTGAATTCACCCACGGCGGCGCTGCTTTCGGTGGTGTGTTCGATGCTGGTCACGGTTTCCAGGAAGGTGCGCGAGGCGTTCATCTTCGACACCCGGCTGGATTCGAAGCTTTCGAATGTCTGGCCCTGCGGAATGACGCTGGTCACGGCGATGGCGCCGCTTTCGATCAGGGCCGATTCCGTGTAATCGGCGATATAGCGCGCCCGCAGTTTGAACAGCATATGGCCCACATTGCCGCCCAGCCCCAGGATGCGCACGCCTTCCAGCTTGGTGACTTTCGCGGTCTTGTCGTTCAGCGTCCCAACCCGCAGGCCACGCCCCAGGCTGGTGGTCAGATCGACACCATAGATCCGCCGTTCCTTGCGTTTCTTGTGATAGCCTTCGTGCACGACCAGCTTGTTGATGTATTCATCCTGCTGCAGGTCCAAAACCAGGCTTTCGCTGCCCTGCTTGTCGCCATGGCGCGAGCCGTTCAACAGGACGGCCTCGACCATATTGCTGGCGCGAAACCCGATCGAGCGGACGGCCTGAATGTCGAAATCGGTGCCGTGATCGCCACCAATGGCAATTGTCTGAATAGTCATCTTGATACAATCCGTTTGCTGTAATGCGGTTCAGGGTTCATCAGGACCGGCATTGCACCGGCCTTGTGATCAGATGACGTTTCGCGATGCGGAATTATTCGCGCTAAAGGCGAGTTATTTTGCAAATGACCTCCGGGACCCCCGCCCCACCACGTGTAGGCGCCACCGCCCCCCTCGACAGATCGATTAGCCCTGTGTTCCCGCCGGAATTTCGGGCAAGAATGACCGCGACCGGATATGGATGGACAAGGGTGATGGCGCCAGAACTTCCCAGATTGCTGAGCGAATACATGACGCTGGCCCAGGACCGGTTGCCCGACGCGGTCACGGCCTATTTCCTGAATGGGGCGGGCGCAGAAACCACAATGCGCCGTAACCGCAGCGATCTGGACCGGGTGGAACTTCTGCCGCGCGGATTGTGCGACCTGCGGGGCGGGCACACGCGCCTGCGGCTTTGCGATCAGGATATGGCAAGCCCGATCCTTGTCGCCCCGATGGCGTTCCAATCCTTGCTGCATCCGGACGCCGAGCGCGGCACCGCTGCCGCCGCCACCGCCCAAGGGCTGGGCATGGTCCTCAGCGCGCAGGCCAGCCAGCCCATGGAACGGGTCCGCGCGGCCGGGGACGGTTGCAGTTGGTTCCAGATCTATTGGCAGGGCAGCCGTGAACAGACCCTTGCGCTGGCCGAACGCGCCGCAGCGGCGGGGTTCGGGGCCGTCACGCTGACCATCGATGCGCCCGTTTCCGGGGTGCGGGATCACGAGATCCTGACCGGCTTTCAACCGCCACAGATGCAGGATCTGCCCAACCTTGCCGGACTGTCACAGCCCCGGTTCACCCCGCTGTCCGAGGGCGAGTCCGCGTTGTTCGACCGGATCGCGCATATTCTGCCGGTCTGGGAAGATGTCGCCTGGTTCTGCGGCGCATCTCCCTTGCCGGTACTGATCAAGGGCATCCTGGCCGCCGATGATGCGGAACGCGCGGTCATGGCCGGGGCTGCGGGCGTGATCGTTTCAAACCATGGCGGACGGGTGCTGGATGGGGCGGTCTCGACGATCTCGGCCTTGCCCGGGGTCGTCGCCCGCGTCGATGGTGCCGTCCCGGTGCTGATGGATGGCGGCATCCGGCGCGGGGTCGATGTGTTCCGCGCGCTGGCCCTTGGGGCGCGGGCGGTCCTGGTGGGCCGCCCTGTGGCCTGCGGTCTGGCCGTCGGCGGCGCACAGGGGGCCAGCCACGTTCTGCGCCTGTTGCGCGACGAGCTTGAAATTGCGATGGCGCTGGCAGGCTGCGCGACGCTGGATCAGATCACACCCGACCGGGTGCGTCACCGGTTCGGTGCTAGCCCTTCTTGATGCTGTAATTCAGCGGGATCATCAGTGTGAAGCTGTCGCCCGACAGATGCCCGGGCGGGGTTGGCAGCTTGTCCAGATCATCGAACACTTTCAGCGCCGCCTGATCCAGAACCGGGTAGCCCGAAGAGGTTTCGACCGCGCGGCTGATCACATTGCCATAGCGGTCAATGGTGAATTTCACCCGCACCTCGCCCGCGATCCCTTTCTTGCGGGCGAGTTTGGGATAGGTCTTGGCCTTGGCGATCCGCAGAACGACGGATTTCTGCCATTCGGTGATCTGCTCCAGCTCCTCTGCGGTCAGCCCCTCGCTGCTGGCCTGAGCCTTGTCGGCCTGCGCCTCGGCCTCGATCCCCGAAACAGAGGCTTGCGCGGCATCGGCGGCGGTGGCGCCCAGGGAAGAGGGTTCTTCGATCTGTTCCTCCTTGAATTCGGCGGCGGTCTCATGCGCCGTTTCCTCGGTCTCTTCAACCGGGTCGGGCGAGGCGACGCCGAACTTCAGATCGTCTTCGGGATCGACATAGGGGGTCTGGTTCAGGATCGGGTCGTCATTGGCCTGGGCCGGGTCGACCGCTTCAGGGCTTTCGGTGACGGTCGGGGCCTCTTCGGCCTCGGCCATCTCGGCGCTGTCTTCGCCTGCATCCGATGGGGCGGCGATGATATCCGACAGATCGAACATAATGGCGCCCTGAACGCCTGTCTCCGTTTGCCGAAGCTCTGGCGGGGGCGCGGGCGCGCGGGACAGCAACAGCGCAGGCACCGTGAAATGCGCCCCGGCGCTGACCGCAACCGCCGTCAACGCCACAAGCGAAAAGCCGGTGCCACCGCGATAGGCCAGGCTCATCACTCAGGCTCCGGGGCCGATTGCGCGGGTTCGGCGGGGGTGGTGGCTTCGTCCAGCCCCACCAGCCCGACCTTCAGGTAACCTTCGGCGCGCAGCACGTTCATCACCGCGATCAGCTCGCCATAGGGCACCGATTTGTCGGCGCGGATGTAAAGCCGCTCGTCGCGGTTAAGCCGCGTGGCGATACCGACCTCCATCACCAGCGAGTCCAGCGTCGCGTCGGCCTCACCCACGGACAGGCTCAGATCCTCGGCCAGCGTGATAAACACAGGCTCCGAAGGGCGCTGCGGCGCCTCGGCCACCGCCACGGGCAGCTCGACCGGGATGTCGACCGTCGAAAGCGGCGCGGCGACCATGAAGATGATCAGCAGAACCAGCATCACGTCGATGAAGGGCGTGATGTTGATCTCGGCGTTTTCCACCAGATCGTCGCCGTCATCGGCGCCCAGACGCGCACCCATCTGACTACTCCGCCGCCTGGGGAAGCGGTGTGACCGGCTGGGTCTTGGCCGCATGCGCGGCCAGATCGAGGTCACGCGACAATGTGCGCTGAACCAACGCCGCCGCATCGCCCAGCATCACGCGATACCCGCCGATCCCACGCACCAGGAGGTTATAGAAAATGACCGCCGGGATCGCGGCCACAAGCCCGATGGCGGTTGCCAGCAGCGCCTCGGCGATACCGGGCGCCACGACGGCCAGGTTGGTTGTGTTGGTCTCGGCGATCGAGATGAAGCTGTTCATAATGCCCCAGACGGTGCCGAACAGACCGATGAACGGAGCCGTCGATCCAGTGATGGCCAGGATCGGCGTGCCCACGCCCATGCCGCGTGCCGCCCCGGTTTCGATCCGCGACAGGGCGCTTTCGGTGCGCTCCTTGATCCCGGCCGCGCTGGCATCGCCGGACCGCTCCCGTTCGGACAGGGCCGCGCGGACCATGCTGCCCAGAACGCCGCGCCGCCGGGCGAAGATCGCGCGCGCCGCGTCCAATGATCCTGCGCGCTCCAGCCGCGCGAAGTTCTGGCGCAGGCGTCGCTTCGCTGCCGCCAATGTCACCAGTTTGGCGATGAAAACGGCCCAGACCAGAACCGATGCCACGGCAAGCGAGATCATGACCGCCTTCACCACCACATCGGCGGCCAGGTACATGCCCACGGGCGACATGTGATCGTGCCCGGCCTCGGCCAGCCAGGCGCCAACGGTGGCGCGCCCGGCGGCGATCATGCCGTCGGCCTGTTGGGCCGCCGCAGGCGTTGCCAGCAGCGCGGAAAGGGGAAATATCAAACGGTGCACGGTTAAACCTCGGTCCATTGGCGGATCATGTTGTGATAGATGCCGGTCAGGCGCACGACCTCGGCGTCGTCGGTTCCCAGTCGCATCGCCAGCTCCTGGATCGTCTGGTCCAGATCGAACAGGATCGTGCGCTGTTCGTTCGAGCGAACCATGCTTTGCAGCCAGAAGAATGACGAAACCCGCGCCCCGCCGGTGACCGGCGTCACCTCGTGCAGCGAGGTCGACGGATAAAGCACCATGTCGCCCGCCGGCAGTTTGACCTGCTGCGTGCCGTAGTGATCTTCGACATAAAGCTCGCCGCCCTCGTATTCTTCGGGCTCCGAGAAGAACAGCGTCATCGACAGATCGGTGCGCAGCTGTTCGCCATTGAAGGGGTTGGTGCGAATGGCGTTGTCGACATGCACGCCGAAAGTCTCGCCGGATTCATAGCGGTTGAACATCGGCGGCAGAATGCGCTGCGGCAATGCCGCGGACAGAAACAACGGGGTCTGGCCCAGCCGCTGAAGGATCAGCTGCCCCAGCTCGCGCGCGGTGTCGCCGGTGGGCGGCAGTTGCCGGTTGTTCTTGACCTGGCCCGACTGTGCGCCTGCGGTCTTCTTGCCGTCTTCCCAATCGGCGGCATCCAGGCGCGCGCGGATCGCGCGGACCTCGTCCTTGTCGAAGACCCGGGGAATGGTGATCAGCATGCGCGCTCCGTTCTGCAAGGGGGCGGGGACGGCCATGATGCGCCGTCCCCGCCTGTGGGTAAAAAGACCTTAGAACTTCATTTCCAGCGCGGCCCAGATCTCGCGTCCGGGACCGACATAGGTGAAGGGCTCGCCCGAGCGATAGGCCGTGTCGTAGTAGGTCTCGTCGGTCAGGTTATCGACGCCGAAGCGCACTGCGGCGGTGTCGTTTATCTGATACGAACCCACCAGGTCGAAGGTCCAATAGGACGGCAGGCTGTTCTCGTTCGGAACGGTCGTGCCAAGATCGCGCTTGCCCATGAAGTTCGCCTGAACGCCAAGCATCAGCGTGTCGGTGAAATCATAGGTGGCCAGCAGGTTGAACTGTTCATGCGCGATGGTTGCCAGCGGCAGGCCGACCGCTTCGTCATCGTCGCTTTCCAGAACCTCGCTTTCCATGAACACCGCACCGCCGAACAAGCCGAACCGGTCCGACACCTTGCCCGCGACGCCCAGCTCGATGCCGCGCATGCGGTATTTCAGCGTGTCCTGCGTCACCGATGCACCGCGCGGGCCGATATCCTCGCGCGCATTGCTTTTGGTCGTCTGGAACAGCGCCGCGGTCAGCAGCAGATGCTCGTTCAGCTCGTATTTCGCGCCGAATTCATAGGAGGTGTTGCGCTCGGGCGCCAGGTCCTGGCCGCCCTCGTCAAGACCGCCGTAGGAGCCACCACCGGCTGCGATCTCCTGCCCCATCGGGTTGGTCGACGTGGCCGCCGCCGCATAGAAGCGCAGGTCCTCGCGCGGTTTATAGGTCACGCCAATATTGCCGTTCAGCATCGTGTCCTTGCGGTCATAGACATAGGCCGAACCGTCGCGGGCAAAGCCGCTGCGCTCGATATCATAATGATCGACCCGCAGGCCGCCATTGACCGTCCATTGCGGCGTCAGGTCCACCGTGTCCAACACATAGAACGACGCGGTATCCACGCGCGTTTTGGTGAAGGTGTCCTGCCGCACCGGCGAGGCACCGGCCCAACAATCCGACGGATCGGGATCGATCACCGAAACGGTACAACCCCGCTGACCTGCGGGCGGCTGGTAGTCTTCGGATGTCAGGTTGTCATAGCCGGTGTATTTCACATCCTCGCGCGACAGGCTCACCCCCGTCACCCATTGGTGGTTCAGACCCATCCAGTCCGATCGGCCCGCCAGTTCCAGGTCGTTCGAGATGACATCGGTTTCCTGATAGCGGCTCTTGAAGCTCAGCCCGACGGTCCAGTCCTCGGGGTTGGTCGAGCCGTTGTCGGTGACGCTGCTGGGGGCGGTCAGCACGAAATCGTTGATCGAGGTCGATGCCCGCAACGTGTTCGTCAACGTCAGATCGGGCGCGATGTCCCAGATCAGACGACCGGTGGCGATATGCTGTTCGACCTTCTGGAAATCCCGGCCGTCGACACCATAGAACGTGTCACGATCCACGCCGAATTCTGTGACCGGGCCATTGGGAATGTCGATGCCGTCGCCAAGATCCCCATCGGCGACATAGGGCACGCCCCAGTCCGGTGTCTGTTCGATCTTGGTATAGGTATAGTCCGCCTCGACCGTGACCGAGGGCGAGAAGCGATAGCGCAGCGCCCCGGCAAGACCGGTCCGATCATCCTCAACGTTTTCACGTCCAGCGATCTCGCCCTCCTGCAGCAGACCGTTCAGACGGAATTGCAGCTTGTCGTTTTCGCCCCAGTTGAAATCGATGGTCTGGCGCTTGGTGCCTGCGCTGGTGACCTTGGTCGTGGTGTGGAAGAAGTCGACATCCTGCGGCTTCTTGGACGCGATGTTCAGCGCGCCGCCGGTGGTGCCACGCCCGCCAACGGTGCCCGCCGGGCCCTTGATCACCTCGACCTGCTCGGTGTTGAAGGTCTCGTGCACCGAAATGCCGGGATCGCGCACGCCATCGACATAGATGTCGTTGTTGGCCTTGAAGCCGCGGATATAGATGTTGTCGCCAAACGAGCTACCGCCTTCGCCGAAACCAAGCGAGATACCCGGCGTGCTGCGCGCCAGTTCGCGGATCGACGTGGTACCGGTGGTTTCCAGCGTTTCCTGGGTGATCGCGGTCACGGTGCGGGGGATGTCCTTGACTTCGCCCGGCAGCTTGGAATTGGTCAGGCGGTCGGCCTTGAACGGCGCATCGGGGTCGGCGTTCGGGTTGGTGCCTGCGCGCGCGCGGGCCTCGGCGGCTGCGGCGGCTTCGGCAGCGGCGCGTTCGGCAGCCTCCTGTTCGGCGCAGACCGGCGTGCCGGCCAGTTCGGGTGTGCAGACCTGCGGCGCCTGTACCGTGCGTTGCGGTGCTGTCGCATTGCGCCGCGGCGTAGCCGCCGCGCGCGGTGCGGGTGCGGGCGCTTCGGTCGTTTCGACCTCGACCGTTGGCAGAACGATCACCCCGCCTTCGGTTTCCTGTCCATATGCATGTCCGGCAAAACAGGCGGCCGTCAGTGATGCACCGAAAAGTGTAGCCTTCGCGCCGTTACGGCCCGTCGGGGCCGCGTGCGACCCCTGTCTCAATGTGCGCATTTCCATATCCCTCGTTCAGTTTTTTGTTCCGCAACAGACAGAACGTTTTTGTACGAACTGCTGTCTGAACCGAGGTCGTGGATGGCGAATCGTAGTTGCGGGCTTTTAACCTACAAAATTTGTAAGAAAAAGCGAAAGCTTACTGGAAACCGGATGAAACCGCCCTGTTATCAAAAGCCTGCGCTCCCCGTGCCAAGACGGTTTTCAGCCCGGCAGTGCCGCCAGCAGCGCGGGGATCTGTTTCTTCAGCTTGAAGAACCCGCGGTCCGCATGTGGCCAGACCAGCGCGTCATAGGGGCGAAGCACCTGGTGCAGGGTGATCCCCTGGGCGCGCAGGGTCGCGCGGGCCTGATGCAGGCCGTCGGCCACGAACCCCGTCGGGACATGGGCGGTCACGACATCGCGCGTGCCCGCGCGGTGGGCCGCCTGGGCGATGGCCCGCCCCCACCCGTGGCCGACATGGGTGTCGCCGCCAAGCGCGTCGCAGGTCGCGCGGACAGCAGCCTGGGCAAATCCCGATGCCTGGGGCGAGACGATGCCCAGCATGCCCGCGTGATCCTTGCACCCCGGCAGCCCGTGCAGGCAGTCCTCCTCGGTCACCAGCCGCAGCATCCCCTGCCCGGCGACCACGCTGCGCGGGCGCAGCGGGGTCCGGTCATGCGCCACCCGTTCGGTCAGCGGGGCCGCCGCTTCGTTCAATTGTCCTTGCGGAAAGAAACGCCCACCGGTGAACCGCGCGATATTCTCGGCCGTCGCAAGATAAGGTTTTCCGCTGGTATGCAGCCCGGCCACCCAGCGCCAGCTGAGCGTGTTCGAGGCCGGATCGCCATCGCTCAGATTGTCCAGGAAAAACGCCGCGCCCAGTTCCCACGGCAGGCGCAGGGTGAAGATCCAGATCGACGCGAACCACATGCGCGCGTGGTTGTGCAGATAGCCGGTGTCGCGCAGTTCGTTGCACCAGTGATCGAAACAGGCGATGCCGGTCCGCGCATGGATCGCATCGGCGTAGTCGGCGGAGAGATCTGACTGGTGCTGAGCCAGCCCGTGCCGATAGGACGCCCAGACCGTCGGGTGCTGTTCCAGCCAGCCCTTGAAATATCCGCGCCAGAACACCTCCTGGATAAAGGACATCGCGGCATCGGCGGGGTGGTGGGACAGCACGGCCTCCAGCACCTCCCACTCGGACAACAGGCGATGACGCAACCAGGGCGAGATCTGCGCGGTGACGGATCGGGTTCCCGCCGACAGGTCGAAATTGCGCCCCTCGCGATAGGCGCGCCCGGCAGCGGGCAGGAACTCGGCCAGCCGCGACAGACCGGCGGCGCGGGTTGGCACGAACCTCATGGCTTGTCCGCCTTGTCCTTGGCCAGATGCCGGTCGCGGCGGCACCGGGCCGAGCAATACCTGACCTCGTCCCAAACGGTTTCCCATTTCTTGCGCCAGGCAAAGGGCCGATGGCAGACGACGCAGGTTTTCGTTGGCAGATTGGCTTTCTTCATGTGTCCCATCAGCTTGCGGCGGCGCCAAAGCGGCCCGCCGGCGCCCTGATCCGATTACGCGACAAGCCCGCCACCGGATCACCGGGCGCGGTGCGGCGCAGGGCCCGGGATTTCCCCGCGCCTTGTCTTCTGCGCCGCAAAACCCATTTTCCTTAGCGAAGGAGTGCACATGGATCGAAACACATCCGGCCTGCGTCATGCGCGCGTGATCGAGGGGCATCTGCAATGGCTTGACGGGTTCACCTCGGCCGCGCTTGGGGTGCTGGCGGTGGCGTCGGGCATCTATACCTATCTGGGGGTGCGGGGCCTGTTGGACGATGGCGGCGCGCTGTCGCTCTTTGCCTCGGTCGCCTATAGCGCGGCGGTGTCGACCGGCATCTTCGTCTTCTGGTCGTATCTGATGCGCCTGCTGCCCGCGATGCGCAGCGCGGCGTCGCGGTTGTGGCTGGTGGGGGCGATGGGGCTGGGATCGGCGGCGATTGTCGCGATGTCGTCTTGGCTGAACGCCGCCGCGTTGGCGGGGTCGGCAGCGGTCGAACAGCATCTGGCCCGCACGGTACAGGAATACCAGGCCTCGCTGGAACGCGCGCATGAGATCGCGTTGCAGGGACAGGCGCTGCGGCTGGATGTCGGGCGCACGCGCCAGGGGTTTCAGGACCTGTCGCAGCAAGAGGCCGTGGGCGGGCTGTCGGGGCTGGCCGGACGCGGCGCGGTCTTTCGCATCCTGACCCAGAAGGCCGATGAGCTTTCGGCGCTGGAGGAGCTGATCGCCGCCCAGGAAGCCCCCGTCGCCGCCGCCTTTGCCGAGGGCAACGCGATCCTCAGCCGGATGCGCGCGCTGACCGTGGCGCCGGGACCGGTCGATGATCGGGGCGTCGAATTTTCCGAGGAATCCGTGCGTCTGGCCGGTGTGATCACCGCGCTGCGCCAGCTGTCTGTCGCCGGGCTGGTGGACCGCACGGCGCGCGACCTGTCGCAATCGGTGATCATGCCGCAACTGGATGCCAGCGATGCGGGCGGCCAGGCCGCGCAGCAGGCAACGATCTCCTCCCTGCTCGAGGTGCTGGCCCAGCGTGCGCAGACGCTCCAGGCCGCCGCAGCCGAGGTGCTGGCGTTGGAGCCCGCGGCCGAGGTCGTCTATACACCCATTTCGACCGCCGATGCGGTGATCCGCTATGCGGGCAATTTCGCGCCGTCCTGGGCCGGGGCCATCGCGATTGACCTGTTGCCCGCCGTTCTGGTGTTGATCGTCGCGGTGGCGCAGGCGGCGATCCGGACGGGCCGCGAGCCCGCCACGCCCGAGGATGCCATGACCGTCGCCGAGCTGCGCGCCGCCGTCATCGCCCTGCGCCAGGTCGAGGCCGCCGAGGTGCGGGGCGTCGAGCCTTCCCAGCCCGAAGAGGAGGACGCGGACGAGGCATTCGGGCCGGTCCCGCTCAGGAAACCCGGCGGTGAGTGAGGGCAGCGCGCCGCGCGCGGCCACGCCGCATCGCCTGTTGCGTTGGCTTCTGGGGGGCCAGATCGGCATCGCGCTGTTGCTGGTGCTGTTCGACCTTGGCCCGGCCCTGCCGCGCATGTTGCAGCCGACATCTGCGCCCGAGCTGGACCAGCCCACCCGACCCGGCGACCAGACCCGCCATTACCGCCCGCGCGACCCGGCCAATCCCGGCCCGGGCATGAGCCCCGACATGCCGCGCCGGTTGATCGCCGAGCCTTTGCGGATCGACGACCAGGCCGCGCTGCATCTGCGCGGTGCGATCACCCCCGGCGACGGGGCGCGGATCGCCGCGGAACTGCGCCAGCAATCGCCCGCCATCGTGACGCTGGACAGCCCCGGCGGCAGCGTGACCGATGCGCTTGAACTGGGACGCACCCTGCGCGAGATCGGCGCGGAAACGCGGCTGCGCGACGGGGCGGTCTGCATGTCGGCCTGCCCTTATGTCTTTGTCGGTGGCACGACCCGCCGCGTGGCCGAAGACGCGCGGTTCGGCGTGCATCAGCACAGTTTCGGGGAATCCACCATCCTGCCCGCGTTTCTGGCGGTCGAGGATATTCAGCGCGGCCAGGCGGGGGTTCTTGATCATCTGGACGACATGGGCATCGACCTGCGGATCATGGGTCCCGCCATGTCGACCCCCGCAAACGAGATCTATATCCTGACCCCCGAAGAGCTGTCGGATTGGAACGTCGTCACCGACTGAACCGCACGCCCTAGCTGTCCAGAACGATCAGATCGCGCGCGGCCACCGAACAGGCCACATCGCTGCCGATCTTCGGCGGCGGCTGGTCGATGCGGTTGAACGTATCCAGCAGAATGGGCGCCCCGCCCCACCGGGTTTCGATGCGGATGACCGAGCCCAGAAAATGCACATTCTCGACCGGGCCGGTAAAGGTGATCTCGCGCCCGGAATCGGCGCCCAGGCGGATCGCCTCGGGCCTGAGGGCAAGCGGCACGGTGCCCGGCGTCAGCGCCCGGCCCAGCGTGACCTCGGCCTCGCCGATGCGCACGCGGCCATCAGCGGGCGCAAGCACCTGCCCGTCGATCAGGTTCAGACGGCCCACGAACTCGGCCACGAACCGGTTGGCGGGGGTCGAATAGATGTCATAGGGCGCGCCGACCTGCTGGACGATGCCGCCGCTCATCACCACGACGCGGTCGGAGATCGACAGCGCCTCTTCCTGGTCGTGGGTCACGAAAACGGTGGTGATGCCCAGACGGCGCTGGATCTCGCGGATCTCGTCGCGCAGGGAAATCCGGATCTGTGCGTCCAGCGCAGACAGCGGCTCGTCCAGCAACAGAACCTGCGGCTGTACCGCAAGCGCGCGCGCCAGCGCCACGCGCTGTTGCTGACCACCCGACAGCTGGAACGGGTAACGCGGGCCGAATGCGCCCAGCCCGATCAGGTCCAGCATCTCGGCCACGCGTTCCTTGCGCGCGCTTTTGGACATGCCCGTCACCCGTAGGCCAAAGGCGACGTTCTGCGCCACTGTCAGGTTCGGAAACAGCGCATAGGACTGAAACACCATACCCACATTGCGCTGGTTCGGGCGCAGGGCGGTCACGTCCTGCTCGCCGATGCGGATCACCCCGGCGGTGGGCGTCTCGAACCCCGCGATCATCCGCAACACGGTCGTCTTGCCGCAACCCGACGGCCCCAGCAGCGAGATGAACTCGCCCCGTTCGATATCCAGGTTGAAATCCTTGACCACCCGGGTCTGCCCAAAGGATTTCTGAAGCTGTGCGATTTGAAGAAATGACATCAGGACCTCTTGGCGCGGGCATGCGCGGAAAAACGGCTGAAGAATTGCATGAGCCCCATGCAGAACCAGGTGATCGAGAACGCAATGACCGCCAGCGCGGCGGGTTCATAGGCGCGGTTAGCACCGATCAGCTGCATGTATGGCCCGAAGGCGGGACGGTTCAGCAGGGCGGCCAGAACGAATTCGCCAATCACGATGGCAAAAGTCAGGAACGCGCCCGACATGATGGCGATCACCATGTTCGGCATGATGACCCGCGCCAGGATGGTGACCCAGCCCGCGCCCAGGATCTGCGCGGCCTCGGTCAGGGTGCGCACGTCGATGCTGCGCAGCCCGGTATCCACCGCGCGATACATGTATGGCAGCGACAGCGTGGCGTAGCCCATCATCAACAGGAAATCCGTGCCGCGGGCCGAACCGGTCAGCGGCAACCAGGACGAGGTGTTGTAAAGCCGGATATAGCCGAAGACGATCACGATGGGCGGAATGACCAGCGGCAGCAGGGTGATGAATTCGATCACCGGACGCAGGCGCGGAAAGCGCAGCCGCACCCAATAGGCCGTGGGCACCACGATCAGCACCCCCACCAGGATGGTCAACAGCGCCATAACGACGGAATAGCCAAATGTCTCGCGGAATTTCGGGTCCTCGAACACCCAGCGATAGGCGTCGAGCGAATATTCCCCCCGCCGCTTGCGCAGCGAAAACTCAAGCGTGCCGATCAGCGGCAGCGCGAAATAAAGCAGCCCCAGAAGGAAGGCCGCCCAGGACCAGAATTTCACCTTCATTGCGTCCACCTTTCGGTGCGCGCCCGCAGCCAGACATAAAGCCCGTTGGCTATGCCGGTCACGACGATCATGCCAAAGGCCAGCGCATAGCCCAGATGGGGGTCCTGCAACACGTCACCGCGGATCTGGGCGAACAGCACGATGGGCACGATCGACAGCGACGAGCCCGTCAGCGCATAGGCGGTCGCCACGGCCCCAAAGGCATTGGCGAAAAGCAGCGCGAATGTCCCCAGAAGCGACGGCGTCAGGATCGGCAGCACCACCATACGCCAGTATTGAAGACCCGTGGCCCCCAGAATATCCGACGCCTCGCGCCATTCCTTTTTCAGCCCGTCCAGCGCGGGGGTGATGATCAGCACCATCAGCGGGATCTGGAAGAACAGGTAGACCAGCGTCAGCCCCCAGAAGCTGAGCAGGTTGAACCCGAAGGCATAGATGTTCACCCCGAACCATTCGCGCAGCAGCACCGTCACCAGCCCCACCCGCCCCAGCGTGGCGATAAAGGCGAATGACAGCGGCACACCGGCGAAATTCGACGCGACTCCGGAAAAGGTCATTGCCGGGCCACGGATAAACTTCGGCAAGGCGCCCAGCGTGATCGACGCCGCGATGGCAAAGCCGATCAGGCAGCCCAGAAAGGCCGTGGCAAAGGAAATCCGGATCGAGATCCAATAGGCCGACAGGATCGACGGCTGAAACAGGTTGCGCACATTGGCCAGCGTCGCATCGCCCTCGGCCGTCTGGAACGCACCGACGACGATATACATCGTGGGCAGGATCAGGAACAGGATCGCGAAGATCGCGAAGGGGACCAGCCCCAGCCAGGCCAGCGGCAGCGCGTCGCGGCGCGTTTTCGGTTCGGTGATGGATGCCATGGCAAATGGCCCCACCCGGGTCAGACCGGATGGGGCAATGCGTTTATTGCACGTTCGCGCCGACGACGCTGTCCCAACCGCCGGTCACGACCGACTTGTTGGCGGCTTGCTCATCCAGCGTCGGGAAGGTCGCGGCCTCATACGCCTCGGCCGGGGGCAGCGCGTCCAGCAGTTCCTGCGGGATGGCGCCATTGGCGGCCAGGTCGTTGAAGCGGATCGGGTGGCAATAGCCTTTCAGCCAGCCCAGCTGGCCCTCGTCGGAATAAAGGTATTCCATCCACAGCTTGGCCGCGCTGGGATGCGGGGCATAGGCGCTGATCGCCTGGACATAGACGCCCGCGACGACGCCCGATTTCGGCACCACGACCTCGAGCGGCGGGTTGCCTTCCAGCGTGTCGCGCCAGGCCAGACCGTTATAGTCCCAGGCGATGACGATGGGCGTCGCGCCCTGCGCCAGCGTACCCGCCTTGCCGATGACCGGCACGAAATTGCCCGCCTCGTTCAGCGCCTTGAAGAAATCGAGGCCCGCCTGACCCGAACCTTCGCCCGCGGCACCGCCCTGGGCCATGCCCGCCGCCATCACCGCCAGGATCGCCTGGTTCGATGCGCGCGGGTCACCGGCCAGCGCAACCGCATTGGCGTATTCCGGCTTCAGCAGATCGCTCCAGTCCTGCGGCACGTTCTCGACCAGGTCGGTATTCACCACGAAGGACAGCACACCGTAATAGTCGCCGTACCAGTGGCCGTCAGCATCCTTGGCGCTGTCGGGGATCGTGTCCCAGGTGGCAACCTTGTGCGCCATGGTCAGGCCTTCGCCCTTGGCCTGGGGCCCGAATGCGAAACCAACGTCCAGCACATCGGGTGCCTGCGGGCCGGTATTGCCCTTGTTGGCGCGCACAGCTTCCAGTTCGTCCGCCGAACCCGCATCGGGGTTCAGTTCATTGACCTCGATATTGGGATATTTCGCCTTGAAGTTGGCGATCACGTCGCCATAGCCGCACCAGCTGTGCGGCAGCGCGATGGTCGACAGCATCCCCTCGGCCTCGGCCGCGGTGGCCAGCTCGGACATGTCCTGCGCCGCTGCCTGAGTCGCAGCCGCCGCCACAGCGAAGGCCGTGGCCTTCAGCATGGTTTTGATCTTCATTTCATTCTCCCCTGTTGAACGGCGCGCTAAATGTGCCGCTTTGTTTGGAATTTTTTTGACCTATCGGACGAATTTGACCCCAGCGCATGTCAGATGACAAGCACATTCCGCGCCAAAGACGCCAGCTGCACAAATCTCGTGCTTGTTTCGCCCGCGTTGGGCCGGGGCATGCCGCGCCACCGGTCATCGGGACCGGGGCGCGGATGGTTACTTGCCCTTCAGCGCCGCAGACAGCGCCGCGCCCAGAGCGCCGGTGGACGCCGCCCCCTGGGGCGAGGCGCTTTTGGGCGACCGCGACCTACCGCCCTTGGGCGCGCCTTTGGCGTCGTTTTTCTGGTCGGGGGCGGATCGCTGGCCACCATCCTTGCGCATGCTCAGCCCGATCCGCTTGCGCGGGATGTCGACCTCGGTCACGCGGACGCGGACCACATCGCCGGCCTTGACGACCTCGTGCGGGTCCTTGACGAACCGGTCGGCCAGCTGGCTGACATGCACCAGCCCGTCCTGGTGCACGCCGATATCGACAAAGGCCCCGAAGGCCGCGACATTGGTGACGGTCCCCTCAAGCAACATGCCGGGCTTCAGGTCCTTGATATCCTCGACCCCGTCGGCAAAGGACGCGGTCTTGAATTCGGGGCGCGGATCGCGGCCGGGCTTAGCCAGTTCGTCCAGAATGTCGCGCACGGTCGGCAGGCCGAACCGGTCATCGACGAAATCCTGCGCCCGCATCCCGCGCAGCGCCTCGGGCTGGCCCATGATGTCGCGGATATCGCGCCCGCAGGCCCCGACGATGCGGCGCGCCACGTCATAGGCCTCGGGGTGGACGGACGAGGCATCGAGCGGATCGTCGCCATTGCGGATGCGCAGAAAGCCCGCGCATTGCTCGTATGCGCGCGGGCCCAGCCCCGATACATCCAGCAGCCCCTTGCGCGAGGCAAAGGCGCCATGCAGGTCGCGATGCGCGACAATTGCCGCCGCGACCGACGGGCTCAGGCCCGCGATCTGCGCCAGCAGCGGGGCCGACGCCATGTTCAGGTCGACCCCTACGCCGTTCACCGCATCCTCGACCACGCCTTCCAGCGCCTGGGTCAGGCGGCGCTGGTCGACATCGTGCTGGTACTGGCCGACACCGATGCTTTCGGGCGGCACCTTGACCAACTCGGCCAGCGGATCCTGCAGGCGGCGCGCGATGCTGACCGCACCGCGCAGGCTGACATCCAGATCGGGGAATTCCCGCGCCGCCAGTTCCGATGCCGAATAGACGCTGGCGCCCGCCTCGGAGACCACAACCTTGGTGGGCTTGGCGCCCTCGATCAGCTTCAGCGTGTCGGCCACCATCCGCTCGGTCTCGCGGCTGGCGGTGCCGTTGCCGATGGCGATCAGCTCGATCCCGTGCCGCCTCACCGCCGCCGCGATCCAGGCCTGTGCCCCGCGCAGATCCATCTTGGGCTGGAACGGATAAAGCGTCGCGGTCTCGACCAGCTTGCCCGTCGCATCAACCACCGCCGCCTTGACGCCGGTGCGGATGCCGGGATCCAGCCCCAGCGTCGGTTTGCTGCCCGCCGGGGCCGCCAGTAGAAGATCGCGCAGGTTGCGGGCAAACACGGCGATCGCCTCTTCATGGGCGCGGCCGCGCAGATCGCCCAACAGGTCGACATACATCGTCAGCGACAGCTTGACCCGCCAGGTCCAGGCCGCTGCCGCGCGCAACCACTGATCTCCCGGCCCATCGCCCTTGATGCCGATTTCGGCGCACACGATGTCCTGCGCGCGCGCCGCCCCGGTTTCAGGGTCGGGTGCGATGTCGATGGTCACGATCTCTTCCTTCGCGGCGCGCAGGATCGCCAGCGCCCGGTGCGACGGGATCTTTGCCCAGGCCTCGGTATGCGCGAAATAGTCGGAGAATTTGACGCCCGCCTCTTCCTTGCCGGGCAGCACGCGCGCCGAAACCAGCGCCTCGGCCTGCATGAACTCGCGCAGGCGGCCCAGCAGGCTTGCGCATTCGGACAGTTCCTCGGCCAGGATGTCGCGCGCGCCGTCCAGCGCGGCGGCGGCGGTTTCGACCGCCTCGCTCACATAGCCTTCGGCCAATGTCGCGGGATCGGCGCCCCGGTCGGCTTCGATGGCGCGCAAAAGCGGCTCCAGCCCGTTTTCGCGGGCGATCATCGCCTTGGTGCGGCGCTTGGGCTTGTAGGGCAGATAGATGTCTTCGAGCGTCGATTTGGTTTCGGCCTGCGCGATCATCTTCGCCAGCTCGTCGGTCAGCTTGCCCTGCCCGCGGATCGATTCGACAATCGCGGCCCGGCGCTTTTCCAGCTCGCGCAGATAGGACAGCCGGTCGTTCAGCACCCGCAACTGCGTATCGTCCAGACCGCCTGTCACCTCCTTGCGATAGCGCGCGATGAAGGGCACGGTCGCGCCTTCGTCCAGAAGCGCGACGGCCGAAGCGACCTGTTTCTCGCTGGCGGCAATCTCGGTGGCGATGGTGCGGGCAATACGGTCGGCTGTGTGATCCAAGGGCGTTCTCCTGCTCGTCGGAAGACCGGTTTACCCAAGCCCCGCCGCACCGCCAAGACCCGAGTGACATCATCGCGTGCGAAAGGCGCGGGTCTGCCGACAGACGGATCAGGCAAGCTGCCCCTGCCGGGCCACGGCGCGCCCCCGGTCCAAAAAAATTCAATCCGCAGAATAATTCCGGCTTCCCATGCGTAAAGGTCACGAGTGATGCGCGCCTTTGCCTTGCAAGAAGCATGTGAAATTGAAGCCAAGGACTTGAAATCATTATGAATAACATGACGCCAGACAACAAATCCACGACCGAGGCGCAATATTCCGTTTCCCCAGGATTGGCAAAGCGGTTGGCGTCGCTGGATCTGTCCCTGGCGTTTTCATCCTATCAATCGGGACTTCTGTACCTGGCCGGGGTCAAGCCCGATGGCGGGATCAACATCCATCAGATGGCTTTTCCGCGCCCGATGGGGGTGCATCGGCACGGCGCGCACGGGCTGTCGATTGCGGCGGGGGATCAGATCCTGCACCTGCAGAACGTGCTGGATCCCGATGAGCGGATGAACAGCATCTTCGACGCGGGCTTCATGCCACGCCAAAGCGAGTTTACCGGGCATCTGGACCTGCACGATCTGGGCATTGATGCCGACGGCCGGTCGATTTTTGTCAACACCCGCTATAACTGCCTGGCGACGCCCGATGCGCGCCACAGCTTTGCCGAGGTTTGGCGCCCGCCCTTCATCACGGCCCAGGTGGACGAGGACCGCTGTCACCTGAACGGCCTGGCGATGCAGGATGGCACGCCGCGCTATGTCACCGCGGTCAGCCGCTCCGACACGGTCGATGGCTGGCGTGACCGGCGCATCGATGGCGGCATCATCATGGATGTGCAAACCAATGAAATCGTCTGCCAGGGCCTGTCGATGCCGCATTCCCCGCGCCTGCATGACGGGCGGCTTTGGGTGCTGAATTCCGGCAAGGGCGAACTGGGCGAGGTGGTCTTCGACGACGACGGGCACGGCCGGTTCGTGCCGCATGTCTTCTGCCCCGGGTTCGCGCGCGGTCTGGCCATTCATGGCCGCTTCGCCTTCGTCGGTTTGTCCAAGCCACGCTACAAACGGTTCGAAGGGCTGGAGCTGGACGCCCGCCTGTCCCAGGCCGACAGCGCGCCCTGGTGCGGGATTCAGGTGATCGACCTGACCACAAAGACCTGTGTGGACTGGCTGCGCATTGATGGTGCCGTGGCCGAGCTTTACGACCTGGAGCTTTTGCCCGGTCATCTGTGCCCCCTGGCCATTGCGCCCGGCACGGCCGAGGCAACGTCGCTGATCACGACTGCCAAAGCGCATTGATCCAAAAACATCAAAACAGACCAAAATAATTTGACCGTGAGGGACAAAATGAAAACCTTTTTCCGTAAAAACCCGATTTTCACCCTGCGCGGCGGGCGCATGACCAAATACAAGGGCCGGGTGGCAAGCTTTGCGCCGATGATTGGTCAGGTATCGACCGTGGCAATTGGGGCGGCCTTGATGCTGGGCGCAGGCGCCACGCTGGCTGGAAGCTGTGTGGATCAGGACGGCGGGGCGTTCATCTGCTCGGGTCCGGCAAATGACATCACCCCTGAGGACACAATCCTGATCGACGAGCCGGTGAGTCCGACCACGATCACCACAGAACCGGGGTTCGGGCATAATGCAACCGGTGATGCCATTCGAATTCGGGATGCGGGTACCGTCACCTTTACCGACGCAAACGGCTCTCAGATCACGGGTGGGGAAGACGGCATTGACACGCTCACCGATGACGGGATTTCGATCACAACCACAGGGCACGTCGCGGGGGGCAATGATGGCATCATTGCCCGGAACGTCAGCACGGGCGCCATGTCGATTGATGTTGTCGATGTGACGGGCGCAACGGGACGCGGCATCTTCGCAAACAACAGCGATGGACGAAATGACAACCCGCCCATAACGGATTTAACCATCACCGCATCGGGAACCGTTCAAGGCGCGACTGATGGGATTGTCGCGAGCCTTGGCGTCGCTTCTGGTGCCTTTTACTTCCCGGCCTCTGGTGACCTGAGCATCAATGTCGTGGATGTGATCGGCTCGGATGGTATTGGCATCCACGCCGTCAACACGGGCACGGATCTGTCCGTCACGTCGATCGGACAGATTGGCGCCGCACAACACGGTGTGCTGGCGATCAATCAGGGGCAAGGCGCAACACATGTTGACGTGGCCCGTGTGACCAGCACCGCCGCGGACGGCGTTCGCGTGATCAACGAAAGCCTGACAACCGACCTGTCCATCACGGCGCCGGGCACAGTGGCGGGTAATCAGAACGGCATCTATGCGATCAATACCGGCACCGGCGCGCTGACCATCGACGTGGCCGATGTCAGCGCCGATAACGGGCGTGGTATTCAGGCGGGAAACTATGGCACGGACCTGTCCATCACCGCAACCGGCACCATTGCGGCAGCACAGGATGGCATTTTTGCTCAGAATGTTGGGACCGGCGCGCTGACCATTGACGTGGCGGATGTGACCAGCACCTCGGGGAAGGGCATCGACGCCTCCAATGGCAGCGCAGGTACCGATCTGTCCATCACATCGACCGGGCACATTCAGGCCGCACAGCACGGCATTCTGGCAATCAATCAGGGAACAGGTGCGCTCAGCATCGATGTGGGCGATGTGACCAGCACAGACGAACACGGTATCAGCGCGGTCAATTCAATCCAGGGCACCGACTTGTCCATCACGGCTTCGGGCGCTGTGACGGTCGATGACGACGGCATTTACGCGTCCAACTCTGGCAGCGGAGCGCTGACCATTGACGTGACCGACGTCAGCTCGGCAAACAGTCTGGGCGTTCAGGCCAGAAACAATGGCACGGACCTGTCCATCACAGCGACCGGCGCAATTCAGGCCGCGCTGGATGGTATTAGTGTCGATCATACCGGGACGGGCGCCGTGAGCATTGACGTCACCGATGTTACCAGCACAGGCGAAGACGGCATCTTCGCATACCTCGACAGTGGGGCGACCGGTCTGACCCTCACGGCATCGGGCAGCATCACTGCATCGGACGATGGCATTTTTGTCGAGAACCTTGGATCAGGCGCGACGACCATCAATGTGGTCGACGTAGCCAGCGCGACCGGGGATGGCATCGTGGCATTCAGCAGCGCTCCGGGCACCGATCTGTCGATCACCTCCACCGGCACCATCGCGACGGTGCAGTCCGGCATCAAGGTCGATAACCGCGGATCAGGGGCGTTGACCATTGATGTAAGCGACGTGATCAGCACGGACGGAAAAGGCATCGAGGCCATCAACAGAAGCACTGGCACCGATTTGACCATCACGGCCTCGGGGACTGTCAGCGCGTCGGACACGGCGATCGAGGCGATCAACGACGGAAGCGGCACGCTGTCCGTCGCGGTCAACACCGTGCACAGCGACGAAGGCTATGGAATCGAAGCGATCAATGACAACGAATTTGACAGCGACCTGCTGATCTCTGCCACAGGTCATGTCAGTGGGTTCAAAGGCATCTTCGCCGATCAGGGCAACAGCGGGGTGCTGAGTATCGATGTCGCCGACGTCACCGCCACAGGGGGCCATGGTATCTTGGCAACCAGCTTCGGCGCGGACATGACCATCACCGCTTCCGGGACGATCACCGCGTTCGAGAACGGGATCGACGCCGAGCAACGGGGGGACGGTGATCTTACCATTGACGTCGCGGATGTGACCGGCGGTTCCGGCGGCGCCTCTGGCTATGGCATTTACGCGACAGGCGATGATGAGACGACGCGCATGACCATCACGTCATCGGGTCACGTCACAGGCACGACCGGGGGTATCACGGCACAAACGAATGGGGGCGACAGCGATATGATCCTTGACGTCGTGGATGTCACCGCGACAGGCGGCAACGGCATACAGGCGGATCATCGCGGCGCGGATCTTTCGATCACGTCTTCGGGCACGGTGACGGGCAGTCAAACCGGAATTGCGGCGTTTCATTCGGGCGACGGGGCTTTGACGATCAATGCGACAAATGCCCTGGGCACGAATGGCCGCGGCATTTTCGCCCAAAGCTACGGAACCGATATTTCGATCACGGCAACCGGGGACATTGCCGGTGAAGATGGGGGGATCGCCGCCCTCAACTATGGAACGGGTGTAACCAGCGTAACCGTATCCGGCAACGTTTCCAGCACCGATGGCCCCGCCATTCAGGCGACATCCCAGACCACCAGTACAATTGAGCTGCTGGATGGTGCGGTTGTTGACCCGGCAAGCGGACAGGCGATTGTGAATGGCAGCGACGCCGGCACGCTCATCTTGCGGGACGGATCGCGCCTGACCGGCAGCGTGGTCATGAACCGTGGCGCCGACACGCTGATCATCGAAGGCGGTGCGGATATTCGTGACGCCACCCTGTTCAATGGCGGGGATGACGCCGATGACGCCCTGGTGTTTTCAGGCTTCACAGGCACGTTCGACAGCGCGGTATTCACGGGCTGGGAAAACCTGACGGCACAGGATGGCAGCAGCCTGACACTGGACAGCACGGACACGGGCGGCCTCGACGCCATCCTGATCGACACCAACGCCAGTATCGTCGCCAGCAATGCAGGCTTCGCTTTGGACGGAGAGCTTCAGGTCAACGCGACCGGCCGCTTTCTGGCCGGGGCGGCTGGGGCGGGGGATGCCTCGTTCGCCCGGACGGTGCTGAACGATGGCCTGATTAGCGCCGCCGATGGGGCAAGCGGTGACCGGCTGTCGTTTGGCGCGGATCTGACCGGCAAGGGCACGATCGGGCTGGACATCAACCTGACCGAGGGCACCAATGACGCGGTCTTCGTGGCGGGCAACACCGCCGGGGCGCGTCAGGGGATCGAGCTGACCAAATCGGGCCGCACCGTCGATGCGGCGCAGACATTCACGCTGGTCACGGTCGCCGGAACCAGCAGCGCGGCGGATTTCCGGTTGGTCAACGCCGATTTCGTCACCAATGGCGGCGTACAGGCGATCAGCGACGGCGAAATCGCCTATCTTCTGGAACATGATGCCGTGGCGGGAACATTCGTTCTGAACCCCTTTGCCAAGGGGGATCTGATCGACAACCCGGGCGGCGCGTTCCTGGCCGCGGGGGCGGAACAGTTCAGCACGCATCTGACCTTTGGCTCGGCCTTGGGCCGGGTGATGGGCGCAACGCCGCGCGACGGCCGCGGCACGCAAACGGTCAGCCGCGCGCTGCACGAATTTTCCACCGCGACCCTGCCACCGGTCTGGGTCCAGGCCACGGGCCAGCGCAGCAGCTATACGGCCGACGACCGCGAGGTCGATACCGATATCGCCGATCTGCGCTTCGGGGCGGCCTTGCCGCTGGCGGATGTGTTCGGCGGGCGACTTGTCGGGGGGCTGGAATTCGGCGTCAGCCGAATCTCGAGCGATGTGGAAACCGCATTGACCCGCGCGGCGATCGATACCGATGCCCATGATGTGACGCTAAGCGCCCTGTGGGTCGCGGACGACTATTTCTATACCGATGTCCAGCTGCGTTATGCCCGCTTCGACAGCCAGGTCACCCCAAGGGGTGGTAAAGCGGTCGATGTGAACGGCGACGGCTATGGTCTGTCGGTCGAGATGGGCAAGCCGTTCGAGTTGCAAAACGGTCTGACGCTTATTCCGCAGGCGCAGATCATGTACAGCGATATCGATATCGACGATGTGGCGGACTTGGGCGGGGGCGGGTTGAACGGATCGGTTTCCGATGGCGATAATCTGACCGGCCGTCTGGGCCTACGGGCGGAAAAGAACCTTTCTGGCGGCTCGGTGCTGTTCGGACAGGTCGACTATTTCCATGCGTTCGACAATACGACGGCGGTCGATTTCGGCGCAGAGACCATTACCACCGCGCGGGACCGAAGCTCTGTCGCGCTGACGTTGGGTGGGCAGATGGCGATTTCGCAGAACACGACGCTGTTCGGGGAAGTCACCGGCGCAACCGGCTTCGGCGGCTCGAACGAGCACAGCTTCGGCGGCAGCGTGGGCTTCCGTATCGAGTTCTAGGATATCGCACACGACGCCGTCCGTAATCCGAGGCACCGGGAAATCCGACCAGCGGGACGACAAGGCGGCGCCTGATGCCGAAATGAAACAGCGCGTCTGACCACGGCGATTGCCGTGAACGGGCACCCAATAACGGGGTGCCCGTTTCGCTTTCGCGTCCCCGGAGCCACGCCCGCTGGCAAGCACGGCGCCTGCCCTTCGCACGTCTGGCCCGACCCGATCTGAAAGCCGCGCAACCTTATACCAAAGTCCACGATCGTGCGCGCACCCGTTGATCGTAGTATTGTATCCGGGAGGAGGTCGTCATGGTGGAATGGAATCACATCGAGGAAATCGCGCAGGTCCTGGATGGTCACGCGACGGGGCGGGACAGTTATGTGGATGCTTCCTGGCGGCGGTGTGTCGAGCTCTACGGGATGGACCCGACGCGCAACGAGCCGGCCCACATCGTCACCGACAGCGAATTCCGCACGCATCGCGAGCAGGCCGAATGGATGATCGGCGCGGCACGGTCGAGCCTGCAAAGCCTGTTTCGTCAGGTGGCGGGCCAGAATTACGTCCTGTTGCTGACGGATGCCAAGGGCGTATGCGTCGACTTCTTCGGTGATGAGCTGTTTGTGGACGATTTGCGCGGTGCGGGGCTTTACCTGGGGTCGAACTGGTCCGAAGATCTTGCCGGAACATGCGGCGTCGGGGCCTGCATTGTCACCGGCGAGCCGGTCACCGTGCATCAGGACGACCATTTCGGAAACGCGCATACTGGGCTGTCCTGCACATCGGCACCAATCTATGACAGTCTGGGGCAGCTTGCCGCGATCCTGGATATCTCGTTGCTGCGCTCGCCGACACCGAAAAGCAGTCAGAACCTTGCAATGTCGCTTGTGACGGCCGCGGCGCGGCGGGTCGAGATGGCGAACCTGATGGCAGCCAGCCGCCGGGAATGGGTTCTGCGGTTTTCATCAAGCCCAGAGTTCCTCGATGTGGACCCGGAAGCGGCCGTATCGCTTGACGGTTCGGGACGGGTGATCGGGGCCACGCGTGCGGCAACCCGGATGCTGTCGCGGGGCAAGAGCCTGATCGGTGAACGGATTGACGGCCTGCTGGGGTTGAGCGTCGATGACTTGCCCGACCTGATGCGCGACCGCCCCACCGAGGAACGGGTCGTGGCGCTGGAGGATGGCGGCGCCGTGTTCGGGCATGCGATCGCGCCACAGGCCCCGCGCAGGACCCAAGCCACGCAAAGCGCGACCACCGTCAGTTCGCGAAGCGGCGTTCTGGCAACCCTGGCGGGCGGCGATCCGACCCTGGTCCGCCTGTTGGCCCAGGCCGAACGGCTGGCACAGACGCAGGTGCCGCTGATGATCTGCGGCGAAAGCGGCAGCGGCAAGACAAAGCTTGCCCGTGCGATTCACATGGCCTCACGGCGCGGTGGCTTCCTTGCGCTGGATTGTGCCGGCACGCGCCCCGGGGATCTGCGCGAAGCGCTGGCCGAGAAATCCGGTCAGGGTACATTGCTGCTGCGCCGTGTCGAAGATTTGCCCGCGGAAACCGCACGGGTTCTGGCGGGCCTGCTGGACGCGTATCCCGACATGCGCCCGATATCGACCACCTGCCATGCGCCGTCCGATCTGATGTCGCATGAAAATATGCCATCGGCCCTGTATTTCCGGCTGTCGGGGTCGGTGCTGGAATTGCCGCCCCTGCGCGAAAGGCAAGATCTGGGCTGGCTGATCGAACGCATGCTGCGGCGACGATGCGGGGGCGAGATGCGCCTGACACCTTCGGCGCGGACCGAGTTGATGGCGCGCGACTGGCCGGGGAACCTGCGCGAACTTGGCAATGTGCTGGATGTTGCCTGTGCGCTGGCGGAAACGATGGTGATTGACCTGCCGGATCTTCCGGCCGCCCCCCGGGCGGGCGCGGAAAAGCTGGATCTGGAGTCGGTTCTGGACGCTTGCAACTGGAACATGGCCCGTGCGGCGCGCCGTCTGGGCGTCAACCGGTCAACCGTTCTGCGCCGCATCCGCAAGGAAGGGTTGCGCGCGCCGGACTGATGTGTTGCGCGGCGTTGCGTATGCAACATGCTGCGGCGCCGCAACCAAAGAGACAGCCGAAAGTTCCAGTTTCCTGTGTCACCAAGGCCGCGCGTTTCGCCACTGTCTGCTCATCACATTGCTGATGAGGAGGAAACGCAATGCTCGACTCGACAGTCACCGCACAGGTGCAACAGACGCTGGACAGTCTGAACGCCGCCTTGGAACAAGGCGACGCCCAGGCCGCAAGCGCGCTGTTTGCCACCGACAGCTATTGGCGCGATCTGGTCGCCGTGACATGGAACCTGAAGACGGTAGAGGGGCCGTTGGGTGTTCAGGACATGCTGTCGGCGCAATTGAAACACACCAAACCGCGCGATTTTGCCATTCAAGAGGGCGAGCTTCCAGCCGAAGATGGCGATGTCATCACCGCATGGATCACCTTCGAGACCGCTGCAGGCCGGGGATGGGGGCTGATGCGCCTGAGGAATGGCCTGATCTGGACGCTGCTCACCGCGTTGCAGGAGCTGAAAGGTTTCGAGGAGAACCGGGGCAAGCGCCGTCCCAAGGGCGTCGAGCATGGCGCTGCCAAGGACCGCAAGTCATGGAAAGAAAAGCGCGAGGCCGAGGCGGCCGACCTGGGTTACGGCACGCAGCCCTATACGGTGATCGTGGGCGGCGGCCAGGGGGGCATCGCCCTTGGCGCGCGGCTGCGCCAGCTTGGGGTGCCGACCATCGTTCTGGACAAGCACGACCGGCCCGGCGACCAGTGGCGCTCGCGCTACAAGTCGCTCTGCCTGCATGATCCGATCTGGTATGACCACCTGCCGTATATCAAATTCCCCGACAACTGGCCGATCTTCACGCCCAAGGACAAGGTGGGTGACTGGCTGGAAATGTACACCAAGGTCATGGAAATCAACTACTGGACCCGGTCCGAGGTCCAGAGCGCGCAGTACGACGAGGACACCGGGACCTGGACCGTCAAGGTGAACCGCGATGGCGAAGAGGTCACGCTGCGGCCGACGCAGCTGGTGCTGGCGACGGGAATGTCGGGCAAGCCGAACATTCCGGAGTTTCCGGGGATGGACAGCTTCAAGGGCACCATCCAGCACAGCTCGCAGCACGAAGGCCCGGATGCCTGGACCGGCAAGAAGGTGGTCGTCGTGGGATCGAACAACTCGGCCCACGATATCTGTGCCGCACTTTGGGAGGCAGATGCCGATGTGACGATGGTGCAGCGCTCGTCCACCCATATCGTGCGCTCGGACACCCTGATGGAGATCGGCCTTGGCGCGCTTTATTCCGAAGAGGCCGTGGCCAACGGCGTGACGACCGAAAAGGCCGATATGATCTTTGCCTCGCTGCCCTATCGGATCATGCACGAGTTTCAGATCCCGCTGTATGATCAGATGCGCGAACGCGACGCCCAGTTCTATGCCGGGCTGGAAAAAGCGGGCTTCGAACTGGATTGGGGCGACGACGGTTCGGGCCTTTTCATGAAATACCTGCGGCGCGGCTCGGGCTATTACATCGACGTGGGCGCCAGCCAGTTGATCATCGACGGCGCCGTGAAACTGGTAAAGGGGCAGGTCGAACGCTTTGACGAGACCGGCGTTGTGCTGACGGATGGCACACATCTGGACGCCGATCTTGTGGTCATGGCGACCGGCTATGGTTCCATGAACGGCTGGGCTGCAGACCTGATCAGCCAAGAGGTGGCAGACAAGGTCGGCAAGGTCTGGGGCCTGGGCTCTGACACCACCAAGGACCCCGGCCCGTGGGAGGGCGAGCAGCGCAACATGTGGAAGCCGACCCAGCAGGAGAACCTGTGGTTCCACGGCGGCAACCTGCACCAGTCGCGGCACTATTCGCTGTACCTTGCGCTGCAACTGAAGGCCCGGATGGAGGGTTTGGGCACGCCCGTCTATGGCCTGCAAGCGGTGCATCACCTGTCGTGACGCCCCCTGGCGGCGCGCCAGACGACGGCGCGCCCATACCCTGGCGGTGTCCTGCCGTCAGGGAAACCCATCACTTGAAAACGGAGAAATCCACATGAAAGCAGCACGTTGGCATGGCGTGAAAGACATTCGCGTTGAGGACATAACCGAGCCGAAACCGGGCAAGGACGAGGTCAAGATCAAGGTCGCATGGACCGGCATCTGCGGCAGCGATCTGCACGAATATCTCGCCGGGCCGATTTTCGTGCCCGTGGACGAGGATCACCCGCTGAGCCATGACAAGGCCCCGATCACGATGGGGCACGAATACTGCGGCACGATCACCGAACTGGGCGAAGACGTCACGGACCTTGCTGTCGGCGATCGTGTTGCCATCGAACCGATCTTCGCCTGCGGTGAATGCCCGGCCTGCCTCGAGGGCAAGTACAACCTTTGCGACTCGCTGGGGTTCGTCGGGCTGTCCGGCGGGCATGGCGGCTTTGCAACGCACAGCGTCGTCCCCGCGCGCATGGTCCACAAGATGCCCGATGGGCTTTCGATGGAACAGGGCGCCTTGGTTGAACCCGCCGCCGTCGCCCTGCACGCTGTCCGGCTGTCCAAGATAAAGGCCGGCGACAAGGCTGCGGTCTTCGGCGCGGGGCCGATCGGGCTGTTGGTGGTGGAATCGCTGCGCGTTGCGGGTGCGTCCGAAATCCATGTTGTCGAACCCTCCGAGGTGCGTCGGCAAAAGGCGCTGGATCTGGGCGCCACCGCGGTGATCGACCCCACCGCAACGGACGCCGTCGCGGCGATCCGCGAGGCGACGGGAGGTGTTCACGTGACCTTCGAGGTGACCGGCGTACCGCAGGTGCTGCCTCAATGCATCGACGCCACCCGCCACGAGGGACAGGTTCTGGTCGTGTCGATCTGGGAAGCCGAGGCCGCATTCCAGCCCAATACGATCGTGCTCAAAGAACGTCAGCTGCAGGGCACCATTGCCTATCGCAATGTCTATCCTGCGGTCATGGCGCTTATGACCCAAGGCTATTTCAGCGCCGACCAACTGGTCACGAAGCGGATCGCCCTGGATGACATCGTGACCGAAGGTTTCGAAGCGCTTGTCGCCGAGAAATCCCACGTGAAAATCCTGGTTCAGGCGCCCGACTGACACCCCAGAAACGGAAACCCGGCCGCCCCGATTGACGAAGGGCGGCCGGAGCCAGCCCCCATAGGAACGCGCAGCTGTTTGATGAGAATTTGCGTGGGCGAGCTTATAGAAATTATTGTGGTGCATCCGGGCATTGACCGTCCCAAGACCCCCTGATGGGGCGCTTTGGGTCAACCATTGCTTCAGAATGCGGTTTTGGCACATGGGTTCTCTGTACAAACGACAACCGTGCACAAGCGGCCTTACTCCAGTCTCGCTGGTCTGACGACACATGAATATGCTAACTGATCAAATGAAGGCCAAAACCTGAACAGAGCGAACCTATAGACGCGGACTCTTAGCGAGCAGGACAGGATCGCCACCCGTTATGATGCGCCACATGACCGTGACCAACGACATACCGCTTCCCCTTCGCAACGCCCGTGTTCACGAGGCGTATGGCCCCGGTGCGATAAGTTTTGCCGCGGTTGCCGCGGCGCGGGCCGGGTCGCTGCTGTGGGTCAGGGAATCGTGGCGGAACGAGATGATCAATCCGGTGGGGCTGTCGGATTTCTTCGACCCGTCGAAGCTGCTGTTGGCCCAGACCAAGGACCAGACCGAAACGCTGGCCGTCGCGGAAGAGGCGCTCAAGGACGGGGCGGTGCCGCTGGTCGTCATCGAGATCAGCCGCCCGCTCGATCTGCGCGAGGGGCGGCGGTTGCAGCTTGCCGCGAAGGCGGGGAAATCGACGGGACTGTGCCTGATCCCCGACGGCATGGGCAGCAACGCAGCGGAAACCCGATGGCACTGTATGCCGGTTTTCGACGCAGGCGACTCGACTCTGATGCGCTGGGAAATTATCAAGAACAAATCAGGAACATTGAGGGCCTGGCATGTTCGATGGGATGCAACGGCGCGTCGTCTCCATGTGGTTCCCCCGGCTGGCGAGCGACCGGGCTCTGCGGGCGCGCCCGGTTGACGGCCCCTTTGCACTGACGCTCAAACAGGCGAATGCAGAACGGCTGCATTGCCTGAATACCGCGGCTGAGCGGCAGGGGCTGCACCGTGGCATGACCCTTGCCGATGCACGGGCTTTTTGCCCCGGTCTGCTCAGCCGTCCGGCCGATCCCGCTGGGAACACGCGGTTCCTGCATGTGCTGCGCCGGTGGGCCACCCGTTATTGCCCCTGGGTCGGGCTGGAGGGCGATGACGGCCTGGTGCTGGACATCACCGGATCGGCGCATCTGTTCGGGGGCGAAGCCGCATTGCTTGCCGACATGCGCCAGCGGCTGGCTCGGGCCGGGCTGACCGTGCGCCTCGGGCTGGGGGATACGCGCGGCGCGGCCTGGGCACTGGCCCATTTCAGAGAAGGGACAGCAGAAGCCGGGGCGCCCCATGCGGCTTTGGCGGGCCTGTCCGTTGCGGCGCTGCGGATCGAAGACGATACCGTAACTGCCCTGCAACGGCTGGGGCTGCGCACAATCGGCGCGCTGGAAAACGCGGCCCGCGCCCCGCTGGCCCGGCGCTTTGGCCCGGACCTGTTGCTGCGGCTGGATCAGGCGCTTGGCCGTCAGCCCGAACAAATCACCCCGCTGGCCGAACCACCCCATTACGGAGTCCGCCTGAGCCTGCCCGAGCCGATCGGCCTGTTTGACGATGTAATGGCGGCCACATCCCGCCTGCTCGACCAGCTTTGCACCAAGTTGAAAGCACAGGAAACCGGCGCGCGGGTGCTCAGCCTGACGCTGCGCCGTGTCGATCAGGAAGCACAAACGGTCGAGTTGCGCCTGGCCAGCCCGATGCGCGATGCCGCACGTATCCTGCCGCTCTTTGCGCGCGGTCTGGGCGAGGTCGATGCGGGCTTCGGCATCGACCAGATACGGTTGGAGGCGGTACAGGTCGAGCCGCTGCCCGTGCATCAGGTCAGCCATGTGTCGTCCGGTCGGGCGGATCAGCTGGACGATCTCATCACCCGGATCGGTACGCGGATCGGGCTGGAAAACGTGCAGCGTTTCCTGCCCGCCGACAGCCATATCCCCGAACGCAGTTTTCTGATCGCGGCGGCGGCCTGGTCCGAGCCGGGCGGGTCCTGGGTGGCCACGCGCCCCCGCCCTGTGTGCCTGTTCCCGCCGGAACCTATCGCCGGAACCGCGGCGCGCCCACCCCGTCACTTTCGTTGGCGGCGTATGTCGCTCAGCACGGCGCGGGCAACGGGGCCGGAACGGATCGCCCCGGAATGGTGGCTGCCCGATGACAACTGGCGCAGCGGGATGCGGGACTACTGGCATGTGGAAACGCGGCAAGGGCGGCGGCTCTGGTTGTTTTACACGCCGCAAAACCCGGGTTGGTTCGTGCAGGGGGAATTCGCATGATCGAAATCCTGCGGGAGGATCGCGCCGTGACCCCACCGGGGGATTTCAGCCCGCGTGGCGGCTATGCCGAACTCTGCGTGACCTCCAATTTCACCTTCCTGACCGGGGCGTCCCACCCCGAGGAGCTGGTCGTCCGGGCGGCAGAGCTTGGCCTGTCCGCCATTGCCATCACGGATCGCAATTCGCTGGCGGGCGTGGTGCGGGCCTATCGGGCGCTGAAGGAACTGCGGCGGGGCATGGAAGACGCCATCCGCATCCGCTCGCAACACCGGGTCGACCAATGCTCACGCCAGGAGGTGGGGCAACCCAGCCCGATCACGCGCCCGGACGCGGTGCATCTGCCCAAGCTGATCGTGGGCTGTCGGCTTGTGCTGCGGGACAGTACGGTGGATTGGATCGCCCTGCCGCGCGACAGGGCCGCCTATCAGCGGCTGACGCGACTTCTGACCCTTGGCAAGCGGCGGGCGGAAAAGGGGGCGTGCCATCTCGACCGGGCAGACCTGTTGAACGGGTGCGGCGGCATGATCCTGATCGCGTTGCCGCAAGGGGGGCTGGACGATGCCCTGCCGGACATCCAAAAGATGCAGCGCCGCTTTCCCGGCCATGTCTTTCTGGGGGCCGCGCCGCGTTATGACGGATCGGATTGCGCCTGGCTGGATCAATGCGCGCATCTGGCGCTTAGGGCGTCTGCGCCGATGGTCGCCATCGGCGATGTGCTGATGCACCGCGCCAGCCGTCGCCAACTGGCCGATGTGCTGACCTGCATGCGCGAGCACATCACCATTGATCAGATCGGCACCCGCGCCCTGCCCAATGGCGAACGCCGCCTGAAAGGCCACGCCGATATGCTGCGGCTTTTTCGCGATCACCCCGCCGCCTTGCGCCGCACGCTGGAGATCACCGCACGCTGCAGCTTTGATCTGAGCGAGCTCAGCTACGAGTACCCCGATGAGATTTCCCAGGGCGAAACCCCGCAGGCGCGGCTAGAGCGGTTGACGCGGGATGGGTTGAAGCGGCGCTATCCGACAGGGGCGCCGCAGCGGGTTCATGACCTGATGGACAAGGAGTTGAAACTGGTCGCCGAACTGGGCTTTCCGGCCTATTTCCTGACCGTTTACGACATTGTCCAATTCGCCCGCTCAAAAGGCATCCTGTGTCAGGGGCGCGGCTCGGCGGCCAATTCGATCCTGTGTTACCTGCTGGGCATCACCGATGTCTCGCCCGATCAGATCGCCATGGTGTTCGAACGGTTCATCTCCAAACACCGGGGCGAGCCGCCCGATATCGACGTGGATTTCGAACATGAACGCCGCGAAGAGGTGATCCAGTGGATTTACGAGAAATACGGCCGCCACCGCGCGGGCCTGTGCGCGACCGTGATCCATTTCCGATCCCGCGCGGCGATCCGCGAGGTGGGCAAGGTCATGGGCCTGTCACAGGATGTGACAGCGGGCCTGTCGGGGCAGATCTGGGGCCATTCCAATGGTGGGGCAGACCCCGACCGGATCAGGGAGCTGGGCCTTGACCCCACCGACCGGCGCCTGGCGCAGACCATCCGGCTGATCGGCCAGATCATCGGCTTTCCACGCCACCTGTCCCAGCATGTGGGCGGTTTCGTCATCACCAAGGGGCGGCTGGACGAGCTGGCCCCGATCGAAAACGCGGCGATGGAGGATCGTACCCTCATCGAATGGGACAAGGACGACATCGACACGCTTGGTATCCTCAAGGTCGATGTGCTGGGGCTGGGGATGCTCAGCTGCATCCGCAAGGCGTTCGAGCTGATGCACGAGCATGAAGGCCAGACGCTGACCATTGATACCGTTCCGCAAGAGGATGGCGCGACCTATGACATGCTCTGCCTGGCCGACGCGGTTGGGGTGTTTCAGGTGGAAAGCCGGGCACAGATGAATTTCCTGCCACGAATGAAGCCGCGCACCTTCTACGATCTGGTGATCGAGGTCGCCATCGTCCGCCCCGGCCCAATCCAGGGCGGCATGGTGCAACCCTATATCAAGCGGCGGCAGGGGGTGGAAAAGATCGAGCCCTTCGGCCCCGCGCTGGAAGCCGTGACGCGCCGCACCCTTGGCGTGCCGCTGTTTCAGGAACAGGCGATGCAGATCGCCGTGGTTGGCGCGGGCTATAGCGCGGAAGAGGCGGACCACCTGCGCCGGTCCCTTGCTTCCTTCCGGCGCATGGGCACGATTGGCGAGCACCGCGAAAAGTTCATCGCCGGAATGCTGACCAACGGGTACAGCCACGAAGTCGCCGAGCGCTGTTTCGGCCAGATCGAGGGGTTTGCCGATTACGGTTTCCCCGAAAGCCACGCGGCGGCATTCGCCATGCTTGCCTATGTCTCGGCCTGGCTGAAATGCCATTACCCGGCGGTCTTTGCCTGCGCGTTGCTGAATTCCCAGCCCATGGGGTTCTATGCCCCCGCTCAGATCGTGCGCGACGCCCGCGAACACCAGGTCGAGGTCCGCCCGATCTGCGTCAATGCCAGCCATTGGGACAACACGCTGGAACGTCGCGGCGACGGGGCGCTGGCGCTGCGGCTGGGGTTCCGGCAGATCAAGGGCTTCAAGGAAGAGGATGCCGGCTGGATCGTGGCCGCCCGGGGCAATGGTTACCCTGACCCGGAATCCGTCTGGCTGCGTGCCGGGGTGGCGCCGGCTGTGCTGGAACGTCTGGCCAAGGCCGATGCCTTTACCGATATGGGCCTGACCCGGCGCGATGCGCTTTGGCAGGTACGCGCGATCCGTGGCCAGGCGCCGCTGCCCCTGTTCAATGATCCGATTGACGGGGAAAGCATCAATGAGCCGCCAGTCGCCCTGCCCACGATGCATCTGGGTGAAGAAGTGGTCGAGGATTACGTCTCCATGCGCCTGACCCTGCGCGCCCACCCGATGGAATTGCTGCGTCCGACCATTCCCGGCCTGATCCCCCATGACAAACTTCCCAAGATCCCGCTTGGCCGGGTCAGTGTCTGCGGCCTCGTCATCACCCGCCAGCGCCCGGGCACCGCGTCAGGGGTGATTTTCCTGACGCTGGAGGATGAAACGGGCGTGTCCAACGTGGTGGTCTGGCCCAAGATCTATGAGCGGTTCCGCCGGATCGTCATGGGCGGGCGGCTTTTGCGCGTGACCGGCCACCTGCAACGCGAAGGCATCGTCGTGCACCTGATCGCCCAGCAGATCGAGGACCTTTCCCCCCGGCTCTCCGATCTCGGCCACCCAATGGACAGCGCCATCGGCCAAACCACCCCCAAAACAGACACCGCCCCACGCCCCCTGCCCGCCCCGCGCGCCATGCATCCACGGGATCAGGCCAAACGGCTGTTCCCAAGCCGCGATTTTCATTAGGTTCAGGGTTCATAACCAATAGATGACGAGAGCAGCGAGAGCGATTGCTGAGAGGAACACCTTGGAGCATCGGTCGTATCTGGTCGCCAGGCGCCGCCAATCCTTGAGCCTGCCGAACATGATCTCGATCCGGTTTCGCCATTTGTAGCGGCGCTTGTCGTATTTAACCGGCGTCTTGCGTTGCTTTCGTCCAGGGATACAGGCGCGTATCCCCTTGTCCTGCAATGCTTCTCGGAACCAGTCGGCGTCGTAGCCGCGATCCCCGAGCAGCCATTTGACGTTTGGCAGGCGACTGAGCAACGCCCGCGCGCCGATGTAGTCGCTCACCTGTCCTGCGGTGACGAACAAGTCGATTGGGCGTCCCTGGCTGTCACAGACGGCATGCAGTTTGGTGTTCATTCCGCCCTTGGTCCGACCGATCAGGCGGCCACGCCCCCCTTTTTCACGGCCATGCTGGTCGCTGTTCGGTGGGCCTTGAGATATGTCTCGTCAATCATCACGGTATTCTCTTCAGCATGCTCCGCAGCCAGGCCGACCATCATCCGGGCGAAGATGCCTTTCTCGCTCCAACGCCCCCACCGGCTGTAGAGCGTTTTGTGGGGGCCATAGGCTGCGGGAGCATCGCGCCACCTTAAGCCATTGCGGTTGATGAAAATAATTCCGCTCAAAACCCGCCTGTCGTCAACACGGGGCTTGCCATGGGACTTCGGAAAGAAGGGTTACAGACGCGCCATCTGCGCGTCGGTCAGCCAGAAAAGATCGCTCATGTTACCGCTCCGTTTTGGAGCCCTGAATCACGCCGCGCGGCGGAAATCAATGCATCCTGACCCTAG
>NZ_NSBT01000038.1 GCF_002285435.1 Actibacterium ureilyticum
AAACCGCTGCTCAGGGCCTATTCCATCGCCTCGCCTTCCTGGGATGAGGAGCTGGAATTCTACTCGATCAAGGTGCAAGACGGCCCGCTGACCAGCCGGTTGCAGCATATCCAGCCGGGCGATCAGATCATCCTGCGGCCCAAGCCCGTGGGGACGCTGGTCCATGACGCGCTGCTGCCGGGCAAGCGGCTGTGGCTCTTTGCCACTGGCACCGGGTTTGCGCCCTTCGCGAGCCTGCTGCGCGACCCGCAGACCTTTACCGATTATGACGAGGTGATCATCACCCACACCTGCCGCGAGGTCGGCGAGCTGGCCTATGGCGCGGCGCTGATCGACGAAATCCGCGGCGATGAGATGCTGGCCGAGCTGATCGGCGAGGGCTTCGCCGACAAGCTGCGGTACTATCCCACCACGACCCGCGAGCAGAGCCCCAAGATGGGCCGCATCACCGACCTGATGCGCGCGGGCGAGGTGTTCGCCGACCTGGGTGTCGCGCCACTGAGCCCGGAAACCGACCGCGCGATGGTCTGCGGCAACCTGGCCTTCAACCTGGAGATCAAGGAGCTGCTCGAAGGCTATGGCCTGACCGAGGGCGCCAATTCCAAGCCCGCCGAATACGTGGTCGAAAAGGCGTTTCTGGACTGACGGGCGGCAAGCCAGCGGGGGCCAGCCCCCGCACCCCCGGAGTATTGCCGCCAAGAAGAAGGGGGGCGGCGTTGCCTATTCATTGCTCCGAAAATACTCCGGGGTGAATGCCCGGAACGGGCAGAGGGGCAGCGCCCCTTTCGCCCGTTGGGATCAGTTCCGCAGTCGCATATAGGCGCCGGCAAACCCCTTGAGCAGCATCATGTCGGCATCGGTCGTGGTCACGGCCAGCCCCTGACCGTCCAGCGCGGCCTTGTAGAACACGGTTTCCGGGCCCACGCCAATCAGGGCGACCTGCTGGCCCAGCCAGTAGGGCCGGGTCGCGGCAAGTTCTGCGCCGACCAGGGCGCCCCAGAGACGGGCGCGGGCATTGGCCTCGGGCAGGTTGTGCTGCAGACCCTCGGCCCGGATCGAGGCGAGGCGCGCGGTCATGCGCTCGGGCTGGGACAGGGTGTCGCTGACGGATTGAAGGAAGTCGTCCTGATGATAGGTCGCGGTGGTCAGGCCCAGATTGGCCGCCTGGTCGCGGGCGATTTCGGTGGTGACGAAGGTCACGATGCTGACGACCTCGGCCGCGCTGATCTGGGCCCAGGTGGTGATCTCACCGGGCAGACAGATCACGCCGTCGAAATCGGGGTTCAGCGCCAGAAAGCCCGCGATCAGGGTTTCGGGGCCGCGTGTCAGATGCGCGGGGGCATCCTGTGCCAGCCCGGGGATGACGGCGCGGTTGATCCCATCGGACATGACCACCAACAGCGTGTCGGGCAGCGGTGTGCAGGGGGTCTTGCGATAGCTGTCGCCGGGCAGGCCCGAGGTGATCACCGGGACATGCGCCGCCGCGCCCATGCCCGACACCGCGCGGGCCAGGTCCGCCACGCCGCGCCCCGGCGCGGTTGCGGTTTTCAGCACCTTGCCCGCGCCATCGACGGCCCAGAGCCGGAAGCTGTTGTTGCGATAGGCCGCCCCGATCCAGGCCAGGTTTTCAAGTGTCATCCGAACATCCTTTTGCGCCCATCCGGCATACGCGGTTTCGGGCGCTGCCGAAAGGGGCCGCATCGTGGGGCGACATGATCTCGATCAAATTGCGGCGGCGGAAAATCATGTATTCCAGATGAACCAAAACGCGGCAACAGGGGGCGCTTGATCGATGCGTCTGACGACACGCACCAATATCGCCATGCGCGCCTTGATGTATTGCGCGGTCAATTCGGGGCGTATCGTGCGCAAATCCGATATCGCCACGGCGTGCAACACATCGGAAAACCACATGGCGCAGGTGATCAATGCGCTGTCGCGGCATGGGCTGCTGAAGACCACGCGGGGTCGTCATGGCGGTGTGACCCTGGACCGGCCGCCGGCCGAAATTTCGGTGGGGCAGGTGTTTCGCAAGCTTGAGGCGCACACGCCCTTTGCCGAGTGTTTCGCCGCGCAGGAGGACAACACCTGCCCGCTTCTGGGCTGCTGCAAGCTGCGCGATGCGTTGTCGGTGGCGCTGGGGGAATTCTATCGCTCGCTCGACAAGATCAGCCTGGCCGATCTGGTCAAGGACAACGCCCCGCTGGAAGAGGCGTTGCTGCTGCGCTAGCGGCGTCAGCCGGCCATCACCTCGCCCGTGATCGGGTTCTTGCCCAGGATGATCATGGCTAACAGGTCGTCATCGGTTACGTCGGCCACGTCGACGGTGCCCACAAGCTTGCCGTTCTTCATCACGCTGGCGCGGTCGCACAGCTTCATCACCTGATGCACGTCGTGGTCGATCAGGAAGATGCCCAGCCCCTCGGCCTTGAGCTGCTGGATCAGGTCGGCGACCATCTGGGTTTCGTGCGGGCCAAGGGCGGCGGTCGGTTCGTCCATGATCAGGATTCGGGCGTTGAAATAGACCGCGCGGGCAATCGCAACCGATTGCCGCTGCCCACCCGACAGGGCCGAGACCGGTGCGCTGAACTTCTGAAAGTTCGGGTTCAGGCGGTGCATGATCTTGCGAGTTTCGGCCTCCATCGCGTCGTCGTCGACAAAGCCCATCGGTGTGACCAGCTCGCGGCCCAGGAACAGGTTGCTGGCCGCGTCCAGATTGTCGGCCAGCGCCAGGGTCTGATAGATCGTTTCGATGTTATAGCGCCGCGCGTCGCGTGGGTTGTGGATCTCGGCCTTTTCGCCGTTGATCCGGATCACGCCGGTGTCGGGGGCATAGGCGCCCGACAGCATCTTGATCAGGGTCGATTTGCCAGCGCCGTTGTGGCCCAACAGGCCCACAACCTCGCCCGGGTACAGATCGACGGTGACGTGGTCGACCGCCTTGATCCCGCCAAACGAGATCGACATGTCGCGCATTTCGACCAGGGGTGTGCCCCGGTTTTCGACGGTCTGGGTCATACTTTCTCTCCGGTGCGTTTGCGGTACTGGATGTCGATCCAGACGGCCAGGACCAGAACGGCGCCCACGACGATGTTCTGGAACGGCGCGTCGACGCCCACCATGGCCATGCCCGATTGCAGGGATTGCATGATCAGTGCGCCCAGGATCGCACCATAGATGGTGCCGATCCCGCCCGCCAGCGCGGTGCCGCCGATGACGGCGGCGGCGATGACGCGCAGTTCGTCCAGCGTGCCGATATCGTTGGTGTGGTTGGCCAGACGCGCCTGCGCCACCATCGCCGACAGCGCGCACAAGACGCCCATCAGGGCGAAGATCTTGACCGTCAGCAGTCGGGTGTTGATGCCCGACAGTTCGGCCGCGTCGGGATTGCCGCCGGTGGCGAAGATATAGCGGCCCAACCGCGTGCGGCGCGCCAGGATGGTCATGGCAATGGCGATGATGATCAGGATCAGGACCGAGATCGGCAGGCCATAAACCTCGGTATAGCCATCGGGCAGAACCTCTCCCCGTGCCGCGAATTCGCGTTTCAGGCGGCCAAGCGGCACCTGATAGCTGTTCATGATCGCGACAAAGCCCAGTATCGCCACGACCGAGATCGCCATCAGCGCACCTTCGGCCCAAAGCGGCTTGACCGGGAAGGCATGCGCGATCTTGGCCCGGCGCGCACGCCAGATCGCCCAGATCGCGACGACCGAAAACAGCACGCCCGCGATCCACGAGGCGGTGGCGCCGATCGTGCCCTCGACCCCGCCGAGCAGCAGGAAATTCTTGTCCAGCGGGCCCAGTGTCTGACCGTCGGTCAGGTACCAGCCTACATTGCGCCAGACCAGCAGCCCGCCCAGCGTGACGATGAAGGCCGGGATGCGCTGATAGCCGATCAGCCACCCGTTGAAGGCCCCGATCACCGCGCCCGCCAGCAGGCCCGCCAGAACCGCCAGCGGCGCGATCAGCGGGTTGCCCAGGCCCAGAAATTGCGGCAGCAATTGCACCTGCATCACGCCCATGACGGCCGAACATGTTGCCAGCAGCGCGCCCACGGACAGGTCGATATGGCGGGTGACGATGACAAAGACCATGCCGGTGGCCATGATCGCGACCGACACCGTCTGGATCGTCAGGTTGAACAGGTTGCGCGGGGTCAGAAAGCGCCCGTCGGTGATCACGTTGAACACCAGGCAGATCGCGACAAAGGCGCCGATCATGCCCAGAAGACGGGTGTCGATCTCAAGTGACTTGAACAGCGAAGGCTTAGCCTGCGCGCTGGAAGGGGCCGATTTGGTCATGGAAGTGTCCCGATTGTCTCAGCCGGTGGACTGGCGGCTGGGTGGGGCGCCCCGCAAGCCGCAGGGCGCCCGGATCAGATCAGTTGCAGGGGGCGGGGCCGTTGCTGACGCCCTGGCACAGCGCGTCTTGTGCGATCCAGCCCGCATCGACGACCGCGGTCAGGTTGTCCCTGGTGATCGGCATCGGCGCCAGGAACTTCGCGGTCATGGTCGTCCCGGCGGGCGAGGTCCATTCGCCTGCGCCGTCGACATCGCCCATCGCGGTGCCACCGGCCAGTGCCACGGCGATTTCGCCCGCGGCCTTGCCCAGCTCGCGCGCGTCTTTCCAGACCGACACGGTCTGCGTGCCAAGCGCCACGCGGTTCAGCGCGGCGTGATCGCCATCCTGGCCCGACACGGGCACAACCATGCCCTGCGCGGCCAGCGCGGCCACGGCGCCACCGGCGGTGCCGTCATTCGACGCCACGACCGCATCGACGTTGTTGTCATTGGCGGTCAGGATCTGTTCCATGTTGCGCTGTGCGTTGGCGGGCAGCCAGGCGTCGGTATAGGCCTCGCCCACGATGGTGATGTCGCCCGCGTCGATCGCGGCTTGCAGCACTTCCTGCTGGCCGCCGCGCAGGAAATCGGCGTTCGGATCGGTGGGCGAGCCCTTGATCATCACGTAATTGCCGCTGGGCTGGGCTTCCAGCACCGCGCGGGCCTGCATCCGGCCGACCTCGACATTGTCGAAGGTCAGGTAAAAGGCGCGCGGATCCTCGATCAGACGGTCATAGGCGATGACCGGAATGCCTTCGTCCGCGGCGGCCTGAACGGCGGGGCCGATGGCGGCGGCGTCCTGGGCCAGCACGATCAGCGCGTCAACGCCCTGTGCCATCAGGCTTTCGATATCGGAAAGCTGCTTGGCCGACGACGATTGCGCATCGGCCGAGATATAGGCGGCGCCGGCGGCATCCAGCGCGCCCTTGATGGCGGCTTCGTCGGTTTTCCAGCGTTCTTCCTGAAAATTCGACCAGCTGACCCCGACGGTCATGTCCGCGGCAAAGGCGGCGCTGGTCATTGCGGCGCCGAACACGGCCGCGGCAATGGCGGTGAGACGTTTCATTATTTCCTCCCAACAGATGCCTCCGAGTCTTTCTCAGGGGATTCGGAGGCCGGTGGCAAAAGGCTATCACTAAATAATTTGCAAGTCTAATTAAATAATCCGATTCCGCTGGGTTACGCTGCAGTTGCAGCATGTAATTTGGCCCGTGGAAGGAATATCTTGATATTTTGATTTGCGTATTGAAATATTAAATCACACTTACTTCGGGCCATCAGCTTCGCTAGGGAGGAAGGCGATGGTGAATGATCAAAGAGAGAGCGGCCGCCGTCAGGTTTTCTCGGCAATTCGCAAGGCGGGGCGCGTGGCCCGTGTCGATCTGGCGCGGGAAACCGGCATCAGCCCGGCCACGGTCACGGCCATCACGGCCGAGCTTCTGCGCGAGGGGCTGATCGAGGAAACCGGCACGCCGGACCGATCCGACCTGCGCCGGGGCCGCCCGCGCGTCGACCTGAAGGTGCGCGGCGCGGCGCATGTGGTCGCGGGGATGAAGCTGTCGCATCTGGCGATCGCGACCGCCCTGATCGATTTCGAAGGCACGATGATCGCCGAACACACCTGCGCGTTGGACAAAAGCCGCCACAGCGCGGCAGAGCTGACCGCGCTGGTGGAGCGCGCGCTGGACGAAACCCTGTCCAAGGCCGGGCTGTCCCGCGATCAGCTGTCCGGCGTGGGGCTGGGCATGTCGGGCGTCGTCGATGCGATGGGCGGGCTGGTCCATTGGTCGCCCAGCGTGGCCGAACGGAACGTGCCGCTGCGCGACATGCTGGGCGCGCGGATCGATCTGCCGATCTTCATCGACAACGATGCCAACCTGGTCGCCATGGCCGAGCAGTATTTCGGCCACGGGCGCGGGGTCAGCGATTTCATCGTCGTGACCATCGAAAGCGGGGTTGGCATGGGCATCGTGATCAATAACGAGGTTTATCGCGGCGCGCGCGGTTGCGGCGCGGAATTCGGCCATACCAAGGTGCAGCTGGATGGCGCGCTGTGCCGTTGCGGGCAGCGCGGCTGCCTAGAGGCGTATGTCGCCGACTATGCCCTGCTGCGCGAGGCCGCGACCACCACCGATTTCGCCGACATCACCACCAGCAGCGCCAAGTTGCAGGCACTGGTCGAGGCCGCGCGCGGCGGCGACACCACGGCGCAGATGATCTTCGACCGGGCGGGGCGGATGTTCGCGATGGGCCTGGCGAATGTGGTCAATATCTTTGACCCGCAACTGATCATCCTGTCGGGCGAGCGGATGCAGTTCGACTACCTTTACGCCGATCAGGTGCTGGACAGCATCCGCCGGTCGATCATCCAGATCGACCTGCCCCCGCCGCAGATCGTGATCCACAAATGGGGCGATCTGATGTGGGCCAAGGGGGCGGCGGCCTTTGCCATCGACGGGGTGGCCGATATTGCGCTGCAGAACTTCTCGGGCAATGCGGCCTGAGCTTTGGGCCGGGCTGCTGATCGCCGCGCCCGCTCTGGCCGAACCGCGCTTCACCGACCGCGCCCCCGATCTGGGGATCGACCATGTCTATGATGGTGGGTGGACGCATTTCGTGGGCGGTGGCGTCGCCAGCTTCGATTGCGATGGCGATCTGCGGCCAGAGCTGTTTCTGGCGGGCGGGGTGAACCCGGCGACATTCCTGCGCAATACGTCTGACGCCAATGTCTCCTTTGCGGCCGACCCAGACGCGATCCCGGACCTGACAGGCGTTGTCGGGGCCTATCCGCTGGATATCGACAGCGACGGTTTGCTGGACCTGTTCGTGTTGCGTGTGGGGCCGAACCGGGTACTGCGCGGGTTGGGCGATTGCCGGTTCGCGGATGTGACCGACGCGCTTGGTCTGGATGGCGGCGACCGGTGGAGCACGGCGTTCACCGCCACATGGGAGCAGGGCAACACCCGGCCCACCCTGGCGGTTGGCAATTACGTCGACCGGACCGATCCCGATGGCCCGTTCGAGGCCTGCGATGTCAACCTGCTCTATCGACCCGAGGGGGGCGCCTATCCCGCGCCGCAGGATTTGACGCCGGGTTTCTGTCCGCTGTCCGCGCTGTTTTCCGATTGGGGCCGCAAGGGGCGGGCCGATCTGCGGCTCAGCAATGACCGGCATTATTATGTCCGTGGCGGGCAGGAGCAGATGTGGGCGATGGAGGCTTACCCGCGCCTTTATGGTCAAGCCGATGGCTGGCAGGATCACCAGCTTTGGGGCATGGGGATCGCCAGCCGTGATCTGACCGGCGATGGCCGGCCCGAAGTGTTTTTAAGCTCGATGGGTGATCAGCGCCTTCAGGGTCTGGGTGAGGGCGCGGGCCCGCATTTCGCCGACATGCCCTTTGCGATGGGCACCACGGCACACCGGCCTTTCATCGGCGATGACGGTCGCCCGTCGACAGGCTGGCATATCGCGTTCGGCGATGTGCAGAACGATGGCCGCGACGATGTGTTCATCGCAAAGGGCAATGTCGATCAGATGCCCGGCAACGCGATGGAGGACCCCAACAACCTGTTGCTGCGAACCGATGAGGGCCGCTTCGTTGAGGCCGCCGCCGAGGCCGGGATGGCCGACACGGCTCGCAGCCGGGGCGCGGTGCTGACCGATCTGAACCTGGACGGGCGGCTGGATCTGGTGGTGGTGAACCGGCGCGCGCCGGTGCGGATTTATGAGAACCTGACGCAGGCGACGGGGCACTGGCTGATGGTGTCGGTCACGCAAGCGGGCGTGAACAGTCAGGCGGTGGGCGCCTGGGTTGAGCTGGAGGTCGATGGCCGCGTGATGACGCGCGAGATCACCGTGGGCGGCGGCCATGCCAGCGGGCAGGCGGGGTTGCAGCATTTCGGCCTTGGCGCGGTGTCAGAGGCCAAGCTGCGGGTGATCTGGCCGGACGGGACCACCGGACCATGGTGGCCGGTGACGGCGGGTCACATCGTGACCCTGCATCGTGCCGCCGGGGGCGAGGTGCTGTCCGGGGACTAATCCAGCGGCAGGCCTGATGGCACCGCCGTCGGGACGCCCAACCGTCCGCGCGCGCCGCGCTCATCCGTCAGGCTGTGCAGAAAGGCCAGCAGATCGTCGATCTCGGCTTCGGTCAGGGCTTGCGGTGGCAACTCGTTCGCTTCGGCAATGGCCTGAAGCTCTGCCGCGTCGGACAGGATCTGAAAGTCCCCCGCGGCCTCGGTCAGGTCCGGCAGCACCGCCTGCGCCGGATCGTAGCCCATCAGCGAGGCGACCGGGTCCAGGTGGTGGCGCAGCACATCGCGCAGCGAGCCAAAGGCCCCGGCATGACCATAGGGCGCGGTCAGCGCGACATTGCGCAGCGACGGCGTGCGGAAGCGATAGGCATCCTCGGCCCGGCCGGTCACGCGCATCCGTCCAAGATCGCGGTGGTGGCTTTCGAAACGTTCGGCCTTGCCCGGGCCGATCTGCGGCATGGCGATGGCGTGGAAGTCGTGATCGGTCTGGAACCGGCCCGCGTGGCAGCTATCGCAGCCCGCCTTGCCGTAAAACAGCGCCATGCCCCGCGCCGCATCGTCGGGCAGGGGGGTGCCGTCGCGCAGGTGGCGATCGAACGGGCTGTCATCGGCGCGCCATTCGACGGCGATGAAGGCGGCGATCGCGTTGGCGATGTCGGGAAAGGTGGCCGCGCGTGCGCCGATGATCCCGTCAAACCGCGCCCGGTATTCCGGGATCGCGTCGACCCGTGCGGTGATGATGTCCCACGCGCCGCCGGGACCCGCAAGCTGCCCGGTGCGCACCGCCCGCGACACGTCGCTTTCGCCGTAATGCCCCGCCATCTCGTCCGGGGACAGGACGGGGAACATCGCCTGCGCCGACAGGACGGAGGCGAAGCCCGCCACCATGTCATCACCCAACGGCGTGCGGATGCCGTTCGGTTTCGCCGGGTCAGCCTCAAGCCGGCCATCGTGGAACATCACGGTGAACTCGTCCGCGCCCAGATTGAACAGCGCGGGCGCGTTGCGCGGGATGCGCTGTTCGGGGCGGTTGTCGTCCAGCGCCTTGCGCTTTGTCCCGACGCCCCGCGCCCCATCGCCCAGGCCCAGCGACAGCGCATCGGCGGTGGCGGCATCCGGGTGGTGGCAGGAGGCACAAGACACCGTGCCGCTGCCACTGAGCACAGGGTCATAGAACAGCAGATGCCCCAGCGCGACCTGCGCCGGGTCCTGCGCTGCAAAGACGGGCTCGGCCACGGGCAGCGGCCCGGCCAGCGCCGGGCTGGTCAGCAGGGACAGGATCAGGGTTGCGCGCGCGATCATGGGCCGATCTGGATGCGGGTTGTCTGACGATAGGGCTGGTCTGGTGTGCAGATGATCGACGGAAACCCGGGTTGGTTCAAGGCATCGGGGAACCCCTGCGGCTCCAGGCAAAACCCGCCAAAGGGGCGCAAGCCCTGCGCGGGGGCGCCGGGCAGTCCGCCGCCGGTGTAAAGCTGCATCCCCGGCTGGTCGGTCCAAAGCCGCAGGTGCAGGCCATTGGGCGCGGTGACCTCGGCCGCCGGGGCGCTGTCGCGGTCGGGGTCCAGCACCAGATTCACATCGGTGCCCTGCCGCATGCGGTCGGCGGTGGCGAAGCTGCGGGTTTGAGTTAAATCGTACCGCGTGCCCGCCACCGGTTCGATATGGCCCGTGGGGATCATCTGGGCATCGGTGGGGGTGTGGTCATGGGCGGCGATGCGGGCGCTGTGATCCCAGATCGCCCCGCCACCCATCAGGTTGTAATAATTGTGCTGCGCCAGATTGACCGGCGACGGCCGGTCGGGCCGCGCGGTCAGGTCGTATGTCAGCCCATCCACCCCCAGCCGGATCAGCGCCGTGATCGCGACCGCGCCGGGATAGCCATCCTCCAGATGGTCGATCCGGCAACTGGCGCGCAAGCCATGGCCGCCATCTGGGTCGAACTGCCAGTTCCGGTGGCCTGTGCCCGATTGCCCGCCATGCAGGTGATGGGGGGGCTCGTTCGCGTCCAGGTCATAGCGCCGCCCGTCCAGCGTGAAGCGCGCCCGGGCCGTGCGGTTGGCCACCCGGCCGGCGATGATCCCCAGATGTGGCGCGTTGGTCAGATAGCCCGTGGGATCGTCATGGCCCAGAACCACGGGCACCCGCGCGCCGCCCAGCGGCACGCGCCAGTCGCAGGTGGCGCAGCCATAGCTGAGCAGCGTCACCGTTTCATCACCGTGCCGCAGGGTTGCCTGCATCAGCGGCGAGCCGTCCGGGGCCGTCCCGATCTTGCGCAGCCCCGTCAAAGGCTCACACGAAGCGGTTGATCAGGTTTTCAAGGTATTCCTGCTTGCCCGACACCGGTTCGGGGCGCAGGTCCTTGGCCGCGACGCGTTCGGTGATCTGGTCCAGATCGCTGTCCCCGGCCAGCAGCGCCTGTGCTTCGGGGCTGTCCCACCCGGCATAGCGGTCGGCGACGAATTGCGGCAGCGTGCCATCCTCGATCATCGCGGCGGCGGCCTTCAGCCCGCGGGCGCAGATATCCATCCCGCCGATATGGGCGATCAGCAGATCCTCGGGGTCCAGCGACTGGCGCCGCAGCTTGGCGTCGAAATTGGTGCCGCCCGTGGTGAACCCGCCGCCCTGAAGGATGTGGTAATAGGCCAGCGCGGCCTCGGGCGTGTTGTTGGGGAACTGGTCGGTGTCCCAGCCCGACTGGTAATCGTTCCGGTTCATGTCGACCGACCCGAAGATGCCAAGCGCATTGGCCAGTGCGATCTCATGCTCGAAACTGTGCCCGGCCAGAATGGCATGGCCCTGTTCGATATTGACCTTGACCTCTGTTTCCAGCCCATGACGGCGCAGGAACCCATAGACCGTCGCGACATCGTAATCATACTGATGCTTGGTCGGCTCTTGCGGTTTGGGCTCGATCAGGATCGCCCCTTCGAAGCCGATCTTGTGCTTGTAATCGACCACCATGTTCAGCATCCGGCCCAGCTGCGCATCCTCGCGCGCCAGATCGGTGTTCAGCAAGGTCTCGTACCCCTCGCGCCCGCCCCACAGGACATAGTTCGCACCGCCCAGCCGGTGGGTCGCATCCATGCAGGTTTTGACCGTCGCAGCGGCAAAGGCAAAGACATCCGGATCGGGGTTTGTCGCGGCCCCGGCCATATAACGGCGGTGCGAGAACAGGTTCGCCGTCCCCCACAGCAGCTTGACGCCGGTTTCTTCCATCTTGCCAGCGAAGTAATCGGTGATCTCTTCCAGATTGCGGGTGTTTTCGGCAAAGCTTTCGCCTTCGGGCCGGACATCGGCGTCGTGAAAGCAGAAAAACGGGACATTCAGCGCGCTGAACATCTCGAACGCGACATCGGCCTTCAGCTTGGCCTGCGCCATCGTGTCGGCGGGAAACCAGGGCCGGTCGAAGGTCTGGCCGCCGAACGGATCGCCGCCCGGCCAGACGAAATTGTGCCAATAGCAGACGGCGAAGCGCAGGTGATCCTCCATCCGCATGCCCATGACGATTTCGTCGGGGTTATAGTGGCGGCAGGCCAGCGGGTTGGTGCTGTCCGCGCCCTCGAACGGGATGCGGGTGATGTCCTTGAAGAATCCGGTGCTCATAGCAGGCCTTTCATGGCGGGATAGGCGTTTTTGTAGCGGCGATAGGCGTCGTCATAGGCGCCGGTCAGGGTGCGGTCGGGTTCGATGTTGCGGGCGATGGGCGGGGGCGACATGATCTGCGCCGGGTCGTCGCCGGTGACGCCCGCCATGGCCAGCCGCGCCGCGCCCAGGGCCGCGCCGAAATCGCCCGCCTGCGGCAGGTCCAGCGGCAGGTCCAGCACCGTGGCCAGCGTGCGCACCCAGAATTCCGATTGCGCCCCGCCGCCGATGGCCAGCGGCTGGTGCAGCGCCGCACCGGTGGATTTCAGCGCCTGCAGGTTGTCGCGCAGGGCGAATGCCACGCCCTCCATCACCGCGCGGGTCATGTCGGCGGCATCGTGGCCGATATCCAGGTTCAGGAACGCGCCCCGAATGCGGCTGTCATTATGCGGTGTGCGCTCGCCAGATAGATAGGGCAGGAAGGTCAGGTCCGACGGCCCGGTGATCCGGTCGCCGGTCAGCGCCGAAAGTGCCGCGGGCTTCTGCCCGGTGATCCGCGCCAGCCAGTTCAGGCAGTCGGTCGCGGCCAGGATCACGCCCATCTGATACCAGGTGTCGGGCACCGCATGGCAGAATGTGTGTACGGCAGTTTCCGGCGCGGGGTGGAACCCGTCGCGCGCGGCCAGCAAAACGCCCGACGTGCCGAGCGAGACAAAACCCTGCCCCTCGCGCATGGCGCCCACGCCACAGGCCGCGACCGCGTTGTCGCCGCCCCCGCCCACGACCGCAACCGGGTGCGGGATGCCCCAGGCCTGCCGCAGCTCGTCGCGCAACTGTCCGGCGACGGCGCTGCCCTCGATCACGCGGGGCATCTGATCGCGCCGCATGTGGCCTGCCTCCAGCAGGGTGTCGGACCAGTCCCGCGCGCCCACATCCAGCCAGCTTGTCCCGGCGGCGTCCGACATTTCGGCCACACGCTCGCCGGTCAGCCACAGGCGCAGGTAGTCCTTGGGCAACAGCACGCAATCGACCTGTGCAAACAGCTCGGGTTCGTGGGTTTCCATCCACAGCAGCTTCGGCGCGGTGAACCCCGGAAAGACGATATTGCCCGACAGCGCGCGGACCTGGGGTTGCGCGTCCAGCGCGCCGGCCTCATCCGCGCAGCGGGTGTCGTTCCACAGGATCGCCGGGCGCAGGGGGGTGTCGTCCTTGCCCAGGCAAACCGCGCCGTGCATCTGTCCCGACAGCCCGATGCCGCGCAGGGCGGCAAGCTGTTGCGGGTGTGCCTGCGCCAGGGCGTCGATGGCGGTGCGACAGGCGTCGACCCAATCGCTGGGGGCCTGTTCGCTCCATCCCGGGTGGGGGTGGGCGATGGGATAGGTGGCCTCGGTCGATGCGATGGCGATGCCGTCTGCATACACCAGCGTTGCGCGCAACCCCGACGTGCCCAGATCAAGACCCAGATACATGATTCCTCCCTGATGTGGCGAGCATCTCACTTATAAATTCGATAGTCAAAATAAAAAACCGGAAGCTGCCGGGATTTGCTGTGTCATATGGGCCCGTCCGCACGAAATCGGATGGTTTAAGTCGAAATTTGAAATTTAAAGCCTCGGCCCTGCCAAGCGCGGCCGTGGCGGGCCGGTTGACGGGGGCGGTGGCCCCGGCAATATGCGCCTGCCACAGCGACGGAGCCCGCCCCGCATGAAGCCCTTTCTGATCCTGCAATTGCGCCCCGAGACCGAGGCCTCGGATGACGAATATCAGGCGTTTCTGGACAAGGGCGGGTTGGCGGCGGCCGACACCCACCGCATCCGTCTGGACCAGCAAACGGTACCGGACGATCTGGACCTGACCGCCTATTCCGGGGTGATCGTCGGCGGCGGGCCGGGTTGTGTCAGCGACGCGCCCCAGGACAAGACCGAGGCCGAGGCGCGGATTGAGGCCGCGATACTGGCGATGATGCCGCAGATCACCGCGCAGGATATTCCGTTCATGGGCTGCTGCTATGGCATCGGTATCCTGGCCCATCACCTGGGCGCGCCGGTGTCGAAAGAGATGTATGGCGAGCCGGTCGGGCCGGTCGCCTGTACCCTGACCGATGCCGGTCAAGCCGACCCGGTTCTGGACGGTCTGCCGGACGGGTTCAGCGCCTTTGTCGGCCATAAAGAGGCGGTGCAGACCCTGCCCGATGGCTGCGCGCATCTGATCGCGTCCGGCCCGTGCCCGTTCCAGATGATCCGCTTCGGTCAGAATGTCTATGCCACCCAATTCCACCCCGAGGCCGACAGCGAAGGCTTTGCGCTGCGCATCCGCATCTATCGCAACAAGGGGTATTTCCCGCCCGCGGATGCCGATCGGCTAATCGAGACCTGCCGCGCCGCCGATGTGCGGATGCCCGAGCGCATTCTGCGGAATTTCGTCGCGCGCTATGGCGCGTGATCAGCCAAAGGTCAGCACGAAACGGGCACCCTTGTCCGACGGTTCCAGCAGCAGGGTGCCGCCATTCTGTTCCAGGATCGCGGTGACGATCGACAGGCCGACGCCGGTGCCGCCGCTGTCGCGCCGCGTCGTGAAAAAGGGCGTCAGCACCTTGTCGCGGTTGCCCGCGCTGATCCCGCTGCCGTCGTCCTGAACGCTGAGCGTCCCGGCGGTCGCGTCGAAATTCAGCACCACCGACCGCGCCGAATGCTGCGCAGCATTCTGCAGCAATTGCGACAGCGCGGCCTGGGCCTGTGTGGCGGGCAGCGGCAGGGCGGCATCCCCGTCGCCCGCAACGGTCAGGGTCAGGCTGGGGTATTCTGAACGCAAGGATTCCCCTATCTTGTTCAAGGGGATGGTATCGCCGGTTGTGTCTTTCGTCTTGGCGCGGGCCAGGTCACGCAGGCGTTCCAGCAGGGTGTTCATCCGCTGTGCCTCGGACAGGATATTGGCCTGAAGCTTGTCGCGCCGCTCGGGCGAGACGGGCTCGTCGCTGCAATGCAGCAATTCCGCTGCGCCCATGATCGCGGTGACGGGCGATTTCATCTCATGCGTGACATGGGCGGTATAGGTTTCGATCGCCGCGCCGCGTTCGCTGAGCGTGCTGGCCATCGACAGGACGCTTTGCCCCAGATCGGCCAGTTCTTTCATCCCGTAATGATCCAGCGGTTCGGGCGCGGGCTTGCTGCCATTGGCCACGGCCCGGCTTTGCGCCATCAGCCCGCGGATCGGGCCGTAAAGCAGCCGCCAGAACAGCAGCCCCACCACCGACGCGCCGATCAGCATCACCAGCCCGATCACCGTCAGGCTGCCACGTTCCTGATACAGGTATTTGCGCAGATCCAGCGGGGTGCGCGACAGATAGACCGCCCCGATGACCCGGTTTTCGACAATCGCCGGGACCGCGACAAAAACGCGATAGGCCTCATCGCGGCTGATCGAGGCCAGCGGGTGCCGCTCGCCGCCGTCCGACCGGCGGCGCAGGGCGGATGTCGCGGTGCCCTGCAAGGCGGCGCTGACCTCGTCGATATGGGCATAGGACAGGTTCTCGTCCCCGCTGCTGGCAATGGCCTGGCCGCGATGATCCAGGACGATATACCCCGCCAGCGTCGATTTCTGCGCCTGCTTGACAAGCCGCGCCATATCCGGGGCGATCTGGGCGTGCGGCGCTGAAAGCGGCGCGTCCCCGGCAATGCCGTCGGGGCGGGGTGGCCAGACATCGTCGCGAAAGACGCTGAGCTGCGGGTCAAGCGGGTGATAGGTTTCCGCGCGCCGTGTCAGGGCGTCGCCGGTCAGCGCGTTGCCGATATCGGCCCCCTGCGCGGCGGTCTGAAAAGCAAAGGCATAGACCTCGGCCATCACGGCGCCCTGGGTCAGCAGGCTGTGTTCGGTTTCGCGCACGAACTGGTTGCTGGTCAGCCGCGCGGTCAGCGCGCCGATGATCGGCATGGTCACCAGAAACACGCAGACCACCGCCACCACAAGGGCCAGCGATGGCCGCCATTTCTGCCGGACGCTCACGCCTGGCACGTGCCCAGCTTGACCCCGACACCGCGCACCGTCTGGATGACATCGTCACAGCCCAACGCCAGCGCCTTTTGCCGGATATTGCGGATATGGCTGTCGACGGTACGGTCCGAAAGATAGGTGTTGTGCCCATAGACCAGGTCGATCAGCTGGTTGCGCGACAGCACGCGTTCGGGTGCGGACATCAGCGCCTTGAGCAGCGAAAACTCGATCGCGGTCAACTGCATCCGTTCATCGCCGATGGCGCATTCATGGCTTTCGGGCGCCATCGACAGCGCGCCGTGGTTCAGCTTGTGATCGGCACCGTTGCGGCCCTGTGCCCGCGCCAGGATCGCGCGGATGCGCAGCACCAGCTCGCGCGGGCTGAAGGGTTTCGAGACATAGTCATCGGCCCCCAGCTCGAACCCCAGAACGCGGTCGATCTCGTCATCGCGGGCGGTCAGGAACAGGATCGGCATCTGATGGCTGCGGCGCAGCACCTTGCAGGTTTCGAACCCGTCCAGCTCCGGCATGCCGATATCCAGCACCACGATGTCGGGCGTCCGCGCCGCGACCTCGCGCAGGGCAAGCTGGCCATTGCTGGCCTCGCGCACCATCATGCCGACATCCTCCAGCGCGAAGCGGATCACGTCACGGATATGGGCGTCGTCATCGACGATCAGGATTTCTGCGGACATTGGCCGGTCCTTTCTGCACGGTTGCCTGCCAAAGATCTGGACCGAAGTCTAGCGATCCCGCCTGCCTTGTCACGGGGCAAGGGCATGGCAAGCGAGATCGCCGGTTCGGCGGGGGCGCAAACCGGCAGGGTCGGTCCGACCCAGTCGATCCGGTCCGACAGCCACCAGCCGTCCGTTTTCAGCCTGTATGGAACGCTCATCTTTTCTTCTGCCTCTTTGTTGCTTGCCCACTGGTCTGACAGCGCAAGGTGCAGAAAGGTGCAGCCAATTTCGCAGATTTGGATGAGATGCTGCAAACTGCCGCCCCGCGTGTGGCGGGGCGGCATCGTGTCAGTGTTTCTTTTTCTTCGGCGGCATCAGGTCGGTGATCGTGCCCTCGAACATCTCGGCGGCGAAGTTCACGGTTTCCGACAGGGTCGGGTGCGGGTGGATCGTGTGGCCCAGATCGACCGCATCGGCCCCCATCTCGATCGCCAGCGCGACCTCGGCGATCAGGTCACCCGCGTTGGGCCCGACGATGCCCGCGCCAATCACACGGTCGGTGCTTTCGTCGAAGATGAGCTTCGTCAGCCCCTCGGACCGGCCCAGGCTCAGCGACCGGCCCGATGCCGCCCAGGGGAAGACGCCTTTGCCGACCTTCATGCCCTTGGCCTTGGCTTCGGTTTCCGTCACGCCGACCCATGCAACTTCGGGGTCGGTATAGGCGACCGACGGGATCACGCGCGCGTCAAAGAACCGCTTTTCGCCCGCCGCGACCTCGGCCGCGACCTTGCCCTCGTGCACGGCCTTGTGTGCCAGCATGGGCTGGCCCACCACATCGCCGATGGCAAAGATATGCGGCTGGCCGGTGCGCTGCTGGTTGTCGACGGCGATGAAGCCGCGTTCGTCCACCGCGACATCGGCTTTCTCGGCCGCGATCAGATGGCCATTGGGGCGCCGCCCGACGGCGACCAGCACCATGTCGAACGTGTCCGTCATCTCGCCATCGGGGCCCTCCATCGTGACCTTCAGGCCTTTTTTCTGCGCCTCGACCGCAGTCACTTTGGTCTTGGTGAAGATGTTTTCGTACCGCGCCTCGATCCGCTTATGCAGCGGTTTCACGATATCCTTGTCGGCACCGGGAATGATCTGGTCCATGAACTCCACGACCGTCACCTTGGATCCCAGCGCGTCATAGACGCAGCCCATTTCAAGCCCGATGATCCCGCCGCCCAGAACCAGCAGGCGCTTTGGCACCTCGCGCAGTTCCAGCGCACCGGTGCTGTCGATCACACGCGGATCGTCATGCGGGACGAAGGGCAGCTTCACCGGCTCGGACCCTGCCGCGATGATGCACTGGTCGAAGCTGACCTTGGTGATCCCGTCTTCGTCCTGAACCTCGATCATGTTGGGACCGGCGAACCGGCCATAGCCGTTGACGACCTGCACCTTGCGGCCCTTGGCCAGGCCCGACAGACCGCCGGTCAGCTGCTGGACCACGCTATCCTTCCAGCCACGCAAGCCGTCGATATCGACCTTGGGCTTGGAAAAGCTTATGCCGTGTGCGCCCATTTCCTCGGCCTCGGTGATCACCTTGGCCGCGTGCAGCAACGCCTTGGACGGGATACAGCCCACGTTCAGGCAGACACCGCCAAGATAGGGGTCCTTCTCGATCAGGACGACCTTCTTGCCCAGATCGGCCGCCCGGAAGGCGGCGGTATAGCCGCCGGGGCCGGACCCCAGAACGACCACTTCGCCATGCACGTCGCCGGGGCCGGTCGCGGTGCCCGTAGCTGTGACGGCAGCAGGGGCTGCCGGCGCAGCGGCGGCCGGGGCGGTCTCGATGGCCGCCTCGGCCGCACCGCCTTCGGCATCCAGTGACAGGATCACGGTGCCTTCCGACACCTTGTCGCCCTCGGCCACGGCGATGGATTTCACCACGCCTGCGGCGGGGCTGGGAACCTCCATCGTGGCCTTGTCGCTTTCCAGCTCGATCAGCGGATCTTCGGCGGCCACCCTGTCGCCCACGCTAACCAGAATGCCGATCACCGGCACCTCTGCGAAATCACCGATATCGGGAACCTTGATGTCCATCGCGCGGCCCCCCTTACAGCATCAGCCGGCGCACATCGCCGAGCAGGTGTTTCAACGTGGCGCAGAACCGCGCCGCCAGGGCCCCGTCAATGGCCCGGTGGTCATAGGACAGGCTGAGCGGCTGCATCAGCCGTGGCACGAACGCCTCGCCATCCCAGACCGGCGCCATCTTCGACCGTGTCAGGCCCAGGATCGCCACCTCGGGCGCGTTCACGATGGGGGTGAAGCTGGTCCCGCCGATCCCGCCCAGGCTGGATATCGTAAAACTCGCGCCCGACATCTCGTCGCCCTTCAGCTTGCCGTCGCGCGCCTTCGCGCTCAGCTCGCCCAGCTCTTTCGAGATCTCGATGATCCCCTTGCGGTCCGCGTCCTTGATCACCGGCACGACCAGCCCATTGGGCGTATCGGCCGCAAAACCGATGTTGAAGAAACCCTTCCTGATCAGCTTGTCACCATCGGGATGGATCGACGAGTTGACCTCCCAATGCGCCTTCAGCGCCGAAACGCTGGCCTTGATCATGAAGGACAGCAGCGTCACGCGATAGCCGTCCTGTTTCGCCTGGCCGTCCAGCTCACGGCGATAGGCGTCCAGATCGGTAATGTCGGCCTCTTCGTTATGCGTGACATGCGGGATGTTCAGCCAAGATCGGTGTAGCGCGGGGCCGGACAGCTTCTTGATCCGCGGCATCTCCACGTCTTCGACCGGGCCGAACTTGCTGAAATCCACCGCCGGGATCGGCGGGATGCCCATGCCACCCGACACCGCGCCGCCCGATGCGGCAGGCGCGGCTTGGGTTTTCAGGAAAGCGGTCACATCCTCGCGCAGGATCCGGCCCTTGCGGCCCGTACCGTTGACCTGGCTGAGGTCGATTTCCAGCTGCCGGGCAAAGGCGCGGACCGACGGGCTGGCATGGGCCTTGCCGAAGCCCGCGTCCGTGACCGGCGCCGGGGTGGGCGCCGCCGACGCAGCGGGTTCGGTTGGCGCTGCGGTTGCCGGGGCGGCCGCGTCCGGGGTGGCCTCGATGGCCGCCTCGGGCGCTGCTCCCTCCAGCACCAGCAAAAGCGCGCCCTTGGACACGGTATCGCCCTCGGCCACCTTGATCTCGACCACCTTGCCAGCGGCAGGGCTCGGAACCTCCATCGTGGCCTTGTCGCTTTCCAGCTCGACAATCGGGTCTTCTTCGGCGATCACATCGCCCACGCTGACCAGAATGCTGACCACCGGTACATCGGTGAAATCGCCGATATCGGGCACGTTCACGTCAATCGTCATTGTTCAATCTCCTCCTGTCCCGATCACACAAGGCGCGGGTTCGGCTTTGCGCCGTCAATGTCGTATTTGGCCAGCGCCGCTTGCAGGTCTTTCTTGGTCACCGCGCCTTCGCGATACAGATCGACCATTGCGGCGGCGGCGATATGGTTGGCATCCACCTCGAAGAACCGGCGCAGGTTCACCCGGCTGTCCGAGCGTCCGAACCCATCCGTCCCCAGCACCGAATAGCGTCCGGGCACGCAGGCGCGGATCTGTTCGGCATAGTTCTTCATGTAATCGGTGGCGGCGATGAACGGCCCCTTGGCGCCCGAAAGCGTTTCGGCGACGAAGGACGCGCGCTCTTCCCCCAGCGGGTTCAGCCGGTTGTGGCGCTGTACGTCCTGGCAATCGCGCGCCAATTCGTTGAAGCTGGTGGCCGACCAGATATCCGCTGTGACGCCGAAGTCCTCCTTCAGCATCTGGGCGGCCTTGATCGCCTGCATCAGGATCGTGCCCGAGCCGATCAGGTTCACGTGCTTCTTGCCGGGGCGCGCGGTTTTTTGCAGCCGGTACAGGCCCTTGATGATCCCCTCTTCCACGCCCATCGGCATGTCGGGATGGGCATAGTTTTCGTTCATCAGGGTCAGGTAGAAGAACACGTCTTCCTGATCCTGATACATCCGCTTCAGCCCGTGCTGGATGATCACCGCGACCTCGTATTGAAAGGTCGGGTCATAGCTGATGCAGTTGGGGATCGTCCCGGCCAGGATGTGGCTGTGGCCGTCCTCGTGCTGCAACCCTTCGCCGTTCAGCGTGGTGCGCCCGGCGGTGCCGCCTAGCATGAAGCCACGCGCGCGGCTGTCACCGGCGGCCCAGGCCAGATCGCCGATCCGCTGGAAGCCGAACATCGAGTAATAGATGAAGAACGGGATCATCGGCACGCCGTGGTTGGAATAAGACGTTGCCGCCGCGATCCAGTCGGCCATGGCGCCGGCTTCGTTGATGCCCTCTTGCAGAACCTGACCGTCGGTCGATTCCTTGTAGAACATCATCTGGTCGGCATCCTCGGGCGTGTATTTCTGCCCTTGCGGGTTATAGATCCCGACCGACCGAAACAGCCCCTCCATCCCGAAGGTGCGGCTTTCGTCCGGCACGATCGGGACCACCTGCTTGCCGACCTGCTTGTCACGCAACAGCGTGGTCAGGATGCGGACAAAGGCCATGGTGGTCGAAATCTCGCGCTCGCCCGTGCCCTTAAGCTGGGCCTCGAATTTCTCCAGCGGTGGGATCTCCAGCTTGGGCGCGTCGCTGAACCGCTGCGGAAACGCCCCGCCCAGCTCCTTGCGCCGTTCCAGAAGATAGGCTTTCTGCGCATTGTTCAGCGTGACGAAGGGCGCCTTGCCCACATCCTCGTCACTCACCGGGATCTTGAACCGGTCGCGAAAGGCGCGCAGCTGTTCCTCGTTCATCTTCTTTTGCTGGTGGGTGGTGTTCTGCCCCTCGCCCGCCTTGCCCATGCCGTGACCCTTGACGGTTTTCACCAGCAAACAGGTCGGCTGGCCCTTGGTCTCGGTCGCGCGCTTGAACGCGGTATAGACCTTTTGCGGGTCATGCCCGCCCCGGCGCAGCGCCCAGATCTGGTCGTCGGTCCAATCCTCGACCAACGCGGCGGTTTCGGGGTATTTGCCAAAGAAATGCTTGCGGATATAGGCGCCGTCCTTGGATTTGAACGTCTGGTAATCGCCGTCGACGGTTTCATCCATCAACTGGCGCAACCGTCCGCTGGTATCGTTTTCCAGCAGCTCGTCCCAGCCCTTGCCCCAAAGCAGCTTGATCACTTCCCAGCCCGCGCCGCGAAAGTCGCCCTCCAGCTCCTGCACGATCTTGTGGTTGCCGCGCACCGGGCCATCCAGCCGTTGCAGGTTGCAGTTGATGACGAAGATCAGGTTGTCCAAACCCTCGCGCACGGCCAGGTCGATGGCGCCACGGCTTTCGGGTTCGTCCATCTCTCCATCGCCCAGAAAGCACCAGACCTTGCGGTCGGCCATGTCGATCAGGCCGCGATTGTGCATGTATTTCATGAACCGCGCCTGATAGATCGCCATCAGCGGCCCCAGCCCCATGGAAACGGTCGGGAACTGCCAGTAATCGGGCATCAGCCACGGGTGCGGATAGGAGGACAGGCCGTTGCCCGCGACCTCGGACCGGAAGTTTTCCAGCTGTTCCTCGCTGATGCGACCTTCCATGAAGCTGCGGGCATAGATGCCGGGGATCACATGACCCTGAAAGAACACCAGGTCGCCGCCATGGATCGCCGACTTTGCGCGCCAGAAATGGTTTAACCCTATATCATACATCACGGCAGAGGACGCGAAGGACGCGATATGCCCGCCATATTCGCTGGAAACCTTGTTGCGGCGCACGACGGTGGCCATGGCGTTCCAGCGATTGATGGTGCGAATGCGCCATTCCATCTCGATATCGCCGGGGAAAGCCTCCTGATCGTCGGCCGGGATGGTGTTCTGATACGGGGTCGTGGCGGAAAACGGCAGATTGGCGCCCGCTGCGCGGGCTTGCGCCACGGCCTTGTCCAACAGGTAATGCGCGCGGGCCGGGCCGTCGCGTTCGATCACATCGGCAATGGCGTCCTGCCATTCCCGGGACTCGGTCGGGTCCAGGTCTTCGGGTGCTTGCGCCATGAAATCCTCCCTTGGAATTTGATGTTGGATATATAGTTTAATATTAAACCATTTGGCTATGCGGACACTGGCATATCAGCCATGCGCGTTGTGCAAGGCGTTCGGGCGCGGGATCTGTGGGGGAAAAACGACGCTTGTCGGTGGCTTTCGGCCGGGTGGCGCGGGAAAGATTGACAAGCCGCGCGGCGCTGGCATGTCTGAAAGGGTGACTTTCCCCTTGCCGCGCTGGCGGCAAGCATTTGACGCCATTGGACATTGTGATGACCGAAACCTATCTGAAACGCGCCCAGCCCCGCCCGGCCGAAGAGCAGCAGGCGTTGACCGAGCGGGTGGCCGGAATGCTGGACCAGATCGCCGCGACGGGCGAGGCGGCGGTTGCGGATTTCGCGCGTGCGCTGGACGGCTGGGACGGTGAAATCGTGCTGTCGCGTGCCGAACTGGACCGTGCGGCCGCCCGTGTGCCGGACCAGCTGCGCGACGATATCCGGTTCGCCCATCAGAACATCCGCCGATTCGCCGAGGCGCAGCGATCCACGCTGAACGACATGCAGGTCGAGCTGATGCCCGGCATGTGGGCCGGGCAGAAACAGATCCCGGTGACGGCGGCGGGCTGTTATGTGCCCGGCGGGCGGTACACGCATATCAGCAGCGCGCTGATGACGGTTACGACCGCGCGTGTGGCCGGGGTGTCGCAGGTGGTCGCGGCCTCGCCCCCGCGTCAGGGCGCGGGGATCCCCGATGCGGTGCTGTATGCGATGGACCTGGCCGGTGCCGATACGATCCTGGCGCTGGGTGGGGTGCAGGCGGTGGCGGCGATGGCGGGCGGGCTGTTCGGCACCCGCCCGGCCGATGTTCTGGCCGGGCCCGGCAATGCCTTTGTGGCCGAGGCCAAGCGGCAACTTTTCGGGGCGCATGGGATCGACATGTTCGCCGGGCCGACCGATGTGCTGATTGTGGCCGACAGCAGTGCCGATGCCGACACCGTGGCCTGGGACCTGATCAGCCAGGCCGAACATGGCCCCGACAGCCCGGTCTGGCTGGTCACCGACGACCGCGCGCTGGCCGAGGCTGTGCTGCGCCGCGCGCCGGAACTGGCCGCGCAGCTGCCCGAGGTGAATGCCGCCGCCGCTCGCACCGCCTGGGACGAGCGGGCCGAGGTCATTCTGTGCGCCGGGCGCGACGAGATGGCGGCGGTGGCCGACCGCTATGCGCCCGAGCATCTGCATGTTCAGGCGCGCGATCTGGATTGGTGGCTGGGGCGGTTGCGGGTCTATGGCGCGTTGTTTCTGGGGGCCGAGACCACCGTGGCCTTTGGCGACAAGGCGGCCGGTCCCAATCATGTGCTGCCGACCAGCGGCGCGGCGCGCTATACGGGCGGGCTGTCGGTGCAGAAATTCATCAAGACCGTGACGTGGCAGCGCTGTGACACCAGGGGCATGGTTCCCCTGGCCGAGGCGACCGCCCGGATCAGCCGGCTGGAGGGGATGGCCGGGCATGCAACGGCCGCAGAGCTGCGTCTGAAAAAGGGCACGGTGCCCGCCCAATAGGGTCGCGCGCCATTTTCACGAAAGCCCGACCAGAGCTTCAGCGATTCCCGAACGGGTTTCGGGTTGGCGCGCGCCACGCTTGCGCGTTTGATGCAGGCAGGAACAGGAGGGCAGCGCGATGACGGACCGCTCTTATCACGTGCCGGCGGGTGGCCTGCCGGGGCAGGACCAACTGACCACCGGCCGGGCGGTCTTTACCGAAAGCTATGCGATCATCCCGCGCGGGGTGCTCAGCGATATCGTGCTGAGCGCGTTGCCGCATTGGACCGGCGCGCGGTTCTGGGTGCTGGCGCGACCGCTGAGCGGGTTTGCCGAGACATTTTCGCAATATATCGCCCAGATCGCCCCCGGCGGTGGCAGCGACCGCCCCGAGACCGAGGCCGGGGTCGAGGCCGCGCTGTTCGTGGTGGGCGGTACGATCACCCTGCGCGTGGCGGGTAAGACCCATGAGATGGAGCCGGGCGGCTTCGCCTATCTGCCGCCGGATATCGACTGGTCCCTGCACAACAAGGGCGATGAGGTGGCCACGTTCCACTGGATCCGCAAGCGATACCAGATGGTCCACGGGGTCGAGGTGCCCGAGGTGATCATCGCCAATGAGCGCGACATCGCCCCGACCCCGATGCCCGATTGCGACGGCGCCTGGGCCACGACCCGTTTCGTCGATCCGATGGATCTGCGCCATGACATGCAAATTACCATCGTCACGCTGCAACCCGGCGCGTCGATCCCGTTCGAGGAAACCCATGTGATGGAGCATGGGCTTTACGTGTTGCAGGGCAAGGGGGTTTACCGGCTGAACCAGGACTGGGTCGAGGTCGAGGCGGGCGATTTCATGTGGTTGCGCGCGTTCTGCCCGCAGGGGTGCTATGCCGGTGGGCCGGAGCCGTTCCGTTATCTGCTGTACAAGGATGTGAACCGGCACATGAAAGTGTGACGGCGGGGGAGGGGCGCTGCCCCTCTGGGCCTGGCGGCCCATTCACCCCGGAGTATTTTCGCCAAGAAGAAGGGGGCGGTTCAGTAGCCGTTCCAGCGGAAGGCGCCATCGGGCGAGAGCGGCGCGAAGGGGTTGTGGGCGATTTCCCAGATATGACCGTCGAGGTCGCGGAAATAGCCGTGATAGCCGCCCCAGAAGGATTCGGTGGCGGGTTTCAGGATATCGGCCCCGGCCGTTTCGGCGCGGCGCATCAGGTCGTCGACCCCGGCGCGGTCGCGCAGGTTGTGGGCCAGCGTCGCGGCGCCCGTGCCCAGATCGGAGACCGGCAGGCCGATATCCTGTGCCAGTGCGTCGAGGGGGAAGAGCCCCAGCGTCTGACCGATCAGGTCGAAGGCTACGACGCCATCGGGGCTGTCGACGGGCGCCCAGCCCAGATCGCGATAGAACCGTGTCGCGCAGTCCAGGTCCCGCACGCCGAGGGTGATCAGGCTGATACGTTGGTCCATCGGGCTCCTCCGGTTTTTCGCGCCAATCGGAACATAGGGCGAACATATTGGCAAGTCCTCGGCGGTTGATTGGTACAATTCCGGTCTGGCATCGGCGGCGCGGGGGCGTAGTGTTCGGCAGGAGAGCCTGAATGGAGTGGTCCCGATGAGCGCGCAACCGATCCGTATTGCCCTGAACGGTTTTGGCCGGATCGGTCGGTCGATCCTGCGTATCCTGATGCAGGGGGCGGACGGGGTCGAGTTGGTGTTGATCAACGATATCGAGCCGCTGGAGACCTGTGCCTATCTGTTTCAGTATGACAGTGTCTTTGGCCCGTTTCCGGGGCCGGTTCGGGCGGGAGACGGCGCGCTGCATGTGGGCGGGCGGGCGATTCCGTTTCACGGGGTCGATGATTTGCGTGCGCTGGATCTGAGCGATGTGGATGCCGTTCTGGAATGCACCGGCATGGCGGGCACGCGGCAGGTTGCCGAGCGGGGATTGCAGGCCGGGGCGGGATCGGTGTTGATCTCGGGCCCGTCGGACGAGGCGGATATCACCATCGTCATGGGCGCGAATGAGGGCGCGTTGGGCGATCAGCGCATCGTGTCGAATGCCAGTTGCACCACCAACGCGCTGGCGCCGCTGGCGCGGGTGCTGGACGCGGCCTATGGCATCATCAGCGGGCAGATGACCACGGTGCATTGCTATACCGGCAGCCAGCCCACCGTGGACAAGCCGCGCGCCCAGCTGGAGCGCAGCCGTGCCGCCGCGCTGTCGATGGTGCCCACGACCACCAGCGCGCAGAAGCTGACGGGCCGGGTGCTGCCGCATCTGGCCGGCCGGATTGAGGCGCGGGCGATCCGGGTGCCGACGGCCAGCGTGTCGGCCATCGATCTGACGGTGCAGCTGCGTGAAAGCGTGACGGTGGCGGCGGTCAATGCGCTGTTGCGTGATGCGGCGGAAACATCGCCTGTCTTTGGGTGGATCGACCAGCCGCTGGTGTCGTCGGATTTGCGGATGCGGCCGGAATCGCTGGTTGTCAGCGGGCCCGAGACCTCGGTCTCGTCGGGGGGGCTTTTGCGGGTCTTCGGCTGGTATGACAACGAATGGGGCTTCAGCTGCCGGATGCTGGACATGGCCCGGCTGATGGGGGCAAGGGGCCGCCGGTAAGCGGCCCCGTTACCGGTTATTTGCCGCCGGACATGCCGCCCGAGATCTCGTCGGTCGCGGCGGGTTCCAGCGGGTCGGGCAGGATCAGGTTCAGAATGATCGCAATCGCCGCCGCCGGCAGCAGGCCCGAGGTCATCAGGATGCGCGCGGTATCGGGCAGGTGCTGCACCGCGCCCGGTTCCAGTTGCAGGCCCAGGCCAATGGACAGCGCAATGGCGAAGATCACCATGTTGCGGCGGTTCCAGGCGACCTCGGACAGCATCGAGATGCCCGCTGCGACCACCATGCCGAACATCACGATGACGCCGCCGCCCAGAACCTCGATCGGGACGGTGCGGATCACGCCGCCGACCTTGGGCACCAGCCCGCAGATGATCAGGAAGATTGCGCCGCAGGTGACCACATGGCGGCTCATGACGCCGGTCATCGCGATCAGGCCCACGTTCTGGCTGAACGAGGTGTTGGGGAAGCCGCCAAAAAGGCCCGCGATGGCGCTGCCCAGACCGTCGGCGAAGGTGGCGCCGCTGATCTCGGCCTCGGTCGCTTCGCGGCCCGCGCCGCCCTTGGTGATGCCCGACACGTCGCCCACGGTTTCCACAGCCGAGACAAAGGCCATCAGGCAGAAACCGACCACGGCGGCGATGCTGAATTCGAACCCGTATTTGAACGGCTGCGGCAGGGCAAAGGCGGCCGCGCGCGTCCACGAGGTCGCGATGGCGTCAAAGCTGAGCATGCCGGCGAACAGCGCATAGATATAGCCCGCGATCAGCCCCAGCAGCACGGCCGAGATCGACAGCATCCCGCCGGTGAAGAATTTCAGCCCCAGCGTGACAAAGATCACCACCAGCGCCGCGGACCAGTTCAGAAAGCTGCCGTATTCGGGCGTGCCGATGGCCGGCACCCCGCCCGCGGCGTATTGGATGCCGACCTTGACCAGCGCCAGCCCGATCATCGTCACCACCAGCCCCGTCACCAGCGGCGGCAGGGCAAAGCGTATCCTGCCGATGAAGAAACCCAGACAGGCATGGAACAGCCCGCCGATCACCACGCCGCCGAAGAGCGCGGCCAGCCCGTCGACTCCCTTGTCTGCTGCCAGCGGGATCATGATCGGCAGAAAGGCGAAGCTGGTGCCCTGCACGATGGGCAGCGCGGCGCCCACGGGGCCGATGGTGATCGTCTGCAACAGGGTGGCGACACCGGCAAACAGCATCGACATCTGGATCAGGTACAGCAATTCCGGGAAGTCGGGCGAGTTAGAGCCAAATCCGAACCCGGCCGCCCCGGCGACGATGATCGCCGGTGTGACATTCGACACGAACATGGCCAGCACATGCTGGATCCCCAGCGGGATCGCCTTGGCCAGTGCGGGGGTGTAATTCGGATCGCGCAGCTGTTCTGGCGTTCCAATCAGTGTTTCGGCCATGTCAGTTTCCCTCGTTCTGTTGGTCGTTGCGGTTGGGCGCACCTCTGTCGGGTGGGTTCAGTCCTGGCCCGGCAACACCCGATAGGGCGTGTCGAACCAGTGTTCTTCCAGGTTGGGGCCGGGACCGATGCGGTCGATCACGGCAAACAGGCCGGGGTCCTGCAACGGTGTCAGAACGCCGTGCCAGGTGCCACGCAACAGGTTGATGCCCTGACCCGGCGCTGTCAAAAACGCGCGCGGGGTTCCGGGGCAGCCTTGGTCGTCTGCTGAAACAATCACCAGAAACGCGCATTGGCTGAGCGGAATGAAGGCCTGGCTGCCATCGGGGTGACGTTCGACCATGTCCAGCCGATAGGGCAGGGTGCGCGGTTCGGCCTTGAACACGCTGATGCCCGCGCGCCCGTCGCCGAAATCCAGCCGCGCGCAGTCATGCCAGCGGCCGCAAAGCCCCTGATTGATGATCTTGTCCGGGACGCCCGTGGCCTCGAGCACATCGCCGAAGGGGGCGAAGGCTTCGGCCGTCAGGGGCGCGGGGATCAGCGTTTGCGTCATTCCCCGAACAGCGCCCGCAGGCGCAGCAGGGCGATCCGTTCGACCTGGCGGCAGGCCTCGTCGATCTCGGTCCGGGTGTCGTGATCCAGCCGGGATTGGAACGCGGTCAGGATCGACGCCTTGTCATGGTCACGTACGGCGATGATGAAGGGAAAGCCGTGCTTTTCGGCATAGGCGCTGTTCAGCCGCACGAAAGCCGACCGTTCGGGATCGGTCAGCGCGTCCAGACCGGCACTGGCCTGTTCTGCGGTCGAGGCATCGGTCAGCCGTTTCGCCGCTGCCAGCTTGCCCGCCAGATCGGGATGGGCGCGCAGCACCGACAGCCGTTCCTCGGGGCTGGCGCTGCGGAAGACACGCGCCAGGGCATTGGCGACGCCCGCGGCGCAATCATGGGCCGGTCCCAGTTCCAGATCGAAGGCCCGGTCCGCGATCCACGGAGAGTGCTCGTAGATACCGCCGAAGCGGCTGACGAACTCGGCCCGCTCCATCTGCGAGGGACGCGGCGCCGCGTTCGGCGGGTGGTGCTTGTGCCAGTGGCGTGCGATGTCGATGCGCCGGGCGACCCAGACATTGGAATGCGCGCGGACATAGTCCAGGAACCGGCGCAGCGCCATGATCCGGCCCGGTCGTCCGACCAGGCGGCAATGCAGCCCGACCGACAGCATCCTGGGCGCGCCGGCGCGGCCTTCGGCGTAAAGCGCATCGAAGCTGTCGCGCAGATAGATGAAGAACTGATCGCCCGTGTTGAACCCCTGTGGCGTGGCAAAGCGCATGTCGTTGCAGTCCAGCGTATAGGGCACGATCAGCTGATCGCGGCCGCCCACCCGCATCCAATAGGGCAGGTCATCGGCATAGGTATCGGCGACATAGTCGAACCCGCCCTCTTCGGCGGCCAGCGCGACGGTGTGATCCGAACAGCGCCCGGTATACCAGCCCGTGGGGCGTTCGCCCGTGACCTCGGTATGCAGGCGGATCGCCTCGATCATGTCATGGGCTTCATCCTCGGGGGTGAAATCCTTGTATTCGATCCATTTCAGCCCGTGGCTGGCGATCTCCCACCCGGCGTCCTGCATCGCGGCCACCTGTTCGGGGCTGCGCGCCAGCGCGCTTGCCACACCATAGACCGTGACCGGCATGCCGTATTCGGTGAACAGCCGGTGCAGCCGCCAGAACCCGGCCCGCGCCCCGTATTCATAGATCGATTCCATGTTCCAGTGCCGCTGCTCGGGCCAGGGCGCGGCGCCCACGATTTCGGACAGGAAAGCCTCGGACGCGGCATCGCCGTGCAGGACGCAATTCTCGCCGCCTTCTTCATAGTTGATGACAAATTGAACCGCGATCCGGGCATCGTCGGGCCATTTCGGATCGGGCGGGGTCGGGCCGTAGCCGCGCATGTCACGGGAATACCGTGTCACTGGGGTCTCCTTCGGGTTTTCCTATCTCTAGTGCAGTAAAGTGATCCGCATTATCCGAAAAAACCAGAAAGAGTTTTTGGGACGATGCCGCTGTTGGTCCGCGCGCCCTGACCCGATAAGCTGTGCCCGGCAGATCAGGGGAAAAGATCATGAGTGGATATCTGACGACACATGTCCTGGACACGGCCCGCGGCTGCCCGGCCGAGGGGATCAGGATCGCGCTTTACCGTGTGTCGGGCAATTCGCACAAGAAACTGGTCGAAACGGTCACCAATGCCGATGGGCGCACCGACACGCCGATCCTGCCCAAGGGTAAGTTCGCGCCGGGCCAGTACGAGCTGATCTTTTTCTGTGGCGATTATCTGGACGGTCACGCGCCGGGGCTGGGCGATCCGAAATTCCTGGACCAGATCCCGATCCGGTTCGGCGTCGACGATCCGGATGCGCATTACCACGTGCCGCTTTTGCTGTCGCCCTTTGGCTACAGCACCTATCGCGGCAGCTAGCCGCGCAGGGCGGGCGCAATCCGGTCGACCATGAAGTCGATCAGCAGCCGCGCCTTGGGGTCCTGACGGCGGCGGTGCATGTAAAGACAGGCCAGTTGCACCGGCACCGGCGGTTCGGCCTCGGCCACGGGCACCAGCCGCCCCGCGCGCAGGTGATCGGCGACCTCGAACACCGGTTTCAGGATGATGCCGTGCCCCTCCAGCGCCCAATCGGTCAGCACGTCGCCATCGTCGCTTTCGAACGGGCCCGACACGGCGAAGCGCCGCACGCCATCGGGCGTTTGCAGCGGCCACTGGAATTCCGGCGCACCGGGATAGCGCAGGTTCAGACAGGCATGGCGCTCGCGGATCAGGTCGTTGCCGGTCGCGGGCATGCCCGCGCGCGCGATGTAATCGGGCGCGGCGCACAGGATGCGCGGGCAATCGGCGATCTTGCGAATCCGCAGGTTCGAATCCTGTGGCACACCCAGAAAGAACGCCACATCCAGCCCCTCGGCCGCCAGGTCCAGCCGCCGGTCTGACAGGCGCAGCCGCAGGTCGATCAGCGGATAGGCCTGTTTGAAATCGGGGATCGCCGGTGCGATCAGCCGCCGCCCCAGCCCCAGCGGCGCCGCGATATAAAGCGTGCCACGGGGCGTGTCGGTGACATTCACGATCTCGGCCTCGGCCTGTTCCAGCGCATCCAGAATTCGGCACGCCCCGCGATAGAACAGCAGCCCCTGTTCGGTCGGTGTCAGCTTGCGCGTGGTGCGCTGAAAAAGCCGCACGTTCAGATGCTCTTCCAGTTGCGAGATCCGGGCTGAGGCCACAGCCGCCGAAATGCGCTGATCCCGCGCGGCGGCGGACATGCTGCCAAGCTCGTAGACGCGCACGAAGGTTTTGATATTGTCCAGATAGGCCATGCGCCATTCTTAGGAATTATTTGAAACAGCTCGGCTCTTTTCGCTGATACAGGCGAAAGTGGCAATGGGCTAGAGCATGCAGGACAGCGGCGGAACGAGGGCGACGATGCAGGATCTTGCGATCATCTGGGATTGGGTCGGGTTTGCCGTGCGCTGGCTGCATGTGGTCGCGGCGATGGCGTGGATTGGCTCGTCCTTCTATTTCATCGCGCTGGACCTGGGCCTGCGACAGGCGCCCGATCTGCCCAAGGGCGCCCATGGCGAGGAATGGCAGGTCCACGGTGGCGGCTTCTATCACATCCGCAAATACCTGGTCGCGCCCGCGCAGATGCCCGAGCATCTGACCTGGTTCAAATGGGAAAGCTACACCACCTGGCTGTCGGGTGCGGCTTTGTTGATGGTCGTCTATTGGGCGGGGGCCGAACTGTACCTGATTGACCTGACCAAGATGGATCTGGCCCCGTGGCAGGCGATCGCGATTTCCGCCGGGTCGCTGACGATCGGCTGGCTGGTCTATGACCTGCTGTGCAAATCCGGCCTGTCGGCGCGGCCCACGTTCCTGATGGTGCTGCTGTTCGTGTTGCTGGTGGCGATGGGCTGGGGCTATAACCAGATCTTCACCGGCCGGGCGATGATGCTGCATCTGGGCGCGTTCACCGCCACGATCATGACCGCGAACGTGTTTTTCATCATCATGCCGAACCAGCGCATCGTGGTCGCGGACCTGAAATCCGGGCGCACCCCTGACGCGAAATACGGCAAGATCGCCAAGCTGCGGTCGACGCATAACAACTATCTGACGCTGCCGGTCGTGTTCCTGATGCTGTCGAACCATTATCCGCTGGCCTTTGCCACCGAATGGAACTGGCTGATCGCCGGGCTGGTCTTTCTGATGGGGGTGACGATCCGGCATTATTTCAACACCCGCCACGCACGCAAGGGCTCGCCCAACTGGACCTGGGCGGTGACGGCGGTGCTGTTCATCTGCATCATGTGGCTGTCGACCGCGCCGCTGCGCCAGGACAGCGTCGAGGCGTCCGAGGCGCGCGCCCTGACCCCGACCGAGCAACGCTTTGCCGCCGCAGACGGGTTCGACGACGTGGCGGGTATCGTGCCGGGGCGCTGTTCGATGTGCCACGCGCGCGAGCCGTTCTATGACGGGATCCGCCGCGCGCCCAAGGGGATCGTGCTGGAGACCCCCGCCGATATCGCCCGCGCCGCGCGGCAGGTTTACCTGCAGGCCGGGGTCAGCCACGCGATGCCGCCCGCCAATGTGACCTATATGGAGCCGGACGAGCGTCAGGCGATCATCCGCTGGTATCGCGCCGCCGGGCGCGGCTAGTTGCCGGATTTCGGCAGGATCGGCGCGCTGCGCTCGACCGCCAGTTCGGCATCTGAAAACCGCCACGGGCCCCGCAGGCCCGGCACCCCCTCGGGCGCGATGCGCAGGCCCCGCGCGGCGATCTGCGGGTCCTCCAGCGCCTGACCCACGGTGTTGATCGGCCCGGCGGGCACGCCCTGTGCCTCCAACGCCTGCAACAGATCGGCGGCCTGCCATTTTGACAGGCGCTCGGCCAGTTGCGGCACCAGCGCATCGCGGTTGGCCACACGGTCGGGGTTGGTGGCAAAGCGCGGGTCGTCGGCCAGCGCGTCGCAGTCCAGAACCTTGCACAGCTTGCGGAACTGCCCGTCATTGCCCACGGCGATGATCACATGCCCGTCGGCCACATCGAACACCTGATAGGGCACGATGTTCGGGTGCGCGTTGCCCTGTCGCGTGGGCGACTGCCCGGTCGCCAGATAATTCATGGTCTGGTTGGCCAGCATCGCGGTGGCACAATCGAACAGCGACATGTCGATCTGTTGCCCGCGCCCGGTGCGGTGGCGCTGTTCGACCGCCGCCAGAATGCCGATGGTGCCATAAAGCCCGGTCACCACGTCCGTGACGGCAACGCCCACCTTTTGCGGCTGGCCGTCAGCGGCGCCGGTGATCGACATCAGTCCCGACATGCCCTGCAACAGGTAATCGTAACCCGCGCGTTCCGCATATGGTCCCGTCTGGCCGAACCCGGTGATCGAGCAATAGATCAGCCGCGGGTTCAGCGCCGACAGGCTGGCATAGTCCAGCCCGTATTTTGCCAGCCCGCCCAGCTTGAAATTCTCGATTAGGATATCGGCGTCCTGAACCAGATCGCGCACGATCTGCTGGCCCTCGGGCGTGCGGAAATCGGCCACGACCGACCGCTTGCCCCGGTTGCAGGCATAGAAATAGGCCGCTGTCCGGTCGCCGTCCCGCTCGATGAACGGTGGGCCCCAATGGCGGGTGTCATCCCCCTGGGGCGCTTCGACCTTGATCACCTCGGCGCCCAGATCGGCCAGGGCCTGTCCGACCCAGGGGCCGGCCAGTATGCGCGCCAGTTCCACGACCTTGAGGCCTTCGAGCGGTTTCATCGCGGTGCCTTCCCGTTTGTTGCAGGCGCGAACTTACGCCGCGTTTGCAAGGGCTTGCAACCGAATCCGCCCCGGGCGCCGCAGAATCGGCCTGGCCCGTCCGCCGCTTTGGGCGTCAGCCGAAATGTGGCGGGATTGTGTCACGGCTTATCGGCATTAACCAAAAAGCCTGTAAATCGACACTTTTGCCATTTCTGCAACTTAAGGTTGTCACAAAAATTGCCGCAAAATGGCGGAGTTCGGTCCAGATTCCGCCGTGAATCCGTCACGGTGTTTGCACAATCATGAAAGGGCGTAACGATTGCCGAAGTTTCAAAAATAATGAAACCCTCAGAGAGGAACTCGCCATGACCACGCTTCTGCAAAAAGCCCGCGAAGGACGCACCAATGCCCTGGCCACCCGTGTCAGCATCGGTTCGGATGTGGATGCACGTACCCGCCTTGTGGCCCCGCGCCGCCGCCCCGAGGCCGTGTTCACCTCGTGCCGCGGCAACGGCGTTCTGTCTTTCCCGCTGTAAGTCGGGCTCTGTCACGTCAATTCGTTTTGCCCGGCTGCGCGATTGGCCGGGCCATCCCAGCCGACAGCCATCATGCGTCGCGTGTCGCCAACGGTCAGGGAACAGGATTTCGCCGGATCGCCGGTCCGGCCCGCAGCGGTCGGGAATGAACCGCCGCTGACTGCATCAGATAGGGGCGCGGCCCGATGGGGGCGCCCAGACGCGCTCAGACGTCCTTTTCGCCGGGGGCGAATGTGCGGCACTTCCAGCTGGCGATGCGCCAGTTCTGATGGGTGCTGACCCATTTGGCCAATTCCGGCTGTGCCCCGCGCACACATTGCATCGGCGTCACGTCCGTAAACAGCAGGGACTGTTTTTCGCAGGTATCCGGTGCGAAAGACAGGCAGGCAACAAAAGCAAGCTCGATCATCTGAACCTCGTGTCAATGCATACGTACGTCTTAGTGCCGAGGATGCCGCAAGACAGTCTATCTTAGAACGGTTGGCGGCAAACGGGGAAAGGCGAAATCCGGATTTGATACGAATTGTCGCACAAAATGCGGGCAACTGCCTGGAAGTTGATCTTTCTGCGATGCAGCGAAGATGAGCGCGCGGCTGTCCCTGTTGCGGGTCCGGCTGGGCGCCGCGGCGGCCCTGATGGGTGCGGTGACGCTGGCCGCGACCCTGTTGACGGTGACCGGCATGGCGCGGATCGGCGACCGGATCGGGGCCTCGATCGCGGCGGAACGGCGGATCGACAGCTATGCCACCCTGTCGACGCAGGTGTCGCAATTCCTGGTCATCGCGCTCGAGGCGGCGCAGACCGGCCTGCCGCAATCCCAGCGCGCGACGCGCATCGACCGGCTGTCGCAGGACATATCGCGGTCCTTCGCGCAGCTGCGCCGCGACAATGCCGAAGCCGTCGCCGCGGTGGGGCAGCTGGGCCTGGATGCGCAATCCCGCACCGCGACCCGCAGCCTGTTGATCGCCCGGATGGAGGCGCATTTCGGATCGGCGCGCGATGCGCTCATGGCCTCGGACATGACGGCCGAACAGCTGACCGCGTTCCTGAATGCGTTTTCCAGCGGGTTCGACCCGCAGCTGAACGCCGCCGTCACCGGCGAATTGCGCAGCCGTGAACTGATAATTGCCGATATCGCCCGGCTGCGCGGGCAACTGGTGCGCTGGGCGCTGCTGTTGGGCGGTGTGGGCGCGGTTCTGGCGGCGGCGGTCTATTTCGGGCTGGTCGGGCCGCAATTCCGGCGGCTGGATCTGTTGGCGGGTGCCGCGCGGCGGATCGGCCGGGGCGATTTCGCGATTGCGCTGCCCGATGGCGCCCGGGACGAGATCGGCGGCCTGTTCCGCGAAACCAACCGCGCCGCCCATGCGCTGGCGCAGCGCAAGGCGCAGGTGGATGCCGAATGGGCCGGGCTGCGCGACACGATTGCCGACCGGACCGAGGCCCTGCGCCAGGCCAATGCCGAACTGTCGCAGATCGACGAGAACCGGCGCCGCTTCTTCGCCGATGTCAGCCACGAGCTGCGCACGCCGCTGACCGTCATCCTGATGGAGGCACAGCTGGCCCGCAAGGCGGCGGGCGATCGCAGCGCCGCGTTGGAAACCATCGAACGGCGGGCGCTGCGGATGGGGCGGCGGATCGACGATCTGCTGCGGGTGGCGCGGTCGGAAAGCGGCGCGCTGGAGCTGGAGACCGCGGCGTTCGACCTGTCCCAGGCGGTGCGCGAGGCGGTGGTCGATGCGCGCGATCTGGCCAACAGCGCCGGAATGCAGGTGACGCTGGACGCCGAAACGCCCGTGAGTGCGCTGGGCGATGCCAACTGGATGCGGCAGGTGGTGACGGGGCTGATCGACAATGCGGTGCGCCACGCACGCGCGGGCCAAGCCGTGCAGGTCACCGTGCGACAGGGCGCGGATGTGGCCCGGGTGCAGGTGACCGACAACGGGCCCGGCATCGCCGTCACACCGCCCGAAGCGGTGTTCGAACGGTTCCGCAAGGGCCGCCCGGGCGAGGGGTTCGGCATCGGTCTGGCCTTGGCGAAATGGGTGATGCAGGCCCAGGGCGGACAGATCGCGGTGCAAAGCCCGGTGCCCGACGCCGACCGGATCGGCGATGCGCCGGGCACGCGGATCACCCTCTGCCTGCCCTTGGTCGAGGGGGCGGCATGACCACGGCGCCGCGCATCCTGATCGTCGATGACGACGCCGAGATCACATCGGTTCTGTCCCGCGCGCTGGCGCTGGATGGGTATGACACGGTCATCGCTCATCGCATCGACGACGCCCTGCAGCGGTTTCGCGCGGGCGATCTGGCCGCCGCCATCGTCGATGTCATGATCGGCAGCGACAGCGGGCTGGACCTGGTGCGGCGCGTCCGGGCCGAGGGCAACGCGACCCCGATCCTGATGCTCAGCGCCCTGGCCGAGGTCGCAGACCGTGCCGCCGGGCTGGAGGCCGGGGCGAATGACTATGTCGTCAAACCGTTTTCCTTCGACGAGCTTCTGGCGCGGCTCAAGGTTCAGCTCAGCCGCCCGCAAAAGCCTCGCACGCGGCTGGAGCGCGCCCGTTGGGCGGTGGTCGCACCGGGGCGCGAGGTGGTGCTGACCCAGCGGGAATTCGCGCTGTTGTCGGCGCTGGCCGCGCAGCCGGGTCAGGTCCATGCGCGCGCCGATCTGTTCCAGACGCTTTGGGCCGGGGCGGGCGCCAGTTCCGAGAATGTCGTCGATGTCTATGTCGGGTATCTGCGGCGCAAGCTGGACCCGATGAGTGATTTCGGTTTCCAGATCAAGACGCTTAGAAATCGCGGATTTCAGCTGGATGGCACCCCACCGGTCTTGGATTAACGCGCTGTTTGAAAAAGGTTTTTATTTTTTCTTAGAAGCTTTGGTTTGACGCGGCGGCATGACTGCGCGACCGTCGGGGGGCCTTGGATGAAATTATGTCAGAACCAGAGGAGAGCCTGACATGGCATGGACCAAACCGGCCATCCGCGAAATCGAATGCGGGATGGAAATCAACATGTACGGACCCGACGCCGACGATCACGGCGTGCTGTTCTAAGTAATCCCTACCGCGCGCCGGTCCGGCGCGCACCGATCGACTGCCAGAGCCGCGAGCGTTTGTTCGCGGCTCTGATTCCATCCGGGCACCCGGATGGCGGCTTAATCCATAAGTGGTACAGACCTTTTGCCCGATTGCCGTGCGGGTCGGGTTGGCACAGGCTGACCCTGCAGGCACGCGTTGCCGGACAGGGCCCGCGCCGGCGGTGCGTGGCCGTCTGGCCCATCGGGCGCGCGACGGCCTTGCCAGATTCGATTTCTTGCTGTTACCCTCCCCGGCGGGAGGAACTGTCATGATGCATCAAACGGTCGGGGCGTCGCCTTGCCGGGTTGAAGCAGTGCTGGTGATTGATGACCACCCTCTTTACGGAGAGGCTCTGGCATCAGCACTTTTCAATCTGTTCGACGGCTGCCAGGTCAAAACTGCAACTACATTAAGCGATGGGCTGAAACAGCTTGGGTCGTCATTCCGGCCCGATCTGGTCATGCTGGATCTGAAGCTGCCCGACGCGACGGGGATCAGCGGCTTTCTTCAGCTGCGCGAGAAGCTGCCCGATGTGCCGATCCTGGTGATCTCGTCGCTGGCCACCGGGGACGTGATCGCGGCGGTGATGGCGGCGGGGGCGGCGGGATTCGTGCCCAAGGATCTGCCGGTGCAGAAGCTGCGCGATGCGCTGTGCACCATCCGCAAGGGCGAACAATACCTGCCGCGGGGCTATGACACCGCGCCCGAGGCCGACCCCGAGGGCGGGGACGAGTTTCAGCAGGCCAGCCGCAAGATCGCCGCGCTGACGCCACAGCAGATGCGGATCATGAAGCTGATCTGTGCGGGCAAGGCGAACAAGCAGATCGCGTACGAGATGTCGCTGGCCGAAGCGACGGTCAAGGCGCATATCACCGCCCTGTTGCGGCGGCTGGGGGCGCAGAACCGCACCCAGGCGGCGATGATGATGGAAAGCGCCCGGTTGGATCCACCGATGCCCGGCGCCGCGCCCGCCCGCGCGGTTCAGGCGCACTAGGCCGGTGGGATGCTGACCCGTCCGGGCCATCATTCCAACGTGATCAGCCCAGCGGTGTCGCATGCCAGCGACGCCGCGACCGCCGTGGCCGAGCTGGCCGCGCAGATCGACCCGGACGAGATCTGTTTCCTGCTGGTCTTTGTGCCGGTCGGGCTGGATCGGGACCGGCTGGCGGCCGAGATGCTGTCGCAATTCGCGGGCATCCCGGTTTTCGGCTGTACCGCGGCGGGGCAGATCACGCCCCAGGGGTATGACAGCAGCGCGCTTCTGGCGATCGGGTTCTCGCGCGCTCATTTCCGGTGCGCGTCGATGCTGATCTCGCCGCTGAAGCCGTTTTCGATCAAGGACGTGTCGGACCAGGCCCGCAAGCTGGCGGGGGATTTCCACAAGACCGCGCATTGGAACCGGCTTGGGCTGGTGCTGGCCGACGGGACCTCGAAACAAGAGGACATCCTGGCCGCCACCCTGGCCACGGCGCTGAACGACATCCCGGTCTTTGGCGGTTCGGCCAGTGACGGGCTGGAATTCCGCGAGACGCTGATCCTGCATGGTGGGCGGTTTCATCCCAATGCCGCGCTGCTGATCCTGCTGGATACGGATATGGAATTCCGCGGGCTGGGCTTCGATCACTTTCAGCCCACCGATACCCAGATGGTCGTGACCGATGCGGTGCCCGACGAACGGCTTGTGCTGGAAATCAACGGCACATCGGCGGCCCGGGAATATGCCCGGATGGTCGGCTGCGCGGTCGAGGATCTGTCGGCCGAGATCTTTGCCGAAAACCCGGTTCTGGTGCGCAACAACGCGCTTTACCATGTGCGCTCGATCAAAGAGGTCCATCCCGATGGCACGTTGTCGCTGATCTCGGCCATCGATGTGGGGCTGTTGCTGACGCTGGGCAAGGGACAGGAGATCCTGCGCACCCTGGCGGACGAGCTGTGCGTGACCGACGCCGCCGGCCATGCGCCGGAATTCATCCTTGGCTTCGACTGTATTCTTCGGCGGCTCGAGATCGACCAGAAACAGCTGGGCGCCGAGGTGTCGCAGCTGATGCGCCAGGCCCGCGTGCTGGGCTTCAACACCTATGGCGAACAGCATTGCGGCGTGCATGTGAACCAGACCTTTGTCGGCGTCGCGTTCTTTCCGCCGCAGCAGAGGGCGCTGCATTGATCGACCCCGACGATCCGCTGGAGCTTCAGGTTGCCAAGCAGGCCAAGATCATCCAGGCCCTTGTCAGCCGCGCCGGGCGCCAGAACGAGATCGGCGACAGCGGCTATGCCGCGTTCCAGTCGGCCATTGCCCTGCAGGGCGAGATCTGGGCCAAGACCCGCGATCTGGAACGGGCGTCGAACGAATTGCAGAGCCTGCGCGAGGAACGCAAGCGCACGCAGAAAAACCTGACCGACGCCCTGTCGGTAATGGAGGGCGGCTTTGCCCTGTTCGCCGACGGGCGGTTGCAGCTGTTCAACGAGCTGTTCCAGACCCTGTTGCCGGATCTCAGCGACCGTATTCGGCCCGGGTTGGACGTAACGGGGTATTTCGCGCTGTTGACCGGCAGCCGCCATCTGGTCAGCGGACAGGCCACGCTGCGCGCGGCGGGCGAACTGGCGCGGGCGCCACTGGCCGGAAGCGGCCGTCTGCCGACGCCGGTGATCGAACTGGACGGGGATCGCTGGTTCCAGCTCAGCCTGCAATCCAGCAGCTCTGACAGCCTGATCATCCTGCTGACCGAAATCACCGGCATCGTGCGCCAGAACCGGTCCGAGAAAGACACGCTGATCGACCGACAGGCCGATTACATGCAGGCCGCGTTCAACAACATGAGCGTGGGCATCGCCACCTTTTCCGCGCGCGGCACCTTGCGGGTGCATAACGACCGGTTCCGCGACCTGCTGCAGATCCCACGGCACCTGTTGCAGGCCGGGACGCGCTTTGCCCAGATCGTCGATTGCGTGCGCGATACCTGTCTGGCCGATCCCGATCAGATGGGCGGCATTCAGCGCTGGCGCGAGGTGCTGCAAAACGACGAGGCCGTGCGCGAACGCCTGACCCATGTGTCGGGCGCGATCCTGGACATTCACCTGGACCGGATGCCCGACCGGGGGTTTCTGGTGAACATCACCGATGCCACGCTCGAGGCGCGCACGACCCAGTTGCTGGAACAGCGCGTGCGCGAACGGACATCGGAACTGACCGAGGCCAACCGCCGCCTGACCGAACAAAGCCGCAAACAGGCCCGTGTCGAAGAAGAGCTGCGCCTGGCCAAGGAAACGGCCGAGGCGGCGGTCTCGTCCAAGACGCGGTTCCTGGCGGCGGCCAGCCACGATCTGTTGCAGCCGGTGAATGCCGCGAAGCTGCTGATCTCGACCCTGTCGGACCAGTCGCGCGGCAGCGCGGTGGCGGGGCTGGTCGAGCGGCTCGAAGGATCGTTCAACTCGATCGAGACATTGCTGCACGCGCTGCTGGACATCTCGCGGCTGGAAAGCACCGGCACCGATCTGTCGCCCAGCGAATTCTGCCTGGGCCCGCTGATGCGCACGGTGATCGAGGACCAGTTGCCCATGGCGCAGAAAAAAGGGGTCCGGCTGGATGTCGTGCCCTCGTCGCTATGGGTGCGCTCGGACCAGCGCTATCTGATGCGGTCGGTGCAGAACCTGGTGGTGAACGCCATTCAATACACCGAAAACGGCCGGGTTCTGGTCGGCTGCCGGCGGTGCGGCGATGCTGTCCGGCTGGAGGTGTGGGACACCGGCATCGGCATTTCGCTGAAGGATCAGAAACGCGTGTTCGATGAATTCACCCGCGCCGACAACGTGCCGCCGGGATCGGGCATGGGGCTGGGCCTGTCGATTGTGGACCGCACCTGTCGTCATCTGGGCCACACGGTGCGGGTCCGGTCCAAACCGGGCGTCGGGTCGATCTTTTCCATCGAAATGGCGGTGGTGGTGGCCGCGCGTCAGGATCCCCCGCGCCCCGAGGCCACGCAGCCCGCGACCGAGGATGGCTGCGACGGGCGGCTGGTGCTGGTGATCGAAAACGACCCCGATGTATTGTTCGCCACGGTGCAAAAGCTGGAAAGCTGGGGCGCCAGCGTGTTCGGCACGCGCGCAACCGACGAGGCGTTGCAGATCGTGCGCGATATCGGCATCGCGCCGGATATCATCCTGGCCGACTATCAGCTGGACGGCACCGATACCGGGGTCAAGGCGATCTGCGGGGTGCGCCAGACCGCCGGGGTCGAGGTGCCCGCCGTGCTGATCACCGCCAACCGCAACCCCGAACTGGCGACGATGGCGCAGCATCACGGCTTCAGCGTGATGACCAAACCGGTGGACCTGACCCGGCTGCGGCGCCAGATCGCGGGGGTGCCCGGCCAGTCCGGCACCGACAAAAGTATCGAATGACACCAACCGGGCGCGGCCTAGACTTTGCCGCAAGAGGAGGATCGCGATGAAAATCATGCTCGCCATTGCCTGTGCCGCAAGCCTGTGGGTCGCCCCAGTCGCGGCGGGCACAACCGGGGCCCAGGAAACCTATGACCTGCTGTTTCGCGACGGCACGCTGGATGCGTTGCCCCGGGAAAGCCGTCTGGTCTATGCCCGCGATGTCACCAACAGCCGCGCGCCCGACAATGCCGAGCGCAATACCGGGCGGATCGAGCTGACGATTGATGGCAGCGACGACATGGCCCGGCTGCGGTTCCATCAGGGCGAGTCGTTTCGCAACATGGGCAGCTTTCCCGCCAGCGTCGGCAACCCGATGATCATGGTCTTTGTCGAAAGCGTGGTGCGCGACATGGCCGAAACCGCGGGTGGCAGCCCGTTTTATATCCGCAACCGCGTGAAAGAGGCGCTGGTCCGCCCGGCCGAGACCGAAGAGGTCAGCATCGAATATGGCGGTGCGACCATCGCGGGCCAATCCGTCACCCTGCATCCTTTCGACGGCGATCCGAACGCCGCGCGCATGTCGGGCTTTGGCGATCTGGCGCTGACGGTGACCATGTCCGACCAGGTGCCGGGCTGGTATCATTCGCTGCGCGCGCAGGTGCCGGGCGATGACGGTACGCCGCTCTATCAATCCACCACCACCTTCGACACGGTCGAGGCCGGTCAATGATCCGCGCGGCGCTGGTGCTGGGGCTGATGGCGGGTGCGGCCGCCGCGCAAAGCGTGGAACAGCGCCTGAACGACTATCCCACCGCCGCGCGCGCCGATTATGTCTTTGGCTGCATGGCGGTGAACGGGCGCGGGCGGGACGTGCTGGAAAAATGCGCCTGTTCGATCGACACCATCGCGTCGATCCTGCCCTATGACGCCTATATGCAGGCCGAAACCGTTCTGTCGCTGCGGCTGACGGGGGGCGAGCGCATGTCGATCTTTCGCACCGCCGCGTCGGCCAATGCGCTGGTGGCCGACCTGCGCCGCGCCCAGGCCGAGGCCGAGATCATCTGTTTTCAGGGCCAGTAGGCGCTCAGCTTTCGGCGTCCTTCGGCAGGGTCCGTTCAAAGACATTGCCCTCGGTATCGCGCGCCCGCACGGTCAGCGCCGGGGCGCCGTTATCGGTATAGGAAAACCGAAACACCGGGTTTTCACTGACCGAGATGCCGCCGGTCATGGTGAACAGCAGATCGTCGCCCTGCCGCACCTCGAGCTCGTCGATGAAATGGGCGTTGATGAACAGCTGGGTGATCTGATCGCGTTGCAGGCCCGAGTAATTGGGATGCCGGATCATGATCTGCGCATCGCGGCGCGGGGTCGACTGGTTGTCGGCGCCGAAATGTTTCAGCTGCATCTGCCCCATGGATGCCAGCGCCAGTTCCGGGTCGCGCGTGGCCGGGGCCGAACACCCGCCCGAGGCCTTGACGAACCGCCCGGTCATGAAGGTGCCATCGGGCGTGTCGGCCAGCACCCGCACGTTGGAATACTGGTTGACGCGCACCCGCATCTCCAGCTCCAGCGGGGCCATGGCGGGGCCGAATGCGAACTCGGCGGCCAGCGGGGCGGGGTTTTCGTCGATCACCACCTTGGCGCCGGTGATCGTGGCGGTGCCGTCGGTCTGGCGGATCACCAGCGGGACCGTCGCGGCGTCATGCGCGCGATAGGGCGCGTCGACCCGCAGCAGCCCGCTGCCGTCCTGAAGCGTGGTGTCGCCGGTGATGTCGTATTGCAGATCCTGCCAGGTCGGGCTGTCGGTCAGAGGGTTCTCGACCCCCTGTGACAGGGCGGGTCCGGCCAACAGCGCGGCTAGGGCCAACAGGCGGAATTCCTTCATGACGCGCCTCCTCTCGCAGCATGACAGGGGTGTATTATATGCCGAAAAGGGCCGATTTTCCCTATAATCTTTTGTCTGTGTTCCGTTCACGATCCCGTGCGGGGACAGTGCGGGCAAAGGATCTAAGATGTTCGAAGCCCTGCTTTCCCTTTGTCTGGCCGCCGATCCGTCCGCCTGCCGCGACACGCTGCTGCCGGGGATCGTGGCCACAAGCCACGCGGCCTGTGTCGACGCGCTGGCCAGCCGCCCGCCGGATGCGCCCCCCGCCGGGACCGTGGCGCAGGGCGCGCCGTTCTGCGCCCCCGCGCAGCCGGGTCTGTCGCTGGTTCAGGTCGCGCCGGGCGTCTTTGTTCATATGGGCCAGATCGCCGAGCCCGATGCCGCGAATGGCGGCGATGTCGCCAATCTGGGCGTCGTGATCGGTGACCGGTCGGTCGCGGTGATCGACGCGGGCAGCGCCCGCTGGGTGGCCGAGGATTTGCGGCGCGCGATCCGCGCCCGCACGGATCTGCCGGTCAGCCACCTGATCCTGACGCATATGCATCCCGACCACGTTCTGGGCGCGGCATTCTTTGCCGATGCCGGGGCGACGGTGGTGGGGCACGCGGGGCTGGATCGCGCGCTGGCGGACCGTCAGCAGAACTATTCCGAAAGCCTGTCGCGCCTGCTGGGGGCGGATCGGTTTCTGGGCAGCGGGACCGCCCCGGTCGATGTCGCGGTGACGGACCGCGCGGAACTGGATCTGGGAGGGCGCGTGCTGCAGCTGCGGGCCTGGCCGCGCGCCCATACCCGCACGGATCTGACGGTTTTCGATGCCCAGACGGGGGTGTTTTTTGCCGGGGACCTGGTGTTCGAACGCCATATCCCGGCGCTGGACGGATCGCTGCGCGGCTGGCAGGCGGTGCTGGCGCAGATGGCCGATCTGCCGGTCACGGCGCTGGTGCCCGGTCATGGCGGGCCGGTGCTGGACTGGCCGGATGGCGCGGCGCCGATGCTGCGCTATCTGGATGTGCTGGTCGCCGATACCAGGACCGCGCTGGATCAGGGCGAGCGGCTGGGCGATGCGGTCGGCCAGATCGCCGCGTCCGAGGCGCCGCATTGGGCGCTTTTCGATGCGTTCAATGCGCGCAATGCCACCGTGGCTTTTACCGAGCTGGAATGGGAATGACCCCTAGCCGCCGGTCGCCTGGATCAGCATCTGCGCCACGCCGAACAGCCGCTTTTCCAGCAATACCGGCGTTTCGCAGACATAGGTCAGCGAGCGTTGGCGATCCTGATAGATCCGCTCGTCCCAGTCGATCTGCGCCTCGATCTCGTCGGCGGCATCGTAATCGGGCGGCTCGGCGGCCAGCGCCGCATCGAAGCTCTGGCGCTTGGCCTCGATCTGTTCCGAAAGCCGGATCTGTTCCAGCGAATAGTCCCCGATCCCCCTGATGATCGCCGTGCGCGTGCGCGACAGCCGGGTAAAGACCCGGTCGAACACCTGACCCAACAGCGCGGGATCGGACCCGTGGCTGGTGACGAACCGGTCGATCTCTGGCTGGATCTCGGCAAGCTCCAGCCGGCGCAGCGACAGCCGCTCGGACAGGTCGCGCACATCGTCCAGCGTCGCCGCGTCCAGGGTCATCTCGGTGATCGGATGCGGCCACATCAGCCCGGGCGACAGGGTTTCGACCTTGCGCTGGACACAAGGCCAGGTCGGGTCGGAAAAATCGGCGGCCCAGCCGGCCGCGCCCATCGCCAAACACAGCCCCGCGCCGCGCAGCAGATCCGCCAGCCGCATGATTCCCTCCGTTGCCTTTGCCCGCATCGGTCCAGTTGGCGCGGCGGGCGTCAAACGGACAATACCAACCATTGTATGCGTTGTCGCGGGGACGCGGCCCGACCCATACTTCGGGGTGAAGACGGCAAAAGCTGCCTGTCCAAGGGAGGATTACGATTTGCGTACACGCGCTGCGGTCGCGCTCGAAGCGGGCAAGCCGCTTGAAGTCATGGAAATCAACCTGCAGGGTCCCCAGCCTGGCGAGGTTCTGGTCGAGATCAAGGCGACGGGGATTTGTCATACGGATGAATTCACGCTGTCGGGCGCCGACCCCGAGGGGGTGTTCCCGGCGATCCTGGGCCATGAGGGCGCAGGCGTGGTGTTGGAGGTTGGTGCGGGTGTGACCAGCGTCGCGCCGGGCGACCATGTGATCCCGCTTTATACGCCGGAATGCCGGGCCTGCCCGTCCTGCCTGAGCCAGAAAACCAACCTGTGTACAGCGATCCGCTCGACCCAGGGGCAGGGGCTGATGCCCGACGGGACCTCGCGGTTCTCAACCCTCGATGGCGACCCGATCCTGCATTACATGGGCTGCTCGACCTTCGCCAATCACACGGTCCTGCCCGAGATCGCGGTGGCCAAGGTGCGGCCCGACGCGCCCTTCGACAAGATCTGTTACATCGGCTGCGGCGTGACCACGGGCATCGGCGCGGTGATCAACACCGCCAAGGTCGAAATCGGCGCCAAGGCGGTGGTGTTCGGGCTGGGCGGCATCGGTCTGAACGTGCTGCAGGGGCTGCGGCTGGCAGGCGCGGACATGATCATCGGCGTCGATCTGAACGACGACAAGAAGGCCATGGCCGAGCATTTCGGGATGACGCATTTCATCAACCCGAAGAATTGCGAGAACGTGGTGCAAGAGATCGTGGAGCTGACCAAGACGCCCTTCGATCAGATCGGCGGGGCGGATTATTCGTTCGACTGCACCGGCAATGTGAAGGTGATGCGCGACGCGCTGGAATGCACCCATCGCGGCTGGGGCCAGTCGATCATCATCGGCGTGGCGCCCGCAGGGGCCGAGATCGCGACGCGCCCGTTCCAGCTGGTGACGGGGCGGGTGTGGAAAGGCACCGCCTTTGGCGGCGCGCGGGGCCGGACGGATGTGCCGCAGATCGTCGACTGGTACATGGATGGCAAGATCGAGATCGACCCGATGATCACCCACACCCTGAGCCTCGACGACATCAACAAGGGCTTCGACCTGATGCATGCGGGCGAATCCATCCGAAGCGTCGTGGTGTATTGAT
>NZ_NSBT01000039.1 GCF_002285435.1 Actibacterium ureilyticum
AAACCGCTGCTCAGGGCCTATTCCATCGCCTCGCCTTCCTGGGATGAGGAGCTGGAATTCTACTCGATCAAGGTGCAAGACGGCCCGCTGACCAGCCGGTTGCAGCATATCCAGCCGGGCGATCAGATCATCCTGCGGCCCAAGCCCGTGGGGACGCTGGTCCATGACGCGCTGCTGCCGGGCAAGCGGCTGTGGCTCTTTGCCACTGGCACCGGGTTTGCGCCCTTCGCGAGCCTGCTGCGCGACCCGCAGACCTTTACCGATTATGACGAGGTGATCATCACCCACACCTGCCGCGAGGTCGGCGAGCTGGCCTATGGCGCGGCGCTGATCGACGAAATCCGCGGCGATGAGATGCTGGCCGAGCTGATCGGCGAGGGCTTCGCCGACAAGCTGCGGTACTATCCCACCACGACCCGCGAGCAGAGCCCCAAGATGGGCCGCATCACCGACCTGATGCGCGCGGGCGAGGTGTTCGCCGACCTGGGTGTCGCGCCACTGAGCCCGGAAACCGACCGCGCGATGGTCTGCGGCAACCTGGCCTTCAACCTGGAGATCAAGGAGCTGCTCGAAGGCTATGGCCTGACCGAGGGCGCCAATTCCAAGCCCGCCGAATACGTGGTCGAAAAGGCGTTTCTGGACTGACGGGCGACAGGCCAGCGGGGGCCAGCCCCCGCACCCCCGGAGTATTGCCGCCAAGAAGAAGGGGGCGGCGTTGCCCCGCGACGGGGTGTGGCCCATATTAGGCATATGCTGAAACTCGCCCCCTTCCTTTTGCTGATCCTTTACGGTGTGCTCATGTACCGGTTTTCGGCGTGGCGGACGGCGAAGATGCTGGATGCGCAATCGACCGAGCTGGCCGATCCGGTGCTGAAGCGCCTGACCGACCAGATGGCGCGGGCGCTCGACCTGCCGCGGATCAAGGTGCATATCTTCGAGATCGCGCCGGTCAACGGGCTGGCCGCGCCCGATGGGCGGATCTTCATCACGCGCGGGTTTTACGACAAGTACCAGCAGGGCGCCGTCACGGCCGAGGAACTGGCCAGCGTGATCGCGCATGAGCTGGGCCATGTCGCGCTTGGCCACAGCCGCAAACGGATGATCGACTTTTCCGGCCAGAACGCGCTGCGCACGGTGCTGATGCTGTTTCTGGGGCGGCTTCTGCCCGGGATCGGCGTCTGGCTGGCCAACCTGCTGACCACGGCGCTGGCCGCGCATCTGTCGCGCGGGGACGAGTACGAGGCCGATGCCTATGCCAGCGCCCTGCTGACGAAATCGGGCATCGGGACCGCGCCGCAGAAGTCGCTTTTCACCAAGCTCGAGGCGCTGACCCAGGGCCGTGCGGGGGCCATGCCCGCTTGGCTGCTGAGCCACCCCAAGACCGCCGCACGTATCGCCGCGATCGAGGCGAACGAGGCGCGCTGGCACTCTGCCTGATTATTTTGCGAGGCGCTGCCTCGCGCTCCGGAGTATTTCAGGAACAATGAAAGACTGATCTTCATTGCTCGACAAATACTCCGGGGGAGTCGCCCGGATGGGCGACGGGGGCAGCGCCCCCTACCCGGCCAGTGCCTTGCCCAGACGTGGCAGCCGGGCGCGTTTCAACAGCGCCCGCAGCGGCATGGTTTCCCCCGACATCCGCTGGGCCGTGGCGTGCACATCCCGCACCACGGTCTCGACCGGATCGGGCGTTGCCTGCCAGAATTCCATCAGCAGGGCATCGGGGGCCGCGCGGTCCAGCCCCTCGTCCTGCAGGGTCTTGCGCGGGAAATCCGTGGCGTTGAAGGTCAGGATCAGATCGGCGGAGCCCGCGATGGCGGCGGCCAGCACATGGATATCCGCCGGGTCGGGCAGCCACAGGCGGTCCTCCAGCCCCGGTTTCGGCGGCACCACGGCAGCGGGCCAGTTGGCGCGCAACAGGGCGATTTCGGCGCGCGCCTGTGCCTCGCCCGTGGGGCCGATCTTGCGGGCGGCGCGTGCCCATTCCTCCAGGATGCGGTCGGACCAGAGCGGGGTGTAAAGCCCCTGTGCCGCGACGCCGGTCAGGATTTCGCGCAGCACCGTGGGGTAAAGGACGCAGGCATCCAGCAGGACCTTCATGGGGCCAGCCGGAAGAACAGCGCCTTGAGGTAGCCGCTTTCGGCCAGTTGCGGCAGCATCGGGTGATCAGCGCCCGCGAACCCGGTATGCAGCAGCTGCGCCGACCGACCCGCGCGGCCGATGCCCCGGGTGCTGGCGCCGCGAAACTTTGCCAGATCGGCGGCATGCGAGCACGAGCACAGGCCCAGATATCCGCCCGGCGCCACCAGCGGCGCGGCCAGCCGTGCCACGCGTTCATAGGCGCGCAATCCGGCCTCCAACGCCTGTTTGTTCGGCGCGAAGGCGGGCGGGTCGCAGATGACCATTTCGAACTGCGCGCCCTCCTGCGCCAGCTCGGCCAGCACGTCGAACGCATCGCCGCGCCGCGTGGCGAAGCGGTCGGCCATGCCGCCGGCCTGCGCGCCCTGTTCCGCTAATTCCAGCGCGGCGGCAGAACCATCGACGGCCAGCGCCGATTGCGCCCCGCCCGCCAGCGCGGCCAGGCCGAAACCACCGACATGGGAAAACACATCCAGCACCCGCGCGCCCCGGGCCAGCCGGGCGGCGAAGGCGTGGTTGGGCCGCTGGTCGTAAAAGAGGCCGGTTTTCTGCCCCCCCAGAAGATCGGCCATATAGGTCGCGCCATTCATCGGCACGGGCACAGGGCCATCCAGCGCACCGGTCAGCAATGCGGTGTCTTCGTCCAGCCCCTCCAACACGCGGGCGCGGCCGGTGGCGTTTTTGATCACCGTGGTCACACCGGTCACGTCCTGCAACGCTTGCGCCAGCGGCTCCAGCAACACATCGGCCCAGGCCGCGTTGGGCTGGATCACCGCCGCATCGCCGAAGCGGTCGATGACCACGCCGGGCAGCCCGTCGGCCTCGGCATGGATCAGGCGATAGAAGGGCGCGTCGAACAGCTGCTCGCGCAGGGACAGCGCGGCGCGCAGCCGGGCGGCCAGCCAATTGGCATCGATACGCGCGGCGGGGTCGCGGTCCAGCATCCGGCAGATGATCCGCGAATTGGGGTTCACCGTGACCACGCCCATCGGGCTGCGCGCGTCGTCTTCCAACAGCGCCACCGTGCCGGGCGCCAGCGCCTTGGTCCGGCGGTCGGTCACCAGTTCGTTGGCATAGACCCACGGGAAACCATGGCGGATGGCGCGGGCATTGGCCTTGGGGCGCAGGCGGACGGTGGGGATATCGGAATGCGTCATGCCCGCCCTGTTACCCGCTTGACCACGCCTGCGAAAGGGGTTTCGCCGGGGTTTGCAATCCGGCCCCCGACATGTCACGCTGCAGGGGAGCGCGCCAGATATTTTTCCCTGCCCCTGTTTACATTGTTAGCGCTAACAGATACATCGCCCCCAAGACACCGCTCCTGAAGCCGAGGCCGCCATGTCGCTCCACCCCGTTGTTGCAGAGGTCACTGACCGGATCGTCACGCGTTCGCGCGAAAGCCGGGGGCTGTACCTGGACAAGATCCACCGCGCCGCCGATCAGGGCCCGGCGCGGGCGCATCTGACCTGCGGCAACCAGGCCCATGCCTATGCCGCGATGGGCGATGACAAGGACACGCTGGCCGCCGGACGCGCGCCCAATCTGGGGATTGTCACCGCGTATAATGACATGCTGTCGGCGCATCAGCCGTTCGAGCGTTTCCCGCAACTGATCAAGGACGCGGCACGCGCGGCCGGGGCCACCGCACAGGTGGCCGGTGGCGTGCCGGCCATGTGCGATGGCGTCACGCAGGGCCAAACCGGAATGGAGCTGTCGCTCTTTTCCCGTGACGTCATCGCACTGTCCGCCGGGGTGGCGCTGAGCCACAACACTTTTGACGCCGCGATCTTCCTGGGGGTCTGCGACAAGATCGTGCCGGGGCTGGTGATCGCGGCGGCCAGTTTCGGGCATATCCCGGCGGTGTTCCTGCCCGCGGGGCCGATGACCAGCGGGTTGCCCAATGACGAAAAAGCCAAGGTGCGCCAGCAATTCGCCACCGGAGAGGTCGGGCGCGACGAGCTGATGGCGGCGGAAATGGCCAGCTATCACGGGCCGGGCACCTGTACCTTCTATGGCACCGCCAATTCCAACCAGATGCTGATGGAATTCATGGGCCTGCACCTGCCGGGCGCCAGCTTCGTCAACCCGGGCACGCCGCTGCGCGATGCGCTGACCGTGGCGGGCGCCGAACGGGCGCTGGCGATCACCGGCGCGGGCAATGATTTCCGGCCTGCGGGCCATGTGCTGGACGAAAAAGCCTTCGTCAACGGGATCGTCGGGCTGATGGCGACGGGCGGGTCCACGAACCTGATCCTGCACCTGCCCGCCATGGCCCGGGCGGCGGGCGTTCAGCTGGATATCGACGATTTCGCGGCACTGTCCGAGGTCACACCGCTGATGGCCAAGGTCTATCCCAACGGGCTGGCCGACGTGAACCATTTCCACGCCGCCGGGGGCCTGGGCTATATGATTGGCGAGTTGCTCGACGCCGGCCTGCTGCATCCCGATACCGTCACGATCGCGGGCGACGGGCTGGCGCGCTACACCGAGGAACCCAAGCTGAAAGACGGTGTGCTTCAGTGGGAGAAAACCGATGGCCAGACCCGCAACGACAAGATCCTGCGCCCCGCCACCGATCCGTTTCTGCCCATCGGCGGGCTGAAAAGCCTGTCGGGCAATCTGGGCCGTGGGGTGATCAAGGTCTCTGCCGTCGCGCCCGAACGCCATGTGATCGAGGCACCCGCGCGGGTTTTCCACGATCAGGACAGCGTCAAGGCCGCGTTCAAGGCCGGTGAATTCACCTCCGATTGCGTGGTCGTCGTGCGGTTCCAGGGGCCGCGCGCCAATGGCATGCCCGAACTGCACGGGCTGACCCCCACCCTGTCGGTGCTGCAGGATCGCGGGCTGCGCGTCGCGCTGGTCACCGATGGCCGCATGTCGGGCGCCAGCGGCAAGGTGCCCGCCGCGATCCATGTCAGCCCCGAAGCCGCCGAGGGCGGACCGCTGGCCCGTCTGCGCGATGGCGATATCGTGCGGCTGGACGCCACTGCCGGAACGCTGACGGTTCTGGCCGAGGATTTCGAAGCCCGCACGCCTGTCGTGGCCGATCTGAGCGCCAACAACGATGGGCTGGGCCGCGAGATGTTCGATATGTTCCGCAACACCGTCGGCCCCGCGACCAGCGGCGCCGCGGTCGTGATCTGAGGGGGCCACCATGACACCGCAAGAGGCGAGCCTAAAATCCGCCGAAATCTGCCAGCTGGCGCCGGTCATCCCGGTGCTGGTCGTCCATGACGCGGCCCATGCCGCACCGCTGGCTGCCGCACTGGTCGCAGGCGGCCTGCCCGCGTTAGAGGTCACCTTGCGCACCCCCGCCGCGCTGGACGTGATCCGCGAGATGGCCACCGTCGCGGGTGGGGTCGTGGGCGCGGGCACCCTGCTGACGCCCGCCGATGTGGCGGCGGCGAAAGCGGCCGGCGCGAAGTTCGGCGTGTCGCCCGGCGCGACCGACCGTCTGCTGGACGCCTGCGAAGAGGCCGACCTGCCGCTTTTGCCCGGCGCCGCCACGGCGACCGAGGCGATGCGCCTGCTGGAGCGCGGCTATACCGTTCAGAAATTCTTCCCGGCCGAGGCCTCGGGCGGCGCCCCCGCGCTGAAAGCCATCGGCGCGCCCATCCCGCAGGTCCGGTTCTGCCCCACGGGCGGCGTCAGCCTGAAGAACGCCGCCGATTATCTGGGGCTGTCGAACACGCTGTGTGTCGGCGGCTCGTGGGTCGCGCCGCAAGCGATGGTCGAGGCCGGGGATTGGGACGGCATCACCGCCCTGGCGGCCGAAGCCGCCGCCCTGCCCCGCAGCTGATGATCGACCGGATCGATCATCTGGTTCTGACCGTGCGGGACATCGACGCGGCACAGGCATTCTATGCCCGCGTGCTGGGGATGGAGCCTGTTACCTTTGCCGGAACCCGCAAGGCGCTGCGGTTCGGGGATCAGAAGATCAACCTGCAAACACTCGGTCAGGAAACCCGCAACCACGCCTGTATCGGCGCGGGCGATCTGTGCCTTGTCACTCGCTGGAACCCCGACCGCGTCATCGCCCATCTGCGCGCCGAAAGGGTCGAGATTGTCGAGGGGCCGGTCGCCAAATCCGGTGCATTGGGGCCGATCACATCGGTCTATTTCAACGATCCCGATGGCAATCTCATTGAGGTCAGCAGCTATCCCTGATCCGCCAGAAGACGGCGGTAATCGGCAATCCCGGCCCTGTCGAACGCCGCGATAGCGGCGCGGCGGATCGGATTTTCCGTCTCTGTGTCAGGGACATGCGGCAAAGACTTCAACCGCGCGACATGATCCGCGCCCAGCCCATGCGCCTGCGCGCCCGCAATCACCAGCGCCAGATACCAGTCGAACGGGCGCAGCGCGGCATCCCGCTGCCGCGCGACATAGGTCGCGGCGATGCTATCGCCATCGGCCATCCGCACCGCGAACTCGGCATGAAAGACATAGCCATTGGGGTGACCCGCCCCCTCGGCCGCGTGCAAGGCAGGTTGGTCGGCCAGATCAATCCGATAAAGCACGCCCGGCACCGCCGCCCCCGGCGCGGGGTGCAGCGTGGCCTTGCCGGACCCGTCGCGGCCGGGCTTGGTGAACTCCAACCTATGATCGGGCGCCAGCGCGGGGCCGACCACCCGCGCACTGGGGCAGCGCGCCTGCAACCGCGCGGGCAACAGGTTCGAGCCATAGGCGAAGTACAGGAAACACACCCGCCTAGCGGTCCTGCCGCGCGCGGCTGCCCCCGCGACGGCGCGGCGCGGCAGCGGCATCCAGCCCCGCGCGCAGCACCGCCGTCATCGGGTGATCCGGCGCATCGCCCCCGTATTGCGTCAGCAAGGCGTCGATCGGGCCGCGCGTATCGGCCCCCGCCGGCAGGCTGAGCGCCCAGTCCAGAAAGATCGACCGGCATTCGCCTTCCGTGATGCCGTCGATGCGATAGCTTTCGCGGATCAGACCCTTGGGGTCGGCTGGGGTGTTTTCAGTCATCGGTGGCCTCTGTCTGTGGCGGGCGCATGGGCGCAAGCACGCTGTCGATGGTCTGTGCCGCATCGCGGGCGGCCTGTGCAAGGGTCTGTTGCAGGGTTTCGGTCGTGGCGCAGCCCGTGGCGCGCAACAGAAATTCCAGCCCCGCCTGCCCGATCTGGTCGATTTTCAGGGGGCTGTCGCTGATCAGGCGCACGGCGACCTGCAACCGGCGGAACAGGCGATAGCTGTCGGTCAGCACCCGCGCCTGTTCGCTGTCCAGCACCCCCGCCGCCACACCGGCCGCCAGCTGTCCGGCCACGTCATGGGCGGGCGCGGCCGCGATCAGGGCGGCGGCCTGGGCGATCAGCTCGATATCCTGCGCCCGGCCTGGACCCAGCTTGCCGTCCCAGACATCACGGGCGGGTTTGGCCTCGGCCAGACGCGCGCGCATGTCGATCACACCGGCCAGCACCTGTTCGGGGTCACCCTTTTCCTGCAACAGCACCTGCCGGAAGGCGTCGATGACATGGCCCAGCTCGGCCTCGCCCGCGACGGCCCGCGCGCGGGTCAGCGCCAGATGCTCCCAGGTCCAGGCCTCTTCGCGCTGATAAAGCCGGAAGGCCTCGAGCGAGGTGGCGACCGGCCCCTGATTGCCCGAAGGCCGAAGCCGCATGTCGACTTCGTAAAGCTTGCCCTCGGCCATCGGCGCGCTCAGCGCGGTGACCAGCGCCTGGGTCAGGCGCGCGTAATAGGCCCGCGCCGCCAGCGGGCGCTTGCCATCCGATGCCTCGACCCCCGCAGGGTCATAGATGACGATCAGGTCCAGATCCGACCCCGCGCTGAGCTGCCCCGCCCCAAGCGATCCCATGGCCAGCACCGTCGCGCCCGTGCCCGGCGGGTCCCCGTGTTTCAGCGCGAACTGCGCCACCACCACGGGCCAGACCGCCCCCACCACCGCCTGCGCCAGATCCGCATATTGCGCGGCGGCATCCGCGGGCGACAGCAGGTCGCGCAACAGGTGCACGCCGATGCGGAACCGCCATTCCTTGGCCCAGCGGCGGGCGGTGTCCAGCTGCCCCTCGTAATCGTCCAGCGTGGCCATGCGTTCGGCCAGATCGGCCTGCAACGCCGCCGCACCGGGCCAGGGCACGAAGAAATCCCCGCCGATCACCGCATCCAGCACGGCGGAATTGCGCGACAGGTATTGCGCCAGCGACGGTGACACGGCGGCGATATCGACGATCAGATCGACAAGCTGCGGGTTCGACTGGAAGAGCGAGAAAAGCTGCACCCCCGCCGGCAGCCCCTTGAGGAACCCGTCGAAGGACGCCACGGCCTCCTCGGGCCGGCCGGCGGCCATCAGACGGCGCAGCAGGTCGGGTTTCAGCCGATCAAAAATCTCGACCGCGCGGGCCGAGCGCAGCGCGGGATAGGTCCGCCAGCGCGCGGTGATGCGGCTGATTTCCTCGGGCAGGTCGCTGACCGGTTTCGTCCCGGCATCGGGCGGGGCAAAGAACCCCTCGGCCAGGCCCGCCACCCGGTCCAGCCGCTCGGTCAGTTCGGCGCGCAGCCGGTCGGTGTCGCCCTGCCCCATGAACCGCGCCAGCCGGTCGAAGCCCTCGGGCGTGGCGGGCAGCGCGTGGGTTTGCGCATCGTTGATCATCTGCAACCGGTGCTCGACCTCTCGGTGCGCGCGGTAATCGGTGGCCAGCTGGTCGGCCACGTCCGGCGGCACCCAGCCCTTGTCGGCCAGCCGCGCCAGCCCGTCGACCGTGCCGCGCACCCGCAACTCGGGATCGCGGCCACCGGCGATGATCTGGCGGGTCTGGGTGAAGAACTCGATTTCACGGATGCCACCCCGGCCCAGTTTCAGGTCGTGGCCGTCCAGCACCGGCTGGCCGTGCAGGCGCTTGTGGTCACGAATGCGCAGGCGCATGTCATGGGCATCCTCGATCGCGGCGAAATCCAGATGCTTGCGCCAGATGAACGGCGTCAGCCGTTGCAGATACGCCGCCCCCGCGTCCAGATCGCCCGCACAGGGCCGCGCCTTGATATGCGCCGCGCGCTCCCACGTGCGGCCGACGCTTTCGTAATACCGCTCGGCCGCCTCCATCGCCACGCAGACCGGGGTGACACTGGCATCCGGGCGAAGGCGCAGATCTGTGCGAAAGACATAGCCATCCCCCGTCAGATCCGACATCAGCGCGGCCATCTTGCGCGTCACGCGGATGAAACTGGCGCGCGCGTCATACAGGTCGTCGCGGTCGAAGCGGCTGTCATCATAGAGGCAAATCAGGTCGATATCGCTGGAATAGTTCAGCTCATACGCCCCGCCCTTGCCCATCGCCAGCGCCACCATCCCGCCCGCGCGGTCGATATCGTCCATCGTGACACCGGGCAGTTTCCGGCGTGCGATTTCCTGCCCGACCAACTGGCGCAGACAGGCATCGACGGCGGTATCGGCGCAATCGGTCAGCGCGCGCGTCACCTGTTCCAGCGCCCAGACCCCGCCCAGATCGGCCAGCGCCACGTAAAGCGCCATGCGCCGCTTGGCGATCCGCAGCCCGGGCTTAAGCGCCTCGCCCTCCAGCGCGCGGATATCGGCCAGCAGATCCGGCATGACCGCGGCGGGATCGGCGTGCAATGCCGCCTCCAGCCAGTCGGCCTCTTTCTCCATCGAGGTTTTCAGATAGGGGCTGCACCCCGCCGTGCCGATCAACAGGCCGCGCAGTTCGGGCGCCAGCCCGGCGAACCGGTCGTCCAGTTCGGCCCCGCGTTCGGGGTCAAAGGCGATGGGGCTGCGCGTCAGACGGGATGCAAAACTCATGCCCGATTGATGGCCTGCGGATCGGGTGGGGTCAACGGCCTTGCCTTCCGGCCCCGGCGCGGGAATAGTCCGCCCCAAGCAACCCAAAGGACACCGCGTGAGCAAAAGCATGAAACGGGTGCGCGCCGCATTGGACGCCGCCGGGATCACCGCCCAGATTGTCGAGGTCGGCACCGCCCGCACCGCGCAGGAGGCCGCCGAGGCCGCAGGCTGCCATCTGGACCAGATCGCAAAATCCATCATCTTCCGGGCCGAGGCCACGGACGAGGCGGTCCTGTTCCTGACCGCGGGCGGCAACAAGGTCTGCGCCGACAAGGCCAACGCGCTGGCCGACAGCCCTCTGGGCAAGGCCGATGCCGCCCTGATCCGCGCCCAGACCGGGTTTGCCATCGGCGGCGTGTCCCCCATCGGCCACCTGTCGCCCATCCGCGCCTGGATCGACCCGCGCCTGCTGGAATTCGATGTGGTCTGGGCCGCCGCCGGCACCCCGCGCCACATCTTTCCCATCGACCCGCAGCGCCTGCCGCCGCTGACCGGCGCGGAACCGGCCGATTTCACGCTCTAGGCTGTGAAAAACGGCCCCTGCCGCGGAAATGTGAAATTCTTTTACATCCACCCTTGAACCCGGCCGGTGCAATCCCGATCTATGATATGTGAAAGACATTCACATAAACGCAACCTGATCGGAGACTTCAATGACATCAGTCGCCACCTGGCCCTCTCAGGCCGAATCCTGGCTGGATCAGCGCGGCAAGGGCGCGTGGATCGCCGCCACGGTCCTGAGCTTCATCCTGTTCTGGCCGCTTGGCCTGGCCCTTCTGGCATACATGATCTGGGGGAAACGCATGTTCGGAAAATGCGCACACCGCAACACCAACCACTGGCACCGCGCCCACGGCTTCAAATCCTCGGGCAACAGCGCCTTTGACGCCTACAAGGCCGATACGCTGCGCCGGTTGCAGGAGGAACAGGAAAGCTTCGAAGCCTTTCTGGAGCGCCTGCGCGAGGCCAAGGACAAGTCGGAATTCGACCAATTCCTGGAAGAACGCGCCCGCAAGGCGCAGGACGACACGCCATCCGACGCCTGAGACCGCCGATAACGGGGCGCCCGCAAGGGGCGCCCTTTTCCCCTGCCCCAACGCTGCCTATATCATCCCCATGACACCCAGCATCACCGGATTGCCGGACCCGTATTACAACGCCGAATTCTATGCCGACACGCCGGTCAAGCGGCTGTTGGCCTGGGGGGTCGATACCGGCCTGATCCTGCTGCTCAGCCTGGTGGCGATTCCCTTCACGGCCTTTACCGCGCTGTTCTTCCTGCCGTTGCTGGTGACGGCGGTGGGCTTCGTCTATCGCGTGGTGACGCTGGCCAACAGCTCGGCCACACCGGGCATGCGGCTGATGTCGATCGAGGTGCGCACCCTGGGCGGCACCCGCCTGGATCTGGCGCGCGCCTTCATGCACACGCTGCTTTACTATGTGTTTTTCTGGACCTTCGTACTGCAGATGGCCTCGATCATCCTGATGCTGACCGGCGCCCGGCGCCAGGCGCTGCACGATCTGGTCCTGGGCACGGCGGTGATCAACCGCGCCGCCGGGGATCGATAACCAACCGCGAACCAAGGGCTTGGCGCATCGCCCCGGCTTTGCTAGCGTGGTGACAACAGGCATGGAACCCCGGATCATATGCGCCACACGCTCCCCATCGCTCCGCAATTCTACGTGACGGCTCCGCAGCCCTGTCCGTACCTCGAAGGCCGGATGGAGCGGAAGCTGTTCACCGCGCTGCAGGGCGACTATGCCGAAACGCTGAATGACGCGCTGTCGGCGCAGGGGTTCCGGCGCTCGCAGAATGTGCTCTACCGCCCGTCCTGCGCCGATTGCACCGCCTGCCTGTCGGCCCGCATCCGGGTGGCCGATTTCGAGCCCTCGCGCGGGCAGCGCAAGATCATCCGCCGCAATGCGGGCCTGAAACGCCAGGCCACATCGCCCTGGGCGACCGAGGATCAGTATGCCCTGTTCCGCCGGTATCTGGACGACCGCCATTCCGATGGCGGCATGGCGGATATGGATATCTTCGAATTCGCGGCGATGGTCGAGGAAACGCCGGTCCGCTCGCGCGTGGTCGAATACACCTCTGACCGCAGCAATGGCCAGCGCCTGCGCGATCTGGCCGCCGTCTGCCTGACCGATGTGCTGGGCGACGGGCTGTCGATGGTCTATTCCTTCTATGATCCCGATTACGTGCGCGACAGCCTGGGCACCTATATGATCCTCGACCATGTCGAAATCGCGCGCGAGGCCGGGTTGCCTTACGTCTATCTGGGCTATTGGGTGCCGGGCAGCCCCAAGATGGGCTACAAGGCCAATTTCTCGGCGCTCGAGATCTACAAGAACGGCAGCTGGCAGGATATCGGCGCGCCCGAGGATCACACCGGCGAAACTCACCCCCTGTCGGTCGATCCCATCGCCGAACAGGTGGCCCGCATCTCATTGCCCGACACCCGCGCCAAACGGGGCTGAGCCGTGGCGTTCATCTCGGCGGTGGCGCTGGTCGTCCCCGATTACGATGCCGCCATCGCGTTCTATGTCGGCACGCTGGGCTTCGATCTGATCTGCGACATCCCCCAGGACGGCAAGCGCTGGGTGCTTGTGGCCCCGCCCGGTGCCACCGAATGTCGCCTGTTGCTGGCGCGTGCGGTAACGGGTGACCAACGCGCCACCATCGGCAACCAGACCGGCGGGCGCGTGGGGTTCTTCCTGACCACCGACGATTTCGCGCGCGACCACGCCGCCATGCTGGCCGCCGGCGTCACGTTCGAGGAACCCCCGCGCGTTGAGCCCTATGGCATTGTCGCGGTCTGGCGCGACCCGTTCGGCAACCGCTGGGATCTGCTGCAACCGGCCTGATCCGTGCATCGGCGTACGTTTCCAGCCTAGCTGCCGCTTTGCGGACGGAGCGGTCATTGGCTTGCAGCCGCGTGGTGCCCGACCGCGGGTGGGCGTCGATCCGGTTGAGCGGTGCGCTTTATGGTGCAAAACACGTCTTCGCTCAAAGGTCGGCGCGCCGGTGAAAGGCGCCCGCCCGGGGGGCGGTCGGGCGCCGCGCGGCGGGGCTGACGCCCCTTGATCCCGCGCAAAAGCGCGTATGACCTTTGTCCGGTACCGGCTCAAACCGGACGTTCGCGGCAGTGGCACAAACTTCTAGATGGTCGTGTGCGGGACCGCTACACAAGCACGGGCCATATGCGCTCGGTTCCCGCTCGAGCGGGGCTGCCCAAGCAGCACCGCGAGACAAAACAGCAAAGCCGCGCCCGAAAGCGCGGCTTTTCATTTGATCAGTTGGGCAACAGGTTCGGCACGATCGTCACGATGGACGGGATGAACCACAATATCGCCAGCCCCACCACCTGGATCAGCACGAAGGGCACGATCCCGCGATAGATATGGCCCGTTGTCACCTCGGGCGGGGCCACCCCGCGCAGATAGAACAGCGCAAAGCCGAAGGGCGGCGTCAGGAAGCTGGTCTGCAGGTTCACCGCGATCATGATCGTCACCCATTTGGGATCGAACGTGCCGCCATAGATGACCGGCCCGACGATCGGGATTACGATATAGATGATCTCGAGGAAATCGAGTACGAAGCCCAGCACGAAAAGCACCAGCATCACGATCAAGAACACCTTCAACTCGCTGTCGAAGCTGCGCAGGAATTGCTGGATGTAATGCTCACCCCCAAACGAGATCACCACCAGGTTCAGCAATTGCGACCCGATCAGGATGGTGAACACCATCGACGTGACCTTGGCCGTTTCCCGCACCACCGGCGGCAGGACACCCGACCGCCACAGCACGAAACAGCTGTAGAAGACGCCGAAGATCACGAACAGATAGGCCGCCTGCGCCACCACATAGGCGATGTAATCCTCGGCCGGGACGTTGCCGCGGCCCAGGCGCAGGTCGAAATTGGTGCCCACGAGGATCATGATCACCAGCGCAAAGGCCGACCACAGGATCAGCTTGGCAGAGCGGTTTTCCTCCTGCAGCTTGCGGAAGGCGGCCAGCATGATCGCCCCACCGGCCCCCAGCGCGGCGGCGGGGGTCGGGTTGGTGATCCCGCCCAGGATCGAGCCCAGCACCGCCACGATCAGCACCAGCGGCGGAAAGACCACGCGCAACAGCTCGTTCTGGCCCAGCCGCGCCACCGCGTGACGGCAGCCGTAAAGCACCAGCGCCAGCGGCAGGATCATCCACAGGAAGCTGACGCCCGAACTGGTATCGGCGCGGATGAACAGCGCATCGATGACCAGCGCCAGAACGACGCCCCCCGCCCCGACCAGCAGCGGCCCGGCCGGCGCCGACGGCGCCACACCGCGTGCCGTGGTCAAGACAAGCGCCAGCAGCAGGAAACAGGTCGCGATATAGCTCGACACCGGTGCCGCGCCCGCGACCTTGGCCGCGCGGGCGGCGGCGATCTCTTCGGGGCTCAGCCGGGTGCTGGCCTGCGCCCCGCCCGCGGCATCGATCGCCTCCTGCTCGGCCACCGCATCGTCCCAGGCCTGTTGCCCGTGCAGGTCGATCATCGATGCCTGGCATTGTTCGGACACGTTGGTCCGCAGCGCCGCGGCCTGCGAGGCGTCGGAATAGCTGTCGACGGTGATGTTCTGGTTGCCCACCAGCCCCACCTGCATCGCCAGCACCAGCGCCGCGATCAGCCCCAGCGGCGCGAACAGGAACCAGGTCAGCCCCTCGCCCCGGGTGATGACCTCGCCCGTGCGATCCTCGCTGTGGATCGGGGGCGCCTTGTGCGGCCGCAGCATCGCATAGCCAAAGGCATAAAGCCCGTAAAGCAGCGCCAGCATGATCCCCGGCAGCAGCGCCGCTTGGAACAGCGTGCCCACCGACACCACCGCCGCCTCGCCCAGATAGGTCAGCGCATCGGTGCAGCCCGCAAGCTGCGCGCGCGTTTCCTGTGCCGCCGAATACAGATCCCCCGCCAGCGTGCCCAGCAGCACGATCACGATGGAGGGCGGGATGATCTGGCCCAGCGTGCCGCTGGCCGCGATCACGCCCGTGGCCAGTTCCGGCGAATAATTGTTGCGCAGCATGGTGGGCAGGCTCAGCAGGCCCATCGTCACCACGGTCGCACCAACGATCCCGGTCGATGCCGCCAGGAACGCGCCCACGACCACCACCGACACGGCCAGACCGCCGGGCAGCGGGCCAAAGACGCGCGCCATCGTGGTCAGCAGGTCATTGGCGATCTTCGAGCGTTCAAGCGTGATGCCCATCAGCACGAACATCAGCACCGCCAGCAGGGTCTCGATCGACTGCCCGGCCAGAACGCGTTCGTTCATCCGGTTGACGATGAAGCTGATATTGCTGTTCATCGCCTGTTGCCAGCCGCCTTCGAAGACATGCTCGGCCACCCGTGGCAATTCGGGATATCGGAAGGTCGATATGCTTTCGGGATGCACCCCCTGCGCCACCAGCGCGCGGAATGCCTCCGACCCTGTATCCACCGCCTGGTGAACCAACAGCCCCGCACTGTCCAGCGCGGCGATGATCGCAAAGGAAATCACCCCCGCGCCGCCAATGGCAAAGGCCACCGGGAAGCCGGAAAGAATACCCCCGAAGAGGCAGAGAAAAACGATGATCAGGCCGATTTCGACGCCATCAAGACCGAAAAACATGCGTGTCTGCCCCTGAGATTAATGCGTGCCTTCGAAGGCTTCTTCACCTTCACCCAGCGTGTCTTTGTCCAGATAACGGCCTTCCGACCCCTCGCCCTCGATCAGTTCCAGGTACGAGCGATAGAAGAACGCGATGGCCTGCAGGAAAATCATGCCGGCATAGAAGACCAGCAGCACCTTGAACAGGAAATAGGCGTTGAACCCGTTGGGCGAGAAGCCGATGGTTTCCACGTTCCAGCGCAGGGCACGGGATTTCATCAACAACCGCTCCAGCGTGTCGCTGGCCGACGGGTTGGGCACCACAAGATTGCGCCACATGAAATACCAGCCATACATCCAGGTCAGCACCGCGACCGGCATCATGAAGATCAGGCAGCCCACCATGTCGATCACGCGCTTGGTGCGATAGGACACCGCCGAATAGACCAGATCGACCCGCACATGCCCGCCCTGCACGAAGGTATAGGTCGCGCAAAGCGCCACGATCAGCGCGTTATAGAATTTCAGCCCCTCGGACCACCAGCTGATGTCGAACACCGCCAGCGTGCCCAGCCCGATCCCCATCTCGGACGCCGCAAAGATCCGCTGCACGAAGACGATGACGAATTGCTGCAGCACCATCACCAGCCCGGCCCAGGCCACGAAGCGGCCGACCGAATTGGCGAACCCTTCCAACAGCCGCACCGTGCCCCACAGGATCCCGTTGCGCCAGATCCCCAGACCGGTCAGCACCAGAAACGCGGTGAAGACCACGAAGAAGAATTCGACCGAGCCGCCGTAATAGATGAAGCGCATCAGCGCTTCCTTGTTCGCCCAGTCCAGCCAAAGCTGCGGATGGGTCAGCGCATATCCCAGATTGTAGAAGGCCATGCCGATATTCTGGACCAGCCACCAAAGGCCCTGCCCCAGCTCGACGAATGCGCCCGCGCCGCTTTGCTCTTCCATGGTTCCCCCCGAAGGCCCGTTCCGGTCATGCCATCCCCAACCGGGGCGCATGACCGATGCAAAGACGGGCCCCCCGCCGAAACGGGGCGCCCGAAAGTTCGCTCAATCGCGCTGGATCAGCCGCGCACCCGGTCGCGCTGCGCGCGATAGGCCACCGACGATTGCGCGATCCATTCCGACGAGGTTGCCATCGACGCGAAGTAGTCGTCGTGAATCGACTTGAACAGGTCGTCGCCCATGAACTCTTCATAGACCTTGCCGCTGGCTTCGCCGAACGCGTCCCAGACGCTGTCGGGGAATTCCAGGATCTTGACGCCGCCCGCCGACAGACGCTTGAGCGCATCGGCGTTGTTCATCAGGTATTGCGCCAGGTTCCAGACATTGGCGTGACCGGCCGAGATCTCGATCGCCTTCTGCTGGGCGGGGGTCAGGTCGTTGAACACGTCCAGGTTCACCGCGACCGACAGACCGGCGGCGGGTTCGTGGAAGCCGGCGGTATAGTAGAACTTGGTGATCTCCTGGAAGCCCACCTTCTCGTCCGACCAGGGGCCGACCCATTCGGTGCCGTCGATGGCGCCCGATGCCAGCGCCTGATAGATCTCGCCGCCCGGCAGGTTCTGCACCGACACGCCCAGATAACCCAGCGCCTTGCCGCCCAGGCCCGGCATGCGGAATTTCAGACCCTGCAGATCCTCGGGGCCGTTGATTTCCTTGCGGAACCAGCCACCGGCCTGCGAACCGGTGTTCCCGGCCAGGAAGGATTTCAGGCCAAAGATCTCGCCCAGCTCATGGTGACGTTCCATGCCGCCACCGTGATAGTACCAGTTGTTCAGCTCTTGCGCGGTCATGCCGAAGGGCACGCCGGTGAAGAAGGCAAACGCCGGATGCTGGTTGACGAAGTAATAATCGGCGGCGTGATACATGTCCGCCTGTCCCGAAGACACCGCATCGAAGCTTTCGAACGCACCGACCAGCTCGCCGGAATGCTTGACCTCGACCTCGAGCATGCCGTCCGAGATGGCGTTGATGTTCTCGGCGGTCTTGTCCGCGGCATCGGCCAGACCGGCAAAGCCGCGCGGCCAGGATGTCACCATGGTCAGCTTGCGCTTGCCCTGGGCATAGGCCGGCGCGGCCAGCGTGGTTGCAGCCGCTGCCGTTCCGCCAAGTGCAGAATTCTTCAGAAATGAACGACGATCCATATTGGTCCTCCCGTAACAAAGCCCGGCGCAGGCCGGGCGGATCGTTGATTGTTCGGGCACCGTATCCATCTGGGCCAGACGAGAAAATACCGGATTTTACGTAGACTGCGTATTTTTTGACAAAGCCCCCCGCCGGTTACGCCTGTTTTTCGCCAATCTTGTCTGTATGCTGCGGGATCAGAGGAATTCAGTTGACGACCGGCCGACCGGGCCGCTCCGGAATCATCCATGCGCAAACGGCTTTGGCCCGTCGGGGGCCTGAAATACGGACAGAAGCTTTTCCTGTGGGCCTCGCTGCCGCTGGTGCTGGCGGTGGCGGCCATTGCCGTGCTGGTGGCGCATCAGTCCCGGCAATTGTCCCAGCGCGAGATCGCCGCGCTGGAGGCACAGATGATCCTGGCCAAGCAGGCCGAGCTGAAGAACTATATCACCATCGCGCGCAAGGCGTTCTTCAACATCTATGGCCGCGCCGCCCCCGATGACGCCGAGGCAAAGCTGCGCGTGACGCAGATCCTGGCGGCGATGCTTTACGGGCAGGACGGGTATTTCTTCGTCTATGACTATGACGGCAACAACCTGGTCAGCCCGCGCCAGACCGAGTTCATCAACCGCAACTGGCTGGGCCTGACCGATTCGCAGGGCGTGCCGGTGGTCGACGAACTGCTGGAGATCGCGCGCACCGGCGGCGGCTATCACACCTATATGTGGACCAAGCCCTCGACCGGGGAAACCGAACAGATGGTGTCCTATGTCATCGGGTTGCAGGACTGGCGGTGGGCCGTGGGGACCGGCATCTTCATCGACGATGTGCGCCGCACCGTCGCCGCCACCCGCGCCGCGACCGAAGAACGCATCCGCCGCACATTTCTGTGGATCGGGGCGATCACGCTGGTGGCGCTGCTGGGGGTGTTCCTGTCGGGCGTTCTGCTGAACCTGCGCGAAAGACGGCTGGCCGATGCCAAGCTCAAGGCCCTGACCCAGCGCATCTTCGACACCCAGGAGGAAGAGCGCGGCCGCGTCGCGCGCGAGTTGCATGACAGCATCAGCCAGATCCTGGTGGGCGTGCGGTACAAGCTGGAACTGGCCCGGCGGCGGATGGAAAACGGCAGCGCGGGCGCGCAGGACGACCTGGACACCGGCATCTCGGGCCTGAACGGCGCCATACAGGAGGTCCGCCGCATCAGCCGCGACCTGCGCCCCGGCGTGCTGGACGATCTGGGGCTTGGCCCGGCGCTGCGGGTGCTGACCGAGGAATTCCAGAACCGCACCGGCATCGCGGCCGAGTTCGAGACCGTGGTGTTCCGCAACCGTCTGGACAACGAGGCCAAGAGCGCCCTTTACCGCATCGCGCAAGAGGCGCTGACCAATATCGAACGCCATTCAGGCGCCACGCAGGTCACGCTGAAGGTGCGCGGCGACGAACACGGCGCGGTGCTGCGGATCGACGACAATGGCCGCGGGCTGGCCGCCGCGGCCGAAGATGGCGGCCCCGGCGGGGGTCTGGGCCTGCGCAACATGCAGGAACGGATCGAACAGCTGAACGGCACGCTGCGGGTCCTGTCGTCGCGCAACGGTACGTTGATCGAGGCCCGCGTGCCGCTGGCCCATATGCTGTCCCCGGAAGAAAAGACAAAGGCAAGCGCATGACCACACCCATCCGTGTCGTGATCGTCGATGACCACCCGATGGTGGCCGAAGGCATTCAGGCGATCCTGGAAACCTATGACGACCTGAATGTGGTGGCCGCGCTGTCCAACGGCCAGGAGATCGTCGATCAGGTCGACACGCTGGCGCCCGATGTGATCCTGCTGGATCTGAACATGCCCAATGTGAACGGGCTGACCGCGACCGAGATGATCCTGGAACGCCGCCCCGACACGCGCATCCTGATCCTGTCGATGCATGACAGCACCGAATACATCAACTCCGCGCTCAGCCACGGCGCGCGGGGCTATATCCTGAAAGACGTGCCCACGGACGAGATCCGCGCCGCGATCCTGACGGTGATGGCGGGCCGGCAATACCTGTGCACCGGCGCGACATCGGCGCTGGAAACCAAGCCCGGCGGGATGCGCGACCAGCTGACCAACCGCGAACAGACGATCCTGCTGCAACTGGCGCAGGGCAGATCGAACAAAGAGGTCGCGGCGGCGCTGAACATCTCGGTCCGGACGGTCGAAACCCACCGCAAGAACATCAAGACCAAGCTGGGCATCAGCTCTACCGCCGGGCTGACGCGCTATGCGATGGAACACGGGGTGTTGCAGGGCACCGGCAGCCGGATCTGAGCCCGCGGGACAAGCTTGCGGTAGGGTGGGGTTTCACCCCACCTGCGCAGCGGGTCCGGCGTGGTGGGGTGAAACCCCACCCTACCCCCCCCGATCAGCGCGGCGCGCGCTCAGGCGTCGGGATTGGCCAGAGATTCCAGGATCGGGCAATCGGGGCGGCTGTCACCGGCACAGGATTTGACCAGCCCCGTCAGCGTGGCGCGCATTTCCGACAGATCCGCGATCTTCTGTTCGATCCGGTCCAGGTGGTGCAGCGCGATATCCCGCACCTCGGCGCTGGTGCGGTGTTCATCCTCGTAAAGCTGCATCAGGGCGCGGCAATCCTCGATGCTGAACCCCAGCGCCCGCGCCCGGCCCAGAAAGGCCAGCTTGTGCAGATCGCTGTCGCTGAACGCGCGATAGCCATTGGCGCTGCGCGCCGGGGTGATCAGGCCGATATCCTCGTAATACCGGATCGTCTTGGCGGGCAGGCCCGCGCGTTCCGCCACATCGCCGATATTCATGCCGCCCCCTGTTCCGCCGTTGCGGGCACCCAGCCCGATGCCTGTTGCGCCGCCTTGCCGCCGCCCGCGCGCCGCAGCCGCAGCGCGTTGGTCACCACGAAGACCGACGACAGCGCCATCGCGCCGCCCGCCAGCATCGGCGACAGCAGCGGCCCGCCGAACAGGTGCAACGCCCCCGCCGCCACCGGGATCAGCGCGACGTTATAGGCGAATGCCCAGAACAGGTTCTGCCGGATATTGCGCATCGTGGCGCGGCTGATGTCGTATGCCGTCAGCGTGCCCGCCAGATCGCCGGTCATCAGCACGATATCGGCAGCCTCGATCGCCACATCGGTGCCGGTGCCGATCGCGATGCCGGTATCGGCCTCGGCCAATGCGGGCGCATCGTTGATGCCGTCGCCCACGAAGATCACCGGGCCATGGGCCGTGCGCAGCCGCTTGACCGCCTCGGCCTTGTCGCCGGGCAGCACCTCGGCCTCGATGGCGTCGATGCCGATCTGTTGGCCGATCCGGGCGGCGGTCTCGGCGGTGTCGCCGGTGATCATCGCCACCTGCACGCCTTGGTCGCGGAAGCCCGCGATGACCGCCTCGGCCCCCGGTTTCACCCGGTCGGCCACGCCCAGCACGGCCACGGCGCGGCCATCCTCGGCCACGTAAACCGGCGTTTCGCCCCGCGCGGCAATCGCGTGGCCCGCATCGGACACCGGTGCCAGGTCGATGCCCGCGCCCGTCAGGTGCCGCGCCGATCCGGCCCGAATTTCGTGCCCGTCCACCATGCCCTGCAACCCGTGGCCGGGGGTGATCTGCACCTCGCTGGCCTGCGGGATGCCCGCGCCCTTGTCGCGCGCGGCCGCCACGATGGCCCGCCCCACAGGATGTTCCGAGGCGCTTTCCAACCCCGCCAGCCGCGCCAGAACGGCGTCGGCTTCGCCGGGCGCAACGGCCTCGAAACTGGCCAGAACCGGCTGGCCCATGGTCAGGGTCCCGGTCTTGTCAAAGGCGATGACGGCGGCCTTTTGCATCTGCTGCAATGCCTCGCCCTTGCGGAAGAGCACGCCCAGTTCCGCCGCACGCCCCGTGCCCACCATGATCGAGGTCGGCGTCGCCAGCCCCATGGCACAGGGACAGGCCACGATCAGCACCGACACGCCCGCCACCAGCGCCAGGCGCGGATCGGGGCCGAAGACCAGCCAGACCAGCACGGTGGCCAGCGCCACGGCGATCACCACCGGCACGAAAACGGAAGTGATCCGGTCCAGCAGCGCCTGGATCGGCAGCTTGGCCGCCTGGGCGGTTTCGACCATGCGGATGATCTGCGACAGGACGGTGTCGCCCCCCACGGCAGTCGCGCGCAGGCGCAGCGCGCCCTGCCCGTTCACCGTGCCGCCGATCACCTTGGCACCCGCATCCTTGGCCACCGGCATCGGTTCGCCCGTGATCATGCTTTCGTCGACGTAAGATGTCCCCTCGACCACCGTGCCGTCGACCGCGATCCGCTCGCCGGGGCGCAGTTGGATGATGTCGCCGGTCACGATCTCGTCCAGCGGGCGTTCGGCAAATGTGCCATTGCGTTCGACCATGGCCGTGGCGGGTTGCAACCGGACCAGCGCCGCGATGGCCGCGCCGGTGCGGCCCTTGGCGCGCGCCTCCAGCCACCGGCCCACCAGGATCAGCGCGGCGACCACGGCGGCGGCCTCATAGTAAACCTGCGCGGTGCCCGCGGGAAACAGCCCCGGCACCAGCAGCACCAGCGTGGAATAGGACCAGGCGGCCAAAGTGCCCAAAGCGACCAGCGAATTCATCTCGGGCGATCCGCGCAGCAGCGCCGGGATCCCCTTGCGATAGAACACCCGCCCCGGCCCGGCCAGCAGCGCGGTGGTCAGCACCCCCTGGATCAGCCAGCTTGCCTTGTGCCCGATGGTGCGCCCGATCAGCTCGGCCATGCCGGGCACCAGATGCGCGCCCATCGCCAGCACGAAGACCGGCAGCGCCAGCACCACCGCCCACAGCGTCGACCGGCGCAGCGTGGAAATCTCGGCCGCATGGGCGTCCTCGACCGCCTCGGGCGGCGTGTCACCGGCCGGTTGGGCGTCATAGCCGCCCGCCGTCAGTGCCGCCGCCAGATCGGCCAACCGCTGCGTACCCGACAACCAGCGCACCTGCGCCGTCTTGCCCGCCAGGTTGGCGGTGGCCGACACCACGCCCGGCTGCGCCAGCAGGATCTTTTCGATCTTCGCCACGCAGGAGCCGCAATTCATCCCCTGCACCGCCAGCTTGCCCTCGGCCATCGCGGCGGGATAGCCCGCGCCGTCCAGCGCCTCGGCCAGTGCCCCCGCCGATGCGCCATCGGCAATCTGCACCTGCGCCTTCTGGCTGGCCAGGTTCAGACTGACCTCGCTGACACCCGGCACCGCCTGAAGCGCCTTTTGCGCGCGCCCCACACAGGACGCGCAGGACAGACCGGTCACGGGAAACGACAACATCTGGGTCATGGCAGACTCCTTTGGATGGCTTGTTGCCCCTGACATAGGGCTTCCAGCAACAGGAAGGTCAACAGGGCGAAGATAGTCTTTTTGACAAGCAAGACAAATGCCAGGCCGCGCGGGAAACCGGGCCGGGATCGGGAATGTCTGGTAATCGGATGGGATTGTGGCGGAGAGACAGGGATTCGAACCCTGGAGACAGTTTCCTGCCTACACACTTTCCAGGCGTGCGCCTTCGACCACTCGGCCACCTCTCCGTGAGGACTGCTCCTACGCAAATCCGCTGCGGGACGCAAGGGCTGTCTGCGCGCGCCGGGCCGTCAGTCGGCCAGCACCAGATGCACGCGGCGATGGTCGCGGCCCTTGGCCTCGATCTTGCCCAGCCACAACGGGCCGATCTCGCCGGTGCGGCGGACATGGGTACCGCCGCAGGGTTGCAGATCGACCGGCGCGTCCGCGGGGCCGATCCGCACCATCCGCACGCGCCCGTCGCCGCGCGGCGGGGCCACGTCGCGGGTGCGGATCAGGTCGGGGCGGCTCAGCAATTCGTCATGGCCGATCCAGTCCTGCGTCACCGGCAGATCGCTTTTGACCAGCGCGTTCAGGCGGTCCTGAAGCCCCTGCTTGTCGGCGGGCGGGTCGGGCATCATGAAATCCAGCCGCCCGCGATCGGCCGACACCGCGCCGCCGGTGATCGGCAGCGGGATCACCGCCGACAGCAGATGCAGCGCGGTGTGCACCCGCATATGCGCAAGCCGGCGCGGCAGGTCCAGCCGCTGCAACACCAGATCGCCCGGTGCCGGCAGCGGGCGCGGCTCCATCGGGACCAGAACCGCGTGGCCGTCCGCGTCGCGCATGGTGGTGGCGATGGGAATTGCGTGGCGGCTGTTCCATTCCAGCCAGCCGCTATCGCCCGGCTGCCCGCCGCCCTGGGGATAGAACAGCGGCTGATCCAGCACGATGCCGCCTGCATCGGTGATCGCCAGAACCGTCGCGGGCGCCTCTTTCAGGTAACTGTCCTGATGATAGAGCGGGACGGTCATACGCCGTCCTCCGCGCCCTCCGCATCGGTATCTGTATCGGTGTCGGGTTCGTCGGGTGCGGGCTGCGGCGCGCGGGCCGGTGCGGGCGGCGGGGCCAGCGCCTCGGGGTTGCGCAGCCAGATATCGCGCTGCGCGAACGGGATCTCGATCCCTTCCTCGGCGAAACGCGCGGCGATCTGGTGGTTCAGCTCGGTCCGCGTGGGCAGGCCGAAGGTGATGTCGCGCAGGATCGCGCGGATCTCGAAATCCAGCGAATCCGCGCCGAAGCCCTGAAAGACGACCTGGGGCGGCGGGTTGACGATGACCAGCGGATGCGCCTCGGCGATCTCGCGCAGGATCGCTTCGACCTTGCGGGTATCGGTGCCATAGGACACGCCAACGGTCAGGATGATCCGCCCGGTCAGGTTCTGCCGGGTCCAGTTGGTGACCACGCCCGAGATCAGGTCGGTATTGGGCACGATCACATCGGTGCGGTCGAAGGTCTCGATCCGGGTCGAGCGGACCGAGATATTGCGCACCGTGCCCATGACATTGCCGACCTCGATCCAGTCGCCTTCGGACACGGGCCGTTCGATCAACAGGATGATGCCGGACACGAAATTCGACACGATGTTCTGCAACCCGAAACCGATGCCCACCGACAGCGCACCGGCCACGATGGCCAGCGAGCTGAGGTCGATCCCCGCCGAGGTGATGGAGATGACCCCCGCCAGGAAGATCCCGACATAGCCCAGCCCCGACACGATCGCCTTTTGCCCGCCGGTGTCGATCTTGGTCCGTGGCAGGACCTGGGTGCGCAGCGTGCCCTGAAACAGCCGCGTGGCGGTGTAAAGCACGCCGAAGACCAGCGCGAAGGTCAGGAAATCGGCGGGCCGGATGCGGCTGTCGCCCATCTGGAACCCGTCGGTAAAGGTCGTCCAAAGCTCGGTCAGGTCGGCCACCCGCGCGCCCCAGATCAGCGCCAGTAGCGGCAGCGCCGAAAACGACAGCACCAGCCCCAGCAGCACGGGGATGACGGAATCACCCGATTCCTCGTTCTGGGCGATCATCGTCCACAGATCGAAGATGAACCGCTGCAACAGCATCAGCAGCCCCAGAAGCCACAACGTCGCCATCGCGGGATAGACCAGCGCGGTCGCGGCCTCGGTATAGCCCAGGATCGCGGCCAGCGGCCCCACCACCGCCACCAGCAGCGTCAGCCGGATCACCAGACGGATGATCGAGTTGCGATAGACGCGCGTGTCCTCGGCGCTTTCGGTGTCCAGCCGCACATGCAGCCGCAGCAGCCGCGCGATCCGGTACAGCAACAGCCCCGCCGTCACCAGAAGCGGCAGGTTCAGCACCGCCCGCGCGGCGGGGGCGTAATCGTCGGCATCGGCCACCTGGTTCAGCATCCAGGCCAGCGCCAGCACCACCCCCATCAGGGTGGAATACCAGCGCCCCTCGGCCTTGCGCTCGGCCGGCAGCTCAAAGACCGGGCCGCGCACCGCCAGCTTGGGGAAGATGCGGTTGCCCAGCCACCGCGCCAGCAGCACGAACAGCGCCGCCGTGGGAACCATCCTGGCCACCTGCCCGCCCTGCGCCGACAGCAGGTCGGCCTCGTGCAGCGCCGCCAGCAGGGCCAGAACCCCCACCATCGGCACGATGATCTGCCCCAGCGATACCAGCGACACCAGAACCGACCGCTGCGCCTTGTCCGCCGATCCGACCAGCCCCAGCGTCAGGCGTTCGGCCCAGAACCGACCCCGCGCCAGCAGGACCAGCGCCACCAGAAGGAAAAAGCCGATCGCGGGCAGCGCGGCCTTACGCTCGGCCTGTTTGACGTTGTTGGTCCAAGACGACGTGACCTCGCCCGCGATGGTGCTTGTGGTGCCCTGCAACGCGGCGAACCCGGCCTGCCAGCTGTCGGGCAGCACCGGCGACGGGTCGCGGCGCGTCAGCCGGTTGGCCTGGCGTTCGCGCACGATGGTGTCGATTTCCGAAATCAGCCCGTCGGCCTGGATATAGGCCTCTTCCGCGCGCAGCACCGGCGCCCGCAGCACCCGCAATTGCTGGTTCAGCTCGACCCGCCGGGCGGCGATCTCATCGGTTTCGGTCTCGCCCTCGGCCGGGGCCGGTCCCAGCGCCGCGATCTGTTCGTTCAGATTGGCGATGCGGCTGGCATTCAGCCCCTGCGCGCTCAGGAACCGGGTGCGCCAATCGGCCAGCTCGGCCCGAAGATCCTCAAGAACCCCGGTCGAGGCCGCACCGGCCGTCACCGCGGCCTCGGCCCGTTCCGAGACCGATTTCCATTCGGTGTAATCCAGCCCCTCGGACGTGGTGGCGGTCTGTGCCCGCGCGGGCGCGGCCAGCGGACCGGCGATCTGCGCCGCCGTCAGGGCCAGCAGAACGACAAGAAGAAGCCGCCGGATCACGCCTCATAGACCTCGGGCAGCTGGCGCGGGGTCCGGTCCAGCCATTCGGGCACCGGTAACGCCTTTTCCTTCAGGAATTCGGGGTTGAACAGCTTCGACTGATACCGCGTGCCATAGTCGCACAGGATCGTCACGATGGTGTGACCCGGCCCCATTTCGCGCGCCATGCGCATGGCGCCCGCCACGTTGATGCCCGACGATCCGCCCAGGCACAGCCCCTCGTCCTGCAACAGGTCAAAGACCACCGGCAGCGCCTCGGAATCGGGGATGGTATAGGCCATGTCGGGGGTGAACCCCTCCAGATTGGCGGTGATCCGCCCCTGCCCGATCCCCTCGGTGATCGACGACCCCTCGGCCTTGTGCTCGCCGGTGGTGTAATAGTTGTAAAGCGTCGCGCCCTCGGGATCGGCCAAGCCGATCTTGACGCCCTTGGGTTGCAGCGCCTGCGCCACCCCCGCCAGCGTGCCGCCCGAGCCTACCGCGCAGATGAACCCGTCGACCTTGCCGCCGGTCTGTTCCCAGATCTCGGGGCCGGTGGTTTCGACATGGGCCTGGCGGTTGGCGACATTGTCGAACTGGTTGGCCCAGATCGCGCCATTGGGTTCGGTTTCCGCCAGTTTCAGCGCCAGCCGCTCGGAATAGCGGACATAGTTGTTGGGGTTGCGATAGGGGGCGGCGGGCACCTCGACCAGCTCGGCCCCGGCCAGGCGGATCATGTCCTTCTTTTCCTGGCTCTGGGTTTCGGGGATCACGATCACCGTCTTGAACCCCAGCGCGCGGCCCACCAGCGCCAGCCCGATGCCGGTGTTCCCGGCCGTGCCCTCGACAATGGTGCCGCCGGGTTTCAGCGTTCCGCGTTCGACCGCATCGCTGATGATGAACAGTGCCGCGCGATCCTTGACCGACTGGCCCGGGTTCATGAATTCGGCCTTGCCCAGGATCTCGCAGCCTGTGGCCGCGCTTGGCCCGTTCAGCCGCACCAGCGGCGTGTTCCCGATCAGATCCACCAGATCCTTGCGCTTGTCCATGTCAGCCTCCGCGTCTGTCCGTCATGCCTATCGGCAGCCGCGCGGGAACTCAAGCACCCGCGCGCAGCCGGTCACGGTTCATCGCCAGCCACATCACCGACAGGATCAGCGGCGCATTGTCCAGCTCGCCGCTATCCAGCAGGGCCATCAGCCGGTCGAAATCGACCACATGGCTGCGGATATCCTCGTGCTCGTCGGCCAGCCCGCCCAGCCGTGTGTCCCGCGACGGCAGATCGGCAATCCCGATGAACGAGGTGATGTATTCCGCCTGTGCGCCTGGCGACGGGTAATAGCCCTGAACCTTGTGCAGCGCGCCCAGCTCCAGCCCGGCCTCCTCCAGCGCCTCGCGCCGGACGGTGGTTTCCGGGCTTTCGCCGGGATCGAGCCGCCCCGCGATCGCCTCCAGAAGCCAGCATTGCGCGTCGCCCCGCGCCATCGGGCCCACGCGGAACTGTTCGATCAGCAGCACCCGGTCGCGCAGCGGGTCATAGGGCAGAACGGTCGCGCTGTCGGCGGCCAGAAACGCCGCGCGATCCATCGGTTCGCTCATCGTGCCGTCGAACCGCCGGTGGCGCAGACGGAAATCGCCGATGGCGAAGAAATCGGTATAGGGCTGGTCATAGTTCAGGATTTCCACGTCCCCCGGCCCGGCCGCATGGCGCAGAGTGACGGGAACGTGATCGCGCGCATTGACCCGCGCCGCCGCCCGCGCCCGGATCGTCGGCAGGCGCCCGGCGATGACCTGCGGCGGATGGGTGCCAAAGGCGGCCATCACCTCGTCCGCGGCCAGGATCGACAGCGCCGCCCAGTCGCGCGCCCAGGCGCCGGTGTCCCACGGATCGCCCGCGATCCCCGCGCGCAGCTCTGGCAGATAGGTGCGCGCGGTGCGCAGCCCGCCACCGGCGCGCACCGACATCTGGTGCGGTGCCAGCCCGTAACAGGCCTGGTGGAAATCCAGCGCCGCCAGCGCGTCATCGTCCAGCCCGGCGATCAGCGCCCCCGGCAGCGTGGCACCCGGCACCGCCGCCACCAGCGGCGCCAGCCCGGCCCCGTCGTCGAACGCCGCGAACCCCTCCAGTATCGCGGATTGCCCCGGCGCGACCTGTGCCCGGCGCAGAATGCGGGCCAGGAACGGCAGGTGCGCCAGCCGTCCATACACGAAAAGCTCTGTCATGGATCAGGGCCAGCGCTTCGAGGCCCATTCCGACAGCCACGCCGCCAGAATGCCCCCCACCAGCAGGATCGCGATCACATCGACCGCGCCCAGAATCGCCGCGCCATATTGCGAGACCTGGTCGAAAATGCCGGCCACCGCCTCGGTCGGGTTCTTGTAGCGCATGCGCACCGATTGGCGCAGCATCTCATAGATCGAAAAGACCAGCAGCACATAGAACAGCATCACCGCCGTGGTGCGGATGCCCTGACCGATGGCGGGGCGATAGCCGCTGCCCGCCAGCCGCCCCATGATCATCCAGCCCGACAGCGCGCCGATCACGACGCAGATCAGCACGAATTTGCCCGGATCGGACCCCTCGGGCATCGTCGCCTTGAAGGCTTCGGCGGCGAAGAAGGCCACGATGGCGAACCCCATGGCGGCAAACAATCTGGAGGCGGTCGGCATATCGTCAGTTCAGGTCTTGTCACGGTTCACGGTGTCGCGTCGCAGTTTCCGCTTCGAACCGGCGCCGCGCAAGAGGTCAGATGAAAATTCCCCATTCTGCGGACCCGCGCGCCAACGCCTGCCCCCGCGATTTCGTCTCGCCGCAGGCCGAAGGTTTGCTGCCCGCGCCGCAGCCTCCGGGTCGGACGGTCGGCAAGGCGCGTCGCCGCACGGATGGTAAGACCGGCCCGCGCCATCTGACCGCTGGGCGCCGCTGGGGTGGGTAGGACACCAGTATCAAAGCCATATTTTCAAATGAAATCCAATACTTTTAAGACCTTCTTAAACCAAACTCCCCTCGCAGCGCATATCTGAAACGCCGCGTGGCCACCTCGCCGCAGCCCGCGCCGCAGCCGGGCGAGCCGCCTCGGCCCCTGTGTTTCGCCCAAAGCCCCGAACATCACGATGCTGGCGATCCCGTCGCAGCAGCGCGTTTCATCGCGATAATCCTGCAACACTCTCACCGCCCGTTCGGACGCCCCGGCGGCCGGAATCTGCGCCCCTGTGGGGCGGTGCCGCGCCCGGCAGGGGATCGGCGCAGGCGGCGTCAGCCGGTGGATTTGTACCGCTCATAGGCCGCAAGCGCCCCCTCGCGCCCCTTGGACAGGGCCACCACCGGGTCGGGATAGGCATCCTTGGGCGACAGGTCCCAGGATTGCGGGATCGCGTCGAAATAGGACAACGCGGTATCGGTCGGCGTCTGGCGCCCCTCGGCGATCCAGCGGTCGCGATATGTGCCCTTGGGGTCGAACTTGTCGGCCTGGGTCTCGGGGTTGAAGATGCGGAAATAAGGCGCGGCATCGGGCCCGGAACCGGCGACCCATTGCCAGCCCATCGCGTTCGAGGCCGGGTCCCAGTCGATCAGGCAGTCGGCGAACCAGCGCTGCCCGATCCGCCAATCGGCCAGCAGGTGCTTGGTCAGATAGGATGCCACGATCATCCGCGCGCGGTTGTGCATGGTGCCGGTCACATACAGCTCGCGCATGGCCGCATCGACAAATGGTACGCCGGTTCGGCCCTGTTTCCAGGCCAGCACCTCGGGCCGGTCTTCGTCGGTTTTCCACGGGAAACCGTCCCAGCCGTCGCGCCAGTTATCCGTGAAGATGCGCGGCGTGTGATAGGCCAGATGCCAGGCGAAATCGCGCCAGACCAGCTCCTTCAGGAAATGTTCGGCCCCCGCCGCGCCGTCCGCCTTGGCCCGCTGACCGGCATGCCAGATCGCGCGCGGGCTGATCTCGCCATAGGTCAGGTTTTCCGACAGGCCCGAGGTCGCGGGCCGGGCCGGGAAATCGCGGTCGTCGCGATAGCCGTCGACCGGGCCGTCCAGAAACGCGCGCAACCGGTCCTGTGCGGCCCCCTCGCCCACCTGCATATGGGGTTTCAGCACATCCGCCCCGCGCCGCATATCCGCGCTCAGGTCCCAATCGTCCAGATCGTCCGAGGCGGGCCAGCTTTCGGGCGCCTTCAGCGCGTCGGGCGCGGGCAGCGGGTCGCCCGGATCGCGGTCGCGCACCGCGCGCCAGAAGGGCGAATAGACCTGATAGAACCCGCCCTGTTTGGTTTCGACAGTCCAGGGTTCGAACAGGACAAAACCGGCAAAGCTTTGCGCCGTGACGCCCTGATCCTTCAGCGCGGTCTTGATGGTGCTGTCGCGGTCGATACTGGCCGGGTCATAGGACCGGCTCCAGAACACTTTGTCCGCGCCGGTTTCCTTGATCAGATCGTTCAGGCACTCCTGTGCCGGGCCGCGCCGCAGGATCAGCCGGCTGCCGACCCCGGACAGGGCCGCGCCGAAGCGGTCCAGCGCCGCGCCCAGCCGAAACCGGGGCGCCGCGCCCATGTCTGCGACCTGATCGTCGTGGATGAACAAAGGGATGACCGGCTGGCCGGTCGCGACTGCCGCGCTCAGCGCCGGGTGGTCGCCCAACCGCAAATCGCGGCGCAACCAGAGTATGACGGGTTTCGTGCTCACAGCACCTGATCTAGCGCGCCGATCAGCTTGTCCACCTCGGCCGGCGATGTGTAATGCACGAAGCTCAGGCGCAGCACCCCGCGCGCCGGGTCGATCCCCAGCGCCTGAAGCGCGCGCACCGCATAGAAGTCGCCGCCCCCCGCCATGATGCCCAAGGGGGCCAGCCGCGCCGCGACAGTGCCCGCCGATCCGTCGACCTGCAGCGCCACGGTGGGCGCGCGCGCCGCCGCGTCGGCCGGCCCGACCAGCCGCACGGAATTCTTGCCCGACAGGTATTCCAGCAGCGGCGCCAGCAGCGCCTGTTCGTGATCGCGCATCAGGTCATGCACCGCCCGCCCCCGCGCCGCCGGGTCGTCATGGGCGGCGAAATGGTGGTCGTGCAGCGCATCCAGATAATCGGCAATCCCCGCACAGGCCGCCACCTGCGCGTGATCCGGCCCCGCCGGGGTGAAGCGTTTGTACAGCACATCGCCGTTGAAATAATGCCCCTGGTTCGGCAGCACCGCCCCCAACGGGCGGCGGATCACCATCGCGCCCTGATGCGGACCATAGGTCTTATAGGTCGAGAACAGATAGATATCGGGGCCGATATCGCCCACATGCGGCAACCCGTGCGGCGCATAGCTGACCCCGTCGACGCAGGTAAACGCCCCCGCCGCATGGGCCACGGCGCAGATCGTGGTGATGTCGTTGACCTCGCCCACCACGTTGGAACAATGCGGGAAACAGACGAGCCGCACATTTTCGTCCAGCAGATCGGCCAGGTCGGCAGGGTCCAGATGGCCGGTTTCGGGGTCCATCCGCCATTCGCGGATTTCGATCCCTTCGTCGGCCAGCCGCCGCCAGGGGCCGGTATTGGCCTCGTGATCCTGGTTGGTGACGACGATGGCCTCGCCCGGCTGCATCCACTGGCGAAAGGCCTGTGCCAGGACATAGGTGTTCTGCGTCGTCGACGGGCCAAAGGACAGCTCGTCCGGCTCTACCCCCAGGATCGCGGCCAGACGCGCGCGGGCCTCGTCCATCTCGGCCCCGGCCTTGCGGCTGGCGTCATAGGGGCCATAGGGCTGCACCTTGCGCTGGTGATAGAACCGCGTCAGCCGGTCGATCACCGGCTGGCAGGTATAGGACCCGCCGGCATTTTCGAAAAACGCCTGACCCCTCAACGACGGCTCGGCAAAGGCCGGGAACTGTGCCCGAACGAATTCCAGATCCAGCGCAGCCATGCCCATCCCCCTTGCAGCAAAAAGCCCCGGCGCAAAAGGTCCGGGGCTTTCAGTTAGGCCGGATCAGCGGCCCGGTTCAAGCGCTTATCGGTGCTCGGATGTCAGACCCTTGAAGATCGCCCAGCACATCAGCAAAAGCACCAGTGTGAACGGCAACCCGGTCGAGATCACCATCGCCTGAAGCGCGCCCAGCCCGCCGCCGATCAGCAGAACGATGGCCACCGCGCCCTCGAAGGTGCACCAGAACACCCGCTGCGGCACCGGCGCGTCGACCTTGCCGCCCGCGGTGATCGTGTCGATCACCAGCGACCCGCTGTCAGACGAGGTGACGAAGAACACGATCACCAACACGATGCCGATGACGGATGTGATCGACGCCAGCGGCAACCCTTCGAGCATCGCAAACAGCGACAGCGGCGGGTTATAGCTGTCGATCACCTCGGCCTTAACCGCGCTGCCGGCGGGATCGCTCAGGACCTGGTCGATGGCGGTGCCGCCGAAAACGGCCATCCACAGCACACAGACCAGCGAGGGGATGATCAACACGCAGATCACGAATTCGCGTACCGTCCGGCCCCGGCTGACGCGGGCGATGAACATGCCCACGAAGGGCGACCAGCTGATCCACCACGCCCAGTAAAACGCGGTCCAGCCCTGCATATAGCCGGTGTCCTCGCGCCCGAACGGGTTCGACAGCGGCACGATATCGGCGGCATAGGTGCCAAGCCCGGCCACAAAATCGCTGAGGATCGTCATGGTCGGTCCCGCCAGCAGCACGAACAGCAGCAGCAGCGCCGCGATCCCCATGTTGATCTCGGACAGGACCTTGACCCCGCCATCCAGCCCCCGCAGCACCGAAATCAGCGCCACGCCGGTGATGACCGAAATCAGGATGACCTGCACCGTGATGGAATTGGGGATGCCAAACACATGCTCCAGCCCCGCATTGGCCTGTTGCGCGCCAAAGCCCAGGCTGGTGGCCAGCCCAAACAGCGTGGCAAAGACCGCCAGAGTGTCGATGATATGCCCGGTCCAGCCCCAGACACGATCCCCGAAGATCGGATAGAATGCCGAGCGAATCGTCAGCGGCAGCCCCTTGTTGAACGTGAACAGCGCCAGCGCCAGCGCGACGATGGCATAGATCGCCCAGGGGTGCAGACCCCAGTGATAGATCGTGGCGGCCAGGCCCATGCGCTTTGCGGCCTCGACATTCGCGGCGATGATCGTGCCATCCTCGGCGATCGGGCTGGGCACGCCCAGGGGTTCGGAAATCGCCATGTGATAGACCGGCTCCAGCACGCCGAAGAACATCAGCCCGATGCCCATCCCGGCGGCGAACAGCATCGCGAACCACCCGACATAGGTATAGTCGGGCACCGCATCCTTGCCGCCCAGCCGTACCGCGCCCCAGGGGCTGACGATCAGGAACAGGCAGAACAGCACGAAGATGTTGGCCGAAATCAGGAAGAACCAGTCGAAGGTGCTGGTCAGCGCCGGCCGCAGCCAGCCGAAGAATTCGCCCGCCTGCTCCGGCAGGGCCAGCGCGTAAAAGACAAAGGCCACGATGGCCACGCCCGAGATCAGGAAAACCGGGTTGTGAATGTCAAAGCCGAAGGGCCCGATCTGGCCTTCGACATTGTCCTGTCCGATCTCGTAATCGGTATCGATCAGATCCGCCGGGCCGTCGGGCTCGGGGATGCCTTGGTTGGTGTCATCGGCCATGGCCGACCTCCTTGTTGGTTGTTTTTCTTGCGCGCGTTGGTGGGGCTGCGGCCCTAGTCGGGCCGGACGATCAGGACCGAGGCCCCGGAATGGCTGGCCATGCGCCCGCCATGGGACGGCAACAGGTAATCGGCCACCCCCGGCACGTGGCTGGCCATCACCACCAGATCGGCGCCGACCTGTTCCACCGCCTTGAGCAGGGAATCGTCCATGTCGACCGCCGGGTCAGGGGTGATCAGCGCCTTGGCCGTCGCGCTGTGACCGTGTTTGGCGGCCTGTTCGGCGGCAAAGGCGTCCAGCTTCTGCTGGAATTCTTGCGGGGTGTGGGCCAGCTTGCCCGGTGTCGCGGCGCCGACCGCGACATAGCAGACCGGCGCGCCGTAATGACGGGCCAGATCGGCGGTCACGCCCAACGCCCGCCCCAGCCTTTCGGCATGGGCCAGGTCGACGGGCGCCATGATTTGGGTGAACATCTCTGTCTCCTCTCTTTTCTGTCCCGCGGTCCGGCGGGGCCGCATGTCGCCATGGGCCGGCCGGATCACGCATTGGCGTCTTTTCGAGGCAGAACCCCCCAGAAGCCGGAAGGTTCCCATGGGTCAGCCTAACGCGGGACAGCCTGCCATGACACCCGTGGGCGGCGGATAAAGGGACAAACGCGACCTGATGGGTCGTTTTCGGGGGGCTTCGGGGCCGCCGCCACGGACCGGGCGGCGGCGATGCGCGAACGCGTCAGGCGTTCACATCGACGACGACGCGGCCCTTGACCTGACCGGCCAGGATTTCGGCGCCCAGCCGGGGCAGATCGGCCAGCGTGGCGGGCACGATCATCGATTCCAGCTTGTCCATCGGCAGATCGCGCGCGATGCGCTTCCACGCCCGCAGCCGGTGTTCATAGGGCTGCATGACGGAATCGATCCCCAACAGGTTCACCCCCCGCAGCAGGAACGGAATGACCGTCGCGGGCAGCGCCGCGCCACCGGCCAGCCCCACCGCCGCGACCGACGCGCCATAGTTCATCTGCCCCAGCACACGGGCCAGCATGGCGCCGCCCACCGCATCGACGCAGCCCGACCAGATCTCGGTCTCCAGCGGGCGCTTGACGGTCTCGTTAAGGTCATCGCGGGGCACGATCTGCTTGGCACCCAGCGATCGCAGGTAATCGGCGGTTTCGGGCCGTCCGGTCACACCGGCCACGTCATAGCCCAGATTGGCCAGGATCGCGGTGGCGACCGACCCCACACCGCCCGCAGCGCCGGTGACCAGAACCGGCCCCTGCCCCGGCGACAGGCCGTGCGCCTCCAGCACATCGACAGCCAGCATCGCGGTAAACCCCGCCGTGCCCACCGCCATCGCCTGACGCGTGCTCAGCCCGTCGGGCAGCGGCACCAGCCAGTCGGCCTTAACACGGGCCTTCTGGGCATAGCCGCCCCAGTGTACCTCGCCCACGCGCCAGCCGGTCAGCACGACCTTGTCGCCGGGCTTGTAACGGGCATCGGTGGATGTTTCGACCGTACCGGCGAAATCGATCCCCGGCACATGGGGATATGTGCGCACCAGCCCGCCGCCCGGACCGATGCACAGCCCGTCCTTGTAATTGACGGTGGAATAGTCGACCGCGACCGTCACCTCGCCCTCGGGCAGGCGGTCCTCGTCGATCTGTTGCACCGCGGCGTGGGTCTTGCCGTCGGCGTCCTTCTCGACGACCAGAGCGTTGAACATGTAAAGCCCCCCTTTCAGATATCGTCCGGCAGGCACCGCCGGTCCGTGATCCGGCCGGGTGGCCCCGCCGCCATCGGCATCGCGCGGATCGGGCCACGGCGAAGCGTCTGGTGATTGACCATCTGCATCACACAAACCGCCACAGGTAAAGAGCGCATCGCGCCCCCGCCCGCTAAAGCACCGCCGTGCCCAGCTGCATCGCCGCCGCCCCCAACAGGACCAGCCCCGTGGCCAGCGGCAAGCCCCGGTCGTCCGCCGCCATCCGTTCCAGGATGATGAACAGCGTCACCGCCCCCATCCACAGCAGCGACATCATCCCGCCCACCAATCCCAGCAGCATCAGCGCCCAGCAACAGCCGATGCCCCAAAGCCCCAGCCGCACCCCCAGCCACAGCGCCGTCAGCCGCCCCGGCGCCCAGTTTTCGGCAAAGACCACCAGCGGGTCGCGGCAGCGGTCCAGACAGGCCGATTTCGCGGGCGTCAGCTGATAGACCCCCGCCAGCGCCATCAGACCGGCATTGACATGGGGCGTCAGGCTCTGGCCCAGCGGCGTCACCAGCCCCGCCGCGACCAGCCCCGTCTGCGCCCCCGCCGCCAGCACTGCAAAGCCCAGCCAGGCCAGCAGATAGCCCGCCGTCAGATCCAGCACCGCACCCCGGCCCTGCGCCCCGGCGGTGGCCAGATCGTCGAACACCGCCAGCGACGGGCGCACGGCGGGCAGCATCATCGCCGCCGCCATCACCGCCCACATCATCACCAGCCGCAGATACCCCGTCAGATCCTGCGTCAGGCCGCACATCCCGGCCCAGACCTCGGCGCCATAGATCAGCGCCATCTGCCGCATCTCGCTGCTTTCGCCCAGCAGCAGCGCCGCCGCCCAGGCCGCCAGGATCGCCGCATGGATCACCAGCCAAGGCGCCGTTCCCAAACGATGCGCGCCGCGCGGTGGCGGCGTCGCAATCCCTTGGCTGTGGGGGGCCGGCGCGGGCCGGGCTGAATTCCGTGACGAAACCAATCAAATATGCCTTGTGGAACAATTTTGCGTATAAAACGTGGACAATCGCGGCCGATCCAGCCCGCTCTGCCGCACCAGCGGATTTCTGCTGATTTTGCGGTCGAACCCATCCCAAGCCGCCCGCATTCCAGGCCCCCGCCGCCCGCGCCGCGGGGGCATCGATTCCAGCTTGTCGGGCTGGCACAGTTCCAATAGCGTCGGTGCGATACCACTCTTGATGAAGGTGACGTGCATGACACTTCGTTCTTTCCTGATCGGCTCTGCGGGCTGGGCGGCGCTGTCCGTTGCGGCCCAGGCCGCCGATGGCGATCTGCTGGTCTTCGACTATTCGGGCTTCGAGGATCCGGCCTTTCACGGCAAATATGTGGAAACCCACGGCGACAGCCCGGCCTTCGCGTTTTTCGGCGATGAAGAGGAAGCGTTTCAGAAGCTGCGCTCGGGCTTCAAATCCGATGTCACGCATATCTGCGCGGATTCGGTGACCAAATGGGTCGAATCCGGCATTCTGGAGCCCTGGGATGCCAGCCGCATCACCGCGCTGGCCGATCTGAACGCGGACCTGACCGGCACCGATGTGACCGCCGACAGCACCGACCTCTATTTCCTGCCCAGCGATTTCGGCTCGACCGCCATCGCCTATAACCCCGACGAGGTCCCGGCCGAGGATGTCGCGTCGCTGAACGTGTTCCTGAACCCGAAATACGCGGGGCGCATGACCCTGCCCGACAATGTGGCCGACAGCTATGCGCTGGCCTATCTGGCGACCGGCACCACCGACTGGACCACCGCGACCGAAGAACAGTTCCAGGCCGCCAGCGACTGGCTGCGCCAGGCGCATCAGAACCTGCGCACCTATTGGACCGATCCGGGCGAGCTGGCGCAGCTTCTGGCCTCGGGCGAGGTTCTGGTCGCCTGGGCCTGGAACGAGACCCTGCCCACCATGGTCGAAGAAGGCTATCCCATCGGCTTCCAGCGCGAGGCGACCGAAGGCTCGTCGCTGTGGCTGTGCGGCTATGTCAACATGAAGGACAGCGACGGGGTCGAGGACAAGGCCTATGACTTCATGAACGCGCTGCTCGATCCCAGCTCGACCCAGGCGCTGCTGGAGGCAGGCTATGGCCATTCCAACGCCACCGCCATGGCCGGTGTCGGTGACGAGGCCCTGACCGACGTGGGCCTGGGCGCCATCGACGCCCCCGTGCTGGCGCAGCTGCCCATGGCGCAGGACCTGCGCGAACGGCAGAATGCCGAGTTCGAGAAGATCAAGGCCGGTTTCTGAGCCGGACATAAGAAACGCCCGGGCCATGACAGCCCGGGCGCCCGAATTCAGGTACCCGCCACTCACAGGCACCCCAACCGGAAGATCGGCGCGTAATTCGCCGAAAGGTCTAAAATTTCCTATCGTCAACGCGGCTGTAACGGCGGCCATGTCGGCCGGGAATCGGTATGGCCGTAATGTGCCGTCTGCCCGGTTGCGGGCATGAACCGCCAATCCGCGTGGACCAACAAGGACAAGCTATCCAGGGGCAGGTTCGCCGTCATACCCCATTTGGGGTAAAATGACGGTCACAGGTGTTTTTCCACCTCGTCCAGCACATCGCGCCAGTGGCGAAAGAACACCAGCTGCCCCGCATCGTGATGCACGCGGTAATCGATCCAGGGGTGGTCGTGCTGAAACTCCTGCAACGTCGCCAGCGGCACCTGCGGATCGTCGGCCCCGTTGATGAAGACCACCGGTAACCGCCCCTCGACCGCGCGCACGGTGGCCGACCAGTCCTGCAACTGCCCGCCCAGCATCATGCGCGAAAACGCCTCGTGCGCGACGCAATCGTCGGCCAGCGCCACGATCGAGCCGGTGACCATCGCCTCGAACACCTCGGGGTTTTCGAACGTGTCGATATCGGACTGGCAATTGCCATAGACCGCGTGGACAAAGCCCCGCTTGCCGATCTTGCGCGCCATGAAGAACCCGGCCTTGACCATGAAGGGCAACAGATGCGGCGTGTATTTCGCCCCCGCCACGATGAAGCGGTGCCATTTCTCCATCCGCTCGAACTGTTCCCGCCGGGTCAGCGGCAGCACACCGGCACAGGCGATCAACGCGCTGATCTGCTGCGGGAACCGCCGGGCCAGCTCGAACCCATAGAAACTGTCATCGCCCAGCGACACGATCGGGCAGCGCGTCACCTTCAGCGCCGCCAGAAGCTCTTGCAGGTCCTGGATGAAGGCCTCGTCGTAATCCACTGATTTTGCGACCATATCCGAACGCCCATATCCCGGGCGCACCGGCACGATGGCGCAGATCCCGCGCGCCCGCGCCATGGCCTCGGCGGCGGCGGGCCAGCGCACCAGCCCGAAATCCAGCGGCAGGAACAGAAGCGGCCGGCCATCGGGATCGCCCAGCCGCAGGTAATCCATCCCACGCCCGTCGCGCAGCGTCAAACGCTCGAACGGCAGCGGCTGCAACCCGCCATGGGTCGGCTCGACCACGCGCGGGCCGGGATCGACCGGGGGTGACAGCAGGCTCATATCCATCATCGACAGCGCCAGCCGCACCAGCTCGACCTGGGAATGGGTCTCGGTCTTGGACTGGATCGACTTGATCTGCGCCCGCACCGTGTCGACGGAGCGGCCGCGCTGTTCGGCGATTTCCTTGATCGAACAGCATTCAACCAGCGCCTGCACCACCCCCGCCTCGGCCGGGGTCAGGCCAAAGGCGCTGTTCAGCAGTTCGGGGAACCCGTCGGGGCAGCGCACCTCGGACGAGGCGGCCAGGATATAAGTGCCCTGACCGGCCAGTTGCACCGGCTGCAAGCGCAGGACCACGAAATGCCCGCGCGCGCTGGAACGCACGCGCAGCACCGCGGCCTCAGCCCCCGCGCGGGTGAAAATGGCACGGGCCGCACTTTTTATTTCCGTTATATCTTCGGCATTTACGGCAATATCTTCAACCGATCTGTCAGCATTCAGACGCAGGATGCTGTTGGCCGCCGGATTGGCCGCGGCCACCATCAGCCGGTCGTCCAGCAGAAACGCCGCCACCCGGTCGAACGGCGCCAGCGCCGCATCGAACGCCGCCCGCGTGCCGGTGCTGGACACCTTGTCCAGGATCTCTTCCGCGCGCTTGAAATGGTTCGAGATGACGGGATCGTCCAGCAGCATCACCGACTGCATCCCCACCTGTTCGCGCAGCGGTTTCAAGGCCGATTCCCACAGGTCCAGCAGCGTCTCAAATCGCGCCGGGTCCAGGGCAACATCATAAAGCCGTTCAATCGCCGCGTCGCGCGTATCGCCGGACAGGGTCCGGTCACGCGGCTGCGGTGACTTTCGGTGATAAGTCATTCGCAAAAATCCGATTCCTGACCGGATGATAAAGGAATTGCCGCCCCCTTGCACGCCCGGAAAACCTGTCTTTTTGATCGTCTGTCGATCACCGCTTGATCGCGCCGGAACGGGTCCTTATATTCGGTATGTCCTTCGGGACTATGGACATAAACGCGCTCGTAATAAGCGGATCGGACCCGGGGGCGGTACCCGGCGGCTCCACCAAATACCCTCGTTGGGGGATTCTGGGGCCGAAACAGGATCGACGAACGTCTAAAGGTGTTAGCTTTGTCCCGGTGAGATACCACCGTTATCGGTTCGCTAAGCATAATTGCCAACGACAATCGTGCTCCGGTTGCTCTGGCTGCGTAAGCAGTTCGAGGAATCGAAATCTTAAGCCCAGTCGTCTAGCAACGGCTGGCGGGGTTCGCAGGCACCTGGCAACAGAAGCCTGCACTTTTCCACATTCCTTTAGCGCTTGTTAACCCATCGCCCGTACCAAGGGGGCCGTGTTTTTGCGATCAGGGGATGCAAGATGACCAAATCCGAAATACTTCAGGCCTTTTATGAACGGGTCTGGCTCAAGGGCGATCTGTCGGCCGTTGACGACTTTTTCACCGCCGAAGCCGCCGCGGCGGGCTTCATGGCCAATGACGTGGTCGGCGCCACCGACATCAAGACCTTGGTCGAGGCGTTTCGCGGCTTTCTGGAGGATGGCAGTTTCGAACTGAGCCCGACCATGGAAAAGGACGACTGGCTGGCCACGGTGATCACGCTGAAGGGCACCACCCAGACCGGCCAGAACGTGAAGCTGCAAGGGCAGATCATGGCGCGGTTCGAGGGCGACAAGATCGCCGAGGCGTTCAACCAGTTCGACTATTTCGCCTTTTTCGAACAGGTGGGCCTGTTGCCCGAGGACGCGATGGCGATGTTCCTGACCGGTACCATCGCCGCTTGACAGCCGGGCGGCGCCGCGCTCTGATCGGGCCATGGGGTCGCTTGCGAACACCCCGTGAGGCGCCAGCCCAAGCTTCGCATCCCTATCCATGTCGATGGAGGATGCATCATGGCTGTCCTGAACGCGATTTCCGTTTCCCAACTGTCCCGGCTGATCGGCACCCCCGCCGCGCCGGTGATCGTCGATGTCTGCATCGACCCCGATTTCGACGCCGACCCGCGCCTGATCCCGGGGGCGCTGCGCCACGCCCATACCGACCTGCCCGGCCTGCGGGCGCGCCTGGGCGGCCGCGCGGCAGTCATTGCCTGTCAGAAGGGGCTGAAGCTCAGCCAGGGTGTCGTGGCCTGGTTGCGGGCCGATGGCACACCGGCCGAGTATCTGGACGGCGGCAAGCGGGCCTGGGCTGCGGCCGGGGCGCCGATGGTCAACGCCGCCGCGATCCCGGTCCCGCCCAGCGATGAGACGCTGTGGGTCACGCGCCACCGGCCCAGGATCGACCGCATCGCCTGCCCCTGGCTGATCCGGCGTTTCGTCGATCCAAGGGCGCGGGTCCTGTTCGTGTCCCCCGCCGCCGTGCGGGATGTGGCCGACCGGTTCGGCGCGACCCCGTTCGATGTCGAAGATGTCGCCTTCAGCCACCGGGGCGCGTTGTGCAGTTTCGACACGATGCTGGATCTTTTCGGCCTGCGCGACCCGGCGCTGGACCGTATGGCGACCGTGATCCGGGGCGCCGACACCAACCGCCACGACCTGGCGCCGCAATGCGCGGGCCTGCTGGCCCTTTCCGTGGGGCTTTCCCGCGCGTACAAGGACGATCAGGCGCAGCTGGGGGCCGGCATGGTCCTTTATGACGCGCTTTATCGCTGGGCCCGCGAAGGGGTCGACGAGGGCCATGACTGGCCCGGGCTACGGGGCTGAGCCATGGGCGCACCAGACTGGGGTCAGATGACCCGCATTTTCGGCCGGATCGGCATCCTGTCCTTTGGCGGCCCGGCGGCCCAGATCGCCGTGATGCACCGCGAACTGGTCGAGGACCGCCCCTGGCTGACCGAGGATCAGTACCTGCGCGCGCTCAGCTTCTGTATGCTGCTGCCGGGCCCCGAGGCGATGCAGCTGGCCACCTATGCCGGTTGGCGCCTGCGCGGGGTGCCGGGCGGGGTGCTGGCGGGCGCGCTGTTCGTGCTGCCCGGCGCGCTGGTGATGCTGGCGCTGGCGGCGCTTTACGCCACCTATGGCGCGCTGCCGCTGTTTCAGGCGCTGTTCCTGGGGATCAAGGCCACGGTCGTCATCATCGTGATCGAGGCGCTGCTGAAGGTCGCCAGACGCGCGCTGCACGGCCCCGACCGCTGGGCGATCGCGGGGCTGTCCTTTGTCGGGATTTTCGCGCTTGGGGTGCCGTTCCCGCTGCTGATCGGGCTGGCCGCGCTTTACGGCTATCTGACCACGGCGCCCGGGTCGACGGCCACCGCCCCTGCCCCCGCCGCGAAACCCAGACTGATGCGCACCGTGCTGATCTGGGGCGCGCTGTGGCTGGCGCCGGTGGCAGCACTGACCATCCTGGCGCCCGGTATCCTGCCGCAGCTGGCGCTGTTTTTCTCGAAACTCGCCGTGGTGACCTTTGGCGGCGCCTATGCGGTGCTGGCCTATATGACGCAAGAGGTCGTGACCATTCGCGGCTGGCTGAGCACGCCCGAGATGATGGATGCGCTGGGGCTGGCCGAAACCACACCCGGCCCGCTGATCCTGGTGACGGAATTCGTGGGGTTCCTGGCGGGGTTCAAGGCGGGCGGGCTGTGGCTGGGCACCCTGGCCGCGCTGGTCACGCTGTGGGTGACGTTCATGCCGTGTTTCCTGTGGATCTTCGCCGGGGCGCCCTTTATCGACCGGCTGGCCACGCTGCCCCGGCTGTCGGGCGCGCTGAACTGTGTGACGGCGGCCGTGGTCGGCGTGATCCTGAACCTGTCGATCTGGTTCGCGTTGCATGTCTTTTTCACGCAGGTGACCACCTGGCGCGCGGGGCCGTTGCGGCTGGCCCTGCCCGATCCACAGACGATCGAACCGCTGACCTTGGCGCTGGCGGCGGTGGCGGCGGGGCTGCTTTTGTGGCGCCGCTGGCCGCTTTTGCCGGTGCTGGCGCTGATGGCGGTGGCGGGGCTTTTGGGCGGCGTTCTGAGCTGAGGGATCAAATTCCGGCCTGCCCCTTTTCAACCCATCAGAATCGCCTATGCTGTGCGAAACGAACGGGGTCCGAGATGCCGAACGAAATCGACTATGGCAACCTGATGCACAATGCCATGCGCGGCCTGATCAAACAGGTCCTGCAGCAGATCGAGCGTGACGGCGAATTGCCGGGCCAGCACCATTTCTTCATCACCTTCGACACCACCCATCCCGATGTGCAGATCGCCGAATGGCTAAGCGCCCGCTACCCCGAGGAGATGACGGTGGTGGTCCAGCACTGGTTCGATAACCTGACGGTCGGCGAGGACGCCTTTTCGATCACGCTGAATTTCGGCGACCAGCCCGAGCCTCTGCACATCCCCTATGACGCGATCCGCACCTTTGTCGATCCGTCGGTGGAATTCGGCCTGCGGTTCGAAACCCAGGACGACGACGAGGATGACGCGCCCGAAGAGCCGCTGCCGCCCGAGGAACCCGACGCGCCGGCCCATGCCGACGCCGAGGTCGTCAGCCTGGACAGTTTCCGCAAATAAGCCGCCAGACCGGCCTGATAGCGCAAACCCCGCCCCGGCAGATTGTCAAGCCCGCGCCACCCGCTTATAGCCTTCTGCGACGCTATACCGGAGGATGGCCCTGATGACCGACACCCGCACCGAAACCGACAGCTTCGGCCCGCTGGAAGTTCCCACCGACAAATACTGGGGCGCGCAGACGCAGCGCTCGATCATGAACTTTCCCATCGGCTGGGAAAAGCAGCCCGTCGCGATCGTGCGCGCGCTGGGGGTGGTCAAGAAGGCCTGTGCGCAGGCCAACAAGGCCTCGGGCAAGCTGGACACCAAGCTGGCCGATGCCATCATCCAGGCCGCGGGCGAGGTCGTCGCGGGCCAGTTCGACGACAACTTTCCGCTGGTCGTGTGGCAGACGGGTTCGGGCACGCAATCGAACATGAACGCCAACGAGGTGATCGCCAACCGCGCGATCGAGATCCTGGGCGGCGTGATCGGGTCCAAGGATCCGGTGCATCCCAACGATCATTGCAACATGGGTCAGTCGTCGAACGACACCTTCCCCACCGCGATGCATGTGGCCGCCGCGATGACCGTGCGCGACGTGCTGCTGCCCGGCCTGACCAAGCTGGCCGAGGGGCTGGAGGCGAAATCGGCCGAGTTCAAGGACATCATCAAGATCGGCCGGACCCACACCCAGGACGCCACCCCGCTGACGCTGGGGCAGGAATTCTCGGGCTATGCCCATCAGATCCGTCAGGGCATCGCGCGCATCGAGGCCGCGCTGCCGGGTATCTATGAGCTGGCGCAAGGCGGCACCGCCGTCGGCACCGGGCTGAACACGCAAAAAGGCTGGGGCGAGACCGTGGCCGCCAACATGGCGGAAATCACCGGCCTGCCCTTCGTCACCGCGCCCAACAAGTTCGAGGCGCTGGCCGCCCATGACGCGATGGTCTTCATGTCGGGCGCCTTGGCCACTGTCGCGGGCGCGATGTACAAGATCGCCAATGACATCCGCTTCCTGGGCTCGGGCCCGCGTTCGGGTCTGGGCGAGTTGATCCTGCCCGAAAACGAGCCCGGCTCGTCGATCATGCCCGGCAAGGTGAACCCGACCCAGGCCGAGGCGATGACCCAGGTCGCCGCCCATGTCATGGGCAATGACGCGGCGATGAAATTCGCAGGCTCGCAAGGGCATTTCGAGCTGAACGTCTATAACCCGATGATGTCCTATAACCTGCTGCAATCCATGCAGCTTTTGGGCGATGTGGCTGACAGCTTTACCGAGCGGATGCTGCTGGGCATCAAGGCCAATGAGCCGCGCATCGACAAGCTGATGAAGGAAAGCCTGATGCTGGTCACCGCGCTGGCGCCCACCATCGGCTATGACAACGCCACCACCGTGGCCAAGACCGCGCACAAGAACGGCACGACCCTGAAGGAAGAGGCGATCAAGCTGGGCTTTGTGGACGAGGCGACCTTTGACAAGGTGGTGCGGCCCGAACAGATGATCGGCCCCAAGGACTGATCCGGCGTGACATCGGCAAGGGGCGGTCCGATCGGGCCGCCCTTTTGCTTGCGCGCGGGTGGGAATTGCCGTTGACTGGTGCCATGACGACGCCGATCAACCTGAACAAGCACCGCAAGGCCCGCGCCCGGGCCGACCGCAAGGCGCAGGCCGATGCGAACGCGGTAAAATTCGGCCGAAGCCGGGATCAAAAGGCGCGGGAAACGGCAGCAGATGAGCGGGCGCGGCGGCTGCTGGACGATCACCGGCGCGAGGACGGATAGCGACCAGGGGGGCGTTGCCCCCGTCACCGCGCGTGCCGCGCGGAGCCTCCCCCAGAGTATTTGTGGAACAATGAAGCGGCTGTTGCGGTGACAGGCCGGGCCCTGTCGTGCTAACCGGTCGTCATGACCGACCGGCCACGCAAGCATTCCCTGACCCTGAAGGGTCATCGCACCAGCGTTTCGCTGGAAGATCCGTTCTGGGAGGCGTTTCGGCAGATCGCCACCGCGCGCGGGCTGGCCTTGAACGAGCTGGCGGCGGAAATCGATGCGGCGCGGGGGCTGGAGGTTGGTCTGGCTTCGGCGATCCGGCTGTTCGTGCTGGATCATTACCGGGCCGAGGCGGCGCGGCTGTCGGAGTGATCAGCGCAGCGCCGGCTGCTGCATCTTGGACGAGAAATCCCGCACATAGCCCAGTTCGCGGGCGAAAAGATGCTGAATTTCGGATTTGGTCATTGGCACCTTTGCAGGCCGCGACGCGGTGGCTGCGGGTGCTTCGGGACCGCCGCCGAACAGCGCGCGGACAGAAAGGCCCCATAGACCGTTGTTTGCTCGTGTATTTTTCATGCCGGCTCTCCCCTTGAGATTCTGGCTCAACTGTGACGCTAGACACGTTGCGGTTGTTTTTCAACATGGTATCGCCATAAAGGCGACCGAAGGGTTAATTCTGGCGCAGGGCCGCGTGCAGGCGGGCGCTGCTTTCGGCCAGGCGGCGTTCTGCCACGCTAAGACGTTCTTCGCCGTGACCATGCGGGTTCAGGTCACGGGCAAAGGCCTGGCGGAATTCCTCAATCCGGCCCTTGCGGGTTGCTTCCGGCTCTGGCGGTGCCGGACGCGTGCGCCATCCGGGAATGGCGATGCGGATTTTGCTGCGACGTGTCTGAGTCATGTCTCCCCCACGAAACTGGCTACGGGGATCACGTTACCCGTTGCGGCGGGGAAACTTACGGGGAAAACCGGCCCGAAAAGCGTCACATTTTCGTCGTGATATTCTATAACATATTGTTTTTGTTACAATATATATAGGGAGCGACAGTTTCTGACGCGGCGTCACTTCGCCCGCCGACGCAAGGTCAGAAACAGCCCGTCGCGGGTACGCACGGTCAGATAGGCGACGGGAATCGGTGTTTCTCCGTCGACCGGGGCCAGATGAAAGGCGCGCAGGATCTCGGCCAGAATCAGCGTCCCTTCCAGCATCGCGAAGCCCGCGCCGGGGCAGACGCGCGGGCCGGCCGAAAACGGGTAATAGGCCTGGCGCGCGGCTTGTTGCCCGGCCTGAGTCGTGTAGCGGTCGGGATCGAACGCGTCGGGATTGGCCCAGTACCGGTCGTTGCGGTGCAGGTGCCAGGGGCTGATCACGATCTGGTCACCACGGCGCACGGACCGGTTGCGGAACGGGGTTTCGACGCCTGCGGCACGCACCATCATCGGCACCGGCGGATACAGGCGCAGCGCCTCGCGGAAGACATCGCGCGTCAGGCGCAGGCGCGACAGGTCGGAAAACGTGATCTCGGTCCCCAGCGCGGTGACCTCGGCGGCGGCGCGGTCCTGGATGTCGGGATGCGTGGCAAGCAGATAGAGCGCCCAGGACAGCGCCGCCGCGCTGGTTTCGTGCCCGGCCAGGAAGAAGATCGCGACCTGATCGACCATCTCTTCGGTGTCGAAGCATGCGCCCGTTTCAGGGTCGCGCATGGTCATGATCTTGGTCGCCAGATCGTCGGGCGCGGTGCCCGCGCGGATCGCGTCCATCCGGTCGGCGGTCAGGCGGGTGATCCGGTCGCGGATCAGGCGCGCCGCCGCGCGGGTCTGGCGCCGGTGGCCCCGGGGCAGCCAGCGCGGCAACGGCAGAAAGGCCGCCAGGTTCAGGATCGGCTGGCTGCGCTGATAGGTGCGGAAGGCGTCGAACACCTCGGCCGCCAACGCATGCTGGATCGGGATCGAAAACAGCGTGCGAAAGATCACATCGGCGGCGGCATGGCTGGCCTCGGCCTCGATCTCGATCGTGCCCTCGTACAGTCGGGCGACGGCGGCGCGGGCGGCATCGCGCATCGCCGGAAACGTGTCGCGCAGACGACCGCCTTCGAACGCGGGGCCGATGATGCGGCGTTGCCGCTGCCATGTCGCGCCATTGGTCAGAAAGACCGAATTGCCCAGAAGCGGGCGCAGCCCCTCGCCCACGCGGTTCGATTTCGGGAACTCCATCGGGCGCTCGCGCAGCACCTGGCGGATCAGATCCGGTTCGTTGATCAGGAACGACCGAAAGAACGGCGTGCGGTATTCGGCCATCTTCGCGCGATAGAGCTTTTCGGGCTGCGCCGACAGGATATCGGCGCGGAAAAGCCGCAGATAGCGCCAGAACGACACCTTTTCGGGGCGCGCGGCGGGTTTCGGCGGCAGGCTCATGCGCGGATCGACCGGTGCGGCGACAGCGGGGTTTCGATCCGGCTGGCCGAGGGTTTGCGCCCGGCAAACCGCGCCCCCAACGTCCGTGGCCCCGCCGTGATGCGGAAATAATCGTAATCGCCCGGACGATCGAACGCGCAGAGATACTGGAAATGCAGCCGGAAGAACCGCCAGCGCAGCGCGGCCCACCTTTCGGGGCTGAGCGTCTGGGTGAAGGCCGCCGAAATCACCAGCGGCCAACGCTTGTCGGGCGGCGCCACGCCGCTGACCGCCACGGGATCGCAAAGCGCAAAGGAACAGCCGTCGCCCGGCGCTGTCACATCCACCCATGTCAGCCGATCGCTGGCCGACAGAAACGCCAGATCGCCGCGCAGCCGGTCGGCCCCCGGCAGGAAGGACATCATCGGCACCACCTGCCCCAGCGACAGAAAGGCCAGCGCCGGGCCATCCGCTGGCACCTGCCCCGCGCGGATCAGATCGGCCAGCGCCGACACCGCCAGATGCGCGCCCGAGGAATGGCCGACCACCAGAACCTCGTCCACATCCGAGCGCAGCGCCCCGGCGATGCGGTCAGTGAATTCGGCCAGCCGGGCGTCCAGCGCGGGCGGGTTTGCCCCGCCCCAGCGCGCGGCAAAGGCATAATCATGCATCAGGTAATAGGCATAAAGCCGGCCATCCAGCCGCCGGAACCACGCCAGCACCGGCCAGACCGCCGCCAGCCCCAGCCAGCCCAGCCCCGGCACCCCGCCGCGTGCCAAGAGCGCCCCGGCCCCGCGCGCCACGGCCAGCGCGACGGCCAGTTGCAGCAACAGCATACCGATCGGATAAAGCGCGGCGATCACCGGCCCCTTGCGCAGCCGCATCAGCCGCCCCAGCGCGCCCGACCGGATATAGGTCCACGCGGTGCGCACAAGCTGGCCATAGGTCGCGGCGATCCCCTGCGCCATCGAGCCGCGCACGATATCGGACCAGACCAGCACCTCGACCTCGGCCTCAACGCGTTGGCCTTCGATCAGGGCGCTGACATGCCAGCCGAACCCGCCATGATCGATCTGCGGCGGCCCAAGCGTGATCTTGTGGCCCGAGATGTCGGCCTGCGCGGCGCCTTCGCGGCGGTACAGCTCGCGATAGCGGCGCGGCGGAATCGGGTCATAGCCGGGGATATAGAAAACCCGGCGCGATGTGACGGGCTGTGAAACCGCACCTGTCATCGACGACCCATTCCGACTGCTCTGGCGAAAACTCTAACCGGCGTTCAGGGCGAAAGTAAGGGGGCCTCAGCCCAGCTGCGCCAGCGCCGGGAACATCTCGAGCAGCCAATAGGAAAACGCGGTGAAGCCGCCGGTCAGCATCATCAGCCCGATGGTCCACAAAAGCAGGCCCATGATGCGTTCGATCCGTTCCATATGGCGTTTCATCCAGGCCATCAGGCCGCTCAGCCGCGGGAAGAACGCCGCCACCAGCAGGAACGGAATGCCCAGCCCCGCGGCATAGACCGCCAGCAGGACGGTGCCGCGGGTCAAGCTGGCCTCGGACGCGGCCATGGACAGGATCGCACCCAGTTGCGGGCCGATGCAGGGTGTCCAGCCAAAGGCAAAGGCCAGCCCCAGCACATAAGCGCCAAAGGCCGAGCCGCCCCGGTCGCCCGCGTCGAACCGTGCCTCGCGGTCCAGAAACCCGATGCGATAGACGCCGACGAAATGCGCGCCGAAGATCATCACCACCGCGCCCGCGCCCTTGATGAACCAATCCTGGTTTTGCAGGAAGAACGCCCCAAAGGCCGAGGCCGTGAAGCCCAGCAGCAGGAACACGGTGGACAGCCCCAGAACGAAGAACAGCGCCGCCAGCATCACGCCACGGCGCGCCTGGGTGTTTTCGGACATCTCGTTCATCGAAATCCCGCCCATATAGGCCAGATAGGGCGGCACGATGGGCAGAACGCAGGGCGACAGAAAGCTGATCAGCCCGGCGATCAACGCCACGGTCATGGCCGGGATCATCCCGGCGTCGATCAGCTCGATTCCAAACATGCGGTCTCCTTGCCTGACCCCAGATATCCTGTCCGGTGGGCGCCGTCACCTGCCGCGCGCTCACATTGCCGTGGAAAATTGTCACAACCCCGCCAATGACAAGGGCCGGGGAATACCCCCGGCCCTGTTATCGGTGTGTGTTGCCTGTCGGATCAGCGGCCCAGCGACCACCAGCCACGACGCTTGGGCTTGTCATCGTCGGCCTCGTCGCTCGTGACCAGTTCCGGCTCCGGTTCCGGCGCGGGTTCTGGTTCCGGCGCGGGTTCCGGCTCTGCAGTGGCGACCGGCTCGGGGGCCGGTTCCGGCTCTGCCGCAGCGACAGGCTCAGCCGCCGGTTCGGGCGCGGGCGTTTCCGCGGCCACCGGTTCCTCGGGCGCGGGTTCGGGCGTTACATCCGCCGCGGCCTCCTCGGGCTTTTTCTTGCGGCTGACACGCTTGCGCGGCGTCTTCTTGGGGGCCGGTTCGGCCTCGGGCGCGTCTTCGGTCGCCGCCTCGGCGGGCTCCGCAGGTTCCGCGCTGTCGGCAGTTTCGGCTTCTGCCTCTGCCTCGGGCTTGTCGGCGGTCTTCTTGCTGCGGGTGCGCTTGCGCGGTGCCTTCTTCTTCGGCGCCTCGGCGGATTCCTCGGCAGCGGGGGCCTCGGCCGCGTCGGCGGCGGGCGCTTCGACGGCATCGGTCGCGGCATCCGCCCCGTCGGTGGCGGGGCTGTCGTCGCCCTCGGCCTGTGCGGCATCGGCGTTTTCAGCGGCCTCGGCAGTGTTGCCCTCTGCCCCGTTGCCATCGGCACCGTTGCTGCTTTTCTTGCGGCGGCGGCGGCGGCGGCGCTTCTTGGGCGCGGGTGCATCGCCGGTCTCGCCGGTATCGGGCGCTTCGGCCTCGACCTCGACCTCCTCGGGCATGTCCAGATCCGAGGTATCGATGGAAATCACCGGCGCCGAGGGCGCGGGCACATGCCGGGTCGCGGTCTTGAACCGTTCGATGCTGAAATCGGGGCTGATCAGGTGACCGTCAGCCTCCAGCCGGATCGCCACGCCATAGCGCGCCTCGATCTGGGCGATATGTTCGCGCTTCTGATTGATCAGGTAGTTGACGATGCCCACGGGCGCCTTGACCAGCAATTCCTTGCTGCGGCCGCGCACGCATTCCTCTTCCAGCTGGCGCAGGACCGACAGGGCCAGGTTGTCATCCGACCGGATCAGGCCGGTGCCGTGACAGGCCGGGCACGGCTGCGTCGTCGCCTCGATCATGCCGGGGCGCAGGCGCTGGCGGCTCATCTCCAGCAGGCCAAAGCCCGAGATGCGGCCCACCTGAATGCGGGCGCGGTCGGTCTTCAACCGGTCCTTCAGGCGCTTTTCGACGGCGGCGTTGTTCTTCCGCTCTTCCATGTCGATGAAGTCGATCACGATCAGACCGGCCAGGTCGCGCAGACGCAGCTGGCGGGCGACCTCTTCGGCGGCCTCCAGGTTGGTCTTCAGCGCCGTTTCCTCGATCGAGCCTTCCTTGGTGGCCCGGCCAGAGTTCACGTCGATCGCCACCAGCGCCTCGGTCACGCCGATCACGATATAGCCGCCCGATTTCAGCTGAACCGTCGGGTTGAACATCGACGACAGATAGCTTTCGACCTGATAGCGCGCGAAAAGCGGCATCGGGTCGATATACTGTTTCACGTTCTTGGCGTGGGACGGGATGATCATTTTCATGAAATCCTTGGCCACGCGATAGCCGGCCTCGCCCTCGACCAGCACCTCGTCGATCTCGCGGTTATAAAGGTCGCGGATCGTGCGCTTGATCAGGTTGCCCTCTTCATAGATGGGCGCGGGCGCGATGGATTTCAGGGTCAGTTCGCGGATCTGTTCCCACAGCCGCATCAGGTATTCATAGTCGCGCTTGACCTCGGCCTTGGTGCGCTTGGCACCGGCCGTGCGGATGATCAGACCGGCGCCTTCGGGCACCTCGATCTCGGACGCGATTTCCTTCAGCTTCTTGCGGTCGGTGGCGTTGGTGATCTTGCGGCTGATCCCGCCGCCACGGGCGGTGTTGGGCATCAGCACGCAATAGCGCCCGGCCAGCGACAGATAGGTGGTGAGCGCCGCACCCTTGTTGCCGCGCTCTTCCTTGACGACCTGCACCAGCAGGATCTGGCGGACCTTGATGACCTCCTGGATCTTGTAGCGGCGCGCGCGGGGTTTGCGCGGGCGGATCTCTTCGGTCACGTCCTCGTCGGCGACATCCTCGATGGCGTCGTCGCGGGCCGCCGCGTCGGGCAGATCGCCCGCGGCTTCGGTGGTGTCGTCATCCTCGGACGCATCGTCGTCATCGGCCTTGTCGGCTGCCTGATCGGCGGTGTCGCGGGCGGTGTCCTCGCCGGTCTCGGGAGCCTTGGCCTCGGTCGCTTTGTCCTCGGTCGCCGGGGCCTCCTGGGGGGTGTCATCGCTGACCGCGTCGACCAGATCGCTGTCGGTCTTGTCCTCGTCCAGATCCACGACATCCATGCCGGGGATCGGATCGGTCACCTCGCGGGTTTCGACCGCATCCTTGGACTTGGCCGATGCCGCCTTGCTGCGCGACCGGCGCGAGCGCGACCGCTTGGGCTTGGGGCTGTCGTTTTCATCCTCGGCCGCGGCGCGGGCCAGTTCGCGTTCCTCGGCCAGCAGCGCCTCGCGGTCGGCCACAGGGATCTGATAGTAATCGGGATGGATTTCCGAGAACGCCAGGAACCCATGCCGATTGCCGCCGTAATCCACGAACGCGGCCTGAAGCGAGGGTTCGACCCGCGTTACCTTTGCCAGATAGATGTTGCCGGCGAGTTGCCGTTTGTTGACGCTTTCGAAGTCGAATTCGTCAACCTTGTTTCCGTCCACCACGACAACGCGGGTCTCTTCCGCGTGGGTGGCGTCGATGAGCATTTTCTTAGCCATATTGTCTCTTTGCACCGCGGCAAACCCCTGTGCCCGGTCGGGCGCAGGGGCTGCGGGTGGTGTCTTGTTCGGGCGATTGCGCAAGTCATGGGGCGCCCGGCAAAGGCATTCAGCCTGCCGTTTTCGTGCCTGTCCATGCTCACGCGTTCCATCGCGGTTTGTCTCCAATGCCCGTCGGGCATTTGTTTATGTCCCACCTGTAGGGGCGGAAATTCAGCGGCCCGGAGGCCATTCTCTGCAGCTTCTTTACACGTGACCCGCAAGCGGCCCACCGGTGCCAAGGCGCAGTAAAACTTTAAAAAAGGCGCGGTCGGTGTGAAACCGATATGCCTTCGAACAACCTTAGCGGCAGAAGCCGGGGGAATACAATGGCCTTTTTCGACCCGACGGTCAGAGATAGTCGGATCGGCTGAGGCCGTATTTCGCCATTTTCTCGTTCAGGGTGCGTCTTGGCAGGCAAAGTTCGTCCATCACATTGACGATCGAGCCCTTGTGGCGGCGCATCGTGTTGTCGATCAGCATCCGCTCGAACGCCTCGACATATTCCTTCAGCGGCTTGCCCTCGGTGGTCATCACCGGCTGGGTTTCCTCGTTATCGGCCATCAGCAGGCTGGCGATGGTGCCAGAGCCGCGCCGGTTCTGCAGCACCGCGCGTTCGGCCACGTTGATCAGCTGGCGCACATTGCCCGGCCAGGGGGCCTGCAACAGTTGGGCGGCTTCCTGCGCGCTGACCTCGGGGGCGTCGCAGCCGTATTCCTCGGCGAACTGGTCCGACAGGCGGGTGAACAGCGTCAGGATATCCTCGCCCCGCTGGCGCAGCGGCGGCAGGGTGATCCGCATCGCGGCCAGGCGATAGAACAGGTCCGGGCGCAGCACGTCCTCGCAGGTCTTGTCCTGTTCCTGCAGGTTGCTGACGGCGATGATGCGGGTTTCCGCCGGGCTGCCCTGTTCGTTGATCACGGTCAGAAGCCGCGCCTGCAACGTTTGCGGCAGCGCCTCGATATCCTCAAGACACAGCGTCCCGCCGCGGGCCTCTTCGATCAGCGGCAGGGTCGTACCATCGCTGATCGGACCGAACAGCTTGGCGGCCAGCGTATCCTCGTCATGGGCGGCACAGGACAGTTGCACGAATTTCTTGCCCGCCCGCGGCCCCACCGCGTGCAGCGCATGTGCCACCAGCGTCTTGCCGGTCCCGGTCTCGCCGTCGATCAGCACATGGCCGTCCGCCTGGCCCAGATCCAGGATATCCTCGCGCAGCCGCTCCATCACGGGGCTGGAGCCGATGAGCTTCTTCATCAGCACGGTGCCATCGGACAGCTCGCGCCGCAGCGCCCGGTTGTCCAGTTGCAGCCGGCGGGTCTGGCTGGCGCGTTTGGCCAGTTCGGTCATCCGGTCGGGGTTGAACGGCTTTTCCAGAAAATCATAGGCGCCCAGCTGCATCGCCTCGACCGCCATCGGCACGTCGCCATGGCCGGTGATCATGATGACCGGCAGCGTGCTGTCCAGGCTCATCAACTTCTTCAGGAACGCCATGCCGTCCATGCCCGGCATCTTGATATCGCTGACGACGATGCCCGGAAATTCCGGCCCGATCACCTTCAGCGCGTCCTGCGCCGAGGCATAGGTTTCGGTGTCGAACCCGCTGAGCGCCAGCCACTGGCTGATCGATTGGCGCATGTCCTGTTCATCGTCGACGATGGCGATTTTCATAGACCGTGACATCGGCCCCTACCCTTTCTTCACACGGCTTATTCAGCCGCTTCGATTTCTTCACCCAATATGGGAAGCTGAATTTCGAATACAGCCCCGCCCGACCGGCCGTTACGCGCAGTCAGACGTCCGCCCAGATCGCTGACGATCCCCGACGAAATGGCCAGCCCCAGCCCGACACCGTCGCCGGGCTGCTTGGTGGTGTAGAACGGCTCGAACAGGTCATCGAGGTTGTCGATGCCGTGGCCGTTGTCGCGCACGGTAAAGGTCGCCGTTTCGCCGGCCGACAGGATCAGGTCGATCTGTGCGTCCTCGGTCAGCTTGGTGGCGTCCAGCGCGTTGCGCAGAAGGTTGATGATCACCTGTTCCAGCCGCACCTTGTCGGCCATCACCATCACCGGCTCGCGCGGCAGGGTGCGGGTGATGTCGATCTTGCGCGATTTCAGCTGCGGCTCCATCATCGACAGCGCCGACGAGATCGAGGCCTTGAAATCCAGCGGCTCGAACGCCTCGCCGCCCTTGCGGGCATAGCTTTTCAGCTGCCGCGTGATGGCGCCCATGCGTTCGATCAGGTCGTCGATCCGCTGGAAGGACGACAGCGCCTCGTCCGAGCGTTTGCGCTGCAACAGCAGCCGCGCACCGGCCAGATAGGTCTTCATCGCCGCCAACGGCTGGTTCAGCTCGTGGCTGACCGCGGCCGACATTTCGCCCAGGGCCGCCAGTTTCGAGCTTTGCGCCAGGCTCTGCTCGGCCACTTCCAGGTTCTTCTCGGCCCGCTCGCGTTCCGCGATCTCGCGCTGGAGCCGGGCGTTCAGCTGGCGCAGCTCGGCCGATTCCCGCTGGAAGAAGGCCGACCGCGACTGCGCCCGCCGCGACAGCATGTAGAAGGTCAGCGCCAGCAGGATCGCAAAGGCCATGATTTCCAGCGCCAGAACGCCGTTCACCCGCTCGCGCACCGAGTTGTAGTTGGTGAAGGAAATCAGCTTCCAGCCCTGGAACGGGATCCGCGCCTCGTTCCGCATGACGGCCTGACCGGCGATATAGGCGTCGGGCGACGTGGTCCAATCCGAGGTCGCCGAAATCGCCCGGGTGATCGCGTTCGGCTCGGGCCGGGTGGCCAGCGCCTGGCTCAGGGTGCGGCCGCGCCAGGTGGGCTCGGTCGACAGGATGATCGTGCCTTCGCTGTTGGTGACGGTCACCGCGTCGGCGATATTGGCCCAGCTGCGTTCCAGCTTGGCCATGTCGACCTTGACCACGATCACGCCGATCCCCTGCCGGTCGCTGGTCAGCCGCCGGGAATAGGTGAATTCGTACCCGCCATTCTCGTGCGCGCTGGTCAGGAACACGGTGTCATTGGCGCGCTGCGCCTCGACGAAGTAGGCCAGGTTGCGCTGGTTGGCGCCGATCAGGTTGCGATCGGTCGCCGCCACGACCCGCCCGCTTTGATCCAGCAGCGTCAGCGACGCGGCGCCGATCTCGTCCAGATAGGAAATCAGCCGCTGCGTGGTGACGGTGAAATCGCCGGAGTTCAACGCCCCGATCAGGGTCGGGTCCTGCGACAGCAACAGCGGCACGACCGACGCGCGCTGCAGCTCGCTCAGCACGTTGCCGGTATACAGCGCCAGCCGCACCTCGGCGCGGTTGCGCGTCACCTCGGTGAAGCGCTGCGTCAACAGGTTGTTGGTGATCCAGACCAGCGCCACCGCGATAAAGATCAGCGCGATGACAAGCGTCCGGACACGCCACCCCAGGCTGGATTTCTTGACCGGCGCAGCGCCGGTTTTGTCAGTCTCCATCCGCTGACAATATTCCGAGCCCCCTAAGGGCTCAAGCGCCGCCCGTCACGCAATCGCCATCGCATCCAGCAATGAGCGGAAAACCACCGCCCCATCGGTGTTGCCATGGGCGGTTTCCAGCGCACGTTCGGGATGCGGCATCAGCCCCAGAACCCGGCGGTTTTCCGACAGGATCCCGGCGATGTCGTCCCGCGATCCGTTGGGATTGTCGACATAGCGGAAGGCGACGCGATCCTCGGCATTCAGCCGCGCGATCATGTCGTCATCGGCGAAATAATTGCCGTCGTGATGTGCCACGGGATAGGTCACGACCTGTCCCTTGCCATAGCCCGAGGTGAAGCCGCTATCGGTGGTTTCCACCGTCAGCGCAACGGGTTTGCAGACGAATTTCAGGTTCGCATTGCGCATCAGTGCGCCCGGCAGCAGCCCGGTTTCGGTCAGCACCTGAAACCCGTTGCAGACCCCCAGCACATAGCCGCCCCGTTTCGCGAAATCGACGATGGCGCGGGCAATCGGGGATTGCGCGGCAATCGCGCCGCAACGCAGGTAATCGCCGAACGAGAACCCCCCCGGCACCGCCACGATGTCCAGCCCGTCGGGCAGATCGTGATCCTTGTGCCAGACGGTTTCGACCTGGCCGTTGCCGGCCACCTGTTTCAGCGCCACCGCCATGTCGCGGTCGCAGTTCGATCCGGGAAACTGGATGACCGCCGCACGCATCAGGCGATCTCCACGTCGTAGCGTTCGATCACGGTGTTGGCGAGCAGCTTCTCGCACATCTCCTTGACCGCTTCCTCGCTGGTGCCCTCGGCCAGGTCCAGCTCGATCACCTTGCCCTGGCGGACCCCTTCGACGCCGCCAAAGCCCAGCGTGCCAAGCGCGTGGCGCACGGCCTCGCCCTGGGGATCCAGAACGCCGTCTTTCAGCATGACATAAACGCGGGCTTTCATCGGTCGGGTCCCTTTCAGTTGATCAGCGTGGGCTTGGTGGCGTGGGTGACGTTGCTGGGCATCACGCCCAGACGGCGGGCGACCTCGGTATAGGCGTCGGTCAGATTGCCCAGATCGCGGCGGAACACGTCCTTGTCCAGTTTCTGGCCGGTCTTGATGTCCCACAGGCGGCAGCTGTCGGGGCTGATCTCGTCAGCCACCACAAGGCGCATGAAATCGCCTTCCCAGATGCGGCCGATCTCGATCTTGAAATCCACCAGCTTGATGCCGACGCCATACATCACACCGGACATATAGTCGTTCACACGCAGCGCCAGCGCCACGATGTCGTCCAGATCCTGCTGGCTGGCCCAGCCAAAGGCGATGATGTATTCCTCGGGCACCAGCGGGTCGCCCAGGGCATCGTCCTTGTAGCTGAATTCGATGATCGGACGCGGCAGCGGCGTTCCCTCTTCCAGGCCCAGGCGCTTGGCCATCGACCCGGCGGCAAAGTTCCGCACGATCACTTCCAGCGGAATGATCTCGACCGATTTGATCAGCTGTTCGCGCATGTTGATGCGCTTGATGAAATGGGTGGGCACACCGATCTGGTTCAGCCCGTTCATGAAGAATTCGCTCAGGCGGTTGTTCAACACGCCCTTCCCTTCGATCGTCGCCTTTTTCTCGGCGTTGAACGCGGTTGCGTCATCCTTGAAATACTGGACCAGCGTTCCGGGTTCGGGGCCTTCGTACAGGATCTTGGCCTTGCCCTCATAGAGCTTCTTGCGGCGCGCCATGGGCTCTCCAAATTGGGAATCGGCCGGGAATCAGCTGCCCCAGCCTCGTGCGCCGGTACTTAGGCCATGCGGGCCAAAGGGGCAAGCTGCGCGGCATTTGCGTACCGCACAGCCATCGGGTCTGCCCAATTACGCGCCGCCCGATCCCGGGCCGCGCCCGGTTCGGGACGCGCGCAAAAGCTGTTTCAGGTGATCGGGGCGCGGCTGGATCCGGTTGTCATGGCCTTCGGGGGCCGGCCGGCTCTGGCGTTCGCCGAAAAGCGCCATCTCGTCCAGGCGGCAGCTTTTGTCCAGCAGCACCCAGGTGTCGGTCTGCGCGCGCGGACCTTCGGGCAGGAAACGCATCCGCGCCCGGGCCGGTTCGTCCTCGACCCCGAAGGTGTTGCCGTCGCCGAAGCTGTTGCCGCTGACCACCTGCAGCCACACCGCCCCCATCGCCAGCCCCGCGACATCGCCCGCCGGGATGCGGGCCTGCGGCACCAGGATCTCGCGGCCGTTGAACGCCGCCATCCCGATCGTGTTGCACGTCACCGGCGGCGGGCCGTCATCATCGGCGCCATAGCGGGTCAGCGGAAAGCTGATCCAGTGTTCGATGGGAAAATCGTCCGCCAGCGCCTTGTCCGCCGCCGCGACCCATTGGGACGGGGCCACGATACCGTCGCTGTTGGACAGATAAACCGCCGTGCAGATGGGCAGCTTGGCGAAAAGCGCCGCGAAACAGGTCATGCGCCGGGCGGCCCGGAACCGGTCCACCAGGTCGGGACCCGCCGAGCCCGCGCTGATCGACAGGTAGCTGCGATGGTCTGCCACCGCCTGTTGCGCGCCGGGAAACAGCAGGCTCTTGTCATAGTCGAAAGCCACCGAACAGCGCCCTGCCCCGGCAATCAGGCTGAGCCGCACCCCGTCGCCCCAGACCAGGCTGGTGCCCGCATTGGTGTCGAACGGGCCCGACGGCCCGGGAAAGGCCGGGTCGGGCCAGTCGAGCGTGGGGAAATCCTCGCGCAGGGCCGCCAGGATCTCGGCCACGTCGGCTTGCAGCGGCTCGTTCAGCAGCACATAGCAGGTGAAATCCTCGTTCACCCGCCGGTCGCTGTACCGTTCGGCCGCCGCCATGTCAGACGCCCGCGTGGCGCTGCATCATCACGACCACATCGAAGATCTTCTGGAACACCTCGGGCGGCACGTCCAGACGCTGTGCGGTGCCGATGATGGCGGTCTTCTCGCCCTCGTCAAGAACGCCGTCGGCCAGGGTCACGCGAATGGCAAAGCACAGCGCCGTTTCGCGCAGCTTCGGCGACAGCGCCTGTGCGCTTGCGTCGATGGCCGCGGCGGCGCCCTTGGTCTTCAGCTCATCCAGGGCCTCGTGGATCGCCTTCTTGGTCTGATCGGCCCCGATGGCCAGAAAGATCGGGCTGAACGCGCACATGTTCTGGATCTGGATCAGTTCGGCGTCATCCACCGACCCGTCGGCCACCATGGCCAGAACCGCCGGCGTGATCACCGCCTTGGCGGTCGCGTAAGCTTCGGAACCCTGCGCGCCACCGCCGCTGCGTAACTTCGAAAAAAGACCCATCTCAACACTCCTTTGGGAAAACCGTGCGGGCACGCTGACCCCGAACCGCGTCGAAACTGTGTCACGGTGGCGAAATGACTGTGGCAATCCCCGAAACAGTCCCGACGGCAGGGTGGCCAAATCTCTCCTTGCAGCACAGGGCGCGGACGGGCATATCAGTGAAGAACGCGAAAAGTGACCCGACGAGGACGACATGACCACTTTCGACGAACGCGAAAACGCATTCGAGAACAAGTTTGCCCATGACGAAGAGATGAAGTTCAAGGCCCAGGCCCGCGCCAACAAGCTGCTTGGCCTGTGGGCGGCCGGCCTGATGGGCAAGACCGGTGACGACGCGGCCGCCTATGCCGCCGAAGTCATCAAATCGGATTTCGAGGAAGCCGGCCACGAGGACGTCTTCCGCAAGGTGTCGGCCGATCTGGGCGAGCTGGCCGATGAAACCACCATCCGCACCAAGATGGTCGAGCTTCTGGCCGAGGCCAAGCAACAGCTGGTAAACGAGGTCTGAACAGACCCCCACCCTGATGCCGAATGCGCGCGCCCTGCGGGGCGCGCTTTTTCATGTGTGGCGCGGGGGGCGGCGGCGCCTAGGGTCAGGACCCTAGCAGATCCGCGGCAACTGCTCACCCACCAGCATGTCGACGATGCGGGCGCCGCCGAACAGCGTGCGCATGCTGACCCGTCCCGCGGGCCCTTCGATCACCTGTCCGATCACCGTGGCGGCCTGTCCTTCGGGGCGCGCGCGCATCGCCGCCAGCGCGGCGTCGGCCTGATCTGCGGGCACGAACAGCGCCAGCGTTCCCTCGTTGGCCAGGTAAAGCGGGTCCAGGCCCAGGATCTCGCACGTGCCCTTGACCTCGGGGCGCAGCGGCAGCGCGGTCTCGTCGATCTCGATCCCCACACCGGCGGCCTCGGCGACCTCGTTCAGGACCGATGCCACCCCGCCGCGTGTCGCGTCGCGCGACGCGCGCATGCCCGGGGCGGCGGCCAGCACGGCCTCCATCAGGTGGCCCAGCCCGGCGCAATCGGAGCGGATCGGCGCCGACAGCGCCATATCGCCCCGCGCCGCCAGGATCGCCGCGCCGTGATCGCCCAGCATCCCGTTGACCAGCACCAGATCGCCCGGGCGCACGCGGTCGGCGGCCAGATGCCGGTCGGGCGGGATGACGCCCACGCCCGACGTGGTCACGAACAGCGTATCGGCCATCCCGCGCCCGACCACCTTGGTGTCGCCGGTCACGATGCGCACGCCCGCCTTGTCGGCCTCGGCCCGCATCGAGGCGACGACCCGGCGCAGAAGCGCGATCTCGGTCCCCTCTTCGATGATGAAGGCCGCCGACAGCCACAACGGCCGCGCCCCGCCCACGGCCAGGTCATTGACCGTGCCGCAGACCGCGATCTTGCCGATATCGCCGCCGGGAAACTCCACCGGATCGACGACGAACCCGTCGGTGGTAAAGGCCAGCCTTGCGCCCGGCACCTGAAGCGCCGCGTCCATCAGCCGGGCCTGATCCTCGGTCCCGTCGGGTTCGAACACGGCGGTGAAAACGCTGTCGATCAGTTCGCGCATCGCCTTGCCGCCGCCGCCATGGGACAGGGTCACGCGGGTGTCGCGCATGGGCGGTGTCATCGCATTCATCGCCGCCCCCTATTCCGCCGCCGTGGCCGCGCGCGCGCCGCCATATTGGTAATAGGCCGCACAGGCCCCCTCGGAGCTGACCATCAGCGCCCCCAGCGGCATTTCCGGCGTGCAGCCGGTGCCGAAATTCGGACACTCCACCGGTTTCATCCGGCCCGTCATCACCGCGCCACAGGCACAGCCCTCGGGCTCGGCCACCGCGCGCGGCCCCGCGCCATAGCCGATGCCGAATTTCTCTTCGGCGTCAAACGCGGCGTATCGGCCCCGGATCCGAAGCCCGCTGGCGTCGATCTCGCCCAGACCGCGCCATTCGAAACTGGGCCGTTCCTCGTAGACATCGGCAATCGCGGCCAGCGAGACCGGGTTGCCATGTTCGGGCACCACGCGGGCATATTGGTTTTCGATCTCGGCCCGGCCATCGCGGATCTGTTCCAGCACCATCAGGACCGATTGCAACAGATCCAGCGGCTCGAACCCCGCCACAACCAGCGGCTTGCCATAGGTTTCGGCAATGAAATCATAAGGGTGCACGCCGATCACCATCGACACATGCCCCGGCCCCACGAACCCGTCCAGCGTCATGTGCGGATCGTCCAGCAGCGCCCGGATCGGCGGCGGCACGGTGATGTGGTTGCAAAAGACGCTGAAATTCTCCAGCCCCTCGGCGGCGGCCTGCTGGATCGACAGCGCGGTCGAGGGCGTGGTCGTTTCGAACCCCAGCCCGAAGAACACCACCTGTCGGTCAGGGTTGCGGCGGGCGATTTCCAGCGCGTCCAGCGGCGAATAGACCATGCGGATATCCGCCCCGTCGGCCTTGGCCTGCAACAGCGACTTGCGCGTGCCGGGCACCCGCATCGCATCGCCGAAAGTGGTAAAGATCACGCCCGGCTGTTCGGCCAGTTCGACGCATTCATCCACCCGGCTCATCGGCAGCACGCAGACCGGACAGCCCGGCCCGTGGATGAATTCGATCCCCGGCGGCGTCAGCTTGTCCAGCCCATAGCGAAAGATCGCATGGGTGTGCCCGCCGCAGATCTCCATGATCGACACTGGCCGTTCCGCCGTGGCGCCGATCTGGTCGACCACGACCGCGATCCGGTCCAGCAGGGCGCGCGCCGCCTTGGGGTCGCGGAATTCGTCAGCGTATTTCATGACCGTCCCTCCAATGCCGCGTCGCCCGCCGCCATCGCCTCGAGCGTTTCCTGCGCCTCGCCCAGACCGCGCAGGGCTTCCAGCGTCTTGGCGGCCTCGTCCTCGTCGATCTCGCTCATGGCGAAGCCCACATGGATCAGCGCCCATTTGCCGATCAGCCCGGCCAGCGGCCCCTGGGCGATGCAGGCCACGTTGACCTCGCGCCGCACGCCCGACACCTCGGCCATGGCCATCATGCGCGGCGCATCGGTGATCTCGACAATCTGTCCGGGGATTCCCAGGCACATGTTCAGTCCTCCTCCTCGCGGTCCGACACGGCGGTCTTGCCGGGTTCGGATATCCCATAGCGTTCGATCTTGGCCCGCAGGCCCACCCGGCTGAGGCCCAGCTCTGCCGCCGCCCGGCTCTTGTTCCATTTCAGCCGGGTCAGGGTCTCGCGCAGGATGCGCATCTCGATCTGTTCGACCCGCTCTTTCAGCGTCCCCTCGGACACCAGCACGCTGTCGACCGACCGGTCGGCCTCGGCCGTGTCGGGGCTGGCCTGCAGGATATGGCGGCTGATCAGCTCCGGTCCCAGAACGCTGTCCTGCGAAAAGATCAGCATCCGCACCATCTCGTTTTCCAGCTCGCGCAGGTTGCCCGGCCAGTCATAGCGTTCGATGAACCGCAGCGCGTCGTCCGACAGCCCATGTACCGGCTTGCCGTGCCGGTCGGCGGCCGCAAACAGCAGATGCTGCGACAGGATCGACAGATCCTCGACCCTGGCACGCAGCGGCGGCACCGAAAGCGTTGTCTGGCCAAGCGCATAGAACAGATCGGCGCGGAACCGCCCCTCGGCCACCGCCGTGCCCAGCGGGCGATCCGTGCCGCCCAGCAGGCGCACGTCGCTGCGCTCCATCTCGGGGCTGCCCAGCGGGCGAAACGTGCCCGCCGTGGCGAAACGCGCCAGCCGCCGCTGCATGTCCTGCGACAGCTCCGACACCCCGCGCAGGTACAGCGTGCCGCCATCGGCCTTGCGCAACAGACCGGTTTTCTGTGTCTGCCGCCCGGGCATCGCTCCGCGCCGTGCGCCGAAAAGCTCGACTTCGAGGATATCGTCATCGACCCCGGCGCAATTCACTTCGAAGAACGGCCGGTCGGACCGCAACGAGCTGTAATGGATCGCCCGTGCCAGCGCCGCCTTGTCGGTGCCCGGCTCGCCGGTGATCAGGACCGGCACATCGAAGCTGGCGAATTGCCGGGCCTGGGCGATCACGCCATTCATCGGCGAATTCGGCGCCCGCAGCACGTTTTCGAATCCCAACCCCTCGCGCAGGGCTTTACGTTGTTCCTCAACTTTGCTTTCCAAGCTGCGGGAAAGAAAGCGCATTTCCAGCGCCATGCGGTCATGTTCGCGGGTCAAACGGAACAGATCGGCGGCGTTCTTGGCGCTCATCACCAGATGGTCGGGATGCCAGGGCTTGGTCAGGAACTGATAGATCCCGGCATCGTTGATCGCGGCAATGATGTCATTGGTTTCGGTATAGCCGGTGATGATGATCCGCACGATATCGGGCCAGCGCTCGCGCACCTCGGTCAGAAAGGCGACCCCCGATTTCCCCGGCATCCGCTGGTCGCAGAAGATGACCTGCACGAACTGTTCTTCCAGCAGGCGCATCGCCTCGTCGGCGCTGGCGGCGGTCAGACAATCGAAATCATCCTCCAGCGCCATGCGCATCGACGCCAGCGAGTGGTGTTCGTCATCGACCAGCAGGATCGTGGGCAGGGCCGTGCTCATGGTCTATTCCGCCGCCGCCACGGCCCGCTTTCGTTGAAGAGATCCGCGCAACCAGTTGATCCAATTGTCAAAACCCGCTCCCGTCCGGGCCGAAACACGGATCACCTCGATCCCCGGATTGACCCGCCGCAGGTTCTGTTCATACAGGTCCAGATCCACATCGCAATGCGGCGCCAGATCGACCTTGTTCAGCAGCGCCAGCCGCGATGCGGTGAACATGTCGGGGTATTTCAGCGGCTTGTCCTCGCCCTCGGTCACGCTCAGGATCGCGACCTTGCAATCCTCGCCCAGGTCGAACCCCGCCGGACAGACCAGATTGCCCACGTTTTCGATGAACAGCATCGCGCCCGGTTGCAGGTCCAGATGCTCCATCGCGTGGCCGACCATGTGCCCGTCCAGATGACAGCCCTTGCCGGTGTTGACCTGGATCGCCTGCGCCCCGGTGGCGCGGATACGGTCGGCATCGTTGGCGGTCTGCTGGTCGCCCTCGATCACCGCCAGCGGCTGGTCCCCCAGCGCGGCGATGGTCTTGCACAGCAGCGTCGTCTTGCCCGAGCCGGGGGACGACACCAGGTTCACCGCAAACGCCCCCAGCCCCGCCAGAACCGCCCGGTTCGCGGCGGCGTAGCGGTCGTTCTTGGCCAGGATGTCGGTCTCGATCTCGATCAGGCGGTCCTGGGTCATGCCCGGCACCGCGACCCCTGCCGCGCCCTGCCCGAAATGCAGGTCATGACCGTGGCCGTGGTGATGGTGGTGGTGGGCGTGATCGTGGTCGTGATCATGCCCCTGGCCCTCGATACTGGCCGTTCCGCATCCGCATACAGTGCACATCAGATCACCTCCAGATCCTTGATTCTCATTTCATCCCCGGCCACCGGCATCAGCTTGCCGCCGCCGCAATCGGGACAGGGCGCCAGCCGGTCGGCGATCTCGACCTCGTGCGCGCAGTCATAGCACATGGCCCGCCCCGGCAGATCGATCATCTCCAGCGCGGCGCCCTCGGCGACCGAGCCGCGCATCACCACGTCAAAGGCGAATTCCAGCGCCGGTTTCTCGACCCCCGAAAACCGGCCGATTTCCAGGCGCACCCGGCGCACCGCCTTGATCTTGTGGGTGCGGGCCTGATCCTCGATCACCTGGCGAATGCCCTCGCACAGCGACATTTCATGCATCCCCCGGCCCTCCGCTGACCGTCACCGGGCTGCAGGGATCCAGGATGTCCAGCAGCAGCGGCAATCGAGCATGCGCGTCGACGGGCAGGCTGTCCAGACTTTGCCGCAGGATACCCCCCGGCGCCAGCAGGTGATCGGTCGGGGTCCGGCGGTCGAACGCCGTGACGTGGCCATCCACCGCTTGCGCCGACACGGTGTAAAGCCCGCGCGCGGCGGGCACGGCGGCCCAGCCCGCGCCCAGCTGTGGCGCTGGCAGATCGCCGACCAGCGCCGCCCGCAGATCCAGCGCCCGGCCCACCAGCCGCCAGAGCGGCCCGCGCCCGCGTGTCTGGGCCAGATGGCGCATCACCGGATGCCCGGCATGCCGCGCGGCGACCGAATTCTCGCACGCCCGCAGGGCGCCATCGGGCCGCGCGCCCACCGGCGGCAGCGCATCTGCCACCGCGACGCCGGGGGCAAACAGCCGGTCGACCGCCGCCAGAACCGGCGCGATGCCCGTTCCCGTGGTCAGAAAGCGCTGAAACCCGTCGGGATCGTCCGGAAAGCCGGCCACGCCAAAGACCTGCGCCAGATCGCCCTGCGCGACCGGCAGTGGCGCCAGCCCCAGCCGCGCGGGCAAACGCAGCCCCAGCAGCAACGCATGATCGCGCGCGATCTCTTGCGCCAGATCCCCCGTCCAGCCCGGCGGCAGGTCCAGACCAAAGGCCAGCCGCGCCGCGCCCTCCTGCGCCATGCGGCACAGGTTGAAGACCCGCGGCAGCAGCGCCACGACCTCGGAAACCGGACGGCCCAGCACCATCTGCCGGATCGGCAGCACCGGCCCCGGCACGATGCCAAGCGCGATATCGGCCCGGTCCAGCACGCCCTAGCCCGCGTCGCCGGTGATACCGGCGGTCAGCACCTGGCGGCGCGTCGGCTCGGCGGGCAGCGCGGCATCGGCCTCGGCGCCCTCGGCTTCGGCCTGTGCGGCCAGTTCGGCCTCGCGCGCGGCGCGGATATCGGCCGCGCGGTCGGTTTCGGCGCGGTGTTCCTCCAGGAACAGCGCCTGCATCACCGCATTGGCTACATCCACCGCCTGTTGCTGCGATTTGAAATCGTTCATCGGCGAGAACAGCGAACAGGCCTTGTAGCCGCCCGTCATCTCGCGCGTGTTGTGGATGAATTCGTAATCGCCCGATGGAAAGGCGATGACCTCTTTTTCCCCGGCGGTCAGGCCGGACCAGTCCTCATCCTCTGCCGGAAGCTGGATCAGGTTCATGAACCAGGGCGAGATCAGAACCCCCAGCGGGCGCCCGTCATGCACGCCCCAGCCCGCCGCCTGCACCTGCAAAAGCTTGTTGACGATGGGCACATCGCGCATCTTGGCGTGCCAGACCTCGGTGAAATCGGCGACCAGCGCCTTGGTCTTCTCGTTTAGCAGCGCGGCGGCGCGCATCGCGTCCGAGCCGGGATCCTCGGACACCAGGAACTGTTCCTTGGGCGCGCTGCAATTGGGGCAGCTCCAGTCGTCGGGCAGCGCCAGAAAGGGCGTGCCGGGCAGCACCTGGCGGGTATCGTCGCCCTCGGCCGGGTCATAGGGCGTCCAGCAGATCTTGCATTCCATGATCGCCTGCGCGCTGATCTTGTCGGTGGCGCCCAGGAACGAGCCTTCGAACCCGCTCATCGGATCGCCTCCAGCACCTCAAGGATACGCGCGCCGCTGTCGCCCAGATCCTCGGGCGCGGCGATGGCGACCTCGGGCATGCCGGTGACCTCGAACGTGTCCAGGATCAGCGTGTCCATCGAGTTGAAGAACTGCACCCGCCAGACATGGGCCTGTCCGGTGGCGGTGACCCGGCAATTGCCATAGCCGCGCGACAGGATGTCGACCGACCCCGTGCCCAGGGCGGCGTCGAGCCAGTCCAGATCCTGTTCGGTATGCGGCAACAGCGTCAGGTTGATGACATGCACCGCGTCACCCGCGCGATAGCCCGCCGATTTGTCCAGAAGCTCGCCCAGCAGCGGCGGGGCGTTGACCACGCCGGGTTGTTTCGGCGTCAGCCCGCCGGTCGCCGGCCGGCGCGAGACAAAGGCGCGCGCGCGGGCCATGTCTGGCACCGGGCCGACCTCGATCACATCGGTATCGGCCCCGCGCAGGCACCAGACCCCGGCGAACACGCTTTCCTGTGCGGCGATGGCGGGGATGCCATGCGCCCGGATCGCGACCTCGCCCTCGCCCATGGTCTCGGCGATCAGCGCGCGGTTCGCGGGATCGAGCGTCGACAGGTCGAACCGTGCATTCGCCCCGCCGGTCGCGGCCGCCTGTGCTGCAGCGGCGATCTCCTGCAACAGGCGCAGCGCCGGGGCCAGCGCCTCGTCCGGCGCGACATCGGGGATATGGGCCGAATAGGTGCGCATGTCCTGCGGCATCGGCATGTATTCCAGCTGCTGGCCATCCTCGTCCGCGGGTTGCGAGCCGGGGCCGTAGCCGGTCGGGGGCAGGTGAAAATTGTTGACCATCTGTCTGTCCTATTCCGCGGCGACGGGCTGGGCCAGGATCTGGGCGATCCGGGCCATGTAGTCGTCCCAGTCCCGCACCTTGGGGATGCCGCCGATCAGGGTGCCGTCGCGATAGAAGATCAGGCTGGGGGTTTTCAGAACGCCGGTCTGTTCGCGCAGCGCGGCCTCGACCGCGTCGCCCACGACGGCGCAATCGAACCGGCCCTGAAACGCCATGCGCAATTCGGGCAGGATCACCGCCACATCGGCGCTTTCCAGGTTGCGCCGGGGGTCGCCGGGCACGAACAGCACCTGAACGCCCGCGCGCGCGGTGAATTCCGCCAGCGCCGCCGCGTCGGCCAGGTGCGGCCAGCCCAGTTCGGACGTCAGCCGGTCGATAAGTGGATGGGTCATGCGCCTGTTCCTTTCCTCATGCCACCGGTTTTCCCTGATCCAGCGCCGCGCGCAGATGCGGCGGCAACCGGGGTTCGCCCTGTTCCAGATCGGCAAAGGCATCGCCCAGCCCCTCGCCCCGCATCAGCGCCCGCAGCCCGTCCAGCGCGCTGGCGATCTTTTGCGCCTCGTCGGGGTCCAGAACCTCGCGCGCGGCCCCCAGAAAGGTCAGCACCCAGGTGCCGGGCGCCAGCGGGCCGGTCAGCGACAGGTCGATCAGCGCCTCGGTCCGGCCATCGGTCGCCCGCGCGGCGATCCCGTCGACACCCAGGATCTGCATCGGTATGCCCAGGCACATCCGCTCAGTCCGCCGCCGGAAAGAACCGCGCGTCGCCGGTGCGACAGGCGGCATCCGCATCGGGGCGGCCGGATTCATAGGCATCGCGCAGGATCGCGGCATCGGCCAGCAGGGACTGATCGCCCTGCCCCCGGCGCGCATGCACCCCCAGATCCGCCAGCTTGCCAAGGGCGACCCGGATCGCCGGGTCGATCTGGGCGGCGACCACATCGCGCAGCCCGCCGCCGTAATCTTCCAGCTCTTGCGGCTGGCAGCCGATCAACAGAAGGGTTTCGGGGCAATAGCCCATCAGCCGGGCGGTGGCGATCACGTCCTGAAAGCCGGTCTGGTGCAGGCTCATCTTCTTGGCGCCCAGGAACTGCGGCACCGCGTCGTTTTCGACGATCTTCAGCGTGCCGGGCGCCAGCCCGTAATCGACCGCGTCGAACACCACCAGGATGTCGGCCTCTTCCAGGAACGGCAGCAGATAAAGCCCCTGCGTCCCGCCATCCAGAAGGCGCACATTGTCGTCGAAGGCATGGGCCCCGGCCAGGCGCTCGACACAGCGCACGCCGAACCCCTCATCCGCCCACAGGACATTTCCAATGCCCAGAATCAGCACGTTCGCTGGCATTTCCGGCCCTCCCAAACCCAAAAAAGCTGGCTGCTTGCTTTCCGATTTTCCGTTGCATCGAACGTAGGCCGCGCATTTCGCGCTGACCATCCCTTTCGTGAATACCATGGGATACCGCCCAGAACGTTGTTTTTCCTGATATTTGGCAGGGTTCTGGCCCAAAACGGCGCCAATGGCATGTAAGGTGATCAGCCAGTTTTGCGGAAATTCGGAAGATTATCAGACAGCAAAAGGGCGGGACATTGCCCCGCCCGTTCGATTCGTCCGGTTCGCGGACCCTAGTCCGGGCGGTCGTCCTTGAACGTCCGGTGCCCGGAAATCATCGTCGACACGATCGACTGGCGGCTCATGATATCCTCGCGGATGGCCACATAGATATGCACGATCATGAAGACCACGATCCACCACATGCCCAGATGATGGAAGGTGTGGACGTAATGCGGATTGTCGCCAAAGACGCCGAAGACCCAGCCGAACATCTTGAACAGCAGGCTGTCATGGCCCAGCCCCTCGGAATAAAGCGCAAGCCCGGTGACGATCATGAAACTGACGCCCAGGGTGATGAAAAAGAACATCGCCAGTTGCGCCAGCGGGTTGTGGCCCACGTATTTCTTGGGCTCGCGCGCCAAGAACAGATACCACTTGATCTCGTGCCAGACCTCGTCCCAAAAGGCACCGCTCCAGAACTTGATATAGAACAGCTGCCGGGCGTGGTGGTTGCCGAAGATCGCCCAATAGATGCGCCCCAGAAACCCGATGGTCAGGATCCAGCCCGCCGCGAAATGGGCGAAGCGGATATAGCCGAAGACGAATTGATGCGTGGCCTCGGCGATCTGCATCGAGGGCGGCGGCGACCCGATCAGATAGCCGCTGCCGCACAGCACCAGGATCGCCGCCGCGTTGACCCAGTGCCACAGCCGCACCGGCACCTCGTAGACGTAAACCGATGTCTGACGCGCGGCATTGGCCAGATCGTCGTGATCGGCATGGGTGCGCGCAAGGGGGGGTGTGTCCGTCATGACAGCGCCCCCCCTCAGGCCTCTTGCCGGCGGGCCCGGCGTGCGCGCAGCAGGCGCCGCACCCCCAGCCCCGCGGCCAGCACCGCCAGCCCCAGCACCACAAGGTGATCGGGCTGGCGCAGCCAATGGCCGGCCCCTTCGGTCACGGCGGCCTCATGCCCGCCATGGGCCAGCGCAGCGCCGGCCCCCAACAGATATGCGATTGTCGCGTGTTTCATCCGGTCTCTCCTCCTCAGCGCACCTTTACGGTCGTCAGCTCGTCGCCATCGGGCGACATGACATGGGTCGAACAGGCCAGGCAGGGGTCGAAGCTGTGCAGGGTGCGCAGGATCTCGACCGGCTCGTCGGGCCGTTCCATGGGCGTGTTCATCAGGCTGGCCTCGAACGCGCCGATATTGCCCGCCGTATCGCGGGGCGAGCCGTTCCAGGTGGTCGGCACGACGCATTGATAGTTTTCGATCCGGCCATCCTTGATCTTGATCCAGTGCCCCAGCGCCCCGCGCGGGGCCTCGGTCGCGCCGACGCCCTTGGCCTCTTTCGGCCAGGTGCTGGGATCCCATTTCTCGATATTGGCGGTGCTTTCGTCGCCGTTCTTGATGTTCTGCACCAGCTTGTCGAAGAAATGCCGCTGAAGCCGCCCGCAATATTCCGATTCAAGCGCCCGCGCCGCGGTGCGGCCCAGGGTCGAGAACAGCGCCGAAACCGGCAGGTTCATGTCGCGCAGGAACCCGTCGACCTGGTTCTTGATGTCCTCGTGCCCCTTGGCATAGCCCACGACATAACGCGCCAGCGGGCCCACCTCCATCGCGTGACCGCGCCAGCGCGGGGCCTTGATCCAGGAATATTTCCCGGCCTCGTCCAGCTCCTTGATGTCGGTCTTTGTGCCCTTGGCGTTCGGCCCCAGCTCGTAGTTGGGTTCGGTGATGCCGTCCCAGGGATGCAGGCCCCGGCCCGGCTCGCCATAGGTGTACCAGCTGTGATCGACGAATTCCTGCACCTGCTCGGGGTCGCGCTGGTCGACATCGTGCACCTCGTTCAGGTTGCCGTCGATGATCGCCCCGCGCGGCAGATAGAGCTGTTCGGGCGAGAAATCGTTGGGGTTTTCCGGAATGTCGCCATAGGCCAGACAGGCCTTGGATGACAGCCCGCCACCATAAAGCCAGTTCTTGTAGAAGCCGCCGATCGCCTTCACATCGGGCAGATAGACGTTCACGTTGAACTCGTGGCACTTGTCGATGATGGAGCTGACCATGTTCAGCCGTTCCATGTTGATCGCGCCGACCGCACCGGTGGAATGCACGTTGATCGGGCACGGCACGCCCCCCACCAGCCAGTTGGGATGCGGGTTCTTGCCGCCGAAGATCGTGTGGACCTTGACGATCTCTTTCTGCAGGTCCAGCGCCTCCAGGTAGTGGGTCGTGGCCATCAGGTCGGCCTCGGGCGGCAACAGATAGGCCGGATTGTCCCAATAGCCGTTCTTGAACAGGCCCAGTTGCCCGCTTTCGACGAATTTCTTCAGCCGGTTCTGCACATCGCGGAAATAGCCTGGGCTGGACAGCGGATGCGACGGCGACACCGCCTGTTGCAGCTCGCTCGTGGCCTTGGGGTCGGCTTTCAGCGCGTTGATCGGGTTCACCCAGTCCAGCGCGTGCAGATGATAGAAATGCACGACGTGATCGTGGATTTCCAGGTTCAGCTGCATGATATTGCGGATCGAATTGGCGTTGTCGGGGATGGTGATCCCCAGCGCGTCCTCGACCGCGCGGACCGAGGTCAGCGCGTGCGTGCCCGTGCAGACCCCGCAGATCCGTTCGGTAAAGGCCCAGGCGTCGCGCGGATCGCGGCCCTTCAGGATCACCTCCAGCCCGCGCCACATGGTGCCGGTGGAGACCGCGTTGCGGATGACGCCCTGGTCGTCCACGTTCACCTCGCAGCGCATATGCCCTTCGATGCGGGTGACCGGATCGACCACGATGCGGCGCCCGGTATTGTCGAGGTCGAACCCGTTCGGTGTCGTAACCATCTATCAGACCTCCTCTTTGCTGGATTGGGTGCGTTTCTGCGCGGCCTTCAGCGCGGTGACGGCGGCATGGGCGGCCACCCCGGCCCCCACGACCCCCGCCGCGGCCAGCCCGACCTTGTCGGCATTCGCCTCGACCCCGAACTGGGTCAGGTCCGTCACCCGGTCATAGAAGCTGCCCTGATCCCAGAACCCGTCCTCGGAACAGCCGATGCAGCCATGGCCCGACTGGATCGGAAAGGACGTGCCCTCGTTCCAGCGCACGGTGGAACAGGCGTTATAGGTCGTCGGCCCCTTGCAGCCCATCTTGTACAGGCAATAGCCCTTGCGCGCGTTTTCGTCGTCCCAGGCCTCGACGAACTGGCCGGCGTCGAAATGCGGCCGGCGATAGCATTTGTCGTGGATGCGCTGGCCATAGAACATCGCCGGGCGCCCCTGGCGGTCCAGTTCGGGCAGCCGGTCGAAGGTCAGCATATAGGTGATGACGCCTGTCATGACCTCGGCGATCGGCGGGCAGCCGGGCACCTTGATGATCGGCTTGTCGGTGATGACCTTGTGCACCGGGGTGGCGCGGGTCGGGTTGGGCTTGGCCGCCTGCACGCAGCCATAGGACGCGCAAGCGCCCCAGCTGATCACCGCCTTGGCGTGCTGGGCGGCGTGTTTCAGCTGGTCGACAAAGGGCTTGCCGCCGATGATGCAGAACATCCCGTCCTCGTTCAGCGGCGGGTTGCCTTCGACCGCCAGGATATAGTTGCCCTTGTATTTCTGGATGGTCTCTTCCAGCGCGGCTTCGGCCTGATGCCCGGCGGCGGCCATCAGCGTGTCGTCGTAATCCAGGCTGATCATCGACAGCACCACATCCTTGGCCAGCGGGTGGGCCGAGCGGATGAAGCTTTCCGAGCAACAGGTGCATTCCAGCCCGTGCACCCAGATGACGGGCGTGCGCGGCTTGGTTTCCATCGCATGGGCGATTTTGGGCACCATCGCGGGGCTGAGGCCCAGCGCCGCCGCCGTCAACGAGCAGTATTTCATGAAACTGCGCCGGGTGATCCCCTGTCGCCGCATCACGTCATAAAAGGTTTCGATCTGGCTCAAAAGCTGGCCCTCCCTCTGCGTCCGGTCCCGTGGAATGCCGTTGCATACATTCCCTCAGGCTGGATCAGAGCAGGCCCAGGTCGGCCATGCAAAGCAAAGCGGCGGCTTGGTGGATTGGCGAAATACTGTTCTATTTCATGTGCTTGGGCGGGAACAGGCGATCACGGGCCGGATATGCCCTATCCGCCCCGGCCACCAATCGGTTAGCGGCTTACCGCCCCATCCAGCCAGCGCGCCGCCGCGACCGCAGCCTGGCCCAGGGCCAGCCCGCCATCATTGGCCGGGGTCCGGGTGTGGATCAGAACCGGGGTGTCGCCCAGCCGCGCCAGCGTGTCCGACAACAGCCGCGCGTTCTGGAAACACCCGCCCGACAGGGCCACGGCCCGGGCTGCGCCGCTGTCGACCAGCGCCCGCGCGCGGTCGGCAAAGGCCCGGGCCAGACCCGCATGGAACCGGCCCGCGATCACGTCCGCGCCCTGCCCCGTTTGCAGGTCGTCCCGCAGCGCGGCAAAGACCGGGCCGGGGTCGATCTCCGGCCCCGTCCCGCCGAAAGCGTATCCGGTTTCGGCGGTGTCGGCGGTCAGCGCCTCCAGCCGCATCGCGGCCTCGCCCTCGAAGCTTTGGCTGTCGGGACAGATCCCAAGACAGGCCGCCACCGCGTCGAACAGCCGCCCGGCGCTGGAATTCATCGGCGCGTTCAGACCCCGCTCCGCCGCCTGACGCGCCAGCGCCAACGGCTTGTCGGCAAACAGCCGGTCGGCCCAATCCGACAGCCCCGCCTGATCCAGCCGCGCCAGCGCGTTGCGCCACGGGTCGCGCGCAGCACTGTCGCCACCGATCAGCGGTGCCGGGCGCAGCCATGCCCGCCGGTCGAAGCCGCGATAATCCCCCAACAGCAGCTCGCCGCCCCAGACCGTGCCATCATCGCCCAGCCCGACCCCGTCCAGGATGATCCCCGCCACCCGGCCCCCGTCCAGCGGCCAGCCGTTTTCGGCCAGACAGGCGGCCAGGTGGGCATGGTGGTGCTGCACCGCAACCAAAGGCAGCCCCTTCGACGCGGCATGGCGCGAGGCGCGGAAATCGGGGTGGCGGTCACAGGCCACAAGCGCGGGCCGGTGATCGAACAGCGTGGCATAATCGGCATCGGCCTGCAAAAACGCATCCCATGTCAGCGCGGCGTCCAGATTGCCCAGATGGTGCCCCAGCAGCGCCTGCCCGCCCTTGACCAGGCAGATCGCGGCTTTCATCTGCCCGCCATAGGCCGCGATCTGCGGCGCGTCGGCGAACCCGTCGGGCAAGGGCAAGGTCCCCGGCACCCGCCCCCGCGCCCGCCGCAGGACCATCGGCCCGACGGGTGTGATCCGTTCCACGCTGTCATCCAGCCGCCGGGCGATATCGCGGTCATGCATCAGCATCGCGTCGCAAAAATCACGCAGCTTGGCGCGCGCCTCGTCATTGCCGATGACCTGCGGCTCGCCCGACAGGTTGCCCGAGGTCATGACCAAAGGCAGGTTCACCGCCTGCAACAACAGGTGGTGCAGCGGCGTATAGGGCAGCATCCAGCCCAACCGCGCCTGCCCCGGCGCGATGGCGTCGGGCAAAGCGCAACCCCGCCGTTCCAGCAGGACGATGGGCGCCGCGGGGTCCTGCAACAGCGCCTCTTCGGCATCGCAAACGGTGGCATGGGCGCGGATCATGTCCAGCCCGCCCATCAGTGCAAAGGGCTTGGTCGGGCGGTGCTTGCGCTGGCGCAGGGTGGCCACGGCCGCCGCATTGGTGGCATCGACCGCCAGGTGAAACCCGCCCAGCCCCTTGATCGCCAGCACCGCGCCATCCCGCAGCCGCGCGGCAGCCTCGGCCAGCGGATCGCCGCCCGCCGAAGGCTCCAGCCACAGGCGCGGACCGCAGGCGGGACAGGCCACGGGTTGCGCGTGAAACCGGCGGTCGCCCGGATCGGCATATTCGGCGGCGCAATCGGGGCACATCGCGAACGGGGCCATCGTGGTCTGCGCCCGGTCATAGGGCAGCCCCCGCAGGATCGTGAACCGCGGCCCGCAATGGGTGCAATTGGCAAAGGCATAGCCATGCCGCCGGTCGGCGGGATCGGTGATGTCGGCCAGACAGGCGGCACAGGTCGCGGCATCGGGGGTCACGCGGGTTTCCGCCCCGGCCCCTTGCGAGGCGACGATGCGGAACCCCTCGCCATCCAGTTCGAACCGCGCCGGGGCGCCCTCGACCGCGTCGATACGCGCCAGCGGCGGCGCCTCGGCCCGCAGCGCGGCCTGGAACGCATCCAGATCCGCCCCGGCGGCATGGATCAACACGCCCTCGGGGTCGTTCAGCACCTGCCCCCGCAGGCCCAGACGGTTCGCCAATTGCCAGACAAAGGGCCGGAACCCGACACCCTGCACCTGGCCACGCACCCGGATGCGGCGCCCCTGCACCATGCGCGCCATGATCAGTGCACCGTGCAGACCATGCAGGGATCGAAGCTGCGCACGATATGCTGGACGCTCAGCGGGGTCTGTTCGCCGGGCTGCACCGCCGCGCCGACCAGGGCGGCCTCGACCGGGCCGGGCACGCCATTGGCGTCGCGCGGGCTGAAATTCCAGGTGGTCGGCGCAATGATCTGATAGGACGCGATCGCGCCGTCCTCGATCGTGATCCAGTGGCCCAGGGCGCCGCGCGCGGCCTCGACCAGGCCGCTGCCCTGACCGGTGTCGGGCAGGTTGACCCGCGTCATGAAGGGCTGGTCGGGATCGATCGAGGCCAGGATCTGTTCCAGCGCGATCTGCGTGCGGGCGATTTCCAGCAGCCGACCGACGATGCGGGCGCGCACGCTGCCCTCGGCCGCCAGGGCCAGCGCCAGCGGATGGCCATCGACGATCTGGCGGGCCAGCGCGCCGGTTTCGAAATCGCGCCCGCCCAGGCGCGGCGCCTTGCACCAGCTATAGGCGCTGTCGCGCATCGCCTCGTCCGGCAGGGTCTGTCCCTGTTCGGGATGCCCGCCCGCGCCCAGCATCCAGGCATGGCTCAGATCCTCGGCAATGGCGGCGGGGTCCAGCGCGCCCGGCCCGTTTTCGTCATGGATGCCGGGCCGGAACATGTGCCCGCCCCCGCGCGGATAGGCCCCGAAGGACAGGTAACGCCCGCCTCCCCGCCCCGACCGGGACAGGTCCAGATCGCGCGCGATCCGCAGGAACAGACCCGCATCGCCGCCTTGCCATGCCTCGAGCGCGGCCAGATCGCCCAGCTCGGCAAAGGCCTCGACCGGGGCGCTGAAAAGCTGATCCTCAAGGTGCCGCCGGAACGCCCTGAGATCGGCGCCCATGCGGATCTTGTCGCGCGCGCTGGGGGCACGGGTGGCGCCGCCGGGCTGGATCGCCAGCGTATGCGGCCACTTGCCGCCCAGAAGACCCACAATGTGAAAAAGCTGCGCGCGCGCCTCGGTCGCGCGCCGCAGCGACGACCCCTGAAGCGCGGTGAACCGCGCCACCGCCTGATCATGCCAGTCCCGCTCGCGATAGGCGGGCCGCGCGAAATCGGGCATGAAGAACAGGTTGAAATGGGTGATGTGATCGGCCAGGTTTTCGACCGCATGCAGCAGCGCGGCGACCTTCTCGCCCTCGGGCGCGGGGGCGGCGCCGGCGGCATCGGCCAGCGCCCGGGCCGCCGCGACCGACTGGCTGATCGAGCAGATGCCGCAGATCCGCGGCGTGATCGTCAGCGCCTCGGTCGGGGGTTTGCCCAGCAGGATCCGTTCGAACCCGCGAAAGAGCGGCGAATTGGCATAGGCTGCCGTGACCTGACCATCGGCGATCTCCAGCCGGATCTCCAGATCCCCCTCGACCCGGTTGAACGGCCCCACAAGCAGCGATGTCTCGCTCATGATTTCGGCGCCTTCAGGCTGGGGGGCACCGTGATGCGGTCGGATTTGGCGTTGACCTCGATCCGGCGGGGCGTGGCGGCCTTGGACAGGCTGGCCAGCGCCATGAACCAGGCCTTGGGCATGTCCGATGGCAGGCCGATGGGAATGCCCGCGAATTTCGGGGTTTCGGTGAATTTGTGGCCCGGCTCTTCGAATTCCGGGGCGGTGCAGTTGATACAAGGGTATCCCGCGCGCGTGCAGCTCCCCTCGCCGTTCCAACTGCGGATGTTGCAATCGCCCGCCGCCTGGGTGCCGACACAGCCCAGATGTTCCATCATGCAGCCGATCTCGGACAGTTGGGTCGCGCTGGCCTTGTACTCATAGAATTCGTTCTTCGGACAGGCATGATGCACCAGATGATCGGCATAGAACCGGGGCCGGCCATAGCCGTCCAGCGCGTCCTGGCGCAGGTCGCCCGCCGCCAGCAGCAACAGCGTCTCGGTCACCCAGTCGGGATGGGTCGGGCAGCCCGCCACGTTGATCACCGGCAGCCCCGCGCGGCTGCGGAAATCGGCGGGCAGCGCGCCGCCCTTATGCGCGCCGTCATACTGGACCCCCACCGCGTCGGCGGGATTCTCGCCCGCCGAGGTGATCCCGCCATAGGTCGCACAGGTGCCCACCGCGACCACATGCCCCGCCAGCGGCGCCAGGCTCTGGACCCAGTCCAGCATCGCCCGCCCCGTCCCGGCCAGCACGTGATAGCGGCCCGTCCCGTTCGGCCCGCGCACGATCGACCCTTCGACGCACAGGATATCCAGCGTCAACGCGCCGCTTTCGATCTGTTCCAGCATCTGGCGCACCTCGGCGCCGGTTTCCACGCTCAGGGACGGGTGCCACAGGAACGACAGCCCCGCGCCGTCCAGCAACTCCATCACATTGGGGCTTTCGGCACACAAAAGGGACATCGTGCAACCGCCACAGCCGGCCGATTGCAGCCACAGGATATTCAAGCGCGCTCTCCTTTCGGCAGTGCCAGGCGGAAACAGGCCCCGCCCTGCTGCGACGGCACCAGCGTCAGGCTGCCGCCATGCTCCTCGGCGATCTTGTACGAGATCGACAGGCCCAGCCCCGTCCCTTCGCCCACCTGCTTGGTGGTGAAGAACGGATCGAATATGGTGGTTTTCAGGTGGTCGGGAATGCCGGGGCCATTGTCGCACACCCGCAGCACGGCAAACGCGCCCTCGTATGACAGATCCAGCACGATCGAGCCGCCCGCCTGCCCCGCCAGCGCATCGACCGCGTTCTGCACCAGGTTCATCACGACCTGCTGGATATGCCCCGGGCGGCCATGTGCGGCACAGGCCGCCTCGCCGGTAAAGGTCACCTTCAGATCGGGTTTCGTCCCCCGGCGGACCCAGTTGGCGGCGATCCCGGCGGTCTCGGTCAGGTCGAAACCGATGGTCTCGCCGGTGCCATCGGCCGACAGACGGCGCAGATCCTCCACAATGCTGCGCACCCGTTCCGAGCCGTCGCGCGCCCCCTCGATCGCCGTGCGCAGGTTGCGCAGGTTGCGCTCCAGCTTCAGCTCCTGGCGCAGCTCCACCAGCTCCTGGCGCGGGGCGCCGCCCTCGACCCGCTCGAAATAGGTCTCGAACCGGTCCAGGTATTTTTCCAGCGCGTGGGTGTTGGCATAGACGAAGCTGATCGGGTTGTTCAGCTCATGCGCCACGCCCGCCAGCAACCGACCGAGCGAGGCCAGCTTTTCGTTCCGCACCAGCTGGCCTTGCGCCTGTTTCAGCTCTTCGTGGCTCTGCTCCAGCCTGGAGAAGGCGCGCCGCACCTCGCCCAGGGTCCGCCCGGTCAGCACCACGCCGCTGACCCGCCGGCGCCGGTCCAGCCGCGGGGCGATCTTGAATTCCACCGGGTCGGCGCCGTCGACCGTGGCCAGATCGGCCTCGACCGTGGCGCCGCGCTTGAAGCTGAAGGTCTGTTCGATCGTCGCCAGAAGATGCGCCCGATGCGCATCGACGATGAACGCGCCGATATCGCGCCCGATCAGGCTGTCGATATCGGCCCCCACCGCCGCGCAGAACGAGGCGCTGGCATCGGTGATCCGGCAATCGCGCCCGGTCACCACCAGGAAATCGCTGATCGACGCCATGATCGACGACAGGAACGCACGCAGCTGCATCAACTCGACATTGCGCGCCTCCAGCTGCTCCTGATAGCCGACCATCTCGGCATAGGTCTTGTCGACGGCTTCCAGCACGTCGACCCAGGTCTGCTCTGCGACCTCGACTGCCTGCTCTGCCATCCGATCCTCCTTGCAGATCCCCGGCCCCCAAGCCTACGCCATTCCGTGGGAATTGCAAAAGCCCTTGTCGGCACACGCGTTCGTGCACCACTCGCTTATTGACGGGAAAGTGGTGCAAGCCTACCTTCGGCTAGGATTTCAGTACAGCGCAACAGCATCATCGGGGTGGCAGGTGGCCGTTTTTTACAGGTATGACGATGCCATTCTGGGCACACAATCGACCGTTAACGGGGCAGCATTCAACTATAATTTCGGCCCGCCCAATGGCAGCACGTGGCAATGGAGCGGTGGAACCAACGGGTTCACAGTGCGCGAAAACGATGGCGCAACCAATTTCAACGGCGATCCCACGAATGAAACCATCTCAACCCAGGAACAGATTGGTGGCCCGTGGGAGCAGGTCGTCGCAATCGATGGCGTGTTTCGCCAGACGATTTATGATTTTACCTTCTCCGTCACCGACGGCACCACAACCTATCAGATCGCGGTCATCGACGTTGATCTGAACAACGATGACGATGTCAACGACGTCGTGAACGGAGACAACGAGGACGGATATTATCTGGTCTTCACCAATGGCATCCCCCCACAGAACACCCCCCTTACCGTCTCCGGGATCGTCGACAATTCAACATCTATCGCACATGCGACATTGGGCGGCGAAGTCGTCTGTTTTGCCAAGGGAACGCAAATTCTGACGCCTGACGGCCCGATGCCCATCGAAACGCTCGAGATCGGCATGCAGGTCACGACGCAGGATCACGGAAATCAGCCGCTGCGCTGGATCGGCAGAACCACCGTACCATGTATCGGAAAGCTTGCACCGATCGTGTTTCAGAAAGGCGCGCTTGGCAATCACCGCGACCTTGTCGTGTCGCCCCAGCACCGTATGCTGATCAGCGACTGGCGGGCGCAGCTTTATCTGGGCGTCGACGAATGCCTGATCGCGGCCAAGGATCTGGTGAACGGCGATACCATCTATCGCCGCCCCGGCGGTCTCATCAGTTATTACCACCTTCTGCTGGACAGGCACGAGATTCTGCTGGCCGAGGGCATCCCCGCGGAAAGCCTGTATCTGGGCCAGATCGCGCAAAATGTGATCGACCTGCATTATGACAGCGACTTTGCGGACATATTCGGCCATCTGCCGGATCATCTGGTCAGCCACACCGCGACAGCCCGTCGCTGCATGCGCTCTCGCGAAGGATCGGTCGTCGGGCTCCTGCCGGCACAAACGACCAGCAGCGCCGCCACACCCTGTAAACACCGACGTCCAGCCGCCTTAAGGCTTCTGATCTCAAGGCATTTGAAGACCAAGTGACGCGTCACGTCCCAAGCGGCAGCCAAGAAATCGAGCGGCCGAGAATGGCACATCATCATTCAAGGCAGGACATTTATTTTCAGCTTGTTAAATGGTGCCCGGGGGCGGAATCGAACCACCGACACGAGGATTTTCAATTGGTCTGTTGATCCGCGCAAACTGCCTCAAGCTTGTTAAACCCATAACGTAGCTGACTGAAAACCTTGATTTTCGGGCATGGCAAATCGCTTCGACCCGTTGCGCTTGGTTGCATTCAAGTAAGCTGCTACTGCTACCCGAGTGATACCCGGGAGCGGAATTGCGCACTGTCAACCGATCCATGGGAGGTCGGACAAAGCGGCAGATTAGTCTTCGTGCCAAATGACGGCATTGAACTCAACCAGACCATCTTGACCTTGCTTTCCGCGCGCTCGCGGCACTGGTTTGTGTTACGGAAGCATCATTGTCAGTCAGGCACTGCGGCGTGAAGACCGGTTATTCGTATCAGTTGAACCAAGATCGCCTCCTGCAATGAGTAATTCGCGGATGACCTGAGACCCGACTTCCCTCCAGCGTTTGGGAGAATCCGTCGGTTGATTTCTGGCCTTATGCAGCCTTGGTTTCCAGTCTCGATTTCAACGCAAATTCCCGCGGCGTGAGATTGCCGAGCGATGAGTGGGGTCTGTGTCGGTTATAGTCGTCCTTCCATGCTGTGATCTTCTCTCGGGCTTCGGCGAGCGATGAGAATAGGGTTTCATTCAAGAGTTCGTCGCGGAAGCTGCCGTTGAAACTTTCCACGAATGCGTTCTGCATAGGCTTTCCCGGTGCGATATAATGCCAGTCGATCCGTGTCTCCTGGCACCATCTGAGCACCGCCATACTGGTCAGTTCCGTCCCGTTGTCGCTGACAATCGTTCTGGGACGTCCACGCCGCGCCATGATCGCCGTCAGTTCACGCGTGACACGCAGACCGGAGAGCGACGTATCGGCGACGAGCGCCAAGCATTCGCGGCTGAAGTCGTCTACGATGGCGAGCACCCGGAACCGTCGCCCATCTGTGAAGGCGTCAGACATGAAGTCCAAGCTCCAGCGTTCATTGGGGCGTTCCGGCATCAGCATTGGCCTTCGCGTTCCGAGAGCACGCTTTCGACCACCTCGCTTGCGGACTTGCAGCTTCTCTTCACGATATAGCCGCCTCAGCTTCTTTTGGTTCACCTGCCATCCTTGACGCTCGAGCATGACATGGACATGGCGATATCCGAACCGGCGACGCTCAGCAGCCACTGCCTTCATTGCCTTGCGCAGACCCGCGTCGTCCGGGCGCACGCTTTGATACCGCACACTCGACCGATCAACGCCAAGAACAGAACACGCCCGCCGCTGGCTTACCTCGTGCTCTTTGCACAAGTGCGCCACAGCATCCCGCTTCGCGCCGGGCGTCACCACTTTCGCGAGGCGACATCCTTCAACATCGCGTTGTCCAGCATCTGCTCGGCCAACAGCTTCTTCAGCTTCGAGTTCTCGTCCTCCAGCGACTTCAGCCTCTTGGCGTCCGACACTTCGAGGCCGCTGAACTTCGCCTTCCATTTGTAGAACGTGGCCGAGCTGATCCCATGCTCGCGGCATACATCAGCCGTCGAAACGCCGCCCTCCTGCTGCTTCAGGATCGCGATGATCTGCTCTTCGTTAAACCGTGATCTCTTCATTCTGTTCGTCTCCTTTGTTGGGGCGAACTCTACCTCAAACTGGAGGAGAAAACGGGTCTCAGGTCAC
>NZ_NSBT01000003.1 GCF_002285435.1 Actibacterium ureilyticum
GTCAGCCTTCGGTCCGGGACCGCCTGTCAGGCGCCGAACAGCCCATCCAACTCTTGCCAGCGCATTTGGGTCATCCTGTGCGCCTGACAGCCGCATCGATACCCAAAGGGCCAGACGATCAGCACTGACCCGATCCCCTGCAAACCAACTGAGTTCCGCTGCCTCGATCAGTGCGAGGCGGTGCCGCCAGCCTTCAGGACCGCGCAGCAGCCGGTCATCCAGAGCACCCAGGCGTCCAGCAACCCGTGCGAGTCGCGCAGCGTGAACGCCTTCTGCCTTTGCCCAGTCTTCTATGACAGCAGTGTCGGGCGGTTCTGCCCGTGGCCCGGGAGGCAAATCATCCGGTTCTTCTTCGAGTGGTCCCGGCAGAAACCAGAGATCCTCTTCGTGAGCCTCTTCATCCTCCTCGATGGTGATGAGGGGGTCATTGAAATCATCAGTCAAAGCGGATGCTTGGGTTTTCATATGTGCAAAATACTGTCCTTTTGCACATTACCCAAGTGATTTTGTGGCGGTTGCCTTCGCTCTTTATATAGTATGCGCGCGCGACTGCCGGTGGAACCTCTCAGATCGCGCTCAGCGCAAGGAAACCAAGGGTTTTTGGATGAGCACCACGAGAGAACACCCTCTTGCATTCGTTTTTAAACGGTCGTTTATTGATGATACATAAAATTGCAAACGGCCCGTTTTCATGCCCCTG
>NZ_NSBT01000040.1 GCF_002285435.1 Actibacterium ureilyticum
GGATTGTATGCGCTCTCGACTTCGATATTGGCCCGGTAAAGGAGCGCCCAATCAGTGACTGAAAGCCCTGCGCGACGCAGCGCACCATGCCCGGCATACCGCAGAGCCGTGGTCTCGATCGCATGGAGGATTTCTGGGGTGGCGCGGGCGGCGGATCGAGCCGGGATCGCTGTCTCGCTCGTTGCGTCAGGAACGCGAGGTTCTGCGAAGAGAAAAAGGCGCCCGTTTGCCTCTTGAGAAGAGGAAATCAATTGGCCGTCTGGGCCAACCGAAAAGATGAAACCGTCGGCCAGGGCCGGGGGCGCGGAACAAACGCCTGTACCCAAAGCAACGACGAGCGCAGTCGCGCGGTCAGCTGCCTTTGACCGGAGGCGCGGCGTGGCGCTCGCGGCCACCTTCTTCAAGTGGGATGCTAGCGGTCGTACAGCCCATGTCGGCCAAGAAACTGACAAGGCCAACGATGGTTTTGAAGTCGCGGAGCTTGAGGACGCTTCGGCTGGTGACGAGCATCTTATCGTCACGCCCATCAGTGGCGACGGCGCGGATGACCCACGAGCCGTACCAACTGTTATGGCGCTTCTCTGCTCTCTCCTTGCAGACCACCTCAATGAGGTAGCCCTCGGCGAGCAAGCCGCGCAGTCCGCCTTCTGTAACCACATTCGGGGCTTCTTCTATCATGGCCTTCCCTTGGGTCCTTGTTCTGCCTGGGTGCAGTATCAGGCCCACGGGGTCGCAACACCGTGAGCGATACAAAACAACATTAATGATAGCAAGACAATAATAACGTGTTGACGAAGTTCGCCTTGCTCCGATAACGGTGATAGCCGACAGAATGATAATCTTAAAGGCGGCAAAGGAGTTTTGCCCTGCGCTTGTTTATTGCGCGCAACGCACCGTTGCTGTTCGCGTTCCTGCTTGGAAGCATGCCGATAGCCGCGGCAGCAGATTGCGTACCTCCCGAACGACCGTTCTTGCCTCAGTCGCAAGAAGACATGCGTGCCTACGCCGATCTGATCAGAAGCGATTTCGAGACCTACATTGCCGATGTGCAGGACTACTTCCGTTGTCTCGACGCCGAGCGCGCTCGCGCCTTTGTTGAGGCGAGGGAGGTCAGTGATGACTACGCCAGGTTCCTGAATGCTCTCGAGTAAGCGACTACGGGTTTGTGCCGCCAGTAGAAATCAACCGTTAGACCAACGCTACGTCAGTCTCCAACGCAATGATGTTTTTCAAGCGGGCGATCATGTCGTCACCAACGGCGACATCCACACTCGCCGTCTCGATGATCGTCTCCTGACCTGATATCCGAAACTGGGCCTGAAGACCTTCCGATCCTGAAAGATCTTGGTGATGCGGATAGAGCAGCGTCAGTCGTGGTGCTTTGTACAGGTGCGCATAGGCCATCATCTGATAGACGTCGCCTTGGGACACTCCTTGTTTTCGATCATCAATACGGGAGGAAATCCGCTTCCACTTCGTGTCGATCACATGGACAACCTGCCCCGCACGCCAGATCAGGATATCGGGTTTCGTCTGGAACACAGCGCGGTCATCATCGAGCGATGTCAGGCAGAATAGTCTCCCGCCTTGTAGAGAGACCCGATAGTCCGTGCGTGCCAAAGCGCGTGTGATCAGTCGGCCGACATATTCCTCAAAAAGTGCGTTCATCTCAAAGAGGAGTGCAGTCCCCCGCCCCACCCCGGCACTCGTCGTTTGGTACCGATTACGCAGAAAAAGTTGCGCCATCCCGAACAATTCCTGCCACGCCCGGTTTGTCCGGTCGATGATGACCTCATTCCATTTCAGCGCAGGAACAGCGACTTCGGATATATCGGCGTAGACGAAAGCCAATTCGCGCAAACGCTGTTGATTGGCGGGACTGCGCGACATTCTGGAGAGATGTGCGACCGTTGCTTTCATGATGCGGTTCAGAGCGATGTCTTCTGACAGCTCATCAAATTTGCAAGCGAGCCGTGAGGGGTTCGCTGCGTGACGAGTAAATTGACGAGGCAGATTGAGCGTCCCGCGCAACGCTGCAAGGTCATCCTCTTGGACAATATATCGCCGCGGCATGCCGCGACGAACGGCATCGGTCAGCTTGCTGCAGAAAATGCGGATGAGAATTTCCAGAAGCGTTTCGCGCTGCCAGTCAAGCTCTGTGATCTGGCCTGTCTCGATTTTTAGGTCCAGTGCGACTGCGAGCATGTGAACAAGACGTTTGCGAATGGCAGCATTCTTTCTTGCTTCGCCTCCTTGCCCTTCGACATCGATCTTGGGAAGAATTTCAAGGCTGCAGCCATCGGTTGCCAGGACCCCGACAACGCCACGCGCCCGCAGTTCATGGCGCCGATCCTCAAGCACTCCGCCTCCACCCCTTCCTGCAAAGGTCGATGCTCTGGCGAGCGCCGCGAGACGCTCGGCAAAATGATCGGGAATGCAGCCGTCCCCTTCGCCGTGGGGCAACGTTTCCCATTCGCGCAGGGTGAAGGCCGGCATCAGGCCGCAAACTCCGAGAAGTCGAATTTGTCTTTGACCGTCCACCGCAGTTTTTCGCTAGAAAAGTCGTCTTCAGTCATGCCTCCGGGTACCGCAATTTGTTTGGCATCGAGGAAGCGGGCGGGACCGTGAGTAGAGTCGCCAAGAACAGCTGCAACCTTGGACCAGTCCTCATAGAAATACTCAGCCAGAAGCGGGATCACCTTGTCTCGCATGACGCTCTCAATATCCGCCCGCGTCTGGCAGCCTGTGAAGTACGCGTGCCCGATTTGATGCTCCCGGTCGAACAGATACTCAATTCGCTCGTTGATCGTAGACAGCAGCTTTTGCAGATCGACCCCATCAACGTTGTCCGACAAAACTGAAGGGTCGGGCATCAGTTCCTTGAAAGAAAACCGGCGGCGTAGCGCTGTGTCCAACAGCGCGATGGAGCGATCGGCCGTGTTCATCGTACCGATGACATGGAGGTTCTGAGGCACGCCAAAGGACTTCTTGGAATAGGGAAGCGTGAGGCGGATCTCGTTGTCCATCCCGAGCCGCTTGTCGGGCTCGAGAAGCGTGATCAGCTCGCCGAAGACCTTCGAGATGTTCGCCCGGTTGATCTCGTCGATGATGAGGACATAGCTTTCAGATCCGGCGGCTGGAATGCGATTACCATGTTGCTTGCTCTTCTGATCAACTGGAACCAGCCAGGATTGATCCGGGTGACTAGCCCAGCTAGGCATGTTGTGGTCTTCCCAACCCCCGGTCGGCTCAACCCCGGTTTTCATTCCTTCCTGGACGAGAGCTTCACGATATTGTTCCAAGGAGAAGCCATCCGGTTTCTCGTCCGCAAGGCGCGTTGCGACATGTTGTGCAATGTGACGGAAAGTTCCTTCACGCACAGGCGGCATGGTTCCCACAGTAAATAAGGGTGTTGATGTGCTATCGTGTCTCTTGCGCTCAAAAGGTTCGGTTTCATCGAACGCAATTGCCTCCAAAGCGTCCCAGTCGATGCGATCTGCGGCAAGCTGATACATCGGTTGAAAGGCGCTGAAGTTTTGCGGGTAAAAGTCGGACCGTTTCGCTCCGTTTTCGTCGCTCCAAATCCATTCTACGCGACGACTGTGCTGTGCACCGGTAGATGTCTCATCGAATTCATAATCCCCGACGATCCTTCCCAGAGCGACTGCCAAGTTCTTCCCGACAGTTAGGAGAACGTAGCTCCCTGGTTCAGCAGCACCTCTGAAGTACCAAGTGCCGCTAATATCGGCCGCGCGTCCGTCTGTTCCAGGGTTGCTTTCGAGCCATTGAGATTTGACTGCCTGAAAATCCTCATACTCAGGCCCCGACCAATCGATCCCTGCGCCAAATCCCCAAAAAATCTTGTTGTTACGAACGGCCGCAGAAAGTTGATCCCTCCAATCTGTGCCAATGAGGCTGAGCTTGAAGAGTCCCTCTCTTCGATCCAAGAGCTGAGCTTGTCCGGTTGTGCCCGGATCTAGGCGCGCCGCTTCGCAAATGCGTTTGAAAATGCCGTCATGACATTCAAGGCGAAAGCCGGAGCTGCCTGCGATCGGTTCCGGCCCTTCCATGTTGCCATTTCCTGTGGTCGGCCGCAGCCCTTCGATAAATTCCTCGTACGACATCGATTGGTGAAATGTCACAAATTCAATCCGTCCCTCGCTCACGAGTTCGCGGTACGTGCGCATCAGGGTGGATCGTTGGTCGCGCCCTTCCAGACCAGATGCGACCTGCTCTCCCAAACAGAGCCGGACGGCTTCCCATGCAGTCTGATAGGTCTTGCCCGTGCCCGGCGGGCCATAGAGGATCAAGTTTACGGCGGATGGCGAGGGCGCTTTTTTTGTGTCGGTCACGGTGTCCGCCTCCGGTTGGGAATTTAGCGTATAGGTGAAAACGGTCGAACTGCTTGGATTTGGTTCGGTGCTCGTGGGCGGTGGTACTTGCGCAAGTTTCTGGAATTTTTCACCGCCAAGTGCCTGGCAGATGTTCGGGAACGCGTCTTTCAACCCGATTGCCGCAGAAAGGTCTCCTGCGCGGATGGAGACCTCCCTAGCCGACTTTTCCCGGGCAGGTTCGATGAAATAGTTCAGGGCGCAGAGCCTGATCCGGTCGGCACCTTCCATTAGGTGTTCGTACCGCTCAGGGCGCTCGGTGGGTTGATCGTTTTGGTCGACGATGATGTAACCGGCGTTGTGAAGACGCGCAGCAGCATCCGCCTTCTGTCCCCAGCCACCGTTTAGTTCTGTCTTGCCGAGAATGAAGCCAATTAGCGGTTTGGTCGGATAAACGCGGTTTCCGCGCTCACGCGATGACCGGACCCAATAGTCGCGTGGCTCACCGAAGGCACCAAAGATATCGCTATGAGCTCCGTTCGCACGGTAGCTGTCGTATGCGTCCATCGCGGCTTCAATCTGGGCTCGATCGAGTGCGTGGCCTTTTGCGCCTTCCGCCATCGCATAGTTATGGACGACCCAAAGCGCACTTTGAACGTCGATCATATCTCGAGGTGCGAGGCCGCGCTCTTCGAATGCGTGACGTACTGCCTTCATAAAGCGCATCTCATCCGCGTAGGTCTCGGCAAGCGTTGAATGCTTCGGGAATGGTGTTCCCACTGCTTCGCGCCATAGATCCTGCCGAACCGTATGCCGGATGTAGACTGCCTGATCTGGCCATAGATGAAAGAAAATGAACTCACCGATCTGCCTCGCCGCGTCTTCCGTGCCTTTCGGCACGGCCTCTTTCCAAATGCCTGCGAAGATGTCGAGCGCCGCCGCATGTTCTTCCGGTGATCTAAGTGCAGCACGTACAAGCGACGCAACGGCGGGATCGAGAAGCCCGTGATCAGCGTTGCTCTTTGAGCTTAGAGGTTCGCTCGTGCGCCAATCCAAAAGGTTGTTAGAGTCAGTCGCGGCGGTGAAAACGGCTTCTGTAATCGAGCTGTCATCGCCTGCGCTTTCCAGGGCCGGGCGCAGCTTGTTGATCGTTGCCAGTTTGTAGTTTCGTTCAGCTTCATCAAAATCTGGATCCGGGCGATCGAAGCGATCGAGGCTTGGAAAGAAGTGTTGCAGACGCTCTATCCAGCGCTTCACGGCAGTCGGGTCGAGCTGAAAGTCTCCCGCAAAGCCAAGAGCGGTCAGAGCTGCGCGCGCCCTATCGGGATCGAGGTCACCAAGCTTCCAAGCGTCTATGTCTTGAAAACCTTTCGACTTGAGCCCGCTGTGGCGACCTTCATTGTCGCTTCCGGACGGCGGCTTCCTGCTGGGTTCCAGGCCGGCATCGCGCAGCGCAGGCACATGACTCTCGTGAAACCAGAGGTTTGGGCGATCGTTCGTATACTCGAGACAGAGCGGCCGACCCTGCGGATCGATCAGTGGGCCAAGATAGAGGCTTGCATCGTAATCCGGGTTTGGCCGCAGTTTCGAGTTCCGAATGACTTCAAACACTGCACGGCGATTAGCCGAGGGCTTTCGCTTTGTTTCAAGTTCGGAGATGCGGTTTGTGAAACTGCTCCAGTCCATTTTCCCTATCTCGTTGATTCTGGTTGATAGCTTTTCAGCGCGCATAGCGTGTTGATCAGCTGCATTTGTTCCACGGTATCGCACTTGGCCTCGCGCAAGCGCGGTGAGCCGAAGACCAAGGCCAGGCCCTTGGCACGCGACACCGCCACATTGATACGGTTGAGCGAAAACAGAAACTCCATGCCTCGTGATGTCTCTTCGGCAGAAGATGCCGTCATTGAGACAAGGCATACAGGTGCTTCCTGCCCCTGAAACTTGTCGACCGTCCCGACCCGAATGTCATCGGGAAGTGCATCTTGGAGGGCATTCACCTGAGCGTTGTAGGGGGCCACAACGATGATGTCAGACCGGCGCATGGGTCGCTCAGTGCCGTCTTTTTCAGTCCAGGTGCCCGTCAGAAGGTTGTCAATCGTGTCCTGAATTGCGGCAACCTCTTCGGAAGCGATCTGCGCATTGCCTTCATGGTTCACGGGTACCCAAAAGGCGCCCGCATTGGGGAAACTGGTTCCCGATACGCCTTGGCGGACCGTATCTGCGTGACTGATCAAACGACCTTCGTAGACCTGATCGGAGATGAAACGGCAGACGTCGGGATGCATCCGGCGCGTGACGGGAAGGAAAATCCCTCTGTCAGGCGGAATTGTTGCGTGATCGCCCAGCATCCAGTCCAGGCAGGAAAGATTTGCGGGTTCAGGGTGTGCCCCTTGGATCACTTGCGGAAGCTGTCTCGGATCGCCAACCAGCACGATGTTTTTTGCAGAGCGCCCCATGGCAGCCATGTTGGCCAAGCCAACCTGCCCCGCCTCATCAACGAACAGCCAGTCGTATGCCTGCACATTCTCTTCCCGCGCAAAAAAGAAAGCAGTTCCGCCCACGACATGACCGCCACTTGCGGCTTCGGCGTTATCTGTAGTGCGTTGAATTGGACAATCGTCTGGGTAGCCATCGTCGGACCCGGAAACCTTGTGAACCAGATCCAGCGTGATCGGCAGATCTTCGTCTTCAAGCGCACCTAGGCACCCCATCAATACGTTGCGGATGGCCTCGTGGCTGTTCGATGTGACACCTACGCGCGCGCCTTTTCGGACAAGAGACAGGATCGCGCGGGCAGTGACGAACGTTTTGCCCGTGCCCGGGGGGCCCTGAATAGGCAATACCGTTTGATCCATCGCGCCGACGGCATCAATCGTGCCTATGACTGGGTCCTCAACCGGCGACAGCGCCCCAGTAGTCAGCCGCGGCGCCGCTCTGCATAGAAGATCATCTACGGCCCGGTAGGACTTGACCGTGCATTGATCGGCGATGACGTCCTGCAGAGCCGCTGCGATGACCTTGGTATCAAGCGGCCAATCGGGGTGGAGAGAGAGGCGATCCTCCAAAATGTGACCTTTTCCCGGTCCGACCTTGACCGTAATCTCGCGTCTTCTCCGGTCCATCTCCTCGATATTGACAGAGACCGGGGCGCCATCGAAAACAGGAACGGTGGCTTTCTTTCCTGGCCGCAGTTTTGTCTCTTGCACTGGAAAGCGGTAGCGGCGTGCAAACGAACGCTTTACCGGCTCGACAGCGGAAATCGCTTCCAGCCCAGCTAGGGCGTCCAAATCGTCGATGAGGTCATCTTCGTCTTTCGCGGCACTGTCAAAAACGGCCCATTGGGCAGGTTTGACCTCGCGCCTGTGAAAAAGACCCAGATTGAACAGTAGATCCTGCCGCTCATCCGGCAAAGCAGAAGCGGCAATCCGCTCGCGGAGCGCCCTTGTCTCTCCGTCTTCCTCAGCTTCTTTTGGAGCCGCGTCTTGGCCAATCGATGGCCACGGTCCTGCCGGGCGGATGCCAACCAGCCAGTCTCGCAACTCTTCGGTCGAGATGCAGTCAATACGGTTGTAGTCCTCGATTTCATCAAGGATGTGTTGATCGCCGATCTCGCGCCATCTTTCGTATGCTACGACCGAACCACCCGCTGTTTTGACCTCTCCGTCGCGCTTTCGGTCGTAAAAAGCTTCCATCGACTTGATCGAATAGTTTGGCTCCGAACCAATCAGTCCTCCACGCACGACGGCGAACAGATCGACAAAACGGCGCTCGCGTAGAAGCCGATCGAGAAAGGCTTCGCCGATTCCATATTTGGTCGTCAGCCGCTTGAGAGCCGTGATTTCATAAGGGGCATAGTGATAGATGCGCGCTTTAGGATACTCTTCCAGCCTTGCGCGGAAGAATGCCAATAAATCGCTCAAAGCTTGGGCCTCGGCCCTGTGATCATGCGCCCAGAACGCTAGAAATTGCCCGTCAAACCAGAGCCCGTGCAGGTATTCCAGTCCGCCTTCGAAGTGTGGATCTCCTTCGATGTCATAGAAGACGTCGCCAGGCTTTGGTTCTGGCAGCAGGGCAAAGCCTTTGCCAGGTTCAGGCGCCCTCAATTCGAACGTTGGTCCGCCAGTCTTCCGGTCATGCTGCAGACGCGCCTGCGTGACCAGTCGCAAGCGAGTGTTCTCGGACATGCCGCGTACTGGTTGGGCGAGCGCCGCCAGCTCCGCCATGGTCTTGATACCAGCTGCTTCAAGCTTCTTGACCTGGCCCTTCGTGACATTCGCCACATTGAAGAGGCTGTCCTCCTTCGCCCATACATCGGCACAGTGATCTCCCCAACGACACAGGCCGCAGTCGGCGCAAGGCACAGGCCGCGTGGCAGCCGGTTCCGCCACGAAAGCCTCAAGCCGCGCACGGGCCGCTCGAGCGTAATGTGCGTAATCTGCCAGCCGCAGCGTTGCACGCTCACCTGTCCCGAGTTCAACATGCGCAAACACGGGAGGCACACCCTGAATTTCGGTCAGAAGGTCTGAGTAGAGCACGAGCTGCAGAACATGCTTGGGATGCGGTCGGCGTTTCAGTTTGGTGTCGGCCACTTCGTAACTGAATGGTCCAAGCGCCGAGGGCGTATCCACCCGCAAAAGAAAATCCGACCATCCACCCCAGTTCCCGGACAGAAATGCACCTTGGAAGACGACCTCGGCACCGCTTTGCAGTGCCGCGCGTGTCGTTTCGGAATCTTGGACGATGTTTCCCCGTTCGATCTCCACGACTTTGTTGCCCGCGGCCTTCAAACGTTCGAGATGCGCCAGCTCGTGCGCATCTCCTTGCTTCTGCAGAAGTGCGGCGTCTTCTGTGTCTTCTCCCGGGGTGGGCCCTTCGCCTCTAAGGCGCAATAAGTCGAGGGCGGTCGCATGGGTACATCCCATGAACCGCATCAAGTCAGTCGCCGAAAAAAGGATTTTGTTGTCAATTTTCCGCATGGGTTCCAGCAATCATCAATGAGCGCAACCCTCGGAGCGGAAACGTCTCGTTAGCTTGCAGCTTCTTCAATAACATCGGTGGGTGTCAATATCTGTCGTGCTTGGCAAACATTTGATTCTTGACGCTTTACAGCCGACGACGCGCTGCGGACACTGCTATGCGGCGAAGCCGTCCTGGCCCCGAACAATCCGAAGACTTTTGGGCGCAATAAGGGAAGCGCGCTTGCCCTTTGCTCCCATCCAGAGTGAGAACCCTTTGGCGATTAAGTTTGCCGCATCATCCAGCGTAATGGCATAAACTGCGAATTCAGCATGGTGCTTGTTCTTTCCATGCGCCGGGTCCGCCAACTGATACCCTTTGCTGGTGATTACCGGCTCTTCAATCACCCCGGCACGAGAGCAAATCCGTTCAATTTTGATCACACGTCCACGCATCGTTTTTTCCCTCTCTGTGTTCTGCTGCGCCTGACGAGCCTCTCAACTCGCACCGTGATCACCCTTACCGGAATCGGCTCGACAGGACGCAATGACACAAATAGCCTGCAAGGGTGTCAAAAACTGACAGGTCCAGAGCAGCCCATGTCCTTTTCCAAGGCCCAAGATCTCATTCGTCTTGCTCAGATGGCCGCCGCGCGCCGCAGCGGGGTCAGTCTCGAAGACATCTGTGACGAGTTTTCAGTTTCTCATCGCACTGCTCAGCGTATGACCGATGCGTTGGTGGCCACCTTCGGAAATGTCGTGGCTGAAGACGGTGAGGACCGGAAGCGACGCTGGTGCTTACGCGACACTGGACTCTCACGGCTACAACTTCGGCATGAAACTGGCGCCGAAGCACTGGAGATCGCTGCTCGTTCAGCCGAAGCAGAAGGCAGGCTGCGGCATGCAAAGGCCTTGGCGGACCTTCGAGATGGTATGTTGGCAAGAGTGCCGGCTCGAGCTCGCATCGAAGCGGATGCAGAGGCTGTCCTGATGGCCATGGGCCAAGTCACACGACCCGGCCCCCGTGTCAGTGTCGCTCCCGACATTCTTGACGCAATTATCGAGGCGCTGCGCGGACCCTTTCGGTTACGCGTGCGCTACAGTCAGGACACGAAGAAACGCATCTTGGAGCCGCATGGGGTATTGCTGGGGCACAGGACATATCTTGCCGCGCGTGACCCAGCAAAGGCAGATGAGGTCCGAAACTTCCGCATTGATCTTATACACGAAGCAGAAACCTTGAATGAAAGCTTCAAGCTCCAGGACGGCTTCACCATTGCAGATTATGCAGCCCACGCCTTTGGGGTCTGGCAAGATCCGGCGCAATTCGGGGAAGTGGTCTGGCGCTTCAGGCCAGACGCAGCCGCTCGTGCAGCCGGCTTTCAGTTTCATCCAAGACAGACATTGGAACACCAGCCAGATGGCAGTCTTATCGTCCGTTTCCATGCAGCGGGCTGGCTTGAGATGGTTTGGCACCTGTATCAATGGGGCGACAAGGTTGAAGTCATCGCCCCGGCGGAGTTGCGAGCCATGGTCGAGGGCTATCGCCGCTCCGATTTTGCCGCGATGCCGTGACCTGATTTTTCGAGGAGAATTTTTATGAACGACAGCTTGACGTTCCAAGCACTGAAGGAAAAACAGAGGGCCATTCGCTCGGGATTTCCCGAAACCATGGGCCTTCGTGTCCACCGTGCAATCAGTTGGATCGGTCGTGCCGAGGCCTGTGAAGAAGACGATGACGCGCGGTTCATATTTCTTTGGATCGCATTCAATGCAGCCTACGCCGACGAACGAGAATTCCAGTCTATCCCGCTAGGTGAACGCGCTACGTTCCTTGAGTTCTTTGGTCGGCTGACACAGCTGGATGCTGATCGGCGGATCTACAAGGCCGTTTGGCAGCGCTTCTCTGGTCCAGTTCGTCTTCTCCTGGAGAACCACTACGTCTTCAGCCCGTTCTGGCAACACCACAACGGAATCGAAGGCTTCGATGATTGGCAGGAGCGTTTCAATGCTTCGGCCCGAGCCTTCGGACAGGCTTTCCAGGCTGGAGACACAGCGAGAGTTTTGAGTTTTGTCTTTGACCGTCTGTACGTTCTGCGCAACCAGCTCGTGCACGGCGGTTCGACTTGGAACGGCGGAGTTAATCGCGCGCAAGTGCGCGATGGAGCGGCAATCCTTGCATTCCTGATGCCAGTTTTTGTTGACCTGATGATGGATAACCCGAGCGGAGACTGGGGGCGTCCTTTCTACCCCGTAGTCTCGTAGCTGCGCGCAGTTCCTGCTGAGCTAACAGCAGAACCTCGCACGTGCATAGACCTTCTTCCGGCAAAGGTACCGCTAGCGGGGACCTTTCGCTCTGCCTAGCAATCAAATCTCCTTGCTATCGGTAATGTTGTTTCGTATCGCTGCACCATTATAGATGGAGTCGGCATCATGAAGCACGTGATCCACGGCGTGGCCACAGCCACGGCAATAAGCATATCCGGACTAATGGCCTCGTCAGGGCCGGCTCAGGCCTATCAAGTGGACTGTGCGATCCTCCTCTGCCTTGCGGGCGGCTGGCCTGCCTCCGCGCCCTGCGCCCATGCCAGAGCGGTCTTCATTCGGCGGATCACGCCATGGCCGATCGAGCCGCCCCTACAAATCTGGCGGTGTCCGATGGGTGTGTCGTTCAACGAACCAAGTCCGTTGTCGGCTATGGAACGCCTTTATGACATCACGTTTCGCGATCCGCCCGAACCGCAGGTATCGACTCCGATACCCCTTGTTCGCGTCCAGGCGGATGAACAAGCCGACATCGACATCTCAGGCGACGCCTTTGATTTCGTGCGCAGCATTCGCGTCTATCACATTCAGTACCGCCAGCACGAAAACCGAGATGGTGACTGCAATCGCAGCGACTCCACGCGATTGGGGTCCTACGGCGTGCAAGGCGATTACCGATGGACAAGATCCAACGTGGGCCAGGTGCCGGCTGCATCTGGCCTGAGCATCCCGAATGGATGTGGCAGCTACTTCTACCGCTCCGTCTTCGTCGACTGGCGTGATCACGCCGGGAACTATGGTTCTGAAGAAGTTCGCTACTGACAAAATCTGCTCGCGGTCTTGCCGCGCGCGTCATCACAACCCCGCACGAAAGGCTGTGCAAAACCCCCGAAAAGGAGACGACGCCAGACCGTGAAGCCTGACGCCGTGCAAGAAAACTCCGTGAACAAGAGTTTCCTAGCGCACGGCTAAGACACCCGCAACCAGCAAAGTTGTTTTGCTGGCAAGAATGTTGTTGTCTCACGACATGGCGTCGGATCTCCAAGGAGACCTCGACCATGGAACCTACGACCGGCCTGATCCTGCGACGGATCACGCAGACAAATCTCTCTGTTGCAGCGCACAAGCTTGCCACCCTTATCCTCGATGCCATCGCCTGGAAGGATGGCTACAACGGTTTGGCGCGCGGAACGGCAGCCTTCACCCTCTCGGCCCTTGCGGAAAAGATGGGTGTCTCACGGCAGTATCTTTCGGTTCTTTTGAGCGAACTTGAGACGTCGGAGTTGCAGCTCGAGCGGGCAAAGCCGAATGGCAAGTTCGCGCCCTGGATCTTTCGGTTTTCCGCCTTCGACAAGGAGAGTGAAACCCATGATCTCGTGTCAGGTGAAGGCGACACATCACTATCTAGAGATAATAATAACAAAACTATCTTCTCAGGACTGATCGACATCACCGCGAGTTCGAACGTTTTTCAGACCAGTTGGGCAGAGCTCATCAAGGCAGCGAAGGCCACGCTGCCCTGCTGGAACGTTGACACCCAGGTCATCTGGGATCGCTTCCACGCCTTCAACCGGTCCCGAGGCAACGGGAAGGTGCCGGCCGGCTTCCTGCTTGGCTTCATGCGCCGATGGCGGAATTCGTCGGGAACTCCATCTCGTCCCGCGGTCAAGCCGCCCGCGAGACCAATAACGGACCCCAAAGAGCGCGAATTGCTGAGACAGATGCAAGCCGCACCTACTGCGAACCGCCAGTTCCACGCGTCCGACTTGTGTCGCTTGATCGGACACGCTGCCTACGAAGCGCGGGTACTCGATGTGATCCGCAGGTTTGGGTGCCAGAGGTTTTCAGCAACCTTGGCGGTGCACGGACGAGCGGTGCTGGCAGGCGAGATT
>NZ_NSBT01000041.1 GCF_002285435.1 Actibacterium ureilyticum
GGATTGTATGCGCTCTCGACTTCGATATTGGCCCGGTAAAGGAGCGCCCAATCAGTGACTGAAAGCCCTGCGCGACGCAGCGCACCATGCCCGGCATACCGCAGAGCCGTGGTCTCGATCGCATGGAGGATTTCTGGGGTGGCGCGGGCGGCGGATCGAGCCGGGATCGCTGTCTCGCTCGTTGCGTCAGGAACGCGAGGTTCTGCGAAGAGAAAAAGGCGCCCGTTTGCCTCTTGAGAAGAGGAAATCAATTGGCCGTCTGGGCCAACCGAAAAGATGAAACCGTCGGCCAGGGCCGGGGGCGCGGAACAAACGCCTGTACCCAAAGCAACGACGAGCGCAGTCGCGCGGTCAGCTGCCTTTGACCGGAGGCGCGGCGTGGCGCTCGCGGCCACCTTCTTCAAGTGGGATGCTAGCGGTCGTACAGCCCATGTCGGCCAAGAAACTGACAAGGCCAACGATGGTTTTGAAGTCGCGGAGCTTGAGGACGCTTCGGCTGGTGACGAGCATCTTATCGTCACGCCCATCAGTGGCGACGGCGCGGATGACCCACGAGCCGTACCAACTGTTATGGCGCTTCTCTGCTCTCTCCTTGCAGACCACCTCAATGAGGTAGCCCTCGGCGAGCAAGCCGCGCAGTCCGCCTTCTGTAACCACATTCGGGGCTTCTTCTATCATGGCCTTCCCTTGGGTCCTTGTTCTGCCTGGGTGCAGTATCAGGCCCACGGGGTCGCAACACCGTGAGCGATACAAAACAACATTAATGATAGCAAGACAATAATAACGTGTTGACGAAGTTCGCCTTGCTCCGATAACGGTGATAGCCGACAGAATGATAATCTTAAAGGCGGCAAAGGAGTTTTGCCCTGCGCTTGTTTATTGCGCGCAACGCACCGTTGCTGTTCGCGCTCCTGCTTGGAAGCATGCCGATAGCCGCGGCTTCGGATTGCTTACCTCCCGAGCGACCGTTCTTGCCTCAGTCGCGAGAAGACATTCGTGCCTATGCCGATCTGCTGCGTTCTGATTTCGAGGGCTACATTGCCGACATTCAGGAATACTTCCGCTGTCTTGATGCCGAGCGCCAACGGGCGTTTCAGGAGGCGCGCGAGGTCAGTGAAGACTATGGAAGACTGGTCGAGCTATTGGACTGAGCAACCGCATGGGCTTAACCGCCGTCGAGATCCTCGTAGTAGACGAGTGCGGGCATGTTGCGGCGCTGATGCACGATGCGCAGGATGACTGCCGCGCCATCCGCCGCATCGAGCCGCTTGTAGAAGATCACGTGTCGCTGGCAATTGACGGACCGCATCCCCGGGACAAAGAGACTCCTGTCCCGGCCCGCGTCGGGATCCCCAGTGATCCGCTCGAAGGCGGTGACCAACTGGCGGTAATAGACGAGCCATTGGTCCCTGCCCCATGTTTCGACGGTGTAGGTGCGTATCTCTTCAAGGTCGGACTTGGCCTGTCCGGAAAGCCGAATCGTCATTCGGGTCAGCGATCAAACGCATCCGGTTCGAAGGCTTGGGCATCGAACTCGGCGAAATCCCCATTCTCGGCCAGGGTGGCTGCCATCTCGAGATCGGCCTTGAGGGCATAGAACTGCCGCGCGCCATCCCGCTCCATCAGCATCCTGACCCCGGCGCGCACGACTTCGCTCAGATTGGCGTAAGCGCCGGACTCGATCTGCGCCTGCACATATTTCTGCATCGGTTCGGTCAGGTGGACGTTTGGCATCAGACTCTCCTATCCATGCTCAATCGTATCAGATACTGCCATAAATCTTCAAGCGCATGTTCGATCCCAACATAGGCCACAACACAGGATCGTTGCTCCACCCGCCCTTCCGTTCCCGGATTCCAGCCCGGGAACCAAGCCCTACAGTTTTCCGACACTGCCCTTCCCGGGACCATGGGCGCTGCGACACGCCGTTTGACGGGCTCATGCGGTCTGTTCTTCCGTGACCGCTTTCGTGGCCGCATGGAAACACCACATTTTCCTTTCTTCGCAAATGTTTGTTTGGCAATGGACGTGAAAGGGGGCCGCAATTTTGGCCGCTTCCAGGACGCCTCAAGAGCCCAAACCGTCATCAGATCTTGGAAGCCGTCACGCGACACAAGCGAACAATCGCAAGTCGACATCAATCAAATCGCCTTGCTATCGGTAATGTTGTTTCGTATCGCTGCACCATTATAGATGGAGTCGGCATCATGAAGCACGTGATCCACGGCGTGGCCACAGCCACGGCAATAAGCATATCCGGACTAATGGCCTCGTCAGGGCCGGCTCAGGCCTATCAAGTGGACTGTGCGATCCTCCTCTGCCTTGCGGGCGGCTGGCCTGCCTCCGCGCCCTGCGCCCATGCCAGAGCGGTCTTCATTCGGCGGATCACGCCATGGCCGATCGAGCCGCCCCTACAAATCTGGCGGTGTCCGATGGGTGTGTCGTTCAACGAACCAAGTCCGTTGTCGGCTATGGAACGCCTTTATGACATCACGTTTCGCGATCCGCCCGAACCGCAGGTATCGACTCCGATACCCCTTGTTCGCGTCCAGGCGGATGAACAAGCCGACATCGACATCTCAGGCGACGCCTTTGATTTCGTGCGCAGCATTCGCGTCTATCACATTCAGTACCGCCAGCACGAAAACCGAGATGGTGACTGCAATCGCAGCGACTCCACGCGATTGGGGTCCTACGGCGTGCAAGGCGATTACCGATGGACAAGATCCAACGTGGGCCAGGTGCCGGCTGCATCTGGCCTGAGCATCCCGAATGGATGTGGCAGCTACTTCTACCGCTCCGTCTTCGTCGACTGGCGTGATCACGCCGGGAACTATGGTTCTGAAGAAGTTCGCTACTGACAAAATCTGCTCGCGGTCTTGCCGCGCGCGTCATCACAACCCCGCACGAAAGGCTGTGCAAAACCCCCGAAAAGGAGACGACGCCAGACCGTGAAGCCTGACGCCGTGCAAGAAAACTCCGTGAACAAGAGTTTCCTAGCGCACGGCTAAGACACCCGCAACCAGCAAAGTTGTTTTGCTGGCAAGAATGTTGTTGTCTCACGACATGGCGTCGGATCTCCAAGGAGACCTCGACCATGGAACCTACGACCGGCCTGATCCTGCGACGGATCACGCAGACAAATCTCTCTGTTGCAGCGCACAAGCTTGCCACCCTTATCCTCGATGCCATCGCCTGGAAGGATGGCTACAACGGTTTGGCGCGCGGAACGGCAGCCTTCACCCTCTCGGCCCTTGCGGAAAAGATGGGTGTCTCACGGCAGTATCTTTCGGTTCTTTTGAGCGAACTTGAGACGTCGGAGTTGCAGCTCGAGCGGGCAAAGCCGAATGGCAAGTTCGCGCCCTGGATCTTTCGGTTTTCCGCCTTCGACAAGGAGAGTGAAACCCATGATCTCGTGTCAGGTGAAGGCGACACATCACTATCTAGAGATAATAATAACAAAACTATCTTCTCAGGACTGATCGACATCACCGCGAGTTCGAACGTTTTTCAGACCAGTTGGGCAGAGCTCATCAAGGCAGCGAAGGCCACGCTGCCCTGCTGGAACGTTGACACCCAGGTCATCTGGGATCGCTTCCACGCCTTCAACCGGTCCCGAGGCAACGGGAAGGTGCCGGCCGGCTTCCTGCTTGGCTTCATGCGCCGATGGCGGAATTCGTCGGGAACTCCATCTCGTCCCGCGGTCAAGCCGCCCGCGAGACCAATAACGGACCCCAAAGAGCGCGAATTGCTGAGACAGATGCAAGCCGCACCTACTGCGAACCGCCAGTTCCACGCGTCCGACTTGTGTCGCTTGATCGGACACGCTGCCTACGAAGCGCGGGTACTCGATGTGATCCGCAGGTTTGGGTGCCAGAGGTTTTCAGCAACCTTGGCGGTGCACGGACGAGCGGTGCTGGCAGGCGAGATT
>NZ_NSBT01000042.1 GCF_002285435.1 Actibacterium ureilyticum
CGCGAACAGCAACGGTGCGTTGCGCGCAATAAACAAGCGCAGGGCAAAACTCCTTTGCCGCCTTTAAGATTATCATTCTGTCGGCTATCACCGTTATCGGAGCAAGGCGAACTTCGTCAACACGTTATTATTGTCTTGCTATCATTAATGTTGTTTTGTATCGCTCACGGTGTTGCGACCCCGTGGGCCTGATACTGCACCCAGGCAGAACAAGGACCCAAGGGAAGGCCATGATAGAAGAAGCCCCGAATGTGGTTACAGAAGGCGGACTGCGCGGCTTGCTCGCCGAGGGCTACCTCATTGAGGTGGTCTGCAAGGAGAGAGCAGAGAAGCGCCATAACAGTTGGTACGGCTCGTGGGTCATCCGCGCCGTCGCCACTGATGGGCGTGACGATAAGATGCTCGTCACCAGCCGAAGCGTCCTCAAGCTCCGCGACTTCAAAACCATCGTTGGCCTTGTCAGTTTCTTGGCCGACATGGGCTGTACGACCGCTAGCATCCCACTTGAAGAAGGTGGCCGCGAGCGCCACGCCGCGCCTCCGGTCAAAGGCAGCTGACCGCGCGACTGCGCTCGTCGTTGCTTTGGGTACAGGCGTTTGTTCCGCGCCCCCGGCCCTGGCCGACGGTTTCATCTTTTCGGTTGGCCCAGACGGCCAATTGATTTCCTCTTCTCAAGAGGCAAACGGGCGCCTTTTTCTCTTCGCAGAACCTCGCGTTCCTGACGCAACGAGCGAGACAGCGATCCCGGCTCGATCCGCCGCCCGCGCCACCCCAGAAATCCTCCATGCGATCGAGACCACGGCTCTGCGGTATGCCGGGCATGGTGCGCTGCGTCGCGCAGGGCTTTCAGTCACTGATTGGGCGCTCCTTTACCGGGCCAATATCGAAGTCGAGAGCGCATACAATCCAGCTGCACGTAGCCCTGTCGGTGCCATAGGCCTTGGCCAGCTTATGCCGGATACCGCCCGCGACCTCGGCGTGGACCCACATGACATTGCGCAGAACCTCGACTGTCGCGTAGCCCTTAATTGTGAGATGGGAAATCCAACGAAATCAACGGCTGAGTTTTGCCCTTAAATATGAGATTTTGCCTTTAATTCTGATATTTTTGCCCTTAAACCTGAGACAGGGTTCACAGACATTTGCGGCAAATATCGATGAATGATGATGGCGAAGACTCCGTTGCCGTTGGTGCTGAAGAGGCGCGCAGGGCCGCGGTGCTGCGCCCTCTTGTTCAGGCATATCTCAATGGGACTGGCAGCCTGGAACGTGGCATCAATGACGCCGTTTGGGAGCTTGGTGTCAGCAGGGCGACGGTCTGGCGTTGGATAAAACGGTTGGCGGAAGAGGGTGGGCGCACCAGCGCTCTGGCTCCGCGGAAACGGGGCCGCCCGACCGGGACGATGTTAATATCCAGCAAAGTCGAAGCGGTAATCGAGGAGCACCTTCGCCGCTATTTCTTGCGCCGGGAGCGTTCGAGCTTGTCGCGCGTCGTGACAGAAATCCGCAGCGCTTGCTGGCAGGAGGGCTTGCAACCGCCGACACGGCGAACGGTTCAGCGTCGTCTGGATGCGATGGATGCCCGCGAAGTTGCGAAGGCACGAGAGGGCGCAAAGGCGGCCCGCCAGAAATTTGCGCCGGTCACAGGTGAGAACAAGGCCAGTATGCCACTGGAGATCGTCCAAATTGATCATACACCGGCGGACATCATTCTTGTCGACGGCTTTGAACGCAAACCAATTGGGCGGCCTTGGGTCACGCTGGCGATCGACGTCGCAACGCGGATGGTGACCGGATATTACACCTCTCTCGAGGCACCTTCGCGTCTGTCAGTGGCGCTTTGCCTGACACAGGCGGTGACCCTCAAGGAGGAACTTCTTGCGGAATTGGCGTGCGATGTTCCTTGGCCGGCACAGGGCAAACCGCACAGCATCCACGTCGATAACGGTCGCGATTTCCGGTCGCGCGCCTTTCGGTCGGCCTGTGCGGATTGGGGGATCGATCTGGTCTATCGACCGCCAGCAAGTCCTCACTTCGGTGGTCACATCGAACGGTTGATCGGCACCATGATGGGGGCCGTTCACCTGTTGCCGGGAACAACGCAATCCTCGATCGCGGCAAAGGGCGACTATGACGCCGAAAGCAAGGCCACGATGACGTTGAGCGAATTCGATCGCTGGTTTGCTCTGGAAATCTGCCGTTACAACAACAGCATTCATTCAAGTCTTGGCTGCACGCCCGTTGCCAAATGGGAGGCGCTCTCAGAGCAAATGACAGGCGACATCCCCTTCGAGATGGAAGCCTTTCAGGTGAGCTTCCTGCCGAGTGAACCGCGCAAGATCAGGCGTGACGGCATCCATCTGTTCCAGATAAGGTACTGGTCCGATGCCCTTGCAGGCCACATTGGGCGCGGGGATGGAAAGGTGGTCGTTCGCTACGATCCTCGCGATATCTCAATGATCTGGGTCGAACTGGACGATGGCCGGTATGTTGAGGCGCGGTACAGAAACCTGGAAATTCCGCCCGTCTCGCTCTGGGAATATCGCGAAGCGATGAGGAAGGCCCGTGCCCTTGGCAAGTCCGGGTCTAATGAGCTGGTGCTGGCTGAGCTGATCCGACAGCAACGCCAGATCGAAGCTGAAAGCCGGGGCCTGACGAAGGCCGAACGCAGAACCCGTGAAAGAAAAGGGACATTGAAGGGCACGAACTCGGCCGTCTCGACAACCGAAGGGCTGCGCCCGATCGATACGGGTGATACATCGCGCCCATTGTTCAAGGTGGAGAGATGGTGAATTGAGGGCAGGGACAACTGAAGAAGACGGCCGGATCGCCCTCATTCAATCGGATATCTGGATCGGCTTTCCTCGGGCGGAACAGGTGTTGGACCGCTTGCAGGGCATGATCGAAGCGCCACGACAAACCCGTATGCCTGGGCTTCTTGTGCATGGCGCCTCCGGGATCGGAAAGACGATGATTGCCCGAAACCTGTCGCGCAAGTTCGCACCAGAATACGATCCGGCGTCGGGCATCACCCGCACACCGCTTCTGCTGTTGCAAGCGCCGCCCGCACCTGATGAACGGCGGTTTTACCTGCACATCCTGGCCGCCGTCGGCGCCCCGGCGACGGCTCTTAGCGCCCGCGCTCAAAATGTGGCTTCCCTCGAAGTCCGTGTCATCGCGCTCTTACGCGACCTTGGCCTGCGGATGATCATGATCGACGAGGTCCACAATCTCTTGGCCGGGACCCACCGCGAACAGCGCCGATTTCTCAATGTCCTGCGGTATCTCAGCAATGAACTCGAGGTGTCACTGGTCTGCCTTGGGGTCAGCGAGGCCGTCGATGCTATTCGCGGTGATATCCAGCTTGCCCGACGGCTGGACGAACATCATCTGCCAAACTGGCGCGACGATGCCGAGTTCTCGGACATGATCCAGACCCTTATTGCTGCCATGCCACTGGAAAAGAAGTCCAACCTGAAGGTCAAATCTCTCAAGCAGGTCTTGGCACTGACCGGTGGGGTGACCTCGCGCATCTTCGCTCTGGTCAAGGATCTTTCCATCGACGCCATTATCACAGGCGAGGAATGCATCACCGATGACGCAATCGCAAAATGGACGCCGGTTTGGTCGCGCCATGCGAACCCCCATCGGCGGCTCCAGAAGTCCCGGGTGTGAAGCCGCACCCGCTGCCCAAGACTGTCGCGCCGCTGCCAGACGAGTTGTTGTCAGGTTGGTTGTCTCGGCTGGCGGCGGCCAACTACTGTGATGATGCGGAACTACTGGCTCATCTCAGAATCGATACCGCGCATGGCACCGCCTTGGACTTCAACGTCGACGCGGCTGCGGCGGCGAAGATTGCCAACGCCGCACGGGTTAACCCAGATGTTGTTCGATCTTTGACCTTTCCGGCAATGACGCCACGAGAAGCCTCACTGACGGCTCAGATGCCATTCCAGCATTGCCTGCGATGCTCCAGAGAGGGTCTTTTGCTCAGGCATTGGAGGCGGGCCTGGGCATTTGACTGCCAAGTTTGCGGGACGAGACTTGTGCAGACCCTTGGCAAACTCCGTGAGGAACAAATATCTGGAAAACTGATATACCGAGCGCGCCGCGGGGCAGAGATGCTTGAGTGCGCCGCGCGCTCGCGCGGCCCCAAGCAACTTCGGCGCGCAATGCGCGCAGTCACCTTTGCCATGTCACTCAAAACCTTCCGCGGGGATCCGTCGTTCGCTGTCCAGAACCCCAGATCGGAAGTTAGGCTGTTCTGCCTCGCCGCAATCGCCGCCGCTCGATCTCATCCCTTGGCTAAGGCAGCCATCGTCAGCAAAAGCATCGACGACTATGCAAGGGTTGCTCTCTTGCGCGCCTTCGAGAAGGAGCCTCGATTGCTTGCCGCGGTTGATCACATCGCGCAAAGGTGCGCGAGAAACAGGGGCCCCATGACAGCCGTATCTCACAATTAAGGGCAAAAATTGTCGCCAAACGCGTCGCGTCTCAGATTAAAGGGCAACGCGACA
>NZ_NSBT01000043.1 GCF_002285435.1 Actibacterium ureilyticum
CGCGAACAGCAACGGTGCGTTGCGCGCAATAAACAAGCGCAGGGCAAAACTCCTTTGCCGCCTTTAAGATTATCATTCTGTCGGCTATCACCGTTATCGGAGCAAGGCGAACTTCGTCAACACGTTATTATTGTCTTGCTATCATTAATGTTGTTTTGTATCGCTCACGGTGTTGCGACCCCGTGGGCCTGATACTGCACCCAGGCAGAACAAGGACCCAAGGGAAGGCCATGATAGAAGAAGCCCCGAATGTGGTTACAGAAGGCGGACTGCGCGGCTTGCTCGCCGAGGGCTACCTCATTGAGGTGGTCTGCAAGGAGAGAGCAGAGAAGCGCCATAACAGTTGGTACGGCTCGTGGGTCATCCGCGCCGTCGCCACTGATGGGCGTGACGATAAGATGCTCGTCACCAGCCGAAGCGTCCTCAAGCTCCGCGACTTCAAAACCATCGTTGGCCTTGTCAGTTTCTTGGCCGACATGGGCTGTACGACCGCTAGCATCCCACTTGAAGAAGGTGGCCGCGAGCGCCACGCCGCGCCTCCGGTCAAAGGCAGCTGACCGCGCGACTGCGCTCGTCGTTGCTTTGGGTACAGGCGTTTGTTCCGCGCCCCCGGCCCTGGCCGACGGTTTCATCTTTTCGGTTGGCCCAGACGGCCAATTGATTTCCTCTTCTCAAGAGGCAAACGGGCGCCTTTTTCTCTTCGCAGAACCTCGCGTTCCTGACGCAACGAGCGAGACAGCGATCCCGGCTCGATCCGCCGCCCGCGCCACCCCAGAAATCCTCCATGCGATCGAGACCACGGCTCTGCGGTATGCCGGGCATGGTGCGCTGCGTCGCGCAGGGCTTTCAGTCACTGATTGGGCGCTCCTTTACCGGGCCAATATCGAAGTCGAGAGCGCATACAATCCCGCAGCGCGTAGCCCTGTCGGTGCCATAGGCCTTGGACAGCTTATGCCGGACACCGCCCGCGACCTCGGCGTCGACCCACATGACATTGCGCAGAACCTCGACGGATCAGCTCGCTACCTGCTGATGATGCTCGACCAGTTCGGTGAGGGCTCTCTGGCCCTTGCGGCGTACAACGCTGGCCCTGAGGCGGTCACACGCCACGGCGGCATCCCCCCTTTTCGAGAAACCCAAGGGCATGTGGCCCGTGTGACCGCCGTGTTTGAGCGGCTCAGAGGAGATCTTTCATGACATCGAGGAAACGTCAAAGCGTGCTCCGCACGCGGGCGATCACCGCGTTCGGCGCGATGGCCCTTATCGTGCTGGCGGGTCCAGCGCTTGCGCAGAGCATCGACCTTTCGCCGGTGCAGACCCTTTTGCAAGGCATCGTCGATGCGATCACCGGTCCCTTGGGGATCGTGATCGGAACGCTTGCGCTGATCGGGGTGTTCCTTTCCTGGCTCTTTGGCATCCTCGACTTTCGTCAGGCGCTTTGGGTCGTGGTTGCAATCGCGGGCATCGCCGCAGCACCCACCATCGTCGCCGCCATCTGGACGACCTGAGCCGAAGTTTCTGGAGTTCTTGGCCATGGCTGACCAGTCCCGCGTGTTCATCGGCCTTCTCAGGCCACCCAAGCTGATGGGCTTGCCGATCATGTACGCCATGGTCTGGCTCTTCGGCTCGACGCTTCTGTTCCTCTGGGTGCAGAGCTGGGTGGTGGCTGTGTTCGCAGGGCTGGCCTGGCCGGCGCTTTGGAAAGCCGCAGACTGGGATCCGAACTTCCTCGATGTCCTGGTGATCACCTTGCAGGAAACCCCGCCCACGACAAACCGCAAGCTTCATGGGGGTGACAGCTATGCCCCGTGATGGAGTAGCCGATGACGTGGCCGACGCCCTCGATCCGCTGACGGCACTGCCGGCATGGGTCAAGGGCGAGAAGCGGCTCTCAATGATGCTGCCTTATGTGAGCCTTGTCACCGACCGGACGATCCGGACGCGCGGCAATGAGCTGATACAGTGCATCCGCCTCGAAGGGGTGAACAGCACCACGAGCGAGGACGGGCATCTCGACCGGATCGGAGGGTTGCTGGCTGGCATCGTGGCGCAGGTCGGGACCGAGTTCTCATTCTACCTGCACAAGGTCTCGAAAGCGGTCGATGTGACCCTGCCGCCCGTTCCGGGCGAAGGGTTTGCGGCTGCCGTCGATCAACGCTGGCGCGCGCATCTGGGTCAATCTGGCTTGCGCGACAAGACGCTGACGCTGACCGTGCTGAAGCGCCCGGAGGCGAGCAGCCGTCTGCCCTTCGGTCTGGGGGCGTCTCGCGCGAGACATGCGGCGGACACGACCCGCCGCTTGCGCAAGCTCGACGAGGTTGTGGGGTTTCTTCTGACCTCCTTCGATGAGCTGAAGCCCCGCCTGCTGGCCGCAAGCACCGGCGAGCTTCTGGGCTTCCTCGGTTCACTCAACACGGGCGAGGAGCACCCGCTCTTCCCCCGGTCGCGCCTCGGTGTGATCGCCGAGGACGTAGCCAATACGCGCGTCACCTTCCGCGGCACGACCATCGCACTCTCGGACGGTGCCGTGGGCGACAAGCTCGGGGCGATCTTTGCGGTGAAGAACTATCCCGCCAAGACCGACAGCCTGATGCTCGACGAGTTGAATCTGCCCGTCGACATGGTGGTCACGCACTCTTTTGTGCCGATCAACGCCAACATCATGGCGGGCCGGATCAAGCGGCAGCTGCGGCTAATGCAGGCCGCCAATGACGGAGCCGTCAGTCTCGCCCAGGAACTGGAACTCGCGCAGGACGATCTGGAATCCAAACGCCTGATCTTCGGCGAGCACCACATGACCGTAGCTGTCTATGCGCGATCCCAGGCCGCCCTCGACGACATCGCGGCCGAAATCCGCAACATCTCCGCCACTTCCGGGATCAACCTGATCTCGGAGGCCTTCGGGGCGCGGGCGCATTTCATAGCGCAGCATCCCGGGAACACCGGGGCGCGCAGCCGCAAGGCCGCAATCACGAACCACAACTTCGCCGATCTCGCTACCTTCCACCGCACCCCGCTCGGAAAGACAGGGCGGGAAGTCCCCTGGGGCGTGCCGATCACGCTCTTTCCGACACCCGAGCGCAGTGGTTTTCGCTTCAACTTCCACGAACAGGGCGCGCCAGATCGCGAGCCCACAGGTGGGCACACGCTGATCCTCGGCCGTCCCGGCTCCGGCAAATCCGTCCTGGCGGCTTTCCTGATGACCATGGCACGGCGCGCAGGCGCACGGCTTTTCGTCTTCGACTATCGCGCCGGTATGGAAATGGCCGTCCGCGCGCTCGGCGGCAGCTATTCGACCGTGCGGGCGGGGCGCCCCACGGGCCTCAATCCGCTCCAGACCGAGATCGACATGCGGGGCCAGGCATGGATTGCTGATTGGCTCGCAAGCCTCTTGGAGCGGCGCGATCGACCGCTAACCCCGGTTCAGACCAATCGACTGCAGGAAGTCGTGCGCCAGAACGCGAGCGCAGGACATGCTACCTTGCGAAACTGGTCGGATTTCGCCTCGCTGCTGGTCTCGACCGATGACGAAGGCGATCTCTTCGAGCGTATGCAGGAATGGACGGCCGAGGGTCGCTACGGCTGGATCTTCGGGGCCAATGCCGAGGACAGTTTCAGCATCGATGGAGACGTCGCGGGCTTTGACCTCACCGGCATCCTCGATTCCGAGAGCGAGCGGGAACGCATGGCGGTCCTGTCCTACCTCTTCCGCCGGGTCGAGCGGGTGATCGAGGACCGCAAGCCCACCATCATCGTCATCGACGAAGCATGGAAAGCCCTCGACAACGCCTACTTTGCGGAGCGACTCAGCAACTGGCTGGTGACCGCCCGCAAGCAAAACGCGGTCGTCGTGATGATGACGCAATATGCCAGCCAGCTCGAGCGCACGCGCACCGGCAAGACCATCGTGGAAGCGGTGCCGACGCAGGTGCTCTTGCCCAACATTCGTGCTTCCGCCGCTGACTACGCGATGCTCGGCCTGACCGAGAAAGAGCTCGACGTGCTTCTGGGCGTCGGCTCGGCCTCGCGGCTCGCGCTTGTACGCGACGACCGTGGTTCCGTCGTGATCGATGCCGATCTCAGCGCGCTCGGCCCGCTCGTGACCATCCTTGGCGGAATGGAGAAGGGCGAAGCGTTTGTCGGCGCCGATTATCGCGAACGTCCTGATTTCTGGAGAGTGACATGACCTGTACCATCATTCGCGGCGTCGTGCTGCTCGGGCTCGGCCTGACCCTGACAGCCTGTGCGCAGCATAACCCCCCGCAAGCCAACTGCTTCAATTTTCGCGAGGCTCCTGCGCAGGCAGGAACCGCCAACGCCACGATCTCGACCATGGGAGCGGAGGTCACGCGCCGCGACACGGCCTGCGATTTCGTCCTCTTGGGGGCGGGCGGCTGAGCCAATGCGGACCTGGCTTCCTCTCTCGATGATCGGCTTTGCAATGGCAGGTCCCACGGCGGGGCCAGCGGTCGCCCAGGGCGTGCCGACCTTCGATCTGCGCCTCTTCGCAGAGCGGCAGGCCATCCTTGAGCAGACCGATCGGGACCTGGCACTGCAGCAGGACCGGCTAAGCCGCGAGGAGGAACTGGCCGAAATCGAGCGCCAGCAACTCGCCTCCCTCGAAGGGCTGATGGATGCCATGTCGCTTGGCGCTGGAGACGTGGCCGGAACCGTGGCGGGGCTCGAGGCGGGGCAGGGGGCGATTGACGACGTCGAAAGCGCGGCCGCCAGTCTTTATGCGCCCGAGGACACCAATCCAGCGGCAGCGCGGATGTTCGGCGATGCCCGGGAGGGGATCGAGGAGCTGATCATCCGCGCAGCACGCGACACCCATAGTCTGTCCGGGGTCGGCCGCGCAGGTCTTTCGCTCGTGCAATGGCGCTGTCTCTTGCAGGCGCTGATCTGGCAGGAAAGCCGTTTCCAGATCGGGGCACGCTCACCCGTGGGGGCCTTCGGACTTACCCAAATCATGCCCGGTACCGCGGGCGATCTCGGGATCTACCCGGCCTATTACGACGATCCCTATCTGCAGGTCACCGGCGGTGCGCGATACCTCGCACAAATGCTGAACATGTTCGATGGCAACATTATCCATGCGCTCGCCGCCTATAACGCCGGGCCGGGCAATGTGCAGGATTATGGCGGTGTGCCACCCTTCGCGGAAACCCAGCATTATGTCGTGGTGATCCCGCAGCAGTACAACAGCTACCTCGCGGCCGTAGGCGGCATCGATGCGCTCGGCACCATCGACCCTGTGCTCCTCGCCAACGCGAGTTTCAGCCTCTCGGCCCATGGCGCAGGGGTCTATGGCGACTATTCGCTGGTCTCGGTCCGTGCCGCCGCCCTGCGGGTTCAGGACATCATCACCCGCATTGGTGAGACCGAGGATCTCCACGAGGCCATCGCGCTCAACACCTACGCCCGGGCCGAACTGGCCCGGCTGGTCGCAATCCGGACCCGGATCAAGGCCGCCCGAACCGAGCCACTCAGCGCCGAGCAGATCGCCTTGGCGGCAGCCCAGGCTGCCGAGGGGCAATTCATGGATTTTAGTCAGGAGGATTTGCGTTGAACCTGCGCCTGCCCCGTTCCCTTTTCGCCGGTAGCATCGCTCTCGCGCTTGCCCTCAATGTCACCGGACCTGCCAGGGCACAGGGTGTGCCCACGGTGGACACCCAGAACATTGCCCAGGAAATCCGCCAGCTTCAGCAGATGCTGCAGGATTTCGGTATCCAGACCGATCTTCTGGACAATGCGTTGGAGCAACTGGACATGCTGCAAAGCCAGCTCGATCAGCTGAACGAGATGTATGCCTCGCTCACCGGGCCGCGCAGCATCCTCGGGCTTGCCATGGGCGGGGACCTCGACACCTTGCTTGAGGCCAACTTCGAAGACATCCCCGGCCTGATCCGAGGCATCCAGGCGGGCGATTGGAGCGCTCTCATCGGGCCAAATGCCGGGCCCATGCGCACGCAGATGGAACAGGCGCTGGCAAGCGCCGGGTTCGACGAGGATTCACTCCGCGAGATCGCCACCAGCGGCAATCCGGGCGCCGAAGGCGTGGCCACGCGGGCCACCACAGGTGCTGTGATGTCGGCGGCGGCGCAGAACAGCCACGCAGAGGCGGAACAGTCTCTCGAACGGGTGGAACGTCTGGTCGAGATGATCCCCGACATGGAAGATCTCAAAGCCTCGATGGATCATAACACACGCGTCACGGCGGAACTCGCCATCGCCATGACCCGGATGTGGGAGCTGGAAGCGATCCAAACCCTAGGCGCAGGCAATGCAGGCGTGGTCGACGCCGCCACGGTTGCCGAAGAACGCCGCTACATGGACTTCACCTTGCCGGACCTTGAGCCATGAGTGGGGTAGGGGTGATGACTGCGCGCGAACTCGTGGAAGAGGAACTTGTCTACGGTGCCCTGCGCCGGGAACAGCTTTGGCGGATGATCGGAATTTCCGGGGCTGGCTTTGGCGTATTCGGCTGTTTGACGGCTGCGGCTGTCGCGCTGATGGTCGAGACGCCGCCTCCCGTGGTTGTCCCCTACGACCCCGCGACCGGGATGGCGCTTCCCAATGCCACGGTTGAAACCGTGTCGCTCGCCGAACGGCCTGCCGTGATCGAAGCGCAAATCTACCGCTACATTCTCGACCGCGAGACCTATAACCAGCTCGACAACGATCTTCGTGTCCGCCGTGTCCTCGCGCAGTCTTCCGGGTCGGCCGAGGCCAACATGCGCGCGATGTGGACATCGGGGCAGGACAGCTATCCGCCGACGCGTTACGGGGCTGCGGCCGAGATGGCCGTTGAGATCGCATCGATCACCCTTATTGGCGAGAACCGCGCCCAGGTGCGGCTCAGAAAGCGCCTGACAAGCCCGCAAGGGGTACAGGATGGATCGTTCACTGCCACGTTGATGTTCGAATTCCGGCCCGAGCGGACCCGCGCGATCGACGATGTCTGGCAAAACCCTTTCGGCTTCACTGTTACCCAATATGCAATCCGATCGGACCGTTCTGAATGACCCGCACTCCAATCTCTGCGCTGCTGGCCGCCAGTATTCTCGCGTTCGCGGGAACGACTGCTTTGGCCGAAACTACGCCCCGTCCAGGTTCTCATGACAATCGCGTGCGCGTCGCGACCTGGACTGAAGGCCAGGTTTACCGTGTCGTCACGACTCTGACCCGCGTCACCACAGTCGAATTCGGTGAGGGTGAAACCATCCGCTCGATCATCGCCGGTGACACGGTCGGTTTTCAATTCGACGGTGTCCCGGGTGGCCGTGCCTTCGCCATCAAGCCGACAGCATCTGGCGTCGCCACCAACATCACCGTCTACACCAACCGCCGCTCCTACTACTTCCATGTCGTCGAAGCCCGGGAGACGCCGCATTATGTCGTGCAGTTCCGCTATCCTGAAAACCGCGTGCACCCCACCAGGGCGGTTGCGGCCGATGCGCCGAATGCGAACTATGCGGTCAGCGCCCGAGAAGAGTTCACGCCGACGGCCATCTGGGATGATGGTACCTTCACGTATTTCCGGTTCGCACGGAATGCGCCGGTGCCCGCCATCTTCCGATATTCGAACGGCAGGGAACGCGCGGTGAACAGCCAAGCCTTGAGTGACGGCGTCATCCGCGTGTCCGGCGTCAACCGACAATGGGTCCTTCGCCTTGGCGAAGAGGTGGTTTGCGTCCAGGACGCAGGACAGGCCACATCATGACCGAAGGTACGGAAGACCTCGCCGCGCGCCTCGCGGCTCTCGAAGGCTCGACAGGCAAAGCGAAGGCAAGCAAGCGGCCTGCGCCGCTTGCCGCGATCCTTGGGGTCGTCGGCATCGCGGCAGCAGGCGGTCTGGCATGGGCTGCCCTGCAGCCGTCAGCAGAAGCACCAATGGCGACCGCCGCGCCGGAGGAGTTCCAGAGCAGCGGCCCCGGATTCGGAGATCTGGCGCCGATTTCTGCCCCGCAGCCCAGCCAAGCCCCGCCTGCGGACTCAGGTCCGAGCGAGTCGGAACTCGCCCTGATGGAAAGTCTTGCGACATTGAGAGCGGAACTCGAGGACCTGCGGGCAAGACCGGCCGAGGCCGCGGATAGCGGGGCGGAGCAGGCGATTGCGGACCTGACGGCGCAAATTGCCACCTTACAGGAAGCATCCGCCGAGGCTCAGCGTGCCCTCGAGCGGCAACTGACCGAGCGGGATCGCGAATTGGATCAGCTCCGCATGGACTTGGAACTTGCACGGCTTGCACCACCAGGGCCGACCTCATTGGGACCAAGTGAAGAAGAATTGCGGCTGGCCGAACTCGAAAGGCGTCGCGCAGCCGAAGCCGAGGCCCGCGCAGAGCGCATCGCGTCTCCTATGATCGCGTTCTCCGGGATGGGCGCGGGTGCGGATAGGGAGAATACGCTGGAAGCCGCGCGTCTGAATGCAGATGAAGCCTTTGTTCGTTCGGGCGCGCAACCAGCACAGGTGACACGTGCCGAAGTGATCGCGAACCCATCGAACACGGTTGTTCAGGGCACCATGATTCAGGCTGTGACAGAGACGGCCCTCGACAGCACATTGCCCGGCGCGATCCGCGCCATCGTCTCGGAAGACGTCCATTCTTTCGATGGAACGCGTATCCTGATCCCGCGCGGCGCGCGGTTGATCGGGCGCTACCGCTCCGATGTCGCACTCGCCCAATCGCGCGTCATGGTGGCATGGGACCGGATCATCTTGCCCGATAATCAGACCGTGCAGATCAGCGCCTTCGGTGGAGACGAACTCGGCCGTACTGGCACCACCGGGTTTGTCGACACCCGTTTCGCGCAACGCTTCGGCTCCGCCGCGCTGATCTCCTTGATCGGCGCCTTGCCTGCGGCTGCGGCGGGTCAAATCGACAGCGAGGCGGCGGCCGATGTTGCGAGTGATGTCGGCACCGACCTGCGCGATAGCACGCAAAGCGTGATGCAGGACTATCTGGCGATCCGGCCAGTGATCCATGTCGATCAAGGCACGCGGATCACGGTCATGGTCGACCGCGATCTGGAGATATTCTGACATGGCGGCAAGTTATCTGGAGGCGTCGCTCGACCGTCTCGGCCCCGAGGTCCTGCGCGACGACACGATCGAGATCTGCGTCAATCCCGACGGACAAGTCTGGGGCGAATTCCAGGGCGACCACTTCATGCGAGGTCTCGGTAGCCCGCTGAGCCAGACCGAGATCAAGGACCTCGGCAATCAGATCGCCTCAGCAGCCTCGACCACGCTCAGCACCAAGAAGCCCATCGTCTCTGTCTCGATCCTGTATCGAGATCGCCCGATCCGTGCGCAGGTGATCCAGCCGCCGGCAGTCGAGGGCGGGTTTTCAATATCGTTGCGGTTCTTCTCCTCCCTGCCGCTGGAGGCAATCCGGCTCGGCTTCCTCTTTGGAAAGGAGCGCAGCCTCGAAGGTCTGCGGCGCGAACGAAACGCCGCGCTGCGCAATGTGGTTGCCTCCGGCGACATCGACGCCGCGCTGCGCTTCTGCGTCGAGAACAAGCTCAACATGATCGTTTCGGGCGGTACATCGACCGGCAAGACGGTCGCGGCGCGCAAGATCCTTTCGCTGATCCCGCCCGAAGAGCGGATCATCACCATCGAGGAGGCGGCCGAGCTGCGCCCCGAGCAGCCCAATGCCGTGACGTTGATCGCGGACCGTGACACGGATGCCCGCAGTGCCGATGTGCTCTTGGCCTCAACGCTTCGCATGCGACCCGACCGGATCGTCCTGGGCGAAGTCCGCGGGCGCGAGGCGATGACGTTTCTCGAGGCAATCAACACCGGCCACGGTGGATCGCTGACCACGCTGCATGCCGAGACCCCACAACTTGCTGTTCGGCGCCTCGCCATCGCCGCCCTGAAAACGGATGTACCGATGACCTATGCCGACATGATCGATTACATCGAAGGCTCGATCGACGTGATCATTCAGGCAGGCCGCCATGAAGGCGCACGCGGAATCACCGAGTTCTTCCTCCCGGGTCAAACCACAGATTTGAACCTCGACACGGTCGACGGCAGAGGCAACAAGAGCCCCTCCGTCACCGCAGAGTAGAAAGGAACACCCAGATGCGAAAACCAATCCTCGCAGTCATGCTTGCCGCCCTGGCGGGCCCACTTGTGGCGCAGACTTCGTCTCCGATCTCAAACGATCTCACGATCAATATGTCGCCCCAGCAATACCGGATCTGCAATGATCGCCCGGCGCGCCCGACCTGGATGGACCAAATCAACCCGCGTGAAGCTTACAAGGCTCGGACGATGATGCGGCTCTATGAATTGCGTTCTTGGCAGGCGATCACGTCATCAGGCGATTGTGGCTGTGACATCCGCTTCCCACCATGGGATGCTGCCTCGGCGGAATATGAAGAACGTTTTGCGACAAGTACTCAGGCGGAACATACTCAAGCTCGGTTAGCCCTCAGGGACCAACAAAACCAGATCGCCCGTGAAGTGCAGGATATCTGCGAAGCGCAAGGGAACTGGTAGTGGGTGTCGTCAGCTGGATGGTCGGAACCGCAGACGCGTTCCTTGTCGACGCGGCCGAGTCCCAGTTCGGGGCTGTGGCAAGCAATACCGGCGCGATCGTCCTGCTTATGGCCACTCTTTCGCTGATCGGCGTCTGCATCAACATGGCCTTCCAGTTCCGCAGCATGGATGGGGCAAACTTCTTCTGGTACCTAATCAAGCTGATGCTGATAGGGCTCTTCGCCTTCAACTGGGCCAACTTCAACGCTGTCGCAAATGCGATCATTGGTGGGCTCGACTATGTCGCTGGAGCCCTGATTTCCTCGGTCGGCGGCGGAGGGGCGGGGGCCACATACTTCGCGGCCGAGTTCGATGATCTCATTTCAGAGTTCAGCCAATACTTGAACGCCATCGGCAGCAACCTGAACTGGATGACAGGTGCGATCTTGGGCGGCATAGGGCTCGTTCTGTTGAGCCTTCTTGGCTTCATGACCGGCATCGTGCTCATATTCGCCAAGATGATGCTGACCCTCATGCTCGGCCTTGCTCCGATCATGATCGCATTGTCGCTCTTCGACGCGACCAAAGATTTCTTCCATAGGTGGGTCTCGACGACGGTCAGCTATGCCTTCTACCCCATCGTCATCGCAGCCATGTTTTCGACCGTCGTCGGCATGGCGAATTCGCTTCTCGCGCAGCTCGGTGATCCGAATTCGGCAACCAACATCGGATCGCTCGTGCCGTTTTTTGTGATGGTCTTCTTGGCCAAGGGCTTCGTTGCGGCAACGCCCCTGATCGTGCGCGGCATATCGGGGAACCTGATGGTGGCCGCGGCACCTGCGATTGTCAGCGGGTCTGCAGGGGTCCTGCGGGGGCTGGTGAACACCTCAGGCGTGCAGGGCAGAGAGAGGATTGGGGCGCTCTCGACGGGTGAGGCGATCGGGCGGGGGGCTGTCCAGGCCCCCGCTGCCGTGCGGAGCGCTGCGGCGACCGCGAGTGTGCAGCTGGTCAGGATGACCGAGAGGGCAAAGCGGTTGGGGCGGTGACGCCGCAAGCGAGGGTCGCTCCCGTGATGGATGGTGACGATTAAGTGGAAATTTCAGACACTTGTGATGTTCCGTGTACACGTTGTGTTCATTTTTCAATCGCGCGCTCTCGAGGTTTGTCGCGCGATGTTCCACCAGATGCGTTCAGTTGCAGGTCATTCGGGGTTGCGATTGCCGCTGTTTTTCTGCCTTGCGACCGGTCAAGACTCGCCCGACCTCTGAAGCGAAACGAACGTGTGCGAGATGACTTGCTTGGGTCTCTACCGGTTCCAACTGTTTCTGTTTTTGAAGAGGCGGGGTGGGGTCAGCGACCTTCTGGAACGACAGAATGGTCCTGTTTCCTTGGTCGAATGTCCTCGAGCGCTGCATAAAATGCGGGCAACACCAACAGGATAAGAACCGTCGCCGCCAACAGGCCAAAGACGACCGAGATCACAAGCGGCTTGAGGGTCTGTGCCTGGGTCGAGGTTTCCAGAAGCAGCGGTGCCATGCCCATGATTGTGGTCGAGACCGAAACGAAGATCGGACGAAACCGGGTGCGCACGGCCTCTCCCGCGGCCATCGCGGCAGACAGTCCATCGACGCGGCGGGCGTTTATGACGCCGACCAGCAAGATCGCGTTGTTGACCACGATTCCGGCAAGCGAGGCGGCGCCAACCAGCGACGGCATGGAGATATTGTAGCCCATCAGCACATGGCCCCAGATCACGCCGAGAAACGCGAGCGGGATGGTGATCATCACGATGAGCGGTTCAACATAGCTGCGGAACTGGAAACTAAGCACCAGGTAGATGCCCACCAGCCCGATCAGGAAACCGCGCAAGATTGAGGCGACCGTTTCCGCCGAATTCGCCGCTTGGCCGCCGATTTGGAAGCCGAGGCCGGGGGTGGTAGCCGCCAAGTTGGGCAGGAAAACCTCGGCCAGTTGCGCGGTGATCGCGTCGGCATTGCCGATGCGACCATCCACATCGGCTGCAACGGTCAGGGTACGCAAGCCATTGCGGCGCGTGATGGTGCCCCAGCCGCGCGCCTCGTCGACAGTGGCGATGCTGGACACCGGCACGGTGCCGCCACCGGGCAGGGCAATTTCGAAGTTGCTCAGATCGGTGGGGCTGACGCGATCATCATCGGCCAGCCGCACCTCGATATCCCAGGCCAGATCGCCGCGCCGGATTTCAGAAAGCTGCGTGCCGAGAAAGGCCGCGCGGATCTGGCCAGCGACGTCCGTGGCGGCCAACCCGAGGGCTTCGGCGCCTTGCGACAGGCTCAACCGCAACTCCGGTGTGCCGGGGCGTAGGTCGAGGATCGCGTTGCGCACGCCGGCATAGGTTTCAAGCTCCGCCAGCGTGGCGCGCCCCGCCGCCTCCAGTGTGGCGAGGTCGGGGTGGCTCAGGCGCAGTTCCACCGCGATGCCCTGCGGGCCGATCCCCGGCTCGGTCAGGATCAACGAGGACACACCGGGCAGAGTGCCGATTTCCTCGCGCCAGAGCGTGACGATTTCGTCCAACGTGCTGCTGCGTGTCTCGGCGCCGAGCAGGTCCACCGCGACGGTGGCGACATGGGCACCGGTCTCGCCCGCCGAGAGGTTGCGGCCCAGCCGGGTGATGCGGCGGATCACCAGCGGTTGTGCCTGGGGCTGATCAGGGGACAGGCGGGCGTTCACGCGGTCGAGCGCTGCCTCGACCTGAGCCACGGCTTGGCCCGTGCGCGCTAGCGGTGTGCCTGCGGGTAGCATCAGCCGCGCCTCGAGCACGTCGCCATCGATCTCGGGCATCGCCTCGCGTTTGACCACGCCGCCGCCCAATGCGCCGACGGTCACGATCAGCGCCCCGATGGCCAGACCGACAACAAGCCAGCGCGCCTTGATCGCGGCGTCTGCCAGGCGGCCCACGCCACGTTCGCGCAGGGCATCGAAACCCGCCTCGAAGCGGATGCGAAAACGGGATGCGGCGGTGTCCTTCATCCCGCCTTTCAGGTGATGGGGCAGGATCAGGAAGGCCTCGATCAGCGAAGCGGCGAGTGCGGCCAGCAGGACCACCGGAAGAACCTCCAGCACCGCCCCCAGTTCGCCTGCCAGAAAGGCAAGGGGCAGGAACACGGCCAACGTCGTCAGGAAGGACGAGATCACGCCGGGCGCCACGGCTGCGACGCCCTCCGCGACGGTTTCGACCGTGGCCCCCTTGGCCGAATGAACCGCGATGGAATCCGCGATCACGATGGAATCGTCCATCACGATCCCGATCGCCATCAGAAGCGCCACCAGCGTCATCATGTTGAGGCTGAGCCCTGTCAGCGCCATCCAGACGAAGGCGCCCGCAAAGGCCATGGGCAGGCCCATCGCTGCCCAGATCGCGAAGCTAGGTCGGAAAAACAGACTCATGACGACGACCACCAGCAGAAGGCCTATCACCCCGTTCTGAACCAGCATCACCAACCGGTCGCGGATGATGGAGGTCACGTCCTGCACCACCTCCACCGTGATCGTGTCGGGCAGGCGGGCGGTTTCCTCGGCCACCAGCGCCGCGACGCCGTCGAGCACCCGCAGCGCGTCGGCATCGAGCGCCTTGGCGACATCGAGCACGATGGCGGGGATGCCATCGACAAAGGCGCGGTCTTGCGGCGGGTCGAAGCGTTCCTCGATCGCCGCCACGTCGCCCAGCGTCAGGGTCGCGCCATTGGGCAACACCAGAACCGGGATCGTGGCAAGCGTCCTGGCTGTATCGCGCTCGGCGGTGAAGCGCAGGGTCAGCTCCGCGCCCGGCCCCTCCAGTGTGCCTGCGGGCAGGTCGATGTTCTGCGCGGCGATGGCGGTGGCGAGCGTCGTGGGTGTCAGCCCGTGGCTGTCGAGCACGGCGCGCTCCGCAATGATGGTCAGTGTCCGGGTGCCGAGGCCGCCGCGCGTGACGCCCGCGACACCTGGTAGGGCGGTCAGCCGGTCCAACAGCGCGTCAGCGTAGCGGTCCAGCTCGCCCAGAGGCAGATCGCCCGAGATGGCGACTGATGTGACAGGATCCGAGCGGTGCAATTCGCGCACCACGGCAGGATCGGCGCGGTCGGGGAAGGTGTCGATGGCCGACACCTCGGTGCGCAGCGAATTGACGAAGCGCAGCGCATCGTTACCGGGCGCCATGGTTGCCACGGCCCGCGCGCGACCAGTCTGGGCCGTGCACGTGAAGGTTTCCAGCCCCTCGACACCCTGCACTCCGTCCCAGAGCGGCGCGCAGATCGCGGCTTCCACATCCTCGGCTGCAGCGCCCCGGTAGGGCACGGTGACCTCGGCCTCGACGGCGCGGAAATCGGGGAAGGTTTCGCGCAACAGGCCCGGCGCGGCAAAGGCACCGGCAACGAGGAACAGAAGGAGCAGCAGATTGGCTGCCGTCGGGTGGCCAGTGAACCAGCGTATCATTGCTGGACCTCGACCGGAGTCAGGGACATGCCGGGGATGGCCGGAGCGATATCGTCGATCACCACGCGGTCACCCGGCGACAGGCCTGCGGCGATAACCACGTGGCCATCCTGCGCGAAGGCGACGGTGACGGGACGCAATTCCAGCAGGTCATCGGGGCCAATGACTCGTACCGTTCTGCCATGCAAGGTCGCCTCGGGGATCGCGATGACGCCGGTGAGAGATGCGCCCGAAAAGGCAAGCTGCACCTGCATGTTGGGCACCAGCGGCAGGCGGCGGGGCGGGTCGGCGCCCTCATAGGGGTCGTCAACCCTGACCACGACCGGCACGGTGCGCGCACGGGCATCCAGCACGCCCTCGATCCCGACAACACGGGCGCTCCAGATCTGCCTCGGGTCCGCCATAGGGCTGAGCGTCACCTCGATCTGCGTGGCGGGCATGTCGCGCATCATGTCGCCAAGGGTGATGCCCTCCGGTGTATCTCCCAATAGCCGTCGAAAGCTGTCTATCGGCAAATGCGCCACGAGCTCGGCCGCCGCGATCCCGTCAGCACGGATCACCACCTGACCGGGGGCGACGGTCTGAAACAGCTCTGCAGTCACCTCGGTCACGCGCAGGTCAAACGGCGTCGTCAGGGTCGTGCGGTCGAGCGAGCGGCGCGCCCGGTCGATGGCGGCCTCGCTACGTGCGACCTGCGCCGCGATCCGCGCCTCGCGGGACGGGATCAGGGCGAGCGTGTTTTCCAGCTCCGCCACCGTGCGGCGGGCCAGAAGCGTGGCGCGCTCGGCCTCGTCAGCGCGCGATTGTGGGACGGTGCCCTGTTCGGTCAGCGTGCGGGTGCGGGTCAGGTCGGCCTCGGCCAGTTCCAAGCGGGCACGTTCCAGATCAAGGATTCGGGCCGTATTGGCCACCTCGGCAGCCAGTTGAGCACTCTCGGCGGCAAGTGCCGCGAGATCGGCCTGCGATTGCGCAAGCGCCAGTTCGTAATCGGCCGGGTCTATCTGCAAAACCTCGGTCCCTGCCGGGATCAGACGTCCGGCTTCCAGATCAGGATGGCGCCAGATCACCTCGCCCTGCACCTCGGCCACGGCGACCCAGCTGTCGGCGGCGCGCAGGTTGCCCCAGGCGATTGCGGTGGGGCGCAGGTCCTCTGCCGCGACCGTCGTCACACGGACTGGCAGAGCGGGTGCGTCGCCCTGGACCTGTGCGGGGCCGGGCGCCGAGGCGATCATCCAGACTGCCGCGACGATGCCGATCGCGATAGGTGGTAAGGCAAGAAGGGGGGCGAGGCGCATGGGGATCAGTCCTGCGCGCGCCGCATCCGCGCCAGAGTGCCGTCGCGCAACACGAACTGATGGTAGAGCGCGCCGACCACATGAAGGGCGGCCAAAGCCAGCAGGACAATCTTCAACACATTGTGCCCCTGAGCTGCGGCTTCGACCCCGCCGAACCACGCGACGGCCCCGCTGAGTGGCATCAGGATCATCAGCGCGTAAAGGCCAACATGGGTAAGCTTGGCGAGAATGCCCTGCACCTTGCTGGCTTCGATTGCCGGGGGCACCCCGCGCCGCGCGCGCAGGGTCAACCGCCAGAGCGCGAAGATCATCACCAGCGCGCCGCCCGCCACATGGGCCAGCACGAGCGGGTCGAACCCAGCCTCCAGCCCATCGGTGATGCGGTCCCATGCGGCCGACATCGCGTCCTTGAAAATGTACTGATGCGCGATCAGTGCGAAGATGAGCCAATGCAGCGCGATCTGAAGGCGGGAATAGCCGGTGGGGGCGGTCTTGGCGGGCATGGCTAGGATCCTTTCGGTCAGGGTGCGCGACTCGGGATAGAGGTTGCGGTTGTCATAACTATATGTTAGTGAGTTATAACTAACAAGAGGTGACACATGTCGGGCCGTCAAAGTGCTGAAGAGAGAAAGGCGCAGATCGTGGCCGAGGTTCTGCGACTGGCCGATGAGATCGGACCCGACCGGCTGAGCACCACGGATGTCGCGCGTGCCATCGGCCTCAGTCAGCCTGCGATCTTCCGGCATTTCCCCACCAAGGGCGCGCTCTGGCTGGCGGTGGCCGAGGATATCGCTGACCGGTTGCAGAGTTACTGGGCTGCGGCCGAGGCAGGGGCCACCGGGCCGCACGAACGCCTGAAAGCGCTGATCGGTGCGCAACTGACGGCCATTGCTGAAACGCCTGCCCTGCCGTCGATCCTGTTCTCGCGCGAGTTACAGGTGGAAAATCCAGTCCTGCGCGAGGTGTTTCGCAAGCTTCTAGGCGCGTTCCAGGGCCGTCTTGTCGCCGCGATCCGGGATCTTCAGGCGGCGGGTCACCTGCGCCGGAACGTCGGCCCGGAGGATGTCGCTATCCTGTTGACCTCGCTGGTGCAGGGCGTTGCGATCCGCTGGACGCTTGGCGCGCGGGGCTTTGCGCTCGTGCCTGAAGGGTTGCGGCTGTTTGACGTGCAGATGGAACTTCTACGCGCGAAGGAGGGCGCTTGCGATGCCTAGAACCAGTCTGACGCGCCGCATAGCGGGCGGTGTTGCGATTGCCTTTGGCGTGCTGACCGTTTTCTCTGGTGGCCGAACATTGCTCGGATCAGCCGACATGGGGGCAGTCGTACCCTTCGTGCTGTGGTTCAACACGCTGGCCGGGCTCGCCTATGTCGTCGCGGGTCTCGGCCTGTGGCAGGGGTGGCGATGGGCCTGGCCCCTATCGTTCGTGATCTTCGCCGCAACGCTGCTGGTCTTCGCGGCGTTCGGTTTGCATGTGGCGCAGGGTGGAGCCTTCGAGATGCGCACCGTTTACGCCATGGCCTTGCGCAGCGCGGTCTGGGGCTGGTTCGCGTGGGTGGCGCGTCAGGCGTTTTCCGGTCGGTAAACGCAATCGGCCAGGGTGCTGCGGTTGAGGTCGGCGACAAACGCCGCCTCGGCATGGGCTAGCCGCGCTTTCAACCGACATTGCGGGGTCAGGGTGCAGCTGTTGGTGCCGGCCGCGAAGCATTCCACCAGAGCCTGATCTGCTTCGAGGGCCGCCACCACATCGCCCAGGCGGATGTCCTCGGGCGCGCGGGCCAGCATGGCGCCTCCCCCACCGCCGCGCCGGGTTTCCAGAAGACCTGCCGCGGCAAGTGCCGAGATCACCTTGGCCAGATGGTTGCGGGAGATGCGGAATTCATCGGCGAGTTCCGACGTTGTGAAAGCCCGGTCGGATGCGCTCGCCATCCGCATCAGAACGCGCAGGCCGTAATCGGTGAAGGAGGTGAGGCGCAAGGTCGCGCTCCTGGTTTGGTAGTTGAAATGCGCATTCCCAAGATGGTATGCGCATTTCAACTACCAATTCGCTGCGGCCCACGCAAGGACCCGGCGACGCGCGAGGGAAAGGACCCGCGATGAAAGACCTCCCCGAAACGGACGTGCCGCAGGATACCGGCGCCCTGATCGACCATATCCTGACGCGCTATCACGAGATGCACCGGGAGGATCTCGCCTCGCTAATGCCGCTCGCCGACCGGGTCGAGCGGGTCCACGCGGACGATCCCGAGGCGCCCACGGGGCTCGCCGCGGCCATCCGGACGCTCGCCGGGGAGATGGAGGATCACATGATGAAGGAGGAGATGATCCTGTTTCCGGCCATGCGCGCGGGCGGCGGGCCGGGCATCGAGCACCCCATCGCGGTGATGCGCGCCGACCACGACGATCACGCCGAAAACATCGCGCTGATCCGGCGGCTCACCTGCGATCTGACGCCGCCCGAGCACGCCTGCGGCTCCTGGCGCTCGCTCTATGGCGGCCTGGCGGCGCTGTTCGACGACCTTGCCGCCCATATCGCGCTGGAGAACGATGTGCTGTTCCCGCGATTCGAGCCGGCTTGAGGCGAAGATGCAGCTTGCGGGAGTGACAGTCGAGGGACGCGGCGGGACGGATCGTCTTATGGACGCGGTGGCTGACCGGCTAACGCGGGACGGCGTCCGGCTGGTGGGTGCGTTGCGCGCGGCCTCGCCCGATGCCGGATCGGGATCGTGCGACTGCGATCTCTGGCTTCTGCCCAACGGGCCGCGCTGGCGCATCACGCAGGATCTCGGACCCGGCGCCACCGCCTGCCGGATGGATGCAGGCGCCTTCGAGGAGGCCGTCGGGTTGGCGATGTTGCGGCTTCTGTCCGGCCGGGCAGACCTCGTGATCCTCAACAAGTTTGGCCTGAGCGAGGCAGAGGGGCGCGGTTTCCGCGCGCTGATCTCCGAGGCGCTTGCCCGCGGCGTTCCTGTCCTGACTGGCCTCTCCGAAACCCACAGGGCCGCGTTCGACCGCTATGCCGATGGCATGGCGACGATCCTCACACCGACCGAGGCTGCCGTCATGGACTGGTGCAACGCCGCTGTCGCACCTGTGGCCGAGGAAGGTGCGTGTCCATGAGCGGACAGGGAGCCTATGCCTCGCCCCCCTGCATGGCGGCGGAGGTGGACCCGACCTATTTCGATCCGCTTGGCACGGATGTGCAGCAGGCGCGTGACGTGGCGCGCTGGCGTCGAGCCGAGCGGGCAAGGCTGGCCAGCCTGAGGGAGGGGTTGGGCCAGACAGGACGGGCGCATGTGAGCAGTTCTATCTGCAGTCATCTCGAAACGGTCCTCGCCGCGCGCGGGACCCTCCGGGAGACCGTGCTCGCCGGCTACTGGCCGATCCGAGGAGAACCGGATCTGCGCCCGATCCTGTCCGATCTTCACGCGGCGGGCGTCTGTATCGCGCTGCCGGTGGTGGAGACCCCCGCAGCGCCGCTCGTGTTCCGACGATGGATGCCGGGCATGCGCATGCTGCGCGGCCATTGGAACATCCCCGTTCCGCCGCCCGAGGCGGAGGTCCTGACGCCCGACATCGCGCTCGCGCCCTGCCTCGGCTGGGATGCAGGCTGTTATCGGCTCGGCTGGGGCGGCGGCTATTACGACCGGACACTGGCCGCGCTCTCGCCGCGGCCCGTCACCATCGGCATCGCGCTGGCGGCAGCCCGACTGACCACAATCTACCCGCAGCCCCATGACATTCCCCTCGACAGGATCGTGACGGAGAAGGGCGTATCGGGGGAGCGAAAGGACCCATCATGATCCCGACGAGCGAACCAACGGCCCGGTTGCGGCCCGGCGAAGGCGCGATCGCGCGGCTTGCCTGCCTTGTGCTGCAACCGGTCCTGACGCGCGTTGTCCGTCGGGTCGCGGCGCGGCACCCGTCTCTCTTCGCGCGGCTCGGACCGCACCAGGCGACTGACTTCCTGATCGATCCCGTGGAACTGCCCTTTGCGCTGCATCTCCGCCCCGACCCGCAGGCGCTCGTCTTCCGCGCCGTGCCGCGCGATACGGCGCCGCAGGTCGGGGCCACGATCCGCGGGCGGTTCTTGCTGCTTCTGGAACTGATCGACGCCGAGCAGGACGGCGATGCGGCCTTCTTCTCGCGCGATCTGGAAATCAGCGGGGACACCGAGGCCGTCGTTCGTCTTAGGAATGCGCTCGACGACATGGACGGCTCGCTGGCCGAGGAGGCGTCGGCGATGTTCGGGACACCCGGACGGGCGGTTCTCGCACGGTTGCGGCGGGCCTATCCGGATGCCACCAAACCGAGGGAATACGCATGAGCCTTGCCGAACTGATCTGCCCCGCGGGCACCCCCGCCGCGCTGCGCACCGCCGTCGACGCGGGCGCCGATGCGGTCTATTGCGGCTTCCAGGATGCGACCAATGCGCGGAACTTCCCGGGGCTGAACTTCACCCCCGATGAACTGGCCGAGGCGGTGACCTATGCCCATGCGCGCGGCACCAAGGTGCTGCTGGCGCTGAATACCTATCCGCCTGCGGGCAAGGTCGATCTCTGGCGACATGCGGCGGACACCGGCGCGCGCTTGGGCGTTGATGCCTTCATCGTGGCCGACATGGGCGTGGCCGACTACATCGCCCGGATGTATCCGGGCATCCGGCTGCACCTGTCGGTACAGGCCGCGGCCTCATCGCCCGAGGCGATCCGCTACTATTGCGAGAACTTCGGTGTAAAGCGTGTGGTCCTGCCGCGCATCCTGACGATCCCCGAGATCCGCCAGATCCGCCGCGAGATTCCCTGCGAGATCGAGACCTTTATCTTCGGCAATCACGGGCTGATGGTGGAAGGGCGGTGCAGCCTGACCAATTACCTGACGGGTCAATCCACGAACATGGACGGGGTGTGCTCGCCCGCCTCAGATGTGGAATATGTGCGCGACGCTGACGGGTCGATGTCCTCGCAGCTCGCGGGTTTCACCATCGACCGGTTCGGGCCCGAGGAGAAGGCCGGCTATCCCACGATCTGCAAGGGCCGCTACGCCGCGCCCCATCGCCCCGAGGGCTACTACGCCTTCGAGGAACCGATCAGCCTGAATCTGTCGCGGCTCCTGCCCGAATTAATCGAGGCGGGCGTGCATGCTTTCAAGATCGAAGGGCGTCAGCGCTCGAAGAGCTATGTCCGCGGCGTTGTGCGTGCGTTCCGCGCAGCGGTGGATGACATCAAGGCCGGACGCGAGGCAAACATCGCCGACCTGATCGCCCTGACCGAGGGGCAGAAGCAGACCCAGGGCGCCTTCGAGACAAAGAAATGGCGGTGAATACCATGACGAAACTGACGCTCGGCCCGATCGCCTACCACTGGTCCGCGGATGCACGGCGTGACTTCTATGCCCGCATCGCGGATGAGGCGCCCGTCGACGAGGTTTATCTGGGCGAGGTGATTTGCTCCAAGCGCGCGCCCTTCCACGAGGCAGACCTGCCGGCCACGATCGAGCGGTTGGAGCGCGCAGGCAAGCGCGTGATCCTGTCAACGCTGGCCGAGGTGATGCTGAAACGCGAGCGCAAGGCAACCGAGGACATCGCCGAGATGGTCTCGCCCGAGATCGAGGTGAACAACGCCGCAGGGCTTTACGCGCGCGGTAAGCGTCCGCATCGGATCGGCCCCTTCATGAACGCCTACAACGACGCGACGATAGCCTGGATGGCCGGGCAGGGCGCGACCCATGTTTGCCTACCGGCCGAGATGCCGGCCCCGGCCATTGCAGCCGCGGCGCAGGCCGCGGTTGCGTTGGGCCTGGGTGTCGAGGTGCAGGTTTACGGCCGCGCGTCTCTGGCTGTGTCAGCGCGGTGCTATCACGCCCGCGCGCACGGCCGCACCAAGGACAACTGCCAGTTCGTCTGTGAAGAAGACCCCGACGGCATGCCGCTCCGCACCCGCGACGACCGCCCGATCCTGCGGGTGAACGGCATCCAGACCCTGTCGGAAAGCTATGTCGACCTGCTCCCCGAAGTGGCCCGTCTGATTGCCGATGGCGTCACGCACCTGCGGCTGATGCCACAGGCGGTGGACATGGTCGCGGTGGCGCAGGTGTTTCGCGATGTGCTCGATGGGCGCGTGCCGACAGGCGAGGCCGATGCCCGCCTTGCGACGCTGAGCGGGGATGCGGGCCTGAGCAACGGTTTCTATCATGGCACGGCGGGCTACCGCCGCATTGCCGCCGCGGCGCCGGCCTGAGCGCGCAAGGGACGCCACAAATGACCTCGACCGCCGAACAGATGCGCGCCTGGACCGGACCCGCGATCCTGACCTACGGGTTCCGCCCGTTCTTTTTCGGTGCGGCGGTCTGGGCCGTGCTGGCGATGGTGTTTTGGGTGCCGATGCTGTCAGGGCACCTGATGTTGCCCACAGCCTTCGACCCCGTGTCATGGCACGCGCACGAGTTCCTCTACGGTTATCTCGGCGCCGTCGTCGCGGGCTTTCTCCTGACTGCGGTGCCAAACTGGACGGGGCGCCTGCCAATCGTCGGCTGGCCGCTGGGCGGACTGGCGGCTCTGTGGCTCGTGGGGCGCGTGGCTGTGATCTTTTCGGCGGGGTTGCCGGGGCTGCTGGTGGCGGCGGTCGACCTTGCCTTCCCGGTCGTACTGGCCACGGTGATCGGGCGCGAAATCGTGGCGGGCCGGAACTGGCGCAATCTGATCGTGCTGGGGATGCTCGCGGTCTTTGCCCTCGGTAACGCGCTGTTTCACTGGGAGGCCGCGCGAGGCGAGTATGCCGCGCAAGGTTACGGCCTGCGACTAGGCCTCGGCGCGGGCGTGATGATGATCGCGGTCATCGGCGGCCGAATAGCGCCGTCCTTCACCCGTAACTGGCTGGTGAAGCGGCGCAGCGCCGTACTGCCCGCAGCGCCGATGCAGCCCTTCGATAAGGGGGCGCTCGCGGCTCTTCTAGTGGCGCTTGTGCTGTGGGTAGCACTGCCACTCGGGACGCTGACTGGAGTCGCGCTTGCGCTGGCAGCCGGGTTGCACGCCCTGCGATTGGCCCGTTGGGCCGGACACCACACCTTTGCCGAGCCGCTGGTGACTGTGTTGCACGCAGGCTATGCCTTCGTGCCGTTGGGGGCCCTGGCATTGGCCGCAGAAATCTTGGCTCCCGGGTCCTTCGGAATGGCGGGCGCGCAGCATTTCTGGATGGCGGGTGCAATCGGCTTGATGACACTGGCCGTGATGACACGCGCCACGCTGGGTCATACCGGGCAGGACCTGCGGGCGGGAGCAGGGACCGTCATGATCTATCTGGCCCTGATCCTGTCCGTATTCGCGCGGGTCGCGGGGGGCGTATGCCCCGAATTTTCCAGCCCGTTGCACACGGTGTCCGGGCTGTCGTGGATCGTCGCCTTCGGCAGCTTTGCGGTCATTTACGGCGGGCTTTTGCTACGTCTGCCCGCCGCCAAGCGGATCTGAGGCGCGCATCCATGGGATGGTTCGAGTTCGCCCTGGCCTATGTCGTGTTCTTCCTGTCGCATTCCTTGCCCGTGCGCCCGCCGTTGCGACCCTGGCTTAAGGCGCGGCTTGGCCCTGTCGGTTTCACGCTGGTCTATTCCGCCCTGTCGCTCGCGGTGCTGGCCTGGCTGATCGCGGCGGCAGGCCGCGCCCCGCATGTGGCCCTTTGGGACTGGGCGCCATGGCAGATCCATGTCCCTTTGACGGTCATGGGGCCGGTCTGCCTGATCCTTGCGCTCTCCATCGGCCGGCCCAACCCTTTCTCGTTCGGGGGTGCACGCAACGAGCAGTTCGACCCAGCACGGCCCGGCATAGTTCGCTTGTCGCGTCATCCGCTGCTTCTGGCGTTGGCGCTTTGGGCGGCGGCCCATGTCGTGCCCAACGGAGATCTGGCCCACGTGTTCCTGTTCGGCACCTTCGCCGCCTTCGCGCTGCTGGGAGGCCGACTGATCGACCGGCGCAAACGCCGCGAGATGGGGCCAGAATGGCAACGGATGCGTGATCTCGTAGCGAACGCACCGCTCCTCTCGGCGTCCCTGTCGGGGGGCACTCTCCTGCGGCTTGCGGCAGGCGTTGCGCTTTACGGGGCGCTGCTCTGGGCGCATCCATTTCTTTTTGGGGTCAGCCCGCTTCCCTGAACGTCAATCCTTGATGTCTTCGATCCAGGTCTTCGCGGCGACGGCCCGCGGCAGCCCAAGCGGGCCGATGGCCAGCATCGCGACCTGCATGATCGCCTCAGCCTCAATCCCTTCCGATCTGGCGCGCCGGGTGTGGGAATGGACCGCGCCTTCGGAGCCCGCGCCAATCGCGAGGGCGAGCTTGACGAGGCGCTTCTCGCGGTCTGTCAGGGGGCCGCAATCGGCCGTTGCCTTGCCCAAGGCAGCATAGGCCTTCCAGACATCAGGGTGTTCCTCGGCGAGATCTCCGGCGGCACCGGGCATGGATTTTGTCATCTGTCAGTCCCTCAGGTTGAAAAGTCATCAATCAGTGGATTTGGTTTCGCAAAGCGCTCAAGGTCCGCCTGATTGTCGATGGAGATACGGGTGCCGGTCACGGAAACGCCATAGGGCTGCAGGCCCTTGAAGGCGCGGCTGAGGTTTTCAGGTGTCATGCCGAGCACGGAGGCAAGGCGTCGCTTCTCGAAGCTAAGCTCGAATGCTGCCGCGCCGCCGGCGTGCCTTTGCTGCCTGAGCAGATAGTTCGCAAGCCGCTCGAGCGACGTTCTGAGTTTCAGATCCTTTTGCGCCTTGATGACCGAGCGATAGCACTGCGCCAGTTCCGTGACGACCGCACGCGCAAAGTTCATGTCGGCATCGAAGATCGCACGAACGTCCTGGCTGGGGATCAGCGCGATCCGGCTTTTCTCCAACGTGCGGGCCGACATCAGGTAGGGCGCATCCTTGATGGTCGCCGCTAGAATGAAGGTCGAGATCGGGCGGACAGTCGCCATGCTGGTCTCTCGGCCATTCCAGGTTGAAAACAGATCGACCGAGCCGGAAATGACGATGTGAAGAAAGTCGCTCGGTTCTCCTTCAGTGATCAATTCAATCTGTGCAGGAAAATTCTGCACATAGGCACCACGCATCAAGGATGTGAAATTATCATCCGCCATCTGCGCAAAGAGATCGAGTTTTCGAATATCCCGGTATTCGGAATCGGGCATGTCGGTCCCCCTTCGACTTTGCGCGCTCAACAATTGTCACCAAATCAATTGATATATGTCAACCCGTCGGTTGACCTTCGCGACCGCAGCCTTGATCTGCGACCGCGCACCGGATGACATATTTCTGTAAGCCATTTATTTCGTTACCTTTTTCCAGATTTTGTGATCTAGATCAAGTCACGAGCGTCGCCGTCGCGTCAGGTCTGGCACTGATCCCCTCAAAGGGGTGAACCGCTATTCTTGCCGGAGACCCGCCATGCAGACTGTAGCCACAGCCTCACGCGCCGATCAGACACGCGCCCTGAGCCTGAGCACGATCGCCTTCACCGCCTGTTTCGCGGTCTGGACGATCTTTTCCATCATCGGTGTCGCCATCAAGGCCGAGCTTGGCCTGAATGACACCCAGTTCGGCCTGCTGGTCGCCACCCCGATCCTGACCGGATCGCTCACCCGCCTGTTTCTCGGCGTTTGGACCGAGAAATACGGCGGGCGACTGGTGTTCTCGAGCCAGATGATCCTGACGGCGCTGGCCACATGGGCGCTGACGCTGGCCGACAGCTACATCATGTATCTGATCGCGGCGCTCGGCATCGGCCTCGCTGGCGGATCGTTCATTATCGGCGTGGCCTATGTCAGCCGCTGGTATGACGCTGGCCACCAGGGGACCGCGTTGGGTATCTTCGGCGCGGGTAACGTTGGCGCCGCGGTCACCAAGTTCGTCGCTCCCTTCGTCATGGTCGCCTATGGCTGGCACGGTGTGGCCTATGTCTGGGCGGCGGGGCTGGCCATCATCGGGGTGCTTTTCTTCCTGCTCGCCAAGGATGACCCTGAGCTTGTGGAGCGCCGCAAGACCGGCACCAAGGCACCGTCGCTGGCACAGCAGTTCGCGCCGCTGAAGAACCTTCAGGTCTGGCGCTTCTCGCTCTACTATTTCTTCGTGTTCGGTGCCTTCGTCGCGCTGGCGCTCTGGATGCCGCACTACTTGATCGACGTCTACGGCATCGACGTGCGCTTCGCTGGTATGGCGGCGGCGTCCTTCAGCCTCTCGGCCTCGCTGTTCCGGGCCTATGGCGGCGTGCTGTCGGACAAGTTCGGCGCCCGCCGGGTCATGTACTGGACCTTCGGCTTTTCGCTGCTGTTCCTGTTCATGCTGAGCTACCCGCCCACGGACTACGTCATCCAGGGCAAGGACGGCGCCATCGCCTTCTCGACACAAATGGGTCTTTGGCCCTTCATCGTCACGCTCTTCGCTTTGGGCTTCTTCATGAGCCTCGGCAAGGCGGCTGTCTTCAAGCACATCCCGGTCTACTACCCCAAACATGTGGGTGCCGTCGGCGGGCTTGTCGGCATGATCGGGGGCCTTGGCGGGTTCATGCTGCCGATCGCCTTCGGCGCACTTCTCGATCTCACGGGCATCTACACGTCATGCTTCGCGCTGCTCTTCGGACTGGTCGCCATCGCTCTGACCTGGATGCACCTGTCGATCCGCGCGATGGAGCGCGCTGCGCATGGCGAAGTGCTCGACCAGTTGCCACAGCTGCCCGAGATGCAGGACATTCACCACCCCGAACGCACCGCCATGCCGCGCGTGCTGGAGGATTGGCGGCCGGAGGACCAACAATTCTGGGCCGAAAAGGGCCGTGCCGTTGCCCGCCGCAACCTGTGGATCTCGATCCCCGCGCTTCTGCTGGCCTTCTCGGTCTGGATGGTGTGGTCGGTGGTCGTGGCACGTTTGCCCGCCATCGGGTTCGACTTCACCCCGGGCCAGTTGTTCTGGTTAGCGGCCTTGCCGGGACTGTCGGGCGCGACGCTGCGCATCTTCTACAGCTTCATGGTGCCGATCTTCGGCGGGCGGCTCTGGACGACGCTTTCGACCGCCTCGCTGCTGCTGCCCGCCATGGGCATCGGATACGCGGTGCAGAACCCCGAGACGCCTTACCTGATCTTCCTCGTCCTGGCCCTTCTGTGCGGGTTTGGCGGCGGCAACTTCGCCTCTTCGATGGCCAATATCGGGTACTTCTTCCCGAAGGCCGAAAAGGGCAACGCGCTGGCGCTGAACGCCGGGCTTGGGAACCTCGGCGTGTCGGTCATGCAGTTCCTTGTGCCCATCGTCATCACGGCGGGTGTCTTCGGGGCACTTGGCGGGCAACCGCAGACCATGTCCGACGGCGGTCAGCTGTGGATGCAGAACGCAGGCTTCGTCTGGGTGCCCTTCATCCTCGCAGCGACCATCGCGGCCTGGCTGGGCATGAACGACATCGCAGATGCACGCGCCAGCTTTGCCGACCAGGCGGTGATCTTCGGACGCAAGCAGAACTGGCTGATGTGCATTCTCTATACCGGCACCTTCGGCAGCTTCATCGGCTACTCGGCGGGTTTCCCTCTGCTGACGCGCTTGGCCTTTCCCGAAGTGAACGCACTCAACTACGTGTTCCTTGGGCCACTCGTGGGGGCGCTGAGCCGCGCTGCCACCGGCTGGATCTCGGACAAGTTCGGGGGCGGACGCGTGACCTTCTGGACCTTCGCCCTGATGATCGTTGCCACCTTCGGTGTGATCAGCTTCCTTGGATTGGGCTCCTTCGTCGGCTTCTTCGCCTGCTTCATGGCCCTGTTCTTCCTGACCGGTGTCGGCAACGCCTCCACCTTCCAGATGATCCCGGTCATCATGGGCCGCGAAATTCCGCGCCTGATGCCGCATTTGGGTGCTGAAGAGCGCAAGCGTCAGATCGCGATGGAGTCCGGCGCGATCGTGGCCTTCACCTCGGCCATCGCGGCTTACGGCGCCTTCTTCATCCCCAAGGCCTACGGGACGTCAATCGCGATGACCGGGTCTGCCGTTGGGGCACTGTGGGGTTTCCTGATCTTCTACGTGATCTGCGTCGTCATCACCTGGGTGGTCTACACGCGCCCCGGCGGCCTTCTCCACGACATCGAACATGGCCGTACGCCGAAGGGCACCGCAGCCCAGCCCGCTGAATGATTCAGTTGATTTCCCGGGCGGCGGAGCTCGCCGCCCGGACCCAGACACCCGAAAGGACAGCCCAATGAGCCATCTGCTCGACAAACTGAACTTCTTCCAGAGCAAGGAACTGGAGCAATTCTCCGACGGTTGGGGTCAGACCACCCGCGAGAACCGCGACTGGGAAGACACCTACAGAAACCGCTGGCGGCACGACAAGATCGTGCGCTCGACGCACGGGGTGAACTGCACCGGGTCGTGTTCGTGGAAGATCTACGTCAAGTCCGGCATCGTCACCTGGGAGACGCAGCAGACCGATTATCCGCGCACCCGTGCGGGCCTGCCCAACCACGAACCGCGCGGCTGCGCGCGGGGAGCCTCCTACAGCTGGTATCTCTATTCCGCGAACCGGGTGAAGAACCCGTTGATCCGTGGTGCGCTGATGCGGGCGTGGCGAAAGATGCGCGAGACGATGACGCCGGTGGCCGCCTGGGCCGCGATCCAGGGCGATCCCGCCCTGCGCAATTCGATCAACAAAACGCGGGGCAAAGGCGGCTTCGTGCGGGCCACCTGGGACGAAGCGACCGAGATCATCGCCGCCGCCAACGCCTACACGGCCAAGACCTACGGGCCCGACCGCGTGTTCGGCTTCTCGCCGATCCCGGCCATGTCGATGGTCAGCTACGCCGCCGGTTCACGCTACCTGAGCCTGCTGGGCGGCACCTGCATGTCGTTCTACGACTGGTACTGCGACCTGCCGCCAGCTTCCCCCCAGACCTGGGGCGAACAGACCGACGTTCCGGAATCGGCCGACTGGTACAATGCAGGTTTCCTGATGCTTTGGGGCTCGAACGTGCCCCAGACCCGGACACCCGACGCCCATTTCTACACCGAGGTCCGCTATCGCGGCACCAAGTCGGCCGTGGTCAGCCCCGACTATTCGGAAGCCGCCAAGTTCGGCGACATCTGGCTGAACCCGCAGGCGGGCACCGACGCGGCGCTGGCAATGGCGATGGGTCACGTGATCCTGCGCGAATTCCACCTCGACCGGCAGGCCGAGTATTTCGAGGAGTATGCCCGCAAGTACACGGACATGCCGATGCTCGTTCGGCTCGACGAAAAGGACGGGCATCTGGTGCCGGGCCGGATGCTGCGCGCCGACGACTTCGACGGCAAGCTGGGCGAGGCCAACAACCCCGACTGGAAGACGGTCGCCTACGACGAGGCGTCGGGCCAGATCGTCGCGCCCAACGGGTCCATCGGGTTCCGCTGGGGCGAAGAAGGCAAGTGGAACCTCGAAGAGAAAGCGAAGGGCGCTGAAAGCAAGCTGCGCCTGAGCCAGATCCTCGACGGCGACCACGACGAGGTTGTCGGTGTCGACTTCCCTTATTTCGGCGGTGCGGCCACGGGCGATTTCGTGAAATGCGATCACCCCGAGGTGTTGACCCGGAACATTCCGGCGCGCCGCGTGAAACTCGCCGACGGGTCCGAGGCGCTGGTTGCCACCGTTTTTGACCTCTTCTGCGCCAACTACGGGCTCGACCGGGGTCTTGGTGGTGACTGGGTGTCCAAGGATTTCAACGACGACAGTCCCTACACCCCCGCCTGGGCCGAAAAGATCACCGGCGTTGAGAGGGAGAAAATCATCGCGGTCGCCCGCGAATTCGCCGGCAACGCCGAAAAGACCCATGGCAAGTCCATGGTCATCCTCGGGGCCGGTCTGAACCACTGGTACCACATGGACATGAACTACCGCGGCATCATCAACATGCTGGTGATGTGCGGCTGCATCGGGCAGGAGGGCGGCGGCTGGTCGCACTACGTGGGGCAGGAAAAGCTGCGCCCGCAGACCGGATGGCAGCCCCTTGCCTTCGCGCTCGACTGGAACCGCCCGCCGCGGCACATGAACTCCACCTCCTGCTGGTACGCGCATACCGACCAGTGGCGCTATGAGACGCTGCGCGCCGGTGAAATCCTGTCGCCCACGGCGCCCGAAGGCGACTGGGACATCTCCCTGATCGACTACAACATCCGGGCCGAACGGATGGGCTGGCTGCCCTCGGCCCCGCAACTCAAGACCAATCCTCTGGAAGTCTCGAAAGCCGCAAAGAAGGCTGGGAAGGAGATCAAGGACTACGTCGCCGAACAGCTGAAATCCGGCGATCTGGAAATGTCGTGTCAGGATCCGGACGCCCCGGAAAACTGGCCGCGCAACCTGTTTGTCTGGCGCTCGAACCTGCTGGGGTCGTCCGGCAAGGGACACGAGTACTTCCTCAAGCACCTCTTGGGCACCGACCACGGGGTGATGGGCAAGGACCTTGGCGAGGAAGGCGGCGTGATGCCGAAGGAGGCCGTCTGGCATGACGAAGCGCCGAAGGGCAAGCTCGACCTGCTGGTCTGCATCGACTTCCGCATGTCCACGACGGCGGTGTATTCCGACATCGTCCTGCCGACGGCCAGCTGGTACGAAAAAGACGACCTCAACACCTCGGACATGCACCCGTTCATCCACCCCCTTCAGGCGGCGGTGGACCCGGCCTACGAAAGCAAGTCGGACTGGGAGATCTTCAAGTCGATCGCCCGGAAGTTCAGCGAAGTGGCGCCCGAGGTGCTCGGCGTGGAGACCGACATCGTCCAGCTGCCGCTTCTCCATGACACCGCCGCCGAACTGGCACAGGCCCATGTGAAGGACTGGAAGAAGGGCGAATGCGACCTGATCCCCGGCAAGACTGCGCCGAACTACATCGCGGTCGAGCGGGATTATCCCAACCTCTACAAGAAGTTCACCTCGGTCGGGCCGCTGCTGGAAAAGCTCGGCAACGGTGGCAAGGGGATCAACTGGGACACCAAGACCGAGGTCAAGCATCTGCGCGACCTGAACGGGGTCGTGCTGGACGAGGGCGTGTCCAAGGGCCAGCCGAAACTCGAAACCGCCATCGACGCGGCCGAGATGATCCTGATGCTCGCCCCGGAAACCAACGGCGAAGTGGCCGTGAAGGCCTGGGAAGAACTTGAGAAGCCCACGGGGCAGCACCATGCCCACCTCGCGGAGGGCGCCCATCACACCAAGATCCGCTTCCGCGACATCGCCGCGCAACCGCGCAAGATCATCTCGTCGCCCACATGGTCAGGCATCGAGAGCGAGGAGGTCTGCTACAACGCTGGCTACACCAACGTCCACGAACTCATCCCGTGGCGCACCCTGACGGGCCGCCAGCAACTCTATCAGGATCACGAATGGATGCGCGCCTTCGGCGAGGGTTTCGTCAGCTATCGCCCGCCGGTGGACCTGAAGACCATCACCGCGGCCGTCAACAACGACGCGGCCGAGGGCAGCCCGCACGTGGTGCTGAACTTCATCACGCCCCACCAGAAATGGGGCATCCACAGCACCTACACCGACAACCTCTTGATGCTGACGCTGAACAGGGGTGGCCCGGTGGTCTGGATGTCCGAGGTGGACGCGAAGAAGGCCGGGCTGGTCGATAACGACTGGGTCGAGGCCTACAACACGAACGGCGCGCTGACCGCGCGGGTGGTGGTGTCCCAGCGGATCAAGCAGGGGACGCTGTTCATGTATCACGCGCAGGAAAAGATCGTGAACACGCCCGGTTCGGAAAAGACCGGCAATCGCGGCGGCATCCACAACTCGGTAACCCGCGCCACCCTGAAACCCACGCACATGATCGGCGGCTACGCGCAGCTGTCCTACGGCTTCAACTACTACGGCACCGTGGGCAGCAACCGCGACGAGTTCGTGATCGTGCGGAAAATGAAGAAGATCGACTGGCTCGACAAACCCGCAAGCCGGTCCGCAACCCAGAACGTGGAGGCAGCGGAATGAGAGTTCGTGCACAAATCGGAAAGGTCCTGAACCTCGACAAATGCATCGGGTGTCACACCTGCTCGGTCACCTGCAAGAATGTGTGGACGACGCGCGAAGGTGTCGAATACGCGTGGTTCAACAACGTCGAGACCAAGCCCGGCACCGGCTATCCGACGGACTGGGAAAACCAGAAGCGCTGGAACGGCGGCTGGGTCCGCTCTGCCTCGGGCAAGCTGCATCCCAAGCAGGGCAGCAAATGGCGGATTCTGGCGAACATCTTCGCCAACCCGTCGATGCCCGAGATCGACGACTACTACGAACCGTTCGATTTCGACTACGACCACCTGAAGTCCGCGCCCGACATGACCGCGTTCCCGACTGCGCGCCCCCGGTCGAAGATTACGGGCGAGCGGATGGAGAAGATCGAGAAGGGTCCGAACTGGGAGGAAATTCTCGGCGGCGAATTCTCGAAGCGGTCTCAGGACTACAACTTCGATCAGGTGCAGAAGGACATCTATGGAGAGTATGAAAACACCTTCATGATGTATCTGCCGCGGCTCTGCGAGCATTGCCTCAACCCGACCTGCTCGGCGTCCTGTCCCTCGGGTGCCATCTACAAGCGCGAGGAGGACGGCATCGTCCTGATCGATCAGGAGAAGTGCCGCGGCTGGCGGATGTGCATCTCGGGTTGTCCTTACAAGAAGGTCTATTACAACTGGGATACCGGCAAATCCGAGAAATGCACCTTCTGCTATCCGCGGATCGAGTCCGGCCAGCCCACGGTCTGTTCAGAAACCTGTGTCGGGCGCATTCGCTACCTGGGCGTGATCCTTTATGACGCAGACAAGATCGAAGCTGCGGCCAGCGCCGAGCGCGAGACCGATCTCTACGGCGCGCAACTGGATGTGTTCCTCGATCCGAACGACCCCGAGGTGATTGCCGCCGCCCGCCGCGACGGCGTGCCGGAGGACTGGATCGAGGCGGCGAAGGTAAGCCCGGTTTGGAAGATGGCGATGGACTGGAAGGTCGCCTTCCCGCTGCACCCGGAATACCGGACGCTGCCAATGGTGTGGTACATCCCGCCGCTCAGCCCGATCCAGAATGCCGCTCAGGCCGGACAGATCGCGATGAGCGACCAGATGCCCGACGTGCGGTCCCTGCGCATCCCCGTCAAATACCTCGCCAACATGCTGACGGCGGGCGACGAGGAGCCGATCGTTCACGCTCTCGAACGCATGTCGGCGATGCGGCTCTACATGCGGGCCCTCAGCGTTGACGGCGTGCGGGACGAGGTGATCGCCGCCCGGGTCGGCATGTCCGGCCGGGTGATCGAGGACATGTATAAGATCATGGCTATCGCCGATTACGAGGATCGTTTCGCGATCCCCACGGCGCACCGCGAACAGAACGAGCATGGCGCCGATATTCGCGGCGGCTGCGGCTTCACCGATGGCAACGGCTGTTCCACCGGAGAAAGCGGCAAGACGACGCTCTTCGGCGGCAAGAAGAAGAAATTCGCCCTTCCGCAGGAGACTTTCTGATGCTGGACCGTTCCCTGAAAGCCCTGTCGCTGATCCTGAGCTATCCCTCGCGGGAACTTCAGGAGGCGATGCCCGACATCGGAGCCGTCCTTGCTGACGATCGCCGCATCACCGCCGAGACACGGGCTGCGCTGCGCTCGTTGACCAATGGCTTCGCAGACGCCGATCTCTACGATCTGCAGGAGAGCTATGTGATGCTCTTCGACAGGTCGCGAACGCTATCGCTCAATCTCTTCGAGCACGTTCATGGCGAAAGCCGGGACCGCGGCGGCGCAATGGTCAGCCTGATCGAGACCTACCGGGCGGGCGGGTTCGAGCCCGCCACCTCGGAACTGCCGGATCACTTGCCGGTGTTGCTGGAATTCCTGTCGACGCGTCCCTTCGCAGAAGTGCAGGAAACCTTGGCGGACGCGGCGCATATCCTCGATGCTCTCGCGGCCCGGCTTGTCCGGCGCGACAGCGGGTATGCTGCCGCGTTCGCCGCGCTTTCCCAGCTCGCCGACACGCAGGCCGACGCCGAAGCGGTGGCCGACATGCTGGCCCAGCCCGATGATGACCCGACCGATCTCGCGGCGCTCGATGCCGTTTGGGAGGAAACCGAAGTTGCGTTCGGCCCCGATCCGAACGCAGGTTGCCCGCAAGTCCGCGACATGCTCGCGGCGATGGACAAACCGAGCCGCCGCGCGACGGATGCGCAGCTCGTGACCGAATAATGGAGGCAGACATGCATAACTTTCTTTTTGGGATTTATCCTTACATCGCGCTGTCCGTTCTTCTGATCGGATCGGTCGTGCGCTACGAACGTGACCCCTTTACGTGGAAATCCTCGTCGAGCCAGATGCTACGCCGCAAGCAGTTGATCATCGGTTCGATCCTGTTTCATGTTGGTGTCCTGGTGATCTTTGTCGGACATCTCGTTGGCCTGCTGACCCCAATCGCAATCTTCGACGCCATCGGCATCAGCCACGGGGCAAAGCAGCTTCTGGCCGTGATCGCTGGCGGCATCGCCGGTGTCATGGCCCTCGTGGGCGGTGGGATGCTCATGCACCGCCGCTGGACCGACCCGCGCATTCGCAAGACGTCCAGCTTTGCTGACATCGCCATTCTGGCGCTGCTGCTGGCACAATTGGTGCTTGGTTTGGGGACGGTGTTCGTGTCGCTCCAGCATCTCGACGGTCACGAAATGACTAAGTTCATGTCCTGGGCACAGGGCATATTCACCTTCCGGTCCGGCGCTGCGGCGCAAATCGAGGATGTGGCCCTGATCTTCAAGCTGCACCTGTTCCTAGGGCTGACGATCTTCTTAGTCTTCCCGTTTACAAGGCTGGTCCATATCGCTTCGGGCATCTTCGCACCGCTGCGTTATCTGTTCTTGCGGGCAGGCTATCAGCTTGTCCGTTCGCGGCGGCATCGCCCGCTCGAAGAACGCCGCCGCGCCTATGACAAGGTGCAAGCCAAGCGCGGTCCTTCCGCCACGACGCCAGCGGAGTAAGCCAGATGAACGTGGCCCTGTTTCCCGATGTCGTCGTGAACGGCGAAACCATCCCCTCGGCGGCAATCGCTGCCGAGGCACAAAACCACGACGCACCGAAAGGAAAACCCGGCATTGCCTGGCGCAAAGCGGCCAATGCTGTGGCGGTGCGGACCCTGCTGTTACAAGAAGCGCGCCGACGCGACTTGCAGCCGGTGCCTTTGGAGGTCGATCCGGGCCGGTTCGAGACAGACGAGGAGGCCCTCATAAGGGATCTCCTCGAAACTGCCCTAAGCGTTGCACCGCCATCGGACGAATCTGTGTACAAGGAATGGACCCGCGATCCCTCCCGCTTTCGGTCGCCGCCACTTTGGGAGGTTTCGCATATTCTGTGTGCCTGCGACCCTCGCGATGATAAACAAAAGAAAGCGGCCAAAGCCCGTGCGACCGATCTTGCCGATCGCGCAAGCGCCAACCCTAGCGACTTTGCGAAGCTCGCGAAGGACAATAGCGATTGCGGCTCGAAATCATCCGGCGGTGCCTTGGGTCAGGTGGGGCCCGGCGATACCGTGCCGGAATTTGAAGAGGCGTTGCGCAAACTCACTGAAGGGCAAATTACCGCCCAGCCCGTCCTCACTCGCTATGGCTGGCACATCATCCGCATGGACGCCATCGCAGACGGTGCCGAGCTGCCGTTTGAAATCGTGCGTCCCAAACTCGCAGAGGCAATGGAAAAGGCGGCTTGGGCCCGTGAGGCCCGGTCCTTTGTCACACGTTTGGTCGCGACGGCCACCATTTCTGGCGCGGATCTTCAATCAGTCTAGACCGGGAGGTCATCATGAAGAATGAATTGTCGAACATCCGCCGAGGCAACGTCGATATTGAGCCGACCAACCTCGAACTGATGGAAAACCCTCTTGAATTCATCAAGGAAGACCATATGCACATGCGGTCGGTCTGTGAGTCAATTGACCATCTCGCGCAAGCAGAAGTGCCAGATCGAGTGCAGTTATCCAGGATCATCTCCTTCTTGGAACATGAAATCGGCCTGCTGATTCACGATGAAGACGATGACCTCCGTGAATTGCTTCTCAAAAGATGCTTGCCGGAAGACAACATTGCTTCGACTCTCGACCGGCTGAAGGACGAGCACGTATTGCTCTCTGGTATGCTTCCCCTCTTGAAGTCGCATCTGGCAAGTATTCGGGACGACGAGCGTGCGGCCACAGAGCCCGAGGCGGACGATCTTCGAGAATTTGCTGATCGCTTGCGTAGACACCTGCTGGTCGAAAACGCAATCATTCTTCCCTTGGCACGGGTCCGGTTGACCAATGATGATATCGTTCAGTTGCGGAACGCGATGATCAGGCGCCGCATCGAAGACATGCAGGCCTGAATAATGCTGGAAACGCTGATCAACAATAACATTGCATGGTCCGGTGAACAGCATGAAGCTGATCCAGGATATTTTTCCCGTCTCGCAGAAATACAGGAACCAGAATTTTTCTGGATCGGCTGTTCAGACAGCCGCGTTCCCGCAAATGTAGTCGCGGGCCTCGACCCAGGAGAGGTGTTTGTCCACCGCAACGTCGCCAATGTAGTTCATTCCAGCGACATGAACCTCCTCTCAGCACTGGAATTCGCAGTTGAGGCGCTGAGAGTCCGCGAGATAATCGTCTGCGGCCATTACGGCTGTGGCGGTGTGAAGGCCGCAACCGAGGATCTGCCACACGGTCTGGCCGATCACTGGCTCGAGCCGATCCGGCGCCTGGCCCGCGCTTACGCGGTCGATTTGGGGCGCGAACCCGACCTCGAAGGACAACGTGACCGGCTGGCCGAACTGAACGTCGTCGAAGGCGTTCGGCGTGTCTGCGAAACGCCGATCCTTCAGAGGGCATGGCGCCGCGGAGCTGATGTCCGCGTGCACGGCCTGATCTACGGGCTCAAGGACGGGCGCCTGCGCGACCTCGATTGCAGCATCGGGCCCGGGCATTTCCAGCCTACCCAGTCCGCCGAAGAGGCAGCACAATGACCATCCATCAAGCCATCGCGTCTCCGGGCTGCGGCTGTGACAGTCAGGACATGCTTCACTCGCTGATCAGCATCGACGAGGCACTGGCCCGGATTGCAGGGCATGTAGCACCGGTCGGCCGGACCGAGGCCTTGTCGCTCGACCACGTCTTTGGCCGCATTCTCGCTCAGCCGGTCCGGTCCCGATCCATGGCACCGGCTTTCGACAATGCGGCGATGGATGGTTATGCGATCGCGACATCGGCCCTCACTGGCGCCGGTCCCTGGGTGCTGCGGGTTGTTGCGCGCGTGCCTGCCGGGCAGGCGGTGACGACGCCGGTTGCAGGAGCGGTGGCGGCCCGAATCTTTACGGGCGCGCCAGTCCCGGGTGGCGCGGACGCGGTGGTGATGCAGGAGGAAGTTGAGCGTAACGGGGACGTGGTTCATCTGTCCCGCCGACCTGAACCAGGTTTGAACATCCGCCGCGCAGGCAGCGATATGGCGAAGGGCGCGACCGTCCTCGAGAACGGTCGCAGGCTCGGTCCTCGAGAGATCGCCGCCTGTGCCGCCGCCGGTGCAGGCATCCTGCGCGTTCGGCGCAGGCTGCGCGTGGCACTGCTTGTCACCGGCGACGAGGTACGCCGCGCCGGGGGCGCGCGCGAGGAAGCCCAGATCTGGGACGTGAACACACCGATGCTGACGGCAGGCCTTGCAGCTGCGGATGTGGACGTCGTTGCCTCGGCTCATAGTGCCGACAACCTTGCCGGTCTTGTCCGTCAATTGGGCGACATGGCGACGCAGGCCGATCTGGTCATCACCACGGGCGGTATCTCGGTGGGCGAAGAAGATCATGTGAAGTCGGCCATCATGGCACTCGGAGGCGAAACCCTGTTCAGCGGCGTTGCGATCAAACCGGGCAAGCCGGTGTCGGCCGGGCGCATTGGCAAGGCGCACTGGCTTGGCTTGCCCGGCAACCCGGTATCAGCCTTCGTCACGTGGCAGGTCTTCGGGCTGGCGTTGATCCGTGCCCTGAGCGGCGAGGGAGCCACCGCAACCCGGCGGCATGTCGTGACCGCAGGCCCGATCCGCCGCAAGCCCGGGCGCTGCGAACTCCGACCTGCCACGCTGACCGGTTTCGATGCCCAAGGTCGCGAGATCGTCTGTTTCGAGGATGCCACTCATTCGGCCCGTGTCGGCCTGCTTTCCCTCGCGGACGGGCTGATGTTCCTGCCCGCCGACGTCGAATCCTTGCCAGCCAGTGCGCTGGTCGAATTCCAACCTTTCTGCCAATCCTGAAGGAGCCCAGACATGAAACTCGCCTACACGATGGCGCCAGGACGCGGCGATACGGATCTGGTGCTTGAACGGCTGGCAGCGGACCTTGCAGCCCGGGGCCTCAGATGCTGTGGCACCGTCCAGATCAACAGCGAGCGCGCCGATGCCGGCCCCTGCGACATGGATGTGCGGGTCCTGCCCGATGGTCCCGTTCTGCGCATCAGCCAGGATCTTGGCCCGCAGGCGCGAGGGTGCCGCCTCGACCCTGCCGCGCTGGAAACGGCGGTCGGTCTGGTCAAGGTCAGCCTCTCATCCGGCGCGGACCTGCTGATCGTCAACAAGTTCGGAAAGCACGAGGCGGAGGGGCGGGGGTTCCGCGACGTGATCGCCGAGGCGGTTGCGATGGAGATCCCCGTTCTGGTCGGCCTCAATGCGCTCAACCGACCGGCCTTCGAGAGTTTCGCGGAAGGGATGGCAATCCAGTTGCCGTCCGAAACCGCAGCGCTGATGGCGTGGGTAAACGAGGTGACAGCGTCGGCGAACGAACTGGTCTGATTTCGACCGATTGCCGGGATCTACTTTTCCGCTTTCCGAGTTGAAGGTCGGGCGGTCACTGAAAAGAGCATGTACTGCCCAATTTCGGAATTGGGCGGAGCGCACGCCATGCCAATTGGCACGAAAATATGCGGCTAGGTCCACGCGGGCGTCAGGCTTGATCACCGGACCGGGATCATGGAGGATCGGACCGACTTCAAAGCAACATGAGACGGGTAGGGAATCCCGATGTGCGATCCGTGTGCAGGTCTTCGAAAGCCGGGCGGAAATTGCCTGCGCCGCAGCGGCCATCATTTAACCATGTACTTCTATGATTGATCGCGTCGTCTGAACAGCTGCCGCCAAGACTGACCTGTCTGCCTCTTGGATCCCCAGTTTAGCCAGATCGACCGACAGCTGACCTGAGCCTCCACCATCTGCAGCGGCCCGTGCAGCCCGCCCGCGCGCCCGGCCTTTCAGTGCAGGTTTCGGATCGAGCGCCACTGTCGAGGAAGATTGAGGCGTTTTGGACGACGCAGCAGTCTCAGCCCCCTGCGCCCCTGAAGCCGCCCGAACCTCCTGCAATTCCTGCTTCAGCTTCTCCACCGTTTCCCGAGTCTCAGACATCTGTCGATCCCGCCGCAGGCCGTCCTCGTCCGGATACGGGAAACTCCCCGACTGCCCGACGTGCAGCACCTTCAAAGCCGGGTCCTCGAAATACTTCACCCTTCTAGCCCGGATCGGCATCTGCGCGTCGATCACAAGGATGACCTCGTCGAGGTCCATGCGCCGGGCCTCATCCTCTGTCAGAAGCGGGGTATCTTCTGTCCTCTCCGAAACGCTGCGCCCCTCGAATGGATTGCGTCCAACAGCGCGGGAGCGGGTCACCACACGCTTGGTTGTCTTGCCGACGGCCTGGCTCAACTCCTCGATTGTCTTCTGCTCGGATGGGGTGAGGTAGAGCTTCACTCCGGCGCCGCCCTGAAGCGACCGGCGGGTGTTCTCACCATAGATCTCGTCCAGCGCCGGGATCGTCTGGGTCACGATGGCGAGGTTGCCGCCGAAGGAGCGCAGCGTCTTTATGCTTTCGGCGACGATTGGCATTTTCCCGAGCCGGTCAAACTCGTCGAGCATGATCATCACGGGCCAAGGCTCGTCATCGCCGGGTTCCTGTGCTTGCAGCGAGGCAATCAGGTCCGAGAAGAAGAGGCGGATCAGCGGGGCGAGCGGTCGGATCATCTCGGATTCAACCACAAGATAGATCGCATGTGGGCGGCGGCGGATGTCCCGGAATGAGAAGTCAGAGGTCGCGGTGGCCGCGTCGATCGCGCGGTTATCCCAAGTGTCGAGACCCGATGTCATCAGGAGGGAGAGGTAGGAAGTGAGGGTGTCGTTGTTGGTCGATGCCATACGCTCGAAGATCAGTTTGGCCGACTTGTTCTTCACCTCCTGCGAACGCTTCAGGTATTCCTTCTGCTTGTCGCCCCCCGAGGCTGTGATGCGGTAAATCTCGCCGATGGTCGGAACGCCGCGCTCGAAGGCCAGAAGACCTGCCGCTACGAAGAGGTCGATACCCCCGGCTAAAAGCCCGCTCAGCTTTTCATTGTCGGTCTGCAGGAAGAGCTTCGCGGTGAGTTTCAGCTCCATCTGCTGCCGGTCGGGGTTGGTCATGGCAGCAATGCGAGCCAGCGGATTATAGCGATGTGTCGGTCGGTCCCAGTCGGTCGGCGCGAAGCGGAAAACCTTGTCCCCCATGCTGGCGCGGAAGCGCGAGGTCTCGCGGAAGTTCTCGCCTTTCACGTCGAGCACCACGGCGGAGCCCTTGTAGGTCAGCAGGTTCGGGATCACGAACCCAACGCCCTTGCCCCGGCCTGTCGGCGCCACGATCAGCGCGTGGGGGAAGGTTTTTGAGACTAGGAACTGGCGCTTGGATTTCGGGGAGCCGAGCTTGCCCAGAAGGAAGCCGCCGCCGGGCTTGGCAAAGAATCCGTTCCTCTTCATCTCGCTGCGGGTCTGCCAATGCGTCGTCCCGAAGCGGGTCAATGCATCCCCCAGAAGCGTGACGCTCAGCATCAGCGATGCCAGGCCGAAGCCGCCCAGGATGAGGTTCACCCAGAGGAAGTCTTTCGGTGCAAACTGAGATAGACCCCGATATTCGCGGGCAAGCAGGGTGACGTCGAAACGCGTGGGAGAAAGCCCATAGCGGAACATGACAAAGCCGGTCGCCACGACATAGCCCATGGCGAGACCGACCAGAACGAGGCTCAACACTCCTAAGGCAATCTTGCCTTTATCCATGGGTGATCCCCTTCTCGCCATCTGCCGCAGCGTGGCGTGCGCGCTGCGCCTCTATCTGTTCTTCCGCCAATGCATCGAGAACGCGCTCCATGGCCGGGCCATGCGCAGTGACTTCGCTGCTCTGGAGATAGGTCTTGGCAAGTTCCAGCTGGCGCAGCGGATCCTCGGTGAATTTGTCCAGGACGTCCGCGTTACCGGCCCGCAGTGCGTCGATTGCGTCGGGGCTTAGCCGTTCGTTGACCTGCCGGACGATGTCATGTCGCTCTGCCTCGGATATCGGATCCCCGGCGTCGACGTTTCGCAAAAAGGCCATGACGGTTGGCGCTGTCTCTTCCAGAAACCGGCGCTCGGCGTAGTCTTGTCGCGCCTGGTCCTCGATCTCGAAACTGCGTTCGCTGATATAGGCACGCGACGCGCCGAGCGAACGAAGGTGATTGATTTCGTCCTGGACGGCCTGCCCGAATTCATCATCCGGCATCTCCGTGCGATAGCGGGCGAGGGTGCGGACTTCTTCGGTGATCGGACCGAGATGATCCGAGGGATCCCGCAAGGCGAGGTCCATGTCGCCAGCATGCAACGTGCGGTCCTGCTCAGATACCGCATATTGCTGCGGCATTCGACTGTCAGTCGCCTGGTCCCAAGCCATCGAGGCCAGTTCAGCATGCTGCGGCGATTTCTGCGCGTAGGCGTCGAACGCGGCGCGGGCCTCTTCAACCTCCACGGCGCCCGCCCGCCGGACGGACGGGTCGTCGGAGAACGGATGATCGAAATCCGTCCGGCGGAACTGCGCCACCAGCGCTCTGAACGCCTGCCGCTCCGATGGGGCAAAGATGTCGGACCCATCTTGCGCGAGATCGCTCCCAGGTGTCGTCAACCGCTCACCAAGCGCTGCCTCAGCGTCATCCACCTCGTCGACCTCGGTTGGCGCGCGCAGGACGCGTACTTCGGTCAAAACATCGCCCAGCCGAACATGCACGGCTTCCAGCCGGTCGAGCGCTTCTTCCCGGTCCGCAGATTTCTCCAGATCGAGGTCGCTTGCTTTGGCAATCCCCTGCAGATCCTGTGCCAGCCACTGGCGCTCCAATGCGGCATTGCCTGCCCCCTCCCGCAGGCGCGCGGCCACAGCCTCGGCATCGATGCCCGTGCCTTGCAACGCCTCGGCCAGCTTTGGTGCCACCTCTCCATCGTCAAGACGCGCGAGGTGTTCTTCACTTAAGTTCGGCCTTGCATAGATGCCGTCCCGGGATGGGGCATCGACCAGGGCGGCGGAGCGATCCCCGAGCGGGTTCAAATGCGCGACCGAGGCCAGAACGTCGGTCAGCTTGCGCTCGATCACCGGCCTCTCGGCCGCCGGCGCCCTGTCGATCGCCGCCTCGATCTGGCGAATGTTCTGAGAAAACTCGGTGATCAGCGTGTCGAACGCTGCTTCGTCTTGGGACATGTAGATGGCTCCGTCAGATTGAATCTGACCGCCACTGGCAAGGATGGTGCTGGCCCTCTCGAGCGCCTCGGACACGTCTTCGAAATTCGAACGGGACGCCTCCGCCGCGAGCCCGCGATAGATCAAAGCGTTGTGCCGGACGGTTTCCAGAGCGGCCGCCAGGTCAGCACCGGTTCTCTGGCGCTCGACTGGGGGACGACCTTCGTCGCGAGCCTTGTAGATTTCATCAATCTCGGCGCGGTAGGTCGTGACGCCGCGATCCAGACGACGCGTTGCCTCGAGCCGGATCCCGTGTCCTCTGGCCGCTTCGACCATCGCCTCGCGAAAGGCGTCATAGTTGAAGTGATGATCCTTCCCGAGAAAGAACATTTCGCCATCCTTGCTGCGGCGGTTCAGAACGATATGCGCATGTGGATGCGCGCGATCTTGGTGTATTGCAGCAATATAGTCGAATTGCGAGCCCTCACCTTGAAAGAACTTCTCGCAGACGGCCTGGGTGATATCGCGCACCTCTTCACCACTGGTCCCAACCGGGAATGCCATCAGCAGATGCGACGTATGGCCAAGCTTGGGGCTGTAGCGCTCGTTCCACTGGTTCTCGAACCGCCGCGCCACTCGGTTGATCTCGGCTTCCGAGAGTTGCTTCTTCCCGTCATGGGTGCCGCGACTGTCGAGGATATGGGTCGACTTTGTTGTGAGATATGTGAGCTGCGCCCGTAGCTGCGCCCCGGTGTGGCAGCCCCCTTTCGAGATGGCCTTGAAGATCGCTGGCGAATAGCCGCGCGCGGCCCGAACCATCTGCGCGCCCTTGGAAAGCCCCTGCCAGGATCCCGAAACTCGGCTCCAGCCGCGGTCAAATAGCGCCGGGTCGATGCCACGGACCCGGTCACTCCGCGCCATTCTCATTCCTCTCGGCGAGGCCCGCCAGGGCAGAGCTGATCTCAAGGTCCAGCACGCTGCGCCGCGCACGCGACATCTCCTGGACCTGGTCGGCCAGATCGAAGACCAGACCCGCAAGGGCGCGGACGTCGCGGTGACTTGAGGCCGGGTAGGACAGTCTCTCGCCCCGCACCTTGGCCTCGTTCAGACGTCGCGCGATCTGGTTCACGTTGTTGCCGACCCGGTTGAGCGCGGCGCCGAGGCTGCGCAACTCGTCGCACATCTCGTCGTCGGGCAGGAAGACACCTTCGGCCGCCAGCATCAGGCGGCGTAAGGCATCCGAGCGGTGCGCAATCCCGCGCCGCGACAGCGCCGCGTCGAACCGGCGCAGGTCGTCGTCCGAGACCCGGATCCCCACAACCCGCGATCGGCTGCCGTTCGCTGTCTGACGCTCATCCCAGTGGTTCACCACGTTGTAGATCGTCTTCAGGCTGACATCGTAGCGCGCGGCCAATGACGCCGCGGAGACGCCGTTCCGGCGCTCCTGGGCGATGGTCGATCGCTCGATCTCTGACAGTCTACGGCGGCGGGGCATTTTGAAGTTAACGTTCCTATTTCTTGCCAACTTCGTACAAGCCCGCCGACTCCCAACGCAAGTGGAGTCGGCCATAAGGGCTTGTACTCAATATAGAAAATCGCCCTGCAGGGGCGATTTCCCGTCCTTTGTCCAATGGATCGCGCGTCGCGCTCATTGCACCACGCGATGCGGTCTCCGCATCGCGCATCGCGTCTTTCGCGCCCCGTCTCTTGCACCCCGCAAGACGGGTTTTGCCGCGTGCTGACCGTCTCGCGTCACCCGCAGAACGACATACGCGAGACTGCCTCCCGTCGTCTGGAGCGCGCTCTCCGTCACCTGCATTACGTCCGCAGCACATCGCCAAGCGCATCCCGACATTTGGAGGGTGTGTGGTGCCCCGCGACGAATGCTGAAGGCGCCACGGCAGACGTTGCACGGTCATCGCACAACGCCGCCCGCTGCATGCCAAACGTCGGTCGCATCCCGACTTCTGCTTGACCCCTCCGCCTCATGCGTTTAGCGACATTTTAGTTTTATCGTTGCGATTCACTATTTTTGCGGAGGATCAGAATGCCGAACGAAAATCTCGTGGTGATCGCAGCGATGGCCCGGAAAGGGGGCAGTGGAAAAACGACGCTTTCGCGCGCCTTGATCAGCGCCGCGATCGCCGCCGGACGCAGAGTGATGTTGATCGACACGGACAGCACGAGGGTACTCGGGGCCTGGCATACTCGGGCGCAAGCCGGTGGGCTGAGTTCGCCGCTTCTCTGCTCGGCCACCGTCGAAAGCGTGGCGGGTGTCGAGGATCAGATCGATCAGGTCTACATGGCAGGCACGGCAGACTTCATCTTCATCGATACCGCAGGGGTCGGTGCCGAATGGTCAGACGGAATTGCGGTACTTGCGGACCACATCGTGACGCCCGTCATGCTGTCGACGTCTGATTTCGATGTCGGAGCGCAGACTTCTGATTGGTTTGAGAAACTGAAATCCCGTGTTGACGACCCCTCCAGCCTTCCGCGCCACCACGTCGTCCTCAACATGGTTGACCCGAAAACGACCCGTGCTGACGCGGCCCTGATTGAAGAAGCGCTCACCCGTTTTCCGGTGATTGAGACCGTCATGATGCGGCGGAACACCTACAAGGAGATGGACCAGAAGGGGCTTCTCCACGCCTTGGCGCTGGAAAAGCAATCTGATCCAAACCCTCTGATGCGTCCACATGTACGTCATGTCGTCGAGGCGCTCGAGGAGGCGACGGACATCCTCAACAATATTCTTGCTGCGTGAGGACAGTCGATTGCGCAAGAAGATCCCGACCATCACTAGGCCAGACCCAGCCTACGCCGCCACCCTGCAACAGGGTGACCGCGAGATTCCCGGGAAGGAAGATGAGGCACAGGTCACAGCAACAAAGACAGGCACCCCAGCCACTGACGTTGACGCTGATCGGCACGAGTCAGAGCTTGTGCCGGGAGGTACCGTGGCGCCGCACCAAGTCACCGCGGAAAGCTCTGACCCGCATACCAGCCTGAGAGCTCCCGTATCGGCGCGCGCATTGAGCCCGACCCGGAAGATCGACATCAGAGTCAACGCACTCGAACGACAGGAAGCTGCGCTAGAAACTTGTGGTGTTGACCCAGCACATGTGGTGCGTGCCGCCCTGCGCCGTGCAGTCAAAGGCTGGCAACTGTCGCCGGTCTTCGCGCCAATTGCTGAGGAGCGGCGCACTCGAAACACGCAGTGGCAGGCCCGGACATCACTGGCAGTCGATGCGGCCAGCCTGGGTATGCTCCTTCGGGACCACGACCCCCTCGACGTCTTGAGTAAATGGGCTCTGATCCGCGGTCAGGTGGAACCACGCATATGGGGCGAGATCGACAAAATCTTGGAAGAAATTGCTGTTCGCGCTGCATCGCCGCATGAACCGTAAGATACCTATCTGAAAAGATAACTTGCATTTCGCCGGTGGATTTTCGCCCACCCGGAACGGTTCATCTTGCAGTTGCAGAAACCTAGTCCTAACACCAGCTAACAGGAATTTCAGACCTCAGTAGTGACGAGTTGCGAGGTCCATTTAGGAGGAACGCATTATGAATATGAAGCCCCGCCTGACTGGCGAACCGATCATGCGTATCCTCTGCAAGACATCTGAGAATCTGGTTGGCTACCTTTACCAATGGAACAATGGTGACGTGCAGCCTGCCTGGTTCGACGGCGCCATAGCGGACGTTCGCTATGAACCATTCATTCAAGCGCCGGAACAAAACCCCGCCGATCCGAAGGTCCCCAGACCGCGTCAGCAAGGTCTGACGCACCTTGAAAAGGCATAGCTCAAGGCCTCGCGTCGGTTTGTGGGTCACCCCATCCCGCAGGTCCTTTGAGCGATAGAGTTGACTTCTATGCCTCAGAAGTGATCTAAATATGAGTTATAGAAAGGATGTCTATAACTCATGGCTTGGAACTGGACGCTGCCCGATTGGCCGGATTTCCGGTATGACGCCTCCGCTCTGGAGCCGTTCGAGCAGACGTTTCTGCTGTCGTCCGGAGAAATCCTCGGCGCGGTCCATCATGTCAGCCAGCCGGAGCGCGAGCAACTCCGCATCGAACTGCTCAGCGAGGAAGCGATGCAGACGAGCGCCATCGAGGGTGAAATCCTCGATCGGCTCAGTGTCCAGTCTTCGCTGCGCCGCCATCTGGGCCTCGATCCGGACAGTTACCCTGCCAAACCGCGCGAACAGGGCGTCGCGGAAATGATGGTCGACGTCTATTCCAGTTTTGCAGAGCCGCTTTCCCACGAGACATTGTACCGCTGGCATCGGATGCTCCTGTCCCATGACCGTCGGTTGGAAACCATCGGGGCCTACCGACAACACGCCGAGGCGATGCAAATCGTTTCCGGCCGCCTTGACCGGCCCACGATCCATTTCGAAGCGCCGCCCTCGGAGCGGGTCATGCCTGAGATGGAGCGATACGCGGAATGGTTCAACAAGACCGTGCTGGGGGGAGCAGAGCCGCTTCCAGCGCTGACGCGCGCAGGGCTAAGCCACCTCTATTTCGAGAGCATCCACCCATTCGAAGACGGGAACGGCCGCTTGGGTCGCGCCCTCGCTGAAAAGTCGCTGGCGCAGAACATTGGCCAGCCGACCCTCATCTCGCTCGCCTTCACCATCGAGAAGGAGCGCAAGGCATACTACGACCAGCTCGAGCAGCATCAAAGAACGCTCGACGTGACCGATTGGCTCGTCTGGTTCGCGGAAGTTGTCTTGAAGGCCCAACAGGCAACACTCGACCGCGTCGGCTTCTTCATCAGCAAGGCACACTTCTACGATCGTCACAGAGACCACTTGAACGAACGCCAGGCCAAGGCCATCGCTCGAGTTTTTCGGGAAGGCCCTGGCGGTTTCAAAGGCGGCCTCAGCGCCGACAACTATCTCAAGATCACCGGAACGTCACGCGCAACCGCAACCCGCGATCTGCAGGATCTGGTCGAGAAAGGTGCGCTCAGCCGAACCGGTGAGCGACGCCATACGAGGTACTGGTTGAACCTAGATGGGAGAGCGTAAATGGTTGGTAGAAAGCCCGAGATATTTACTATTGGCACATACGGCACGACGCGCAGTGCCCAGATTGGATGTTCCCTCTTTGTGCCAACCGGCGTAGAGTGGCCGTCAAAAAGGATTGAGCAGGATGGCACAAAAATCTGAAATCGAGTGGACAGACGCGACGTGGAATCCCGTTACCGGCTGTACAAAAATCGGTCCGGGCTGCGACAACTGCTATGCGGAACGCTTTGCGGAGCGGTGGCGTGGTATAGAAGGGCATCCTTACGAACAAGGATTTGATCTGCGTCTCTGGCCGTCACGACTTGACCAACCGGCTCGTTGGAAGAAGCCGCGTATGATTTTTGTCAATTCAATGAGCGATCTATTTCACAAGGATATTCCAATCAGTCACATCGACGCCGTTTTTGACGCGATGGAGAGGGCCAATTGGCATGTGTATCAGGTTCTTACCAAACGCTCTTCGCTGATGCGAAACTATGTGAAGAAGAGGTACTCTGGAGAAAAAGTCCCTTCGCACATTTGGCTCGGCGTGTCCGTCGAGGACAGCGCACACAAGAGCCGAATCGAACACCTGCGCCAAATCAACTCAGAAGCGCGATTTATTTCGTTTGAGCCATTGCTCGGCAGGATCGGGAACGTCGATCTGAGTGGCATAGCCTGGGCAATCGTCGGGGGAGAAAGTGGACCAAAGGCGAGGCCGATGGAACCGTCATGGGCAACAGAATTACGCCTTGCATGTGAAAAATATGACGTTGCATTCTTTTTCAAGCAGTGGGGGGGAGCACGCCCAAAATCTGGCGGACGGCTTCTCGAGGGGGCTGAGTGGAACGGCTTTCCATGGCAGATTGTTCCCAAAGAAATAATGGCAGAGTTGACGAGTTAGGAACGCGATGGCGACGAATTTCATCTGGGGACCCGATGGCAATCTCCCGCGAATTGAGGAACATACCAAGCGTAAGCTCGATGTCCTCAAGAATTATCTTGATGTCTATTTCGACACAGTGGTTCGTAACCCAGCACAAGATCGTTTGAATATTACTCTCGTCGATGGATTCAGTGGAGGCGGCGCATATTCCGATGGAAACGACACACGAGCCGGGAGCCCGCTTGTTCTCCTCAATGCTGTTGAAGAGGCGACCGTAAGACTGAATGAAGGCCGGGCAAAGCCTCTGGAAATCAATGCACGCTTTATCTTTGTGGATGACGAACGCGAGCATGTGGCCGCCCTGAAGAGGGAGCTGCGCGGGAGAGGATACAAAGAGAACGATCCGCGGATCTCTGTATTAGAGGGAAAGTTTGTCGAACACTTGCCGACAATCATGGCTGAAATTATGCAAAATCAGCGGAAAGGCCGATCCATTTTCTTTTTGGATCAGTTTGGCTACTCCGACGTGCCAATGTCAGCGATACAGACGATCTTCACTGCCCTTGATAGAGCGGAGGTCGTCCTCAATTTCGCCATTGATAGCCTCTTGAACTACCTACAGGACGCTTCGGCAGAGCTTCCTCTATACCAGCAATTTGGCATCGACTCCCGCTTCATCGCTGATTGGAGACAGCGAAAAGATGAAAATATGGGCCGCGCCCTTACACAGCGCGCGCTCATGGCACACATTCATGCAAAAAGCGGAGCCAAATTTTTCACGCCATTCATGCTTTGGTCACGCACAGATAACCGATGGATGATGCTTGCGCACCTATCGCAACACCAGGCTGCCCGCGACAAGATGCTGAGCGTACACTGGCAGGAACAGAACAGCTTCACCCACATTGGTTCGGGCAGCTTGTTTTCTTTGGGGTATGACACACGACTGATCGAGAGTTGCGACTCGCTCTTCAACTTCTCAGAGATCGATCGAACCAAGTTGAATACGGAACTTGTGAACGCACTGCCAGCCGAAGTCCACCAAATGATGGAAAACGGGCAGTTGGACGTCGCACGCCTGTTAGATGAGATTGGCAATCGAACAGCGGGCACCAACGACGACATTTTTCAGGTACTATCCGAATTGGCACAAGCGCGTGAATTAGAGGTTTTATCGGCCAACGGAACGCCGAAAAGGGCAGGAACGCGTATTTCTATCAAAGATCGACTTATCAGACCTAGCCAACCGACATTATTTTTTCCGTCGCGCTGGTAGCCCACCGCGCCTTTACCTAGTCAAACCTTCGCAACAATTTCTTGGGATTGAAGGTCGTACTTGAACAAATGAAGGCGCCCCTCTTCAATCAGTTTCGCCGCACGGCCGACATGTTCCGGCAAGACGTAAAACCATTCCTTTGGAAAGACCTTCTTCCCGAAGCGGTCCGTCACAAAGAGCTCTGCCGGCCTGGCCGTCGCGAAAAAGCGGTGGAGAAGGTTCTCAACTTTGCGGCGGGACAGGTTTTGAAGCTCGTAGGTCGCGACGATGTCCACTGGTGCTAGCAAAAACGTTGGATCGTTGCGAGCATCTGCAACCCGGCGCGCAACATCCTGACTGGTGACACCGATCTTGTGCAGGATCATTCGCTGAGTTCTGATCGACGGATCATCCGAGCGCGACCGAGCGACGTAAATTGTCCCAGACAATTCTAGTTGATCAGATTCCCAGTCCAGATCGAGGGGACCAAGCCCGACCTTCTGAACCATTCTGGCCGTCTTATCGTCGTTGAGTGACTTGCGGAACGAAGACATGAGAGGATCACTCTCCATGCCGTTGGAAAAAATGACCCGAAGTCTGTGGTCACGAGAGCCCCCTCGCGCGGACATTTCGGATTTCTCAGCGATCATTGCGAGAAGGCCGTTGCGGATGAAGAAGTCGCCTTCTATGGGCTCAATCACGGACCATTTCTTTACAGGCAGTGCTTGGCGGTCGCCCGCTTCCAAAGCCTGCTGCACCGCTTCAAAACGCTCTGCGAACTGGTCGAAATCGCGACAGGGAACAAATTCCGCCCGATGATCGGGCAAGTGTCGTTCTGCGGCAGGCGTCGTATGTTTCAAATCGATCAGAGACGCATCGACGGAAAGCTCTTCATCGTCGAAAATATCATCTAGGCTGTCAGGCACGTCAGAAACTAGCGGCTCATCTCGCCATGATTTCAATACCTGCGCTGTCTCGTCGTCCAAGAGCCCAAACCGGTCCTCCAGCCGCATCTGGTCAGTCGGCGCAGACTTGATCGAAGCCCAGATCGAACCGAGCCGCATCTCGTCATGGTCCACCGCATCAGGATCGGGAACGCGCCCGTGTTTCTCAAAGAACGCTGAGACTTCTCTCAGCGCGCCAGCCCCTTGGTCGGAAGCTACAGTGGCGCGGCTGCCGCGCAGCCTAACGTCCAACAGGCCGAATTCATCGTCTTCCGCAAAAATGTCATCCAAGCTCGGCCGAGTCATTGCATCGCGCCCTCGCGCAGCCGCTTCGCCTTCTCAGCTTTCAGCCAGGCCAGTGCCTCTGCCATCCGCTTCTCCAAGGGATCGGCAGAATGAACGTTCGGCTCGCGTCCCTCACTGGCCCGGAACGCCTTAATCCTCGGCCAAAGTGTTCGAGCCTCGTCGCCGGTCATATTGACCCGCAATGCAACCATCGCCGATTGGACATGTGCCAAGAGCTCCGAGTTCAAAGACTTCGATGCGACCTCGAACCGTTCACGAAACGTGTTCACGCTATCGATGAGCTCAACATCGATGTCGCGGACATTGATGAATTTCTTGACCATCTGCAGCAGCGTATTGGGGGCGCTGTCTCCGGCTTCATCCCCATCGTCGTCAGAAACGTCCGCCTTGCCGGGGCTGCCCGTCAAAGGTGACTGCCCTTCAGCGAAGCCACGCTCAGCTTCTCGCCGCGCCAAAGTTAGCACGTTCATATGCGCCGCAAGGTGTTGCCGAACAGACTCGGCCTCTTCTGAATCCAGAGTTTCATATCTGCGCTCGATGATGTCCGTCAGAACCATTTGCGTGGCAACCTCGGGCGCCGTGTCGGGAGAAAGGACCCGTCTATCCATTTCCTGGTAGGCGGTAGCCATCAAGTCGTGCATGTCCTTCTCGCAGATTTCCCGAGCTCGATCAGTGGGTGGCTCAATCAGTCCCTTGATACCGATTGTAACGTTGCCTTCGGCGTCAGTCCCGACCGAAGCACGCACGTCGCCATCCTCGCGCCGATAGAATTTGAAGTTGGGTGCCAACACCTGCTCCATAAGCAGAGAACCAGAAATGGCCTTCAGCATGTCGTTGACCGCGTCTGTCACAACGCCGGTTTCCACACCCGGCTCGGCAACCAGGTTGGTGAAGAGCGCACGCGGCTTACCGGGCGCATCGCGAGTGGCTCTCCCAATAATCTGCACGATTTCTGTAAGCGATGACCGGTAGCCGATCGTCAGGGCATGTTCACACCAGACCCAGTCGAACCCTTCTTTCGCCATACCAAGCGCAATTATGATGTCGACCTTCTCGCGGTCCGCCGTATCATCTCGACGACCATCAGCGCCTTTGATCTCTCGCGAAAGCGCAGATTTAACGATGTCGCGGCCTGGTCCGTCATCAACCAGATCGGCGATTTTCAGAATCTGCCCATCTGGCCTGCGGACCAGATCAAATCCGGTCTCAGGATCGCGACCTTCATGGACACCCAAGAGGTCGAGAATCTTTCCGACTTCGTTGTATTTGTCGTCGAATGCCTCGGACGACCCCCGATGAGGAATGTGGATGATCGTCTTTTGGTCAGGGTTCAGCACCCCTGGCAATCCGTTGACGTAATTGCCCTTGTAGAATTCGTAGTTGATCCCGAGTGCCTTGAGAAATTCGTAGCCTTCCAGCTGCTCGTAGTAGCTGTAGGTGATCTTGGTGAACCGATCCTCATCCTCTGGCCGCAACACTGGATCCGCATCCCCGCGGAAATAGCTGCCGGTCATTGCCATCACATGGCATTCCGCTCGGGAAATCAGACTGCGCAGGATCACGCCCAGCCGGTTGTTGTCGGAGGCAGAGACATGGTGGAATTCGTCAATGGCGATGAAGCAATTGTCAAAAGCCTCGATGCCCGCAGTTCTTGCCACCTCATCGAAGCCGAAGCGGAATGTGGCATGGGTGCAGACCAGCACCTTGGCATCGCTTTCCAGGAACGCCTGAAATGCCTTGACCTTTTGCTTGTCTGCGTCCTCGCCCGTCAAACAGAGGTTCCAGCGATCATCGACCTCCCAGTCCGCCTCAAACCCGTAGCGGGTCAGATCCGTCGAGCGGAATGACCCGCCAATCGATGTCTCGGGCACGCAAACGATCGTCTTTTCCAGCCCCTGATGAAGCATCTTGTCGAGAGCGACGAACATGAGCGCGCGGCTTTTGCCAGCTGCGGGCGGCGCTTTAAGCAAAAGGAACTGCGCCGCTCGTGCGGCATAGGCGCGGGCCTGCATCGGGCGTTGGCCCAACTTGTTGGTTGTCGATTTGGAGCGCCCATAGGTCACGTTCACCATTTCAACCATGTCATTCTCCCTTCGGGCGCGCGTTGATAATCTGGTTCACACGGCATCGGGTTGCTACCCATGCCTCCAGGTCCGGAGAGGACCACGCGATCAGCTTTAACGCGTCTTGGTACTTCGATGATGGGCCTTTGTCGAAGATCGCATTGTGGTGCGCGATGCGGTTACGCCAGCGGCGAACGCTTTCGATCAAGTCGTGCAAGTCTTCCAGCTTGGCATCCCATGGAGCGTGCTTGAACACCCGCTGAAACCCTTTCGGGAACAGATAACGCTGAAATCGCTTGGTCGTCAGATGCTCCCAAAACCCGAAAGACAAAGCCGAAACCATGTGGTGGGCGTCCATAACGTCGCCGTGTTGATCAGTTTCGTCAGTGATAGCGTTGTCGAGGTCCTTCCTGCGAAGCGGGTCCAGGATGTTCAGGAAAGTTTGGTTTTCAAACCATCGCGGGTCACGGAACGTCAGGGCGTTGTGTATGCTGTTCCGGCAGGTCACTTCGGCCATATGCAAAGCAAAATGGAAGGCCTCGGACAGGTCGCAATTCCAGAGGTAGATGTCCTCGCGCGCCACCCCGGCATCACCGGCCGCGGGTGCGTATCGCTGCAGTCTTCGGTCGCTCAGGCAGTCGGTTAACAGCTTCTGAACCCTAAGATCGGTCAGAGTTTGAACTTGATCCGTGGCCACATCAGCGCTATCTATTGCTTCGTGAGACGCGGTGAGGTTGCCTTTAGGTGCTTCGGCAGGCTTCTGGCCCCTCCCGTGGACAAGATCATGAGGCGGGCCTTCGGGCGCCGCCTCGCTTGTTTTTGGGGGAGCGTTCTTATCGGTCATTTCGCACCCGCCTTCTGATCACGATCCTTCAGTATCGCCTTCTCGAACCAAGTCGGCACACTAGCAACGTCAGCCTCAGAAATGTTCTCGGGCACGTCCCTCCAGAAAGACACGATGGCATCAGAGAATGCCTGAAACTGGGCATCGCTGACTTTCAGATCAGTATGGTCCAGAACATCGATCGAAGACCACGCAAGGCGCGTTCCAACATTCGGATCAGGAAGATACTCGGGGAAACTTTGCTTCAGATCGTCCAGCGACGTCCCTTTGCCATGCTTGTAGACGTTGACGACCAGACGGCAGGCATCCAGCAGCTTGAAGTACCCGGTGCTGCGGATCTTCCAACCGAGGCCTTCGAGCAGGTCAGCGAGGTCTGAAAAGTTCGCCTTCCAGATTTTTTCGGCGGCCAGATCCCCCCGGTGCCAATGTCCAATCTCACGCACCAGCCAATCGCGAAGCTGCTTGTCCCATTCATGGAACATGCCCGCGACCACACTCAGCTGGGTCTGATCACGCATATCGGAGAGCAGGCGATAGAACTCGATGCCGGCCTCTCCGGCCGCCTCATAGAAGCTCCCCGGATCGTCTCGGTCGGGATCGAAACGGTGGCTGTTGTTCTCGAGCCAGTCTTCCGAGGCCTTGTCCGCCTCGGCTTCAATGTTCTCAAACTGCGTGAGAAGCCGCTTGCGTGCCTGTTCGACATAGAACAAGTGCCCGTCGATCAGCGACTGGCGAAACGGTCCCCACATCTGGAACAATACATAGGTCCCCGTCATGCGCGCGCACCCTTCTTCTCCAGCGATTTCACCTTGGCGGCATAGAGCTTGAAGAGCTTTTCCAACCGCTCAGTGTCATTGCGGAAGGGGCGGCCGATATACATCGTCTCCAAGAGGTCATCGTTTTCGCGATGCACGGCGCGCAGGTCGTCGGGCATTTTGTCGGGGTCGTAAAGCTCGGCGATGGTCTTGGGGAAATGCGAGTAGCGGCACTTGAGGATGCGCCGCGCCGAGGCGGATAGCTCTGCCAGTTGATCCTCGCTGAACTTCGGCACGGGGAAGGTGTTCCAACCGAGGGTGTTGGAGTAGCGGAAATCGGACTTCAACTTGCCGCAGACTGTGGCGATCCAGACCAGATGTAGGCGAGAAGCGATCAGGGCGATGCACCATTCAGGGGCGTCGTAGAGCACTTGGTTAAGATTTGAAGCAATAACATCAGCCCCAACCCGTTCAACGGGCAGATAGGGGCGTCGTTCCGATGTGACGCTTGGGACAAGGATAGCATGACGTTCAGGCGCAACATGCTCGCGGAACTGGTGTGGCCGATCTGCAAGTTCAATGCCGCCCTTATCGGTCATTTTAAGACGAGCTTCTCTGGTCGCCTCGACACGACGAGCGACAGGCGGGATGGCCATCGCATCACGCAGGTCGGAATCTGAAATCCAAAGGCAATGCCGTTCTATCCCTTTCACAACCTCCTGCGACCCCATGAAACGACGAATGAACTTCGATGCCTCGGGGGCTTCAGCCAGCATCTGCTCTTTTTCCTCTGGAATCAGTAGCAGGTTTCCAGCGTCATAGGGCATGCAGCCAAAGTTCATCTCGGGGAGCCCGAAAATCCCTTTGCTCGCACCGGTCACGAATACGTTTTGGTCGTTCAAGAGATACGAATTGATATTTGCGGCTTCCTCGGAAACATCACCATCGAAAATGCGCTTGGTCGCATTTGACTTGTTTCGCATCCCGACGACCACGCAAATGACTGCGGCATTTGCCGATGCATTGTTGCGCCACTTGAAGGATCGATGCGCAAACCCGATTTCCACGCCGTCAGTCAAGATTTCGGGCCAGAGGTTGGCTGCCGATGCCCCTTGGCAGATTGAATTGGTCGACACCAGAGCAGCACGGACATTACGACCACGCAGATAGACCGAGGCGTTGAAGAACCATGCCGCCACTAAGTCAAACGCTCGGTAAGATTTTAACTTACCCTTGAAGACATGGTCCATTCCGGCTTTGTGATCCGCGTCCTGCTGGGCCTTTCCAAGGAACGGGGGGTTGCCCGCGATGAAAACTTCCTCTTCTTCGCCGGGGTGCGGGCAGACCTCCTCCCATCGGGTATAAAGGGAGTCCCCTCGCCTGATATGCGCTGCGTCTTTCAGCGGTAGCGCGGCAGGACGGCGACCAAAAACCTCGGCAAAGCTGGCATTGGCCTGATACTCGGCAATGAACAGCGCGAGCTTGGCGGTCTCTGCCGCAAAGTCCGCGATCTCGATCCCGTAGAAATTGCTGATCGGGATGGCCGAAAACATCTGCATCGAGCCGGGGCCGTTCAGCTCCTCCAGCCGCTGCAGGATGCGCGACTCTCGCGCTCTGAGTTCGCGGTAGGACACGACCAGAAAGTTGCCCGAGCCACAGGCAGGATCAAAGACGCGAATACGCGACATGCGGTCCAACACCTGCTGCAAGGCTTTCGCGCGATCCCAGGCCTTGTGGATCTCGGCATCCAGATCATCGAGGAACAGCGGCCCGATCACCTTCATGATGTTCGGGACCGAGGTATAGTGCATCCCCAGTTCTGAGCGCTGCTTGGGATCAGCCACCGACTGGATCATCGACCCGAAGATGTCAGGGTTGATTTCGCGCCAATCGAGATCGCAGGCATCGCGCAGGTAGCGGAAGGAGATCGTGTCAAACCGCGGCGCGTCTATGTTGCCCGCGAAGAGCCCGCCGTTTACGTATTCCAGCTCTGCCGTCCATGCCGGCAGGGCGCCGCGCTTGTCCTTGGGCAAGTTCATGGCGTTGAAGGCGGCGATGATGGTTTCACGCGCCTCTTCGCCCTTGTCGCCCGCATGGGTGAACAAAAGGCGCGAGAACTGGTTGTCCGGGAAGATGCCCACGTCCTCGGCGAACATGCAGAAGATGAGCCGCATCATCAGCTGGTTCATCTCGTGCCGCCGATCGTCGCTACCCCAATCGGGATTGGCCTTGGTCAGCGCATCATAGAGACGTGCGAGCTTGCCGGTCGCTTTGACGTCGACAGGGTTCTCTTCGACCGCGCGATAGCGTTCCTTGCCCGCGGCGGGCAGGAAGAAGCCGAAATGATCACCTAACTCGCTGAAGGTGCAATGTAGTGTATCGCCTGAAGCTGGATGTTCAGCCGCAATGGTTTCGCCATCGGTCGCGATCAGGATCGCGGGCTTGGACGCCTTGGTTTTCTTAGAGGCGCGCAGTTGATCGAGCGTGACATCGGTCAGGCCTTTTAGTGCCGGCGCGTAGTGGAACTTCTTGTTGAACAGAACGCCGCCAGAAAGATCCGACTTGTTGGTCGAGCCATTGCGCAGCTTCGAGATCGCTGCCTTGGCCGCATCCGTCGCCTCGGCAAAAGCAAAGGGGAATTCATTCGGATCAAATGGCTTGGCCGCAATCTCGGCAAGGGCATCGTAAATTTCAGTCGGGTTCATCAACAGGCCTCGGAATTCGTTACACTATTCGTAGTCAAAGAAGCCGCCGGAAACTACCGAAAATAAACGCGAAATACACGCTTGGCGAAATGTCATTCACCGCTTTTCAATCCATCTTCTGCTCTGCGACCGCTCGATACCCTCGCCGCGTCTTGTTCGCTGCGAGCTTCAACAGGGCGGTCACAGCATGCCCCTCGTCCGGGTGCTGTTCGATTAGCATCTGCCCTCGAAACCCGATACGGCCCCATTCCCGCACAAGGCATGCGCCGCCAAACAGGTCCGGCTGAACGCTCAATCGATAGAAGCGGCGCATGTTGAGAGACGGGTCGATCCGCTTGAGATCGACCGTCGTCGGGAACACTTCCATTTGCTGCGATGTGTCGAACATGTTGTTGGCGCCTATCTCCAGACCACAATATCAAGCGCTCTTCGACGTTTCCACAATGTTCTGTCCCGGATTGAAGTCGGGGGCTTACGCCCCCTTCTCGAACTTCATGACCGGGATGCCGAGCTTCTTGGCCTTGTCGGCGAGGTTTTCCTGGATACCGGTTCCGGGGAAGACAAGGACCCCGACCGGGAGCACATCCAGCATCGCGTCGTTGCGCTTGAAGGGCGCGGCCTTGGCGTGCTTGGTCCAGTCGGGCTTGAAGGCCACCTGCGTCACGCTGCGAGCCTCGGCCCATTTGGCGGCGATGAGCTCTGCGCCTTTGGGGCTGCCACCGTGCAAAAGGACCATGTCTGGATACTTGGTCCGGACCTGGTCGAGCTTACCCCAGATCAGGCGGTGATCGTTGAAATCGGTCCCGCCGGTGAGGGCGACCTTGGGACCTGCGGGAAGCATTACCTCGGTCTCGGCGCGGCGCTTGGCGGCCAGGAAGTCGCGGCTGTCGATCAGGGCGGCGGTCATGTGCTGGCGGTTCACCATCGATCCGGTGCGGGGGCGCCAGGTCGATCCCGTGTGATGGACGAACTCGGTGGCGGCGTGGTCGCGCATCATGTCCATGCAATTGCGCCGTTCAACGAGAGTCAGGCCCTCGGCCGTCAGGCGCTCGAGTTCGACGGACTTCACTTCGGAGCCGTCCTGCTCGCGCTGGAGGCGGCGCTGCGCCTGCTCGTTCTCATCGAGCGTCCGCTCGATCCGGGCCGTGGCGCGGTGGAAGAGGTTGACCTGGCCCCAGAGCACCTCTTCGAGGTCGGGTTCCATACGGGTGTCTTCCAGGGTCGCGACGAGGGCGTCGAAGATGTCGGCGACGGCGACGGCGAGGCGCTGCCCATCGGGCATCGGGCGCGGATCGGGCTCGTCAAAGGGGCGATAGCCGTAGAGCTGGAGCTCGTCGAGCGCATGGGCGGTCTGGGAAGCGCTATGGGCGGGTTCATACGCGTCGTCGTAGGTGTGGATCGTCATCGGTTTCTTACCTCCGGGCCTGTCTCGTCCGCGCGTCATCCCGCGCGGCCTTCATGGGCAGACCCGAGCCGTCGGGGCGGTTGCCCCTTCACCTCGGCTTCACCGGGGCCGGAACAGCGTGGAGGAGGTCGGCGGGGAAGCTATTTGTCTCGCGATGCAAAGGCGGCTTTGCCGCCGGCGGAAATAGGTTCCCTGCCGACCTTGCAGGGGCTACCGCTTTGACGGCCTGCCCATCTCTTGAAGGCCGCTCGGGTGACGGGTGGATGCGCAAGGCCCGGGATGGGGTGAGGACGACGATCCAGAGCCACGACTGGGATGCAGCCCCCTGCCCCGCACTCCCAGCCCCCCTGCGCGATGCAGCTCAGCTGGGCAGGCGATGCCGATCCTCTGGCCCGATCTGTCCTGTCAGATGCTGGCGCAGCGCGACCTTGCCGTTCGCCTGGAGATCATCGTTGAAATCCCCGAGCCGCGGTTCCAGCACCCGCACGCGCACCCCGACCTCGGAGGCTCTGGCGCTCAACTTCTCTGCCGCGCGCTGCCCGGCCGGATCGCGATCGATCGCGACGTAAAGGCGCTTGAGCCCCTCCGGCAACAGGACCGCCCCGAGGTGACCAGACGAGAGCGCCGCCCAGACGGGAAGGCCGGGGATCGCCTCGGACAGAGACAGCATGGTCTCGATGCCTTCGCCGATGACGAGGATGTCATCCTGCGGGGTCAGCCTGACAGCATTGCCGAGGAGGTGACCCATAGCCCGACGCTCTGGATTCACTGCCGCCTTCCCCTGCCCGTCAGCTGCCAACCAGGTGCGATGCACGCCCTGCACGGCCCCTGCCCCATCGGTAACCGCCGCGATCATCGCCGGTCTGGGGATGCTCCGGGTCTGCCCCTCTTCCCGATGCCAGCACTTCGGGTGGAAGCGTAAGGCGCCGTTCGCCCCGAATTGGGTGATGCCTCGGGAACGGAGGTAGGTCTCAGCAAGCATGCCTGTGATCGGGTTCGAGGCAGCAAACAAGCGCGCCGCTGCCGCGGGAGTGCCACCGGGCGCCTTGGCCTTCCTCGGCTCTTGCCTATCCGGGACGACCGGCTGCGGACGGCCAAGATGCGCTCGGGCCTCGGCGAGAAGATCGGGGAAGCGCGTGATCCCCGTCCGGGCGCGGATGATGTCCAGGAGATCGCCATGCTCGCCTGTGGCCCCATCCGTAAACTTGCCCGCTGCCCCTGGTCCCGACGCAGGGCCCGTCAACCGCACGAAGAGCGACCGGCCGGGGTTGTTGTGCAGATCGCCGACGATCCAGTAGGATCCTTCCCGCCGTCCGGCGGGAAGGTACGCACGACAGACGCCTTCGGCATTTTCTGCCAGATCGCGCACGAGGTCTTCGGTCTTGGAATACATGGGTCAACAACCTCCGCGATCATGTAGCCTTGCGACAGGACAACGTGCAAGCAGACGATCCAGTATCGCGACGCCATCGGCGTCGGTCGGGCAAAACAGCCGAAGCTTCCAACTAATAATCTCCGAGAAGAAGCCATCGGCCTTGAGCCGGTCCTTGGCGGCCTCGGTGAACCCGGAGAGCTCGATCCGGTTCACGCCCATAACGCGGGACCGATGGAGCTCCATCCCCTCGGCCAGCCGCACCACGGTCTTGCCCTCCAGAACGAGGGCATGGACCTGTGCGGCCGAGAGCTTGGGCGCATCGGCGGCCAGCGTGGTCGCGACCCAGGCAGGCGAGACGAGGCGACCGATGATGCGCTGCCCGTCATCGGTCTGCAGGCGGTAGACGCGGGTTTCATCCTGGGGAAGCTGCTTCCAGATCGGCAGCAGCAGACCTGCCACGATGTGCAGCGTGGAGTCCGAAAACTCCGGCACCTCGGCCAGTTCCGCAGTCCACGCCGCAGTGAAGGCCGCGCGGTCGGCCTCGAGCCAGTGGGTGTCCTCCATGACCTTGGCCGGGACCGTGCTGGCATCAAGCGGGCGGATCAGGCGCAGGCGCGGCTCGATGGTCCCATCGTCCAGCATGTGACTGGTGGCAGGAACCTGCACGGCAGCCCGGCCCGAGCGGCTGTTGACCAGAAGCCGCGCCTGCGGGTCATCCAGCCATTCGAGCGCATCGGCCAGTGAGGTAGGCGTGTTGCGGCGCTTTTCCGCGATGGTCAGCAGCTGGGTTTCCGCGCCGGAGCCCGGATGGGTGTAGATGACCTGTACGTCGGTCACCCGGAAGCTCTCAGCACGGAGTGTCTCGAGCCCGAGGTCATAGACCCCGGCCGCGATGGCACCCTCGATCCTCTGGTCGAGCAATTCCTCGAAGACCGAGAAGAGCACGGCCTGCATGTCGATCGTCAGTGCGAGCAGCCGGTTGAGAAAGGTCGTGATGGGGGGCAGGTCGTCTTTCAGACCGTTGTCATCGATCAGGTTGAGGCCAGTGGCATCCTCGAAGGCCCCGAGCGAGCATCCGGCCACATCGCCGCGATAGATGCGGCGGTAAAGCTGGCGCAGCGCGTCGCGGGCGTAAGGCGACTCGAGGTTGTCCTCGGGGCGGAACAACCCCTGCCCGCCGGTCTGGCGCTGGCCGCGCGTGATGGCGCCAAGCGTGTCGAGGCGGCGCGCAATGGTCGACAGGAACCGCTTCTCCGCTTTCACATCAGTGGCGACCGGTCGGAACAGTGGCGGCTGCGCCTGATTGGTGCGGTTTGTGCGGCCGAGACCCTGGATCGCGGCATCTGCCTTCCAGCCGGGTTCCAAGAGGTAGTGGACCCGCAAGCGCTGGTTCTTCGCTCCGAGATCGGCGTGATAGCTGCGCCCGGTGCCGCCGGCATCCGAGAAGATCAGGATCCGCTTTTGATCATCCATGAAGGCTTGGGTTTCCACGAGGTTCGCAGCTCCGGCCCGGTTCTCCACCACGAGCCGTGCCGAATGCCTTTCGACCTTGCGCACGATGCGCCGCGAGCGGCCCGTGACCTCGGCCACGAGATCGGTGCCGAAGCGCTGGACGATCTGGTCGAGCGCACCCGGCACCGGCGGCAGCGAAGCCAGTTTCTCGATCAGCGCGTCACGACGCCGGACGGCTTCGCGGCACTCCACCGGTTGGCCGTCGCGCGTGACGGGGCGCGACGAGAGGTTGCCCTCGCTGTCGGTGAAAGGCTCGTAGAGCTGCACCGGGAAGGAATGGGCGAGGTAGTCCAGGACATACTCCCTGGGCGTGATGTCACAGCGGATATCATTCCATTCGTCGGTTGGGATCTCCGTCAGGCGGCGTTCCATCAGCGCCTCGCCGGTCGAGACGATCTGGATGACAGCCGCATGGCCTGCCGAGAGATCGGCCTCGATGGCGGCGATCAGGGTAGGGGTTTTCATGCTGGTCAGCAGATGGCCGAAGAAGCGCTGCTTGGCGGACTCGAAGGCCGAGCGGGCAGCGGACTTGGCCTGGCGGTTCAGCGTGCCGCTGTCGCCCGTGATGTTGGCCGCCTCCATCGCGGCGGCCAGATTGTTGTGGATGATGGCGAAGGCCCCGGCATAGGCATCATAGATGCCGCGCTGCTCGAGCGTCAGCGCATGCTCTAGCATCTCATATTCGACGCCGTCATAGGAGAGCGACCGGGCAGTGTAGAGCCCGAGTGAGCGCAGATCGCGCGCGAGGACCTCCATCGCAGCCACGCCGCCGGCCTCTATGGCCTGAACGAACTCAGCGCGGGTGGCAAAGGGAAAGTCCTCCCCGCCCCAGAGCCCGAGACGCTGAGCATAGGCAAGGTTGTGGACCGTCGTCGCGCCCGTGGCCGAGACATAGACTACGCGGGCATTGGGCAGTTTGTGCTGCAGGCGCAGGCCCGCCCTGCCCTGCTGCGAGGCCATGGTATCGCCCCGCTCGCCTTTGCCGCCGGCAGCATTCGCCATGGCATGGCTTTCGTCGAAGAGGATCACCCCGTCGAAATCCGCCCCGAGCCAGTCGACGATCTGGTCGACGCGGGATTTCTTGGCACCCCGTTCTTCCGAGCGCAGCGTCGCATAGGTGGTGAAGAGGATTCCCTCGCTCAGCGGGATGTCGCGCCCTTGTGCGAAACGCGACAGCGGCGTCACCAGAAGCCGCTCCTGGCCAAGGGCCGACCAGTCGCGTTGCGCATCCTCCAGAAGCTTGTCGCTCTTCGAGATCCAGAGCGCCTTGCGGCGGCCTTGGCACCAGTTGTCGAGCAGGATCCCGGCCGACTGGCGGCCCTTGCCCGCTCCGGTGCCATCGCCAAGGAAGAAACCCCGGCGGAAGCCGATAGCGTCAGCGGCGTCCTCCGGTGCTGCGGAGACCACGTCTCCGGTCTCATCGACGGTCCAAGACCCGGCGAGATATGCACCGTGGGCTTCGCCCGCGTAGATGACGGTCTCGAGCTGCGCGTCGGACAGCAGGCCGTCGCGCAAGATGGTCGCCGGAAGCTTGGGGCGGTAGGAGGGTTTCGGCGGCGCGACCGAGGCCATGGCCGCCGATTGCACAAGCTTGGTCGGGTGTGGGGCCGCGCCAGGGATGTCGATCGCCTGCAGACGGAAGGTCTCGTAGATCGCGTCGGACAGCCGTGCGGCGTCTTCGTCCTCGGCGGTGTCGCGGAGAGCGTAGTCCAGTTCCTCGGCCTCGATCGGCGCTTCAGGTTTCTCCGGTTGAGCCGCAGAGGTCGCGCGCGATCGGCTGACGGGTTTGCGTGTGGTGGGGGTAGGATTTCCCGGGAAGAGGGAAGAATGGCCCTGCCCCAATGCAGCTGCCTGATCCAACTTGAGGCGCGGCGGAACCTCAGCAGTGACCCGGGACATCAGATGCGCCACGTCCGGGGACGTGGGCTGGTGCAGGTCAGCGGTGATGCCGCCCGGCTCACCGCCGCGGCATTTGTCGAAGACAGACATCCGCGTCTCGAAGCTCGTGCCATGCTTGGCGAAAGCTGCGCCCGATACCGCGCCGGAGAACACCAGATGCGCGGCCTCGGTCAGACGCCCGAAGGTCTCGGCCCAGGCAGGCGCATCCGGCGCGAAACCGGTTCCGGTGATAGCCACGAGCCGTCCGCCGGGGGCCAGCCGCGCAAGCGCCGAGCGAAGATGTCGGGCCGTCGCCTCGGTCGACCAACCATCGACATTGGCCACAGCCGAGAAGGGCGGGTTCATCAGGACGACGCTCGGGCTTGAGCAGACATCGAGATGATCGTCGATCTGCGCGGCATCGAACTGTGTGACCGGTCGACTTAGGAAAAGCAGCCGAAGAAGATCGACGCGGGTCTCAGCCAACTCGTTCAGCGCAAGGCTGCCGCCGGCGATCTCGGCCAAGATCGCCAGAAGGCCGGTGCCAGCCGAAGGCTCGAGGACTAGGTCGCGGGGCGTGATCTGCGCGGCTGCCAGAGCCGCAAGGCCCATGGGCAAGGGCGTGCTGAATTGCTGGAACCGCTCCATCTCTTCCGACCGCCGGGTGTGCGTAGGCAAGAGGCCTGCCACCTTGGCGAGGATCGGCAAGAGCGCCGCAGGCGAGCCGGCACGCGCAAGCAGCGCCCGACCGAACTTTCGCAGAAAGAGGATCAGCGCCACCTCGCCCGCCTCATAGGCGAGCTTCCAGTCCCAGGCACCGGTCGCATCGGAACCGCCAAAGGCATGTTCCATCTCGCGGCGCAGGCGCAGCGCGTCGATCTGAAGCCCTTGCGCCAGATCGGGCTGCAGCGCTTCGGCAACAGCAACGATCGCAGGGACAGGATTTGCTGCCAACGGGACAATGGGCGCAGGCAAGGACACCTGCGCGACAGGGGCAAGATGGGTCATCGGGAAACTCCGGAATGAAGGACAGGATCAGGCCCGGACACCCTCTCTCGGGCAGCCTCGGACCTGATCTTTCCCGGCCCCTCTCTCCCTCTCGCACCAAGGTGTTCCCGACGCTTGGCTTGATTTTGTTCTTGTTATGTTCTATGTTCAGAGCCAAGCCAGAATGGGGGTTCCACCATGGAAAGCACCACGCACGCCCTGCCCTGGGAAGTTCAGCAAGACCGGAGATCTTTGAGCGGTTGGATCGAGGCTCAGGCCCGGCTGAAGCCGGTATCGGACATGGACCGTCTGCCGACCTCAAAGCAGGTAGCCTTCGCGGAGAAGCTTGCCCGGATCAAGCGCCGCGCCGTCCCGGATGAGTGCTTCCGCGACAAGGGGCTCATGTCGAAGTGGATCGACGGGAACAGGTGAGAGTGCCGATCAGCGCGTGCAATGCCTGAGAATGATCATGGATCGACTGGGCGGCCATATCATGGCTTGGCAGAATTCACGGGTTCGCCAATCTACGATATTGCGTATTTAGCTGTTTTGCGTATCTGTAGTATTGCATTCTTAGATATTATGCCATATTATGGCATGGCATAACGTATGCGAATGCAAACTCTCAGGTTGGCAAATGTCCGTCTCCCGCGCGAAGCAACGTCAGGCCCAAGACAGGATCAACCAGGCCGCAAGCCTGGCAAAGTCGCTTGAAAAGCCATTCGGCGGCTGGATCGCCACATTTCAGGAGGCGATCGGAATGAACGCGCCCGCCCTCGCTGAACGTCTCGATGTCTCGCGCAACTCGATCTACGCGTCGATCCGGAATGAGCAGGCGGGAACGATCTCGCTGAACCAGCTCGAGAAGATCGCCGACGCCATGGGCGGACGTCTCGTCTATGCCATCGTCCCGCGCGAAGGCCCGGTCGAGGAGATCGTCCTCGCCCAAGCGCGCGCGAAAGCCCGCCGCATCATCCAGCGCACACGCGCGCATATGGCCCTCGAGGAGCAGAGCGAGGGCCTGCGGAGCGAAGAAGAGATGGTGGAGGAACTGGCCGCCGACATCATCCGCGAAGGCCGCCGGGATTTCTGGCAATGACGCTGGAGCTTCATGAACCCGCCGGGGCGACGCCCCTGACACCGGACGAGTTGCTTGACCTCAAGGCCAAGCACATCGCAACCCGCGGCGAATTGAACGAACTCGAAGGCGAAAACATCATCGCCGGCCTGACCTGGCTCGACCGTCGGCCCAAATCGTTCGATCTGCTGACCGATGCTGCCGTCCGTGAAATCCACAAGCGCCTTTTCGGCGAGGTCTGGGACTGGGCGGGTGCCTACCGCCTGACAGAGAAGAACATCGGCGTGCCGGTCTGGCACATCTCGACCGAGCTGCGCACCTGCCTCGATGACGCCCGGTACTGGCGTGACCATAGGAGCTTTGACCCGCTGGAAGCAACAGCGCGCCTGCATCACCGCCTGGTCTGGATCCATCCCTTCGCCAACGGCAACGGACGTTGGGCGCGGATCATGGCAGACGCCTACTTGGCGAAGATCGATCCGGATATTTTTCTCGACTGGTCCGGCGGCGGCACACTGAACGCAGACAGCGCGCACCGCGCTGCCTATATCGCGGCCTTGAGAGCAGCTGATCAGCACGACTTTGACGCTCTCGTGACGCTCGTCAGGTCAATCGCCCGATAGTTCTCACCCAATCCGCCGCCCGCTTTCCGTGAAGGTGTACCCGTTGATGATGATCCCCTCCTCGATGGCCTCGTCCGAGGTGAGGTGGTCGTATTCGGCCTCAAGCTGGCGGTAGAGCCAGCGGGCCAGATCTCGCAGCGCCTCGATTACGCCTTCTTCCGCGTCCTCGGTCGGCGGCTGCCAGGTCGGGCTGTCCCGCGTGACGTCCACCGACATGGTGTATTCATGGTAGTAGCGGCCACGGTGGCTGGCCTCGGCCTTGAGCTGGTAGAAGTTCCGCCGCTGAATGGCCTGCAGCCGGTCGGCGATGCCATGCAACGTCGCGTCGGCCGGGGCGTAGTCCCGGATGCGCGCGGCCGCGCCCTTGGAGTGGGACCAATAGCCCTCGTAGCAGGCACCGTCACCCTGGCTCCAGAAGCCAGAGAACCAGATGCTGGGCTTGGCCCGCGTCCCGCCGCCCATCAGGCGGACGGGGGAGGTCTTCAGGCGGATGCCGAGGATTTCGCAGACCCGCTCGAAATCTTCATAGACCGCGTCCCACCAGTCGTCGAGCGGCCCTAGGTCACGATACCAGCAGCGCGCCTTTTCCTTGGCCGCATCCGAGAGCTCGGGGAACTGGTAGACGGTGGTGCAGATGATCTCAGGCATCGACGTCCTCCCCGTTCAGCGCCGCGACCAACCATTCTTGCGTGCTGGACCAGCCGATGGATTTACGAGCGCCGAGATCGATGGCATACGCGCCACCGCCAAAGGCGTCGAGGCGCGGCCGGGAACAGGTCAGGGCATACTGAAACCCCCAGAGACCAGTGAGGTCGAGCTCTTCGGCGAGGCGCAGCACGAAGCGGATGACGGCTTCGACATCGCCGTGGTCGTCATCACGGATCCAGAGGCTGCTGCCCTCGGGGGCATCCTGGCGCGCGATGTCGAAGCCCGCGACCTCCGGGTCGTCAGCGTCCTGATCCGCAGCGCGGAGTTCCTGAAACAGCGCGATTGCACGGGCAGCCTTGTCGGGGCTGCCGACGTCGATCAGGCATGAGAAATGGGTGAAGTAATCCGCCATGGGGACCTCCTGAATGGGGAAAACCCGGCCGGGCGACCGGGCGTTGTGTTGGAATGAAGGGGTGGTTGGGGGCGATCAGCCGGTGGGACTGTCGCCCGCCGCCTGTCGCGCGGCATGCGCGCAGAGCATCTGCCTATAGAAGCGCTTGCGCGCCGTCCGGAAGGTGCGAACGGCGCGCGTGTCGGGATGCAGCGCCCGGACCGCCGCCCGCAGGACGGCGTAGGGCGAAGCCGTTTCGGGCAAGCCGAGGCGCTGATAGGCTGGATCGGTCATCTCAGGTGACCTCGACCACGGGCGAGGCGAGATGCGGATCGACCAGCGCCTCGATCTGTGCGGCCCGGCCCATCCAGGGTTCGGGCCGGATCGCCTTTACCCAGTCGGCGAAGCTCGGGATGAAGCCGAGGTCTTCCCTCACATGCTGTTCCCCGACCCACCGGGTCGGGATGATGCGCCCAGTCGAGAGCGTGAGAGTCTGACCAAAGATGGTCTCGGCCATGAAGATGCCCTCGGCATGGTGGCGCAGCGCCCGGTGCCGAAAATCGGCTGTGATCTCCTTGCTCTGGTCGAACCAGGAATGCACGGCGAGGAAATCCTCGACCGTGCCGCCCCATTTCTTCACCGAAGACAGGGCGTGGTGATACGGATGTGCCATCGCCGCCTCCTCAGAAATCGTGGGTGGTGAGTTCGGACGAGGTGAAGCGCTCGTTGAACTCGAGGTGGATGGTGCGAGCGCTCGCGTCGAAGCAGAACTCACCGTAGGCCCCGTCGTTGTTTTCCCAACCTCCATGGGTGTCAGACAGCAAGTCGTAGGCCAGTTGCTCCACGACATCTTCGAGCGAAAGCGCCCGCATCTCGACCTCCGGGTCGTCCCAGGTCAATGCGGCATAGGCGATCTGGGTCTTGGGGAAAGTGACTTCGGCGTCGCCAGAGTAGGCAGCGATACTCTCAACCTGACCGCTGTCGCCATACCCGTCGAAACACACAGTCACATGTGTGATGCCCGCGGCAGTCAGGCCATCGAAGAGGCGCTCCTTGTTGGCCGGACGCAAAGCTGCGATCCGCGCGTCACGCTCGGACTGCCGAGCCAGCACGGCGGCGAAATCAATCCTGGACGGCGCCATCGGCGCGGCCAAGGTGGGTTCGATCTTGGACATTGGAAACTCCGAAATGAGGGAAAGGATCTGAACCCCGAGGCTCTCTCTCGTCCTCCTAGGCTCACATCCTCCCCTGCCCTTCTCTGACTCTCGGGCGTCACGCCGCGATCTGCAGTGCGCGAGACGCGAAGACACGCCAGAGCGGATCGACAAGACGGGCATCGAGAACGTCGGCGTGGTGCCGTAGCCGTCGCGCGAGGCTATGTTCATGCCACTCGGCCGCCCGCATGGCCTGCGCGCGGGTCTGGCTGGCCTCGGACACGACGGCGCGGGCTTCGGCGGCATCCGAGACCGGGTGGCACCATGCGACCCCGCCATCATAGGTAGCGCCGGCCAGAACGAGGCGGCCCTCCCTATCGAGGATCGCCAGGATGCGCGGCGCGTCTTCAGGGGTGACATTTTCGACATGAACGATTGCCCCCTGCATGGCCTCGGCCAGCGTGGCAAACCGCTCCAGGACCTTGGGGTGTGCCTGCCCGGACATGAGAGCCGCGGGCGCATGGCAAGCCGTCGTAAGCGCAAACGGCAAGTCTTGATCTGCAAGAACGGTCAGGAAGCTCGGCGGCAAACCTGTCTTCTGTGTTTCCGGCTGAGTTTGGAGAGGAATGTCGAACATGGGCATATCTCCGACGGTGCGGAGAGCCTCTCTCCCCGCTTCAAACCGTCAAAGACCAAACCCCCGCCCTCTTCCTCGGAAGGGTGACGGCGGCAGGCTCGCAAGGCGCGTCACAGCTTGCCCTGGGCCCGCAGGCTCAGTTCCGTCCCGGCGCCGACGATGATGTGGTCATGCAGCGTCAGGCCGAAAAACTTACACCACTTCTGGATCTCCCCGGTCATGCTGAGATCGGCCTCCGACGGTGTCGGATCGCCCGACGGGTGGTTGTGGATCAGGATCAGCGCGCTGGCGTTCAGCATCAGCGCCCGCTTGATCACCTCGCGTGGATAGACCGGGACATGGTCGACCGTGCCGGTAGACAAAAGCTCATCAGCGATGATGCGGTTCTTGCGGTCGAGATAGAGGACATGGAAGCGCTCGATGGGACCTCGGACAGTCAGCGCACAATAGTCCATCAGCGCTTGCCAGCTGCCGATGACCGGGTTCTGGCTGAGGTAGCGGCCGAGGATGTCGCGTGCCTCGAGGATGACAGTTTGTTCCTGGGGGGTCATGGGGGTCTCGCTGAATTGCGCACACCGAAGTCCCCTGCCCTGTCGGGGCGGGGCCAGTGGCGTGCATGTGGAAGAGGAAAACGCGACCGCCGCGGATGCAGGCGGCCGCTGTGCCGGGCTTCGAGTCAGCCGACCCGGTCGAGGAGCTTCTTGGCGCGCCCTTCCATATCAAGGCGGGCATCCTGCTGAGTCTTGTCGCGCGCAAGCCGGGTAATGCCCTGTACGAAGTCGAAGATGCTCTCGGGCGGGCGACCTTCCTCCATCAGCACCTTCTCGATGATCTTGCCGGATTCGGCCTTCGAGAAACCCCGTTTGCGCAGGAAATCCGCGCGGTCTTCGTCGCTGCGCGCCACGACCTGCTGCCGCGCGGCATTGATGCCGTTCACGAAGCCCTGCGGCGAGGAATTGGCAAACCGCGTCAGCGCCGGAGCCGCCTCATGGGCGAAGCGCGAGGCGGCGTATTTCGAGTGGCGGATCTTGATCTCCTGGAAATCCTCGACGCCCCACAGGTTCCGGTTCTGACACACCGCCCGCAAGTAGAAGCTCGCCATGCCGAGGGTCTTTGCCCCCACCTCGGAGTTCCAGCAGTAGAATCCCCGGAAGTAGAGGTCTGGCGAGCCGTCCGCCAGCTTGCCCGCTTCGATCGGATTGCGATCGTCGACCAGGAACAAGAAGACATCGCGGTCCGAGGCGTAGAGCGTGGTCGTGTCGCGACTTATTTCGACATCGGGGTTGTAGACCCCGGTCGACCAATCCAGCACACCCGGTACCTTCCAGCGCGTGTCGCCCGTGCCATTGCCTGCGATGCGCTGCACAGCCTCGACAAGCTCGAAATCGTGGATGCGGCCATAGTCGGGGCCGGTCACGGCGCGCAGCTCGGTGCGGCCATCCTCGGTCTCGAAGGTCTTGACCTGCTCGGCGCGGTGGTTGGTCAGACCATATTGAAGGTTGATCCCCGCTAGCGGCGCGGGCAACTGCCGCAGGTAGGAGGCCGGGGCACCGACGATGCTGGCAAGCTGGCCGAACGCCCAATGCGTGGGCGCGACAGGCTCTTGCGCTTTCGGCAAGACCAGGTGCAGCCGCTCGGGGTTGTCGCGCGCCGCTTCGACGCGGATATCCGCCGTCTGCACCACGCGGCTGCGGCTGCGCTCAGAGCGACCCTTCACATTGGCCCAGAGATCGTCGAGCGAGAGATACCGCTCGTCATCCGGCCGGTTGAACCATTCGGACGACACCCGCCCGTTCCGCTCGCCCCGGCTTACATCCACTTTCCAGCCACCAGCCCGCGCCGGCTGAACCGGATCCAGAACTTCCACAACGCCCATCGGCATTCCTCCGTGACAGGCGCTGGGAGCCACTCTCCCAGCCTTCAACCTGTCACCGGGAAACCGGCACTCCTTTCACTCTCGAAAGATGCTTAGAAGGCAGAAATGCGGACAATCGTAGTTCCGGGCAATCATCAGCCGTCGTCGTCTTTTCTGGAAACCCGCCCAAGTCTTGAGAGCATACGTGCCCACTCATCTACATCGGTGGAGAGCCGAGCTGCGGGTTCGGAACGTGGTTTGTGGGTTTTTTTGGCTGATTGCGAAACCGAATTGCCAGACAGGGTTCCAGATGAACGTGGGCGCTTCTTGGCGCGTGCATGTGGTTGCGGTTTCCGAGCCTTCTGAGGTTTGCTACCTGCGGTTCGTTTCTTTTGCCTAACCGGTTTTTCTTGGGAGACGCCGGATAGGGCAATCAGAAAAAAGGCAAGGCGGGGAGTCCAAGGCGAACCATCAGCAGTCACACGGCCTGTTTCATTCAAATAGTGAGAAACAAGTTTGGGCCCCACGATCCCCTTCTTGGCGAAATCTTCGAGTACGGAACGTAGTGTTCCTGACACTTTGGCAGTTCCGCCGCTTCCTGACCCAAAGTGCCTCCTCTCGGATGGCAAAATCTCTGAAACATCACCGGGAATTATGCTAGGGTCGATATCCTTTTCCAGCGCTTCGAAGTCGACCAGCCGATCCCCGTTGACAACGGTAGTATCTTCAAGTGACTGCGGGTGGAGAAATGAGAACGTCTCTTTACGGCGACTGACAAGGTCACCTTCAACCAAAAGCGGCTGGTCACAGTAGATGAAAAAACAATATTTCTGATGATTTTGGCTTGAAAGGTCTTCAACGTGTACTTCCATCCCGAAGTCGGCAAAGTGGACTTCAACCACCACCGCAAGCTTCCAGGAATCTCGTCTCTTTTTCCGACCTACAGGTAGTATTCTCTGGTCGATCTTTTGTTCGGCACTGAGAATATCTTTGATTTCAGCAACTGGTCTTCTGGAGGGGCGAGCACGCACAGAGCCAGAGGCGGGGCGCCCGTTGTCCGTGCAAGGGTGCTTTGCCCAAGGCTTTCCGAGTTCATCAAAGAAGACACGACTACCGTTTTCATTGGCATAAAAATAGACGGGCTGGCCGCAGACTGGGCAGGATGCATTGGGATTAACGAAGCAGCGAGAGTAGCTTGTTGCGCCGTAGCCTTTCAGCGTCTGCGTCGCTTGGTGCTTTTCATACTCGGAATAGGCCGGCCGAAGTGGCTTTATTACTGGCGCAGCGTTGGCGCCTCCACCGTTTCGGTTGCCGCCGCCAACGCACCACCCGCATGTGCACCAAGGGTAATGATTGTGTCCGGTCAATTTGGCACCAATATTCCAATACTAGTTGCAGTGAATTGTCTCAATAACGCACATTTCTGTAGTCCCCTTCCCCAGTTTCTATCAGCCTGGAATCTTCTATCAAGGCGACGTAGCCTTCCACCAAGTCCAATGTTTGGCTTGGGCTGCGAAGCGGACGAATGCGCGTGCAGTTACATCCGTCCCGGCGAGGGCACTTTGTGCTCTAAGCCGCTTCGCGGCAATCCCGCAAACCCGGCGGTCTAACCCGCCGGGCTCGAGGGGAGACCCCGTTCCTCAGAACGGGATCTCGTCGTCGCGGTCGACCAGCTCGGGGTTTTCGTTCTCAGCCGACTTCGGTCGGCTCAGGAAGTCGACCTTCTCGGCGATGATCTCGCAGCCGTAGCGATCGTTCCCCATGCTGTCGATCCATTTGGTGTAGTGGATGCGGCCGTGGACGAGGACCTTCATGCCCTTTTCGCAGTGCTCAGCGACCGTCTTGCCGAGACCGTTGAAGCAGGTGATGCGGTGCCATTCGGTGTCCATGACCCGGTAGCCGTTCTCGTCGCGCATCACACGGCCTTCCGAGAGGCGGGGACGCGAGGTGGCGAGGCTGAAGTTGGTGATCTTGGTGCCGCTCTGGGTGGTGCGGACTTCGGGGGTCTGACCGATGTTGCCGGCGAGGATGACGATGTTCTGCATGATAAGCTCCTGTGTTTCCTGTCTTCGGGACCGTCCCTTCGACAAGACCCTGAAAAAGCCCGTCGGGCGACGCGTGCACGGTGGACAGCATGGACACCGGACACCCCCAGAGGACCGGGGTGGAGCGGGCAGGACGCCAACGGCGGCCAACACGGCCCGGACTGACGCGGGGTTGCGCGCAGGAGACCAAACGGGATTAGGGGATTGTCAGTCGAAGGGATGACCCAGGAGACAGAAAGATGCGGGGAGCCCATGCCAGACCATGTCCCCTTGCCCATCGGGACTGCTTTACCCCAAGCCCAGCACGCCGCTAGCGGCCAAAGTGGCGATCACCAGTTCTCGCCCCCCTGCCCTTGCCTGCTAGGAAATGCAGGGCCCTGCCGCGACATGCTATAGATACCGGAACATTCAAGACCCGGCACGCACCAATGGCTGATTACAATCTCGCGGCACTGTCGCTCGGCGAGCTGACGAAAATTCAGGAGGACGTCGCCAAGGCGATCTCCACCCATAAAGATTGGCAGAAGGCAGAAGCCCGCGCCTTAGATGAAGCTCTTGCCCAGAACTAGGGCTACTACCTCGCCGAAATTGTCTGCTCCAAAACGAAAACAGCGCATTCGCCAGAAACGGCGAGATACCAGCATTCTGAGCATCCAGCACCCACCTGGTCTGGCCGACGTCGCAAACCGCAGTGGTTCGTGAAGGCGTTGGTGGTCGGCAACATCGCAAGTGAGGCAGCAATACGTTGAGGGAATTAGCGCCGCGATGGCCCCTTTTCTGACATCCGCGCGGGGAACTGCTGGTTATCAGTTTCTGTGCGTCTTACCTGACCAAGGCAGCGCCACAACTGGCCGCTTGCCCGCGCCTGCTGGCCATCGTCCACCGGAGCGAACCTCCCGAAACCCTCTATATTTGAAATGACTGGAGCGTACTGCTCGGAGAAAATGAGCAAGCGATGCCTCGGCGTTTGACAGGATGGCCGGGCCGGGCAAACCTCACTTCATTGAGGGAATAGGTAGGGTTGTATGTTAAACGAAAATGCATATCGGGACAGCGTCCGAGAGAGGGACCTGGACAACTTTCTGGTCGAAGAGCTTTCGTCCTCCGACGACTTTCGCGACTGGCTTCTGAGCCGCATCACGGCTGATTTCCTGCCGCCGGAGACCGGAGATATTCGCGTGCGCAAGAGCCCTGTCCGCGCCAGCCTCGACGGTCGGCAAACCGATGTAGAGTTGGGCTGGTTCTCCCGCGGCGCTCAGCAAGCCTGTGTGCTACTGGAGAGCAAGGTCGCCGACAACTTCCAAACCGGCCAAGCCGAGTCATATTTCGGCGAGGTCCAGGCGCAGCTACTCAAGCTGGGGCCTAAGAGGGCGGCCGCCGTGCTCGTCGCCCCGGCCGGTAAGATGCCAAGCTTACAGCACAACGGCGCGTTCGCGGCAGATGTCACGATCGAGGAGATCATCGCTTTCCTGGAAAGCCGGCTCGTGGATCTCGACGAAGGGGAGCTGTCTCGGCGGCTATCAGTGAGGATCGAACTCCTGGAGGCCCTGGCCGGGAAACGGGCGTCGGGTGGCTGGGTGGCGAGCACCGTGGCCGAGAAGAAGGACTTCGGGATCGCCTACGAGCAGTTGGCATCGGAAATCCTGCCCGATTTGAAGGTTCGGCCTTCGACTGATGGCCCCAAGGCGACCACACGCATCTTCGAAGCAATGCATATCCCGGCGCTTCCCAACATGAGGCTACGGCACGAATTTGGAAAACAAGAAGCCTGGAAGTACACTAACGTCCAGTTCCCGAAGCAGGCAAATCGAGTCGCGGTGTTGCGTTCAAGCGCGCTGCTGCGGGGGACCTCTTATCAAGTGGAAACCGCAGGGCAGAGCCTCTCCATTCGCGCCAGGACGCCCGGCGTGAACCCGATGCGCCCCTTCGAGGACGAACAAGACAAGGTCGAGGCGGGTCTCATCGCGACCCGGGACCTTTTGGCATGGGTCCGGGCCAATGCGGCCGAGATCGCGCGCCTTCTTGAGACCAACTGAGCCGTCTCCACCGTCGCTTGGTCAGTCGTTTTCGCGCAAACGCTCGACATAGGAGGGGACACGAACGATGGAGAGGTCACGATGGAAGGCAATGCGATCAGGGAGCATCACGGTTCACACCGGGTCGCATACCGACGTTCTTAGGATCGGCATCGCCGATCTTTTTGTCGGTGATAGGACAAGGGGCGCACCTGCTCCGCGCACGGGGCCCAAAGGAGGTGAGGCCAAGGCCTCACCCGAAGGGATCGTATTCCGAGACGATCACGACCTCGTCTCCGTCGATTTCATCGGCGGGGACGGCACCGAAGGTTCCATCACCGGCCTGGAAGACGACGATCGAGACCATGAGCGTGGCGGCGAGGGAGGCGGCGAAGGCGTGTGCATCTTTGCGGGACATCTGTTTGGCTCCTGCTTGGAGGCGGAGGACCATCCCCCGCGCGACAGGACCCCGCGGGCCCGAAGACTGGCTGACATCACCGGGTGCGTTCGGCTCGTCCGAATCCACCCGGCGGCACGGGCTCGCCCGTAGTCCGACCCCTCGCGGGTTGATCTCGAAGACGGGATTCGGGGCAAGGAAGGGAATGGCGAGCGGGGGATGGTGCGACCGCTGACTGGAGCCTGGTGTTTCGCTGATGCTATCGCTGCCAGCCTCCCGGGCAGGCTCTTGGGTGAAGATCTCTTTCCGTGATGGATTGGATCCTATGGTGCCCCGCGATCTCACAGGACAGAGTTGTGATGGGTGAGAGGCCCGAGCTTGGGCGGGCCCCTTGGGTTTTACAGGCTCAGGCGGCAAGTTCCGCGTCCCCTGCCCTACCGGCATCTTCTTCGCCGACAATCTCCAGCCGCGCGTTGCGATAGCCTTCCCTGGCGATCCAGAGCTCGGCGGCCGTGAGGGACTCGGCCAAATGCAGCAGCTCCGTGCAGCCGCCGAAATCCAGCAGGACACGCACCTGCCCGGGCTGTGGTACCTCAGCCACCTCGAAGGTCAACGCACTGTCAGCCGAATGCGTTCGCATGATGGTGACGAGAATGACCCCGTCCGAGGAGAAGTTCCCCTCGTGCAGCGTAAACGACGCCGGCGCCGTCCAGGTCGGATAGGGTCGTGGCGGCTCCTTCTTGACGAGACGGCCAACGCCGTTCGAGCGCTCCCAGGCCGCGAGTTTCTTCGTGAACCGCGCAGGCGGTTTCGGACTGTTGTCGGTGTAGCGAATGAGCGCGCCCAGGGGCGCGGTGTCGAGAATGGTGGTTGCAGACATGATTCCTCATCCTGAACGCGTCATTTTGCATTCATCATATTGATATTGTTGTCTTTTATGTGATTGAGGGCGGGGAAACCCGCCCTCGGATGGCGCGGATCACTCCGCAGCCATCATCGATGCATCATCACCCGGCAGGTCAGCCGTGAGGAAGGCGGGAAGGTCGACATCCTCGGCCTGGCCGGGGTCGGAAACGGGCTCAGGCGCCCCCTGCCCTTCCGCGTCGTCGAGTGCTGCAAGATCGTGACGACGAAGAGCCTCCGGCAACCAGCCGCTGCCTTTCAGCAGACGCTCAGCTTCGGTCGCCATCTCGCCCTTCTTCAGGTGATCGAGGAGTTGCGCTGTCCCCTCCCCTTTCGCCTCGCGCACGGCCTCGAGGATCCGGGCCTTGGGCACGCGGTTCAGGTAGGTATCGACCGTCGGCTCCCAACCCGCCTCGACCATGTCGAGATCGACCGCCTGTGCGACCAAGTCGGACTGGGTCATCCGCCTGGTTAGACCGCTGGCGGAGATACCGGCACCATAGGGGTTCACCTTCTCATGGAGCGCGTTGATCCCGAAGCTGAGGCAATGCGCGAGCAGCGACAGCCGGCTCCCTTGATCAAGGGAGGTCAGGTAGTCCCAGAGCGCGGCATCGTCGCCGAGCGGCAAGTCGGCCTCCCACTCCGCATGGCGATCGTCCACCAGCTTGGCCACCACGCTGTCCTTCAGATCGCTCGCCTGCGCCGACATGTAGACGTGACGGACCGAAGCCTCGAGGCAGCTGCCGGCCGAACTGGATGTCCGGAAGGTGTCGTTGACGAGCTTCAGGAGCAGCAGCGTCAGGGCGACGTCGGGAGAACGCCCGACAGCTTCCCGCAGTGCCAATGTCCGGTGCGCCGTCAACTCCATGACCAGCCGTTCGGGCAACGGCTTCAACGCACCATCATCCTCGTCGTCGGGCACGTTGGCACCAAGCGCCTGACCGGCAGAGGTGATCACCGTGCCGTGGCCGACACCATCCGTGCTGCTCGCAGATGAAAGCTCAGCGCCCTGGTCTGCCACCTGTTCACCTCTGTGGACGTCGACATCTGCCCGTGGCTCATCCTCGGGCCGCATAAAGCCGCGATAAACTGCAAGCTCGCCATAGCGATCAAGCGTCACGAAAGCCCCTGCCCGCGCGATCTCCTCCGCGTCGAAGATCAGCGGCCGCGCCTCGAGCTTCTCCATCGCGACTTCCAAGTCGCCAAGACGCGCGTCGATCTCTTCGGGGAATTCATCCTGGCCCTCGTATTCCTCCTCGAGCGCCCGGTACTCGGCAAGCAGCTTGGCATGGGCCGCACCTTCGTCATCCGTCATCGGCGCCGGGTCTCCGCTCAGCCGCCGCAAACCGTGGCTGTAGCCATAGGGCAGGTCGAGCGAGACCTCGATCCATTTCCAACCTTCGGTCGCGATGGCTTCGGCTTCGGCCTGAAGCTTCTCGCTGACCAGACGATCGAGCAGGGCAGGGTCTTCCAGCCAGCCGCCGTCATCGCCCTGGAAGAGGTCATGCAACATGGTGCCGCCCGCCGCCTCGTAGGCCCCGACGCCGACATAGACAGCGCGCCGGTCCGATGCCCGCACCGAGGTTTCCGTCAGCATCCGCCGGATCTGATAGGGCTCCTTGTTCCACGAAGACTTGATCGCCTCCCAGACCTGAACCTGACGCTCGTGATCCGGATTGACCGTGAAGGCCATCAGCTGCTCCAGCGTCATCTCGTCCTCGGCGTAGAGCTCGAGCAGGACAGGGGCCACGGCGGCGAGTTTCAGGCGCTGTTTCACCACCTGCGGCGTGACGAAGAAGGCGGCTGCGATCTCTTCATCGCCTTGACCCTTCTCCCGCAAAGCAACGAAGGCGCGGAACTGGTCGAGCGGGTGCAGGGCTGCACGCTGCATGTTCTCAGCGAGCGAGTCGTCTTCGGCGAGGATCGCGGAAGCGGCATCCCGTACGATGCAGGGGATGGGCGTCGTCTTGGCCAGACGCTTCTGCTTCACCAGGAGCGAGAGTGCTTGGAAGCGCCGGCCGCCAGCTGGGATTTCGAACTTGCCGGTCTCGGACCCATCATCCGCCAGAACGGGCCGAACGCTCAGGCTCTGCAGCAACCCGCGGCGGGCGATGTCTTCGGCCAGTTCCTCGACCGAGATGCCGGCCTTGATGCGCCGGACGTTGGACTGGCTTAGCACGAGCTTGTCGAAGGGAATGTCCCGGGACGGGGACAGGGTGACTTTCTGGGCAGATTTCGCCATCAGATCTTCTCCACGACGGGCGCCGGAAGCCACTCTTCCGATCTCACTTCCCGTCACCCCTCCAACCAACAAACCTTTCTCTCTCCTGTTCTGACACTCCCGAGACAGGACCTTAACAGCTGTTAAGTCGTCAGTCCTGAGGTGGCGGAACAGTACGCAGTCTCTCAAACTTAACAGCTGTTAAGCTGCAGATCGTCGTCCAATCAATGCCATGACCATCGGCCCACAGGAAAACTCACCGGCCACAGCCTTGGCAGTCAGAGCTCGCAAGTATCCACCAGGCGATCTGATGTCCTCAAAGCGTTCCAGCATGGCAGAAACGACGATCGACGCTTGCTCCGGACCCATGAACCGCTGCGCTTCTTCCCATGCAGATGCACTGATCCCCATGGCTGGTCGCACATGGCATGCCGCATCGAAAAGCTGGTGCCAATGCCGGATTTCGCCTTGGTAGAAGGTCTTGAGCGAGGGACATGCCGCGATCACCAGGTGCAGCGGGATCTTTGGCAGGTGTCTTGTGTCGTGTTCATCGACGTCAGCCACGGGCTCATCCCTGTCCACATCTGGCACGCCGGCCGCCGCCCCGCTTTTTTCTAAAGCAGGTTCAAGATCTATAGATTCTTTATTTGAATTATGATGGTGACGCTCAGATCGAGCATCATTGGTGTTCATTTCTTCTGTTTCAGAGCCATCAATGATGTTGCGTGCCTGATCAAGGAGAGCTTCAAGATCGGCTCGATAGGCCGCGAGGTCCTCAATTGAAAGCTTGCGGCGAAGCGCGCGCGCTGTGAGGATAGCCTTGTCACGAAGTTGGTCCCAGATGCCTAGGCCTGGCTGCATCTCGTCTCCGAACTCCGCGAGGGCCGCGAGATCACGCCGCATGAGGCTTACAACCTCTCTCAGACGCCTGACGCGCTCCTCAGCCTCACGTACGGCCTCTGCGGCCCGTGCTATCTCCTCGGACTGGCAGTAGAGCGGGGAAAGATCGAAGCCAAAGGCGACGCGCTCTTCGCCGTGCTTGCGGACGTAGCGCTTTCCATTAGGGCTATCACGCCGCTGGAGCAAACCAGCCTCGACAAGACGCGCGAGGTGACGACGCATAGTGGAGCAGGGCATACCATTCAGGCGCTCACAGATCGCCTTGTTCGAGGGGAAGACTACCATCTCGGCGTTCCCGCCAAGTGCATCGTCTGGAAAGAAGCTGAGGAGCCCCTGCAAAACAGTCAAATCACGTTCTGACACGCCAAAGGCCGCTTGCGCCTTGGAGAGCTCGCGCAGGAGTTCCCACTTGTTGACGGGTCTGCCCGGAACAGATGCCTCGGGTCGCTTGATCACGCGCAGATGGGCGTGCGAGATCGGCCGCATAAACGGCGAAATCGGTGTGTACTCCATGAAAACGTTCACGAAGGCAAAATTTCTACGGCCCGCGAATCGCTTTGCGCTTGCGGGGTAGGGGCCAGAACGCTACATTCAGAAGTGCGAAAACTGAGATTTTGTAGCGGGCTGATCCCGGTGCGAAACCTTACAAAGGTCTCGTGAAGCTAGCTTCTCGGGGCCTTTTTCTTTTTGCCTGTATCGTGCCTCCTTCTTGTTGGTTGCTCTTCCTCAGTCTCCTGAACGCTTCCAGCGCTCATGAAGCTCGGTAATCAGCTTTGGGGCATTGCCCTCCAACCAGCTGATAAAATCAGGTTCATCCGTAGTCAGATCGAGTTTAAGCTGCTTGCCTTGGCGGCCGGTCTTGACCGTCGCAGCTCCGACACCGGGGATCGCCAAAGCAGGCACGCCCTTTCTAGACGGGTTTGCTTTCTTCTCTGGGCTCTTCGCAGCTGCCAGAACTGCGAGAAACGCACGCTCAGAAACCTCATCGACCGAGCCGGAACTTTCGGACTTGGCTGCATGAGCTACGGCTTGCAGTTGGTCTCGATCACCGTCGTAGGCACCCAAGGCCTTTTTGAGCTCTTCCCATCTCGGGCGACCAATCCCGGGAGCCGCACCAATTGCCTGGATGAGATCCTCGCCGACCGTCCGAACGACACTCAAGAGTTGTGAAACCCCAGCTTCGTGGAGGTTAAGGACTTCGGCGACACCTCGATTGGTGCGCTCAGCCCCTTCCAAATGGTCACCGTCCAGAAGCGCCGTCGCAACAAGCGCACGTTCAATAAAGCTCAGATCACGACGCTCTTGGTTCTCGAGAAGCTGATCTCGAAGCGCTTGATCACCATCAACTTCCGTGACGATGGCTCGAACTTTGATACCGAGCTCGCGACATGCTTCTAGGCGCCTGCGGCCATAGATCAGGTTGTAGCGATCGCCTTCCAGTGGGCGGACCAAGACAGGCACACGCTGACCGTTCTTGGAGATAGAGTTCTTCAGGCCCTCAACTTCAATCTGAAGCCTGTCATCCAATCGTCCTTCGGTAATAATCTGCGCCGGATCGATCTCAAATACACCGCCACGCAGTCGGCGCCCTTCAAGAGCGTCAGGAGCGTTGCGAAGGGTCTGAAGCGGCAGGCCAAGTTTAGGCTTTCTTGCCATTCCGCCCCCATGTGTTCTGGATGATTTCAGCGATCTCATCGTTCACTGCGTTCATGGATTCGATCGCACGATCAAACGTCTGACGCGTGAAGTCCTTCTTGTCAGCTTCGTAGAGCGTTTGCTTGGTCAAGCCGGCATCAGAAATTGCGGTCGATTCAACCATGTGATTGGTCAGGACCGACCTCCCGAACAGTCCGCGAATGAAAGCGATGACTTCGGTTTGTGGCGCGTCGCCGACTTTGTATCGCGTTGGCAAAAAGCGCAGCCAATCGAAGCGCAGATTTGCGCCTGCATCCCTGATCACTCCCAGGAGATCCGCGGTCATTCGCAGGAATTGGGACATCGACATGAGGTCAAGCATCTGCGGGTGAACCGTCACGAGGACACCCGAGGACGCGGAAAGTGCTGACATCGTCAAGAAACCAAGCTGCGGCGGGCAGTCGATCACAACAACGTCGTAGTTCGCTTCAACACTATCGAGTGCGTCATGAACTCTCGCGAAGAACGCTTTCGCTCCGCCTCGCTGGATAGCAGCAGGCGTCTCGTGCTCGAACTCCATGAGTTCAAGGTTGCCCGGGATAAGGTCAAGGCCGCGGATGTAGGTCTTGCGGATCACTTCGGCGATCGGAACCGGATCGTCATAGCGAACGGCATCATAGAGGGTTCCGCCCTCCATAAGGTCGAGTTCTGGCTGGATCCCGTGAAGAGCCGAAAGAGATGCTTGGGGGTCGAGATCGATCGCAAGAACCCTGTACCCCTTGAGCGCCAAGCGCTGAGCGAGGTGAGCAGACGTCGTCGTTTTGCCGGACCCGCCCTTGAAGTTCACCACTGAAATAACTTGAAGCTCGTCATCGTCGCGACGCCCGGGCACGTAAGTTCCAGACTTTTTTGCGTTTCCTTCAAGCGTCTGCCGGATTTCCCAGATATCGTCGAGCGTATAGCGACGATGACTTCCAGCCGTCGTCTCAACGTCAACGATCTTTCCTTCTCGATGAAGCTTCCGAAGATAGGTATGGTCGACGCCAAGGAGCTCAGCAGCTTCGCCGCTGGTCAAAGTGCGCATCACCTTCTTTGCATCCGGAGGGAAGTGTGCGGCGCGCTGAGCATGCAGGTTCGACGCGAGAAGTTCCGCGTAGTGCCCGATGGCGATGTCTAGATCCTGCTCTACTTCGCTCATGTCTGCCCCGATCCGTGGGCGCGTTTTTTATGTGACCGCGCGTTATTTTTCGAGACTATTGCCCGACCAACCAGATTCGTGCAAGCACTTTCTAGATTTAGTGGCAATCGGTTAGGCCAACACAAGTGTGATCCTCAGAGGAGCCCCAGCTTTTCAGCACGCTCCAGCAGCATTCTGACTGAGGAAGGCTGCCAGCTGGTGCGACCGCGAGGGGTGCGCTCACGCATGGATTCCAGTCGGTCGCAGATTGCCTGCAAGGTGATCTCGGGGTCAGCACCTTTGATTGCGGCGACAATCGCAGGCAGGCGATCGTCGGTTTCGCGACGTCCAGCGCGTCCAAGCACTTCAGCGGGCAGGAATCCGTCCGCCACGTATGCCTTCACGGCGCGGAGCAGGCGGCTTTGCGTCCAGCGCCGATCATGGGGCAGGGGGCCATTGATGATCCGCAGGACGTCTTCCCAAGCCATATCGGGGCGCAAACGGCGCACATGGGGCACCCAATCCTGCGCAGTTTCGTTCAAGCGCTCCATGTAGCCGTCCTGTCGCGCCAGCCGCACCTTGCGCAGCGCTTCAGGGTCCTTGGCGCGAAGACCTGGGTTGCCGCCGACGCGGCCCTTTGAGCGTGCCGAGGCAAGTCCGGCTTTGGTACGCTCGCGGATCAGAGCGCGTTCGAACTCAGCCGCAGCGCCCAGAACCTGCAACGTGAACTTGCCCTGGGGCGAGGCAGTGTCGATCGGGTCCTGGAGCGAGCGGAAGAACGCCCCCTTGCCCTCCAGTCTTTCGATCACCTCAAGTAGGTGCGACAAAGACCGCGCAAGCCGGTCGATCCGCACGACGACCAGCGTGTCGCCCTTGCCAATCCGCTCCAGCACACGTGCAAGCACGGGCCGCGCGCGATTGCCGCCCGAGGCGTGCTCTTCAAAGATCTCGGCGCATCCCGCAGACTGCAGTGCCTCAGACTGGGGCAGGGGGGTCTGATCCTCGGTGGAGACGCGCGCATAACCAATCAGGGGCATGAAACCGGGCCGTTTGCAATTCAATATATCGCCAATAAACGACCGTTTGTAAGCGAATGCAAGTAAGTGTTCTCTCGTCGTGCTTGTCCAAAAACCCTTGGTTTCCATGCGCTGAGCGCGATCTGAGAGGTTTCACCGGCAATCGCGCGCGCATACTATATAAAGAGCAAAGGCAACCGCCACAAAATCACTTGGGTAATGTGCAAAAGAACAGTATTTTGCACATATGAAACCTCAAGCATCCGCTTTGACTGATGATTTCGATGATCCCCTCATCACCATCGAGGAGGATGAAGAGACTCACGAAGAGGATCTCTGGTTTCTGCCGGGACCACTCGAGGAAGAACCGGATGATTTGCCTCCTGGGCCACGTGCGGAACCGCCCGACACTGCTGTCATCGAAGACTGGGCAAAGGCAGAAAGCGTTCACGCTGCGCGACTGGCACAGGTCTCTGGACGTCTGGGTGCTCTGGATGACCGGCTGCTGCGCGGCCCGGAAGGCTGGCGGCATCGCCTCGCTTTGATCGAGGCAGCGAACCTCAGCTGGTTCGCAGGGGATCGGGTGAGTTCTGATCGTCTGGCGCTCTGGATATCGATGCGGCTCTCGGGCGCACAGGATGACCCAAATGCCCTTGCAAGAGTTGGATGGGCTGTTCGGCGCCTGACAGGCGGTCCCGGACCGAAGGCTGACTTAGCCGCCTTCCTGGATCGCCGCGATCCCGAGAACATTGAAGACAGCGCTGAGCGCTTCGAAGATCGTGCGGGCGGATGGCTGGAAGTAATGACAGCCGCAGCCGAGTTCCACCCAATCACCCGAGCTTGCATGGGCTTTCATCTCTGGAGTCTAGCGGGCCTCGGACAACACGGCGACCAGATCGAAGCCGCCGTCACCGCGTCCAGGATCGCGGCCTGCGACGGAAGCGGCGCCGTCTTCGCGCCGCTGGCTATGGGCGGGGCAGGGGGGCTGCGTGTTTCGGGCTTGCCGCCCGAACGTTTGGCCCGCTGGTTGGATGGGATGAACAGCGCAATTCTAACGGCGATGCGTCATCTAGATGGTACCCAAACATGGAGTGTTCGGGCGGAAGGAGCCATGTCTCAGCTTTCGGGCAGAACTCCGGC
>NZ_NSBT01000044.1 GCF_002285435.1 Actibacterium ureilyticum
GCCTCCCCAGCTCGGCTTCGCGTGTCGCAGGGGAGAACGGCCCTTCGGTCCGTCGCGCATTCGGCCATGCGGCCTCACCGCGGCGTCGTACCCGGCATCCCGGTTTGCCCGCCTCGCGAGCACGTTCCTCCCTGGCCGCTCCGCCGGATTGCGCTCTGGTCTGTTTTGCGGGGCAAAACGATCCCGCCGCTCCATCCGTCTCCCGCGTCCGGTCGGGCCGTTTGCCTGCTCGGGTCGGGCAAACCTACCGTCAAAACACACACACATGAGCGCGGAAGCATATCCTCCGGATGGCCCCCAAATCAGCCCGCGTCAAGGATCGCAAAACTTTTCGGCGAGGGCGGGGTCTATGGCGTTGGACGGTCCCGTGCGTGAGCGCGCGCATGTGTCGGGTGCTGCGCGCGGAAAACTTTTGCGCCCGGCAAGCCGGCGGCTGCGCCGTCCCTGACCCAGGCAGATTCGGAAACCAGGCATTCGGCCATGCCCCCACACTCAAGTGGTGGCCTTGGAACCGAACACTGGAGACCAGACATGGCTTACGACACTGCAAACACCTACGAGACCATCGAACTTTTCGGGCTGACCGAGAAGGACGCGCAGCTGCCGATCCCGGAAGATCACATCCTGACCGACCACATCATCCGCGAGAGCTTCGAGGCTCTGCTCGGTCCGCTGCGCGGGACCGGCCTTGAGGCAGAAATCGAACCGCTGGCCCATGGGCTCGCCACGATCCTGCAGCGGCGCAAGGTGGCACTTGGCAAGGAGGTCGACCGCACCGCTGACAAGATCGGCGCGCTGGCAAAATCCCACGATGGATCGGAGATCGCCGAGACCGCGCTCGAAGAGGCGCAGGCGCGCTTTGTGCAGCTGCGCGAGATCGTCAGCGCCATCGAGGTGATGAGCGAGGCGGCGGCAGAATGCTACGAGATCGAGACCGGGCACGCCTACATTCCGGCAGCCGGGTCGCGCGCAAGCGTCCGGGCGAAAGAGACCGGGGCGGTCTTCGAGGCACGGCAGCTCTTGGAGCAGCACGACCGCGAAACCGCCGAGAAGTCGAAAGTCGAGGGGGTGCCCCTGATCGTCTCGGGCGCCACCGACTGGACCGATGTCGATGTGATCTTCAACACGCTCGACAAGGTTCGCGAGCGGATCAAGCAGAACCGCAATCAGGAAATCTTCCTCTGCCACAAGGGTGGCAAGCACGGGGCGGAGATGATCGTGGCTCGGTGGGCCCGGGCACGCGGGGTCGCGCAGGCGCGGTTCGATCCGCGCTGGTCCGCGCACGGGCGGGCGGCACCGTTCAAGTGCAACGACGAAATGCTGGACGACAAGTTCGCGGCGACGGGGGTTGTGCTCTTCGGCGGCAACGGGGTCGCGCTGAACCTCGGGCAGAAGGCGGAAGCAAAAGGCCTGACGGTCATGCGGGTTGCGGACCCGGCGAAGAGGGCGTCGCAGGATTGAAGAGAGAGGGTCGCCTTCGGGCGGCCCTTTCGTCGTTTCTTATGGGTGTGGACGTTCTCCAAATCACTTTGCCTAGCAATTTCCTGTTTTGATAGGTATATGAATGCCAAGCAAAACTTGGAAATGATAGGCATGACCCCACTCAGCAGCATCGCGATGAGCGCCTATACCGACCTGGTGCGTCTTCTGAAGGACGACGCCTTGTCCGGTGTCGAAGGCAAGCCCACGCTCAAGGAGCGTGGGGATAAGGCTTATTGGTATGCCGCGCGCCGTGTCGGGACGGAGATGCGGTTCATCTATATCGGCGAAGACAGCGACGAGACGCGCGCGCGCATCGACCGGATCGAAGAGCTGCGTGCGACCGCCAAGGATCGGCAGGCGGAACGGTCGCGGCTTGTCCGGCTCTTGCGTGCGGAAGGCATGACGCCCATCGACCGGGCGACCGGTTCCATCCTGTCGGCCATGGCCGCAGCCGGAACCTTCCGTTTGGGTGGCACCATCGTCGGAACCAATGCATTTCGCCTCTACGAAGGCGAGCTTGGTATCCGTCTGCCAATTGGCGGTATGGCCAATACTGGCGACATCGACATCGCGCAGTTCGAGAAGCTCAGCGTTGCGTTGCAGGATCAGGTCGACCCGGGTCTTGCCGAGACGTTCTCGGCGCTCAAATTCGATCCTCTGCCATCTCTTGACCAAGGTCGGACATGGCGATGGGCTCAGGGTGGCAGCGGCCAGTTGGTCGAGTTTCTCACACCGGCGTTCGGAGATGAGACCATCCGTGATCTGCCAGCCTTGGGCGTGAACGCCCAAGGATTGAACTATCTCAACTTCCTGATCGCTGAGCCGATCCACGCGGCGGCGATCTATAGATCCGGCGTTCTGGTGCAGGTGCCCCGCCCGGAGCGTTATGCAGTCCACAAACTGATCATTGCCGACCGGCGCCGCGATGGGGCAGGGAGCCTGAAATCCGCGAAGGACCGCGAGCAGGCGGCTTTCCTTATCGAAGCGATGGCCGAAGACCGGCCCGATGATCTGGCTCGGGCCTATGCCACCGCATTGGAGGTTGGGCCGCGCTGGCGGGAACACATCGGCAACTCGCTGAAGCGGATGCCAAAGACGCAGACGGTCCTCGAGAGCTTGGGCACGTAATCGTCGAGTTGAAGGCGCAAGGAATCTACCCAGCTACTGATCTGCCGCTCTCAGGATCGCGTGCCAATCCTGCCCCGCTCCCAGCACTCGCAAAATAACCAACTGGTCTTCCTCGACTCGATAGATGATCAGATGCTCAGCACTGGGATGGATGCGGACGGGCGGATCGAATTCCGTGCGCTCACGGGCCATCTCTGGCATGAAGAGCAACCGATCGAAGGTATCTTCCATGATATCGCTATATCGATCTGCTTGCGCCATCGACCACGTCTGCGCTGTATAAAGCCAGATGTCTTCCAGATCGCGTTGGGCTGCTGGCGTCAGCCAGTAGGCGGCTAGACTACTTGCGGGCATGTTTCTCCCGCATCCCCGCCTTGAACGTCTTGAAGTCGAACGGCTCCGGCTCACCGCTCTTGAGGCCTTCATCGATCGCTTGCTGCAAAGCTTCGATCGCTTGAGCGCGTTCCTGGTCACGGCGGATAAGGTGGCGCACATAATCGCTCGTATTGCTGAAGCTGCCATCTTTCAGGCGTGCTTCAACCCAGGTCTTCATCGGATCGGGAAGAGATACATTCATCGTTGCCATGGCAATCCTCCTTCTTGGATTGAGCCTATCATGGAACGCCAATTTTTGTCAAAAAAGATGGCAATCTTTGTCACCACCTTGAACGCCATGAGCTTTGCCCGCGCGCCGCATTGCGGAGGCTTTCGGGGGATAGGCCATCCCGGCAATGTCGTCCGTGACCAGAAGCTGCGTCGGGAGCTACGCTTGGCGCGGACCTTTCGTCATATCTCATGGCGCGTGCGATCGGTCACACTTGATCGGCAGGTCACGGCGTCCAGCACCGTCATCCCTCTACCCAGCCCGTCAGAGTTCGGCCCATCCGCATCGGTTCGGGCAGCGGGATGGTGCGCACCTCGCACATCGTCAGCAGCGCAAGACGCGAGGGGTCGAGACGCCGCACTTGAGGCTGAAGCCCTGTACGACCCTCGGGTGGCGTTTCGGAACATCGCACCCACGCGGGCGGACTTTGTCACCACCCCGGCCAGGTTCGGCGGGACGCGGATGGTGGCGTCGGCGTGATGGCAAGGGTCATCCGGATCACTCCTTTTTGCTCGTAGATGTGGATCGCACGGGGTCGGCCCAATCGTGCCCTGCGCTAGCGCTCCGGCAAGCACAAATACGGCTTCCACGGCGGAGCCGTGAACCCTCCGCATTTGCACTTGCGACCGGGCCTCTTGCCCCCGTGCTGGCAGATCCCCATCGCAACAAGGAGTAACCCAAATGACCAACCACTACGTCGCCACCGTCCCCGTCAAGTTCACCGACACCGATGGCCAGGAGCGCACCCGCTTCCAACGCGTCGGCGCCATGTTCCGCAACACCCGCAACGGGGACGGCTCGGAGTTCTTCAGCCTCAAGCTCGACTTCCCGGTCGCGGTCTCGGAGCTGGTGATGTTCCCACCGAGCGCGAAAGATCCCCAGGACTAAATCCTCTGGCGAGGATGGGCCGCCCCAGGACGATCTTGGGGCGGCCCGATCCCTGTTCCAGGGATGCCGTGTCCGGCGGTCAGTTCGCCCGAGGTGAACTCTTCTTGGTGCCGGTCGCTGCGCGCGCAACGGACGATCGCCGCTCGGAATGATCCGGCCGCGACAGACCGGCCAGTCAGCCTCAAGGGGGCCATCCACAAAAACCTATCGGCCAGGGCCTCCCGGTTTTTGCGGCAGAGATTTGGCGGAGCCAAATCTGGCCCTCCTTGACCCTGCCTGTCCGCCCTGTCGGTGGGGTTTGCGCCCGCCCGCGGTTCCGTCCGAACACGTGCGTGTTCGGCCAGACCCTCGGGCGGTGCTGGGGAAGGGGACCCATTGGACAGGTGGGTCGCCCGATGGTGAGGGTGGCAGAGCCGCGTCCCTGCGGGCCGCGGCGCGAAGCGGACACCAAGGCTGCCTGAGCCTGAATGCGACGTAAGTATATAATTGACAGCGCGGTATATTATCGTAAGGTGGGGTCAGCCTTGGTGGAAGGTGGCAGGAAATAGGGGGTCTTTCTTCGCATGTCTCGTTCAAAACGTCTCACAGATGCGGACCGCATGGAGATCGTTCGCGAGGCTGCGGAAGGCATTTCCACCTCGGTGCTCGCTGAGCGGTTTGGTGTGTCGCCGCGGGCGATCCAGTACACGCTCAAAGCCGATGCCGAGCGCCAGACGGATGCCGCAATTCCGGTCTCAGCGGTCAGTGTGAAGGTCACGGCTGCGGAGCTTGAGGCGCTCGACGCGGTGCTGGCCGCCGCCGGGGTCGAGAGCCGTGCCGAGGGGCTGCGGCGGCTCATCCAGGCGGCGGGTGGGGTGTTCGTTCCGGACGCGCAGATGGCAGCTGAAATGGCGCGATACAGGGCCTCTTTGCACGAGGTCGGCAATGGGGTCGCGCAGATCGCCAAGCAGATGACGAAGGCCAACCGGTTGGGGCAGGGGGGCACGGGGAACGCGGGGGCCGAGTTCTCCGAATTGCGCCTTGCGCAGATGCGGGGCTTGGCCCGGTTCATCCTGGATTCCGCTGACGAGATCGATCTGCTCCTGCGCCGCCGTCGCGACGCGATGCAGCTCGAGGCCACGGCCGCGCTGAGGGAGTTTGCCCATGCGGCTGAATGATGCGGTTGACGCGGTCACCGGGGAGGTCTTCAGGGATGGCTGGAGCCGGATCCGGGGCTCGATGCAGGGGCTGCACGTGGCCAAGCAGAGCCAGCTTGTGCGTGCGGCGGCGGGGCACCGGCCAGCGGTCTTCAAGGCGATCCGGGGCGGCGGCACGCATACCAAATCGCAGCTCGCAAACCAGCTTGATTATCTGACCACAAAGTCCACCCATATCGTGGACTCGAGAGGCTTCCTGGATGGCAAGGCGAAGCTCGAGGCTAAAGACATCAAGGACCTCACCGAGCGCTTTGCCAAGCGGTGGGATGCGGGCTTCAAGCCCAAGCTCGGACAGACCACCCACATGCTCATGTCCTTCCCCGTGGGCACGCGTGGGGAGGATGTGCGCGACATCGCGACGGACGTGGCCGAGCGGTTCTTCCAGACTGATAAGGGGCATTTCGACTACATCATCGCGGTGCATGAGGACCGGGATCACCCGCATGCGCATCTGGTGCTGAACCGCCGCTCGCAGGAAGGCGAGTTCTTCTTTCTGGGGCGCAACCACCGCTTCAACTATGACGACTTCCGTCTCGCCATGGTCGAAGAGGCCGAAAAGTATGGCGTGCGCCTGGAGGCCACGCGCCGGGTGGATCGCGGGGTTGTACATTACCCAGCCCGGACCAGCGAGATCTACGCCGCGAAAGAAGAGGGTCGCGCGCCCCGCGAGCGCGAACGCGTGGGGGCCGACCTGACGCGGACGCTGGCGGAGATTGCCAACACCAGAACCGTCTACCACTCGCTTGCCGCGGAAGCCTCGAGGGAGGCCCGCGAGGATATTGCGGCGGCGCTCTTCCGCGCGGGCGAGGTGCTGGCGCGCGGCGGGCAGGTGGACCGAACAGGAGATGTGTA
>NZ_NSBT01000045.1 GCF_002285435.1 Actibacterium ureilyticum
TACACATCTCCTGTTCGGTCCACCTGCCCGCCGCGCGCCAGCACCTCGCCCGCGCGGAAGAGCGCCGCCGCAATATCCTCGCGGGCCTCCCTCGAGGCTTCCGCGGCAAGCGAGTGGTAGACGGTTCTGGTGTTGGCAATCTCCGCCAGCGTCCGCGTCAGGTCGGCCCCCACGCGTTCGCGCTCGCGGGGCGCGCGACCCTCTTCTTTCGCGGCGTAGATCTCGCTGGTCCGGGCTGGGTAATGTACAACCCCGCGATCCACCCGGCGCGTGGCCTCCAGGCGCACGCCATACTTTTCGGCCTCTTCGACCATGGCGAGACGGAAGTCGTCATAGTTGAAGCGGTGGTTGCGCCCCAGAAAGAAGAACTCGCCTTCCTGCGAGCGGCGGTTCAGCACCAGATGCGCATGCGGGTGATCCCGGTCCTCATGCACCGCGATGATGTAGTCGAAATGCCCCTTATCAGTCTGGAAGAACCGCTCGGCCACGTCCGTCGCGATGTCGCGCACATCCTCCCCACGCGTGCCCACGGGGAAGGACATGAGCATGTGGGTGGTCTGTCCGAGCTTGGGCTTGAAGCCCGCATCCCACCGCTTGGCAAAGCGCTCGGTGAGGTCCTTGATGTCCTTCGCCTCGAGCTTCGTCTTGCCATCGAGGAAACCGCTACTGTCCACGATATGGGTGGACTTAGTGGTGAGGTAATCGAGCTGGTTCATCAGCTGTGATTTGGTATGCGTGCCCCCACCTCGGATCGCCTTGAAGACCGCTGGCCGATGCCCTGCTGCCGCGCGCACAAGCTGGCTCTGCTTGGCCACATGCAGCCCCTGCATCGAGCCCCGGATCCGGCTCCAGCCGTCCCGGAAGACCTCGCCCGTGACGGCATCGACAGCATCATTCAGCCGCATGGGCAAACTCCCTCAGAGCGGCCGTGGCCTCGAGCTGCATCGCGTCCCGACGGCGCCGCAGGAGCAGGTCGATCTCGTCAGCAGAATCTAGAATGAACCGCGCCAGCCCGCGCATCTGCGCGAGGCGCAATTCGGTGAACTCGGCACTCGTGCCGCCATCAGCCCCCTGCCCCATCCGGTTGGCCCGCGCCATCTGCTTGGCGATCTGCGCAACCCCATTGCCGACCTCGTGCAAAGAGGCCCTGTATCGCGCCATCTCGGCTGCCATCTGCGCGTCCGGAACGAACACCCCGCCTGCCGCCTGAATGAGCCGCCGCAGTCCCTCAGCCCGGCTCTCGATCCCCGCATTCGCCAGCACCTCGTCGAGCGCCGCCAGCTCCGCAGCCGTGACCTTCAAACTGACCGCAGAGACCGGGATCGCGGCATCCACCTGGCGCTCGGCATCGGCTTTCAAGATGTATCGCACGGCCCGCGACGTGACCCCAAAACGCTCCGCAAGCTCAGACGTCGACACACCCTCCGCGGACTCGCGAACGATCTGCATCTTTTCCGTTTCTGTCAGGCGTTTTGTTCGGGACATGCGGAAGAAAGACCCCCTATTTCCTGCCACCTTCCACCAAGGCTGCCCCTACCTTACGATAATATATCGAGCTGTCAATTTTATACTTACGTTGCATTCAGGCTCAGGCAGCCTTGGTGTCCGCTTCACGCCGCGGCCCGCAGGGACGCGGCTCTGCCGCCCTCACCACCGGGCGACCCACCTGTCCAATGGGTCCCCTTCCCCAGCACCGCCCGAGGGTCTGGCCGAACACGCACGTGTTCGGACGGAACCGCGGGCGGGCGCAAACCCCACCGACAGGGCGGACAGGCAGGGTCAAGGAGGGCCAGATTTGGTCTGCCAAATCTCTGCCGCAAAAACCGGGAGGCCCTGGCCGACAGGTTTTTGTGGATGGCCCCCTTGAGGCTGACTGGCCGGTCTGTCGCGGCCTGACCCTTTCGGTCGGAGTGCGTTCGTTGAACGCGCAGGGACCGGCATCAAGAGCAGGTCGCTGTAGGCGATCACCCGCGCCGGTGACGGCATCCCTGGAACAGGGATCGGGCCGCTCAGAGGGCGGCCCATCCTCGTGAGAGGATTCAGTCCTGGGGATCTTTCGCGCTCGGTGGGAACATCACCAGCTCCGAGACCGCGACCGGGAAGTCGAGCTTGAGGCTGAAGAACTCCGAGCCGTCCCCGTTGCGGGTGTTGCGGAACATGGCGCCGACGCGTTGGAAGCGGGTGCGCTCCTGGCCATCGGTGTCGGTGAACTTGACGGGGACGGTGGCGACGTAGTGGTTGGTCATTTGGGTTACTCCTTGTTGCGATGGGGATCTGCCAGCACGGGGGCAAAAGGCCCGGTCGCAAGCGCAAATGCGGAGGGTCCGCGGCCCCGCCGTGGAAGCCGTATTTGTGCTTGCCGAAGCGTAAGCTGAGGGCACGATTGGGCCGACCCCGTGCGATCCACATCTATGAGCAAGAAGGAGTGATCCGCATGACCCTTGCCATCACGCCGACGCCACCATCCGCGTCTTCGTCCCGCCAAGCCTGGCCGGGAAGCTAACGGAGCCCGCCCGCGTGGGTGCGATGTTCCGAAACGCCACGCCAGGATCGTGCTGGTCTTCAGCCTCAAGCGCGTCGTCGCCATCGCCCATGTCTAGAGCTGTCGTAGATTCGCATGACGCGCGCATAGCCTTCCACCAGACCCGATGCGGATGGGCCTAGTGTCGACGGCTCGATGGAATGGGGATGACGGTGCTGGCCGCTGCGGGCCACCGATTAATGCAATTATGTTGTCGCGATCACGCGCCCAAGCTGTCGAGCATCACCTTGGTCTCAGGCATCCGCTTCAATGATTTCCCAATATGCTCCCGCCAGCGCGGCCCGACCTCCATGGCCGTGGCATAGGCCAGCGACAGATCATCGGGCCGGTCCTCGGCCATCGCCTCAATCAGGAACGCCGCCTGCTCCCGGTCCTTCGCCGATTTGAGGCTCCCCGCTCCGTCACGCCTTCGATCGGCAATGATCAGCTTGTGGATTGCATAGCGCTCCGGGCGCGGGACCTGGACCAAAACGCCGGATCGATAGATCGCCGCCGCATGGATCGGCTCGGCGATCAGGAAGTTGAGATAATTCAACGCTTGGGCGTTCACGCCCAATGCGGGCAGCTCTCGAATGGTCTCATCTCCGAAGGCCGGGGTCAGGAATTCGACCAGCTGGCCACTGCCGCCTTGGGCCCATCGCCAGGTACGGCCTTGGTCGAGTGCCGGCAGGGGATCAAACTTGAGCGCCGAGAACGTTTCGGCGAGACCCGGATCGACCTGATCCTGCAACGCCACGCTGAGCTTTTCGAACTGGGCGATGTCGATGTCGCCGGTATTGGCCATACCCCCCAGGGGTAAACGAACACCAAGCTCGCCTTCATAAAGCCGGAACGCGTTCGTCCCGACGATGGTACCACCCAGCCGGAAGGTTCCGGCTGCAGCCATGGCCGACAGGATGGAACCGGTCGCCCGGTCGGTCGGTGCCATGCCTTCGGCCCGCAGAAGTCGAACGAGTCGCGACCGCTCTGCCTGCCGCTCCTTGGCGGTCGCGCGCAGCTCTTCGATCCGGTCGATGCGCGCGCGCGTCTCTTTGCTGTCCTCGCCGATATAGATGAACTGCATCTCGGTTCCGACACGGCGCGCGGCGTACCAATAGCCCTTGTCGCCGCGCTCCTTGAGCGTGGGCTTGCCTTCCACACCGGACAGCGCGTCATCTTTCAGGAGACGCACCAGATCGGTATAGGCGCTCATTGCGATGCTGCTGAGAGGTGTCATGCCAATCATTTCCAAGTTTTGCTTGGCATTCATATACCTATCAAAACAGGAAATTGCTAGGCAAAGTGATTTGGAGAACGTCCACACCCATAAGAAACGACGAAAGGGCCGCCCGAAGGCGACCCTCTCTCTTCAATCCTGCGACGCCCTCTTCGCCGGGTCCGCAACCCGCATGACCGTCAGGCCTTTTGCTTCCGCCTTCTGCCCGAGGTTCAGCGCGACCCCGTTGCCGCCGAAGAGCACAACCCCCGTCGCCGCGAACTTGTCGTCCAGCATTTCGTCGTTGCACTTGAACGGTGCCGCCCGCCCGTGCGCGGACCAGCGCGGATCGAACCGCGCCTGCGCGACCCCGCGTGCCCGGGCCCACCGAGCCACGATCATCTCCGCCCCGTGCTTGCCACCCTTGTGGCAGAGGAAGATTTCCTGATTGCGGTTCTGCTTGATCCGCTCGCGAACCTTGTCGAGCGTGTTGAAGATCACATCGACATCGGTCCAGTCGGTGGCGCCCGAGACGATCAGGGGCACCCCCTCGACTTTCGACTTCTCGGCGGTTTCGCGGTCGTGCTGCTCCAAGAGCTGCCGTGCCTCGAAGACCGCCCCGGTCTCTTTCGCCCGGACGCTTGCGCGCGACCCGGCTGCCGGAATGTAGGCGTGCCCGGTCTCGATCTCGTAGCATTCTGCCGCCGCCTCGCTCATCACCTCGATGGCGCTGACGATCTCGCGCAGCTGCACAAAGCGCGCCTGCGCCTCTTCGAGCGCGGTCTCGGCGATCTCCGATCCATCGTGGGATTTTGCCAGCGCGCCGATCTTGTCAGCGGTGCGGTCGACCTCCTTGCCAAGTGCCACCTTGCGCCGCTGCAGGATCGTGGCGAGCCCATGGGCCAGCGGTTCGATTTCTGCCTCAAGGCCGGTCCCGCGCAGCGGACCGAGCAGAGCCTCGAAGCTCTCGCGGATGATGTGGTCGGTCAGGATGTGATCTTCCGGGATCGGCAGCTGCGCGTCCTTCTCGGTCAGCCCGAAAAGTTCGATGGTCTCGTAGGTGTTTGCAGTGTCGTAAGCCATGTCTGGTCTCCAGTGTTCGGTTCCAAGGCCACCACTTGAGTGTGGGGGCATGGCCGAATGCCTGGTTTCCGAATCTGCCTGGGTCAGGGACGGCGCAGCCGCCGGCTTGCCGGGCGCAAAAGTTTTCCGCGCGCAGCACCCGACACATGCGCGCGCTCACGCACGGGACCGTCCAACGCCATAGACCCCGCCCTCGCCGAAAAGTTTTGCGATCCTTGACGCGGGCTGATTTGGGGGCCATCCGGAGGATATGCTTCCGCGCTCATGTGTGTGTGTTTTGACGGTAGGTTTGCCCGACCCGAGCAGGCAAACGGCCCGACCGGACGCGGGAGACGGATGGAGCGGCGGGATCGTTTTGCCCCGCAAAACAGACCAGAGCGCAATCCGGCGGAGCGGCCAGGGAGGAACGTGCTCGCGAGGCGGGCAAACCGGGATGCCGGGTACGACGCCGCGGTGAGGCCGCATGGCCGAATGCGCGACGGACCGAAGGGCCGTTCTCCCCTGCGACACGCGAAGCCGAGCTGGGGAGGC
>NZ_NSBT01000046.1 GCF_002285435.1 Actibacterium ureilyticum
TGCTGACAAACAAGCGAAACGTGCTCGATTCGCCGACAGCCCCATTACGGCATCTTTTTCTTTTTCCCCCTGGCGGCAGGACAGAAGCAGAAGGGGCCCTACCCGAACAATCGCTTGGGTCTGTAATTCGGGTTGGGGATGGTTTCGATCCAGCCGCCTTGGTGCTTGATGGTCTCAAGTGCCGCCGAGAGCGGATAAGCGCCCTCGGACGGGCTCCACCAATAGGCGCCGTGCTTGAAGGTGATGATCTTGCGGCGGCCGTCGTTGAAGCAGGCCACCCGCAGCGTCTTGGGTTCCTTACGTGACATGGGCGTCTCCGTTCTCCCTGTGGTCAGGCGGCCTTGGCTCGGCCCCCTGCCCTGCCCGCCTCCGATCTGGCGATCAGGTAATCACAGGCGCGCTGCGCATCCGCGGCGTGCTTGAAGATCGCACCCTTGTCCGACCGAAGAACGCGCAACCAGTTATGGAGGTAGGCAGCATTCATCTCGAGCGTATGCGCCGTAAAGCCGAGCGTCTGACCCAGGAACACCGAGGTCAATTCCGCGACGATCTCCTCGCGCGCGTAAGAGGTGTTGCCAAACTTCGAGAACCCGAAATCACGGTTCAGTCGATGCCGGGCCTTCGTGGCATGGGCCAGCTCATGCGCCCAGACCCCGTAGAAATTGCGCGGGTCCTGGAACCGCGTGATGGATGGCATGTAGACCTTGTCCACGGGGGGCAAATAGTACGCCTCCGTGCCCGTGAAGACGGTCGTGATGTCGATGGCATCGAAAAACGCCTGCATGTGCGGGATGGGCTCGGACGGCGGATGCTCGGGCGCGGGCTCCGGGTCTGGGAAGAAGCTGTCGGGCAGGCCATCGATCTGGCAGGCATTGAACACGCGGTAGGATTTCTGGAAGCGGAAGATGCGGGCTTCCTCGGAGCGATCATCGCCATCGCTGCGGTCGTCCTCGCCGCCCGCGTCTTTCCGGCTTTGGCCGTAATAGACGACGACAGAGGATTTCTCGCCCTTGCGGACCTTTGCGTCCAACGCATTGGCCTGAGGCAGAGTCATCCAGAAGGGAGAGCTGTGGCCCGCCATCACGGTCCGCATCGTCAGCAGGAAGTTGTTCACCCCCTGGTAGGGTTCGCCGCCCACGCGCAGGGGGCGTGAGCTGCCGCCTGCGGTCCAGGGCTTGCGCCACGGCAGGACGCCGCGCTCGATGATGCGGATGATTTCGTTTGTGATGACCTCGGAGGCATCGAATTTGGGCGTGGGGGATCGGGCCATGGCTGGCCTCCTTTCGAATGTTTGTGAGAGGGAGTGGTGATCAGATTGACCGACAGGGCCGCGGATCGTTGGCGATCCTGGCACCGAGGGCTTCGACCATGTCGATGTAGGTGGTCAGCGAGACAGACTGGCCGGCACCTGAATGGTCAGGGTCGACAGATCTGTCCCGCGCCACCCGCGGCAAGTTCGCGAAAGCGATGACGTCACTGATGGGTCGGATATCGATGAACGGGTTCCTCGTGCGACCGCGAGGGCGGCCAAGGGAAAGCGCTCGATCGGCGCGAAACTCGACACGGTGGTCCAACCGAGATGGAGGAATGTCCCACCGTCTCCGCAGATCACATGCGCATTTGGCAATGACGCGGCCTGCTTGAGATAGCCGAGATCGCGGAGAACGGCCGTCCGCTCGAGCTGCCGTGCCAGCTCCTTCTCGCCGGTTCGGCGCAGCTCTCTGTGCCGCCACCAAGAGGCAGCGGTCGCGCGCAGCACGCGCAAGACACCTGGTTGCATGTGAATGCCCTTCATCCGGAACGGCAGACCGGAACCCGTCCGAGGCACCCCAAGGTCCCTCAACTGTCAGTCACAAAACCCGAAGGACACTTTCCCTTTCTGCTACCCCGGAGGCACAGGCCGAGGACTTCCAAGGCCGTCACAACCGCGTTTCATCTTCATTGCACTCAGCACCTCAAGATTGGCAACATACATCGGCAAATAAGTCCTTAAACCTTCTGACTTACAAGCTTTATCAAAGACTTAGGTTTGCCCCAAACCGGCAAGCCTCACTGGTGCTTGGCTGATACTTCCTTGGAGCAAGCGTTTCGGGCTTCCCCTGAGACGAGCCTTTTTAGGTTGCCGTCAGGGAATAGCTGGTGCTACGTCCACCAGCCTCATCTTTAGCCAGGGCGCCCAAGTCGATGAGATCGAGGATGTCGCGATATGCCGTATCTTGTGAGCACTTTTCGATTTTCGCGTATTTCGACGTTGTGAGTTTTCCGTCGAACCCATCCAAAAGGCGGTTGAGCATGTCCCGCTGCCGGTCGTTAATGTTCGCCGCTCCATATTTCTCCCAGAACCGCGCCTTCCTGAACACGGCCTCAAGGATGATCTCGGCACCATCAAATGCGCGGTCAAGGCAAGCCAGAAACCAAACGAGCCACGCCGTGACATCAAGCCCCCCTTTTTGCGTCGACTCGAGCATGTCGTAATAATCGCTCCGCTCCTGTCGGATTTGCGTCGACATGCTGTAGAACCGCTGCGCGCTGCCTTCGGATCGCGCCAAGGCCATGTCTGCGATCGCCCGCGCGATGCGGCCGTTGCCATCATCGAAGGGGTGGATGGTGACAAACCACAGATGGGCGATGGCGGCATGTATGACGGGATCCGCCTCGGAGGACTGATTAAACCAGGTCAGGAAGCGCGCCATTTCAGGGTCTAACCGTTCGGCGTCTGGCGCCTCAAAATGCACGCGTTCGCGGCCATAAGGTCCTGATACAACCTCCATGGGACCGTCACGCCACCCCCCTACCCTGATCCGAGTCATTCCGCTTCGCCCGGTTGGAAAGAGAGCCGCATGCCAGCCGAACAGACGCTCCGCATCCAGTGGCTGGTCATACGCTTGGGTCGCGTCCAACATCATCTCGACGACACCATCAACATGGCGATCAGACGGGATCAGTCCGCCAATTTCCAGACCTAACCGCTTTGCGATAGACGATCGAACCTGATCCTTGTCGAGCGTTTCCCCCTCGATCTCGCTGCTTTTCACGACATCACTGGTCAGTGTCCTGAGCATCGCCTCGTTGCGAAGATCGAAGCCAAGACCCTCCATGCGCCCCAAGAGCTTGCCTTGGCGGTGACGGACCGCAGCAAGTTGGGACGACAGCTTGGCCTTGTCCCAGGTAAACTGGGGCCAATCAGGGAGTTCGTGAATGTAGGTCATATTTTACGCACTCTTTGCGGAGATTATACGGCACAATCTCCGCAAGACAATAACAAACACCGCAGACCGCGCGGAGAATAAGGGCGGCAATCTCCGCATGCTCGACTTGGAACGCTGAATGTAGGACACCTGCTTTACCATTCTATCACGCAGCCTGTCCGCCCAGCCGGCCATAGAAGCTACGCTCTAGATGCAGCTCCCCTGCCCCAGCCTTCTCGACCATACCCCGCAGATATCCACCCGGAGACGCCACTTCGCCGGCGCAATGCTTGTCAAACGTGAGAACGAGCGCTGCTGTCGCGACTTGGGGCCCGAGACGGTCCTGAGCTAGGTTCCAAGCATACTCTGAGACGCCGATCATCGGCCTTAGCTGCCCGACAACCCGATGCAGATCGCCCCAATCCTTCAAGTACCCGCCCATATTGCGGGCCCAGGACGCGAATTCAGGACAAGCCTGCATCACAGTCGGCAAATCAAGCGCTGCACCACGTTTCCTACGTGTTTCAACCACCCAGTCTTCCAACTCCGTATCGACCTTCTCTTCCGGTGGCGCATTTGGCACCACGGTCGCCGCTTGCTCAGTTTCTGAGCGATTACAGGTTACAGGATTTAGTTGAGTTGTAATTAGTATATGAGGTTCAGAAATGACCTCCCTGGGGTCCATTTCTTGAATCTCTTTTGGCTCTGGTTCAGTGGTTGCGGGCATGTTTTCCACAACTTCTTCCGCTCGAACTGCCTTGAGATAGGTCGCCTCGACACGCTCCTGAAGTTCTCTGAACCAACCTAGGAGCCGCTCAAGCGCCTCAGAGGCCGTGTTCCGGCGTGGCAAGCGGTGCAGAAGATCCTCAAAGAGGCTTGAGAGCTGTGTCCAGGGGCCACTCAGAGCACCCCTCTGGGCCGCTTCGATCCTCGCGCGGATCATTCGGCGCGCAACTGTGATCTGGCGCTTCAGGCGCTGGCAGAGTTCACGTTCAGCCTGTAGTTCGGCATGGAGATGCTCAAACTCTTCGGCGCGAGCCGACAGCGGCGACAAATCAAATCCGTAAGCCTCGAGGATACGACCGTCAGCGTCCCTGTGGCCCCATCGCTTGCCATTTGGACTGTCCTTGAAGGCAATCACGCCGATCTCGGCCAGACGCCTGGCATGGCGCTTGAGCGCCGAGAGCGAGAAGCCTGTTTGCTCCATCAGATAAGAGTTGGACGCCCAGACGATCGGACGCTGTCCCTCTTCCCAATCCTGGGCTTGTGTGAAGGCCCCAAGCGTGTCGAGAAGCAGCATGTCGCCAGCCTTGAGGCCTATATGCGCACCAACGCGTTTCACGGCGACAAAGGCCTGTGACTTGGGCACGGTTGATCTTTCACCAGCTTGTGCGTGCTGTTCAGCAACCGCCAGTCCGGCCGTCGCTTTGCGCCACCCCGAGGGTTGGTTGGTATTAGACAAACCTCCACCCTTCTGAGGCATGTCTGTCCCAGTCGCTCCATGCGGAGCCTCATTGAATTTTGTCATCTCTTAGCTAGGCACAGAAAACCTGTTCGCCCGAAGACGTTTTTCGTTGTTTAGCGATTCGCGGGCTGCTAAGATTGTAGTGTCAAAACAAATCGCGCCTTGTGCGCAGCAGCCCTCGGGACTTCGGTTTCGAGGGTTTTTCTTTTGTGCCGTCCTCCTTTCTGCTCAGTGCCTCCGTCTTGGCGGTTAACAGTTGTTAACCGCCGCTATCCTTCGTGGTTCTCTGATCGGAACCGATCGAAGGAATCTTGTATGAGCTGGTCCAGATTCTGATCCAGCCAATTCGCGAATCTTGTGTTCTCCCCTACCCGCTTAACGGTTACTGAGAGTCCCGATTTCCCACTCTTGATCTGCACACCAGGAACGGGCGAGCGCTGTTCAACTGATCGCTCTTGCTTTCCTCGCTTGCCAATTTCCTTGATGGCGAGTTCCAGCCGCCCGTCGGAATCAAGATCGCCAGATTGACCAAGTACATCCAATACACGCTCCTCCGAGAGTTGCTCCTTCTCGAACGCTGTTGCGAGGGTCGTCCATTTGGGGCGCCCTGCCCCTGGGGCCGCGCCGATTGCCTCTCCGACCGCTACCGGCACAAGCCGGTTGATACGTTCAAGCTGCGAGAGAGTGTTCTTGCTGATCGCCAAAGCTTGGCATGCTTCCGCACGGGAGTATCCCTGCTCCAAGATCGCCTGTGCGAACCGAACACGTTCATAGTAGCTCAGCTCCGCACGGCCTGCATTCTCGAGCCCCTTCGCCATTAGAGCATCGGTATCATCGAGTGTGCGGATCAGAGCCCGCACCGGCATCCCTAAATGGCGACAGGCAAGTATGCGTCGCTGGCCATAGATGACTTCAAAATGGCCGTCACGATCCTTTGATGGACGCAATAGCACTGGAACTTGCTGTCCGGACTCAGCAATGCTGGTCGCAAGATCTTGAATAGATGCATTTGCCGCGTCACTGTTAACAGCTGTTAACTCGATATCCAGCCGATCCTTTGGACCCCAGGCAAGGATCAAGTTGGTGTCGATTTCCTGAATGCCCCCGAGGCCGGCGCGGACAGAACCGATTGTCCCCTTGGGCAAGGTCCGATGGGCTCTGTCGGACGCACCCTCCTTTGACACCTCGCTTGCGGCTGTGATCGCAGCCATGATACCCGTCTTATTCTTCCCCATTGCCATGACTACCGCCCCCATGCCTGTTGAAGCATCCCTGCGATCTCCGCACCTACAGCATCCATGCTGTTCTTCGCCCGATCGTAGGTCGACCGCGTCATCTCGGATCGTGCAACCTCGTAGATCGACATCTTGAGCATCGACGCGTCGCCAATGGCAGTACTGCGCAGTCCGGTCGCTCCAACGACACGATCCTGGAAGAGGGCGCGCATCAGGCTCACGATCTGCTGACTCGGAATATCGCTCGGATCGTCGCGCGTGATGAGAAAAGAGAAGAAGTCATGATCGAGCTTGACGCCTGTGTCCTCGATCACCCCGAGATAGGCAGATGTCATCTCGACAAATTGCTGTGTAGAGGCAAGGTCGAGCATGCTTGGCGTCATCGGCACGATAACGGAGGTCGCGGCATAAAGACCGGTCAGAGTCAAAAAACCCAGAGCTGGCGGGCTGTCGATCACAACTACATCGTAGTCGCTCTCAACGGACTGGATCGCTAGACTGAGCTTCTCAAAGAACGCGACACCGCGCCCCGCATTGACCGCTGTTTCAGTCTCAAATTCGCTCAGCACAAGGCGGGCAGGGGCCAAATGCAAGCCAGGGAAATAGGTTTCCACGACAGCTTCTGACATCGGCACAGGATCGTCATAACGCAGCGCGTCGTAGATTGACGCGCCTTCAAACTCCAGTTCAGTTTGAATCCCGCAAAAGCCCGTGAGGCTCCCTTGTGGGTCCAAGTCAATCGCCAGAACGCGGTAGCCACTCAAAGCAAGGTAGTGACACAGATGGATCGCAGAGGTGGACTTCGCAGATCCACCTTTGAAGTTCATCAGCTGAATGACCTGCAGCTTGTCACCTTCGCGACGCCCAGGAAGGTATTTTCCCGGCTTTCGAGAGCTTGCCTCGAGAAAATGGCGCGCTTGCAGGATCTCGTTCCCGGAATAAAAGCGTCGTCCATTCTTGATGACTGCCGGCTCAGGCAACGACCCATCGCTGTGGCACTTGCGCAAGAATTGACCGGTCACGCCAAGTAGGTCAGCAGTCTCTGTTGCGCTGAATAGTCTCAGATTTTTCCGCTGATCGGGCGCGTAGGCCTGTTGAAGATGCGTCGTGAGCGCCGTGTGTAGACGCGCGGCCATCTGGCTTGTAAGCTCGGATTGGGACGCCGCTTCGATGGGTGCCGTCTGAAACATAGTTGCAATTTCTCTGCTCGAACGCGCTTATTTGCGCAACTTGACTCTAATGGCCGTGATTCACCCTGTTAAGTCAAGGAATTTATCCACAAATTGTGCTGTCGGACCAAAGCGCTACTAGGGAAGCCACGCACCCTCCCGAGTTAACAGCTGTTAACAGCACGCACAAACTTGCGGTTCACGAGCCAATCTGGCGCAGACTAGTTATCGCAAGCGCCTCGCTTCTCCACAGCGACGGCTCATGCCGGAACAGCCAACGCACCGACAGACATACGGCAAATCCCCGACCGAACTGGATCGATACTCAAAACTACATTGATACTTGGGTGCCGTGCCCAAACGATCAGACCAAACGCATTCCATGAGTAAGGATAGTCAACGCCGTGTCGGCTGACGGGTCCATGATCCTCAGCCGGGTAGGGGGCATCCTTGTTGCCTGCATCCTGGGAACAGGATCCAACACAAGGCACAGCGTTGCCGCGACGAATTCAATCACACCTCACCGACCCGCGACACCAATCCGATGAGATCAAATTATTGAGGGACGAAGAGAAATGATCCGCGCCACTCAAGGTTTCAGAGAATGTACAGTGATCATGAGTTCAAACTCAAAGAAGCCGATGCGCTTACTAAATGGCTTCGGCGAACACTGGAAAGCAACCGCGGACCACGTTCTTGCGTCAGCACAACCTATGGCTCCCGTCACCGAATGTCAGAGGACAAACTGCCCCCAGTTTTGCTGTTTAGAAGATCCGCTTAGTATGATCGATGACAGATGCCTTCCGAAGACCCAGGTTCAGGAACCGTCGTCGCAAATTCTAGGGCAGGGACCTCTATCATTGTGCAGGTCCTCGCTAAGTCGATTTTCAGCTAATGGAGGCAATTGGAAACCGCTGGGAGCGCACTGTAGCTCAACTCGACGCCATCTCAAATTCATGCCCGACTGAGGCCTTGTGTCTGGCTCACTGATCGCCGCGTGCCAGCCATGAGGAGCCGGGAATTGCACGACGGATTGAGCGTGAAACTTCGGTTGCGCGTCGTGAACTCATTCACACGCCCGCAAAGTGCGCTGCAACGCTGCAATCGTTCCATGGCGTGGAAGATTCTCAAGATTGTTGTTGATGCGCGGACTTCAGCAACCCCAGCCTTTCAGCGCGTTCGAGCAACATTTTGACCGAAGACGGCTGCCAGCTAGCACGACCTCGAGGGGTCCGTTCGCGCATCGATTCTAGCCGGTCGCAGATCTCCTGCAGCGTGATCTCGGGGTCCGCGCCTTTGATCGCTGCGACGATGGCCGGTAGGCGGTCATCGGTTTCGCGGCGTCCGGCGCGCCCAAGCACCTCGGCAGGAAGGAACCCGTCGCGCACATATGCCTTCACACCGCGGAGCAGTCGGCTTTGTGTCCAATGGCGATCTGGGGGCAGGGGGCCATTGATGATCCGCAGCAGGTCTTCCCAGGCCATATCCGGCCGCAAGCGGCGCACATGGGGCACCCAATCCTGCGCGGTCTCGTTGAGGCGCTCCATGTAGCCGTCCTGTCGCGCAAGCCGCACCTTGCGCAGCGCAGCGGGATCCTTGGCGCGTAGCCCAGGATTGCCACCAACGCGCCCTTTGGCGCGCGCAGAGGCAAGCCCGGCCTTCGTGCGCTCACGTATCAGCGCGCGCTCGAACTCGGCAGCAGCGCCCAGAACCTGCAGCGTAAACTTGCCCTGCGGGGAAGCGGTGTCGATAGGGTCCTGCAGGGAGCGGAAGAAAGCTCCCTTGGCCTCCAGACGCTCGATCACCTCCAGCAAGTGCGACAAGGACCGCGCAAGCCGGTCGATCCGCACAACGACCAGCGTATCGCCGCTCTGGACGCGTTCGAGTACGCGTGCCAGCACCGGTCGCGCGCGATTGCCGCCCGAGGCGTGCTCTTCAAAGATCTCGACGCAACCCGCAGTTTGCAGGGCCTCAGACTGGGGCAGGGGGGTCTGATCCTCTGTGGAAACACGGGCGTAGCCTATCAGGGGCATGAAAACGGGCCGTTTGCAATTTTATGTATCATCAATAAACGACCGTTTGTAAACGAATGCAAGTAAGTGCTCTCTCGTCGTGCTCGTCCAAAAACCCTTGGTTTCCTTGTGCTGAGCCCGATCTGAGAGGTTCCGCCGACAGCCGCGCACGCGTACCATATAAAGAGCGTGGGCAACTGCATCAAAATCACTTGGGTAATGTGCAAAAACACAGTATTTTGCACATATGAGACCACAGGCCTCTACTTTGAATGATGATTTTGACGACCCCCTCATCACAATCGAAGGGGAGGAAGAGGCTCGCGAGGATGATCTCTGGTTCCTGCCTGGGCCACTCGAAGAAGAGCCGGATGATTTGCCTCCCGGGCCGCGGGCAGAACCGCCCGACACTGCTGTCATCGAAGACTGGACAAGGGCAGAGGGGCTTCACGCTGCGCGGCTGGCCCGCGTGGCTGGACGCCTGGGGGCTCTGGATGACCGGCTGCTGCGAGGCCCGGAAGGTTGGCGGCATCGGCTCGCGTTGATCGAGGCGGCGGACCTCAGTTGGTTTGCAGGGGATCGGGTGAGTTTTGATCGTCTGGCGCTCTGGGTATCGATGCGGCTGTCAGGTGCACAGGATGACCCAAATGCGCTGGCACGCGCCCACTGGGCTGTTCGACGCCTGACAGGCGGTCCCGGACCGGAGGCCGATTTGGCCGCCTTCCTGGATCGCCGCGACCCCGAGAATATTGAAGACAGCGCTGAGCGTTTCGGGGATCGCGCAGGCGGATGGCTGGACGTCATGGCCGCTGCGGGCGACTTGCATCCAATCACGCGGGCTTGCATGGGTTTTCATCTCTGGGGCTTGGCGGGCCTCGGTGGGCACGACGACCTGATGGAAGCCGCCGTCACCGCGTCCAGGATCGCGGCCAGCGACGGAAGCGGCGCCATCTTCGCACCGCTCGCCATGGGCGGGGCAGGGGGGCTGCGTGTCTCGGGCTTGCCACCCGAACGCCTGGCCCACTGGCTGGATGGGATGAACAGCGCAATTCTAACGGCGACGCGAACACTTGACGATATCGAAGCGTGGACCGCGCGCGCAGAGACCATCATGGCGCAATTGTCTGGCCGCACGCCGGTCGCCTTGCGAAACACTTTCTCTCAATGGCCCTTGGTCTCCGCCCCAATGACTGAGTCCATGACCGGAGCCAGCCGCGCCGCCGTTCAGCGCAATCTGGCGTGGATGGAGGCAAAGGGTTTGACCCGCGAAGTGACTGGGCAGGGGCGATATCGGATGTGGCGCATCGATACCGAGGGTATGCGCACAGGTCGCAATGCCTGACCCACAAGACCGCACCAGGCGGCCGACTAGGAGAACCGCGGCTTTCTGGACGCAGTTTTACAGATTTACAGATTGACAATCTTGGTGCTTTTGTCCACTTTCGGCCTTCATGCAAAGGCAGAACGGGTCGATGGCCGAACTGGAATCAACAATATTGGACGCAGCACTGCATGTCTTTTCGCGTTACGGCGTGAAGCGCACCAGCATGAGCGACCTGTGCGAAGTAGCGAGCGTGTCGCGTCAGACGCTCTACAATCATTTTCGCAACAAGGACGATATCCTGCGCGGATTGATCAAACGATACACGGACCTTGCCCTTGCAGAGATCCACGCAGACTTGCAGGCGGCGAATTCATTGGGGGCCAGGCTTGACCTGATCTTCGACCGAATGGTGGTCCGTGGGTACGACACGATACAGACAATGCCGAATGCGCAGGATTTCATCGACGGGGTCAATGCCGTCAGCGAAGAGGCTCTGCAGCAGTCGGCCGAACGTTTTCGCGCGGTAATCTTCGACACGCTTGTACCGCATGCGCAGGTTTTTTCGAAAAGGGGTCTGGACGTGGCCGAGCTGTCGGACTTCGTGCAGCGTGCGGCCAAAACCGCCGGCATGACCGCACGGGATCGCGCAGACCTGATTCAGCAACTCGTAACGCTTCGGCAGCTTTGCACCACGGCTGCCTCGCAACCCGAGGCAGACCCTACAGAGAACAAGGAAGGCTAAGCATGGTCAAAGCTTATGAGATTGCCCATCGGGCGATGCGATTCACTTGCCGTTTTGGCGGTATGCTGGGCATTGCGTTGGGAGTGATCGTCACGGCGGCCCACGCGGACGACGCTCCTTTCGTGAAGCTTGCGCCAGTCACCGCGGGCGCGTCCCAATTAGAGCGCGTTTTCTTTGGCAAGGTTGTTGCACGGGCTACCGTTGATCTGGCGTTTCAAGTCAGTGGACAGATCGTCGAATTGTCGCTGGACGAGGGGGCGGCGGTCTCCAAGGGCAGCGCGTTGGCTCGGATGGATCTGGAGCCTTTTGAGCTGGCGCTGGAACAAGCGCAAGCGAACGAAGATCAGGCACGGCGCACTGTGGAACGGTTTGAAAAGCTGGCCGGGTCTTCGGTCGCGGAAACCAACCTTGAGGATGCGCGGACAACTATGACAATCGCCGATGTTGCTCTGCGTGACGCACAGCGGAACCTGGAACATGCCACGCTGGTTGCGCCCTTTGACGGTATTGTCGCCTCGCGTCTGGTGCCGAATTTCTCAACGGTAACCGCTGGCACGCCGATTGTGCGGCTGCACGATCTGTCCGAACTGCGGATCGAGATCGACGTACCCGAAACGCTATTTCAGCGCGCGGGCCAAGATCCCAACGTGGTGTTCACGGCCCAATTTCCGGCAAGCGATCGCAGCTTCCCGCTTGAGGTGCGTGAATACAATGCCGAGACGGCGGAGATCGGGCAGACCTACTCCATCACGCTTGGCATGCCCTTGCCCGAAGATCTGATCGTTCTTCCGGGGTCCTCCGTCGAAGTCACAGCGGTCTTGCAAACCGGCGGTCAAAGTCTTGAGGTGCCAACCTCAGCCGTCGTGATTGGGAATGACAATGAGACCTATGTCATGGTCTTTGGCCCGACCGGAGCCAGCAGGGGCACTGTGACCAGAACCCCAATCACAATAGAGCCGACCAATCGCGGCACTGCTCAAGTCGTTGAGGGTCTGAGCGACGGTCAAGAGATTGTCGTCAGCGGCGCGAGCGCGCTGGCCGATGGCACTGCCGTGCGCCGCTTTATTGGCTTCGGAGACTAACACCATGGATGTTGCGCGCGGATCCATCGACCGCCCGATCTACACTTGGATCATCATGTTGATCTGCCTGCTGGGTGGTATCTGGGGCTTTGCGAACCTCGGCCGACTGGAAGACCCTGCCTTTACTATCAAGACCGCTGTGGTTGTCACCCAGTATCCCGGCGCTTCTGCCGAAGAAGTGTCGCGTGAGGTAACTGAACCGCTGGAATCCGCGATTCAGAAGATGGGCGAGGTCAAGGACATTGAGTCCATGAACCAGCCTGGCCTGTCTTGGATCACTGTGAACATGCAGGATACCTATGACGGCTCCGAGTTACCCGAAATCTGGACCAAGCTGCGCAATCGCGTGGCCGAGGCGGCGTTGCCCAGCGGGGCGACGCCGCCCTTTGTGAACGATAGCTTTGGAGATGTGTACGGGCTCTACTATGCAGTCACAGCGCCGGGCTTCTCCGATGCAGAGGTGAATGATCTATCTTCCTTCCTCAGGCGGGAGTTGCTGCTGGTGGATGGCGTGTCAGATGTTGTGCTCTCAGGCGTGCCTAACGAAGTGATCTACATCGAGCCGCACCTTGCGCTTACTGCGACGCTGGGTATTCCGCCCGCCGCTGTTGCCGGCGCCGTGAACAGCGCCAACGAGATTGTTGACGGTGGCATGTTGTGGGGACCGGATGGGCGAACTCTGCTCCAACGGCCCGAAGGATCCGATAGCGTATCCGAAATCGCAGCCCTTTCTGTCGGCGCGGGTGGACAGGTCCTCAACCTTTTTGATTTTACCGATATCTTTCGTGGGCGCGAAGCCAACCCCAGTCTGATTACCCGTCATAACGGGCAGGAGGCCTTCACACTTGGCGTTGCGGGCCTTGCAACAGAGAATATCGTCGAAGTCGGGAAGCGGGTCGATGCCCAGCTGGACAAGTTGCGCGCGGAGTTGCCGCTCGGCATCTCGATCCAGTCGATCTATCGCCAACATGTTGTGGTCGAAGAGGCCTCGAACGCCTTTCTCGTCAACCTTGCCATGTCGGTTGGTATTGTGGTCGCGGTTCTGGCGGTTTTCATGGGGTGGCGCGCGGCCATCGTTGTGGGATCCACGCTGCTGCTGACCGTGGTGGGGACGCTGTTTTTCATGGCGCTTGGTGCGATTGAGATGGAGCGTATCTCGCTGGGTGCTTTGATCATCGCAATGGGGATGCTCGTCGACAACGCCATCGTGGTGGCGGAGGGCATGCAGATTTCAATGCGGCATGGCAAATCCTCGCGCGACGCCGCCACAGAGGCCGCAAGCAAGACGCAAATCCCGCTGCTGGGTGCGACCGTGATCGGCATCATGGCCTTTGCCGGAATTGGCCTGTCTCCAGATGCCACGGGGGAATTCTTGTTCTCGCTCTTTGCGGTGATCGCGATTTCGTTGCTGTTGTCCTGGGTGTTGGCCCTGACCGCGACCCCTCTTTTGGGGCATTACTTTTTCAAGAAAGGCGAAGAAGGGACGGCAGATGGGTATGATGGCGCGCTCTTCCGGGGCTATGCCGCCGTGCTGCGCGCCTCTTTGAAACTGCGTTGGCTGGTCATTCTTGCGCTGATCGGCGGCACCGTTGTTTGTTACGCGATGTTCGGCCAAATCAAGCAGCAGTTCTTTCCCGACAGCAATACGCCGCTCTATTTCGTGCATTACAAACTGCCGCAGGGCGCATCAATCCACCAGACCTCTGATGATCTCGCGGTTCTCGAAGACTGGTTGCGCGACCGCGACGCGGTTTCTGCCGTGACAGCCTTTGTCGGGCAAGGGGCGGCGCGGTTCATGCTGACCTACCAGGCTGAGGATCCGAACCCCAGCTACGGTCACCTGATCGTGCGCGTGGACTCGCTCGAAGTGATCGAGCAAGAGATGGACGCGTTGGAAGCCTTTGCAAATGCAAGTCTTCCGCAGGGTGAATTCCGGGTAAAACGGTTGGCCTTTGGCCCCGGCGGAGGTGCGCCAATCGAGGTGCGGTTTTCTGGCCGTGACCCTGATGTATTGCGCGCCTTGGCAGATCGGGCGATTGCCCGGATGCAGGCCGCTTCGGACAACATCATCAGCCCGCGGCAGGACTGGCGCGAACGTGAATTGGTGCTGCGCCCTGTTTACGCTGCGGAGCGCGCACAGAACGCGGGCGTGTCCCGGACTGACATCACAGAGACGCTACAATTCGCCACCGAAGGAAATAGCGCCGGGACCTTCCGCGAAGGAGATCGGCAAATCCCTATCGTGATCCGGGCACCGCAAGATGCGGCGATCGCGCTGACCGATCACATGATTTATTCAGAGAGCGGTGGCACCCTGGTGCCTATGGAACAAGTAATCGAAGGCTTCCGCTTCGTGCCGCAAGACACGCTGCTACAACGTCGAAATCGCGAAGAGGTGATCACCGTCGGGGCTGATATTCCGCGCGGCCTGACAGCGGCAGAGGTGCAAGCCGAGGTCCAAAAAACCATTGAAGAGATGGACATCCCCGAGGGCTATACCATGGAGTGGGGCGGAGAGCTTGAAAGCGCGTCCGAGGCCCAAGCCGCCCTTGGCGCGCAATTGCCATTCAGCGTCATTATCATGGTGTTGATTTCGGTGCTTTTGTTCAACGCGCTGCGCCAGCCAATCATCATCTGGCTTCTGGTGCCAATGGCGGTCAACGGCGTGAGCCTGGCTCTACTGGCGTCAGGTTTGCCGTTTACATTTACCGCGCTTCTGGGGCTATTGTCGCTGTCGGGGATGCTGATCAAGAACGGCATCGTGCTGGTTGAGGAGATCGATCTGATCCGAGCAGCCGATCCGGCTCTGTCTCTGGACGAGGCCATTGTCAGTGCCTCCACCTCGCGTCTGCGGCCGGTGTTTCTGGCCGCGGCGACGACAATTCTTGGGATGTTGCCACTGTTGTCGGATGCGTTTTTTCAGTCGATGGCGGCGACGATCATGGGCGGGCTTGCCTTTGCCTCGATCCTTACGCTGATCGCAGCACCCGTGCTGTACTACGTCTTTTTCAAGTGCGGCGCCGAGCGGGCCACTACGGTCATGAGCGCCGCATAACCGAGGCTGACCAAGCGGTCTGGGCTCTGTGTCACGAGAAAGGGACACAGGCTGGATGAGTTGCGAGGCGTGTCCGGAAGATTGGCAATGTTGTATAGTAATTACTTCGGTTCTCGCAGCGCCGGAGCTGGAAATATCCAGCTTCCGAAGGTCCAAACTTGGGGAGCAGCGCATGTAGATACGGACCTCTACATCAAAACGAGGGAAGTTCAGGGTAGCAGGTCACGCGATCTACGCATTGGTAACGATCGTTTCAGCAACAGGCACTAAGGCACCGGATTGCTGCACGACACGCCCAGCTAGCTCGCAACCCTGCTGAATGCTTGTGTGTAGACTGAGCCCCCTTAACAGGTGTCGCGTAGCCCTTAATTGGGTTCTGCCTCAATCTGTGTGGTGCAACTATCCTGAGCTTGGAGCTTTCAGGAGGGATAGTCGTGATTTCAAAAAAGCACTGGTCGCCCGGGAGCGACGTTTGGGTTCAAGGCGTTAAGCGGCGTGATTCCGGCGAGTGGCTTGTATCGGGCGTTTTGGCACCGAGAGGCATCTGCCCAGATTGTGGTTTGCATTCTCGGCGTCGTCACGGGTGGCGGCAAAGGCGACTGCAGGATTTACCCGCACATGGCGACAAGGTAACAGTCGCACTCTGGGTCTGCAGATGGCGATGTCCCGCTTCCACGTGCCCGCGACGGACGTTTTCAGACTACACCTCGTCAATTGCGCGCCCATTTGCACGTCGAACTTCGCGTGCTGATGACATTGTCGGTCACCTGGGGCATGCCACGGGTGGACGGCCTGCCGAGCGGCTCTTGCGCCGTTTAGGCGTCGGTGTCAGCGATGACACGGTTCTGCGGCACCTGTCGCGTAGCCCTTAATTGTGAGATGGGAAATCCAACGAAATCAACGGCTGAGTTTTGCCCTTAAATATGAGATTTTGCCTTTAATTCTGATATTTTTGCCCTTAAACCTGAGACAGGGTTCACAGACATTTGCGGCAAATATCGATGAATGATGATGGCGAAGACTCCGTTGCCGTTGGTGCTGAAGAGGCGCGCAGGGCCGCGGTGCTGCGCCCTCTTGTTCAGGCATATCTCAATGGGACTGGCAGCCTGGAACGTGGCATCAATGACGCCGTTTGGGAGCTTGGTGTCAGCAGGGCGACGGTCTGGCGTTGGATAAAACGGTTGGCGGAAGAGGGTGGGCGCACCAGCGCTCTGGCTCCGCGGAAACGGGGCCGCCCGACCGGGACGATGTTAATATCCAGCAAAGTCGAAGCGGTAATCGAGGAGCACCTTCGCCGCTATTTCTTGCGCCGGGAGCGTTCGAGCTTGTCGCGCGTCGTGACAGAAATCCGCAGCGCTTGCTGGCAGGAGGGCTTGCAACCGCCGACACGGCGAACGGTTCAGCGTCGTCTGGATGCGATGGATGCCCGCGAAGTTGCGAAGGCACGAGAGGGCGCAAAGGCGGCCCGCCAGAAATTTGCGCCGGTCACAGGTGAGAACAAGGCCAGTATGCCACTGGAGATCGTCCAAATTGATCATACACCGGCGGACATCATTCTTGTCGACGGCTTTGAACGCAAACCAATTGGGCGGCCTTGGGTCACGCTGGCGATCGACGTCGCAACGCGGATGGTGACCGGATATTACACCTCTCTCGAGGCACCTTCGCGTCTGTCAGTGGCGCTTTGCCTGACACAGGCGGTGACCCTCAAGGAGGAACTTCTTGCGGAATTGGCGTGCGATGTTCCTTGGCCGGCACAGGGCAAACCGCACAGCATCCACGTCGATAACGGTCGCGATTTCCGGTCGCGCGCCTTTCGGTCGGCCTGTGCGGATTGGGGGATCGATCTGGTCTATCGACCGCCAGCAAGTCCTCACTTCGGTGGTCACATCGAACGGTTGATCGGCACCATGATGGGGGCCGTTCACCTGTTGCCGGGAACAACGCAATCCTCGATCGCGGCAAAGGGCGACTATGACGCCGAAAGCAAGGCCACGATGACGTTGAGCGAATTCGATCGCTGGTTTGCTCTGGAAATCTGCCGTTACAACAACAGCATTCATTCAAGTCTTGGCTGCACGCCCGTTGCCAAATGGGAGGCGCTCTCAGAGCAAATGACAGGCGACATCCCCTTCGAGATGGAAGCCTTTCAGGTGAGCTTCCTGCCGAGTGAACCGCGCAAGATCAGGCGTGACGGCATCCATCTGTTCCAGATAAGGTACTGGTCCGATGCCCTTGCAGGCCACATTGGGCGCGGGGATGGAAAGGTGGTCGTTCGCTACGATCCTCGCGATATCTCAATGATCTGGGTCGAACTGGACGATGGCCGGTATGTTGAGGCGCGGTACAGAAACCTGGAAATTCCGCCCGTCTCGCTCTGGGAATATCGCGAAGCGATGAGGAAGGCCCGTGCCCTTGGCAAGTCCGGGTCTAATGAGCTGGTGCTGGCTGAGCTGATCCGACAGCAACGCCAGATCGAAGCTGAAAGCCGGGGCCTGACGAAGGCCGAACGCAGAACCCGTGAAAGAAAAGGGACATTGAAGGGCACGAACTCGGCCGTCTCGACAACCGAAGGGCTGCGCCCGATCGATACGGGTGATACATCGCGCCCATTGTTCAAGGTGGAGAGATGGTGAATTGAGGGCAGGGACAACTGAAGAAGACGGCCGGATCGCCCTCATTCAATCGGATATCTGGATCGGCTTTCCTCGGGCGGAACAGGTGTTGGACCGCTTGCAGGGCATGATCGAAGCGCCACGACAAACCCGTATGCCTGGGCTTCTTGTGCATGGCGCCTCCGGGATCGGAAAGACGATGATTGCCCGAAACCTGTCGCGCAAGTTCGCACCAGAATACGATCCGGCGTCGGGCATCACCCGCACACCGCTTCTGCTGTTGCAAGCGCCGCCCGCACCTGATGAACGGCGGTTTTACCTGCACATCCTGGCCGCCGTCGGCGCCCCGGCGACGGCTCTTAGCGCCCGCGCTCAAAATGTGGCTTCCCTCGAAGTCCGTGTCATCGCGCTCTTACGCGACCTTGGCCTGCGGATGATCATGATCGACGAGGTCCACAATCTCTTGGCCGGGACCCACCGCGAACAGCGCCGATTTCTCAATGTCCTGCGGTATCTCAGCAATGAACTCGAGGTGTCACTGGTCTGCCTTGGGGTCAGCGAGGCCGTCGATGCTATTCGCGGTGATATCCAGCTTGCCCGACGGCTGGACGAACATCATCTGCCAAACTGGCGCGACGATGCCGAGTTCTCGGACATGATCCAGACCCTTATTGCTGCCATGCCACTGGAAAAGAAGTCCAACCTGAAGGTCAAATCTCTCAAGCAGGTCTTGGCACTGACCGGTGGGGTGACCTCGCGCATCTTCGCTCTGGTCAAGGATCTTTCCATCGACGCCATTATCACAGGCGAGGAATGCATCACCGATGACGCAATCGCAAAATGGACGCCGGTTTGGTCGCGCCATGCGAACCCCCATCGGCGGCTCCAGAAGTCCCGGGTGTGAAGCCGCACCCGCTGCCCAAGACTGTCGCGCCGCTGCCAGACGAGTTGTTGTCAGGTTGGTTGTCTCGGCTGGCGGCGGCCAACTACTGTGATGATGCGGAACTACTGGCTCATCTCAGAATCGATACCGCGCATGGCACCGCCTTGGACTTCAACGTCGACGCGGCTGCGGCGGCGAAGATTGCCAACGCCGCACGGGTTAACCCAGATGTTGTTCGATCTTTGACCTTTCCGGCAATGACGCCACGAGAAGCCTCACTGACGGCTCAGATGCCATTCCAGCATTGCCTGCGATGCTCCAGAGAGGGTCTTTTGCTCAGGCATTGGAGGCGGGCCTGGGCATTTGACTGCCAAGTTTGCGGGACGAGACTTGTGCAGACCCTTGGCAAACTCCGTGAGGAACAAATATCTGGAAAACTGATATACCGAGCGCGCCGCGGGGCAGAGATGCTTGAGTGCGCCGCGCGCTCGCGCGGCCCCAAGCAACTTCGGCGCGCAATGCGCGCAGTCACCTTTGCCATGTCACTCAAAACCTTCCGCGGGGATCCGTCGTTCGCTGTCCAGAACCCCAGATCGGAAGTTAGGCTGTTCTGCCTCGCCGCAATCGCCGCCGCTCGATCTCATCCCTTGGCTAAGGCAGCCATCGTCAGCAAAAGCATCGACGACTATGCAAGGGTTGCTCTCTTGCGCGCCTTCGAGAAGGAGCCTCGATTGCTTGCCGCGGTTGATCACATCGCGCAAAGGTGCGCGAGAAACAGGGGCCCCATGACAGCCGTATCTCACAATTAAGGGCAAAAATTGTCGCCAAACGCGTCGCGTCTCAGATTAAAGGGCAACGCGACA
>NZ_NSBT01000004.1 GCF_002285435.1 Actibacterium ureilyticum
CCCACGCTTTCGTGCCTCAGCGTCAATAACAAGCCAGTAAGCCGCTTTCGCCACAGGTGTTCTTCCATATATCTACGCATTTCACCGCTACACATGGAATTCCACTTACCTCTCTTGCATTCTAGTAATGCAGTTTTCAAGGCGGACCGGAGTTGAGCTCCGGGCTTTAACCTCAAACTTGCAAAACCGCCTACGCACCCTATACGCCCAATAAATCCGGATAACGCTTGCCACCTATGTATTACCGCGGCTGCTGGCACATAGTTAGCCGTGGCTTTCTGGTAAGGTACCGTCAATATAGAGGCATTTCCTACTCTATTTTTTCTTCCCTTACAACAGAGCTTTACAACCCGAAGGCCGTCATTACTCACGCGG
>NZ_NSBT01000005.1 GCF_002285435.1 Actibacterium ureilyticum
CGGCACTTAAGCTTCTACGAGTGTAGTCGATATATTAGCATTTCGCGAACTCTTCGGCCTATCGACAGGCTTCCAAGTTGCTAGTCTGGTTGTTCTCTTCCTTTGTCCTCAGACGGCGAACTCCGGCGTAGTCCACTTAGTTTGAGTCCCTTACCCTACCACATGGACGATGGAGGGAGGAACCTTTAGTGCAATTAAGCAGCTAAAGAAAGATTGTTTTGTTTGCCAATTATAGGCTTTGACGTTTTAACGAGGCCGATCCCCTCGACTCGCAACCTAAGCTCG
>NZ_NSBT01000006.1:2500-177200 GCF_002285435.1 Actibacterium ureilyticum
TGGAACCGCGTATCCCTTCCGAAACGACGATGTTGTCCAAGTCAAGTACACTAACCTGATGTGATCGGAAGATCGCATCATGTCCGCCTTCACGAACCAGGAAGGCGGGCGGGAAAATGTATGACTTCTGATCCGGAGCGCCGTTCGATCGGCACGAAGTTTGGCCCTGCCAAGAGCCTTGCTTTTTCTGGATCAGATCAAGCGCGAGAAGGGCGTTTGGTGGATGCCTTGGCAGTAAGAGGCGATGAAGGACGTGATACTCTGCGATAAGCTATGGGGAGCCGAGAATAGGCTTTGATCCATGGATTTCCGAATGGGGCAACCCACTTGATATTCCACTATTGTTGACCGCAAGGTCATTCAATAGCGGGGTAAACCAAGTACTTATTACCTGAATATATAGGGTTTTAAGAGCAAACCCGGGGAACTGAAACATCTAAGTACCCGGAGGAAAGGACAGCAATAGCTACTCCCCTAGTAGCGGCGAGCGAACGGGGACCAGCCGAGACCGATAAGTGACCAGAACCTGTTGGGAAGCAGGGCCATAGCGGGTGATAGCCCCGTATGGGAAGCTTTGAGGTACGTATTAAGTAGGGCGGGACACGTGAAATCCTGTCTGAAGATCGGAGGACCACCTTCGAAGGCTAAGTACTCCTTACTGACCGATAGCGAACCAGTACCGTGAGGGAAAGGTGAAAAGCACCCCGACGAGGGGAGTGAAACAGTACCTGAAACCGAACGCCTACAATCAGTCGGAGGCTCCTTGCGAGCTGACGGCGTACCTTTTGTATAATGGGTCATCGACTTGGTCTTACGAGCAAGCTTAAGCCGTTAGGTGTAGGCGCAGCGAAAGCGAGTCTTAATAGGGCGACAGAGTTCGTAGGATCAGACCCGAAACCGAGTGATCTAGGCATGGCCAGGTTGAAGGTAAGGTAACACTTACTGGAGGACCGAACCCACATCTGTTGAAAAAGATCGGGATGAGCTGTGCCTAGGGGTGAAAGGCCAATCAAACTCGGAGATAGCTGGTTCTCTGCGAAATCTATTTAGGTAGAGCGTCATCCGAATACCCCGGGGGGTAGAGCACTGGATGGGTAATGGGGCCCCACAGGCTTACTGATCCTAACCAAACTCCGAATACCCGGGAGTACTAGATGGCAGACACACGGCGGATGCTAACGTCCGTCGTGGAGAGGGAAACAACCCTGACCTCCAGCTAAGGCCCCCAATTCGTGGCTAAGTGGGAAAGCAGGTGGGACGACCAAAACAACCAGGAGGTTGGCTTAGAAGCAGCCATCCTTTAAAGATAGCGTAACAGCTCACTGGTCTAAACAAGTTGTCCTGCGGCGAAGATGTAACGGGGCTCAAGCCACGAGCCGAAGCTGAGGATGCCGTAAGGCATGGTAGCAGAGCGTAGTGTGATAAAACCCATTCCTCCTTCGATCCTTTCGGGGATCATTGGAGGACAGGGTTTGGCGATGAAGCCGGTCCGTGAGGAACGGTGGAGCGATCACTAGCGAGAATGATGACATGAGTAGCGACAAAGAGTGTGAGAGACACTCTCGCCGAAAGTCCAAGGGTTCCTGCTTAAAGCTAATCTGAGCAGGGTAAGCCGGCCCCTAAGTCGAGGCAGAAATGCGTAGACGATGGGAACTAGGTTAATATTCCTAGGCCAGGAGGATGTGACGGATCTCGACTGTTGTTCACCCTTATCGGATTGGGTGGGCCGCTGAGAGGTTCCTGGAAATAGCCCTCCATCAGACCGTACCCTAAACCGACACAGGTGGACTGGTAGAGCATACCAAGGCGCTTGAGAGAACGATGTTGAAGGAACTCGGCAAAATACCTCCGTAAGTTCGCGAGAAGGAGGCCCGGTTCCAAGGCAACTTGGAGCTGGGGGCACAAACCAGGGGGTGGCGACTGTTTACTAAAAACACAGGGCTCTGCGAAGTCGCAAGACGACGTATAGGGTCTGACGCCTGCCCGGTGCCTGAAGGTTAAAAGGAGGGGTGCAAGCTCCGAATTGAAGCCCAGGTAAACGGCGGCCGTAACTATAACGGTCCTAAGGTAGCGAAATTCCTTGTCGGGTAAGTTCCGACCTGCACGAATGGCGTAACGACTTCCCCGCTGTCTCCAACATCGACTCAGCGAAATTGAATTGCCTGTCAAGATGCAGGCTTCCCGCGGTTAGACGGAAAGACCCCGTGCACCTTTACTACAGCTTCACACTGGCATCAGGCACAACATGTGCAGGATAGGTGGTAGGCTTCGAAGCAGGAACGCCAGTTCCTGTGGAGCCTCCCTTGAGATACCACCCTTGTTCTGCTTGATGTCTAACCGCGCACCGTTATCCGGTGCCGGGACCCTGTGTGGCGGGTAGTTTGACTGGGGCGGTCGCCTCCTAAAGAGTAACGGAGGCGCGCGAAGGTTGGCTCAGAGCGGTCGGAAATCGCTCGTTGAGTGCAATGGCAGAAGCCAGCCTGACTGCGAGACTGACAAGTCGAGCAGAGTCGAAAGACGGCCATAGTGATCCGGTGGTCCCGCGTGGAAGGGCCATCGCTCAACGGATAAAAGGTACGCCGGGGATAACAGGCTGATACTGCCCAAGAGTCCATATCGACGGCAGTGTTTGGCACCTCGATGTCGGCTCATCTCATCCTGGGGCTGGAGCAGGTCCCAAGGGTACGGCTGTTCGCCGTTTAAAGAGGTACGTGAGCTGGGTTTAGAACGTCGTGAGACAGTTCGGTCCCTATCTGCCGTGGGTGTAGGATACTTGAGAGGAGTTGCCCCTAGTACGAGAGGACCGGGGTGAACGATCCACTGGTGGACCTGTTATCGTGCCAACGGTAGTGCAGGGTAGCTATGATCGGACAGGATAACCGCTGAAGGCATCTAAGCGGGAAGCCCCCCTCAAAACAAGGTATCCCTGAGGACCGAGGTAGACCACCTCGTCGATAGGCCGGAGATGTAAGCGCAGCAATGCGTTCAGTTGACCGGTACTAATTGTCCGATAGGCTTGATTTGATCCAGTAATAGCAAGGCTAATACTGGTCAGAAGCATACACAAAACACACATGTACTTGACTTGACTTGGTTTTTTCCTCGGTTTGGTGGTCACAGCGCCAGAGAAACACCCGATCCCATCCCGAACTCGGCCGTTAAGCTCGGTTGCGCCGATGGTACTGCGTCTCAAGACGTGGGAGAGTAGGTCACCGCCAAACCTAGAAAAAAACCAATAATCTCTCTAAACGACAAAAATCGACAGTGACGCGGGATGGAGCAGCCCGGTAGCTCGTCAGGCTCATAACCTGAAGGTCGTAGGTTCAAATCCTACTCCCGCAACCAGTCGATAAAAAAGCTAGATCATCCCGACGCAAAACGCGCCTAACCGCCGTAAGCCTCAATCCGGTCCGCAGATAGCGCATAGCCGATATCCGCAAGCTGCGTCGAAACCGGCGCGGAACCAAACATCCCCGTAACCGTAACCGCATCAAAAAGACCATCGCTTTCAAACGGGTCCGCGGTCGTCACAAAAACCAGTTGATTGGAAGGCGGCGGCGGGACGTGCACGCAGGCGCCCACATAGGGCACCAGGATGAAGGCGACGACGCCGGTGCCGCGATGATCCACCGGCACCACGAAACCCGAAAGCCGCACGACTTGGCCGTTCCAGTCGTCACGCAGGCCGGTCGATGCCGGTTGCTGGCTGGACAGGGGCGTATCGGGGTGGTCGACGAGGCCGCGCAGAACCGGCGTCTGGTGCAGGGGCGTCTTGGGTAACAGGTCTTCCCATTCCAGGTCGATGACCTGCTCTGCCCGCGCAAATGCCGGGGCCAGTGCCGATGCTGCCAACCCGGTCAGGACCGCGCGCCGATGCGGGCGGCGCTTTACCATTCATAGACCTCCATCGCCTCGGCGCGGATCGCATAGCCGGTCTGGCCCAGATCGGTCGATTGCAGTTGCGTGCTGATGGTGCCCGTCACCCAGACGGGATCCCACAGCTCATCCCCCGGCCAGGGCGTGTCGCTGTGGACCACGACCAGCTGGTTGGCCGGTGGTGGTGGCGTGTGGATGCAGGCGCCGACATAAGGCACCAGCATGAAATCCCGCACCCCGTCCGCCGCGACATCGAAGGGAATGATGAAACCCGGCATCTTGATGTAAAGCCCGTCCAGCGCCGCGTTCAGCTTGATGCCGTTGGCGTCATAGATCGGGTTCCAGGTGTCGTTGAGCATGTCCATCTCGCCCTCGCCGATGATCTCGGAATAGGGGACGCCGGGGGGGATCAGATCCTCCCACATGATTTCACGCGCGGTTTTGGCCATCGCGGCGACGGGCGCAAGGGCGGTCGCCGACAACAGCAAAAGTGCGGATCTGCGGTTCAGCAAAGGGGGCCTCGGATTCTGCATCAGCTTTTCACCATCATACCATCGGCCAGGGACAATCTATAGGCGCGAAAGGCCGGGACCAGGCTGACCAGTGCGCCGGCCGCGACCACCCCCGCCAGCACCAGCCCCTCGCGTAGCGACGGTGCGTCGATGGGCAGCCACAGGCCAAACGCGCTGTCCAGAACCGGCTGGGCCACGAACAGCCCGGCATAAAGCAGCGCCAGCCCCAAAACCGCGCCCATCGCGGCGGTCAGCATCGCCTCGATCACCAACAGGCCGAAGATCGTACCGGGCCGCGCGCCCATCGCGCGAAAGATCGCCATCTCGCGGCGGCGTTCGTTCAGGCTGGAAAAGATCGTGGCCATCATCCCGATCAGGGCCGTGACCACCACCATGGCCGAGACCGCCAGCAAAGCGGTTTCGGCGATGCCGACGATGGCCCAAAGCTCTTGCAGGGCGACACCGGGCAGAACGGCCAGAAGCGGCTCTTGCGGGTATTCATTGATCGCGCGTTGCAGGCGAAAGGTCTGCAGCGGGCTTTGCACACCGATCAGCGCGGCGGTGACCGCCTTGGGCGTCAGGTCCATCTGGCGGATGACGTCGACGGGTGTGGACTGACCGGGGATCTGGGCGCCGCTGCGCCAGTCGACATGGATCGCCTCGATCGCCTGAAGGCTGACAATCACGGTGCGGTCGACCGGCGTGCCGGTCTTGGCCAGGATGCCCGAGATGCGGAACGGCTGATCCTTGTGTTCGGTGAATGACGCCAGCCCATGCGCCACGACGATCGGGTCCCCCACGCGGTAACCCAGCGTGGCGGCGACATCGGCGCCGATCACGGTGTCGAACAGGTCGTCCATCACCGCGCCCTGGGCAATCGCAAGCGACCTGCCCTGGCGGTACTTGTAGCGGTCGAAGAATTCGCGCGTCGTGCCCATGACCCGGAACTGGCGGTGACTGTCCCCCAGCGAGATCGGCACGATCCAGTCGATCTCGGGCCGGGCGGCGATGTCCTGATAGCTTTGCCAGGTCACGTTGTTCGTCGCATTGCCGATGCGGAACACGGAATAAAGCAGCAGCTGCACCGAGCCCGACCGCGCGCCGACGATCAGGTCGGTGCCCGAGATCGTGTCGGCAAAGCTGGCCTTGGCCCCGGTGCGGACCTTTTCCACCCCCAGAAACAGCATGACCGACAGCGCAATCGCCAAAATGGTCATGCCCACGGTCAGGGCGCGCGCGAAAAGCGATGCAAGGGCCAGGCGCAGGATCATGCGGCGGCCCGTGTGATGCGGGCGATATCGGTGATCCCGACAACGCGGTCGAACCTGTCCCCCAGTCGCGGATCGTGGCTGACCATCAGAAGCGCGGTGTTTTGCGCCGCTTTCTGCTGGAACAGAAGATCAAGAAAGGCCGCCTGGCTGTTGGCGTCCAGCGCCGATGTCGGTTCGTCCGCGACGATCAGCGGCGGCTGACCGATCAGGGCCCGGGCGACGGCGACGCGCTGTTGCTGCCCCACGCTCAGGGTATGGGCCTTGGCGGTAAAGACATCGCCCGGCAGGCCAAGCGCGGTGCAGATCGCGGCGGCGTCGGCCCGCGCATCCGCGACACGCCCGCGCCGCTGTGGCGCAAAGCGCAGCGGCAGCAGGATGTTGTCGACGACCGAGCCGAAGGGCAGCAGGTTGAACTGTTGGAAGATCACCCCGATCTGTTCGGCGCGGAACCTGTCCCGGCCCGCGCCGCTCAGGCCGGTGATGTCCGTTCCGTTCACCAGAATCGTGCCCGATTCCGGCAACAAGGTGCCGCAGATCAGTGACAGAAGGGTGGATTTGCCCGCGCCGCTATCGCCCAGCAGCAGGACGGATTCCCCCGCCGCGACGCTGAAATCGGGCACCGACAGCGCAAAGCCCGCCCGGCCCGGCCAGCGGAATGTCACGCCCGACAGTTTCAGGACCGGCTGCGTCACGTCAGAACAGGCTGCGCAGGTCCAGCGTGGGCGCGTCGCGTTCGACCTCGAACGCCTGCGCGCCAGAGGGGCCGAGGATCTGAACCTCGACCTCGCGCGCGTTTTCGAACCTGTCGAAATAGGCGAATGCGATCTCGGTCAGCGCCTGCGGATTGGCGCAGGTCAGGGTGTACTGGGCGTGGAATTCGGTATGCCCGGCCTCTTCTGCGTGTTCTTCATGATCCTCGTGCTCATGTACGTCTTCGTGCTCATGTTCATCGTGATCATGGTCACCATGCGCCTCGTACTCGGACTCGAGCGCGGCGCTGGCCTGGGTGACGGAACAGCCCGCCTCGGCCGGCATCACGAACAGGTCCAGCGGGGTGGCAAGCGTTGCCACTGCCGCATCCACGGCGGCGCGGTCGGCCTCGCTTTGTGCGGCGTATTCGAACCCCACGATATCGGCGCCGGGGGCGCTGAATTCCATGGCGACGGTCGTGCCGTCGATCGCGATGTACAGGGCGCCGACGCCGTGTTCATGGGCGTCCATGTGGCGCGTATCCTGGGCCAGGGCCGGGGTGGCGGCCAGAAGGGCAATCAGGGAAATCGTCTGTTTCATGGGATGTCCGTTCAAATGGAATGCAACATGTTCAGCCGGGGCGGCGGGCCATTCCCCCATGGGCGGTGACGCGCCTGACCTTTGGCATTTCAGGATTGTTATTTTATAATATAACAGAACGCAAGCACCCGACCCGCGCCAGATGCGCGCGGGCCAAGGACGGTCAGGGCCTGTGCGCCGGGCCCGGGCCGGTCGATGCGGTGTGCGGTAACAGAAAGGTGCTGTCGAAAACCGGTGTTTCATTCACACGCAGCGCACAGCCATAGGCCACGGACAGGTCGTGATCGTTGAACACCTTGGCCGGTGTGTCCTGCCGCACCAGCGCGCCGTTGTGGATCAGCGCGACACTGTCGGCGAACATCGCCGTCAGGTTCAGATCGTGCATCACCGCAACCACCCCGCCGCCGGCTTTGGCATAGTCATGGGCCAGCTGCATCACCGTCAGCTGGTGCCCGATATCCAGGCTGGCGACCGGTTCGTCCAGAAACAGCCAGCGCGGCTCGCCCGCGACGACCGGCTCCCAGATCTGGCACAGGACACGGGCCAGCTGCACGCGCTGCTGCTCGCCGCCCGACAGCTCCTGATAGAACCGGCCTTCGAACCCGGCCAGGTCGACCGCGGCCAGCGCCCGGTGGGGCAGGGCGGCGCGGTCGGCGCCGATCCCCGCGATCAGGCCCAGGCGCACGACCTCGAGCACGGTAAAGGGAAAGGCCATGGGCGTGGATTGCGGCAGCACCCCGCGCGTGGCGGCCAGTTTCCAGGGCGGGGTGGTGCGGATATCGTGCCGCGACAGGGAGATCGCGCCGTCGAATTCCACATCCCCCGTCAGCGCCCGCAGCAGGGTCGTCTTGCCCGACCCGTTGGGGCCGACAATCGCCGTCAGCTCGCCCGGGCGGGCGGTAAAGGTCAGGTCGCGCAGCACCTGATTGTCGCCCAGTCGAACACCGATATCCTTCGCGATCAACATGTGCCCTCACATATCCAGAATGCCGCGCCGCCGCAGCAGGATCCACAGGAAGAACGGCGCGCCGATCACTGCGGTGATGATCCCGATCGGCAGCTCGGCCGGGGCGACCATCGTGCGGCTGATCACATCGGCCAGCAACAGCAGGGACGCCCCCAGCAGCGCCGCGTTCGGCAGCAGGAACCGGTGGTCAGGCCCGATCACCAGGCGCAGCAGGTGCGGCACCACGATGCCGACGAACCCGATCCCGCCCGATATCGCCACCGCTGCCCCGGTCAGCGCGGCCACCCCCAGGATCGACAGGTTCTTGACCCGCTGCACCGGGATGCCCAGATGCCCGGCCGCGGCCTCGCCCAGGGCCAGCCCGTTCAGGCCGGTCGACAAAAGCGGCGCGGCCAGCAGCAACAGCACGATCATCGGCCCGGCGGCAAAGACCTTGGACCATGTCGCGCCGCCCAGCGATCCCAGCGACCAGAAGGTCAGGTCGCGCAGCTGTGCGTCATCGGCGATGAAGATCAGCATCCCCGCCATGGCGTTCGTCATCGCCCCCAGCGCGATCCCCGCCAGCAGCATCGTCGCGACCGAGGTCCGCCCGCGCCGCGTCGACACGCGGTAAAGCACCATCGTCGCCGCCCAGGCCCCGATGAAGGCCGCCGCCGGAACGGTGTAATAGCCCAGGAAATCGGCCATGCGCGCGGGCAGATAGCCGCCCAGCACGATGGCGCAGATCGCCCCCAGCGATGCGCCGGAGCTGACCCCGATCAGCGCGGGATCGGCCAGCGGGTTGCGAAAGAGCCCCTGAAGCACCGCGCCCGAAACCGCAAGCCCGGCGCCGACCAGAACGCCCATCACCAGCCGGGGCATGCGGATGTCGAACAGCACGACCCGGTCGCGCAGCGACAGTTCGCGCCCCTGGACCCAATCGCCAAGCGCCGCCAGAAGCGAGGTATCCGACGCGCCATAGGTCAGGCTGAACAGGCTGATCCCGGCCAACAGGACCGACAGGGCCCAGAACAGCCGGCGCGCCAGCGGTGCACGGTCACCTTGCGTCTGCGTGGCGGCCGGCATGATGTGATCTGCAACGGCCATGCAACTCAGCCTTCCGATCCGTAAAGCGCGGCATTCAGGTCAAAGGCGGCCTGTGCCGTGCGCGGACCGAAACCCAACAGGTAAAGCCCGTTCATCGTCACGATCGCGCGCGACGCCGCAGCGGGGGTCGTGGCGATGGCGGGCATGGCCAGCACCTGTTCCACGGTGCCATGCCCGCCGCCGCGATCCATCATCAGGATGGCATCCGGCGCGGCGGCTGTGATCGCCTCGTCGGTGACGGGCTTATAGCCTTCGAACGCGTCAAGGGCGTTGATCGCGCCCGACAGCGCGATGATCCCGTCGGCAGCCGTCCCGCGCCCCGAGGCCATGATCCGCCCGCCCTGGGTCGACAGGATGAACATCACCCGTTTCTTGCCCTGCTGCGCGGCGGCCATCGCTTCGGCCGCCTGCAGGCTGGCCTCGGTCCGGGTGGCCAGTTCGGTGCCCTTGTCGGGCACGCCCAGCCGGTCGGCGACGGCCTGGATCTTGGCGGCGATGGCCGCGCGGTCGAACCCGTCGGGCACGGTCACGAAGGGCACGCGCGCCGCATCCAGAAGCGCGATGGTTTCCGGCGGGCCGGACCCCTCTTCGGCCAGGATCAGGTCGGGATCGACGGCCAGGATCCCCTCGGCCGACAGGCGGCGCATATAGCCCACATCGGCCAGCCACTGCGCCGCATCGGGATAGATCGATGTCGTGTCGCGGGCCACCAGCCGGTCCTGTTCGCCCAGGGCATAGATGATTTCGGTCAGCGACCCGCCGATGGATACCACCCGCTTGGCCGCAGGCTCTGCCGCGGCGGCTGCGGCGGCGAACACCACCAGGCACAAGGTCAGCGCCAGGTGCGTGCGCACGATCCCCGACGCGCCGCTCATTCCGCGGCCTCGACCGGTGCGGCCTGCGCGACCAGCGCGGCGACCATTTCGGCGAACGCATCGAAATGCGCGGGGTCTTCGCGCCGGGTGCCGAAGATCTGCAGGATCAGCATCCCGTCCTTGTCGAACGCCTCGACCGACAGGGCCGGTCCCTGGCGCGAGGATTTGGCGACCGCCACGACCTCGGCAATGTGATCGGCGCGCAGATGCAGGTTGAAGCCGGGATCCAGCACGTTCAGCCACGGCCCCATCGGTTTCACCGTGTCGACCGGCCCGCCATGGATCTGGATGCAGCCCATGTTGCCCACGAAGATCATCACGTGAATACCGGTGCCCGACAGGTTCGACAGCAGGGTATCGACCGCATCACCGGGCAGCGGCCGGACATAGGGCGCCCCGGCTATCCGGTAGGCGCCCAGCCGGTTCATCTTGAGCTTGCGCAGGATGCCCATGAACTGATGCGTGTCGGTCATCTGGTCCCATTCCGCGCGCAGCCGGTCGGCCTTGTCGGGATCGGCGCGGGGCGGTTCGGTGGGCACGCGCTCCGACAGGCTCAGATCGGCGGATTGATCGGCCAGCGCCAGCGCGGTGACCTGCTTCTGCCATTCCTGCAGATCGGATTCCTCGCGCAGGAAGATCTTGTGCACCGCATCGCCCGCCGCATCGAAGATCTGGACCGACCGCCGCGCGCCATCGTCGATGGCGAAGGCATGCACCCAGTGGCGGGGGAAGAAACGGCTGTCGATATCCTTGTTCACGACCATCGTGGCATGCTCGCCCCCGCGATAGTTTTCGAACACACCGACCTTTTCGATCACGCAGCTTTCATTGCGGGTCAGCGCCATCACCGGGCCCAGGTTCATGACATGCGCGATCACCCGGTCGGGATGCGCTTCGATTCGCGTCACCGTGTGGCCGATATCGGCGGCCACCAGCGCGGCCTCGGTGATCCCCAGCTTGGCCGCCAGGTCGCGGGCCCGCAATTTGTCGTTCTCGGCCCGCGCGGTGCGGATATCTTCTGCCGAAAGCCGGTTCTTCCCTGACATTCCAGAGCCTTTCCTTTGGGTGTTGGTGGAACCTTGCGCGCGGGCCGCGTGATCTTGGGCAACACGGATCGCTGGCTGGGTGAAAAGCGGGTGTGCCGCATTCAATAGTTGACAGAATTAATAGGTTTTTATAGGACGCGCAAGTCTCGCCGCATTCAGGCGACACACAAGACCGCGATCGCCAGCCCCGAGCAAGCATCCATACGCGAGCATAACAAGGGGAAGATATCATGGGTTTCCAAAAGAGAAGGCGCGTTCAACTGCTGTGTACCGTGGCCCTGTCGGGCCTGGCGGGCGCGGCGGCCGCGCAGGAACAGACCGACACGGGCGCAATGACGCAACTGGGCCGTGTCGTGCTGGGCGCAGGCGCCGAAAAGGTGGCGATCGACGTGCCGCAGTCGGTGTCGGTCGTGAACGAGGAAGAGATCGAGCGCGAACAGGCCGACACCGTGGGCGAGGTTCTGGACCGTCTGCCCGGCGTCACCGCCATCGGCTCGGAAAGCGTCTTTGGCGAAAGCTTCAACATCCGGGGCATCGGCGCGGGCGGATCGGCGGACGAGCCCAAGATCATCATGTCGATCAACGGCGTGAACAAGTATTACGAACAATACCGTCTTGGATCGTTCTTCGCCGATCCCGAGCTGTTCAAGCGGGTCGAGGTTCTGCGCGGGCCGGCATCGTCCACCCTGTACGGGTCGGGCGCCATCGGCGGCGTGATCGCGATGGAGGCCAAGGAAGCCTCCGATTTCCTGGACGGCGACGACAATTTCGCGGTGCGCCAAAAGCTGCAATATACCGATAACGGCAATGGGCGGCTCAGCTCGACCGCGTTGGCCTTCGCGCCCGATCAGCGGTTCGACGTGATGGCGGCCTTCGTGTTCCGCGATTCGGACAAGAAAGAGGATGGCGACGGGGTCGAACTGCCCGCGACAGAGTTCGAAACCCGCTCGCAGATGATCAACTCGGCCTATCGCTTCGGCAATGATGGCGCGCATCAGGCGCGGTTCTTCTTCGAGTCGTTCTATTCCGACGCCAAAAAGCAGGATTACAACCAGATTGACGGCGGCTGGGGCCAGGTCGACCGCACCTATGAGGATCAGACCGCACAGTTGATCTATACCTATAACCCGGCCGATAACGACCTGATCAACGCCGACCTGATGATCGAATATTCCGACACCACGGTCGAGATGGAAAACTGTGTCGGGTGTTTCCTGCCCGAGGCCGATTTCTCGTATTCCACCTGGACCTTCCAGGCCGAGAACGAGGCCGTCTGGTCCGGCGCGAACTATGAGAACATCCTGACCTTCGGCCTGTCGCATTCGGTGCAGGACCGTCAGGGTGAAACCGCCGCCGGCACCGGGATCAGCTATCACCCCGATGGCGAAACCACCACGACCGGCATCTATGCGCAGAACGAATTCATCTGGGATGACCGGCTGACCGTCATCGGCGGCCTGTGCTTCGACGAGATGACCCTCTCGCCCGGCCAGTTGATTACCGCGACCGATGACGACACCACCAAGGACGCGATGGCTGCGACCCTGGCGGTGCATTACAAGCTGAACGAGGCTTTCGCGGTCTTCGGATCGGCGGCCTATACCGAACGGCTGCCCACCATCGACGAGATGTACGACACCCGCACCCGGCCCACGCCCGCGCTGGGCACGCTGGACCCCGAGGAAAGCGAAAACTTCGAACTGGGCTTTTCCTTCACCCATCAGAACCTGTTGACGCAAAGCGACCGGTTCGATCTGAAAGCTACGGCGTTCCAGAACAACATGCGCAACCAGATCGTCAGCAATACCGCGGGCCTGAGCGTGGACGGGATCGTGCCGTCGCGCCTCAACCTGGACCGGACCCGTATTCAGGGGCTGGAGCTCGAGGCCGCCTATGCCTCGGATCTGTTCTTCGGTTCGCTGGCCTATACCCGCATGGACGGCAAGAACCTGAGCAATCCCGTTAGCGACAACGCCAAGCTCGAGGATACGATCCCCGCCGATACCATCGCGCTGACGCTGGGCCGGTACCTGCCGCAATGGGACATGAAACTGGGCTGGAGCCTGACCCATGCCAAGTCGAAATCCCGTGTCAGCGGCGGGACGACATTGGATGCGGATACCTATACCGTACATGATGTGTTCGCCAGCTGGACACCCGATCAGGGGATGTTCGCGGATGCCGAAATCCGGCTGGGCGTCGATAACGTCTTCGACAAGACCTATCGCAAACATCTGAATTCCAACAACTCCGCGGGGCGCAGCGTGTCGCTGACCCTGGCAAAAACCTTCTGAGCAGCAAAGGATAAAAAAGATGCACATTCCCGGCCGTGAAACCCTGCAATGCGCAAGCATCGTCCTGTCGTGTTTGGGGCTTGCGGCCGGCACTGGGCCGGTGTCGGCGGAGCAATCCGCCACACCAGCCCCTTTTCTTTCCATCGAATTGAACGGATCCGACCAGCATGGCGACGCCTGCCGCCTGACCTTTGTGGCGCGCAACCAGCTGGCGGCGGATCTGAACACCGCCGTGTTCGAAACGGTCCTGTTTTCGACCGACGGCGCGGTGTTGCAAATGACGCTTTTCGACTTTCAGGCCCTGCCCGCCGGGCGGCCCCGCGTGCGCCAGTTCGACGTGCCGGGCACCCAATGTGACGGCATTGCGCAGGTTCTGATCAACGGGGTGCACAGCTGCACCGGCGACGGCATCGCCAATGCCGATTGCGCCGCCGCGCTGCGCCCTGAAACCCGTACGAAAATCGAGGTTCTGGGATGATGCCTTTGGAACAGGCTTTCGCCGCGCTGCGCGGTTTCGTCGATCTGGGTGGCCCTGTTGTCGCCGTTCTGTTGGGGCTGTCGGTGCTGGCGCTGGCGGTTGTCCTGTTCAAGTTCTGGCAGTTCCACCGTGCCGGGGTCGGCCGCCGCGATGCGCTGAACCGGGCGCTGGGGGAATGGGATGCGGGATCGGTCGGGGGCGCGCGCAGCGCGGTCGCCGACAGCCCGAACCACCTGGCCCCGCTGCTGGCCGAGGCGATGTCCGCCGCCCGGTCCGATCAGGACGCCACGCGCCTGGCCGAGCGTCTCAACGCCCGCGCCGAGGCGCAACTGGCCCGGCTGGAAAGCGCCTTTCGGCTGCTGGACAGCATCGCGCAGATCGCGCCGCTTCTGGGGTTGTTCGGCACGGTTCTGGGCATGATCGAAGCGTTCCGCAAGCTGCAGGAGGCCGGATCGTCGGTCGACCCCTCACTGTTGGCGGGCGGGATCTGGGTGGCGCTGATGACCACCGCCGTGGGGCTGGCAGTGGCGATGCCCACATCGCTGATCCTGACCTGGCTGGAATCGCGCGTCTTCCGCGAACGGGTCTTTGCCGACAAGGCAATCCAGATGATCCTCTGCCCCGGCGACTTCGGCGCCGAAACGGCCACCGGAACGGCGCCCGCCGCCGCGCTGGGCCATGCGCACTAGGGGGGCTGCATTCCGGCGGCGGCGGATGTCGATGACCTCGCTCATCGACATCATCTTTCTGTTGCTGCTGTTTTTCATGCTGACATCGACCTTCACCCGCTATGCCGAGGTCGAGCTGATGAGCGCGGCCTCGGGCGCTGCGCCGTCGCAGGCCCGGCCGCTGTTTCTGCGGCTGACGCCCGAGGCGCTGTCGCTGAACGGCCAGCAGGTCGCGTTGGACGATCTGGGCGCGCGCCTGAGCGACCTGACCGCAGATGCCGCCGACGATGGTGCGCTGCTGCTGGTCAGCCCGGTGGGCGATGTGACGGCCCAGGGGCTGGTCGATGTCCTGACCCGTCTGCGCGATGTGCCGCATCTGGCGGTGCGTGTCCTGGGGGCCGGGTGAATGGCGCGTCATGTTCGGCACAAGCGCGTTTCCGAGCCGACGATCGCGCTTATCAACATCGTCTTCCTGATGCTGATCTTCTTCCTGATCGCGGGCAGTATCGCGCCGCCGTTGCAGCCCGATCTGACGCTGGTGTCGACCCGCGACCTTGCCGGGCGCGAGCCGCCCGATGCGCTGGTGATCGCCGCCGATGGGCGCAGCCTGTATCGCGGGGCCGAAATCACGCCCGAAGCCTTCCTGGAACAGGTTGCCGACGGGTCCGAGGCGCCCGAAATCCGCATCGTTCCCGACCGCGATCTGCCCGCCGCGCAGCTGCTGAAGATCGGCCGCGCGCTGCAACAGGCCGGTGCGGCCAAGCTGTTCGTCGTGACCGAAAGGGGGCTGGAATGATCGCCGGACCCAGACGCATCGCCGCGCTGGCGCTGGCCCTGTCGGTCGGCGCCCATCTGGCGGGGTTCGGTGTTCTTGGCGCGCCCGAGGGCATCGAGATTCAGGGCGGCGCGCCACAGACCGTCGCCATGCTGGGCGACAGCCTGGCCGATCTGGTGCCGACCACCACGCAGCCGGTGACGCAGGATGACACGCTGACGCCCACCGTTACCGAGCCCGCCGCCGCGCAGCCGGTCACGCCGCAGCGGGTCGTGCCGGAAAACACGGCGCAGGTGCCCCTGACCCCCGCCGCGCGCCCGGACGAGGTCGCGGCCCTGCCCGCCGGGACCGCCACCGACCCGGCCGAAATGCGCAAGCTGGATCCGGTGCAGCCTGCGCCCGACCGCATCACCGCGACCACACCGGTCGAGGTGCGCCAGCCCGACGCCGACACCCCGCGCCCGAAAACGCGCCCCGATCCGAAAGTCGCGAAAAAGGCCCCGCCAAAGCCCAAGCCCGCCAAGGCAGCCGAACCGGCTCGTCAAAAGGCCAAGCAGGCCACGACAAACAGCACCGCCACCGCCCGCAAGGGGCAGGCCGACGGCAAGACCAACGCACAGGCGGCGCGGTCCTCGGCCACCGCGGGGGCGGCCCGCGCGGCGGGCAATGCGGCTGTGTCGAACTATCCCGGCAAGGTCATGCGCAAGATCCAGCGCACCCGGAAAGAGCGGTCAGGCGGGCGCGGCACCGCCAAGGTGGGCTTTCGCGTCACGGCATCGGGGGCGGTTGCATCGGTGCGCATCCTGAAAAGCTCAGGGTCGCCCCGCGTCGATCAGAACGCCCTGCGCCATGTCCAGCGCGCGGCCCCCTTCCCGCCGCCGCCACAGGGCGCGCAGACCTCGTTCAGCATCGATTTCGTCAGCAAGGGCTGAACCGGCTCAGCTTCCCAGGGTGCGGCGCACGGCGTCTTTCCAGCCTGCGACCTTTCCGGCGCGGGTCTGGGCATCCATCGCGGGCTGGAACCGGCGTTCCAGCGACCAGCTTTGCGCGAATTCGGTGGGGCCGGGGCAGATGCCCGCCTGCATCCCCGCCAGCCAGGCGGCCCCCAGCGCGGTGGTTTCCAGTACCTGTGGCCGGTCGACCGGCGCGCCCAGGATGTCGGACAGGAATTGCATCGTCCAGTCGCTGGCGCTCATCCCGCCATCGACACGCAGGATCGCCGGAGCCGTCCCCGCGCCATCGGCCATGTCCATCTGCATCGCGTCGATCAGATCGCGGGTCTGGAACCCCACACTTTCCAGCGCCGCACGGGCGAACTCCGCAGGCCCCGAATTGCGGGTCAGGCCAAAGATCGCGCCGCGACAATCGGGGTCCCAATAAGGCGCGCCAAGCCCAGTAAAGGCCGGCACCATGATCACGTTCTGCGCCGGATCGGCGGTTTCGGCCAGGGGCTGCGTCTCGGCGGCGGTTTCAATGATCTTCAACCCGTCGCGCAGCCATTGCACCACGGCCCCGGCGATGAAAATAGACCCCTCCAGCGCATAGGTCGGCTTGCCGTCCAGTTGATAGGCGATGGTGGTCAGCAGCCGGTTTTTCGATGCAACCGGCGTGTTCCCGGTGTTGATCAGGGCAAAACACCCGGTGCCATAGGTCGATTTGACCATGCCCCGGTCGAAACAGGCCTGACCGACCGTCGCCGCCTGTTGATCGCCCGCAACCCCCTGGATCGGAATTGCCGCGCCCAGGATATCGGGCTCGGTCGTGCCGAATTCCGCCGCGCTGTCGCGCACTTGCGGCAGCATCGCCTGCGGGATGTCGAACAACTCGCAGATCGGGGCCGACCATCGGTCATTGTGTATGTCGTAAAGCGCGGTGCGCGCGGCGTTGGTGGCGTCGGTCACGTGCGCCCGCCCGCCCGTCAGCCGCCAGATCAGATAGCTGTCGACGGTGCCGAACAGCAGATCGCCCTTTGCGGCGCGGTCCCGCGCGCCATCGACATTTTCCAGAACCCAGCGCAGCTTGGTCGCGGAAAAATACGGGTCCAGCAACAGCCCCGTGGTGTCGGCGATCAGCGCCTCGTGACCCTCGGCCTTCAGCTTGTGGCAATATTCGGCGGTGCGCCGATCCTGCCAGACGATGGCGTTATAGACCGGCTGGCCGGTGGTGCGGTCCCAGACCACGGTGGTTTCGCGCTGGTTGGTGATGCCGATGCTGGCGATATCCGCTGCGGTCAGCCCGGCCTTGGCGATGGCGGCGTGGGCGGCCCCGATCACCGTGGTCCACAGGTCCTGGGGGTCGTGTTCGACCCAGCCCGAGGCCGGGAAATGCTGCGGGAATTCGCGCTGGGCGATGGCAACGACCTGAAGCCCCGCGTCGAAGATGATCGCCCGGCTGGAGGTCGTGCCCTGATCGATCGACAGGATATAGGGGCCGGGCATCGCTCAGACCTTCCAGAAACAGAAAACGCCCCAGGCGATGGCCAGCCCCAGCGGCGCCCAAAGCGGCATGCCGACCAGCCCCAGCCACGCCAGAAAGATATAGACCGCCCCCAAAAGCGACAGGAACAGCCGGTCGCCCCGCGTGGTGGTCAGCCCCAGAACGCCGCGCCGTTCCTGCCCGCCGGGGTGGCGGATCTCGACCAGGGTCAGCACGCCAAGGGCGCTGAAGATCCCGATGAAGACCAATGCGGTGGGCCAGGTCCAGGCCATCCAGTTCAGCATCACACCCTCCCCAAGGCAAAGCCCTTGGCAATGTAGTTCCGAACGAAATAGATCACAATCGCGCCGGGAATGATCGTCAAGGTCCCCGCAGCCGCCAGCAGGCCCAGCTCGTACCCCGCCGATGATGCGGTGCGCGTCATCACGGCGGCAATCGGCTTGGCCTCGACCGCCGTCAGGGTCTTGGCCAGCAGCAGTTCCACCCACGAGAACATGAAGCAGAAGAACGCGGTCACGCCCACGCCCGCCTTGATCGTCGGCAGAAAGATCTGGACGAAAAAGCGGGGGAAGGAATAGCCGTCGACATAGGCGGTTTCATCCAGCTCTTTGGGCACACCGCCCATGAACCCCTCAAGGATCCAGACCGCCAGCGGGATGTTGAACAGGCAATGCGCCAGCGCCACCGCCAGATGCGTGTCGAATAGCCCGACCGCCGAATACAGCTGAAAGAAGGGCAGGGCAAAGACCGCCGCCGGGGCCATCCGGTTCGTCAGCAGCCAGAAAAACAGGTGCTTGTCCCCCAGGAACCGATAGCGGCTGAACGCATAGGCCGCAGGCAGCGCCACCGCGACCGAGATCACGGTGTTGATCGAAACATAGAGGATCGAGTTGATATAGCCCCAGTACCAGGTCGGATCGGTGAAGATCGCGGCATAGTTTTCCAGCGTGAAGGTCTGCGGGAAAAGCGAGAAGCCCGACAGGATCTCGTTCGTGGTCTTGAAGCTCATCGCGACCAGCCAATAGATCGGCAGCAGCAGGAACAGGATATAGAAAAGCGGGATCAGATAGCGCGGTTTCATGTGCCTGCCCCCTTAGGTGTTATCGTTCTTGGTCATGAGCGTATAGAACACCCAACTGACCAACAGCGTGATGGCGAAATAGATCAGCGACATCGCCGCCGCCGGACCCAGGTCGAACTGCCCCAGCGCGATCTTGACCAGATCAATCGACAGCAGCGTGGTGGAATTGCCCGGGCCACCGCCGGTCAGCGTGAAGGGCTCGGTATAGATGTTGAAGCTGTCCATGAACCGCAGCAGCACCGCGATGGTCAGAACCGTTTTCATCTTGGGCAGCTGGATATAGCGGAACACCGACCAGTTCGACGCGCCGTCGATCTTGGCCGCCTGGTAATAGGCATCGGGGATCGACACCAGCCCCGCATAGCACAACAGCACCACCAGCGATGTCCAGTGCCAGACATCCATCACGATCACCGTGATCCAGGCCGCCACGGGGTTCTGCGTCATGTCATAGGGGATGCCCAGCGTGTGGTTCAGGAAATAACCCAGCAATCCGATATCGGGCAGGGTAAAGATGTTCCACATCGACCCCACCACGTTCCACGGGATCAGCATCGGCAGCGCCATCGTCACCAGACAGACCGGCACCCAGAAGCCTTTGCGCGGCATGGAAAGCGCGATGATGATGCCCAGCGGGATCTCGATCGCCAGGATCAGGCCGGTGAACAGGAACTGCCGCCCCAGCGCGGCGTGGAAGCGGTCCGATTGCAGGATCTGCTGGAACCAGTCGAGCCCCTGCCAGAAGAACAGGTTGTCGCCGAATGTCTCCTGGACCGAATAATTCACCACGGTCATGATCGGGATCAGCGCGTTGAACGCCACCAGCACCAGCACCGGCAGGACGAAGAACCAGGCCTTTTGATTGACGGTTTTCATGTGGCTACCCCCTTGCCTCGGTCGCGAGCCAGCCATCGGCGTAAAGCCGGGTCTGGTCGGGCCGGAATTGCAGATGGACGGTGTCGCCCTTGGCGGGGCGGTCGCCCTCGGTCACGGCCGCGATGCGGGTGTCGCCCACCATGACCTCGACCACGTTGTGCCGGCCGATATCGGATGCCTTGCGCACCACGGCTTCGATGCCGCTATCGGCCAGCGACACGAATTCGGGCCGCACGCCGATCTCAGCCCTGGTCCCGATCTTGGTGATCGGCCCTTCCAGCGTCACGGGCTGGCCCCGGAAAAAGGCGCCGCCATCGCGCACCTCGCAGGGCAGGATGTTCATGCCGGGCGAGCCGATGAAATGGCCCACGAAGGTATGCGCGGGACGCTCGAACAGCTCGACCGGGGTGCCGATCTGCACGATCACGCCCAGATCCATCACCACGACCTGATCGGCGAAGGTCAGCGCCTCGGTCTGGTCGTGGGTGACATAGATCATCGTCGCGTTCACGCGCTGGTGCAGCTCTTTCAGCTTCGACCGCAGTTTCCATTTCAGATGCGGGTCGATCACGGTCAGCGGTTCGTCGAACATCACCACGTTCACATCGTTGCGCACCAGCCCGCGCCCCATCGAGATCTTTTGCTTGTTGTCCGGGCTCAGGTTCGCCGCGCGGGTGTCCAGCATCGACGTGACTTCCAGCATCTCGGCAATGGCGGTCACGCGCTCGCGCACGATCTTCTCGTCCCGTCCGCGATTGCGCAGCGGAAAGGCCAGATTGTCATAGACCGACATCGTGTCGTAGATGACCGGGAACTGGAACACCTGTGCGATGTTGCGCTTGTCGGGCGGCAGGGCGGTCATATCCCGGTCGTCGAACAGGATCTTCCCCTCGGACGGGACCAGCAGGCCCGAGATGATGTTCAGCAGCGTGGACTTGCCGCAGCCAGACGGGCCAAGCAGCGCATAGGCGCCGCCGTCTTCCCACACATGGTCGATTTCCTTCAGCGCGTAATCATCCGGGCCCGACGGGTTCGGCAGATAGCTGTGGCGCAGGTTTTGCAGGGTTATACGTGCCATTCGTGTCGTCCTCAGGCCACCAATGCGCCATCGGCGGCGAAATAGCGGCAGCGGCTTGGATCCATGAAAAACTGGTGCATCTCGCCGATTTCATAGGGGTGCACACCCTGGGCCAGCGATACCCAGTTGATGCCGCCCACGTCGAAATGGGCGCTGGATTCCGACCCGGTCAGCTCGGTGACCTGTACCTGTCCGCGCAGCGGCACCGTTGCGGTGTCCGAGCGATAGGGCAGGATGTTGTTGGGATGGATCGCCACGGTATAGGTCCCGTCGCTCAGGGTCGCCGCATCGCCGGTCAGCTGCCATGTGATGGCGCCCAGATGCGCGGTCGTCCCGCGTTTTTCGATCTGTGACACGTTGATCGGCGGGTCGGAAAACACGCGCGCGGCGGTCAGGTTCTGCGGGTTGCGATAAATCTCGGCCGTGGGGCCGAACTGCGCCACCGCGCCGTCATGCATCAGCGCGGTCGTGCCGCCCAGCAAAAGCGCCTCTTCGGGTTCAGAGGTGGCATAGACCACCACAGCGCCGCGCCCGGCCAGAATGTCGGGCAACTGATCGCGCAATTCCTCGCGCAGTTTGTAATCCAGGTTCGCCAGCGGCTCGTCCAGGAACACCGCGCGGCTTTCCTTGGCGATGGCGCGGGCCAGTGCGGTGCGCTGCTGCTGTCCGCCCGACAGCTCCTGCGGGCGGCGGTGCAGCATCGGGGTCAGCTGCAACAGTTTGGCGGCCTCTTCCACGCGGCCGGCGATTTCGGATTTCGCCATGCCCGCGATTTTCAGCGGCGAGGCGATGTTGTCGAACACCGTCATATGCGGATAGTTCACGAAAAACTGGTGCACCAGGCTGATATTGCGTTTCTGCGGCGACAGGCGGGTCACGTCTTGGCCGTCAAACGTAATCGTGCCGCTGGCGGCGGGATCCAGCCCCGCCATCAGCTTGATGAGCGAGGTCTTGCCCGCGCCGGTTTCGCCCAGCAGCACGTTGAAATGGCCGGCTTTCAGCGTCAGGGTCGTCGGCTTGATGTGGGTAACGGCGCCGACCTGTTTGGTGACTGCGTTCAGCTGAATGGTCATCGGTGTCGTCCTTTGCGCTGATCCTTGCGATCAGGCCCGGCCTTTGGTCTTGGTGGAAAGCGGGGCGGTGCCCGGGGGTGGCCGGACCGGGCGATCCCGGTCCGGCCGTTGGCTCAATTCTCGGCCCAGCGGGCAACCAGATCGTCATAGTTGACCGTCTCGCCCTGGGGCTTTTCGTTGTCCAGCTTGGCCTTGGCGCCGCCCTTGCCCAGCCATTCCGAGGGGTCTTTTTCCTCGTTCAGGCGCGGGCCGCAGCCGCCATAGACATTCGCGGCCTCGTCGGCGGCCTGCATCCGGGCCATGGTGATGTCCATCTCCTCGGCCAGGCGGTCCATCGCTTCCTGCGGCGTGAAGGCGCCAGAGTTCACGTCACCGATCTGCTGCCACCAGATCTGCGCCAGCTTCGGGTAATCGGGCACGTTCACACCGGTCGGCGACCAGGCCACACGGTCGGGCGAGCGATAGAACTCGACCAGACCCCCCAGCTTGGGCGCGCGTTCGGTGAAGCTTTCATGCCGGACCGAGCTGTCGCGGATGAAGGTCAGGCCGACATGGCTTTTCTTCACATCCACGGTCTTCGACACCGCGAACTGGGCATAGAGCCAGGCCGCCTGTGCGCGATCCTCGGGCGTGGAGTTCAGGAAGGTCCACGATCCCACGTCCTGATAGCCGACCTTCTGACCCTCTTCCCAATAGGGGCCATGCGGGCTGGGCGCCATCCGCCACAGCGGGTTGCCATCGGCATCCACCGTGTTGTTGCCGTCGGCCTGGGATTTCACCATGTCGGCGGTAAAGGCGGTGTACCAGAAGATCTGCTGTGCCACGTTGCCTTGGGAAAGCGCGGGCAGCGACTGATAGAAGTCATAGCTGGCCGCACCCGGCGGGGCATAGTTGCGCAGCCATTCGTCCCATTTGCGGATCGCATAGACCGCCGCCGGGCCGTTGGCCGCACCGCCGCGCGACACGCTGGCGCCGGCGGGGTTGCACGAGCCTTCTTCCATCCGGATGCCCCATTCGTCGATGGGCACGCCGTTGGGTTCGCCCACCGATCCGGCACCCGCCATCGACAGCCAGGCATCGGTCATGCGCCAGCCCAGATCGGGCGCGCGCTTGCCGTAATCCATGTGGCCATAGATCGTGGTGCCGTCGATTTCCTTTACGTCGTTGCTGAAGAATTCGGCAATATCCTCGTATGCCGACCAGTTGACCGGAACGCCCAGGTCATAGCCGTATTTTTCCTTGAACGCGGCTTTCAGATCCTCGCGGTCGAACCAGTCCTTGCGGAACCAGTAGAGGTTGGCGAATTGCTGGTCGGGCAGCTGGTACAGATCGCCATCCGGCCCGGTGGTGAACTGGATGCCCATGAAATCGTCCAGATCCAGGCCCGGGTTCGTGGTGGCGGCCCAGTCGCCGGCCATCTTGTCGGTCAGGTTGTATGCCAGCTGCAGCCGCGAATGCGTGCCGATCAGGTCGCTGTCATTGACGTAGCCGTCATAGAGGTTTCGCTTGGTCTGCATCTGGGTCTGCACCGCCTGGACGACCTCGCCCTCGCCCAGGATCTGGTGGTTGACCTTGATGCCGGTGATGTCCTCGAACGCCTTGGTCAGCACATCCGCTTCATAGCTGTGCGTCGGGATGCCTTCGGACAGGACGTTGATTTCCATCCCCGCAAAGGGCGCCGCCGCGTCGATGAACCACTGCATTTCGGCCAGTTGCTCGTCCCGGGTCAGCGCCGAAGGTTGAAATTCCTCATCCACCCATTTCTCGGCTGCGGCCATGTCGGCCAGGACAGCATTCGTACCCGCAATCACGGCCGACGCCGCAACAGCGGTGAGAAGATACTTACGCATCTCACTCCTCCCATTGATTTCTGTACGAGGCTCCTCCCCCGCTGAGGAAGGCATAAATGAACATAAACGAAAGCCAAACGAAAATAATTTCTGGATCGGCCCGGGCCGCTGGCGTATAGGAACCGAAGCGATATCCAAGGGAGAGGTGCATGGATCTGACGGCGCGACAGGAGAAAATCCTTTCATTGCTGCGCAGTGAAGGCCGTGTCGAGACCGAGGATCTGGCCCTGCGATTCGACGTGACCAGCCAGACGATCCGGCGCGATCTGGGCGAGCTGTGCGACCGTGGGCTGGCCGTGCGGACCCATGGCGGGGCCAAGCGGATCGCGTCCGTGGCGAATCGCGAATATCACGAGCGCCAGCAGCTGCGCGCGACCCAGAAAGAGGCGATGGCCAGCCTCGCCGCCTCGCTGATCCCCGACAATTGCTCGATCACGCTGAATATCGGCACCACCACCGAACAGGTGGCGCGCGCGCTGGTCGGGCATAAGGGGCTGGTCGTATTGTCCAACAATATCAACATCATCAATACGCTGATCGGCACCCCGCTGCGCGAGCTGATCCTGGTCGGCGGGGCCGTGCGCACCACCGATGGCGCGATTGTCGGGCAGGACGCAGTCGAGTTCATCTCGCGCTACAAGGTCGATTTCGCGGTGATCGGGGCCTCGGCGCTGGATCCCGATGGCGCGGTGCTGGATTTCGACGCGCGCGAGGTGTCGGTCGCCCGCGCGATCTTGCGCAATGCGCGGACGAAAATCCTGGTCTGCGATATCAGCAAGTTCGAACGCACCGCGCCGGTGCGGATCTGCGAGATCGGCGATCTGGACTACATGATCACCGACCGCGAGCCCCCCGCGCCATTTCGGGACGCAGCCCGGCACGGCGATACAGAAATCCTGGTAGCAGATGAAAGCCATGCACGGCCAATCGAACGGCACTGAACATCAGGTCCACGACCTGTTCATCATCGGCGGCGGCATCAATGGCTGCGGCATCGCCCGCGACGCGGCGGGGCGCGGGCTGAGCGTTGCGCTGGCGGAAATGAACGACCTGGCCTCGGCCACCTCCAGCGCGTCGACCAAGCTGTTTCATGGCGGGCTGCGTTATCTGGAATATTTCGAATTCCGTCTGGTGCGCGAGGCGCTGATCGAACGCGAGGTCCTGTTGCACGCCATGCCGCATATCGCGTGGCCGATGCGGTTCGTGCTGCCCTATCACCCCGATATGCGGTTCGAAGGCGGCACGCCGACCTCGGCCCTGCTGACCACGTTCATGCCGTGGATGAAGGGGCGGCGCCCCGCGTGGCTGATCCGGCTGGGCCTGTTCCTGTATGATCATCTGGGCGGGCGCAAGATCCTGCCCGGCACCGCAACGCTGGACCTGACCCGCGACCCGGCGGGCGCGCCGCTGAAGCCCAAGTTCCACAAGGCCTATGAATATTCCGATTGCTGGATCGAGGACGCGCGCCTTGTCGTCCTGAACGCCCGCGATGCCGCTACGCGTGGGGCCACGATCATGACCCGTACCCGTGTGGTATCGGCCGAACGCGCCGATGGCATCTGGCAGGTGACGGTGGACCGGGGCGGCGCACAGCAGGTGCTGCGCGCGCGGATGCTGGTCAACGCGGGCGGCCCTTGGGTGGGCGATATCATCCGCAACACCGTGCGCGCCAACAGCCGCGAAAGCGTGCGCCTTGTCCGCGGCAGCCATATCGTGACCCGGCGCCTGTTCGATCACGACAAATGCTATTTCTTCCAGGGCACCGATGGGCGCATCATCTTCGCGATCCCGTATGAGGGGGATTTCACCCTGATCGGCACCACCGATCAGGATCACCAGGACCCCAACGCGCCGCCCGTCTGCACGCCGGAGGAGAAAAACTATCTGATTGATTTTGCATCGCAATATTTCGCCCAGCCGATAGGCGCCGCCGATGTCGTCTGGACCTATTCCGGGGTGCGGCCGCTTTACGACGATGGCGCCAGTTCGGCCACTGCCGCGACGCGGGACTATGTGCTGAAGCTGGACACCACCGGCGGCGCGCCGCTGTTGAACGTGTTCGGCGGCAAGATCACCACCTATCGCAAACTGGCCGAGGCCGCGCTGGACCGGATCGCGACACAGCTGGATGGTGTGCCGGGGCCGTGGACGGCGGGCGTGCCCCTGCCGGGGGGGGATTTTCCCGTGGATGGTGTGGGGGATCAGATCCGCCGGCTACAGGCGGATTACCCCTTTCTGACGCCCGATTGGGCGCGCCGCCTGATCCGCGCCTATGGGACCGAGGCCTGGGTGCTTCTGGCCGATGCCCCGGACCAGGCCGCGCTGGGCGAGGATTTTGGCGCGACCATCACCGCGCGCGAGGTCGACTGGGCGATGGCACGGGAATGGGTGTGCACGGCCGAGGATTTCCTGTGGCGGCGAACCAAGCTGGGCCTGAAGCTGGACAAGGCGCAACAGGCCCGCGTGGCGGCCTATATCGCGGAAAAACGGGCGGTGTGACCGAACGCAAAAGGCGCGAATGCCAAACACACGGGCGGCACGATCAACTTGCAACTGAGCCGCTCAGGGAGGTGAACCCACCGTAAGGCCGCTTGACCTTCGCAGGAGCGACGCAGGCGGGTTTAAGTACAGCGCTGAATTCAGGAGCGTTCAGCGGTGATGAAATCTGGCCGGACCTCCTTACGATAGGCTTCCATGATTTCCGCCTCGGACTTTCCAAAACGCTGTTTCAGCAAGGGTCCAAGCGCGTTCATAAAATGCTGCGGATCTTTTGCGAACTTCGGAAAGGCAAGAAAGGTTGTAGGGATTTCATATGCCGCCAAGGGATAAATCACGTTGAAGAGCTGTCGCGCAAGAACGGCCTCCTGTCCTTCCAGACTCGTCGCTTTCCAAAACCCTCCGGGGACAGATTCTTCGGGCCGCGCGTTAGACCGTTTTTGCACCAAGTCGCGGCTTCTTGCAGCTATTGCCAATTCCCTGATGGGGATGATGCAATGATCAATCTTGCACCAGCTCTCTTCCAGACAGTCGCGCAGATTGTCAGTGGCGTGCGGGCTTTTAATGATTTCGGGCAGCTTTCGCTTTTTCGCGAATTTCAGGTTCTTTTCCAAACCTGCTTTGCCTTCGCGCTTTTCGATTTCGGCGATGTCTTCCTGAGTGAAACCAGTATCCAGACCCAGCCTGGTGAAAATCCGTACAAGCAGGGTTGTGCCCGCTCGGCCGGTGCCGGTGATAAGGATATGACCGCGTTCCATGCGAACCTCTTTCGATACGAAGCGTTGAATGCACATTAGCGCGGACTGTGAGAGAGTACATCCGTGAAAGGATGCGCGCTGCTCGAGCAACACACGATACGCAAAGGCCCGCGTCTTAGCCCCGCGCAGTCTGCGTGTTCGGGATCGGGGGCTTCGGCGATTGCTGCTGACCTGTCAATCTGAGGGGCCGCGTTACGGGGTGGCGTAGTTTCGGCCGATTTGCGTATTTGCATGGTCAGGCGGCGACAGCACCCCAAGTGTGGGCGCATCCGTCGGGATGCGCCCTGATCAGTTAGGCGTGGATCGCCCCGTCGCCGCAGGCCAGCGCGGCTTCGCGCACCGCCTCGGAATAGGTCGGGTGGGCGTGGCAGGTCAGCGCCAGATCCTGAGCCGAGGCGCCGAATTCCATCGCGACGCAGACCTCGTGGATCAGGTCACCCGCAGCCGGGCCGATGATATGGGCGCCCAGGATGCGGTCGGTGTCCTTGTCGGCCAGCAGCTTGACGAAACCCTCGCCCTGGAACACCGCCTTGGCGCGGGCATTACCCATGAAGCTGAACTTGCCGACCTTATAGGCGCGACCCTCTTCCTTGAGCTGTTCCTCGGTCTTGCCAACGCTCGCGACCTCGGGGGCGGTATAGATCACGCCGGGGATGACGTCGTAATTCACATGGCCATGCTTGCCGGCGATGACTTCGGCGACGGCCATGCCCTCGTCCTCGGCCTTGTGGGCCAGCATCGGGCCCTCGATCGCATCGCCGATGGCATAGACGCCTTTGACATTCGTGGCCCAATGGGCGTCGGTCTTGATCTGGCCGCGGGGCAGAACCTCGACCCCCAGCGCGTCCAGGCCCAGCCCGTCGGTGAAGGGTTTGCGGCCCGTGGCGACCAGAACGGTATCGGCTTCGAGCGTCGCCTCGCTGTCGTCCTTGCGCAGCTTGTAGGTGACCTTGGCCTTGGTCTTGGTCGCGTCGACCTTTTGCACAGCGGCGCCCAGGATGAAGTCAAGCCCCTGTTTCTTCAGCAGCTTCTGGAAGCTGCGCGCAACCTCGGCATCCATGCCCGGCGTGATGTGATCCAGGAATTCGACCACGGTGACTTCGGCCCCCAGCCGGGCATAGACCGAGCCCATTTCCAGCCCGATCACACCGGCGCCGATCACGACCAGCTTCTTGGGGATCTTGCCCAGTTCCAGCGCGCCGGTCGAGGTCACGACGACCTTTTCGTCGATCTCGACCCCGGGCAGCGACGATGCCTCGGACCCCGTCGCGATCACGATGTTCTTGGCGTTGTGCACCTCGTCACCCACCTTGACCTGACCGGCGGCGGGGATCGAGCCCCAGCCCTTGAGCCAGTCGATCTTGTTCTTCTTGAACAGGAATTCGATGCCCTTGGTGTTCTGGCCGATCACGTCATCCTTGTAGGACAGCATCTGTTTCCAGTCGACGCTGGGCGATTTGCCCTTCAGCCCCATGGTGGCGAAGTTGTGCTCGGCCTCGTGCAGGGAATGGGTCGCGTGCAGCAGCGCCTTGGACGGGATGCAGCCCACGTTCAGGCAGGTGCCGCCCAGGGTCTCGCGCCCTTCGACACAGGCGGTTTTCAGCCCCAGCTGGGCACAGCGGATGGCGCAGACATAGCCGCCCGGGCCGCCGCCGATTACGATCACATCATAGTCTGCCATGGGTATCTCCTATGGTCTGGTTTGTTGCGGTGCGCGCGGGTGCGCGGTGTGTCGGGCGGGGCAGGGGGCTTTCCGCCCCCTCTTGGCCTGTGGCCAATTCACCCCCGAGAGTATTTTGGGAACAATGAAGGTCATAGAAGTGCGGCCAGCAGAATCGCCACGGTGGCGAAGAACCCGACGCCCCAGATCAGCGACCGCCAGGGGCTGAGACCCAGGGCATAGGCCGGGACATAAGCCACGCGGGCGGCCAGGTAGACCCAGGCGCAGCTGGCGGTATAGGGCGTGGCCTGATCCGACAGGGTGGTGACCAGAACGGCGATGGTGAAGAGGATCAGCCCCTCGAAATGGTTATTCATGGCCCGTTGAAGCCGTCCGGCCAGCCCCGTCAGTTGCACCGGTGTGTCACGTGGGCCCATTGCGGTTTTAGGGCCGACCTGCATGTTGGCGGTGATCGAATAGGCCAGGAATTGCAGGACTTGCAGCAGGGCGGCGAGGGTGAGGGCGGTGAGTTCGGGGGTCATGGTTTTTCTGTTCTGACCGCAATTTTTCGGGCTGGTTGCGGACGTTGATAGCCCGTGATGCAGTTGGGGCGCAGCCAATGCCGTGCATTTGGCGCGTCTGGTTCATGGTCGCCGTTAAGGGCGCGGTAGATCTGTGTGGCGCCGGCGACGTCGTGAACGTCGCCGGGCTTGATTTTGATTTCCGACGGGTCGGAACCCACCTTACAGATCCATCAGCAGGCGGCGCGGGTCTTCCAGTGCCTCTTTCACGCGGACCAAGAAGGTCACGGCGCCTTTGCCGTCGACGATGCGGTGGTCGTAGGAAAGCGCCAGGTACATCATCGGGCGGATCTTGATCTCGCCGTTGATGACCATCGGGCGGTCCTGGATCTTGTGCATGCCCAGGATACCCGATTGCGGCGGGTTCAGGATGGGCGAGGACATGAGCGAGCCGTAGACACCGCCGTTCGAGATGGTGAAGGTGCCGCCCTGCATTTCGGCCATGCTGAGCTTTCCGTCGCGGGCGCGCTTGCCTTTTTCGGCGATGGCCTTCTCGATCTCGGCAAAGGACATCTGGTCGGCGTCGCGGATGACCGGAACGACCAGCCCCTGCGGCGTGCCCGCGGCGATGCCCATATGCACGAAGTTCTTGTAGACGATGTCGGTGCCGTCGATTTCGGCGTTGACCTCGGGCACCTCTTTCAGGGCGTGGCAGCAGGCCTTGGTGAAGAAGGACATGAAGCCCAGGCGGACGCCGTGCTTCTTCTCGAACAGGTCCTTGTATTCCTTCCGCAGGGCCATGGTTTCGGTCATGTCCACCTCGTTATAGGTGGTCAGCATGGCGGCGGTGTTCTGGCTGTCCTTCAGGCGCTTGGCGATGGTCTGGCGCAGCTTGGTCATCTTGACGCGCTCTTCGCGGGCGGCGTCGTCGGCGGGCACCGGCGCGCGCGGGGCGGCAGCCGGGGCGGGCGCGGCGGCGGCTGTGGCACCGGCGGCCAGGGCCTTTTGCACGTCTTCCTTCATCACGCGGCCATCGCGGCCCGAGCCCTGGACCTGATCGGCCGAAAGGCCCGCTTCGGCCATCATCTTGTTGGCCGAGGGCGCGTTTTCCACGTCCTTGCCGCTGGTGGCCGGGGCGGGTGCGGCCGCAGGCGCGGCAGGGGCCGCAGCGGCGGCGCCGTCACCGGTGGACAGCACGGCCAGCTTGGCGGTGGCGTCCACGGTGGTGCCTTCGGGGGCGACGATTTCGGTTAGTGTGCCCGCAGCGGGGGCCGGAACCTCGACCGAGACCTTGTCGGTTTCCAGCTCGCACAGCATCTCGTCCTGGGCCACGGTATCGCCCACGGATTTGAACCAGGTCGACACGGTGGCTTCGGTCACGGATTCGCCCAGCGTGGGCACCATGACATCGACCGATTTGCCGCCTGCGGCTGCGGCGGGCGCGGCTTCGGCGCTGTCGGTGGCGGCGGGTTTGGCGGTGTCGGCACCGGCGCCTTCGGCGATCGTGGCCAGCAGGGCGTCCACCCCCACCGTATCGCCTTCGGCGGCGACGATCTCGCCCAGCGTCCCGGCGGCGGGGCTGGGAACCTCGACCGTGACCTTGTCGGTTTCCAGCTCGCACAGCATCTCGTCGACCGCGACGGTATCGCCGGGCTTCTTGAACCAGGTGGCGACCGTTGCCTCGGTCACGCTTTCGCCCAGGGTCGGAACACGTACTTCAATGGACATGGGTCTTATTTCCCTTCGATCGTCAGCGCTTCGTTCACGAGCGCCTGTTGTTGTGCTTTGTGCGCGGCGGCCAGACCGGTCGCGGGCGAGGCCGAGGCATTCCGGCCTACATAGCGCGGGCGCGGGTGTTTCGATTTGATGCGGGTCAGGACCCATTCGATATTGGGTTCGACGAAGAACCAGGCGCCCTGGTTCTTGGGCTCTTCCTGGCACCAGACGATTTCAGCCTGCTTGAACCGTTCCAGCTCCTTGACCAGGCTGATCGCGGGGAACGGATAGAACTGTTCCAGCCGCAGCAGATAGATGTCGTCGATGCCGCGCGCGTCGCGTTCCTCGAGCAGGTCGTAATAGACCTTGCCCGAACACATCACCACGCGCTTGATCTTCTTGTCCTCGACCAGCGTGACCTCGGAATTGCCCTGTTCGGCATCGTCCCACAACACGCGGTGGAAGGACGACCCGGTGGTGAATTCGTCGGACGTGCTGACGGCCAGCTTGTGGCGCAGCAGGGATTTCGGCGTCATCAGCACCAGCGGCTTGCGGAAGTCGCGGTGTAGCTGGCGGCGCAGGATGTGGAAATAGTTCGCGGGCGTCGAGCAGTTGGCGACGATCCAGTTATCCTCGGCGCACATTTGCAGGAAGCGTTCCAGCCGGGCCGAGCTGTGCTCGGGGCCCTGGCCCTCGAACCCGTGGGGCAGCAGCATCACCAGACCCGACATCCGCAACCATTTGCGTTCGCCCGAGCTGATGAACTGGTCGAACATGATCTGCGCGCCGTTGGCGAAATCGCCGAACTGGGCTTCCCACATCACCAGCGCGTTGGGTTCGGCCAGCGAATAGCCGTATTCGAAACCCAGCACCGCGTATTCGCTGAGCGCGGAGTCGATCACCTCGTACCGGCCCTGGCCCTCGCGGATGTGGTTCAGCGGATAGTAACGCTCTTCGGTCTCCTGATCGATAAAGGCCGAATGCCGCTGGCTGAAGGTGCCGCGCGTGCTGTCCTGACCGGCCAGACGCACCGGGTAGCCTTCGGTCAGCAGGCTGCCAAATGCCAGCGCCTCGGCCGTGGCCCAGTCGAAGCCCTCGCCGCTGGCGAACATCTCTTTCTTGGTGTCCAGCAGACGCCCGACCGTGCGGTGCAGCGGAAAGCCATCGGGCGCGCGGGTCAGGGCGGTGCCGATCTCTTGCAGCGTTTCCTCGGAGATCGAGGTTTCGCCACGCTGATAATCCTCGCCCTCGCGGTCCAGATGCGACCAGCGCCCGTCCAGCCAGTCGGCCTTGTTGGGCTTGAATTCCTTGCCGGCCTCGAACTCTTCGTTCAGATGCGCCTGGAAGGCGGCCTTCATGTCCTCGATCTCGCCCTCGGGGATCAGCCCGTCCTGCACCAGCCGCTCGGTATAAAGCTGAAGCGTAGTCTTGTGGGTCTTGATCCGCTTGTACATGACCGGGTTGGTGAACATGGGCTCGTCGCCCTCGTTGTGACCGAACCGGCGATAGCAGAACATGTCGATGACCACGTCCTTGTGGAATTTCTGCCGGAATTCGGTCGCCACCTTGGCGGCGTGAACCACGGCCTCGGGGTCGTCGCCATTGACGTGGAAGATCGGCGCCTCGACCACCAGCGCGTTGTCGGTGGGATAGGGGGACGAACGGCTGAAATGCGGCGCGGTGGTAAAGCCGATCTGGTTGTTCACCACGATGTGGATCGTGCCGCCGGTGCGGTGACCGCGCAGGCCCGACAGGGCGAAACATTCCGCCACGACACCCTGACCGGCAAAGGCCGCGTCACCATGCAACAGCACCGGGATCACCGAATGATGTTCGGGGTCGTTGTTCTGGTCGCATTTCGCGCGCGCCTTGCCCAGGACGACGGGGTTCACCGCCTCCAGGTGGCTGGGGTTCGCGGTCAGCGACAGGTGGACCTTGTTGCCGTCGAACTCACGGTCGGAACTGGCGCCCAGGTGGTATTTCACGTCGCCCGATCCATCCACATCCTCGGGCTTGAAGCTGCCGCCCTGGAATTCGTTGAAGATCGCGCGGTAAGGCTTGCTCATCACGTTGGCCAGAACCGACAGACGGCCGCGGTGGGGCATGCCGATGACGATGTCATTCACGCCCAGGCTGCCGCCACGCTTGATGATCTGTTCCATGGCGGGCACCAGCGCCTCGCCCCCGTCCAGGCCGAACCGCTTCGTGCCCATGTATTTGACGTGCAGGAACTTCTCGAAGCCCTCGGCCTCGACCAGCTTGTTAAGGATCGCCTTGCGCCCCTCGCGGGTAAAGGCGATTTCCTTGCCGAAGCCTTCGATCCGCTCTTTCAGCCACGAGGCCTGTTCGGGGTCGGAAATATGCATGTATTGCAGCGCGAAAGTGCCGCAATAGGTGCGCTGCACGATCTCGATGATCTGCCGCATCGAGGCCATTTCCAGCCCCAGCACCTTGTCGATGAAGATCGGACGATCCATGTCGGCATCGGTGAAGCCATAGGATTTGGGGTCCAGCTCGGGATGCGGGGTCTGATCGCGCATGCCCAGCGGGTCCAGATCGGCCACCAGATGGCCCCGGATGCGATAGGCGCGGATGATCATCAGCGCGCGGATCGAATCCAGCACGGCGCGCTTGATCTGGGCGTCCGAGACCTCGACCCCCTTCTCGGCGGCCTTGGCCTTGATCTTGTCACCGGCGGCCTTCGCCTCGGGCGCGGCGGGCCACTGCCCGTCCAGCGCGGCGGTCAGATCGTCATTGGGTTGCGGCGGCCAGTCGGCGCGCGCCCAGCTGGGGCCCTGCGCCTCGGCCTTCACGTCCAGCTCGGCATCGCCCAGCTGGCGGAAAAACTCCTGCCACGCCGCGTCAACCGCATTGGGGTCGCTGGCATAGCGGGCATACATCTGTTCCAGGTATTCGGCATTATGCCCCTGCATGAAGCTGGAGGCATGGAAGACGTCGTTGGGGCTGTGTTCGGTCATTGCGGTCTCCCGTTGAAGGCTGTTCCCAAAATGCGGCCCCATCCGGGGCCAAGCCTTTTTGTGTGATCCGAGCCCTGTCAGGCCCGGATCGGTTGGCTCTTAACCAATCGCTTTCAGTACGGCTTCGCCCAGGCCCGCGGGGCTGTCGGCGACGACGATGCCGGCCTCTTTCATGGCCGCGATCTTGTCGTCGGCACCGCCCTTGCCACCGGCGACGATGGCGCCCGCGTGGCCCATGCGGCGGCCCGGAGGCGCCGTGCGGCCGGCGATAAAGCCCGCGGTGGGTTTCCAGCGGCCCTTCTTGCGCTCGTTGGCCAGGAATTCGGCGGCTTCCTCTTCGGCAGAGCCACCGATTTCGCCGATCATGATGATCGACTGGGTCTCGTCATCGGACAGGAACATATCCAGCACCTCGATATGCTCGGTGCCCTTGATCGGGTCGCCACCGATGCCCACGGCGGTCGACTGGCCCAGACCCGCATCGGCGGTCTGCTTGACGGCCTCGTAGGTCAGGGTGCCGGACCGGCTGACAACTCCGACCGAGCCACGCTTGTGGATGTGGCCGGGCATGATGCCGATCTTGCACGCGTCGGGCGTGATGATGCCGGGGCAGTTCGGGCCGATCAGGCGCGACGCGCTGCCTTCGAGCGCTTTCTTGACCTTCATCATGTCCAGCACCGGGATGCCTTCGGTGATGCAGACAATCAGCTCCATCTCGGCATCGATCGCTTCCAGGATCGAATCCGCGGCGAAGGGCGGGGGCACATAGATGACCGACGCGTTGGCTTCGGTCACATGCTTGGCCTCGTGCACCGAGTTGAAGACCGGCAGGCCCAGATGGGTCTGCCCGCCCTTGCCCGGCGTCACGCCGCCGACCATCTTGGTGCCATAGGCGATGGCCTGTTCCGAGTGGAAGGTGCCCTGCGAGCCGGTGAAGCCCTGACAGATGACCTTGGTGTTTTCGTCTACGAGAATGGCCATCGATCTTACCCCTTCACCGCTTTCACGATTTTCTCCGCACCATCCGACAGGTTGTCGGCGGCAATGACGTTCAGGCCAGAGGTGTTGATGATCTCTTTGCCCTTGTCGACATTGGTGCCTTCCAGGCGGACGACCAGCGGAACCTGCAGGCCGACTTCCTTGACCGCGGCGACAACGCCCTCGGCGATGACGTCACAGCGCATGATGCCGCCGAAGATGTTGACCAGGATGCCTTTGACATTCGGGTCCGAGGTGATGATCTTGAACGCCTCGGTCACCTTTTCCTTGGTGGCGCCACCGCCCACGTCCAGGAAGTTGGCGGGTTCGGCGCCGTACAGCTTGATGATGTCCATCGTCGCCATGGCCAGACCCGCGCCATTCACCATGCAGCCGATCTCGCCGTCCAGCGCGATATAGTTCAGGTCGTATTTCGACGCTTCGAGTTCCTTGGGGTCCTCTTCGGTCGTGTCGCGCAGTTCCGCGATGTCGGGGTGGCGATAGACCGCGTTGCCGTCAAAGCCCAGCTTGGCGTCCAGAACCTTCAGGCTGCCCGCATCGGTGACGATCAGCGGGTTGATTTCCAGCATCTCCATGTCCTTCTCGACGAAGGCCTTATAGAGGATGCCCATCAGCTTGACGCATTCCTTGACCTGCGCGCCTTCCAGCCCCAGGGCAAAGGCGATGCGGCGGCCGTGGAACGGCATGTAACCCGTCGCGGGGTCGACGCTGAAGCTCAGGATCTTTTCGGGGGTCGCGGCGGCGACTTCCTCGATGTCCATGCCGCCCTCGGTCGAGCAGACGAAGGAAATGCGGCTGGTCTGGCGATCCACCAGCAGGGCCAGGTAAAGCTCGGTCTCGATGCCCGAACCGTCTTCGATATAGATGCGGTTGACCTGTTTGCCCGCCGGGCCGGTCTGATGCGTGACCAGGGTGCGGCCCAGCATCTTTTTCGCTTCCTCTGCGGCTTCCTCGACCGACTTGGCCAGGCGGACACCGCCTTTTTCGCCAGCCTCGGCTTCCTTGAAGCTGCCCTTGCCGCGGCCGCCCGCGTGGATCTGGGCCTTGACCACCCAGAGCGGTCCACCCATTTCGCCGGCTGCGGTTTTGGCGTCTTCGGCTTTCAGAACGACGCGGCCATCCGAGACCGGGGCGCCATAGTCGCGAAGCAATGCCTTCGCCTGATATTCATGAATGTTCATGAAACTGTCCCGTGTTGGTTCCTCTCCCTTGCCTTGTGGCACGGGCTTTGGGGCAGATGAAACCTGTTTACGCTCACAACCGGGTCAGGGTGGCAATTTTCCGCCTTTTGTGATCACGGGCTTGAAAAGTGTGATCACAAAATATGTCCCGCGGCGGGACCGGCCCCGGGAATCAAGGGAATTTGGGAAAATTGAAACGCGTTTTAAAGCGAATGCCAAGCATTTGCGCCGGGCGTGGGCAAAAGAAAACGCCGCCCGGTTGGGGCGGCGTTACGTATTCCGTTGGTGATCGGGTCGATCAGGCCAGGCTGCCGTCGATGCCCTTGCACGCCTCGACCAGGCCTTTGACCGCGTCGACCGACTTGTCGAACATGGCCTGCTCGTCCTTGTTCATCTTGATGTCGACGACCTTTTCGATCCCGCCGGCGCCGATGATGGTGGGCACGCCCACATACATGCCGTCCAGCCCGAACTCGCCGTCACAGAAAGCCGCGCAGGGCAGCAGGCGCTTCTGATCTTTCAGATAGGCTTCGGCCATTTCGATGGCGCTGGTGGCCGGCGCATAGAAGGCCGAACCGGTCTTCAGCAGGCCCACGATCTCGGCGCCGCCGTCACGGGTGCGCTGGATGATCGAGTCCAGTTTTTCCTGCGTTGTCCAGCCCATTTCCACCAGGTCGGGCAGCGGGATGCCGGCGACGGTGGAATAGCGGGCCAGCGGCACCATCGTGTCGCCATGGCCGCCCAGAACGAAGGCGGTCACGTCCTTCATCGACACGTCGAATTCCAGGCTCAGGAAGTGGCGGAAACGCGCGCTGTCCAGAACGCCGGCCATGCCGCAGACCTTGTTTGCGGGCAGGCCCGAGAATTGCTGCAGCGCCCAGACCATCGCGTCCAGCGGGTTGGTGATGCAGATCACGAACGCGTCGGGCGCGTTGTCGCGGATGCCTTCGCCGACGGCTTTCATGACTTTCAGGTTGATGCCCAGCAGGTCGTCGCGGCTCATGCCCGGCTTGCGCGGCACACCGGCGGTCACGATGCAGACATCGGCGCCCGCGATATCGGCATAGCTCTGGGTGCCTTTCAGGCGTGCGTCAAACCCTTCGGACGGTCCGGATTCGGCGATATCGAGCGCTTTGCCCTCGGGAACACCTTCGGCGATATCGAAGAGAACCACATCCCCCAGTTCCTTCATCGCGGCAAGATGGGCAAGCGTGCCCCCGATCTGACCTGCGCCGATCAGCGCAATCTTGGGTCTGGCCATGTCAAACAGTCCTGATCTTGTTGAAATTGCGCGAATGCCTAGCCCCTTGGGCCGCATCGCGCAAGCCTGCTGCGGTGCAGCGGCGGGGCGGAACGCGCTTTCAGGCCAGCGCCGAACGGTCTAAATCGGTTGAAACCGTGGGTTTTCGAAGGGTCGGCCAGAGTGCAGTTCGACATGCTATTTTTCGCGCTGGCCATACCGGCGGTTGTGTTCGCCGGGGTGTCCAAGGCCGGATTCGGGTCGGGCGCGGCCTTTGCCGCGACGCCGATTCTGGCGCTGATCCTGGATCCGGCGATGGCGCTGGGGATGATGTTGCCGCTGCTGATGCTGGTCGATGCGGTGACCCTCAGGCCCTATTGGCGGCAATGGGACTGGCGGTCGTCGCGGCACCTGATCCTGGGGGCGGTGCCGGGCGTTGCGCTGGGCGCGTTCTTCTATACCGCCGCGGACCCGGACCTGTTGCGACTGTTCATCGGCGGAATGGCGATCGCGTTCGTTCTGTTCCAGCTGTCGGTACGGATGCGCTGGCTGCGCTATCGCGTGCGGCCCTTTCACCACGGCGTCGGTATGGTTGCCGGTCTGTTCGCGGGGTTTTCCAGTTTCGTCAGCCATGCGGGCGGGCCGCCGGTCGCGGTCTATCTGCTGGCGCAGGGGCAGTCGAAAACCGTCTATCAGGCGACATCGGTGCTGGTCTTCTGGGCGATCAACCTGACGAAATTCGTGCCCTATGTCTTTCTGGGCATCTTCACCGCCGACACGCTGCGGGCGGATCTATATCTGGCGCCCTTTGCGCTCCTCGGCGCCTGGCTGGGGGTCAAGGCGCACCGGCTTGTGCCCGAGCGCGCGTTCTTCATCCTGACCTATGTCCTGCTGATCGTGACGGGCAGCAAGCTGATCTGGGACGCGCTGGGCTAAAGCGGCAGCCCGGCGGGGCGCAACGCCTCGGCCACGGGCTCATAGGCCTGGCCAACCGCCACCACGCAGGTCGTGCCGTTCGGGGCGGTGACGGTTATCGTCCAGCTGCCGGTTTCGGCGGATGCGTAAAGCTCCATCATCGTGTTGTTGGGGTTCAGCCCCATCACCTGGCGGCTTTCGCCATAGCGTTCGGTCAGTTGCGCCACCACCGTATCGCGCGGGGCGCAGCGGCTGGGCTCGGCCCGTGTCATGGCCGGGGCGATCAGGGAAAACAGGCCGCAAACGGCCACAAGCTTGGCTGTCATCGTTCGTTCCTTTGGATCTGGTCCCTGCGTCTGCCGGTTCATCGGCTTGGGGAAACTGTGCGCTTGCGGGTCGCAAAATAGGGTTAACGGCCCGTCCGCCGGGAATTCTGCAATGCGGCAAAACAGGGCTTGCGTCTTTGTTCTTTTCTGTGGTGTTTTGCGCAACAAAATTACGATGCGAGGAATCATGGATCACGCTGCCCGCCCCTATCGCTCTGTCCTTTATATCCCCGGCTCGAAAGAGCGGGCGCTGGAAAAGGCCAAGACCCTGCCCGTTGACGCGATCATCTTCGACCTGGAAGACGCCGTCGCGATCGAGGAGAAGGAAAACGCGCGCGCGCTTCTGGCCGAAACGCTGAAGGCGGGTGACTATGGCATTCGCGCGCGGATCGTGCGGGTCAACGGGCTGGATACGGACTGGGGCCGCGATGATATCGCCGCCTTTGTGGGTGCCGATATCGACGCGATCCTGATCCCCAAGGTCGGCAGCGCCGCTGATGTACAGGCCGTGGCCGATCTGATCCCCGACGTGCCGCTGTGGGCGATGATGGAAACGCCCCAGGGTATGCTGAACGCGGCCGAGATCGCGGCGCATCCGCGTATGGCGGGCTTCGTGATGGGCACCAACGACCTGGCGAAAGAGCTGAAATGCCGGTTTCGCGCCGACCGTCTGCCGATGCTGACCAGCCTGCAACTGTGCCTGCTGGCCGCGCGGGCCGAAGGGATCGTGGCGGTTGACGGTGTTTACAATGCGTTCAAGGACGAGGATGGGCTGAAAGCCGAATGCGAACAGGGCCGCGATATGGGCTTTGACGGCAAGACGCTGATCCACCCCGCCCAGGTCGAGATCACCAACGCCGCCTTCGCGCCCACCGAAGACGAGATCGACCTGGCCCGCCGCCAGATCGAGGCGTTCGAAGAGGCCGAGAAAGCCGGGCAGGGCGTTGCGGTTGTCGATGGCAAGATCGTCGAGAACCTGCATGTCGCCACCGCGCGCGAAATTCTGGCCAAGGCGGCTGCAATCGCGGCGCTTTCGGCCTAGGGTCTCCCCAAGCCCAGTCAGGGACACCAAGCCAGGGGAGTTAAAACGATGGTCATTCTGATCGCAGGCGTCGCGCTTTGGGCGCTGGCGCATCTGTTCAAGCGGGTCTTGCCCGACCGCCGCGCCGCGCTGGGCGACAAGGGCAAGGGCGCGGTGGCGCTGGCGCTGCTGTTATCGGTGCTGCTGATGATCTTTGGCTACCGCATCGCGGATTTTGTGCCGCTGTGGTCCGGGCCGACCTGGCTGGTGCATCTGAACAACCTTGCCGTTCTGATCGCGCTTTACATGATGAGCCCCGCGCCGAAAAAGGGTGCGCTGCTGAACAATGTGCGCCACCCGATGCTGATCGGCTTCGTGCTGTGGGCCGGTGCGCATCTGTTGGTGAATGGCGATCTGGCCTCGCTGATCCTGTTCGGCGGCCTTGGCGCCTGGGCGCTGGTCGAGATCGCGGTCATCAACCGGGCCGAACCCGCATGGGCGCCGGGACCCAAAGGCAGCATCGCCAAGGACGGGATGTTCTTCGTGGCCTCGATCCTGCTGCTGGGGGTCATCGGCTATATCCACGGGCTGATCGGCCCGTCGCCATTTCCGGGATAAACACCATGACGATCTATCGTTTCCTGACCGAGGATGACACATCCGCCTTTTGCCACAAGGTCAGCGCCGCGCTGGCCAAGGGCTGGGTGCTGCACGGGCCGCCGACCTATGCGTTCGATGCGGCGCGCGGCGTGATGCGCTGCGGTCAGGCGGTGATCAAGGATATCGACGGGGACTATCACCCCGACATGAAACTGGGAGAGCAATAGCATGGCCAAGACCAATCCGGGCCGGTTTTTCGAAGACTACAAGATCGGCGACGTGATCGACCATGCCGTGCCGCGCACGGTGTCGGGCGGCGAGCGGGCGCTCTATCACACGCTGTATCCCGCGCGGCATGCGCTTTATTCGTCCGACGAATTCGCGCGCGCCAGCGGCCTGCCCGCCAGCCCGCTGGACGATCTGGCCGCCTTCCACGTGGTCTTCGGCAAGACGGTGCCGGATGTGTCGCTGAACGCGGTGGCCAATCTGGGCTATGCCGAGGGGCGCTGGCTGCTGCCGGTCTATGCTGGCGACACGCTGCGCTCGCAGTCCGAGGTGATCGGGCTGAAGCAGAATTCGAACGGGAAATCCGGCGTGGTCTATGTGCGCACGCGCGGGCTGAACCAGCGCGACGAGGTCGTGATGGAATATGTCCGCTGGGTGATGGTGCGCAAGCGCGACCTGGACGCCCCGGCGCCCGAAACCGTGATCCCCGAGTTGAACAAGGTGATCCCGGCGGGTGATCTGGCGATTCCCGAAGGCTTGGATTTCAGCAATTACGATTTCACCCTGGCCGGCGAGCCGCACCGCTGGGGCGATTACCAGATCGGCGAGCAGATCGACCATGTCGACGGCGTGACGATTGAAGAGGCCGAGCATATGATGGCCACGCGCCTGTGGCAGAACACGGCCAAGGTGCATTTCGATGCCACCTTCCGCCCTGACGGGCAGCGGCTGATCTATGGCGGGCACGTGATTTCGATGGCGCGCGCGCTGTCGTTCAACGGGCTGGCCAATGCCCAGATGATCGTGGGTTTGAATGGCGGGGCGCATGCCAACCCGTGCTTCAGCGGTCTGACCGTCAAGGCCTGGTCCGAGGTGTTGGACAAGGCCGATACCGATGCCCCCGGCGTCGGTGCGATCCGGCTGCGGCTGGTGGCGACCAGCGGTGGCGAGGCGTTCACGCTGAAGGGTGAGGATGGCAAATACCTGCCCCATGTGCTGCTGGATCTGGACTATTGGGCGTTGATGCCGAAATGATCGGCGCGGGGCGGGCATTCTATGTGACCCACCCCGAGGTCACGATCGACCCCGCCGTGCCGGTGCCCGATTGGGGCCTGTCCCCGGTGGGTGCGGCGCGGGTGGCGGCATTGGCGGCGCGGCTGTCCATTCCGCCCGGCACACGCATCATTTCCAGCGCCGAACGCAAGGCGCTGGACACCGCCGAACCGCTGGCGGCGCGGGCTGGCTGCGTGGTCGAGACACGCCCCGACATGCACGAAAACGACCGCAGCGCTACGGGCTATCTGCCCGGCCCGGAATTCGAGGCGACGGCGGATGCGTTCTTTGCGCGCCCCGATCAATCGGTCCGCGGGTGGGAGCGCGCGGCGGATGCCCAGGCCCGCATCCTGCGCCAGGTCGATCTGGCGCTGGGCGCACCCGCGGAGGGGCCGGTGATCTTTGCGGGGCATGGCGGCGTCGGTACCCTGCTTTACTGTGCGCTGGCGGGGGTGAAGATCGACCGCAAATGGGATCAACCGGGCCCGGGCCATTGGTTCGCCTTCGATATCGCCGCGCGCACCGTCGCATGTCACTGGCGCCCGATCGAGGCACTGGCGGACCTGGTGCGGGTCAATTTGTGATCACGCTTTGCGCTGCCGTGATCACAAATGGCGATGTCATGCGATAACATGCGCCGCGACGCCGATGAACCCGGTGAATTTTACGCGGATTTCGTGATGTGCCCGTGACACCGCCCTAAAACTTGTTATCACAGGCGTAGCATCACGCCTGCGCTAGCGAAAAGGATATGCCATGCCTGACGTAGATCGGGGAGATCGCCCCCTATCGCCGTTCATGATCGGCCCGTACTACCGGCCGCAGATGACATCGATTTCTTCCATCATGGTGCGGATCACCGGCATCGCATCGTTGGGAACCGCAACGCTGCTGGTTCTGTGGCTGCTGACAGCGGCGACCTCGGACGGGGCCTTTGCCGTTGTGGACGGGCTGCTGCGCAGCTTTGTGGGCGATGTGCTGATGCTGCTGGCGACCTGGGCCGTCTGGTATCACCTGCTGGGACGCCTGCGCCACGTGATCTGGGACCTTGGCTATGGGGTCGAGATCCCGATCGCGGAAAAGATGGGCATGGGCATGTTCATCGGCGCGACCGTTCTGACGATCTTCACCGCATTGGCCGTTTAAGGAGACCCGTCATGAGATTTCTGACAGACCGCAAACGCGCCGAAGGCCTGGGATCGTCGCGCCAGGGCACGCATCATCACTGGCAGATGATGGTGGGCTCGATCGCGCTGGTGCTTCTGGTGCCGGTTTTCATCTTTACCTTCGGCGCCGGTTTCGGCGGCACCCGGGAAGAGGTTCTGGCCTTTTTCGCCCGGCCGTTCCCGGCCATCGTGACCGCGCTGACGCTCTATGTCGCCATCACCCACTTCACGCGCGAGGCGCAGGAAGCCATCGAGGACTATGTCCACGGGGCCACCGGAAAGCTTCTTTATGTCGGTGTGAACCTGTTTTCTTGGGTCTTGATCGCGGCCGGGCTATTTGCCCTGGTCAAGATCGCACTGTGACGGCGCATCAGGGGTACTGAACATGACTGCTTCCTACGAATACGAAACGCATAACTATGATGTCGTGGTCGTCGGTGCCGGCGGCGCGGGCCTACGGGCCACGCTGGGCATGGCCGAACAGGGGTTGCGCACCGCCTGCGTGACCAAGGTTTTCCCGACACGCTCGCACACCGTTGCCGCACAGGGCGGGATCGCCGCATCGCTGTCGAACATGGGGCCCGACCACTGGCAGTGGCACATGTACGACACCGTCAAGGGCTCGGACTGGCTGGGCGATACCGACGCGATGGAATACCTGGCGCGCGAGGCGCCCAAGGCGGTCTACGAGCTGGAACATTACGGCGTGCCGTTCAGCCGGACCGAACAGGGCAAGATCTATCAGCGCCCGTTCGGCGGTCACACCACCGAATTCGGCGAAGGGCCGCCCGTGCAGCGCACCTGTGCCGCCGCCGACCGGACCGGCCACGCGATCCTGCATACGCTTTATGGCCAGTCGCTGAAGAACAACGCCGAGTTCTATATCGAATATTTCGCCATCGACCTGATCATGACCGATGACGGCCAGTGCCAGGGCGTGCTGTGCTGGAAGCTGGACGATGGCACGATGCATGTCTTCAACGCCAAGATGGTCGTGCTGGCCACGGGCGGCTATGGCCGCGCCTATTTCAGCGCGACATCGGCCCATACCTGCACCGGCGACGGTGGCGGGATGGTCGCGCGTCAGGGCCTGCCGCTGCAGGACATGGAATTCGTGCAGTTCCACCCGACCGGCATCTATGGCTCGGGCTGCCTGATCACCGAAGGCGCGCGGGGCGAGGGTGGATACCTGACGAACTCGGAAGGCGAGCGGTTCATGGAACGCTATGCGCCGACCTACAAGGATCTGGCCTCGCGCGACGTGGTCAGCCGCTGCATGACGATCGAGATCCGCGAAGGTCGCGGTGTCGGTGCGGAAAAGGATCACATCCACCTGCACCTGAACCACCTGCCGCCGGAAACGCTGGCCGAACGCCTGCCGGGGATTTCCGAAAGCGCCAAGATCTTCGCCGGTGTGGACGTGAACAAAGAGCCGATCCCGGTTCTGCCGACCGTGCATTACAACATGGGCGGTATCCCCACGAACTATTGGGGCGAGGTTCTGAATGCCGATGCGGCCAACCCCGAACGCATCCAGCCCGGCCTGATGGCCGTGGGCGAGGCCGGCTGTGCCAGCGTGCATGGCGCGAACCGCCTGGGGTCGAACAGCCTGATCGACCTTGTGGTCTTTGGCCGTGCCGCCGCGATCAAGGCGGCCGAGGTCGTCGATCCCAAGGCACCGAACATGCCCACCAACACCAAATCGGTCGATGCCGCGTTCGCGCGTTTCGACGCGCTGCGCTATGCCAAGGGCAATGTCGCCACCGCCGAGCTGCGGTTGGAGATGCAGAAGACCATGCAGGCCGACGCCGCCGTCTTCCGCACCGACAAGACCCTGGCCGAGGGCGTGACCAAGATGGAAGCCGTCGCCGCCAAGCTGGATGACCTGAAGGTCACCGATACCAGCCTGGTCTGGAACAGCGACCTGATGGAAACGCTGGAGCTGACCAACCTGATGCCGAACGCCATGGCCACCATCGTGGGGGCCGAGGCGCGCAAGGAATCCCGTGGCGCGCACGCGCACGAGGATTATCCGGACCGCGACGACAACGAATGGCGCAAGCACACCCTGGCCAAGGTCGACGGGCCGAAAGTGTCGCTGGACTATCGTCCGGTGCATCTGGATCCGCTGACCACCCAGGACGAGGGCGGCATCGACCTGAAAAAGATCGCGCCCAAGGCGCGGGTCTACTGACGATGCGCCTGGCGGCTCTTTGCCTGGGGGCGCTGGTTCTGGCCGGCTGCGACGTTGCGAACGGCGTGGCCGAACAGACCTCGCGCGATCTGGCCAAGCAGACCGTCAACAGCGTGGTCAAGCAGCGGTTCCCGGGCGCGAATGTCGCGCCCTATACCGATTGCATCATCGACAACGCCACCACGCAGGAAATCCTGTCGCTGGCGGGCGAGGCGGTGACCGGCAAGCCGTCGCAAAAGGCGGTGGAAACGGTCGTCACAATCGCGGGCCGGCCCGAGGCGACGCAATGTCTGACCCGTGCGGCGCTTGGCGCCTTTGCGGGCTGACGGCGGGCGCTTGACAGGCCGGTCATTGCTTGGAACCTTTGGCAAAACGGAAAGCGCGCGGGATCGGAACGCCGATCGCCGCGCCAAGGGCGAGGGGACTTCCATGAAACGGTCACTGATCTGTCTGTCTGCGGCGCTTCTGGCTGCGGGCTGCGCGCAGAACCGCATTGCCAATCTGGCGACCTGCACCGCCGAGGCGGGCATCACCGGAACCTATTCCACCGTCTACACGATGGATGGCGGCACGGCCATTGTACCAGGACCCGATGTGACCGAGGATCAGGCGCGCATCGCCAACGCCTGTCTGCGCCGGTTGGGCAGTGCGCGGACCCCAGTGCGCCCGCGCGGCACCGCGTCGATCCCCAGCGAATATCCTTTGCAGCCGGGTGATGCGCAGCTTTGGCAAAGCCTGACGCCCGAACAGCAGCGCCGCGCGCTGGATTTCCTGCGCGATGGCAGCACGATCCGCTCGTCGCTGCAGCCTGACTGACCTGTGCCCAAGGATACCCCCCCGCGGATCCTGTGTGTCGGCACGCATCACAAGACCGGGACGGTCTGGATGCGCCGCGTGTTCCGCGATATCGGCAAGGCGCTGGACATCCCCTTTCTGGGCATTCACCGCCCCGAGAAGTGGGAGCGTATCCCCGCCCATGGCCGCGTCATCGTGGTCAACTGGGGCGCGCGGTTCGCGCCCGAGCTGAAGGCACAGCAGGACGCGCGGTTCTTCCACCTGATCCGCGACCCGCGCGATGTGCTTCTGTCGGGCGCGCGCTATCACGAAACCACGACGATGCAGACCGAAACCTTCCTGTTCAAGCCGCGCCGCGATCTGGGCGGCAGGACCTATCAGGAACATCTGCAGGCGCTGCCGACGCTGGAGGACAAGCTGGCCTTCGAAATGGCCGAGATGCACCGCAAGACGCTGGATCAGATGCTGGACTGGGATTACGGCGCAGCGCGCAATATCGACCTGCGCTACGAGGACCTGATCGGGGATACCGATTGCCAATTGTTTGCCAAGGTGCTGCGGTTCTTCGGGTTCAACGAGGACGAGATCGCCACGGGCTGCGAGATCTTCGTGGCCAATTCCCTGTTTGGCGGGCTGGCGCAAAGCACCGAAACCGGCCGCGCCAAGACCCATGTGAAATCCGGCAAGGCCGCGCAATGGGTCACAGCGCTGCCACCGCAAACCGCCGCGCTGTATCTGGAGCGTCACGGCGATGACCTGATCACGCTGGGCTACGAGCAGGACAAGACATGGCTGGGGCGGCTGGATTACACCCCGCGCGGGGCTTCGGACGGCACCTGAAAGCGTGTTGCGGACGGTCTGGCGACCTGCGATAAACTGGGCGCGCCGAGAAGGCGGGCATTACCTTCGAACGGGATTGATTGCGTGTTCAAGAGACAGAAGAAGACAAAGGCGCCGCAATCGGCCCCGATTGCGCCTGCGGATGCGGGTTTCAACGAAGCACTGGGCCCACGTTACCTGTCATTTCTGGGCTGTCTTCACACGGAAATGCAGCCGAAATGGTATCTGGAGGTCGGGTCGCAGACCGGCAGCAGCCTGACCTCGGCGACCGGCAACGTTATCGCGGTCGACCCGGCATTCGTGATCAACAAGGACATCATGGGGCAGAAAACGCAGCTGCACCTGTTCCAGATGACCAGCGATGATTTCTTCGCCGCTGGCGCGCTGGAACAGATGGGCGTCAAGCTGGACCTGAGCTTCCTGGATGGGATGCACCTGTTTGAATTCCTGCTGCGTGATTTCATGAACAGTGAAAAACACGCGTCGGCGGATGGGATCATCGTGATGCATGATTGCGTGCCGCGCACGAAGATCATGGCAGAACGCGACTGGGACAAGACCGTCACGCGCCAATGGACCGGCGATGTCTGGAAGCTGTTGCCGATCCTGCGCCGCTATCGTCCCGACCTGAAGGTGACGGTGCTGGATTGCGCGCCGACCGGGCTGGTCGTGGTTTCGGGCCTGTCGCCCGACAATACCGTTCTGCCGGATTCCTATGACCAGATCATTGCGGAATACACGGATCTCAACCTTGATACCTATGGGGTCGCGCGGTTCTTCGACGAGCTGGACATGCGCAATTCGGAAGAGATCATGACCGCGATCGACGGCAAGGGCGCCGACGCCATCCGTCAGTATCTCTGATCATATGACATGAGCCCGCGGATCAGACTGCTTTTGCCCTGTCCGCCGCCCGTGCCGGGGCGTGTCTGGGGGGATTTCTACTTTGCGCGATCGCTTTCGGCGGCATTGCAGGCGCAGGGATGCGGGGTCGAGTTCGAGTTCCACCAGGTGCTGACCAGGAAAGAGCGGCGCTGGCGCATCCCGACCCGGCGTCGGCTGAGCCGCGAGATCGATCTGGTGATCAGGGGCAAGCAGCCCTATCGACCGCTCGGTTTCAGACCATTCTATATGTGGCTGATATCGCAAACCGATACCGTGACCGATGACGAGCTGCGGCAGGTGCGGCACGTGTTCGTCGCCTCCAAGCCCTATGCCGAAAAGCTGCAGGCCAAGGGGATTTCCGCATCTTTTCTGCCGCAATGCACCGATCCCGCGATCTTTCAGCCCAAGCCCGCTGACCCCGATTGCAGGACACATCTTCTGTTTGTCGGAAACCGCCGCAATTATGCTGCGCGCCCGGTTGTACAGATGGCGCTGGACAGCGGCGAGGATCTGGCGGTCTGGGGGCGGGGCTGGAACGATGACCTGCCTGCTGGTGTCTTGCGCGGTGACATGATCGACAACACCGATCTTGGGCGACACTATCGATCCGCCGACGTGGTTTTGAACGATCATACCTCGGACATGCTGAAGGACGGGTTCGTCTCGAACCGGGTATACGATGTGCTGGCCTGCGGGCGTCCGCTGCTGACCGAGGACATGCCCGGCATCCCCGAGGATATACGCCCCCACCTTTATCTGTATCGCGACGGTGATTTCGCGGATGTCCTGAAAAGGGCGATCGGGGAATGTGATCGCGACCGGTCCCAGGTCGCGGCGCATGTTCTGCGGACCCACACGTTCGACCAGCGCGCCAAGGTGATTCTGGACAAGATCCGCAGGCGCTGATCCCATTGGTGCAGCTGCCAAAGTCGATCGGCTAGATATGTGATCACAAACGATAGAAACCCGCGCATGTTAGCGGTTAAGGTATTGGCCGCGGCGCAGCTTTGCACTAGTTTCACGGCAGCCAATGTAAAAAGCCGAGGTGAGAAATGGTCCAGTTCACGCTTCCCAAGAACTCGAAGATCACCAAGGGTAAAACCTGGCCCAAGCCCGAGGGCGCGACGAATGTGCGCCAGTTCCAGATCTATCGCTGGAACCCCGATGATGGCCAGAACCCGCGCGTCGATACCTATTTCGTCGATATGGATACCTGCGGCCCGATGGTTCTGGACGCGCTGATCAAGATCAAGAACGAGATCGACCCGACCCTGACCTTCCGCCGGTCCTGCCGCGAGGGGATCTGTGGCTCCTGCGCGATGAATATCGACGGGATCAACACGCTGGCCTGTATCTATGGCATGGACGAGATCAAGGGCGACGTGAAGATCTATCCGCTGCCGCATATGCCGGTGGTCAAGGACCTGATCCCCGACCTGACCCATTTCTATGCCCAGCATGCCAGCATCATGCCGTGGCTCGAAACCAAGACCAACCGCCCGGCGAAAGAATGGAAGCAGTCGATCGAGGACCGCAAGAAGCTGGATGGCCTGTATGAATGCGTGATGTGCGCCAGCTGTTCGACAAGCTGCCCCAGCTATTGGTGGAATGGCGACCGTTACCTGGGGCCGGCCGCGCTGCTGCATGCCTATCGCTGGATCATCGACAGCCGGGACGAGGCGACGGGCGAGCGCCTGGACGAACTGGAAGATCCGTTCAAGCTGTATCGCTGCCACACGATCATGAACTGCGCGAAAACCTGTCCCAAGGGGCTGAACCCGGCCAAGGCCATCGCCGAGATCAAGAAGATGATGGTCGAGCGCCACGTTTAAGCGCAGCCGATTGTTGCCATTTCAGACGTGCCGCCCGGTGGGTGGCACGTTTTCGTTTCCGTTAACGTAAAGCTTTGCACCTGCCGCATGGCGCGGTTGCTCTTTCTGCGGGTGCATAATGATTTCGAAAGGTTTAGCTTGGAGTGTGGGAGGAGGTTCATAGCAACCTCTTGGAGCCGAAAAATGAGCAAAATCGAGCAACGCCCCGCAGACCAGGCAAAAGAAGCCCTGAAAATCTACGAGGATTCCGTGACTTACTACTTCCCCGAGCCGGTTCTGGTTCAGGGCGGTCGGGAACAGCCCGAGGCGATCGTTCCCTATTACAACGCGGCCTGAGGCCAAACGGCCTACGCACGGCCTGCACGAACCCGGCAGATAAGCTGCTGTTCCACGCGACACAAAGCCCCCAGTGCTTCGTGTCAGGAAAGGGACAGATATGCTCAGATCAGCCGGGTTCAGTTTTTTTGTGGCGGGGGTCATGACCCTGCTGATGTTCATCCCGCAATTCTTCGCGGCCGAGGTCATCAACAGCCGTGGCCAGTACAGCCGCGCGACGATTTCCGATGTCAGCCGCGAATGGGGTGGGCCGCAACGGTTCGGCGGGCCGCTTCTGGTGGTGCCGGTCAGCGCGCAGGTGACCCAGAAGAAACGGGTCGAGGTGATCGACCCCGTGACCGGCATGGTGATGGTCGACCCGGTCAAGGGACAGCCGCGCCATAAATATGTCGAGGAAACCGTCACCGAAACCCGCGCGCCGGTTTACCTGTTTCCCGAACGGCTGGATGCCCGGATATCGAACCAGACCGAGGAACGGCACCGGGGCCTGTTCAACGTGCCGGTCTATCGCGGCCAGGTGGCGATGGATCTGAGTTTTGACGCGGGGCTGATCGCCGATGCGCTGACCGATGGCGAAACCGCCGACTGGGACGCGGCCGAACTGCGCCTGCCGCTGGGCAACAACCGCGCGCTGCGCGGCAACGCGGCCCTGACCGCGGATGGCCAGGAATTTCTGTTCGAGCCGCTGTCAAACGGCGCAAGCGGGTTGAAGGCGGAACTGGGCGATCCCAGAAAGTTGTCCGCCTTGCAGATCGAGATCGGCTTCAACGGGGCGCAGTCGCTGTGGCTGACGCCGGTCGGGCGGGTCAGTCAGATCAGCATGCAAAGCGATTGGCCGCATCCCAGCTTTACCGGCGCGTTCCTGCCCGACCGGTCCGAGATCAGCGAGGCCGGTTTCGACGCCACCTGGACGATCCCGCATCTGGCGCTGGCGCTGCCGCATGTTTCGCGCGAAAGCCCCAGCCAGCAACTGCGCGAGCAGGGGACGTTCGGCATCGAATTCTATCAGCCGAACGACTTCTATCAGAAAGCCTTTCGCGCAAGCCGTTATGGCATCCTGTTTATCGCGCTGACCTTCCTGACCGTTCTGCTGGTCGAGGATCGCAAGACGCGCCCCACCCATCCGGTCCAGTATCTGATGATCGGTCTGGCGCAGTCCCTGTTCGTGGTGCTGATGGTGGCCTTTGCCGAACAGATCGGCTTTGGCGAGGCCTATGTGTTGGCGGCGGGGGCGACGATTGGCCTGATCACCTTTTACGGCATCACGGGGCTGAAGCTTGGCCGCCGGGCGTGGGTTCTGGGCGGGGCGCTGGGCATGATCTATGCGGTGCTTTACCTGATTTTGCAGACCGCCGATTTCGCCCTGCTGGCGGGGGCGCTGCTGGGCTTCTGCGCGCTGGCCGCGGCGATGTTCCTGACCCGGAACGAGGATTGGTACGGCAAACCGGGCAACGGCCCGCGCTGGTTTGCCCGCAAGCCCAAGGCGCCCGTGCCGCAGACGCCCTCCGCACAGGCGGGCTGATTGACAGCCCCGCGCGGCCCCGGTTTAGTGCCGGGGCCGTTTTCCTGTGGTGCGCCCATCATGCTGATCCCCATCGGATTGATCCTTGCCTTTGTGCTGGTCGTGCTGTTGCGCAGCCGCCGCAGCCGCGATTGCCGCTGGCGCGCCGACCGCAGCCGCGACAGGGACGGGCAAAGCTATTTCCGCTGTGCCGCATGTGGTGAAGAAACCCTGTGCCGCCCCGGCAAGACCCCGCAAATCTGTGTCAGGGACGAAAAAAAGCGGCTTGGGTGAAATAAAGTCTTGAACGACTCACCCCTTTGCCCCAAATGCGCGCTCAAGACGCCAACGCACGCGCCTCTGTCGTAGGGTTCGCCCATGGTTACGTAGCGACGGTAACGTCTCCGCTTGAACGTGAATGCCCGAATTCGGGCCCGGTCCTTTGGAGATGACCATGAACGCTTTCGTAACCGGCCTGCCGGCCGTCCAGGATTCCCTGCCCGCTGCGCGCCTGGTGGATTTCATCCGCAGCCAGGAATTCGACCGTCCGACCCTGGTGATCGACACCGACATGGTCGCCACCCAGTATCACGCGCTGAAAGCGGGCCTTGGCCACGCGCATATCCACTATGCCGTCAAGGCGAACCCCGAAACCGGCGTGATCGCGCGGCTGGTGGCCGAGGGCGCGCATTTCGACGCCGCCTCGCGGGCCGAGATCGAGCTGTGCCTGTCGCAGGGCGCCTGCGCCTCGCGCGTGTCCTTTGGCAACACCGTCAAGAAACCCGCCGACATCGCCTTTGCCTATGGCGCGGGCATCCGCCTGTTTGCCGCCGATGCCGCCGAAGAGCTGGAAAAGATCGCCGAGCATGCACCCGGTGCACAGGTCTATATCCGCCTGCTGGTCGAAAACAGCCAGGCCGACTGGCCGCTGTCGCGCAAGTTCGGCTGCGACCCCGAAATGGCGATTGCCCTGTTGCACCGTGCCCGCGATCTGGGTCTGGTGCCGGCTGGCCTGAGCTTTCACGTGGGCAGCCAGACCCGCCGCGCCACCATGTGGGGCCCGGTTCTGGACTCGGTTGCCGAAACCTGGCACGCAGCCCGCGCCGAAGGACTGGACCTGACCCTGCTGAATATCGGCGGCGGTTTCCCGGCCTTTTATGGCGAGGCGATCGACACCCCCACCGCCTATGCCGCGCAAGTCATGGCGCAGGTGCGCGCGCGCTTTGGCGACGTGCCCCGCGTGATGGCCGAGCCCGGCCGCGGCCTGGTGGCCGAAGCCGGCATGATCGCTGCCGAGGTTCTGCTGGTGTCGCGCAAGCATGACAACGACCTGCACCGCTGGGTCTATCTGGATATCGGCAAATTCTCGGGCCTGGCCGAAACCATGGACGAGGCGATCCGCTATCAGTTCATCACTGACCGCGATCACGAGCATATGGGGCCCTGCATCCTAGCCGGCCCGTCCTGTGACAGCGCCGATGTGCTGTACGAACGCCAGATGGTGTCGCTGCCGCTGGGGCTGCGCGCAGGTGAACGGGTGCTGATCCGTTGCTGCGGTGCTTATACGTCCAGCTATTCGTCCATCGGGTTCAACGGCTTCCCGCCGCTGGATGTGGTTGTGATCTGACACAGGCCGGGGCAGGCTGCATCCGCAAGAAACGGAGCCTGCCCCATGCCGCCCAAAGACGCCGATGCCCGCCGCGCGATCCCGCCGGTGATCTGCTATCCCACCGAAACGCTGCCCCAGCCGGATATGGCGCTCTACCGCGCCGCACGGACCGGCGCGCAGAAAGTGGCAGAGGTCACGGTGCCCCCGCGCGATGCCGCATGTTTCCGGGTGTCGGCGGGGCAGTTTTTCCGTATCTCATCGGTCGAGGGGCCGCAGGTTGGCGATCTGAACCTGTGGAACGCGGATGATCTGTCAGAGCGGTTCTATTCCGGCAAGACCCGCGCACTGCATGGCACGCACCTGACCACCGGCGACCGGATGTGGTCCAGCCACCCCAACCTGCGGCCCATGGCGACGATCACCGACGATACGCTGGGCTGGTACGGGATCGACGAATATGGCGGCTCGGTGCATGACGTGATCGGCACGCGCTGCGATCCCTATACCCACAACCTGCTGACGGGTGGGCAGTATCACCATTGCTGTCATTCCAACCTGACCCGCGCGCTGGCGCAGGAAACGGACATGGACACGGATCAGGCCGAGGCGCAGGTGCATGATGTGCTGAACGTCTTCATGTGTACCGGGTTCACCCGCGACACCGGCCAGTATTTCATGAAAGCCAGCCCGGTGCGCCCCGGCGATTATCTGGAGTTCTTCGCCGAGATCGACCTGCTGGGCGCGCTCAGCGCCTGTCCCGGCGGGGATTGTTCATCCGAGCATTCCAGCGATACGGCGCGCTGCTATCCCCTGCTGGTCGAGGTTTTTCAGCCCGCCCCGGCGCATCTGGACGGCTGGCACAGCCCCGCGCGAAACGGTTATGACCGCAGCCACGGGATTGTTGACCAAAAGACATATTCAAAACCTTGAGGTTGAACCGATGGGTTTGGATGCTATCCTGCGAAAGCTGTAAATTTGTGCAATGGTTGGGTTCAGGGAATGGCAACGGGAATTTTGATCGACGGGACACCGACAGACGGTACGAACCCTTGGATTGACTCACTTGTCTGGGGTGGCGCCTGGGCCGATTCCGATGGCGGGCCTGTCACGGTCAACCTGCATATCGGCACCGGATATGACGCGACACTGGGCGCGCGGGGCCTGAGCTGGACGTCGAAGGAAAAGGCGCGGCTGGAAAGCGCTTTGAAATCCTGGGAAAACGTTGCCGATATCGATCTGGTCTATTCCGGCAAAGCCGCCGCCGACGCGGTGGTGATGAAACTGTCTGCGGCGACCACCGGCAGCAGCTTTCTGGGCTTTGCCGAACCTGCGGGCTATGCGCTGGACGACCAGAACTATATGGCGTTCAACGGTCAGCATTTCACGTGGGCAAAGGGTCTTAACCCCGGCGGCTATGGCTATGTGACCCTCGTGCATGAGATCGGCCACCTTCTGGGCCTGGCTCACCCGCATGATGGCGGTGCCGCGGCAGATGGCACCACCTTTCCCGGTGTGACCAGTTCGTTTGGATCCTATGGCCAGTACGATCTGAACCAGGGCATCTTTACCACCATGTCCTATAATGACGGCTGGGCGACGGAATATCCGAACCATGCGTCCGTGAATTACGGCTGGCAGGCGACGCCGATGGCGCTGGATATCGCGGCGATTCAGGCGATCTATGGCGCGAACATGGATCATGCGACCGGCAACAACGTCTATAAGATGCCGACCAAGAACGCGGCCGGGGCCGCGTGGCGGTGTATCTGGGACGCGGACGGTGTGGACACGATCAGCTATGGCGGCAAGCGCACCTGCACGATCGACCTGAACGACGCCCCGTTGGAGGGCGAAAACGCCGGTGGGTATGTATCCTATGCCCAGGGCATCGTCGGCGGCTTCACGATTGCGAATGGGGTGATCATCGAAAACGCCAGGGGCGGCAAAGGGCGCGACACGATCATCGGGAACGAGGCGGACAATGTTCTGGTTGGCCGCGGCGGGTCGGACACGCTGGAAGGTGGCGAAGGAAATGACCTGCTGATCGGTGGTCGTGGGGTCGACCATGTCGATGGCGGCGAAGGGGATGATGTTCTTTACGTCCACAAGGGCAAAAGCACATTCATTGGCGGGGCTGGCAATGACGGAATCGAGATACGTGGAAAATATGGGGCGACCATCGATTTAAGCGTATCGACCGAACAGGCCACACGGCTGGGCCTTCAGGTGTTCCAGGGTATCGAAAATGCGGTGGGTGGCCGTGGTTCGGACATTCTGACCGGAACGGATGGGGCCAACGTCCTGGAAGGCGGTCGGCGGCCCGATACGCTGATCGGTGGAATTGGGGCCGATACCCTGGTGGGCGGAGTTGGTCGGGACACGATGTTTGCCGGTATGGATACGGATCGGGATGTGTTCGTCTTCGGATCGCACGTGGATTCCAAGGTTGGCACACGATATCGGGACACGATCCACGAATTCGACTCTGGTGAAGATCAATTCGATCTGACCGGCATCGACGCGGATCGGTCGTCACGTAGTGTCGACGACGCGTTTGTCTTTTCCGGAACGACAGCTGCGGCGAATTCGGTCTGGTACGAGACAGAAGGCGAAGACGCTTTGGTCAGGTTCGACATCAACGGCGATGCCAAAGCCGATGGCGAATTCCTGGTCTATGGCGTCACGTCGTTGATGGAAGACGACTTCCTGCTTTGACGGGCGCGCTCAGGCGCCCGCCGCTTCCAGCGCGATTTCAACCATGTCGCCAAAGCTGCTTTGCCGTTCGGCGGCGGGCATGGCTTCGCCCGTCAGCAGGTGGTCGCTGACCGTCAGAACCGCCAATGCGCGGCAGCCGTGGCGGGCGGCCAGGTTGTAAAGCTCGGCGGCCTCCATCTCGACCCCCAGAACGCCGTGCCGGGTCATCTGTTCATTCAGGTCGGGGCGTTCGTCGTAAAACACGTCCGAGGAATAGATATTGCCGACATGGGTGGTCACGCCCTTGGCTTCGGCTGCGTGAAATGCCTTGTGCAGCAAATCGAAATCAGCCCCCGGCGCGAAATTGAATTCGCGGAATATCCCGCGCGAGGGGGTGGAAATACTGGATGCCGATTGCGCCAGGATCAAGTCGCGCAGTTTCACGTGATCCTGCATCCCGCCGCACGAACCGATGCGGATCAGGGTTTTCGCCCCGTAATCGCGGATCAATTCATTGGCGTATATCGACAGGCTGGGCATGCCCATTCCCGAACCGTGAATGGTAACGCGATTGCCCTTGTAGGTTCCGGTAAAGCCCAGCATGCCGCGGACCTCATTGACCAGAACCGGATTGTCCAGAAAGGTTTCGGCCGCCCATTTGGCGCGCAGCGGATCGCCCGGCATCAGGACGGTTTCCGCAATCTCACCGGGTTTGGCGCCGATATGTATCGTCATCGAAGGTCCTCAGATTTCAAGGTCTTCCGGTGCCTTGCCCGCGGCAATCGCGGATTTGAACCAGTCCGGCTGCCGCCCGCGGCCGCTCCAGGTGGCGTCGGGGTTTTCCGGATCGTGGTATTTTGCGGGCAATTTGGATTTGGCCGCTTTCTTGCCGACCTTTTTGCCATTCGTCAGCTCGCTGAGGGAATAGCCATATACCTGTGCCGCCTTTTCCGCGGCATCCAGGGCTTTCTGCTTTTCCTGCTCGGCCAGCTCGGTCAGGGCAGTGTCGATATCGATGCGCAGGTCCAGAAGTTCTTTGCGCGACATGGTTTTGAGATCTTTTTTCATCATGCGTCTCCCTAATGCCTGCCAAAAGACAGCATTATTTTGGGATCTGCAAATGAAATTACGACTTTAGGATTATTCGGCGGCGACTGGCTTAGTATCCACCAATCCGACAATATCGAACATGATCCGATTCAATTCGAAATCCTTGGGCGTATAGACCTTGGCCACGCCCATTGCGCGCAGGCTTTCGGCGTCCTCGTCGGGGATGATCCCGCCGACCACCACCGGGACATGGCCCAGACCCGCTTCGCGCATGCGGTTCATCAGCTCTTCGATCAGCGGCAGGTGGCTGCCCGACAGAATCGACAGGCCCACAACATGGGCGTCGTCATTCAGCGCGGCGGTCACGATCTCTTCGGGCGTCAGGCGGATCCCCTCATAGGTGATGTCCATCCCGCAATCGCGCGCCCGCGCCGCGATCTGTTCGGCGCCGTTGGAATGGCCGTCCAGCCCCGGCTTGCCCACCAGGAATTTCAGACGACGGCCCAGCTTGTCGGAAACCGCATCGACCTGGGCGCGGATCTCTTCCAGGCCTTCGGTCCGGTTGCTGGGGTTCTTCGACACGCCGGTCGGGCCGCGATACTGGCCAAAGGCGTTGCGTACGACATCGCCCCATTCACCGGTGGTGGCGCCGGCCTTGGCGGCCTCGATCGACGGCGGCATGATATTGGCGCCGCTGCGGGCGGCTTCGCGCACCTTTGCCAGCGCGGCCTGAACGGTGGCATCGTCGCGCGACGCGCGCCAGGCCTCCAGCCGGCCGATCTGGTCGGCTTCGGCCGCGGGGTCGGCCACCATGATGGCCCCATCGCCGGCGGTCAGCGGGCTTTCCTCGCCCTCGGTCCATTTGTTCACGCCGACGACGATGGTGTCGCCATCCTCGATCCGGTTGATGCGTTCGGCGTTGGCCTCGACCAGGCGCGACTTCATGTATTCGATATTCTCGATCGCGCCGCCCATGCTGTCGATCTGGGCCAGTTCCTGGCGCGCGCCGTCCTTCAACGCATCGACCTTGGCGGTCACGGCGGGGTTGCCATCGAACAGGTCGCCATATTCCAGCAGGTCGGTTTCATAGGCCAGGATCTGTTGCATCCGCAGCGACCATTGCTGATCCCACGGGCGGGGCAGGCCAAGCGCCTCGTTCCAGGCGGGCAGCTGAACCGCGCGGGCGCGGGCATTTTTCGACAGGGTGACGGCCAGCATCTCGATCAGGATGCGATAGACGTTGTTTTCCGGCTGCGGCTCGGTCAGGCCCAGGCTGTTGACCTGAACGCCATAGCGGAAGCGGCGCATCTTGGGGTCGGTGATGCCGTAGCGTTCCTGACAGATCTCGTCCCAAAGCTCGACAAAGGCGCGCATCTTGCACAGCTCGGTCACGAAGCGGATGCCCGCGTTCACGAAAAAGCTGATACGCCCGACCATGCCGGGGAAGTCGGCTTCGTCGACCTTGCCCTTCAGGTCGTCCAGCACCGCAATCGCGGTCGCCAGCGCATAGGCGAGTTCCTGTTCCGGCGTCGCCCCGGCCTCTTGCAGGTGATAGGAACACACGTTCATTGGGTTCCATTTGGGCAGGTTGGCGCGGGTAAAGGCGGCCACGTCGGTGATCATCCGCAGGGACGGCTTGGGCGGGCAGATATAGGTGCCGCGGCTCAGGTATTCCTTGATGATGTCGTTTTGCACCGTGCCTTGCAGCTTCGAGATATCGGCGCCCTGTTCCTCGGCCACGGCGATATAAAGCGACAAGAGCCACGGCGCAGTCGCGTTGATCGTCATCGACGTGTTCATCTGTTCCAGCGGGATCTGGTCAAACAGCGCCCGCATATCCCCCAGATGGCTGACCGGCACGCCGACCTTGCCAACCTCGCCCCGCGACAATTCGTGATCGCTGTCATAACCGGTTTGTGTGGGCAGGTCGAAGGCCACCGAAAGCCCGGTCTGGCCCTTGGCCAGGTTGCCGCGATAGAGCGCGTTCGAAGCCTTGGCGGTCGAATGCCCGGCATAGGTGCGGAACAGCCAAGGGCGGTCTTTCTGCATCTCGGTCATGTCGGGTCTCCTGAATCGCGTGCTTGCAACTTTGTTTCGTCCATCGGGTGATACGTGGAACTTTATGCCAATGTCAATTCGCTGCGCTGCGGCGGGTCTGGCGGCGTTGCGCCGGTGGCAATACGCGCAGCACGGCGGAGCGGAAAAATACCTGTAATTGTGGTATGGTGCATCCGGGCGGCGGCCCATGAGAAAATTCCGTCGCGACATAAAATTACAAAATAGACCAAATGAGGATTGCAAAGTTTCGCCCGCAACTCTATCCCAACCGGGATGGCTGCGATGATTCTGCGTTGCGGCAAATGACAAACCAAGGAGGTGGCCATGGCCCTCGACACCAATTCCGACGTCGTCAGCTACGACGCGCCTGAAAAAGACCTGTATGAAGTCGGTGAGATCCCGCCCCTGGGCTATGTGCCGCCGAAAATGTACGCCTGGGCGATCCGCCGCGAACGGCATGGCGAGCCCGAGCAGTCCTTCAAGCAGGAGGTCGTTGACACCTGGAAGATCGACAGCCACGAGGTGCTGGTCCTGGTGATGGCTGCGGGCGTCAACTATAACGGTGTCTGGGCGGGCCTGGGCAAACCGATCAGCCCCTTCGACGTGCATGGCGATCCCTACCATATCGCCGGTTCGGATGCCTCGGGCATCGTCTGGCAGGTCGGCGACAAGGTGAAGAACTGGAAAGTGGGCGACGAGGTCGTGATCCACTGTAACCAGGACGATGGCGACGACGAGGAATGCAACGGCGGCGACCCCATGTTCTCGCCCACGCAGCGGATCTGGGGCTATGAAACCGGCGACGGGTCCTTTGCCCAGTTCACCAAGGTGCAGGCCCAGCAGCTGATGCCGCGCCCCAAGCACCTGACCTGGGAAGAAAGCGCCTGCTATACCCTGACGCTGGCGACCGCTTACCGGATGCTGTTCGGCCACCACCCGCACGAGCTGCGGCCGGGCCAGAACGTTCTGGTCTGGGGCGCGTCGGGCGGTCTGGGGTCCTATGCGATCCAGCTGGCCAACACCGCCGGCGCCAATGCGATCGGCGTCATCTCGGACGAGAGCAAGCGCCAGTTCGTGATGGATCAGGGCGCCAAGGGCGTGATCAACCGCAAGGACTTCAACTGCTGGGGTCAGCTGCCCACGGTCAACAGCCCCGAATATAACGAATGGCTGAAAGAGGCCCGCAAGTTCGGCAAGGCGATCTGGGACATCACCGGCAAGGGCGTCAGCGTCGACATGGTCTTCGAACACCCGGGCGAGGCGACCTTCCCGGTGTCGACCCTGGTGGTCAAGAAGGGCGGGATCGTCGTGATCTGCGCCGGCACCAGCGGCTTCAACTGCACCTTCGACGTTCGCTACATGTGGATGCACCAGAAGCGCCTGCAGGGCTCGCACTTCGCGAACCTGAAACAGGCCGCGTCGGCCAACCGCCTGATGATCGAACGCCGTCTGGACCCTTGCATGTCCGAGGTCTTCCCCTGGGACGAGATCCCGCAGGCCCACACCAAGATGCTGCGCAACGAGCACAAGCCCGGCAACATGGCGGTGCTGGTGCAGGCCACGCAGACCGGTCTGCGCACCTTTGCCGACACGCTGGAAGTGTCGAAAAAGCCGTAATTCGGGGATATATCCCCCGCTGGAAACCCCGCCCGGTCCGCCGTGGCGGGGTTTTTCGTTCAAATTGTTCCCATTTTCCCGCAATCGGCCGACTTTTGGGGCGAAAACACCTCAAGAGTGTTATCGTCTTGTAGATACATTTATAGATTGAATGAACTAGGGCCAGAATTGATGGGAGCAGACATGCCGAACGGCTGGATCATCGACGTACTTCTCGATCTGAAATCCTTTGCCCGGCTGAACGACCTTGGCGATCTCGAGGTGCAGCTGGAACAGACGCTGAGCGTGGCGCGGCAATCGCTTGCGGGGGATGCCGACAGCACGCTGGTCGGGGCGGCGGACATGCGGGATTAGCCACGCGGTCTTGTTCTGACGGGCGGGCTGGCAACTTGACCATCCCGGCAGTAGGGTCGCGGCATGACCCAGATTGCCGTTCAGTTCTCCGACGACCAGGCCGAAGCCCATGACCGCGTGGCCGAGCTGCTGCGGTCTGTTGGTGTCGATATCGACAATGCCAGCCTGACGCCCCGCGCCGATGGCAAGGCGGGGCAGGTGATGGCGGTGATCGGCAAGGCGGGGTCGGGCAAGACCCTGTTGTTGTCGCAGCTATCGAAGGCGCTGGAAGACGCGGGGGTCGAGGTGATCTCTGGCGATTACGAGGGGCGCCGCCGCAAGGATCGGCGCACCCTGGCGATCCTGGCGCCCACCAACAAGGCCGCCAGCGTGCTGCGCGCGCGCGGGGTGCCGGCAACGACGATCCACCGCATCCTCTATACCCCCGTCTATGATCCGGAATACGAGAAGATCGCCGACTGGCTGGCCGGAAACGGTGACCGCCCCGAGGTCGAGGGGCTGACCGACGCGGCGCTGGACCGGGCCTTTGCCTTTTACCAGACCAACAAGTCGATCCCCGGCGCGCTGGCGGCGGCGGGCCTGCGGGGCAGCGATTTCATCCTGGGCTGGAAACGGCGCGAGGACCCGCTGGATATCGGTTTCGTGGACGAGGCCTCGATGCTGGACGAACGCCAGTTCGAGGATTTGCAGGAGATCTTTCCCACCCTGCTGATCTTTGGCGATCCGGCGCAGCTGGCGCCGGTGAACCAGTCGGGCCAGATGGTGTTCGATGGGTTGGCCGAGGGGCGCAAATGCATCCTGCACCGGGTCCATCGCCAAAGCGACGACAACCCGATCCTTGATCTGGCCCACGCGCTGCAAGACCCCGACATGGGGTTCGAGGATTTCGAGAAGATGATCGGCGACATTGCTCGCCGGGATGACCGCGTCGTGTTGGCCGAACGGGTGGAATCCGACCTGATGGCGCGCTCGCCCGTGCTGGTCTGGCGCAATGCCACGCGCATCCGGCTGATACACGCGTTCCGCACCGCGTTTGGTGCGCCCGCAGATGCGCTGCTGCCGGGCGAGCCGCTGATCTGCGACGGGATCGAGCTGCCGTTGAAGCACCGCAAGAAGCGGCTGGACCTCGAGGCGCGCGGCCTGATCAAGGGCGCGCAGGTGATCTATCTGGGACCGGGCAAGCGCCCCGGCTTCTCGCGTCTGCATGTGATGGGGGCCGAGGACCCGCAAGTGTCCGCCGCGTCGATCATCAAGATCGAACTGCCGGACGAGGAAGAGCCCTTCATCCCCTATGCCGCGACGATGGGGGCGGCGTTCCTGCACGGGGCGGCGGTGACCATCCACAAGGCGCAGGGGTCGCAATGGGACACGGTGCAGGTCTTCGCGCCGGACCTGTGGGCGGCCGCCCGCATGGGCCGGGTCGAGGCCGGTCAGGCCCTGTGGAAACGTCTGGCCTATGTCGCGATCACGCGGGCGCAGAACCGGTTGCTGTGGGTGGTGCGCAACCGGCTGGCGCGGCCGTCGGGGCCGCTGTCGGCCGAGGATCTGAAGGCGGTCGCCGCGCCGCTGACCCTTCAGGCGCAGGATGCCGCCGAACCCTAGGGGCGGTCGGCGGGTTTCAGGATGATATCGGGCGGCAGGGCATGCGCCACCATCCGGTCGGCATTGGCCATGTCGTTGCCTTCGGCCCGGGTGCGTGCCGCCGCCGGGTCCAGCCCGTGATCGCGCCAGCGGTCCAGCAGCCGCGCCAGCAGCACGTCGCGCGGCACCTCCAGCCGGACCGACAGATCCCAGAACCCCGCCAGATCGCGCCAGCCCGGTTCGTCCAGCAGCAGATAGTTCCCCTCGACCACCACGCAGTCGCAATCGGCGGCAACCACCCCGGCCCCGGCAATGGCGGTGTCCAATGCCCGGTCGAATGTGGGAAAGACGACCTCGCCGCCCGCGCGCAGCGCGCCGAGCAGGCGCTTGAACCCGTCCAGGTCGAAGCTTTCCGGCGCGCCCTTGCGGTGCAGCAACCCGCGCGCCTGAAGGATCGGATTGGCCAGGTGAAACCCGTCCATCGGCACCACCTGCGCCGCGCGTCCCGCTTCCGTCAGGCGGTCGGCCAGTTCCTGTGCCAGGCGCGACTTGCCACTGGCCGGCGCCCCGGCCAGCGCGATCAGACGCCGCCCCGCAGGCAGCCCCGCCACCATCGGCAGCAGGCCGTCGATCCCGGTCAATGTGGTCATGCGGCGGCAGGTGCCTCGGGCAGTTTCGCGCCGGTCATATAAGCCACGGCGTCGGACATGGTGCAATCGCCGGGCTTCACCACGCACAGCCGTTTGCCCAGCCGGTGGACATGAATGCGGTCGGCGACCTCGAACACATGGGGCATGTTGTGGCTGATCAGGATGATCGGAATGCCGCGCGATTTCACGTCCTGGATCAGCTCCAGCACCCGGCGGCTTTCCTTGACCCCCAGGGCGGCGGTGGGTTCGTCCAGGATCACCACCTTGGACCCGAACGCCGCCGCGCGCGCCACCGCGACGCCCTGCCGCTGACCGCCCGACAGGCTTTCGACCGCCTGGTTGATGTTCTGGATCGTGGCCAGGCCCAGCTCGTTCAGCTTTTCGCGCGCGAATGCCTGCATCGCGGGCTTGTCCAGCATCCGGAACCACCGGCCCAGAAGCCCCTGGCGGCGCAGCTCGCGCCCCATGAACATGTTGTCGGCAATCGACAGGGCGGGGGACATCGCCAATTGCTGATAGACGGTTTCGATCCCGGCCTCGCGCGCCTCGATCGGGCTGCGAAAGGCGACTGTGCGGCCGTCCAGCGTGACCGTGCCCGCATCCGGGGTCAGGGCGCCTGACACCGCCTTGATCAGCGATGACTTGCCCGCGCCATTGTCGCCGATCACGGCCAGGATCTCGCCCGGCATCAGGTCGAAATCGGCGTGGTCGATGGCGGTGACCTTGCCAAAGCGTTTGACCAGCCCGCGTGCCTTCAGAATGGGTTCCATCACGCCGTCACCTTTCTGATCCATTGATCGACCGCAACCGCCCCGATGATCAGCGCCCCGATCAGCAGGAATGTCCATTGCGGGTTCGCGCCCGCCATTCGAAGGCCCAGTTCGAACACGCCAACGATCAGCGCGCCGAAGAACGCACCCAGGATCGAGCCGCGCCCGCCAAAGAGCGATATGCCCCCGATCACCACGGCGGTGATCGACTGGATATTGCCGATGACCCCCGTCGTGGCCGAGGGCGAGACAGAGCCGAAGCGCCCGATCATCACCCAGCCCGCCAGGCCGCAGATGAACCCCACCAGCATATAGACCGACATCAGCGTGCCGTGGACGTTCACGCCCGACAGTTCGGCGGCCTCGGGGTCGTCGCCCACTGCGTACACGTGCCGCCCCCAGGCCGTGTGCCGCAGCGCATAGGCCAGGATCAGCACCAGCGCGATCATCAGCAGCACCCCCAGCGTGAAGGTCGCCCCGGCCAGTTGCATCTTCAGGCCCAGGAACTGCAGAAATGGCGCCTCGGCCTCGATATCCTGGGCGCGGATGGTTTCGTTTGCCGAATATAGATAGTTGGCCGCCAGCACGATCTGCCACATGCCCAGCGTCACGATGAAGGGCGGCAGCTTCACCCGCGACACCAGCCAGCCGCTGACCGCGCCGATGGCGGTGCCCGCCGCCAGCCCCAGCGCAACCGCGATGGGCGCGGGGATGCCATAGCGGAAGGTGAACTGTCCCATGATGACCGAACACAGCACCGCAATCGCGCCCACGCTCAGGTCGATGCCCGCCGTCAGGATGACCAGCGATTGCGCGGCGGCCAGAACCCCCACGATCTGCACCTGTTGCAGGATCAGCGTCAGCGCGAAGGGCGAGAAGAATTTCGATCCCAACAGCACGCCGAACAGCGTCAGCGCGGCGATCAGAACGATCAGCGGCACCAGCGCGGGGGTGGTGTGCAGCAGGTGGTGAAAGCGCCCGATGATCCCCTTGTCGCCCGCGTCGAAACGCGCGACGTCGGTTGTGGCGCCTGCGGCGGCGGCCTCGTAATTGTCGGTCTGTGACATGGCGGATCCCCTGTCCGGTGGGCGGTGTCCGGGGGCAGGGGGCGGCACGGGGCCGCCCCCACCCGAAAGATGGTGTCAGGCGGGGCGGCTCAGCCCCAGCACAGTTCCGCGCCCTTGGCCGAATCCAGGCTTTCGATCCCGTCGGCGGGCGCGTCGGTGATCAGGGCGACGCCGGTGTCGAAGAAATCCTTGCCCTCGGTCGCCTGGGGCTTGGTGCCGTCACTGGCCCAGGCGGCGATCGCCTCGATCCCTTTCGAGGCCATCAGCAGCGGATATTGCTGCGACGTGGCGCCGATCACCCCATCGGCCACGTTCTGCACGCCGGGGCAGCCTCCATCGACCGACACGATCAGCACATCGTTTTCCCGGCCCACGGATTTCAGCGCCTCGAACGCACCGGCGGCCGCCGGTTCGTTGATCGTATAGACGACATTGATGAAGGGGTCGGTCGCCAGCAGGTTCTCCATCGCCTTGCGGCCGCCTTCCTCGTTGCCCTGGGTCACGTCATGGCCGACGATGCGGGGATCGGTCTCGTCCCCCCATTTGTCGGGATCGCCCAGATCGATGCCGAAACCCTGCAGGAAGCCCTGATCGCGCAGGACGCCCACGGTCGGCTGGCTGACATCCAGGTCCAGCATCGCGATCTTTGCATCCGCCGCCGCATCGCCAAGCGAGGCCGCAGCCCATTGGCCGATCAGCTCGCCCGCCAGGAAATTGTCGGTGGCAAAGGTCATGTCGGCGGCATCGATCGGGTCCAGCGGCGTGTCCAGCGCGATGACCAGGATACCGGCATCGCGTGCCTGCTGCACAACCGGCACGATCCCCGAGGTGTCGGATGCGGTCAGCAATATGCCCTTGGCCCCGTTGGCGATGCAGGTTTCAATCGCCGCGACCTGGCTTTCATTGTCGCCATCGACCTTGCCGGCATAGCTGTTCAGGGTGATGCCCAACTCTTCGGCCTTGGCGGTCGCCCCCTCGCGCATCTTGACGAAGAACGGGTTGGTGTCGGTCTTGGTGATGATGCAGGCGGAAACGCCATGCCCTTCGGCGAAGGCGCCCCCGCTCATCGCGGCCAGCGCCAGCGCACTGCCAAGCAGCAGTTTTGTCATTCTATCCTCCCTGGTTTGCCACCGTTCCTCGCAGTGGCGATGGCTTTAGGAGGCGCGATTCACCAGATCATGTCAATAAATAAATAAACTTGATTTATTAATTTGCGGCGCCCTTAAATGGGCCGGACCGACCGACAACCGGAATGGGGCATGACAACGGGACAGCTCAGCATATTGCATAGCGGCGTCAACCAAAGCGGGGTGCGGGCGCATAACGAACGGCTGCTGTTGTCGACGCTGCACCGTCATGGCGCCCTGCCGGGCAGCGCGATTGCGCGCCAGACGGGATTGTCGCCGCAGACCGTATCCGTGATCCTGCGCAAGCTCGAGGCTGACGGGCTGGTCTGCCGGGGCGAGCGAATGCGCGGCAAGGTGGGCAAGCCGTCGGTGCCGATGGCGCTGTGTCCCGATGGGGTCCTGTCCTATGGGCTGAAGATCGGGCGGCGCAGTGCCGATCTGGTGCTGATGGATCTGAGCGGATCGGTCCGACGCCATATGAGCATCCAGTACCCCTATCCCGTGCCGGATCAGGTCACCGCTTTCCTGCGCGATGCGTTCGCCCGGATCAGTGCCGACCTGACCCCGCAGGAACAGGCGCGGATCTGCGGCATCGGGGTGGCCCGCCCGTTCGAGCTGTGGCGCTGGCACGAAATCGTCGGCGCCCCGCAAGAGGCGCTGAATGTCTGGAAACGGGTCGAGATCCCGGCCTTGCTGGCCGATCTGACCGATCTGCCGGTGTTCGAGCTGAACGATGCCACCGCCGCCTGCCGGGCCGAGCATATGTTCGGCAGCGGTAAGCGGTTTGGCGATTACGCCTATTTCTTTCTGGGGGCCTTTATCGGGGGCGGCGTCGTGCTGAACCATGACGTGTTCGAAGGCAATCGTGGCAACGCGGGTGCCATGGGGCCGATGCTGGTGGCAGGCGACGGGGGGCGCAAACGGCAATTGCTGGAGGTCGCCTCGTTCCACGTTCTGGAACAGGAGCTTGCCGCCGCCGGGCTGGACCCGGCACAGCTGTGGCGCCAGCCGCAGGATTGGTCAGGCATCGCGCCCCAGGTCGATCGCTGGGCGGACCGCACGATTCAGGCGCTGGCCCATGCCGGTCTGTCCGTCTGCGCCGTCATCGATTTCGAGGCGATCGTGATCGACGGCGCCATGCCCGCCACGCTGCGCCGCCGGTTGGTCGATGGCGTGCGCGCGGCGCTTTCCCGGCTGGACGCGCGCGGGCTGATCGTACCGCAGGTGGCCGAGGGCAGCATTGGCGCCGACGCGCGCGCCATCGGTGCGGCCTGTGCCCCGATCATCGCGCAGTTTCTGCTGAACGCGCATTTCGGCTTTGCCGAGGCCTGATCAGCCCTCGGGGCCGAACCCGCCACCGCCCGGTGTCTCCATCAGGAAGATGTCCCCGGCGGCCATATCAGCGGCATCGTTTCCGGCCAACTCGTCAACCCGCCCGTCGGCCCGGATGACCGCGTTGCGCCCGCAGGCGCCATTGCCGCCCCCCGCCGCCCCCTGTGGCGGCACCACCCGGTGCGAGCTGAGGACCGTGGCCGTCGCCGGTTCCAGAAACCGCAGTTTCCGCCGGATACCGTTGCCGCCCGTGTGACGGCCCCCGCCAACCGATCCGCGCCGGATCGAAAACTCCTCGACCCGCACCGGAAAGCGCCATTCCAGAACCTCGGGATCGGTCATCAGCGTGTTGGTCATGTGCGAATGCACCGCATCGGTCCCGTCGAAATCGGGCCCCGCGCCGGTGCCGCCGCAGATGGTCTCGTAATTCTGATAGCTGTCGTTGCCATAGACGAAATTGTTCATCGTCCCCTGCGACCCCGCGATCACCCCCAGCGCGCCGAACAGCGTGTCGGCAATGGCCTGGCTGACCTCGGTATTGCCGGCGATCACGGCGGCCGGATAGCGCGGGTTGATCATCGACCCGTCCGGCACCCGGATCGTCAGGGGTTTCAGGCACCCCTCGTTCATCGGGATATCGGCGCCCACCAGCGTGCGGAAGACATAGAGCACAACCGCGTGGCAGATCGACAGCGGCGCGTTGTAGTTGCCCTTGTCCTGATCGCTGGTGCCGGTGAAATCGATCAGCGCGGTGCGGGCATCGCGGTCCACGGTGATTTCCACCGCGATCTGCTGACCGCTGTCCAGCGCATAGGTGTTGCGCCCGTCGCGCAGCACACCCAGCACGCGGCGCACGCTCTCCTCGGCATTGTCCTGGACGTGCCGCATATAGGCCTGCACCGCGTCCAGCCCGAACTGCGCCACCATCTTGCGGACCTCACGCGCGCCGGTTTCGTTCGCGGCGATCTGCGCGGCCAGATCGGCCATGTTGTCGTCGATATTGCGACAGGGATAGGGGCCAGAGCCCAGCAGCGCACGGGTTTCCGCGGCCCGGAAGTGCCCCCGATCGACCAGCTTGAAATTATCGATCACCACGCCTTCTTCGTCGATATGCGTGCTGTCGGGCGGGGCCGAGCCGGGCGTGCGCCCGCCGATATCCGCGTGATGCCCGCGCGAGCCGACGAAGAACAGGATTTCATCCCCGGCATCGTCGAAGACCGGGGTGATGACCGTCACATCGGGCAGATGCGTGCCGCCATTGAACGGTGCGTTCAGCATGAAGACATCGCCCTTGGCGATCCGGCCCGCGTTTTCGCGGATCACGGTGCGCACCGCGTCCCCCATCGAGCCCAGATGCACCGGCACATGCGGCGCGTTCGCCACCAGCCCGCCGGTCGGATCGAACAGTGCGCAGGAGAAATCCAGCCGCTCCTTGATATTCACCGAATAGGCGGTGTTGGCCAGCGTCGCGCCCATCTGTTCGGCGATCGACATGAACAGGTTATTGAAAACCTCAAGCAGGATCGGATCGGCCTCGGTCCCGATGGCGTGTGCCGTCGGGCGTGGGGTCACACGCTCCAGCACCAGATTGCCCAGCCGGTCCACGCCCGCGCCCCAGCCCGGTTCGACGATGACGGTGCCCGTGGCCTCGGTGATAATGGCCGGGCCGGTGATCTTTTGGCCGGGTTTCAGCGCCGCGCGCCGGTAAAGCGGCGTGTCATGGGCCGCGCCCGCGCTGTGCATGGGCACATGGGCCACGGGGGTGGCGGTGTCGGTCATGGCCGGGATTTCGGTTTCGGCGACCGCATCGGCGGTGCCCACGGCCTCGACCAGCAGCGTGTCAATCAGCACATCGCGGGCGGGGTCGGCAAAACCGTAAAGCGCCTGATGCGCGGCATCGAAATCGCGGCGCATGGTATCGGCATCGGCCAGCGGCACGACCAGAACCTGATGCGAGCCGCTATAGCGCAACTGCGCCTGACGGATCGTGTCCACCGCCTCGGGCGCGACGCCCTGGCCTGTGACCTCGGCCCGTGCTTCGGCCGCCAGGCTGTCCAGCCGACGCGCCGCGCGGGCGGCGCTGTCACCGTCCAGCATGGCGTTGAACTGTTCTTGCCGCAGCGCGCGAATCTCGGCCAGACCCATGCCATAGGCCGACAGGACCCCTGCGAACGGGTGCAAGAACACCCGCCCCATCCCCAGCGCATCGGCCACCAGACAGGCATGCTGCCCGCCCGCGCCGCCGAAACAGTTCAGCGTGTAGTCCGTCACGTCATAACCGCGTTCGACCGAGACCTTCTTGATCGCGCGGGCCATGTTTTCGACCGCGATGCGCAAGAACCCCTCGGCCACCTCTTCCACCGGCAGGGGGGCGGCGGCGGTGTCGTCGGCAATCTGTGCCGCCAGCGCCGCGAATTTCGTGCGTACGGTGTCCACATCCAGCGGCTGATCGGCATCGGGGCCGAAGACATGCGGGAAATGATCGGGGTGCAGCTTGCCCAGCAGAACATTGCAATCGGTGACTGTCAGCGGCCCGCCCCGGCGGTAACAGGCGGGGCCGGGATTGGCGCCCGCGCTTTCGGGGCCGACCTGAAACCGGTTGTCGCGGAATTGCAGGATCGAGCCGCCCCCCGCCGCAACCGTGTGGATGTTCATCATCGGCGCGCGCAGGCGGATGCCCGCGACCTCGGTCTCGAAATTGCGCTCGTACTGTCCGGCATAGTGGCAGACATCGGTCGATGTGCCGCCCATGTCGAACCCGATCAGCCGGTCCAGCCCCACCTGACCGGCGGTCTTGACCATGCCCACAACGCCGCCCGCGGGGCCGGACAGGATCGCATCCTTGCCCTGAAACAGCGCGGCATCGGTCAGCCCGCCATTCGACTGCATGAACATCAGCCGCTTGCCGTCATCGGCCCCTGCCGTCAGCGCATCGCGCACCTGCTCGACATAGCGGCGCAGGATCGGGCTGAGATAGGCATCGACCACGGTCGTGTCCCCGCGCCCGACCAGCTTCATCAGCGGGCTGGTGGCGTGGCTGGTCGAGATTTGCGTGAACCCGATATCGGCCGCGATTTCAGCGGCGCGTTGTTCATGGGCGGGCGATTTATAGCTGTGCATGAACGCGATGGCGACAGAGCGGATGCCATCATCGAACGCCGCCTGCAACGCTTTGCGCGTCGCGCCCTCGTCCAGCGGGGTCAGGACGGCGCCGCTGGCATCCAGCCGCTCGGGGATTTCGGCCACGCGTTCATACAGCATCTGCGGCAGTTGGATATGCAGATCGAAAAGGCGCGGGCGGTTCTGATAGCCGATGCGCAGCAGGTCGCCCAACCCTTGGGTGATCAGCAGAAGCGTGCGGTCGCCCTTACGCTCCAGCAGCGCGTTGGTGGCGACGGTCGTGCCCATCTTGACCGCGTCGATCGTCTGCGGCGGGATCGGGTCATCCGGCCTTAGCCCCAGCAACTCGCGAATGCCCTGCACCGCGGCATCGGCATAGCGTTCGGGGTTTTCCGAGAGCAGTTTATGCGTGTGCAGCCCGCCATCCGGATCGCGCGCGACGATGTCGGTAAATGTCCCGCCCCGGTCGATCCAGAATTGCCACATCGCGTCTGCCCCCATTCCTGCCGCGGGCGACTATGGGGTATTTCGCGGGCCATGGAAACCCAAGGCCCCGGGGCGTCAGGCCATCGTGCCCAGAACGCCCTCGGCCGCCGCGCGGATCGCGCGGATATTGGCGCCATAGGGGGCCGGGTCGCTGACCGAGCCGCCCTTGAACACCGCCGAGCCCGCGACCAGCACATCGGCGCCCGCCGCCGCCATCAGCGGCGCGGTTTCGGGCGTGATGCCGCCGTCGATCTCGATATGAACCGGACGGTCGCCAATCATCGCGCGCAGGCGTTTCACCTTGTCGATCTGGCTGTGAATGAATTTCTGCCCGCCGAAGCCGGGGTTCACGGTCATGACGCAGATCAGGTCGACCATGTCGATCAGGTATTCCACATCCTCGATCCCCGTACCGGGGTTCAGCGCCAGACCGGCCTTGCAGCCTGCGCCGCGAATGGCCTGCAACGTGCGGTGGATGTGCGGTCCCGCTTCCAGATGCGCGGTCAGGATATCGGCGCCCGCTTCGGCATAGGCGTCGATATAGGGATCGACCGGTGCGATCATCAGATGCACGTCCATCACCGTTTTCACATGCGGGCGAAAGGCTTTGACGGCGGGCGGGCCAAAGGTCAGGTTCGGCACGAAATGCCCGTCCATCACATCGACATGGACCCAATCGGCGCCCTGGGCCTCGATGGCCTGAATCTCGGCCCCGAAGTTGGCGAAATCGGCGGACAGGATCGACGGGGCGATCTTGATGGTGCGGTCAAAGCTCATGTCGGTGCCTTTCTGCCAGCGGCGTGTTTGGGCGTTCTCTTGCCCGATTTGCGCGGCAGGCGCCACGTTAAAATGCCCGGCCCGCCCGCGAAACCGCCGGTTTGCAGATGGCCGCGCGGGCCGCTAGGGTGGCGGCGTTTCCGAGCCCGGAGGGGTTGATGCCCATGATCGCCTATCTCGCCGAATGGACGCGCAAGAAGGATACGCTGTTTGCCTCGCTGGCCGAGGCGGCGGGTGGGGGCGTGCGCCTGCGGGCCATCGGGTTGTCTCTGCGCGGGTATCCCGAAAGCGATGCGCGTGCGCGTGCTGCGCTGGCGGTGGCCAAGCGCCAGCCACGCGGGGCGCTGGGCAAATGGTTGAAATACTGGCTGATCCGGCTGCAGTACAATTGGGCGCGGCGCTATTTCACCCGCCATCCCGACCGGATCGCGGTGTGCTGGAACGGGCTGACGGGGTCGCGCCGGGCCTTTATGGCCGGGGCGCAGGACGCGGGCGCGGCGCGGCTTTTTGCCGAACTCGCGCCCTTTCCCGGCCGCGCCACGCTGGACCCCGAGGGGGTCAATGCCCAGAATTCCCTGCCGCGCGAGGGGGCGTTCTATCGCGGCTGGGCCGAGGGGCAGGGCGGTGTCGATGATAGCTGGCGCGGGCTGGGCGCGAACCTGACCGCGCGCGCCTCGCGCCGCGCCGATGTGGGGCAAGCGGGGGCCGAGGCGCTGGCGGATGCGGGCAATTTCCTGTTCGTGCCGTTGCAGGTGCCCAATGACAGCCAGATCACCCTGTTTGCGGGCTGGGTGCAATCGGTGCAGGGGATGGTGAGCGCGCTGGCCGAGGCCGCGCAGGCGCTGCCCGACGGCTGGCATATCCGGATCAAGGAGCACCCGTCGGCTCGCACATCCCTGGCCGACGCGCTGGCCGACGCGCTGGAACGCGGCGGCGGTCGGCTGGTCGTCGACAATCAGACCGACACGTTCGAACAGGTCCGCGCCAGCGGCGGGGTGATCACAATCAACTCGTCCGTGGGGCTTCAGGCGTTCTTCCATGACCGCCCGGTGATCGTGCTGGGACAGGCATTCTTTGCCATCGATGGGCTGGTGCATGTGGCGCCCGATTCCGACAGCCTGAAGGCGTTGCTGGCCGCACCCGAAACGCTGCAATTCGATGCCGATCTGCGCGCCGATTTCATGACATTTCTTGATCGTACCTATTACCCGCGCATATCGACCGACCCGCAGGGCAATGTTTCACTGGATCCGGGCGATGCACAGGCCAAGATCGCGCAGGCAACAGCCGTGAAATAAGGGCTCTCGGGGCTTTTCCCCGCGCGCCCTTTCCTATATGGCTCCGCGCCAGTCATCAGACTCACGAAGGAGGTCCGAAATGGGCTATAAAGTCGTCGTCGCGGGCGCCACGGGCAATGTGGGCCGCGAAATGCTGAACATCCTGGCCGAGCGCCAGTTCCCGGTGGACGAGGTTGCCGCACTGGCATCGCGCCGCTCGCTGGGGACCGAGGTGAGCTTCGGCGACAAGACCCTGACCACCCAGGACCTGGACACCTTCGATTTCACCGGCTGGGACATCGCGCTGTTCGCCGTCGGCTCGGACGCGACCAAGACCTATGCGCCCAAAGCGGCCAAGGCCGGTTGCGTGGTGATCGATAACAGCTCGCTTTACCGCTATGACCCCGATGTGCCGCTGATCGTGCCCGAAGTGAACGCCGACGCGATCGAGGGTTATGCCAAGAAGAACATCATCGCCAACCCCAACTGCTCGACCGCGCAGATGGTGGTGGCGCTGAAGCCGCTTCATGACCGGGCCAAGATCAAGCGCGTTGTGGTCAGCACCTATCAATCCGTTTCGGGCTCGGGGAAAGAGGCCATCGACGAGCTGTGGAACCAGACCAAGGGCATGTATGTCCCGGGGCAGGAGGTCGATCCGTCCGTCTATACCAAGCAGATCGCCTTCAACGTCATTCCGCATATCGACGTTTTCTTGGACGATGGCTCGACCAAGGAAGAATGGAAGATGGTGGCCGAGACCAAGAAGATCGTCGATCCGTCGATCAAGGTCACCGCAACCTGCGTGCGCGTGCCGGTCTTTGTAGGCCATTCGGAATCGATCAATATCGAGTTCGAGGATTTCCTGGACGAGGACGAGGCCCGCGACATCCTGCGCGAGGCGCCGGGCATCATGGTCGTCGACAAGCGCGAGGATGGCGGCTACGTCACCCCGGTCGAATGTGTGGGCGATTTCGCCACCTTCATCAGCCGCATCCGCCAGGACAGCACGATTGAAAACGGTCTGAACCTGTGGTGCGTCAGTGACAACCTGCGCAAGGGCGCGGCGCTGAACGCGGTACAGATCGCCGAGGTTCTGGGCCAGCGGGTTCTGAAAAAGGGCTGATCGCTGCCATCAAGTGATTGAAAGGAAAGGGGCTTCGGCCCCTTTTCGTTTTTCGGCCCGCGGGTGATTCGCGCCCTGATACCCGCGTCATTTCGCAATTGCTGACAGTTTCTGTTCGGTTTGGGCGATTGTCGCCGGGGACTCAAAAATCCGCGTTGGGTGGCCATGAGAATATGAGTCCAAATCAGCACATTACCGGAATTTCACGCACGACCCCCTTCAATCATGTCGGAAATAAGGCAAGCTTATCTTGTCGGCATTCGTCTGACCAATCAGGCAGATGGCGGACGCAAAGACAGGGCGATCCGGGCGCCGGGTGTCTTTGCGGAACAGGCAGGAAATATCAGGCGCTCGGACGGGTAGGGGCAGTATGGATTATGTCAGCATGGCGCGGATCGGGCGTCTGGTTGCGATTGGAAAGATCTGCGTGATCAGGCCCAATCTGGACCGGTCGCTTTGGCTGCAAGACGACGGGGACGGTGACGACGCGAAAGCGGGAACGCCGCGCCTGGTGTCGCATAACACGGACCTGCCGTTCTTCCCCGATATGATCCCGGCCTAGCGACGGCACGGGGCACCTGATCCGGGCGTCGATGCCGGACAGGTGCCGTTTGGGTGCCTCAGACCGGGACGAAGTGGTTCGACGCGACGTCGAAAACTTCCAGCTCGCCGTCGCGAATGTCGAACCACGCGCCGTGAAGCGCCAGGGTTTCCGCCTTCACGGCCTCGGCGACAAACGGGAAGGTCATCAGGTTTTCCAGCGAAATCTTGATCGCTTCCTTTTCCAGCATGCGCAGGCGCTTGGCTTCGTTTTCTTCCGGCGCAAGGCGCTCATAACCCGGACGCAGCATGTCCATCCACCGCCCGACATACGAGGTCTTCTCCTCCAGCTCGGGCGCGGTGCCGGCACACATGTCATGGCAGCCCTTCACGCCACCGCAATTGGAATGGCCCAGCACCAGCAGGTTCGACACCTTGAGCGCGGTCACCGCGTATTCGATCGCGGCCGATGTGCCGTGATGGTCGCCATCGGGGGCGTGCGGCGGCACCAGGTTGGCGATGTTGCGATGGATGAAGAACTCGCCCTGTTCGGCGCCGAAGATGGATGTGACATGCACACGGCTGTCGCAACAGGCGATCACCATCGCGCGGGGGCGCTGACCCTCTTCGGCCAGGCGCCGATACCAGGATTTGTTTTCGCTGAAGGCCGTTGCCTTCCACCCGTGAAAGCGTTGCAGCAGATAAGTTGGCAGTGGTCGCGCGTGGTCCATCCCGTCTCCTAATCGTAAGCCGTCATTTCGTGCAGCGACATCTATTAGAGCGCATTTGGCGGGAATTCGAGTTTTATCTTTCGTCGGCGCAACGATTTCTTGAGGAAACCCGACAAACATGTAGAAGGTTGGGCCGGGGTGAAGTGTGTGAGGGTGTGGGCATGACCAGTGTCATCGATTTGTGGCGCGACGAACCGTTGCGGTTCGATCCGGAGCGTCTGGCCGATATGTATATCGAACTGGGCGAGGCGCAGGCGCAGGATGCCGTGGAGCGGATGCTGCACGATCTGGATTTCACATTGCGGCGGATCAAGGGGCTGCGCCGGGCGGAACGGTATGGCTGTCTGTCCCGCTCGTGCGAGCGGATTTCCGACATCGCCACGGAACTGGGCCTGTCCAGCCTGGCCCGCGTGACCCGTGATGTGGCGATCACCGCCGCCTGCGGTGACGAAACGGCGCTGTCGGCGACGATGTCGCGGTTGGAGCGTGTGGCGAACCGTTCGCTGAAAATCGTTTCCGGTCTGCACGACATGTCGGGCTGATCGGCGCTTGCGGCGGGCGCCGCAGCGATTACTGTGGGACCCGTCGGAAAAGCAGTCGAGGTCCCGTATGCCCCCCAAATTCGCCGCCGCCGATGCGGAATCGATCCCCGTCCACGTGGTCGGGGCCGACGGTCTGCAACCTTTCCTGGATGGGCTGGACCCGTCGGCGCGGACCTGGCTGGAGGCAACCGGGTTCCGTGGCGATCTGGGACAGGTGCAGCCGATCCCCGGGGCCGATGGTGCGCTGGGGGCCGTTGCCGCCGGGTTTGGCACGCCCCAGACCCGCGCCCGCGGCCGGTTCCATCTGGCGCAGGCGGCGCAGGGGCTTCCCGCAGGCACCTATCACCTGCAGAGCGACCTGACCGGCGACGAACTGACGGCCGAGGCGCTGGGCTGGCTGCTGGCGGGCTATCGGTTCGACCGCTACAAGCCCGCCAATGGCAAGGATGTGCGGCTGAAACCACCGGCCGGTGTCGATGCCGCCCGGCTGGAAGCTATCGCGCAGGGCGAATGCCTGACCCGCGATCTGATCAACACGCCCGCCGCCGATATGGGCCCACAGGCGCTGGAACAGGCCGCGCGCGATCTGGCCGCGCGGTTCGGCGCGGATATCGATGTCTGCACCGGCGACGCGCTGCTGGACCGCAACTTTCCCATGATACACGCCGTCGGGCGCGCCGCCGCGCAGGCCCCGCGCCTGATCGACATGCGCTGGGGTGGCAGCGGCCCGCGCCTGACGCTGGTGGGCAAGGGGGTGTGTTTCGATACGGGCGGGCTGAACCTGAAGCCCGGCGCGTCGATGGGGCTGATGAAAAAGGACATGGGCGGTGCGGCCACCGTTCTGGGTCTGGCGCAGATGATCATGGCGCTGGATCTGCCGGTGCGGCTCAGGGTGCTGATCCCGGCGGTGGAAAACAGTGTCTCGGCCACCTCGTTCCGGCCGCAGGACATCCTGACCTCGCGCAAGGGCCTGACGGTCGAGGTCAACAATACCGATGCCGAGGGGCGGCTGGTGCTGGCCGATGCGCTGGCGCTGGCGGATGAGGAACCCGCCGACCTGATCGTGTCGATGGCGACGCTGACCGGTGCCGCGCGGGTGGCTGTCGGCCCCGACATCGCGCCGTTTTACACCGATCAGGACGGGGTTGCCGCCGCGCTGGGTGCCGCCGCCGCGCAGGTTGCCGATCCGGTCTGGCGGATGCCGTTTCACGCGCCCTATGAGAAGATGATCGAGCCGGGCATCGCCGATCTGGACAATGCCCCCTCGGGCGGGTTCGCGGGGTCGATCACCGCCGCGCTGTTCCTGCGCCGCTTTGTCGACAACCCGGCCTATGCGCATTTCGACATCTATGGCTGGCAACCTGCCGCCGCTCCGGCCCGCCCCAAGGGCGGCGTGGGGCAGGGCGCGCGGGCGCTGTTGCAGGCGCTGCCGCAGGTATTGGCGCTATGACCGACACGCGCCTTTTGCCCAGCAACGGATCGGTCGCCGCGGAGGAGCTGCGCGGCACGGTCCAGGCCGAGCGTTTCGTTACCGGCGAGCAGATGCGCATCACAGCCCCCGTGGCCGATCTCTATTGCACGCTGCCAGCGGGGCGGCTTGACCGGCAACTGCTGTTCGGCGACGGGTTCCGGCTGTTGGAGCGATGCGGCGACTGGGCCTTTGGCCAGGCCGATCGCGGTGGCTATGTCGGCTATGTCCGCCAAGCGGCGTTGGGCAACTGGCTGGCGCCCGATCACGTTGTCAGCGCGCGCGCGACGCTGGTCTTCGACGCACCGGATTTCAAGACGCCGTCGCCCCTGACGATCCCGCTGGGCGCGCGTGTGGCCATCGCCGCGCAGCATGACGACCGGTTCAGCCAGACGCAGGACGGCCGGTTCATCCCCACCCGCCACCTGCGCCCGATTGCGCAGCCCGAAACCGATCCGGTGGCCGTGGCCGAACGGCTGTTGGGCACGCCTTACCTTTGGGGGGGGAACGGCGCGCAGGGGATCGACTGTTCGGGTGTCGCACAGGTGGCGCTTCTGGCCTGTGGCGTGGATTGCCCGGGCGACAGCGATCTGCAACTGGCGATGTTGCCGGGCGATCTGTCGGCGGGTACGCCGCCGCAACGGGGCGACCTGCTGTTCTGGAAAGGGCATGTCGCGCTGGTGGCGGGGCCGGATACGGTGCTGCACGCCAATGTCCATCACATGGCCGTTGCGGTCGAGCCGCTCGGCCCCTGTATCGACCGGATCGCGCAACAGGGCGACGGGCCGGTCACGGGCCACAAGCGCCTGACGCTCTAGTCGACGGCGCGGATCAGCTTTTTCTCAAGCACGCGCAGAACGGTTTTCAGATCCGCGCCGCGCTTCAGGATCTGACCGTCGATGCCGATCACCGCATATTGCCCCTGTTTCAGCCGCAGCTTGGGACGCTTTTCGATGCGATAGAGCGGGTTTTCCGCCGTGCGCCGGAACACCGAAAAGACCGCAACGTCGCGCAGGCACGAGATGCCGTAATCCCGCCACTCGCCCGCGGCGACCATCCGGCCATACAGCGTCAGGATCACGCCCAGTTCACGGCGGTCAAAGCTGACTTGTTCGGGAACGGCTTGCCCGGTGACGGGCGGGAAATGTTGCAGCGTCATGATCAAAGCCTGAACCGGATCGCGCATCAAATCAAGCGGCGCCCCAATTTTGCCGGGAAATGACCCGCAGAAATTCCCAAGTTGACCCTGCGTCCGCCCGGATTCGCGGCGAATGTCATTCCATAGCGAGAAGACGCTAGCCCGGTGTCGCGGATTACAGCCCCCACCCAGCCCGTGACACCGGGATCTCTTCACAAGAAAAACCCCCGTTTCCGGACGGGGGTTCTTTCTTTGGTGATGGTCGCTCAGGTGCCGTAGCGGGCCATGAACATGTCGACCGCCGCTTTCAGGATGGTGTCGAGCTCTTCTTCGGAAAACTCTGTCTGGACGCAGCACATCATCATCGGAAAGATGCGCGCCTTGCACATTTCCGCAAACAGGTCCGCCGCCAGAAGCGGATCGTCGATATCCAGCAGCCCGTCGTCATTGGCCTTGGTCAGATAGTCGCACAGATGCCGGCGTACCAGACCGGGACCGGACTCGTAAAACCGCCGCCCCAGATCCGGGAAGCGCATGGATTCCGATGCGCACATCCGCACCACGTTCTTGCCCATGTCCGAGGTCATAAACCGGATGATCTGCCGCCCCGCGCCGTAAAGCACGTCGCGCGGCTTGGCGTCGGCTGGCAGCTCGCTGACATAGTTTTCCGCCTGGCGCAGGCATTCGCATTGCGCAACCTCGACGAACAGCAGCCGCTTGTCGGGAAAATAGCTGTAAAGCGTTGCCTTGGATACGCCGGCTGTCCGGGCGATATCGTCAACGCTGGCCCCTTCGAACCCGTCCTTCATGAAGACATCGCGTGCCCCCGCAAGCACTTGTTCGAATTTACGGCCCTTTCTGATCTGATTGTTCATGGAGTTGTGCAGATCCCCTTATGTGACGACTATAGACAGCTGGCTTTCCCAACGGCAAGCATCCTGCGGTGGATGGGCGCCTAATTGTCGGGTTTCGGCGTGCCGGGCGTCTGGACCGGCGGCACGTCGATGGTTGGCGGGAACAGGTCCATCGTGACAAAGGCGCTGGCCTGTGCGGCGGTCAGCACGGTCAGGGCAATGGCAAGCGCGGCGACGGGTTTCATGTGGGATCTCCAAATATGAACTATACGGTACAGTTCATATTTGGCTGTTGGGCGGATTCCGCAAGGGCAAAAGTGAACAAATCGGTTCACTTTTCCGGGGTTGAGCTTTGCGGTGGTGTGATTAAATTAGAACCATTCTAAACTAGGGGTGCCCCATGATACCCGGATTCAGCCAAAGACGGCGGTTCAACGACCTGAACGAACAAGAGATACTGGCGCTCGCGATCTCGTCCGAGGAGGACGACGCCCGGATCTATCGCACCTATGCCGAACAGTTGCGCGCCGATTTCCCCGATACCGCCAAGGTGTTCGAGGATATGGCCCAGGAAGAGGACGGCCATCGCCAACGGCTGATCGACCTGCACCGCCAGCGTTTCGGCCAGACGATCCCGCTGATCCGGCGCGAGCATGTGTCGGGCTTCTATACCCGGCGCCCGGTCTGGCTGATGCAGAACCTGGGGCTGGAGCGGATCCGCGACGAGGCCGAACAGATGGAGCGCGACGCCGAACGTTTCTATGTCGCCGCCGCCAAGCGCAGTACCGATGCCGCAACCCGCAAGCTGCTGGGCGATCTGGCCGCGGCTGAGGCCGGCCACAACGACCTGGCCGCGCATCTGATTCGGGATCATCTGGACGATGACGCGCGCGAGGCCGAGGACCGTTCGGCCCATCGCCGGTTCGTTCTGACCTGGGTGCAGCCGGGGCTGGCCGGTCTGATGGATGGATCGGTGTCGACCCTGGCGCCGATCTTTGCCACGGCCTTTGCGACACAGGATACATGGACCACATTCCTGGTCGGGCTTGCCGCGTCGGTGGGGGCCGGGATTTCCATGGGCTTTACCGAGGCCGCGTCGGATGACGGTCAGATCTCGGGGCGTGGCTCGCCGCTGAAACGTGGGATCGCATCGGGTGTCATGACGGCGGTCGGGGGGCTGGGCCATGCGCTGCCATATCTGATCCCGCATTTCTGGACCGCCACGATCATCGCCATGGTCGTCGTCTTCGTCGAGCTGTGGGCGATTGCCTGGATCCAGAAGAAATACATGGACACGCCCTTCCTGCGCGCCGCGATGCAGGTGGTGCTGGGCGGCGCGCTGGTCTTTGCCGCGGGCGTGCTGATCGGCAGCGGCTGACGAACCTGAAAGATCGCGCGTGCGCTGTCACCGCCGCTGTGCTACGGCGGTGACATGCTGGCTGTCTTTTTGAAAACCCTGCCGTTTTTCGCACTGATCGGGCTGGGGTTCTGGTCGGGCAAGACCAAGTTCTTCACCGCCGAGGCAACGGCCTATCTGACCAAGTTCGTGTTCTATTTCGCCCTGTCGGCGATGCTGTTCCGGTTTTCGGCCAACCTGTCGCTGGCCGAGGTTCTGGATTGGTCCTTTGTCGGGGCCTATCTGTCGGGGACGATCGTGGTGTACCTGCTGGCGACGCTGGTCGCGCTGATCCGTGGCATCGGGGTCGAGGAAGCCGCGGTCGAGGCGCAATGCGCCGTCATTGGCAACGTGGGTTTCCTGGGCATTCCGATGCTGGTGCTGCTGATGGGCGATGCCGCGATTGGCCCGGTCATGCTGGTGCTGGCGGTCGACCTGATCGTGTTTTCCAGCCTGATCGTCATCCTGATCACCGGCTCGCGCGATGGGCGCGTGTCGCTGCGGGTGCTGGGCACGGTCGCGGGCGGGCTGGTGCGCAACCCGATGATCGTGTCGATTGTCCTTGGGCTGGGCTGGTCGGCGCTGGGTTGGCCGATCCCGGCCCCGATGCAGGAATTTCTGAACATTCTGGGGGCCGCCGCCACGCCGGGCGCGTTGTTCGCCATTGGCGCGTCGCTGGCGGTCAGCCGCGCCGAACGGGTGGTGGTGCCGCTGTGGCTGTCATTTGCCAAGCTGGCGCTGCATCCCGCTGCCGTGGCCGTCGCGGCGCTGATGGTGTTTCCGGTCGAACCCTATGCCGCCAGCGTGATGATCGCCGCCGCCGCGCTGCCGGTGGCTGGCAATGTCTTCATCCTGGCGCAGCATTACGGTGTGGCGCCGCAGCGCGCCTCGGCCTCGATCCTGATTTCGACCGTGATCAGCGTCTTCACGATTTCGGCGGTGATTGCCTGGGTGGGCGGCGGCTGAAACTTGCGCCGCACCGGGTGGCGCGCTAGGCCTTGGACAATGACAGTGGAGGGTCGCATGGAAACCGTTTCGGAAAATCGCGCATTCGGCGGGGTGCAGGGGGTCTATACCCATGCCTCGGACGCTTGCGCCTGTGACATGACATTCGGGCTGTTCCTGCCCGAAGAGGCCGCCGAGGGGCCGGTGCCGGTCCTGTGGTACCTGTCGGGCCTGACCTGCACCCATGAAAACGCCATGACCAAGGCCGGCGCACAGGGCTGGGCGGCGGAACATGGCATAGCGCTGGTCTTTCCCGATACCTCGCCCCGGGGTGACGGTGTGGCGGATGACGAGGCCTATGACCTGGGCAAGGGCGCGGGGTTCTATGTGAATGCCACCCAGGACCCCTGGAAGCCGCATTTCCGCATGTGGGATTACATCGCCGACGAGCTGCCGCGCGTCCTGGCCGCCAATTTCGCCATCGACGAGGATCGCCAGGCCATCACCGGCCATTCCATGGGTGGGCACGGGGCGCTGACACTGGCGATGAACCTGCCCGGCCGTTTCGCCAGCGTGTCGGCCTTTTCGCCCATCGCCAACCCGACGCAATCGGATTGGGGCCGCAAGCAGCTGGGCGCCTATCTGGGTGCGGATGAAACCACCTGGGCGGCGCATGACGCCAGCCTTCTGATGCGCGAGACCGGGTTCGACGGCCCGGTTCTGATCGATCAGGGTAGCAAGGACCAGTTCCTGGACCTGCTGAAGCCCGAAGCCCTGGCCGAGGCCATCGCCGAACGCCGTCAGCCCGCGACCTTCCGGATGCAGGACGGCTATGACCATTCCTATTTCTTCGTGTCGACCTTCATGGAAGATCACGTCGATTTCCACGCAGCTGCGCTGTACCGCTGAAAACCATGAGCTCTGACATGCATGAATACCGCAGCCTGCAAGACATATTCCTGTCCAATGGCGGCAGGGTGATCCACAAATGGCTGCACTATTTCGACATCTACGAGCGCCATTTCAGGCGTTTCGTCGGTAAGTCACCGACCATGCTGGAAATCGGTGTGTTCAAGGGCGGGTCTCTGGCCATGTGGCAGCAGTATTTCGGCCCCGGCACCCAGATCGTCGGCATCGACATCAATCCCGACTGCGCGCGATACGCGGGTGACGGGATCGACGTGCGGATCGGTTCGCAAGACGATCCGGCGCTTCTGGATCAGATCCTGAACGACTATGCGTTCGATATCGTTCTGGATGATGGCAGTCACCGGATGGAGCATCTGAACGCGTCGTTCGATCTGATCTATGACCGGATCTCGCCGAATGGCGTTTACATGGCCGAGGATCTGCACAGCTGCTACCTGCCGCGTTTCGGCGGCGGGATAAACAAAAAGGCCTCGTTCATGGAGACCGTCAAAAACAAGATCGACGAACTTCATGCGACCTATGTGGGCAAGCTCGAGGTATCGGAGTTCACCAAGTCCACGGCGTCGATCAATGTGTATGATTCAATTGTCGTGTTCGAAAAGGCACCGCAAGGCGCGCGCAGTCATATCAAGACCGGTTCGATGGACCTGCTGCCATCGGATTTCGCGCGATGATCTATGTCGATGCCGATGCCTGCCCCGTCAAGGCCGAGGTCGAGCGTGTCGCCGACCGCCACAAGGCGCAGGTCCGGATGGTCGCCAATGGCGGGCTGCGCCCGTCGCCCAACCCGCGCATCGAAATGGTCTATGTCGCCGAGGGCCCGGACGAGGCCGACAAGTGGATCGCCGAACGCGCAGGCACGGGTGACGTGGTGATCACCGGCGACATCCCCCTGGCCGCCAAATGCGTCGAGGCCGGCGCGCGTGTCCTGCGCCACAATGGCGAGGCGCTGACCCCCGCCAATATCGGCAATGTGCTGGCCACGCGCGATCTGATGAGCGACCTGCGCGCCGCCGATCCGTTCCGTCAGGGCGGCGGGGCGGCATTTTCCAAGGCCGACCGCTCGCGCTTTCTGGATGCGCTGGAACGCGCGCTGGCCGCTATCGCACGCGAGGCCCCATGACCATTCACCGCCCCGAAGCCGTCATCTTCGATATCGGCAATGTGCTGTTCGAATGGCGCCCCGAACGGTTCTATGACCGCCGGATCGGGCCGGAACGCCGCCGCGCGCTGTTCGACGCGGTCGATCTGAACGGGATGAACGAACGGGTGGATCTGGGCGCCGATTTCACCGCCACGATCTATGACATGGCCGATGCGCATCCCGATTATCGGGACGAGATCCGCATGTGGCGCGACGACTGGCTGGAGATGGCCCAGCCGCTGATCCCCGGATCGCTGCACCTGATGCGGGCGCTTCAGGCACGCGGCGTGCCGGTTTTCACGCTCACGAATTTCGGCATTGGCAGCTTCGATTATGCCGCCGACACGACCTATCCGTTCCTGCGCGATTTCGACCGGGCCTATATCTCGGGCCATCTGGGGGTGATCAAACCCGACCCGCGCATCTATGAGATCGTGGAACAGGATTGCGGCATCGCGCCCGACCGGCTGCTGTTCACCGATGACCGCGCCGACAACATCGCCGCGGCCCGGGCACGCGGCTGGCAGGTGCATCTGTTCGACGGCCCCGCGGGCTGGGCCGCGCGGCTGGTCGCGGCGGGACTTCTGACCGAAAGCGAGGTGGCAAATGCAGCCTGAAATCGTACCCTTCGAGGCCGAGGCGCTGTTGGACTGGAACGCATTGACCGACGCGATCGAGGCTGGCCACCGTCTGCCCCGGGCCAAGATGGACGACACGTTCCTGTATCGCGATCCCGACACCCTGCTCAGCCGGGCGGCCTGGGTCGACGGGCTGGGCATGGCGGTCAAGACGGCCACGATCTTTCCCGGCAATCCCGCGCGCGATCGGGCGATGGTCAACGGCGCGGTCTGCCTTTACGCCGATGGCGACGGCACGCTCGAGGCGCTGGTCGATTTCCACCTTGTCACCAAATGGAAAACGGCGGGCGACAGCCTGCTTGCGGCCAAGCGCCTGGCGCGACCCGACAGCCGCACGATCCTGATCGTGGGCGCGGGCACGGTGGGTCATTCGCTGTACCAGGCCTATTCCAGCGCCTTTCCCGACGCGCGTTTCCTGATCTGGAACCGCAGCGCGGCGGGGGCCACGCGCATGGCGGCGGATTTTCCCGATGTGACCGTGGTGACCGACCTGCCCGATGCGGTGGCGCAGGCCGATATCGTCACCGCCGCCACCATGTCGACCACACCGGTGCTGCGCGGCGAATGGCTGCGCGCGGGCCAGCATATCGACCTGATCGGGGCCTTTCGTCCCGACATGCGCGAGGCCGACGATGCCGCCCTGAAACGCGCCCGCATCCATGTCGATAGCTTCGACAGCACGCTGGATCACATCGGCGAGCTGAAGATCCCGCTGGCCGATGGCGCGATCGAGCGCAGCGATGTGCTGGCCGATTTCTATGACCTGGGCAGCGGTGGTTTCGCGCGGGAAACCGAGGATGAAATCACCCTGTTCAAGAACGGGGGCGGTGCGCATCTAGATCTGATGACCAGCCGCTATATCCTGGACGCATGGTCGCAGCGCTGATCCTTCTTGCCGGTCTGGCCCTGGCGGCGGCGCTGTCGTGGCTGTTGGCCGAACGCCTGCGCCGGCCGCTGGACGATACGGCGCGCCACGCCGCACCGGGCCAGTTCGCGGAGCTGTCCCAGGGGCGCACCCATTACCGCTGGGATGGCGCGGTGCGTGGCCCGGTCCTGGTGTGCATCCACGGGCTGACATCTGCGTCCTATGTCTGGGACGCGCTGGTGCCGCGGCTGGGGATGATGGGCTTTCGCGTGCTGCGCTATGACCTCTATGGCCGGGGGCTGTCGGACCGGCCAGAGGGCACGCAGGATGCGGCGTTCTTCCTCAGGCAGCTCGAGGATCTGCTGGAGCATCAGGGGCTGTCGGACGATCTGACGCTGCTGGGCTATTCCATGGGCGGCACCATCGCCACCGATTTCGCCGCCGAGGAACCTCATCGCCTGACCCGTGTGATCCTGCTGGCGCCGGCGGGTCTGGGCTTTGTCCCCCGGTGGCTGGAGCGGATGGCCATGCGCGTGCCGGTGGTCGGCGCCTGGCTGATGCGGGTGCCGGGCGGGTGGCTGATGCGCCGGGCGCTGCGCCGTGGTCCGCAGACGGATATCACCCCGCGCCAGATGGCGGAAACGCGCTTTGCGGGGTACCTGCCCGCGGTCCGGTCCAGCCTGCGCCACATGCTGTCCCGCGATCTGACAGGCGCACACCACCAGATCGCCCGGAACGATATCCCGCTTCTGGCGATATGGGGCGAGGATGACCCGTTCATCCCCCTGCGTGCCGTCGGGCGCCTGGCCCAGGCCAACCGCCGCGCCCGTCAGGTCACCCTGCCCAAGGCCGGGCATATGCTGCCCGTGACCCATCCCGACCAGATCCATACCGCGATACAGGGCTTTCTGCGCAATGGCTGAAGATCAGGCCGCAACCGGCTCTGCCGGGGTTTCGCGAATGGGCAGGTGGACGATGGCCGAAAACGCGCCGACCCCGACGCCGACCCACCAGACCAGCGTGTAATCGCCATAGATGTCATACATCCGGCCCCCCAGCCACACGCCCAGGAAGCTGCCCAGCTGGTGGCTGAAAAAGACGATCCCGTACAGCGTGCCCATATAGCGCAGCCCATAGATATGCGCGACCAAACCGCTGGTCAGCGGCACCGTGGCCAGCCAGAGCGACCCCATCACCACCGAAAAGACGATGACCGATGCCGGTGTGATCGGCATCAGGATGAATGCCGCCGCAGCCAAAGTCCGCCCGGTATAGATCGCCGCCAACAGGTATTTCTTGGAAAACCGCTTGCCCAGCCAGGCGGCGTAAAGCGTCCCGGCCACATTGGCCAACCCGATCAGCGAAATCGACACCGCCCCCAGCGCCGAGGTCGTGCTGACCCCCAGCGCGGCCAGCGTGCCCGACGGATCGATGGCGCCGCACATCTCGGTCACGAAGGCCGGGAAATGCGCGGTGATAAAGGCCAGCTGATACCCGCAGGAAAAGAAGCCCAGGAAGATCAGCGTATAGGACGGGTCGCGAAAGGCACGGCGCAGGACAGTGCCCATGCTTTCTTCCAGTTCCGCCCGTGTCGCGGCCTGGGGGCTGCGCATCATCGGCAGCGCCAGAAGCGTGGCGATGATCACCACCGCAAAGACCACGAAGACATTCTGCCAGGACATGAAGCCCAGCATCCATTCCGCCACCGGCGCGCCAAAGATCTGGCCCGACGATCCCGCCGCCGTCGCAATGCCCAGCGACAGCGACCTGTGCTCGTCACTGGACGCGCGGCCCACCACGGCCAGGATCACGCCGAACCCCGTGCCCGCAATGCCGAAGCCCACGAGCCATTCCAGCCATTGGTGCTGCGCGGGTTCGGTCGCGACCGATGACAGCAACAGCCCGGCAGCATAGCACAGCGCGCCCAGGATGATCGCCCGGCGGTCGCCGAATTTCTCGGCCAAGGCACCAAAGATCGGCTGCCCGATCCCCCAGGCCAGGTTCTGAAACGCGATGGCCAACGAGAACTCGGACCGGGGCCAGCCGAATTCCTCGGCAATCGGGATCTGAAAGACCCCGAAACTGGCCCGCACCGCAAAGCTCAGCATGATGACGATACAGCCGCCGATCAGAACGGGTGTGATCAGCGGGGGCGATGTGCGTGTTGTCATGGGGCCTCCTGTCGCGGGCGCAGGATTTCGCAGCCGGGCCTCTGGGTCAAACGAAATGAATTGATCCGACGGTTCATCTTTTCTTATGCGTGCCGAATGTCTAAGGGAAACCCATGGTGAAGACACTGCGTGAGATCTATTCCGCCAAGGTGCAAGCGGGTGAAATACATGCCGATCCGGGGCAGGTGGCGGTGCTGGACCCGCTGGACCGGATCTGCACCGCCCTGGCGGCCGCACCCGAAACCGGTGGCGGCTTTTCCCTGTTCCGGCGCAAGGCGAAACCCGAACCGGTGCGCGGGCTTTACATGTGGGGTGGCGTCGGGCGCGGCAAATCCATGCTGATGGACCTCTTTTACGATCATGTGCCGATTTCCGGAAAGCGGCGGGTGCATTTCCACGCCTTCTTGCAAGAGGTGCATGCCGACCTGCACACCGTCCGCCAGACCGGCGTGGACGACGCGCTGGCCAAGGTGGCGCAGGCCCTTGCGGGCGATCTGCGGCTTTTGTGCTTCGACGAGATGCAGATCACCGATATCACCGATGCGATGCTGGTGGGGCGGCTTTTCGATCTGCTGTTCGAACAGGGTGTCACGGTCGTGACCACGTCGAACCGCATCCCGGACGACCTTTACAAGGACGGGTTGCAGCGCGAGCTTTTCCTTCCCTTCATCGCGCTGATCAAGGACCGGCTCGAGGTGCACCACCTGGCCTCGCCCACCGATTACCGGCAGAACCGCCTGTCGGGGGCGGATGTGTTCTTTGCGCCGGCCGATGCCTCGGCCCGTGGGGCCATGGACGAGATCTGGCAGGACCTGACCGGCGGGGCGGGCGCGCCGCTGACGCTGACGATCAAGGGGCGCGCGGTCGAGCTGCCGAAGTTCCACAACGGCGTGGCGCGCGCCCGGTTCTGGGACCTGTGCGGCAAACCGCTGGGCCCGGGCGACTATCTGGTGATTGCCGATACCGTGCGGGTGCTGCTGCTGGACGACATCCCGCAACTGGGCCGCAGCAATTTCAACGAGGCCAAGCGCTTCGTCACCCTGATCGACGCGCTTTACGAGGCCAAGGTGCGGCTGATCTGTTCGGCCGCCGCCCAGCCCGAGATGCTGTATGTCGAAGGCACCGGCGCGTTCGAGTTCGAACGCACCGCCAGCCGCTTGCGCGAGATGCAGGACGCCGCCTGGGGCAGCTAGGACAGCACGCCGCCGCCTTCGGCGAGAGTATTTGGACCAAGAAGAAGACAGGGTTCCGCTTCTTCTTGGACGAAATACTCCGGGGTTTGGGGCAGCGCCCCAATCGGGTTGGACCGGGCGCGCGTTCAGGCATTCTGGCGCAGGATATGACCGGCCAGATATAGCGATCCGCAGATCAGAATGCGCGCGTTCGGTGTTTGGTTTGCGATATCCGCAACGGCCTGCGCGACGCTGTCGGCGGTTGCGGCCTGAAGTCCGACCTGTTCCGCCGCCGCCGCTGTGTCGGTGGCGGGCAGGGTGTTCTCCTCGCCCGGGATCGACACGGCGGTCAGGCTTTGGGCGACATTGGCCAGAGGGCGCATGTAGCCCGTGACATCCTTGGTGTTCAGCATGCCGCAGATCAGGTGCAGCGGGCGTGGGGGCAGGCGGTTCAGCGCCTCGGCCAGCGCGATCCCCGCCGCGGGGTTATGGCCGCCATCCAGCCACAGCTCGGCGCGACCCGCCGCGTCGACCAGTGGGCCGGTCCGCAGCCGTTGCAGGCGGGCGGGCCATTCGGCGCGGGTGACGGCGGCCTCGCAGGCGTCATCGTCCAGCCCCAGGTGGCGCAGCGCGGCCAGCGCGGCCCCGGCATTCTGGATCTGGTGCGCGCCGATCAGGTTGGGCAGGGGCAGGTCCAGCAACCCGCTCTCGTCCTGATAGACCAGCCGTTCGCGTTCTTCCCAAACATGCCAGTGCTGCCCATGGGCCAGCAGGGGGGTGCCGAGCGACGCGGCGCGCGCCTCGATCACCTCCAACGCCGCATCGTCCTGCGGGCCGACGACGCAGGGCACGCCGCGTTTCAGGATGCCCGCCTTTTCGCCCGCGATCTCGGCCAGGGTGTCGCCCAGATATTGCTGATGGTCGATCGAGACCGGCGTGATGACGGTCAGAGCGGGCCGGTCGATCACGTTGGTCGCATCCAGCCGCCCGCCCAGGCCGACCTCGAGCAATGTGTAATCCGCCGGGGTCCGGGCAAAGGCCAGCAAGGCGGCGACGGTCGTGATCTCGAAATAGGTGATTTGTTGCCGGTCATTGGCGTCCCAGCATTCGTCCAGCAGGGCGCTCAGCGCGTCTTCGGTGATCAAATCGCCCGCCAGCCGGATGCGTTCGTGAAATCGCGCCAGATGCGGCGAGGTATAGGCGTGCACGCGCTTGCCTGCCGCCTGAAGCCCCGCGCGGATCATCGCCTGGGTCGAGCCCTTGCCATTGGTGCCCGCCAGATGGATCACCGGCGGCAGGTCGCGTTCGGGGTGCCCGAGCGTTTCCAGCAGGCGCCAGACGCGGTCCAGCGTCAGATCCATGATCTTGGGGTGCAGCGTCATCATCCGTTCCAGGATGACGTCGCTTTGCTGCGGGCTCACGGGGCGTCGGCGGGCGGGGGTTCGACCGCCGGGGCGTCCTGCGGCGCGGGCAGGTCGCCCTTGACCGCCGGGGTCAGGCCCATCAGCATCCGGGTGATGGTGATCAGCTCGTCGCGCATTTCGGTGCGCGGGGTGACGCGGTCCAGCATGCCGTGATCCAGCAGGTATTCGGCGCGCTGGAACCCTTCGGGCAGCTTCTCGCGGATGGTCTGTTCGATCACGCGCGGACCGGCAAAGCAGATCAGCGCGTTCGGTTCGGCGATATGCACATCGCCCAGCATCGCATAGGACGCGGTGACACCGCCCGTGGTGGGATGCGTCAGCACGACGATATAGGGCAGGCCGGCTTCTTTCAGCATCTCGACCGCGACGGTGGTGCGCGGCATCTGCATCAGCGACAGGATGCCTTCCTGCATGCGGGCGCCACCGGCGGCGGAAAACAGGATCAGCGGCCGGCCAAGCGCCACGGCGCGTTCGGCGGCGGCGATGATCGCGTTGCCCACATACATGCCCATCGAGCCGCCCATGAAGCTGAAATCCTGTGCCGCGGCAACGATGGGCGTGCGGCCCATCTCGCCCTCGGCCACCAGCATCGCCTCGGCCTCGCCCGTCGATTTCAGCGCGGCTTTCATGCGGTCGGGGTATTTCTTCTGGTCGCGGAAATGCAGCGGATCGGCCAGCGGCGCGGGCACGGCGACCTCGGTGAAGATGCCGCCGTCGAACAGGCTGTGAAAGCGCGCGCGGGGGGTGATGGCCATGTGATGCCCGCAATTGGTGCAGACATTCAGGTTGTCGCTCAGCTCGCGGTGGAACAGCATCGTTCCGCATTCGTCGCATTTCGTCCACAGGTTCTCGGGCACGTCGCGCCGCGAAAACAGCGAGTTTATCGTCGGACGGACATAGTTCGTGATCCAGTTCATCGGCGCGGCCTTCTGCGTTTCGTGCCCCGAGATAAGCCCCGGCGCGGTGAATTGCAATCTAGCGGATGACGATCAGGCGCAACAGGCGCCAGATCAGGAACAGCATCAGCAGGTCGATGGCGATGCTGCCGCCAAGCGCGCTTGCCTCGGCCACGCCAAACGGTGTCACATAAAGCGCAAGGCCGGTGATCGTGCCCTTGACCGACAGAAACAGCAGCGCCGACAGGTTGTTGACGAAATGCAGGCCGATCGCCACGCCCAGCGAGCCGGTGCGTTCGGTCAGGTCCATCGCGATCAGCGCGAAAAGGAATGTGGTCAGCACGATCAGCCAGGCGGTGGCACCGGCCTCGGGGTTGTAATGCAGCGCGGCGAAGACCAGCGACGGGATGCCCATCCAGACCCAGCGCGCGTTGAACCGCGCGGCCAGTTGCTGGGGCAGATAACCGCGAAAGATCAGTTCCTCCGCCGTCACCTGGATCAGCACCAGCAGCGCCGCCAGCGGCAGCAAGCGCAGCCAGGTTCCCAAAGCCATGTTCGGCTCTGGCCCGATGAACCACCAGGCCGCCGCGGCCAGCCCGGCATAGATCGGCGCCAGCACCAGAACGGTCAGGCCAAAGCCGCGCAGGGTCTCGCCGCGTGGCCCGAACAGGGTGCCCGCGGGCCGCAGATGGCAGGCGGGCGCGGCGATGATCGGGGCCAGGAACATGCCGATGAAGCTGATCAGCACGAACAGGGTCGTGCCGATTGTCACGGGTTTCTGCAGCGACTGGATGAAACCGAAATAGTTCAGCGGCCCGACGATGGGATAGGCCACCACCGCCATCATCGCAAAGAAGCCCAGAAAGACGAACATCATCAGCAACAGGCCAAGCAGCAGCCGCCAGATCTGCGGATATAGCCGCGCGGGCTGGACCATGGCCTGAAATTCGGGTTGGGGCATCTTCTGTCCGATATCGTTGTCTGCTCGCGCCCAAGGCTAGCGCGGCAATACGCGCGCTGCAATCGCCGGTTGCGGCGCGCGAAACTGTGGGGGAACGCCTTGTGCTGGCCTGCGCCGGGGTCTATTCCGTTGCCCAGCCAGTTCTTCGGAGGATTCCATGCTCAAGCGCCGCTTTGACAAAGACAAGCTTCCCAGCCGCCACGTGACCGAAGGCCCCGCGCGGGCGCCACACCGGTCGTATTTCTATGCGATGGGGATTTCCGAGGAAGAGATTCATCAGCCCTTTATCGGCGTCGCCACCTGCTGGAACGAGGCCGCGCCGTGTAACATCGCACTGAACCGTCAGGCCCAGTCGGTCAAGATGGGCGTGAAGGAGGCCGGGGGCACCCCGCGTGAATTCACCACCATCACCGTGACCGACGGGATCGCAATGGGCCACGAGGGGATGCGTTCGTCGCTCGCCAGCCGCGAGGCGATTGCCGACACGGTCGAGCTGACGATGCGCGGCCATTGCTATGACGCCATCGTGGGCCTGGCGGGCTGCGACAAATCCCTGCCGGGGATGATGATGGCCATGGTGCGGCTGAACGTGCCGTCGGTCTTCATCTATGGCGGGTCGATCATGCCGGGCCGGTTCCAGGGCCGCGATGTGACCGTGCAGGACGTGTTCGAGGCCGTGGGTCGTCACCAGGCGGGCGCCAATTCCGACGAGGAACTGCGCGCGCTGGAAAAGGTCGCCTGTCCGTCGGCCGGTGCCTGTGGTGGCCAGTTCACCGCCAACACCATGGCCTGTGTGTCCGAAGCCATCGGTCTGGCGCTGCTGAACAGCTCGGGCGCGCCGGCGCCCTATGAAAGCCGCGACCAGTACGGCACGGCCTCGGGCGAGGCGGTGATGAACCTTTTGGAGCGCAACATCCGCGCCCGTGACGTGGTGACCCGCAAATCGCTGGAAAACGCCGCGCGCGTCGTGGCCTGCACCGGCGGGTCGACCAATGCCGGTCTGCACCTGCCCGCCATCGCGCATGAGGCCGGTATCGATTTCGACCTGTTCGATGTCTGCGATATCTTCAAGGACACGCCCTATTTCGTCGACCTGAAACCGGGCGGCCAGTATGTGGCCAAGGACCTGTACGAGGCCGGTGGCGTGCCAGTGGTGATGAAAGAACTGCGCCGCGCGGGTCTGATCCACGAGGATTGCATGACCGCCAGCGGCGAAACCATTGGCGAGGCGCTGGACAAGATCGAGGGCGAGGCCGATGGCCGCGTGATCTATCCCGTGGACAAGCCGATCACGGCCACCGGCGGTGTCGTGGGCCTGCGCGGCAACCTGGCCCCCGAAGGCGCCATCGTGAAGGTCGCGGGCATGGACGAGGAACAGCAGGTCTTTACCGGCCCGGCCCGCGTGTTCGAATGCGAGGAAGACGCGTTCGAGGCCGTGAAGGCGCGCGCCTATAACGAAGGCGAGGTCATCGTGATCCGCAACGAGGGCCCCGCAGGCGGCCCCGGCATGCGCGAGATGCTGGCCACCACCGCCGCCCTGTCGGGTCAGGGCATGGGCAAGAAGGTGGCGCTGATCACCGACGGGCGCTTCTCGGGCGCGACGCGCGGGTTCTGCGTGGGCCATGTCGGGCCAGAGGCCGCGCATGGCGGGCCGATTGCCCTGTTGCAGGATGGCGACCAGATCACCATCAACGCGATTACCGGTGAAATTTCGGTCGCCTTGAGCGAAGAAGCGCTTGCCGAGCGCAAAGCCAACTGGACAGGCCCCCGCGACACGATCTATGCCAGTGGCGCATTGTGGAAATACGCGCAGCTTGTGGGGCCGACCCGCCAGGGCGCCGTGACGCATCCGGGGGCAAATGCGGAAAAGCACATCTATATGGATCTGTAACCGGTTCCGCGTGGCGGGGGCGCTGTTGGGCGCCCTTGTCCTTGCGGGATGCATGGACAGCGGCGGCGGGCTGGTCAGCCGCCTGAGCAGCCCGGTCGACCGGGTGTCGGTTGCGGGCAATCAGGTGACGGTGGCCGGGCCCAATGGCTATTGCGTGGATCGCAGCGCAACCCGCGCAAGGTTGCAGCCCGCCTTTGTCATGATGGCCAGCTGCGCGGCGGTCAGCCGCAACGCCGATGCCCCGGCGCCGCGCGTGCCCGCGCTTCTGACGGCGACCGTTGCACAGGAACCGGCGCCCACACCGGCCTCGCAGATCGAGATCGAACAGATGCGGGCCTTTTTCGCCTCGTCCCCGGGACGGGCGGCGCTGGCGCGGGACGGACGGCCCGACAGTGTCGAGATCTTGGACATGTTCCGCCAGTCGGACGTGTTCTTCATCCATGCCAGCGACCAGAGCGCGGCCGCCGAAACCAATCTGCGGGACGATTACTGGCGCGCGATCTTCGATGTGAACGGGCGCACGGTTTCGGCCTCGTTATTCGTGTTCCGCAATCGCCCGATCAGCGACGATGCGGGGCTCAGCACCCTGAACGAATTCGCAAGCCGCATCCGCGCGGCCAGCGGCGGGGAATGAGCCGCTGCGCCCATCGGGCCTTGCCCGGTTGCGACGACAGGCGATAGGGTCCGGGCAAGGCAGGGCAATCGCGCATGGACCGCAGGATCAAACGCCAGATCGACAAGCAGATACACCGCCGCGCGCTGCGGCGGTGGCGTGCCGATGCCGATGACGCGGACCGGATCGAACCCGCCCGCCTGCAAGAGCTGCGGGCCGAGGCGCGCGCCCTGCGCCAGCCCCTGGATCGGCTGATCCGCCTGGCCGACAGCCGTCTTGCGCTGCCGCGGGTCGGGTCCATGGCGATGCGCAAGCTGCCCGCGGTGGATTGGGCCTGGCGCCCGGATCTCTGGCGTTACGTGCTGGCACAGCCGGGCCATTGCGGGGTCGAGGCGGGGACCCAGCTGGATACCGGGGTCAAGCTGTTCCACGATTGCACCCTGGCCGAGATGACGGCGCGACAGGTCCGCAACCGGCGCGAGGCCGACCTGGCCGCCTTTGGGCTGCAAATCGACGTTCTGGAATGCCGGGGCAGTTTCGTGTCGCTGGTGATCGACCTGCCGCCCGAGGCCTGCGCGGATATGAGCCGCGAACATATCCTGCGCGTCGATTTCACCGTCGAGGTCGAGTACCCGCTGGAGCTTTTCGCCCGGCTGAACCTGCGCAGCGGCACGCGGACCGAACAGGTGGTGCGCGAATTGCCGGTGGGCGATCCGCTGTGCCATGCGGAATTCGATCTGGCCTATACCGGTCTGGACGAGGCCCGCATCGACGCGATCTGGCTGGATCTGATCATCGAAAGCCCGCGCATGAACCAGATCACCGTGCGGGACGTGACCTTCAGCCGCCGCCTGCGCGCGCAATTGTGACAGGAGCCCCGATGCAGTTGATCCAATCCGCGATTGCCGATGGCCGCTGGCAGGGCCTCATCGCCACCGACCGGCACGACCCGGTGGTCGAAATCTGGCATCAGGGCATGCGGCTGGACGGGGTGGCGGTCGAACAGCAGCCGGGCACCGACGGTCAGGTTCTGGTGTCCTTCGCGATCCCGGCAGAGCTGTTGTCCGATGGCGTGCAGACCTTCATCGTTCGGGACGGTGACGGGACCCAGATCGGCCATTTCTCGATCCTGACCGGCACGCCGCTGGATCAGGATCTGCGTGCGGAAATCGACCTGCTGCGGGCTGAGCTCGATCTGCTGAAGAAAGCCTTTCGCCGGCATTGCGCCGACGGGTGACGCCGCGTCCGGGGTGACTTTCGCGTAACCCGCCCGCAATGTTGCCGCCAGGAGGAGACCCATGAAAGATTACCCGCACCTGCTTGCCCCGCTCGACCTGGGATTCACAACGCTGAAGAACCGCGTTCTGATGGGGTCGATGCATACCGGTCTGGAAGAGACCGGCGATTGGGGCCGGGTTGCGGCGTTCTATGGCGAACGGGCGGCGGGGGGCGTGGGCCTGATCGTGACGGGGGGCATGGCGCCCAACCGCGAGGGCGGCGTGTTCCCCGGCGCTGCGGGGCTGTTCACCGACACCGATATCGCCAATCACCGCCGGGTGACCGACACGGTGCATGAAAACGGCGGCAAGATCGCGATGCAGATCCTGCATGCGGGGCGCTATGCCTATGGCCCCGATTGTGTCGCGCCCAGCCCGGTGAAATCGCCGATCTCGCCCTTTCCGCCGAAAGAGCTGGACGAGGCGGGGATCGAAAAACAGATCGCCGACATCGCCACCGCTGCCGCCCGCGCGCAGCAGGCAGGCTATGACGGGGTCGAGGTGATGGGCTCCGAGGGGTATTTCCTGAACCAGTTTCTGGTGACCCATACCAACAAGCGGACCGATCGCTGGGGCGGGTCCTATGAAAACCGGATGCGCCTGCCGATCGAGGTCGTGCGCCGAGTGCGTGAAGCGGTCGGTCCCGATTTCATCGTGATCTATCGCCTGTCGATGATCGACCTGATCCCCAACGGCTCGACCTGGGACGAGGTCGTGACGCTGGCCAAGGAAATCGAACAGGCCGGCGCCACGATCATCAATACCGGCATCGGCTGGCACGAGGCGCGCATCCCCACCATCGCCACATCTGTCCCGCGCCGGGCGTTCACCTGGGTGACGCAGAAGCTGATGGGGAAGGTGTCGATCCCGATCATCACCTCGAACCGGATCAACACGCCGCAGGTGGCCGAGGATGTGCTGGCCCAGGGCTGTGCCGACATGGTCAGCATGGCGCGCCCGTTCTTGGCCGATGCCGATTTCGTGGCCAAGGCGTCGGCGGGGCGGGCCGATGAAATCGCGCCCTGCATCGCCTGTAATCAGGCCTGTCTGGACCATACGTTCAGCGGCAAGCTGACCACCTGTCTGGTCAACCCGCGCGCCTGTCATGAAACCGAACTGACCTATGCCCCGACCGGCACGCCCAAGCGCGTCGCGGTGGTGGGCGCTGGCCCGGCGGGGATGATGACCGCCATCGTCGCGGCCGAACGCGGGCATGCGGTGACGCTGTTCGAAAAGGCCGACGCGCTGGGCGGGCAGTTGAACCTGGCCAAGCAGGTGCCGGGCAAAGAGGAGTTTTTTGGCCTGGTCGACTGGTTCGCCACAATGGTCGGCCGCGCCGGGGTGGAAACCCGGCTGGGCGCGGTTGCCACGCCCGACGATCTGGCCGATTTCGACGAGGTCGTGATCGCCACCGGCGTGCGCCCGCGCGATCCGCAGATACCGGGACAGGACGGGGATAACACGCTGAGCTATATCGACGTGCTGCGCGGTGCGCCGGTGGGCGACAAGGTCGCCGTTGTCGGCGCCGGTGGCATCGGTTTCGATGTCGCGCAATTCCTGTCGCACGAGCACGATGACGCGCCCGAGGCGCTGGCCGATTGGAAAGCCTTCTGGGGGGTATCCGATCCCGCGCAGGATCGCGGCGGGCTGAACCCCGCGGGCCCCGCGCCCGAGCGTCCCGCGCGTCAGGTCACATTGTTGCAGCGCAAGCCCGAGAAACTGGGCAAGCGGCTGGGCAAGACCACCGGCTGGATTCACCGGGCCGAGTTGAAGATGCTGAATGTCGCGATGAAGGCGGGCGTCAATTACGAAAACATCGCCGAGCAGGGCTTGCAGGTCAGCCATGGCGCAGCCCGCGAAAATCCAGAGTGGATCGCCGCCGATACGATCGTGCTGTGCGCCGGACAGGAACCCGAACGAAGCCTGGCCGATGCGCTGATCACCCAAGGGCGCAATGTCCATGTGATCGGGGGGGCCGATGTCGCCGCAGAGCTGGACGCCAAGCGGGCGATAAATCAGGGTGCGCGATTGGCTGCCATGCTGTAATATCGCACATAAGACAATTTATATATATTTATATTCAATATCTTAGTTATTTTCACCTGATTGGATTATGCCTTTTTCCCTGTTTCCCGTCGCGTAACGATCCAATCAATACCCCACTATTGTCGGGCAGTTTCCCCATTCTCGCCCGAATTCGCGGGGATACAGATCGCGGGGGTAAGAATAAGATTGTGAAGGAAGCGGTATGGATCGATTGACGGAAATGGAGGCGTTCGCCACGGTTGTGGATCAGGGGGGATTCACGGACGCAGCCAAGAAGATGGGGATCTCGAAATCCGCTGTCTCCAAGCACGTCTCATCGCTGGAGGCCCGTCTGGGGGCCCGGCTGCTGAATCGCACGACGCGCCGTGTCAGCCCCACCGAAATCGGGCTGGCCTATTACGACCGTGCCCGCCGTGTTCTGAATGACGCGGGCGAGGCCGACGCGCTGGTCACATCGATGCAATCCGCCCCCTCGGGATTGCTGCGCATCTCGGTCGCGACCGATTTCGGCGTGAACCACCTGTCGCCGATCCTGGGCGAGTTTCTGCAGAAATTCCCCGAAATCACCGTGAACATGGTGCTGAACAACCGCTATGTCGAGCTGATCTCGGAAGGGTTCGACATGGCCATCCGCGTGGGCGAGCTGGAAGACAGCACCCTGCGCGCCCGCAAGCTGACCGACACCACCAAACGGATGATCGGCTCGCCGGAATATTTCGCGAAATACGGCCGCCCGCAGAAGATCGACGATCTGAACGAGCACAAGCTGCTGCATTATTCCAACCAGTCCAGCGGCAATGTCTGGAAGATCACCGCGCCGTCGGGCGAAAAGCGCCAGGTGCGCACCGCCGGCTGGCTGACGGTGAATGACGGCCAGTCGCTGCTGAATGCCGCCGTTTCGGGGCTGGGCATCGCCTATTTGCCCAGTTTCCTGTATCAAGACGCCATGAAAGCGGGTCTGGTGGAAGAGGCCATTCCGGATCTGCCGGTCGAAAATCTGGGGATCTATGCGGTTTACCCGCCAGGGCGTTTCACCCAGCCCAAGGTGCGCGCCTTTATCGACTTTCTGGTCGAAAGCTTTGCGGCAAAGGGGCCTGAAATCTGGTAATCGAGCAGTCGTAGCGAGTGAAGATGCACGACTAGCGGGTCGAGGTGAGGATCACCTCGACCCTTCTATTTTGGGTGCGCCCGTTTTCGGACAGGTTGCTGGCAATCGGCGACAGATACCCGACGCCCTGGGCATCGACCTGATTTGCGGCGACATCGAACCGGTCCACCAGCACCCGGCCGACGGATTGCGCGCGCTTCTTCGACAGGGCGATGTTGCCGTCCAGGCTGCCTTCGGCATCGGTGTGGCCGACCAGAACCACCGTGCGTGTCGGATTGGCGCGCAGATAGGCCGCCAGTTCGGAAAGCGAGCTGTAATCCTCGCCATCCAGGCTGGACGAGCCGGTCTGAAACCGCAGATCGTCCAGGATAAGCCGGCCGGTGGTTTCCAATTGTTCCGAAAGCGGCCCCGTCGCGATGATCGGCTGTGCGGCGGGCGCGACCGCGCCCTTGCTGGAGGTGCTGGAGACCGTCGGCAACCCGTCTTCGGGGCCGATGCGCACCAGTTGCACGAACCCGCGGCGTGACGATCGGCTGACCAGCAGACAGGCGTATTCCGGCTTGGTCTCGCCCATGCGCTGGGCCGACAGAAAGCGGTAATCGCCCAGATCCACATGCATGGCCGGTTCCGGCATCACATTGGTGGCATAGCGGAAATCGAACCCGCCGCAATCGGCATCGGCGCATTCGAACAGGATCTCGAACCCCGCATCCGTCAACTGATCGCGCAGCGGCGCCAGGAGTTGCAACGTGGTCTGCCCCTCGCTCGGGATTTGCCAGGCCTGCTGCAACAGCGCGCCTTCGGCCCACAGCGTCTGAACTTCGCCAGCCTCCCACGGGCCGATGGGCAGGTGAAAGCTGGTCAGTTCCTCGATCCGTTCCGCCGCGCGCGAGGCACCGGCGGGAAACTCCAGCGAAAACGCCCCCGCCGTTCCCGGCGCGGACAGCGCAAGGGCTATGGCCAGGGCGCGGATCACCGGTGTGAACCGTGATATTCCGGGTTCGGCTGCATATCGACGGCCGATGCCATCCGGTTGGTCATGTTGAAGAAGCCGGTAACCGCGGCGATGTCCCAGATGTCACGATCCGAAAAGCCCACATCGCGCAACGCCTGGCGGTCGGGTTCCTCGACCCGGGCGCTGCCTTCGGTCAGCTTGACGGCGAAATCCAGCATTGCGCGCTGGCGGGGCGACAGATCGGCGACGCGATAGTTCATCACCAGCGCTTCGCCCAGAACCGGGTCGCCCGACAGCTCGCGCAGGGCGGCGCCATGCGCCACCTGACAATACCAGCAGCGGTTGATCGACGACACCACGACCGCGATCATCTCGCGCTCGGTCTTGTCCAGCCCGCTTTGGCCCAGCATCAGGTCATTGTACATCGCCGCAAAGGCGTTCAGCTTGTCGATATCGAAGGCATAGGCCTGCAACACATTCGGGATCAGGCCCAGCTTTTCGGCGCAGATGTCGAAATATTTCTGTGTGTCCTCGGGCAGGGGGCTGACCGGGGGCAGGTCCAGTGCGGTGGGGGTCTTGGTCTTGGTGGTCAACTGCTCAGGCCTCTTCGGGCGCTTTGATCCGATAGTGGTAGTGTCCCACAACTTGCATGTTCAGGGAAGCATAGAGCGCATTGGCCGCGTCGTTGGCATCGGTCACCAGAACGGCCAGAGTCGTGGCGCCCCGATCTTGGGCCCAGCATGCGGCCAGCCGCATCATGTTGACGGCGGTTTTCTGCCGACGCTGGGTGGGTTCGACCTCGACCGCGTGGCAAAAGGCGATTTCCCCGTGGATCGCGACAAAGGCCGCCCCGGCAGCGCGGTCGCGCGCACGGCCCAGAACGCTGGTCTTTGGGCCCGTCACGCGGTCCATCACCGCCAGCCGTTCCGTCCCGATCCCGCCCGCGGCCCAGATCTCTTGCGTGATCTGTAACGGCTGCCACAGGGTGAACGCGGTGACCGGCGGCGGCAGCTGGGCCAGATCGGCGACCGGGATGGCGCGGACCTGAACCGGGTCGATCACGCGGTAACCGGCATCGGCCAGCAGGGTGTCCAGCGCATCGTCCCCGGCGCGGATCATGAACAGCGGGTCCTGCCCAAGCGCGCGCATGGCGTCTTCGGCGGCGGGCAGGTCGCCCGCGTCAAACGGTCCGTCCGCCGTGGCGGCCGACACGCGTTTGCCCCCGCCCTGGCCATCGCGGATCGTCCAGGGGCCGACGCGCCGGGTCGCGGCGGGCGGCCATGTCGCCGCGATCGCGGTGTAAAGCGTTGCCGGGTCGATCACAGCGCCCCCGCGAACCGGTCGCACAGGTGGGTCATGGCGGCGTCGATCCGGCCCGCATCGGTGCCCCGGATCACGATATTCGACCCATAGGCGCCGTCGCGCTGGAACGGATAGGACCCGATCGACAGATCCGGGAAATCGGCGGCCAGATCCGACAGCGGACCGGCGATCTCGCCCTCGCCGCAATTGATCCGCAGCGTCTGGCTGAGCAACGGATCGCCCCCCGTCAGCGTCGGCAGGACCGAGGCCACCATCGCCTGAAAGATATTCGGCACACCCGCCATCACATGCACATTGCCGATGGTGAAGCCGGGCGCCACGCTGATCGGGTTGTCGATCAGGGTCGCGCCATCGGGGATGCGCGCCATGCGCTGGCGCGCGGCGTTGAATTCGGCGCCTGTCTTGGCGTAATGCGCGGCCAGCAGCGCCCGCGCGTCGTCGCGAATGTCGATGCCCACGCCAAAGGCCGCTGCGATGCAATCGGCGGTGATGTCGTCATGGGTGGGGCCAATCCCGCCCGAGGTGAAGACGGTGTCGAACGCCGCGCGCAGATCGTTCACCGCCGCCACGATGGCGTCGCGGTCATCCGACACCACGCGCGCCTCTTTCAGGGTGATGCCGTGCTTGGTCAGCTCGTTGGCCAGATAATGCATGTTCGCATCGCGCGTGCGGCCTGACAGGATCTCGTCACCGATTACCAGCATTGCTGCGGTCGGGTTGGTCATCGGAGCCTCCTTGTCGTTTGCTTATCAGAGGTATAGGTGGCGCGCATGCGCTTTCAAACCCCTCTTGTGCCGGGGCGGCTGGTCCGCCGCTATAAACGCTTTCTGGCCGATGTGACGCTGACCGACGGGGCCGAGGTGACGGCCCATTGCGCCAATCCCGGCTCGATGATGGGGCTGGCCGAACCGGGCACGAAAGTCTGGCTGGAACCCAATGACGACCCGAAGAAAAAGCTGAAATACGGCTGGCGGCTGGTCGAACATGACAACGGTCATTTCACCGGGGTCGACACATCGGTTCCCAACCGGGCGCTGCGCGATGCGCTGATCGCCCGTCAGGTGCCGGGCCTGCCGGATTACGAAAGCGTCCGGGCCGAGGTGAAATACGGCCAGAACAGCCGGATCGATTTCCTGCTGTCCGGCCCGCAAGGCGATATCTTTGTCGAGGTCAAAAGCGTCACCCTGTCGCGCCAGCCGGGGCTGGCCGAGTTTCCCGACAGCGTCACCGCACGCGGGCTGAAGCACCTGCACGAGCTGGCCGGGGTCACGGCCCAGGGCGGCCGCGCGCTGATGCTGTATCTGGTGCAGCGCACCGATGCCGACCGGGTGAGCGTGGCCGACGATATCGACCCGGCCTATGCCGCCGGTTTGACGGCGGCAGTGCAGGCGGGGGTGGGCGTGCTGGCGCTGGGCTGCCAGATCACGCCCGAAGGGGTTGCACCGGGTGCGGCGCTGCCCTTTGACCTGCCGGGATAGGGCTCAGGCGGCTTGCACCAGGGTGCGCGTGGGGAAGGGGATGTCGATCCCTTCGCTGTCCAGCGCGTCCTTGACCTTGCGCTTGATGTCGGCCTGATACTGAAAGTAATCCGCCGCATCGACCCAGACCCGGACCAGGAAATCGACCGAGCTGCTGTTCAGGTTGTTGACCTGAATGAACGGCGCGGGATCGGATTTCGACCGGGCATCGGCCATGACGGTGTCGCGGATCACACGCTCGGCCCGGTCCAGATCGGCGCCATAGCCCACGCCGAAGGTCCATTCGGCGCGCCGCGTGTCATAGGCCGAAAAGTTCGAAATCGTGTTTCCCCAGACCTCGGCATTGGGGATGATGGTCTTGACGTTGCTCAGGTCCGCCAGGACGGTGTTGTTCAGCGTGATGTCCTTGACCGTGCCGGTGCGGTCGTTGACCGAGATGAAATCGCCCAGCTTGAAGGGGCGGAAGATGATGATCATCACGCCCGCCGCAACATTCGACAGCGCGCCCTGCAATGCCAGACCAATGGCCAGACCCACCGCACCGATGGCCGCCACGATCGACGTCGTCTGAACGCCGAAAGTGTTCAGCACGAAAAGCGCCGCGAAGCCCAGGATGGTGTAACGCGCGATATTGCCCAGGAAATGGAACAGCGTGTTGTCGAGCTTGGGGTGCGCCTCGCCGATGCGGACGATCCGGCGCTTGGCCCAGGCCGACACGATGAAGCCCAGGATCAGAATCACGATGACGGCCAGAACGCTGCCCAGAATGTCGGCCAGGAATTCCAGCGTGACGAAATCCCCAAGGGTCTTTCCGCTGTAGATTTCGGTTTGCATCAGCTCGCGCAGCGCTTCCATCGAACAAGTCTCTCCATTTTTTGCATAATTCGCGACGTACGGGTCGAACGCACGAACCACCCCTGCGGTTCCCTGCCGCGCCGGTCTGGCCCTTTGGCGCAAAGATGCTTAGATAAACCGCAAAGCAGATCGGAGTGGTGTTTTGGACGATGGCACGCGCGGCCGCCTGACCAAGGACGGCATCAGAATTCACGAAACGGCGGATTTCGCCGGGATGCACGCGGCGGGCAAGCTGGCGGCAACGATTCTGGACGAGATCGCACCCCATGTGGTGCCGGGCCAGACAACGGGCGAGCTGGACCGCCTGATCAACAAGATGGTCGACGACGCGGGGGTGAAATCCGCCACGATCGGCTATCGCGGGTATCAGCATGCCAGCTGTATTAGTGTGAACCACGTGGTGTGTCACGGCATTCCCGGCGACAAGAAGCTGAAGGATGGCGATATCCTGAATATCGACGTGACGGTGATCGTCGATGGCTGGTTCGGCGATACCAGCCGGATGTATGTCGCGGGCAAGCTCAGCCGCAAGGCCGAGCGTCTGATCCAGGTGACCCATGACGCGCTGTTCAAGGGGATCGAGGCAGTGCGCCCCGGCAATACCTTTGGCGATATCGGCCATGCGATCCAAAGCTTCGTCGAAAGCCACCGGATGAGCGTGGTGCGCGATTTCTGCGGCCACGGGCTGGGCCGCGTGTTCCACGCCCCGCCCAACGTGCTGCATTACGGCCGCCCCGGCACCGGCCCGGTGCTGGAAGAGGGGATGTTCTTCACCATCGAGCCGATGGTGAACCTGGGCCGCCCCGAGACCAAGGTGCTGGCCGATGACTGGACCGCCGTGACGCGCGACAAGTCGCTGTCGGCGCAGTTCGAACATTCCATCGGCGTTACCGCCGACGGGTGCGAGATTTTCACCCTGTCGCCGGGCGGGCTGTTCCACCCCACCTACGGGGAATAGGGCGCGGGTTTTCCCCGCCATTCCGGATTTTTGAACAAAAACAGGGGTCTGGGCGTCATTTGGCGCCCGGGCCCCTGGTGTTTTCAAGGGGATCGAAATTCAGACTTGAAGAATCTGATCATTTTTGTCAGGATAAGGATGTGAGCCAATCCTGACATCGTGTCGGGCAGCCAACCATCAAAAAAATGGAGAGCTGTACGATGACGGAAAAGGCTTGTCAGCCGAACATGAAAAGACACCGCGCCGAACAGGACGGCGATCGGGGCGAGCTTTGGTCGCTGGCCTTCGAATCGCTTTATTACGGGCCGTTCCGTCTGGAATGGCTGCTGGACCAATTTGAATGGCGCATGCGCGAAGGAGATCAGATATGACGGCACAGAATTCGATCACGCAGATGCAATTCGGCGATCCGCTGCCGATGCATGACGCTCAATTGCTGACCGAAGGCGGCGCGATGGCGCTGATCCAGCTGAACGAGCAGATCTATACGCTGCGGATCACGCGGGCGGGCAAGCTTATCCTGACGAAATAGGGGTCAGGATGTGGATATGTGTGTCGCCGTATCGGCGGTGATCGCACATGTCCAGGCCCGGTGGGGCGGTCTGCTGGGCGTTTTCTTCCCACAGGATCAGGGCGTCGGGCGCGATCCATCCGCCGTCTTGCGCGGCGGCCAGCGCCCGTTGCCCCAACCCCTTGCCATAGGGCGGATCCAGAAAGATCAGGTCGAACGGCGCGCCGGGGTTCACGCCAAGCCGCGTGGCATCGCGGCGAAACAGCTTGGTTGCGCCCTGGGCCTGGCATTTGTCGATGTTCTGGCGGATCAGGCCGCGCGCCTTGATCCCGTCATCCACGAATGTGACATGGGCCGCGCCGCGCGACAGCGCCTCGAGCCCCAGCGCGCCGGTCCCGGCAAACAGGTCCAGCACCCGTGCCCCGGACACCGGATCGCCATAGCCGCCATTCTGCACCAGGTTGAACAGGCTTTCGCGCACCCGGTCGGTCGTGGGGCGCAGATGCGCGCCCGCGTCGCCCTTGCCGACCGAGGCGAGCGCCAGCCCGCGATGCTTTCCGGCGATGATCCTCACGCCTTCATCAGCGCCTTGAGCTCGATCGCGGTGTCGGCCACGGCGTCGGGCGATGCGGTCTTGCCCGCGTCGATCAGCCGTTTGCCCACCATATAGGCGCGCGGATCGTTCATCGCGTCCACCGCCAGCAGCCGGTCCCCGGCGAAATACCAGACCGACTGGCTGCCGGGTTTGTCGCCCGGGCGCACGACCACCTTGTCATACCCGCTGTTCAGCCCGGCGATCTGCAGTTTCACATCGTATTGGTCCGACCAGAACCAGGGCTGCGGCACGTACTCCTTGCCCGCGCCCAGCATGTTCCCGGCCACGCATTCGGCTTGGTCGATGGCGTTGGGCACGCTTTCCAGCCGGATTCGGCCCGCGTCCAGCGGGAACGAGGCGCAATCGCCCGCCGCCCAGATCGTGGGGTCCGAGGTGCGGCCGAACGCATCCACCGCGATCCCGTTGTCGATGGTCAGCCCCGTAGCCTCGGCCAAGGCGGTGGTGGGGGTGATGCCCACGCCGACAATGACCATATCCACATCCAGCGTGCTGCCATCGTCCAGTTCCGCGCCGGTCACATGGGTGTCGCCGGTCAGCCGGGTCAGGCCGACCCCCTCGCGCAGGTCGACGCCGTGTTCGCTGTGCAGGCTGCGGAAGTAGTCGGCGGTCTCGGCGCAGGCCACACGTTGCAGGATGCGCGGCGCCATTTCGACCAGCGTCACCTTCAAGCCCAGCTTGGCACAGACCGCCGCCGCCTCCAGCCCGATATACCCGCCGCCGACGATCAGGACGCGGCGGCCTTCCTTGCAGCCGGGCGCCATCGCATCGACATCGGCCAGCGTGCGCACCACATGCACGCCGCCCAACTCGCCGCCGATACTGCCCGGCAGGCGGCGCGGCACCGAACCCGTGGTCAGCGCCAGCATGTCATAGGGGATCGCCTCGCCGCCCGCGATCACCACCTTGTCGGTGCGGTCGATGGACACGGCCGTATCCGACAGCCGCAGGTCGATGCCGTTTTCGGCGTAAAAGCTTTCGGGCCGCAGATAGAGCCGTTCCAGCGCCATGTCGCCCAGCAGATAGGCCTTGGACAGCGGGGGCCGCTGATAGGGCGGGGCGGATTCTTCGCCGATCAGGGTGATCTTGCCGGTGAATTCCAGCGCCCGCAGCTTGGCCACAAGCGATGCCCCGGCCTGACCGGCCCCGATAACGACGACGTTCTGCATGTTCCCGATCTTCCCCGCTGGCGTATTTTGCGGGTCAGACTACTATTCGGTCATGGAAATGCAACGCGCGAAAGGACCGATCACATGACACTAGCCGTTGGAGACAAACTGCCCGGGGCCACTTTGGTTCAGCTGGGCGACGAGGGGCCGGAACCGGTCGCGCTGGGCGACCGGCTGGCGGGGCGCAAGGTGGTGATTTTCGCGGTGCCCGGGGCCTATACCCCCACCTGCCATTCCGCCCATGTGCCCAGCTTCATCCGCACCAAGGACGCGCTGGCCGACAAGGGCGTGGACGAGGTGATCTGCGTATCGGTCAACGACCCCTTCGTGATGAAGGCCTGGGGCGCGGATACCGGCGCGACCGCGGCCGGTCTGACCATGCTGGGCGATCCCGAAAGCAGCTTTACCCGTGCCATCGGCATGGATTTCGACGCCCCGCCCGCCGGGCTGCTGGGCCGGTCCAAACGCTATGCCATGCTGGTCGAGGACGGCGTGGTCAAGCTGCTGCATGTCGAGGAAAGCCCCGGCGCCTGTGAAATCTCGGCCGGCGAAAGCCTGCTGGCCGCGATCTGAGCGATCCGGCCTCAGCCCGCAAGCGCATCCAGTTTGCGGGCCAGCTTCATGTCCAGCGCGGTCAGCCCGCCCGCATCATGGGTCGAAAGCGTGACCTCGACCGTGCGATAGACATTGGACCATTCGGGATGATGATTCCATTTCTCGGCCCAGATCGCGCATTGCGTCATCCAGCCGAACGCGGCGACGAAATTCGGAAACTCAAACGTCTTGGTGATCGCGTCGCGCCCGTCGACCATCTGCCAGCCGGTCTGGAACAGCGGCGACAATTCGGTGCTGCGCTCGCTTTCGGTCAATCTGTCGGTCATGGGGCTTCTCCCTGGTCTTTGCGGAACGGGCCATAGGCGGTGAGCACTTCGATCTCCTGATCCACCGCGTTGCGCTCGGCGGTCAGAAATTGCGCCACGGCGTCGCGAAACCCGCCATCGGCGATCCAGTGCAGCGAATGGGTCGGCACCGGCAGATAGCCGCGCGCCAGCTTGTGATCGCCCTGGGCGCCGGCCTCGACCCGGGCCAGCCCGTGGGCAATGGCGAAATCGATGGCCTGATAATAGCACAGCTCGAAATGCAGACAGGGGTGATCCTCGCGGCAGCCCCAATAGCGACCGTAAAGCGTATCCCGCCCGATCGCGTTCAGCGCCCCGGCGACCGGGCGTCCATCGCGTTCGGCCAGCACCAGAAGCAGGTCGTCGCGCAGCGTTTCATGCGCGATCCGGAAGAAATCCCGCGTCAGATAGGGTGTTCCCCATTTCCGCGCGCCCGTGTCCTGATAGAATTGCCAGAACGCGTCCCAATGTTCGGCTTCGATCTGTTGGCCGGTCAATTGCCGGATCGTGCCGCCGAACCCCTGGGCCGTCGCGCGTTCCTTGCGGATGTTCTTGCGCTTGCGCGAGGACAGATCGGCCAGAAACCCGTCGAAATCGGCATAGCCCGCGTTTTCCCAATGAAACTGCTGGCCGATCCGGTGCAGCAGGCCCATCTGCGCACCGGCTTCGGCCTCGTCCTCGGTGCAATAGGTGATGTGCAGCGAGGACAGCTCGTTTTCCGCCGCCAGTTGCACCGCGCCCTGAACCAGCGCGGCCTGTGCGGCGGCCTCGAACCCCGGCCGGGCCAGGAATCGCCGTCCGGTCGCGGGGGTGAAGGGCACCGCGATCTGCAGCTTGGGGTAATACCGCCCGCCCGCCCGTTCATAGGCATCGGCCCAGCCCCAATCGAAGACATATTCGCCCTGGCTGTGGCTTTTGACATAAAGCGGTGCCACCCCGATCAGCCTTTCCCCCGCCCAGGCGGTCAGGTGACGCGGATGCCAGCCCGTGCCCTCGCCGACCGACCCGCTGTCTTCCAGCGCGGACAGGAAACGGTGCGTGGTGAACGGATCCAGCGGGCGACCGCCCTCATGTACCTCGGGGCAGGCGCAGGCATCCCATTGGGCGGCGTCAATCTGTGACAGCGCCGTCAGAATGCGGATTTCGATAGCGATGGAATCCATCCCGGCCCCTTTTGCAGATGCAGCATTAGGTGGCGCATTGGCGGCTCAGGTCAAGCGCCCGGCAATTCCGCAGCATAGCCTTCGAAGGTCACATTGTCGGCAACGCGCCGCGCGCGGGCCTCGTCGCCGGCTGAGCGGATCGTCCAGCACAGGATCGGGACGCCGTGCGATTTCAGCCGGGCCACCGGCGCAGCATCCAGATCATCGGCGTCATGGCTGATGAAGGACGCCCCGGTCGCGTCGAAATCGGGAATGTCGCGCAGTTCGGCGCGCCGCGCCTCGGGCACCAGCTGCCAGTCCTCGGCCGCGAAGTCACAGGTCACCAGCCCGCGCGGCCGCAGTGGGGCCAGACGCGCCAGCGCGGCCACGGAATGGGGGTTGAACGACATCAGCGCCACATCGCCGCCGTACCCTTCCAGCGCGCGGGCGACCGCCTGTTCCAGCGGCCCCACATCGGGCCCCAGCGCGCCGTCCTGATCCTTGACCTCGATCAGCAGCGGCAGGCGCCCGGCGACCAGCGTCAGCACCTCGTCCAGCGTGGGGATCGTTTCGCCCCCATCGGTCAGGGGCATGGCGCCCAGATCGGCGGCGCTGCGCTGGCGCACGGCACCCGGCTGGCCGGTCAGGCGCTTCAGGTCATAGTCGTGGAACACCATCGCCTGACCATCGGCCGAAAGCTGCACATCGATCTCGGCGCCGTACCCGGCCGCCAGGGCGGCACGAAGCGCGGCGCGCGAATTCTCGATCACGCCAGCGGTGCGGTCATGATAGCCGCGATGGGCGATGGGCCGCGTCAGCAGGCCCGGGGGCAGGGGGATCATCGGATTTCGAAGATGCCTTCGATTTCGACCGCAACGCCAAAGGGCAGCGAGGCCGCGCTGACGGCGGACCGCGAATGGCGCCCGGCATCGCCCAACGCCTCGACCAGGAAATCCGAGGCCCCGTTCACAACCTTGGGCTGGTCGCCGAAATCGGCGGTGGAGTTGACGAAACCGGTCAGCTTGACGACCCGCACCAGCCGGTCCAGATCCCCGCCACAGGCGGCCTTGACCTGGGACAGCAGGCCGATGGCACAGCTGCGCGCGGCGGCGGCCCCGGTTTCGGTGTCCATATCCGCGCCCAGCTTGCCGGTCAGGAACCCGCCATCGGCCATCGACACCTGGCCGGACACAAAGACCAGATCGCCCGTGATCACGAAGGGCACGTAATTGGCGGCAGGCGCCTGTGCATCCGGCAGGGTCACCCCCAGTTCGGCCAGACGGCCTTCGAATTTCCCACTCATGGCGTTCCCTCTGTCTGTCGTTTCGGCGGCAGGCTAGAGCGCACCCGCCGCATTGGAAAGCCGGAATCAGCTTTCGCGGAACGCTTTGTTGAAATAGTCGGCCAGCGGCTTCACCAGATAGCCCATCGGCGTACGATCATTTGTACGCATATAGGTTTCGACAGGCATGCCGGGGATGATCTTCAGGTCCTTCAGCTTCTCAAGCTCGCCCGGGTTCAGCTCGATCTCGGCCCGGTAATAGGTGGCCTGCGTCCGCTCATCGGTGAACGAATCCGCCGACACCTTGACCACCGTGCCGTTCAGTTCCGGCGTCGTGCGGCTGTCGAAGGCGGAAAAGCGCAGGATGACCTCCTGCCCGGCCAGGACCTGGTCGATATGTATGGGCTCGATCCGCGCGGCGATGACCAGCGGGCGGTCCTGCGGCACGATATAGAGCACGGGCTCCGCCGCCCGGATGACCGAGCGCGGCGTGAACACCGTCAGGTCATAGACGATGCCCGACACCGGCGCGCGGATTTCCAGCCGGTCCAGCTGTTCCTGCAGCGACTGGCGGCGTTCGGCCAGTTCCAGCTCGCGGTATTGCAGGTCGCGCAGCTGCGTGATTGCCTCTTCCCGGCGGCTGGTGCCCAGCTTCAGGATCTCGATATCGGTCTCGGTGATCCGCCCTTCGGCCTGTGCGACCGATGCGGCAAGCTCGCCCACCCGCCCCAAAAGGCCGGCTTCCTCGCGTTGAAGCGCCAGCACCCGGGGTGCCTGGGCCAGACCCTTTTCCAGCAGCTCCTGCTGGCTGGCCAGTTCCTGCTGGATCAGCGACAGCTGGCTTTCCAGCGCCTTTTGCTGCGCTGCGATGCCCACCACCTGATCGGTGATCTGGCCGCGCCGTTTGTCCAACTGATCGGTTTCCTTTTCCAGCGAGATCTGGCGCGCTTCGAACAGGCGCGATTGCCCCTCCATCAGGTCGATGACCTCGGGCCGGGTGCGGGCCAGATCGATCAGCGCGGGATCGAACGCGATTTCGGTCGCATCGTCACGCTCGGCCTGCAGCCGCCCGCGCCGGGCCATGATCTCGAACAGCTGACCCTCGACGATGGCCAGTTCGGACCGCAACAGCTTGGCGTCCAGGTCGATCAGCACATCACCGGCGGCGACGGTGTCGCCCTCGTCGATCATGATCTTTTCGACCACACCGCCATCGGGATGCTGCACGACCTGTCGGTTCTGGTCGACCTCGACCTGGCCCGAGGCGATGATCGCGCCCGAGATATTGGCCAGCACCGACCAGGTGCCGAAGCCGCCGATCAGCAGCACCAGCGCGGTCATGCCGATCACCATCGGCCCGCGGGCCGACCATGCGTAATTGCCCGGCTGGCTCATGTCACACCTCCGCCCACGCCCTGGGACTGTTTGATGTCGGAATAGTTCTTGACCGTTTCGCGCAGCACGTCGTCACGCGGGCCGAACGCCTTGCGCGCGCCGCCCTCCAGCACCAGCAACAGGTCGCATTCCTGGATCGCGGCGGGGCGGTGGGCCATGATCAGCACCGATTTCCCGTCTTCCTTCATCTGGCGGATGGCGGTGTTCAGCGCCGCCGACCCCTGATTGTCGAGGTTCGAGTTCGGCTCGTCCAGCACCAGCAGGACCGGATCGCCATACATCGCACGGGCCAGGCCGATGCGCTGGATCTGGCCGCCGGACAGTCGCCCGCCCGACGCGCTGACGCGGGTGTCATAGCCCCCCGGCAGGCGCACGATCATGTCATGCGCGCCAGCCTTCTTGGCGGCGGCGACGACCGCCTCGGGATCGGGTTGCAGCGACAGTTTGGCGATGTTTTCGGCAATGGTGCCGTCAAACAGCGTCACCCGCTGCGGCAGATAGCCGATATGCTGGCCCAGCACGTCGGGGTCGTATTGATCCAGCGTTGCACCGTCCAGGCGAATGCGCCCGCCCGCGGGCCGCCAGACCCCGGTCAGCGCGCGTGCCAGCGTGGATTTGCCCGCGCCCGAGGCGCCGATGACACCGATCGCCTGTCCGGGGTCCAGATTGAACGACACCATCCGCAGCGCGGCCTGTTGTTCGCCCGGCGGCACCACGGTCAGCTGCGACACGTCCAGCTTGGCCTTGGGTTTGGGCAGCGGCATGCGTTCGGGCTCTTCGGGGATCTCGGCCAGCAATTCGCCCAGATCGCGCCAGCCACGGGTTGCCCGTTGCAGCATTTCCCACTGGCCGATGGTCTGTTCGACCGGCGCCAGGGCGCGGCCCATCAGGATCGAGCCCGCGATCATCGCACCCGGTGTCAGCTGGTTCTGCAGCACCAGCCAGGCCCCCAGCGCCAGCATCGCCGATTGCAGGAACAGCCGGAACGTCTTGGACATGGTCATGAAGCTGCCGGCATTGTCGGCGGCGGCCAGACGGTTGTCCAACGCCTCGACCCGGGCCTTTTCCCAGCGGGCAAACGCGGCGCCCTGCATACCCAGGCTGCGCACCATCTCGGCCTCGGACCGCAATTGTTCGGCCATATGCTCGGCCCGGGCCGAGCTGACATTGGCCTGTTGCATCGGGGCGCGGGTGCGCCATTGGTTCAGGATCGCCACCGCGATCAGCAGCCCGCCGCCCAGAACCGCAAGCGACCCCAGGAGCGGGTGGAAGATGAAGATCCCGAACAGGAAGAAAGGCGTCCAGGGGATATCGAAAAACGCCAGCAGCACCGGCGAGGACAGCAGCCGCTGCACCGCTTCCAGGTCGCGCAGGCCGGTTGGCGGCGCCTCGGGGCCCTTGGCCAGCGACGCTTTGCGCAGCACGGCGGAAAACACGCGGCTGTCCAGCAGGGTCTGGAACCGGGCGCCCGCCCGCGCCATCACGCGGCCCCGGGCGTAATCCAGCAGACCCATCATCAGATACAGGAACGCCACCAGCGCAAACAGGGCGGCCAGCGTCTCCTCGCTTCGGCTGCCCAGAACCCGGTCATAGACCTGAAGCATGAAGAGCGGTCCGGTCAGCATCAGCAGGTTCGTGAAGATGCTGAAGACGAAAACCGATCCGAACAGGCTGCGGCTGGCCTTGCGCGCGTCGCGCAGTTCTGTCAGGCCTTTATCAAGCTCAGATTGTCGCATCGCCATGGCTGGCGCTTCCTTTCAACGTCGGGCCGGTGCCCGGGGATGTCGCTTCTTCGCCACAGGGGGCAACATAGAGTCGTGAAGCCGTCTGGGTTTCCTTGGCGTCTCTACTATGTTGCAGTCGCGGAATGAAGACTATCTTAGGAACCGGATTATCTGTTCAGGGTCAATGATCAATGAATTTTGTGAATTCAAAACTTTGTTTAATTGCGGTTTGCGTGCTGACGGCTTGCGGCGCGCCCCAAGGCCCCGATGGTGTCTATGATCCGATCGAGCCCGTGAACCGCGCCGTGCACGGCGTGAATAAAGGGCTGGATACGGTGATTGTAAATCCCGTGGCGCAAACTTATGGCACGGTTCTGCCGCAGCCCGCCCGTCAGGGTGTGCGGAACTTTGCCGACAATCTTGGCCTGCCCTCGGCGGTTCTGAACAATCTGCTTCAGTTCAAGCTGCAGGACGCCTTCGTCAATTCCGCCCGTTTCCTCTTCAACAGCACCATCGGCATCGGCGGGCTGTTCGATCCCGCCAGCACGATCGGGGTCGAGGAACGCGATACGGATTTCGGCGAAACCCTGCATATATGGGGCGTGGGCGAGGGGGCCTATCTGGAATTGCCGCTGCTGGGGCCGTCGACCAGCCGCGATGCGGTGGGCACGCTTGTCGATTTCGTGACCGACCCGCTGAATGCCGTCGGATCGCATCCCGAAGCCGATGCAATCGTGGGCGGACGGGTCGGCGCACGCGTTGGTGATCGATATACCTACTCGGATTCCATAGATTCGGTCCTATATGAGAGTACGGACAGCTATGCCCAAAGCCGGTCGATCTATTTGCAGAATCGCCGGTTCGAGCTTGGCGGTGCCAGTGATGATGCGTATTTTGACCCGTATGAGGACTCCTATGCAGAATAATCTGAACAGACGTTCCGTTCTGGCCGGTATCGGTGCCGGAGCCGCGACCCTGGCCGTTTCCGGCCCGGCCCTGGCGTTGAACACCGATCAGGCGCGGGTGCTGATCGACCGGCTTGTCGGGGAAATCAACGGGGTCATCAATTCCGGCAAATCCGAATCCGCCATGCTGCGCGATTTCGAAAGGGTCTTTTCCCGCTATGCCGATGTGCCGATCATCGCACGCTCGGCGCTGGGTGTGGCCGCGCGCTCGGCCAGTTCCGCGCAGCTGCGGGCGTTCACGTCGGCGTTCCAGGGCTATATCTCGCGCAAATACGGGCGCCGTTTCCGTGAGTTCATCGGTGGCCGGCTCGAGGTGCAGGAGGCCCGCGCGGTCAAGAGCTTCTACGAGGTCAAGACCACCGCCTTCCTGCGCGGCTCGTCCCCGTTCGAGGTGATCTTCCTGGTCTCGGACAAAAGCGGGCGGGATCTGTTCTTCAACCTCTATATCGAAGGCGTCAACATGCTGGCGACCGAGCGCACCGAGATCGGTGCGATGCTGGATCGCCGCAAGGGTGACATCGATGCGGTGACACAGGATCTGGCCAAGGCGGGCTGATCGCCCGCCCGGCCGGGCATCAGTTCCGCCGCCCCAGCAGATTTTCCAGAACGTCGATCAGGATCTGTTCCGCATTGTTCTTGCGGCGCGGTTGTTCGCGCCGTTGGGCCTGTGCCTGGGGTTGTTGCTGCCGCACCGGGCGCGGGACCAGCATGGGCAATTCGTGCACCGGCTGGTCCTGATGGACGCGCAGCATGGTCTCGTGCCAGATATCGGCGGGCAGCCCGCCCCCCGTCACACCGGTCAGGGGCGTGTTGTCGTCATACCCCATCCAGACCCCGGCGACATAATCGGCGGTAAAGCCGATGAACCACGCATCGCGCGCCGCCGATGTGGTGCCCGTCTTGCCCGCGGCCGGACGCCCCGGCAGCTTGGCGCGATGGCCCGAGCCCTGTTCGACCACCTGGTTCATCATGTAAACCAGACTTTGAGCGGCGGTTTCGGTGATCACGCGCTCGCCCATCCCGCCTTCCTGGCCGATCAAGGGGGTATCGTCCCCCTGCAGCCGCAGCTCGATCAGGCCATAGGGCGTGACCGACCGTCCGCCATTTAGGATCCCGGCATAGGCGCCCGTCATTTCCAGCAGCGTCGATTCCGATGCGCCCAATGCCAGCGCAGGGCCCGCCGCCAGATCGCTTTCGATCCCGAAATCGGCGGCGATCTTGCGGACATTCTCGCGCCCGACCTCTTCCGAGATCTTGACCGCCGGCACGTTCAGCGAATCCGCCAGTGCCTTGGTCAAGGTGACCCGGCCATAGTGTTTCTTGGTATAGTTCTGGGGGCAATACCGCCCCGACCCCGGCACATTCATGCACCACGGCTCGTCCACCACCGTGGCGTTGGGGGTAAAGCCCAGATCCAGCGCGGCGGCATAAACGAAAGGCTTGAACGCCGAACCGGTCTGGCGCTTGGCCATGGTGGCCCGGTTGAAGGCACCCGCCACCTTGGATTTGCGCCCGCCCACCATTGCGCGCACCGCGCCGTCGGAGGACATCACGATGATCGCCGCCTCGGCCTTGGAACCGGCCTTGACCTTGGTCTCGAACACATAGGCCAGCGCGGATTCCGCCGCCTTTTGCAGCCGCCGGTCCAGGGTCGAGCGGATGATCACATCCTCGGTCGTGTCGCGGGTCAGAAAGGCCGGGCCGCTGTCCATCACCCAATCGGCGAAATAGCCGCCTGCGCGGGCCTCGGCCGCGGCTGAAAGCTGTGCGGGATTGGCGCGGGCCGACTTGGCCTCGGCCGCAGTCAGATAGCCCTGATCCTGCATCAGCCCGACAATCAGATCGGCGCGGTCCTGCGCCAGTTGCAGATTGTTGGTGGGGGCATAGGTCGTCGGCGCCTTGAGCAGGCCGGCCAGCATCGCGCCTTCGGCGATCGAGACCTTGTTGGCGGATCTGCCGAAGTAACGTTGTGCCGCGGCCTCGAACCCGCGCGTGCCGGCGCCCAGATAGGCGCGGTTCAGATAGATCGTCAGGATCTCGTCCTTGGAGTATTTCAGCTCCATCGCCATCGCAAAGACGGCTTCCTTGGCCTTGCGCCACAGGGTGGTGCGGCGGCAATCTGCCTCGTACTCGGCCTCGTTCTTCCAGGTGGCGGCGTCAAAGGGCACACCCAGGCACAGCAGCTTGGCGGTCTGCTGGGTGATGGTCGAGCCGCCATGGCCCGACAGCGGCCCGCGCCCCTCGCGCAGGTTGATGCGCACCGCGCTGGCGATCCCGCGCGGGCTGACGCCGATATGGCGATAGAACCGCTTGTCCTCGACCGCGACAACGGCGTTTTTCAGGGCAGGCGCCACGGTATCGGCGCTGATCTGGCCGCCAAACTGGTCGCCGCGCCAGGCAAAGACCTTGCCGTCGCGGTCCAGAATCGTCACCGACCCGCGGGTCCGGGCATCCAGCAATTCGGTGACCGGCGGCAGGGTCGATTGAAAATACAGCACCGCCCCGCCCACGACCAACGCGATGACGGTGGTAAAGGCCACCCCCGCCCGCAGGCCAAGCCGCAGAATCCAGCCGATCAGGCGCCTGATGCTGCGAAACAGGAAATTTCCCTTTGGGCGTTGCGGCTTGCGCGGTTTCGACCGTTTTCGGGGCGGCGCCTTTTTGGGCGCTGCCTTTTTCGGATACCGCCGCTCGGCAACCAGAGGGGGCCGTTTGCCACCGGTTCTGCTCATGTCTGGTCCAATGTCGGATACTGCTCTTTTTTCCCACAATAGCGCGGGCGAGTCGGAATGTTGAGCGCTTCGAAGCCCAAGTGCTGCCTTTTTTATTTGCTTATTTTTTAGGCTCAATGAGTAGTTTGTGCAATTTTTGTGCAAAAATGTCGGATTTGCGGCGGTATTTTAGGCCATGCTTTCTTGAACCCCAGGCGGCTTGGTCCCCTTAGTGCGGTCATTCCCGCAGTCGTAAACTGCCAACTTCGAGGGGACAGACGTGAAACTAATCATAGCAGCAATCAAGCCGTTCAAGCTGGAAGAGGTCCGCGAAGCGCTGACCTCCATCGGCGTGCGCGGCATGATGGTAACGGAAATCAAGGGTTTCGGCTCGCAATCAGGCCACACAGAGATCTATCGCGGCGCTGAATATGCCGTGAACTTCGTACCGAAGGTGAAGCTGGAAATCGTTGTTTCAGCTGCGATGGCCGACCAGGTCGTCGAAACCATCCAGACAACGGCCAAGACCGACAAGATCGGCGACGGCAAGATCTTTGTTCTGGATGTCGAACAGGCCGTGCGGGTGCGTACCGGCGAAACCAACGGCGACGCGCTGTAAGGCGTAGCGGGAAAGGAAAGAGATTAATGAAACGCTTCACCAAATATGGTCTTGCTGCGGCCGCGATCGCGCTTCCCAGCGTGGGTCTTGCACAGGAAGCCGAGGCCGTCGCGCCCGGGTTCGATGAGATCGGCCCCTATATCATGACCACCCTGCTGTTCTGCATGGCAGGTTTCCTGGTTTTCTTCATGGCCGCTGGCTTTGCCATGTTAGAAGGCGGCTTGGTCCGTTCCAAAAACGTCACCATGCAGATGACCAAGAACATCGCGCTCTACTCGATTGCAGCGATCATGTATTGGCTCATCGGTTTCAACCTGATGTATCCGGGCGATTTCAACGGCTATATCGGCAGCTTCTTCGTGCCGACCGTTCTTGATCCGGTTGGTGTTGCTGCTGCGGACGCCGCGCTGGACTATGCCTCGATCGGGTCGGACTTCTTCTTCCAGCTGGTATTCGTTGCCGCGACGGCCTCAATCGTTTCGGGTGCGCTGGCAGAACGTATCAAACTTTGGCCCTTCCTGATCTTCGTTGTCGTTCTGACCGGTATTCTGTATCCGATCTCGGGATCTTGGCAGTGGGGCGGCGGTTGGCTGTCCGAGAAAGGTTTCTCGGATTTCGCCGGTTCGACCGTCGTGCACTCTGTCGGTGGCTGGGCCGCTTTGGCGGGTGCGATCATCTTGGGACCGCGTATCGGCAAGTACAAGGACGGCAAGGTCACGCCCATGCCGGGCTCTAACCTTGCGCTGGCAACCCTGGGTACGTTCATCCTGTGGCTGGGTTGGTTCGGCTTCAATGGCGGCTCTCAGCTGGCCATGGGAACTGTGGGTGACGTCTCGGATGTATCGCGCATCTTTGCCAACACCAACATGGCAGCGGCTGCGGGTGCAGTTACCGCACTTATCCTGACGCAGGTCATCTACAAAAAGCCCGACCTGACCATGGTGCTGAACGGCGCGCTGGCCGGTCTGGTGTCGATCACTGCCGAACCCCTGGCGCCCAGCCTGTTCGGATCGCTCTGGATCGGTGCCGTCGGTGGCGTGATTGTAGTCTTTGCAGTGCCTCTGCTGGACAAGTTCAAGATTGACGATGTCGTGGGTGCCGTTCCGGTCCACCTGTTTGCCGGGATCTGGGGCACCATCGCGGTTGTGTTCTACAACTCCGACGCAAGCCTTGGCACTCAGCTGCTGGGTATTGTCGCCTACGGCGTGTTCACCTTCGTGGCATCGGCCATCGTTTGGTTCATCCTCAAGGCGATCATGGGCATCCGTGTCAGCGAAGAGGACGAGGTCAACGGTCTGGACATGTCCGAACTGGGCATGGAGGCCTATCCCGAGTTTACCAACGGCTGATTTCCTTCCTATCAGCCGCTGACAAACTGCCCGGGCGTTCGCGCCCGGGTTTTTTCATGCGCGGGGCACAAAAGAAAACGCCCGCGTCATCGGCGCGGGCGTTCGGAATTTCACTTGCGCGGCGGGGTTGGGTCAGCCGGTCGCCACCTTCAGATCGCCATACATTCCCCATTCGGCCCAGGACCCGTCGTAAAGCGTGTGGTCGGTCTTGCCCAAACGCTCCATCGCCAGGTTCAGGATCGCCGCCGTCACGCCCGAGCCACAGGTGGTGATCGCGGGTTTGGCGAAGTCGAGGCCGATGGCGTCGAAAGCCGCGCGCAGACCTTCGGCGTCCTTCATCGTGCCATCGTCGTTCAGCAGATCGCCAAACGGCAGGTTCAGTGAATTCGGGATATGGCCCGCGCGCAGGTTGGGCCGGGGTTCGGGCACCGCGCCACGGAACCGGTCGGCGGCACGGGCATCCACGATGGTATAGTCGCCCAGTTTCGATGCCGCGGCCACCTGTGTCACGTCCTTGACCAGATGCGCCTGTCGCTGGACGGTCATGTGCCGGTCCTTGATCACCGGCGGCAGATCCTCGATCGGGTGGCCTTCGGCCTGCCATTTCGGGAAGCCACCGTCCAGAACGGCGACATCGGTCTTGCCCATCAGGCGGAACAGCCACCAGACGCGGGCGGCCGAAAACAGGCCCATGCCGTCATAGATCACGACCTGATGCCCGTCGCCCACGCCCATGGCGCGCAGGCGGCTCATGAACTTTTCGACCGGCGGGGCCATGTGCGGCAGATCCGACCGCTGGTCGCTGATATCGTCGATGTCGAAGAACCGCGCGCCGGGGATATGGGCGGCGTCGTATTCGGCACGGGCATCGCGGTTCATGTCGGGCATGTACCACGATGCATCCAGGATGCGCAGATCGGGATCCGACAGATGCTTTCTCAGCCAGTCGGTCGAAACCAGTGTTTTGGGATCGTCCTGCATGCACACCTCGGCAGTTGAATGGTCTTTCTTCAATAGAAGCAGCCGTGCCGGGTGGCAAGTCCGGGGCGCTGCGGGGAGGAGGGTGCGCGCGCCCCGGGATCTGTCACGTTTTCACTCGTTACGCGGTTTCCGGCCTTTGTATCGCGGGTCAAACCGACCGCCGCCGGAAACATACCGCCCGGTGCAAACCTTTCGCATCCGGAACAAGGCAACCATAGCGGGAATCGCTGACCGGGTTGAGGGGATAAAACGGCGGCTATTCCCCGTGCCGCAACAGGCGCTGCTTTTCGCGGCCCCAGTCGCGCTTGGCCTCGGTCGCGCGCTTGTCGTGGGATTTCTTGCCCTTGGCGATGCCGATCTTCAGCTTGGCCCGGCCGCGATGGTTGAAATACAGCACCAGCGGCACCAGGGTCATGCCCTTGCGCTGGGTGTCCGACCAAAGCCGCGCCAGTTCCTTTTTCGATACCAGCAGCTTGCGCTTGCGCCGTTCCTCGTGCCCCCAGGTCTTGGCCTGTTCATAGGGCGCTATATAGCTGTTGATCAGCCACAGCTCGCCGTCTTCGACGCTGGCATAGCTTTCGGCGATGTTGGATTGCCCTTCGCGCAGGGACTTGACCTCGGACCCCATGAGCACGACCCCGCATTCGAGGTCGTCCTCGATCGCGTAATCGTAACGTGCGCGCCGGTTTTCGGCGATAACCTTGTAATTCGGATCTGATTTGGGTTTGGCCATCGCCGTTATGTATGGGGTGCCGGGGCGGCTGTCCAGTGGTGGCGGGGGAAGGGGCGTTGCCCCTCTGGGCCGTTGGCCCATTCACCCCAGAGTATTTGTGGAGCAATGAAGCCCGCGCCGTTTGTCAGGGCGCTCCGGGGGCACATCGACGCTGGGCAGCCACGGTTTGATGTCAATGAGCGGGGTGCCGTCGAAACAGTCGATGGCGTCGATGCCGATCTCGCCGGTTTCGGGGTTCAGCGCGGTGATGTGAACGGTGGACAACGCCACCGGGTTGGGCCGCACGGGCGAGCGCAGGGCAAAGGTGCCACGGGGGCCGTCCGCGTGGCGCGGGGCCTGTACGATCAGGTCGCGGCGGCCCTGGTCCATCCAATAGAGCAGGATGACCGGCTGGCCCACCTGCAACCCGGTCAGGCCGGGGGCATAGCGCGGGTCGAGCTCTATGCGGGCGGCTTGCCCGGTTTCGCGGGCGCGGCCGATGTTGCGGGGGGCCGTGCCCTTGGCCCAAGGGGTGCGGATACGCCCGATGAAGGCCACGCGGGGGCCATCGCTTTCGGCCGGATCGAAATCCAGCGCGACCTCGCCCGGGCGTATCGCGGTGCTCATCGGCCTAGTTCAGCAGCCCGGCGTGGCGCATGGCCGCGTCGATCATCTGGGCCGTGCCCTCGGTCACGGTGGTCAGGGGCGAGCGGACCTCGTTCCCGCATTTGCCCAGGCGTGACATGGCGTATTTCGCGCCCGCGACGCCCGGTTCGGCAAAGATCGCCTTGTGCAGGGGCATCAGGCGGTCGAGCTGTTCCAGCGCCCTGGCATAGTCGCCCGACAGGGTGCTTTCCTGGAACTCGGCGCAGAGCTTCGGCGCCACATTGGCGGTGACCGAAATGCAGCCGACCCCGCCATGGGCGTTGAAGCCCAGCGCGGTCGCATCCTCGCCCGACAGCTGGATGAAATCCGTGCCGCAGGTGATGCGCTGTTGCGGCACGCGGCTGAGGTCGCCGGTGGCGTCCTTGACCCCGATCACGCGCGGCAGCTTGGCCAGTTCGCCCATCGTGGCGGGGGTCATGTCGACCACCGACCGGCCGGGGATGTTGTAGATGATGATCGGCAGCTCGCAGCAATCATGTGCGGCGGTGAAATGCGCGATCAGCCCGGCCTGGGTGGGCTTGTTGTAATAAGGCGTGACCACAAGCGCGGCATCGGCGCCCACGCGCGCGGCGTGCTGCATCAGGCGCACGGTTTCGGCGGTGTTGTTGGAGCCTGCGCCCGCGATCACCGGCACGCGGCCCGCGACGGTTTCCACCACGGCTTCGACCACCTGTTCATGCTCGGCATGGCTGAGCGTCGGGCTTTCGCCCGTCGTGCCCACCGGCACCAACCCGTGCGAGCCTTCGGCGATGTGCCATTCGACCAGGCGTTTGAGCGCATCGAAATCCACTGCGCCGTCCTTGAACGGCGTCACCAGGGCTGGAAGGGACCCTTTGATCATGACACGCTCCTTTTCTGGTTGCCGGGCGCGACTCGCCCGTTGATAAACGCGGCGCAACGTAACGGTGTGAAACCTTATTGCCAAGTTTGTGTATTGCGGCCTGATACGCGCGGGCTAGTCTTTTGGCAATCGGGAATGGATACGGCTTGTGGAATGCGCACCTTATTGTGCTGTCTGACATTTTGGCTTGGGGCATTGCCGGGTCTGGCGGTGGCCGAGGACCTGCGCGCGGTGATGCGTGCGGTGCGGGCCGACCAATGGGACAACGCGCGCGATCTGGCCCGTCAGGCCGGCGCGCTGGAACAGGACATCGTCACCTGGCGCTGGTTGCGCGCGGGCGAGGGGGCGTTTGACGATTACCGCACGTTCCTGTTGCGCCATGGCGACTGGCCAGGGCTGGACCGGGTACGCGCGCGGGGCGAGGCCGCAATCCGCGCCACCGACGATCCGCGTCATGTGATTGCCTATTTCGACGGGCGGCAACCGGTGACAGGGGCGGGCGGGCTTGCATTGACGCGCGCCTATGACACGCTGGGCATGACTGCGGATGCCGAGGCGCAGGCGGTGCTGACCTGGCACACGCTGCCGCTGGCCGCGCCGGCGCATGGCTGGATGATGGATCGCTTCGGGCATCATCTGGCGCCGCATCATGTCACCCGTCTGGATGCGATGCTGTGGCAGGGCGAATCCGATTCGGCACGGCTGATGCTGGATCTGGTGCCGCGCGACTGGCGCGCGCTGGCTGTGGCGCGGCTGACCCTGCGCGCCACCGGGCCGGGCGTGGACAAGCTGGTGGCCGCGGTGCCCCCGGCGCTGGCTGACGATCCGGGGCTGGCGCATGAGCGCTTCCAGTGGCGGGCGCGCAAGGGGCTGGAGGAAAGCGCGATCGCGCTGCTGGATGCGCAGAGCGTATCGGCCGCGATGTTGGGCGAACCCGCGCACTGGGCCGGGCGCCGCCGCAGCTATGCGCGCGAGATGATGCGCGAAGGCCAGAGCGAGCTGGCCTATAGGCTGGCGGCGAACAATTTCCTGACCGAGGGGTCGGATTACGCCGATCTGGAATGGCTGGCGGGGTTCATCGCCTTGCGGCAGCTGAACGAACCCGCTGTGGCGCTGGCGCATTTCGACCGGTTCGCGGCTGCGGTCGAAACCCCGATCAGCCTGGGGCGGGCGGGCTATTGGCGGGGCCGCGCGCTGCGTGCGCTGGGACGGCCCGAGGCGGCGCGTGACGCTTTTGCCCAGGGCGCCGAACATCAGACCAGCTTTTATGGCCAGCTTGCCGCCGAAGAGCTGGGCGCGCCGATGTCACCCGACCTGATCGCGGGGCGTGACCCAGCGGCGTGGAGCAATGCGTTGTTCCCCGAATCCGACGTTCTGCGCGTCGCACGGCTGTTTCATGACGCGGGCGAGCGCAACCTGACCGAATGGTTCCTGACCCATCTGGCCGAAACCGGCGATGCGGCCGGGCGGCGCGGCCTGGTCGAGCTGGCGCTGTCCTGGGATGAGCCGCATATCGCGCTGCGGATCGCCAAGGCCGCGGCGGGGTTCGGGCAGGTGGTGCCGCAGGGGTATTTCCCCGTTACCGATGTGGCGCAGCTGGATCATACGGTCGCGCCCGAGCTGGTGCTGGCCATCGCGCGGCGCGAAAGCGAATTCGACCCGGTCGTCGTCAGCGGCGCGGGCGCGCGCGGGCTGATGCAGCTGATGCCCGGCACGGCGCGGGACATGGCGCGCACCCTGTCGGTGCCCTATTCCCCGGCGGCGCTGCTGTCGGACCCGGCCTATAACGCGCGGCTCGGCACCGCCTATCTGGCCGAACTGATCGCCGAATTCGGCCACAACTATGTGCTGGTCGCCGCTGCCTATAACGCCGGGCCCAGCCGGGCGCGGCGGTGGATCCAGGCCTATGGCGACCCCCGGTCGGCCGGTGTCGATGTCGTGGACTGGATCGAGATGATCCCGTTTCGCGAAACCCGCAACTATGTGATGCGGGTGACGGAATCGCTGGTGGTGTACCGCGCGCGGCTGGCGGGCCGGACGGTTGCGTTCGATCTGGCGGATGAACTCAAAGCCTATTGAGCGACCCGTTCGCGCCACAGCGTGAAGATCCCCGCCGCCGTGACGACCGCCGCGCCGATGGCGACATTGGCGTGCAGGTCCTCGTTGAAGACCAGCATCCCCAGGCCCGAGGCAAAGACCAGCTGCAAATAGGCAAAGGGCTGCACCGCGCTGGCCTCGGACACCTCATAGACCTTGATCAGCAGGAAATGACCGAAGGCGCCCGTGATGCACAAAAGCGCCATCCAGCGCCAGTCGGCGGCGCTCATCGGTTCCCAAGCCCAGACCCCGATCAGGGTCATGACCGCGGCCCCCACGGTACCGGTCCAGAAAAAGCTGGTGGCCGCGCTGTCGCGCCGGGCGACATAGCGCGTCAGCAACCCGTAAAGCGCGAACATCAGCGCCGCCAGCAGCGCGATCAGCGCAGCGGGGGAAAACACCCGCAGTCCCGGTTGCAGGATGATCAGGATCCCGATGAAACCCACGCCAATCGCCATCCAGCGCAGCCGGCCCACGCGCTCGCCCAGCACCGGGCCGGACAGCGCGGCGATGATCAATGGGTAACAGGCAAAGATCGCGTGGCTTTCGACCAGCCCCAACAGGACAAAGGCCAGGACGGTCACGCAGATTTCCAGCGCCAGCAGGGCGCCGCGAAACGCCTGTATCAGCGGCTGGCTGGTCTGCGCGGCCGCCTTGACGCCGCCCGCCTTGTAACTGGCCACCGCGATGACGAAGGCCGCGAAGAACCAGTACCGGATCATCACGATCATCAGCACGTTGTATTCGCCCGCCAAATGGCGCGAGATCCCGTCCTGCATGGCAAAGACAAACGTCGTGGCGACCATCAGCGCGATGCCAAGGCGCGGGTTGGACGGGCTCATACGGGCATCCTTGCGGTGGTCATGTGGCGTTTGCGGCCATGGCCCGGCACGCGGGTCACGTCGAACCCCGCATCGGCCAGCGCCCGCCGCACGAAGCCCGCGGCGGTATAGGTCGCGGCCGTGCCGCCCGGTGCGGTATGGCGGGCGACCTGGCGCAACAGGTCGGTATCCCACAGCTCGGGGTTCTTGGCCGGGGCAAAGCCGTCCAGGAACCACGCATCGGCCCGCCCGGCCCAGTCGGGCAGGGTGGCGCGGGCGTCACCCACGATGATCTCGGCGCTCAGGTCGTCCAGCGTGATCTGCCGCGCGCCGGTGGCCCATTGGTCCAGAAACGGATCGGCGATGGCGCGGGCTTCGGGAAATGCCTGAAGCGCGCGGTCGATATCGGGGGCGGTCATCGGAAAAGCCTCGAAACTGGTGAAGTGCAGCCGCCCCGCGATGCCCGCCTGCCGCCAGTCCAGCAGCGCGGCCAGCATGTTCAGCCCGGTGCCAAAGCCCAGCTCGGCAATGTGGAACCCGTCGCGGAACCGCGCGGGCAGGTCATTGCCGGTCAGGAACACATGGCGGGTTTCGGCCAGCCCGTCGGTGATCGAGTAATAGGGGTCATCGAACTGCGTCGATACCGGGATGATGCCGTCTTTCCAGTCAAGCGCGGCTGTCTGGTCACTGGCCATGACTTGTCCTATGAGCTTGGGTGAACGCAGCGACTTTGGAAGAGGCGCCGTCGAATGGCAATGGCAGAAGTGACCGTGATGGGCGCCGGGATTTTCGGCCTGTCGGTGGCCTATGCCTGTGCCAGGGCGGGCGCGCGGGTGCAGGTGATCGACCCGCATGGCGTGGGCGCGGGTTCCAGTGGCGGGCTGGTCGGCGCGCTGTCGCCGCACACGCCGGAAAACTGGAACCCCAAGAAGGCGTTTCAACTGGAAAGCCTGTTGATGGCCGAGGGGTATTGGGCCGCCATTGCCGACCTGACCGGGCTGTCTGCGGGCTATGGCCGCGTCGGGCGGCTGCAAGCCATCGACACACCCCGCGCGCTGGAGCTGGCGCAGGCGCGGGCCGGGGGTGCGGCGACGCTGTGGCAGGGCAGGGCCGAATGGAACGTGGTCCCGGCGGGGCAGTTCGCGGGCTGGGCGCCCGAGGCCGCGACCGGGTATCTGATCCACGACACGCTCAGCGCGCGGATGCACCCGCGCCGGGCTTGTGCCGCGCTGGCGGCGGCAATCCGGGAATTGGGTGGTCGCATCGACACTGATGCCACGCCGCGCGGTTCGGTCGTCTGGGCCACGGGCCATCGGGGGTTGCTGGAGCTTTCGAAGGCACTGGCCAAGCCGGTCGGCAACGGGGTCAAGGGGCAGGCGCTGTTGCTGGACCATGACGCGGCGGGTGCGCCGCAGATCTATGCCGATGGGCTGCACATCATCCCGCATGCGGATGGGACGGTTGCCATCGGCTCGACCTCGGAACGTGATTTCGACGCGCCCGATACGACCGATGCGCAGCTTGACGCGCTGCTGGTGCGGGCGGCGCGGATCCTGCCCGCGTTGCAGGGCGCGCAGGTTCTGGAACGCTGGGCGGGCGTGCGGCCCCGCGCCAAATCCCGCGCGCCGATGCTGGGCGCTTGGCCCGGACGGCCGGGGCATTTCATCGCCAATGGCGGGTTCAAGATCGGCTTTGGCATTGCGCCCAAGGTCGGGGCGGTGATGGCCGATCTGGTGCTTCAGGGGGTCGATGCGATCCCCGATGGCTTTCGGGTCGAAGACAACCTGTAAGCGTTTCAGGCGGCTTCGGCCTCTGCCGTCATGCAGAGCCGGTTGTCCGGCCCTTCGACCCAGAATGCATTGCCGGACTGGCACAGCGCGGCGTCCTCGGTATCGATCAGCGGGGCGGTGCCGCGAAACCGGAACCGGCGCAGCGGGCCCAGCCGGTCCTGCGCCAACAGCATCAGCCGTTGCGCCAGAAGTGGGCCATGCACGACCAGCCCGCCATAGCCCTCGACCGATTGGGCATAGTCGCGGTCGTAATGGATGCGATGCCCGTTGAAGGTCAGCGCGGAATAGCGGAACAGCACCACCGGATCGAAGCTGACCGGCGCGCGGTGTTCGGCCACCGGCGCCTGCGGCGGTATTGGCGTGGGCGCACCGGGATCGGGGTCGGCGCGATAGACCAGATCCTGCCATTCGGTCGCGCACAGCGCGCCGTCCTGCGATACCTCGTGCCGCAGGGTGACAAAGCCCAGCGGCCCGCTGCGGCCCCGTTTCCGCGCGACATCCTCGATCACGGTTGTTTTCCGCGCGGGCAAGCCGGCGCGCAGGTCGCGAGTGAATTCCAGCCGCCCGCCCGCCCACATGCGGCGGGACAGGCCCAGGTCGGGGATGAAATCGCCGATCCGGGGATGGCCATCGCGGCCCAGTGCCACCGGCGGCAGCGCGTCCCAGAAATAGATCTGATGGGCAAAGGGCGGCAGCGGGTCGCCCGACCGGGGCGGCGGGCCGGGCAAGTCCAGCACCGCGTGCAGGGCGGCGGCGCGGGCCGTGTCCATCATGTCGTCGCTGACGCGGCTGCGCCCGATGGCGGGGTGTCCGCTCACGCCGCGATCTTGGCGCGCAGGGCCTCCATCAGGTCGCTCAACGACTGAAGGTTCTGTTCGTTCGTCAGCCGCCCGTCATCGTCGAACTGCTGCGCCGCGCCCGCGACCCAGACACCGGGACCGTAGAGCATCTGGGGGGTGAAGGGCGTCATGCAATGCCGCAGCAGCGCCTGTGTCTGCTCGCCGCCCGCGCGGCCCGCCGCCGCCGACATGACCGCAACCGGCTTGCCCGCCCACGGGTTGGGCTTGGTCCGGCTGATCCAGTCCAGCGCGTTCTTCAGTACACCTGAAATCGCCTTGTTGTATTCCGGCCCGGAAATCACCACCGCATCCGCTGCGGCGATCTGGTCGGCCAGTTTGGCGACCGGGGCCGGGATGCCCTCGGCCTCCTCGATATCGCCATTGTAAAGCGGCAGGTTCAGGTCGGCTTCGGTGAAGCTTTCGGGATCGAACAGCCGCGCGGCCTCGCGGATCAGTTTCGAGTTGAAGGACCCTTTACGCAGGGAACCCGAAATCCCCAGAAGTGTGTGTGCCGGCATCCTGACCTCCTGCCTTGGTACGAAAGGGTACACTAAGGCAGCGGGCGGCTATGACAAGGGGGCGGTGCCCGCCCCCCTGTGCAGCGTGCGGTCATTCGGCCGGAACGGGTGCCGCGGGGCTGGGTTTGCCGAAATGCTGCCGGTTCAGGCGGAAGACCAGCCAGATCATCGAAACCTGCAACGCCAGCGCGATGGCGGTCAACGCCCAGAACCCGGCACCGAACTTGTCGATCAGCCCGTTGGCGACCAGCCCCTTGTTGACCCAGAAATGCACCATCACGCTAAGCGCGACACCGGGACAGACCAGCGCATAGGACCCGGCCGAGGTTTCGCGGCCAAGCACGAAGCTGTCGAAATACCCCTGCCGGCGCAGCACCAGCAGGCCCAGCAACAGAAACACCACCTGCACCGCAAGCATCCGGCTGAGGAACACCAGATTGGCGATCGCATCGGTGTGGCTGTCGAATGTCACGTGCATGCCGTGTTCCTGGCGCAGGAACATGATGCCCAGCACAGTCAGGATCGGTATGACGACCATCAGCGTGGGCCCGGATGCCCGCGCGGTGCCATAGTGCAGCATCGAGTTGAAACCGATGATCGCGGCGACCAACGCATAAAGGATCGCCGTCACCCCGAAGAAGGTCGACCCGATCAGACTTACGCCCACGGTCATTGCGGTCGTGCTCATCGCCGCGGGTGCGGCAAAGCCCACGGCCACCATCGACAGGGCAAAGGCTGGCAGCAGTTGCGCGAACGAGTTGTTGGCGGTCACGTCGAATACCCCGCCCTCGGGCAGGACGCGGCCAAAGAAGCGGCCCAGTTGCCGGAACGCCAGAACACCGATCAGGCCGAATGCGATCAGCGCCATCGGGAACAGGTATTCCACGATCCCCCACAGGCCGGGTACGAACACCAGACCCAGGATGAAGCCCACATTCACGCTCATCGCCAGCGCCAGTGGCATCGCCAGAAGCTGCGTCTCGCCATTGCTGGCGGCCAGCGTGTCGAATTCGGGTGTTTTCGCAAAGGCGCGGTATTGGCTGATGTTCCAGATCAGCGACCGGATGTTCAGAAACGCAAAGACCGCGATCCCCAGCGCCGCGATCACGATGGCGGCTTGCAGGCCGAGGCCCCCGGTCGCGAAGCTTTGGGCCAGATCCTCGAACACCGGGACGGGGCGGTCGGGATGGGGCACCCAGAACATCAGGTACATGAAAAAGGTCACGGCCAGCCCGCCCGCGCCGAGCGATGCCAGCCAGTAAAGCGGCGAATAGCGATCCGCCGGTCGTTGGAGCCGAGGTTGCATCTGCGATCCTTTCATATTCAATAACATGAATATAATGGAGCGCCGCCCATCTGCCCATGCGACACTTCGTTCCAATCCGCAGGCCCGGTTAAGCCCCTGTTAACCACAAGGGGCCAAAGATCGCAGGAGGTGGAAGGAGGGCAAGATGCGCCTGTATGTTCTGATCCTGGGCACGGTGCTTGCGGCCTGCAGCGGCCCAAGCCTGTCGATGCGCGGTGCGATCCGGCACGAGGTTCAGGTGGGCCATAGCCGCTTTGTCGTCCACCAGCTGGGTGACCGGGCCGAGGCGGTGCGCACCAGCTTTGAAACCCCGGCCCAGCAACAGGGCGTGATGCATCGCGGCCACGCGGCCATCGAACAGGCCACCGGCTGCCGCATCATCGCGGGCAGTTTCGATGGCGACCCGGCCCTGATGCGCGCCGACCTGATTTGCCCGCCTGGTGACATCCCGGTCTGGGCGGCGAAAATCCGCAATATATTGTGGATAACTGTGCCCGCAATTCCAGATACGGTGTTCCGCGCTTGACTTGCGCCGTCAGGACGCAAAGGATTTGAGACCTGTTGGAATCATGGCGGCGCGCAATTGCGGTTTACCCGGCTCAGACTGAACGGCTTCAAAAGCTTCGTTGACCCGACCGATCTGGTGATCGCGGACGGGCTGACCGGCGTTGTGGGCCCCAATGGCTGCGGCAAATCCAATTTGCTTGAGGCGCTGCGCTGGGTGATGGGCGAAAACCGCCCCACGGCGATGCGCGGCGGCGGGATGGAGGATGTGATCTTCGCCGGCGCCTCGACCCGGCCCGCGCGCAATTTCGCCGAGGTCAGCCTGCAGATCGACAATACCGAGCGGCTGGCGCCCGCCGGGTTCAACGATCAGGACATGATCGAGATCGTGCGCCGGATCACTCGCGATGCCGGGTCTGCGTACAAGGCCAACACCAAGGACGTGCGCGCGCGCGACGTGCAGATGCTGTTTGCCGACGCCTCGACCGGGGCGCATTCGCCCGCGCTGGTACGGCAGGGGCAGATCAGCGAGCTGATCAACGCCAAGCCCAAGAACCGGCGGCGCATTCTTGAGGAAGCGGCGGGGATCTCGGGCCTCTATCAGCGGCGGCACGAGGCCGAGCTGAAGCTGAAAGGCGCGGAAACCAACCTGACCCGCGTCGATGACGTGATCGAGCAGCTGGCGGGGCAGTTGGCGCAACTGGCGCGTCAGGCCCGACAGGCAGCGCGGTATCGCGAGATCGGCGAGCAGCTGCGCCGGGCCGAGGGGATGCTGCTGTACCGCCGTTGGAAAGAGGCCGACGTGGCCCGTGCCGCCGCCGAAGAGGCGCTGCGCGGTCAGACCACTGATGCCGCCCAGGCCGAGGCCGCCGCGCGGCAAGCTGCCAAGACCCGAGAAGAGCTTGAGACCGCGCTGCCCCCCCTGCGCGAGGAAGAGGCGATTGCCGCTGCCGTTCTGCAGCGCCTTCAGGTGCAGCGCGACACGCTGGCCGATGCCGAAACCCGCGCCCAGGAGACCATTGCGGCATTGCAGGCGCGGATCGAACAACTGACCCGCGACATCGACCGCGAGACCGGGCTGAACCGCGATGCGGGCGACACGATCGACCGGCTGAAACAGGAACAGGCCGAGCTGGAGAGCGCAGGCGAGGGTTTCGCCGATCTGCTGGAGGCCGAGTATCAGGCCGCGCACGAGGCCGCCGCGATCCTGTCGGAGCGCGAAAATGCGCTGGCCGAGATGACCGAGGATGTCGCCCGCCTGGCCGCGCGGCACCAGTCGGCGCACCGCTTGCTGGAAGACGTGACCAAGACGCTGGAACGCAACGAGGCCGAGGCCGGCCGCGCCCGCGATGCGGTGGCAACGGCACAGGCCGCGCTGGATCAGGCGGCGGCCGATGTGGCAGCGGCGCAAGAGGATCAGTCCGCCGCGATGGCGACCGCCGAGAACGCGGAAGAAACCCTGAAAGAGGCCGACGATGCCCGCGCCGATGCCCAGGCGCGCGAGGCCGAGGCGCGCGCCGAGCATTCCGAGGCCGAGGGCGAGGCCAATGCCCTGCGCGCCGAGGTTGGCGCGCTGGCCCGTCTGGTCGAACGCGACACCGCCGAGGGTGGCCAGATCCTGGACAAGCTACGTGTCGATCCCGGTTTCGAAAAGGCGCTGGGCGCGGCACTGGCCGACGATCTGCGCGCGCCCGAGGTAGGTGGCGATGCGGCTTCGGGCTGGGCGCTCTTGCCAGATTACAACCAGGTGCAGCCGCTGCCCTCGGGCGCGGTGCCGCTGTCGAAACATGTTCAGGCGCCGGGCGTGCTCAGCCGCCGGATGCACCAGATCGGTGTGGTCGATGCGGCCCAGGGCAGCACGTTGCAGCCGCAGCTGAAACCCGGCCAGCGGCTGGTCAGCGCCGAAGGCGATCTGTGGCGCTGGGACGGGTTCCGCGCCGGGGCCGAGGACGCGCCGTCGGCGGCGGCCTTGCGCCTGCAACAGCTGAACCGCCTGGTCGAGCTGAAGCGCGATCTGGAAGAGGCGAACGCCCGCGCCGAAGGGGCCGCCCGGGCGCACACGTTGCTGAAAACCCGTCTGGCCGACCTGACCGAGGCCGACAAGATGGCCCGCCAGGCGCGGCGCGATGCCGACCGGCTGGTCGCCGATACCGGCCGTGCCCTGACCCGGGCCGAGGCCGACCATTCCATTGCCGCGACCAAGCTGGAAAGCGGGCAACTGGCCGTCAACCGCCACGAGGAAGAGGCGATGTCCGCCCGCACGCGCCTGAAAGAGGCGCAGGCCGCGGTCGAGGATCTGGACGATCTGGACGAAGTGCGCGCCGAGGTCGAAGACGTCAAGATGACGGTCGAAGCCGCGCGCATGACGATGCTGGCCAAACGGTCGGCCCATGACGAGCTGCGCCGCGAGGGCGAGGCGCGCGACAAGCGGCTGAAAGACGTGGCCTCGGACATGAACCGCTGGCAGTCGCGGCTGGACACCGCCGAAAAGCGCATGGGCGAGCTGCTGCAGCGGCGCGATGGCGCGCAGTCCGAACTGGACCAGGCCATTGCCGCGCCACAGGATCTGGCCACCCAGCGGGCCGAGCTGACCGATGCGCTGGAAACGGCCGAGGAGCGCCGCCGCGCCGCCGCCGATGCCCTGGCCGAGGGCGAGACCGGGTTGCGCGACGCGGTGGATGCTGAACGCAGCGCCGAACGCCGGGCGTCCGAAGCCCGCGAAAGCCGCGCCGCCGCCCAGGCCCGCGCCGAAGCCGCGCGCGAGACCGTGCAGTTGTGTGTCGAACGCATCGACGAAGAGCTGGAAACCACCCCGGCCGCGCTTCTGGAAAAGATCGACGCCGACCCCGAAAAGATGCCCGGCGCCGAGGCGATCGAGGCCGATGTGAACCGCCTGAAACGCCAGCGCGACGCGCTGGGCGCGGTGAACCTGCGCGCCGAGGAAGACGCCAAGGAAGTGACCGAGGAACACGAGACCCTGCTGGCCGAGAAGCAGGACCTTGAGGATGCGATCCGTGCCCTGCGCAACGGCATTGCCAGCCTGAACAAGGAAGGGCGCGAGCGCCTGCTGACGGCGTTCGAACAGGTGAACTCGAATTTCGGGCTTCTGTTCACGCACCTGTTCGGCGGCGGCGAGGCGAAGTTGGTGATGGTCGAATCCGACGACCCGTTGGATGCCGGGCTGGAAATCATGTGCCAACCGCCGGGCAAGAAACTGTCGACCCTCAGCCTGCTGTCGGGCGGCGAACAGACCCTGACCGCGCTGGCGCTGATCTTTGCCGTATTCCTGGCAAACCCCGCGCCGATCTGTGTGCTGGACGAGGTCGACGCGCCGCTGGACGATGCCAACGTGACGCGGTTCTGCGACATGCTGGACGAGATGACCCGCCGCGCCGACACGCGGTTCCTGATCATCACGCACCACGCGGTGACCATGAGCCGTATGGACCGGCTGTTCGGTGTGACCATGGCCGAACAGGGCGTCAGCCAGTTGGTGTCGGTGGACCTGAAGAAGGCCGAGCAGATGGTGGCCTGAGCGCTCGCCCGATCGTGACTTCGGGGTGATCGCGGATCGGCTAGGGTGGTGGCGACCGCAACCACCGGAGCCCGCCATGCGCCTGATGACCCTGTTCCTGTGCCTGCCCGTGATGGCATCCGCGCAATCCCTGAGGCCCGGCGACACACGCCTGAGCGCGGCAGAGCTGTCCAGCCACCTGTCCGGGCAAGAGGTCGAGTTCTTCGACGGCAGCACCGCGCGTTTCGGGGCGGGGGGCGATTATGCCTATCGCTATGTGCCCGATGGGCCGGTCTGGGCGGGCACCTATCAGACCGATGACGACAGCGCGGTTTGCATCACCTTCGACAACGGATCGGCGCGCTGCGACACCTTTGTCCGCAACGGCACGCGGCTTTACCTGATCACGGCGGACGGGCTGCGGTTTCCGGTCCGGGCGCAGCGGCCGATCGAAAACTAGCAGCGCACGGCATGGTTAGCGGTTGTTAACCAGAATCGGCCAGAACATTGAGGGAACATTTTGGAATGGAGCCTCAAATGACCGAACTGCTCTTGGCCTCTGTGCTGATCTTTACCCTCGCCTTTGCCGACACGATTGGCGAACTGGCCTCGCCCGGCAAGCAATGCCGGGTCGGCTCCCCGATATCGGCGGTGATCGGCTGCTAAGGCGTCACAGCGCGTTCAGCAGACGCGCCGTGGGCCAGGCATCGGCGGGCAGGCCAAGCCGTTTCTGTTCGGCCTGAACCGCCGCCCGGGTCTTGGCCCCGAGGATGCCGTCGATCTTGCCCACGTCATGACCGCGTGCCGTCAATTTCTGTTGCAGCGATTTCATCTGCGCCCCGCTCAGGCCCTTTCCAGGTGAACCTGCATCATAGACCGGTGCTCCCTCCAGCCGGGTCGCGAAATAGGCCGCGGTCGTGACGTAAACGAAGCTTTTGTTCCATTCGAAATAGACGTCGAAATTGGGATAGGCGAGGAACGCCGGCCCCTTGCGCCCCATCGGCAGCAGGACCGAGGCCGGAAGGTTCGATGGCCCCAGGTTGCCCGCCCGGGGCCGTACGCCCATCTTGGCCCAGTCACCCACGCGCTTCTTGGTGGTCAGACCGGTTTGCGACCAGTCCAGATTGTCGGGCACCACGATTTCCTGCAACCACGGCTCGTTCGGGCGCCAGCCCAGCCCGCGCAGCATCTTGGCCCCCGACAGCAGCGCATCGGGGGGCGAGGATTTCAGGTTCACATGCCCATCCCCATCGCCGTCGACGCCATTGGTCAGGATATCCTCGGGCAGCATCTGCACCATGCCGATCTCGCCCGCCCAGGCGCCGGTGGTCTTGGTGGGGCTGAACTCGCCCCGCTCGTAAAGCTCCAGCGCGGCGAAGATCTGCGGCCGGAACAGCGCCGGGCGGCGGCAATCATGGGCCAGCGTTACCAGCGCGTTAAGCGTGTTGAAATTGCCCTGTACCGCGCCATAGTCGGTTTCCAGCGCCCAGAACGCCAGAAGCACACCCGGCGATACGCCGTATTCGCGCTGTACGCGGTTGAACACGCTGGACCATTTCCCCGCATTGCGGCGCCCGTTGTCGATGCGGTTCTGGCTGATGATCCGCCGGGAAAAGGTGATGAAGTCCAACTGAAACACACCCTGCGACCGGTCGGCCTTGATCACCTTCGGATCAGACCGGGCCGAGGCCAGGAATTTGTCCACCGTTCCCGGCGCGTGCCCCTTGGCAACCGCCTCTTTCTTCACCCCGGCCAGAAAAGATGAAAAACTGCCGCCACAGGGCGTTTTGGCCAGGGCCGGGGATGTCAGGCCGATGATCGTGGCCAGGGTCAGGGCGATGCGCATGGGGTCCTCCGTGTCGCGTTGCGGGCGACCTTATCAGGCCCGGCACCGGGCACAAAGTCCGGAAACTCAGGCCGCCGCCAACCGCGCCCGCCCATGCGGGGCGTCCCAGTCGATCACCGGGTTGATCGGGATGATCCGGTGCGGATTGATGGTTTCGTGGCTATAGTGATAGTGCCGCACGAAGTGGTCGGGAAACACCGTATCGGCCACGCCCGGCCATTGGTACAGCTCGCGCGCATAGGGCCACAGGTGGTCGTAATCGATCAGCCGCCGCCGGTTGCATTTGAAATGCAGGTGATAGACCGCGTCGAACCGCAACAGCGTCGGCAACAGGCGCCAGTCGGCCTCGGTCACGCGATCGCCCAGCAGATAGCGGTTGCAGCTCAGGTGATCGTCTAGCCAGTCCAGCGTGTCGAACAGCGTCCCGACAGCCTCGTCATAAGCGCTCTGACTGGTGGCGAAACCGGATTTGTAGACCCCGTTATTCACGTCGGAATAGACGCGGGTGTTCATCGCCTCGATCTCGTCGCGCCGGGCTTCGGGCCAGAAATCCTGATCGTCGCCGGTCAGCCCGTCGAAGGCCGAATTGAACATGCGGATGATTTCCGAGGATTCGTTCGACACGATGGTGTTGCTGCGGCAATCCCACAGGATCGGCACGGTCACGCGGCCCGACATGTCGGGCTTGGCCTTCAGATAAACATCCCGCAGATAGGGCAGGGCGAACAGCGTGTCGCCGGTCGCCCCGGGGAAATCGGCATCGAAGGTCCAGCCCTCGGACAGCATGTCGGGATGCACGACCGAGATGCCGATATGGTCCTGCAACCCCTTCAGCGCGCGAAAGATCAGCGTGCGGTGCGCCCAGGGACAGGCATAGGAAACATAAAGGTGATAGCGGCCGCTTTCGGCGGCGAATCCGCCGTTGCCCGTGGGGCCCGGTGCACCATCGGGGGTGATCCAGTTGCGAAACTCGGCCTGGCTGCGCACGAATTTGCCACCGCTTTTTTCGGTGTCGTACCAGTCGTCATGCCATGTGCCGTTGATCAATTGTCCCATCGTTTCCTCCTCTGTTCCCCAATGACATAAGGCAACATGCCCCATGGGCGTAGTCCGCATGCGCGCGCAGATTTTCTGCGGTGACGCAGTGCGGAAACGATATGTTAACGCGGTCCCCCTTGATTTCGGACGGCATTCGCGGCGTCATGGGGTGGGAGGGATTTTGATATGACGGATTATTTGCCCAAGGATATTTCCGATGCTCTGGCGCTGGCACGCGCCAATGCCCTGCGCCGCAACAAGCGCCTGCGTGTTGTCGCGGGGGATCAAAGCTGGCCGATCCTGCGGATCTGGCAGGGGGGCTTTGCGCTGGACGCCGAAACCGCGCCGCATCTGCGCGGGCTGGTGCAGGTGCAGGACGGCACGCGGCTGATGTTCGAGGCGTTGATCGTGACCGCGTCGGAGGAAGGGCGCGAGCTGTGTTTCGAATACAAACGCAGCACCGCGGCCCGCGATAGCGCACCGCTGGATTACCCACGCGCCGACAATGCGCCGATTGCGCTGCTCGGCCGTCAACCCACCGCTTACTGAAGGTCGCTGAACGCCTCTTGCAGGCGTGCGACCGCCTCGGCCACCCGCGCGCGCTGCGTGCCCAAGTTGAACCGCATACAGGTCTCGCCCCCGGTGCCCAGCGTGTGGCCCGGCGTTGCGGCGATGCGGGCCTGGCGATAGACCCGGTCGTGTATCTCGTCGCGGTTCATGCCGGTGCCTGCGAAGTCCACCCAGGCCAGATAGGTCGATTGCATCGGCATCGCCGACAGGCCGGGAATGGCGTTGACCCCATCGTTGAACAGCTGCGCGTTGCCGGCGATATAGGGCATCAGCTGATCGACCCAATCCGCGCCCGCCTGTGAATAGGCGGCCCGCGTCAGGGTCACGCCCAGCAGGTTCGGGCTGATGTCCAGCGACCGGTGAAACGTCCCGAACCGGGCCCGCAGATCCGCATCGGGGATCGTCACACAGCCCGTGCGGCTGCCCGCGATATTGAAGGTTTTCGAGGCCGAGGACATCATGATCAGCCGGTCCGCGATCTGCGGCGCGGCAAGGTGCATGGGCAGGTGTTTGTGCCCCGTCAGGATCAGGTCGCAATGGATCTCGTCCGAGACCAGGATCAGGTCGTGACGGGCGCAGAACGCGGCCAGATCCGACAGTTCCGCCTGCGTCCAGATACGCCCCGCGGGGTTGTGCGGCGCGCTGAGCAGCAGCATCTTCTCGCGCCCGGTCATCAGCCGGTCGAACCGGTCGAAATCCAGCACGAAAACGCCGTCCTCGGTCCCCATCGGCAATTCGGTGACAACGCGGCCGGTCCGGCCGATCTTGGCCGCGAATTCGTGATAGACCGGCGTCAGGATCGCGACGTGATCGCCCGGTGCGCTGAAGGTCTGGATCGCCATCGCGAGCCCGTTGCCCAGGCCAAAGGTCGTAAAGACCCAATCGGTATCGATCGTCCAGCCATGCCGGGTCTGCATCCACCATTGCACGGCATCCAGAAACGTCTCATAGCCCGCGAAATAGCCGTAATTCGCCTTGGCCAGCAGCCCCTTGACCGCGTCCTGCAGAAAGTCCGGCGCAGGGAAGTCCATATCGGCGACCCACATGGCCAAGCCATCGTCGGGCGACACGCCAAAGGCGCGCTCCATCATGTCCCATTTCGAGGAGTCGGTGCCGCGCCGATCGACCGGCGCATCGAAATCATATACAGGGGTGGCTGGCATGGTGTTCCGTTACGGTTTTCTGTTTCGGGCGAGGTTATCAGGATAACATGCCAAATCAATCTGAATTTACGGGACAACATCCCAAATACGGGTCTATTATCGGGCCATTTTCCCAAATGACCTACCCGAAATCTGCGCCCGCCCCATTGCGCCGGAAAATCCGATGCCCTAAATCAGCCGCATGACTGTGCGCCCCATCCTGATACATCCCGATCCCAGGCTCAAGAAGATTGCGGACCCCGTCGACGGGATCTCGTCTGAGCTGCGCGCGCTGGCTGACGACATGCTGGAAACGATGTATGACGCGCCGGGCATTGGTCTGGCCGCACCGCAGATCGGCGTGTCCAAGCGGCTGATCGTGATGGATTGCGTCAAGGAAGAGGGCGCCGCGCCCCGGCCCATGGCGCTGTTCAATCCACAGGTCACCTGGACCTCGGACGACACCAGCGTCTACGAGGAAGGCTGCCTGTCGATCCCCGATCAATATGCCGAGGTCACCCGCCCCGCCGAGGTCCGCGTGCGCTGGACCGATCTGGATGGCCAGCAGCAGGAAGAGGAATTCGCCGGGCTGTGGGCCACCTGTGTCCAGCACGAGATCGACCATCTGGATGGCAAGCTGTTCATCGACTACCTCAAGCCGCTGAAACGGCAGATGATCACGCGCAAGATGGTCAAGCTCAAGCGCGAGCGCGCCCGCGCGTGACGGCCCGGCCCTTTGTCCCCTGGCCCGACAAGCGGCTGAAAACCCCGGCCGAACCGGTGGCCGGCATCACCGATGACATCCGCGCGATCTGGGACGACATGGTGGAAACCATGGATGCGATGCCGGGCTATGGCCTGGCCGGGCCACAGATCGGCGTGATGCTGCAACTGGCCGTCGTCGATTGTTCCGAAGAACGCGGCCAGGCGATCCGGCTGGCCAATCCGCGTATCCTGCATGCCTCGGCCAAGCTGCGCACGCACGAGGAAGCCAGCCCGAACCTGCCCGGCGTGTCGGCGGCCATCGACCGCCCGCGCGCGGTGACGGTGGCGTACCTGAATGCCGATGGCCAGATCGAAGAGCGGGATTTCGTGAACCTCTGGGCCACCTCGGTTCAGCATCAGATCGACCATCTGGCGGGGCGGATGTATTTCGACCGCCTCAGCCGGCTGAAGCGCGAACGCCTGATCAAACGCGCCGACAAATTGCGGAGGGGCTGATGCGCGTCATCTTCATGGGAACGCCCGAGTTTTCCGTGCCGGTGCTGGATGCGCTGGTGGATGCGGGGCATGACATCGCCGCCGTCTATTGCCAGCCGCCGCGCCCCGCGGGCCGTGGCAAGAAGGAACGCCCGACCCCCGTCCATGCCCGCGCGCTGGAACTGGACCTGCCGGTGCGCCATCCGCGCACCTTGAAATCACCCGAAACACAGGCAGAATTCGCCGCGCTGGACGCCGATGTGGCGGTGGTCGTGGCCTATGGCCTGATCCTGCCGCAGGCGGTGCTGGACGCGCCGCGCCACGGTTGCCTGAACATCCACGCCTCGCTTCTGCCGCGCTGGCGCGGGGCCGCGCCGATCCATCGCGCGATCATGGCGGGCGACGCCGAAACCGGCATCTGCATCATGCAGATGGAGGCCGGTCTGGACACCGGCCCGGTCCTGCTGCGCGACGCCACCCCCATCGGCGCCGAGGAAACGACGCAGGACCTGCACGACCGGCTGTCGGCGATGGGCGCGGAGCTGATCGTCCGGGCGCTGCAGCGCCCGTCCGACCTGACGCCCGAACCGCAACCCGATCAGGGCGTCACCTATGCCGACAAGATCGCCAAGGCCGAGGCACGCATCGACTGGACGCAACCGGCGGCACAGGTCAGCCGCCAGATCCGCGGCCTGTCCTCCTTCCCGGGGGCGTGGTCGGTGCTGAACGGCGAGCGGATCAAGTTCCTGCGCTGCCGCATCGTGCCCGGCAGCGGCCAGCCGGGGCAGATCCTGAACGGCCTGACGGTCGCCTGCGGTGACGGCGCGGTTGAAATCACCGTCGCACAGCGCGAAGGTAAACGCGCGATGCCGACGATCGAGGTCCTGCGCGGCCTCGACCTGCCGGCCGGCGCCGCATTCGACTAGGAGGTCACCCATGTTCCCCACAATGATCGGCACGGTCGTGATCGCGGGCATCGTGGGGTACCTGTCGGAAAAGTCGGGCTTCACCCGTAACGGCATCCTGCAAAGCATCATCATCTGCGTCGGCGGCGCCTTCCTGGCCTATTTCGTCCGGCTGATGTTCGGTATTGGGTTCGGCAGCCCGGGCGTGAACGCCATTGTGTCGTCGCTGGGCGCGCTTATCATCGTGCCGACCCATTGGCGGAAATAGGGGGGCGGGGATGTCCATCATCTATCTGATCATCATCGGCGCGGCGGCGGGGTTCCTGGCCACACGGCTGATGCGGGTCGAGGCCGATACGATCACCACCATCGCCATCGGCATCTTCGGCGCGCTGATCGGCGGTCTGATCCTGCGCTTCATCCTTGTCGTCGGCGGGCTGCTCGCGGGCCTCGTCGGCGCGGTCCTGGGCGCGGCGCTGTTGATCTGGCTGTACCAGACCTATATCGCCCGGCGCTGAGCGCCCCTTTCATCTTGGCATAAATACCGCGCGGGGGTCCGGGGGCGCGAAGCCCCCGGCCTAGCCTGTCCTGCGCGCCGGTTTGAATGGCGCCATGCCGGCGCGGGCCAGCTCGTCGGCGCGCTCGTTCTCGGGGTGCCCGGCATGGCCCTTGACCCATTCCCAGCGCACATCGTGCTGCGCCTGCGCCGCATCCAGCCGCTGCCACAGCTCGGCATTCTTCACCGGCTTCTTCGCCGCGGTCTTCCAGCCGTTGCGCTTCCAGCCGTGGATCCAGCCGGTGACCCCGTTCTTGACATAGGCGCTGTCGGTCACAACCGTCACCGCCGTCGCGCGGGTCAGGCTTTCCAGCGCGTGGATCGCCGCCAAAAGCTCCATCCGGTTGTTGGTCGTCTCGGCCTCGCCGCCCGACAGCTCCCGTTCCTTGACGACCGTTTCGCCGTCCTTGGCCTGCAACAACACGCCCCAGCCCCCCGGGCCGGGATTGCCCGAACAGGCGCCATCGGTGAATGCGAAAAGCTCAGGCATGGGCGGTCAGGATCGCGAATGTATCGTCGGTACCGGCCAGGCCCTTGCCATGGCCGCGCCGGGTGCGGGTGGTGGTGAACCCGGCCTGTGACAGCAAAGTCTTCAACTCGTCTTCCTCGTAATAGGCATAGAACCGCCCCAGGTGATCGCGGCCCTCATCCGTGCCAAGCTTCATGCCGATGTGAAACATGCCGCCGGGTTTCAGCGCGCGATGAACACGCGCCAGATGCCCGGGGAAGGCGGCGCGCGGGGCGTGCAGCAGGCTGAAATTGGCCCAGACCCCGTCATAGCGCGCAACCGCCGATAGCGCATCGAACGGCTCGACCCGCACGTCGATCCCGAACCGCTGGGCGGCCAGTTCGGCCATGGCCGTCGTGGCATCCGTCGCCTCGACCACATAGCCCTGATCGCGGATCGCTGCCGCCCATTGCCCGGGACCGCAGCCCAGATCCAGCACCAGCCCGCCGTCCGGGATCGGGCCCAGAAACGCCGACAGATCAGCGGCCTGATCGACATCGGTGATCTCGGCAAACCCCTTGGCATAGGCATCGGCGGATCTGGTATAGACGGCGATGGTCTCGCTGTCGGTGCGGGGGGGCGTGCCGGCCATCCTAGGCCCCCCGCTCGAACGCCAGCCGCAGGCCCAGACCGGCAAAGATCGCCGCAAAGCTGCGGTTGAGCCAGCGCATCGCCCGTTCCGAGGACAGGATCAGGTCCCGCGCCGCGGCCGCGAACACGCCATAGAGAACAAAGACCGCAAAGGTCATGGCCATGAACACCCCGCCCAGCAGGGCCATCTCGGCCCCGGCGGTGGCGGGATTGCCCGACAGGAACGGCGGCAGAAGCGCCAGAAAGAAGATCGACAGTTTCGGGTTCAGGATGTTGATCAGCGCCCCGCGCCGGGCAATGCGCCAACCGGGTTCGGACGTGCCTTCGCGGCTGACAGCTAGCGCGCCGCCCGCGCGCAGCGATTGCAGCGCCAACCACAACAGATATGCCACGCCCGCGAATTTCACGATGTTGAACAGAACCGCGCTGGTATGCAGCAGTGCCGCCAAACCCAGCGCCGCCGCCAACAGGTGCGGCACGATCCCGAAGGTACAGCCAAGCGCGGCCCAGACCGCCGAGAGGCGCCCCTTGCCCAGACCGATGGCCAGCGTATAGATCACACCGGTTCCGGGCGCGATCACCACCACGAAGGCGGTCAGCAGGAATTGCAGGCTGATCATCGCTCCGCCCTCCTCAGGCCGGTTCGCGCAACACGCGCGGGACCTTGAATTCCACGTTTTCCTGTGCGGTTTCGACCAGCTTGACCGTCACGTCATAGCGGTCGCGAAACGCATTCACGACTTCGTCGATCAGCACCTCGGGGGCCGAGGCCCCGGCGGTGATCCCCAACGCCCCGATCCCGTCCAGCGCGCGCCAGTCGATATCGGTGGCCCGCTGCACCAGCTGGGCATAGGCGCAGCCGGCCTTGCGGGCGACCTCGACCAGACGTTTGGAGTTGGACGAATTCGGCGCCCCCACCACCAGCAGCGCATCGCAATCGGGCGCGATGGCCTTCACGGCCTCTTGCCGGTTGGTGGTGGCGTAACAGATGTCTTCCTTGTGGGGGCCGACGATGGCGGGAAAGCGCGCCTGAAGCGCGGCCACGATATCGGCGGTGTCATCGACCGACAGTGTGGTCTGGGTGACAAAGGCCAGCCGCGCGGGATCGCGCACCTGCACATCGGCCACGTCATCGACGGTTTCGACCAGCAGCACCTCGCCCGGGGGCAGCTGTCCCATGGTGCCGATGGTTTCGGGGTGGCCCGCATGGCCGATCATGATCATCTGCAACCCGTTCGCGGCATGACGCTCGGCCTCGATATGGACCTTGCTGACCAGCGGGCAGGTGGCGTCGACATAGACCATCTCGCGCTGCGCGGCCTCGGCGGGCACCGCTTTGGGCACGCCATGGGCCGAAAACACCACCGGCCGGTCGTCGGGGCATTCGTCCAGCTCTTCGACAAAGACCGCGCCCTTGGCCTTCAGCCCGTCGACCACGAATTTGTTGTGCACGATCTCGTGCCGGACAAAGACCGGCGCGCCCCATTTCTCCAGCGCCATCTCGACGATCTTGATCGCACGATCCACGCCCGCGCAGAACCCGCGCGGTGCCGCCAGATAAAGTATAAGGGGGGATCGGGTCATGAAAGCTCCTGCTGCCTATCTTCAGGTAGGCCTTCGCGCCCGGCACGTCCAGCGCTTTCCGGGAACCGGTCGGATGTTCAGGGGGATCGGGGGGGGCAGGCTGGCGGGCATGGGTCGGGACCGCCCGCCGGGGCAGGGCCACAATGAAAAGGGCACCGCGTGGTGCCCTTTCCCTCAATCGTCTGCGGAATATTCCATCGGCGCGTCGGCGCGCGGTTCGCGCGGCGGGCGGCCGATCACTTCCTTCAGCTCGTCAAGCTCGATGAAATTGTCGGCCTGACGGCGCAGTTCATCGGCGATCATCGGCGGCTGGCTGCGGATGGTCGACACGACCGAAACGCGGACGCCCTGACGTTGCAGGCTTTCCAGCAGGGGCCGGAAATCGCCATCGCCCGAGAACAGCACGATGTGATCGACATGGGGGGCAAGCTCCATCGCGTCGACGGTCAGCTCGATATCCATGTTGCCTTTCACCTTACGGCGGCCCTGGCTGTCGGTGTATTCCTTGGCCGGCTTGGTGACCATGGTAAACCCGTTATAGTGCAGCCAGTCGACAAGCGGCCGAATGGGCGAATAGTCGTCGTTTTCCAGCAGGGCTGTATAGTAAAATGCGCGCAGCAACTTGCCCCGTCGCATGAACTCCTGACGCAAGAGCTTATAGTCGATATCAAACCCGAGCGCTTTGGCCGCCGCATATAGGTTTGAACCGTCTATGAACAGCGCAAGCCGTTCGTCTCTATAGAACATTTAATTTCCTTCCGGTAATCCGAACTGTGCCAATTGGTCTTGTTGAGTGGTGGTTGGTGTGCTGGCACAGAACATTTGCGCGAATTTAGGGGAAAAAAATCGTGTCGCAACCCTTACGTCGTCACGGAAATGATACAAAAGTGCTTGTCGCGCTGGGTGGTAACGTAACGTCATCTTTCGGCTCGCCGGCTCAGACGCTTTTGAAAGCGTTAGAGAAACTTGAAAACGAATCTTTCCAAGTTTCTACCCAAAGTGGATTCTTTACCACCCCTAGTTTTCCGCCCGGCTCCGGTCCTGACTTCGTGAATGCGGTCGCTTGCTACGTAACGTCATTTTCCGCGCCCCGGGTTCTGGCGCATTTGCACGCGGTGGAAAAGGCGTTCGGGCGGGACCGCAAGACGCGCTGGGCGCCGCGAACACTGGACCTGGATCTGCTGTTTTACGGCGACACGATCCTGCCCGATGCCGCCACTGTTCAGGCCTGGATCGACATGCCGATCGCGCGCCAGACCCAAGAGGTCCCGCCCGAGCTGCTGCTGCCGCATCCGCGGATTCAGGATCGCGCCTTCGTGCTGGTGCCGCTGGCCCAGGTCGCCCCGGATCTGCGCCATCCGCTGACCGGAAAGACCGTGCAGGAGATGCTGAGCGCGCTGCCAGCGGAAGACAAAGCGCAAATTCGGCCCATGTAGCGCGCTTTTCAGTTATTCCGCTCTTGTCAAGACCTTTGCGAACGAATAGGTGTTGCGTTCAACTTCCCAGTTGGATCGGAGAATTTCATGGCCCGCGTGACGGTAGAAGATTGCGTTGACAAGGTACCGAACCGGTTCGAGCTTGTTATGCTTGCCGCACATCGTGCGCGCGAGATTTCCGCTGGCGGCGCGCTGACGGTGGATCGCGACAACGACAAGAACCCGGTGGTCGCCCTGCGCGAAATCGCCGAAGAGACCCAATCGGCCGACGATCTGCGCGAGCGCATGATCGAAAGCAACCAGACCCAGATCGAGGTCGACGAACCCGAAGAGGATTCGATGGCGCTGCTTATGGGTGGCGGTGCGGCGGCGGACAAACCCGCCGACGACGATCTGAGCGAAGAGAAATTGCTGCGCGCCCTGATGGAAGCTCAGCAGCAGCGCTAATCGGGCACTGAACCGCCCCGGAGTTTGCGGACCGCATGGCCAAGATCGACGTCGAAGACCTGATCACTCTGGTCCGCAACTACAACCCCCGCACCAATGAAGCCCTGATCCGCCAGGCCTATGCCTATGGCGAGGCCATGCACGAGGGGCAGTTCCGTCATTCGGGCGAACCGTATTTCACCCATCCCGTTGCCGTCGCCGCGATCCTGACAGAGATGCGGCTGGACGATGCAACGGTGATCACCGCGCTTTTGCACGACACGATCGAAGACACCAAATCGACCTATACCGAGATCGCCGAGATGTTCGGCGCCGAGGTGGCCGAGCTGGTGGATGGCGTGACCAAGCTGACCAACCTGCAGCTCAGCTCGTCCCAGACCGAACAGGCCGAGAATTTCCGCAAGCTGTTCATGGCGATGTCCAAGGATCTGCGGGTGATCCTGGTCAAGCTGGCCGACCGTCTGCACAACATGCGCACGATCCGGTCGCTGCGCCCAGAAAAGCAGGCCCGCAAGGCGCGCGAGACGATGGATATCTTCGCCCCGCTGGCTGGCCGGATGGGCATGCAGTGGATGCGCGAAGAGCTGGAGGATCTGGCCTTTCGCGTGCTGAATCCCGATGCACGCGCGTCGATCATCCGCCGCTTCATCACCTTGCAGCGGGAAACCGGCGACGTGATGCATCAGATCACCAACGACATCCGGCTGGAGCTGGACAAGGAGGGGATCGAGGCCGACGTGTTCGGCCGCGCCAAGAAGCCCTATGGGATCTGGCGTAAGATGCAGGAGAAGGATCAGGGGTTCTCGCGCCTGTCCGACATCTATGGCTTTCGGGTCATCACCCGGGACGAGGCCGATTGCTATCGCGTGCTGGGTGCGATCCACCAGCGCTGGCGCGCGGTGCCCGGGCGGTTCAAGGATTATATCAGCCAGCCGAAATCGAACGGCTACCGGTCGATCCACACCACCGTTTCGGGCCGCGACGGCAAGCGGGTCGAGGTTCAGATCCGCACCCGCCAGATGCACGAGGTCGCCGAAAGCGGCGTGGCCGCGCACTGGTCCTATCGCGATGGGGTGCGGGCGGAAAACCCGTTCGCGGTCGATCCGGCGAAATGGCTCGCCTCGCTGACCGAGCGGTTCGAGAATGCCGAGGATCACGACGAGTTCCTGGAACACGTCAAGCTGGAGATGTATTCCGACCAGGTGTTCTGCTTCACGCCCAAGGGGGACGTGGTGAAGCTGCCCAAGGGGGCGACGCCGCTGGATTTCGCCTATGCGATCCACACCCGGATCGGTGACAGCTGTGTCGGGGCCAAGGTCGACAATGTGCGCGTGCCGCTATGGACCCGGCTGAAGAACGGCCAGTCGGTCGAGATCATGACCGCCGAGGGGCAGCGCCCCCAGGCCACATGGATCGACATCGTCGTCACCGGCCGCGCCAAGGCCGCGATCCGCAAGAGCCTGCGCGAGGAAGACCGCGAGCGGTTCATCAAGCTGGGCCGCGAACTGGCCCGTGTGGCGTTCGAACATATCGGCAAGAAAGCCACCGACAAGGCGCTGAAAACCGCGGCCAAGCAACTGGGCCTGCCTGACGGGGAAGAGGTCCTGGCCCGCCTGGGCAGCGCCGAGCTGCGCGCGCAGGACGTGACCGAAACACTTTACCCCGATGTCATCAGCCCGACCACGGACGAGATCGACCCGTCCCGCGCGGTTATCGGCCTGTCGCCCGAGCAAAGCTTTACCCGCGCGCCCTGTTGTCAGCCGGTGCCGGGCGAAAGGATCGTCGGCATCACCTATCGCGGGCAGGGCGTGATCGTGCACGCCATCGATTGCCCCACACTGTCACGGTACGAGGATCAGCCGGAACGCTGGATCGACCTGCATTGGCACAGCGGCCAGCACCCTGCGATCCATTCCGTCGGGCTGAAGCTGACCATTCGCAACGATGCGGGGGTTCTGGGCCGTATCTGCACGTTGATCGGCGAGCAGAAAGCCAATATCTCGAACATGGTGTTCCTGGACCGGAAACCCGATTTTTACAGGCTTTTGGTGGAAGTGGATCTGCGCGACGTCGAACATCTGCATGCGTTGATGACGGCGCTCGAGGCCGAGAACGACGTGGCGGAACTGGAACGGACGCGCGATGCACAGCAAAGCACGTCCTAGCAGGCGGAAGGGGTAGACGGCTTGGTCTTCAAGCGGCGCGATAAACGGTCGGTGGGGCAGATCCTGCTGGACCTGATCTATCCGCGTGGCGGTTGGGCCCGGGCGATCCGCTATGTCCGCCACCGCATCCACCGCTTGCCCGATAGCCCCGAAAAGATCGCCCGCGGAATATTCGCCGGGGTGTTCACCACGTTCAGCCCGTTTTATGGCCTGCACTTCTTTGTCGCAGCACTGATCGCGCGGATCATGAACGGCAACATGCTGGCCGCGCTTCTGGCCACGTTTTTCGGCAACCCGTTGACCTATATCCCGATCGGGGTGATCTCGCTGAAGGTCGGGCATTTCCTGCTGGGCACCGATTTCGACGAATCCGTGGACAAGTCGCTGGTGGACAAGTTCCTGGGCGCCGCGCGCGATCTGTTCGACAATGTCTGGGCGCTGTTCACCCATGCCGATGCCAACTGGTCGAAGCTCGAGCTGTTTTATCACGATGTTTTCTTCCCCTATATGGTGGGGGGTGTCCTGCCCGGGATCATCGCGGGCACGATCGCCTATTACCTCAGCGTGCCGGTGATCGCGGCCTATCAGAAACGCCGCCGGGGCAAGTTGAAGAAGAAGCTGGACAAGCTGCGGGCCAAGGCCGCGGCGAAGCCGGCGCGCGAACAGGGCTAGGAGAAGCGCGATGAGCAAGCAATCAGAACGGGCGCTGCGCCTGGGGGTGAATATCGACCACGTGGCCACCGTTCGCAATGCACGTGGTGGCGACACCCCCGATCCGGTCCGCGCCGCGCTGATGGCACAGGCCGCCGGGGCCGACGGGATCACCGCCCACCTGCGCGAGGATCGCCGCCACATCACCGATGCCGATATCGACGGTCTGATGGGCGGGCTGACCGTACCGCTGAACTTCGAGATGGCCGCAACGACCGAGATGCAGCAGATCGCCCTGCGCCACAAGCCGCACGCGGTCTGCATCGTGCCCGAACGGCGCGAGGAACGCACGACCGAAGGCGGGCTGGAAGTCGCGCGCGAGGAAAACCGCCTGGCCCATTTCATCGCGCCCCTGCGCGAGGCCGGCTGCCGCGTGTCGATCTTCATCGCCGCCGACAAGCGCCAGATCGAAGCCGCCCACCGCATCGGCGCCCAGGTGATCGAACTGCACACCGGCGCCTATTGCGATGCCCATGCCGAGGGGCGCTTTGACGACCGCGACCGCGAGTTCGAAGCCCTGCGCGAGATGTCGGGTTTTGCCCATGACCTGGGGCTCGAGGTGCACGCGGGCCATGGCCTGACCTATGACACGGTGCAGCCCATCGCCGCCTTTCCGGAAATCAAAGAGCTGAATATCGGCCATTTCATCATTGGCGAGGCGATCTTTCGCGGGCTGGAACCGGCCATTCACGAAATGCGCCGCCTGATGGACGAGGCGCGCGGATGACACACGCCGCCATCGACCTGGTGGAGCGGGTGCCGCCCGACACGCTTTATCACGCGGCGGATGCGGTTTCCGCAACCGCGATCCTGACCCGTGGGCTGGAACCCGATGCCCGGCACCATGTGCGCCTGTCGGCGGATCCCGAAACCGCCCGCCGGGCCGTGGAACACGACGGCAAGCCGGTGGTCTTCACCGTCTATGCCAGGGCCGCCCATGACGATGGCCAGCCCTTTTGGATGACGGAAAGCGGTGTCTGGCTGACCCGCGCGCTGGCCGCGGATTTCCTGTATCTGCCGCCGGTACGCGGGGCGGAATGACCATGGTTCCGGGGCTGTGAAATGCGCATGCAAGTTGCACAGATGACAAAGATCGGGATGCAGGAATGATCCTGGGTATCGGCACGGACCTGGCGAATATCGACCGCATCCAGGGCACGCTGGACCGGTTCGGCGACCGGTTCCGCAACCGCGTCTTCACCGACACCGAACAGCACAAGGCCGAGGCCCGCGCCGACACCGCCGGTACCTATGCCAAGCGCTGGGCCGCGAAAGAGGCATGCTCCAAGGCGCTGGGCACCGGCTTGCGCATGGGCATCGCGTGGAAGGACATGGCCGTCACCAACCTCAAGACCGGGCAGCCGGTGATGCAGGTCACCGGCTGGGCCGCCGAACGCCTGACCGAGATGACGCCCCCCGGTCACGAAGCCATCATCCACGTCACGTTGACCGACGACCACCCCTGGGCGCAGGCCTTTGTGGTGATCGAGGCGCGGCCTTTGGCTTGACAGTTTCAGCCCCGCCGCCCATGTAGCGCCCAAACCCATAAAAGGCAGGACATTATGGCCAAGGAAAAAGCCGAAGACGGCATCATGGAAACGGTCAAGACGATCGTTTATGCGCTGTTGATCGCGGGCGTTTTCCGGACGCTGTTCTTCCAGCCGTTCTGGATCCCCTCGGGCTCGATGAAGGACACGCTGCTGATCGGCGATTTCCTGTTCGTGAACAAGATGGCCTATGGCTATTCGAAATATTCCTGCCCGTTCTCGATGTGCCCGATTGACGGTCGCATCCTGGCGCGCGAGCCCAAGCGCGGCGATGTCGTCGTGTTCCGCCATCCCGTCAATGGCAGCGACTTCATCAAGCGCCTGATCGGCCTGCCGGGCGACCGGGTGCAGATGCAGGATGGCGTGCTGTTCATCAATGGCACGGCGGTGAAACTGGACCCCGCCCCCGATTTCATCGAAACTTTCCACAAACAGGGGCCGGTGGGCTATTATCCGAAATGCGCCAACGGCCCGGTGGGCGAGGGCGGCGATTGCATCAAGCAGCGCCAGACCGAGACCCTGCCCAACGGCGTCAGCCATTCGATCCTGAACGTGCGCGACGGTTTCTTCTCGGACAATTCCGAGGTCTATACCGTGCCCGCCGATCACTATTTCTTCATGGGCGACAACCGCGACAACAGCCAGGACAGCCGCTATCCGCAGGTCAATGGCGGCGTCGGCTATGTCCACCGCGATTACCTGATCGGCCGTGCCGACCGGATCATGTTCAGCTCTGCCGGGCGGTCGCTGTTCTTCTTCTGGACCTGGCGCCCGGATCGGTTCCTGAAGGGGATCGAGTGAAGCTTTCCGCCGATATAAGCGCCTTTTGCGACCGGTTGGGGTATCGTTTCAAACGCCCCGAACTGATCCTGACCGCGCTGACCCATCCGTCCATGTCCTCGCCCACGCGGCCCGACAACCAGCGGCTGGAATTCCTGGGCGACCGGGTGCTTGGCCTGACCATGGCGGGCGCGCTGCTGCAGGCCGACAAACAGGCGGCCGAGGGGCGGCTGGCGCCGCGCTATAACGCGCTGGTCCGGCGCGAGACCTGCGCCGATGTCGCGCGTCAGATCGGGTTGGGCGACGCGCTGAAACTCGGCCGGTCGGAAATGGTCTCGGGCGGGCGCCGCAAAGAGGCGCTTCTGGCCGACGGGATGGAGGCGGTGATCGCCGCGATCTACCTCGATGCCGGGTTCGAGGCCGCCCGCGATGCGGTGTTGCGCCTGTGGGGCGACCGGATCGCCCGGGTCGAAGATGACGCGCGCGACGCCAAGACCGCGCTGCAGGAATGGGCACAGGCCCGTGGCCAGCAGCCGCCGCAATATCTCGAGGTCGCGCGCAGCGGCCCCGACCACGCGCCGGTCTTCACCATCGTGGTGAAACTGCAATCGGGCGAGGAAGAACGTGCCGAGGCGCATTCGAAGCGCCAGGCAGAGCAAGCCGCCGCCAAGGCGCTGCTACAGAAACTGGAGGCCAAGGATGGCTGAGACACGCGCGGGCTTCGTGGCCCTGATCGGCGAACCCAATGCCGGGAAATCCACCCTTCTGAACCGCATGGTCGGCGCCAAGGTGTCGATCGTGACCCACAAGGTTCAGACGACACGCGCGCGCATAAGGGGCGTCGCACTTGAGGGCGACGCGCAGATCGTATTCGTCGACACGCCGGGCCTTTTCCGCCCGCGCCGCCGGCTGGACCGCGCCATGGTCGCCGCCGCCTGGGGCGGGGCGGCGGATGCTGATATCGTCGTGCTGCTGGTCGAGGCGCATCGCGGCCTGACCGAAGGGGTCGAAACCATCCTTGCGGCGCTGCGCGAGCGGATCAGCGACACCCAGACCGTCGCGCTGGCCATCAACAAGATCGACCGGGTCGAAGCCAAGGCGCTGCTGGCGCTGACCGAACAGCTGAACGAGGCCTATCCCTTCGCCCAGACCTTCATGATCTCGGCCGAAAAAGGTTACGGCGTCGACGATCTGCGCGACTGGCTGGCCGAACACCTGCCCGAAGGCCCGTGGCTCTACCCCGAGGATCAGATCGCCGATCTGCCGATGCGGATGATCGCGGCCGAGATGACGCGCGAAAAGCTGACCCTGCGCCTGCACCAGGAACTGCCCTATCAGCTGACCGTCGAGACCGAGAAATGGGATGAGCGCAAGGATGGCTCGGCCCGGATCGAGCAGGTGATCTATGTCGCCCGCGATGGACACAAGGGCATCGTGCTGGGCCACAAGGGCGAAACGATCAAGGCCGTCGGCAAGGCCGCGCGCGAAGAGCTCGAGGAATTCCTGGGCCGCAAAGTGCACCTGTTCCTGCAGGTCAAGGTGCGCCCGAACTGGCTGGAAGAATCCGAACGCTACGACGAAATGGGCCTCGACTTCCGCGATGGCAACTGATCGCCGCCCCCTTCTTCTTGGTGAAAATACTCCCGGGGGTGCGGGGGCTGGCCCCCGCTGCCTGCGCCAGCCATGACGCGCCTGACCAGCGAATTCTGGGTGCAAGCCTATCTGACCCGTCTGCGGCTGGCCGACATTCCCGCTTTCGTCACGGCCAAGGGCGACCTGACCGCCGGGGCGGTTCTGATCAAATTGAACACGCTGGACGGGCAGGCACAGGTATTCCAGCGCAGCTTCGATCTGATGACCGGCGATCGCCAATGGGTGGTTCTGGCCGAAGGGGACGAGGCGACGGTCGATGCCTCGATCACCGCGCAGCGTGGTTTCGACCCCGATCTTTGGGTGATCGAGGTCGAGGATCGCGGCGGGCGGCATTTGCTGGACGAACCGGGGCTTTCCTGACTTTAATGCCTCCGGCGGGAGTATTTGAGGAACAATGAAGCCCCGATGGAGTGGCGTGACCAAGGCATTTTGCTGTCCGTGCGCAAGCATGGCGAAAGCTCGGCGATCATCGATGTTTTCACCGAGGGTCACGGCCGCCATGGCGGGGTGGTGCGCGGCGGGACCAGCCGCAAGATCGCGCCGATCCTGCAACCCGGCGCGCAGCTCGATCTGACCTGGCGCGCCCGGCTCGAGGATCACCTGGGCGCTTACACGGTTGAGCCGGTGCAGTCGCGCGCGGCGCTGATGTCGGACCGGGTGGCGCTGGCCGGGCTGAACGCGGTGACGGCGCTGTTGCAGTTTTCCCTGCCCGAGCGCGCGGCGCATCTGCCGCTTTACCGCCGCACGCAGGCTTTGCTGGATATGCTGGGGCCGTCGGCGTATTGGCCGCTGGCTTATCTGCGGTGGGAGCAGGCGTTGTTGGATGAGATGGGCTATGGTCTCGACCTGTCGGCTTGTGCGGTGACCGGGGCGATTGACGATCTGGCCTATGTCTCGCCGAAATCGGGGCGCGCGGTCAGTGCCGAGGGCGCGGGGGAGTGGGCCGACCGCCTGTTGCCGCTGCCCGCGGAATTGCTGGGGGGCGGCGATGGATCACGCGAAAATGTATTGGAGGGGTTGGCCGTGACCGGGCATTTTCTGGCCCGATGGCTGGCGCCGGCGTTGGGCGACAAGCCCCTGCCCGAGGCGCGGGCGCGCCTGATCGAACGATTGCGAAAGGATATGTCGTGAAAAGCTTTGCCGAGATGCGCCAGATGGCCGAGGCCCGCAAGGGCGCCGCGGTCATCGCCCAATCCATCGCCGACGTGGCCGATCCGGATATGTCGGGGCTGACCGATGACCGGATCCTGGCGGAATTCACCAAGCGGATCTTTCAGGCGGGTTTCAACTGGCAGGTCATCGAAAACAAGTGGCCGGAATTCGAGGCCGCGTTTCATGGCTTTGACATCGGGCGCAATGCGATGATGTCGGATGCCGATCTGGACGTGCATTTGCAGAACACCGATATCGTGCGCAATCCACAGAAGATCCTGACCATTCGTGACAATGCGATCTTCCTGTCCGACCTGGCGCGTGAGCATGGAAGTGCTGCGGGTTTTCTGGCCGATTGGCCGCAAAGCGACACGGTGGGGCTGTTTGATCTGTTGAAGAAACGCGGGTCGCGGCTGGGCGGGGTGACGGGACAATATGCGCTGCGCTTCATGGGGTATGGCAATTTCATCCTGTCGCGCTCGGTCGTGACGGCGCTGAATGTGGCGGGGGTGATCGATGGGGCGGCCACGTCGAAATCGGCGCAGAAAAAGGTGCAGGCTGCGTTCAACGGCTGGGCTGCGGAAAGCGGGCTGAACCACGCCGCGATCAGCCGGGTTCTGGCGCAATCGGTGGATGACTAGGGCGCCTGGAACAGCATCTGGCGCCCGGCATCGTTGCTGAGGATCAGCAGCTTCCCCGAAACCTCGGCCAGGGTCATCTGGGACAGGGCCGCGAAGAACGCGGTTTCCTGCGCCAAATCGGGGCAGGCGCGTTCGGTGGCCATGATCGCGCCGGTTTCGAACCAGGGATAGGGCGCGGTCAGGGTACCGGAATAGCTGTTGCAGGGCGCTGTGCCCGCGATGCGGCCCGGTTCGGGGAAGGTCAGCGTGGCGCGAGCGGTGAAACGGGTGCCGTCGATTTCGCGCAGGGCAAAGGCCTGATCGGGCGCGACAAAGCCGCTGAGGGATTCGTCGCGGCAGGCGGGCAGCGCCAGAAGCGCAAGCAGGGCAAGAGCACGGGTCATGCGGCCAACATGCGCCGGTTGCCCGTGCCGTGCAAGCGGGCCGGGCGCTTTGCCCGATTCTTGCCGGAGTTCGCGGATATCAGAACCGGATGAGACATTTGCGCGAACTTGGATGGCTGGATCTGGGCGTGGTTCTGGCCGCTCTTGCGGCTTTGGCGTTGGTCGGGTCGGCCCGGCCTGGTCAGACCCCCGAACCCGCCCTCGCCCTGTTGTCCGATCAGACGGTTATTGTCCGGCGGCACGATCTGGTATTGGAGGGCGGCACCCTGGACGCCTGGCAAGAGGCGTTCCAGACAGCGGAGTATTTCGGGGCGTTCGCCGCAGCACCGGATGGCGGGTACGGCTGGGTTGCGGCCTATAGCACCATGGAGGCGGCGCGGCAGTCCGCCCTGGCCCGGTGCGCGCGGCGCTCGCCGGGATGTGTGATCGTGGCCGAAGCGATGCCGGTGGATCCGGTGCCCGACCACAGCCGGACCCTGCGCCACCGCGAGGCGCAAAATTTCCAGCGCTATCGTACCCTACCGGGGGCCAAGGCCTTTGCCATATCGGAAAACGGTGCCTATGGCATGAGCTGGCGCGCGATGTCGCCGCAGATCGCCCGGCGCAAGGCGCTGGCCAATTGCGAGAATGCAAATGAAAGGGACCAGACCGGCGGTCTGCCGGACTGGCCCTGTTTCGTCATTCATGCGACGGCCCGCTAGGGATCAGCCCAGCAAGCGGCGCGCGATCACCTGTGCCTGAATTTCAGCGGCACCTTCGAAGATGTTCAGGATACGCGCGTCGCACAGGATGCGGCTGACCTGATATTCCAGCGCGAAGCCGTTGCCACCGTGGATCTGCAGCGCGTTATCGGCGCTGGCCCAGGCGACGCGGGCGCCCAGCAGCTTGGCCATCCCGGCCTCGAGGTCGCAGCGCTGGTCGTGGTCCTTTTCCCAGGCCGAGAAATAGGTCAGCTGCCGTGCGACCATGATTTCCACCGCCATCATCGCCAGCTTGCCCGCGACACGGGGGAAGTTGATCAGCGATTTGCCGAACTGCTTGCGGTCCTCGGCATATTGCATGCCGACCTCCAGCGCGTTCTGCGCCACGCCGATGGCGCGGGCGGCGGTTTGGATGCGGGCGGCCTCGAAGGTTTTCATCAGCTGCTTGAAGCCCTGACCCTCGACCCCGCCCAGCAGGTTGTCGCCCTTGACCTTGAACCCGTCAAAGCCCAGCTCGTATTCCTTCATGCCGCGATAGCCCAGAACCTCGATCTCGCCGCCGGTCATGCCTTCGGTCGGGAAGGGGTTCTCGTCCGTGCCGGGGGTCTTTTCGGCCAGGAACATCGACAGGCCCTTATGGTCGGTCGTGTTCGGATCGGTCCGCGCCAACAGGGTCATGACATGGGTCCGGGCGGCGTGGGTGATCCAGGTCTTGTTGCCGGTGATCTCCCAATTGCCATCCTCGGTCTTGACCGCGCGGGTGCGCAGGCTGCCCAGGTCCGAGCCGGTATTGGGTTCGGTGAAGACGGCGGTCGGCAGGATCTCGGCGCTGGCCAGTTTCGGCAGCCACTCTTCCTTTTGCGCGTCGGTGCCGCCGGCCAGGATCAGCTCGGCCGCGATTTCCGAACGGGTGCCCAGCGAGCCGACGCCGATATAGCCGCGGCTCAGCTCTTCGGACACCACGACCATGGCGGCCTTGGTCAGACCCAGCCCGCCGAATTCCTCGGGAATGGTCAGGCCGAAAACGCCCATCTCTGCCAGTTCCTCGATGATGTCCATCGGGATCAGCTCGTCCTTCAGGTGCCATTCATGGGCGTTGGGCACCACGCGATCCTCGGCATAGCGGCGGAACTGCTCGCGGATCATTTCCAGCTCTTCGTCCAGCCCGCTGGCGCCAAAGGTGGCGTGCCCGGCATTGTCGCGCATCAGCGCCACCAGGCGCATACGTGCGGCCTGTGTGTTGCCCTGGTTGCACAGCGTCATCACCGCGTCGGTCATCAGGCCGCGCTGGTCGTCCTGGCTCAGGCCGATATCCTGCAGCCGGGCCATTTCGCCCTGGCTCATCGGGATGCCGCCATAGATCTGCCACAGGTATTCGCCGAAGCCGATCTGCAGGATCAGCTGTTCCATCTCGCCAAAGCGTCCGGCGGTGTTCAGGTCGTCGGCCCATTTCTGCATCTGGCGCAGGGATTCGACATAGGTTGCCAGCCACGCCAGCGCATGGGCGCCGTGCTGGTTCTGTTCAAGCGCCGCGCCCGAGATGCGGCCGTCGACGGTGACGGTCTCGCGCATCTTGGCGATTGCGGTTTCCAGCAGCTTTTCTGCAGGTGCAACCGCCGCGCCGGTCAAGCTCAGCAGATCGGGCAAAATTCCGGATTCCATCGCAGCCACGGGCATTTCCTGTCCATCATGGGGCATGAGTCGGCTCCTATACTATGGGTTCTGGCTGGCATAGACATTTTGCAAGCGCAGCGCAATTAAAATTCCCTTTGCGGGGCGCTGGCGAACAATAATGTCGCGCTCGAAATTGTGTTTCTTGTGGCTGGTCATTCCAATCCCCCCTGCGTTAGATCAAGGCATGAGCATGGGGCTGCTTTCCGATCTATCAAGTCTGACGCTGATTTTAGCGTTCGCGATCGCGTTGCTGGCGGGGCTGGTCAAGGGGGTGGTGGGGTTCGCGCTGCCGCTGATCCTAGTGTCGGGTCTGGGCAGCATCATGGACCCCAAGCTGGCGCTGGCCGGGATCATCGCCCCGGTCTTGCTGAGCAACCTGTTGCAAACATTGCGAAAAGGCGCGGCCGTTGCGGTTCTGGCGGCACGGGATTTTTGGCGCTATCTGCTGATCGTGTGCATCGCGATCCTGATCGCGGCGCAGGGTGTGGCGCTGGTATCCAGCCAGGTCTTTTACCTGATCCTGGGGGTGCCGGTGGTCGGGCTGACGCTGTTGCAGCTGGCCGGCTGGCGGCTGAATGTCGCACCCCATAACCGCAAGCGGGCCGAATGGGTTGTGGGGCTGGTCTCGGGCATCTTCGGCGGGCTTGCGGGGACCTGGGGGCCGACGACGGTTCTGTACCTGATGGCCATCGACACGCCGCGCGACCGCCAGATGGTCGTGCAGGGGGTGATCTATGGCGTGGGGTCGCTGGCGCTGTTCCTGGGGCATCTGCAAAGCGGCATCCTGAACAGTGCGACGGCGCCGTTTTCGGTGGCGCTGATCGTTCCGTCGCTGCTGGGCATGGCGATCGGGTTTCGCCTGCAGGACCGGCTGGACCATACCAGGTTCCGCAAGGTGACGCTGGCGGTGCTGTTGCTGGCCGGGGTCAACCTGATCCGCAAGGGGCTGATGGGCTGAGCCCAGACAGCAAAAGGCCGCCCGAAGGCGGCCCTTTTCATCCGTTTCGCACCGCGATCAGCCGATTGCGGCGGCTTTCACGTCCTCGTCGATGAAGGGGACGTATTGCGCGAAATTGTCGGCGAACATGGTCACCAGCTTGCGCGCCTGGGTGTCATAGGCGTCCTTGTCTTCCCAGGTGCGGCGCGGGTCCAGCAGAACCTCGGCCACGCCTTCGACCTTGACCGGGACCTCGAAGCCGAAATTGGCGTCCTTGCGGAATTCGACATCGTTCAGCGACCCGTCCAGCGCGGCGTGCAGCAGGGCGCGGGTGGCCTTGATCGGCATCCGGCTGCCGGTGCCATAGGCGCCACCGGTCCAGCCGGTATTGACCAGCCAGCAGGTCGCGCCGTGCTTGGCGATCTTTTCGCGCAGCAGGTTGCCATAGGCTTCCGGGCGGCGCGGCATGAAGGGCGCGCCGAAACAGGTCGAGAATGTCGGCTCGGGCTCGGTCACGCCCTTTTCGGTGCCCGCAACCTTGGACGTGAAGCCCGACAGGAAGTGATACATCGCCTGCGCCGGTGTCAGCCGCGCGATGGGGGGCAGCACGCCGAACGCATCGCAGGTCAGCATGATGATGTTCTTGGGATGCCCGCCCAGCGAGTTCGGCGAGGCGTTCGAGATGTATTCCAGCGGATAGGCGCACCGCATGTTGGCGGTCAGGCTGTCATCATCGAAATCCAGTTCCTTGGTCTCGGGGTCGAACACCATGTTTTCGATCACCGTACCGAACTTGGTCGTGGTGGCATAGATCTCGGGCTCGGCCTCGGCGCTCAGGTTGATGGTCTTGGCATAGCAGCCGCCTTCGAAGTTGAAGGTGCCGCGGTCGGACCAGCCATGTTCGTCATCGCCGATCAGCACACGGCTGGGGTCGGCCGACAGGGTGGTCTTGCCGGTGCCCGACAGGCCAAAGAACACGGCGGTGTCGACCGGGTTGTCGATGGCGTGGTTGGCCGAGCAGTGCATCGCCATGATGCCCTTGCCGGGCAGGATGTAGTTCAGCAGGGTGAATACGGATTTCTTGTTCTCGCCCGCATATTCGGTGCCGCCGATCAGGATCAGCTTCTTGTCGAAGTTCAGCGCGACGACGGTCGACGACCGGCAGCCGTGCTTTTCGGGGTCGGCCTTGAAGCTGGGGCAGTTGATGATGGTGAATTCCGGTGCGAAATCGTCCAGCTCGTCCCGCGCGGGACGGCGCAGCAGGTGCCGGATGAACAGACCATGCCAGGCCAGCTCGGTGACCATGCGCACATCCAGCCGGTGCGCCGGATCGGCCCCGCCGTACAGGTCCTGCACGAAATAGTCGCCGCCCTTCATGTGTGCCAGCATGTCGGCATAAAGCGCATCGAACGCTTCGGGCGTCATCGGCTTGTTGTTTTCCCACCAGATGCTGTCTTCCACCGACGGGGTGCGCACCACGAACTTGTCCTTGGGGGACCGACCGGTATGCTCGCCGGTACTGACGAGGAAGGCGCCGCCATTGCCCAAGGTGCCTTCGTCACGTTTCAGAGCCTCTTCGATCAAAGCCGGCTCCATGAGGTTGTAATAGACGTTTCCCAGCCCCGAAATGCCCTGGTCCTCCAGGCGTTGCTTTGGGTTAACCCGTCCAGTTGTCATCTGCTTGCTCCTGACGCGACCCGCGATGGCGGCTCGAATTAACTTTGCGGTGGCAGCAACCACCGAACCCGCCATGGCGGGCGGCACGCGCCGATATAACATGTCGCTTCGGATGGGGAACAGGCGCGGTGTCGCAGTTAGCGCAACCATCGACAGATAAATTTCCGGAGCGCTTACGAACTGATGTATAATCGCAATTGTTGACGATATTTGGGGGTCGTCACATGCGAAACAGTCGGGTGATTCGCAGTTAGTTGTTGATTCTGTGAGCGCAACCGGCAGAAAATGGCCGAAATCGGAAATGAGCAGGAAATAGGTGTAGACAAATGTCAAGGATTGCTCTGGTCGACGATGACCGAAACATTTTGACTTCGGTCTCGATGACGCTCGAAGCGGAAGGTTTCGAGGTCGAAACGTATAATGACGGTCAGTCCGCCCTTGATGCCTTTAACAAGCGCCTGCCGGACATGGCGGTGCTGGACATCAAGATGCCGCGCATGGACGGCATGGACCTGTTGCAGCGCCTGCGCCAGAAGACATCGATGCCGGTGATCTTCCTGACCTCGAAGGACGACGAGATCGACGAGGTTCTGGGCCTGCGCATGGGCGCGGACGACTATGTGAAGAAGCCGTTCTCGCAACGTCTGCTGGTCGAACGCATCCGTGCCCTTCTGCGCCGGCAAGAGGCGCTGGCCGCCGACGACGCCGGAACCCCCACCGAAGAGACCAAGGTGATGGAGCGCGGCTCTTTGTCGATGGACCCACTGCGCCATGCGGTGACGTGGAAAGGGCTGGACGTGTCCCTGACCGTGACCGAATTCCTGCTGCTGCAGGCGCTGGCGCAACGTCCGGGCTTTGTGAAGTCCCGCGACCAGCTGATGGACGTGGCCTATGACGACCAAGTTTACGTCGACGACCGCACCATCGACAGCCACATCAAACGTCTGCGCAAGAAAATGCGCCAAACAGACCCTGATTTTGCCGCGATCGAAACGCTATATGGGATCGGCTATCGCTATAACGAAGAATAGGGCAGGTTCTGGGGAAGGAATTGGCTTACACGCGCGCGACACGAAACGCTGATGTACTGCTAGGCGAGGATTGGGTTGCCCCTGACGGGGCGACGGAAACCGCCATGCGCCAGGAGCGACAGAAGCGGAATGTCATTGCGCTGAACCGGTCGCCTTTGGCGCGCAAGATCGTCACGTTCAACCTGGTGGCGCTGTTGGTGCTGGTGGCGGGTATCCTGTACCTGAACCCCGGTCGCGACAGCCTGGTCGAACAGCACGAAAACGCCTTCGTCACCCAGACAGAGCTGATCGCCAACGTCATCTCGGCCCAGTTGCCGATGTTGCAGGCCGCGGTTGCCGTCGATGATGCGGTTCCGGCCGATGGCACCGTCCCCACGTCCGAACCCGCGCCGGCGCCGGTTCTGCTGCCGCCTGCCGAGCTGAGCAGCGTGCTGGCCCAGATCAAGCTGCCGACAACGGTCGAGGCGTATATCTATGACCCCGCGGGCACGGTCGTCGCCTCGTCCGAGGGGTCGGAAAACCGGGTGCCCCCCATCGTGCAAAGCGGTGAGGATTCGACGATGATCACCGATTTCCTGAACGGGGTCTGGGAAACGCTTGCGGCCATCGTCACCCCGAATTCGGATCGCGGCAACGTGCTGCCGCCGGTTGCGCGTGTCGAACAGCTTGCCCCGCTGACCTTCGAGGATGGCCAGACCAAGGCCGAGATCAGCGTCGGAACCGGTGGCGCGACGATCTTTGCCGTGACGACCCCCATCATGCAGAAGGGCGCCGTGCTGGGCGTTCTGGCCATGACCAGCGCGGGGGGCGAGATCGACCTGCTGGTGCGGTCCGAACGCGAACAGGTGTTGCAGATGTTCGTGATCGCCATTCTGGTGTCCATCGGCCTGAGCCTTGTTCTGGCCTCGACCATCGCCAACCCGCTTTCGGATCTGGCTGCCGCCGCCGAAATCGGCCGCGACAAGAACGCCCGCAAGATGAGCCCAAGCCGCGTCCGCATCCCCGACCTGACCGCCCGCCCGGACGAGATCGGGCGCCTGTCGGGGGCGTTGCGCGGCATGGTCACCGCGCTGTACGACCGGATCGACGCCAACGAACAATTCGCCGCCGATGTCGCGCACGAGATCAAGAACCCGCTTGCCAGCCTGCGTTCTGCAGTCGGGTCGCTGCGCATGGTCAAGAAGGACGAACACCGCGCCAAGCTGCTGGATGTGATCGAACATGACGTGCGCCGTCTGGACCGTCTGGTCAGCGACATCTCGAACGCCTCGCGGCTGGACAGCGAACTGGTCAAGGAAGAGGAAGAAAGCTTCAACCTGCGCCAGCTTCTGGAAAACCTGTCCGAACATCTGGGCGAGGACGCGCGCGAAAAGGGGGTCGATTTCATTTCCGACCTGCCGTCCGAACCGGTGGTCATCCAGGGGCTGGAGCCGCGCCTGGCGCAGGTCTTCGTCAACCTGATCACCAACGCGATTTCCTTCTGCGAAGAGGGCGACGCGGTGCGGATCTGGGCCCGCAAGCGTCAGAACCGCGTGCTGATCGTGGTCGAGGATACCGGCCCCGGCATCCCCGAACAGGCGCTGACAAAGATCTTCAACCGGTTCTATTCGGAACGCCCCGAACGGCAATTCGGCGATCATTCGGGGCTGGGCCTGGCGATTTCCAAACAGATCGTCGAAGCCCATGGCGGCGTGATCTGGGCCGAGAATATCCGCCCCACCGATGCCGACATCACCTCGGAACCCCTGGGGGCCCGCTTCGTGGTGGGTCTGCCGATCTGAGCGCGCGCCATGGTCGCGGGCGAATCCGGACCTGTGGACGCGCCGCGCATCCTGCATGCCAGCTGCGTCGCGCTGCACGGGCAGGGGGTGCTGATCACGGGCAAATCCGGATCGGGAAAATCCACGCTGGCGCTGGAATTGATGGCGCGCGGTGCGATGCTGGTCGCCGATGACCGCACCTGCCTGACCGCGTCGGCCGATGGGCTGATCGCCACGTGCCCGCCCGCATTGGCCGGCCGGATCGAGGCGCGCGGCATCGGCATCCTGGCCGCCGATTGCGCCCCGGCCGCGCGGGTCCGTCTGGTCGTCGATCTGGATGTGACGGAAACCGACCGCCTGCCGCCGCGTCACCAGACCCGGCTGGCAGGCATCGCGCTGCCCTTGCTTCGCCGCGTGAACGGACCACATTTTCCCGCAGCGATCCTGCAATACTTGAAAGGTGGCCGATGCGCGTGACCCCGCCCGCCCCCGACACGACCGAACCCGCCCAGGTGCACCGGGTCGTTCTGGTGACCGGTCCGTCCGGCGCGGGCCGTTCGACCGCGCTCAAGGCGCTCGAGGATCTGGGGTACGAGACCATCGACAACCTGCCGCTGCGCCTGATCCCGCGTCTTCTGGACGGGCCGCCGCATGGTCAGCCCCTGGCGCTGGGCGTCGATACCCGCAACCGCGATTTCAGCACCGCCCTGCTCGAGGAACGGATCGCCCAGACCCGCGCCATGCCCGCGGTCGAGGTCGAGCTGGTCTATCTGGACAGCGCCGCTGACGTTCTGCTGCGCCGCTATTCCGAAACCCGCCGCCGCCACCCGATGGCGCCCGCCGAAAGCCCGGTCGAGGGGATCGCGCGCGAACGCGACCTGCTGACGCCCATCCGGGCGCTGGCCGATGTGCTGATCGATACCTCGGACATGACCCCGCACGACCTGCGGGCCGAGATCGACCGCTGGTTCGGAGCCCCCGATTCGCCGCGCCTGGCAGTGTCGGTCCATTCGTTCTCGTACAAGCGTGGCGTGCCGCGCGGGGCCGATATGGTCTTTGACTGCCGGTTCCTGAACAACCCCTATTGGCAGGCCGACCTGCGCGAGCTGAACGGCCAGGATGCGCGCGTGGCCGACTATGTCGCCGGCGACCCGCGCTTCGCGGTTTTCTTCGACAAGGTCCTTTCGTTGACCGAATTCCTGCTGCCCGCCTATCGCGATGAGGGAAAGTCGCATCTTTCAATCGCGTTTGGGTGTACCGGCGGACAGCATCGTTCCGTCACAGTCGCAGAAAAACTGGTTCAGGCGCTTGCAGCGGCCGGATGGCGGGTGTCTAAAAGACACCGGGAACTGGAACGCAAGGCGCCTGCGCCTGATGGGTCGCTAACGGGGAAAACCGCGTGATCGGTATCGTGATTGTCGCACATGGTGGTTTGGCCAGGGAATACCTGGCGGCGGTCGAACACGTGGTTGGCGAACAGAATGGCATCCGCGCCATCTCGATAGAACCCGATCATGACCGCGGTGTGAAACAGGCCGAAATCTGCGCTGCCGCGGACGAGGTCGACACCGGCGACGGCGTGGTGGTGGTGACCGACATGTTCGGCGGTTCGCCCTCGAACCTCAGCCTGCGCGCCTGCAACCCCACCGATCGGATGATCATGTATGGCGCCAACCTGCCGATGCTGATCAAGCTGGCGAAATCCCGGAACCTGCCGGTCACGACGGCGGTGGAATCCGCCCTGGCCGCGGGCCGCAAATACATCAACAGCTTCGATGGCCCCGCAGGATAACCACGCATGAGCGACGACACACACCGCATTCTTCAGATCATCAACGAAAAGGGCCTGCACGCGCGGGCCTCTGCGAAATTCGTGGAATGCGTCGAGGAATTCGATGCCGAAGCCGAAGTCAGCCGCGACGGGATGAGCGCCTCGGGCGACTCCATAATGGGGCTTTTGATGTTGGCAGCGTCGAAAGGAACCTCTATTGAGGTTCAAACCAGCGGGCCACAGGCCCTGGAACTGGCCGATGCGCTGGATGCGCTTGTCGCCGACAAGTTCGGGGAAGAATACTGAAGGCATCTTCGTGAAAGAAGACGGGGGCCATTTGGTCGAAAGCACTCATCATAAACATGTGACTGCGCAACGCTCGGACGCCGATACGCCGGCAAGCGAACCCTATGACCACCGGCGCCTGTCCTACGCCAACACCTTCGCCAACCCGTGGAAGGCCAACACCATCCGCACGATGGAATGGGTGACCGGCAAATGGCGGCTGTTGCGCCTCATTCGCCGGTTCGAGGCAATGGGCGCCCCCTTTGGCCAAGCTTTCTGGCCCCAGGCGCTCGACGTGATGGGCATCGCGCTGAACACCCCGGCCGACCAGATCGCGCGCATCCCCGAAACCGGCCCGGTGATCTTCGTGGCCAACCACCCGCACGGGCTGATCGACGGCATGGTGATGGCCGAACTGATCGGCCGGGTGCGCACCGATTACAAGATCCTGACACGGTCGCTGCTGACCGGCGTCCCCGAGATCGACATGTTCATGATCCCCGTGCCCTTCCCGCACGAAGACGGCGCGCTGCAAAAGAACCTGGAAATGCGCAAACGCGCGATGGAGCATCTGAACGGCGGCGGCGCGGTGGTGCTGTTCCCGTCCGGCGTCGTCGCCTCGTCCGACAGCTGGTTCGGCCCGGTGATCGAACGCGAATGGAACCCCTTCACCGCCAAGATGATCCAGCGCTCGGGCGCCCGGGTGGTGCCGATCTATTTCCCCGGCCAGAATTCCCGCGCCTATCAGATCGCCAACCGTCTTTCGGCCACGCTGCGCCAGGGGCTGCTGCTCTACGAGGTCGTGCACGCCCTGAACCGTCCCCAGGCCCCGGTGATCGGTGCCCCGATCGAACGTCAGATCATCGACGACTGGTCGGGCAATCCGCGCGGCTTCATGGCATGGCTGCGTGACCAGACCCTGTCGCTGAAACAGGGCTGAACCGCCCCTTCTTCTTGGCGACAATACTCCGGGGGGTCCGGGGGGCTGGCCCCCCGGCCGGTTGCCGGCTCAGCGGGTCGGCACCGGGCTCTCGCCGCGATAATCGTAAAATCCGCGCTGCGTCTTGCGGCCCAGCCAGCCGGCCTCGACATATTTCGTCAGCAGCGGGCAGGGCCGGTACTTGGTGTCGGCCAGCCCGTCATGCAGCACGTTCATGATCGCCAGACAGGTGTCCAGCCCGATGAAATCGGCCAGCTCCAGCGGCCCCATCGGATGGTTCGCGCCCAGCTTCATCGACTGGTCGATCGACTGCACGTTGCCCACACCCTCATACAGCGTATAGACCGCCTCGTTGATCATCGGCATCAGGATGCGGTTGACGATGAAGGCCGGGAAATCCTCGGCGCTGGCGGCGGTCTTGCCCAGCTTTTCCACCACGCCCAGACAGGTGCGATAGGTCGGCTCGTCGGTGGCGATGCCGCGGATCAGCTCGACCAGCTGCATCACCGGCACCGGGTTCATGAAATGGAATCCCATGAATTTCTCGGGCCGGTCGGTGCGGCTGGCCAGCCGGGTGATGGAAATCGACGACGTGTTGCTGGTCAGGATCGTTTCGGGTTTCAGATGCGGAAGCAGATCCTCGAAGATCGCCTGCTTGACCGTCTCGCGCTCGGCCGCGGCTTCGATGACCAGATCTGCCTGGCCCAGATCGGTCAGGGTCAGCGTGGTCCGGATCCGCCCCATCGCGGCGGCTTTCTCCTCGGCAGAGATCTTCTCGCGGCTGACCTGGCGTTCCAGGTTCTTGTCGATCCGCCCCAGCGCCGCGTTCAGCGCATCCTGCGAAACGTCGTTCAGCAACACCTCGTACCCGGCAAGCGCCATCACATGCGCGATGCCGTTGCCCATCTGACCTGCCCCGACAACACCGACCGTATTGACGTCCATGATCTGTCACCCCGTTCTTGTCTGGTTCAGACAATAGGCAGGCGATTGCGACAAGGGCAAGCGCGAAGGCGGGGCCGGGCGACGTTAGGGAAATTCTAACCTCCGGCGCGCAGTCTGGGGTTGGGTTGAAACGTGAAAGCCCGGGGGCACTCATGTACAATACAGACCGGGCGCACAGGCCCGATTATCACCTGTGCAGCTATGGTGCATCGCGGCTGTCGTTCCGGGGGCCGCCCAGCGGCACCGACGCGCCGTTCTGCGTGACGCTGGGCGGGTCCGAAACCTTTGGCACCGGCGTGGATGAGCCGTTTCCGGCCAGCCTGGCGCGGCTGCTGGGGCGGCCGGTCATCAATCTGGGCTGTCCCAATGCGGGGCTCGATGCACTGGTGGCTGACGATACGGTGATGGCGATCTGCGCCCGCGCGCACCTGACCGTGGTTCAGGTGCTCGGCGCGCAATACCTTTCCAACAGCTATTACAGCGTCCATCCACGCCGAAATGACCGGTTCCTGCGCGCCAGGGCGCCATTGCAGAACCTTTTCCCCGAGGTCGAGTTCGCCCGGTTCCACTTCACCGGGCACATGTTGCAGGAATTGCATGCGGTGTCGCCGACGCGGTTCGCGGTGCTTCTGGCCGACCTGCAACAGCACTGGGTCGCGCGGATGCAACAGCTGGCGGCGCGCCTGTCCCGCCGGTCGGTTCTGTTGTGGCTGACGCCGCAACCGCCCGCGACGACCGGTCCCGCACCGGCGGCGCCCTTTGTCGATTGCGGCACGCTTGCGCAGGTGCGCGGGGAATTCACCGCCTTCGTACAGGCCGATCTGCCGGTACAGGATTGCGGGGCCGCCGACACGGCACAGGGGCCGGGCACGGCGGCGCATGATGCGCTGGCACGTCAGCTGGCGCCGGTCGTCGACCGCTTGATCGCCTGTTAAAAGGAAAGGCCCGCCGAAAAGGCGGGCCTTGCACGATTGTTTGATTGGCGCGTGCGGTCAGCCGAGTTTTTCGGTCAACTCTGGCACGGCGTCGAAGAGGTCCGCGACGAGGCCGTAATCGGCGACCTGGAAGATGGGGGCTTCTTCGTCCTTGTTGATGGCGACGATGATCTTGCTGTCCTTCATCCCCGCCAGGTGCTGGATCGCGCCCGAGATGCCGACGGCGACGTAAAGCTCTGGTGCCACGACCTTGCCGGTTTGGCCGACCTGCCAGTCGTTGGGGGCGAACCCGCTGTCGACGGCCGCACGGCTGGCGCCCACGGCCGCGCCCAGCGTGTCGGCGAGCTTTTCGATCAGCGCGAAGTCGGCTTCCGACCCCACGCCACGGCCGCCCGACACGACGATGCCCGCGCTGGTCAGCTCGGGGCGGTCGCTTTCGGCCACCTTGTCCTCGACCCAGGCGCTCAGGCCCGGATCGGCGGCCGCGCCCACGGTCTCGACCGGGGCCGACCCGCCATCGCCCGCCGCGTCGAAGGTCGCGGTGCGGAAGGTGATAACCTTCTTTTCATCTTTCGACTTTACCGTCTGAACGGCGTTGCCCGCATAGACGGGCCGTTCGAACGTGTCGGCATCCACCACGCCCGAGACGTCCGAGATCACCATCACGTCCAGCAGCGCGGCCACGCGCGGCATCACGTTCTTGGCGTCGGTGGTCGCGGGCGCCACGATGTGGGAATAGCCGTCGGCCAGGCTGACGATCAGCGCCGCGGTGGGTTCCGCCAGGCGGTGGCCCAGCGTGGCGTCCTCGGCCACCAGGACCTTGGCCACGCCGTCGATCCTGGCGGCGGCCTCACCGGCGGCGGCGGCCGATGCACCGGCGCACAGAACGGTCACGTCGCCCAGGGCTTTCGCCGCGCTCACCGCCTTGGCGGTGGCGTCCAGCGACAATTCGCCATTGGTCACTTCGGCCAGCAAAAGTACAGCCATCACACAGCCCCCGCTTCTTTGAGTTTCGCAACCAGCTCGTCGACCGAGCCGACCATGATCCCGGCGCTGCGCGCGGCCGGTTCGGCGGTCGACACAATCTCCAGCCGCGGGGCGACATCGACGCCGTAATCGGCGGCGGTCTTCTCGTCCAGCGGCTTCTTCTTGGCCTTCATGATGTTCGGGAGCGACGCATAGCGCGGCTCGTTCAGGCGCAGGTCGGCGGTGACGATCGCGGGCAGCTTGACCGAGATCGTCTGCAGGCCGCCATCGACCTCGCGCGTGACCTTGGCCGCGTCGCCGTCGATGTCGATCTCGCTGGCAAAGGTCGCCTGGGACCAGCCCAGCAGCGCGCTCAGCATCTGGCCGGTGGCGTTCATGTCATTGTCGATCGCCTGCTTGCCGGCGATGACCAGCCCGGGCTGTTCCTCGTCGACGATGGCCTTCAGGATCTTGGCCACGGCCAGCGGCTCGATATCGGTGTGCAAGTCATCGGCGGCCACCACCAGGATCGCCCGGTCCGCGCCCATCGCCAGCGCCGTGCGCAGCGTCTCCTGCGCCTGCTTGACGCCGATGCTGACAGCCACAACCTCGTCGGCCTTGCCGGCCTCCTTCAGGCGGATCGCCTCTTCAACCGCAATCTCGTCGAACGGGTTCATCGACATCTTAACATTGGCAAGATCGACACCGCTCCCGTCCGCCTTCACGCGAACCTTCACGTTGTAGTCGATCACGCGCTTCACAGGTACAAGGACCTTCATCGGCGTGGTTCTCCTCAATCAATGCCCCGCAATCCTGGGGCGCGAATGCTCTCCGCGACTGTGTATCGAGTCATTTCGGGGGAAAACAGACCAAAATCGACGGGATATAACATTTCGACGTCGCGTATCGATATTTTCAGTTGTTTCGCGATGGTTTGGCGGCTGTTCCGGGGCGACAGGGCTGCCGCTGGGTCAGCGGTTTGCTCCCGGCACCCACAGCACATCGTCCTGACCGTCGCCATTGGCCACACGGGCGGCCACGAAGAACCAGTCGCTTAGCCGGTTGAGGTATTTGACCGCGTCGGGGTTGATCGGTTCGGCCTCGGCCAATGCCACCGCCAGCCGCTCGGCACGGCGCGATACGGTGCGGCACAGGTGCAGATGCGCCGACAGCGCCGAACCGCCGGGCAGGATGAAGCTGCGCAGCGGGGCTAGGGGGGCGTTCATCGCGTCGATTTCGCCCTCCAGCCGGTCGACCTGAGATGCGGCCAGCCGCAGGGGCGGGTATTCGGCCTGATCGTCCTTGTCCATGTCGGGGCGGCACAGATCCGCGCCCAGATCGAACAGGTCGTTCTGGATCGCGGCCAGGCGCTTGTCCATCTCTCCCGTGGCATGCAGGCGCGCCATGCCGACGGTGGCGTTGGTCTCGTCAACGGTGCCATAGGTTTCGACGCGGGTGGCATATTTCACCACGCGGCTGCCATCGCCCAGGGCGGTTTCGCCACGGTCGCCGGTGCGGGTATAGATCTTGTTCAGGACAACCATCACGCGCCCCCCATGCGGCGGAAGAAGACATAGACAAGGATCAGCGCGATGGCGATGGCTTGGGCCAGGATGCGGTATCGCATGATCCGGTTGGCGTGCTTGCGGTTGAAGTCGCCGCCCTTGGCGAAGCCGCCGATGCCCACCATCAGAATGGCCAGAACGGCCAGCGTGGCGATGGCGACAATGATGAACAGAGGGTCCTGAAGCATGGTGTTTCCTTCTTTCGCCCTTGATCTAGCGAGATGTGCGGCAAAAGCGAACAGGAAATTCCGGCCTGCGGCGTTTGTGGTCAGCCCCGCCCCAGCGCGCGGTCCAGCAGCCCGGTGGGCAGGACCCGGCGCAGCCCGTTGGCGATATGCGTGGGGGTGGTGACGAAATAGCGCGCGCGCGGCCTGGGGGATTCGACCGCATGGATCAGCTTTGCGGTCACGGCCGACGCAGGCCAGCTTGGCCCCGAGCTGCCCTTGTAAAGCTGATCGAGCAGGCTTTCGCGATACTGATCGGCGCGGGCCGAGGATTCCCAGTCGATCCATTTCTCGAACTGGGCGACGGCGTTCTTGCGGAACGGGGTGGCGATGGGGCCGGGTTCGATCAGGCTGACGCGAATGCCGGTGCCGTCCATTTCCTGGCGCAGGACATCGGTCATCCCCTCCAGCGCGAATTTGGTGGCGACATAGGCGCCGCGCCATTTCATCCCGACCAGCCCCAGAACCGACGAGCAATTGATGATCCGCCCGTGCCCCTGGGCGCGCATGGCGGGGATCACTTGGTTGGTCAGATCGTGCCAGCCGATCAGGTTGGCCTCGAATATCGCGCGCATGGCGTCGCGCGGCACGTCTTCCAATGGGGCGGGGATCGCATAGGCGCCGTTGTTGAACAGCGCGTCCAGCGTGCCGCCCGTGCGGTCCAGCACGGATTCGACCGCCGCCGCGATGCTGGCGGGATCCTCGTAATCCAGCACCAGGCTTTCCAGCCCCTCGTCCAGAAGCCGGTCGCAATCGGCGGGTTGGCGGCAGGTGGCAAAGACGCGCCAGCCGCGCGCTTTCAGGCTGTGCGCCGCATCGTAACCGATGCCGGTCGAACAGCCGGTGATCAGGATGGTTTTGCCGCTCATGAGCCCCGCCAAGACGTTTTGCGCAGGCTAGGGCAAAGCGGCGAGGGCCGCAATCGGGCTCAGTTCCGTGCGGTCAGGAAGTCGCCGGACATATAGCCCGAAACGCCCAGCGTCGGAACGTCCAGATGCACCCAGCCGTTTGGCATGACCTGAAGCGCGATTGCGCGGGTGCCCTTGGTCAGGCGCCCGACCACCGCGTTGCCGGTGCCCGGACCGGCGCGCAGGTTGACGCTGTTGCCGGTGACGCGGCGCCAATCCGTGTCCGTATCCGCGCCGGTGGCGGGCTCGGGCGCGGTTGCGATCGCGAAGGGGCGGGTGTTGACATAACCTGCCGGCGCGTCGCGCTGATCGACAAAGATCATCCGGTCGGCCTGGGGCACATGAAATGTCACGCGTTTCTTGATCACCTCCGAGGCCGGCTTGGCCGCGGTCATCTGATCATCGGGGGTGAAGGCGGCTTTTTGCAGCGTCGCCTCCTGGCTGTGGCCGTCACCCGAGGTCACGAACAGGGCACCACTCATAAGCCCTGCGTACACGAACAACTTGTTAAACACGACTTTCCCCTCCGGTGACGGCCATGGCTTCATCTACAGCCTGCGGGGCACCGATTTCAGGGGGAAAGAGTCGCGATCTGGCCCCCCAAGCTGCGCGAAGCCGCTTGTCGGGGCGCGCGGGCTTGAGTACACAAGATACATGGATCAGCAGGACGACACCCCCAATATCGAGATCGCCGAGCCCCTGCGCCGGGCCATTGGCGAACGGTACCTGACCTATGCGCTCAGCACGATCATGCACCGGGCGCTGCCCGATGCGCGTGACGGGCTGAAGCCGGTGCATCGCCGGATTCTCTATGCCATGCGCGAGATGAAGCTGTCGCCCAATGGCGGTTTCCGCAAATGCGCCGGTGTCGTGGGCGAGGTGATGGGGAAATACCACCCGCATGGCGATGGCGCGATCTATGACGCGATGGCCCGCTTGGCGCAGGATTTCAACATGCGCTATCCGCTGGTCGACGGCCAGGGGAACTTCGGCAATATCGACGGCGATAACCCGGCGGCCATGCGTTATACCGAAGCGCGGCTGACCACGGCGGCCGAGGCGCTGATGGCGGGCCTGGACGAGAACGCCGTCGACTTCCGCCCGAACTATGACGGGCGCGAGGAAGAGCCCGAGGTGCTGCCCGCGGCGTTCCCGAATCTGCTGGCCAATGGCTCCAGCGGGATCGCGGTTGGGATGGCCACGAATATCGCGCCCCATAACGTCGAAGAGCTGATCAATGGCTGCCTGCACCTGATCAAGGCGCCGAATGCCCGCGACGAGACCCTGCTGGACCATATCCCCGGCCCCGATTTCCCCACCGGCGGCGTGATCGTCGAGCCGAAAGAGAATATCCTGGAGGCCTATCGCACCGGGCGCGGCGCGTTCCGCCTGCGCGCGAAATGGGAGGTCGAGGATCTGGGCCGTGGTCAGTGGCAGATCGTTGTGACCGAAATCCCGTATCAGGTGCAGAAATCGCGCCTGATCGAAAAGATCGCCGAACTGATCCAGCTGAAGAAGATCCCGATCCTGGGCGATGTGCGCGACGAAAGCGCCGAGGACATCCGCCTGATCCTGGAGCCGAAGTCGAAGAACGTCGAGCCCGAGATCCTGATGAACACGCTGTTCCGGAACTCGGACCTGGAGATTCGGTTCAGCCTGAACATGAACGTGCTGATCGACGGGCGCACGCCCAAGGTCAGCAGCCTGAAAGAGGTGCTGCGCGCGTTCCTGGATCACCGGCGCGAGGTGTTGCAGCGCCGCAGCCAGCACCGGCTGGACAAGATCGATCACCGGCTGGAGGTGCTCGAAGGCTTCATCACCGCCTTCCTGAACCTGGATCGCGTGATCGACATCATCCGCTATGACGACGACCCCAAGGCCGCTTTGATGCGCGAGGATTGGGGCAAGGATCATGTCCGCGCGATGTCCGAGGCCGATTACGTCACGCCCGAGCCTGCCCGCGACGAGGGGCTGGGCCTGACCGAGGTTCAGGCCGACGCGGTTCTGAACATGCGGCTGCGCAGCTTGCGGCGGCTCGAAGAGATCGAGCTGCGCAAGGAATACGACGCGTTGCTGGTGGAGCGCGCGGGGCTGGAGGATCTGCTGGGCAGCGAAGAGCTGCAATGGGCCAAGATCGCGGACGAGCTGCGCGAAACCCGCGCGACCTTCGGCAAGAAGGCCGAAGGCGGCGCGCGCCGGTCGCAATTCGCCGAAGCGACCGAGATCGAGGACGTCCCGCTGGAGGCGATGATCGAGCGCGAGCCGATCACCATCGTCTGTTCCAAGATGGGCTGGATCCGCGCGATGAAGGGGCATATCGCGCTGGACCAGGAGCTGAAGTTCAAGGATGGCGACGAAGGGCGGTTCATCTTCCATGCCGAGACAACGGACCGGCTGGTGGTGTTCGGCACCAACGGGCGGTTCTATACGATTTCGGCATCGCAACTGCCTGGTGGGCGCGGCATGGGCGAGCCGGTGCGGCTGATGGTCGATCTGCCGAACGAGGCCGAGATCGTGACGCTGTTCACCCACCGGCCCGACGCGAAGCTGCTGGTGGTATCGACTGCCGGTGACGGCTTCATCGCGCCGGCCGAGGATGTGGTGGCCCAGACCCGCGCGGGCAAGCAGGTGCTGAACGTGCGCGGCGACGTGCGCGCCCGGGTCTGCCGGTTCGTCGAAGGCGACACCGTGGCCTGCGTGGGCGAGAACCGCAAGGTCCTGGTCTTCCCGCTGGATGAACTGCCCGAGATGGGCCGCGGCAAGGGCGTGCGCCTGCAGAAATACAAGGATGGCGGGCTGATGGACGCAACGACGTTCAACATGGCCGACGGGCTCAGCTGGAAGGACCCCGCCGGGCGCACCCGCACCGAAACCGACCTGCGGGAATGGACCGGCAAACGCGCCAGCGCCGGCCGCATGGCACCGCGGGGCTTCCCGCGCGACAACCGCTTTACCTGATCGCGCGGACGAAGGGGGGACGAATGAAACGGGTACTGGCCTTTCTTGTGCTGGCTGTTCTGGCCAATTGCGGACAATCCGAGCTTGACCTGTCCAAGCCGCCCGAGCCGCTGGGCGATTTCCGTCTGGGCCACAATATCGTCGTGACCACCAACGCACAGCGCGTGCCCCCGTCCCGCGCCGCCACGGCCGAGGAATGGGAAGCCGTCCTGAAGCAAGAGATCACACGCCGTTTCGGCCGTTACGAGGGCGACAAATATTATCACCTGGGCGTCAGCCTGGACGGCTATTCGCTGGCCGTGCCCGGCGTGCCCGTGGTTCTGGCGCCGAAATCGGCCATCGTTCTGACGGCCAATGTCTGGGACGACGCGGCGGGCGAGAAGCTGAACGAGGAAGGCAAGCGCCTGACGGTGCTGGAGGGGCTGAACGGCGAAACCGTCATCGGCACCGGCCTGACTCGCTCGCGCGAGGAACAGATGCAGGCGCTGGCCTTCAACGCGGCCCTGTCGATCGAACGGTGGCTGGTCAAGAACCGCGCCGAATGGTTCGGCCATGTCGACGCGGTCGATGGCGGGGCAGGGGTTTCGGACGCACTGCCCGTGGCGGCGGAAACAGCGGGCGCCGAAGCGCCGGCAAGCAACTGACGCTTGATTTTCTCTTCCGCAGCCAATAACTAGCGCGCGATGCTGAATCGGGCCGATCCCGGCCCCCTAATCCACGAGGCGCCCTGAAGAATGGCTAAGGAAAAGTTTGAACGTAACAAGCCGCATTGCAACATTGGCACGATTGGCCACGTTGACCACGGCAAGACGACTCTGACGGCAGCGATCACGAAGCAGTTCGGCGACTTCAAGGCGTATGACGAGATTGACGGCGCGCCGGAAGAGAAAGCGCGCGGGATCACGATCTCGACCGCGCATGTGGAATACGAGACCGAGAACCGTCACTATGCCCACGTCGACTGCCCCGGCCACGCCGACTATGTGAAGAACATGATCACCGGTGCGGCGCAGATGGACGGTGCGATCCTGGTGGTGAACGCGGCCGACGGCCCGATGCCCCAGACGCGCGAGCACATCCTGCTGGGCCGTCAGGTCGGCATCCCGTCGATGGTGGTGTTCCTGAACAAGGTCGACCAGGTCGATGACGAAGAGCTGCTGGAGCTGGTGGAAATGGAAGTCCGCGAGCTGCTGAACGAATACGGCTATCCGGGCGACGATATCCCGATCATCGCCGGTTCGGCGCTGGCCGCTCTGGAAGGCCGCGACCCGGAAATCGGCGAGCAGAAGATCGCCGAACTGATGGCGGCTGTCGACGAATACATCCCGCAGCCGGCACGTGCGGTTGACGGCGCGTTCCTGATGCCGATCGAAGACGTGTTCTCGATCTCGGGCCGCGGTACGGTTGTGACCGGGCGTGTCGAGCGCGGCGTCGTGAACGTTGGCGACGAACTGGAAATCGTCGGCATCAAGGACACGCAGAAGACGACCTGTACCGGCGTTGAAATGTTCCGCAAGCTGCTGGATCGCGGCGAGGCGGGCGACAACATCGGCGCGCTGCTGCGCGGTATCGACCGTGAAGCGGTCGAGCGTGGCCAGGTTCTGTGCAAGCCGGGTTCGGTGAACCCGCACACCAAGTTCGAAGCCGAGGTCTATATCCTGACCAAGGACGAAGGTGGCCGTCACACGCCGTTCTTCGCGAACTATCGCCCGCAGTTCTACTTCCGGACCACGGACGTGACCGGCACGGTCGAACTGCCCGCGGGCACCGAGATGGTGATGCCGGGTGACAACCTGAGCTTCGGCGTGGAACTGATCGC
>NZ_NSBT01000007.1:2500-122500 GCF_002285435.1 Actibacterium ureilyticum
TGGAACCGCGTATCCCTTCCGAAACGACGATGTTGTCCAAGTCAAGTACACTAACCTGATGTGATCGGAAGATCGCATCATGTCCGCCTTCACGAACCAGGAAGGCGGGCGGGAAAATGTATGACTTCTGATCCGGAGCGCCGTTCGATCGGCACGAAGTTTGGCCCTGCCAAGAGCCTTGCTTTTTCTGGATCAGATCAAGCGCGAGAAGGGCGTTTGGTGGATGCCTTGGCAGTAAGAGGCGATGAAGGACGTGATACTCTGCGATAAGCTATGGGGAGCCGAGAATAGGCTTTGATCCATGGATTTCCGAATGGGGCAACCCACTTGATATTCCACTATTGTTGACCGCAAGGTCATTCAATAGCGGGGTAAACCAAGTACTTATTACCTGAATATATAGGGTTTTAAGAGCAAACCCGGGGAACTGAAACATCTAAGTACCCGGAGGAAAGGACAGCAATAGCTACTCCCCTAGTAGCGGCGAGCGAACGGGGACCAGCCGAGACCGATAAGTGACCAGAACCTGTTGGGAAGCAGGGCCATAGCGGGTGATAGCCCCGTATGGGAAGCTTTGAGGTACGTATTAAGTAGGGCGGGACACGTGAAATCCTGTCTGAAGATCGGAGGACCACCTTCGAAGGCTAAGTACTCCTTACTGACCGATAGCGAACCAGTACCGTGAGGGAAAGGTGAAAAGCACCCCGACGAGGGGAGTGAAACAGTACCTGAAACCGAACGCCTACAATCAGTCGGAGGCTCCTTGCGAGCTGACGGCGTACCTTTTGTATAATGGGTCATCGACTTGGTCTTACGAGCAAGCTTAAGCCGTTAGGTGTAGGCGCAGCGAAAGCGAGTCTTAATAGGGCGACAGAGTTCGTAGGATCAGACCCGAAACCGAGTGATCTAGGCATGGCCAGGTTGAAGGTAAGGTAACACTTACTGGAGGACCGAACCCACATCTGTTGAAAAAGATCGGGATGAGCTGTGCCTAGGGGTGAAAGGCCAATCAAACTCGGAGATAGCTGGTTCTCTGCGAAATCTATTTAGGTAGAGCGTCATCCGAATACCCCGGGGGGTAGAGCACTGGATGGGTAATGGGGCCCCACAGGCTTACTGATCCTAACCAAACTCCGAATACCCGGGAGTACTAGATGGCAGACACACGGCGGATGCTAACGTCCGTCGTGGAGAGGGAAACAACCCTGACCTCCAGCTAAGGCCCCCAATTCGTGGCTAAGTGGGAAAGCAGGTGGGACGACCAAAACAACCAGGAGGTTGGCTTAGAAGCAGCCATCCTTTAAAGATAGCGTAACAGCTCACTGGTCTAAACAAGTTGTCCTGCGGCGAAGATGTAACGGGGCTCAAGCCACGAGCCGAAGCTGAGGATGCCGTAAGGCATGGTAGCAGAGCGTAGTGTGATAAAACCCATTCCTCCTTCGATCCTTTCGGGGATCATTGGAGGACAGGGTTTGGCGATGAAGCCGGTCCGTGAGGAACGGTGGAGCGATCACTAGCGAGAATGATGACATGAGTAGCGACAAAGAGTGTGAGAGACACTCTCGCCGAAAGTCCAAGGGTTCCTGCTTAAAGCTAATCTGAGCAGGGTAAGCCGGCCCCTAAGTCGAGGCAGAAATGCGTAGACGATGGGAACTAGGTTAATATTCCTAGGCCAGGAGGATGTGACGGATCTCGACTGTTGTTCACCCTTATCGGATTGGGTGGGCCGCTGAGAGGTTCCTGGAAATAGCCCTCCATCAGACCGTACCCTAAACCGACACAGGTGGACTGGTAGAGCATACCAAGGCGCTTGAGAGAACGATGTTGAAGGAACTCGGCAAAATACCTCCGTAAGTTCGCGAGAAGGAGGCCCGGTTCCAAGGCAACTTGGAGCTGGGGGCACAAACCAGGGGGTGGCGACTGTTTACTAAAAACACAGGGCTCTGCGAAGTCGCAAGACGACGTATAGGGTCTGACGCCTGCCCGGTGCCTGAAGGTTAAAAGGAGGGGTGCAAGCTCCGAATTGAAGCCCAGGTAAACGGCGGCCGTAACTATAACGGTCCTAAGGTAGCGAAATTCCTTGTCGGGTAAGTTCCGACCTGCACGAATGGCGTAACGACTTCCCCGCTGTCTCCAACATCGACTCAGCGAAATTGAATTGCCTGTCAAGATGCAGGCTTCCCGCGGTTAGACGGAAAGACCCCGTGCACCTTTACTACAGCTTCACACTGGCATCAGGCACAACATGTGCAGGATAGGTGGTAGGCTTCGAAGCAGGAACGCCAGTTCCTGTGGAGCCTCCCTTGAGATACCACCCTTGTTCTGCTTGATGTCTAACCGCGCACCGTTATCCGGTGCCGGGACCCTGTGTGGCGGGTAGTTTGACTGGGGCGGTCGCCTCCTAAAGAGTAACGGAGGCGCGCGAAGGTTGGCTCAGAGCGGTCGGAAATCGCTCGTTGAGTGCAATGGCAGAAGCCAGCCTGACTGCGAGACTGACAAGTCGAGCAGAGTCGAAAGACGGCCATAGTGATCCGGTGGTCCCGCGTGGAAGGGCCATCGCTCAACGGATAAAAGGTACGCCGGGGATAACAGGCTGATACTGCCCAAGAGTCCATATCGACGGCAGTGTTTGGCACCTCGATGTCGGCTCATCTCATCCTGGGGCTGGAGCAGGTCCCAAGGGTACGGCTGTTCGCCGTTTAAAGAGGTACGTGAGCTGGGTTTAGAACGTCGTGAGACAGTTCGGTCCCTATCTGCCGTGGGTGTAGGATACTTGAGAGGAGTTGCCCCTAGTACGAGAGGACCGGGGTGAACGATCCACTGGTGGACCTGTTATCGTGCCAACGGTAGTGCAGGGTAGCTATGATCGGACAGGATAACCGCTGAAGGCATCTAAGCGGGAAGCCCCCCTCAAAACAAGGTATCCCTGAGGACCGAGGTAGACCACCTCGTCGATAGGCCGGAGATGTAAGCGCAGCAATGCGTTCAGTTGACCGGTACTAATTGTCCGATAGGCTTGATTTGATCCAGTAATAGCAAGGCTAATACTGGTCAGAAGCATACACAAAACACACATGTACTTGACTTGACTTGGTTTTTTCCTCGGTTTGGTGGTCACAGCGCCAGAGAAACACCCGATCCCATCCCGAACTCGGCCGTTAAGCTCGGTTGCGCCGATGGTACTGCGTCTCAAGACGTGGGAGAGTAGGTCACCGCCAAACCTAGAAAAAAACCAATAATCTCTCTAAACGACAAAAATCGACAGTGACGCGGGATGGAGCAGCCCGGTAGCTCGTCAGGCTCATAACCTGAAGGTCGTAGGTTCAAATCCTACTCCCGCAACCAGTCGATAAAAAATGCCAGAAAAAATAGAAATCATGACCTCAGCCATCAGTCGATGGCGCTGCGACGGTCTTGTCTTGCAAGGTCATGGGCAATGGCGCGGGCGCTTTTGCGATTCTCCTGATAAAGACTGAATGCCACCGCAAGGCTGCGTATCTGAAACAGGATCAGCACGATCAGCGCCAGCCCGGCAAGCTGATCCTTGGCCGCCAGCATGTCACTGACCAGAAAAACCAGCCCAATCATTGTCAGGATGAACAGCAGCCCGAGCAGGGCATCGAAAACCACAAAGCGCAGATAGTCGCGCCGATATGTCTCTAGCCGCCCGCATTTCACGGCGTTTGCTGCATCGTGATGATCGAGAAGGCTGTTGCGCGCCTGGCGGACCCGTCCGATCATCCGGCCGCGCCAACGCGTGTAGCCTAGCAGCGGTAAAAGCGCGAGCAGAACGCCGCCAGATAGCGTCAGAAATGCCATCGGGTCGAGCCGATGTAGCTGTACCAGATAAATGGCGCAGGCCACCGTCTGACCGGGGGCGAACACGTAAAAGACAATGACACCGACCGCGATCGACACGTCATTATTGGCACGCGATGCGGGGATCTGCGGCAGCTGCAACAGCTGTTGACGCAGCTTGATATCGGTCTTGGCGCAGGCGTAGTTGGACAGAAACCCGGTGAAGTATGTCACCAGAACGCCGGTCGCGAACAGCAGCGCAAAGGCCGAGGCGATGGCCGATCCCCCCTCGCCCCCGCGCAGGATCGACAGACCGAACAGGTTGATCCCGACCGCAGCCACCTGAAGCAGTCCGGCCACCGTGATTTCGCGCCAGACACCGCGGGTGATGCTTTCTGCGAAGGGCCTCATCTTGCAAATCCTTTCGATGGTGATTGGCGTCGGATCGGCGGGAAGCCGCTAGGGCCAACGGGGCAGAACGGCCAGTTCGTGCCAGTTCAAGGCGCTGCGGCATCGCGCACGTATGACCCGAAAAAGACGCGCTATGATCCCGCCTGAGTGGTGGGCGCCGGGCCCATCCGCATCCAAGGGGCCGACAAGATGACAGTGCGCATTGCGATTGCATTCACGCTGACCACGCTTTGCCTGATCGGCCTGCTTGTGTGGTTTTCCGGGGCGCTGGTGGATGCGGTTCGTGCGCGGGCGGCGCATTCGGCGTCGTGCAACCTGGTGCCGCCGACCTCGGCCCAGATGCGTGACATCTGCCGGCGCGGCTAGATGCGCATCCACCCCGCCCGGGATCGAAAGATCATCGATAAACAGATCCTGCCATTCATGCGCGACATTGCCCTGCGGCGGTATCCCGACCTGGATTTCGATCCGCAGCGATCCCTGGCCTGGTTGCTGGGCTTTCATGCGCCAGACGAGACGCGCGCGCTGCACTGGTTTTCGCCCGACCTGTTGATCGCGCTGCGGTACGAGGCGTTCTCGGTCACCCGTGCGACGCTGTGGCGGGCCATGGTATTTGCCGCGCCGGATGCCCCGGTCGAGGAGAGGCTGGCGACCGTCATGGAGGGCAAAGGCGGGTCGGCCTGCGTTTTGTCCGACCATCGGATCGCGGGGGATTTCCTGGGCCATCAATATCGGCTTTCCCCCGTCAGATAAGTGCCCTGGACGGGTTGAAACCCCAGCGCGCGCAACAGACGGTCCGACGAGTCCAGCCGCACGCCCGAGGATACGCCGAATTCGACCGCATCGACCTGATGGCGTTGCGCCCAGTCCAGAAAGGCACGGATCAGGCGCGGGCCGATCAGGCTGCCGGCATTCTGTGGGGGCACGAATGTGAAGATGTTGATCGCGCGCCGCCCGACCACCCATTCCAGATCGTCGATCTCGGCAGCCATGATCCCGGACACGTCCCCCTTTGGATTTCGCGCGATCAGGCCCAGCCGGGGCTTGTCCCGATCCAAGATCACCCGCCGGGCCAGCCGGTCGACGCTTTGCGCATCCAGCCCGAAATGCCGCCAGTCGGATTCCTGCAACATCGCCTGTGCGGCGCGGATGATGTCCGGGATATCGCCGGTGTCGATGGGGCGAAGCGCGGTCATGCGTCGCACCAAAGCGTGCCGTCCCTGTCGACGCGGCGGGGTATCACCGGATGAGGGGCCGCCGCGGGCCATCGGATCGGGCCAAGGGGGGCGTCATCGGGCAGGGAATCCATCGCGGCGGACAGGGCGCGCGACGTTTCGGATTGATGGCGGGTCAGAACGCCGATCTGGCCATCTGGGGTCAGGATCGCACGCTTTTCCGCATGGGACAGCGCCAGGCCACGCCCCCCCGACGACAGATGCGTCGGCGACACGGTCCAACCGGCGATTTCCAGCAGCACCGCCAGGCAGAACCCGCCATGTGGGCTGCATGACATCTTCGTCCAGGTGAAATCCCCCGTGTCGTACCATTGGGGGAACTCTGGCCGGGGTCGCGGCGGCAGCGGATAGACGGGCCGCGCGGTACAGATCCCATCGCGACAAATCGCGTGAAGCGTCAGGCTTTCGGCGGCCAGACGCAGCGGAACGAGCGCGCGCGCGCCGTCTAACGGGGGAATGTCGCGCCCCGCCGCGCCAAGATGCACCACAAGCCGCTCCTGTCCCCCACGCGGACTGGTGTCCAGAATGGCGCTTGCCAGCGGGTCGGGCGGGCCGATGCAATGGGCACTGCCGACGGGGGTCTCCCAGACAAAGGCGCCCATCCATAAAGCCCATTCGAAATTGACCGGATCGTGATCGCCATAGGCGGCATGGGGGCGGGCCAGGTCGTAATGACGATGCAGGTTCTGGCGGGTTTCGTTCCCCCCGCAGCGGGCAAAATCGCGCACCAGGGCTATCAACCCGTCCGGAAGCGGGCGCTTCATCCGATGTTCGATCTGCGCGATCCGGTCATGGCGCAGCGCGGTCTCGTACGCCGCATTATCCGCTGTGACCGGGGGGCTGTGCAAACGCGACATTGGCCTAACACCCCAGATGCAGTTGCATTTCCGCGATCGACGGCGCCATGGCCAGCGCGTCCAGCTCGCGCTGGCGAAAGCCATGATAAGCAGGCGCATAGCGCGGATGCGCGCCCGCCGCGTCAAGCACCGGCTCAAGACAACGCATCGCCTGGTCCAGAAGCGGCCGCATCGCCAGAACCGGCGCGTGATCGGGGGCTGGCATCGGCTCGGGCGGGTGCAGAAACATGCATCCAAGAACAGCCGTCATCATCGCATAGGGATCGCCCGAGGCATCGGGAAAGCGCAGCTCGACCCGCCCGTCGCGGCCGGTATCGGGCGCGATCAGCCGCACCAGACCCCGGCGGCTGCCATAGCCCGCAACGCCGCCGCCCGGACCCGGCGCGTTGTGCATCATCCACAACCGGCGCAGCCCCGAGGGCGAGGGGGTCGCGAACGCGGCCAGGCAGGGTATGGCGGCCGTCAGCCTGCGAACCGCCTGCCGCCCCGCATCGGTGCGCCCGGTCGTGGCAAACAGCATGTCCTTGCCATTCTGCCGCGCCGACAGATGCAGATGCAGGCCGCTGCCCGGACACCAGGACAGGGGCAGCGGCATGAAGCTTGCCGTCATTCCACCCAGATCGGCCAGCTCATGCGTCACCAGTTTCAGGACCGACAGCGCGTCGCAGGCCGCCACCGGCGTAGCGGGGGCCAGGGCGAATTCCTGCTGGCCCGGCCCGGCTTCGTGGTCGTGATGCACGACGTTGACCCCCAGCGCCGACAGGCGCTGCGCGATACGGCGGCGCAGACCGCGATGCCGGTCGAAGGGGGGCGGCCGGAACTGCATCCGGGGGTATCCGATCCGATAGGGTGACGCGGCGCGCGGATGCTGATCGACCATGTCGGCGCTTTCCAGGGTGATTTCGCTGTGGCTCAGCCCCGCCACGATCCGGGCGGTGTCGAACAGGTAAAACTCGGCCTCGAAGCCTGCGCGGATCTCGATCCCATGCGCCGCCAGGCGTTGCACTGTCCGTTCCAGCATGGCCCGGCTGTCGAACCAGGCCGGCGCGCCCCCCCGGCGCTGCGCGATCCAGCCGAACGCATAGTCGCCCGCGGCCCCGAAACATGCGGTGTCGTCCGGTTCGAAACAAAGATCGCTATGGCTGGGCGCACACCATTCGGGCAGGACAGAGCCGGAAAAGCCGCGCCCGTCCTTGACCGGCAACGTACAGACGCGGCCCGCCATATCGGTGAAGACAAAGGCGGGCTCTGCCGCGTCATCCGCCGTCATTTTCGCGGCTTTCGGGGCGCAGGACCACGCGAAAGGGACGCTCGGCATCCTGGGTATAGAACAGGCCGAACAGCGTATCGTCCTGATCGGGTTCCAGCACGATCATGTTGTGCTCGCCCATCCAGATCACCAGCTCTCCGCCCACCTCGCGGCAGGGGGTGACGGTTTCGCCTGCATCCGCGACCAGCGCGTTCTGCCCCCACGAGACATAGGCGCGGCAGTCCGTCTGATCGGCGCTTTGCAGGGCGAAGACAACGTCCAGCGTCCCCTCCCACTTGCCTTGCCACAGGCCCGCAAACGCCGCGAACCGGGGGGCGACCTGGGCCGCGACCGTTCCGGGGCGCGGGGCGGGGGCCAGGGTGTCGGCGCCTTGATCGGACCCCGCCATGGCCGCGGTCGCGCAGCCCAGCCCGATGATCGCCAGCCACCTCATGCCGCGTCCGCCGTGGCCACAAGCGACAGCGCGTTGCCGTCGGCTGTGGGTGGGCCGGGCCGGATATGCAGATCGGTCGGCGCAGGGCGCAGCACCGCCACCCAACGCGCGACAAGGCGGTCGAGCTCTTCGGTCGCCCGGTCGGGGCTTCCGTGTACGAATACCCCGTCGCGATCCGTTATGGTCAGCGCGCCCTGGGAATAGGTCGTGCCAAAGGCCCAGCCGGGCGCGGATTTACCGGTTTTCGGATCGGGCCGGCGCGACAGGAAGCCCTGCGGCTCGGTCGCGGCCACGAATGACCGCAGGCCAAAGGCGCGATCGCCCAGCCGGTCGAACCGCGCGCTCAGCTCTGCGCTGCGGGTGCCGGGATGCGCCAGCCCGGTCGCCGCCGACCAGTCTGGCAGAAGGGCCGATACCCCGAACGCTCCGGTTGCCGGGACGAACAGCGATGGCAGCTGCGCGATGACGTGGCCCGTACGGTCCATCAGCAGCGCCGCATTCACCGCATGGGCGATGGTCACCGGCAGCAACAGCACACCGTCGGGCTTCAGCGCGCGCAGCATCGCCAGCGGCACCCGGTCGAACGCCGCCGTGGCCACGATCCTGTCCTGTGGCGGCAGGCCGGGCAGCGCATCGTTGAAATCGCCCGCGAGCAGGGTCAAGTTCGCCGGGCCGATGCGGGCGGCGCGGGCGCTTGCGGCGCGTGCGACCTCGGGCAGGATCTCGATCCCCGTGACATGGCCGTCCGGCCCGACGCGGCGCGCGATCATCGCGGCCATCCAGCCGCATCCCGATCCGACCTCGACGATCTGTTCGCCGGGTTGCGGATCCAGAAGTGCGATGAATTTCAACACGATGGACGGGGCCGAGATCGTCGATGCGGGCAGGCCGACAGCGTCATAGGACAGCACAAGCGGGGCATCGGACAGAACCTCGTCCATGTGCCGGGCGCTGCCGTCGAAGGATTTGAATGCGGTCTCGCCCAGCACGGCATAGCGATCGGCGTAAAGCGTGCGCGGCACCTGGTCGAGCAGCGCCAGAATGTCGTCCCGTCCGGCCAGGTCGGGATATTGCCGGACCACCTGCGCCCGCAGCGCATCAAGCCGCCCGGTCGTGCCGGTCATCGTGGCGCCGCCCATCACGCGGCCCCGTCCGTTTGCGGCGCGCCAAGCAGGATGCAGCCGATTGCGGTTTCATCGACGCCGTCGACATCCAGCAGCGCGTTGACCGCATCGTCGACATACCCGCCCCAGCACAGGCTGGCCAGATCCGCGCGCGTCGCGGCGTCCAGCACGCATTGGGCCGCGCATCCGGCCTCGGTCAGGGCGAAGCGATAGCCCCTCGCGCCGTATTTCGCCGTGCTGCGCTGATGCAGGACCGTCTGGAACAGGACGGCTGCGGGTTGGCCCAGCCGCTCTGCCGTGGTGGCAAGCGCGCCGTACAGAAGATCACCGGAAATGCCGCCATTGACCAACACAAGCCGCCCGTTCTTCGGATCGACATACCAGACGTCGAAGGCACCGGTATCGGGGTCGGGCAGGACCGCATAATGTTCCACCGGAAACAGCCCGCCTGCCGACGGGTAGCGACCCAGCGCATAGACGACATCCTGCCACGTGCCGGCGGTGCGGTGCCGGTCCCGGCGCAGCGCATGGGCCAGGGTTTGTTCGACCGCCTGCCGGTGCGCGTCCGAATGGGGTGGAAAGAAACGCGCGGATTCGCGCGGCGCGGTATTGCTGTGAACCTCGGGCAGGGGGCGCGATGGCGCGTCGAGATAGACCTTGTACCCATGCGCCCCGGCGCGGACGGCGGCCTCGCTTCGCAGATGCGGGATGATCCGGTAGCGGTGGGCACGGATGTTGGATGGCCGCAGCTTGGTGTTTTCGGCAAACAACTCGACCAGGTCGAACCCGTCGCGTTCCATTCCCGCGATCCGGATGGTCGGTGTGACACTGGACAGGGGCAGGCGTTCGATCATCGGCATGGCGGGGCCTTTGCGGTTCAGGGGAACGGGTGGGGATCGCGGTTCAATTCAACCTGTGTGAGGCCCAGATGCGGCGCGGCCTGTTCCAGCCGTCTGAGGTCATCGGGAATGGCCAGACCGCTGTAAAGCGGCTGAAGCCCCGGCACGACAACCTTGCCCACGGCCAGACCCAGTTGCGCCGCATCCATCCCGGTCATGTCGAACCACACCGGTATGTGCCCGGCCGCGCCGACCCGTTCCAGCAGCGCCTCGAGCGTTGCCGTGGACGTGTCGCCGTTCGGGAAATCGGTGTGGTATTCGGCGACGTCCCCCTCGGTCAGCCACCAGAACGCGGGCTTGCGCACCGGGTCCAGATAGAATTCGGCGTGTTCCAGGAAGTTCGAGATATCCTCGAACGCGACGGGCCGTGCGCCCAGAAGCCGCTGTTGCGCCAGATAGGTCCAGCAGTGGATCGACTCGCACACCGCCTTGGTCACGGCCTGATCCAGGGTCGGTTTGCAGGACGCCCCGATGCAGAACACCGTGTCATCGCTGTTGGACAGCACCACCAGGATGGTCGGAATGTCGATATCCACGCGCATGTCAAAGACCCGCAGCCGGTGCGACGGGCTGTTCATCAGGGCACGCACCTGGCGCGGCAGCGACAGCGTGTCCAGCTGCGACGCGGGCAGGGCATCGGGCGCGCGGCGCAGCATCCAGTGACAGGCGAAGGCGTCACGTTCGATCACCTCGCACAGACCGCCAAGGCGGGCGGCGTCGATATCCTGGCCGGCGGCGATCCCGTTCGATGTGTTGTGCGACAACAGCTCGTGATCATGCGCCATGTGATAGTTGAAGACGACCGATTGCGCCGCAAGCCAGACCGGCGCGCCATCCAGAAGCGACGTGCCGCGCACCCAGCCCCGGGGCAGGTCGGGGTCATAATCGTGGAAAAAGACCTCGGGGTCTGCCAGCATCTCGGGCGAGAACCGGATCAGCCTGCGCATGATGGTGTCGTCGATCTGCAAGCTGTCGCATGTGCCATGGACGATCGCGTCCTCGGGGTAGATCGCCGCGCTGTAGCGTTCGACGGATTCGCCCACCGCCGCCCACAGCGTATCGACCGGATTGCATCCCAGCGCGCCGCCGCGAATGGCTTTCTCGCTCGCGCGGCTGCGCCCCCGGCGCAGGCGTCGGACATCCGCAAGCGAGGCGCTGTATTGATGGAACCGCGGCAGACCCTGCGGCACCGGGGTTTCGACAATGGTCTTGATCAGCCCGAACCGGGGATGCGTCGCCCGGGCAATCGTGTCGCGCAGCGCATCGGGAAGGGCAAAGCCGTCGATGCGCTTGATATCGGCAAGCTCAATCGTTGTAGTCACGCTCTGCCGCCTCCCATGTCAGGCGGCCGGTGCGCAGGGGGGCGCCCGGGGCGAAATCGGGACGGGTGCCGCACACAGGGCATCGCGGCGCCTTGAGCACGATCCCGGCCTCGAACGTGCCCGAAAGCAATTCCTGTTCGCGCACCATGCCCAGCGGGGCCGTGTGTTCCATCCCCGACAGGTGCGCAATCATAAGCGCGACGGCATTGGCCGCGGCGGTCGTGGCGACGATCGCACTGGGCACGGCACGGGACGGGGCCAGCGGATCTGCTGGGGCGGCGGGGGCCGACAGCCAATCCTCGATCGCCCGGCCTGCCCGGCCATGGGCCGCGCGCCGTTCGAACAGACAGGTGTAGCACGCCGCCTCGCGGCCGCGACACAGCGGACCGGCAACCGCCCGTGTCTGATCGACATAGGCAAAGACATAAGGCAGCCCGCTATCGGCAAGCCGCGCGTTCTGGTCGCTGAAAAATGCGTGGTCCCAGGTATCGGCGCAGACCATCGCGGCATCCGCCGTTTCCAGGCCGCGATCCTCGGCGGCGGCGATGGCACCGATATCGCAGGCGTGGCGCCGAACGCTGTCGGCCACGCGCCCTTGACCGATGATCGAGAAGACGGGCTGTGCCAGCGTGGCCGCTTCGACCCGTTCGGGATCGTCGCCAAGCACGTTCTGAAACGCGCGCCGCGCCAGGTCGAGGGATTGGACAACCATGTCGTTGCTCCATGTCAGCGGGGTATCGATAAGCACACCGCGATCCTTCAGCGCCTGGCCACCGGGCGTGGCGCTGTCGATGGCGCCGGACCGCAGCGCGTCGGCCAGTTGCGGGTTGTCCCGCAGGGCGAAGCTGTCGATGGCGCTGCGAAACATCAGGCGGGTCTGGTGTTCAAGGCCCCGCTCTGTTCCATCGTCGAATTCCGACGAGACGCGTGCCGAAAGCTGACGAACATCCAGAGCGGGGTGCAGGTGCATGGCAGGTGTCCTAGCCGCGAACGCTTGAGGCCAGATCGCAGAAGACGGTGCAGAAATCGGGCGACTGCGTATCGCCGCCGCCCCCACCGCCACCGCCGCCGCCAAAGGTCGCGCCCTGATCCTGATAGACGCGCGGATTGGCGATTGCCGGCGCCGGATCGAAGGCGTCGTTATAGCTTTCCACGATTTCGTTGGTGTCTTTGTTCATCGAAAATTCTCCGGTTTTGGGGGGTGGCCGGACGACCCGCGCCGACCCCGATCGGTGACGTATTCGCTTCACTTAATGCAGAGACGGAAGGCCGTAATCTGGCGCTTCCCCCTTCACGCTAGCAAAGGTTTCGATCAACGAAGGAATAAACCTAAGGGAGAGTTTCGATGCGCGACTTCATGCCAAAGCGGCAAATCCGCGCAGCGATTTTCCGCCACGGCAGGGGCGCGGGTTGGCGGATGACGCTTGACCGGCGCCGTTCCCGGCGATTCGACCGCGCAGTTTGAATGGCCGGCCCGGGGCCGGTTCCAGAATCGGTTGCGTCAGGCGGCCGAGGCGACGGTCTTGGAGGTTGCTGTCTTCAGGCGGCCCGGTTTCCAGTTCTGGACCGGGTTCGATTGCACCACCTCGCGCAGGCTGGACATGCGCGTCAGCCGTTCGTCGCGCGGCATGTTCAGCGCCGTCAGGATCGCGCTGTCCATCGAGCGGTTCGAAAACGGGTTGGTCAGCACCGCGCTTTCCAATTCGACCGCGGCACCGGCGAATTCGGACAGGACCAGCACACCGTCCCCATCGACGCGTGCGGCGATGAATTCCTTGCACACCAGGTTCATGCCATCGGCCAGCGGCGTGATCCAGGCGACATCCGCCGCGCGGTAATAGGACACCAGATCCACGAACGGGATCGCCCGCGAGATCAGCGCGATGGGCTGCCAGTCCAGCGTCCCGAAGCGCCCGTTGATCCGACCGGCGGCCTGTTCCAGGTCGCCCTGGATATCCTCATACGCGGTCATGTTGCGGTTGGCCGACACCGATACATGCATCAGGCGCACCTTGCCGATCAGGTTCGGGTTGGCCTCCAGCACGCGTTCAAAGCTTTCCAGCTGCTCGATCCCGCCCTTGGTATAGTCGGTGCGCCCGACCGACAGGATCAGCTGCGTCTCGCCCAGCTCTTCGCGGATGGCGGCGGCTTTCTCGACGGCTTCGTCGGATTGCGCGTTCTCGGTGATATAGTCGACATCGACGCCCACCGGCGCGACGCTGACCGAGATGCTGCGCCCGTCATAGCGCAGCTCGGACGGCATCATGCGTTCGATCAGCGCGGTGCCTTCGGAAATCCACTTGTCGGGCACCCGCTCGCGGCCCACGGATTCGACATCGAACAGGCTGCGGGCGACGGATGCGAAATTTGCGGCATAGCGGGGGATGTGGAACCCCACATCGTCACAGGCCAGCAGGCTTTCGATGATCTCCTTGCGCCAGGGCAGCACGTTGAAGGCATCCGCCGACGGGAAGGGCGTGTGGTGGAAAAAGGCGATGCGCAGATCGGGGCGCAGCTTGCGCAGGTAACCGGGCACCAGCCACAGGTTGTAATCATGCACCCAGACCAGCGCGCCCTCGGCCGCTTCGGCGGCGGCGGCCTCGGCGAAGGTCCAGTTCACCTCGCGGAAATTGGGCCAGTCCACGGGGTCGTAGTTATAGCGTTCCTTGAAATTGTGCAGGATGGGCCAGAACGCCTCTTTCGAGGTGACGTGATAGAATTCCCGCACCTGATGCGGCGACAAGGGCAGGCGCGACACCGAATATTTGCCATAGGCATCGTCGATCTCGATCACCTGTTCGAAATCGGGGTTTGACGGGTCCTCGGCCAGTTTCCACGCCACCCAAGCGCCGTGATCCACCGCCCCGAAGAAGCTTTTGAGCGTCGGGACGATCCCGTTGGGGCTGGTGTTTTCCTTCAGGACGATACGGCCGTTTTCCTCGACCTCTTCATAGGGCTGGCGGTGATAGACGATGACAAGATCGGACGACATGGGCGGTTTCCCTGTTCAGGCGGCGTTGCGGTGCAGAAGGTCGAGGGCAAGGATCGCCTCGGCAATCCCCGCCGCCCCTTCGCCGGTGGCGAAATGTACGTGATCCTGCCCCGCCAGCGCGGCGATCAGCCCCTGTTCGGAGTTGCCGACGGCGACCGCCGGAACCCCCAGCGACAGCATCGACAGGTCGTTCAGCGTATCGCCCGCCACCAAGCAGCGTTCGGGCGCCACACCCAGATGCACCAGAAGGCGCGACAGCGACGGCCCCTTGCTGATGCCCTTGGGCAGCACATCGAAATAGCGGTTGTCGGACACCAGCGCATCCAGGCCCAGACCGGCCACGATCCGCAATGCGGCGCGGTCGAACCGGTCGGGATCCATGTCATAGCTGACGCGATAGCGGAACCCGGTGGGCTGACGGCGCAGCCCGTCGATATCGGCAAGCGCGTCATGAACGCGCGGACCCGCGTCATTCCAGGCGGCGGCGATTTCGGCCTCGAGCGTGCGGATCGGGGTCAGGACATGATCGGCCCCGACCGCCGCGATGGTGGTGCCCACATCGCCCACCACATAATCGGGGCGCGGCACGTCGCCATTGCGCGTCAGATCGCTGATGAACCCCGGGTCGCGCCCGGTGACGAAGATCAGCCCGACCGTATCGCGGTTGTTGCCGATCCATTCATAAAGGTCCGCACGCGCGCCCGCCGATCCGCCCAGGAACGTCCCGTCAAGGTCGGTTGCCAGTACGAATTGCTTGTTCGACAGATCCTGTCTGTCTGCGGGGTCTGTTAGCTGTGTCATGCGAACCTTTCTGCAAGTTGCTGGATTGCCGTGTCAGAGGCCGGGTGATCGAAGGACAGTTCAAGCGCGCGCGGTTCGGCCTCGATCGGGCTGGCCCACAGCGCGGCGAAGGTCGCGCCAAGATCGGCGTCGTGGTGCAGGATGGCACGCACCGCCTCGCAGATCGGCATCGACACGCCCACGCGCCGCGCCAGGTCGGTGACGGATCTGGCGTTCATCTCGCCCTCGACCACGACGGGGCGGCCGTCGAAACAGGCCGCGCGCGGTGTTCCACCGCCCAGTTGAAGCCCAAGCGACATGTTGCGCGATGTCGCGCTGGAGCAGGTCAGCGTCAGATCCCCCATCCCCGACAGGCCGGTCACCGTCTCGCGGCGCCCGCCCAAAGCCTCGGCCAGGACCTTCATCTCGTCCACGCCACGGGTGATCAGCGCGGCGCGCGTGTTTTCGGCAAAGCCCGCGCCGGTCAGCATGCCGCAGGCGATGGCGATGACATTCTTCACCGCGCCGCCGACCTCGACCCCCACCAGATCGTCCGAGACATAGGTGCGGAAGCTTTCGGTCGACAGCGACACCGCCATGCGCAGGGCGGGGCTTTCATCGGGGTCCAGCCGGTCGCGATGGGTAAAAGGAAAGGCGACCGTCGCGGCGGTGGGATGCCCCAGCGCCGTTTCGGCCGCAAAGGTCGGCCCCGAGATACAGCCGACCGGGTTGCCGGTCAGCTCTTCCTCGGCGATCTGTGTCATCAGCAGGCCGGTTTCCGCCTCGATCCCCTTGGCGCAAAGCGCGATGGGAATGTCGGGTGTCAGGTGCGCGGCCGCTTGGGCGATTACCGCACGCACTGCGCGCGACGGCACGACCACGGCCACCGCCTGGGCGCCGTCCAGCGCCGCGGCCATGTCATCCGTGGCTCGCAGCCCACGGGGCAGCGCGACATCGGGCAGGTGCTGCGGGCTCTGGCCCGTTTCGTTGATCGCCGCCACAACCGCCGGATCACGCCCCCAAAGCCGGGTCTGTGCCCCCGCCTTGGCAAAGGTGGCCGCCACCGCCGTACCCCACGAACCGGCCCCCAGAACGGCGACTCGGGTATAGGGTTCGGGCTGATTGCGGCGTGACACCGGCGTGACCACTTGGTGCTTCATGTTGTGTTTCGCTTTGTCTGGCTTGGGGAACGGTGGCCGGCGGCAGGCGGGAAAACAGGGTTCCCGATCAGGGTTTTATGTCGCTTACAGACCATTCATGTCGCTAACGGTATACTTCTTGTCTGCAAGGTCAATGCTGCAACTGCAAAAAAGTGCTGCCGGTGCGGAATGACCGCCGCAGCGCCGCCCGAATGGCGCCCGGTGGTCGCAAGCTGGGCGCCGCTGTCACAAATTCGGGCGCTGCGAGAACAAATGCGGGCCAGAACCGGGCCTGTGGCGGCGGGGCGCAGGGTAATGCATCATACCTTTGCGGTGCGATGGGCGTGCGATCAGATGCCGTGCCGCCGGAAATTCCCCAGAGAAGTGAACGATTTGACCGGAATCGCCCAAGGTGGCGCGGACCCAGACACAAAATAGTTACTGAATATAGTTATTGACGGATAACTATATTCCCTGTCACAAATCCCGTGACGGGAGGAATACGATGGCATCGACAGCGAACCAACAGACGCCCTGCCCCGAAGAAACGCCCAGCGACGCGGTCCTGCGCAGTTTCCTGGGCTATATGCTGAAGCGGACCTATCTGACCGCGCGACCCCTGGCGCTGGCGGGCATGACACAGTTCGATCTGCGGGTGCCGTCGTTCAGCTGCCTGTCCCTGATCGTCGAAAATCCGGGGATCGCGCCCTCTGTCCTGGCGGAATGCCTGAAGATGGAGCGGTCGAACATTGTCGTCGTCATCGACGAGCTGGAATCCCGCGACCTGATCATCAGGCAAAGATCGAAAACAGACCGACGCCGGTACGAGCTGACCGCCACCGTTCTGGGGCGGCATGTGCACGACCAGTCAGTCGAGGAAGTCCGCCGGCAGGAAGAGCGCCTGTTTGCCGGGATGACGGAGGAGGAGAGGGCGCAGATTTTCAAGCTGCTGAGCAAGATCGAAAGCTCGGCCCCTGATTGAACCGGTGTCGCCGTAAGGGGCGACCAAGGGAGGATACATGACGACGAAACTCGTAACGCTGGCATTTGCCGGCGCGGTTGCGGCTGCCTGCGTGCCAGCCAAGGCGGACACGATCCGGGCCACAAGCGGCTTTGGCCCGTCCCATGTGCTGGCCACGGATGTCTATCCCGAATTCGATGTGCGCCTGCGCGAGTTCACCGATGGCCGGTGGGACCTCAAGGACACGCCGTCGGGGCTGGTGGCCCCCAACGAGATGAGCGCGGGCCTGCGCGACGGGGTGACCGAGATGGGCACGCTGCTGATGCCCTATTTCCCCGCCGAATTCCCCGAGGCCGCGTTGCCGTCCGAGCTGTCGATCGTCGGCAGCAGCAACTTGGCGATCTCGTCCGCGGTGACCGAATACATTGCCACCTGCGATGAATGCCTGGCCGAATTCGCGGCCAACGGACAGGTGTATCTGGGCACCGATGCCACGCCGACCTATAACATCCTGTCGACCAAACCCGTGCGCAGCGTCGACGACCTGAAGGGCCTGCGCATCCGCACCGGTGCGCCGCTTTACGCGGGTTTCGTCGAGGCGCTGGGCGGCGAGCCCACGCAGATCCCGTCTTCCGAACTGTTCGAGTCGCTGAGCCAGGGTGTGATCGACGGCACCATGAGCGGCAATCACGAGATCATCGCGAACCGTCTGGGCGACGTGATCAAATACGTGACCGAGGTGGACGAGGGCGTCTTCAACGGGGCCGCCGACGCCACGGTTAGCAAGCTCTTGTGGGATCGCATGACGCCCGAGGACCGCGGCGCGCTGGCCCGCGCGGCGCAATATGGCACGGCCAAGGGGCTGGTGGCGTTCATGCGCGATGCCGCCGCCGCGCGCGCGGTCGAGGGCATTGAATTCATCGCGATGGATGACAGCCTGGCCGCCGCGAAAGAGGCCTATAACGCCGAACGGCTGGCCGCGGCGGCGGGGATCCTGACCGAACGCGGCGTGACCGACGCGCAGGCCAAGATCGACCGCTACATCGCGCTGGTCGAGAAATGGGAAGCCCTGGTCAGCGACGACATGCCCTATGAAGAGCTGGCCGAGCTGCGCTACGCCGAGATCTTCTCGAAATTCGACATGGATGCCTACGGGTTCTGATGATCCTGCCCCGCCTGCGGGCGGGGCATTTCCTTGGGCGGAGGGGCCGGGATGAAGACTTTCGAGAACTGGATCGACCGGATCAGCATCGCATGCGTATCCGTCGCGTTGCTGGCGATGATGTTGCAGATCGTGATCGACGTGTTCATGCGCAGCCTGTTGGGGTCGGGCTTTCCGTCGACCGCCGATCTGGTCAGCCGCTATTACATGGTCGCGATCAGCCTGTTGCCGCTGGCGGTGACGGAAATCCACCGCCGCCATATCGAGGCGACGATCTTCACCGACGCGTTGCGTGGCGGCTGGCGGCAGGCGGTGGCCTGGCTGGGGATCGGCATCGGGCTGTGCGTGTTCGGGCTGATGGCCTATGCCACCTTTGGCGAGGCGATGAAGCAGACAACGCGGGGCGCCTATGTCGAGGTCGGCACAACCGTCTTTCAAACCTGGCCCAGTTACTGGATCCCGGCGCTGTCCTTCGCGCTGATGACGGTGGTGCTGCTGCTGCGGGTGTACCAGCTGGCGACCGGGCGGTTCGACCTGTCCGGTCATGACCCGATCGAAGAGGTCGACTCGACCGCCGGGGGGAACGCGTGATGGATCCGGTCACCATCGGTATCGTCGCCGTTATCGCGATGCTGGCCCTGATCGCCCTGCGGGTGCCGATCGGCCTCAGCCTGATCTTCGTGTCCTTCCTGGGCATCATGGGCATCGCCGGGCCGCGCGCCGCGATGAGCATGCTGTCGACGATCCCCTATTCCTCGTCGGCCAGCTGGACGCTCAGCTCGATCCCGATGTTCCTGTTGATGGGGTATATCGCCTATCACTCCGGCCTGACGCGCGGGCTGTTCGAGGCCGCACGCGTCTGGTGGGGCTGGCTGCCCGGTGGGCTGGCCATCGCGTCGCTGGGCGGGTCCAGCGGGTTTGCCGCCGTGTCGGGGTCTTCGGTGGCCTGTTCGGCGGCCATCGGGCGCATCGCCATCCCCGAGATGCACCGTCAGGGATACGATTTGCGGGTGGCCACCGGATCGGTCGCCGCTGGCGGCACCATCGGCGCGCTGATCCCGCCGTCGATCATCCTGATCCTGTTCGGCATCCAGTCCAACGCGTCGATCAACGCGCTGTTCGTCGGCGGGCTGTTCGTGGGGCTTGCATCGCTGGTCTTTTACATCCTGGCCGTGCTGGCTGTCTGGCTGCGCACGCCCGAGGCGCTGCCCCGCGCCCAAGCCTATACCATGGGCGACCGCTGGGCCAAGACGCTGGAGATCTGGCCGGTGCTGCTGCTGATCCTGTCGGTGCTCGGCGGCCTGTTCGGCGGGATCTTCACCGCGACCGAGGCCGGGGCCTTTGGCGCGTTCATGGCGCTGGTCATCGGGGTGCTGCGCCGGTCGCTCAGCTGGGCGGGTTTCAAGGAAAGCCTGGTCGATACCCTGCTGGCGGCGGGCGCGCTGTTCATCATCGCCATCGGCGCGAACCTGTTCACCCGGCTGGTGGCGATGTCCGGCCTGTCGGTCGAAATCAGCGGCTTCGTCGAAGGCATGGGCCTGGGCACGACCGGGCTGCTGATCATGATCGCGCTGATCTATCTGGCGCTGGGCATGTTCCTGGAACCCATCGGCGCGCTGCTGCTGACGCTGCCGCTGTTTCTGCCGCTGATCGGGATGCACGGGGTCGACAAGGTCTGGTTCGGCATCCTTGTCGCGAAGCTGCTGGAAATCGGGATGATCACGCCGCCGGTCGGGCTGAACGTCTTTGTCATACATTCGGTCGCCCGCGATTTCGTGAAGCTTGAACAGATCTTTGCCGGCATCGTGCCGTTTCTGATCGCCGACCTTTTGCTGATCGCGATCCTGATCGCGACGCATGGCTTTTTCTGAGGAGAGACCAGATGCAGATTGCCGATGAAATCGCCCTGGTGACCGGGGGGGCAAGCGGGCTGGGCGCGGCAACCGCGCGCCGTCTGGCCGCCGCGGGCGCGCGGGTGGCGGTGATCGACCGCAGCGCCGATGCCGCCGCTGAGGTCGCGGACGAAATCGGCGGGGTGGCTCATGCCGCCGATGTCACCGACGAAGCCGCCGTCGACGCCGCGTTTGCCGCCGTGACAACCGCCCTTGGCCGCGCCCCGCGCATCGTGGCCAATTGCGCTGGCATCGGCACCGCCGCGCGGATACTGCCCCGCGACGGGACCCTGCCCATCGACAGCTTTCGCCGCACGGTCGAGGTCAACCTGATCGGCACCTATATCGTGCTGAGCATCGCCGCCCGCGCAATGGCCGCGCTGGATCCGGTGGACCAGGACGGCGCGCGCGGCGTCATCATCAACACCGCATCCGTCGCCTGGCAGGACGGCCAGATCGGACAGGCCGCCTATGCCGCGTCGAAAGGCGGCGTCGCGTCGCTGACCCTGCCGGCGGCGCGGGAACTGGCCCGGTTCGGCATCCGCGTGATGACCGTGGCGCCGGGCCTGTTCGAAACCCCGATGGCCAGTGGCCTGCCGCCCGAGGCACGTGCCGCGCTCGAGGCCGGATTGCCATTCCCGTCCCGCATGGGCCGCCCGGACGAATTCGCGATGCTGGTTCAGTCCATTGTCGAGAATCCGCTGCTGAACGGCGAGGTCATCCGCCTCGACAGTGCCGTCCGGCTGGCCCCCAAATAAGGAACGCACCATGACAGGCACCTATACCCAAGGCCGCATAGACGGCCAGATCGCCGAACTTTCCCTGATCCGCGAGGATAAACGAAACGCCATGTCCGACGGGCTGCTTGCCGAGATCGAGGCGTTCTATACCGCGCTGCCCGCCGAGGTGCGGGTGGTGATCCTGCACGGGACGGGCGGGCATTTCTGCTCCGGGCTGGATCTGGCCGAGCATGTCTCGCGCAGCGCCGAGGAAGGGGTGCATCACTCGCGCAACTGGCACCGGGTGATGGACATGATCCAGTATGGCGGCACGGTCACGGTCAGCGCCATGACCGGCGCTGTGATCGGCGGCGGGCTTGAGCTGGCCTGTGCCACCCATGTGCGCATCGCCGAGCCGTCCGTCATGTTCCAGCTGCCCGAGGGGCGGCGCGGCATCTTCGTGGGGGGCGGCGCGACGGTGCGCGTGGGCCGCATCCTGGGCGCCGACCGCATGGTCGAGATGATGCTGACGGGCCGGAAATACGATGCCGACGAGGGGCTGCGCCTGGGCCTGACCCATTACAGCGTGGCCGAGGGCGCGGCGCTGCCGATGGCGCGCGAGCTGGCCGCGCGCATCGCCGACAATGCGCCCATGTCCAACTATTTCATGGTGAACGCGCTGCCACGGATCGCCGACATGTCGCGCGCCGACGGGCTGTTCACCGAAAGCCTGGCCGCCGCCCTGGTCCAGACCACGCCCGACGCCGAGGAGGGGCTGAAGGCATTTCTTGAAAAACGCGCGCCGGTGTTCCGCTGAACATCGCACCTTGGGGGGAGGAACCCATGACCACCATCACCGAAATCGAGAAGGCGCCCACAGGCACCGCCGAACGCGCCGACTGGGCGCGGCGCCATACCCTGACCAAGTTCGTGCCGCACCGCGTGACGCGCCAGGACCGGGCCGATGGCACGATCCTTCTGACCTCGGGCTATGCGCTGCCGGACCCCGCGCCGAACACCGGCGCATGGCTGCACCATTGGGCCGTCGCCGCACCTTATCGCGTGGCGGTGTCCGAACGCCCCGCCAAGGGGCCGGGCTGGCGCAACGTGACCTATGGCGAGCTGCTGGTGCAGGTGCGCGCGGTGGCCTCGCATCTGGTGGCGCGCGGGCTGGGGCAGGGGGACACGATTGCCATCATGTCCGGCAATGGCCTGGACCACCTGATCCTGTCGCTGGCCGCGCAATATGTGGGCGTGCCCGTGGTCCCGCTGGCCGAACAGTATTCCCTGATCGCCGAGGCGCATGGCCGCCTGATCTATGTGCTGGATCGGGTGAAACCCGCGATGGCCTTTGTCGACGATGCCACGCGCTATGCCGCCGCGCTGGAGCTGCCGCAGCTGGACGGGGTGGAGATCGTGGCCTGTCGCGGCGAATGTGCGCGGCCCGTCACCCGGATGGATGACCTGATGGATGCCGATGACAGCGTCGATGTCGACGCCGCGCATGCCAAGGTCGGGCCGGATACGCTGGCCAAGATCCTGTTCACATCGGGCTCCAGCTCGGACCCCAAGGGGGTGCTGACGACGCACCGCATGATGTGCGTGAACCAGGCCCAGATCGCGACCATCCTGCCGTTTCTGAAAGATCACGCGCCGCGCATCACCGACTGGCTGCCGTGGAACCACGTCTTTGGCGGCAGCCACAACGTCAACATGATGCTGGCCAATGGCGGCACGCTGACCATCGACAGCGGCAAGCCAACCGGCCCGGCCTTTGCCACGACGCTGAAAAACCGGATCGACCGGCCCGGCACGCTGGCCTTCAACGTGCCGGTGGGCTGGTCGATGATGGTCGATGCCCTGACCGAGATGCCCGACACCCGGCGCGAGATCATCAAGGAACAGCAGCTTCTGTTCTATGCCGGCGCGTCGCTGCCGCAGGACGTGTGGGAGGCGCTTGAAAACTTCTGCCTCGAGGCGCGCGGCGGGCTGCCGTTGATGATTTCGTCCTGGGGGCTGACGGAAACCGCGCCCGCCTGTCTGGCGGTGCACGAACCCATCGGGCGGTCTGGCGTGATCGGTGTGCCGCTGCCCGGCGTCACGATCAAGCTGATCCCCGATGACGAGATGCGCTGCGAGGTGCGGGTGAAGGGGCCGAACGTGATGACGGCCTATTACAACGACCCCGACAAGACCGCCGCCGCCTTCGATGACGAGGGGTTCTTCATCACCGGCGATGCGGTCAAATTCGTCGACCCCGACGATGCGGCGCGCGGGCTGATCTTTGATGGCCGCGTGTCCGAGGATTTCAAACTGGAAACCGGCACCTGGGTCCAGGCCGGTACCCTGCGGATGAAGGCGCTGGGCGCGCTGGCGGGGCTGGCCTCCGACGTGGTGGTCTGCGGGCATGACCGGGGCGAGATCGGGTTGTTCGTCTTTCCCGCCCCCGGCGCGGCCGAGCCCGGCAATGTCACCCGTGGCGCGGTGACCGACGCCCATCTGATGGCCCGGATCGAAGAGCGCCTGCGCGCGATGAACGGCACCGTCACCGGATCGGCCAAGCGGATCACCCGCGCGCTGATCCTGGCCGAGCCGCCCTCGCTGAAAGCGAACGAGGTCACGGACAAGGGTTCGCTCAACATCAACAACATCCTGAAGAAACGCGCCGACCTGCTGGAACGGCTTTACGACAACGAAGACCCGGCGCTGATCCGGGTGTGAGGTAGGACAATGATAGATTTCTCGAAGATCCGCGCGATCGACTTTCACACCCATGCCGAAGAGCCCTGTGGCTGTCATGCCGATGACGGCTATGACGATCTGATGTCGACCATGGCCAATTACTTTGGCGCACCATGGCAGCACCCGCCAACCATCCCGCAGACCGCCGCCCATTACCGCCAGCACAATATCGCGGCGGTGATCTTCCCGGTGGATGCCGAGCGCGAGACCGGTTACCGGCGCTATAACAACTACGAGGTTGCCGAGGCCTGCGCGGCCGAGGCCGATATCTTGATCCCGTTTGCGTCCATCGACCCGCACAAGGGCAAGCTGGGTGCGCGCGAGGCCCGCGATCTGGTGGAAAACCACGGCATTCAGGGCTTCAAGCTGCACCCGACGATGCAGGGGTTCTATCCCAATGACCGGCTGGCCTATCCGCTGTACGAGGCGATTGCCGAAACCGGCAAGCCGGTGCTGTTTCACACCGGCCAGACAGGTGTGGGGTCGGGAATGCGCGGCGGCAACGGCATGCGGCTGAAATACTCCAACCCGATGTATATGGACGATGTGGCGGTCGATTTCCCCGATATGCCCATCATCCTGGCGCACCCGTCCTTCCCCTGGCAGGAAGAGGCGCTGTCGGTCGCCCAGCACAAGCCCAACGTCTATATCGACCTCAGCGGCTGGTCGCCGAAATACTTCCCCAAGATCCTGGTGCAATACGCCAACACGATCCTGAAGAAGAAGATGCTGTTCGGCTCCGACTGGCCGATGATCGCGCCGGAAAAATGGCTGAACGCCTTCGACCAGGCCGATTTCCGCGACGATGTGCGCCCGCTGATCCTGAAGGACAACGCGATGCGGCTGTTGGGGCTGTCATGACCGATTTTCACGCGCCAACCGACGACATCCTGTTTTCGTTGCGCCATGTGGCGCGGGCCGACCGGCTGCCGGATTGGGATGATGAGCTGGCCGCGGCGATCATCGGCGCGTTCGCCGAATTCGCCGAGGGGCGCATCGCGCCGCTGGATGCGGTGGGCGACGCCCAGGGCTGCCGGCTCGACGGTGGCCGGGTGCGGATGCCCGATGGCTTTGCGGATCTGTTCCACGAACTGGCCGCGCAGGGCTGGCAGGGGCTGACGGCGCCCGAAGAACACGGCGGACAGGGCCAGGGCGCCATCGTTCTGGCCGGGGTCAGCGAGATTTTCAGCGGCGCCAACCATGCGTTGCAGATGGTCTGTTCGCTGGCCCCGGCGGCGATCAGCACGCTCCGGCATTTCGGCACCGCGCCGCAACAGGCCGCCTATATCCCGCTGCTGGCCGAAGGCCGCTGGCTGGCGACCATGGCCCTGACCGAGCCGGGCGCCGGATCCGATCTGTCGGCCATCCGCACGCGCGCGACCGCCCATGGCAACGGCTGGCGCATCAATGGCGAGAAGATCTTCATCTCGGGCGGCGATCAGGACATGTCGCAGGGCATCCTGCACCTGGTGCTGGCGCGGTCCGGCCCGCCGGATTCGGGGGTGCGGGGGCTTAGCCTTTATGCCTGCCCTTCGGATCTGGAGGACGGCACGCGCAACGCGATCAAGGTCACCCGCATCGAAGAGAAACTGGGCCTGCACGCCTCGCCCACCTGCCAGATGGCATTCGACGATGCGGTGGGCTATCTGGTCGGCGAAGAGGGCGCGGGGCTGAAGGCGATGTTCGCGATGATGAACCACGCCCGGCTCGATGTCGGGTTGCAGGGCGTGGCTCATGCCGCGCGGGCGGCCGATCTGGCAGCGCGCTATGCCGCTGACCGGGTTCAGGGGCGCGATGCGGCGGGCCAACCGGCCACCATCGACAGCCACGCCGATGTCGCGCGCATGATCGACACCTGCGATGCGCTGGCCATTGGCGGCCGGGCGCTGTGCCATATCACGCTGGTGGCGCAGGAACGGGGCGACGCGCCCGATTTCGTGGAGTTCATGACGCCGGTCTGCAAGTATTTCTGTACCGAGGCAGGAACGCGTGCCGCCGATCTGGCGATCCAGGTGATGGGCGGCTACGGCTATCTGCGCGAATACGGCGCCGAACAGAACTGGCGCGACGCGCGCATCTGCGCGATCTACGAAGGCACGAACGGCATCCATGCCAGAACGACGGCGACCCGGTCGCTGGCGTTGAACGGCGGGGCGGGCGCGCGGGCCTTTGCCGCGTTCATCCGCGACAGCGGCCCGCAGATGGCCGATACGCTGGCCGAATGGCAGGCCGCCGCGCAACAGATCGCCCGGGACCCGGAAGCCGTGCAGGGCGCACACGCGTTCATGGAACAGACCTGCACCCTGGCCTATCGCGCCGTCTGGGCGCGCATCGCGGCGGTGGCCGATGCCGCGCCCGATGCCGCGCGCCTGCACCGGCTGGCGGCCCGGGTCAATCGGGCCCATGACCGTCAGGTGCCTCTGGAAGCCTGAGGTCAAAGACACCCTCAAGCTTGGCGGAACGTCGACATATGGTCCGTTCGATGCCGGGCTTGAGGGCGGCGGCCCGCGCCTTTTCCGGCGGCCCGTCACCTGTGCGGGGGGTGCTCGCGGGCTCCGCACCGTTATGTGAAAATGTGTCAACATCCTGGGCGCGCACAAGCGGCTATATCGGTGTCGTTAACCTCCAACCACACCCATACAGGATAAAGACATGCCCACAACATTGGTCGGTACCGCCTATCGCATCGAAGGCGTCGAGCTTGGGTCGAACGACATCATTTCAGCAGGCACCAGCCTGACCGCGGTCGAGCTTCGGACCGTCGATCCCGATGCGAACGACTTTATCGTGACCCCGCGTTCGGTAATCTTCGAAGGCACCGTCAACGAAACCGTGCTGAGTGAGGCAGAAGCGATCAGCTTCTTCGCCGATGGCATCGAAATCGCGACGCAATCGCCATCTTACGAGTTCGTGAGCCTGCAGACGAATGTTGGCACCATTTTCGGCATCACCTTCTTTGCCGGCGGCGACACCTATTTCCTGCCGCGCAACGATTTCCCGGCGGATGGGCTGACCGATGTCACCGCCGATTCGCAGATCCGCGCCAACAACGTCGCCTTCAACCAGCTGGATTTCGGTCTGGTCCCGCCGGGTACGACGCAGTTCGAGGGCCTGGTTTTCGGAAGCGGTTCGATCGATGCGCCGGGTCTGGGCGTGACACGGCTTGTGATCGACAGCGACGACACCGTGCTCAACCCCGACGACAGCACGGAAATCAGCGTGTTCAATGCCGCAGTGCTGGTCACCGTCACCTTCGATGATGGCAGTTCGATCTCGGGTGTGCGGGCCTATCAGTCGGGCGATATCTCGTTCGTGAACAACCAGACCATCGACACACGCGCCTTTGCGATCGATGTCGCGGCGGTCGAGGCGACGGGCCGGACGCTGGACAATGTGGTGGATGCGGATTTCGAATCCTTCACCAGCCACAACCTGACCTATGCCGAGATCGGTTTCGAACCGCTGGGTACGACGCCGGGCGACGACCCCGCCCCGACGCCGGATCCGATCCCCGATCCCGACCCGATCCCGGAACCCGAGGTCACGGTTATCGAGGGCACCAGCGGCGATGACCGGCTGCGCGGGACCGACGGCGACGACATCATCATTGGCGGCGCGGGCAGCGACAAGCTGACCGGTTCCGACGGGGCCGACACGTTCATCTTCGGTGCGGATACCGGCGACGGGTCGCGTGATCGCGATGTCATCACCGATTTCAACATCGACGAGGATCTGATCGTTCTGGAGCAGGGCGCCGAGATCCTGCGCCTGATCGAACGCGGTGGCGATCTTCGGATCGTGCTCGACGGTGGTGATCGGGACGTGATCGTCATTCGCGACGCCGATGAAAGCGTTGTCGACAATATCGTTTTCGCCACGGACGATTTCATCGCGTGACGCGTCTCCGGCGATCCGCCGGTTGACGGACGAACCCTTGCCGCGCTGCCATGGTGGCGCGGCAATCTGCCCCATCAGGGTATCACCCAAGACCCGCCCCATCATCGACAGAAACCGGCCCGGGCGGGCAATCTGCAGGCCAACGAAACCTGCGGACGTGGTGATAGCAGTGACCAAGATCGACCAGATCGAGACGACGATCCTCGACATTCCGACCATCCGGGGCCACGTGCTTTCCATGGCCACGATGCGGACCCAGACGGCGGTTCTGGTGACGATCCGGTTTTCCGACGGGTCCCAGGGGATCGGCGAAGGCACCACCATCGGCGGGTTGAGCTATGGCGCCGAAAGCCCCGAAAGCATCCAGTCCGCGATCGAGACCTATATCGCGCCCAATCTGATCGGCCGTGACGGCGACAACGTGAACGGCGCGATCCAGCTGATCGACAAGCTGGTCAAGGGCAACCGCATCGCCAAGACCGCGGTGGAAACCGCGCTGTGGGACGGGCTGGGCAAACGGCTGGGCGTGCCGGTTTCACAGCTGTTCGGCGGCGCGGTGCATGACAGGCTGCCGGTCGCCTGGACGCTGGCCTCGGGCCATTCGGAAACCGATATCGCCGAGGCGCTCGAGATGATCGAGACCGGGCGCCACAACATCTTCAAGCTGAAGATCGGCAAGCGCGACGTGCGCGCGGATGTGGCCCATGTGGCCCGCATCAAGACCGCCGTGGGCGACCGCGCCAGCGTGCGGGTCGATGTGAACACCGCCTGGTCGCTGCAGGATGCGCGCTGGGGTCTGCGGGGCCTGCAAGAGGCCGGGTGCGAGCTGGTCGAACAGCCGGTTGCGGCCCGGTGCCGTGCGGGCATGGCGGAACTGGCGCGCGGATACGAGATCGCGGTGATGGCGGACGAGGCGCTGAACGGCCCCGAGGACGCGGTCGAGGTCGCGTGCGACCGTGCGGCGGATGTGTTTGCGGTCAAGGTCGCGCAATCGGGCGGGCTGAAACGCGCGGCCGAGGTCGTCGCGATCGGACAGGCGGCGGGGCTGGGGCTGTATGCGGGCACGATGCTTGAAACCGGGCTTGGCACCGCGGCGGCGCTGCATCTTTTCGCCACGGTCGAGACCCTGCAATGGGGGACAGAGCTGTTCGGTCCGCTGCTGCTGACCGAAGACATTCTGGCCACGCCCATCGGCTATCGCGACTTCTGCGTCGAAATCCCGCGCGGCCCCGGAAACGGCATCGCGCTGGACCCCGACAAGATCGACTTTTTCCGCCGCGACAGGGGGCGGACCGTCACAGCCGTCGCGGGGGCTTAGACGGCACAAGGATTCTTACCCAGCACAAGCGCGGCACAAACGCGTTTCAGCAGTCAGGAGGAGGACTACTGATGTTTACGAACCCAGATCTCGACGCGGTCGAGCGGCACATCGAAGGCGCGATCCAGGACGACCCCGAAAACGGTATCTTCCGCTGCCGCCGGGACATCTTCACCGACGAGGACCTGTTCGAGTTGGAGATGAAGCACATCTTCGAGGGCAACTGGATCTATATGGCCCATGAAAGCCAGATCCCCGAGCCGGGCGATTATTTCACCCTGACCATGGGCCGCACGCCCGTCGTGATCACCCGCGACAAGGACGGCGAACTGCACGCTTTGGTCAATGCCTGTTCGCACCGTGGCGCGATGCTGTGCCGGTTCAAGCGCCGCAACCAGAAGACCTTTACCTGCCCGTTTCACGGCTGGACGTTTTCCAACACCGGCAAGCTTTTGAAGGTCAAGGACCCCAAGGGCGCGGGATACCCCGAACAGTTCAACAAGGATGGCAGCCACGACCTGACCCGGGTCGCCCGGTTCGAAAACTATCGCGGCTTCCTGTTCGGATCGCTGAACGCGGATGTGAAACCGCTGGAGGAATATCTGGGCGAGGCGCGCAAGATGATCGACATGATCGTCGATCAGGCCGACGAGGGGCTTGAGGTTCTGCGCGGCGCGTCGACCTATACCTATGACGGCAACTGGAAGCTTCAGGCCGAGAACGGCGCCGATGGCTATCACGTGTCGGCGGTGCACTGGAACTATGTCGCGACCACCGCGCACCGCACCGATGACGGCAAGGAAGACGACATCAAGGCGACCGATGCGTCCAAATGGGCCAAGCAGCGCGGCGGCTTCCATGCCTATGAAAACGGCCACATCCTGCTGTGGACCGAATGGGCCGACCCGACCAACCGCCCGGGCTATCCGCGTCTGGCGGAATGGACCGAGAAGCACGGCAAGACCAAGGCCGAATGGATGGTGGGCGTGCTGCGCAACCTGTGCCTTTATCCGAACGTCTTCCTGATGGATCAGTTCAGCAGCCAGATCCGCGTGTTCCGCCCCATCAGCGTGAACGAGACCGAGGTGACGATCTATTGCATCGCGCCCAAGGGCGAAAGCCAGGAGGCCCGGTCACGCCGCATCCGCCAGTACGAGGATTTCTTCAACGCATCCGGCATGGCGACACCGGACGACACCGAGGAATTCCGCGCCACCCAGCGTGGCTATGCCGGGGCGTCCCACGCGCCCTGGAACGACCTTACCCGTGGTGCGACCCAATGGATCGCGGGTCCGGACGAGGACGCCAAGGCGCTGGGCATCAACCCGGTCCTGTCGGGCGCCCGGACCGAGGATGAGGGCTTGTTCGTCATCCAGCACAGCAACTGGTCCGATCGCATGGCCGACGCCATCGCCCGGGAACGTGCCGCCGCGCCGCAGATGCGCACCGCGGCCGAATAAGGAGGACATCGGACATGAGCACCGCCACGCTTGAACGCAGCCAGCCCGACACCGCCATGAGCTTCGAGGAAATCCAGGCGTTTCTTTATGCCGAGGCACGCGCGCTGGACGACCGCGAATGGGACACCTGGTTGTCGTTCTATCACGACAAATGCCCGTTCTGGATGCCGGCCTGGGACGATTACGACACCCTGACCGAAGATCCGCAGAACGAGATGTCGTTGATGTATTACCCCAACAAGCACGGGATCGAGGATCGCGTGTTCCGGATCAAGACCGACCGGTCATCGGCCACGTCGCTGCCCGAACCGCGCACCAATCATTACCTGTCGGGGATCGAGGTTCTGTCCCGCGACGGCACCGAGATCCGGCTGCGGTTCAACTGGCAGACGCTCAGCTATCGCTATGGCACGACCGATCAGCACTGGGGCACGTCGTTCTATACGCTCGACACCAGCGGCCCGAAGCCGCTGATCGCCGACAAGAAGGTGGTGCTTAAAAACGATCACATCCACCACGTGATCGACGTCTACCACATCTGACCCCGGTCTTGCGGGACATCAGACGCGCACCCGCCCCAGGGTGCGCGATCAAGGGAGGAACATGCCATGACGACCTATAATATCGCGCTGAATTTCGAAGATGGCGTGACCCGTGTCATCCAATGCGATGACGACGAAAAGGTGACCGATGCCGCCTTTCGCCAGAAGATCAACCTGCCGATGGATTGCCGCGATGGGGTTTGCGGCACCTGCAAGTGTTTCGCCGAGAAGGGCGAATACGAGCTGGAATTCTACATGGACGAATCCATGAGCGACGAAGAGGCCGAGCAGGGTTTCGTCCTGACCTGTCAGATGATCCCCGAAAGCGATTGCGTGCTGCGGGTTCCGGCCTCGTCCGCGCTGTGCAAGACCGCGCCGGAGGCCGTGTCGGGCACGGTCAGCGCGGTGGAGCCGCTGTCCGAGACCTCCTTTGGCCTGCGGGTGACGCTGGCCAAGCCGATGGGTTTTCTGCCCGGCCAATACGTGAACGTGACCGTCCCGGGCGCCGATACGCACCGGTCCTATTCCTTTTCCTCGGCGCCCGGCACGGATCAGGCAAGCTTTCTGATCCGGAACCTGCCCGGCGGGGTGATGAGCCGCTATCTGGCCGAGCGCGCGGCGCCCGGCGATGCGGTGACGCTGACCGGGCCGATGGGGGCGTTTTACCTGCGCCCCATCGAACGCCCGCAGCTTTGGCTGGCCGGCGGTACCGGGTTGGCGCCCTTCCTGTCGATGCTGGAACAGGTGGCCGCGCAGGGCAGCGATCAGCCGGTCACGCTTTACTATGCCGTGACCCGCGCTGCGGATCTGGTCGAGCTGGACCGCGTGACCGCGCTGGCCGACCGGATCGGCAATGTCACGGTCATCACCATCCTGGCCGCCGAAGAGGACGCGCATGACCGCAAGGGCTTCGTCACCGATCACGTGACGGCCCAGGATCTGAACGGCGGCGATTGCGACGTTTACCTGTGCGGCCCGCCGCCGATGGTCGATGCCGTGCGCGACCATTTCGCGAGGCTGGGCGTCGAACCGGCCAATTTCTATTTCGAGAAGTTCAACCCGACCGAGGCAGAGGTCGCCGCCGCATGACGGGCCGTTTCGCAGACAAGGTGATGGTCGTCACCGGCGCGGCACAGGGCATTGGCCGATCAGTGGCCGAACGCGCCGCCGCCGAGGGCGCGCGGGTGCTGATCGTGGACCGTTCGCCCGCGCGCAACGACGTGGTCGCGGCGATCCGCGCCGCCGGTGGCGCGGCCGAGGCGGTATCGGTCAACCTGGAGACCTGGTCGGGCTGTGAAAAGGCGATCCAAAGGGCCGTCGACCTTTGGGGGCGCATCGACATCCTGGTGAACAATGTGGGCGGCACGATCTGGGCCAAACCCTATGAGCATTATGCCCCGAAAGAGATCGACGCCGAACTGCGCCGGTCGCTGTTCCCCACGCTTTACTGCTGCCGGGCGGCCATCGAACGGATGCTGCCGCAGGGCGCGGGCGTGATCGTGAACGTGTCGTCCATCGCCACGCGCGGGTTGAACCGGGTGCCCTATGCCGCGGCCAAGGGGGGCGTGAACGCGCTGACCGCCAGCCTGGCGTGGGAGGTGGCAGAGCGCGGCATTCGCGTCGTCGCCACCGCGCCGGGGGGCACCGAAGCGCCGCCGCGCGTGGTGCCGCGCAACCCCAACGCCGCCGAAGAACAGCGCGCGGACTGGTACCAGACCATCGTCGATCAGACGATCCAGTCCTCGTTCATGAAACGCTACGGAACGCTCGACGAACAGGCAGGTCCGATCCTTTTCCTGGCGTCGGACGACGCTTCCTACATCACCGGGGTCACCGTCCCGGTGGGTGGAGGAGATCTTGGATAGGCCCTGAGGAGGGGTCGGGAAACTTGGAGGAGTTACCAAATGAAACGCGCGATACTGGCAGCCCTGGGGCTTGCCACCAGCCTTGCATTGCCTGCCGCCGCCGACGACCTGAAGGTCGGTCTGCTGCTGCCGTTTTCGGGGGTCTATGCCGCGCTTGGCAATGACATCGAAGCGGGCTTCACCTTGGCACTGGACGAGTTCGGCAGCGATACCGGCGTCACGTTCGACGTGGTGCGCGAAGACACCGAGGTGAAGCCGCCCGTCGCATTGGGCAAGGCCAAGAAGCTGATCCTGCAGGACAAGGTCGACGTGATGGCGGGCATCGTCAGCTCGGGCGTGCTGGGCGCGGTGCGCGATATGGTGCACGGCGCGGGTGTGCCACTGATCGTGGCGAATGCGGGCAATGACGATGCAACGGGCGCGTCCTGTTCGCCCTTCATCACCCGCATGTCCTTTTCCAACGGGCAGGTGAACCGCCCGATGGGCACCTGGATGTACGACCAGGGCATTCGCAAGGTGTTCACCCTTGCGCCCGACTATGCCGCCGGGCGCCAGATGATCGACGGCTTCACCCAGACCTTTACCGCAGCGGGCGGCGAGGTTGTCGGCCAGGAATTCACCCCGTTCCAGAAGACCCAGGATTTCGGCCCCTATCTGGCACAGGCCAAGGCCAGCGGCGCCGACGCGGTCTATGTCTTCTATGCCGGGGGCGAGGCGATTTCCTTCGTCAAGCAATATGACAGTTTCGGGTTGAAGGCGGAATTGCCGCTTTATGGCTCGGGCTTCCTGACCTCGCCGCTTTACGTCAACGCCGAGGGTCCGTCGGCCGAGGGCGTGATCACCGCGCTGCATTACGTGCCCACCATCGACAACCCTGCCAATGCGGCGTTCGTTGCCGCGTTCAAGGCCAAGACGGGCCGGGTGCCGTCGGAATTCGCGGTCCATGGCTATGACGCGGGCCGTGCCCTTGTCACCGCCGTGCAGACCGGCGCGCGGGATCGCGAAACGCTGGCCGCGGCGCTGCGCAAGGTCAGCTTCGACGGGCCGCGCGGCGCGCTGTCGATCGACCCGGCCACCAACAACATCGTCCAGCCGATCTATGTCTATGAAACCGTGGCTGGCGACGATGGGCTGACCCAAAAGGTCCTGGCCCAACTGCCGGCCGAGGCCGACCCGGTCAATGGCTGCGCCATGCCGGCGGTTTCGAACTGATGCCAATGGCCCGGCGGCCTGAACGCTGCCGGGTCTTTCACGCGAAGGGGGACGCTCATGGCACATGATCCGGGGTTCTGGATGCTGCAGGCGCTGAATGCCTTGCAACTTTCGATGCTTCTTTTCCTGCTTTCCATCGGTCTGACGGTCATTTTCGGTCTGATGCATTTCGTGAACCTGGCCCATGGCTCGCTTTACGCGCTGGGCGCCTATTTCGGGGCGTCGGCGGCGGCTGTGGGCGGCTTCTGGCTGGGGTTCTTCGTGGCGCCGGTGGCCGTGGCTGGGGTCGGGGTGCTGCTGTATTCGGGGTTGATCCGGCGGATGCGCAAATCGGGACCGATGGCGCAGGTGCTGGTGACATTCGGCCTGATCTTTGCGCTGCTGGACCTGACACGCCTGTTCTGGGGCGATCTGGCGCTGGCGATCCAGGTGCCGCAGATCCTGGCGGGGCGCACGGCCCTTCTGGGCATCGAATACCCGACCTACAGGCTGTTCATCATCGGCCTTGGTCTGAGCATTTTCGCAGCACTAGCCTTTGTGCTGAGCCGCACGCAGATCGGTGCGATGATCCGCGCGGGGGTCGACAATGACGCGATGGCGGCCTGTCTGGGCATCAATGTCGAGCGGCTTTTCTTCATCGTCTTCTGCGTTGGCTGCGCATTGGCCGGGCTGGCTGGTGTTGTCGCGGCACCGCTGCTGAGCGTGACGCCGGATATGGGGCTGCAAATCCTGATCCCCACGCTGATCGTTATCGTGATCGGCGGGCTGGGCTCGTTGAAAGGGGCGGTCGCGGGGTCGCTGATCTTCGGCTTTGTCCAGACTTTCGGCGCGGTGCTGGCGCCGCAGCTTGCCTCGGTCCTGATCTATGCGCTGCTTGCGGCGGTTCTGGTGATCAAGCCCGTGGGCCTGTTCCCGGCGAAAGGATAGGGCGATGTTCCGACATAACGCACTTCGATATGCCGTTCTGGTCGTGCTGCTGGCCGCGGCGCTGTTTCAGGCCTTTACCGCCGAGTATTTCGGGCTGGAGATCCTGACCGAGATCCTGATCCTGGCCATTCTGGTGCTGGCGCTTGATATCGTGGCGGGGTTCGGCGGCATGGTGTCGCTGTGTCACGGCGCGCTGATGGGGGTGGGGGCCTATGCCTATGCGCTGCTGTCGGCCAAGGCGGGGATCGCGCCGCCGCTGGCCATGGCCGGGGCGGTCGCCCTGACCGGTGTGACGGCCTGGGCCATCGGGGCGATCTGTTCGCGCAGCCACGGCATCTATTTCATCATGGCCACGCTCGCCTTCGGGCAGATGGCCTATTCCTATGTGTTCGAGGCGCTGGTTTTCGGCGGTGATGACGGGCTGGGCGGCATTGCGCGGCTGGATCTGGGCCTGTTCGGCATCGACCTGAACGACAGCCGCAGCTTTGCGCTGTTCTGTCTGGCGGCGCTGGGCGCGGTCTATGGCGCGGCGGTGCTGATCCTGCGGTCCGGGCTGGGCCGGTCGCTGAGCGGGGTCATGCACAACGAACAGCGGATGCGCGCGCTGGGCCTGACGGTGTGGCGGGTCAAGGCCGATGTCTTCGGCCTGTCGGGGATGATTGCGGGTCTGGCCGGGGCGCTGGCCGCGCAGCACATCATGTATATCTCGCCCGGGCTGCTCAGCTGGACCGTCTCTGGCGAGGCGCTGGTGGTAGTGATCCTTGGCGGGCTGGGCACGCTTGTTGGCCCGCTTGTCGGCGCCGCCGCCTTCGTGGTGCTGAAACATGAGCTCAGCGGTCTGACCAGCTATTGGCACCTTGTCGTCGGCGTCATCCTGATCGCCGTGGTGATGAGCCGCGCCAACGGGATCTTCGGCTGGATCGAGGCACGCTGGGGCGATCGGATCGAACGCCGCGTCGCCGATGCCACCCGCAAACCCGAACCCGAAGAGGCCACGAGCGATGCTTGAAACCCGCAATCTCGACAAAAGCTTTGGCGCCGTTCACGTGACGCGCAATGTCTCGATGAAGCTGGAACGCGGTGAACGCCGGGTGATCCTGGGGCCGAACGGCGCGGGCAAGACGACGTTTTTCAACCAGCTGGTGGGGGAACTGTCGCCCGATGGCGGATCGGTGCATCTGGCGGGCGAGGATGTTACCGCGCTGCCGGTGGCCAAGCGCGCCCGGCGCGGGCTGTCGCGCAGCTATCAGAAGAACACGCTGTTCGACGGGCTGACGGTCGAAGAGAACCTGGGCCTGGCCGCTGCCGTGCATACCGGCAAGGCCACCCGGCTGTGGTCCGACAGCCTGGCCGATCCCGAGGTGCGCGAGATCGTCGAAGAGGTGGCCGAACAGGTCAACCTGATGCCCCATATCCACGCCAAGGTGTCCCAGATCAGCTATGGCGTGCGCCGCCAGCTTGAGGTCGGCGTCGCGCTGGCCACGCGGCCGCTGGTGCTGCTGATGGACGAGCCGACCAGCGGGGTGGGGCCGGAAATGTCCAAGAGGTTCCATGCGCTGCTGAACAACCTGCCGCGCGATCTGACGATGCTGATCATCGAACATGACATGGACCTGGCATTCGATGTCGCCGACACGATCACCGTCCTGAACTATGGCGAGGTGGTGTTCGACGGCCTGCCCGAGCAGGCGCGCGGATCGAAGCTGTTGAAGGACATCTATCTGGGGAGCTGGGAAGATGCTTGAACTGAACGCGATCTCGTCTGGATATGGCGAAACACAGGTGCTGTACGGGCTGTCGCTGGTCGCGCAGCCGGGGCGGGTCCTGGCCATTCTGGGGCGCAATGGCGCGGGGAAATCGACCACGCTGAAGACGATCATGGGGCTGTTGCCGCTGAAATCCGGCGACATCGTCTTCGACGGCAATCCCATTGCCACGCGCGCCTTCGACGTGGCCAGAAGCGGTATCGCCTATGTGCCCGAAACGCGCGACATCTTCCCGTCGCTCAGCGTGCGCGAGAACCTGGAAATCGTGGCGAAACGGTTCGGCGGTCCGCGCCCGGACTGGACCATGGACCGCGTGCTTGAGCTGTTCCCGCGCCTGGGCGAGCGGCTGGACAACGGCGGCACGCAATTGTCGGGCGGCGAGCAGCAGATGCTGGCCATCGCGCGTGCCCTGCTGATGAACCCGCGCCTGCTGATCCTGGACGAACCGACCGAGGGGCTGGCCCCGATCATCGTCAAGCTGATCCACGACAAGCTGCAGGAGCTGAAGCGCGACGGGCTGTCGATGATCATTGTCGAGCAGAACTTCGGTTTCGCCACCGCACTGGCCGATGACGTGGCCGTCGTGGGCAAGGGACAGGTGGTCTGGACCGGCAGCGCCGCCGAAATCCGCGCCGACGAGGACGCCCAGCACACCTGGCTGGGGGTTTAGGGCGCTATTTCTTGATCGGGCTCTTGCGGGCCACCTTCTGCGCCATGGACACGAAATTCTTGACGTGCACCCCCTGTTCGTCCAACCGATAGTTGACCGACAGTTCGGTGCGCGCGATCTCGGGTTCGATCTTCAGGAACTTCATCCCCTTGCGCGGCGCGTTCGACACCGACTCGGGGACGATGCACACGCCTTCGCCGACCGCCACAAGGCTCAACGCCGTTTGCAGGTCCATGCACCAGATGCGCATCGGTGTCTCGAACCCCGCATCCTCGACCGCCTTCAGGACCATGTCGGCATAGCTTGGCCGCGGGCGTTCGGGGTAAAGGATCAGGTTGTGCGTCTTCAGCCGCTCCAGCTTGGCGACGGTCCGCGTGCCGGTGTCGACAATATCGGGCAGCGCCAGGATCAGCTTTTCCTCGATCAGGTGCTTGGACAGAAATTCGGGGTCCTTCAGCGTGGGCCGCGCAAAGGCCACGTCGATTTCCCGCGACACCAGCGCGCGGTAAAGCTCGGCATTGTTCATCGGGATCAGGCTCAGGTTCACCTGCGGGTAATTGGCGCGATAGGACCGGATGATATTGGGCAGCATCCCGAAAGTGGCCGATCCGACAAAGCCGATGCGCAGCCGCCCCTCGGCCCCCTGCCCAAGGCGGCGCACCTCCAGCCGTGTATCCTCGAGCTGCGACAGGATGGCCTTGCCGCGTTCCAGAAGCCGCTCGCCCGCCTGTGTCAGCGTGATCGCGTTGCGGCCCCTGTTGAACAGCACGGCCTCCAGCTCTTCCTCGAGCTGCTTGATCTGGCGGCTGAGCGGCGGTTGCGCCATTTCCAGCCGTTCGGCGGCGCGGCCGAAATGCAGCTCTTCGGCGACCGCGATGAAATAGGTCAGTTGCTTGAAATTCATGTCCTCTCTCCCGCCGCGCAAGGTATGGGATCTTGCGCGAACAAAAAAGGCCCCCGCGCAGGGACGGGGGCCAGTCCGTGGGGGAGCGCGCGGGCCTATTCGGCCGCGACAGAGCTGACCGCGGCCTCGTCCTGCAGCACGAAATTGTGCTGGAAATGCAGGTCGGTGCCGTGTTCCGCATTGGCGGGCATGAATTTGCCGATCAGGCTTTCCTTCACCGCGAACACGCTGTCATTTTCCAGCCATTCGCTGTCGGCGTCATAGATCTGCGTGATCAGCGGGCGATAGCCGTCCTTGGAGATGATGAAATGCATGTGGCCGGGCCGGTTCGGGTGGTGACCCATGAAACGCAGCAGCTCGCCCGCGGTTTCGTCCTCGGGGATCGGATAGGGCACGGGGCGCACGGCGATAAAGGCATAATGGCCGTTCTCGTCCGTTTCGAACCGGCCGCGCAGGTTGTATTCGGGCTGGTCGGGATCCAGGTTTTCATAGATGCCGTTCGGCGCGTCCTCCCACACATCCATGATCACGCCGGGGATGCCATTGCCCTGGGCGTCGCGGACATAACCCTCATAATAGGCGGTTTCCTCGTTCTCGTAATGCTTCTGGATGGTCGACGCGCCCTTGGGCAGCACGGGCGGGTTTTCCCGATAGAACGGGCCCAGAACCGTGGATTCGCTGGTATTGCCGTCCACGGGGTTGGTCATCATGTCGACCAGCACCTCGACCCCGATGATATCGGCCAGCAGGATGAATTCCTGGCGGTTTTCATTGCAAAGCTTACCGGCGCGTTCCAGATAGAAACAGGCCTCCAGAAACTCGCTGTGCTGAAGTTTCACGTCCTTGACGAAACCATGCATGTGCTTGATCAGCGATGTCATGATCTCGCGCTGGCGGTCGGTGATGTCGCCATGCTTGCCTAGGCTTGCGATGACCACATCGGTAATATTGTCTTGATTGACGATTCCCATGGATATTTCCTCCTCCAAACGGTCTGATGCCGATGGCGGGATGCGCCTCCGCCTCCCTCCATGGCTCGACAGCATTTGCCAAATCAACTGCGCACCCAATGCCTGCGTCGGTATCAGATGATACCGCAGCCGGAACCGGGGCGCCGCGTGGTTGGCCGTCGCGGGCGCGGCCAAAGTATCGGCTCATACCCCATGTGGCATGGCCCCCGCCCCCCCGCCCGTGGCACCAACGACGCAGCAAGGACACCCGCGGGAGGGCAAGGATGATCGACACCTTCAGGCATATTCAGCACCAGTTGGACGAAACGCCGCACCTGCTGCGGCTTGGGCGGCTGTTTTCCGAAACGGTCCTGATCGAGGTCGACGGCGCCGAATTCTATCTGACCTTCGAAAAGGGCCATATCGTTTCGGTGGTCGAGGGGCCCAGCCGCAAGACGCCGTGGCGCTTTGCCCTGCGCACCGATGCCGAGGCGCTGGCAAAGTTCTGGCGCCCGCGCCCCGCGCCGGGATTTCACGATATTTTCGGCCTGGTGAAGATCGGACGGGGCCGGGTGGATGGCGACATCCTGAGCCTGGTTAAGAACCTGCGCTTTTTCAAAGAGGTCCTGTCCCTGGCGCGCGCAACCACGGAGCCCACGGCATGAGCATCGAACCCATCACCGGCCGGTACCTGACCGTCACCGTCGAAGGCGCCCCGCGCCGGATCTATTTCGAAGAGGCCGGGCAGGGGCGTCCGGTCCTGTGCCTGCACACCGCGGGCGCCGACACGCGCCAGTGGCGCCACCTGATGAACGACGCCGAGGTGACGGCGGCGCATCGTCTGATTGCGTTCGACATGCCCTGGCACGGCAAATCGCTGCCGCCCGAGGGGTTCGAGACCCAGGAATACCTGCTGACGACCGACGCCTATATCGAAACCGTGCTGGCGGTGATCGACGGGCTGGGTCTGGACCGGCCGATCCTGGCGGGCTGTTCGATGGGCGGGCGCATCGCGTTGCAGCTTGCGGCGCTGCACCCCGGGAAATTCAGCGGGTTCATCGCGATCGAGGCATCCGATTTCCAGCCCGCCTGGTACGATATCGACTGGTTCCACCGCCCCGACGCCCATGGCGGCGAAATGGGGGCGGCGCTGGTTTCGGCCAATATCTCGCCCCATGCGCCGGATGTGGAACGCTGGAACACCCTGTGGATGTTCATGCAAAGCGGCCCGGGCGTGTTTCGCGGGGATCTGAGCTTCTATACCCGCGATGACAGCCTGATCCCCCGCCTGTCGTCGATCGACACCGCCAAGACACCGGTTCACATCATCGTCGGGGCCTATGACCTGACCTGCACGCCCGAGGACGCGGCGCGGACCGCCCGCGCGATCCCGGGTGCCACGCTGGCGGTGATGGACGAGCTTGGCCATTTCCCGATGAGCGAACACCCCGCAGGGTTCCGGCCCTTCTTTGTCGACGCACTGGAGCGGATGCCGCAGCAGGTGCCCGCGCCCGTCTGAAGCGGGCGCAAGGGCGCTCAGATGATCTTGGCCAGCAGGCGCAGCAGGGTTTCCTTTTCCTTTTCGCGCAGCGGCTCCAGCGTTTCGGCGGTGACGCGGATCGCGGCCTCGACCGCCTCGTCGATCAGCGCGACCCCTTCGGGGGTCAGCGATACCAGATGGCGGCGGCGGTCCTGGGGGTCGCGCCGCGTGGCCAGCAGCCCGCGCGCGATCAGCCGGTCGACCACGCCCTTGGTCGTCGCACCGTCCATCGCCACCGACCGGCCCAGGCGGTTCTGCGACACCGGCCCGTCCTCGGCCAGGCGGTGCATGACCGAAAACTGCGTCGTGGTCAGGTTGCCGGGAACGCGGTTCAGGAAGATCGTCGAATTGCGCTGATAGGCCTTGCGCAGCAGAAAGCCGATCTGTTCATCCAGCACGTAACCGTGCTCTGCGCTGGTGCGGGGCTTGATGTCACGGGTCAACGGCGTCTCCTGGGTTCTGCGGGTCCGGGCTTAACCGCCGCCGCCGATCAGGGCAATGGCCCGGCCGCAACCGGCCGGGGCGCGGGCGCCTAGACCGACAGATAGGCATCGCGGATCTCGGGATGCGCCTCGAGCTCGGCAAAGCTGCCGTCGAACTTCTTTTCCCCGCCTTCGATGATGATCGCGCGGTCGGCCACGGCGCGGGCGAAATGCAGGTTCTGCTCCGAGATCATGACCGTCAGCCCTTCCGCCTTGAGCCGCATGATGGTACTGGCCATCTCTTCGACGATCACGGGCGCGATCCCTTCGGACGGTTCATCCAGCAGCAGCAGCAGGGGGTTGCCCATCAACGTGCGGGCGATGGTCAGCATCTGCTGTTCGCCGCCCGACATGTGCTTGCCCCGGTTGCCGCGCCGTTCGGCCAGGTTGGGAAAGATGTCGAACAGCTGCTCGACGCTCCATTCCGGCGCCCCGTCGCGATGCGGCTGGCGCCCGACCTCGAGGTTTTCGGTCACCGTCAGGTCGGTGAAGATCCGGCGATCTTCGGGGACATAGCCGATCCCGGCCTGCGCCACGCGAAAGGCGGGCTTGCCCACCAGATCCTCGCCCTGGAACATCACGCTGCCGGTGCGCGGCCGGACCAGCTGCATCACCGATTTCATCGTGGTCGACTTGCCCGCGCCATTGCGGCCCAGCAGCGCGACGACCTCGCCCCGGCGGACCTCGAAGCTGAGCCCGCCAAGGATGTGGGCCTTGCCGTAATAGCTGTGAATACCCTCGACGCTAAGCATCCTGCGCCTCCTTGAACAGCGTGCCGCCACCCAGATAGACCTCTTGGACCTGGGGGTTGTTGCGCACTTCGGTCGCGTCGCCATCGGCGATCAGTTCGCCCCGGTTCAGCACCATGATGTGATGGGCATGGGCAAAGACCACATCCATGTCATGTTCGGTGAACAGCACCGAAACGCCCTGCGTCCGGACGATATCGGCCACCAGCTGCATCAGCGCGACCCGCGCGGTCGGGGCCATGCCGGCGGTCGGTTCGTCCATCAGCAGCAGCCGTGGCCGGTGGGCCAGCGCGATCGCCAGCTCCAGCCGTTTCAGATCGCCATAGGCCAGGATCGAACAGCTGCGGTCGGCCTGATCCTCCATCGACACGATGCGCAGGAATTCCAGCGCCTCGTCGCGATACAGTTTCCACGCCCGCGGCGCGATGGCGAACAGCCTGTGATGGTGGCTCAGCAGCGCCATCTGCACATTCTCGATCACCGTCATCGACTGATAGGTGCTGGTGATCTGAAAGGTCCGCCCGACGCCCTTGCGCCAGATCTCGCGCGGTTTCTGGCGGGTGATCTTCTGGCCGTCCAGAAAGACCTCTCCGGCGGTCGGTTTCAGCTGGCCCATCAGCATGTTGAAACAGGTCGACTTGCCCGCGCCATTCGGCCCGATCAGCGCCTTCAGCTCACCCTGTTCGACGGTAAACGATACCCCGTTGACCGCCAGAAAGCCGTCATAGGATTTCTTCAGGTTCTCGACTCGCAGGATCTCGGTCATTTCGCGGCCTCTTCTTCCGATCCCCGGATCCGGTTCCAGAAGGTCCGGATCGACCCGACGATGCCCTCGGGTGCGATGATGACGACGGCGATGATCACCAGGCCCAGCAGCAGGCGCCAGTATTCCAGCCGGGTCAGCCAGTCTTCGACGACGGTCATGAACCCCGCGCCGACCACGCCCCCGGCCAGCGTCTTGACCCCGCCCAGGAAGACGACGATCAGCGCATCGAACGAGGCCGCGATTTCCAGCTCGGTCGGAAAGACCGAACCTTTGGAAAAGACGAAGATCCCCCCCGCCAGCCCCGCCATCGCCCCGGCCAGTGCAAAGGCGGCGAACTGGATGCGCTTGACGTTGATGCCCATCGCCTCGGCCTGGCGGGGGCTGTCGCGCCCGGCGCGCAGCGCATAGCCAAAGGGCGCGTGGATGACATGGCGCAAAAACAGGATGCCCCCCACGCCCAGGATCAGGGTGAAATAGTAATAGGACGCGGTTTCGCCCAGCCAGTCCGAGGGCCAGATATTGACCAGCCCGTCATCGCCCCGCGTGACCGCGCGCCACTGATAGGCCAGCGACCAGACAAGCTGGCTGAAGGCCAGCGTCAGCATCGCGAAATAGACCCCGGTCAGCCGGATGCAGAACCAACCGATCGCCAGCGCCAGCAGACCGGCGGCCAGCGGGGCGAACAGGAACGCCAGCTCCATCGGGGTGTCGGTGTGAAAGACCAGCAGCGCCGCGGCATAGGCCCCGCCGCCGAAAAACGCCGCGTGGCCAAAGCTGACCAGCCCGCCCGTGCCAAGGATGAAATGCAGTGACGCCGCGAACAGCGCGAAGACGATCATGTCGATCATCAGGATCAGCATGAACTGATCGGCGAAAACCGGCAGCAGCGCCAGCACCAGCAGCAGCGCGGCCACCAGCGCCTGGCCGACCGGACCATAGGGCCGGATCGGCATGTCGGGTGCGCCGACCTGGCCGTGCTCGCCCGCGACCTCTTCGCGGCCCAGCAGGCCATAGGGCCGGATGATCAGCACCACCGCCATCACGACGAACATCAGCACCAGCGTCGATTGCGGCAGATAGGTCACGCCAAAGACGTTCAGCACCGATATCAGCACCGTGGCGATGAAAGCGCCGGGCAGGCTGCCCATGCCGCCGATCACCACCACCACGAAGACCGCGCCGATGATGTTGAAATCCATCAGCAGGTCGGCACCCCCCTTGGGCAGTTGCAGCGCGCCGCCCCAACCCGCCAGCGCCGAGCCAAGCGCGAAGACCCCGGTAAACAGCCACGCCTGGTTCACACCCAGCGCGCCGACCATTTCGCGGTCCTGCGTCGCGGCGCGCACCAGGATGCCGGCCCGTGTCCGCGCGATCAGGTACCACAGCGCGAACAGGATGAAGGGGGTGATCGCGATGATCACGATGTCATATTTCGGCACCGGCTCGCCAAAGATGCGCCAGACACCTCGCAATCCGGGCGCGCGCGGGCCCAGCCGGTCTTCGGCGCCCCATGTCATCAGCGCCAGGTCCTGGATCACCAGGATGACGCCGAATGTGGCGACCAGCTGGAAAAGCTCGGGCGCGCGATAGATCGGGCGCAGCACCAGCATCTCGACCACCGCGCCGATCAGCCCGACCGCCAGCCCGGTCAGCAGGATCGCGCCCCAGAAGCCAATGGCGCCGGGCAGGATCTGCATCAGGGTGATCCCGATGAAGGCGCCCAGCATATAGAACGAGCCGTGGGCGAAGTTCACGATCCGGGTGACACCGAAGATCAGCGAAAGCCCCGAAGCGACAAGAAACAGCGACGACGCATTGGCGAGGCCGGTCAGGAACTGAGCGAAGAAGAAAGCCATGGCGGGCGAATGGGTCCTTGGTCGACGCCGAAGCGTCGCGGTATCGGGGGTCTGCCGCGTCTGGGGCGCGGCGCGTTGGGCCGTTGCGTGCGGCCCGGCGGGGAAAAACCGCCCCGCCGGGCGCGCGGATCAGTCCGCAGGCCGCATCGCCGTGATCTCTTCATCCGACGGCATGTACCCGTCGGGGCCCTTATACGACCAGTCGACCATCACGCCCTTGCCGTCCTGCAGCGCCAGCGTGCCCACATAGGCGCCCATCGTCGATTGGTTGTCGAGCGACCGATAGGTCAGCGGCCCGATCGGGGTGTCGGGGATCTCCAGCCCCTCGAACGCCGCGATCAGCGCGGGTGTGTCGGTCGAGCCGGCCTTTTCGATGGCCGCGGCCACCGACAGCACGTCCAGATAGCCCACGAGCGAGCCGATCTTGGGCGTTTCGCCGGTTTCGGCCATATAGGCATCGACAAAGGCCTTTTCGGGGGTGCCGTCGGCAAAGCCGTACCAGGGATAGCCGGTGACGAACCAGCCTTCGGGCGCCTCGTCGCCCAGCGGGTCCAGGTATTCCGGCTCGCCCGTCAACAGGCCATAGACATTGCGGCCGTCGAACAGGCCGCGGTCGCCGCCCTCGCGCACGAATTTCGCCAGGTCCGAACCGAAGGTCACGTTATAGATCGCGTCCGGCTTGGCGCGTTCGATCGCCTGAACCTCGGCGCCGGCGTCGATCTTGAAGAGCGCAGGCCATTGTTCGGCGACGAATTCGACCTCGGGCTTCAGCCGTTTCAGGTTTTCCTTGAACGCCGCGACCGCATCCTGCCCATAGGCATAGTTGGGGGCGATGGTGGCGTATTTCACCGCGTCGGTCTTGGCGGCCTCTTCGGCCAGCATGGCGGCCTGAATCCAGGTCGACGCCCGCAGCCGGAACGTGTTGGGATTGCCCGAGTTCCAGACCAGGCTGTCGGCCAGCGGTTCGGCCGCCAGATACAGATACCCTTTCTCGGCGGCGAAGGACGACAGCGCCAGCCCCACATGGGACAGGATCGTGCCGGTCAGCATCACCGCGCCGTCGCGGGTCATCAGCTCTTCGGCGATCTTGACCGCCTCGGCCGGGTCGCCCTGATCGTCGCGATAGATGTATTCCAGCGGCTTGCCCAGCACCCCGCCATCGGCGTTGATCTGCTTCAGCGCCAGCTCGATCCCCTTCTTATAGGGTTCGGCAAAGGCGGCCATGCGCTTGTAATGGTTGATTTCGCCGATCTTGATCGTGTCCTGGGCCCTGACCGCGGCCGGGGCCATTGTCAGGGCGGCGGCAGCGGCAAGGATCATGCGTCGCGTGAAAGTCATGAAGGGTTCTCCTGTTGGGTGGCAGCGTGCTGCCGTTGATCCGGTCTGACGCCGGTTAATCGTGATAGACGAAGGCGGGCGAGGGGTCGCTTGCCAGGTCTTCGGTTCGTTCAAGTTCCAGAAGGTCATTGATCCGCTTGCGATACACAAGCGGCCCCTTGTCGATGGCCAGCCGGATCGGCCGCCGCCGGGCGGGGCGGTCTTCTTCCTCCTGCACGGCTTCCAGGATCTCCTTGTCCTCCTGAAACGCCTTGCGGAACATGGCGTCCATGGTGGTTTCGGCCTGGGGGTCGTCCAGCGCCGTGTTCCGGATATGCAGCCAGCGGTCGATGGTTTCGGTCTCGGTCACGGGGGTGATCAGATGCAGCGCAAAGATGCGGACACCGGCGTTGCGGTCTTCCTCGGCACAGTTTTTCTCGGTTTCGACTGATCCGAAATCGATCACGGCGGTGCAGGGTGTGTAAAGGTAATAGTAATGCCAGCGGTCGACATTGCCGGTAAATCCGCCGAAACCCTTGAAGAAGCCGATCGGTTCGGCATCGCGGATCCAGCGCCAGGCGACGATGGCCTCGCCTTCGGTCTGGACATGCACCGGCACGTTTTCCGACGCCGCATTGCCCAGCGTGGTGGGATGAACGAAGCTGACATGCGCGGGGTCGACCAGGTTTTCGGCCACGTTCAGATAGTTCGATTTCAGGTAGAGCGCGTCGCCGTGATGCACCGCCCAGTCGGGGTCCGAGAATTCGGGCATGTCGAACACCTTGGACGGGTCGGCCTTTTCGGGATCGCCCATCCAGATCCAGACGATGCCGTGGCGTTCCTCGATCGGATAGGCGGTGACATAGGCCGAACGCGGCAGGTTGGTCTGTCCGGGCACGCGGGTACACATGCCCGTGGTGCCGTCGAAGGTCAGCCCGTGATAGCCGCATTGCACCGTGTCGCCGATCCGCTTGCCCCTGGACAGCGGCAACAGCCGGTGCGGGCAGCGATCCTCAAGCGCCGAGACCGTGCCATCGGTCTTGCGGAACATCACGACATGGTCGCCCAGGATGGTAAAGCGTCGGAGCTCGCCGTCGATTTCGGTGGACCAGGCGGCGACATACCAGGCGTTGCGTACGAAATGCGTCATCGGTCTTCCTCCTTGCTTTCCGGGGTCAGCGCAGCCCGTCCGCGCCGGTAATCTCGTCATGTTTCAGCCCGCCGACCCGCGGGTTCGGGCGGCCTGTGATCTGCAATGCGACGGCAACCACAATCTCGTCGGCGCGGGGCGCGTCGGCCAGTTTCAGGGTCATGCCGTCGAAATGGCTGCGCACATAGGCGGCATCCTTGTGCCCCAGCGGAATATGCAGGACATCGCCCGGTCCGCCCATCGCCTTTGACGACGGCACCAGCGCCTTGCCGCCGCCCAGGACCGCGCGCAGCGGCGCCCCCAGCGCGGGGTGCAGCAGGGCGGCGGCGTGTTCCAGCTCGCCCGCCTCGCCCACAAGCGCGGCCTTGCCATAGCCTTGTACCTCGTCGGCGGCACAGCCCAGGGCGGCCAGCGCCTCGGATCCCAGCCGCTCGCCCAGCAGCGCGCCGGTTTCGATCAGATCGTCCAGATCGTCGGCATAGCGACCGGCAAACGGGTCCGCGATCACCGCCGCGGCCAGGGCGCGGCGACTGGGCGGGGCGATCACCCGCCCCATCTCGGTCCGCGTCTCTTCGGCCAGGGTGATGATCCGGCGCAGCTTCATCTCAGCCCGTCTTCCCCCTTCACGTCCCCGGCCGCCAGCCCGCCGACACGGGCATGGATGCGCGGCCCGGTCGTCATCACCAGCACCAACAGGATCTCGTCGGCCTTGGGCGCGTCGGCCAGGCCCACCTCCATCGCGTCGAAATGGCTGCGCACATACGAGGCATTGGTGTGCGTGATCGGAACATCCAGCCGCGTGCCCGGCGCCCCCAGCTTCTTGGTCGATGGCACGATGGCCTTGCTGTCGGCGATCTTGTCACGCATGGCATAGCCGCCGGGCACATGCCAAAGCGCGCCGTGTTCCAGCTCGCCATTGGTGCCGACGATGGCGCCCTTGCCATAGCCTTCGACCACCGACGGATCGCCGCCCAGCGCGTCGATCAGGTCCTGCGCCATCTGCTGGCCCAGCGGCTCCAGATCGGCCATGAAGCCCTGGATATCCTGGACATAGGCCCCGGCAAAGGGGTTGGCGATGACCGCCATACAGGCGGCGCGGCGCAGCGGTGTCTCGGGCGCGGGGCCACCTTCGTGAAAGATGGTTTCCATCAGGATCGCGGTCTTGCGGATCTGCGGCTCAGGCATGGGCCGGTTCCTTTTGTCTTTGTCTGCCGGTGGTTTGGTGGGTCGCGGCGGGGGCGTCGATGGCCGGGCCGATCACGATCCGCCCGCCCTGACAGGCCAGGCAGGCCCCCGCGATCAGCCCCGCCGCGCGATAGGTTTCGGCCAGGGCGCGCCCGGCCTCCAGCGCCTGTCCGATCTCGGCCGTGGACAGGGGCGGGACATCGGTGGTGACCAGCCGCCCGCCCAGGTCGCTGTCGGGCGACAGGGCATCGGCGGGGCTGCGCGCCACGCCGGTATGCCCGGGCAGGTCGACCGCATTGGCGATCAGCGTCGCGGCGGCATCGGCCAGGGCCGCGTTGCGCGCCAGCACGGTCACCGCATCCGCGATACCCATCGAATGCGAGCGCCCCCGCCAGCCCGAGGTCGCAACGCCGCCCACCCCGTCGCGCTGACCGATCCGGGCGCGGGCGCCGGGGGCGGCGGTCAGCGGATCCTCGCAAATCGCCAGCGACAGGGGGCGCGCGCCGGTCCAAAGGGCGATATCGCCGCCATTGTTCACATGGGCCTGTGTCAGCGCGTGGCCGGGGGTCAGGATCGCGGCCAGAACGTGATCGGCAACGGCCCCCGCCACGGCGGCCATCGGCGTGACAAAGGCGGGGCGGAAGGGATCGGTCGCGGCCTGCATCCGGCGCGCGACGGCGCCGGTCGGATCGGCGCCATGCGCTGTGCGCAGCCTTGGCAGTTCGGCCACCAGATCGGTCAGGATCGTCGCAAAGGCCCGACAGGCGCGCGTCTGGGCCGCTTGCATCGCCTGCGCCGGTCCCCGGACGGCAACGATCAGGTCGATGGGCCCGTGGATCAGCCGCAGCGATCCATCCGGCGCGCGGTGCGCGCGGGGGCCTTCGGACCAGGTCATTCCGTCTGCTCCGGCTTGCGGGCACCGGCCACCGGCCAGGGCGCGCCCTGCTTGCGCGGCTCGGTCCGCTGGCCCGACAGGCGGTGATCGTTCTGCCGGCCCTTGGCCCCGCGCAGCGCATCCTGCAACGGCATCACGTAATCCATGTGACCGCCCAACGCCGCGTAATCGTCGGCGCGCATGGTGAATTCGATCGGCGCGACCAGCGCAGGCGTGGGCACATAGCCGAAGGCGTTGCGCGGCATCTGGGTGACATCGGCCATGAAGGTGATCCCGCCGCCCGGCCACATGAAGACCGGCGCGCCGCCCACGGTCACGCGGGTCAGGCGCGACTGGACCGACCGGGTCAGGCCCACGGGGTTTTCGGTGACCCCTGACCGCAGCGATCCACCCGCCCCCGCCATGAACAGGACCGAGGCCAGCGACGGCTCGCAGTTTTCCTCGATCCGGCGGACCGATGGTTTCAGCCGCGCGGGCATGTCCATCTCGACCGGTTCAAGAGCGTCGTTCAGCTGGTAATACGCGGCGTTTTCGCCGGTGGTCGACACCATCAGCAGCGATAGCCCCGGGCGTGCGCCCTGTTCGGGCCGCCATTTGTCCAGGATCGTCAGCGGATCGCTCAGGTCGGTGCCGCCCCAGCCGGTGCCGGGTTCGGCCACCTGGAAATAGCGCCCCGGAGTCGACCGGCGGCCCTTGACCCGGATGCCCGACGGGGCCCAGCCGATGACCTTGCCGGCCTGATGTTCCGACATGACGCCGGTGATGTGGTCGTCGACCACCACCACCTCGTCCACCAGCCCCTTCCACTGTGCCGCGAACATGCCCACGGTGGCCGAGCCACAGCCGACGCGCATCCGCTCTTCGCGCTGGCCATTGACCACGGGCGCCTGTCCCGCCGCGATTTCCAGTTGCGCGCCGCCGTCGATCTCCAGCGCGACGGTCTCGCCATTGCACAGCGCCAGCAGGGTGGAACAGGTGGCGCGGCCCTCTTTCTTGGAGCCACCGGTCAGGTGGTTGACCCCGCCCAGCGACAGCATCTGCGACCCGTATTCCGAGGTCGTGACATGCCCGATCACCTCGCCCTCGGCCCGGACGGGCGCGCATTCGCTGCCCAGATGCCGGTCGGTGTCGATCTTCACCTTGGCCCCGCAATAGGAAAAGATCCCCTCGGTCACCACGGTGATCATGTCCGCGCCCGCCGCCGTGGATGCGACGATGAAGGGCGCCGGTTTATAGTCGGGATAGGTCGTGCCAGAGCCGACAGCGGTGATGAACGTGTCTTCGCCCGATACCAGCTCGCCGTCCCATTCCCGGTCCAGGAACGGCACCAGCGGGGCGTCATCCGGCCGGTTTTCCAGGATCGTCAGCGCGTCCAGCCGCACCAGCTCGCCACCCTCGTTGGCATAGCGGTCACACGCACCCGACCGCCCGTCGGCGATATAGCACATGACCGGACAGGCATCGCAGCGGATCTTCTCCGGCTTGTCGGCACGCTGGCGTTTGGCGGGTGCGTCGGTCACGTTGCGGGCTCCGGTGTCGGGACGGTCCGTGCGGCCGCCTCTGACGGGTTATTCATTTGTACACGAACGCATGTGGATCGTTTGTGTGTCAACAGTTTTGCGAAAGTGCCGGTCATCGATCAGTCCACAAATGCCTTTTCGACCACGAATTCAGCAGGACGGTTGTTGGCGCCTTCCTCTAGCCCGTAATTCAGGCAGATATCGCGGCAATCGGTCAACATTTCCTTCGAGCCGCAGATCATCACCCGGTCATCGGCGGGGCTGATCGGCGGCAGGTCCAGATGCGTATATATCGCGCCGGTGGTGATCAGGTCGGTCAGCCGGCCCTGCACGCCATAGGGTTCGCGGGTGGTGGTATTGAACAGGCGCAGGCGGTCGCGCGCCAGATCGCCGACCAGCGGATCGGCATGGGTGGCGGCGACGATCTGCTGGCCATATGTCAGCTCGGCAACCTGTCGGCAACCGTGGCACAGCAGGACCTGTTCGAACCGCTCATAAGTGTCGGGATCGCGGATCAGCGACGCAAAGGGCGCGATGCCGGTGCCGGTCGACAGCATCCACAGCCGCTTTCCCGGTGTCAGCGCGTCCAGCACCAGCGTGCCGGTTGGCTTCTTGCGCATCAGCACCGTGTCGCCTTCGCGGATCTTTTGCAGATGTTGGGTCAGGGGGCCGTCGGGCACCTTGATCGAATAGAATTCCAGCGTGTCGTCCCAGCTGGGCGAGGCGATGGAATAGGCGCGCATTACCGGGCGTTCGGCATTGGGCAGGCCGATCATCACGAACTCGCCCGAGCGGAACCGGAACGATGCCGGGCGTTCCACCCGGAACCGGAACAGCCGGTCTGTGTAATGCTGGACCTCGGTCACGGCCAGGTCGAAGCACCCGTTGGGAATGGCAAACCCCGCAGGCGCGCCCTGAAGGATCGGTTGGATGGCCGGTTCGGTCATGTCTGAGGTCCCTGTTGCATCATTTCGAGGCATATGCTGCGTGAAAATTCATTCGTATACAAATGAAATTCGTTTTTTGATCCGTTCTGCCCCCGAACCGCACCACGGCGATTGACAACTTTTCGTGCAACTTTCTACGGTGAGCGCATAATGTTTGCATACAAATGAAGATTCACGTCGTTTCAGGAACCACAAGAGGCACCGATGACGCTGTACCGACCCGATTCGCTGGACTCCGCCCTGTCGCTTCTGGGCAAGGGCGGCATGACCGTTCTGGCCGGGGGGACCGATGTCTATCCGGGGCTGCGGGACGGGGCGCCGCCCGCGCATCTGCTCGATATCAGCGGCATCGCGGGGCTGCGCGGCATCGCGCGCGCGGGCGGTCAATGGCGCATCGGCGCGGCGACCACCTGGACCGATGTGATCCGCGCCGACCTGCCGCCGCTGTTCGATGGCCTGAAACTGGCCGCGCGCGAGGTCGGATCGGTGCAGATACAGAACAGCGGCACGGTGGCGGGCAACCTGTGCAACGCCTCGCCCGCGGCGGATGGCGTGCCGGTGCTGATGGCGCTGGATGCGCTGGTCGAGGTTCAGGGCCCCGGCGGATCCCGGCAGGTGCCGCTGACGGATTTCATCGCCGGGCCGCGCGCGGTCGCGCTGGACCCGGGCGAACTGGTGACGGCGGTGCTGATCCCCGACGGTCCGGGGCAGGGCGCCTTTCTGAAGCTGGGCGCGCGCCGGTATCTGGTGATCTCGATCGCGATGGTCGGCGCCGTGATCGCGACCCGGTCGGGCCGCATCGACCGGGCGCGTGTCGCGGTCGGGTCCTGCGGGCCGGTGGCGCGACGCCTGACCGGGGTCGAAACCGCCCTGACGGGGGCTGCGCCGGGGGATGTGGCGCGGCTGGTCGCGGCGGCGGACCTGCCCGAGCTGGCCCCGATCGACGATGTTCGCGCGACCGCCACCTATCGCAATGACGCCGCGCGCACGCTGATCGCCCGCGCCATCCTGATGGCAATGGAGGCCCCCCATGTCGCTTGACGCGCCCGAAGGTCATATCGACCTGACATTGAATGGCGACCGGATCACCGTGCCCGCCGCCGCGACCGACCGCCTGTCGGATGTGCTGCGCGACGGCGCGGGCGCGCTGGATGTAAAGGTGGGCTGCAACGCTGGCGATTGCGGGGCCTGTACCGTGCTGCTGGATGGCGCGCCGGTTTGTGCCTGTGTCACCGCCGCCGGACAGGCCCAGGGTCGCCATGTCGAAACCCAGGCCGGGCTGGTGGCCCACAGCGACACCGCACAGCGCCTGGCCAAGGCGTTCCAACGCCATCAGGCGGCGCAATGCGGCATCTGCACGCCGGGGATGATGGTGTCGGCGGTGGCGCTTCTGCGCTCCGGTGCGACACCGACCGAGGCCCAGGTCGCCGACATGCTGGGCGGTGTGCTGTGCCGCTGTACCGGCTATCGCAAGATCATCGCCGCCGTTCTGGACGCCGCCAGCGACGACGATCCACTGGCCGAGGGCGGCATCGGCCAGCCGGTCGCGCGGCTGGATGGCTGGCCCAAGGTCGCGGGCACCGAACGGTTCGGCGATGACGTTGCCCCGCCCGAGGCGCTGGTGCTGCGGGTGATCCGGTCGCCGTTTCACCGCGCGACATTCCGGTTCGGCGATCTGGACGGCTTTCGCGACCGCACCGGGCTGGACCTGATCCTGACGGCGGCCGACATTCCGGGCGAAAACCGTTTCGGCGTGATCCCGGGGTTCGAGGATCAGCCGGTCTTTGCCGAGCACGAGGCACGGTTCAAGGGCGAGGCCGTCGCCGCCGTCATCGGCCGCAAGGAGGTGATCGCCGCGCTGCCCGATTTCCCGGTGACCTGGCAGGAACGGCGCGCCAACCTGACGCCCGCCGGGGCGGCCAAGGCGGCGATGCTGCATCCCGACCGGGCGGATAACGTGATGTGCCGGGGCTATGTCGCGCGCGGGAATGCCGAAGCGGCACTGGCGCAGGCCGCGCATGTGGTGTCGGGCGATTTCTCGACCGGGTTCATCGAACATGGCTATATCGAGCCCGAGGCGGCCTCGGCCCGGCGGGTGGGCGACCGGATCGAGGTGCACTGCTGCACCCAGGCGCCCTATATGAACCGCGACGAGCTGGCCGGGATCCTGGGCCTGGCGCCCGAGGCGGTGCGCATCCTGCCGACGGCGGTGGGTGGCGGGTTCGGGTCCAAGCTGGATCTGACGGCGCAGCCCTTCGTGGCGCTGGCCGCCTGGATACTGGGGCAGCCCGTGCGGCTGGCCTATAGCCGCAGCGAAAGCATCGCGACCAGCACCAAGCGGCATCCGTCGGAAATCCACATGGAGATCGGCGCCGATGCCACCGGCAGGATCGTCGCCGCGCGGTTCGAGGGCACGTTCAACACCGGCGCCTATGCCAGCTGGGGCCCGACCGTGGCCAATCGGGTGCCGATCCATGCCTCGGGGCCCTATCTGACGCCGAACTATCAGGCGAGATCGACCGGCGTGCACACCAACACCGCCCCTGCCGGTGCCTTTCGCGGCTTTGGCGTGCCGCAATCGGCGGTGGCGCAGGAACAGCTTTACGACCTGCTGGCGGCCCGGCTGGGGATGGACCGCCTGGAATTTCGCCGCCGCAATTGTCTGCGCAATGGCGATCCGACGGTCACCGGCCAGGTCTTCGATACCGGCATGGGGATCGACGCCTGTTTCGATGTGCTGAAACCCCATTGGGACCGGGCGCTGGCCGATGCGGCCACGGCCAATGCGCGCGGCACGCATCTGCGGCGCGGGGTTGCGGTCGCCGGGGGCTGGTACGGCTGTGGCAACACGTCGATGTCCAACCCGTCGACCATCCGGGCGGGGGTGACTTCGGCCGGGGAGATGATGCTGCATCAGGGCGCCGTGGATATCGGGCAGGGGTCGAACACCGTGATCACCCAGATCTTTGCCCAGGCACTGGGCGTGCCGGTGTCACAGGTCACGCTGATCGGCCCCGATACCGACCAGACCCCCGATGCGGGCAAGACATCGGCCAGCCGCCAGACCTTTATCACCGGCAATGCCGCGCGGCTTGCGGGCGCGGCGCTGCGCGCGCAAATTCTGCGGCTGGGCAATGTCGGGGCCGAGGCGACCATCGCCTTCCGCGACGGCGCGGTCGAGCTGTCCGAGGATGGCGTGACCCGCCGGATCGACCTGCCCGCGCGCGATGGTTATGCGCTGGAGGTGGTCGAAAGCTATGACCCGCCGACGCTGCCGCTGGATGAAAACGGCCAGGGCGCGCCCTATGCGGTTTTCGGCACTGCCGCGCAGATGGTCGAGCTTGAGGTCGATACCGAGCTGGGCACCGTCAGGCTGCTGAAAGTGACCGCCGCCCATGATGTCGGCAAGGCGATCAACCCGCTGCTGGTCGAGGGCCAGATCGAGGGCGGGATCGCGCAGGGCATCGGCCTGGCGCTGATGGAGGAATTCCTGCCCGGCCGGACCGAGAACCTGCACGATTACCTGATCCCCACCATGGGCGATGTGCCCGATATCCGGTCGATCATCGTGGAATCGGGGGACGCGCATGGTCCCTATGGCGCCAAGGGCTTGGGCGAACATTGCCTGATCCCGACCGCGCCTGCGGTGCTGAATGCAATCGCGGATGCGACGGGTGCGCGCATCCACCACCTTCCCGCCACCCCCGACCGGGTGCGCGCCGCCATCCTGGCCCGGCGCGACGCGGCAGACAGAGCGACAGAATGACGGAAAAGAACCAGCTGACCGGCAGCTTTGCCGGGATCGATGTGGGCGGAACCTTCACCGATCTTGTCCATTATGACAGCCGCGCCGGGCGCGTTCACCTGGCCAAGGTGCCGACCACGCTGGACAATCAGGCGCACGGCGTGCTGGGCGCGCTGGATGCGGCGGGGGTCGATGCGGCGGCGCTGGATCTGATCGTCCACGGCACCACAACGACGACCAACGCGGTGCTGGAACGGCAGCTGTGCAAGACCGGCCTGATCACCACCCAGGGTTTCCGCGATGTGCTGGAGCTGGGCCGCCGCACGCGCCCCCAGGCCTATGGGATGAAGGGCCAGTTCCGCCCCCTGATCCCGCGCGATCTGCGGCTCGAGGTGCCCGAACGGATGCTGGCCGACGGCTCGGAATACATGCCGCTGGACGAGGACGCCCTGCGCGCCGCGCTGCGCCAGTTGCGCGCGGCCGGGTGCGAGGCGCTGGTGATCCACTTTCTGCACGCCTATGCCAACCCCGCCCACGAGGTCCGCGCCGGCCAGATCGCGCAACAGGAATGGCCCAACGGCAACATCACGCTGGGCCATGCGCTGCTGTCCGAAAGCCGCGAATTCGAACGCGGTGTGACGGCGGCGGTGAATGCGTCGGTCCAGCCGCTGTTGCGGCGCTATGTCGAACGGCTGGCCGACAAGCTGGCCGAACGCGGCTATGCCCGCGATCTGCTGGTGATGAACGGCAATGGCGGGATGGTTTCGGCCCGCATCGTCGCGGAAGAGGCCGCAAAAACCGTCATGTCCGGCCCCGCATCGGGGGTGATGGCGGCGGCCTATACCGGGCGGCGGGCGGGGATCCCCGATCTTCTGACCTATGACATGGGCGGGACATCGACCGATGTCGCGATGATCCGCGGCGCGGATCCGGCGGTCTCGCACGAGATCGAGATCGAATACGCCATGCCGATCCATGTGCCGATGGTCGATGTGCGCACCGTGGGTGCCGGTGGCGGGTCGATCGCGCGGGTCAATCCGGCCGGTCTGTTGCAGATCGGGCCGGACAGCGCGGGGTCCGATCCCGGGCCGATCTGTTACGGCAAGGGCGGCACGGTCCCCACCATTTCGGATGCCAACATGCTGTTGGGGCGGATGAACCCGGCCAAGCTGAACACGATATCGGGGGATGTGTCGATCGACACGATCCGCGACGCGTTCCAGCACAAGCTGGGCGCGCCGCTGGGGCTGGATGCCACACAGGCCGCGGCGGCGGTGCTGCGGATCGCCACGGCCAAGATGGCGGATGCGGTGCGGATGGTGTCGATCTCGCTAGGCGAGGATCCGCGCGATTTCGCGCTGTTCGCCTTTGGCGGCGCCGGGCCGCTGCATGCCTGTGCCATTGCGCGCGAACTGGGCGTTCCGCGTGTCCTGATCCCGGCGCGGCCCGGGATCACCAACGCGCTGGGCTGTGTCGTCGCCGATCTGCGCCACGATTTCGTCCAGACCCTGAACACCCCGCTGGACCAATGCGATATCGACGAGGTCCACGCCGCCTTTGCCCGCCAGATCGACGAGGGCAGGGCCGCCATCGCGCGCGAACGGGTCGAGATCGCCGATCTGCGCCTGATGCATTCGGTCGATATGCAATTCATCGGCCAGACCCACCTGCTGCGCGTGCCGCTGCCCGACGCCACGCCCACGCGCGCGGCGCTGCAATCGCTGTTCGAACAGGCCTATTTCCGGCGGTTTCAGGTCAACCTGCCGGAAATCCGACCCGCGCTGGTCAATGTGAACACCTCGGTCATCGGGCGCCGCCCCGAGGTCGACCTGTCGCTGCTGATCGATGCCGGTGCGCGCAAGGCGACGCTGGCCCAGGCGCAAACCGGCCAGCGCCCGGTCTGGTTCGGCGACTGGATCGAAACGCCGGTCTATTGGCGCGATCACTTGCCCGCCGATGCGGTGCTGACCGGCCCGGCCATCGTGGAACAGATGGATTGTACCCTGGTCATGGAACCCGGCGACCGCGCCGTGCAGGACGCGGATGGCAACCTGATCGTCACCGTAAAAGGCGGAGCAGCCGCATGACCATCGACCCGATCACCCTGACCGTCATCCAGTCGGGCCTGCAACAGGTCTGTGACGAGATGGACCTGAGCTTTTCGCGCGCGGCCTTCTCGCCGGTCATCGCCGAGGCCAACGACCGCTCTGACGGCATATACTCCGCCGAAGACGGCAGCCTGATCGCCCAAGGATCGCAAGGCTTGCCTGTGTTTGTCGGCACGATGCAGTTTTCGACCGCCACGCTGATCGACATGATCGGCCGGGGCCAGGTCATCGCGCCGGAGCCGGGCGATATCTATATCGTTAATGACCCCTATCTGGGCGGCACGCATCTGATGGATGTGCGCTTTGCCATGCCGGTCTGGCGCGACGGCAAGATCTTTTGCTGGCTGTCGAATACCGGGCACTGGCCGGATACCGGCGGTGCGGTGCCGGGCGGCTTTTCCGCATCGGCCACCGCCGTCGAACAAGAGGGGCTGCGCCTGCCGCCCGTGCGGCTGTTCAAGCGCGGAGAGCTGGACCCCGAGATCTATGCCATCATCTGTTCCAACATCCGCGTGGCCGATCAGCGCATCGGCGACGTCAAGGCCCAGGCCGCCGCGCTTTATGTCGGTCAGGCCCGCCTGACCCGGCTGCTGGATCGCTATGGCGACGACACGGTGCAACAGGCCATCGCCGAGCTGCGCCATCGCGCGGCCCAGCAGATGCGGGCGCATATCGCGCGTATCCCGCCGGGCACCTATCGGTCGGTCGCCTATGTCGACAGTGACGGTGTGGTCAATGAACCGCTGGAAATCCGGCTGGCGATCACCGCCGATGGCGAACGGCTGCGGTTCGATTTCACCGGCTCGTCAGCGCCCTGTGCGGGGCCGATGAATTCGGTTCTGGCGACGACCCATTCCTCGGTCTATCTGGCGATGCGGCATATCTTTCCCGATGTGCCGATCAGCGCCGGCGCGTTCGAGCCGCTGGAGATCCTGCGCCCCACCGGCACCTTCCTGGACGCGCAATATCCGCGCCCCGTGTCGGGCTGCGCGGCCGAGGTCAGCCAGCGCATCGCCGAGGCGGTCTTTGCCGCGCTGATCGACCCGTTGCCCGATATCGTCACCGCCGCCCCTGCCGGGTCGTCGGGCAATTTCGCCCTGGGCGGCGAGGTCCCGGACGAGGGGCGAAGCTATGTCATGTACCAGATCTCGGGCGGGGGCTATGGCGGCTATGCGGGCGGCGACGGTATCTCGAACGGCTGTTCGACCATCGGCATCTCGAAATCGCCCCCGGTCGAGATCATGGAGCAGCAGTTCCCGGTCCTCTATCACCGCTATGCCCTGCACGAGGGGTCCGGCGGGGCGGGCAAATACCGTGGCGGCTTCGGACTGGATTACGAGGTCGAGATCCTGCGCGGCACGGCGCGGGCCAGTTTCGTGATGGATCACGGACGGTTCGGCCCGCAGGGCGCGCTGGGCGGCGGCGATGGTGGTGTGAACCGGGTGGTCGTGACCCGCGCCGGCGAACCCTTCGTGCCCGAGCACCTGTCCAAGGCGCAGGATATCGCGCTGAGCGCGGGCGACAGGGTGCGGGTGCGCACCCCGGGCGGTGGCGGCTATGGCAATCCCGCAGAGCGCGATCCCGCCCAGGTGGCAGAGGATGTGCGCCTTGGCCGCTATACCCCCGAAGACGCCGCCAGACTGTTCGGCCCCGCAGCAGGCGACCCCGAAACCTAAGCGTGGCGGCCCGGGCGACCCAGCGGCGTGACAGGCGATGTGGATGTGTAGAGAGTCATCGGATTTGCCCTTTTGCTCCATGGCAACCCCTTGAAAACACAAGAGCCGATTTCGGTTCCGCAACGAGGCGACCCTTTTTCGTCACGAGTTTTCTCCGGGGCGGGCACAGCCCGAGAGGCAGCTATGCGGACGAAGCGGCCGTTGGCTGAATGTCGGCTTTTCGCGCTGGCTCAGAGTTCCACCAAACGCTCTTCGACCGGTGACGACTGGACAATAGACGAATTCGTCGCACCGAAGGGCACGATCCGATCGATGACGGCCTCCATCTCAGCCACGTCTCGGACATGCGCCCGTGCAACGAAGCAATCCTCGCCGGACACGCGATCACAAGCGACAATTTGCGGGGTCTCTTGGATCGCTTCGATCATGTTCTTCATCTCACCCGGCAGCGGACGCGCGCGGATGAGGATCGTCAGACTGTAACCAAGGCAGGCCGGGTCGATGCGCGCACCGTATCCGGTGATTATTCCGACATCCTCAAGCCGTCGCACACGGTCCGCCACGCTCGGGGCAGAAAGACCAACGCGACGCGACAGCTCGGCACGAGGGATACGGGCATCCGCGCAAAGCTCGCGCAGAATCGCGGCGTCGATACTGTCGAGGCTGCTTTCTTCGGATCGAAGGCTATTGATCACTATTTCCTTCTTTCTTTCATGTAATTTAATTATCTGTATATTTAATCTTCATATCGGGATCGGTTTTCACCTTGCATTATAGGTGTATGAAAGATCAAGCCCCTGCAAACCCCGCCGTCGCAATCGCCTCCGGAGCCATGTCGCGCATGTCTCAGGCCGCTCCCCCTCACGTATGGTTCGGCGTCTCGGCGGTTTTCCACTATCTCGGCCCAGCTTTCGCGGTTCTGCTTTTTCCGGTCGTCGGAGTGCTTGGTGTTGCATGGTTCCGCATCGCGTCGGCCGCTTTGGTTTTCGCTCCCATCACGAAGCCTTGGCGCACATTCAAGAATTCGTCTCTCGGCGAGCGCCTTCTTCTTCTCGCGCTTGGTGGTTGCCTCGCCGTGATGAACAGCTCTTTCTATCTCGCTCTCGACAGGTTGCCGATCTCACTTGTCGCCGCCACCGAGTTCGTCGGCACTATTGGCATCGCGCTTTGGGGTCTCCGCACAGGGCGCAACTATCTGGCCTTCGCCTTCGCGATCATCGGCGTTGCCCTTTTGATCGACGTGCCATCGCTTCTGGCGGCGGATGGTCCCGCCCTAACGTCTGACCTTCTGGGCCTGTTCTGGGCCGTCCTTAATGGGTCTCTATTCATTCTCTACATCATCCTAGGCCATAAGATTTCCGAAGGCGGCGCGTCGGGCGGTGTGGAGCGTCTGGGCGCAGCGATGACCGCAGCCTTTATCTTCGTCATGCCCATCGGGTTCCTGCAAGCACTAGAAGCCTTTGGGGCACCTCTGCTGATTCTGGCGGGTATCGCTGTAGGTATCTGTTCGTCCGTCATTCCCTATGTCTGCGATCAACTCGCAATGGCCCGTCTGCCCCGCGCCAGCTTCGCGTTCTTGCTCGCCCTCCTGCCTGCATCCGCCACAATTATCGGCGTGATCGTCCTGCGTCAGATTCCGAGTGCTCGGGATGTCTTAGGGGTGGTCCTCGTCATGATCGGCGTGGCCGTTCATAAGCCCGCGCCGATGCCAGTTCCGGTGGAGGACAGCGAAGTCCAATGACGCCATTCGCTCCGCTCTGAGTAAGTTGGGCTCGAAGCCGACCTTTAGGTGTTCATGAAGCGGCACACCCGCGTGGCGGGTGCAGATAAAGTGTTTGCCCTCTAACGGCGGGCAAACCGAGCCAGGGCGAAACGGCACCCAAAGGGCACATCGTGACGCGAAAGGACAAATGTCCTGATTATCGATAAGATGAAATTGGTCGGAGTGAGAGGATTCGAACCTCCGGCCCCTGCCTCCCGAAGACAGTGCTCTACCAGGCTGAGCTACACTCCGACCGTGCGGGGCGGCATAGCTGAGCGCCGGGGGTTTGGCAAGGTCGTATTTGCGGCAATTCCGGTGATCTAGCGCCGGGGCTTGCCGCGCCAGCTGTCCAGCCAGCCGCGGAACCGGCCACGGGCGCGGTCGGCGCGTTCATCGACCGCGTCCCAGGTCTCGCCCGCGTCTTCCAGAAGCGGGTCGATGGCGCGTTCGCGGAACTGTGCCCAAAGCCGCCACAGGAACAGGAAAAACAGCGCCACGCCGCCCAGGATCACGATATTGCCCCAGGGGATCAGCCGCACATCGGGACCCGCCACGGGCTTGATGCCCACGGCATTGGGAAAGATCGACAGGAACTCGTTGCGCCAGCCGTAATGCCGGATTGCGACCCATTCGGGGTTGGCTTTGGTCGATTTGGCGTCGTTGGCCTCGGTATACAGATTCGCGGTGTCGAACTTGAAATAGGGCGGCCAGCCCCAGCCGGTATCCTCGTTGCGGTAAACCATGGTCTTGCCATTGGCCTTGACCGCCTGGATGAACTGCACGTCGCGATTGCTCAGGCTGGTGGACTGATCGTCGGGCACTGACCAGAACAGGCGGGTCCAGTCGGTCAGGTCCTGACGTTCCTCATACGTGTTCACGATCCGCACGATGTCGCGCTGCGGCAGGGTATAGTGCAAAAAGCCGAAGACCACCGTCAGCACCAGCAGCCAGAATGTCCATTTCACATAGCGCATCGGTCGTCCTCACATAAAATTCGTCACATAGATCACCACCGTCACGGCGATGATCGGCACGACATAGACTCCAAGGATCAGCTTCTTGCGCAGCGAGGCGTCGTAATCCCGCATGCCATCCTCGATATAGGCGTCGCGGGCGGCCTGCTCCAGTTCGCCCTCGGCAATCTTTTCGTCGGCCCAGCCCTCCAGCCGCTCGCGCCGCACCGATCGCGAATACCACGACACCAGGAAATACAGCACGGTCAGCCCGATCAGCCCGAAGATGCCCAGCCGGATCAATGCAATCATTCAGCGCCCCCTTCTGACCGCGCCCCAGGGCCCGACCCGTTCCACCAGATCCGGCACCGGCTCGGGCGGTTCATGGTCCATCCCGGGTTCCGGCCCGAACAGCGCCGCGCGGGCGCCTGCCTTGTCTACCTGATATTCGCGCTCCAGGAAATCGGCGACAAAGGTTTTCTTCGGCTCCGACCAGCTGGAATACAGGCGATAGAACAGCTGCTTGTGACAGATGAACAGCTGGCGCACGTCCAGCGGCGTGAGTTCGGCCAAAAGCTGGTTGACCAGTGCCCGCTCCGGCCCCGGTGCTGCGCGCAGGGTATAGAAATAGGCCGGGTGGCGCGAGCTGATGCGCGGCCAGGGGCCGCCGCCCTCGACCCAGCGCAGCATGGCGGCCAGGCCCTTGAACGCCTCGGGCAGTCCGCTGCCCAGCCGCTGCGCCAGTTGCCGCAGATCGTGCCGGCTGGCCCCGCCCAGATCGTATCCCAGCGTCGCGGCGGCCTCGATCAGGATAAAATCCATCTTCTGGCGCAGGATGGCGGCGGCATCGGCCCCGCGCGCCTTGACTATGGGTTCGGTCAGCCCGTTCAGCTCCAGGAATTTCGCGATATAGTCCACATCGGTCAGCTCAAAGACATAGCGCAACGGCAACTCGCCCAGATCCGCGCGCGGCCCGACCGAGATGACGGCCGGATGATCCACGTCGCGGAACACGTAAAGCCCGCCGAAATGGCTGGTCCAGAAATTGCCCTGCTCGGCCTCGGTCTGGGTCAGCTGCACCGGGTTGCGGGTCACGTCGCCGGTTTCCTTGGCCAGCCCGATCATCTGGGCGATCAGCACGTCATCCCACCAGCCGTCTTCTTCCGCCTTGAACCGCCGGATCAGGCCCGCCAGTTCCTCGGCATTTTCCACATGGGCGCGGGTCGTATCAGCCTCGACCTTGATATGGCGGATGTCGAACAGGCGCGCGGGGCTGGACAGCTCCCACACGGAATTGGCCAACTCGCCCGCCACCGCGTCATGGGCGGTCAGCGCGAAAAGCTGCGGCTCGTTCGCCTCGATGAAGCTCCGCAGAATCCCGCGCGAGGTCGAGAATTGCGCATTCAAGAGCGGCGCAGATTTCTGTTCGGTGCTGAGCAGGATGAACTGCCGGTTGCAGCCATTGGGGTTCAGATACAGGTGATCGCCCAGCTCATCGCCCACTTCCGGCGAATAGCCCGAGATATCGACATGGAAATCCGCCAGCGCCGTGGTCTTGCCCGTCAACTGCTTCAGCGCACGGTTATAGCGCTCCACCAGCGCCGGGCTGTCCACCGGCACCAAGTTGCCGAACATCAGGCCTTTTTCGATGAGGCGTTTCATTCTTTTATTCTCGCGGCATTCCGCTGTCGAACCAAAGCAGCATACCGTCTAGAAGCTCTGCGGTAGGGGTGTCGAGGAGATCATCTTCATTGGCGCCTTCATCTAAACGCTTTTCGAGAAACCACTCTTGAAAATCTTCATATTCGCTGATGACTTTAGAGGCTTGATCGCTGCCGAAGCCTCCAATTCCGACCAGCCAGTTGCGAACCTTACGAATGGCGGTAGTATATTCCCCGTCGTGAGCGGCAATGTCACTACCCGCTAGATCAGATAAAGCAGCTTGATATTCATAAGGTTTTTCAGCCGTTACCAGAATGTGCTTATGTTTGACGGGGGCAGGTCCGAAGCGTTTGCAGCCATAGTCGATTCCGAGTTCAAACGGCATGTTGAGTCGATAAAACTCGTTGCTAGATACTGAGCGGGTACGGCTGAGGTCGTGGATCGAGAATTTAGATGACCAGATCAATTCCTCAATCTTCGCAAGGCGTGACTCGGAACTGTCGCTTCGTTCGGTCGCGATGCGTGGCTTTAATCCGTATCTTACCAAGCAAAATAATATAGCTTGGAGGATCGGCTCGAATTCAGCGTCGAACGGGCAATTTACAAAAACGCTTCTTTCAAAATCTTTTCCAGCCAAGATCAACCCTTCGGAGGGTAAGGATCTTTGCCGTAAGAATCGCGCTCGCGGATCCGCCCATCACGGCCATGGATGTACAATTCAGTTCCCTGATTGCGCGCGATCCGTCGCGCTTCGGATATTGCTTCTCGCTGTGTCTCGAATGTGCGAGTCGCCCGGTCGGAACCCGCTTTACGAACGCTCCACTTGCCGTCCCGTGGCACGACGTGCTGTCCTTTTTTCGACATTCCGGTTACTCTCCTGTCTCCCCATTTAAAATAAGCATCCTCTGTGGAAAAATCCACCTGAAAACTCACCCCCGCCCCTCCGCATACCGCCGCCGCGCTTCTTCCATCCGGCCCATGTCGCGCACGGCGTTTTCGATGGCAACCTCGTCGGATTTGTCAGCATAGCGGAATTCGGAATCCGCGTAGCGGTTGATTTCCTGGATCACCATGTCGACGGTGATCTCCTGCGTCATCTCGCGGATCATGCCCAGTTTCTCGTCATAGGGTTTGAACAGGAACAGCTCGGGTTCCTCCATCCAGTCGTCCGGCAGCTCGAAATCCATCGCCCGGACCTTGACCGCGTCGGTGATGTTCTTGATCGCCCGGCCCGTGAACCGTTCATCGGCCTGCTGGATCGCCTTCAGGTATGTGCCCAGCTTGGCGATGGTGTTCAGATCGCCGATCTCGGCCGTCACCCCGTCCCAGACCTTCAACAGCCCGTCTTCCTGCGGGCGGCCATGGGCGGCGAATGATTTGGCGACGGCTTTCTTGATCTGTTGCGCGGCATAAAGCTCGTGATCGCCCAGGGGGATATCGTGGTTCTTGCCCATCAGCAGCGCCAGGATGTCGATATAATCCTCGCGCGTTTGCGGCCCGTCGACCAGAAACCGCGCCCCCGCCCGCTGGCGCAGGGCGTCGTCGACGTTTTCCGGGTAGTTCGAGAACATGCCAAAGGTGCAGTTCCCGCGCACCACGGTGTTGGCGCCGGCGAACGCCTCCATGAAAACCGCCGTGACCTCCTGCTGGCCCGCCGATGACTGTCGGTCCCCGCGCTTGCCCGCGATCTGGTCGATATCGTCGATGGTGCCGAAGCCAATCACATTGGGGTCCAGCACGTTCTGGACAAAGGCCTTGGCGTTCTGGCCGGATTTGCCCTGATAGCTGTCGATATTGTCGATGCCGAAATTCTGGTATCGGAACGGGTAGCCTGCGTTCTGGCAATAGCCGTTCATCAGCCCCGCCATCATCTGGATCAGCGTGGTCTTGCCCGTCCCCGGCGCGCCGTCGCCCATGAAGGTGAAGATGAACCCGCCCATCTCAGCAAAGGGGTTCAGCTTGCGCTCGAAATCATAGGCCATCAGCATCTTGGCCAGCCTGAGCGCCTGATACTTGGCGATATGGTTGCCTACGACCTCGTTCGGTTTCTTGAAGGTCATGGTCAGGGTGGTGCCCTTGCCGCGGCGGGCGGGGGTGAAGCCCTGAATGGTGAAATCGTCGGCTTCGACGCGGTAAGACGCGCCGCTGAACCCCTCCAGCCGCGGGGCGGTCTGGGCGCGCAGGGCGACCTTTTCCATCAACTGCTCGGCAAAGGCCGCAACAGTGGCCACCATGCGCGGCTCGTCACTGGCGAACGCGGCCAGGTCCTGGTCCAGCTCCCACAAGGCGCCATGCAGGGCCAGTTGCGCATTGTCGGTCAGGATCTCCTCGACCCCGCCGATCTCGACCGTGGTTTCCGACAGATGCGGCGCCAGCAGGAAACCGGTCGCATTGGCGAAGGTCGCCAGCGTCACCAGCGCCTCGGCCGCCAGCAGTTCGGAAAACTCCGTCTTCCGCGCGGCGGGCAGGTTGCCGGCCAGGTTGGCCTTTTTCAACTCGGCCAGCCCGGTCTGTTCTGCGAACGCCTCGCCCATGGCCAGCGCGATCGCCAGCGAACGGCGCAAGCTCTGCAACGCGGTGGCCTGCAGCGGCGAGATCAGCGGATCATCCCCATCCGCGCCCTCGATCCGCTCGATCAGGCGCACGCCTTCGGGCCGCGCGGTGGACCGCGTCACCAGCCCCGGCGTGGTCGACCGGAACCGCCGCGTGCGCGCCACCCCGGGCGAACGTTCCGGCGCGGCCGCCGGCTCCTTGCCCTTGGCGATACGCGGGGTGTGATCGACCCCCGCCAGCATCGCGGCGGCGGCGGGGTAATACTTGGTGATCTCGTCCTCGCGCAGTTCCATCGCGTCGCTGGGCAGGCTCATCTATCTCTTCCTTTCGCTTCCTTCTTCTTGGTGAAAATACTCCCGCCGGAGGCATGAAAACCCCTGTCGCGACATGAGTATTTGGGCCAAGAAGAAGCCACTATCTGTAACTGAACACGCGGCCCTTGGGGCTGACGACGAATTTGCGGACATCGCGAAAGCCGGGCGGGTTTTTCTCGGCCAGCACCTGATAGGGGCGCTGGGGCAGGATAATGGCGCGCGCGGTGCGGGTGGCGCCGGTATCGACGCCGCGGCCGGAAAACGGGTCGAGCGCGAAGATCTCGCGTTCCACGGTGCCGAACCAGCCCTTGCGTTCCTCGGTCACGCGCTCGCTTTCCAGCTCCTCGACCGTCCAGGCCAGCGTCCAATCCTCGCCCATGGGCGCGTTGGCCTCTTCCAGCACCTCGCGGATCGGGCCGGTTTGCCGGGTGAAGGCGCTGGAATACATCGGCCCCACATGGATGCGGCGCAGGCGTTTGGGGTGCAGGTCGTCGAAATCGGTGTCGAACCCCTTGGCGATGGTCACCAGCTTCAGCCCGCCCACGGATTGTGCCATCAGGTGGCGCTGAACCTCGGGCCAGCGGCGGTGATCGCGGGCCAGCGCCTCGCGGCCGGTATCCTCCAGCTCCATCAGATAGATGACGGGCAGGTTGATCTGGCTGTCATAGGTGGCCCAGTGGATCAGATAACGCCGGCGCGGGGCGCGGCGTTCATCGCCATTGTTGCCCTGCCAGATCGCCTCTGGGTCATTCTGCGCCCAGAACATTTCGCCCTTTTCCAGCGCTTCGTAGTAAAGCCGCTGCGACAGGGCGAATTGCAGCTTGGTGGGGATCTGCAGGTCGCCCACGATCACCTGTACCATGCGGTTTTTCAGCTCGTCGGTGCTGCCCATGTTGCGCAGGTGGCGTTCGGCCTGTTGCGCGTCATTGGCCATGGTCAGCAGCTCGGAATAGACCGGAAAGCCGCTTTCATGCCGGTCGATCATCAGCGAGCCGAAGAACTGCCCGGTATCGCGCCCGGTCATCAGGTATTTCGTGCCCAGCGCCTGAAAGGTGAAGCTGATCCGTTGGATATATCCGGCGATCACCGTCACATCGGTCTTCGACAGGGTGCCCTCGGCCTCCATCTGGCCCGCGACACGGGCCAGATGTTCGGTGATCCGCTCGAATTTGCGGAAATAGCGCCGGGCGGCCAGCGTGTCGGTCAGACCGGCGTGATCGCGGGTGAGGTCGATGTCAGTCATGCTGTATTCGTCTTCCAAATTCACCATGCAAAGGTCGTCCGAACTCATCTAGGTCGAACGCCCATTTCAGGTAGAATCTAGCCCACCGCTTTGATTGTTCTTCTAGTATGCGAACACGCGACTGAAATGGATCCTTCCCGATACGATGAGCGAAGCGAAGAAAGCGTGAGAATATCATTCGACCGAAGTTTCCGGCGGCTCCCCAAATGGGAAAGTAGAGAACCAACAGCATGGTTGCAAAGAGCCAAAAGTCTGCCTTCGGGTTCTCAGTGAACTTTACCGGCACTTCATCCACTGGAATTTGCCCCAGCAGCGAGCCGGCGCACCACACCATGAAAAGTGCAGAGCAGCCTGTCGCTCCCCATCGGTAAAATACTTTACTACTCCACAAACTCACGCCCCATACAGGTTCTTGTCGTGCTTCTCGACAATCGCCTGGAACCGGCGGGCGAAGCGTTCGTCGGATTTCGCCTTCTGCTCCAGCACCTTGCGGGCGAAGACCATGTGATCCTCGTGGGCTTCCATCATGTCGGCCATGCGCGCGTTGGTGGCAGCACCAATGCCGGCCATGGCGGCCTGGGCTTCCTTGTCGGTTTCCACCCCGATCTCGTTGATGCGGTGGGCCACGTCCTGTTGCTGGGCGGTTTTCAGCGATTTGGTCAACGCGTCATAGAGCACGACCCGCTGCTTGGTGTCCGTCTGCAGCTTGTTGATCAGCACCATCTGGGTGGCTGCCTGGTTCTGCAGGCTGTCGACCCAGGTCTTGCCCTTTTCGATGTAGCGTTCCAGCGTCTGGGATTTCGCAAGCTTCACCTGCTCGTCCTGGACCAGCTCGTTATAGCGGGCGTTCAGCTCGGCCAGTTCGGTTTCCAGCCGGGTGCGCGCGGCGGCGTCCTGTTCGACCGAAATCTTGTTCTCCAGCTCGATGATCTTGGGGTCCATGCCCTGGATCTCGGCCCGGACGGTTTCCAGCGACCCGACGGTCACTTCGCGCTCGTCCAGGGTTTCGGTCAGGTTGGTCTCAACCTTTTCCTTCTGCTCGTTCAGCATGGCAAGCTGGCCGTCCAGCAGCTTCACGATCACGTCGGATTTGCTGATCAGGTCCTGCAGCTTGTCGTCGATGCTGGCGCTGCGCACACGTTCCTGGCGCATCGATTCCGCCTTGCCGCGGGCAAAGATGCCGACGAAGCTTTCCCAGCCCGTCTTGTTGCGCATCTCGTCGAAATCCTTGGAAAAGGCGGCGGTCACGTCGTCCAGACCCATGATGAGCTCGGCGATATTGGCGTTCATCAGCTCGGTATGGGCGTGCACATCGTCCAGCGTGGCGTTTTCGATGTCGATGGAAATGTCGTCGCCGGTTTTCAGCTTGGAACGGGCGGTTTCGATCCGGCTGGTCAGCTCGGATATCTTGGACTGCGCTGCGGCGACCTGTTCCTGACTTTCGCGGATCTGCGCATCGAAATTGGCCATCTGAACTCCTCTAATCTTGAATACCCACAACCGATATGGGTAATGTTATTCATCATTACATCGGCCGCCGGTGGCGATTTTGCGATGTGTTGCATTGCGGCACCAAATCTTGCCCCCTACGGTAGCTATATGGACAATACGACACAAGAACGACTGATGGCCGCGATTGCGGCACGGCGCGACGATTTGGTGGCACTGACGCAGGATCTGATCCGCATTCCGACGCTGAATCCGCCGGGGCTGAATTACCGCGAGATTTGCGGCTATCTGGCCGAGCGTCTGGCGAAATCGGGGTTCAAGGTCGATCTGGTCCGGGCCGAGGGCGCGCCCGCCGACAGCCCCAAGCATCCGCGCTGGAATATCGTGGCCCGGCACGAGGGCCCGCAGCCGGGCGAGTGCGTGCATTTCAACAGCCACCACGATGTGGTCGAGGTCGGCCATGGCTGGACCGTCGATCCTTTCGGCGGCGAGGTGAAGGATGGCCGCGTCTATGGGCGCGGGGCCTGTGACATGAAGGGCGGGCTGGCCGCCAGCATCATCGCGGCCGAGGCGTTCATCGCCACCTGTCCCGATTACGCCGGGGCGGTCGAAATCAGCGCCACGGCGGACGAGGAATCGGGCGGCTTCGGCGGGGTGGCCTATCTGGCCGAAAAGGGCTGGTTCGATCCCGACCGGGTGCAGCATGTGATCATCCCCGAGCCGCTGAACAAGGACCGGATCTGTCTGGGCCATCGTGGTGTCTGGTGGGCCGAGATCGAAACCCATGGCCGCATCGCCCACGGCTCGATGCCGTTTCTGGGCGATTGCGCGGTGCGCCATATGGGGGCGGTAATTGCTGAGATGGAGGAAACGCTATTCCCCCTGCTGGCGGGCAAGCACACCGCGATGCCGGTGGTGCCCGAAGGTGCCAAGCAATCGACGCTGAACATCAATTCCATTCACGGGGGCGAGGCGGAGCAGGACCCCGACTATACCGGCCTGCCCGCGCCCTGTGTGCCCGACCGGTGCCGCATCGTGATCGACCGGCGGTTCCTGATCGAAGAGGACCTGGCCGAGGTCAAGGCCGAGGTCGCCGCCCTGATGGAACGCGTGCGCGCCCGCCGTCCCGATTTCGAATACGAGATCCGCGACCTGTTCGAGGTTCTGCCAAGCATGACCGATCAGGACGCGCCGATTGTCACCACCGTGGCCCGCGCCATCGAACAGGTGCTGGCGCGCAGCCCCGATTACGTGGTGTCGCCGGGCACCTATGACCAGAAGCATATCGATCGGATCGGGCGGCTGAAAAACTGCATCGCCTATGGGCCCGGCGTGCTGGATCTGGCGCATCAGCCCGATGAATGGGTGGGGATCGACGATATGGTGCAATCGGCGCAGGTGATGGCGCTGTCGCTGGGGATGTTGTTGTCGGGTGCGCCGGATGGCTGAGGCTCAGCCCGCAGAGCCGGTCGACGAAAGCCGCCGGAGCCGGGCGGGGGGCTGAAAGAGCCATGGTGCGAACGGGTCCGAGATCTTTCGCAAGATCACGCTCAGCACCACCGCCACGCCGGTCACGACGGGAATGCCCCAATAGGCGCCGCCGGGCAACAGCATCGTGATCCGGGTCAGCGGCCCGACCATCATGAAATGCAGGATGAAGATCTCGAGCGAATGCTGCCCGAGCCAGGTGAAAAGGCGGCTCAGCACCGCGGCATGATCGGTGATGATCTTGGCCAGGCTCCACCCCGCCAGAACACCGCTGAGCGCGACGCCGAACCAGAAATCGGCGATCCAGCTGACGGTGGCGATGGCAATGCCCGCTGCCAGGGCCGCATAGGCATGGCGCGCCGTGAACTCCGCCAGCGCGCGGCCGTACCAGTGCCCCGCCAGGAAGAAGAACGCGTATTTCAGGAAATTCGTATGTGCCAACGAGAATGTATGCGTGGGCAGCGTGAAGGCGAAGACCGAAACGGCCAGCGCGACCAGCGTGGCGGCCAGCCGTGCGCCATCCAACAGCCAGGCCAGCGACCGGAAAAGCAGCAGCGCCCACAGAAACCACAGGTGAAACTGCGGGTCATAGATCGCCTGCAGAAGCTGCTCTGTCGGGCGGCCCTGCACGACGACGTAGACCGTCGTCCACAGGATATAGGGCCAAAGCGTCGGCCAGGCGCGTTTGTGAAAGAAACTGGCCGGCTCCAGGCGTGGCTTCCCGCCCGTGACAACCCCCGAGACGGAAAAGAACAGCGGCATCCGGATCAGCAGAAGCGGGGCGTTCAGGATCGGATAGATCGCGGCGGTGACGAAATCCAGCGATCTGGCGGCCATGATCGCGTGCCAGAACACCACGAGCACGATGGAAATTCCCTTGGCCGTGTCGAGCCAGTCAATACGCTGCATCGCAATAAACCTTTGCTGAACGCGGTGGCTTCGACCGACCTACGAAATAGATTCCATAAGAAGTTGCTCACTCGAATAGGCTTGGCCTTTGGCGTGCAAGTCAAGCGATGCATCGCGCATAGGTTACATGTTGCGCCATCGTCGTGGATTTGCAGCAACGGGCGGCAACGGATGGTCTAACCGCACAAAAACTCCGCCTGGCAATTGTTCCAGCTCGAATGGCGTGATCGCTGCCACCCCCTGATTTGCTGCCCATCTGTGCACTATCGCGGCAAACGGTCAACAGTTGCGCAATGTTCGATAGATTGCGCTTCGGCGGCAGGGTAATGATGCCACGCCACCGGCCCGAAATTCGCAATTGCGCCATCGTTGTGGATAAAGGGCGGGACATATTCTAGCACACAGAAGACGTGCCAATTCGGGTCATGGCTTGTGACCCAAATATCGTTGCAGAGAAGTGAAACGCCCCGATGACCGACGCCCTGACCGACCGAATTTCCGAATTGCTGCTGCGGGTCTATCCCAACGAGGATATCGCCGCGCTGACGAATGCGGTGATCGCGGCGTTCTGGCCCGAGGGTACGACCCCGCGCAAACGCGCGCGCAAGCCCGGCAATGCGATGTGGTCGCAAAAGGATGCGGTGCTGATCACCTATGGCAATTCGATCATGGATGGCACGCACAAGCCGCTGGACCTGTTGCAGGACTTCCTGCTGGACCGGCTGAAGGGCGTGGTGAACGGCGTGCATATCCTGCCGTTCTTTCCCTATACCTCGGATGACGGGTTCGCGGTCACCGATTTCGAAAAGGTCGACCCGGCGCTGGGCGGGTGGGCCGATATCGAACGGATCGGCACATCCTTCCACCTGATGTCGGATCTGGTGCTGAACCACGTGTCCAGCCAGGGGGCGTGGTTCAACGCCTATCGCCAGGGGCAGCCGCCCTATGACCGGTTCTTCTTCGAAGCCTCGCCCGAGGACGACCTGTCCATGGTCGTGCGCCCGCGCACCACGCCGCTGTTGCAGGAGATCGAGACGATCAACGGCCCGCGCCATGTCTGGTGCACCTTCAGCCATGACCAGATCGACCTGAACTTCGCCAACCCCGAGGTGCTGCTGGAGGTGCTGCGCATCATCCGGCTGCATATCGACAAGGGTGTGCGCACGATCCGGCTGGATGCGGTGGCCTTCCTGTGGAAAGAGGTCGGCACCCCGTCGATCCACATGCCGCAGACCCACGCGATCATCCAGCTGATCCGCGCGCTGGCGGATTTCGCGTTCGAAACCGTGATCCTGCTGACCGAAACCAACGTGCCCAAGGCCGAGAACCTGAGCTATTTCGGCCAGAACAACGAGGCGCACGCGATCTATAACTTCCCGCTGCCGCCGCTCATTCTGCATGCGCTGCTGTCGGGCAACGCGAAGTACCTGCGCCGCTGGCAGGCGTCGATGCCGCCCGCGCCGCTGGGCTGTGCCTATCTGAACTTCACCGCCAGCCATGACGGGATCGGGATGCGCCCGGCCGAGGGGCTGCTTCCCGACACCGAAATCGCGCGGATGATCGAAACCGTGCAGTCCGAGGGCGGGCTGGTGTCGATGCGGGCGCTGCCCAATGGCGGCCAATCGGTATACGAGCTGAACTGCGGCTATTTCCCTGCGCTGGCCAAGACGTTCGAGGGCGACGGCGACCACCATATCAGCCGCTTCCTGACCTCGCAGACCATCGTGATGTCGCTGGAGGGGATCCCGGCGTTCTATATCCATTCGATGCTGGCCACGTCCAACGATCACGACGCGTTGGAAAAGCGCGGCATGAACCGGGCGATCAACCGGCACCGCTGGGATTACCCCGCGCTGCGGGCGCAGCTGGCCGACCCGGCATCGAACCAGGCGCGGGTTCTGGGCGCGTTGTCGGAACGGTTGCGCATCCGGGCGCGCCAGCCCGCCTTCCACCCCAATGCCACGCAATTTACCCTGGCGCTGGACGAACGCGTCTTTGGGGTCTGGCGGCAATCGCTGGACCGGTGCCAGTCGATCTTTGCGCTGCACAATGTCAGCGGCGATCCGGTCGACGTGCCCTGCGACGCGCTGAACCTGATCGCGGACGAGAACTGGGCCGACCTGCTGTCGGGCGAGGGGATCGAGAACCGGCACGAAACGATCCGGCTGTTACCGTATCAAAGCCGCTGGATCACCAACCAGACCTATTAGGATCTATTCCGCGTCGAAGGGCAGGGGGCTGTATTCCGCGGCATCGGCGGCGACATTCTCGCGGATCTGTGCCAGCAGGGTGGTGTCGGCGGCGTTGAGCCGGTTCCAGTTCGGGATGAACGGCGTTTCATGCGGGTTTTCCAGAAATGTCAGCCCGGCGCGCATGATGTTTTCCGAAAACAGCTCGATCGCCTTTTCCTCGGCGTGGCGGTCGATGGTCAGCCCGTTCATGCGGGCATCGTTGTCATAGACCTCCAGCAAATCCAGCGCCCGGCGGTAATAGGTCGCCTTGAGCGTGCGGAAGACATTGGCGGTAAAGACCGTGCCCTCGGCCGCCATCTTGCGGAAGATCGCCTTGCAGATATCGGTCGACATCCGGTTCAGCCCGGTGGCCGCGTCCTCGGGGCTGACCTCCTGGTGCTTGTGGTCATAGGCGTCGGCGATTTCCACCTGGCACACCGCATGGCGGCCCAGGCTGCGCCAGGCCTCGGACAGGACGCCGATTTCCAGCCCCCAGTCGGACGGGATGCGCAGATCGGGCAGCATCGCGGTGCGCAGGGCGAATTCGCCCGACAGCGGATAGCGGAAGCTGCGCAGGTAATCGAGGTAATCCTGATCGCCCACTACCTTTTTCAATGCGATCAGCAGCGGGCTGACCAACAGCCGCGACACCCGGCCGTTCAGCTTGTTATCGCCGATCCGGGCATAGAACCCCTTGGACAGCTGATAGGAAAAGCCGGGATGGGTCACGGGGTACAGCAGCCGCGCCAGCATCTCGCGCTGATAGGTCAGGATATCGCAATCGTGGATCGCCATCACCGAACTGTCGGCACACGAAATCAGGTAACCGATCGAGGTCCAGACATTCTTGCCCTTGCCCGGCTCTTGCGGGCCCAGACCCAACTCGGCCAGCTTGGCGTCAAAGGCTTTCATCCGGGGCGAGTCGTTCCAGATCACCACATGTTCCTGCGGCAGGACCGAGAAGAAATCGCGCGCTTTGCGGTACTGGGTCTCGTCCGCGCGATCCAGCCCGATGACGATCCGGTGCAGATAGCGCGCGCCCGACAATTCCCGCAGGATATTGCGCAGGGCGGGACCGTCCAGTTCGGAATAGAGCGAGGGCAGGATCAGCGTGATCTTGCGCTTTTGCGAAAAGACTTCGAGGTCGTATTCGATCTCTTCGGCCGGGCGGATCCGCAGGTTGTGAAATTGCGCGATATTGCCGTTCTGATGAAAATCCGTCATGCCGTTCTGCCTTCAAGCCTGTGCCAGTTCGTTCAGTATATCCTGCATCGCGACGTTCCACCCCTGCGGTCCGGGGGCGGTGGTGCGGCGAATGCGCCCTGTGCCCTCTCCCCGCAGCGGGGGCAGCGGGGGCGCGTGGTCGTTGCGGATGATGACGCCGAAATCGGCGGCCTCCAGCATCTCGATATCGTTGGGGGCATCGCCCAGGGCGATGGTGGTGGTGGCGCCCAGCCGCGCGGCGCAGTCGCGCATCGCGTCGGCCTTGGTCCGCCCCAGCGACAGGGTCAGGAACCGTCCGCCACGCCGGGCGCTGATCCCGCGTTCGGCCAGCGCGGTCAGGAATGTATCCAACGCGTCGTCGCTGCCCGACCACAGGCCCGGTTCGGAATGGCAACGCTGCTGCGCCATGGCGGCAGCTTGCGGCGGCAGGCCGGTGATTTCCGCGACCTCGGCGTCGGTCATGTCGCCAAAGCCGCGAAAATCCGCGCGCCCCGGCAGACCGTCCAGCGCCGCACGGATCCGGCGATAGGCGCGGTCATCATCGGTATTGCCCTGTTGCGGGTCGACGATGCCCGCGCCGTTTTCCACGATGATCGGCGCATCGCCCAGGCCGATGTCGCGGTGCAGGGCGATGATCTCAACGGCGGTCTTGCTGCTGGTCAGGATGACCGGGATGCGGTCGGTGATCAGACGGTCCAGCGCCGGTTGCGCGGCGGCGTATGAATAGGTGTCGTGATCCAGAAGGGTTCCGTCAAGGTCGGTGAATACTGCAAGCCCCATGCGCCGAAGCTTTGCGCAATTGCGCGGGGGGTTCAACAGCAGATGCGGCGGGTCGTCGAAGTTTCACATCCCCGCGCCGGGCAACGCGTCAGAAGTCGACCGCGATGCCCTTTTTTTCCCAATCGCCGAAACGCACGGGCTCCGGGCCGTCGCGCCCGCCCAGCTCCTTGGGCAGGTCGGGGTCTTGCGCGGCCTTGCGGCGGGCTTCCGCCTCGGCCAAGGCGCGTTTCGCTTCGGGGGGCAGGTCGTCGCTCATGTCGGTCGTCCTTGTGGCAGTCCCCTGCTTGATATACGGCCATGGGGTCACACGGCAAGGGAGGGGCGCATGGCCTCGCAAACCGATAGAGCGCGGGGGGCCGCGGTCGCATTGCTGAACGGCGTGCTGGACGAGGGTCTGACGCTGGGCGAACTGACGGGCGAGGTTGGGCCGCTGACCGATCTGGACGGGCCGGATCGCGCGCGGGCGCAGCGGCTGGCCACGATGACCCTGCGCCATCTGGACCGGGCCGACGCGATGCTGAAACCGCTGATGCGGCGGCCCCCGCCGATGCCGGTGCGCAATGTGCTGCGGCTGGCTGTGTGCGAGCTGTTTGTGAACGGCGCCGCCCCGCATGGCGTGGTGAATACCGCCGTCAACCTGCTGCGCGCCGACCGCAAGGGGCAGGCCATGGCGGGCATGGCGAACGCGGTGCTGCGCAAGCTGGGCGACGCCGACCCCGCCGATTGGGCCAAGCTGCCGCCGCAGAAGCTGCCCGGCTGGCTGCGCGGGCGGCTCGACAGCCAGTACAAGCGCGCCATCGTCACCGCGATCGAGGAGGCCCATGCGATGGGTGCGCCGCTGGACCTGACCCCGCGCGGCGGCAAGGCGGCGGAACTGGCCGAACGTCTGGGCGGCACGATGTTGCCGACCGGATCGGTGCGTCTGCGCGACCCCGGGCAGGTCTCGACCCTGCCGGGATATGAAACGGGCGACTGGTGGGTGCAGGACGCCGCAGCGGCGCTGCCTGCGCGTATCCTGAACCCTGCGAAGGGCGAGGTCGTCTTTGACCTGTGTGCCGCGCCGGGGGGCAAGACGCTGCAGCTGGCCGATGCGGGGGCCAAGGTGACGGCGGTGGATGTGTCCGCCGACCGGATGGAGCGTGTGGCCGAAAACCTGTCGCGCATGGGCCTGACGGCCGAAACCGTTACCGCCGATGTGCTGACATGGGAGCCGCCCGCGCCCGCCGATGCGATCCTGCTGGATGCGCCCTGTTCGGCCACCGGGACGATCCGGCGTCACCCCGACCTGCCCTTTGCCAAGACCGCCAAGGGGATCAAGCCGCTGTTCGCGCTTCAGGCGCAGATGATCGACCGGGCGGTCGCGCTGCTGCGTCCCGGCGGGCGGCTGGTGTTCTGCACCTGCTCGCTGCTGGCAGAGGAGGGCGAGGCGCAGCTTTCCGCCGCCCTGGAGCGTCACGCCGATCTGTCGGTCACGCCCGATGCGCTGGCGCTGCCGGGGATCGATCCCGCCTGGATCGACGACCTTGGCGGGCTGCGTCTGCGCCCCGATTTCTGGCCCGATCTGGGCGGGATGGACGGGTTTTACATCGCGTCCCTGCGCAAGGCGGGGTGAAGTCCCGATTTGCGGTGACACATCCGGACTTCGCCGATATGCTGCGCGGCAGGCAGACTTCTTGCAGCAAGAACAGTTCACACGCCCGATGGCAATCGACACGAAACCAGCCAGCTGGCAGGCCCGACGCGCCCGATTCATGAACGGGCTGCATGCGCGGCTCAGCACGTTTTCGCGCCCGGCGACGGCCTTTGTCTCGCAGCCCGAACCGCGCACCATCGGCGGGTTTGCGCGCGGCAAGCAGCTGATTTCCGGCAACTTCCTGTTTGCGGGCTATCTGGTCGAGGCGCCCGGCGCGCTGATCTGGGACCTGCCCATGCCCAGCGAGATGTTCGAGGAGGAATTGCACGGCTTCGTCTGGCTGGACGACCTGGCGGCAGTGGGCGATGCGGCGGCGCGCAAGCGGGCGCAGGACTGGGTGCTGGACTGGATCGACCGGCACGGCCAGGGCGGCGGGCCGGGATGGTCGCCCGACCTGACCGGGCGGCGTCTGATCCGCTGGATCAACCACGCGCTGTTCCTGCTGCATGGGCAGGACAAGGTGTTTTCCGATGCCTATTTCCGCTCGCTCGCGCAACAGACCAAGTTCCTGAGCCGTCGGTGGAAGACCGCCGCCGCCGGCCTGCCCCGGTTCGAGGCGCTGACCGGCCTGATCTATGCCGGGCTTTCGCTGACCGGGATGAGCCGCCATGTCGCCCCGGCGGTCAAGTCGCTGGCACAGGAATGCCGCGATCAGATCGATGACGAGGGCGGCATCCCCACCCGCAACCCCGAAGAGTTGTTGGAGGTGTTCACGCTGCTGACCTGGGCGGCCTCGGCCCTGTCGGATCAGGGACAGGCGGCGCCGGCCGATCACATCGCGGCCATCGAACGCATCGCGCCGACCTTGCGCACCCTGCGCCACGCCGATGGCGGGCTGGCGCGGTTCCACGGTGGCGGGCGCGGGCTGGAGGGGCGGCTGGACCACGCGCTGGCCAATGCGGGCGTGCGTGCCAGCACCAATTCCGGCCTGTCGATGGGCTTTGCCCGGCTGTCGGCCAACCGCACATCGGTGATCACCGACGCCGCCGTGCCCCCCAAGGGACAGGCATCGTTCAACGGTCATGCCTCGACCCTGGCGTTCGAGCTGACATCGGGGCGCCGGCCGATGATCGTCAATTGCGGCTCGGGACAGTCCTTTGGCCAGGAATGGCGCCGCGCGGGCCGGGCGACGCAATCGCATTCGACCCTGTCGATCGACGGCTATTCCTCGGCCCGGCTGGGGGCCAAGACGCTGATCCGGGGCCACCAGCGCGAATTGCTGGTCGATGCCCCGCGCCAGGTCGGCGCGCAGCAGATCGCCGATCACGACGAAACCAGCCTGATCGCGTGGCATGACGGCTATGTCGCCACGCACGGGCTGACCCATGCGCGGCGGCTGGCGCTCAGCTTCGATGGCCGCGTGCTGGAGGGAGAGGATACGCTGGGCGCGTTTTCCCACACCGACCGGGCGATCTTTGATCGGGCGATGGACAAATCCCGGCTGCAAGGCGTGCCCTTTGCGGTGCGGTTCCACCTGCACCCGGATGTGGACGCCACCGTCGACATGGGGGGCGCGGCGGTCTCGCTGGTGCTGAAAAGCGGCGAGATCTGGGTCTTTCGCCATGCGGGCAGCGTGCATATGGACCTGGTGCCAAGCGTTTACCTGGAAAAGGGCCGGCTGAAACCGCGCGCGTCCAAGCAGATCGTGCTGTCGGCGCGGGCGCTCGACTATGCCAGCCAGGTCAATTGGACCCTTGCAAAGGCGCAGGAAACCCCGCAAGGGGTGCGCGACCTTGTGGTGGACGCCGAACCGCTGCCTGACTGAAACTGACATAGGACCCGAATTCATGACCGATCTCGTGCCCCTGCGCCGCGCGCTTCTTTCCGTATCCGACAAGACGGGGCTGATCGATTTTGCCCGGTCGCTCGATGCGCGCGGGGTCGAGCTTTTGTCGACGGGCGGAACCGCCAAGGCATTGCGCGAGGCCGGGCTGAGCGTGCGGGACGTGGCCGATGTGACCGGCTTCCCCGAGATGATGGATGGCCGGGTCAAGACGCTGCACCCCAAGGTGCATGGCGGTCTGCTGGCGCTGCGCGACAATGAAGAGCATCTGGCCGCGATGAAGACCCACCAGATCGATGCGATCGACCTGTTGGTGGTGAACCTGTATCCGTTCGAGGAAACCGTCGCCAAGGGCGCTGATTATGACACCTGTGTCGAAAACATCGACATCGGCGGTCCGGCGATGATCCGCGCGGCGGCCAAGAACCACGGTTTCGTCACCACCATCGTCGACGTGCAGGATTACGATGCCCTGCTGGCCGAGCTGAACGCCAACGACGACACCACGACCATGGGCTTCCGCCAGAAGATGGCGCAGATCGCCTATGCCCGCACGGCGGCCTATGACGCGGCAGTCAGCACCTGGATGGCCGGCGCCATTGGCGCGGCGACCCCGCGCCGCCTTGCCTTTGCCGGGACGTTGAAACAGACCCTGCGCTATGGCGAGAACAGCCACCAGGGCGCGGCCTTCTACACCGATGGCAGCAACCGCCCGGGCGTGGCCACCGCGCGCCAGCTTCAGGGCAAGGAGCTGTCTTACAACAACATCAACGACACCGATGCCGCGTTCGAGCTGGTGGCCGAATTCGACCCCGCCGAAACCGCCGCTGTCGCCATCATCAAGCACGCCAACCCCTGCGGTGTGGCCAAGGGCGCGACCCTGGCCGAGGCCTATCAAAAGGCATTCGATTGCGACCGCACATCGGCCTTTGGCGGGATCGTGGCGCTGAACCAGCCGCTGGATCTGGAAACCGCGCAGAAGATCACCGAGATCTTTACCGAGGTCGTGATCGCACCGGGCGCATCGGACGAGGCCATCGCCGCCTTTGCCGCGAAAAAGAACCTGCGCCTGCTGCTGACCGACGCGCTGCCCGATACCCGCGCGCCGCTGACCGCGTTCAAACAGGTCGCAGGCGGGCTTTTGGTGCAGGACAAGGATGTGGGCTATATCGGTCTGGATGACCTGAAGGTCGTGACCAAGAAAGCGCCGACGCCGGAACAGATGGACGACCTGCTGTTCGCGTGGAAGGTCGCCAAGCACGTGAAATCCAACGCCATCGTCTATGTCCGCGATCACGCCACTGTGGGCGTCGGCGCGGGCCAGATGAGCCGCGTGGACAGCGCCAATGTGGCGGCGGCCAAGGCCGAGCGTATGGCCGCCGAACTGGGCCTGCCCGAAAGCCTGGCCAAGGGGTCGGCCGTGGCGTCGGATGCGTTCTTCCCCTTCCCCGACGGGCTGCTGGAAGCGGCCGCCGCCGGTGCCACCTGCGTGATCCAGCCGGGCGGGTCGATGCGCGACAACGAAGTGATCGCCGCCGCGGACGAGGCTGGCCTTGCCATGGTCTTTACCGGCATGCGCCATTTCCGGCACTGATCCTATGCGCCTTCTGGCCCTGACAGCGTTTCTGGTCTTCGTGGTCGATCAGGCCACGAAATACGCCGTGGTCTTTGCCATGGATTTGCAGAACCGGCTGGCCATCGATGTGTGGCCGCCTTTCCTGAATTTCCGCATGGCGTGGAACCGGGGCGTGAATTTCGGCCTGTTCTCGGGCCAAAGTGACGCGGCGCGCTGGGTGCTGATCGGCCTGGCCTTTGCGATCTGCGCCTTCGTGCTGGTCTGGGTCCGGCGCGAGCCGCCGCGTGCAGCACTTTTTGCCAGCGCGGGCGTGCTGATCGGCGGGGCGCTGGGCAATGTGGTCGACCGGGTTCTTTACGGCGCGGTGGCGGATTTCCTGAACATGTCGTGCTGCGGGTTCCACAACCCCTATTCCTATAATGTGGCCGATATCGCCGTCTTTGCCGGCGCGTTCGGGCTGATCCTGTTTTCGGGCGGCAACAAGACCGCGTGACGTCCCCCGATCCATCGGTTATGAAGGCAGGAAATCGGGTGAAGGAGGCTGGGATGCGGCCGGTGCGAATTCTGTTTTTGATCGGTCTGGCAGGGCTTGTTGGCCTGTCGGCATGTTCGCGCGGCGACAAGCAGCCCGAGCTGATGAACATCCGCAAGACCGACCGCACGCCGGACGAATTCGCCATTCTGCCGGGCAAGCCGCTGACCCTGCCACAGGATATGGCCGCGCTGCCCGACCCGACGCCGGGCGGTGCCAACCGCACCGATCCCACGCCCGAAGCCGATGCGATCGCCGCACTTGGCGGCAATGGCGCGCAGACCGTGCGCGATGGCGGCGTGGCGCGATCGGACGCAAGCCTGGTGAACCATACCGGGCGTTTCGGCGTGTCGGGCACCATTCGCCAGCAAGTGGCGGCCGAGGATCTGGAATACCGCCGCGAAAATGACGGCCGCCTGCTGGAACGCGTGTTCAACGTGAATGTCTATCACAAGGCCTATCGCGAACAGGCGCTGGACCAGCATGCGGAACTGGAACGCTGGCGCCGGGCCGGGGCCAAGACGCCCGCCGCGCCGCCCGAAACCCTGCCCGAGGAAAACTGACGCGATTGTCACATCCGCGTTGGTATGACTTGAAGCCATCGCCACTTGGCGTAGCTTATCCCGGGAAACGAACCGGAGGATTCTTTGCCAATGCGCCTTGCCGGACTGTTTAGCGCCCTGTTCCTGCTGTGCGGCCTGACCGCGCGGGCCGATCAGGTCACCGATTTCACCCTGGATAACGGCATGGAGGTCGTGGTGATCGAAGATCACCGCGCGCCGGTCGTGGTGCAGATGGTCTGGTACCGGGCCGGTGCCGCCGACGAACCGGCGGGCAAGTCGGGCATCGCGCATTTCCTGGAACACCTGATGTTCAAGGGGACCGAGGCCTTTCCCGACGGCGCCCTGTCGGATCTGGTCGAGGCGAATGGCGGGTCGGACAATGCCTTCACCTCTTGGGATTACACCGCCTATTACCAGCGTGTCGCCGCCGACCGGCTGGAGCTGATGATGCAGCTTGAATCCGACCGCATGACCGGGCTGATCCTGTCGGAAGAAGATGTCCGGACCGAACGCGAGGTCATCAAGGAAGAGCGCAACCAGCGGACCGAGAACGAGCCCGGCGCGCTGTTTTCCGAACAGCGTATGGCCGCGCAATACCTCAACCACCCCTATGGCGTGCCGATCATCGGCTGGAAGCACGAGATGTCCACCCTGTCGCGGCAGGACGCGTTCGACTTCTATCGCGCGCATTACGCGCCCAATAACGCGGTGCTGATCGTGGCGGGCGATGTGACGCCCCAGGATGTGCGCGCGCTGGCCGACAAGTACTACGGCGCGATCCCCGCCGATCCGGACCTGAAGCCGCGCACCCGCCCCGAAGAACCCCCGCAACTGGCAGAACGGCGCCTGCAATTCGCCGATCCGCGGGTGGCGCAACCCTATGTTCTGCGCACCTATCTGGCGCCGGAACGCGACCCGGGCGATCAGAAACGCGCCGCCGCGCTGGTGTTCCTGGCCGATCTGCTGGGCGGCAGCGGCACGACCTCGGTCCTGGCGCAGAAGTTGCAATTCGACACGCAGGTCGCGGTCTATAGCTCGGCCTTTTACAGCCCGCTTTCGGTGGACGATTCCACCTTTGGCCTGGTCGTGGTGCCCGCCGCCGGTGTGACCCTGCAACAGGCCGAGGATGCGCTGGACACCGCAATCGAGGGCTTCATGGCCGATGGCGTCGACATGGAACTGTTCGAAACGCTGAAGATGCAGACACGGGCGGCGTCGATCTATGACCGGGACGACATTCAGGGGCTGGCGCGCCGCTATGGGGCGGCGCTGGCCTCGGGGCTGTCGGTCGAAGATGTACAATCCTGGCCCGATATCCTGCAGGCAGTCACGCCCGAGGATGTGATGGCCGCCGCGGCCGAAGTGTTCGACCGCCGCCGCGCGGTGACAGGCTGGCTGATGCGCGACGACGCGCCAGAGGAGGTGACCCAATGACCCGCTTCATCGCCCTGATCGCCGCCTGGATCTGCCTGAGCCTGCCGCTGCGGGCCGAGGTCGACATACAGGAGGTCACCTCGCCCGGCGGGTTCACAGCCTGGCTGGTGGAATCCCATGACATCCCCTTCACCGCGCTGGAAATCCGCTTCAGGGGCGGCGCCAGTCTGGATGCACCGGGCAAGCGTGGCGCCATCAACCTGATGACCGGGCTGATCGAGGAAGGCGCGGGCGACATGGATGCGCGCGCCTTTGCCGCCGCGCGTGACGCGCTGGCCGCCAGTTTCCGCTTTGACGTGCACAACGATGCGCTCAGCGTTTCGGCGCGGTTCCTGACCGAAAACCGGGACGAGGCCGTCGCGCTGCTGCGGCAGGCGCTGGTCGATCCGCGCTTTGACCAGGATGCGGTGGACCGGGTCCGCGCGCAGGTGCTGAGCGGAATTCAATCCGACGACAAGGACCCCGACACCATCGCCAGTCGCACGATCCGGCGCATGGCCTTTGGCGATCACCCCTATGGCAGCGATCTTGAGGGGACCGCCGAAAGCGTCACCGCCCTGACGCGCGATGACATTGTCGACGCCCGCGCGCGGGTGATGGCGCAGGATCGCGTCTATGTCTCGGCCGTGGGGGATATCGACGCCGAAACGCTGGGGCAGGTGATGGACCAGCTTCTGGGCGATCTGCCGGAAACCGGCGCCGACCTGCCGCCCAAGCCCGAATACGGGCTGTCGGGCGGGCTGACCGTGGTGGATTTCGACACGCCGCAATCGGTGGCGGTGTTCGGGCATCAGGGCATCGAACGTCACGACCCGGATTTCTTCGCCGCCTATGTCCTGAACGAGGTTCTGGGCGGCGGCGGCTTCGGCTCGCGCCTGATGGAAGAGGTCCGCGAGAAGCGCGGCCTGACCTATGGCGTCTATTCCTATCTGATGTCGCTGGATCAGGCGAATATGGTCATGGGGCGCGTGGCCTCGGCCAATGACCGGATTTCCGAGGCGATCCAGGTCATCGGCGACGAATGGGCCAAGGCCGCGACAGACGGCGTGACTCAGGAAGAGCTGGACGCGGTCAAGACCTATCTGACCGGCGCCTATCCGCTGCGCTTCGACGGCAATGCGCCGATTGCCAACATCATGGTCGGCATGCAGATGGAAGAGCTGGGCATCGACTATATCGCCACCCGCAACGACAAGGTGAACGCCGTCACGCTGGACGATATCAAGCGCGTCGCGGCCCGAATTCTGGACCCCGAGGCGCTGCATTTCGTCGTCGTCGGGCAGCCTGCGGGGCTGAACGCCGGGAACTGAGCACACTGGTCGAATCGGGGGGCGGCATGCTATCCCTTGTGGGATGAATACGCCCAACCCCAAAATAAGCGCTGAACGCCCTGTCATCCGGCAACTGGACGAGGCCGCGATCAACCGCATCGCGGCGGGAGAGGTCGTGGAGCGCCCGGCCTCGGCCGTGAAAGAGCTGGTGGAAAACGCGCTGGATGCCGGGGCGCGGCGGATTTCGGTCGATATCGCCGATGGTGGCAAGACGCTGATCCGGGTGACCGACGATGGCCACGGCATCGCGGCCGAGGATCTGCCGCTGGCGCTGTCACGCCACGCCACGTCCAAGATCGACGGATCGGACCTGTTGGACATCCACACATTCGGTTTCCGGGGCGAGGCATTGCCGAGCCTTGGCGCGGTGGGGCGGCTGACCATCACATCGCGCGCGGGGGGCGATGCGGCGCAGATCACCGTCGCGGGCGGGCAGGTTGCGCCGGTCAAACCCGCCGCGCTGGCCCGTGGCACCGTGGTCGAGCTGCGCGATCTGTTCTTTGCCACGCCCGCGCGGCTGAAATTCATGCGCTCCGACCGGGCCGAGGCACAGGCGATTTCCGATGTGGTCAAACGGCTTGCCATGGCCGAGCCGCATGTGGGCTTCACCCTGCGCGATGTGACCGGCGGGGGCGAGGGGCGCGTGTCCTTCCGCGCCGATCCCGAGACCGGCGATCTGTTCGATGCGCTGCACGGGCGGCTGGGCCGGATCCTGGGCACGGAATTTGCGGAAAACGCGCTGCCCATCGACGCGGCGCGCGACGGCCTGCACCTGACCGGCTATGCCGCCTTGCCGACCTATTCGCGCGGGGCGGCGGTGGCGCAGTACCTGTTCGTCAATGGCCGCCCGGTGCGCGACAAGCTGTTGGTGGGGGCGCTGCGCGGGGCCTATGCCGATTTCCTGTCGCGCGACCGGCATCCGGTCGTGGCGCTGTTCCTGCATTGCGATCCGCATCTGGTCGATGTGAACGTGCACCCGGCGAAGTCCGAGGTCCGGTTCCGCGATCCGGGCATCGCGCGCGGGCTGATCGTGTCGGCGCTGCGCCATGCGCTGGCGGGGGCGGGGCATCGCGCGTCGACCACCGTGGCGGGCGCGACGCTGGGCGCGTTCCGGCCCGAGGCCGCATCTGAACCGCGCGTTTATCAGATGGACCGCCCATCGCTTGGGGCTATGCGCACGGCTTATGCCGCGCAGGCGCCCGTGCCGCTGACCCCCGGCTTCGCCGAGGCCGCGCAGCCGTCGGCCCGGGTCGAGGATGTGGTCGAGCCCGTGGCCGAAGACCGCGACCTGCCGCTGGGCGCCGCACGCGCGCAGGTGCACGAGAATTACATCATCGCCCAAACCGCCGACGGGATGGTGATCGTCGACCAGCACGCGGCGCATGAGCGGCTGGTCTATGAGAAACTCAAACGTCAGATGGCGGAAAACGGCGTGGCGGCGCAGGCGCTGCTGATCCCGGAAATCGTCGAGCTGTCATCGGGTGATTGCGCGCGGTTGCTGGAACGCGCGGATGACCTGGCGCGGCTGGGGCTGGTGATCGAACCCTTTGGCGGCGATGCGGTTGCGGTGCGCGAGACCCCGGCCATTTTGGGCGAGGTCAATGCCGGCAACCTGCTGCGCGATGTGCTGGACGAGCTGGACGATCTGGGCGACAGCCAGATCGTGCAGGACAAGATCGAGGCGATCCTGTCCCGCGTGGCCTGTCATGGCTCGATCCGCTCGGGCCGCCGGATGCGCGCGGACGAGATGAATGCGCTGCTGCGCGAGATGGAGGCGACGCCCCATTCCGGCCAGTGCAATCACGGGCGGCCGACCTATGTGGAACTGAGACTCAGCGATATCGAAAGGCTGTTCGGGAGAAGTTGAATGAGATTTGAAGCGCCCAACGGAGAGTACTGGGAACCGAAGCTTAAGGACGGAGCGTTCTGGGTGCAGGTGCCGGTTGAAAGCGAAGCGCTACTTCGATGGATGATATTGCAGGGATATTCAGTTCGTTGCGAGAAAAATTCTGGAGGTGATTTCAACTTGAAGAAACTGCAAGGCCTCAAGGAGACTCCGTGATCCAGATTGGCGGGCAGACTTACCACCTTAGTGATCCACTGGTGCTTATAGTACTCGTAGGGAGCGGAATCTCGTTACTGGTACTGATCCTGCTGGTGATGGCCGTGGTGCGGGCGGGCCGGGCGTCGAAAATGACCGAGCCGCTGATTTACCAGATGAACCAGCTGGGCCAACGGGTGCAGATGCTGTCGGACGGGCAGCAGCAGCTGGCCGGTGGCCTGACCCATGTGTCCGAGGCGCAGGCCGCCAGCCAGACCAACATGCTGAAGCTGATGGAAACGCGCCTGCAGACCGTGACCGAGCAGATGAACGTGAACCTGCAGGGATCCGCGCAACGCACGGCGAAATCCCTGGGCGAATTGCAGCAGCGGCTTCAGACCATCGACAAGGCGCAGGCGAACATCGAGAAGCTTTCGGGCGATGTGCTGTCGTTGCAGGACATCCTGTCCAACAAGCAGACCCGTGGCGCGTTCGGGGAAATCCAGCTGAACGACATCGTGCACAAGGCGCTGCCGCGCGACAGCTATACGATGCAGGCGACGCTGTCGAACGGCAAGCGGGCCGATTGCCTGATCCACCTGCCGAACCCGCCGGGGCCGATTGCCATCGACAGCAAGTTCCCGCTGGAACCCTATGAGGCGCTGCGCAATGCCCAGAACGACTGGGAGCTGAACGAGGCCGCGCGCGCCCTGCGCACGGCGGTCAAGACGCATATCAAGGCGATCTCCGAGAAATACATCCTGGACGGTGAAACCGCCGATGGGGCGTTGATGTTCCTGCCGTCCGAGGCGGTCTATGCCGAGCTGCACGCTAATTTCCCCGAACTGGTGCGCGAAGGCTTCGCGGCGCGGGTCTGGATCGTGTCGCCCACCACCTGCATGGCGACGCTGAACACGATGCGCGCGATCCTGAAAGACGCGCGGATGCGCGAACAGGCCGGGGCGATCCGCAAGGAGCTGAGCGCGCTTTTCGCCGATGTCGACCGGCTGGGCACGCGGGTGGAGAACCTGGACCGGCATTTCCATCAGGCGTCCAAGGATATTTCCGAGATCAAGATCTCGGCCGAAAAGGCCGGGCGCCGGGCCAAGCGGCTGGACAATTTCGATTTCGAGGAACTGGCCCCCGACGAGCCACCGGCACAGGTCGTGACGCTGCCCGGGCGCGACTAGAACAGCGCTTGCAACTTGCCGCGCTTGGCCGGAAACTGTGTGCAAAGACCGGAGGATCCTCATGCTGGAAATCAGCCCGCGCAAAGTCGTGCATATCGTGTTTCAGTCGCGCGAAAAGAAAATGGCCGAGGCCGAGCTGCATGCGTTCATCGACGCGCTGAACGACGACGAAAAGGTCAGCCTGGTGGCGCTGGCCTGGATCGGGCGCGAGACCTATGAGCCCGAGGAACTGGACGAGGCGATCGCGACCGCCCGGGCCGAGGCGACGACGCCCACCGCCGATTACCTGATGAACATGCCGCTGCTGGCCGATTATCTGGAAGACGGGCTGGACAAGCTGGGCATTTCGCCCACGGACGAGGAAGAGGATTTCCTGTAACCGCTCAGCCCGCCAGGTGATCGCGGACCAGCATGTGCTGGGCCAGCGTTTCGGTATGACCGAGCCAGGCGCGCACCAGTTTCGGATCGGACGGGGCGCTGTGGACCCCCGCCGGGATCTGGTGGGCCAGAACGGCCTCGACCCCTTGGGACACCGTGCCCGACACCAGCCGCGCCATGGCAGAGCCGCGCGCGTCGCCCCAGGCATCCAGCACATAGGTCTTGTCATAGACCGCGCGCCCACCGCGCAGCGCGCGCAGGCCGACGCACAGCACCACGCGGTCGGGTTCGTCCGGGGCATAGGCGTTTTCCGCCCACAGGCGATCTGACAGATCCTGTAACGCGGTTTCGGCGCCGGGCTCGTCCTCTAGCGTGGTCAGCGTGTCGACGATGTCCGACCACGCATCGGCCCAACCATTCAGCCGCAGCGTGCCACGGGCGAAATTGCGCACCGGCCAGCCCGGTTCGAACCCGTATTCCGGCAGATAGGGCAGCGAGTCGCGGTTGGGATAGACCTCGAACCGTTCGGGCTGTGGCAGCGGCGCGATATAGTCCGATACCGCGTCCCACGGGTGTTTCACTTCCAGCGTGACATGATTGCGGATCGACCGGGATGGGCTGTTCAGCGCCTTGAGCACACCCAGCGGCGACCAGCTGAATTTATATCGCAGCGCGTTGGGATATTTCGGGATGCCGCCGCAATAGGACAGGAAATCATATTCATTGGCCGGGTCGAACCGGCCCGAGGCGCGGTAATCGGCCATCAGCCAATGCGCCATCAGGTGATCGATCCCCGGGTCCAGACCGACCTCGGCCAGCAGGGTACTGCCGGCATCGCGCGCGGCGGCGTCCAGCGCGCGCAGTTCGGGCGCGATATAGCTGGAACAGACGAAATGCGCGCCCTTTTCCACCGCCAGCTGCGCCAGCATCAGGTGCAGATGCGGGGGCAGCATCGACACCAGCACGTCGCCCGGCGCGGTCGCATCGGCCAGCGCGTCGATGTCAAAGGTTCGGATCCGGTCGGTCAGATCGCCCACGGCGGCCTGCGCCGCCGCAACCGGCAGGTTCCACACCGTCAGGTCGTGGCCCGCCGCGATCAGCCGCCGCAGCCCCGGCCCCGATGACAACCCCGTGCCGCACCAATGTATCGCCATCCGGCCTGTCCCCTTCGTGCCCGTTCAGGCCCAGCTTACATCGCCCAGAAAGATATAGCCCGCCCCATAGATCGTCTTGATCAGGCGCGGGTTTTTCGGGTCCTCGCCCAGCTTCGTGCGCAGGCGCGAGATCCGCACATCCATCGCCCGGTCGAAGCTTTCACCGGCGGTGCCGCCCAGGGTTTCCTGCATCTGCTGGCGCGACACAAGTCGCTTGGGGCTGGTCAGGAACAGGCGCAGCACCTCGCCCTCGGCCTGTGAAAACGGCACGTCGCGGCCATCGGGGGCGGTCAGCACGAAGCGGTCGAAATGCGCGGTCCAGCCTTCGAACTGCGCCCGGTCCGAGGCCTGGCCGCTGCTGCGCGGTTTGCGCAGCCGGGCGCGCACGCGGGCCACGACCTCGACCGGGTCGAAGGGCTTGATGATATAGTCGTCGGCGCCCAGCTCCAGCCCGGTCACGCGGTCATGTACCTGTGCCCGGCCCGAGATGATGATGATCGCCGCGCCCGATTCCAGCGCCAGACGATGCACCAGCGCCAGCCCATCCTTGTCCGGCAAGCCCAGATCGACCAGGCACAGATCGGGGGCCGCATGGGTCAGCGCGGCCTCGAATTCAGTCGCGCGGGCATAGCACGAGGTGCGGAAGCCGGCCTCGCCCAACGCTTCGGACAGCATCAGGCGGATCTGCGGTTCATCGTCCAGAATGGCGACATGGGGTTGGCTCATGCGGCGGTGTCCTGATGGGCCAGAAATCCGGTCAGGCGATCGGGGCCAAAGGGCTTGGCGATCACCGGAAAGCCCGCCTGTGCGCGGCGGGGGTCGGTGGCGGGCAGCGATGTCATCAGCCGCAGGTCGGCGGTGATACCCGCGGCGGCGAACCCGCGCAAAAGCTGGGTGCCGGTGCGCCCGCCGCCCAGCAGGATGTCCGACAGGATCAGGCTGACCTCGGGCAGATGCGCCAGGGCCTCGGCCTCTTCGGCGGTGGCGGCCTCGACCACCGCATGGCCCAGATCGCGCAGCATGTCGCGGACATTGGCGCGGATCTCGTCATTGTCGTCGATCAGCAGCACCAGCTGCGGTGACAGCGCAGGCGGGGCGGGCCGCAAGGGCAGGCGCAGCAGCACGCGCGCGCCAATGGCGGTGTTGTGCAGCGACATGCGTCCGCCGGCCAGCTTGATCAGGTCATAGACCATCGACAGGCCCAGGCCCGATCCCTCGCCGCCCTTGGTGGTGAAGAACGGGTTCAGCGCGCGCTCCAGCGCCTCGTCGCTGAAGCCGGGGCCGGTGTCGGTGATCATGAATTCGATCCAGGTGTCGCCGATCGGCTGCGCCATGACGGTGATGCGGCCCGGCGCACCGCCCATCGCGTCCTTGGCGTTCAGGATCAGGTTCAACAGCGAATCCCGCAGCCCGCCGGGATCCAGCATCAGCGGGCTGGGCATCGGCGCGACATCCAGAACCAGCCGGGTGTTTTCCGGCAAGGTGGGTGTCACCATGGTGCGCAGCTCGTCCAGGAACCGGTTCAGATCGGTGGCGACCGGCGTCCATTCGCGGCCCACGGTCATGGTGGCGATCCGGTCCAGCAGCACGCCACCGCGATGGGCGGCGGCACTGGTCGCGGCGACCATCTCGGCGGCCTCGCCCTCGGGCACCACACGCGACAGGCGGCTTTGCAGGCCAAGGATGATCGTCAGCAGGTTGGCGAAATCATGGGCCAGGCCATTGGTCATCTGGGCCGCGACCTCGCGCCGGTGCACCTGTCCCAGCGCGGCGCGGGCCTGGGCCTCTTCGGTCACGTCCATCGACAGGATATAGACGCCGTTCACCTGCGCATCCGCACCCAGATCGGGGGTCAGCGCGGTGCGGATGCGGCGGCCGCTGTCATCGTCGGTGAATTCCACCACGCTGGCCTCGCCATCCAGCGCGCGGTTGGTATGCGCGGCCAGCTTGTCATAGACGCCCTCGCCCAGTGCCTCGCGCATGCTGAGCCCGACGATATCGGCGGGCCGTCCGGGCATCACCCGGGGCAGGCGCCGGTTGGAATAGGTGTAATGCTGGTCGGGATCGACATGGGCGATATGGGCCGGCATCATTTCGGTGACCAGACGCGTGCGCGCCTCGATCTCGGTCAGCTGGCGCTTGGCCTCTTCCAGGGCGGTGTTGGTGGCGGCCAGCGCGCGGTTGGTCTGGGACAGCTCTTCGGCATGGGCCAGAACCTGATCCGACAGCTCTTCGGAGCGCGTGCGCAACAGGCGTTCCTGCCGCTTGATATTGGTGATGTCGGTATAAACGGTGACCCAGCCGCCCTGGGGCAGGGGGCTGCCCTCGACCGCGATGGTGTGGCCGTTGGCGCGGTTGCGCTCCATGTAATGCGGCGCGAACGTGCGGGCCTGATCGATCTTTTGCTGCACGAAATCCTCGGGGTCGTCGACATCGCCATATTCGCCGCGGTCGACCAGAAAGCGGATCGTGTCGCCAAAGGTCGCCCCGGGGGCGGTCAGATGCGGTGGCAGGTCGAACATCTCGCGGAAGCGGCGGTTGGCGACGGCCAGTTTCAGGTCGCTGTCATAGATCGACAACGCCTGCTGGATCAGGTTCAGCCCGGCTTCGGTCAGACGGGCGCGGTCCTTTGCCGACTGGGACATGGCGGCACCTCCTCACCCTAGGGCTAGCACCCCGCCGGGGGCACGAAAAGCCCCGCCGCGCGCATTGTAAGAATTCGTAAGGATTGGGAAATGATCAGGAAAAAATTGACCATTAGCCAGATTGTGTCACGTAATGTGGACACCGGGATTCGCGCCAAAAGCGAACGGTGTTGCCGGTCCGCCGGCAGTGGGAGGAGATACTTTGGCATTCGATTCACCGCCTGTGGGCGATCTGCAGTCTATGCCTGCGCTGTTGGCCAGGAACGTCAGGAAATTCGGGGCGCGTCCGGCCTATCGCGAGAAGGAATTCGGGATCTGGCAAAGCTGGACCTGGATCGAGACCGCAGAGGAAATTCGCGCCATGGCGCTGGGGCTGCTGGCGCTTGGGCTGGAACGTGGCGACCATGTTGCCGTCATCGGCCGCAACCGGCCCGCGCATTACTGGTCGATGGTGGCCGTGCAGATGTGCGGGGCCGTACCCGTGCCGCTTTACCAGGACGCGGTCGCCGAAGAGATGGCCTATGTGCTGGACCATTGCGGCGCGCGCTTCGTGATCTGCGGCGATCAGGAGCAGGTCGACAAGGTGATCGAGGTGCAGGAGCACATCCACCATATCGATCAGGTGATCTATACCGACAAGCGCGGTATGCGGAAATACGACCACGGCCACCTGAACTGGCTGCATGACATCCAGGCCGAAGGCCGCGCCGGCCACACCCGCTTCGACGAGGAACTGGATCGCCGCATCGCCGAGTTGGATTACGACAGCACCTGCGTGATGCTTTACACCAGTGGCACGACCGGCAAGCCCAAGGGCGTGGTGCTGTCGAACCGCAATATCATCGAGACCTCGAAAAACTCGGCCACCTTCGATCACCTGAAGGAGCGCGAGGAAATCCTGGCCTATCTGCCGATGGCTTGGGTGGGCGACTTCATCTTCTCCATGGGTCAGGCGTTCTGGTCGGGCTTCTGCGTGAACTGCCCCGAAAGCCCCGACACGATGATGACCGACCTGCGCGAGATCGGGCCGACCTATTACTTCGCCCCGCCGCGGATTTTCGAGACCCAGCTGACCAGTGTCATGATCCGGATGGAGGACGCGGGCAAGTTCAAGAAGCGCCTGTTCGACAAATACATGGCCGTGGCCCGCCGCGTCGGCCCGGCGATCCTGGACGGCAAGCCGGTCAGCGGGATGGACAAGTTCCGCTATTGGCTGGGCAATATCTTCGTTTATGGCCCACTGAAGAACACGCTGGGCTTCAGCCGGGTGCGTGTGGGCTATACTGCGGGCGAGGCGATCGGCCCCGAGATCTTCGATTTCTATCGCTCTTTGGGCATCAACCTGAAACAGCTTTACGGCCAGACCGAGGCGTCGGTTTTCATCACCCAGCAACCCGATGGCCAGGTGCGGTCCGATACCGTGGGCGTGCCCAGCCCCGGGGTCGAGGTCAAGATCGGCGACAATGGTGAGGTCTTCTATCGCAGCCCCGGCACGTTCGAGGAATATTACAAGAACCCCGACAGCACCGCCGATACAAAGGATGCCGAAGGCTGGGTTGCCACCGGCGATGCGGGTTTCTTCGAGGAAGATACCGGCCATCTGCGGATCATCGACCGCGCCAAGGATGTGGGCAAGATGGCCGATGGCAGCATGTTCGCGCCCAAATATGTCGAGAACAAGCTGAAGTTCTATCCCGATATCCTTGAGGCCGTGGTGCTGGGCAATGGCCGCGACCGCTGCACCGCCTTCATCAATATCGACCTGACAGCGGTCGGCAACTGGGCCGAGCGGAACAACATCGCCTATGCGTCCTATCAGGAACTGGCCGGGCATCCGCGCGTGCTGGACACGATCCGCTCCCATGTCGAAGAGGTCAACAAATCCGTCGCGTTGGACCCGATGCTGTCGGGTTGCCAGATCCACCGCTTTCTTGTGCTGCACAAGGAGCTGGATGCCGACGATGGCGAACTGACCCGCACCCGCAAGGTGCGCCGCAACATCATCGCCGAGAAATACGATGACCTGATCGCCGCGCTTTACGATGGCTCGGAAACCGTCAGCACCGAGACCGAGGTGACATATGAGGACGGCCGCAAGGGCAGCATCAAGGCCACACTGACCCTGGTCGATGCCGTGGTGCAGCCGGTGGCAGACAAGAGGATGGCGGCGGAATGAACGACATGTCCCAGGGCAATTACACCACCGCCGACGGCCGCAAGATCGGCAGCGTGCTGATGGAGATGAAGAACATCACCCTGCGCTTCGGCGGCGTGGTGGCGATCAAGGATATCAGCTTCGACATCCACGAGGGCGAGATCCGCGCGATCATCGGGCCGAACGGCGCCGGCAAGTCGTCGATGCTGAACGTGATCTCGGGCTTTTATGTGCCCAGCGAGGGCGAGGTCTGGTTCCGGGGTGCCAAACGCCCGCAGATGCGCCCCTATCAGGTGGCACAGCAGGGCATCGCGCGCACGTTCCAGAACATCGCCCTGTTCAAGGGGATGAGCACGCTGGACAACATCATGACCGGCCGCATGACGATGATGAAATCGGGCATGGCGGCGCAGGCGATGTGGTGGGGCAAGGCCGAGCGCGAGGAAAGCGAACACCGCGAGGCGGTCGAGAAGATCATCGATTTCCTGGAAATTCAGGCGATCCGCAAGACGCCGGTCGGGCGCCTGCCCTATGGCCTGCAAAAGCGGGTGGAACTGGGCCGTGCGCTGGCCGCCGAGCCCAAGCTTTTGCTGCTGGACGAACCGATGGCGGGCATGAATGTCGAGGAAAAAGAGGACATGTCGCGCTTTATCCTCGATGTGAACGACGAATTCGGCACCACGATTGCGCTGATTGAACACGACATGGGCGTGGTGATGGACCTGTCCGACCGGGTGGTCGTGATGGACTACGGCAAGAAGATCGGCGACGGCACACCCGACGAGGTGCGCAACAACCAGGAGGTCATCGATGCCTATCTGGGGGTCAGCCATGACTGAGCATAACCGGCACGCAGCCGACAATAACCGTATGGCGGAACATGGGGGACGCGGGCATGCCTGATCAGTTGCTTTTCGCGATGGAGGTCACGCTGAACGGCCTGATGGCCGGGGTGCTTTATGCGCTGGTGGCGCTGGGCTTTGTGCTGATCTTCAAGGCCTCGGGCATCTTCAACTATGCCCAAGGGGTGCTGGCGCTGTTCGCGGCGCTGACGCTGGTCGGCCTGCAAGAGGGGCAGATCCCCTTTGCCCACCTGATCAACGCGATCTTCGGGACCGAGGTGCACCATTTCGGCTGGCATCTGCCCGGTATCGTGGCCATCGCGCTGACCGTCGGGGTGATGGTTCTGCTGGCCATCGCGATCGAGAGGTTCATCCTCAAGCACCTGGTCAACCAGGAACCGATCATCCTGTTCATGGCGACCATCGGTCTGGCCTATTTCCTGGAAGGGTTGGGCGACATCATGTGGGGGTCGGACATCAAGAAACTGGATGTCGGCCTGCCGCAGGGGATTTCCGATACCATCGATGCCACCACCGCCAACTGGTTCGGCTATGGGTTCTTCATCGACCGTCTGGACATCGTGGCGACGGTCATCGCGGCATTGCTGGTGATCAGCCTGACGCTGTTCAGCCAGTATTCGAAACAGGGCCGGGCGCTGCGCGCCGTGGCCGACGACCATCAGGCAGCGCTTTCGGTCGGGATTTCGCTGCGCTTCATCTGGGTTCTGGTCTGGTCCATCGCGGGGTTTGTCGCGCTGGTCGCCGGGATCATGTGGGGCACGAAATCCGGCGTTCAGTTTTCGCTCTCGCTGATCGCGCTGAAAGCGTTGCCTGTGTTGATGCTGGGGGGCTTCACATCGATCCCGGGCGCCATTGTCGGCGGGCTGATCATCGGCGTGGGCGAGAAGCTGTTCGAGTTTGCCATCGGCCCGATGGTGGGCGGCGCGACCGAGAACTGGTTCGCTTATGTGCTGGCGCTCTTGTTCTTGGTGTTCCGGCCGCAGGGGCTGTTCGGCGAAAAGATCATCGAGCGGGTGTGAGCATGGCCAAGCTGATCGCAATCCTCAACGTCATTGCCTGGTCGGGCTTCTGGGCCTTTGGCTATCTGGCGCTGTCGCACGGGTCCGGCGAAAGCAGCCGGCTGGTGGTGGCGATCCTGCTGGCGGCGGTCGGCGGTGGGGTGGGGCTGTGGGCCTGGCTGTGGCTGGTCCGCCATTCCGAGGCGACCGGCTATGCCCCCAAGCCCAAACGCGCCGTGCCCGAGCACCTGCGCGACGAGGGGGGTGCGTGATGCGGCGGGCGGCTCAGGAATTCGCGGCGGCCAGCACCGCCATGGCGACCAGCGCAACCATTGCCAGCACCAGCGCGGCCTTGATCGTGATGCCGAAGAAAACGGCGATCGTCGCGACCGCGACGGCCCCCACGGCAAGATACGCCAACAGGCCGCCAAAGCTGCTGATGAAGGCTTCGAGGAAACTGTCGGCCAGGCCCCAGCGGCGGGCGTCACGGCGGATTTCGCGGTCTGGATCGTGGTCGGCCATGATGTTTCCTTTCAAGACGATGACACCCAGCCTGCACACAGAAAACGGCGCCGTGGTGACGACAAAACGAAAAAACAATGCAGGAGGGGCAGATGTTCTATCGTGAAGCCGGCGACTTCAAAACGTCCTATGTCGATGACGGCCAGACCTTTCCGATCAAGTTCGACCGGATGCGCTATTACGTGGTGCTGGCGGTGGCGTTCGGGGTCGTGCCCTTTGTCATCAACGATTACTGGGCCAGCGCGGTGTTCGTGCCGTTCCTGATCTATGCCATCGCGGCCATCGGGCTGAACATCCTGACCGGCTATTGCGGGCAGGTGTCGTTGGGCACGGGCGGGTTCATGGCGGTGGGCGCCTATGCCTGCTACAAGCTGATGACCGGTTTCCCAGACATCAACATCGTCTTCCACGTGCTGGGCGCGGGGTTCGTGACGGCGGGCGTGGGCGTGCTGTTCGGCCTGCCCAGCCTGCGGATCAAGGGGTTCTATCTGGCGGTGGCGACGCTGGCGGCACAGTTCTTCCTGGTCTGGCTTTTCAACAAGGTGCCGTGGTTCTACAACTATTCGGCCTCGGGCCAGATCAACGCGCCCGAACGCACGGTGTTCAACGTGCCGGTGACCGGCCCCAACACCGATGCCTGGGCGAAATACATGATGTGTCTGGTGTTTCTGGTGGTGCTGGCCTGGGTCGCGCGCAACCTGACGCGCGGCACGATCGGGCGCAGCTGGATGGCGATCCGCGACATGGACATCGCGGCCGAGATCATCGGGGTCAATCCGCTGAAGGCCAAGCTGACCGCCTTTGCCGTGTCGTCCTTTTTCGTCGGCATCGCGGGCGCGCTGTTCTTCAGCGTCTATCTGGGCGCGGTCGAGGTCGGCGAGGCATTCGGCATCAACAAGTCGTTCCTGATCCTGTTCATGATCATCATCGGCGGGCTTGGCTCGATCTTTGGCTCGCTGGCCGGGGCGGCGTTCCTGGTGCTGCTGCCGGTCCTGCTGAAGAACCTGCTGGTCGGCACGCTGGGCTGGCCCACCGATCTGGCCGCGCATCTGGAGCTGATGATCGTGGGCGGTCTGATCATCGTCTTCCTGATCGCCGAGCCGCATGGCCTGGCACAGCTTTGGCGGATCGCGAAAGAGAAACTCAGGTTGTGGCCCTTCCCGCATTAGCGGGTTGGCCAGCGGTGCGGGGAAGAGGAGGCCCTGCGCCCGAAATTCGAACGAAACCTCACAGACCGGGCGATCCCGGCACATCGGACACATCACGGGAGGATCAAACCGATGAAGAAGACACTGGCAACTCTGGCCCTTGGGGCGGCGATGGCCGCGGGCCCTGCGGCGGCGGATCTGGTATTCCCCGATCTGAGCTATCGCACCGGGCCCTATGCGGCGGGCGGCATCCCGTTTTCCGACGGGTATCAGGACTATTTCGCCCTGGTGAACGCGCGGGACGGCGGCATCGGCGGCGTTCCGGCCAAGGTCATCGAGTGCGAGACCGGCTATAACACCGAAAAAGGCGTGGAGTGCTATGAAGCGACCAAGGGCGAAGGCGCGCTGATCTATCAACCGCTGTCGACCGGCATCACCTATCAGCTGATCCCCAAGGTCACCGCCGATGGCATCCCGCTGCACACGCTGGGCTATGGCCGGACTTCGGCCGCGAACGGCAAGGTGTTCTCGAACGTCTTCAACTATCCGGCGAACTATTGGGATGGTGCGTCGGTGGCGATCAACTATCTGCTGAGCGAGAACGGCGGGTCGCTGGACGGCAAGACCATCACGCTGCTTTACCACAACTCGGCCTATGGCAAGGAGCCGATCCGCACGCTGGAAGAGCTGTCCAAGAAGCATGGCTTTACCCTGACGACTATCGCGGTCGACCACCCGGGTCAGGAGCAGAAAAGCCAGTGGCTGCAGATCCGTCGCGAGCGTCCCGATTACGTCGTGATGTGGGGCTGGGGCGTGATGAACCAGGTCGCGATCCAGGAAGCCGCGAACATCCGTTTCCCGATGGAAAACTTCATCGGCAACTGGTGGGCGGGCGCCGAACATGATGTGACCCCGGCGGGCGAGGCCGCCAATGGCTACAAGGCGCTGAACATGAACCGCATCGGCGATCTGCCGGTCTTTGCCGATATCAAGCAGTATGTCCATGACGCGGGCAACGCGGCCGGTGACGGCTCGAACGTCGGTTCGGTTCTCTACACCCGTGGCATGTATGCGGCGATGCTGGCGGTCGAGGCCGCCAAGACCGCACAGGAAATCCACGGCACCCCCGATATCACCGCCGCGATGATGCGCGACGGGATGGAGGCGCTGGAGATGACCGATGCCAAGATGGAAGCGCTGGGCGTTCCGGGCATCGGGCCGGAGTTCAACGTCGATTGCGCGAACCACGGCGGCTCGGGCATGGCGATCGTGCAGCAATGGGACGCAAGCGCCCAGACCTGGACGCCGCTGACCGACTATCTGGAATCGGATGCCGAGGTGATCGATCCGCTGGTCCTGGAAGACAGCGCCGCCTTCGCCGCCGAGAACAACATCGCCGAGCGGTGTAACTGATCCTCCGGGTCCCGGCCTTCGGGCCGGGGCCACCCATTCGAAATTCACGTCAGGACCGCATCGATGCTGGACGCCGGAAGAACCGAAGAGACCCTGCTTGAGGTCAACAATATCGAGGTGATCTATAACCACGTGATCCTTGTGCTGAAGGGCGTCAGTCTGAGCGTCCCCAAGGGCGGGATCACCGCGCTGCTGGGCGGCAACGGGGCGGGCAAGACCACCACGCTGAAGGCGATTTCCAACCTGCTGCATTCCGAACGCGGCGAGGTCACCAAGGGCTCGATCGTCTATCGCGGCGACCGGGTGCAGGATCTGAACCCCGCCGAGCTGGTGAAAAAGGGCGTCATTCAAGTGATGGAGGGCCGCCATTGCTTCGAACACCTGACTGTCGAGGAAAACCTGCTGACGGGCGCCTATACCCGGGGCGACGGCAAGGGCGCGGTCAGTGCCGATCTTGAGATGGTCTATGACTATTTCCCACGGCTCAAGGAGCGCCGCAAAAGCCAGGCGGGCTATACATCCGGCGGCGAGCAGCAGATGTGCGCCATCGGCCGCGCGTTGATGAGCCGGCCCGAAACCATCCTGCTGGACGAGCCCAGCATGGGGCTGGCGCCGCAGCTGGTCGAACAGATCTTCGAGATCGTGAAAGCCGTGAACGAGGGCGAGGGGGTGACGTTCCTTCTGGCCGAACAGAACACCAATGTCGCCCTGCGCTATGCCCATTACGGCTATATCCTGGAATCGGGGCGGATCGTGATGGACGGGCCCGCGGCCGAGCTGCGCGAGAACCCCGACGTCAAGGAATTCTATCTGGGCGTGGGCGACGAGGGGCGCAAATCGTTCCGCGACGTGCGGTCCTATCGCCGCCGCAAGCGGTGGCTGAGCTGAGGGAACCTGTGATGAGCTTCTTTGACGATCTGGAAACCCGCAGCGCCGATGCGCGTGAAACGGCTCAGCTGTCGGCGCTGAACGCGCTGTTGCCGGGCCACGGGCTGGGCGCGCTGGACGATCTGGCGGGGCTGGCCGCGCTTCCGGTGCTGCGCAAGGCCGACCTGTCGGCGCGGCAAAAGGCGCAGCCACCCTTTGGCGGGCTGCCGGTGAAGAACGCGGCGCATGTGTTCCAAAGCCCCGGGCCGATCTATGAACCCGGCGGGGTCAGCCATGACTGGTGGCGGATGGGGCGGTTCCTGCATGCCTGTGGCGTGGGCGCGGATGATGTGGTGCAGAACTGTTTCGGCTATCACCTGACGCCCGCTGGCATGATCTTTGAAAATGGCGCGCGGGCCGTGGGGGCCACCGTGCTGCCCGCCGGGACGGGACAGACCGAGCTTCAGGTGCGCGCCGCCGTCGATGTGGGCACCACCGCCTATGCCGGGACGCCCGATTACCTGAAGGTGATCCTGGACAAGGCCGGCGCCATGGGCGAGGCGCTGCGCATCACCAAGGCCGCCGTTGGGGGCGGGGCGCTGTTCCCCAGCCTGCGCCAGGAATATGCCGACCGCGGCATCGCCTGTCTGCAATGCTATGCCACCGCCGATCTGGGCAATATCGCCTATGAAAGCCCCGCGATGGAGGGGATGATCGTGGACGAGGGCGTGATCGTCGAGATCGTGACCCCCGGCACCGGCACCCCCGTCGCGCCGGGTGACGTGGGCGAGGTCGTGGTGACCAGCCTGAACCCCGATTACCCGCTGATCCGGTTTGCCACCGGCGATCTGAGCGCGGTTCTGCCGGGGCAAAGCCCCTGTGGCCGGACCAATATGCGCATCAAGGGATGGATGGGCCGTGCCGACCAGACCACCAAGATCAAGGGCATGTTCGTGCGCCCCGAACAGGTGGCCGATTTCGTCGCTCGCCACGCCGATGTAGCCCGCGCCCGCGTCATCGCCAGCCGCGAGGGCGAGATGGACGTGATGACGGTGCAGATCGAAACCGACGCGACCGAACCCGCCCCCTATGCCGCCAGCATCGCCGATGTGCTGAAGCTGAAGGGCAAGGTCGAACTGGTCGCGCGGGGCAGCCTGCCCAATGACGGCAAGGTGATCGAGGATCTGCGCAGCTACGACTGATCGCGCAGCCGTGATCGGCTGCGGCTTGCCCGCCGCGAATTTTCTGCAAGTTTTCCTGTCACGGATGACGCGGCGGGCGGCTCTTTCCCTTTACATGGCGCCGGATGGTCCGGCGTCACCTGGAAAGGGACCACGATATGAAAACCTTCGATGTGCAATCCATCGGGATCGACAAGCCCGTGGCGGATGTCTTTGCCTATGTCGCAAAGCCGCAGAACCTGCCGGAATGGACCAACGCGTTCAAGCGCGCCGATGACAGCACCGCCGAGCTGGAAACGCCCGCAGGTGCCGTGCCGATCGGGCTGGTGACGCACGCCCATGCGGCGGCGGGCACCGTCGATTGGGAGCTGAAATTCCCCGATGGCGCGACCGGCTGGGCCTATAGCCGGATCACGCCCGAAGGGGACGACAAGGCGATCTATTCCTTTGTGCTGATGGCGCCGCCTGTCCCGCTCGAGGCGCTGGAGGGCGCGTTGCAGCAGCAGATCGGCATCCTGGCCGAAGAGCTGTCCTCGCTCAAGGCCGTGCTGGAGGGATGATCCGGCTGGACCCATCCGACATCGTGGCGGCGCGCGAAGGGGATCGCGCCGCCCTTGCCGCCATCGTGCGCGCGGCGGAACGCCCGGTCTTCAACCTGGCGCTGCGAATGCTGGCCAACCGGGCGGATGCCGAGGATGCGACGCAGGAGATCCTGATCCGCATCGTCACCAATCTGGGCAACCTGCGCGAGCCCGATGCGGCGGGTGGCTGGGCGATGCAGATCGCCTGTCGCCACCTGCTGGGGATGCGCCGCAAGGGCCGGGTCGAGGCGATGCGCCTGAGCTTCGAAGGGTTTGCCGCCGATCTGGACCGGGGCCGTGCGCCGCTGGATCAGGCGGGGCTGACCCCGGCCGAGGAAAAGATCGCCATCCAGCAGGTCAAGATCGGCTGCACGCTGGCCATGCTGACCTGCCTGAGCCGCAGCCTGCGCATGGCCTATATCCTGGGCGACGTGATGGAGTTGTCGGATCGCGAGGCCGCCAGCGTGCTGGACATCACGCCCGAAACCTATCGCCAGCGGCTGTCGCGGGCGCGCAAGGCGGTGGTGGGGTTCGTCAGCGCGACCTGCGGCATCGCGCGGGCCGACAACCCCTGTCGCTGTGCCAGCCGGGTGGTGCCCGCGCTGGCCCAGGGACGGATCGCCCCGGACAGTGGCGACACACCGGACGCCCCCGACCCGGCGGCGTTGAGCGCCACCATCGCCCGGCTGGAACAGGGACGTGCGACGGTGGCCTTGATGCGGTCCAACCCCAATTTCACCACCGATGTCGGACAGGCGGTTCTGGCGCTGCTCTGACGCTCAGGTCTGGTGGATATAGGTGCCCGGCGCCGGTGTGATCGGCGGCAACCCGGCATCGGCATTGCCGGGCGCGCGGGCGGGCACCTGTTCGGCGCTGCTTTGCCGGGCGAGCCAGGCGGCCCATTCCGGCCACCACGACCCCTCTTGCGTCGGGTGCCGGTCCAGCCAGGTGTCGGGGTCCATATACAGCTTGTCGGGCGTGCGGTGACCGATCCGGTAATGGCGCCCCTTGTGGCCCGGTTCGGACAGGATGCCGCCATTATGCCCGCCCTTGGTCAGCACGAAGGTCAGATCGCCATCGGTGAAAAGCGTGGTCTTATAGACCGACCGCCAGGGCGCGATATGGTCCTTTTCGGTGCCCAGCACGAAGAACGGCGCATGGATGTCCTTCAGTGCGATCACCTTGCCCTCGACCGCGAAGCGCCCCGCGGACAGGCGGTTTTCCAAAAACAGCCCGCGCAGGTATTCGGAATGCATCTTGTACGGCATCCGGGTGGAATCGGCGTTCCAGACCGAAATGTCGAATTGTCGGTCCTCCTCGCCCAGGAAATAGCGGCGCACGGCGCGGGTCCAGATCAGATCCTCGGCCCTGAGCGCGGCAAAGGTCCCGGCCATCTGGTCCTGCGTCAGAAAGCCCTGATCCCACATCATGTCTTCCAGAAACGCGATCTGGCTTTCATCGACGAACAGCATCAGCTCGCCCGCCTCGGTGAAATCCGTCTGTGCCGCCAGCAGCGTGATCGAGGCCAGCCGGTCATCGCCGTCCCGCGCCATGGTGGCCGCGGTGATCGACAGGATCGTGCCGCCCAGACAATAGCCGCAGGCGTGGACCTTTTGGCCGGGGATGATCCGGCTGATCGCGTCCAGCGCCGTCAGCACGCCGCGCCGGCGGTAATCGTCCATCGACAGGTCGCGCTGCGCGGCGCTGGGGTTGCACCAGGAAATCGCAAAGACGGTGAAGCCCTGCCCGACCAGATAGCGGATCAGCGAGTTTTCCGGGCTGAGGTCGAGGATATAGTATTTCATGATCCAGGCGGGCACGATCAGGATCGGTTCGGCCTGTACCTTGTCGGTGGTGGGGCTGTACTGGATCAGCTCGAACAGGTCATTGCGATAGACAACCTCGCCCGGGGTCACGGCCAGGTTACGGCCGACTTCGAATTCGCCTTTGGGCTCGGGCTTGGTGCGGGTGATTTCGGCGACCATGTCGTCCATGAAATGGCCCATCCCCTCGACCAGGTTGCGGCCGCCGGTTTCGACGGTGCGCTCGACGATCTCGGGGTTGGTCATCGGCATGTTCGACGGCGACATCATGTCCAGGATCTGGTGCACCATGAAATGAACCCGGTCGGCGCTGCGCGGACGGGTGCCGCGCGTGGCCCGTGTGGCGCTTTCCCACCAATCCTGCGTCGCCAGGAACGACTGCTTCCACAGCGAATAGGGCGGCGTGTTCCAGCCGGGGTGATCGAATCGGTGATCGCCCGGATGCGGTTCGAACGCGGCCCCGTCCGGGCCGGCCAGCCACAGCCGGATCAGCGAATCACGGGCCCGCTGCGCCAGCGCTGCCTGCTTGCCGGGCGCGCGGGCCATGTGCGACATCCAGTCGGCCATCGCCTCGGCCGCGGCATAGGGCGAGATGCCGCTGGTCGCGCGGGCCATCAGCGCCCGCGCGGTGCGGTCCATGGTGTCGAAGCTGCCCGCGGTCAGCGGTCCCTGGGGCAGGGCGGTTTTCTGGGGCGTCACCACGGCGGGCAATGTCGCCCGCGCGGCGTTCTGTTCGGCCGATTGCGTGTCCATCTGCGTTTCCGTTTTGCCTGATCGTCAACGATCAGCATGACGGCCCAATGTGAAACTGCATTGATTCAGCGCAAGACGGACAAAGAAAAAACCGCCCCGAAGGGCGGTTTTTCATTCGATCTTGTCGGATCGCTCAGCCCTGGCGGGCTTTGAAGCGGCGCTGTGTCTTGTTGATCACATAGACACGGCCCTTGCGGCGCACGACGCGGCAGTCGCGGTGACGCTGCTTCAGCGAGCGGAGCGAGTTACGGACCTTCATGGTCTTCTCCTCAATTCGCGGCGCGCGGGCGCCTGGTTACGTTCCAGTGACGCCGGATCACATGGTGGGCACGACTGGGATTGAACCAGTGACCCCTTCGATGTCAACGAAGTGCTCTACCGCTGAGCTACGCGCCCATGTGACCCGTTCGATCCCGCCTGCCCAAAGAAATAGGACGCGGGCAGGACCGCGTCGGTTCGCAGGTCTATAAAAGGAGTCGGAAAATGGTTCAAGGGCTTTTGGCATGGTTATTTTTGCGGCTATAAATTCTCTGGCGAGGAGGATTGATGACAAAACACCCCTATCAGCTTGTACTGCCCGCCGAGCGGACGACCAGCGTGGTGTTTTCGTCGCCGCATTCGGGCTGTGCCTATCCCCGGTCGTTCTTGCATCAGACGGTTCTGGACGAGCATACGGTGCGGTCATCCGAGGATGCGTTTGTCGATCAGCTTTTCGCCGATGCACAGGCCTTTGGCGCGCCGCTGATATCGGCGCAGGTGCCGCGCGCCTATGTCGATCTGAACCGCAGCCACGAGGAACTGGACCCCGCCGTGATCACCGGTGTGGCCCGTGGGGCGCATAACCCGCGCGTCAGTTCTGGGCTGGGGGTGATCCCGCGTGTCGTGGCCAACGGGCGCGCGATTTATCGCGGCAAGATCACCCGGCACGAGGCGCAGCTGCGCCTGTCGACCTATTGGTTTCCCTATCACGACACGCTGCAAGCCCTTCTGGATGACAGCCTGTCGGCCTTTGGCGAGGCGATTCTGATCGACTGCCACTCCATGCCGCACGAGGCGATCAGCGCGCTGGACCGCACGCCCGGCGGCCGCCCCGAGGTGATCCTGGGCGACCGCTTCGGCGCCAGCGCCCATTGCGAGATCGTGGATCAGATCACCGCCGCCTTCAAACGCGCGGGGTTCCGGGTGGCCCATAACGCGCCCTTCGCCGGGGCCTATATCACCCAGCATTACGGCCGCCCCTCGCGCGGGCAGCACGCCATCCAGATCGAGATCGACCGTTCGCTTTACATGAACGAACAGCTGATCCGACCGAACCGGAATTTCGACAATTTCCGCCGGACCTTGCGTGGCGTGATCGCCGAGATCTGCCGAATCGGTCATCGCCGCATCCCGATGGCCGCCGAATAGCCGCTCAGCGCAGCGCGCGGCCCTTGGCGATGGCATCCTTGCCGAACCGGGCGCGGATCGCATCGGTGGCACGTTCGGCGGCGGCGCGGGTGCGCGCCTGTGGATCCAGCAGGTCGCCCGAACTGTCGGCGCCATCGGCGGGTGACAGATCCGCCAAGCCCACCCCGATCAGCCGATAGGGGCCTTCATCCCCGACCCCGTCCAGCAATTCGCGCGCGGTGCGATAGATGCGGTCGGCCAGCTGCGTCGGCTCGCGCAGCGACAGGCGCCGCGTCAGCAGCCGGTGATTGGCGCGTTTCAGCTTCAGCACGATCACCCGGCCCGCCAGCGCGCGCGCCTTGGCCCGGTCGGCGATCTTTTCCGACAGCCGCCAGATATGCCCGTCCAGCAGGTCGGGATTGGCGGTATCCTCGAAAAACGTGGTCTCGTGCGAGATGCTTTTGATCGGCGCATGGGCCGAGATCCGCCGCCGGTCCTGTCCGCGCGCCAGATGCCAAAGCCGGTCGCCCATCGACCCGAACCGGGCGTGCAGATCGGTCCGGTCCCAGCGGCGCAGATCGCCAAAGGTACGGATGCCCGCCTTTTCCAGCGCCGCCTGGCCGGCCGCGCCCACGCCCCAGATCAAGCGGACGGGCTTGGGCGCCAGAAACGCCTCGGTCTCGGCCTGGCCGATCACCGAGAACCCGCGCGGTTTGTCCAGATCCGACGCCACCTTGGCCAGGAACTTGTTGTGGCTCAGCCCGATGGAGCCTGTCAGGCCCAGCTCGTCCTGCATCCGCTTGACCAGCCGGGCCAGCATCACCGCAGGCGGCGCGCCATGCAGCCGCGCGGTGCCGGTCATGTCCAGAAACGCCTCGTCCAGCGACAGCGGTTCGACCACGGGCGTCAGCTCGTCCATCATGGCGCGGATCTGCTTCGACACTTGCGCATAAAGCGCGCCGCGCGGCTTGATCACCACCGCTTCGGGGCAGAGCTTCAGCGCCTGGAACATTGGCATGGCCGACCGCACGCCCTTGATCCGTGCAATATAGCACGCGGTCGACACCACCCCGCGCCGCCCGCCGCCGATGATCACCGGCTTGTCGGCCAGCTCCGGGTTCTGGCGCTTTTCCACGCTGGCATAGAACGCATCGCAATCCATATGCGCGATGGACAGGTCGAAAAGCTCGGGGTGGGACAGCACGCGTGGGCTGCGGCAGGCGGGGCAGCGCGCACCGCTTTCGAATTCCGTCAGACAATCGCGGCAAAGGGCGGGCATGGGGGCAAACCTGTGTGGAACTGAACCCATGATGCGGGTTAAATACGCCTGTCACAAGGCCGGTTATATTCGGGAGGGGGCACCGAATTGAATGTAAAAGGTCTTTAAATTCGGGTTTCGAATACCCATATCACATATATGTGATTTGAAAGAGGAGAGCTTATGGACGTTTCGACTTTGGTTGCAGAATTCGTGGGTGGGAATTTCGTACTTCTGCTGGTGGCCGTGTTTGTCATCCTGTGTGTCTTTCTGGGCGTCAGGATCGTGCCACAGTCAGAGAAATATGTCGTGGAACGGTTCGGCCGGCTGCATTCGGTGCTTGGGCCGGGCATCAACTTCATCGTTCCGTTCCTGGACCGGGTGGCGCACAAGATATCCATTCTTGAACGCCAGTTGCCCAACGCCACGCAGGACGCGATCACCAGCGACAACGTGCTGGTACAGGTCGAAACCAGCGTGTTTTACCGCATCATCGAACCTGAAAAGACCGTCTACCGGATCCGCGACGTGGATGCGGCGATTGCCACCACGGTGGCCGGGATCGTCCGCGCCGAGATCGGCAAGATGGAGCTGGACGAGGTGCAGTCGAACCGCAACCAGCTGATCGCCATGATCAAGGAACTGGTCGAGGACGCGGTCGACAACTGGGGGATTGAGGTGACGCGCGCCGAGATCCTGGATGTGAACCTGGATCAGGCCACGCGCGAGGCAATGCTGCAACAGCTGAACGCCGAACGCGCCCGCCGTGCGCAGGTGACCGAGGCCGAGGGCAAGAAGCGGTCGGTCGAGCTGGCCGCCGACGCGGAACTTTACGCCGCCGAACAGGTCGCCAAGGCCCGCCGCATTACCGCTGATGCCGAAGCCTATGCGACCGAGGTCGTGGCCAAGGCCATTGCCGATCACGGGATCGAGGCGGCGCAATATCAGGTCGCGCTGAAACAGGTCGAGGCGCTGAATGCGCTTGGCGCGGGAGAGGGGAAACAGACCATCGTTGTGCCCGCCGCCGCATTGGAAGCGTTTGGCGATGCCTTCAAGCTGCTGAAGGGGCGGTCGTGATGATGTGGTCGCTTTGGTGGGTCTGGCTGGCCGCCGGGGTGGCTCTGGGCATCCTTGAAATCCTGGCGCCCGGCTATGTGTTCCTTGGCTTTGCCATCGGCGCAGGCGTTGTCGGCGGATTGCTGGCCGCCGGTTTCAGTTTCAGCCTGTCGGTCCTGCTGGTGATCTTCGCCATCCTGTCGCTGGTGTCGTGGCTGGCCCTGCGCAAGATATTCGGCATCCGGCAGGGCCAGGTAAAGGTCTGGGATCGCGATATCAACGACGACTAGGCATCCACTTGGGCGGCGGGGGCGACCTTGTCCACCGCCGCCTGCAACAGCTTCAGCCCGCGCCCTTTGCGCAGCCACGCCGTGGCAAAGGCAAAGACGCCGATGCTTTCCATGACATAAAGGTATTTCCACGGCGTGACAGCCGCGCGGAAGCTTTCGATCAGGATATACGGGGCCATGGCGACGATGGTGCCGATAATCACGACACCGCAGCTGACATAAATCAGCGTTTCGCCCGTCCAGACCAGCTTGCCGCTATCCTTGCGGTCGCCTTTCGTAAAAACGAAGATGCAGAAGATCGCCATACATACAAAGAAAACGGCGGCAGACCCGCCATGGACCCAGTTGCGGTGAAATTCCAGCCCCAGATTGATGTCGGGCAAAAGCTCCAGCCGTGGCTCTTGGCCTTCTTCCAGCTTCACCGGAAACAGCGCCACGCCAATCGCTCCCAGCCCGGCAATACGGGCCAGCCATTTGTCCGACAGCCATTCGTCGGCGCGCTTGGCATAACCCTTGTAGGAAAACAGGAAGATCCCGATCGCGCACAGCGTCCCCACCAGCACATCGCCCATATGGGTGTAATAGAATTCGCTGATCGACGGCTGAAAGATCCGATCCGGCAGCAGCCCATAGACGAGTAGTGAAATCGGCAGAAAGAAGCCCAGATACCCCAGGGCCTGCCGGACGAGGTAATATTCCAGGACGAGGGCATTGGTCGCCTCCTCCTGCGTGCCAAGGGCACGTTTGGTTGCCTGATCCATGAAGTCTCTCCATCAAAAATGGCGGTTCTGAAAATATGTCTTGGCCGGAAATAAGGTCGGCCAGCGGTGTGAATGCGCGCAGTATAGCACGCCACGCGCCATTCGTCAGGTCGCGGGATCCATCACGCGGGTGTCGAATTCCGCCCGCGCCCGACGCACCGCGCCCTGATGCGCGACGGCCCATTGACGCAGCGGCTCCAGCCGGTCGATCAGGCTGTGGCCCAGCGGGGTCAGCGTGTATTCGACCTGTGGCGGCGCGGTGGGCAGGACCGCGCGGCTGACCAGCCCGTCCCGTTCCAGGTGGCGCAGGGTCACCGACAGCATCCGCTGCGAGATCCCGTCGATCACCCGGCGCAGCGCGTTGAACCGGCAGGGGCCCTTGGCCAGTTCGATCATCACCAGAAGGCTCCAGGCGTCGCCGATCCGGTCCAGCACATCGCGGATCGGGCAGGCGTGGTCGATGGCGCGGCGGGCGGGCATGGCGGTTCCCTTCGGGTGACTATGGGCGGCGGAAATGCGTATTCCGCAGGCGGTTTCATCTGGCTATCAGGTTACTTATCGTAACTTGATATGAAAGGACACGCAATGAACCTGTTTCTGATCGGGGCCAGTGGCATGATCGGCGCCCCCATCCTGGCCGAGGCCGCCAAGCGCGGGCATGCGGTGACCGCCGCCGCCCGGCACCCTGAGAACATCGCGACGCTGCCGGGGGTGACGGCCCGGGCGGTCGATGCCACGGATGCCGATGCGCTGATCGCCGCGGCGGACGGGGCCCAGGTGATCCTGAGCGCGACGTCGCCCCGGTTCAGCGGCGATGCAACGGCGGATGCGGCGGCGCTGGGCGATGCGCTGGTCGCGGCGGGCAAGGTGACCGGCCTGCCCATCGTTATGGTGGGCGGCGCGGGCACGCTATCGCTGCCCGATGGCAGCCCGGTGATGGATCTGTTGCCGCCCGAAATCAAACCCGAGGCGATGGGTATCCGCGCCATCAAGGACGCGCTGGACACCGCTGGGCTGGACTGGACCTATGTCGCGCCGTCGGCCGAGATCGCGCCGGGCGCGCGGACCGGGACATTCCGCGTGGGCGGCACGACCCTGTTGACCGATGCGGACGGCAAAAGCGCGATCAGCGCCGAGGATTTCGCCATCGCCTTTGTCGACGAGGTCGAAACCCGCGCCCACAAGGGGCAGGTGTTCACGGTGGGATACTAGGCCCGGTTGGGATGCAGCGCCTGGGCCGAGGGCAGCTCGGCCAGGATCGTCTGTGCGGCGGCACGCGGGTTTTCTGCGCGCCAGACGGGCCGGCCCACAACGATATGATCGGCGCCCGCGGCAATCGCCTGTGCGGGCGTCGTCACCCGTTTCTGATCGCCCAGATCGGCGCCCGCGGGGCGCACGCCGGGGGTTACGATCAGCTTGCCCGCGGCCTCGGGCAGGGCGCGGATCAGCGCGGCTTCGTGCGGGCTGGCGATGACCCCGTCGGCCCCGGCCGACAACGCGGTCGCGGCGCGTTCCAGCACGATGTCCTGCACATCGCCGGGCTTGATGCAGCTGGCGTCCAGATCCGCCCGGTCAAGCGAGGTCAGGATGGTAACCGCCAGGACCTTCATGTCGGACGCGCCCTTGCCCTCTTGCGCGGCGCGGACCACATGCGGGTCGCCATGCACGGTCAGGAAATCCAGATCGAACTGTGCCAGGCCGCGCACGGCGTTTTCGACCGTTGCGCCGATATCGAACAGCTTCATGTCCAGAAAGATGCGCTTGCCGTGGTCCTGCTTCAGCTCATTGGCCAGCGCCAGCCCGCCGCCGGTCAGCATGCCCAGCCCGATCTTATAGAAGCTGACGGCATCGCCGATCTGTCCGGCCAGTTCCAGCCCGGCCAGGGCGTTCGGGACATCGAGTGCGACAATCAGGCGGTCATCTGACATGGGAACGGGGCCTTTGCGGGTTCAGTTTTCAAGATAGAAGGTGATGGTCGTCACGACCCGCACCTCGTGCTGGCCGGGGTCCACGATGCCGGGGCGCGCGGCCAGGGCGCGGACCTGGAACCCGCCCTGGGTGGCCAGCTGGATGCCGCCCACCTGCACACCGGCATCGGCGGCGAATTCATTGGCCGCGATACGGGCGTTTTCCGTCGCCTCGCGCAGCATGTCGGGTTTGATTTCGTTCAGCCCCGAGAATTCATAGATCGGCCCGTCCACCCGCACGCGGATCCCTTGGGTCGCCAGCGCCAGAATGGGACCCAGCGCCGGGTCCAGCTTTTGCGGTGTCTTGGTGGCGACGGTGCTGGCGGCCAGCACGTAGTCCTGGCGGCCAACCTCGATCCCGTCGCGGTCGCGCTGGATTTCGGTTTCGACCCGCAGGGGCTGATGCGCGATCTCGGCCGGTTCGATCCCGGCCTGTTCCAGCGTCGCCCCCAGCGTCGCGCGGTGACGTTCGGCGGTTTCGAACACCTGGGCGATGCTCTGTTCCTCGGCCAGGTTCACGCGGAACACCAGCGTCATGAAGGCGTGATCGGACGGCACGATCCGTTCCGACAGCCCCTTGACCGTTGCGGTGTTCACCCCAAGGCGGGGTTTCAGCATCGTGTCGGATACGAAATAGCCCCCCGCCGCCAGTCCGGCGCCGATGAAAAGCCCCATCAGGGGAAGCCCGATCCGCATGGTGATTGTCCCGCTCTGAACCCGGCGCGACCTTATCGCGGCGGCGCGGCAACGGCAACCGGGCCGGGGGATGATCACATTCGCGTATTCACGGGTTCGTCAGCCGAAGTTCATTCGCCCGCACCCACGCGGCGTGGCGATAATCGGTCCGGCCGCCTCTTCGCGCGGCCGTATCCACACCCATAGGAGACCAGGATGAACAAGCTTCAGAAATGGCGGGCCTTGCTTGCCGTGCCGGTTCTTGCCGCCGCCGCCGGAACGGCGCAGGCCGCGACGCTGGAAATTTCGATCACCAACACCGCACAGACGGGCGGTTTTGCCCTGACCCCGCTCTTCGCCGCGTTCCATGACGGCAACTTCGACGCGTTCGACGTGGGCAGCGGCGCCAGCGCGTCGGTCGAGGCGCTGGCCGAGGTCGGGAATGCCAGCGGCCTGGTGGCGGATCTGGCGGCGCAGGTTCCGACCGCGCAATCCACCGTGATCGCCGCGCCGCAAAGCGGCCCGCCCACCATCGACCCCGGCGAAACCAGCACGGTCCAGATCGAGCTGGACCCGGGCAGCCAGCGTTTCTTCAGCTTCCTGTCGATGCTGGTGCCGTCGAATGACACGTTCCTGGCCAATGACGATCCGCTGGCCTACGAGCTGTTCGACGTGGCTGGCGCCTTTGTCGGGGATTTCTCGATCGATCTGAGCGCCACCGCGCTTTACGACGCGGGGACCGAGGTGAACGATCCGACCGGCGGACCCGCTTTCGTGGTGGGACAGGACGGCACGGCGGGCGTGGCGGAAAACGGTGTCATCCACAAAGCCGAAAGCCTGGCCGATTTCGCCGGGATCGCAACGCCCCTGGGTCTGTTGGACGGGGCGCTGATCGACTTCATCGGTGATCCGGCCGCGTTCTCGGTCGCGCGAATCGACATCCGCGCGGTGGCGCCGGTGCCGTTGCCCGCGGCGGCGTTCCTGATGCTGGGGGCACTGGGCGCGATCGGCGCGGTGCGGCAGCGCCGCCTGGCCGCGGTCTGAGGCAAGGTCTGGTTCCGCCCGGTCGGGGCGGGATCAGATCACGCCAGCGCGGGATCCGGCGTGGTCACGCGCAGTTTGAAATGCTGCTTGCCGCGCTTGTATTCGGGCATGCGGGCCAGTTGACGGCGCGCGTCCTCGATCAGGGTCCGGTTCACATTGTGCCAGCCGGCATCGGCGGGCAGGGTGGCGAAACATTCGAAATAGGCGATGCCCAGATGCTTGTCATGGGCGCGCAGGGCGACGACGCCCACAAACCCCTCGCGCGCCTTTTCGAAACGGGCTTCTGACACTTCGGCGGTGAATATTCTCAACGGCTTGCCCCTTTCGTCCTGGAAATTTGATGCTTTGCTATACAGCCAATGGGGCATCAGATTGAAGAAGTTTTGATCTTTGTTCGGCATTGCGGTGGCACGGCCCTTGAACACATGGCCGCTGATGGCCAAATGAAATTCAAGGCCTGCAATGGGAACGTGCCGTAAATCGGGCGTTTTCGCAAGTCAGGCGCTTATCAGAAGGAGATTGCCGATGAACCTTGAACAGTTCACGGAGCGGTCGCGCGGTTTCATTCAGGCGGCCCAGACCATTGCCATGCGGGAAAACCATCAACGGTTGGCGCCCGAACATCTGCTGAAAGCATTGATGGATGACGATCAGGGGTTGGCTTCGAACCTGATCAAACGCGCGGGCGGCTCGCCCGAACGCGTGATCGAGGCGGTCGAGGCCGCTTTGGCCAAACAGCCCAAGGTCACCGGCGACGCAGGCCAGGTCTATCTGGACCCGCAAACCGCCAAGGTGCTGGACGAGGCCGAGAAGATCGCCAAGAAAGCCGGCGACAGCTTCGTGCCGGTCGAACGCATCCTGACCGCGCTGGCCGTGGTCAAATCCAAGGCCAAAGAGGCGCTGGATGCCGGTGCGCTGACCGCGCAGAACCTGAACGCCGCGATCAACGACATTCGCAAGGGCCGCACCGCCGACACGGCGAGCGCCGAGGAAGGCTATGACGCGCTGAAGAAATATGCGCGCGACCTGACCGAGGCCGCCGAGGAAGGCAAGATCGACCCGATCATCGGCCGCGACGAGGAAATTCGCCGCGCGATGCAGGTGTTGTCGCGCCGGACCAAGAACAACCCGGTCCTGATCGGGGAACCCGGCGTGGGTAAGACCGCGATTGCCGAGGGTCTTGCGCTGCGCATCGTGAACGGTGACGTGCCCGAAAGCCTGAAGAACAAGAAGCTGATGGCGCTGGATATGGGCGCGCTGATTGCCGGTGCGAAATATCGCGGTGAGTTCGAGGAACGTCTGAAAGCGATCCTGAAAGAGATCGAGGCCGCCGCGGGCGAGATCATCCTGTTCATCGACGAGCTGCACACACTGGTCGGTGCGGGTAAGACCGATGGCGCGATGGATGCCGCCAACCTGATCAAGCCCGCGCTGGCGCGGGGCGAGCTGCACTGTGTGGGCGCGACCACCCTGGACGAATACCGCAAGTATATCGAAAAGGACGCCGCCCTGGCCCGCCGGTTCCAGCCGGTTCTGATCGACGAGCCGACGGTCGAGGACACGATCTCGATCCTGCGGGGCATCAAGGAGAAGTACGAGCTGCACCATGGCGTGCGGATCTCGGACAGCGCGCTTGTGGCCGCGGCGACCCTGTCGCACCGCTATATCACCGACCGGTTCCTGCCGGACAAGGCGATCGACCTGGTGGACGAAGCCGCCAGCCGCTTGCGGATGGAGGTCGACAGCAAGCCCGAGGAGCTGGACGCGCTGGATCGTCAGATCCTGCAAATGCAGATCGAGGCCGAGGCGCTGAAGAAAGAGGATGACGCCGCATCCAAGGACCGGCTGGCCAAGCTGGAAGAGGATCTGTCGAACCTGCAACAGGAATCGGCAGAGCTGACCGCCAAATGGCAGGCCGAACGCGACAAGCTGGAAGGCGCGCGCGGGCTGAAGGAACAGCTCGACAAGGCGCGGCTTGAGCTCGACCATGCCAAGCGCGAGGGCAACCTGGCCAAGGCCGGTGAGCTGTCCTATGGCGTGATCCCCGAGCTTGAGAAAAAGCTGGCCGAGGCTGAAAGCCAGGAGGACGAGGTCCTGGTCGAAGAAGCCGTGCGCCCCGAGCAGATCGCGCAGGTGGTCGAACGCTGGACCGGTATTCCGACATCGAAGATGCTGGAAGGCGAGCGTGAGAAGCTGCTGCGGATGGAAGACGAGCTGGGCAAGCGCGTGATCGGCCAGAAAGCCGCCGTGACCGCCGTGTCCAACGCCGTGCGCCGTGCGCGTGCGGGCCTGAACGACGAGAACCGTCCGCTGGGCAGCTTCCTGTTCCTGGGCCCGACCGGTGTGGGTAAGACCGAGCTGACCAAGGCCGTGGCCGAATATCTGTTTGACGACGACAGCGCGATGGTCCGCATCGACATGTCCGAGTTCATGGAGAAACACTCGGTCGCCCGTCTGATCGGCGCGCCTCCGGGCTATGTCGGCTATGACGAAGGTGGCGTTCTGACCGAAGCGGTGCGGCGCCGGCCCTATCAGGTCGTGCTGTTCGACGAGGTCGAAAAGGCCCACCCGGACGTGTTCAACGTGCTGTTGCAGGTGCTGGACGATGGTGTGCTGACCGATGGTCAGGGCCGCACGGTCGACTTCAAGCAGACGCTGATCATCCTGACCAGCAACCTGGGCGCGCAGGCGCTGAGCCAGCTGCCTGACGGGGCGGATGCCAGCGACGCCAAGCGCGATGTGATGGACGCGGTCCGGGCGCATTTCCGGCCCGAGTTCCTGAACCGTCTGGACGAGATCATCATCTTCGACCGGCTGGGCCGTGCCGATATGGATGGGATCGTCAACATCCAGCTGGCCCGCCTGGGCAAACGTCTGGCGGCGCGCAACATCACGCTGGAGCTGGACGAGGACGCCCGGAAGTGGTTGGCCGACGAGGGCTATGACCCGGTCTTTGGCGCCCGCCCGCTCAAGCGGGTGATCCAGAAGGCGCTGCAGGACCGGCTGGCCGAAATGCTGCTGGCGGGTGAGGTCACCGATGGCGGCACGATCCCGGTTTCCGCCGGGGCGGATGGGCTGTTGATCGGCGACCGCGTGTCGACGTCCGACCGGCGCCCGCCGGAAGAGGCGGTCATCCACTAAGAATAGCAAAAGGCCCGGGCGATGACCCGGGCCTTTTCATATCCGGCGTGCCCCGATGTTAGGCCGGGGCCGGAAAGTTGAAATCGTCCTTGTCCATCACATCGGCCACCTGCGCCGCGCGCTCCGCCGCCAGGGCCTTGCGTTCGCGCAGCCGTTCGATGGCATCGGCGTGACGCTGTTCCAGCTCGCGCTGGCGCGCCGCGCGCGTCTTGATCTTCTGGATCTTGATGGTCCGACCGCGCGGTGGTTGCGGCGCGGCGGCTTGCTGTGGCTGTGTGCTGGACAACAGCTGGAACAGTCGCGCGCGGCCATCGTTGCGCTTGGCCGGGCTGTCCGCGTGATCGGTCATCTCGGCCTGGGGCCGCGTTGCCTGTTTCTGTGCCCGGCGCCGGGCCTTGATCCCGATCCAGGCTGCCTGCACCGGGGTGTTGCCCGGTTTGTTCTTTTTCATATCCGACATCTCGCCCTCGCGCCAATGGCCGTAATGGCATCAATGCGAGTCAATTTGTTCTTTTTAGGGAACGTTTACTGCTCAAGGTGATGTTATCGGATGGGGCAGTAAACACAAGATGTCGTGGCGGCAAAACCCGCGAAACCGCGGGCAGACCGCCCCGAGACAAGAAAAAGCCTTATTTCAGCGGTGCTTAGTCGACGCCAGCAGCCTCGCGCGCGATGGAATCGAGCAATGCCTCGACCTCTTTCATCGGGCCGTCGGGATAGGCGCGATAGCCCACGACGGTCTGGTCCGGGGTATCGGGCCGGGTGAAAACGAAGATGTCATAGGGGCAGAACATCACGTTCATATGGTCGGCCTCCATCACCTTGCGCGACAGGGCGGCGGAACAGAAGCTGAAGATATCCGCCTTGGTGAAGATCGTGACATCCGATCCCACATCGCCCTTGGTGCGTTCCAGCATGTCGCCGGTATGGCTGACACTGTCGATCACCAATCCGCGGTCGATCACGGCGTTTTCCAGCGCGAAGACCACGTCATCGAAGCTGTCTTCGGTGGTATAGGTCACGGCCTGGTCGGCCATGGCGGTATTGGCCGCGAGCACCGCCGCGGCGGTCAGGGTGCGAAATCCGATCATCTTGTCCTCCCGTTCAAGTGAATGCCCGTTGGCATGGGTTGCCGATCCGGGCGTTTCTGCGCAGTCTATCGTCAGGAATTGGCCCGGTATTGATATCGGTCAAATTGAAGCAGCCAGACACGGGTAGACCATGATTCAGTTCGTCGAGCAGATTTTGCAGTTCCTGTCCTATATCTTCGTGTTCCTGATCGGTCTGGTCCTGCTGGTCGCGGCGGTGCTGTTCGTGATCGACCGCACCCAGACCGGCGATGCGATCCGGCGCAACTATCCCGTCATCGGGCGCTTCCGTCACCTGTTCACCACGCTGGGCGAGTTCTTTCGGCAGTATTTCTTTGCCATGGACCGCGAAGAGATGCCCTTCAACCGGGCGCAGCGCGACTGGGTCTCGCGCGCCTCGGCCGGCAAGGGCAACACGATCGCGTTCGGTTCGACCCGCAACCTGAACATCGTGGGCACGCCCATCTTCGTGAACGCGGCCTTTCCGCCCATCGACGACCAGTTCGCCCAGACCGCCCCGATGGAGATCGGCCCGCATTGCCGCATGCCCTATGTGGCGCCGTCGATCTTCAATATCTCGGGTATGAGTTTCGGCGCCATCTCGCGCCCCGCGGTCGAGGCGCTGAGCCAGGGCGCGGCCGAGGCCAATATCTGGCTGAACACGGGCGAGGGCGGGTTGTCGCAATTCCACCTGTCTGGGGGCTGCGACATCGTTTTCCAGATCGGCACCGCCAAATACGGCCTGCGCGGGCCCGATGGCCGGATCGACGACGACAAGCTGCGCACCATTGCCGCCCATGATCAGGTCAAGATGTTCGAGCTGAAGCTGGCCCAGGGCGCCAAGCCCGGCAAGGGCGGCATCATGCCCGGGCCCAAGGTCACGCCCGAGATCGCGGCGATCCGGGGCATCCCGGTGGGCAAGGACAGCTATTCCCCCAACCGCCATCCCGATATCGACAGTTTCGAGGATTTGCTGGATGTGATCGCCCATATCCGCGAGGTGTCGGGCAAGCCGGTGGGGTTCAAGACCGTGGTCGGCGGGCCGGAACCGTTTCACGACCTGTTCCGCCTGATCAAGAAACGCGGCCCCGAAAGCGCGCCGGATTTCATCGCCATCGACGGGGGCGAAGGCGGGACCGGTGCCTCGCCCATGCCGCTGATGGATCTGGTGGGCCTGCCCATCCGCGAGGCGATGCTGATGGTATCGGACTTGCGCGACACCTATGGCTATCACGACCGCATCCGGCTGATCGCCAGCGGCAAGCTGATCAACCCCGGCGACGTGGCCTGGGCGATTGCCGCGGGGGCGGATTTCGTGACCTCGGCCCGGGGGTTCATGTTCGCGCTGGGCTGCATCCAGGCGCTGAAATGCAACAAGAACACCTGTCCCACCGGGATCACCACCCATGACCCGCGGCTGCAAAAGGGGCTGGTCGTCGAACGCAAGAGCGAACGCGTCGCCCATTACGCCCGCAGTGTCATCAGCGAGGTCGAGATGATCGCCCATTCCGTCGGCGTGGCCGAACCCCGCCAGATGCGCCGCCGCCATGTGCGGATCGTACAGTCCGACGGGTCGACCAAACCGATGAACGAGGTCTTCCCCCGCACACAAAGCGTCAACGATTTCGTGAGCTGACTTGTTTTGACCGGGCGCCCCACCGCATCTTAGCAGGCAAGACGCAAAGATGGAGAACCCGATGACTGGATCGAAAACACGTCTTGGATGGTCGGACGTGACGCCGCAGCATCTGTTCATGAACCGCCGGCAGATGATCGGGGCCTCTGTCGCCTGGGCGGGTCTGGCCGGCACCGCGATGGCGGCCACGGACGATGCGGTCAGCCCCTATTCCACGGATGCCGAGCCCAACAGCTTCGAAGACATCACCCAATATTGCAATTTCTACGAGTTCGGCACCGGCAAGGGCGACCCGGCCCGCTTTGCGGGTGCGCTGACCACCGACCCCTGGGCGGTGCAGATCGACGGCATGGTGGACCGCCCCGGCAGCTATGACCTGGGCGATATCCTGTCGAAGGTCACGCTGGAGGAACGCATCTATCGCTTCCGCTGTGTCGAGGCCTGGTCGATGGTCATCCCCTGGACCGGGTTCGAACTGCGCAGCCTGCTGGAGCAGGTGGGCGTTCAGCCCGGCGCCAAGTATGTTGCGATGGAAACCCTGCTGCGCCCCGAGGAAATGCCGGGCCAGCGCCGGCGTTCGCTGGACTGGCCCTATCGCGAAGGGCTGCGCCTGGACGAGGCGATGCACCCGCTGACCATCATGGCGACCGGCCTTTACGGTCAGGACCTGCCGAACCAGAACGGCGCGCCGCTGCGGCTGGTGGTGCCGTGGAAATACGGGTTCAAGTCGATCAAGTCCGTGGTGCGCATCACCCTGACGGACACCCAGCCCGAAACCACCTGGAACATGCTGGCCCCGCGTGAATACGGGTTCTACAGCAACGTGAACCCGACGGTGGACCACCCCCGCTGGAGCCAGGCCACCGAACGCGCCGTGGGCGGCGGGCTGTTCGCCAAGCGGCAGCCGACGCTGATGTATAATGGCTATGGCGACGAGGTCGCGTCGCTGTATGACGGCATGGACCTGGCCGAGCATTACTGATGGGCCTTGTCGACCGGATCAACCGCGCCGCCCGCGCCTTGCCGGAATGGCCGGCCTATGTGATCGGGATGGTCCCGGCGGCGCTGCTGATCTGGCAGGCGCCGACCGGCGGGCTGGGCATCGATCCGGTCAAGGCGCTGGAACACCGGCTGGGCCTGACCGCGCTGCAATTCCTGATCGCCACCTTATGCGTGACCCCGCTGATGCGGTTCGCGGGCATACGGCTGTTGAAGTTCCGGCGCGCGCTGGGGCTTCTGGCCTTTGCCTATGCCATTTTGCATCTGCTGGTCTGGGGGCTGCTGGACATGCAGCTGCTCTGGACGCAGATCGCGGCGGACCTG
>NZ_NSBT01000007.1:127500-128805 GCF_002285435.1 Actibacterium ureilyticum
TATAACGGTCCTAAGGTAGCGAAATTCCTTGTCGGGTAAGTTCCGACCTGCACGAATGGCGTAACGACTTCCCCGCTGTCTCCAACATCGACTCAGCGAAATTGAATTGCCTGTCAAGATGCAGGCTTCCCGCGGTTAGACGGAAAGACCCCGTGCACCTTTACTACAGCTTCACACTGGCATCAGGCACAACATGTGCAGGATAGGTGGTAGGCTTCGAAGCAGGAACGCCAGTTCCTGTGGAGCCTCCCTTGAGATACCACCCTTGTTCTGCTTGATGTCTAACCGCGCACCGTTATCCGGTGCCGGGACCCTGTGTGGCGGGTAGTTTGACTGGGGCGGTCGCCTCCTAAAGAGTAACGGAGGCGCGCGAAGGTTGGCTCAGAGCGGTCGGAAATCGCTCGTTGAGTGCAATGGCAGAAGCCAGCCTGACTGCGAGACTGACAAGTCGAGCAGAGTCGAAAGACGGCCATAGTGATCCGGTGGTCCCGCGTGGAAGGGCCATCGCTCAACGGATAAAAGGTACGCCGGGGATAACAGGCTGATACTGCCCAAGAGTCCATATCGACGGCAGTGTTTGGCACCTCGATGTCGGCTCATCTCATCCTGGGGCTGGAGCAGGTCCCAAGGGTACGGCTGTTCGCCGTTTAAAGAGGTACGTGAGCTGGGTTTAGAACGTCGTGAGACAGTTCGGTCCCTATCTGCCGTGGGTGTAGGATACTTGAGAGGAGTTGCCCCTAGTACGAGAGGACCGGGGTGAACGATCCACTGGTGGACCTGTTATCGTGCCAACGGTAGTGCAGGGTAGCTATGATCGGACAGGATAACCGCTGAAGGCATCTAAGCGGGAAGCCCCCCTCAAAACAAGGTATCCCTGAGGACCGAGGTAGACCACCTCGTCGATAGGCCGGAGATGTAAGCGCAGCAATGCGTTCAGTTGACCGGTACTAATTGTCCGATAGGCTTGATTTGATCCAGTAATAGCAAGGCTAATACTGGTCAGAAGCATACACAAAACACACATGTACTTGACTTGACTTGGTTTTTTCCTCGGTTTGGTGGTCACAGCGCCAGAGAAACACCCGATCCCATCCCGAACTCGGCCGTTAAGCTCGGTTGCGCCGATGGTACTGCGTCTCAAGACGTGGGAGAGTAGGTCACCGCCAAACCTAGAAAAAAACCAATAATCTCTCTAAACGACAAAAATCGACAGTGACGCGGGATGGAGCAGCCCGGTAGCTCGTCAGGCTCATAACCTGAAGGTCGTAGGTTCAAATCCTACTCCCGCAACCAGTCGATAAAAAA
>NZ_NSBT01000008.1 GCF_002285435.1 Actibacterium ureilyticum
CTGTCGCGTAGCCCTTAATTGTGAGATGGGAAATCCAACGAAATCAACGGCTGAGTTTTGCCCTTAAATATGAGATTTTGCCTTTAATTCTGATATTTTTGCCCTTAAACCTGAGACAGGGTTCACAGACATTTGCGGCAAATATCGATGAATGATGATGGCGAAGACTCCGTTGCCGTTGGTGCTGAAGAGGCGCGCAGGGCCGCGGTGCTGCGCCCTCTTGTTCAGGCATATCTCAATGGGACTGGCAGCCTGGAACGTGGCATCAATGACGCCGTTTGGGAGCTTGGTGTCAGCAGGGCGACGGTCTGGCGTTGGATAAAACGGTTGGCGGAAGAGGGTGGGCGCACCAGCGCTCTGGCTCCGCGGAAACGGGGCCGCCCGACCGGGACGATGTTAATATCCAGCAAAGTCGAAGCGGTAATCGAGGAGCACCTTCGCCGCTATTTCTTGCGCCGGGAGCGTTCGAGCTTGTCGCGCGTCGTGACAGAAATCCGCAGCGCTTGCTGGCAGGAGGGCTTGCAACCGCCGACACGGCGAACGGTTCAGCGTCGTCTGGATGCGATGGATGCCCGCGAAGTTGCGAAGGCACGAGAGGGCGCAAAGGCGGCCCGCCAGAAATTTGCGCCGGTCACAGGTGAGAACAAGGCCAGTATGCCACTGGAGATCGTCCAAATTGATCATACACCGGCGGACATCATTCTTGTCGACGGCTTTGAACGCAAACCAATTGGGCGGCCTTGGGTCACGCTGGCGATCGACGTCGCAACGCGGATGGTGACCGGATATTACACCTCTCTCGAGGCACCTTCGCGTCTGTCAGTGGCGCTTTGCCTGACACAGGCGGTGACCCTCAAGGAGGAACTTCTTGCGGAATTGGCGTGCGATGTTCCTTGGCCGGCACAGGGCAAACCGCACAGCATCCACGTCGATAACGGTCGCGATTTCCGGTCGCGCGCCTTTCGGTCGGCCTGTGCGGATTGGGGGATCGATCTGGTCTATCGACCGCCAGCAAGTCCTCACTTCGGTGGTCACATCGAACGGTTGATCGGCACCATGATGGGGGCCGTTCACCTGTTGCCGGGAACAACGCAATCCTCGATCGCGGCAAAGGGCGACTATGACGCCGAAAGCAAGGCCACGATGACGTTGAGCGAATTCGATCGCTGGTTTGCTCTGGAAATCTGCCGTTACAACAACAGCATTCATTCAAGTCTTGGCTGCACGCCCGTTGCCAAATGGGAGGCGCTCTCAGAGCAAATGACAGGCGACATCCCCTTCGAGATGGAAGCCTTTCAGGTGAGCTTCCTGCCGAGTGAACCGCGCAAGATCAGGCGTGACGGCATCCATCTGTTCCAGATAAGGTACTGGTCCGATGCCCTTGCAGGCCACATTGGGCGCGGGGATGGAAAGGTGGTCGTTCGCTACGATCCTCGCGATATCTCAATGATCTGGGTCGAACTGGACGATGGCCGGTATGTTGAGGCGCGGTACAGAAACCTGGAAATTCCGCCCGTCTCGCTCTGGGAATATCGCGAAGCGATGAGGAAGGCCCGTGCCCTTGGCAAGTCCGGGTCTAATGAGCTGGTGCTGGCTGAGCTGATCCGACAGCAACGCCAGATCGAAGCTGAAAGCCGGGGCCTGACGAAGGCCGAACGCAGAACCCGTGAAAGAAAAGGGACATTGAAGGGCACGAACTCGGCCGTCTCGACAACCGAAGGGCTGCGCCCGATCGATACGGGTGATACATCGCGCCCATTGTTCAAGGTGGAGAGATGGTGAATTGAGGGCAGGGACAACTGAAGAAGACGGCCGGATCGCCCTCATTCAATCGGATATCTGGATCGGCTTTCCTCGGGCGGAACAGGTGTTGGACCGCTTGCAGGGCATGATCGAAGCGCCACGACAAACCCGTATGCCTGGGCTTCTTGTGCATGGCGCCTCCGGGATCGGAAAGACGATGATTGCCCGAAACCTGTCGCGCAAGTTCGCACCAGAATACGATCCGGCGTCGGGCATCACCCGCACACCGCTTCTGCTGTTGCAAGCGCCGCCCGCACCTGATGAACGGCGGTTTTACCTGCACATCCTGGCCGCCGTCGGCGCCCCGGCGACGGCTCTTAGCGCCCGCGCTCAAAATGTGGCTTCCCTCGAAGTCCGTGTCATCGCGCTCTTACGCGACCTTGGCCTGCGGATGATCATGATCGACGAGGTCCACAATCTCTTGGCCGGGACCCACCGCGAACAGCGCCGATTTCTCAATGTCCTGCGGTATCTCAGCAATGAACTCGAGGTGTCACTGGTCTGCCTTGGGGTCAGCGAGGCCGTCGATGCTATTCGCGGTGATATCCAGCTTGCCCGACGGCTGGACGAACATCATCTGCCAAACTGGCGCGACGATGCCGAGTTCTCGGACATGATCCAGACCCTTATTGCTGCCATGCCACTGGAAAAGAAGTCCAACCTGAAGGTCAAATCTCTCAAGCAGGTCTTGGCACTGACCGGTGGGGTGACCTCGCGCATCTTCGCTCTGGTCAAGGATCTTTCCATCGACGCCATTATCACAGGCGAGGAATGCATCACCGATGACGCAATCGCAAAATGGACGCCGGTTTGGTCGCGCCATGCGAACCCCCATCGGCGGCTCCAGAAGTCCCGGGTGTGAAGCCGCACCCGCTGCCCAAGACTGTCGCGCCGCTGCCAGACGAGTTGTTGTCAGGTTGGTTGTCTCGGCTGGCGGCGGCCAACTACTGTGATGATGCGGAACTACTGGCTCATCTCAGAATCGATACCGCGCATGGCACCGCCTTGGACTTCAACGTCGACGCGGCTGCGGCGGCGAAGATTGCCAACGCCGCACGGGTTAACCCAGATGTTGTTCGATCTTTGACCTTTCCGGCAATGACGCCACGAGAAGCCTCACTGACGGCTCAGATGCCATTCCAGCATTGCCTGCGATGCTCCAGAGAGGGTCTTTTGCTCAGGCATTGGAGGCGGGCCTGGGCATTTGACTGCCAAGTTTGCGGGACGAGACTTGTGCAGACCCTTGGCAAACTCCGTGAGGAACAAATATCTGGAAAACTGATATACCGAGCGCGCCGCGGGGCAGAGATGCTTGAGTGCGCCGCGCGCTCGCGCGGCCCCAAGCAACTTCGGCGCGCAATGCGCGCAGTCACCTTTGCCATGTCACTCAAAACCTTCCGCGGGGATCCGTCGTTCGCTGTCCAGAACCCCAGATCGGAAGTTAGGCTGTTCTGCCTCGCCGCAATCGCCGCCGCTCGATCTCATCCCTTGGCTAAGGCAGCCATCGTCAGCAAAAGCATCGACGACTATGCAAGGGTTGCTCTCTTGCGCGCCTTCGAGAAGGAGCCTCGATTGCTTGCCGCGGTTGATCACATCGCGCAAAGGTGCGCGAGAAACAGGGGCCCCATGACAGCCGTATCTCACAATTAAGGGCAAAAATTGTCGCCAAACGCGTCGCGTCTCAGATTAAAGGGCAACGCGACAGCAGCCTTTGCAGCCGCTATCTGGACTATATCAAGATCCCGCGCGTGGCGCTCGTCGAGACACTCTGTTTCGAGCTGCAGCGTGACCATGTGAAACCCATGCTGTTCCGTCAGCCGCCGATAGGCCCGGTTCAGCAGGTCCGCGGCCTCTGCGGGCTCACCATGGCGGATATGGGCAGAAAATGCGTGTTTGCCGCTGGTCAGCGTCCAGGCATGCACATGGTGAACGTCCAGAACCCCGTCCTGGCCGCGCAGGTCCGTCGTCACAGCCTCGAGATCCGTTCCCTCTGGCGTGCCTTCCATGAGGATGTGGACCGCTTCCTTGATGACGCCGACGGAGGCCCAGAGGAGAACCACCCCGAACGCCATGCCGAGGATCGGGTCAATCGCCAGAAAGCCGGTGAACTCGATCACTAGAGCGGTGACGATGATCAGGAGGCTGCCGACAAAGGTCTGGATGATGTGCCAGAGCGCACCACGGGCATTCAGATCGTCCTTGCTCGATTGCCACATCAGCCCCAGCGAGATCACTTCGGTGACCAGGCCTCCGAAGGCGACCCAGAGCATGGGACCCGTGGCCAGGTGAATCGGATTCCCGAGCCGCATCGCGCCCATCCAGATCACCAGAAGCGCCATACCGAGAAGAAAGCCGCCATTCACCAGTGCCCCGATGATCTCGGCGCGGTACCAGCCGAAACTCCGCGCCGAATCCGCCGGGCGGCGCGCAATGCGCTGCGCGATGATGGCCACCAGAACGCCGCCAACCGCCGACAGGGTGTGAAACGCATCCGACAGGACGGCAATCGAGCCAGTCCAGAGCCCGACGGCCAGTTCAATCACGAAGTAGACGCCGGTGAGCCAGGCCGAAATCACAAGGGCCTTGCCGGAACTCGGCATATGCCCGGCGTGGGAATGACTGGCCATATCAGCTCTCCTTCCGTTTCGTACCGGTCTTTCGCGTCGCGGCGAAGAGAACCGACAGGCCGGTAAAGCCACCCAGCGCAAGTGCGGTCCATGTGGCAGTGCGGGCATCGCCGTTCATCGCCTGGCTGCCCATGTGAGCGAGCAAGAAACTCGCTGGAATAATCCCGGCCATCGTGGCCAGCGCGAACCTCCAAAGATGCAGCTTGCTCAGACCTGCGGCGTAACTGATCATATCGAAGGACAGAAACGGCAGCAGGCGACTGCCGAAGACCAGGAAGGTCAGAGTGTTCTGGGACCCGAACAGGCCTGCGTTAATCTTCTGACCGAGATGACGCTCAACGAAGGGACGACCCAAGCCGCGGGCCAGACCAAAGGCGGCAAGCGCACCGAGTTCCGCACCTAGAACGACGAAGAGCGTCCCGTACGTGTGTCCATAAGCCGCTCCGGCGGCGAGTGCGATTGGCGCCGAGGGCAGGGGGCTTGCGACAATAGCGATTGTCATGAGCGCCACGATGACAATTGGTCCGGCAAGACCTGCCGCCTCGATCCAGCGGTCAATTTCCGCGCGATCCGGCAGGCGAATGTCAACGCCAAGGACGTCCGGGAAGGCCAATGCGACGACTCCCATCAGGAACACCGCCATAAGAAGGATGCGCATCATCATGGATCAAAACACGGCATAGAGCAGAACGAAGAACGTCGCTGCCAAAAGGTCAAAGGCCACGCAGAATGGAATATACCAGTTCGGAATCCGGGCGAGACGATAAGAATTGTGGTGTGACATGTCCCAAAGGGCGTGAAGGGCCAAGCCCAAGGGGAGGAAGGCCCACTGCCATATCAGCCCCAGGAACGCTGCTAAGCCGAACAAAAGGGCGACCGCGAGCTCTGCCCAGAACACGCGCGCTCTGCCGTCCGCAGCGCCAAAGCCGATATAGGCACCGCCAATCAAAGCAAGCGTGATCGAAGCAAGAGCTATCGAGCTTTGCTCATCCAAAAAAAGGTGAGCCGGCAATGTGAGAACGACAAGCAACACGCCAACCCATACGGGAGATTTCAAGATATCCCCGTGTCGATGGTGCGATACGTGATCGCCTGTCTTTTCGAAAATCTGTGCCATGGCTTTGTACCTAGGGATTCCAGCAACTGGAAGGTCAAGGGCTATTCATCCACGCGCGCAACGCAGCGCTCACTCAACCGTTCCACGGTGAGGTCAAAGGACCGATATCAGGACGTATTTGACGCTGACGCCAAGCTCATGTCCGACGCGCGTGGCGATTTTCAGTCATCTTTCGCCTTCTGCCAGACTTGCTGGCAGGCTGAGTAAAGAAACGTCGCTGACCAGGTCAGCAACATGAAGCCCAAAAGCGATTGCAGCATCAGCAATAGTCGAAAGGGCCCGACCACCTCTATGGACGAATAGCCGAGGGTCGAGAACGAGATGCCCGTAACATAGAGAACATCCTGAAACATCGGAGGGCTGTTGCTGAACGATTGCGGCAGAACGCTTGCCACCACCATCGTGTTGAACACGGCGAGCGTCACAAGTTCCAAGACATGCAGCAACAGCAACGTGGAAAACGTCAGGATGATCCGAAAGCCGGAGCCATCCGACCGCTGCGGGGAAAACTTCAGAATGCCCGACAACGCATAATGATGGACAATTCCCATCACGATCGCCGCGCATATTCCGACAAACATAGCCATCAACTCGGTCATACACCCAAACCCGTCTTCCTGTTCAAACAGGTCAATTTGACCATACATCAGGCTTTTAGCACAACGGGACCAATTGATTCTTCACTGGTCAGGCCAACGCGGGGGGCAACCCGTTCAGGGCGACATCCACCGGAACGGTCGGCAAGTTCGATGCGATCCAGCCAGGCCCTTCGCCTGATCCCAACATCCCTTCCGAGATATCGGCGTAGCCCGAATAACCAGCTTGTCTCAACGCTCGAAGCAGCGATGCGGAGCGTCCGCCAGTGGCGCAGATCAGTCCAACAGTGCGATCACCGCTCAGTTCCTTGGCCCTGAACAATCGGTCCGGAAAACCGGACGCGTGCATGCTTATCGGCCATACACCAGCACCTACGCCGGTTTCTTGCCACTCTTTGTGCGTTCTGACATCGATGATCCGCGCCGTATCCGATAGAAGCGCGTCAAAGGCATTCTCTGCCGACCAGACAGATCGGCTCTGCGCCAACAGCGGTGACGCCGCGACGGTCAGCACCGTCATATGAGCACCCAGAACGAAACGGCGCCGGTTCAAATCAAGAGCCATATTCGAAAACCTCATCCTTTGATCGGTTGCGATCCCAAAGGTCACGTAACATACGCGCGACGCTACCCGGGAGCACGACACGGTGCAGGCACAGATTTGTATCCATCTGTAGCAAGGGACTGACCTGATACAAACGGCTACAATTCTGCCCATGAAACAGAATGCAACGATGATCTAGGAAGGACGCCATGGGACCGCCACCTCATATCCTTATCGTGGACGACCACGCTCAGATACGCGAAAGCGTCGCGCGCTTCCTGGAGAAGAACGGAATGCGCACGACCGTCGCCAGGGATGCCGTGGAGATGGATGCCAAGCTGGCCACTGGTCACTTCGACCTCCTCGTGCTCGATGTCATGATGCCGGGCGAGGACGGTTTGTCGGTTTGCCGCAGACTTGCGCCAGAGGGTGATCTTCCGATCATCATGCTGACGGCGCTTGGTGAGGAAACGGATCGGATCGTGGGTCTGGAAATCGGTGCGGACGATTATCTCGCCAAGCCGTTCAATCCACGAGAACTGCTCGCCCGCATCAAGTCGGTTCTTCGGAGAAGCAACCGCGACGAACCTGTGGCCGGAAGCCTCGCTGGGAGGAAAGTCTCTTTTGCGCACTGGATACTGGATACCGACCGGCAGGTGCTGATTGACGAGTCCACCACCGAGACCCCATTGACGACCTCCGAGTTCAAATTGCTGGCGGTCCTGCTGGAACGCGCGAGGATGGTGCTCAGCCGTGACCAGTTGCTTGACCTGACCGCTGGTCGGACGGCAGGCCCGATGGATCGCACCATCGACAATCAGATCAGCCGTCTCCGCCGCAAAATCGAGCCGGATGTACTTAGGCCCAGTGTCATCAAAACGGTGCGGAACGGCGGATACTGTCTGGCTGCCGATGTCGAGGATGCGCCGTGATGCGCCGTGCGATGAGATCTCTGAGCGGCCAATTGATCCTGCTTGTGGTCGCGGCACTTGTCGTGGCCCAGGTGATCAGCCTGTTCCTGTTCGCCGACGAGCGCAGCCTTGCGATCCGTGCAGCTTTAGGATTCGAGGCCGCGGGTCGCGCAGCGAATGTCGCGCGGTTGATCGAAGAGGCCCCGCTGGATCTGCAGGACTCGATCCTTCGCGCGGCAAATTCGCCTCTGATCCGGTTCGATCTGTCGGACGCTCCGATCGTGGATCACACCGGTCATTCGGACGGCGGCATCGTGGAAGCGCGCATACGCGCCCTGATGGATGACAGCTACAGCCGGGATATTCGCGTTGAATTGCACGAGGTCGAGGGCGAGTTGCGGCCTCTTCCCAATCTCTCGGACGAGATGACAGAAATGCATCTCGCGATGATGCGCGGAGAGTTGACAGCGGTTGAAATGAACCTGTCCATCGCCATCAAGGGAGCGCGTTGGCTGAATGTCGGAACGCGGTTCGAGCGACCGCCGATCCAATGGCCTTTCTATTCGATGCTGACCTTCGGGATTTCCGCCGGACTGCTTCTGGTGGCGATCTTCTGGTTTGTAATGACGCGCCTGACGCGTCCTTTGCGGCACCTGTCGAAGGCCGCGGACCATCTTGGCCGGGGCGAAGATGTGGGCGAATTGGCGGTCACAGGGCCGACCGAGGTCAGAGATCTGACCGTCGCATTCAACCGCATGCAACGACGGCTGACCCGGTTTGTCAGTGATCGTACACGTATGCTCGCAGCCCTTGGCCACGATTTACGCTCGCCGTTGACTGCCATGCGTGTCCGCGCGGAGCTGGTTGACGAAGAAGAGACGCGGGACAGCCTCATCGCATCGGTCGAAGAGATGCAGAGTATGGTCGAAGCGACGCTCACCTTTGCACGCGGCCTTACCGGATCCGAAGGTGCCGAAGTGGTCGATCTGCGCAATTTTCTGGACAGCTTGTGCAGCGATATGGCGGCACACTGCACCTTTGCCCCGAGTGATGATGTTGCCGTGCGGCTTCGACCCAACGCGTTCCGAAGGGCACTGAGGAACTTGCTTGAGAACGCCGTTCGCTACGGTGGTGCCGCAAAAGTCAGCTGGGCGACCCACGGTTCGAACCTCGTACTCAACATCGATGACAATGGGCCCGGCATTCCCGTCGACCAGTTGGAAAAGGTCTTCGATCCGTTCTATCGCCTCGAGCAATCGAGGTCTCTGGAAACGGGCGGTTATGGGCTTGGGCTCTCAATCGCGAGGACAATCGTCCAATCCCATGGCGGCGATATCCAGCTGGTCAATCAGAACAGCGCGGGTTTGCGCGCTGTTGTCACCATCCCGTTGGATGAAACCGAACTGATCGAAGGAGAAACAGATGAAACTGAACGCGTTGATCCTGCCGTTGCTGGCCAGCTTGCCCGCCAGCATGGCGCAGGCTGATGGACCAGGCTCCTGGACGGGGCACATGTGGGGCAGTGGCTATGGCTTTATGGGCGGCTTCATGATGCTCGCCTTCTGGGGTGCGCTGATCGCATTGGTGGTGTTTCTGGTGTTCAGGCTGCGGGACAATGGCACCCGTCCCCCGGACTCGGACGCGCAGGAAGCGCTCAGGCGCCGCTTTGCAAATGGGGAAATCGACGAAGAAGAGTTCCGTCGCCGCAAAGCAACGCTCGACGAATAGACCCCGCCGCGGACGCCAAAGCCGTCCGACGCGACGCCCACCGACGCTGAATAGGAAAGAACGCCATGGTCCCGGAAATTGGTCACTTCGCACTGGCCCTCGCACTGGCGCTTGCGCTTGTTCAGAGTGTTCTACCGATTGCAGGTGCGTCGCGTAGAAATGCCGTCTGGATGAAATCCGCCCAGGCGACGGCAATAGGACAAGTGCTGTTTGTGGCCATCGCCTTCGCAGCGCTGATGCAGGCTTTCATCGTCAGCGATTTTACCGTCAGGAACGTCGTCGAGAACTCCCATTCGCTCAAGCCAATGCTCTACAAGGTGGCCGGGACCTGGGGCAGCCATGAGGGTTCGCTGCTGCTCTGGATCCTGATACTCGCGGTGTTCGGCGCGGGCGTCGCCTGGTTCGGATCGAACATCCCCGCCGAGACCAAGGCGCGCACCTTGTCGGTGCAGGCGTGGATCAGCGTCGGCTTCCTGTCCTTCCTGCTGCTGACGTCGAACCCCTTCGAGCGGGTGTTTCCGCCGCCGCTCGACGGCAATGACCTCAACCCGTTGCTTCAGGACATGGGTCTCGCCATGCACCCGCCGCTCTTGTATTTCGGGTATGTCGGCTTCTCCATCGTGTTTTCCTTTGCCGTTGCGGCTCTTCTGGAAGGGCGCGTCGATCCGGCCTGGGCCAGATGGGTCCGCCCGTGGACATTGGCCGCGTGGGTCAGCCTTACGGCAGGTATCGCTCTTGGATCGTGGTGGGCCTATTATGAACTGGGCTGGGGCGGCTGGTGGTTCTGGGACCCGGTCGAGAACGTGAGCTTCATGCCCTGGCTTCTGGGCACGGCGCTGCTGCATTCCGCCATCGTCACCGAAAAGCGCGACGCGTTCAAAAGCTGGACCATCCTACTTGCCATCCTGACTTTCTCGCTTTCGCTGCTCGGGACGTTCATCGTCCGGTCAGGCCTGCTTACATCCGTGCATGCCTTCGCCGTCGATCCAGAGCGCGGGCTTTACATTCTGGGTCTGCTGGCCGTGTCCATCGGTGGGTCGCTGGCGCTCTACGCCTGGCGGGCGCCCGAAATGGAGCCGGGTGGTCTGTTTCGCCCGATCAGCCGCGAGGCCGGGCTGCTCGTGAACAACCTCATTCTGGCCGCCGCTACGGGAACGGTCCTGTTCGGGACGCTTTATCCACTGATCCTGGAGGCTGTCACCGGGGACAAGATCTCGGTCGGTCCACCTTTCTTCAACGCGGCCTTCATTCCGATGATGCTGGCACTGGTCGTGTTCATGGGTCTTGGTCCATTCCTGTCGTGGAAGCGGGCTGATATCGCCGGGTTGCTCGATCGCATTCGGTTCGTGGTCGTTCTGGCGTTCATCGCAGCTTTGGCCGCATGGTATCTTCTGAACGGTGGGCCGATCATGGCCTATCTTGCCATCCTTGGCGCAGCGTGGCTGCTTTTTGCAACCCTACGGGAATGGGCGCTACGCATCCGCCTGTTCGAGGTTCCCCTTGCAGAGAGCGCGAGACGCGCGCGCAATCTGCCACGCGCCTCTCACGGTATGACACTCGCCCATGCCGGCGTCGCTGTGTTGATGATGGGGATGATCGGCTCGACCGGATGGAAGAGTGAGGAGATCGTCTTTGCCGCCCCCGGGACCGAAGTCACGATCGCGGGGTTCGACATCACCTTCGAAGGGGCCACACAGGTTCAAGGGCCGAACTACATCGCGGATCGCGGCACCCTTGTGGTCCGTCGGGATGGCGAGCTGGTCACGACGCTTTTCCCAGAACGCCGGTATTACCCGGTCGCGGAAAGCCAGACGACGGAGTCGGCCATCCGCTCTACATTGGCGGGTGATCTCTATACGTCGATTGCAACGCCAGCCTCCGATCAAGTGAACAACGCCGGAGCATGGACCCTTCGGATCCTCTATGAACCGCTCGTCAACCTGATCTGGATCGGCTCGATCCTGCTGGTGATCGGTGGCTGTTTGTCCTTGTCGGATCGCCGTTTGAGGGTCGGGGCGCCGCGCCGCGCCAAACAGCCAGCCAGCGATGCCGTTCCTGCCGAGTAGGAGAGAAGATGAAACGTCTCATTGCCGGGCTGCCGTTTATTGCGGCGGTCATATTCGGGGGTTTTTTTCTCTGGGGGCTCAATCCCGACCGGGATCCCAACGAGATCCCTTCCGTCCTGATCTCGCAACCGGCCCCGGCGTTCGACCTCGATCCCGTGCCGGGGTTGGAGACACCCGGCCTGGCCCGAAGCGATCTTGTCGGCAACGAACGACCGGTCGTGGTCAATGTCTTTGCGTCCTGGTGCGTGCCCTGCCGCGCGGAACATGCCGTGTTGACAAGATTTGTCGAACGAGACGGCATGCGGTTGTTCGGAATAAACTACAAAGACAAACCTGAGGATGCCGTGAAGTGGCTCAATGACCTCGGCAATCCCTACGAGCGGATCGGGTCCGACCTGTCGGGCCGGACCGGGATCGAATGGGGCCTGTCGGGCGTGCCGGAAACCTTCATCGTCGATAGCGATGGCACCGTTTTGTTTCGCTATGTCGGGCCGGTCGTGGGTCCGGACGCCGTCGAACGGTTCACGCAAGCCCTGAAGCAGGCAGGCGCACTGCCAAATGGAGCAGGTTCATGAGACAGTTGATTTTCGCGTTTTGCATCGGGCTCCTTCCCTTTGCCGCCAATGCGGTGGAACCGGACGAAATGCTGACCGACCCGGTATTGGAACAGCGTGCGCGGGAGATTTCCAAGGATCTACGATGCGTCGTCTGTCAGAACCAGGACATCGACAGTTCGAACGCGGGTGTGGCGCGGGACTTGCGTCTGCTCGTACGCGAGCGCCTGGTCGTTGGAGACAGCGACGCGGAGGTGATCGAATACATACGGGCGCGGTACGGGGATTACGTGCTGCTGAAACCGCCTCTGGAGCCTGCGACCTACGCGCTTTGGTTCGCTCCGATCGCTTTCGTTCTGATCGGGGTTTTCGTTGGTGGCGGGCTACTGATGAGTCGGCGAAAGCAAGAGGCATTTGAAGACTTGGGCTCGGAGGATGAGAACACCGTGTCCGAAATTCTCAGGCAAAACGAAGCGGGGGATGCGTCATGATCTGGGGTATTTTCGTTCTTTTGACGCTGGTCGCAATCGGAATTGTCCTCTACCCGCTGCTGCTGTCCAAATCGAACACTCTCACCAGAGGGGATGCGGTACCGGCGATCCTCGCCGATCAGATGCGGGAAATCCAACGAGACATGGACCGCGGTTTGATTTCTGAACAGGAAGCTCAAGCGGCCAGACTCGAGATCAAGAAACGGATCCTCGCGACGACCCGCAATTCGGAAGAAAAAGCCGGATCATCCCGTAATGGTGGCAGAGTCACTCTCGTTGTCGCGGCGGTCCTCGCGCCGGTTATTGCCGCGGGCTACTATCTGACGATGGGATCGCCGGAGGTTCCTTCAATGGCCTTCGCTGCCCGTGCAGAGGAGCGGGCACAGACTGATGAAGTGACGGCGCTGGCAATACAACTTCGCGAAAGGCTTGTATCCGATCCGACCGGCGGCCCTAGCGAAGGGTGGATGCTGTTGGGCCAGACCTATCAGCGCATGGGCAGAGCAGCCGATGCCGTCGAAGCCTTCGAAGTCGTTGCCGAACGGGAGGATGCCACCTCCGCGACATTCTCCATGCTGGCAGAGGCTGTCGCGGTTGCCAATGACGGCGTTGTTATTCCACGGGCGAAATTGGCCATTGATCGCGCTTTGGACCTTGACCCATCCAATCCTGCGGCAACCTACTTCGAGTCTCTGTATTACTTTCAGCAAGAAGAGACGCGTAAGGCCTACGATCTGCTTGTTTCACGACTGAATCAGGAAGAGGCTTACGTTCCCTGGATGGAGACCTATGCAGCGCAGATCAACCGGATTGCAGCGGCAGCTGACCTTCCGGTCGTCAATCTACCCAGCGGGCCGACGTCGCAACCAGGCCCGAGTGCCGCAGATGTCGCGGCGGCGTCGGAGATGAATGACGCGGATCGCGCGGAGTTCATCCGATCGATGGTCTCGCGGCTGGCCGAGCGTCTTGAGGATGAACCGGACGATCTGGATGGTTGGATGCGGCTGGCAAATGCCTATACCGTCCTTCAGGAGCCCGATCGCGCCGTTGAGGCCTACCGCAAGGCTGAAGCGCTGTTGGAGCAGCAGCCCGCCAGTGATCCTCGGCGTGCGGCGGTCCGTGCCGCGCTTGAGCGGCTCGGCGGCTGACTACTGCTCGGTGTCCCGGTCGAGCAGGTCACTCCTGTCCGGCAACCTTTGCGGAAACATCCCGACCACTGGCTTGCGCCAAGGCGTTCATCACGTCCTCGGTTTTTAGCAATTCGGACAGCACAATGCCGTTCGGTGCCGATGGTCCGTAGACGGCATTGAAGGGGATGCCGTATCTGCCGAAACTCTCAAGGTAGCGGGAAATGCGCGTGTCCGGGCGTGTCCAATCTGCCTGCATCGCCGTGACTCCAGGCGCTTCAAGCGCGCTCCGGACTGGCTCCCGATCGATGATAAGTGTCTTGTTCGCTTTGCAAGTCAGACACCAGTCAGCGGTCACATCGACAAAAACGACCTCTCCTGCGGACACGCGTTTCGCTATTTCCGAACGATCAAATGCGATCCAAGCCATTGCCAACTGCGGCGTCGAACGCGCAGGTGCTGATTGCTGCAAGAGAGGACCTGCGGCAATGGCCAGGACAAGGCTGGCTATGGCAATAGACCACCTGAATTGGGACTGCACATTCGGGAGAGATAGTATCAGAACGGCGAGACCGGACAACGCCGCGACCGCGATGACAGACGCAAGCCCGGCGACACCGTCGAGCACCCAGAACAGCCACACGGCGGTTGCAAGCAACAAAACCCCCATGACGCTTTTGATGATCAGCATCCATCGACCAGGCTTGGGCATGAATGCGACCAGACGCGGGAACGCGGCGATGACGAGATAGGGCAGGGCGAGGCCGAGCCCGAGGCTCGTAAAGACGATGAGGATGTCCACGCCACGCCCGGCCAAAGCAAAGGCCACCGCGGTGCCGAGGAACGGTGCCGAACAAGGCGTCGCCATGACGGCACCGAACATGCCAGTGAAAAAGTCGGCGGAATACCCGTTGCGTCCTCCGGCCCCTGCAAGCCGCGTCTGCATGCCGTGTGGAAGGGCGAACTCGAACGCTCCGAACAGATTTGCCGAAAAGACGAGCAGGACAGCGATCATCGCCGCAAGAAACAGCGGGCTTTGAAACTGCAAACCCCACCCGACGCTGAGGCCTGCCGTCTGGAGCGCCCAGAGGACGAGCGCCAGACCCCACATGAACGTCATGATGCCGGCGCTGGCAGCGACGAAACCGAACCGGACACGGGTTGTGTCGTGATCGGTGTGTTTGAGCACAGACGACACCTTGATGGACAGCACCGGCAGCACGCAGGGCATCACATTCAGGATCAATCCGCCCAGCAGCGCGATCGCGGCAATCCAGATCAGTTCCATCATGTCCGGTGTCGTGGCGGCCAGTTCAAAGGGTGGTGCTATTCCTTGCGCCACGCGATCCGCGATGATCGTGAAGGCCCGGTTCTCGCCGTCGGTGACGGTAATCGACGGAGCCACTGTCACATCCGTATTCGACGAGAGGATCGGCAAGCGCGCCCAAAGCAAACGATCCTCTTCTCCCAAACGGATATCGGGTTTGCCAAGCGCAACACCCATACCCAGTTCGGGAAACACATCCGGCGACTGGAGTGGTTCATCGACGCGAAGGCTGACGATCAACTCCGTGAGGTCTTCGTCGATGAAGGCATTTGCCTCGCTGACGCCGCTCGTCTTGGCCCCTTCGGGGACGCGCTCGGAAAACGTACCGATCAGCCCAGCCGAAGTGCTGTCGATGACGTTGCCCCGTCCGAGGCGAAGTGACAGGTCAAACTCTTCCGGGACACAGACATTGGAGCACACCAGCAGTTTGACCTGCGCGGAAAGAGTCACAGGTGCGCCGGGATCTTTGAGCGTTATGCGCAGCGGAAAGACGACTTCACCCGCATAACCAAAATTTTCGATGCCGAAGGCGGTGAAGCGCGTCGGGGCGGGCCACATGAATTCGACATCTGCGACGTTTTCGGAACCGCTCCATTCGACCGAAGGCGGTATTCCCACCTCGCCCGCCGACCGCCAATAGGTCTTCCAGTTTTCGTTCAGTTGAAGGTGAAGCCCGGCTGACAGAGTCTGTGTGTTCTCGGGAACGCCGTCCTGTACACTAATGAGATGCGCGGTGAGTGGCGCGCTCTGGTATTCAGCAGAGGTTGCTGCCGCGACACTTCCAGAGACAACGGCCAGGAGCACGAAGGGAATAAGCAAAACCCGTCGCAGGATCAAAAGGCAATCGATCAAGATACCTGCTTCCTTCCCATATTTTCCGCAGATTTCGCCAGGACGGCGGAAATTGCGTCAAAGTCCACCTGTGGCAAAACCCTGACGACCGTCCGCACAGACAATTCGCGCAACGCCAGTCGCAGAAGATGAAAGGGTTCGACACCCATCCGGCAGAAGGTCTGACGCTTGCTTCGTGGACACGATAGCCTTCAGATCTAGGCAGTCTGCAAGGCTTCCCGCGCAACCTCCAAGTAATGTAACCATCAACAGCAATACGAATACCTTTGCTTTCCCTCGCACATCACTGCCTGTTGCGGGCGACGCTAGGAATCACGGAACTTATGGGCTCGGGCGCTTCCTCGATAGTATCGTTTGCCTTGTCGGAATGGCACGATTTCCCCATGAATCTATGCATCACAAGATGCGCTCCAACGCACAACAGGAGCGGGGCGAAAGCCGATGCATTGCCCCACATACCCGCAAGCGTTCCGCCAGCGAGAAAAAAACCGATCACGGGCAACAGCATCACAATGCAACACGCCATCATTCCGTAATGCATGAGCTTGTCTGTAATCGGCTTATTCTTGGGATTTTCGTCGTCCATGACACCCTCTTTGTCTCGTTCCTGGCGTCATTTGCGACCCTCCAGCAGGGTAAGGTCAAGGATACAAATGGATACACTTCTCGCGGCCTTGTCAGGTTGCCTGATGCCGGGTCTCCCGTAAAAGACATGTACAAACCGTAGGCTAGGAGTGTGTCATGACGACATCGCGAAACAACAAGATCAATCGACGAAGCCTGTTGGGGTATGCGGCTGTCGCTTTGGTTGCACCAAGCGTGGTTCGAGCCGAAACCATTCGCCGCAACATTTCTTCTTTCCGAGTTCATGACTGGCAAGACCATTTCGACACGCTCGGCAAAGGGATCATCATCTCAGACACCGTGACGATGGCGCTACAGCACTGGACAGCGGACGGCGAGATGCGGATTTACCCGACATCCGTTCCGCTGACCGACGAACTCACCAAACGCGGTTACACTGAAGTGGTGGAAAAACGCAAAAACCCCAGTTGGGCGCCGACGCCCTCCATGCGGGAACGCAATCCGGAATGGCCGGCACGTATCGAGGGGGGTGATCCGGACAACCCCTTGGGTACTCGCGCACTGTACCTGTCGTGGCAGTACTACCGTATTCACGGGACACAGGACACGCGCAAGATCGGCCGCCGGTCGTCAAACGGCTGCATCGGTTTGTTCAACGAACAGATCGAGGAAGTCTACGAGCGAGCGCCTGTCGGCACTCAAGTCAAACTCATCTGACCCAACGGGCAAGGCGGAAGATACAGGCATGGACAAATTAACTGCGCTGATTGGTGCCGTTTTTGTTATCGGCGGGGGTTTTGCCGTTTGGCAGTTCGTTGGAGCCGAAGATTTAGCGGTTGGCCACTCCATGACGCCACCTGACACAAGCGAGATTGCCGAAGGCGATCCGATCGTCCAGGTCCAGCTGCCTGACGCACTCTCGCAGCAGGCGGCGCTTGGGAAGAACATATTCGAGGCAAAATGTTCCGAGTGTCACGGCGAAAATGCCGCCGGTCGCAACGGTGTTGCGCCGCCTCTCGTGCACAAGATCTACGAACCGAGCCACCATTCGGACATGGCTTTTGTTCTGGCAGCTCAAAACGGCGTCCGTGCACATCACTGGAATTTCGGTAATATGCCTAAGATCGAGGGATTGACCCAAGGAGACGTCAAGATGGTGGCCGCCTATGTCCGCGAATTGCAGCGGGCCAACGGGATCAACTGATGCGTTGGTCGAAGACGAACCGATGGATTCTGTCGGCCGTTTTCGGCCTTTTCCTTGTAGTACTCGGGGTGCCAGAGGCGCCGGTATATCATGGTGAAACGTCGTTGGGGCAGGAATACCATGGTCACGAAGACGCAGGGCCATCGACCGAGGCCTCTGGCCACTGCCATCCAGGCCTCGATTGTTCTGTCCCGGCAGCGTTATTGCTTCAGCCGAACATGGCGTACGAGCCTTCTTTTCTGAAAGCCGTCATGCAAGACGGCGCGATCCAACGAACCGAATTGCGCCCGATCAGCGATCCTCCACCGCCCCGACGGTGGGTCTGATTTCACATCGCTCGAAAAGCAGACCCAAAGAAGGATCGAAGACATGAAAAAGACGACTATCGTAGCGGCAGTGTTGATTGCAGGTACTGCGGTCACGGCATTCGCGCATAGCGGTGCCACCGGCATCGTGAAAGAGCGCATGGATGCCATGCTTGCAATGGGGAAGGCGGTCAAGACCGTGGCCCCGATGATGCGGGGCGAAACGGCCTATGACGCAGAAACAGTGCGCGATGCCGCGCGCCTGTTCCAGCAGCACGCCGGTGAGAGCATGACAAAGCTGTTCCCAGAGGGCACAGGGGGCATGCCCTCGGAAGCCAAGGACGAGGTGTGGACCGACTGGGAGCGCTTCGCGGCATTGGCAAGTCAGCTGGAAGAATACTCTGAGGGCCTGGAACGCGCAGCCGACAATGGATTGGGCGGCATGAGCGGCAATACCTCCATGGATGGCGCCTCGATGATGGGCGGCGGGTCAATGATGGGAGGCGATACAACCATGATGGGCGGGAGCACGATGATGGGCCGAGGCGACATGATGGATGCGGCCGCCATTGCCGAAATGCCCGCCGACGCAGCATTCGCGATGACGACCCAGGTCTGTTCCGCATGCCATGAACGCTTCCGGGCGGAAGAAGACTGACCATGCGCCGGTTCTTGACACTCGTCAGCGGGGCCGCCGTGCTGGGCGCGGCCAGCCTCGGCGTCGTGATTGCATGGCCTGTCGGCAGTGCAGTGACTCCGATTGCAATAGAGGGCAATGTCGACCGGGGCGCATATCTGGCGCGCGCCAGTGGGTGCATTGCCTGTCATACCAATTTTGAAGCGGGCGGCGCACCACTTGCCGGAGGGGCGCCGCTCGAAACCCCGTTCGGAACGTTCTACCCGCCCAACCTGACGACAGACCCGGAACATGGCATGGGCGAATGGACGGCAGAACAGTTCGCAAAAGCCGTGCGGCAAGGCATCGGCCCCGATGGAACGCCGTACTATCCGTCTTTCCCGTACACCTTCTATGCGGATTTTTCTGATCAGGATATCGCTGACCTCTGGGCGGCGTTTCAAACCGTGCCGCCCGTGGACGAGCCTGCACCAGAAAATGATGTCAGCTTCCCATTCGACCAACGATGGGGGCTGAAGCTCTGGCGAGCGGCGTTCTTCTACGATCCGGATACCGAACCGATTGAAGGGCGAAGCGACGCATGGAATCGAGGACGGGAATTGGTGCGCGGTGCGGCACATTGCGGAGCCTGCCATACGCCGCGCAATCTTGCGGGAGGCCGCGATATCGGTGCTTCCTTTGCAGGCAACGCCCAGCTTCCCGGTGGCAGCAAGGCCCCCGCGATACGGCCAAAAGACCTGGTCAAAAATGACTGGACGGTTTCAAACCTCGCTTATGCGCTCCAGACCGGCATCACCCCTTCGGGCGATGCTTTCGGCGGCAGCATGGCGGAAGTGGTTCGCGAGGGAACTCGGTTTCTGACACCTGCCGATCGCGAAGCGATGGCGCTTTTCCTGCTGAACAAGGACACGGTCGAGGCGGAGAACCCCGCGTCGAACTAACACCACGCGGGGGCAACACGCCCCCGCTTTCTCGAGGATCGAAATGAGACAAACACGTCGGGATTTCTTGCGCCATGCAACACTGGCGGCCTGCGCGGCGGCCATCCCGCAGTCGGCTTTTGCCGCGACCCCGTTCGAGGACCTGATTGCCAAGGTTGCACGTCGACAGCTTCTTCCGGACACCTACCCGGAAACAGAGATCTGGGGCTATGACGGCCTCGTTCCGGCCCCGGAAATCAGGGTCACACAAGGCGATCGGGTGCGTCGCAGGTTTCGCAACGAGGTACCCGATCCCAGTTCGGTTCACTGGCACGGAATCCGGATCGACAACGCGATGGATGGCGTTTCAGGGCTGACCCAAGAGGCCGTAGCGCCGGGTGGAACCTTTGACTACGACTTCGTCGTACCGGACGCGGGCACCTATTGGTATCACGCGCATAATCGCTCATACGAGCAAGTCGCGCGTGGTCTGCGCGGTGCCTTGATCGTCGAAGAGGTCGATGGACCGGACATCGACCGCGAGGAAGTCATCGTTCTGGAGGACTGGTTGCTCGACCCTGAGAGCGGGCAGCTGTTCGACAATTTCGAACAGCCCATGATTATGAGCCACGGTGGACGTACCGGCAACTTTATCACGACCAACGGGCGCTATGACCTGACCTTGCCCGCGCAGCGCAACGAGCGCATTCGCTTGCGGATCATCAACGCAGCAAGCGCTCGAATTTTCCCGCTGAGGCTCTCTGGATTCAGTGGCTGGACGGTGGCCGTGGATGGAATGCCAACCGGCCAACCCCAGTCGGTTGACGGCGAGTTGATCCTCGGCCCGGCACAGCGCGTCGACTTAATTGTGGATGTGACCGAAGACGAAGGCGGCACCGCCCAATTGCTTCGCATCGGCGATGATGATCAACTGACCCCGTTGGTGAGTTTTCTGGTCAACGGCACAGCCAGTTCAGTACCAAGAGGCAAGCCACTGCCGTTGCCGCCGAACCCCGCGGCACACGCCCCGGACCTTGCCGATGCGCGTGATTTGAGACTGGTCATGTCCGGCGGGGCAATGGGGCGAATGCAGTCCGCATTGCTTGGCGGGGAACGTCTTGGATTCCGTCAGCTTGCCCAAGCGGGCAAATTCTGGGCCCTGAATGATGTCGCCGAAATGACCTACACGCCACTGGCCGATCTATCCCTGAACGAGCCGGTGCGCCTGAAGATCGAGAACCAGACCGTTTTCCCACATGCGATGCACCTGCACGGGATGCATTTCCGCGAGCTGCGCCCCGACGGCGCGTTCGGGCCGATGCGGGACACGATCCTGTTGGCCGGCAACGAGTCCCGGGAGATCGCCTTTACGGCAGACAATCCCGGCAAGTGGCTGTTCCATTGCCACATGCTCAGCCACGCCGCATCTGGCATGACAACCTGGATACGGGTCACATGAGATATCTCGTTTGGTCCCTTCCGATCACTGTCGCAGCAGCCGCCTTCACGTATTGGCTCTCGACCAGTGCATCCTCGGATGTCAGCAGCGCGTCCAGGGCGGAGAGCTACGACATCGAAGAAGGCGCGTTGCTCTACGCAGAAAACTGTGCGTCTTGTCATGGCGCGGGTCTGGAAGGCCAGCCGGAATGGCGAACGCCCGGCGCGGATGGGCGCCTGCCAGCACCACCACATGATGAGACGGGTCACACCTGGCATCATCCTGACAGCCTGCTCTTCGATTACACAAAACTGGGGGGTGCGGCGCTTCTGGCGCGTCAGGGCGTCGAATTCGACAGTGGCATGCCCGGTTTCGCAGACGTGCTGACCGACCAGCAAATTCACAACATCCTGGCCTTCATCCGGTCCACCTGGCCAGACCGCATCCGCGAAGTCCAGGCCGCGCGGACAGAAGCCGACGAACAACGGGGAGAGAACTAAAATGCGTTTCAGACAAGCCTTCACGACGGTCGCGATAGCTGCCTTGCTTCCGATACCGGCACTCGCGGACGAACTGTCAGAGTCCCGGGTCAAGGAACTTGTGCTCGAGGCAATCCGCGAGAACCCGGAGATTGTCATGGAGGCCGTGGCGATCCTCGAACAAAGGCAGGCGCAAGCGCAGGAGCTCAGTCAGGCCCAAGTTCTGAATGACCAGCGCGATCTGATCGAGAACGATCCGAATGCGCCGGTTCTCGGCAACCTGGAAGGGGACGTCACTGTTGTGGAATTTTTCGACTACAACTGTCCCTATTGTCGGCGGGTCAAACCCGAGGTGCGGGCTTTGATCGAAGACGATCCCAACATTCGCCTCGTCTATCGTGAATGGCCCATTCTCGGAGACGGATCGGTGTTTGCCGCGAAAGCGGCCTTGGCAGCGCGCAAGCAGGACAAATACGAAGAGTTTCACTGGGCAATGATGGGGCTGGAAGGCCGCGCGGAAGAGGCCTCCGTGCTGCGCGTGGCCGAGGAGATCGGCCTGGATATCGCGCAGTTGCGCAAGGACATGGAGGCCCCCGAGGTCGAAGAGCACATTGCGACCTCCATGCAACTGACCCAAGCTCTGGGCTTTAACGGCACGCCGTCTTTCGTGATCGGGGATGCGCTGGTCCCGGGCTTCGTCGAAAAGGCGCAGCTTGCCGACTTGGTCGAGGAAGCCCGCAAAGTCGAAGACTGAAATTCTGTGCCCGGACCACCCTTGGGTGGTCCAGGCACTGCATCAAGCGGCCGCAGGTTCCACGTTGTAGCCCGCATCCCGAATGATCGCTTGGACCTGATCGGCTGGTAACACGCTGTCGACATGCACCTGTCGGGCAGAAAGGTCACATTCTACGCCTGCATTCGGATCTGCGCTCTTCACCGCGCTTTCGATTGCTGCGGTGCAATGCCCACAGCTCATGTCCGGAACGCTGAACTTCATCGGAACCACTCCTTGATCTGATTTCTATCGGTGACATGGGGCTTCCCCCCGCTGGAAGGTCAAGTGAAGAAATTTATTTGGCGCCCTCCCATTGACCCTCCAGTAACTGGAAGCCTCATATTCCACTTCGAATGGAAAAACAGGTGACACATATGCCCGAACCCAAACAGATCAGCCTGCCGATCGAAGGCATGTCATGCGCGTCCTGCGTTGGCAGGGTCGATCGCGCATTGAATGCAATCGACGGCGTAGAGGATGTGTCGGTGAACCTTGCCTCGGAAACTGCTCGCATGAGCGTGGACGCGCTCAAGCGCATTCCCGACATCATCGAATCCCTTCGCGAGCTGGGCTACCCCGCGCGGAAGGCCAGGGCCGAACTCACGATTGCAGCGATGTCCTGTGCCTCTTGCGTCGGGCGGGTCGATAAGGCGCTTGCCGCGGTGCCCGGGGTGGTCGAGGTGAACGTCAACCTCGCCTCAGAGACGGCGACGGTCATTTACGTCGAAGGTCTTGTCACGACATCCGATCTGATCGAATCAAGCGGCGCGGCAGGGTATCCAGCAACCGTGGCAACGGCCCAGGCCGGTGACGACAGAGTTGCGCGCAAGGAGGAAGAGGCTCAGGCGCTTGCCAAACGGGTCACCTTTGCGGCCATCCTCGCCTTGCCGGTCTTCCTGATCGAAATGGGTGGCCACGTCATTCCGGCCGTTCATATGCTGATCGAGACCACGATTGGCCAGCAGACGAGTTGGCTTCTTCAGTTCGTGCTGACGACAATCGTTCTCTTCGGCCCGGGCCGGACGTTTTACACCAAGGGTTTCCCGGCCTTGTTCCGGGGTGCCCCCGACATGAACAGCCTCGTCGCGGTCGGCACCGGGGCGGCTTACCTTTATTCCGTGGTTGCGACATTCGTACCGTCGGTCCTGCCTGACACGCTGCGCACCGTCTATTTCGAGGCGGCAGCGGTCATCGTCGTTCTGATCCTTCTGGGGCGGTTTCTTGAAGCGCGCGCCAAGGGGAGAACGGGCGCGGCCATCCAGAAGCTATTAGGGCTTCAGGCGCGGACTGCACGCGTGATGCGGGACGGAGAAAGCGTCGAGATCGAGATCGATGCGCTGGTTCAGGGTGACATCGTCATCGTGCGCCCTGGTGAACGCATCGCGGTCGATGGCGAGGTCATCGAGGGGACCAGCCGCGTCGACGAAAGCATGCTGACAGGCGAGCCGATCCCCGCTGAAAAAGGTGCCGGAGATACGGTGACCGGCGGGACGGTCAACGGCGCCGGAAGCCTACAGTTCCTCGCCACGCGGGTCGGCGCCGACACGACCCTGGCGCAGATTATTCGCATGGTCGAAGAGGCCCAGGGCGCCAAACTGCCGATCCAGGGATTGGTCGACCGGATCACCTTGTGGTTCGTGCCTGCCGTGATGGCGATCGCGGCGGCGACCGTGCTGGTCTGGCTGTTTTTCGGGCCTGATCCGGCCCTGACGATGGCGCTGGTCGCCGGTGTGTCGGTGCTCATCATCGCGTGCCCCTGCGCGATGGGGCTTGCGACGCCGACCTCGATCATGGTCGGGACGGGACGTGCTGCGGAAATGGGTGTCCTGTTCCGTAAAGGTGACGCCTTGCAGCAACTTGATTCCGTTGATGTGGTCGCCCTCGACAAAACAGGCACGGTGACCGAGGGGCGACCCGCACTGACTGACCTTGTGCTGGCGGAAGGGTTCGATCGCCCAACAACGCTCTCGAAGATCGCTGCCGTGGAGTCGCTCTCCGAGCATCCTGTCGCGGACGCCATCGTGCGGGCCGCGCGGGCCGAGGGCGCACCTCTTGTGGCGGCCGAAGGCTTTCAATCGGTCACAGGTTACGGCGTGCGCGCCGTGGTCGAAGACGTGGAGGTGTTGGTTGGGGCCGACCGCTACATGGCGCGCGAAGGCATTGACGTCTCGGCATTGGCTCCAGAGGAAACGAAGATCGCAAGCAAGGGTCGCACGGCGCTTTACGCTGCCATAGATGGGCGTGTCGCCGCCGTGATCGGCGTGGCCGATCCGGTCAAACCGGCAAGCCGCGCAGCCATCGCAGCGCTGCACGAAAAGGGTCTTGCGGTTGCGATGATCACCGGCGACAAACGCGAAACCGCCGAAGCCATCGCCCGCGAAACCGGTATCGACCACGTCATCGCCGGCGTCCTGCCGGACGGCAAGGTTGCGGCGCTCGACAGTTTGCGCCAAGGGAACAAGCGCATCGCCTTTGTCGGCGACGGGATCAACGACGCCCCGGCGCTGGCGCATGCCGATGTGGGCATCGCCATTGGAACCGGCACCGATGTGGCCATCGAATCTGCGGATGTCGTCCTGATGTCGGGCGATTTGCGCGGCGTGGTGAACGCCTTCGAAGTATCGCGGCGGACCATGCGCAACATCCGGCAGAACCTGTTCTGGGCCTTTGCCTACAACGTGGCACTTATTCCGGTCGCTGCCGGGGTGCTCTATCCGGCCTTTGGGTTGCTCCTGTCACCAATCCTTGCGGCGGGTGCGATGGCGTTGTCCTCGGTGTTTGTCCTGACCAATGCCCTGCGGCTGCGGCGCATCGCGCCTGCGATGGACGAGCAGCGCGCAATCCCGGCAGAGATGGCAGCCGCCACTCCTGCTCCAGCAGAATAACGGAGGTCCGACATGAACATCGGAGACGTTGCCCGACAATCGGGTGTGCCCGCCAAGACGATCCGCTACTACGAGGACATCGGTCTGATCCGCCCGAACCGTAGCGAGAACGGCTATCGCGCGTTCACCGAGAACCACGTTCACAAGCTGGCGTTTCTGGGTCGCGCACGGGCCTTGGGGTTCACCATCGAAGATTGCAGGACGCTCCTGTCGCTCTACGAGGATGAAAACCGCGAAAGCATGCAAGTGAAGGCGGTTGCGGAAGACCATCTGCGCCAGATCGAGGAAAAGATCGCGAAACTGCAATCCATGCGCGCGACGCTCGCCGAACTGGTGGAAAAATGTGCCGGGGATCACCGGCCCGACTGCCCCATCATCGAGGATCTGTCGCCGGAGCGGTTGGCCAAGTGACAGGCAAGAAGGGGCTGTACCTCAGAACCAGATCGCGCGGACCGGCATCCAGATACCCATGAAGATCATCATCAGGTTTTCCGTCAGCGAAATGAACCCCAGCGGGACGGAACTGTCACCGCCGACGCAGGCGCATTTCAGCTCTCTCTTGTCGATATAAACAGCCTTGAACACGCTGACAGCGCCGACCGTGCCGATAAACAGGGCGACAGGCGCCGAGAGCCACAGCAGCGCGCCGGCAGTCATCAGGACACCTGCCAACGCTTCGCCGAACGGGTAGACCTTGCCGTATCGCACCCATTTGCGCGCCAGCAGATCGTAGTTGAGGAACATCGTCGAAAACCCTTCGACATCCTGCAATTTCTGGATCGCGAGAATGGTCATGGACAGCGAAATGAACCATTCGAACCCCCGCAAGGTAAGGACCGACCCGTACTGGTGCCAAGACAGGCCCAATGCCAACAGCGCGGCAACGGAAAAGATCGCGATGACCGGCTGGTAGGTCGTGTCGCTTTGCTCTTCCTCGGGTGGGTCAATGTCGAAAAACACCCTGAGATCATCGTAACCGCCGATCCGTTCGTCCCCGATGAAAGTCTGCGGCGTCGTCTCGACCCCGTGCTTCTCCATGAAAGCATCGGTGTCTTCACGGGTGTCAAGCGGATGGTCTTCCACCTCGAAGCCTTGCCGCTCCAGCAGGTCTTTCGATTTCAGACCGTAGGGGCAGACATGGCCCGGCATGACCATGCGATAAAGCTGCGCGGATTTACTGTCTGTGTCGCGGGGCATGTCCTTTCCTCCTTATCCGCTGCACGTAAGTTGACCACGGAACCCGGCTTCGTAGTCGGTTCCCGCGCTGACGATCAGATCGGTCAGGTCACCGTTCGTCTCTGCGATCTCGGCCGACAGCGGGCCTTCAGAAAATGCATTTTCGCCCTGCGCATTCAGGCGCACCAGATCACCGCTGATCTTCATTGCGGCTGCAGACCCTTCGCCGGTTTCACCAGTCACCAGTACAGCCGGACTGTCCGAGGTGTAAGCAAAGCGGCAATTTCCGCCATTCGGGAACACCGCAGCGATTTCGTCTTCCGTCAGAAACTCAGGATCGACCTTCGACACGACCTCCGTTTGAAGCGCCTGTTGCGCATCCACAACCTGCGCCGGCGTTTCGCTTCGCGTGGCCGATGCTTCGCCGTTTGCTCCAATGTCAGCAATAAGGTAGCGCATTTCGGCGATTTCCTTGTCCTGCGCATAGATAATGTCGTCTGCGAGCCCCCGGACGCGCGGGTCGGTGATCTCGGCACGAGTCGACGTCATGATGGCGATCGAGTGGTGCGGGATCATGGCGCGCATGTAGGACCTGTCCTGCACCGTGAATTGCCCGCGAACCAGCCAGAGGCTCGCCGCGAAAAGGACTATTGCGCCAACGAAAATCGCGATGTTGGCTTTGGTGTTCTGATACATGGACAACATGTACGCCAACATGATCACGGCCATGGTCGCCCCCATCAGGATGGCCATGTAAAGGCGTGTCTCCGAAAAGAAGATATGGCCCCAAAGATAGGTGTTCAGGTACATCAGAACGAACATGACCACGGTCGATGTTCCGATCATCATAAAGAATCGTGAGTAGTGCATTTCCAGTCACCTCCTTGAAGTTCTCTGTAAAACAACAACATTCCAGCGCTGGAGAGTTCCAAAAGCACGAATTTTCGTAGTTTCAAGGCAACAAAGGCGCGTCGTTTGCCCCGGTTCACGGCTTCTTTTCTTTGCCCCTGACGCGCACTGAATTTTCATGGGTCCGAGGAGATCGCGCCATGCAGAATTTCACGAGACGAGAATTGATTTGTGCCGGAGCGATGGGTTGCTTTCTGCCCACAACGGCCTAGGCCCACAAAGTCAAATTGCCCGAACGGTTCGAACCACAATTGGTAAACACCCGTCGTGGTGACTGGGTTAAAGGCGATGTCCACGTCGTTCCCGACGATTTTTTCCTTTATTTCATGCTCGAGGACGGGATGGCGATCCGCTACGGGGTCGGGGTAGGGCGCAAAGGTTTGTACGAACCCGGAGAGTTCACGGTAGCGCGCAAGGCCAAATGGCCATGGTGGCGGCCAACGAACGCCATGATCCGGCGCGAGCCACGCAAATACGCAAAGTACAAGGATGGACTGAAAGGCGGGCCAAACAACCCGCTCGGGGCCCGCGCGCTCTATCTCTACGATGCCGAGGGACGCGATACCTATCTTCGCATTCATGGAACGAACGCCCCGGAGACAATTGGGTCTGCCGTGTCGAATGGATGCGCGCGGTTGACGAATGAACATGTGAAGGATCTGTACGAACGCGTTGAAATCGGCGCCCGCGTCTTCCTGTATCCCAAAGTGACAACGGCGTGAGGAGTGTTCTGTCGCCTTGAAGTTCCTCTTCCGGAAATGGCACAAGTGCGGCAGTTGGCGAAAGCCAGTCTATCATTCATGAGGTGACGGAATTGTCTTTGAGCCGGAGGTCTTTCCTTGGCGGGATGACCGTTGCGCTGGCTGGTACCCGCTTGCCAGCAGCGACACACGAGTTGATCCTCGCGCCCCAATCGATCAAGGCGCACCTTGCTGGGTACGACGTGTCGATGTTGGGCTTCAACGGTGGTCTGCCGGGCCCAGAAGTCAGAATGCGACAAGGACAAACCGCCCGCATTACCCTCGATAACCGATTGGAGGAGGGCGCTCTCGTTCACTGGCATGGGTTGCGGGTTCCAAATCGGATGGATGGTGTCAACGTCCTTACTCAGGATGTGGTCATTCCGGGCGACTCGTATCGTTATCAATTCGGCGTCCCGGATGCCGGCACGTATTGGTATCACTCGCATTACCTGTCTTACGATCAGGTCAGCCGCGGTCTTTTCGGCACCTTCATCGTCGAGGAGCAAAATGCGCCGGCTGTCGACCATGACATCGTTGTTCAGTTCTTCGATGTCTTGTTGGATCAGTCCGGACAGTACGACGAAGGGTTCAACCCGGCTCATTTCGCGACCGAGGGCCGTATCGGCAATACGGTCACGGCGCTTGTTTCCAATGGAACCAGCAAGAATGTGAGACAAGGCGACCGCCTGCGCTTGCGCCTGATAAATCCCTCTATCGACAGGGTTTACCGTGTCGGGCTGGACGGTCTGGCAGGCAAGATCGTTGCACTGGATGGTATGCCCCTGGCGCAGCCACAGACACTCGAACCCATCCTCCTAGCTCCGGGGCAAAGATGCGATGTGATTGGTGATGCGACCGGGCCTATTAGATTTGACGACAGCTTTGGAGAGCGGACGTTGAGCCTTGGCGAAATCGCTGTTTCCGGCTCTCGTGAGCCTGCGAAAGCGCCCATCACCGCGTTGCCCGCCAACCGAATGCCCGCCCCGAAAGACCCCGGCCAAACCGCGGAGCTGGTGCTCCAGGGAGGTGCGGGAAGCGCGTCCCACAACGGCACAGGGACATGGGCGCTCAATGACGTATCCGGCCTGCCTCGAAGGCCTTTCCTATCCGCCGCGCAGGGGACGACCGCGCGCATTTCGATCCGCAACGAAACCGGGTTCCCACACGTCATGCATCTGCATGGCCACCATTTCTGGGAACTCGATGCGGCGGGTGAAGCCGGTCCATACCGGGACTCGACCTATCTGGATACCGGCGAGACGCGGGATATTCTCGTCGTCCTGGACAATCCGGGATCGTGGATGCTGCATTGCCACATGTTGAGCCACCAAGCCGACGGTATGGCAACGTGGATCAGAGTCGGCTGAGGGTCGAGACGGATACATACCGTTACAAATCTCTGAATGATAACAGGCCTTTCGCCGTCTACGTAACCTGACAAGCGAGAAACAGGTCCATCGACTGCCAATGGGAGCGTTCATTGACCCTGACACCAAAATCTCTCGGCATGACTGCGGCGGCAGGATCAGCCGCCTTGCTGTTGGGGGCCTTCGTTTTCCAGGCTCTTGGGTACGCGCCGTGCGCAATGTGCATCTGGCAACGCTACCCACACGCAATCGCCATTGGAATGGGCGCTCTGTTGCTCTTTGCTCTGCCGATTTTGCCAATCCTGATAATCGGTGCCCTGTCGGTACTCAGCACATCCGCGTTGGGAGTGTTTCATACCGGTGTCGAGCGCGGCTGGTGGGAGGGACCGACTTCTTGCACGGGATCCGGCCTCGATGTTTCCCAAATGTCGGTATCGGAATTGCTGCCCTCTGCCAGTTCAAATACGTCCAATCTTGTTCTGTGCAGTGAGGTTGTCTGGGAATTTCTGACGTTGTCCATGGCCAGTTGGAACGCGATCCTAAGCGGTGTCCTTGCTTGCCTCTGGTTGGTCGCGATCGCAAGACATCAAAAGGTTCGGTGGCATGGGGTCGCGGACGTTTCTTGAATCGTCCCGCATTCATCGAAAACAAACAAAGGGCTTCGCTTCATGGTTACAAGACGACACTTCCTTGCACTTTCCGGCTCGCTGTTTTCAGCGTCTCTGAGTTCGCCAGCATTCGCTAAGACCTGGCCGTCAACAGCCGAAAAAGCAGCTTGGGATGCGCAGATCACGCCCGCCAACTATGACCCGGCAACAACCAACCCATGGGGGCTGCATCCCAGGCTGCTGCCGCAACGCGTTTTGGCGAATGACGGTTTGCGCCCGGGTGACATTCACGTCGATGCGATCGCGCGCTATCTGTACCATATCGAGGAAGGTGGCACCGCGATGCGATACGGGGTGGCGATTGCCAAGGGCGATCTCTATGAACCCGGCACCTATACGATCCGCCGAAAGGTCGAATGGCCGCACTGGACGCCAACGCAGTCAATGATCGAACGCGATCCGGAGGCTTACGAGCGGTTTGCCGACGGTATGGAGCCCGGCCCCAACAATGCCTTGGGCAGCAGGGCTTTGTATCTATTCGTCGGAGATCGGGATACGTACCTTCGAATTCACGGAACGCCGAGCCCTCGCAGCATTGGCGGCCGGGCCAGTTCGGGATGCGTGCGCATGGTGATGGCCCACATCAATGATCTCTATCCGAATGTCGCTGTCGGATCGACGGCGTTCCTTTACTCGGCCGAAGACAGCGTTACCGCTCGAAGCTAACCTATTGCATCTTTGGCTCACACGCCGAGGACTGCGTCGTGCAGGGACATCTTCCAATGAATTGTTGGACGAACACTCACGGCTGTGTCGCAAGTGAACTTTCGAACTGTGCGATCGCTACGGATTTGTCGTCCTCATCGTTCTCGAACAGCTTTGTGGTTCGCACGCCCGGCAACTTGCCAAAATCCGCCATCAGGCGCTTTGGAAAAAATGTGCGTCCGATGGATTCAAATCCTGGTAATTGTCTGAGTACCGCGGAGGTACTGGCACTACAAAAACCGGAAGCGGCTGGGCCGCTGGCAATTGCAAGGCGCAAAGCCTGCTCCGCGACTTCGGGAGACACATCGATCTCTTGTATGACGACATGGTAGGTCTCGCGAGCATGAGCCCGCGCATAAAAATCGGCCACTTGTGGAGTAATGCCATAAAGCACATCTCCCCGTTCCGGTACAGCGCTCAGCCGGACCGTTCCTGCCGGATCGAAGATAACACGCTGCGACCCATTAATCATGACGCTGCTATGCGCACCCGCCCCGGACCTGTTGTTGATCATGGTGTACAACGTCAGCGCGGCCGGTCCATCGTGACGGTAGGATGCGCTACTGATGACTTCGGCTGAAGCATCCGGGCGCATGTCGTTTCCTGCACCGCACCCCGCCAAAATTACCAAGGTTAGAACTGAGAAAATGCGGTTCAAAAAGAGCACCCTGCAGCCTCCTGCCATGGGTTGAATGATTGAATTTTCGGGATATTCAGGGCCTCTAGCAATCTCGACATCAACTCTTCCGGATTTCACCTCTACCGAAACATGGGTTCGGTTTCGGTTGGTATACGGATCCTCGACACCTTTTTTTCTGGATATCGCATGTTTCAGATGAAGAGGAGCGTTCGCCCCGAATTGATTTGTCGCAATTTGTAACAGACCCCGCCTTTGTGACCTCGCGATACAAAACACCGGCTCGCGTGGCATTCCGCATCTGCAGGTGCCCCCCATATGCTGGGTATCGCAACACTGACACGAGGTGATCGAAATGAAACGCAACACTTTACTCGCTGCAATGACCCTGGCTGCAACCGCCCTTGGCGGTGCCGCATTCGCGGACGCCAACCACGGGCGTGGGGGACAATTTGGCGCCCAGAGCGGACCAGGCATGATGCAGAACGGTGGTCCCGGTATGATGGGGAACATGGGCGGAATGATGGACATGATGAAGCGCATGCACGGAAACATGATGGGCGCAGGCATGATGGGCGCAGGCATGGGCAGTGGTATGATGAGCCCAGGCATGGCTGGCGGCATGATGCAAATGTTCGACACTGATGGAGACGGCACAACGACGCCGGAAGAAATGCGCACGCAGCTGCAGGCCAAGCTTTCCGAGTTTGACAGCGACGGGGATGGAAGCCTCTCGATTACCGAGTTTGAAGCTCTCCACAGCGCGATGATCCGCGAAATGATGGTGGATCGCTTCCAACACCTCGATGCCGATGGCGACGGCGCGGTGACGCCGGAAGAGATGGCCGCTCCTGCCGATAGGATGGAGCGGATGCAGATGATGCGGTCGAATATGGCAGATGCGCCTGCGCGGCCTGGCAACGGTCAGGGCATGGGCAACGGCTCCATGATGCAGGACAACTGAGCCAATGGGTGCCGGTTTTTTTCCGGCACCCGTCCTCACAACCCCAAAACCATTCGCGGTCGGGACATTGAACCGAACCGCGACCTGAACCGTTTAGCCTCGGTATGCCAACAAATAGAGACACGGAAAGGAAAATTCCCATGGCCTATACCTATGATCGCGTCCTGAAAGACACCAAAATCGATGACGCAGAGATGCGTGTTCGGGATGCTTTGGCAGACAAGGGCTTCGGCGTTCTGACTGAGATTGACGTCAAAGCGACGATGAAAAAGAAACTTGATGCGGACATGCCGCCTTACCGCATCTTGGGGGCCTGTAATCCGGGCATGGCGCACAAAGCCATCGAGATCGAGCCTCGCATCGGTGCGATGCTTCCCTGCAATGTTATCCTGCGGCAACTGGACGGCGACACCGAGGTCAGCGCGGTCGATCCTGTCGCTTCGATGCAGGCGGTGCAGAACCAAGACCTGGACGCGGTCGCCGGCGAAGTCCGCGATCTCCTTCGGGACGCCCTCGACACCGCGTGATGGCGGGATGGGCGTTGGATGCCCTGTCGCAGATCGAGCGCCTTTAGCGGTGCTCGATCAATGCCATCTAATCCCCACGTAAATTCCTGATGAGGAACTCACCCAGTGCTGCCAGCGGGATTGCCATTTCCGGATATTGGAACCGACCTCTTCTCCTTCGACATCGGGGGGGTCACATTCGCACTCCGCTGGTACGCGCTAGCCTATATCTTCGGTATCCTGATTGGCTGGCGCATTTGTTCGAGTGCCATAAGCCGTCCCGCGCTCTGGACGTCAGCTGGACCGCCGCTTGACCGAACGCAGATCGAAGATCTTCTGACGTGGATCATCATCGGCGTGATTGCTGGTGGTCGCCTGGGCTTTGTACTGTTCTACCAGCCCGCATATTATCTCGCCAATCCCTTGGAAATTCTGATGGTCTGGCAAGGCGGCATGTCTTTCCACGGGGGGTTCGCGGGAGTTGTCATCGCGGCCTTGCTGTTCTGCCTTAGACAGAACGCGTCATTGCTCAGCACTGGCGACTTGCTGGCTTTGGCAACACCACCAGGCTTGTTTCTTGGAAGGCTGGCGAACTTCACCAACAATGAGTTGTGGGGGCGTCCAACGGACGTTCCCTGGGCGGTGATCTTTCCCGGCGAAGTCGCGCAGGCCTGCCCAGGGGTTAGCGGCCTCTGCGCCCGACACCCGTCCCAGCTGTACGAGGCGGTATTGGAGGGGCTCATTCTTGGAATACTGCTCATTTATCTCGCTTGGGGCCGGGGCTGGCTGAAAATGCCCGGTGCCTTGGCTGGCGTGTTTCTGACCGGCTATGGTCTTGCCCGAAGTTTCGTCGAGATGTTCCGGCAACCGGACCAACAATTTGTGACGGCGGACAACCCGATCGGCCATGCGCTTCATTTTGGTGAGTGGGGTTTGACCATGGGCCAGTTGCTCTCCATGCCAATGGCGCTGGTCGGGCTGGCGTTGATCGTGTTCGCCCGGCGGGAACGGGGCCGGACAGCGCCACCCCGCAGAGCCGCAATGTAATCGCCGTACTGATCTCTCTTGACCCTCCCGCGGATGGAAGCCCTAGGCAAGAGAAGCATTCTCGGAAAGGACCGCAAAATGAGCACTCCCGACAGTTCTGAAACCACAGCAGCTTCTTCGGTATTCGTTTGCCCCATGCACCCTGAGGTGCGGCAGGACGAGCCCGGCAATTGTCCGAAATGCGGGATGCACCTCGTGCCGGAATCGGAGCTCGAGGTCCATTCAGCACATGATCATCACGAACACCACGCGGGTGCCACGCCGGCCGATGGCCGATATGATCTGGTTCCTACAGGACATGATGGTCCCATTTTCACCTGCCCGATGCACCCTCAGGTGCGGCAGCCTGATCCGGGCGCGTGTCCGATCTGTGGTATGGGATTGGAACTGGAATCCGGTGTGCCGGGCGATGAAGGTCCAAATCCCGAACTGGTGGATTTCACACGGCGGTTCTGGGTCGGCACAGTCCTGACGATCCCGCTCCTTGTCCTCACGATGGGGCCATTCGTCGGTTTCCCCGCAGTCCGGACTTTTTTTGGCGAAAGCACCACACAATGGATCGAATTGATCCTGGCAACGCCAGTGGTCTTGTGGTGCGGCTGGCCGTTTCTGGAACGCGGATGGATTTCGTTCCGCACATTGAACCTCAACATGTTCTCCCTGATCGGCATGGGCGTTCTTGCCGCCTGGCTCTTCAGCGTCGTTGCCGTTCTCGCACCGGACATATTCCCTGATGGGTTCCGAGACTCCGAAGGCCATGTCGGCGTCTATTTCGAGGCGGCGGCGGTGATCGTGACGCTGGTGCTGCTCGGCCAGGTGATGGAACTACGCGCCCGCGAGGGGACCGGCAAGGCGATCCGCGCGCTTCTCGACATGGCGGCAAAGACCGCGCGGGTCATCCGGGACGACGGATCCGAGGAGGAAATCCCGCTGGAGGACGTGCAAGTCGGGGACCGGCTGCGCGTGCGGCCCGGTGACAAGGTGCCGGTCGATGGCGTGGTTCTGGACGGCCGGTCCTCGGTCGACGAAAGCATGATCTCCGGTGAACCCGTGCCGGTCGAGAAGACCGAGGGCGACCCGCTGACCGGCGCGACGATCAATGGCACCGGCAGTCTGGTGATGGAGGCGACGCGTGTCGGGTCCGACACGATGCTGGCTCAAATTGTCGAGATGGTGTCGAACGCGCAGCGCTCGCGCGCCCCGATCCAGAAATACGCCGACAAGGTGGCGGGATATTTCGTTCCGGCCGTCATCGGTATCGCGGTCCTGTCCTTCATCGCCTGGGCGATCTGGGGGCCCGCGCCTGCGCTTTCCTACGCATTGATTTCGGCGGTGGCGGTTCTGATCATCGCCTGTCCTTGTGCGCTTGGCCTGGCGACACCGATGTCGATCATGACAGCGACAGGACGGGGCGCTCAGGCAGGGGTGCTGATCAAGAACGCCGAGGCGCTGGAGCGGTTCGAGAAAGTCGATACCCTGATCGTCGACAAGACCGGCACGTTGACCGAAGGCAAGCCGCGGCTTGTCGACGTACTCCCGCAACCCGGCCACGACGAAGCCGAGGTCTTGCGTCTCGCCGCATCGCTTGAGCGCGGATCGGAGCACCCCTTGGCCGAAGCGATCGTCAGGGGTGCGGAGGAGCGAGATGTCAAAATGGACGAGGCACGGGACTTCGAGGCGGTCACTGGCAAGGGCGTCAAGGGGGTCGTTGACGGCAAAGCGGTCGCGCTCGGCAATTTGGCGATGATCCGCGAATTGGGGCTCGAGGCGGGCGCGTTGACCGCCAAGGCCAATGCCCGCCGCGACGAAGGCGAGACGGTCATGTTCGTTGTGCTGGATGGCGAGATCGCCGGTCTAGTTGCTGTCGCCGACCCAGTGAAGGAGACCACGCCAGAAGCCATCGAGGATCTGCATGAACTGGGGTTCCGCGTCATCATGGCGACCGGCGACAACGAACGCACGGCCAAGGCCATCGGCACGCGGCTCGGAATCGATGAGATCCGGGCCGACGTGCTGCCGGAGGACAAGGCGCGGATCATCCTTGAGTTGCAAGAGGCGGGCCACAAGGTCGCCATGGCCGGGGATGGCGTCAACGACGCCCCCGCGCTCGCGCAGGCCGATGTCGGCATCGCCATGGGCACCGGCGCCGATGTGGCCATCGAAAGCGCGGGCGTCACGCTGGTCAAGGGCAACCTTGATGGTATCGTGCGTGCGCGGCGGCTCGCCCGGGCCACGATGCGCAACATCCGCCAGAACCTGTTCTTCGCGCTGATCTACAACGCCTCCGGCGTGCCGGTCGCGGCGGGAGTTCTGTTTCCCTTCTTTGGCATCCTCATCAGTCCGATGTTTGCTGCCTTCGCCATGAGCGCGTCGTCAATCTCGGTGGTGCTCAATTCGCTGCGCCTTCGCGGCGTTCGTATCTAGAAGCGCGCAACAGCGTTCGGATGAACCAAAATTAAAAGGGGGCCATTTATGCAGAGCGAAAAAGAAACGTACCGCGAAAATTCCATCAGTCTGGGCGGAGCCGTTGCGATGGGGACAGGCGTGATGATCGGCGCTGGAATCTTTGCGTTGACGGGGCAAATCGCGCAGCTCGCCGGCCCGCTTTTCCCGCTTGCATTCATCGCCGGCGCGGTCGTCACAAGCTTCAGCGCCTACAGCTACATCAGGATGTCGAACAAATGGCCGTCCTCGGGTGGCATCGCCATGATCCTGCAGAAATGCTATGGCCCCGGAGCCATCGCGGGCGGGGCCGCACTGCTGATGGCGCTCAGCATGGTGATCGCGGAAAGCCTCGTCGCGCGAACCTTCGCCACCTATGTCCTGCGCCCTTTCGATATCGAAGGTGGCCCATTGGTCCCCGCTCTGGCTGTGGCCGTGATCGTTTTCGCCTTTTTGGTGAACATGGCCGGAAACCGCTCGGTCGGGCTGTTCTCGTTGATCATGGCCGCGATCAAGATCGGAGGCATAGCTCTGTTTGGCATCGCGGCCCTGTGGTCCAGTGGTTTTGCGTTCGCCGCGGCGTCCGAGACCTCACAATCCTACGGGCTCACGGGGTTCATCGCCTCTACGGCGCTGGCCATCCTTGCGTTCAAGGGATTCACCACGATCACCAACAGCGGAGCCGAGATCACTGAACCAAATCGCAATGTTGGCCGAGCGATCATGTTCTCTATCGGAATCTGCGTCGTCGTCTACCTGTTGGTCGCCTACGGGGTCGGTTCGAGTCTCACGATCGAGGAGACCATCTCAGCGCGTGACTATTCGCTGGCACAAGCGGCGCAGCCCGCCCTTGGACAAACCGGCTTCATACTCACGGTGATCCTGGCCGCTGTCGCAACGGCGTCCGGCGTTCTGGCCAGCGTCTTCGCGGTGTCGCGTATGCTGGCGATGCTGACCGACATGGAAATGATCCCGCACAGCCACTTCGGTATGCCAGGTCCCATCCAACGCCACACCCTGGTCTATACTGTCGTCATCGCCGCGACGTTGGCCGTGCTCTTTGATTTAGGCCGGATCGCATCCCTCGGTGCTTTCTTTTACCTCGTCATGGACATGATCATACATTGGGGCGTGTTCCGCTATCGTCGAGCAGACGTCGGCGCCTTCGGTATCGTGCTTTTGACTGCCCTGGCGCTCGATGCGATAGTACTGGCAGCTTTCACCGTGATGAAGCTTCAAAGCGACCCGATGATCGTTCTCTACGCCGCTGTCGGGATGATCGCTGTGTTCGCCTTCGAGCGCGTTTACTTGTCGCAATGGGTGGCACCGCAAGTCGCCCCCGCCCCCGCCCACGCCCACGGTGATTAGCCTGCCATCACCTGGCCTGAAGAGATGCGATGCCTTGTGCGCCGATCGTGATCAGCCCGACCGACAAGGCAAACGCAGCCAGGGCAAGCAGCATCACGCCCGTGTTCATGGGCAAGCGACGTACAACCGGTCCAAGAAATTCCGACCGCCCGAAAGCCGAGACGTAGAGCGGCAACGCGCTTATCATAGTCGCATAGAGGTAAACGCCGGAGATGTTCTCGAAAAACGCCGAACGCGCAAGAGTCGGGGATACAACCGCCAAAGCGGTTGAACGATTGCCGCCGAATGACCCGAACCAGTCGGCAGATAGAACGTATATCAGCACGTGGAGACCTGGAAAGAGAAGGGCTCTGAGCAAGACATCGACCAGCACGAAAAACGCCGTGTCTCTTGAGCCCGCCTTTGGTTGCGTTGTCATAGCGAAAAGGAAAAAACTGACATAGTTGACGGCAAAAACCACGGGCAAACCGTTGGTCGCAACCTGCCTTAGTAAGCGCATGAGTGCCGGTCCGCCGGCAGCAAGAGCCGGAGCAAAGCCCGGAGCCAGTAAGACGTAGAACAACAGGACCGGCAGTAATGCAGCGAAGCTGAACAGCAGGACATTTCTAACAAACTGAGCCGCGGGCATACTGATAGAGAAAAATCTATCCATTGAAATAGCCTGCCATGTGGGCACCACTAGGTCGATGATACGGGGCGTTGTTGCACAAGTCTGACGCCTCAGGATTCCCTTCGCGAACCCATGCTGTTAGCCGCATTCCATGAGCAACCCATCTCCCGCCCGCTATCGTACGACCAACTGGTCCAGCTACAACGCATCGCTGCGCAAGCGGGGGTCCCTGCTGATCTGGGTCGACGAAGACATCACTTGGCGCGCGCCCTCACCGCCGCCCTCCTAGCCGGCACGATATCATTTCTGTCCCCCTGCGTGCTACCTCTTGTGCCAGGTTATGTCTCCTACGTAACCGGGCGCACAGCCGCTGAGGGCGGGGTGGTCGGCGCTTCGCCGTCGCGCGCGGTCTGGCTGAGCCTGTGTTTTGTCCTCGGCTTCTCCACCATCTTCATGGGACTTGGCGCATCCGCGACTGCAATGGGTCAGGCCCTGCTTCGGTGGCGGTATGAACTCAACCTCGTTGGGGGCGGCATCATCATTTTCTTCGGGCTCTTCATGATAGGAGCCGCGCGTGTTTCGGTCATGGAACGCGACTTCCGATTCAATCTCAACATCCCCGGGGGCCAACCCGCTGCGTCCTATGTCCTCGGTCTTGCCTTCGGTTTCGGCTGGACTCCGTGCATCGGCCCGATCCTCGGCGCGATCCTGACAGCCAGTGCGGCGAGTGCCACGATGGGCGAAGGTATCATGCTGCTTGCCGTCTATTCCGCCGGCCTTGGAATACCGTTTCTGATCGTGGCCGGATTCACCGACCAGATCGCGGGACGGTTGCGGGCCATCGGCCGGGTTGGCCGCCGCCTCCACCAGCTTGCGGGCATAGTGATGATCTTGATGGGGCTGGCGATGATGACAGGGCAGTTGAGCGCGCTGTCATACTGGATGCTCGACGTATTTCCGGTTCTGGGACGGATCGGATAGCTCCATTAGTAGCAGCGTCTATTGATAACAGAAAATTTTCTTGAACCTCTAGTAGCTTTAGGAGTTAAGCCACCGACAAAGAACGGCACCATGGAGCAAGTTGCCAATAACGCCTCACTCCTTCCCGGGCGAACAACACTGCGTTCGGGGTAAGGTTCGGTTTGCCGTCCAATGCGTGAACGGAGCAATCTATATGCTGACAAGACGACATTTCATCCAGACGACCACCGCGCTGTTTTCGGCATCGATATCCAGCCCGCTCCTTGCAGACACGTGGCCTACCGATGCGCAGAAGGCAGCTTGGGACGCACAGGTTACACCTCCCGGCTACGACCCGGCCACGTCCAACCCTTGGGGCCTTCACCCTCGCTTCCTGCCACAGCGGGTCCTCGCGAAGGACGGACTTGTACCCGGTGATATCCATGTCGATGCTGTTGCGCGCTATCTCTACCACATCGAAGAAGGCGGCACGGCGATGCGCTATGGCGTGGCGATCGCGCGCGGTAAACTTTACGAACCGGGCACCTATACGATCAAGCGCAAGGTCAGGTGGCCGCATTGGCAGCCGACACAAAACATGATCGACCGCGACCCAGAGCTTTACGCCGATATCGCTGACGGTATGGAACCCGGACCTGAAAACGCGCTCGGATCGCGAGCCCTCTATCTCTCTCTTCGTCGGCGACCGAGACACCTATCTAAGGATTCACGGGACACCGTATCCAAGAAGCATTGGCGGCCGTGCGAGTTCCGGCTGCGTCCGAATGGTCATGGCACACATCAATGATCTCTATCCCAACGTCGAGATTGGCTCGACGGCATTCCTGTACTCGGCGGAAGACAGCGTCACCCCGAGAAGTTGACTGGCGCATCATGTGTTACGCGTGGGCTTGACGCATCTATGGGCTGATCAGGACTGGCGCGAAGTGCAGATGGGGTTGCCACCTGCCGAGCGTAGCGGAACCAAGGTGTTTTCCACCGGACCGCTGTGTTCATACCAATAACAGCCATCCTCGGGACGAAGCCGCGCCGTGGTGAGATCCTGACCAGGCGCAGCAAGGGCAATGACGGCCTCGGGAACACTTCCCACTTCGTTGCGAGCGCCGCCGTCGTCCAGCGTTGGCACCGCGCAGCCAGCAAGCACCAATGTCGCTGCGATAATCGGCGCGTTTCGTTTCTGCATGTCTACCTCACTCATTCTGATCGCTTCGTACCGGCAAGCGTTGCTCCAACCGCGTCGTTTCAAGGGGGCGGCTAGCTTCAAGCCTCCGCAGGGCGCCTTTCTTGCTGGACGAATATCCACTTGTTGCCCTTGAAGCTCTAGTTACTGTAGGGGCTATGTCAATGTGGAATCAATGAATCCTGAGGTCAATCCATGGGCATTGCCAAGTTGATCACGGGGTTCCGTCGGGATAGGCGGTCATCATGAAAACCGTTCCGACAATGCGACGCCTGAAGGGCTTTCGTTTTCCCCGCGAGATCATCTCCTATGCCGTCTGGGCTTACCATCGGTTTGCGCTGAGCACGGCAGATGTCGAGGATCTGCTGGCCGAACGCGGCGTGATGGTCAGCCGGGAAACCGTCCGGAACTGGGTGAACCGGTTTGGCCGCCATTTCGCCGATTGCATCAAGCGCGACAGGCCGGGCGCCAGTGACAAATGGCACTTGGATGAAGTCGTTGTTCCGATCAATGGCGTGAAGTTCTGGCTTTGGCGGGCAGTCGACGCGAATGGGAATGTGCTCGACATTCTCGTGCAAAAGCAACGTAATGCAAAGGCCGCCAGCCGGTTCCTGAAGCGGCTGATCGACCGGTTTGGCGCGCCGCGGGTCGTGATCACCGACAAGCTGCGCAGTTACATCAGGCCGATCCGCAACCTCGTGGCGAATGCTGATCATCGGGCGCACAAGGGCTTGAACAACCGGATCGAAGGATCCCATCGGCCAACCCGAAAGCGAGAGAAACTCATGGGGCGGTTCAAGTCACCCGGACAGGCTCAGAGATTTCTGGACGCACATGACCAGATCAACACGATCTTCCGTCCCCGCCGCTATCGTCTTACCGCCACATCGTACCGCCACGCCCGATCCGATGCCATTGATCTTTGGAACGGCTACGCACTCGAGATGACCGCCTGACGGGCGCGGATCAGGCCGCATTCAGCCGGGTGCAAATAAGTTGGCAATGCC
>NZ_NSBT01000009.1 GCF_002285435.1 Actibacterium ureilyticum
GGGCTCCAAGCCGACCTCGGATGCGACGCAGCATCCTGTGATATGGTGGCATCGTCAACGTCGGGTTGTCGTTGTGGGAGGGCATGGCGGATCGGAGGATCAGTCATGGAAACACCAAACTTACCGGCCATTCGTGCGCTTCGCCCCGCATGGAACAAGGGTCGCATCGTTGGTCAGAAGCGGCCTTTGAAACCCAAACACGTTTGGGCAATCCGCGTTCGACTTGAACTGGCCGAGAACCATCGCGACCTTGCGCTGTTCAATATGGCCATCGACAGCAAACTGCGCGGCTGCGACCTGGTGAAGATGAAAGTCGTCGACGTCATGGCGTCTGGTCAGATCAAAGAACGGGCATCGGTCCTTCAAAGCAAAACCCAGAAACCTGTGCGATTTGAGATATCCGAGGGCACACGCGCCTCTGTCGAAAAGTGGATGGAAGATGAGCTCATGGTCGGCTCGGAGTACCTTTGGCCGGGTCGGTTCCATGAACGTCTGCACATCTCGACACGCCAGTACGCCCGGATCGTCCGAGATTGGGTCACGTCGATCGGTCTGGAGGCCAGCGCATACGGAACGCATTCGATGAGGCGAACAAAGGTGACCCAGATCTACAAGAAGACGGGCAACCTGAGGGCGGTCCAGCTGCTACTTGGGCACACCAAAATGGACAGCACCGTCCGGTATCTCGGCGTGGAACTGGAAGATGCCCTTGCGATTGCAGAGGCCATTGAAATCTAGCAACTTGGGCCGTCTTCGCGGGCGGCCCAAACCAGCCATTCATCGAGTCTCGCGACGCCGCATTGCAGCTTCACCGAACCGGACTTTCCCTGCGAGAGCAAAACTCGCCAGTGGTCGAACTCACAATCTGCGGGACAAAGTGAGCTTTCGCTGCGGTCGTGACAGACCTCCGGTTCGGAAACGGGAACATCGCGGTAAGGCAGTGCAATTCATCGTACCCAAACCCCTTTAAACTCTAAACAACCTCGACCGGCAGATCCGGTGCAAAACCGCTCACCTCAGCATCAAGAAACGCCTGCGCCAGCGCATCCGTCATGAACCGCTTGTAGTGATATTGTGGGTCCGACCAGATATGGGCGTTGCCGATCCGTTCCTTGCTGAACACCATCTTGCGGTCTGGGCATTTCCGTGGATTGTCCCCAGCCCAACGCTCATTCGGCCCTGAATACGGTGGATAGACCAGGTCAGGATGCAGGGCCTTGATCGCATTCTGCACGATCCAGACGTAATGGCCGTGATCCTCTTCCCCGTTCTTCCAGACGAAGGTGACGGGGTAAAACGCGTGACCCCCCGGTTCGAACTCTTCGACGATGCGCTTGACCTTCTCCGAGCAGAGCGTGCCGATGAGGTCGTGATAGAGATCGCCCATTTTCTTGCGCCGGCCCTTGGGGCGCAAGCGCGTGGGCAGATAGGTCGGGTCGATCGGACGCCCGCAAACCCGCGACAATCTTTGTTCAGGCGGAGATTTCCCCACATCCACGCTTTGATCGGGGTTGGTGACCTTTTTTAGATCACCGTCGAGACAATCGAAATAGTCCGTATAATAACCAATCGTCTTCGTATTGAACCGATATGCCATTCAATGCCGTCCCTGTTTCTGTGATGCGCCCTGCATGCGATCATAGGGTGCTTGGTGGATTAGGAAACGTTGGTAAAGATGGGCGTGAGCAAATCAGGAGAGAACACATGAGCGAACAGATCTGGATGTCGACAGGGATGCGGGGTGGTTCATCCTTCGAGCATGGCTTCTTTCCTGACTTTGGTCCGGAGCTCGAGGATCAAGCCGAAGTCGACAAAACCTATGAAATAACGCGCCGCGTGGGCGCGGGTGAAGTCGTTCCCAAAGACGAGATGCCAACGAAGTTCTATCATTCTAGGAATGAGCACTTCGATGAGAAGCTTCCGGGCTTTTTCGGACCGGTGAATTTCCTCTTCACCCCGAAGATCATCGAGACTTTCAACCGCTACGATATGGGGAATGGGTATTTCCTGCCCGTTCAGCTTTACCAGTTCGATCGCACGACGCCGATTGAGCAAGAGGCCAGCATTCTTTGCATCGGCAACGCCAAGGATACGGTACGGCGGGATGAAACACCGCGTATGCGACCTTATTACGATGATGTTTTCAGCCTGTCCGGCGTTGCGCGAGAGGAAGAAGATTTTGTTCGAACAAAGGCCAGTGCCCTACAGGGGGCCGATATCTGGGCGGACCCACATATCGATGACGCCTGGTTCATGAGTGAAGGCCTTGCGAAAGCGCTGATCAAAGCGGGCTTGAAGAACACGCTGAACATTGTTCGGACCAAGACCACCTGAATTTCAAACGCTTATTTTGCTCACAGTTTAATGCAGATGACCGAAATCATGACAATCCGCGCTTGTGATACACTTTCGCCCCCAGCCGGACTCACCCCTTCAACTGAAAGCTGACATTCATGCTCACCGCAGCATCAATCAATTTGGGCTCGTTGCTGCCATCGGAGCCCTTGCAGCATCGGCGATATTGTCGCCACCATTGGCGATGCCCGCCAGTTCAAGACAGGGCGCGATCTGGCAGCCTGGTTGGGTCTGACGCCTCTGAACAAATCCAGCGGTGGCAGAGAGCGCTTGGGACGGATAACCAAGAAGGGTGACCGTTATATCCGAAAGCTGCTGATCGTCGGGATGACATCGCGAGCGTTGATGGCGAAGAATAAACCCTAGAAGGCGGACACGTGGACTGCCAAGCTGCTCGCCGAGAAACCGTTCCGGCTCGCAACCGTCGCCATGGCCAACAAATCCGCTCGGATCATCTGGGCACTGCTGACGAAACGAGAGGAATACCGGCAGCCGATCGTCTGATCCTGCCGCGAGATGCAAGACACTTGATGTGATGATGCGAAACGAAGTCAACCAAAAGCCAGGACACTCCGATGAATGTCGCGGCCCTTGAGGTCGTTTAGCCGATTGGAACCTTGCTTGCGGAACTCATCAGGGCCAGCGGCAACCGCCGCGCGAACAGGCCGGACACGCGACTGTACTGACAGACCGTCGCAATCACAAAAAACTCTTGCAATGCAGGAGCCATCCACACAGGACCTTCACCCCAACTTCGAGCGCTGCGTTGCAGCTTCTCCACACCGGTCATTCGCTGCGGGCGCTCGCTTTCAATCGCGTCTGAGTTGCGCATTCTTCACTTGACTAGGCTACACCTTCAACGAATTTCCTTGTGCTGGCTATTTGCTTTCTCTTTCATGTCTTGAATCATCCTCGCCCTTTTCAACTTGTCGAAGTTGATATTGCCCACAGAACTGCCAATCCGCGACAACTGGTCAACTACCGCTTCGATATGCTCTCTCTGGGCCTTGTTTCGTCCCGAAGCTAGATATCTTCCTCGAAGCGTCCTTAGAGACGCAGTTGCCAGGTTGATGTCCTTCTCATTTCTTAGGCTACTGAGATACGCTTCCCGATTTTCACCGCTAGGAAGGCCAAGAAGCGCATCACGAGCGAAGAGAGCACTCATTGGCTGCAATTCAGGCAACACTTTGCGGAGTGCGGTGGCCAATTGAGGGTTTTTTAGCGCTTCGGCAAGAACTCGCGACATACTATTTGGCGCATTGTACTTGAACTCACGCGCAGATCGGTCCGAATCGATCAATGCAGTGGCATTAATAATTCTAATGCCTCCTATCATTACAACTGGATTGGAAGTAATCTCGTCTCGATAGGCACAGAGGAAGCCCACCCAAGTCTCCGCAGACTCAAATAGCTTAGATAGATGCCTGAGTTTCTCGGCTGCAGGAACTTGAAGGGCGTTTTTTAAAAGGGCAGCATAGAGCCTTAGCGCGACTAGCAGTTTTGCCTCTGCTTCCATCACAGCCATTCGTTTAGTAACGCCACGACGCCGAACTATCTCCGAAAGTTGGGAATTATCGAACCTATCAGCCTGTTCAGGAGTTGCGCCCGCCCGACCCAAGTTGTCAGCAGCGTTTTCAAATGCCTCCGTTTGGCTCGAGGTGCCATCCTGTTCAATGCAGGTTGTTCGCCACTCTGCGGCAAGGTCAACGCCTGCGTCTGAGTAGTTTTCAGTGAGGATAGCTTGTAAGCAATCAAGCGCGGCATGGATCGAGTCAAGAACGCCTCGTGTCTCTGTGCCCTCTAGGTCACCATAGAAAGCAACTTCCTTGTGATACTTGAAGAGCGATTCTCCTGTGGTCAGTTCTTCCGAGAACTTCGGGTCAGCTTTCATCTGGCGAGCAACAAAGAATGAAAAAAGGTAATCTCCCCTGAATGTCACCTGACCCCTAAAAATGGTCAAAATTCCCTTCTCAATGAACTCATCAAGAAGGTGATTTGGAAGATCAATTAGATAAGCTCTTTGGTAGTCGTCGCATAGTTCGCTCCAAGCTTCCTCAGCTATGCCTTGGACATCTTCTTCAAGCATTCGCCGAGCAGCGAAACTTAGAAGGTCAATCTTGTCACTCGAAGCAAAAGTTCCTTCGCGCACATCCTCTAGGTCAAAGCGACCCAATAGGCACTCGACGTATCGTTCGAGAAGGCGAGCTCTGTTGATCGGCTTAAACTCTGGATCTTGATTCAGCGTTTCGACCACAACTGCCACGCTGCTCGCATAAACTGGCTCATCCATTTGCCTAAAGGATTCGACTACTTGTGACACGACAGAATCTATAGGATAGCCGCTGTGTTCGGAGGAACGAAGAGACACCATCTCGCGAATGTCTGCTACATCCATCTGAGCAAACTCGTAGACCTCGTCTGTCTCCGAATTTAGATTTGGAATGGCGCTACCGACTGACGGTGCCCCACGCTGCTCAGTAGTGAGAAAATATATGAAGCGAACCTTTGGAAAGAACTTACCAGCAACTTCGCGAAATAGGTTGAACTGCTCGACGTTTGCCAAAGAAAGGCCATCCACTATGACGCAGACGCCACCCAAGTTCACCAATGCCTCAACTTCAGCATGGCTGTAGCCAACAAGGCATGTGCGACCTATCTCTCTGAGGATCGAAGCCTTGTTTATCTTTTGCTCTTTAGCATCGAAGAATGCAGGAATTTTCCTGAGGCTATTGAAGCCATCAGCAATCTCTTTGAAGGTCAAGAAAGCTGCAGTGGTCAAGCCCGAATCTAGCGGTGCAATATAGTACTGATCTCGAAAAGACGATTTGGCCAACTGTGTCACCGGCAAAGCTGGTTCCAGCCAAGTATCGTCCTGATCCGCCGACACTTTCCGTGCCTTGGGGCTTACGAAATTGGAGGTAGTCTTGGATTTTGCACGAATATTTGCCCTGTACCACGCAGTATAGTCAAAGGTTTCCGATTCGTTAAATCTCATTATGAGTGTCTCGCCGGAAGGCTTCATGCTATAGAAGATTTCGTCTTCCTCTCTTGGCCTTAGTATTCCCTTAGGGGCGAAATCCTCTCCAAGGATAAATTTGCGGCGGGTCTCAGAATAGGCGCGGTACTCTACTTCAAATTTTTTGTGCTCCAAATTGGCTTGGATAATGGTGTACCCATTGCTGCCCTTCGACCAGCCCGACCGTAAAGGTGGCGATTGCATAAAGATGCATCCGGCACCAATCTGCGTCAGATTTGTCAAATCCGTCGCATGAACATGGCCATAAAGAACTATATCAAATCGGTTCATGAGTAGTTTGGATACTGCGTCTCTCGTTGTTTCCTCAAGCCAGTCAACGGGATGGTGCAAGAGAGCAACCTTCGTAGTTTCGGAAGGCAGCTTTTCGGAGAGCTTATCCAGAACATAGGGTTCTAACCTTAATTTTCCCCTGTCAGTTTCCCCAGCAGGTCTCTCGCGCGATAACCAAGTCGTATTCATTCCGACAAACGATAAGCCCCCGCGCGTTCGAGAGTAGCCGTAGTAAGTATGATGGTCATATGGCCCGAGAACTTCTTCAATCGCTCGATAATGTTCAAGAGGGTCCCCTACCTCATCAAAGTTTGGTTGGACCATCTCGCGGGACCTTTGAAAGAGGTAAGAGCTAGTCCGATCCGCCAGATGTCTTTCAATGAATTCATGGTTCGCAACTGAGCGTTGAACGTCGTGGTTTCCGGGAATGACCAAGACTTCATGACCCATTTCTGAAAGCGGAGCGATGAGTATGTCGAAAAGCACATCGTAGTCTTCGTTCCGATCACCAGCCTGCACTAGGTCGCCCGTGAAAGCGGTGAAGACCCCTCCTTCAGCTTCCAGCCGCTGGAGATCCGTTTTCAGATACTCAATACGCTTCCTATTTTCAGCGTCGTTTTTGAAATGGAGATCACTTAGGTGGACGATCTTCGCGTGCATTTCTATCCTTACTTTAGTTGAGTACCTGCCCGTTTTTTCACTCTAAACAGGCAAACTCTATCCGGCAATGCAGGTGCAGCGACAAGGACTGGCCAAACAAAACCTGTTATCCGTCCGCTCAAGCCTCCAGATTGTCTGCTTGGCCTCAAAGTGAGTTGTACTAGAGCAGGTGCGAACCCGTCGACCAATGCCTCCGCGCCAAGGTCCGCACTTGCTTTGACAACGACTGGCTCTTTGCACTCGCAGCGAACTTCCGCTCTCCGCCCACTTACACCGTCGCCCAATCTAACTCCTTCGGGATTTCGAACTTCATGAACGACACGCGTTCCAGGAGATGCTCTCGCAGGTAGTAGCGCCCAACGCCCTTTGGCACAGGAACGGACTCGATACCGGATTTCTCGAGGGCGTGCATCATGAACATGAAGTTCTGGCCGATCCCTTTGGCGAGCCGTCCGACGGTCGTGTGGTCGACAAGAAAGCGGTTCAGGCTGGACTCGGAGACTGCCGGGAAGTCATAGCCTTTCAGGGAGTGTCCGCGCTTGATGAGTTCGAGGTCGCCAGTGTTGACGAGATAATCGATGGTGCGAAGGCTGGTGGCCAGGTAGGCGGCCGCTCTGAGCTTGGGGCGTGCTGGCGTCATTGCACCGAGGATCGCATCCCGCAGGTCGTCCAACTCTACGGTTATCCGGTGACCTGAGACCCGTTTTCTCCTCCAGTTTGAGGTAGAGTTCGCCCCAACAAAGGAGACGAACAGAATGAAGAGATCACGGTTTAACGAAGAGCAGATCATCGCGATCCTGAAGCAGCAGGAGGGCGGCGTTTCGACGGCTGATGTATGCCGCGAGCATGGGATCAGCTCGGCCACGTTCTACAAATGGAAGGCGAAGTTCAGCGGCCTCGAAGTGTCGGACGCCAAGAGGCTGAAGTCGCTGGAGGACGAGAACTCGAAGCTGAAGAAGCTGTTGGCCGAGCAGATGCTGGACAACGCGATGTTGAAGGATGTCGCCTCGCGAAAGTGGTGACGCCCGGCGCGAAGCGGGATGCTGTGGCGCACTTGTGCAAAGAGCACGAGGTAAGCCAGCGGCGGGCGTGTTCTGTTCTTGGCGTTGATCGGTCGAGTGTGCGGTATCAAAGCGTGCGCCCGGACGACGCGGGTCTGCGCAAGGCAATGAAGGCAGTGGCTGCTGAGCGTCGCCGGTTCGGATATCGCCATGTCCATGTCATGCTCGAGCGTCAAGGATGGCAGGTGAACCAAAAGAAGCTGAGGCGGCTATATCGTGAAGAGAAGCTGCAAGTCCGCAAGCGAGGTGGTCGAAAGCGTGCTCTCGGAACGCGAAGGCCAATGCTGATGCCGGAACGCCCCAATGAACGCTGGAGCTTGGACTTCATGTCTGACGCCTTCACAGATGGGCGACGGTTCCGGGTGCTCGCCATCGTAGACGACTTCAGCCGCGAATGCTTGGCGCTCGTCGCCGATACGTCGCTCTCCGGTCTGCGTGTCACGCGTGAACTGACGGCGATCATGGCGCGGCGTGGACGTCCCAGAACGATTGTCAGCGACAACGGGACGGAACTGACCAGTATGGCGGTGCTCAGATGGTGCCAGGAGACACGGATCGACTGGCATTATATCGCACCGGGAAAGCCTATGCAGAACGCATTCGTGGAAAGTTTCAACGGCAGCTTCCGCGACGAACTCTTGAATGAAACCCTATTCTCATCGCTCGCCGAAGCCCGAGAGAAGATCACAGCATGGAAGGACGACTATAACCGACACAGACCCCACTCATCGCTCGGCAATCTCACGCCGCGGGAATTTGCGTTGAAATCGAGACTGGAAACCAAGGCTGCATAAGGCCAGAAATCAACCGACGGATTCTCCCAAACGCTGGAGGGAAGTCGGGTCTCAGGTCA